>NZ_CP138939.1:0-3301540 GCF_047303025.1 Synechococcus sp. MIT S1220 | reverse complement strand
CAAATTTCGTCCGGCGCTCCTCTACCTTTGGAGGGCAGGATTGCGTTGGTCGCAATCGGATTGTGTTGACTTCAGTGCGGCATTTGCTTACTACGCCTTGCAGTCAATTTTTCCATTGTTACTGATAGCGCTTGCTGTCGCGGCAACGGTTTTTGGAAACACGAACGGCGTTGATGAGGTTTTGAGTGCAATTTTGCCATTGTTGCCACCCTCTGTTGGTGATCTGGTTCAGTCCACCCTGATTGGGTTGGTAAGGCAGGGGTTTGGGGCTGGCTTGCTAGGCGTTGTTGTTTTGGTGTTAACAGCCAGCAATCTATATCTCACCTTGCAGCGTGGTGCAGATCGCCTTTGGGACTCTCTACTTCCCCCTGATTGCTCTCAGGCGAATGTTCGTGGACAAGTTCTTGAGTTCTTGCGCAATCGTTTGCAGGCGTTTCTTGTGGTCTTGGCTGTTGCGACGTTGGTTGTGATGGAACAGATTATTACCGGGCTCGGTAAATTGCCACAGGATCTCTTGGAGAGTGTTCAAGGATTGATTCCCTTGCTGGGGCGGATTATTGATAATCGACACATTTTTTTTCTGGGCTCAATTGTTCTTCCTGCGCTTTGGTTGTCACTGTTGGCGTTGGCTCTTCAGCGTGTATTATCCAGTCGTAAAATTCCATTAAGGCCTTTGATTCCAGGCTCATTGTTGATTGGTTTGGCCTTGTCTCTGTTGAACTTGGTCCTTGGCTTAAGTATTGTTTCTCTGGGCAATCGTTTTCAGGCCTATGGCGTGATTGGTGGAGTTCTTGTTCTCACACTCTGGGTTTGGCTGATCGGTGTCGTTTTTTACTATGGGGAATGTTTGAGTGTGGAGCTCGTCGGTGCATCGCTTCGTCGCCAAGTCAAAGGAGAACAGGCTTTAGCTAAGGCTTGATCGGGGTTCCGAGATCGATGATGAATGATCACTCGGGCCTGACGTCTGCGTGATCCCGTCTACGGTTTAGAAAACATTGATGCCTATGAACCGTTTCCCCGTCCTGCTCTGGTCGGCACTGGTTTTGTTGTTGTTGCTTCCGACGCCTGCCGGACGCGTCCTCATCAATCTTGTCGGTGGTGTTGCTCTGGTAGTGCTTGCTTTGCCCGTTCTGTTGGGAGGCTTGGGCTGGATTGGCTGGAAAATCCTCCAATCGCGATTAACAACATGTCCGGCCTGTGGCGCAGCCAGTTTCGGGGGAGTGGATCGTTGTGCTGTCTGCGGAAGTCCACTTGATACCAATGAAGCTGGTACCACTGCCGCCAACCCTTGGGTGGCTTCCGCACAGAAAGCAGATCAAGGTGTTCCTGCCAGTGAAGCCACAATTGATGTCATGGCTCAAGATGCAGGGTCTGATGCCTGAGCGCGTGCCTGCAGAGCTCTCTCCCGCAAGAAAAGAAAGAATGGCGCTCCGCAGGCGAAAGCAACCGCGACGCTCAAGAGAATTGCAACCCACCATCCACGGATCTTCTGCTGTGTTCCTTCCACACAGATCCAGATACTCACCGCAGTTGCGCCGACTAATAAGTCAGCAGATAACGAACGTCCCGCCGCTGTTGATGTTGCCTCAGAGATGAAACGCTGCAGTTCAAATCCCGAAGAGGTGCTTTCGGCAATGAAGTCAAGATTGGCCTGCCATGGAGAGATGGCACCAGCGATTGCGATCAGTAGATAGATCCAAGGAAGTGTTTTACGCATTCGTTTGATCTCCTATCGGAGTGAGTGTCTCTGGATCCAGCTGAATCACATTGGCCTCCATGGTGTTCAAAAGAGCCTCGCAATGTTCGAGATAAATCTGTCCATGCAGGTGGTGGCGCTGCAGTTCTGCCATCGGAACACTGTCGTTCTGGAGTTCAGTGAGAAGGAGATCCAAGGCCACTAGCGATTCTTCATAGGTCAGAACCTCTGCTTCCTCTCGCCAGATTTCGATCTGTTCAGTGAGTGGGTGGTTGGTCATGAGGCCATCGTGGATGACGAGGGATGAATGCGTTCGACGCGCACATCTAATCGGCCATCGCTTAATTCAATGTTGAGCGAATCACCAGATTTCACACGCGAAGTGTCGGTAATCGACTGACCGTCAGGATCACTGACCAGTGCCAAACCACGCTTCAACCAACGTTGAGGTGACAGGGCCTCTAGCAAGCGACGTCGTTGAGTCAGTTCTCGGTTAAGTCGTTCCAGCCTGGCTGAGGGAGTCAAATGACCCCACTGTCGGCGTCTGTCCTCAAGTTGCTGTCGACAGCGCATCAAACACCATTTGTATTGTTCATGCAGACGCTGTCGTCGTTGCTGAAGCGCGCGTCTGGCCTCCCCTCGGTCCGGAAGCAGGGCGACAATCGCTGCTGTCGGTGTTGCTGCTCTGTGGTCCGCGACCAGATCAGCGACGGTCAGGTCGTCTTCATGACCAAGGCCGGTGATAACCGGCTTCGGAAATCTGGCCAAATCACGGCAGAGGTCTTCATCATCAAAAACCGCCAGATCTTCCCGACTCCCGCCTCCCCTGGCCAGCACAAGTGCGTCAAGTGTCATCTCTTTGTGCTGGTCTGCAAGGGTCTGCAGCGTCGCCCGAATCTGGGGCGCAACAAGTCCTTGAACAGGAATTGGGATGACGAGCAGTTTCGTTTGTGGCCAACGTTCCTTGGCTGTTCGCAACATATCGGCAAGGGCCGAGCTGGGAACACTTGTGAGAATGGCAACCACGGCTGGTGTCTGCGGCAGCGGTCGTCTTCTCAGCTCATCGATGACGCGGTCTTCCATCAGACGATTTCGGACACGTTCGAACTGACGCATCACGGTCGTCAGGCTTGGTCTGATGTCAATGACCTGAACGTTCAAGCTGGCGCGTGCTGCCCAGAAATTGAGCTTGCCGATCACCGTTACCCCATCACCGTCAGCGGGGCGGTGGCTCAGTTGCTTGAGTTTTGACGCCCAGACCACTGCTGAGATGCTGGCCTCTTGGTCAGTCAGGGTGAGCCAGAGGTGGCCCTTCTTCTGCTGAGGACGCGAAACGGTGGCTTCCACAATGAACCTCGGAGCAAACCCCCTTTCGAGAAGGCTGCCGATGGCAACATTCAGTTCGGAGACCGAATAAGTCGGGATTGGGTCAGCGCTCAAGACGGCGATAGGCGAATCCCCAGTAGATGCAGACCAGAGCGCTAACCGCGGCCGATCCACATCCCCAGGATGTGTGGAGCTGGGTGGCTGCGATGGTGAAGATCACCAGGGCACTGCTCAGCAACCTGGAACCATCGCGTCGGTTGCGAACGTAGAGCGGTGCCAAGGGCGGTGAATTCCATCGTTGAGCAACCACTCTGACGGATCACGTGAGCTGCGTTAACGCAATAAAAAACCCCACCTGCAATTGGCGGGGTCGATCGAATTGAGCGAAGAATTCAGCCCAGACCGATCTGAGTCAGGATTCCCTGGCCAGTCAGCAGTTCGGTGCCGAGGCCGATGACGAAACCGAGCATGGCGAGGCGGCCATTCCAGGTTTCAGCGAAGTTGACGAATCCGAAACGGGCTTGGGTGCTGTCAGACATGAGGATGGACGGGTGATTGGTTTCAGGAAATGTAACAAAGAATGGAGATTTGTTGCTTGTGTTTACGGAGACCCGCACCTCTCCTCCTTTCTAAGCGCTGCCGCGTCCAAGGCGACGCTTGGTGGCTGCCGTTGCGATGGCCTCGCGAGGGTTTTCCGGCCAGGGATGCTTCGGGTAGCGCCCCCGCATCTCGCGTCGAACCTCGGCGTAGCTACCGCTCCAGAAGCCAGCGAGATCTTCGGTTCTCTGCAGGGGGCGCCCAGCTGGGGAGAGGAGCTCCAACGTGACGGGCCAAGCACCGTTCAGTACGGTCGGACCGTCTGTGGATCCGAACATCTCCTGAAGTTTGACAGCCAAAACAACCTGGTCGTCCATCTCATACCGCAGGACAGCAGAACGACCGCTTGGGATGGACAGATGCGTTGGTAGAAGCTGTTTGAGCTGTTGTCTCTGCTCCCACGCCATGCCGCTCCAGAGCGCTTCCTCGAGGGTGGAGCTCTCCAGATCCCTCCAGCCCAGGCAGTCCTCCAGGTAGTCCCCGAGCCAGGTCCGTGCCGTCCTGTGCAGGTGTTTTAGATCCCGCTGAGGCCATGGAGTGCCGATCCGTCGATGGGCAAAATCGAGGCGGCGCTGCAGTTGTATTGAAGCTTCGGTCCAGGGGAGGGCTGTGAGATCGCCGTTCTCTTCAAGCACCTGGATCAACAGGTCCCTGCAACGCTTCGGTGCAGGCGCAGGTTGGGGGGCCCGGCGCAGGATGAGGGCGCCGAGGCGCAGAGTGCGCTCCGCCTTGATCCGATGGTTGGAGGGATCCCAGTGCAGGTTGTCGTCCCAGGATCCCTCCCTTTCGGCCAGATCCACCAGCTGATTGCCGTCGAGTGCCAGAGCGAGTTGGATGCGAGTTTCCCTTGTGCCCATGTCCAAGCGTGCGACGGCCAGCGCATCTGCAGCAGCGAGAGGGTCGCTGTCGTGGAGTCGGGCCCCGCGCCCCTGGCGAAGCTGGAAACGGCCGGGGCTTCCTGGGCGCTTCATCGCAAGCCATTCGGGGAAAGCACACAGGATGAGATCCACTGCAGTTGTCCTGGCCGTGGTCATCCGGCTCTGGTCGTGCGGTCCGGCTGGTGAAGGCTCCAAACGCGTCAGCTGCCGTTGCAGCTGACGACTGAGCTCACGAAGAGGCGCCAACTGTTTCTGGGCCTTAAGTGCCGTCAGCCTGGCGGCCAGGTCGCAGCCCACGTCGGCGTTGCTGAGCGGATCCCGGTCGCTGAGCAAGGCGGCCAGGTCGCAGCCGAGACCTGCACAGCCTTGGCGCTGGGCCATCAACATCATTGATCCCAGCCGTGGATGCACCCCCAGTTGCCCCAGCTGACGTCCATGGGCACTCAGGCGACCGTCCGGCGCAAGCGCGTTCAGGCTCTGGAGTTGTTTGCGTCCCTCCAGCAGTGAGGAATTGGGTGGGGGATCCAGCCATGGGAGGTCTTCTCCGAGCCCTGCACCCCATGTGGCCAGTTCCAGGACCACCGGTTGCGGATCACTCAGCTGCAGTTCGGGAGGGCTGAAGGTTGGCCGCTGTTGCTGCTGCCCCGACGACCAGAGACGGATACAGACCCCCGGTCCCTGTCGCCCAGCGCGCCCGCGACGTTGATCAGCGCTGGCCAGGCTGGACAGGACCGTTTCGAGCCCCTCCATGCCGGTGTTGGGGTCGTAGCGCAGTTGACGGCTCAGCCCGCTGTCGATCACGAGGCGGACGCCCTCCAGGGTGACCGAGCTTTCTGCAATGGCGCTCGCCAGGATGACTTGGCCGTCAAATCGGTTGTCACAACTGCATAGTGCGTGCCGTTGTTGTTCAAGGGGCATCTGCCCATGCAAGGGCTGAACCGACCAATGGCGCATGGAGTGGGTCCGCTCGAGAACCAGCCTGCAGCGGTTGATCTCTGCCAGGCCTGGCAGAAACACCATGATTCCACTGCCATGTGGCAGTTCAAGCCCATGGGATTCGATGGCTCGCAACACCTGCAGCGGGAGGCTTTCCTGATGCCGCGGTGTTTGATACAAGGTCTCGACTGGAAAGGAGCGACCTTCGCTTTCGAGAACCCGTGCTTCCGGTAAGCGCTGTTTCAGATCCGTGAGGTCAAGGGTCGCCGACATCAGCAGCAGCGCTAGATCGGGTCTTAGCAGTGGCAGGGCTTCCCGCAGCATGGCGATCGCCAGATCGGCATCCCGCCGTCGTTCGTGAAATTCGTCAAAGAGGATGCAATCCACACCCGGCAGCGAGGGATCCGCCTGCAGGCGGCGCAGGAACAAACCATCGGTCAACACTTCCACTTGGGTGGATGTCGACCGCCGTTTCTCGCCGCGAATCGAGAAACCGATGCGGTGTCCAACCTCCTCCTGAAGGGTTTCAGCGAGGCGGCTTGCAGCAGCACGTACGGCTAAGCGCCTGGGCTCCACCATGAGAATCCGACCCTTGATCGCCTGTGTTGAACCCATGGGTCCCAGGGCTCCGATCAGAGCCAATGGAACTCGCGTCGTCTTACCCGCGCCAGGGGGGGCCTGGAGCAGAGCAATGGAACCTGGCTGGAGCTGACGGCAGAGCTGGGGTAACAGCCTGTCGATGGGAAACGTGGTCAATCCCGCAGGATCGTTCAGGGCACGATGTTGAGCAGTCCAAGCAACAACAGACTGCTGATCGCTCCGATTGCAGCCAGCAACTGGACAAGTGGTCCGAGGGAAATCGAGAGACTGGCCATGAAGAGTTTCTTAAAGGCCGACATGGGTTTGTTTTAGACCGGCCTCTTCGAGTGGCGCTGTAGTCATTTGCACGCCTTCACATCAGCCCTCAGCGCACGTGTCGCGTGCCGTCAACAGGGTGGTATTCCTCACCTGTTAGCTCCTCGAAAACGATGGCGGGAAGACCGGTCTCGAACATCGTCTGCAGCGCTTCCTTGAGGTAAGGGTTCCAGCCACCGGTGCTCACTTGTCCGTGCCGCACCGTCCAATCCCAGGTCCCCTGCAGATCGCGCGGGATCCGGCCTTCCCGGTCGCGGCGGGCGACAAGGTCGAGGGATTCGACCAAACCAACTTGGACGGGATCCTTGCCATAGGCAGGGGTCAGGCTGAGCTCGAGTCGAACTGGGTCCTCCTTGAGGAGCCTGAGTCGAAATCGAGGTGGCAATTTCAGCCCCTTGAGCACCGCAGCAACGATGCGCGTTCTCTGATCCACTGGGTCGACCCTCGTATCAGTTCCTTGAAGTGTGCCTCGATAGGGCAACAATCACTAACTTATTCAGTGCCCGGTTCCGAATCCCCCGGTGGCCCATCGGGGCTTTCATCACCATTGCTGAAGCGAACCGTGAGCAAGTCCTCGTCTGTGAGGCGCCCGTCCTGATCCAGGAGTTCAGGGTGCACCGTGATTCGGCCGGTGCGATCGTCATCGCCGTTGGCCCGTTCATCGTTCAAGGGTCCGCTAGCAGCACGGAAACCCTTGCTCATGACGCGAAAGGCTTGCCAGAGCAGCGCCACAAAGACGGCTCCGTACAACAGGGGGAAGAGGGAACTGAGCATGGTTGGCCGGTCTGGCTCCGACACAATCATCATTGCCAATCAGCGGCTCGGTTGCACTCAGTCACAGATCTGACCGCTTTCCTCATCGTCGCGACTGACCAATTTGCGTAGCGTCCAGACAACCAGTGGAATCAACCTCGTGATGCCGATGTTCAACCCTCTGCGCCAGACCGCTCTGGGTGGATGTCTTGCTGCCGGCCTGCTTGCTGTTGGGGGTGTCTCCCACCAGCTGATGCCTTCATTCCGCAGCGCCTCTGCCCATCCAGCGGCGGCATCTCTATCTCGCCAGTCCTTTGTTGCCAATGCGGTGGAGCGGAGCGGAGCTGCTGTTGTGACCTTGGAGACGGCAAGAACGGTGTCATCTCCCTCCATGTCCGGAGTGCCGCAGGCCTTGCTTAGGGACCCGATGTTCCGCCAATTCTTCGGGCTCTCCGGGGGTGGTGCCCCTCAGTCCAGGGTGCAGCGGGGCCAGGGCAGTGGTGTTCTCTTCGCAGCTGAAGGCCTCCTGCTGACCAATGCACACGTGGTGGAAAATGCCGATCAGCTCACCGTGGGCCTTGCTGACGGCCGGCGTGTGCCTGGCCGTGTTGTGGGGAAGGACAGCCTCACTGATCTGGCGGTGGTTCGTCTGGACGGAAAGGGGCCTTGGCCGACGGCACCAATGGGTGATTCCGATCAGCTGAAGGTTGGTGACTGGGCGATCGCCGTAGGAAACCCTTTTGGCCTGGAAAGCACGGTCACGCTGGGAATTGTCAGCAATCTGAATCGCAATGTGTCCCAGCTCGGCATTTCCGGAAAACGTCTTGATCTCATTCAGACGGATGCGGCCATTAACCCGGGCAACTCCGGAGGACCGTTGCTCAATACTGATGGCGAAGTGATCGGCATCAACACGTTGGTGCGATCCGGACCGGGGGCCGGTCTTGGCTTTGCGATCCCGATCAATCGCGCCAGGGTGATTGCGAAACAGCTCGTCGAGACCGGTCGTGCCAGTCATCCCATGATTGGGATTGGTCTCTCGGGTGTGCCAGCCCCGAACCCGGGATCAACGGCTCCTCAGGGGGCTGTGATCCGTTCAATTCAGCAGGGTGGACCGGCCGCCAGAGCAGGGCTGCAGATCAATGACGTGATCGTGGCGATTGATGGCCGCAGGATGGCAGATCCTGCGGCAGTGGTGAGTGCAATCGACAGGGCGGGGGTTGGTCGGACTGTTCAGATGACGATCCGCAGAGCCGGTGAAACCCGCAATCTTTCCCTGACCCCAGTCGATATCTCCACTCTTCAGAACGGGTAAGACATTGGTCGACCTCAGGCTTCTGAATCCCTCAACTGATCGACGCAGCGAGTGATGCATTCGCCGTCGTCAAGCGAGCAGGTGGTGATGCATTCGAAGTAGGTCTCCACAGCGTCCCAGGTCTGCTCGTGCTGGTCTGAACCACCGCCTGAACCTTGACTGGAACCATGATGTGGAGCCCTTGCCATACCTGTTTTGCATCGGTTTTGTCAGCCTATGCACATCGAAAGATCGGGTAAAGAGAAATGAGTTTTCCTGCCTAAGTCGCTGTGAAGTTTCTGCACGGCGACGGCATCAATGCCTAGGTCAAGCAACGTTTTTGCGCTTGTTCTGCCGCTCCTTCTGCTTCTGTTTGTTGGCTTTGCGCTTGGCTTCCCTCTCAAGCTCCAGTTGTTTCTGTTCGGCCGCAAGACGCTCTTCTTGTTTTTTGCTCAGGTAATAGGTGTAATCACCTCGGTAACGAACCAGTTCTCCATCACGTAATTCCACGATCTGATTGGCAACCCTTGAAATGAAATATCTGTCATGTGAAACAAGCAGCGCTGCTCCTTCGTAGTCGCGCAGGGCATCCTCCAGCATCTGTTTGGCCGGAATGTCGAGGTGGTTCGTCGGTTCGTCGAGAAGCAGGAGGTTGCAGGGGCTCAGGAGCATCAGGGCGAGTGCAAGACGCGCTTTTTCACCGCCGCTGATTTTGCTGACCGGCTTGAAAACGCTCTCGTTGCTGAAGCAGAAGCTTCCCAACATCGAGCGCACCTGGGTCTGGGTCCAGTCGGGCACCGCTTCAAACATCGTGTCGATCACGGTTTTGCTGAGATCGAGGGCTTCGGCCTGGTTCTGTTCGAAGTAACCGGCCAGAACGTTGTGCTCTCCAAGCCGGGCTGCGCCGTCATCAGGCGCTTCAAGGCCCATGATCAAGCGGAGCAAGGTTGACTTGCCAGCGCCGTTGGGGCCAACGAAGGCGATTCGATCGCCCCGTTCAACCTCAAGTTCTGCACCCAGAAACAGGATTTTGTCCCCATAGCTGTGGGTGAGCTCCTCGATCAAGGCGACCTGAGCTCCTGACCGGGGTGCAGGAGGAAAGCGGAAGCTGGGGCCTGAAACGGTGTCCAGCGGAGCTTCCACGCGTTCGACTTTCTCAAGCAGCTTTTCACGGCTTTTCGCCTGCGTGCTGCGGGTGGCGCTAGCACGAAATCGATCGATGTAGGCCTGCTGGCTGGCGATGTCCTTCTGCTGGCGGTCAAAAGCGGCCTGGGTGGCCTCCTGTTCGAGGTGTTTCTGTTCGAGGTGGTCCGTGTAATTCCCGAGGTAGCAGCGTGAGACACCGCGCTCGGTGGCCACGATCTGGGTGCACACGCGATCGAGGAAAGTGCGGTCATGGCTGATGACCACAAGAGCAGCGGTTTGTTTGTTGAGGTATGCCTCCAGCCACTGGATGGTCTCCACATCGAGGTGGTTCGTGGGCTCGTCCAGCAGCAGCAGATCGGGCTCCTGAAGAAGGATTTTGCCAAGCGCGATTCGCATCTGCCAGCCGCCTGAATAGTCCTTCACCTGACGTTCGGCGGACTCTGGATCAAATCCGATGGTGGGAAGCAGCTTGTCGATCCTTGCGTCGAGTTCATAGCCATGCAGAGCCTCGAAGCGGCTTTGCAGCTTGCCGAGCTCCTGAATCAGATCGTCGAGATAGTCGGGATCTTCAGCAGCCCGCGGGGAGGCCATCGCGAGCTCAACCTCCTTCTGGAGATTGAGAACCGTGGCAGCTTCACCGAAGGCCTGGAAGAGTTCCTCGCGGACCGTTCGCTCCGGATCGACATCAAATTCCTGCTGCAGATAGGCGATTCGCGGCTCACCCTGGCGCACCACCTGGCCGCTGGAGGGCTCCTCATGCCCAGCGATCAGACGCAGTTGCGTGGATTTGCCTGCACCATTCACCCCCACCAAACCGATCCTGTCGCCCGGTTTCACCTCCCAGGTGATGTCGCGCAGCACTTCTCCGGTGGGATAAATCTTGCTGACGTTTTCGAGTCGCAGCACCGGTGCAGGGCATTGGGCAACCATCATCCCTACCAAGGGTTCAAGGGTCCAGTCGTCGGCAGACTGGAGAGGAGACCGCTTTGCACCAGCGATGCTGAAACTCGAGCAGCTAGCCGCATTGGTTGTGGCAGCTGGCCTGGCCATCGTCAGTTATCTGCTGTTTTTCAGTTGGGCCGGTGGCGGAGGGTATGAACAAAGACAACAGGAGCGTCCCCAGGCGACGGCGATTGAGCCTGCCGGTTGGACAGGCCCGAAAGCCCACGTTTGAAAACTGCACGCAGAGACCGCGCCTAAAGCCCACCTCGAGCCTTGATGAGCCATTGCTGGGTGTCAGCATCGTTCAGGCTCGCCAGATGGGCCTTCACTTCTTCAGGCTTGACGGGCAGGCCGAGCGCATCGCCAAGGGCGCAGATCGATCGCATCGCGCCGGCAGGGTCTTGTAGGGCTTGCCTAAAGAGAGACTGCGTCTGCTCTGGGTTGCTTTGGATCCGTTCGTAGAGCTCGGCGGCGTTGTTGGATCCCATCGTTGTCCAGTCTCTGACTGCAACGTATTCACCATGGCCTAGGGCCGCATCAGGCGGCGAGCTCGATGTCGTCATCGCCCCGACCTAAGGCTGAGGCGTCTTCCATGCTCCGGGCATCCATACAAAGCACCTTGCGCAACTGGGCGTAGTTGGCGGCCTGAGTCTGGCGACCTTCTTGTACAGCGCCGTATTCAGCCCGCTGCAGAACATGGTGTAAGTGGGTCAGCAAGTATGTGCTGACGACAGCTGAGACCAGAACATCGCTGTTTTCAGAACTGCGACGTCGCCGGCGTTGACGGTTCGTGGACGAGCTTTTTGGGGCAGCGCTACCTGTCGTCGAGCGACTGCGCTCGGAACTGCTGCGCTCGGAACGACGGGGCGTTCTCGGGGAGGCGGATTGAGGCATGAAGCACTCCGAGGAGGACCGTCCGAGTGGGATCGGTGCCATCAGCATAGTCTTGGATACTATCCTTGACCACCCCTCTATACTTTGGAGTAGCTCAGCTCACCACTGGAGCACGAGGGTGCCCACCCGACAGACCTCATCCAGCGGCAAGCCGAAATCACCCAGGATTCAAGTGGTCCTGCCCGAGGACCTGTGCGCGCGACTTGCGACACTGGCCGAGCAGGAATCCAGAACGGTCAGCAACATGGCGCGCGTGCTGATCCAGCAGGGCGTGCAGCGCCATGAGCAGAACCAGCAATCAGGCCAGTCACCAGCAGTTGCATCGCATCCGGCTGAGCTCTCTCCCGCGACGTCACCGGCTGCAATGTCCGGCCCGGCGCCAATCCCAGCAACGTCTCCTCAGGCTGGTGGTGGATCGCCCCAAGCGTCCCAATCCGCTGGGATCACGAATGAAGAGCGCCTGCGTGCGCTTGAAAATCAACCCCCGCGGCGCCTGAGGGGAGCACCAAGACGGTTGCGGTTGCAGCGACCTGATTCATAGATCGCTCCATCGCGGCTTCACCCCGGCATGACGACACAGCCAAGGGTTGTTTCGCGAGAGGCTCCTGTGACCGCTGGAGCATTGCCAGGCTGGTGACGCTGGTGCCACCACGCCAGGAGTGCAAAAACCAGAGCCTCCCGTGCTTCCGCTGGCAGGCCGATGTCATCGCTGCAGTGCACGCTGAGGCCACGGCAACGGGTCTGCAATTCCCACATCAACACAGGGTTGTGTCGTCCACCGCCCGCCACAATCAGTTCAAGCGGTCGGATGCCGCTTCGGTGTCCAAGGTGCTGTAGGTCCTGGGCGATCACTGCGGCTGTGAAAGCAGTGAGCGTTGCCACCACATCGCTGGGGTTCATCCCCTTCATATCCTGGAGGCGTTGATCGAGGTCACTGGATCCGAACAGCTCCCGACCTGTTGATTTCGGTGGGGCGGCTCGCAGATATGGATGGGCCAGCCATCGCAGGATCCAATCCTCACTGCAGTGGCCCGCTGCGGCCATCGATCCATCCCGATCAAAGGTTTGCTCACCGTTCGTGAAGCGACTGACGGCCAGATCGATCAGGGAGTTGGCCGGTCCACAGTCCCAGCCTTGGACCGACTGCAACCGATCTGGGCCGCAGCGTGGAGGGATGAGTGTCAGATTGGCGATCCCGCCAAGATTCAGAAGGGCTCGCCAGCCGGCGATCCCCCCGACCAGGGCCGCATCGGCCCTCGGAACCAAAGGTGCTCCCTGCCCACCCAGCGCAAGATCCGCGGCACGAAAATCATGGATCACGGGGCGATTCAGCAACTGGGCCAGCAGCGGGGCCTGGAGGCTCTGCCAGCTCGCACCCCGTTTCAGTTCTGAAGGTGGTCGATGCCACAGGGTCTGGCCATGACAGCCGATGAGGGATGCATGGCCATCGGGATCACAGGCCAGGGCCGCTTCGGCCTGGGCTTCCGTGATGCTTTCCGCCAGATTCAGCCACTCCAGTGCCGTTAGAGCTTGCCCTTGGCCTGCCGCGATGATGCGGTGCCGCAGGGGCATGGCGTAGGGGGTTTGGTGATGTCGGATCAGGCGCCATCGCGGATACTGCGCGGAGCCCTTGAATTCGGCCAACACAGCATCCACGCCGTCGGCGCTCGTTCCGCTCATCAGCCCAAGACAGAGCATGGCGTCAGGTTTTTGGCAGGCGCTGCAGGTCGTCCATCAGTCCCATCACAACAAGCAGGTGCCCCTGTTCGAGCACATGGGAGGCGGGTGGATTGACGGTGAGATTGCGCTGGGGCCCTGCAGCCAGCACATTTACCCGATAGTTCTTACGCAGATTGAGATCGCGCAGGGACTGCCCCACGAAGGGTTCTGGAACTTTGATCTCCTCGATGCCATGGGTCTCATCAAGTGCGAGGCGCTCCATCAGGTTGGGCCGGACCAACTCCAAGCCAAGACGTTCGCCCTGCATGCGGGAGGGAAAGATCACCCTGTCGGCCCCGACGCGTTTGAGCATCTTTTCGTGGAGGTCGCTGGTGGCCCTCGCAATCACTTGTTTGACCTTGGTCCCTTCGCTGTCCTTCGCGATCAAGGTGGCTGTGATGCTTGCCTCGATCGGTTCACTGATCGCCACCACCACCGTCCCCATATCGAGGATGCCGGCCTCGCGCAGGGATTCCTCATCGGTGCAGTCCACAACCCGCGCTTCGATCGCAGGCTCCAGTTGGCGCAGCTCCTCCACGGCTCTGGCGGAGCGGTCAACGGCCAGAACGTCTGCCCCGTTTTGAAGCAGTTCGCGACAGACGGCGATGCCGAAGCGGCCGACGCCGATGACGGCGAAACCAAGTTGCTCACTGCCTTGAAGGGGCCTCCAGTGCCACCACTCCCTCATGGTTCGGGTCCCTGGAAGGACTGCTCAGACATACAGATCTTCGCGTGGATAACCAATTCGATTCTGACGATGCATGTGAATCTGCTCTCGGGTGAGTGCCTCCCAGATCGCGCTTAGAAGAAGAAGAATCCCAAGTCGGCCCACAAACATGCCCACAAGCAGAACCCCCTGGCTGAAATGACCCAGCTGGGCCGTGACTCCCACATCAAGGCCAACGGTCGCAAATGCCGAAATGCATGTGAAGAGCATCGCCAGGAAGGTGAAGTCATCCCGTCCATCGAAATTGCTCGCGAAGCTGATCAGCAGGGTCATGACCAGCACAAAAAGTAGTGAGGCCATGGTGATTCCCACAGCGCGGAGGACGACCTTGTCGGAAATTTCCCTGTTGCGGATCACGACTGCGTCACGGCCCCGCAGCGTGGAGCGGGTGGCGGCCATCAGAGCAGCGACGGTGGTTGTTTTGATCCCGCCGCCGGTTCCCCCCGGACTGGCACCGATGAACATCAAGGTCACCATCAGAAGGATGCCTGACTCCGTGATGCTGTCGATGGAGAACGGCATGGTGTTGAAGCCTGCGGTTCGTGCTGTGACTGACTGAAAGAGTGCGGTCATCCAGCGCTCGGACCAGGACAACGTCAGAAAGATCTCTCCTTTGTTGAGCGATTCAGTGAGCGCAAGCCCCACTGTTCCGATGGCGATGAGCAGTAAGGTCGTGCGCAGGACCAGTCGCGTGTGAAGACTCAGCCGGCCTCGGCCGCCCCGCATTAACCGGCCTGTCAGATCACTGGTGACGCGCCAACCGAGGCCACCCATCACGATCAGCAGCATCACCACTGCGTTCACAACGCCGTGGCTGCGGTAGCGCTCCAGGCTGTCGGACCAAAGCCCGAAACCGGCATTGTTATAAGCGGAGATGCTGTGGAACAACGCAGCCCAAAGCCGTTCTGCGGGATCGGCAATGTCGGTGAAGCCATAGCCGTAGAGAACCGCCGCACCGATCAGGATCACCAGAGCGGCCGTCAGCGCAATGCCACGGAATGTGCTGCCGACTCCGCCAACGCCGAATTCATCCAGGGTTCGGCCCCGGTCAATCCGTTGCCGGAGTCCGGTTCCTCGCACCACAAAGCCTTGAAGAAACGTGGTGATGGCCATCAGCCCCAGCCCACCGGCGAGAATCATTGCCGCCAGAACGATCTGCCCGAAGCCGGTTAAGTCCTTACCGATATCGATGATCGTCAGCCCGGTCACAGTGATGGCTGACGTGGCTGTGAACAGCGCTTCCCAGAGTCCGACACTCGATGTCGAGCACAGTGGTGTGGCGAGCAGGAGCGTGCCAAGAAGGATTACTAGCAATCCGGTGACCACCGTGAACTGGGGAACCGTCAACCGCCGGTGACGGCCATGGCGGTGCTGCAGAACCTCGTTCAAGGACACAGGGCGCGGCCAGGGGTAGGAATCGTTGCCAACGGGATCGATCGTCCGTCACACCAGTGTTGATCAGCTCGGTCCGTATCGCCAAAGAATCAGAGCGGGCACCAGCAGGGTCATGATCAGAGTGAGGCCGCTTCCATAACGCGTGACATCGAGAAATCGGTACCGCCCCGGAGCGAACACCATCAGATTGGTTTGATACCCGACCGGTGTGAGAAAGGATTGGCTGGCGCCGAACAGAACGGTGATCAACATTGCCGTTGGTGGCAGTTCCAGGCTGGGAGCCAGTTGCACGGCAACCGGAGCGAGAAGCGCGACGGATGCGGCATTGCTCATGACCTGCGTCACCAGGGTGGTGCCGATAAAGATCACCACCAAGGATCCATAGCTCGGCCAGCCTTGAAGCCCCTGTTCGAGGCCGGAGGCGAGTGCATCGGCCAGGCCGGTTTTCTGCAGGGCGACGCTGAAGCTGGTCAGGGATCCCAGAAGCAGGATCACATCAAGCCGAATCGAGCGTTGCAGTTCTCCTGGACGCAGGCAGCCACTGGCCACAACTGCCACGGTGGCGAGCAGGACCGATGCGACCAATGGCACCGGCGTAAGGGTTGGGAGCAGGAGCATGCTCGCGGCGATGCTGATCGCGATCGGCTTGCGACGCACGGTCGGCAGGTCATCCTCCAGTCGATCCATCACGAGCAGGTCATTGTTGGCCTGCAAGCCACGGATTGAATCGAGAGGAGCTTGTAGGAGCAGAACATCGCCCTCTCGCAGCACCACCTGTCCCAGCCGTTCCTGCACGGTTTCCTGGCCGCGTCTCAGGGCAAGAACCGTGGCGTTGTGGCGTTGCCGGAATCGCAATTCCCGCAAACTCGCTCCGGCGAGCGTGGATCCTGCCGGGAGCAGCACTTCAACGGTTTTCTGCCCACCCCCATTGCCGTTCTCCAGGCTGAAGCCGACGTTGGCTCCCTGCGTGGTGAGCTGAATGGTGTGGTCCTGTTGCAGGCGCAGAAGATCCTGACGGGTCACACGCAGCAGCAGATGATCACCGGCTTGCAGACTCCTGTCCGCCAGTGGCGGCAGGATCCGCTCCCCACCGCGTTGAAGTTCCAGCACGTCCACGTCGAAGCGACGTTGCAGACGACTGTTATGCAAGGAGCGCCCCACAAGTTCCGAATCCTCCGGGATGGTGACTTCGGTGCAGTAGCTGCTGCGTTCCGGTCGGATGGCGAGGTCATCTCCGTTGGTTCCCCGGTCCGGTAAAAGCGCTCGCGGAGCGAGGACGAGATAGGTCGCACCGGCGAGCCAGACCGGGATGCTGATCAAGGTGAAACTGAACAGCTCCAGGGAGCCATGTCCCAGTTGCTGGCTGATGTCGCTGACCAGCAGATTCACCGAGCTTCCGAGCAGGGTGAGGGTGCCGCCCAGCACGGTGGAAAACGAGAGCGGCAGTAGCACCCGCGATGGTGAGAGCCCGCGTCGATGGCACCAGTTCTCGATCACCGGCAACAGGGAGGCCACCACAGGGGTGTTGGGCACCACCCCCGAGACGGGTGCAATCACGAATGCCATCAGGGCGATCAGTCGACGGGGGCTCCGAATCCGTTCTGAGGCGATGAGCGCTCTGAGTCGATCCAGGGCTCCGCTTTTGAAAAGCGCCGCTGAGACAGGAAACAGACCAAGAAGTGTGATCAGAGCAGGACTGCCGAAGCCCGACAGCGCTTCCTCCGGTCGGAGCACTCCCGTGGCCATCAACAGGCTGACGCTCAGCAATCCAGTCAGCTCTGGTGCCAGCGCATTGGATATGAACAGCACCACTGCAAGGATCAGCACAGCGAGGCTGATCAGGGCCTGTGGGTCCTGAATCGTGCTGATCAGCTCGGCCATTCGGGCTGGTGCCCACGCGTGGGTGGGCCTGATTCTGCCCCCGCATCAAACAATTGCACCCTCAACCAATCCCGTAAACCGTGAAGGCCATCACCCTGCGTCGCGGATAGAAAGAGGCTTCCGGGTTCTTTTTGTCGGATCGCTTCAATTTCCGGCAGAGGACATCGATCGATCTGGTTGCCGACGATGAGACGAAAGGCGCTGCTGCCCAGCTGATCCAGTAGTCGATGCACCGTGCTGAGCTGGCTCGACCAGTCTGGATCGGCCAGATTCACCACCAGAAGCAGGATGTCGGCATCCAGGGTCTCCTCGAGGGTGGCGCTGAAGGCTTCCACCAGCGGTTCCGGCAAGTCGCGAATGAAGCCAACGGTGTCGGTCAGTAGAACGGTGTGGGGTGCGGTGCCCGGGTTGGGCAGTTCAAGGCGTCGTGTTGTCGGATCAAGGGTTGCGAACAGTTTGTCCTCAGCCAGCACGCGATCCTGTTGCCGCCGGCCGCAGAGGGCATTGAGCAGGCTGGATTTGCCAGCATTGGTGTAGCCGACCAGGGCCACACGCGGCAGACCGCGACGCTGATCACGCAGGCGACTGCGGTGTTGTTGCAGGTGTCGCTGGTCGCGAAGTAGGCGTTCAATCCGCCGTGCGATGGCGCGGCGGTCTTTCTCAAGTTGTGTTTCTCCCGGGCCACGGGTTCCAATGCCCCCTCCCTGTCTGGACAGACTTCGACCTCGCCCGAGCAATCGCGGCAGTCGATAGCGCAGCTGTGCCAGTTCAACTTGAAGGCGTCCGGCTGCACTGCCTGCCCGCTGGGCAAAGATGTCGAGAATCAGCTCGCTGCGGTCCATCACTGGGCAATCCAGCAGCCGCTCGAGGTTACGGGCTTGCACCGGTGTGAGTTCCCGGTCTGTGATCACGAGGGAGGCGCGGCAGCGTCGGACGTCCAGGGCTGCTGCCTGGAGTTTTCCCTTCCCCCATACCGTTTGCGGGTTGGCAGGTCCGGGGCGCTGGCGGATCACGGCCACCGGTGTCGCTCCGGCGCTTCGCACCAGCCCTTCCAGTTCGGACAAGTCGCGATCGCTGCACTGCTGATCTCTGTTGGAGAGGGTCAGCAGCAGCACCCGCTCGCCTTGTTCAGGATCGGGGAGGCTTTTGTTGCTGGAGATGTCTTGCGTTGCAAGGTCATGACTGCACAGGTGACGGAGGTCGCCCTGCTCCAGTTCTGTCCAGCCCGCCGCATTGGTGCGGTCGGGCTGGAACAGGGAGGCAGGCCGCTGGCCGTCCGGCGCGACGCGGATGCTGAAGCGGAGCCAGATCTGTGGAGCGAGATCCAGGGCCAGCAAGGCATCGCGTTGATCGGGTGAGCTGGTTTGGTTTTGGCTGCAGCTGCTGATCAGTCGCCAGCCCCCCGCCTGCCGGCGGGGGGCTTCCGGTAGGTGGCTCAACAACGGATCTGATCCCGAAAAGGGGCCCACCCAGAGCAGTCGACACAGGCCTCGTCCATCGAGAACCAGGTGCAGGGGCTGATCCAGTTCGGTGGCCAGTTCGCCGAGTCGCTCAAGCGTGAGCTGATCGGCGACTCCGTTCTCAGGGTGACGTCGCTGGCTGAGCCGTTCAAGCTGGCGTTGCTGACCCGGGCGCAACCCTTTGATGCGTCCCGAGAGATGGGCTTGTCTCAATGACCCAGCAGCCAGGCACTTGCAGATCGGATGCCGAGAGACAGCCCCGGCAGACGGGTGAGATAAGCCGCTCTGCGGATCTGAAAGGCGATCGGTCCGGCCAGGGTCACTCCCATCCCCGTCAACGTCGCATCTCCAAGTCCGAGGCTCAGCATCTCGCCGCGGTCCTGAAAGTGGAAGGGTTGGGGGGGATCGCCCCCGCGGGTTGCCAGAAGAGCCTTGGCAACAGCTTCTCCCTGCTGCATTGCCACTTGCGCTGTGGCTGGCCAGCTCTCTTCAGCACAGCAGGAACCGTCACCAATCGCGAAGGCCTGGTCGTGTCCGATCAGACGCAGATCTGATCCGATGGCCAGACGACCGCCCACGAGCATTGGATCGGGGCTCATCGGTGGCAAATTCGGCCGACTGCCTGCTGTCCAGATCAGCCCTTGATGGGAGAGCTGGCGTCCGTTCGTTAGCTCGACCCGGTCCGGATGGACTGCGGTCACGGCCGTTTTGAGATGCACGGTCACATCCCGCTTTTCCAGCGCTGCTGCCGCTCGTTCACGGTTGAAAGCGGCATTGTTGGCAAGAACGGTCTCTCCCATTTCAATCAGATGCAGCCTGGCGGTGCCCTCCAGTAGATCCGCCATCTTGCAAGCCAGTTCAACACCGGTTGGTCCAGCACCAACGATCACCAGTGCTGCATCGGGTCGGCGTTGAAGGCGCAACTCACGCAACTTGTTGCGCAGGCTGTTGACGTCTTCCAGGGTCTGGAATCCCAGGGCATGGTCAGCAACCCCTGGGATTCCGAAATCGTTGGTGCGCGCTCCAGTTGCCACTACCACGGCACCCCAGTTCAGCTGCTGCCCCGATGCTGTTTTGATGCGTCGTTCGCTGAAGTCGAGCGTCGTAACGCGCTCTTGTATCCAGTTGATGCCGTGGTGGCTGAGCAGACGGTTGTATCGCGGCGCTACTTCCCAGCTCTGCAGTTCTCCGCTGAGCAATTCATAAAGAAGCGGCTGAAACAAAAATCGATCGCGGGGCTCGATCAGGGTGATTGGGCCCCGAGGAACCGACTTGGCCAGGCTCAGAGCGGCGGTTAATCCTCCGAATCCACCACCGACAATCACCGTTGCGTCGGTTGACGGCGGGTCCTCATGCATCCCGGATGCCTGTACTGATTGAACGATAGGCAGAGCTTCCGGTTCGGTGACAGGAGAGAATGGGCCGATGAAGGAGACGCCGGACGGCATGGTTCGCACCGCTGTTCCCATGGGAAGTGCTTCACGGGTGTTGGAAGACCTCGATGCCCATCGGGTTGCGCTGGCGTCCTTGCCCCCGGAAGGTCGTTTGGCCTGGGCCTTGGATCATTTCCCAGGGCAGTTCGCGATGACTACCAGTTTTGGCATTCAATCCGCAGTTCTGCTGCACATGCTCAGTGAGCTGCCTTCAGGTCGAGACACGCCTGTGGTCTGGGTGGATACCGGCTATCTCCCCACCGAGACTTATCAATACGCTGCGACGTTGACTGAACGGCTCGGCATTCGTCTAGTTGTCGCACAAAGTGAGATGTCTCCAGCGAGGATGGAGGCCCTCCATGGAAAGCTTTGGGAGACGGGAGATGTTTCCGATCTTGGGCTTTACCACCGGATTCGCAAAGTCGACCCCCTTGAAGCTTCATTCGCAGCGCTGCGAACGGAGTGTTGGGCCAGTGGTGTACGAAGAAAGCAGACCGATCACCGGCGCAGCATGACCTGGCTTGATCCGATCAGGGATCGACTTGGCCTCCATCCTTTGTTGGACTGGACCAATAAAGAGGTCTACTACTACATGACGTCAAACGACCTCCCCCAGCATCCTCTGTTCGAGCAGGGGTATTCGACTGTCGGTGATTGGCATTCGAGTCGACCCGATGATGGTGATTTGTCTGGACGCGATACCCGTTTCGGTGGTCTCAAACAGGAGTGCGGCATTCACCTTGGCGACGCTGCTGGAGAAGGGATGATGGGAGATGGCATCTGACCGGGTCAGTGGCGCCATCCGCTCTTCTGATAGGCAATAGCCGTTGGCACTGGGCGACACGTCAGGGTGTCCACTGGACATTCAGCCATGGCGCCCCGAACCCCTCAACGTTGGCGGGGCGTACTCCGATTTGGGCTGCGGTTGGCGCCGTGCCTCCTGATCATCCCAATCTCATCCCGGAACGACGACTCACCCTGATGGACGTGCCTTTGCAGGGCACTCCCAACTGGCTGGGGGTGGATCGCGCCTTGGGTGCCTGGTCCGCCTGGACCCTGAGTCGGAAGAAGGGGCTTGATCTGCGATCTGGTCTGTTGTTGGCGGATGCAGGGACGGTTCTGAGCCTGACGCTGCTGACGCAGGATGGGTGCTTCAGTGGCGGCCAATTGATGCCTGGATGGAGGCTTCAGATCGCAGCCATGGAATCCGGCACTTCGTGTCTGCAGCGGCCGGAGCCCATCGCGTTGCCGGAGGATTATTTCCCGCAAAATACGGGACAGGCAATGTTGCGAGGTGCTTTGCAGTCCATGGTCGGCTCCGTTCTACAGGCCTGGAGCCGAAGCGGAGCCTGCCTTTGGATCAGTGGAGGGGATGGACCTCTACTGGCCAGGGAATTGGAGCGCCAGGGCGTCAATCTCCAGCTGGATGCAGACCTCGTGATGAAAGGTGTGGTGAATCTGATCGATGGGATCAGCTGAGGCCCAGATCGCTCAAAATTGTGTCTGCCATGGTGGCTGCCTTCACCTTGAGATAGATCCGCTCGATCTTGCCTTCCGCATCGATCACAAATGTGTGCCGCATCATCCCCATGTACTCCCGGCCCATGAATTTCTTCAGCCCGTAGCTGTCGTAGCTGCTGGCGACTGGGCAGGGTTCAGGATCAGTCAGAAGGGTGAAGGGCAGTTCGTGTTTGGTAATGAACTTGGTGTGGGAGGTTGCATTGTCCTTGCTGATGCCCAGCACATTGATTCCAGCGTCGCTGAAGCGCTCCCAGCGGTCTCTGAAATTGCAGGCCTCCTTGGTGCAACCCGGGGTGTCGTCTTTTGGATAGAAATAGAGAACAACCCGTTGGCCCTTCAGGTCCGAGAGCTGTACGGACGTTCCGTCCTGATTCGGGAGTGAGAAATTCGGTGCCTGATCGCCGATCTCCAGGGCCACGGGATTGCTCAAACAAGGATCTCGGCAGCGTAATGGCCTTGTGGCTGATCCCGTCTGCGCCGGTTCCACTGCCGGCGGCTTTGTTGTCTCCGGAGGAGTTGATCGCTGCTGATGCGTTGGCGGGTCGCCGCGCCGATCAGTACCGCTTCACCCGGGCATGGCTGCGGCGCTGTCTGTCCAGACACTTTGATCGAGACCCTGGGCTCATTCCAGTGCATGCGCCGCCCGGGCAGCCTGCAACCCTTGACCGTGGATGGGGCTTCGTCAGCATTTCCCACAGCCATGACGCGCTTGCTCTGGCCTGGTCTGTTTTGCCAATCGGCATTGACCTGGAGCGGTCGGATCGATCGTTTCATGCCCTGACACTGGCCAGGCGCTTTTTTTGTCGCCGCGATCTGGACGGTCTGAATTCCATGTCCTCGAAGGCCTGCAGATCGGAGGTGCTGCGTCAGTGGCTTGCCAAAGAAGCGGCGATCAAATGGCAACGCGGTTCGCTGGCCCGAGATTTGTCTGCCTGGTCATGGTCAGGCAATGCTGAAGTGGCCAATCACCTCGACCATGGTGATCGGGTTCGGATTCGTCATTATCAATTTGGCGACTGGCAGATCGCGGTCGCGTGTGATGTCGATCAGTCGGGACAGGACCTGCAGATCTGCCTCCGGTGAGATGGTCTTTCGAGGGGGGCCTGGGTGGCCGTTTGATCGCCGTGCGATTGAGCAGCGGTCTGGTAGCCATCGGATTGTTGGTGATCGGTTGGGCAGGTCTTGTGAGACCTCGTCGCGCGATCCGTCTTGATGGTGCCTTTTTCCACTGATGCTTGGGTCAGATCAAAAAACAATGGTCTCCCATCTCAGTGAACGGGACATCACATTGGACCAACGCCGCGAAGCGGAATCGCTGCTGATGGATTTCACGCACGCTCAGATGACACGTCAGTACTGGGACGAATTCGCAGATTCGCTGCTGGCTTTGGGACTTTGCTCATCCAGCGATGTCACCGCACGGGTGGAACGTGATGCGGTGTCAACCAAATTGTGGATCGTGCCGAGACGAGGGCGTGAGGCCTATTTGGCTCTCGTGGAACGGCGCAGCAATTAATTGTTCATCCAACAATTGTTCACTCAACATTGCAAGGGTGATCGTGAACACGTCGGTCAACCGTTTGCAGGACATTGTCCGCGGTGCTGGAGTCCTTTAAAGATCGAGGGACAGGGCCGCTGAGCAGCCGGTCAGTCAATCGCGTACGAATGGTCCCAATTTGGGCTGCTCCAGCGTTGATAGAGAGTTGGCGTTTTTTCTCTGGACAGCTATTTTTTTTAATGACGTCCCCTTTTGTCGTCCGTGTTCACTCGTCTCGCAGCTGGCGTTCTCGCCGGCGCAACCCTTACCGCTCTGGCGCTTCCTGCTGAAGCTCGTACCAAGCGCCCTGTTCGTTGGAATACAGGTGGTGCTGTCTGGACCACCACGTCCTCCGAGTTCAAGACTTTCCTCACCACCGGAGAAATCACCGACCGCGCTCTTCTGGCAGGTGTCAACTCTTCCGGTTGGACTTCTGAGGAAATTCAGGAAGGTATGACCAAGACCTACTCGGTCGATGTGGTCGGCGTTTCACGCTTCCTGTATTCCTCTGACGGTGTCAAGTTCCTCAAGGATCAGACCCGTTCCTACTTTCCCTACTGGAAGATGAAGTCGACCGCTGTGGTCGCTCTTCGCTCCGCCATCATCCTTGACTCAGTAGATGGCAAGCTGTCTTCCGCTGGAATCATGAGCTTCCTGCCTGTCGACTTCCGTCTGGCTGACACCTGCAGCACCTATGACGGTGTTCAGAATGTCTGTGCTCCTGACAAGTGCGAAGGCGACGCCCAGTGCACTTCACTGCTCTCCTGGTACGTCTTCCTGCCCGCTTGCGTCCAGGCCAACTCTCAGCTGCCCGCTGAGCCGACTCGCTCCGTTGCTCCCGCTCCAGCTCGTCCCCTCTGGTGATCAGGCGCTGAGTCTTCATTCATTTATTCAGCCCCGGCTTCGCTGGGGTTTTTTTGTGCCAATTCGCCACTGAACAACCGATGCTGCATCGGCATTCGGATTCCTTTGCCGTCAAGGCTTTTCATCAGGGTGCGCAGCTGCAGCAGCAAGGCTTCATCAATGCCTGTCATCGCTTGGCGGTAGGCGGACCCGTCACCTAGCCAACGCTCGATCAGATCGCCGCTGGAGCCCAGTTCGACCGTCTCGCTCCAGGCGGTTTCGGTCACGGTCCAGCCTTGCTGACGCAGCTCCATCAGAGGTGGTGTCTGCTGCGCCAGCCAGTCTTCTTCCCGTTTGATCAGCGGTTCCAGCTGTGTGCTCGACGTGTTGAGTGTCCGCAGCAAAGCGGCCGCTGGTCCGGCTGCCGCTTTGCTGATCAGCAGTCGTAATCCGGCCCCCGGGCAACAGCGTTGCCCGAGTTGTGTCCAGAAGGTGCTCCCCATGGAGCCTGGATACTCAGCTGCGCTGAGGCGCCCCCCAATCCACTCGAACCGTTGGGCGTTCGGCAACGCTGTCAAGGTTTCCGTGCCCCCCACCAGTAGCTGGGGGCGATGCTCCGGTTCAAGCAACGTGATCTGGGCCTCGAGGCGTTGGCGGTCGTTCTCCGATGCAGCCAGCAATGTGACGCCGCCCTCCGGTGCCGCCCGCAGTGGATCAAGGGCCCAGAGCAGGGAACGGATGCCCACCAGCAGCACCCGATCGTTGCGTTTCCAGGGCACGCCATCCCAGAGTTTCTCCCGCAGCTGATGCAAGCGCTCTCCCTCTTGCCCGAGCTGACGCTGAATCCAGCGCTCGAGGGCGGGACTGTCGGGCCCGCTGCTCAGCAGCAGTGGATGATCCGCCGCCAGTTCAGCGGCCGCGGCGAGCTGTGCAGCCCTGCGTTCGGCCATCCGATCCCGCCGTGTTCCTTCCCAACCCAGTGCACCCGGTTGCCAGAACACCTCTCCCTGAAGTGCACCAGGCAGATACTGCTGCTCAACCCAGTGGTCCGTGTAGGCATGGGGGTAGCGATACCCAACGCCGTCACCAAAAGCGGCCCCATCCCGGTTGGCATCCCGCAGATGGCTTGGCACGTCCTGCCGGTTGGCATTCCGGACCGTCTTCAAGGCATCGAAGAAGCCCATAACGCTGTTGCTTTTTTCCGTGCTGGCCAGGTAGAGGGCTGCCTGGGCGAGTGGATACAAGCCTTCAGGTAGGCCAACCCGTTCGAACGTGGCGGCGCAGGCTTCGACCACAACAATCGCCTGGGGATCAGCCAGTCCGATGTCCTCACCAGCGGCGATCAGCATGCGCCGAAAGATGAAGCGGGGGTTCTCGCCCGCTTCCATCATCCGCGCCAGCCAAAAGAGGGATGCATCCGGATCGGATCCCCGGATGGATTTGATGAAGGCACTGATGGTGTCGTAGTGCGCATCGCCGTGCTTGTCGTAGAGCACGGCGCGTTCCTGGATGGATTCTTCAGCCGTGCCGAGCTCGATCTGAATCGTGCCGCCGTGATCGGGTGGGCTGCTTTCCACCGCCAGTTCCAGGGCGTTTAGCAGGCTTCGGGCATCACCGTTGGCCACATCAACGAGATGATTCGCCGCCTCAGGGCTGACCGACACCGAACGCTGGCCATAGCCCCGTTCGGGATCGCTGAGAGCTCGCTTCAGCAATCGGTGCAGTTCCTTGGGCGCGAGCGGAAGCAGTCGGAACAGCCTGGAGCGGCTCACCAATGCTTTGTTGACCTCGAAATATGGGTTTTCTGTTGTGGCCCCAATCAGCGTGACGGTTCCGTTCTCCACCCAGGGCAGCAGAGCATCCTGCTGAGCGCTGTTGAAACGGTGGACCTCATCGATGAACAGGATCGAACGCAGACCATGGCGCTCTAGGCGTTGACGGGCGGCGTCCACTTCAAGGCGGAGATCTTTGACCCCTGCGAGCACGGCATTCAGGCTGCTGAAATGGGCCCGGGTGTGGTTCGTGATGATCCTGGCCAGGGTTGTTTTCCCAACCCCGGGTGGTCCATGCAGAATCAGGTTGCCGACACGGTCGGCAGCAATCGCTCGTCGAAGCAGGCGTCCATCCGCCAGGATCCCGCTTTGGCCCTCGAATTCTTCAAGGGTTCGAGGGCGCATTCGATCCGCCAGTGGTGCAAGCCGCTGGCGTTGCTGTTCCCCTTGATAGGCAAAGAGATCTTGGCTCAACGTGGCAGCAAGCCTGGTGCCAATTCTGCCGGTAGCCCGGCCAGGTCGTCACCGTGCCTATTCATGCTCATAATCCGCTTAAAGACTGGAATTCTGTGCGTCATCCGCTGCGATTACTCCTTCCCCTCGCCGCACTGATCACGGTCAGTTCCTGCGCAGGCGAAGAGGTTGCTCAGCCACCGCCGCCCAAGGTTCAAACCGCAGCGGCCGCGATGGCCGAATTCACTGAAGGTGTCGACACCGTCAGCACGTTGGAAGCAACCAATCGAGTGCAGTTGGCGGCTCAAGCATCGGGCCGGATTCTTGAGCTGATGATCCGCCAGGGTGACCAAGTGCAGCCAGGACAGCTGCTGATGGTCCTCGATCAAGCTCAGATCCGGGCCCAGCTCGCCTCTGACCGGGCGAAGCTTGCTGAAGCCGAGGCGGAAGCAGACAGGACGAAAACCGAGTGGGAACGCTACGAATATCTGGCCAAGCAGGGTGCTAGCTCGGAACAGAGGCGGGATCAGAAACGGACGGCATACATCTCAGCTCAAAAGCAGGTCGACGTGGCCAGGGAGATGATCAAAGCTACTGAAGCCACCCTCAGTTACAGCAACCTGCGGGCGCCGTCCGCCGGATTCGTCTCTGATGTATTGGTGAAGGTGGGTGATGTGATCAACAAGGGGCAAACCCTCACCAGCCTTGTTCAGAACACTGAGCTCGAAGCGCGTGTAGAGGTGCCCGCAGTTTTCTCAGACCGGTTGGCGATTGGCCAACCCGTGCTTCTCAGTGCCCCGGGCAATGAAACGGTTATCAGCACAGGGAAGGTTGACACCATCAACCCACAGATCAATGAGAAGACTCAGGGGTTGCTGGTTAAGGCGGTTTTCGCCAATCCCGACGGGACGTTGCTCAATGGCCAACGTTTGCGAACCAGGGTGCTGATCAAAGCGAAGGAGGAACTGGCTGTTCCCTTCGTCGCCATTACACAGACATCCGGACAAAGCTTTGTGTTCCGACTCGGGAGTTTCGACGACCTGAAAGCCAATCCTGGGAAGGCGGATATAGATGCGCTGAACAAAGCGAAGGAGGCTGGAAAGCTCCCGGACAATGCGCTGTTTGCCATTCAGACACCCGTGACGGTGGGTGAGCTGGAGAACAATCTTTATCCGATCACAAAAGGCCTTGAGCCCAACGCCCAGGTGGCCACCACCAATTTGCTCAACCTCAAGCACGGCATGCCTGTGCAGATTCAATCCAAGGACGCTGGCACGTCCGTGGCTCCAGCACCAGCGAACTGAGGTTGATCGATGTCCGCTTCCAATAATTTCATCACGAGGCCTGTCCTCAGCACGGTTTGCAGTCTGCTGATCGTGATCGTTGGTTTGATTGCCATTCCAATCCTGCCAATCGAAAATCTTCCAGATATCGCTCCTCCCACGGTGAAGGTTCAAGCCACCTATGTGGGGGCCGATGCCGTTTCCGTTGAACAGGGCGTGACCTCTGTTCTGGAGCAACAGATCAATGGCGTTGAGGAGATGGATTACATCACCTCCAATAGTTCAGCTGATGGTGTGAGTTCGATCAGTGTGTCGTTCAACAGCGGCACGGACGCCAACATCAACCAGGTGAATGTGCAGAACAGGGTGGCCCTCGCAGAGCCGCAGCTGCCTGAAGAAGTTCGTAAATCGGGTGTCACTGTCAATAAGTCGTCCACATCAGCACTACTGGTTTACAACTTCATCAACAAAGATCCTTCCCAAGTTGAATACAGTGTTGAGACCATTAGTGGCTATCTCGACAAAAATCTCACTGACAACATCAAGCGTGTTCAAGGGGTCGGAGACGTTGTTTATTTCGGAAATCGCAAAATCGCCTTCCGCCTCTGGCTCGATCCTGAAAAATTGGCCGCGAATGGCATCAGTTCCAATGATGTGGTAACGCAGCTGCGCAGTCAGAACCGGTTGGTTCCTGCCGGCAAAATTGGTGGTGCTCCAGCGCCGAAAGGTCAAGAATTTACCTTCACCGTTCAGCTGCAGGGGCGTTTAACAACACCACAGGAATTTGAGAACATTATTCTCAAGACGACAGATGATGGCGGACTGATTCGTCTCAAGGATGTGGGCCGTGTCAGCCTCGGTGGTGAGGTTTACGGCATCGATGCCCTCGACCTCAGAGGCAATCCCGCGGTCGGCGTGGCGATTTACCAGCTCACGGGAAGCAACGCCATTGTTGTTTCTGACGGCGTTAAGCAGGTGATCAGCGACTTTGAAAAGACGCTGCCCGTTGGCCTTGAAGTGGAGAACATCTTCGATGTCACCGACTTCATTAATCAGTCGATCAAGGGTGTGACCAACTCCCTGCGGGATGCGGTGATCTTGGTGGTGTTGATTCTGTTCCTGTTTCTCCAGAACTGGAAGGCAACACTGGTGCCGGCGATTGCGATCCCGGTCGCTTTGATCGGAACCTTTGGTCTTGTGCTGGCCTTCGGTTTTTCGCTTAATCAACTCACGCTGTTCGGCCTGGTCCTGGCGACAGGTTTGGTGGTGGACGATGCCATCACTGTGGTGGAAGACACCTCCGCCAAGAAATCGGAGGGTTTGACTGCTGTTCAGGCGGCCATGGAAACCATGGATGAGCTGTTTAGTGCTGTGATTGCCACCTCCTTGGTGAAGATGGCTGTCTTCATTCCTGTGCTGTTCTTCCCTGGTGCAACCGGAACGATCTACAAGCAGTTTGCAGCCACGATTCTGTTCTCGATCAGTATTTCGACCTTCAATGCTCTGACCTTCTCTCCGATGCTTTCAGCGTTGCTGTTGTCTCGGGATACCAAAGAGCTCAATCGCAATCAATATGCCGTCGCCGGCGTCACCTTGGGATTCATCTATGGCCTGCTGAGTGCTGGAGATGGTGCAGCACGTGCTCTGATCCCCACAATCATTGCCGCTGTTGTTGGATTCCTGGCTTCAAAGGTCACCTCCCTTCCGCTCAGGCTTCCCTTTGCCCTGGGTGGTGCAGTGGTGGGTGTTGTGACCTCATCGGCCATCTCAAATCTTTTTCCAGTCATTCTCTTTACAGCGATTGGCCTTGTAGTCGGTTGGTTTGTCCCGAGAATTTTCACGTCCTTTAACCATTTTTATGGCGGCTTTGAGAAGCGCTATTCCAGCATTCTCGACCTCGCCCTGAAGGCTCGTCCTGTTGTGATGGCGGCGTTGGCTGCAGGGATTCTGCTCACCGGTTTCGCTTTTACAAGAGTTCCTGGTGGTTTTGTTCCCATCGAAGACCAGGGATACTCCGTTGGCTTTGTTCAGGCTCCTGAGGGTGTGTCCAATGAAAAAACATTGGAGATCAATAAACAGGTTGCTGAGGTTCTCCGTTCGGAAAAAGCGATAGCATCCGCTGCTCTATTTAGCGGGGCTAGCCTAGACGGCAACGCTCCCAACAAAGGGTTTTTCTTCTTTGGAACCCGGCATTGGGACGAACGCCCAGGTAAGGACAATTGGATTGTTGCTAATTTTAAGAAATTCATCCTCAACAAAGAGCCTAATATTGATGATTCCGTCTCTGCCATTGTGCAGAGGCTTAACAAGAAGTTTGCTACCCAGATTGATGGTGGTCGAGTGATTGTGGTGGAGCCTCCCTCGATTCCTGGTTATGGCACAGGAGCTGGCTTTGAATTCCAACTTCTGGATCGGAGCAGTGGCGCCTATTCCCTTTCGGAGTTCTTTGAATCCGCAGGACAAATCATTCAAAGTGCAAATGCCAATGACCTCTTAAGTCGTGTTTACACCTTATTTTCTCCGGAATCGCCCCAGTACGAGATCTCTGTAGATCGCGAAACGATGGCTTCGCTGGGTGTGGACTATGGCAGTGCGATGTCGGCATTCAGCATCAATTTTGGTGGTGCTTACGTTAATGACACCTTCCAGGAGGGCAAGGTCCGCAGGGTGTATGTGCAGTCAGATGACGTCAACAGATCCAAGCCCCAACAGTTGACATCCACGTACGTCAGCAACAACAAAGGTGAGCAGATTCCCCTGTCGGAGTTTTTCAAGATCAAGCCGATCAATGGCCCGAGTGTGATTCCCCATTTCAACCTGTTCCGCTCGATCAAGGTGGAGGGAAGTCCTGCTGCTGGGCGAAGCTCCGGCCAGGCGATCTCTGCGATGAAGCAGACCTTTGAAGACGGGAATTACCAGGGGCTCGGCTACGACTGGACAGGCATTTCCCGTGAGGAGGTCAAGGCCGGATCTCTCGCGGTGGTGATCTTTGCCCTGGGCATCTTGGCAGTGTTTCTGGTCCTGTCTGCGCAGTACGAGAGCTACACCGATCCGATCATCATTCTTCTCACGGTTCCCACTGCATTGCTGGGTGCGTTGGTGTTTCTCGGTGGGGCAGGCCAGGTCTTGAACATCTACGCCCAGGTGGGCCTCGTGATGTTGATCGGTTTGGCGGGTGGCAACGCAATTTTGATCGTTGATTTAGCCAACCAGCAGATGGGTAAGGGCATGTCTGCGGTCGATGCGGCTCGCTTTGCGGCCAAGTCGCGATTGCGCCCGATTTTGATGACGTCGATCTCCTCTTTGACGGGTTTCCTTCCATTGATGCTGGCCAAGGGCGCTGGAGCACAGAGTCAGGCGTCCCTTGGTCTTGTGGTGTTCGGTGGATTGTTGGTGGCCACCTTCCTCTCCACCCTTGTTGTGCCTGTCTTCTACACCGTGATGAAGTCCGTATTAGGGCAGGCCGATGCAAAGCCACTGGAGGGAGGTGAAGGTGGAGCCGGTGATCTTGATTCTGTCAAGACGACTTCCCAGCCGAGCTGATGGATCCTTCTCATACCCCCACCCCAGAGGTGAAGACCCGCAAACCCTTCAGTGGCATGCGGGTCTTGTTGGCGATCGCGATCGGCAGTGCGGTCGGCGGTTGTGTCGCTTATTTCCTTTCGGTGCTGATCGCTAATACGCCTGCTGAAATCAACCCTTCAAGAGCACGCCTCTTTTTTGTGATGATCATCTCCTCCGGTGGTTTAGCTGGATTCTCGATCGAATCGATGCGCCAGCTGCAGGAAGAAACCACGGATGAGGCCTACCGGCGGTACAATCCCCGCCGTGGGCGCCGAGGTTGACCCCTCCTCCCCTAAGTCCTGGCTAACTACAGCCAATCAAAAGCCGCACAGAGGGGCGGCTTTTTTGGTGGCAAGCGCAGCTTTGGGAGCCATCCCAAAGCTGCGTGACCCTCACCCGATCAGGTCTTGGACGATCAGGTAATAACGGTCGGCCGATCCATGCCCGTGCGTTGCTTGATCTCAGCCAGGTCGTTGATGGCACTGATCATGTCGGCCAGGGCAACCTGGGGGTCCTGGTTGAGATCGCCGCTGTTGGGAACATAACTTTCCAGATACACGCGGATTGTGGCTCCCTTGGTGCCTGTGCCTGAAAGACGAACCACCACCCTGCTGCCGTCGTCCAAGAGGATCCGCAGACCCTGCCCCGTGGTCACCGAACCATCCACAGGGTCGGTGTAGCTGAAGTTGTCGGCTTCGCTGACGCTGCGACCCGCAAAGGGCTGACCCGCCAAGCTGGGAAGCATGCCCTCGAGGCGGTCAAACAGGCCATGGGCAGCATCGCTGGCAACGGCTTCGTAGTCGTGCCTTGAGTAATAGTGACGTCCGAAGCGCTTCCAGTGCTCGGCCATGATCTCGGCAACGCTGCTGCGGCGCTCCGCCAGGATCTGCAGCCAGAACAGTACGGCCCAGAGCCCGTCCTTCTCGCGCACGTGGTTGCTGCCCGTGCCGAAACTTTCTTCACCGCAGAGGGTGATCTTGCCGGCATCCAGCAGGTTGCCGAAGAATTTCCAGCCCGTGGGAGTTTCGAAGCAGTCAATTCCCAGCTCCTTGGCCACCACATCCACCGCAGCGCTGGTGGGCATGGATCGGGCCACCCCTGCCAAGCCGGAGGCGTAGGCGGGAGCCAGCGTGGCATTGGCGGTTAGTACCGCGAGGCTGTCGCTGGGGTTCACGAAGCAGCGCTGACCCAGGATCATGTTGCGGTCGCCATCGCCGTCACAGGCGGCACCGAACCGGTAGTCGTCGCCCTCGAGCAGCAGTTCGGCCAGCTCGTGGGCGTAGGTGAGGTTGGGGTCGGGATGACCGTTGCCGAAGTCCTCAAGTGGCATGCCATTGCGCACGCTCCCCGCCGGTGCGCCCAGCAGCCCCTCGAACAGGCGGCTGGCGTAGGGCCCGGTGACGGCATGCATCGCGTCGAAGGCCAGCGGGAAGTCGTTGCGGATCAGATCGCGGATCTGATCGAAGTCGAACAGCTTCTGCATCAGCGCAACGAAATCGTCGACGCCGTCGATCACCTCCACCTGCATCGCGCCGATGCTGTGCAGACCGGGCGCATCCAGCGGAATCGCTGCAGCCTCAACAATCGTGTATTGCTGCAGGGTCTTGGTGAACTCGAACACCGCATCGGTGAAGCTTGCTGGTGTCGGCCCACCATTGGCGCCATTCACCTTGACCCCGAAATCGCCTTCAGGACCGCCGGGGTTATGGCTGGCGGAAAGAATGATGCCGCCGATGGCCTCCCGTTCGCGGATCAGGTTTGATGCCGCAGGTGTGGAGAGAATGCCGCCGGTTGTAACGATCACCTTGCTCAGCCCGTGGGCTGCCCCCATGCGAAGGATCACATCGATGGCACGGCGGTTGCCGTAGCGGCCATCGCCACCCAGAACGAGAGTTCCACCCTGGACACCGGGCAGGGTGCGGAAGGCGGCCTCGATGAAGCTTTCCAGATAGTTCGGTTCTTCAAACTGTCTGCTGCTCTTCCGAAGCCCGGATGTACCGGGCTTCTGATCCGTAAAGGGGGTGGAGAGGCGCACCTGATGCTGCGTCGGTTCCGCTGGGGCCGCGGTGGTCATCAAAGAGAGTGGGACTGTTTGAAACGTAAACACGGAAACCCCGTGGCAGCGTGATGGCGAAGACCAGTTGTGGTCGTTAGACGTCCTCCCGTCGTTTTCCTTCCGAGCTATGCGCCGATCCGTGTTGATTCTGTTGATGGGTTCAGGCCTTTCGCTTGGTTTGATCGGCGTGGACCCACTGCAGGCTTCACAGGCTTGGAAACAGGCTGTTCCCTACCCAGAGGCGTCGTCTGGAGCATCCGCTGCAGCGACAGCTGTGCTCAATCGAGGCGGGTCTGAAGAATGCCTGCGCGGAAAGCTTTCCAATGCCATCGTTCGGTTGTCAAACAGCTGCGACGCCGCAGACCGTTTCACACCTGTGTGCGCGTTAGCGACTGACCTTGCCGGTCAGGAAAGCGAACTTAGCTTTGCGGAAATGGTCTCCACCTCGGAGATTCTTCTCAAAATGCTGAAGCATGAGGCGTCGCGCTGAATCTTTTCCTCCTTGTGTGATGGATGTCAGTGATCCCGGCTCATCAAGCCTTACTGAAGAGCAGAAAGCTTTATTTGGAAGTTTCCAAAGCAAAGTTCACATCAAAATCACCAGCCACGGGCTCACCGCCGCTGATGTGTAGACGTTTGTGGATGAGATCAAGAAACACCCCGAGGTGCATAGCGCTCTTCTGGAGGAGGCCCGCACTGAGTTGGGTCAACTGATGCAAGGCCAGCGCTTCAGTTTCGATTTCGACTGATCGGTCGCTGCTGTGCTCAGGACTGGGCTGAAGCTCCGGGACCTTGGGGTCTCCGGGGCTTGTCCTGCTTTTTGACGGGTTCAGCGCAAAGGGTTGTCAGTCGTCTGGCTGGTTGATCGATTTGATCGCGACGTTTGTAGTCGTTCCTGGGTGCCACCTTGGACGTTTCAATGATCTCCCAAAGAATGTCTTTGCAGTTTCCGGGGAGTCGGGGATGATCCATCAGCGCGTCAGCGAGTTCCCGGCTATTGCTGCATGGAGCCTCGATGTTTTCCCTCGAGCAGCTGTAGGCCTCCAGCTGAATCTTGCGGAGCTGCTCTTTGGTCGGCCAGGGAACCCACGTCTCTGCCTGAAGGGGTGCTGCTGCGAGCAGCAACAGCAGCGACGGAATCAGACGAAGCTTTTTCATAGGGTCATTTTGACGTGACTCGAAAGACCAAGCTGTGTTCAAGCAGTCGCTTCCTGCCCTGGTTGAGAGATGGCCACGGGGAATCATGGATGGGTGTGTGCAACCGATATTTCTGACGCTTGATGATGTCGTTCTGATTTTCGATCTTCGTGGGCAGGTCTTACTGATGCGGTTAAGAAGAAGGTGCTAAGGCCTGGATACACGTCTCGTTTGCGATTGATTGATCACTGGTGCCTTTGAACGTGTGCGGGTATGACAAGCCAGAGAACAGTTTGTGCAGATGCTGTGTCTTGATATGTCGATTAACCGAAAAACAAGTGGATACTGGGTCGAATAATTATGTCATGATTATGATTATTGCTCATAAGTTTTTTGCTCTTGTTTAAGTCGTTAAAGTTTTCTTGCGTGGTTACAATGTCTGGTTTTGTTAATAGCGCCAGCTTGGTTTCCAGGTTTCGGTTGCGACGACTGCGGATTTTTGGGAGTCATCTTTCCATATTCCGTATGTCCAGAGGCCGACCGGTGATTGACCTGGTTTGAGGACAAAGCCGTTGTAGTTGGGGAAAGGTTTGATTTTGTAGGTTTCGCCTCGTTGCAATGTGATCGTCTTAACGCTTCCGTCACCGGCCAAGGTAACTGAACATGCACCTAGGAACTTCCACCCTGCTCCATGGCCTGCTGCGCTCGCAACGTCAGTGTGCATATTCCAGCAGCTGCTTCTGATTTGATTTGCTTTGGCGTAAGGAGTTAGAAAACTAACTGTTATTGCCAGGGTTGAGAGGCTTGTTAAGGATGATTTTTTTCGCATAAGCTGTTGGTTGGGTGGAGGTTCAAAATAATAATATTTTATTCTAGCTTCCCGCCTCGAATGCAGCTGCAATGAGATGGATTTCGACAATGATGAGCGAACAAGTGTCGTTATTGAATTTGGCTTGTTGGAGGCCTGATCGTGTAACCCAAATTACCAGGAGTCTCCTCTATGGGTCGTCGCCATCGGAGTTTATCAATAAAGCAATTAACGGCTTTTTCAGTAAAAAAGGAATCGTCGTTTTAAGTCGTCTATGTGATTCCAAAGATAGTGTCGCGGGTGAATTCAAGATTGCCTCAAGTTATGCCAGTAAGACGCTCCAGGAATTCAGCAAAATAGTTTTATCCGTTAGCTTGATTGCTTGCCTGTCTCGCCAAGAGGTTCATTTGCTGAGTTGCTGTAGTGACTGTTGTATCTCGCGATAAGACTAGGGTTATTAATGTATCCGTCAGTCGCAGGAATGAGGATGTCCTTGATCTGGTTGAGGAGTTCGCCGATGGGAAGGGGATGAGTCGATCAGATTAGTTGTCCTATCTCTCTAGGCGAATGCTCAATCAAATGATCAAGACGAAGGGAGGTCTGTAATGGTATCGATAATAGTCTCACCGTCTGTGGATCGATTAATCTCTGATGCATTGAAGAAGCTGCCTTTATCACAAACAAGAGAGTAGTTTTTTGAGGATCCTGTCTCTAGTTGTGCCGAAGAACTGCTAACAAGGAATTACTGAATTAAGTGACTGTCTCTGTCTCCTATTTTGGCTTTAGATGCTCCCAGCGCTGGCTTGCAAGTTGTGAACATATATCATGAAACCAAAACTCTTCTGGAAGCATTGCATAGTATTCGGCAATTAAGTCTTCGCTAATTTCAAAGAGTTTTTGTTTGCTCTCTTGTGCTTTTTTTGATGAGTTCTTGATCTCAATCTCGTTTTCTGCTCTTTCGGAAGAAAAGATTCCTGTTTTGCTCAGTGTCTTGATGAATAAGGGGATGTCGTCTGTGGTCCCCCATGCAGAATAGAACTGAATCAGGAATCTATTAATCTGGGATGTGACATTAGGCTGGGATCGCCAGTGACATATGTGCGCTCTTTGATTGCGTATTCCAACAGGTGTTAGCTTCCCTTCATTGAAGTCAAAGTGAGATTGAAAACTTGCCAGCATCCATTGTGAGTAGATGCTGAAAGTCCACCTACTGTCTTCCCCTAAAAGTTTCAGAGAGTTGTCTTTGTCTTCAAGTATGTGTTGCATTCTTGATAGACATGATCTCATCCATGCGTTGGCGCTCATCGGTTGTTTGATAATGTCTTCCATTCCCCAAAATCCTGTTCCAGGTTCATCTTTGCCAAGGCTGTCTCTTGTGCTATGCGCGCAGAAGCTAATGAATCTCTCGACTGGATCTCTCGACAAGATGATTCTTATAAGTTTTTGATCATTAAGTAGTAACAATATATTTTCTACTTTCGCAAAGTTCATCTCTGATGTGATGAAGCATTTTTTCTTACTCAGCCATTCATTCAATTCGTCTGTCTCGGTGCTGGGGCTCAGTCTGTGAAAGTCTTCTCCATATTCTTCTTTTGCGATTGCATTGATTGTCGAGCCTCCACACTTTGCGAGATGGTTAAAGAAAACTCTCACTATTGATCTTACTCCAGTGGTTGCCAGGGTTTGATTGTCTCATTATCTCTCATCCACTCTGCCCTTTTCTCAGCCCCTCTCCACTCCATCCCCACAGCGGATCTTTTGCCGATCCAGTTTTCGTTGGATATGCGGCGTGATCCCCAGCTCTGCGGTCTCCCAGAGACGATCCATCTCATGGGTGAAATGAGCAGCGAGCTTGGGTGGTGAATCACCAGCAGCGTTTCATCAATTGGTGTGGGCGGCAGCGGGTGACCATTTGAAGGATGCCGTGATCATGGTTTTGTTATCGATCACTACGAACTTGTGATGCAGCTTGTCGCCACGGGCGAGGCGAGGCGTGCCGTTGCCTTGTTGTTGCAGGCGTTTTGGAGGAATCGCTCAGGGATGCTCAGGACTCTCCTGACTCCATAAGCCAGAACCCGAGCCAGAAGGGCATTGAATCTTGCGTTGAGACCCCATAGGGCTATCAAGAGCTGCCGGATCGATTGATCTGGCTTGGCTTTTGAGGGGTGCCAGCCCTAAGCCCGACTTCGATGAAAGAGAGCGTGATGTTGAAGAAACCACCGAGAGTGAGGGACAACAACGGTGCTCTCCAAGTCAGATTGAGTCTCGATGGTCGAGACCATTTCATCAATTGCCTTGGCCGTTTTGACGATCCTGTCGCCAGGCCAGGGGACAAGCCATCTGCGCTGAGATCTGGCGTTATGCCCAGCAGGGGGATTTGGACCTGTCTCTGAATCGATACCGCTCACTGGTGGAGGGTCGAGATCAGGATTGGCTCGATTCGCTCAGGGCACTGGCAAAGGAGAAGAAGCAGGCAAGGGTGACTAATGCCTATCGGTGGTGCTCCGGTTTGGATTGCCGAACAGGAGGAGGTGCTGAGTAGGGAAGAGATCAAGAGTGTGCTTAACGATCTCAGGTGCAATGAGGAGTGGTTTTACCCCTGCTTTGCCTTGTGGTTAAGCACAGGGTTGAGGAATGCAGAAGTGATTGGATTGACCTGGGAGTGTGTCCGTCTTGATGAAGGTGAGCTGCTGATCAGTAAGACGTTGAGGCGTGATGGCACTGCGACGCATCAAAGACTTTGGTCAGGCACCAAGACAGGCAAGGCGCGTGTTGTGCCATTAATTCAGCAGGTCGTTGAGGTGCTGAGGCAGCACAGGAAGACCATGCAGTGCTTTGGACTGAATACAAAGGATGGCTTGGTGTTTGTGACGCCAAGGAGCCATGGGCATCTGTATGACTCGGGGTTAGAGAAGGTCTGGAAGCGATCGCAGCGAAGTGTGGGACTGACTCCACGGCGTCTCTATGCCCAACGTCATTCGTTTCTGAGTCATGCCCTTGCACTTGGGAATAGTCCTGCTGATTTGGCTGCAGTGGCAGGACATCGCACTGAGGAGCTGCTCAGGAACTATGCCAAGCCAACAGGGCGAGTGAAGGTGCCGACATGGTGAGGCAGAGCAAGGAGCAGTGAATTGAGGAAAGACGAGAGAAGTTCAGGAGCCCAAGGTGTGGTGAAGTTGTTGGATGTTCTGTCGATAGATTGATTGGAATGTTCTCGGCAAGGATATTTGTGGAACACGCACATTTGTGCTTAAAGAAGAGAAGCATGGATTGACAATATTGTTTAATTTATTTATAATGTAATAGTCTTGAAAATTCAAGCCGCCTAATATATGCGAGCATTAACTTGTGAATAGTAATAATATGATTGTCAACTGCGTCGTCTTATTATTGGCGTCAGAGACGCAGAAAAATTCCGTGGTGAGTGCTTTGGAATGCCTGGACGAAAACCCTTTTATTTTTGCGGCAGTATTTGAAGGCAAATGTGCCCCCGACTCTTTCAGATCCTCTGTTGGAGCCAACTTGCTCTTTGATGTTAAACATCCCTTTCAGCTTGATGAGCAGATAAATCTCTCGGAGTTGATCGATCTTATTGGTGCTTAGGTAAAAACTTGTTTTGACTAATTAGTCAACACTTATTCAATGTTTGGAGAGTTATGAATTATCAGCTTTATGAAAACCGTGCTGCCTCACGATTTCGGTACTGCAAGACCGTCAGTCAAGGATGCTTTAACTTTCGCTGCCCATATTGTGGTGATAGTAAAAAAGTTCTACGAAGGCAAGAGCCTACTTATTTTGCAAGGAAGGTTTCTATGCGTTCAAGTGCCATAACTGTGGCATGGGAAACTCATTAGTTGGATTCCTCAGAGATCATGTTCCTGATTTCTACGAAGATTGTTTGGAGGACTTAAAGAACTCTGAGCCCTCTCCACAAGCGCATATAAGCAGTTCGAAAGTCTTTCGGGGAACATATGTTCCCCGAATTACACAGTTGCCACCAGGGGAACCAGGTGATCAAGGAAAGTGGAGAGGTACAGGATTCATCATGTTGAATCACTTCCATCGAAATCAGCAGAAGAAGTTGTAGTTCAATCCGTCTTTCTTTTGGGAAGGGGAATTTCCTTTGATATGTCATGAAATCATAATTGAATGTATATTTTTGATCAAAACTTTTATATATTTACATTGAGATTGATATTTGGTTTAAACCCTTTGGATATTAAGAGGGCTTAGGGTGACTGCATGGGTGTCTTGCGGGGTGGATGCGGACCTTTTGAGTAAGGAATGCAGGATTGAGTAGTCAGGTGGGGGGGCTGGGACTATTGCCTTGATTTTGTTGATGTCTAAGCTTGATAAATATAAGAAGTAAGAAAGAGATCCATGTCGATTAAGTCTTCTTCAAGTAACATCTCATTCAATCGCAGTGAGATTCTGGCATTCAGGAGAATTGAGAATGAACTTATGAGTCGAACAAACAGGCACAATTCTCTTGCTATAAGAATGTATTAAAGGATTGCTACGCCAGGATCAATGGGTCTCGTCCAAGTCGATGGCAGTCGGTTGATTAGTTGATGTAGGAGGTAAGAATAATCAAGATCAATAATCGAAAGCCGGAAGATCAGTTCAAAGAGATCTTGCAGAATAGTCGTCTTGCTGCTGTTGACGAATATTTGAATAGGCGTCTCAATGTAGATGTGTACATTATTGTAGAGTCTAGGTGAATGGATTAGTTTTAATCGCTTAGATCAGGGCTGGAACTGTTTTTAGGTTCATATGCCCTCTCAGAAGGGTGAAGTGATAGCGGTGGATCGATGATATCTGCGCGAATCCCGTCAAGTTGTAATAAATAATCTCGAATCTTTGTGCAAGGTCTATAAGCTCGAAGCTTGTTCTATGTGCATCTAATAAGTTATCTCCAGCATTCTGTGGGTGCTTTGATGGATGTATTATAAGCATTAATTCGCAGTGATATAGAAGTTGATCTACGGTCGAGATCATCTCGCTGAATGGTAGGTGTTCTAGTACATCCATCGCTATATACATATCTGTTGAGAGGTCAATGTGTAATTTGAGGAAATTGTCAATACTTTCATTGATAATTTGGGTGTAACCGTATCCTTTTAAAGTGTCAGCATCAAATTCTTGTGCTAATGGCTGAACCCCGATTAAATATTCATTGGGCAATATCTTGCTTTGGCTTAGAAGTTTGCCAAGCTTCCCTTGCCCACAACCTAGTTCGATCACTCGCTGTGGTCTAAGCTTGTCAAGTATATGAGTAATTGTTTTGTCAAATGCTGGTGAAGAGCCGCCAAGTTTGATCTCTGTCATGATTCCGAGTGCTTGCTATGGTTCAACGAGGCTAAATGAAGTAACTTTTTATTTTGCCAAGAAATCGATATATTTTAATTGTTCAATAATCGCGTTCTTGTTGTCTAAATTGCAGTGCAAGATGTCTTGTTTGTCATGGAACTCTCGAAGGGCATTTTGTCGGTGGTCGTAAAACTCAAAACAATGTATCAGGTCAATTTTTATTTCTCTTCCAGTTTCTGAGACTTTGTCTAAAAATAGTTTTTTTAGAGGGTTTAGTAGTATGGTTATCCATGGTTTAAAGTGTCCTGTGAATTTAAAGAGTGGCTTCTCGCTATCAGGCTTTGGGGCTTCTTGTGATGATGGGTGTTGGAACTTTTGATCCAGATTCATTGTTGACCAGTGTCTATTTGTATCCAAAATAAATACCTCGTCAGGAGTAAGGATTTGTTGTAGAATGTCCTGTTCTGGGAACCTCAATTTTTGCTCTGACCTTAGCTTGTTGAATGCCTCAATGCTTCTGTTGAGGAAATTGATTTCTGTTAGCGACCGTTTGTTCCAAAGTATTAGTGCGGCCGAAATGCGGTTAAGTTCATTATTGTCGCTAGATGTTGCTATTGCTCCGATGGGTTTTCTTGATGCGCTAAATTCTTCTAAAATATTTGTTAGATAGCGTTTTGCTTTCGCTTGATTGACGATCCAGAAGCCTGAGTCAATAAACATCGAGATGTTGTTTTCTTGAGCGTATGGCGTGACGAGTTTTGCCATTACTGTGTCGTTGAAATGACAGCCAATGACGATACCTTTGTATGGCAAATATGGAATATTTTTAATTGATAGTTGCACTCCCTGAAAGCACGCGATATTGTATAATGCTTGGAAGAATGTGAGATTTTCGAATGGGGGAAAAAGAAATATTTCTATTCTTTCGAAAAGGTTGGTCTTGGCTATTTCGTTTGCGGTTACAATAGTGGCAAGTGCGTACGTTGAATCTGTCAATAATGTGGCTGAATAGCGCTCGCTCATATTGCTTCTCGTGGCGAAATTTGTGAATTCATTTTACGGGCCTTTCATCTCCTCTCCACCCCATCCCCGCATCGGATCCGCTGGCGGTCAAGTTTGCGCTGAATGTGCGGTGTGATCCCCAGTTCAGCGTTGTTCCAGAGGCGATCCATTTCTCGGGTGAAATGCGCAGCAAGCTTCGGTGAGTGAATCACCAGCAAGGTTTCATCGTTGGTGTGAGCAGCAGCGGGCGACCAATTGAAGGAACCAGTGATCACAGTTTTGTTGTCGACCACGGCGAATTTGTGATGCAGTTTGTCGCCGCGGGCGAGGCGTGGGGTGCCGACGCCACGCAGGGGCTTTTGGAAGGGTCGGTTGCCTCGTTCCAGGCGGCAGTTTTGGTCTGGTAAAGCCACCCCGAGTAAGTCCAGAACTTCGGAAAAGGGACGGCTGGCGAAACCGGGATCAGCGATCAGTCTGATTTTTACTCCGTCGTTGGCCCGCTCCTGCAGCACATCGGCGAGTTGCTGTGCGGAAAAGACAAACAGCGCCAGATCAATGCTCTTTTCTGCTTCGGCAAGTTGCTTCTCGAGAACATTCAGGCCGTGGTTTGGATTGCTCTTGGAGTGGGGAGCAAACAAAACCTCGACCTTGGCATCGCCCACCCGCGCAGACTGCGCGGGGCCTGATTGTTTCTGCAGCCCGAAGCGGCTGTCGTTTTGGCCGCCTGGGCCATCACCCCAGAGGCGATGGAACTCATTCCTGAACAGCTGGGCCAGCGCCTTGCTTTTTAAGCGCAGCAGATGGTTGACGTTGCCTCGTGTGGAGGCTGCGCCAGCATCGCCATGGATTCCAGAGCTTGTGGTGTTGGCACTGCCGGTGAGCACGATCTCCTGATCGATCACCAGAAATTTGTGGTGCATCAACCCACTGCCGCGGCTGCCGTCTGCTGTGTCGTCGATGAGTGGTACGCCGGCTTCAAGCAACAGCGCGACGGCATCTCCACTGGCTGCTTCGGTTGTTGTGAGATCGCCGTCGCCGTCGCGGTCAGCCAGTCTTTGCAGTCGATTCCGCCGTTGCCGCTGGTGACTGGTCAAGGTCGTGATCGATTCCCAGCTCCAGGGTCTGCTGTAGTTGTTTTCGAGAACCACCTTCACCTCCACACCACCATTGCGGGCTTCGATAAGTGCTCCAGCCACATCCGGCAGTGATACCTCCTGCATGGCCACAAGAATTTCCTTGTCAGCGCTCTTGATGGCTTGAATCAAGGCCTGTTCGAGATCATCGCCGGGGCGCCACCGCCCTGAGATCGGGCTGATGTATCCGGCCTGCTCTCGATGGTTGAACAACACCGTTAGCTCATGAGGCTGAATCAGTACAGCCGGTTTGGCCCCAACGATCCTCCCTGGATGGCTGCAGGCGCTGCACCAAATAAGCAGCGAAATAAAAGCGTATTTCCACATGCAGGACCAACACCAAACTGATTCGCTCAGCTCAGCATTCCCCACAGATGTCTGGCGAAGCAACTAGTGCGGCATTTCAGAGGTTTTGAGCATGGCGATGAACCACAGAGAACTCAGCAGCAATGCAACAGCAACACCGGCGCCGATGCTGACCCTGTTCATCACAATCGGTACAACAATCGGAAAAGCCATCGCCCCCGCAAGGGGGGTGATGGCAACAAACCAACGCAACATATCTTGTGGGTGCGACTGATTCAGAACCACTCAGCGCGCGCTTCGCTCGCAGGGTTGCTGTTGTCTTCCGGGGTACGACGTTGGAAATTCAAGGTGATGTTCCGCTTCTGCTCGCCATCAGCGGCAGTGGCTTCGATCGCATACACCTGATCGCCATCGCGGAATGGCACCTGAATCCGGAATGTTCCGTCAGTGGACAAGGGGACATCTTCTCCTCCGATGGTGAGGCGGGCGGAGGGATCGGTCGCTCCGTACACAATCAGCTCAGCATCGGCGACAAGCCAGAACGATCGCTGACGAGGTGAAACGCCACCGAGGCCGGACTCATTTCGTCCGCTGGCCCACAAGCCGATGCCTGAATCACTCAGGCCTAATAGATCGGAGTCGGAAGCAGAATCTCCAGGCTCTTGGAATTCCTCAGAACCCACCCGGCGACTACGGAAGTGAACCGTTGCGCTCTGATAGAGACGCTCATGCAATCCGCTATCACTTGGCTCCGCCGCCGCCGGGGGAGCTACTTGAGCAGACGCTGCCGCAGGAGCGGATTGCTCAAGGCTGAAGGGAACGAATTGATCAAGAATTTGCTCACTCGGATGCAGTGCCGGAACGCGCGCCACGGATGAGAATGCTAAAGACATCCATGAGTTGCTAATCCGGTAGCCGAGTTCAACGCGGTAATCGCGATCACAGAGAGGAACTGGCAGATACCACTCGGTGCTGTGGCTGTCGACAGGCACTTCCTGCAGTGTGTGGGGATGGGCGCTCCCGTCGTGAATTCCGGTGACGTCGGCTAAACGGAGACAAAGACGACTGGCCCCTTCTTTCTGAGCCCGCTTACGGTCCTCTTCTGAAATCTCCCAAAACACGTAAGCCCACTGGGGATCACGGGGGAGGAACACAACACGTGTCTCAGTGTTGGAGATGGCTGGAGGGGAAAGCTCGGCTTCGATTGCTTTCAGGTCTCCACCACGTTGCTCCTGTCGTTGAGCGACTTCCCCGACCAGGGTCTCCTTGCTTTTGCGGCTGTAGAGGGGAACCCCAAGATCGCTGGCGATTTGACGCAGTTGTCGCAGTGTGAGACGTGCCAGGGATGAAAGGGTTTGGGACACGTCCAAAAACCTCAGAATTCGTTTGGGATCATTCTGCTCTTAAAAATTCCTTTTAGAACCTTTAAAGCTGTGGTGGTCAGGATCCACTGACTGGTGGGCCCTTCTCAGGAGCTCGAAACCCTGTGACTGACCACAAAAAAACGGGGATCGCTCCCCGTTCCTTTGGTCAGATTTCGATCTGCCGAGGGCTTCAGCGGCTGATGCTGCGATAAGGAACCCGGGACATGTAATCGGCATCGGTATTCGCCGTAGCTGAGCGCATGACGCCAACGGACACGGACTTGACCCAGTCGAGGTAGTCGCTTGGCGATCCACCCTTCTTGATGGTGGCGCGCTTGGGCAGTTTTTTTGTCGGTCCGGTGAAGATGATCTGGGGGAAGCCCAGAACACCGCGGTAGTACTCGTCGTAGCGAGGGGTCGACACATTGAATGGTGTGTCACCCAGTTGCCGGCCCGGGAGCACGCGATTCCGTTGGAAGGGAACGGTGTCGTAGCCGAAGGCGTCGAGGTATTCCTGACTGTCCAGCAGGACATCCACCAGGCCTTCCAGTCCCTTGCTTGCAATGACGATCGACCAGGACAACTCCTCTCCCTTGCCGTTCACCTTGCGCCCTAGCAGGCGCTCCACGAGATGGCGAACAACCTTGTAGTTACTGTTGAAGCCGTAGAAGGTGCGCTTGAAGGTGTCGGAGAGAACGAGGCCTCGGATGAAGTCGCGAACAGTGATCTGACCCTCTCGGAGCTGGGACTCAAGGTTGACGTCCCGATCTGTTTGGAAGGCGTGGAAAAAGATCTGGCGATAGCCGCTCTCGATCACCGTTTTGAGGTTGTCCTCGTCCATGGCGATGTCCATGGAGTAGGCCCGGGATCCCTCGTCGGAGCCGACGCGCAGATTCGGAACACCCTGCCTCAGTGAGTTCTGGGTGATCTGTGCGTACTCCAGAAGAGGAATGGCCACGCGAGCTACAGCATCCACTGCCAGGGATCGTAGAAGTGCTGGAGAGTCTCACTCCCGCGGCTGTGGCAGCAATTACATCCCGTAATAGTTTTGCTGAGTAAATTTACTTACCAGCCGAAGGGCGAGAGGTTCCGGTCCTTCAAGGTCTCGTCGTGGGAAGTCCTTGGTGCGTCATCGAGTTGACGCGTTTCAATGCAGAAAGAGGCGTTGTTGGACAGGCCTTGCACCGTGCTTGTGCGCAGACGGAGGTTGGGGCCTGAGAACCAGAACCGCTCCAATGAGCTCATCATTTCGTAGTCCGTGCTGAGGATCAGGCCGTTTTCATCGTCCATCCGGAACTGGCCTGCCACGGGGGCTTTCTCGGCGTAGCCCCGATCTCTCAGGAGCAGGCCGTTGCGTCCGGTTTCGTCACTCGGGATCAGCCCGAACATGGTCTGATCCTCGTGGGACTCGCCGGCCCGGTCCCAGGCCATTGATCCGCTCCAGCGCACCCAGCAGCCACCGATGATTCGCTCGGCAGCTTCATCGTTACAGGTGGCGATGGCGGCCAGTCGTTCATCGCCCTTGTGAAGTTCTTCCACAACGATGAACGAAGCTCCCGCCTCTGCTCTGCGGTGCAGCAAATGGTGCTGGCTGCGTTGGGATCTCCAGCGGCCGCAGCTCAGGCGGAAGAAGCTGAGGGCATCGGGGATCGCTAGCGACATCACAGGTCCAGTCCTCTGGAAATGATGGTAGGGGCCTTAGTTGTTCCACTCCCTCTGGGCCAATGCGATCAGGTCGTCTACGGTCAGGTTGATCGGTGGGGTGTTGATTGTTTTAGCGATGGACTCCAATTGGAGGGCAGCAACGTCGAGTTGCTCCAGCATCAGGGCGATGAAGTGGGGGTCTTCAGCGATCAACTGCTTGCTCAGACACCACTGACGTCTGGCTTGCTCTTTCGGTAGGTCTCCATTGGTTGGTAGTGGTTCCATGGCCTGGAAGCTGGCCAGGCAATGGGCCAGCAAGCGAAGGTGGTGGCGATCGCGTTGCGGAAGGGGGCTGGCATCAATCCGCCGGACCGTCTCCTCACTGAGAGGTCCGTCCTGATCCCGGTCGCTCATGCCCTTGGCGAGGGTGTGATCTTGAAGCCACAGGAATGACCGCCTTCGAGGCGCCAGTGCACCCTCTCCACATCGCAGTCCTGGAAGGTGTGTCGCATCAGCATTAGTTCTTGGTCGCAAACCACTGGAAATTCCTCGGCGATCCGCTGGACGGAGCAGTGCAGTTCATGGAGGCACCAGCTGCCGTCTGCATCGCGAACACACTCGGTGACATAACCCTCATCGCATCGGAGATCAGCGAGTCTTTGAATGCGTGTTTCAAGAGGGCCGTTGCCCAGCCTCTGGCGGTAGTGCTCTGACTTGCCGATGGCTTGTTGCTGCAGCAGGGTGGTCATCAGCTCCGGCGGCAGGGTTGCTCGCATTGAGTCGAGCAGGCCTAGTGCGAAATGGCCGCTGCCATCAGGGAAGTGATCTTCACCCTTGCGGGTGAGCCTCCAGCGGTTGCTGGGTCGGCCCGGTCCGCTGGCCAGGGCTGTGGCCTCCACCAGTTGGTCTTCAGCCAAACTTCTCAAATGACGTCGCATCGCTTGGACGGAGATGCCCATGGCGTCGGCCAGGACGCCAGCCTCTGATTCGCCCCGCCTGAGCAGCAGGCTCAGCACGGCTTCGCGATTGCTGGCTGGAGCCTGTGCGTCCATCGGGGAACGATGCCTGTCCATACGATGGCACCGAAATGATCTTCCTGATGCGTAGGAGAGGGGTTTCCTCAGGCTTCCTACGAAACGGACCGGGGTGTCCCCTGTGTCTAGGGCTGTTGACCTAGGCTGAGGGAAAGGAAACGGGGGGTTTCGTAAACCTCCAAAGCGCTATGCCAGATGCCACGCCCGAGCCCAGTGCTGAAAGTCTGGAGATGATTCGCAAGTTCGCCCAGACCTACGCCCAGCGGACAGGTACCTATTTCTGCAGTGATTCCAGTGTGACTGCGGTCGTGCTGAAGGGTTTGGCACGTCATAAAGACGAACTCGGCGGTGCACTCTGTCCCTGTCGTCATTACGAAGACAAAGAGGCTGAGGTCGCGCAGGCCTTCTGGAATTGTCCTTGCGTCCCGATGCGTGAGCGCAAGGATTGTCACTGCATGCTCTTCCTCACCGAGGACAACCCGTTTGCCTGTCCTGAAAAGACGCAGACCATCACGACGGAAACAATCAACGCCACTGTCGGTTGACCGGAATGACCAGCACTTCCACGCGGGACCTCGTCAGTCAGCCGTACAAATATGGCTTTGTTACTGAAATTGAAACCGACAAGATTGCCAAGGGTCTCAGCGAGGAAGTCGTCCGACTCATATCTGAAAAGAAGGATGAACCTGATTTTCTTCTCCAGTTTCGACTGAAGGCTTTCCGTCATTGGCTCACACTGAGAGAGCCCGACTGGGCGGCTTTGGGATATCCAGAAATCGATTACCAAGACATTATTTATTACGCCGCTCCAAAGCAGCAGGAAACCAAGGCCAGCCTCGATGATGTTGACCCGAAATTACTTGAGACCTTCGACAAGCTCGGCATTCCTCTCAGTGAGCAGAAGCGCCTCAGCAACGTTGCTGTTGATGCTGTGTTCGATAGCGTTTCCATAGCCACGACATACAAGGAAAAGCTCGCTGAGCATGGTGTTGTGTTCTGCTCCTTCAGTGAAGCTGTGAAGGAGCATCCACAGTTGATTGAACGCTATCTGGGCACTGTCGTCTCCAGTAACGACAATTATTTCGCTGCCCTGAATTCCGCTGTGTTCAGCGATGGTTCGTTTGTCTTTATTCCAAAGGGCGTCGAATGTCCGATGGAACTGTCCACTTACTTCCGGATCAATTCCGGAGATACAGGTCAGTTTGAACGTACCTTGATTGTGGCTGAGGAAGGTGCCTCTGTGAGTTATCTCGAAGGTTGTACGGCTCCGATGTTTGACACCAACCAGCTGCATGCGGCGGTTGTGGAGCTTGTGGCGTTGGATGATGCATCTATTAAATATTCCACAGTGCAGAACTGGTATGCCGGGGATGAGAATGGAGTAGGTGGCATTTTTAATTTCGTGACCAAGCGAGGTCAGTGCCGAGGCGCACGGAGCCGAATCAGCTGGACGCAGGTGGAGACCGGTTCAGCAATCACTTGGAAATACCCCAGCTGTGTGCTTCAGGGTGCTGATTCAATCGGAGAGTTTTACTCCGTGGCACTAACCAACAATCGTCAGCAGGCGGACACCGGCACAAAAATGGTGCATGTGGGACCTCGCACGCGTTCCACCATCGTGAGCAAGGGGATCAGTGCTGGACACTCGAGTAACAGCTACCGCGGTTTGGTGCAGATCGGACCAGCGGCGAAAGGTGCTCGCAATTACAGCCAGTGCGATTCGATGTTGATTGGGGATCAGGCGGCAGCCAACACCTATCCCTACATCCGCTCGCAGCAGCCACAAGCAGCGATTGAGCATGAGGCCAGTACCTGCAGGATCTCCGAGGATCAACTCTTCTATCTTCAAAGCCGCGGCATCGGCTTTGAAGAGGCGGTGTCGATGATGGTGAGCGGTTTCTGCCGTGATGTGTTTAATCAACTTCCGATGGAGTTTGCTGCCGAAGCAGATAAGCTCCTTGCTCTGAAATTAGAAGGTTCAGTCGGCTGATCATCGTAAGGTTTAATGTTTAAACTTTTTGCTCTAAATTTAAACGAATAGGCAATGCTTGATTGGCATTTCTGCTCGAACAGTTTCTTAAAAGGATTCAACTCTGTCTTGTATGATTTAACAAGGTCTTTTTTGTGCTGCGTTTCCAGGGAATGAACCCAATAAATTTGTTATTCATCTAATCAAACTGCTACCCATGCTTGCAGTTCACGGTTTCTTGTTACCATTCCATTGTAATTGTCTTTCCAGTGTTCATAAGCATTATCAAAGTCTCTACTCCGTATTTCAGGAATATTGTGATGGTTGTCAACATAAACTTTGTCCTTCACGGCATTGTTGTAAACAATGGAAAGGGCTACCCATCGAGGCTCATTGGGGTCAGACATTCTCAACATTAAATCCTGTTTCTCTCCATTGATCATCTGGTCGGGAACACAATAAAAATTACCAACCCGTCGCTTTGCACAGATGGATCGTCCTTCTTCCATTAAATGGATGTATACAGCCTGTTGACCACCATTCTGGTCCAGATGCCGGAATAAGGATCGCGCCTTTTTTGCACCTTGTTCGTAGCGTCTTTCGCAAACCACTATGTAATAGCTGCACGACGGATCAGGGCGATAAGGGCAAGAACAAGAACAATGAGAATTTCTATCTTGAGAAATAACATGAAAGTAGTTTCAAGCTACCTAGTAATAGGCGTCGTAGCTGATCACAGCAAGAAAATATTGATGTAGGGTGTGTATAAGAATTGCTTTTCGTCTCAGTTTGAATCGCTACGGTTTTTATAACCAACTTTCTTATTGACCATGCTTGGAAGAGATTCAATTTTTGTTTCGCAGAACTGCTGCCAACGCAAAAAAATCGCAATGATTTTTGATGGCATGACTTGCCCTCTGTGTTAGTAGTCCATTTGAGCCCTTTTTAAGTGTCTTTTTCAATGAATCTAAGTGAACTTGAAGTGCATGACTCTGCAACCGTTGTTGGAGTTCGTTCTGATGGAACAGACGTTGGTGATGGTTTCAAAGAAAGGCTTGAAGTGATAGGACTTCGCAAGGGTAGAAGCGTGAAGGTTACGCGAAAAGCGCCCGGAGGAGATCCTCTTGAAGTGAGAGTCGGCAGTACGACTGAAATTGCTATTCGCAAATCTGAAGCCTCTCTTGTAGACATCACACAAGACAAATTGTCGTTTTCTTGAAAGATGCTTCAGATCGACATATCAAAATTTCTTCATTTTGAAAATGATCTATCACCATGATCACTACAGAAATCGGGGCTCAAACCGAACCAAGAAACAAAAACAGACGAGTCACCTTTGTTGGACAACCCAATACCGGTAAATCAACATTTTTCAATCGTGTAACATATTCAACGGCAGGGGTCGCTAACTGGCCAGGCCAGACAGTTGATTTCATGCAAGCTGAAATTAAGAAAGACGATAAAATAGTAGAATTTGTTGATTTGCCAGGTATTTATGATTTAGAGAGTTTTACCGAAGACGAGAAAGTCGTTCAAGATTTCCTGCAAAACTACAGTGTTGACCTGATCGTTTGTGTAATTAATGCTTCGCAGATTGATCGTCAGATCATGATGCCTGTGTAGATAAAGAGTCTTGGTTTGCCATGTTTAGTTGCGCTTAATATAGCCGATGATGTCAAAAGATTTGGCGTTAAGATTAATACGGCTGAATTGTCTGAAAATCCAGGAATGCCGGTTTATACAATTAGCGCTAAATATGGCTCTGATTGTGGTATAGCAATTGATGAGATTTGGAAAACTGTAAATGAGCTTGATCAATCTTATAAAGTAGTTGACCTAGTTCAGGATTGTAAATCCAATCGGATTTCGGAGACTGATCTCAAGAATGCTATGGGTCAAGGCATTACGATGCCGCCGAGTAATTTAGTTACATTTACAAATAGAATGGATTTAGTTTTGCTGCATCCATTTTTTGGTTTGCCGATATTCTTTTTATCGATGTTGTTGTTGTTTCTGTTGATATGGAATGTTGGCATGCCTGCGCAGGAACCAGTTGAAGAATTCACTAATTGGTTGGTAGAGGCTGCGCTGAAACCCGGATTAGCATTTCTTCCCGAAAGAGTTAAAAACTTCATTATTAAGGGACCCTATACAGGATTTGTGTCGCTTCTCGGTTTTGTACCCCTGGTGGCGTTTTTCTTTGGATTGATGACAGCTCTGGAAAATAGTGGTTATCTCTCAAGAGCTGCCTACTTGATGGATAATATCATGCGAAAAGCGGGTTTGGATGGCCGTGGCTTTTGATGCAGCTTTTCGGCTTTGGATGCAATATACCTGCCATTATGGGGATACGAACTATTCGATCGAAGTCACAAAGATTACTTTCAATACTAGTTATTCCTTTCGCACTTTGCTCCGCGTGGCTTCAAGTATTTGTTTTATTTCGTGGCATTATACTGCTAAATTGTCTTGGAGTAGTTGCGCTTTGGTTGCTGTATCTGATCAGTTTCGTTGTTGCATTTATGATGGCTGCGATCTTCAATGCAAGTGGGCAGTTTAAATCTAAAGATCCATTTATCATTGAACTTCCTCCTTGCAGAACGCCAACGATTAGACAAGTGGCGATTAATGTTTGGAACGAGATGAAAACTTTTGTGCAAAAGCTCTCGGTTTTCATGATTATAGGGACAACCATTACTTGGTACTTGACAAGTTTTCCAGAAGGTACTGAGAGCTTGGAGAGTTATGCAGGGCAAATTGGAGAATTTTTCCAGCCTTTAATGGAACCACTTGGAGTTAATCCCCTATTGACTGTCTCGTTGATTATTGGTTTTGTGGCACAAGACGTTCAATTAGCAGCTGTCGCTTGAATATACGGACTAGGTGAAGAATCAGAAGCTCTAAGGGAAACACTGGGAAATGCTATCAATTTTCAACAAGGGTTCAGCTACTGTTTGTTTAGCATTTTGTACGTGCCTTGTCTTACAACAGTTGCAACAATATGGGTTGAAGCAAAATCAGCATGATTCACGATATTTTCTGTCGGTGTCTCGATGGTAGTAGCGTGGATTGTCTCTTTTGGATTTTATCAGACATACAATTTGATTACTGTTGCTTAGCGTCATAAAAGCCAAGCTTTCAATGATCAGATTGAATCAACTCTGTATGGACTAAGCTCTTTGGTATCAGCAATGAGCTTTTTTGCAAGTTTGTTATTGTATTGTTGTCATAGATCTACCATGCATAGTGCGTCAAAGATCGAAAAAAGTCCTGGCAGCAGAGTCCAGAAAAAACTAAAAATGTAATTGCCCCTTTTTATCTCCTAGCCAAAAAAGATGAATGCCAATCCACCCAAAGATCAAAGCCAGTGCAATCCCGATGCTTGACCTTCTTCGACGTACATTGAACTCGTTATAAAAGGTGAAGACTTCGTTGTGATTAAATTTTTTAATTAGGTGCTTATTCTCTTCAATCATGATCCAAGGATTTCCAATGCTATAATCATAGTGTGTTGAGATTTCAGTGAATTTTTGACACCATAGTGTGACGACTGTTTATGGTTTGCTTTTGGCATCCAATCATTACTTGGCTGGCATTTTTGAAAGTTACCGCTCGGAAGAGTTGTGTTTGAGCTTGAGCTTGGATGTGGAAAAATTTTACTTTTATTTTCTTGACTGATATTTCAATCGTGGGCATAAAAGATACTTGTTTGGATTCAATCAAATGCCACGAAGCACTAAATGTGGCAGTTTGCCATTTGCTATTCAGCCAAAAAGTGCAAAAATCTATTAAAATTTTTCAAGTGGAGCTTCAAGGCTGTTAGCTATCTTATAAATAGCTTAAGTAAGAAAATACATTGGCTTGTCAAGAGTTCACCGTGATTGTGAGGGCTTGGCGGCAGCATTCCAAAGCAGTTGTCTCTTGAAATAAAGCTCTCTTTGTCGCGAGGTTGTAATAAGACTGTCAAGGCAAGTTTTATACCCCTCTACCCTGTTAATCATGATCAATTGTATTGATTTTACAATCCATTCGATGAAGTGTTCTCGGCCTAATGCTGGAACATGCAAGGTTTCCTGGAATCCGGGCCATTCAGCTTCCTGGAGTTCTGGAATGATTTTTTTATAATCATTAAGTTGATACAGTAAGAATTGTTCGACGAGCCAACAATCCTTGAGGGGAATGGTTGGAAGGTCTGGCAGCAGCTGTGGGTCGTTGTGGGTTTCATATCGTATTCGTTTGATATGAGCATCCTGCCTAGAGTGTTCATGTGGATCAATTTGATAGAAGCCAAGGATTAGAAAGTCAGGGAATTTGGCTAACTCAGCAATGTAAAGCGAAGCTGGTTGATGCCCATCTTCGATGGAATCGATAAGCCAATTGGTAAGCGAAGCAATTCCCATTTGTTGAAGGTACTTTGTTTCGTGGTTTAGCTTTTCATGAATCATCTCATCAATGGTATTCGATCTATCTCTCCGAGGTTCTTTTCGTGCGAAGCACCGTGGTCTCGTTTGTGTCCGTTATATGGGATCATGCTGTTACTGGCAGACAGGATTTTTATTCCTTGCTCGTGATATCCCTGGCGACAATGTGTGTATACAAGGGTCCTGGATTATTTATTACGAATGGATGTGTTTTGGGCGACCTCAATAGATTCTGCGATCACTAAACTCAATATGTGAGATAGATCTGCTTTTCATCCTGCTTCATGCATCCTGAGATGCACGCTTGCGTTGCGCCCTTGGCATGTTTGAGGTAACTGCACAAGTCAGTTTCTTGAAACGGAGGTTTTATCATTCGTGATGCATTCATCTGCCGATGAATTTGTTGAACAGCCTTACAAATATGGGTTTCATACAGATATTGAGACAGATAAAATCCCGAAGGGTATTAACGAAGAGGTTGTTCGTTTGATCTCTGCGAAAAAGGAGGAGCCTGCCTACTTGCTCGATTTTCGTTTGAAAGCCTACAAGCATTGGTTGACACAAAAAGAACCTGATTGGGCCAAGCTTGGTTATCCGTCTATTGATTATCAGAATATCGTTTACTATGCTGCCAAAAAAAACAAAGAAAAAAAGAGAAGCCTGAATGAAGTTTATCCAGCACTACTGGATACTTTTAGTCGTTTGGGTATCCCACTTGGGGGGCAAAAGCGCTTGAGTAACGTTGCAGTTGATGCGGTGTTTGACAGCGTTTCTATCGCGACAACGTTTAATGAGAAATTAGCGGAGCACGGGGTGGTGTTTTGCTCTATTGCTGAAGCTGTCAAGGAACAATCGAATTTGGTGGAGAAATATATGGGGACAGTTGTGACAAGCAACGATAATTTTTTTGCAGCACTCAATGCCTCCGTTTTCAGTGATGGCACCTTTGTGTATATCCCGAAGGGTGTTAAATGTCAGATGGAATTGTCATCCTATTTTCGGATTAACTCCGGCGATGCCGGAGAATTTGAACGGACCTTGAGCGTTGTTGAAGAGGGGGCGTCTGTAAGTTATTTGGAAGGCTGCACAGCCCCTATGTTTGATACCAATCATCTTCACGCTGTTGTGGTTGAACTTATCGCCCTAGACGATACGTCCATTAAATATTCCACAGTCCAAAATTGGTATCCGGGTGATGAGAATGTTTTTGGAGGTATCTATAACTTTGTTACCAAGCGTGGCCAATTTCGTGGCGCAAGAAGTTGCATCAGTTGGACGCAAGTTGAAACCGGTTCTGCCATGACATGGAAATACCCAAGTTGCATTCTGATTGGGGAAGAGTCTGTGGGTGAATTTTATTCTGTTGCGTTGACACATCATCTACAGCAAGCCGATACAGGTACAAAGATGATTCATGTCGGCCCAAATACACGCTCAACAATTGTTAATAAGGGCATCGGCGCAGGCTCGTCAAGCAACAGTTATCGAGGTCTTGTTCGGATTGGCCCATCGGCACAATGTGCACATAATTATAGTCAATGTGATTCGATGCTGATCGGCGATCAGGCAAGTGCCAATACTTTTCCTTATATCCATTGCCAGCAAATGCATTCAGCGATCGAACATGAGGCCAGTAGTACCTGTAGGATCACAGAAGATCAACTCTTTTATCTTCAAAGTTGAGGAATCGCTTTTGAGGAGGCTGTTTCAAAGATGGTGAGTGGATTTTGTCAGGACGTCTACAATCAATTGCCGATGGAATTTGCTGCTGAGGCTGATAAGCTATTGGGACTTCGTCTAGAAGGCTCTGTTGGTTAGTCCCTTTTTCTGAATTTTTTAACCAAAACTGTTTTTTCATGATTTATTCCGATTCAGAACTCCTTCTCGACATTGTTGATCTCCATGCGTCAGTCGAAGACAATGAGATAATTAAGGGGGTGAATCTGCAGGTTAGGTCTGGCGAAATTCATGCAATTATGGGTAGGAATGGTAGTGGAAAAAGCACTCTGTCTAAGGTGTTAGCAGGGCATCCTTCCTATGAAGTCACGCGTGGAAGCGTGACTTATCGCGGCGTTGACTTGCTTGAGTTGGAGCCCGAGATCAGGGCTCGGATAGGAGTTTTTCTCAGTTTTCAATATCCGGTTGAGATACCAGGTGTGAATAATCTCGAATTCCTTCGCGTAGCGACCAACGCTAGGCGTGTCGAGCGCGGTGAAGAGGAAATGGATCAATTTGAGTTTGAGGATCTCGTGCGTGAGAGGCTCAAAGTGGTCCAGATGGATCCCGCGTTCTTGGAGCGGAGCATTAACGAAGGCTTCTCTGGTGGAGAGAAGAAACGCAATGAAATTCTGCAGATGGCTTTGCTTGAGCCCATTGTCGCAATCCTGGACGAAACAGACTCCGGTCTTGATATTGATGCGCTTCGGATCGTTGCTTCCGGTGTCGGTCAACTGGCAGGCCCGCAGAACGCCACATTGCTGATCACCCACTACCAGCGTTTGCTGGACCTGATCATTCCGGACTACATCCACGTGATGGCTTCAGGTCGCATTCTCAAAACCGGGGGTCGTGAATTGGCTTTAGAGCTCGAAAAAACAGGCTACGACTGGGTTGACCAAGAATTATCTCTTCAGGGGCAGGCGTGATCATGGTTGCATCGACCCATGGAACCCTGCTTGAACCCGTCCAGCACCGCGGCCGGGAAGCCTTGGATCGGCTCGGATTCCCAACGCGCAGCCAAGAGCCCTGGCGCTTCACCAATCTCAGTCGATTGAAGGCTGTCGGTGAACTACCCGTGATTGAGGCGGATCCGCTCTCTGATCTCCCCGATGTTCCACAGTCCGGGCTCCGGCTGTTGATCGGTTCCGGAGCCGATTCCCTTGAAGGTGTGGAACTTCCGGATGGAATCAATGCGCTGAATCTCGATCAGCTCAAGCTTGCTCTTGGCAGCACACTGCATCGATGCGGTTGCTCCAACGACTGGCCTGTGGAGCTCAACCATGCATCCAGCCGTCAGGTTCTTGCTCTGAGGATCAGCGGCAAAGTCCCTCCGCTGGAGCTGGTCATCGGCGCCAGTGGCCAGGGACTGCTGTCCACGCGTGTGCTCTTGCTCCTTGAGGAAAAGGCGGAGCTCGATCTGCTGCAGGTGTTCCGAGCTGACAGTGGCGCTGCCCATAGCCACCTCTGTGAGGTTGTTCTCGGGCAGGAGTCCCGCCTCCAGCATGGGGTCCTCTCTCTGGGCGATGGCAGTGGCTCGCTCCTAACCACGCTTGCTACTCAGCAGGAGCCCCGAAGTCAGTACGAGCTCACCACGGTCTTTCAAGGATGGTCATTTGGCCGGGTCGAGCCTCGGGTGCTGCAGCTCGATGGTCAGGCGAAAACGTCCATCAAGGGTCTAGCTGTCACCACAGAGGATCAGCAGCTTGCTATCCACTCGGGGATGAGATTTGACGGCCCGGAGGGTGAGCTCGATCAGCTGCAGAAGAGCCTTGCCTCTGGCCGCTCCCATGCGATTTTCAATGGGTCAATTCAAGTACCTCGTGCGGCTCAGCGCACCAACGCCGCTCAGCTCAGTCGTAACCTGTTGTTGTCGACCAAGGCTCGAATTGATACAAAGCCGGAGCTTGAAATTATTGCGGACGACGTTCGATGTGCTCACGGCGCAACCGTGAGTCAGTTGCAGGAAGATGAATTGTTTTATCTCCGCAGTAGGGGGATCACTGAAACCGAGGCAACTTCCCTTCTGCTGCGAGGTTATTGCCAGGAAGTGATCAATCAATTGCCTGTACAGGCAGAGCGATGGCGGCCTTTAGAACAGGTGCAGAAGGAGCTCAGCCGATGACCGCAACCCAGCCATCTGCCTCTCTGAATCGTGAGCAGCTGACCCTGGCGGAGCTGTTTCGACCTGATTTTCCGATTCTGGATCAGCTCTCGGCTGCGGGTGGACCTCTTATCTACCTCGATCATGCGGCCACCAGTCAGAAGCCTCAACAGGTTCTTGAGGCGTTGAATCATTACTACGCTTCAGACAATGCCAACGTGCATCGGGGAGCGCATCAGCTCAGTGCCAGAGCGACGGAAGATTTTGAAGCAGCGCGAACACGAACATCCTGTTTGATTTCGGCCGCAACCTCCCGGGAGATCGTGTTCACTCGCAATGCCAGTGAAGCGATCAATCTGGTGGCACGAAGCTGGGGTGATGCCAACTTGCGCGAGGGTGATGAGGTGCTGCTCACGCTGATGGAGCATCACAGCAATCTGGTGCCCTGGCAGCTTCTGGCGCAGCGCACCGGCTGTGTGTTGAAGCATGTCGGGATTACAGAATCAGGTGAATTCGATCTGGATGATTTCAATCACAAACTGACGGATCGCACCAAGTTGGTGAGTCTGGTTCACATCAGCAACACCCTTGGATGTTGCAATCCATTGGAGCTGATTGTCCCTGCGGCCCATTCCAGCGGTGCGCTTGTGTTGCTGGATGCCTGTCAGAGCCTGGCCCACAAACCCATTGATGTGGCGGCTCTGGATGTGGATTTTCTGGTGGGCTCTTCCCACAAGTTGTGCGGGCCAACAGGTATGGGTTTTCTCTGGGCTCGGGAGACGTTGCTCGAGGCCATGCCTCCCTTTCTGGGTGGTGGTGAAATGATCCAGGATGTGTTTTTGGACAACAGCACCTGGGCGGATCTGCCCCATAAGTTTGAAGCGGGAACCCCTGCCATCGGGGAGGCAGTCGGTATGGGCGCTGCAATCAGATACCTACAAAACATTGGCCTTGATGCCATCCAGGCTTGGGAAGCGCAGCTCACCACCCACCTATTTGAACGGCTTCAGGGGATCGAAGCCGTTCGCATTCTCGGGCCCACACCGGATCAGCAGCCCAATCGCGGCGCTCTCGCCACTTTCCTTGTGGATGGAGTTCATGCCAACGACATCGCGGCTCTGATGGATGCTTCGGGGATCTGCATTCGCAGCGGTCATCACTGCTGCCAGCCTCTGCATCGTCACTTCCAGGTCACAGCATCAGCACGCGCCAGTCTCAGTTTTATCAGTACGTTTGATGAGATTGATCAATTCGCAGACGAACTTATGTCCACCATTGAATTCCTGCGTGCCAATGGGTGAATTGTTCCATTAAGCAGACATCAACTTGGCGTATCGCCACTGGATGATTGCTTGGATTGTCCTAATCTTTCAATGCGTTTAACTGCTTTGAAGATGACAAAAAGAGCCCAGGCGACGATCACTCCTTCAAGGAGTGTGTCTAATAACTTTCCGATGGCAATCTCTCCTCCAAAGTATGGAATTGCGAGGTCTTTGTAGCCACCATGGGGTACCAGTGGGTTCAGCAGCGGCATTAAAAGATCCCCGGAGAGAGAATTGACGATCTTTGTGGACTGCTGACCCACTAGTACGCCGACAGCCAGGGTCAGGGCGTTGTTGTTTTTGAGAAAGAACTCCTTGAATTCTTTCCACCAACGGTTGAGCATTTTGGTGGTGATTCGATGCCAGGCATAGCGTTGATTATCTTTTTTGCAACTGGCAATGGTGTCGGTTCTTTGATTGAATCCAAATGAATGTTTGCCTGGCTGCCTGCCATGCGTCAGCGAAGTCTGAGGATTCTTTCCTGCCTGTTCTTTTTTGGGGCCGGATTGTCTCCTGCCATGTCAGGAGAGCTGATCTCCGCCGATCGTTGGCGTGCTTGTGAGGGCGATGTTCTTCAGGCCCTGGGCTTCGAATGTGCAACGTTGCGTCGTCCTCTCGAGCGCCAACAGCCCAGTGGCGCCCAGGTGGAACTTGCGATCTACCGGTTGCCGGCCACAGGTGGCGCAGAGCAGCGGATCGGCACCCTTTTCTTCAACCCTGGCGGACCGGGACAGCCCGGGCATACCAGTGCCAACAAGGCATTTTTCCTGCCGCCTTCCCTGCGTCGCTCCTTTGATTTTGTGACCTGGGATCCACGGGGACTGGGGCGCTCTAGCCCCGCTCTCGAGGGCTGCCTGATCGGGTTCCCACGGAGACCGGCTCAAGGGACCGTTGATTGGACCTTGGTGCATCAGGCCAGGGCAGAGGAGCTTCGGCAAGCGAATCAGGACTGCATTCGCAGGCATCAGGGGCTCATCCGTGGGATGGGAACCGTGGAGGTTGCTCATGATCTTGAAGCGCTGCGGCGAGCGCTCGGGGAATCCCAGCTGACGTACTGGGGGATTTCCTACGGAACAGTGATTGGCTCCACCTATGCCGCCCTGTTCCCTGACAAGGTGCGGGCCCTTGTCCTGGATGGGAGTGTCGACCCCTGGGCAGGTCTGGAAGGTCTGAGTGCATCGGCCTTAGCACCGGATGACGCCATTCGTTTTTTCCTTCAAACGCATCCCGATCTGAAGCCTGTTTTCGAGCGGGTGATCCAGGCGTTGAATCGCCGTTCGCTGCAACTGGCGGATGGTGCCCCCTATACCCGCTGGGATCTTCTCGACAATCTGGCGCGGTACGTCCCGATTACGCGAATTGCAGGCTCCTATGGCAGGGCGATGCTCGAGACCCTGGATCAGGCCTTGTTCGGGAGAGCTGAGGCGAAGCAATTGGCGCTGAATCGACTCACAGATCCACTGTTCCGCACCCCGGCGGTGGATGGGAATGCTGGGGCGGGTTTCTCAGCGGTGACCTGCCGTGATTTTCCACAGAGGCCCTCGCTGATGCAGCAGAGGACGATGCTCGCTGGATTGGTTGAAAAGGCCCCTCTCTATGGCGGCAGTTTGGCTGTCGATTTTCTGACTGTTTGCAGTGGTTATGACGCTGTTGCGGCTGATCCGATTCCCCGTGCTCCCTTTGCTCGTGCTGATGCACCGGGGTTGATCATCGGCTCCACCTGGGACGGATCGACCCCTTGGCGCTGGTCCACAGCCATGGCAAGGGCCTTCCCCGCCATGCGTACCCTCACGGTGGTCGGCAATGAACACGGTTTGTTCACCAATGTCCAGTCCGCCTGTCTGGACAATGCTGTGGTTCGCTACCTCGAAACGGCAGAGGTCCCAGCCACCGACCAGGTCTGTCCCTACGAGAAGCCCGTGAAAGTTCAGCCCATGTCTTGAGCCCGCCGTTCATTCCGCCAAAGCCAGCTGGCGGCGGAAAAAGGCTTCCGTGTCTTCGAGGACCTTGATCTGCACCGCACTGTCCCGGAATCCATGGCCTTCGTGCTCGAACAGGCAGACCTCAACAGGGATTCCATTGGCCCGGAGCGCTGCGGCCATCCGTTCGGTTTGTTCTAGTGGAACCACACGGTCTTGGGCACCCTGGAAGAACAGAACCGGACAGCGGATTTGATCCGCGTTTTTCAACGGAGAGCGCGCTTCGTAGCGGCCGCGTTCGGCTGGCCATGCTCCCACCAGACCATCCAGATAGCGGGCCTCAAAGCGGTGGGTGTCCTGGGCCATGGCCGACAGGTCGCAGACGGCGTAACGGCAAGCTCCCACCTTGAAGACATCGGTAAAACAGAGGCAGGCCAGGGTTGTGAAGCCGCCTGCGCTGCCCCCTTCGATGGCGATCTGTTCAGGGTGGGCTTGGCCGCTGGCAATCAGGGCCCGAGCTGCAGCTGCGCAATCCTCCACATCCACAACGCCCCACCCCTGCTGAAGCCGCTCTCTGTAGGCCCGGCCAAAGCCGGTCGATCCTCCGTAGTTCACATCCACGACCCCCCAGCCGCGTGAGGTCCAGTACTGGATGGCCAGATTGAGGCCGCGGCGCGCCATTGCCGTCGGCCCGCTGTGGCTTTTGACCAGCAGTGGCGGCGGCCGATTGGCATCGGGCGCAGAACCGGATGGTGGGTAGTACCAGGCATGGGTTCGCAGTCCGCCAAAGCCATCGAACCAGAGCGGTTCTGCCACGCTGATCGCCTCCTGCTCCATCGGGAGCTCTACGGCTGGTGTGTGGATCCAGTGGCTTGAAGCGTCATCGTTCAGGTTCAGTTCCAGCAAGCCGGCGGCGCTGGTGCTGTTGCTGGCGATGGCGACGGCACGACCCTCCAGGGCCCAGAGGCCAGCAAGATCGTCAAACGGTTGATCCACTGGCTCAACCTGCCCGTCAAGCCCCAAGCGCAGCAGCTGCCAGCGCCCGTCCGCGCAGACGGCTGCAAGAACGGACGTGCCATTCCAGGCTGTGGTTCGCATGCCGTAAACCCACTGGGGCATGCCTGTTTCAGCGTGCATGGGCCAGGGCTTGTCCCAGTGTCCGGTGGACGGATTCCCGACGCTTAGGTTCCACCAGCCGCTGCTGTCTTCAGCGATGAGCAGTTGGCTGTTGTTCAACCACTGGGGTTGAAACACCGAGATGCCCTTGCCGCCGGCCACGCAGCGGGGTGCCTGCGGTTGGCCATTGCGATCGAGACGCGTCCACCACAGCTCACTGCTTTCCCATGGCATGGCGGGCTGCTGCCATTCCACCCAGGCCAGCTGGTTTCCCTCAGGACTGATGCAGGCGTACCCAACAAAATCGATCGGCGCGTGCAGCGTTCGGGGTGTCTGATCCCGTTCTGAGAGTTCGACGCAGACCAGCTCGTCGCGTCCAGCCTGCTCGCGGACACCGATCCAGCGGTTTCTGCGGAGATCCAGCAGCCCATCCGCCAGAGCACCATGCCCTGGTTCCGTCAGGCGGGTGGGAGCTTGGCAGGGGATCAGATCCTGGCTGTCGTGTTCTGGGAGTTCCCAGTCCTGGCGCCAGAGGCATCGATCGATGTCGTCCACCCAGACCAGGATCAGCGTGTTGTCCTCGACAGCGCTCGCCAGCACGCCACCCCCGTAATCGTGCACTCGGCTGCGGAGGTTGTGTGGTGCTGGCGTGAGTTCCTGGCAGGGGAGTTCCGGTGCACCAAAAGGACGAATCAGAGTTGTGGTGCGACCGCGTTCGAAAGGGCGCTGTTCCAGCCAGAGCAGCCAGCAGCGACCATCCATTCCGTTGAGGAGGCGCGGCTCCTTCAGGCTGGGTAGCTGGCCGACGGCCAGCTGGCTGGAGAGTTGCCTGTCTGTCATTTCCTTTAAAATGGGAGCCCGCGTTGTGATCTCCCTTGGCTGGAAGCTTTGCTCAGTTGGCCCGAGCGGCCGACAAGGCCAGGGACACCATGCTCGTGCCGAAGGAAGCACTCGACACTCCTCCGCTGCAGATTCAGACCCTTGGAGCTAAGGCTCTGAGGAAGTCAGCACGCCGGATCGGCAAGGTGAATGAACAGGTTCGCGATCTTGCGCGGGACATGCTCCGAAGTATGTACACCGCGAAGGGGATCGGCCTGGCCGCTCCTCAGGTCGGCGTGCACCAACAGCTGCTCGTGATCGACCTCGATCTGGAGACGCCCTCCACCCCACCCCTTGTGTTGATCAATCCAGAGATCACAGCAACCAGTGCCGGGATCGATACCTATGAGGAAGGATGCCTGAGCATTCCTGGGGTCTACCTCGATGTGGTTAGACCAACGGCGATTGAGCTCAGTTACCGGGACGAGATGGGGCGTCCAAAGAAGATGAAAGCGGATGGGCTGATGGCGCGTTGCATTCAGCACGAGATGGATCACCTGGACGGTGTCCTTTTCGTCGACAGAGTGACCGATGAAGCGGGTCTTCAGAAGGAGCTGAATGATCACGGTTTTCAGCGCCAACACGTTCAGTCCGTTCCTTGAATCAATGCCGATGAAACCCCTGGCCGGGCTGTTCCTGGCCCTGGCCTGTGTGCTGGGCATCGCAACCACCGGTTGCGTTTTTGAGCTGGCCTACGGCGACCCGGATCTCGGAGTCTCCACGACGCGCTGGATTCTGGTGCTGGCGGGCCCGGGCACCGTTGCAACGTTGCTGGTTGCGATTCGACTCAATAAACCGGCCTGATTTCCGGGACCCTCGGGGCAATGACTTTTACGATCCGTTCAGTACAGCCCTTGGCCGTGATCGCACGTTTCCTGCCAGCAGCCGTCGGACTGGCCGCTTGTGGCGTAATGGCCGCTGGCACCTCTGCTCTGGCTCAGGGGTCTTTGTTCACAACCGTTCCTGTGGATGAAAGCAAGTTCATCCTGGTGTCCGCTCCGATTGGATCGGGTGAGCGCTCCCAGCTGAATATCTACGAACAACGCAGTGATAAGCGTCCATGTTTTGCCGTCGCCGAAGGATCCCCTGCTGTGGTCGATCCGCTGCTTTCAAGCTTTGATTTCACCGGCATCTGCAACCGTTACATCGACGGCAACGGCTACTCGCTTCGGATCGGTGGTGATGACCTTGGCACGCGGTACCGCCTTACGGTGAGCAACACAGGGAAGGACATGGAATTGCGGGCAGCCCCAACCCGAGATCGTTCACAGCCTGTCTTGCTTGTTGCCACCACTGGTGGCCCTGGCAGCGGCTTTCTTAAATTCAATCTGGAGCCCGGTTGGAGATTGGTTCGGCGCGCCTACGGCAAGAAGGCACTGGGCCACATCTACGTCTATCGCGATGCTCAGGCTCTTCAGCAACCTGCTGAGAGTGATGCATCAACTGTCCAGTCAACGGATGACAGCACCGATGACACCGCTGCTTCAGACGAGTGATTGTGATCTGAAGCTGATTGGATCGGTGTAAACGTCTGCTCTCGGATGGCGTTGGTGTTTTCAGGCTGAGACCCGCAATGATCGCTTCAATGAAGTTGAGCTGTTGAAGTAATGGCTGAAGTCAGCAGTTCTTGTGTGGTTTCACTGGTTCGATGCAGCCACAGTTTCATTGATTTCGTTCGCTCAACGATCGTTATCTGCAACCCCCGCCGATTCCTACACAGCCTGATGGAGATGTACCGATCAGACACATGTGCGATGAAGAAGTTTGATGGTGGGATCAATTGCTAATTCCGCTAGATCCAGTATCTAGGCACGCTTCCAGCCCTCTGGGGGAATCAATCTTTACAGAATGCGTCGGAGGTTGTCTGATTGGGCAGTTCTAAAACTCAGTCATATTTGGTCAGTCCTCCTCGAATGTTCGGGAACATTTCTTCATTTGATGATTTCTACGCTTGCGGCAGATCGTTGAAGGCTTGTGTCGTTCAAACGTTTTGTCGCTTCTATGGGGATCGCAGTATTTACTGGCCTTCTGCATGCTCCGGCCGGATTGGCGACAGGATCACTGTTTCGTGCCGTGCCTGTCGACGCGAGCAAATTTGTTCTTGTTGCCGCTCCCATTGGTCAAGGTGAACGCGCTCAGCTGAATATCTATGAACAACGAAACTCAGATCGGTCTTGCTTTTCTGTGAGTGGTTCGACGCCTGCAATGGTCAATCCGTTGTTGAGAGGATTTGATTTCACAGGAATCTGCAATCGCTACATCGATGCCAACGGCTATTCACTGCGCATTGGAGTGGAAGATCTCGGCACGCAATATCGACTTTCCGTGGTGAAGACTGGTCGAGATATCGAATTGCTGGCCTCACCGACGCGGGATCGATCGCGGCCGAGTTTCACCGTGGCGCGCACGGGGGGAAATCAACCTGGCTTTGTTCAATTCAACCTGGAGCAGGGGTGGCGTTTGATGCGCCGTGCCTATGGCGACCAATCCCTGGGGCATCTTTATCTGTATCGGGATGAGCCTTTGATCAGCCCTGAACCCGCTCCGGAATCAACTCCTGTGTCGACTCTTCAGCCCCATGAACCCGTTGAGCGTTCTTTGGAGCGTGGAGACCGTCCTTGGCAGGCCTCCACGCCATCCCAGAGCAACTGGTTTCCAGACGTTCTGGTGGAAGGAGAGGACGATGACGCGCTGGATTGGCCTGATCTGAATGATTGAATCTCAATGACTGATCAGGCCTGCGAGACCTTTTGCAACAGGTCGGAGCAGCGATAACAACTGGCTTCCGCCACGTCCTCTGCGCTGACCTCCCTGGAGTCGTGAAGGTCCGCGATGGTCCGAGCGACCCGCAGCATCTGCAAGCCACTGCGGGTGCTCATCGACCGCTGTTTCACGACTTGCTCCCAGAGGTTGAGCCCTGCGTCCTGGATTGCCCCCACGTTGAGGAGATCATCCGCAGTCAGATCTCTGTTGCAGCGTCCTTCAGGGTTTCTGTTCAGCATCGTCTGTTGCGCGGCGCGGACGGCAGACGTGCTGACGTTTTGAGGGTGTTCATTCTCTTCAGTCCGCGATCGAGTCAGGCACAGCCGGATGTCGGATGCGGATGGTCGCTCAAGTCGCACCTGCAGGTCGATGCGGTCCAGAAGGGGCCCCGAAAGGCGTTGCCAGTACCGCTGGCGTTGATGTCCCGTGCAGCGGCAGCCATGATCCAGGTCGCCACTCCATCCACAGGGACAGGGGTTGGTGGCCGCCACAAGCGTGATCGCACAGGGGAATTGCGCTTTCCAGTGAGCACGGCTCACGCGAACAACTCCCTCGTCCAGGGGTTGGCGTAATTGATCGAGAACCGCCCTGGGGAATTCCCCCAGTTCATTAGAAACTAGAACAATTAATCCAGCTCTACCAGCAACTAGCTAAGGATGTCCTAGCACTAGGTTGGGATGGTCTACTAGATGCCTACATCCCAGAACCTGATATGACTATGTATCAGCGTCTCCGTTGGAATGGTGACCAGATGGAAGTTGTCAGTGGTGAGAACTTTCAGGGACATATCTTCAAGTCTATTTTCGATATCAATTAATAACTACACACAAGCGCAACCGGCGTGATGCTGTTCCATCGAATGGAGCTCGTTTGTCTGCCCAAATCCTAGTGGTTTGGGTCTTTTTTATTATCCCTAAAAATATGAATAATACTGAAAAATACGGCGAACAACTTCACAGAGAAAGTCAGTCACAAAAAGCAGGCTACAACAAGTTTATGAAAGCCAATGATTACAATGAAAGAACTGGTAACGCTTCTAATAATGACTTTGGTTTCTATGTGAAGAAGGTTCTTCTAGGCGATGTTATTACTAGCCTTGAGAAAAGAGCATCACAGATAGTCGGACAGAATGCCAGTGAAGTAAATTGCATACTTCGTAAATGCATTAAGGCGACACCTGATGGTAAGACAACAGATTACTTTGATGTAGAAGAAGCTGCATTTCTTGGTCTACAACTAACCCTCGATACAGCACTCAACCCAAACCAAATCACATCAACTGAACCGTCACGGAATGGCGGTGATAAGAAGCTTTTACAAAAGAAAACTCTTAACCAACTACAACACCAGATTGGTAAGGTTATACATCAGCAGATGTGCCTACGTTTTATTCAGAAAACATTCCCAGCTTGGTTTCGTCAAGCTAACTCAAAAGCAGAGAAAACAAACGCTGATGGAATGAAAGCATCTACGGCGTATTGGGAGTATCGGATGGAAAAAGCGATGAAAGATTTTGCTGAATATCTCCGTGGTAAAGGTGACTTTGACAGCGCTGAGCTAATGGAAAGTAGGAAGTGCTGGACATACAGAGAGTGTTCTTTCATAGGTGCGCTTGTTTTTCATTCAGTCCTAGCAGGTTGTGGTGACTACCTAACTGTTGTTGATACTGTCAGGATGGATGACAAGACAAGAAAGCCTAGAAAGGTTAAGGAAGTAGTTTTAACTGCAAAAGGTAAGATTGAAGAAACAAGGATTAGAGAATTCATCGCTCAATATGCTCACGATATCTTGCCGATGCTAGTTACTCCAAACCTCATTACTAACGATAAGCTTGGTGGTTGGTTAGGTGATACTCTTCAAGAAAAAGAACATACTCGCAAAGGTTCTATTGATTTGAGTGACAAGCATCTGGAGTTCGTCAACAGACAGGCGCAGGTCAAGTTTCAAATCAACCCATTTGTCCATCAGCTGATGCTGCGTCTTGCTGAAACAGAGACGTCATTAGGCAAGTTCCATTACTATGAAATGGAAGATATTCCTTCTGTTGCTTCACTACTTGGCTTGTCTTATATGGGTAAGGGTCCAGAACAAGATGTAGCTGTTAGGAGACACCCTGACTATAAAAAAGCTTGCAAAGAGGTAAGAGATATGAAAGACATTGGTGCAGCCAAAGCCAAAAAATCATTACTAGCTCACCAGATTACTGATAAGGCCGAAAAAGTTATGAATGACGACTACTTTTACATACCAATGAAGTATGACGTCAGAGGTAGGATTTACAGTCGTGTTCCATTTATTTCTTTTCAATCTACAGACGCCGGTCGTTATTTAATCAGGTTCGCTGAGAAGACACCTATTGATGATAGAACAGAGTTCTGGATGAAAATAGGCATTGCTAACGCTGCAGGTAATGACAAAAAGGCTTGGGATGAGAGAGTGGCTTGGTTTGATAACCATCGAGAACAGATATTAAACATTGGTTGTATGTGTGACGGTGGTGATTTCTTCCGTGCTGTTAGGTTTCTGCAGCAAGATGGTATTGATGCCCCCTTTTGTCTGGCTGCACTGGCTAATGAATACGTCAAAGTATTTGTTGACAGGTCACAGGACTACACACAAACCTATGTCTGTGTAGATGCATCTTGCTCTGGCACCTCTATCTTCAATGCCTGGAGACAGAACACACACGGTGCATTGATGACCAATCTGATTGATACAGACGCACCTGCTGACATTTATATGGAGGTGTGGAGAGAAATTAGACGCATAGCACCTGTAGGCACTTTTAGAACTAGACATCTCAACAGGTTGGAACAGTCAAAGCTTCTACGGAAGATGATGAAGACAACCTATGTCCCTGCTTCCTATGCATCACCTGAACAAGAGCAGAAGCGTAACCTAAAAGCATTCAATAGAGATAAACTAAAGCCTGCTAATCTTGATTTTACAGACGAAGAAATGGACAAGCTATGTGAGCTATGGGTGACTGCTCTTGATAGCGTGTCATCTATCGCGTCTGTTGTTGGATGGTTCAGAAAACGAACTAGTGAAATCTTCACTTCTGGTAAGAAGGAAGTCAAATATACAAGCTGCAATGGTTCGGTAATGACCCTGAAGTATCCAAAGCAAAAGATGAAACAAGTAAGAACTATTCACTATGGCTCAGCTATTTATCGTGTTGAGGCAATGTATGTTGACTTACCTGAACCAGACACACGCAAGTTGTTGAATGCAATCACAGCAAACATCACACACCTAACTGATGCGGCTGCATTGTGTGAAGCGTTGTGGGATGTAGAACACCCGTTTGTAGGTATCCACGACGCCTGTGGGGTGGCTCCAGGTAAAACTATGGACTATCAGGTTCAACGTCTCAAGCAAGGGCTCATAGACGCTTGTAAGCATTCTGTATGGAATACATTCAGGCTTGATAATGACCTACCCATTGAGCCACAGACAGCACCGCCTATTATTGGTGACCTTGATTTAGACCTGATAATGGGGTCAAATTACATCTTTTCCTAAAAGTTTTGCCCTTTTTTAGAAAAAACGCCCTTGTAATCCATTGCGCTGCAAGGGCTTAGGGGTGTCAATATATAGGATAAGAAAAGAAGACCCAAAACCTTCTTAAAAAGACAACAATCTAGTGGTGATACGACGAGTTATTTACGGAGTAAATGACGAGGAGTTCTAACTAGGAATACAGGCGCAAAGGAGCTGTAATCTGGTTCATACTGATTGACTGGTTGCGAAGCAACACTTCAATCCTGATGAACACTATTACTACTGTATAGCGTCTGTATTTAAAATAACTAGACAAGTTTCTGTCCACACCTTATTATATAATACAGGTGTATTAGAAACACAGTGGACGAACTTCGTCCGCCCTAAATGCTCAAACTATTCTTTCATTTTATTTAATGTCAACTTCTACTTTTGTGCATCAAGTTAAAACCACCCGACAAGAGCAGACACAGACCAAGAAATACACCGCTGACTATATCTTTGTTGTCCAGCTGTTTGATGGTCGCTATGTGATTGGCCAAGCCAACAACCCTAGTAAGCGTATTTGTAGCATCAATTCTGGTTACAACAGTGCAGTGCCAAAACCATTGCAGGTTAACCGCATCATTGGTATCAAAGAGCAAAACAACAGCCGCACTTTGATTGATGTTGTTACAAAATGTGCAGAGCATTATGGAGACGACGCAGTAATCTGCGTTTGAACCAACAAATAAAAACTGACTGATACTGAACTATGATGACAACCTATCAAAATGAACCTCACTACTATCAAGAAGAAACTTTACTAAAACCCTTTGAAACACAGGTAAGGTTTGAAGCTAAAATATTAGATGCAGATTTTCTCATCACTCCAAATAGATTTGACGAGTATGTCTGCATTTTAATGCCATTGACAATGAACGATAACCAGACATTCTTTGAAGCTGGTGAAAGTTCGTTAATGATGGTAGAGATGAGAAAAGGTCAATACTCTCGTAAGATAGCTACGGCTCAATATGAGAGTAAGAATGGCTTTATTATCTCTAACCAATTGTTTAAGCCTGAACTCAACATCAAAGATGAAAACCCTCATTACTTGCCTAATCGTGATGTAAGCATCACAGGTCATTTCCGTGACTTGAGTTCGGGTAATGTAGTTTTCAACATTGATTATGCTGACGTCTACGAGCAAGAGACTAGAACTAGCTTTGAGATTGATGAGGCAGAAAATCCAGATAGTCATTCTGGTATTGATTGGTGAGTTACCGACCATTTGAGGAAGTCGTAAAACTCAACTCAGCTTTTAGCTATTTTTTCTTTTTTGCTTTCTTTGCGATAGTGCCTCTTGATTAATTACTGGTGGAACAGTATTAATGTGCTTGAGACTTTGAATTTTGTGGTGTAGTAGACAAGTTTTCATTGCTTGTGGGTTCTTGTCTACTTCCCATAACCCCTTTTTAACATTCGGAAGAATGCTTTTTCCTGAATGAACCTGATTATTTAAAACCAACTATTTATTTTGATTGAACTATGAGCAGAGCAATGACTTTTACTCCAGCAGTAAATTCTGATGGAAGTTATGACGCAGAAGGCGGAACCTGGTCTACAGGTAGAGATGGGGGCAGATGTGATGCTGTCTACGAAGAGAATGAGATTACTGGTGAACGTCAGTATTTGATTACTCAAGAAGAACAGCAGTCAGACCTTGATTACCAAAGAGACACTGACGATGAATATATCGCTTCCATAATCGAACTTTATCCCAACATCCAACAGATGCTTGCATTTGGGAAGGAATACTACCCACCTGAATTTGTCATTGACTTTAACAATGCAATGAACGGTGAAGACGATGCTGAGCGTTGGAAGTTTCTAGAGATGTTAGACCAAGATTTCAGAGAAGCTAATCCAGAAGTTGCGCCTGTTCAAGAAGAAACAACAGTCGCTGAGGATGTTACACAAGCTGAAATTGATGAGGCACTAGACCCAATGCTGCAGGAAGAACCAGCAGGAATGGAGAAGGCCTATCAATGGCTACAAGCTGCTGAAGATAGCCAGGAGAGTAACCCTGTCTATTCTGCTGTTTGTGCTGCTACTGCCTCATTTCACAACAGTGAGATGTCTGCTGAAGAAGCTATTTCGTCTGTGCTGGAAAACTACCCACTGGATGAGGTTATTAAAATCTACAGGCAACTGTCTACTTAATGACTGACAACCTGAAGGAGTTTTCTAGTAAATTTACAGACTTTCTGAAGCAACAAAAAAAGCTTAAAGCTAAATACAAACCAACCAAAACTGACTAAAAATGAAAATTAATCACACTGGTGAACAGACACCCGAACTTGACCTCAATGACCCAGCTACGGTAAAAGAGCTTTTGGATGCAGACGTATTGAAACCATCCAAGGATGATGAAACTGAGGCTGTTGAGAGAGCTATCAGCCAAGCTAAACCTTCGAAGGTGACGTTAACGTTGTCACCTGCTGAACATAGCCAGCTGACACGTATGGCTGCTGTAAGAAATCAAAGTGTCAAAGAGTTCCTTCATTCTAAAATTCAGGAGTTATTCCTAGATGCAAATGTAGGTCAAGCTTTGATTTCTGGACCGTCAAACCTATCTGGCAATAAGACAACAGCTAGGAAAATCAGCGGACCTACGGGTCTTGCTAGGAGGTCTAGCTGATGCCTATTCATCCTATCGATGGCAAACCCATCATCCGCGTTGAGACCCGTGTAGGAGACGAATGGGTTGACCTTGAGGCTACTGATTATCGAGAGAAAGAATACGGTAAAAATCAACAACGTGAACCAAGACGCAGATTTGTCTTAGAGCCTCTGCCTGGCACTGAAGCACCACAGACGCAAACTGCTGAGCCTGAACCGGCGCCTGTTGAAGTATCTGGCGATATGGAAAAGGCGATGAATGAAGACCTTCGCAAACGTGGTCTGGCTAACAGGCCTAAAACCGTTAAACCTCCCAAACCAAAGAACACACCAAAACTGTAACTGAACAATGAGTAATTCTGAATTTATTAACCATCCACTACCTATCCTTGTCTCTGCACGTATCCGCCTTACTCCAGACCAACGCCGTGAACTCAAAGCTGCTTATCAAAATAAGTTAAACGCTGCAGTTCCTGCAACTGCTACTGGTCGTGGCGGACTTCAAGTAGAAACATCATTCGGCGGTAACAACGTCTTGACGAATGAGCTAGGGATGTCGTCCTTAGTCTTTACAGATTTGGTAAACAGTCGTGATACTATTTCGATAACCCTTATCCTCAAACTACAGAATGTTTTAGGTGTAACGATTATCACACGAGCAGAGTTGATGGCAGCTTGTGAGAACTACACAGGCTACATTTTTGATAATGCTGGAGAGTGAAACTAAATTGTCAAACAATCCTTATGGCTATGAATATCGCCAGTTTAAACCTTTGTCTAACAGATTGAAAGTAGAAAAAGGTGATGCAAATGCTGAAAAGACTAGACAACGTCCGCCTGCCCGTCCTATGGAACCTATGCCCTCATATATGCCACCATTGCGGGCATCCAATAAGGCACAGGGTGTGGCTGTAGACAGTGCTGCAGATGCTAAAAATTACTTGGCGTCTGTTGGTGAAAATGAACAGTTGACACCAATGGATATGCACGCTGCTCAGATGTATCTTCAAGGCAATGACGATGCCCTTGAAGTCCTTTGATTGTCGTTTTTTCAGCGACATATAAATAATTGATACCAAACAGGCGCACTACGGTGTTGTCCTGTTTGAACCAATGGAAGGTCTAGTGACTTTTATTGAATTGTAGGGTGGAACAATCTAATAAAAAACAGGTGCAATTCCTGTTCTTCCTATTTTTATCTTTTAAAATATTGCCTCTATTCTTTTATCAAGCCCTTGCTTATGTGGGCATCGTCTATTTCTACCAATATAACGACCCTCTCACGGAGACGCTTGCACTACTTGATTTTTTAGAAAACTAATGACCCTACGCTACTGGTGTGGTGTTTGATTAACCTTACAATTTACTTTCCACACCCACAGCGTTGACTGGGGGTTTTTAATGCCCTCACTCCTTTGCGTTCTCTTTATCCAGGCAAGTTGTCGTTGCATGCATACCGATCTGCTATCCCGTCCTTCATCTGACCCTTTTTAAGTCTTCCACCCCTTTCTCCAGCATTACAACCTAGCCCCCCAAGTCCTCCGTCTCCCTTGATTTTGTTACTACCGAGTCTGTCTAAACCCATTCCCCCACCACTCACATCCTTGAGTTCATCCACTGAGAGTTCATTGCCTTCAGTTTCGGGCATTGATTTGTATGTTCTACTGTAATGGTAGTTCCGCTTCCAATCACAGGCAACAATAATATGGTATCTCTTTTTACTATTAAGGATTAGAACACTCTCTCCCGTTCACTCTTTGGGATGATGACTCTCTTGGAAGCATCAGCGATATTAGATGTATCCAAAGGTTTCACCCATGACTAACAACACCTGAGTATCTCTTACGTGTTTCAAAGGATAGAAACATAGCCGAGAATGGCACTTTTTCGACCCTAGAAGCTGCGTAAGGGACTGCTATGGCTGATTGGGTGATAAGCAATAAATAACCTTTTTTACCACCTATAAATCCTCTTATATTGGAACTTACAACTAAGGTTTAATTGAACATTCTGGGAACTTTTTTATTATTATCTCTGCTGATGTTTTCCACATTGGGCTCTCACTCGCGCCTTTCCATTCATCCCAAGTCAAAACTAAATTCTCTGTTGAAATCCTACCTTTTTCTTCTAAGTCACAAAGTAAACTCACCATCGCTGCAGCACCACCAAAATCGCCAACTCCTGCACAAATATTTGCGATTTCTACTGTGGCTCGGCAAGTTTTAACTAACTCCTCATATGTTTCAATAGCCTGAACTGGTGTTGCTGAAATGAGAAGTGAGCCGATAATTGGAAGGAGTTTCATAGGATTAGCCTGAAAGAATTGATGATGACAACTAGGGGACAGGTTTAATTGGGCAATTTGGATAGTCTTCTAATACAATTTTTATCCCAGAATTCCACATGACCTTTAGAAATTTATTATCTTGATTAGGCCCAGCCAGTACTTCATTGTATTCAGCTGCAAACTCCTCTGGAGTTATTACACCTTCTTCTCTTAATTTGCAAAGTAATGAAAAGCCTGCAATCGCAGAAAAATGGTAGGCCGGTCCAGTACATAATTTAAATGCTTCTTCTGAAGCTGCACAAGCTTTGTCTAACTCTTCCAATGTCTCAATAGCCTGAACTGGTGCTGTTGAAAGAAGGAGTGCACCAATTAATGGAATAGTTCTGAGTAGTGACCTCATAAAAAATGAAATAAATTTGCTAAGCCTATTATCGTATGTGGCAGGGACAAGCTGACCCCCAGGGGGGGTGGTCTATTTGCACACAGCAGAGGCGCCCACCACGGGTAAATAATATTTAATGCTGCCTGTCCTGTGCAAATAAATAACAGCCAGGAGAGGCCATTCTGTGCGTCTGTAGCAAGCGAAGGGGTGATGTGTGTGCATCATCATCCATTGCGGTTCCGTGCCATACAGAGGCACACAGTGGGCAATGGTGGCTAGCCTGAAGCTGGATGAGCGAGACAGCGATAGCTGGCGAGCGGGAGACATACACACTGACTGATTGCACACATACACACTGCACAGGAGAGCACCTGCTGCAACTGAGTGGTGCTAGTTACTCAATAACTATGAGCCGGCATCTGCGTATGTTGTTAAGTATTAATACTATTAATGAAAAGCACTATCAATAGTGTGCCGCCTGTTTTGTGCCACTACCTGTAGTGTCCATGCCTCCATTTTTCACACTTATCAGTTGCGATTTGAAGTTGGTTGCTGAAGAGAGAACAGTTGACCCGCTCCACTCGCATTCGCTCCTGTCGCTCTGCCTGCCTGCCCGCCTGCTGTGAGTTCGGTCGCCCTATTTACATTCACACCAAATACCAACTGACTACAGACGCCCGTCGTTATGACTATGACTGGGTTTTGGAGTTTATTACAGAGTATGTGATGTTACATCGAGGAACAGCACACCGGTGTGGGCCAGGCTGAGTTCGCCTGGTCTTGGATGGAGGCCTCCACCGAGAAGTGCGGCGGCTGTGCAGCGGTGATGCGGTGCCCGAAACGGCCGCCGTCGCTGCAATTCTCCTGGTTGATCCAGAAGCCCTGCCACGGATTGAATGCGTGTGACGGTCAGCGCTTCATCGCGGCGCAGGGACGGCAGGAGTTGGGGCAATTGATGCGCAAGCCGTGTTTTGCCGCAGCCGGGCGGACCCACCAGCAACAGGTGATGTCCCCCAGCAGCTGCCAGGGCAAGGGCCCGACCCCCTGGCCCTCCTCCGATCGGATCCGGCTCACGATCCAACGGCCTGTTCTCAGAGGGCTGGGTCGCTCGGCAGAGTCGGAGGCATGGGCGACGTTCCTTCAGTGCGCTGACAAGCTCCCGCAGGGTTTTGGCTGTTCGCACGTTGAGCGCGGGGATCAAGCAAGCTTCCTCGACATTGGCGGGCGGGATCACCAGTTCCCTGGCGCCCTGCTCAGCTGCCAGCTCAGCGAAGGCGATGACCCCTCGGCATGGACGCAGGCTCCCGTCCAAACCCAGCTCACCGGCGCAGAGCAAACCGTCGAGATGGGGTGCATCCAACTGGCCGCTGGCCACAAGAATGGCCAGGGCGATCGGCAGGTCAAACGCTGGTCCTTCCTTGCGCTGATCGGCAGGCGCCAGATTGATGACAACACGGATGAGCGGGCCTCGAAAGCCGCTGTTGCGCAGGGCGGAACGCACCCGCTCCCGCGATTCCTGGATCGCTTTATCCGGCAGACCTACCAGCTGCACCCCAGGCAAGCCTGGAGTTAGATCCACCTCCACGGTGACAGGTCTGGCCAGGAGGCCCTGCAGGGACGCACTGCGACAACGTGCCAGCATCGTGGGAGTTTTACGGGGGATGTCTGCTCATTCCCCACCTGTCACACCCCGAGGCCCATGGCGGAAGAGACGATCTTTGCCCGCATCCTGCGTGGCGAGATTCCCTGTGACGAGGTTTATAGCGATTCGCAGTGCCTGGCCTTTCGTGATGTTGCGCCCCAGGCCCCGGTTCATGTTCTTGTGATTCCGCGCGAGCCGATCGAAAGCCTCCGGTCGGCTGAAGATCAGCACGCTGCACTGCTTGGCCATCTTTTGCTGGTGGCGGCCAAGGTGGCGAAACAGGAAGGCCTTGAGGATTGGCGAACGGTAATCAATAGCGGGGCAGGTGCGGGTCAAACCGTCTTTCATCTGCATGTTCATGTGATTGGTGGCCGTCCGCTCGCCTGGCCACCGGGTTGAAGCCAGGCTGGCCAGAATGTGGGGATGACAAGCATCCCGTCGACGCAGCGCAAAGGTTTCCGTGCGCAGTTGAAGAAGCTCAGGCATCTGGCGCAACCTTTTTTTCTGCCGCTTGAGCAGGCGGAGGGTTGGCAGTTCATCGGGCTGTTGATCTCTCTGCTGTTCTGCGTTGGTGGACTGGTGCTGGTGGTGTTGACCGGCCTGGTCAGTGCCCTGCAATTGCTGATTCCAGAACTCACGGAAAAGTATTTCGGAGGTGTCGCCGGCACGATCAGCACCATCTGGACCAGTTGGTGGGGGGTCGCTTTCTCGACGTTGTTCCTGCTTGGTGTTGCTGCTTTTTTTGCAATGCGCCAGCAGTTGAGAGGCCGACGTTGGCTCCACTGGCTTCTGTTGGGAGCCATTGTATTGATGTTGCTGGCTGTCAACGGAATCAATGCAGGAATCGGTTTCATCGCGCGGGATCTGACCAATGCGCTTGTGCAAAAACAGCAGGAAGGGTTTTATCGGATTCTGATTATTTATGCCTGTTGTTTTGTGTTTGCATTGCCGATTAGGTCAATGCAGTTCTTTTTCACGCAGAAGCTTGGGATCATCTGGCGTGATTGGTTGTCACGTAGTTTGATTGCTGATTTCATGAGCAATAGGGCTTATTATGTTCTCAATCCGAATGATGAGCAGCAAACGGATGTTGATAATCCTGATCAGAGAATTACCGATGATACCAAGGCTTTTACTGAAGAGAGCCTACAGTTCACTCTTGGTATCTTTGATGCCTTCTTAACGTTTAGCCTCAATATTTTAATCCTGTGGACGATTAGCACTGAGCTCACTCTCGCCCTGTTTGTGTTCGCTTCGTTTTCGACGGGTTTGCTTGTTTTTGCAGGGCGAAAATTAGTGAAAATCAATTTTGATCAGCTGCGATATGAAGCTGATTTCAGGTATGGGCTTGTTCATGTCCGCGACAATGCTGAATCCATTGCTTTTTACGCTGGTGAAGAGCCTGAGCAGCAGGAAACAGTGCGTAGGCTTGGTGCAGTCGTTAAAAACTTTAATTTGTTGATCATCTGGAAAGTGATTATCAACACCATGCAGAAATCAACAAATTATGCTGGTGTTTTCTTCCCATATATACTCATGGCGGGACCGTATTTTGCTGGCGAAATTGACTATGGGCGATTTATACAGGCGAGTTTTGCATTCAATATGGTTGAAAGTTCACTTTTGTTTGTTGTTAACCGCATTGACGAGCTTGCCAAGTTCACGGCAGGGATTAGTCGGCTTGAGGGATTTCAGTCCAAGATCATTCAGGTCAGCCAGGCCGCGCCCAATACCTCTTCAATCGCTGTAGGGCGTCCGTCAATCGTTTTGAACCATGCTGATCTGATGCCGCCTGGTGCGGACCAACCCATCGTTCGCGATCTTTGCCTGAGCGTGGATGGGAACGACAAGCTTCTTGTTGTTGGGCCATCCGGTTGTGGCAAGACATCCTTGCTGCGTCTGATCAGCGGGCTCTGGCCGCCCAGCAACGGCATGGTCGAACGCCCTCAGACCGGTGAACTCCTCTTCATCCCGCAGAAGCCCTACATGATTCTGGGCTCTCTTCGAGAGCAGCTCTGTTACCCAACCGATGAAAGTCGCTTTAGCGACGATCAACTGCGGCATGTGCTGGAAGCCGTGAAACTCAGCACCCTTGCCAGCCGTTATCCCGACCTTGATGTGAAGCAGGACTGGCCCCGCATCCTGTCCCTTGGGGAACAACAGCGTCTGGCCTTCGGTCGTCTCCTGCTCAATGCACCGCGGTTCGTTGTGCTGGACGAGGCCACCAGTGCGCTCGACGTCGAAACCGAAGATCACCTTTACGGTTTGCTTGCTCAGCGCGAGTTAGCCGTCATCAGCGTTGGACATCGCCCCACCCTGAAGGCCTTCCATAACACCGTGCTTGAACTCAATTGTGGTGACTCATGGCAATTGCTCCCCGCCGCCAGCTATGAATTCGGTCGTTCCTGATCCCGTCGGATGACTAGCAGCAGCTCCTCTTCGGATCCCTCAACCGAACTCAAGCCCTCTGCAACGACAACGGATCTGCCTGCTTTCGGCTGGAGCGCCTACGCCGAGCGGGTGAACGGTCGCTTCGCGATGCTTGGCTTTGCCGCTGTCCTGTTGATCGAATTGATCAGTCGTGACAGCTTTCTTCACTGGGCTGGTTTGGTTCCCTGATTAGGGCCAGCGGATCAGGTCCACCTGCCATCTCCCATCCCTGCTCACCTGCACCGCAAGCTGCTTACCGGGCCCATCAAGACTCACCGATCTGGGCACCCCTGGTGGATCGAGCGGAACCCGTTGGACAAGTCCCAACGAGCGCTGGAACAGCACGAGTTCCGTGCGTCCCTGTCGTTGCTGCACGACGGCCAGGCGCGTCCCATCAGCGTTGACGCTGACATCTATGGGCTGGGTGTCGGCTCGGTTGAGCCCAGGCAGGGGCACAGGTTTGTTGTTGCGCAGATCAATCAGTTCGACCCGCTCACGACCGCTGCGGCGACTGAGACTGGCCAGCCATCGCTGCCCTAGAGCAGGATCTCGCCTGCTGTCCACCGACAGGCGCAGCTGTCGATTCAAGGCATTGTCTGGTTGGGGGCGCGTTCCACTGCTGCAGCCCACCAGCAGCAACACGATTAGAACGATGCTTAACGGGTTCACGGTTGGGTCTCCGGCGCGCGCGTGGTGCTGCGGACACCTGCTGGTCGATCCGGTTCCAGCATTGAGCTCAGATCAAGCACCTCAACCCGCCACTGCCCCTGATCAGTCACCTGAAGCGCGATCTGACGGGCATCCGGGGAGAGACTCAGTCGCAATGGATCGCGTCCCCCTGGTAGTGGCAGGGGATGAAGCCGGCCTGTGAGCCTGTCGAGGATGACGGCGAGTCGCCGTTGACCCCGTTGGGTGATGGCCGCCAAGTAGCGGCCATTCCAGCTCAATGCGGGTGAGCTGTGAGGTTGGTGCTGATTCAGCTGCGGTAGGTCGAGGATGCGGCCTCCCTGAACCCTTCTCAACTGGAGGGTTGGACGACCACGTCGCTCGGTTACAACGGCGAGAAGACGGCCATCCCCACTCAGAGCTGGTTCCTGCTGGCTGCGACCGAGCTGTCCTCCTTCAACAGGCCGTTGCCGGCTGCCACAGGCAACCAGACTCAGGCCGATGCATGCCGATAGAACTGATTGAGTGAGTCGGTTCAGTCGTCGAAACGGGAACTGTTGTCGCGTGGTCGAGAGCTGCGTGGTGCGGGGCGCCCTCCACCGGAAGCTCTGGCATTGCCCGTCGGCTCGCTGGCTTCAGCGCGGCTGCGACCGGAGTTCTGCCGGGGGGTGCTGTCAGAGCTGCCCCGCCTGCTGGATGCTGCCGCAGCCGGGCGGTTGGAGCGGCTGCTGGTTGCATCTGGATCGCCGCGTCTGGATGGTGCGTAACTTGCTTCTTCCGCGTCTGGTCGCACGGGAACACCTTTGGCTGGTTCCTTGGCTGTCGAATCGTTGGCTGTCGAGTCGTTGCTGACGCGTCCTGATGGACGGCTTCCCCGGCGTTGATCGTCCCGTTGGCTGCGACGGTCGCCGAAATCAGCCCGACGCTCAGGGCGATCTTCCCCTGCCCGGAAGCGCGCCATTCGCCGGGATCGCTCGTCGTCCTGGCCCCACTCGTCTGGGTTGTCATCGCGACTGCGGGGTCGACGGCTGGCGGCCTGTTCAGGAATGGCAGCCCTGCTGTTGCGCCGGGGCCGGTAGAAATCTTCCTGTGGCTCTGAATCGAATTCTGCCTCGCTGTCGCGCGCTGAAAAGCGCCGTCGCAGTGGTTGAGGTTCATCAAACCTTTCGTAAGAATCGTCCCAGTCACCGCGACCGCCAGCACCGGGGCCACGGGGCGGGGCCGGTTCATCGTCGAAATAGGCTGAACGGCGCGCCTGCTCCGTGGCTACACCGCGAAGGCGAACGCTCTCGTAAGCGAAAAAGACTGTTGTTCCGGCCAGAAGGAACTGGCCGAATTGAAGAATTGGATCTAAGCGCCACCCCTGGAAGAACAGAATTCCGCCGCAGAGGAGACCGATTGCCGCAAAAAAAACGTCGTAATCCCTGGCCAGGGCCGGTTTAAACGTCCGCATGAAGTAGAGCATTGCTCCACCTACGGCCAGCACGATTCCGACGATGCTGGCCCAGTTCAGACTGGCGTTAACCAAAGATCCGCTTCGTCGTGATCTTCAGTCTACGAGGGGTTGCGAGAGTCCTTCGGATCGTGTTCAGGCTTCAGAGCTTGCGGTCAACCCTGTCGGTTTGGCTGACAAGGATCAGGGCGATCGTGACTGGCACCACGACGATGATGGACCCCCAAAGGAGGCTGTTCAGGAAATTGGACAGGGAAGCGGTCATGGCGCTGTTGTGCTCTGCGTCGAAGCCGCGTCGATCTTAAGGATCGAAAGCCTCTTCCTACGATGAGAGCTTCGATGCGTTGAGCTTTGTGACGCCACTGCTGCTCCAGATCCTGCCCACAGTTCACCTGCTTCTGGGTTTGTTCCTGGCGTTCTGGACGGTTGCATTTCTGCTCAGGATCGTATTGACCTGGTATCCACAGGTGGATCTCAACGCTGGTGGATGGCGCTTGATCGCCTGGCCCACCGAACCTGTGCTGGCCCTGAGTCGCAAGCTAGTGGCACCGATTGGAGGTGTTGATGTCACCCCAGTGATCTGGGTTGGCCTCATTAGCTTGGTGCGTGAATTGCTGGTGGGACAACAAGGGCTTCTTTCACAGATCCTGATGCATGCTCAAGCCATGGCCTGAGTCAACCGAGCATGTCTTGTTCAACAAACTTGGTGTGAACATCCCCGGCAATGAATTCCTCTCGCTCCAGTAAGTCGAGATGGAAATCAACGGTGGTGGGAATGCCGGTCACCGCGCATTCATTGAGAGCCCGTTTCATGCGGGTCATCGCACTTTGTCGATCTCTGCCCCACACGATCAGCTTTCCGATCAAGGAGTCATAGAAAGGTGGGATGTCGTAGCCCGTGTAGACATGGCTGTCGACGCGAACGCCAGGTCCTCCAGGGGGCAGCCAGCCAGTGATCCGCCCTGGGGCCGGCCGGAAGTTGTGGGAGGCATCTTCGGCGTTGATGCGGCACTCAATCGCATGTCCTTTGAGTTGAATGTCGTCCTGTTGGACGCTGATCGCTTCTCCGCCTGCAATCCGCAGTTGTTCGGCGATGAGATCGATGCCAGTCACCATTTCTGTGACCGGATGCTCCACCTGAATCCTGGTGTTCATCTCCATGAAATAAAACCCGCCGCTGCGATCGAGCAGGAACTCAACCGTTCCAGCGCCCTCGTAATTAATGCTTCGTGCGGCGGCGACGGCGGCTTCGCCCATGCGACGACGCAGGTCGGGATCGAGAGCCGGACTCGGAGCTTCTTCGAGCAACTTCTGGTGGCGGCGCTGAATCGAACAGTCCCGCTCTCCCAGATGCACCACATTGCCGTGCTGATCGGCTAAGACCTGGACCTCGACGTGGCGTGGCCGGTCGATGAATTTCTCCATATACAACCCGGGATTGCCGAAGGCCGCTTCGGCTTCACCCTGTGCTGCTTTAAAAAGATTGACCAACTGATCTGGGCCTGGTACCAGACGCATCCCCCGGCCACCGCCCCCGGCGGTGGCTTTGATCATGACGGGGTAGCCCATCTGGGCGGCGAGTTCAGCTGCTTCCTTCGGACTCGCCAGAAGGCCTTCGCTGCCAGGCACGGTGGGGACACCCACACTCTGCATGGTTGCCTTTGCCGTGGATTTATCCCCCATCGAGCGGATCGCGTGGGGAGAGGGACCGATAAAGGTGATCCCATGATCGCGGCAGATTTCCGCGAAGCGATCATTTTCAGCAAGGAAGCCATAGCCAGGGTGGATGGCATCCACTCCCCTGGAGGTAGCAGCAGCAAGGATATTTGGGATGTTCAGATAACTCTTGCTGCTCAGGGCTTCACCGACGCAGACCGCTTCATCGGCAAGCTGAACATGCAATGCGTCGCGGTCAACTGTGCTGTAGACCGCCACCGTGGCGATGCCCAGTTCACGGCAGCTGCGCAAAATTCTGAGGGCGATTTCGCCGCGGTTGGCGATCAGCACCTTGCCGATGGTCATCCCGCAGAGTTAGGCCTGAGGCCGGATCGTATCAGCGTCGCTCGGGGTCCCATCGATCAGAACCCCTGCCCGGTATGATCCTGCATCGATGAAGCTCGCGCGGCTGAGTCGACCACGCGGATGTGGTGGAATTGGTAGACACGCACGTTTGAGGGGCGTGTGGCTTCGGCCTTGCGAGTTCAAGTCTCGCCATCCGCATCTCTTTTAATTGGCCAGTCCTGCTCCGACCGAATCCGGGCTCGCTGTTGTTTTGGTGAGCAATGGTCCAGGGGAGTTGACCACCTGGGTTCGCCCTCTTGCAGAGCGACTGCATGCAACGCTGCCGCTCCGGCCCAGAGTGCCAGAAGCATCGGCTTCGCTTCAGTTGTTGCTCGTTCCCTGTCCGAATGCCACGGGACAGGAAGAGCAGGCGGCTCGACCTTGGGGACAATTCGAGCGCATTCTTCCGGCCCGACTGTTTTGGAGCCTGCTTCTCTGGCCGCGGCGATTCGGCCCTTGGCCGCAGCGCGGTGTGGTGGTCTTTCTTGGTGGAGATCAGTTCTGGACTGTTCTGCTCTCGGCACGGCTGGGCTATCGCCACATCACGTATGCGGAATGGGTGGCGCGCTGGCCAGGCTGGAATGATCGCGTTGCGGCCATGTCGAAGGAGGTTCGCGATCAGTTGCCCCACCATCACAGATCCCGTTGCACAGTGGTGGGTGACCTGATGGCGGATCTCTCCTCCTTCGCCCGCCGCGATGATCCGCTGCCCGAAGGGGAGTGGGTGGCTTTGCTGCCGGGTTCCAAACGGGCCAAGCTCAGTGTGGGCGTGCCTTTCCTGCTGGAAACCGCAGATCGTTTGGCGCAGTTGCGCCCGGGATGCCGTTTTCTCCTGCCGGTGGCACCGACCACCAGTATTCAGGAACTCGTTCGTTTTTCAGGACCCGCGAATCCGATTGCCGCTGCTTACGGCTCAGTGGTGGCTGAGCTGGGCAATGGCTACTTGTTGACCGAGTCCGGGACACGGATCGAACTGATCGAGCGGCACCCCGCCCATGGCGTTCTCAGTCAATGCAATCTTGCGCTTACCACCGTGGGCGCGAACACCGCGGAGCTTGGGGCTCTCGCGGTGCCGATGATTGTTTTGGTGCCCACCCAGCATCTGGAGGTGATGCAGGCCTGGGATGGTGGGCTTGGGCTGGTGGCCAGATTGCCGCTGCTGCGACGCCTGATCGGTGTCTTGCTCACGTTTTGGCGCCTACGTAACAACGGTTTGATGGCCTGGCCCAACATTCATGCTGGCCGTCCCGTTGTGCCGGAGAGGGTGGGCGTGATCACGCCCGGAGAGATCGCGGAAGAAGCTTCAGCATGGTTGGATGCGCCGGAACGACTTGAGGGGCAGAGGCAGGATCTGCAGGCGCTGCGTGGTCAGCCCGGCGCTGTCGCCGCCCTTGCCAGAGAGGTTCGATCATTACTGCCCCGGGCGATTGAATCTGCTTAGGGTGCCGGGGATTGATTTCAAGCCCACTCACGTCCCATGAGTCCCTCCGAGCGGATCCAGCGCACCACTGATGAATGGCAAGATGCGCTCACTCCTGAGCAATACCAGGTGGCCCGTTGCGGTGGCACCGAGCGAGCATTCACAGGGGCTTACTGGAACAACAAGGACACTGGGATGTACCACTGCATTTGCTGTGGAGCAGCGTTATTCAGCTCCGAAACAAAATTTGATTCAGGAACCGGTTGGCCAAGTTTTTGGGACGGTATCTCAGCAGAGGCGATCTCCACGAAAAGTGATCGCAGCCACGGCATGGTGCGCACCGAAATCAACTGTGCCCGCTGCAATGCTCACCTTGGCCATGTCTTTGGCGACGGCCCTGCGCCCACCGGTCAGCGTTACTGCGTTAACAGTGCTTCGCTTGATTTCAAAAAAGGCTCTTGATCAATTGCTCCAGTTCATTCGCCCGGTTCCACCGTTGCAGAAGTTGGTGGCTTTGTTGAATTCGCTCGTTCGGATGGCTTGGGTGATTTGTTGATCGGTCAGCTGGTGGCTTTCAAGCACCTGCTGATAACGATTCCGGATGCAGCGATCCAGGGCTGTCGGCTTAGCGACGGCATGGGCAATCAGACCCAGTGTCACCAACACGAATCCCCTGTACACCAGCATCGGAGTGATCCTGGTGGATGACCTGGAATTTGGTACAGCCTTCAAGCGTCGCTCAGTCCGGCGTGCTGACGAAGACGTCACTCAGATGTCCTGGTGTGATGTCTTCAGATTGAATCGCATCACCAGGGATCGTCGAGATCGTCATTTCTGGTCTGTGGGCTTTGTTTTGGGGCACGTTCCATCGGTTCTACGTCGAGTGGTTCTCCGGGCTGCTCCACAGGTCTTCGCGAGGCGGGCATCGGGCGTCTTGCTGGAGGTGGCTGCGCTTCGGAGCGTCGATCCTCAAACTCGTCATAGGGATCACGGCGGTTTCCATAGAAATCGTCCGGCTCCTCGTCCAGATAACGCCGTTGTTGTCGGGACTCTCTGGGTCTGTCCTCCAGTTCGACGTACTCAAGCTCCTGCTCCGCTTCGATGGCCTGTGTGTCCGCGGCCTGAAGTCGACGCTGTTCTTGTTCAACCGGTTGACCGGATGCCAGTTGATTTTCGACAGGTACAAGGTTGACCCGGTATCGCTCTCGTTCCTGTTCCTCCCAACTGGGGCCGCCTACCCCCAGTTTTTCGAGAACACCACTGCTGAGTTGCTTGAGTTTGTCCTCTGCGCCCTCATAAACAATGATGCGGTCAGGCCCGCTGCTGACAATTTCTTCAACAGGCATCTCCCAGGTGCTCAGCACGCCCTCCCCAAGCAACGGCACGCCAAGGGCTCCCATCACAAGGGTGGTGAGTTCACCGGTTTCAATGTCGAAGGCGAAGCCGAGAACACGACCCAGCTGATGCCCCGACTCGGTGATCACCTGGCAGTTGATCACTCGGCTGTAGCGGTCTGGATTGAACCCCTCGCTGAGGGAATCGGCAGAGTCGACCAAAATCACATCTCCCACCTGCCTGATGCGATCAAGAGGCATCCAGCGCGGCAGACCGGGAAGGAAGCGGGTGAGTGGGTTGTCCCGCAGACCAACCGCCACGACTTCCCGGCGGTCGATATCCACGATCACCTCTCCAACAACACCGAGACGGCGACCCGTATCGCGGGTGATTACCTGAGTTCCCATCAGTTCAGCGCGCAGCCAGAGGCGGTCGCTCGGCACGCTGGCCAACGGTTCGTTCGCAGAAGGGGTCGGGGTCAAGCGGAGGCCCTCGGCCATGGACGGATCAGGCCATTCTGGCGCAAGCCTTCTCAGCTGCCAGTTCAGGCGGCGTCGGGAAGACCGACCACCTGCGTGTGGGCTCCCCTCGCCTGGGTTACACCGATCGTGCGTTCTGAGGCAGCGATCATTGGACGTCGGTGGCTGACCACCAGAAACTGAGCCTGTTCGGCTTGGCGGGCGATCAGGGCAGCGAGCCGCTCAACATTGACCCCATCCAGGAAGCTGTCGACTTCATCAAGGGCGTAGAAGGGTGAGGGCCTGAACCGTTGCAGGGCAAACAGGAAGCTGAGAGCTGTCAGAGACTTCTCGCCGCCTGACATCGCTGCAAGACGACGCACAGCCTTGCCCTTGGGGTGGGCCACGAGCGTGAGTCCTCCTTCGAGGGGATCGTCCGGGGTTTCCAGCTGCAGGTGACCATCCCCATCGGAGAGCGACGCGAAAATCTCGCGGAAATGACCATCAACGGCGGTGAAGGCTTCCATGAAGGCCTCCTGTCTGAGAGTCGCCACGGTCTCGATCCGCAGCAGTAGCTCCTCTCGCTCTTTGTTCAAGACTTCAAGACGCTCATTGAGCTCATTCAGGCGCTGGTTGAGGGCTTCCAGTTCCTCCAGCGCAAGCATGTTCACAGGCTCGAGCGCCTCCATGCGGCGTTGCACCGCCTGAAGATCAGCCTGCAGTGCCTCCAAACCGGCCAGGAGGATCACTTCTGGAATGTCCGGCCGTGGATCGGGAAGGGCCTGTTCCATCTCCTGCAGCCGGTTGGCACCATTGCGCTGCTCTTCGATCAGCCCATCCCGTTCTTCCCGCAGACGTTCAAGGTTCCAGCGGGCTTGCTGCAGGGCTTGCCGTTGTCGGGCAACCTCTGCCTCCGCGGCATCGCGGGCCCGCCTTTGTTCGCCGAAACTTTCCTGGAGTTCCTTCTGGGTCTGTTCCAGGTCCGATCGCTTGGCCTGAAGGTCTTGTTGTTGTTGCCGCCAGGAGGTGTGGGCCGCGGCGAGGGTCTGAACTTCCTCCTGAAGCCTGGCCTCCTCTGCTACTAGCGCTGTTTGCTGATCTTTTAGCCGCTCCAACGCCAGCTGGCGTTCGCGACGACGGTTTAACAGCTCATCGCGTCGCTCCCTGGCCTGTTCCAGGGCTGTGTCTGCTGCTTCGAGATCCTTTTGGAGCTGCTGCCATGCCTGTGCATCGTCGTTACCGCTGCTCTGTTGCTCGGCAGCGTTCAAGCGTTCCAGCTCGGCGCAGAGCGGTTCAAGACGTTTGCTGATCTCTGCAAGTCGATGTTGCTGTTCGCTCTGGGCGGTCTGCAGTTTGCTGAGACGTTCAGCACGGAGACGATGGCGTTCAAGGATGGGGCCATGGTTCCTCCGCGCAGCATTTCGTTCGGCGATCAGCGCGGCCTGCCGTTGTTCCAGCTCGCGCAGTAGGGGTCGCTGCTGCTCAACCTGCTGATTCAATTTTGCTTCTTCACGACGGCAGGCCACCATCGTTTCTCCCAGTTCAAGCAGCCTTCTTCGGAGCGGTTCAGCTTCATCGCTGTCGCTGCTGGTACCGAAGCTCAGTCCGCTGCTTCGGCCCGAGAAACTGCCGCCAGTCATCGCGCCGCTCTTCTCAAGCAACTCGCCGTCGAGGGTGACGGCCCGTGCCCGGCCCAACCGCTGGCGGGCACAGGAGAGATCCCGGAACACCAGTGTGTCACCGAAGACGTAAGCAAACACGTCTCCGTAAACAGGCTCGAATTGCACCAGCTCCACGGCTCGTCCGATCAGGCCCTGGTCATCGGCACCACCAGGATGAGCTCCTCGCGCCATCGCGCCGCCGTTCCCGCCACCGGGACCACGGATCTTGTTCAGCGGAAGAAAGGTGAGGCGACCGGCGCGGCGGCTTTTCAGCAGTTCAATGGCACGGGCCGCGATGCGGTCATCGTCCACCACCACCTGTCCGAGACGGGCACCGGCTGCAACTTCCAGAGCGAGGCGGTGCTGCTCCTCGACCTCGCCAAGCTGGGCCACCGGTCCATGGATGCCATCAAGGCCAGCTTCAAGAAGCAGCCTCAGAGCCCCGGTGCCTCGGCTTTCCTGCAAGGCATCCCGACGACTTTCCAAACGGGCGATTTCTCGCTCGAGGCGGGTCTGTTCCTGTTCAAGTCTGGCCCGCGTGCGTTGCTGCACTGCCAATGAATCAGCGACCTGTTGCAGGTTCTGTTTCCCTTCGCTGAGCGACTGCAACAGGGTTTGCCATTCAGTGTCCAGGGACTCCATCTGGTTCTGGACTAGCTCCTGTTCGTTGCTGTCTCCGTCCTGTTCGAGGCGAAGTTCAGCCATCCGCTCCGTGTCTTGTCGCAGCCGCTCCTGCAATTGCTGCTGGTCCTGCTGCAGGGGGGTGACGGTGGAGAGCAATTCCTGACGCCGCTCGCTGCGGCGCTTCTGTTCCTCAAGCCAGGCACCGGATCGACCGGCAACGTCTGAGAGGCGCCGTCGTGAAACCTCCACTGCGGATTCACAGGAGCGGCACTCCGTTTCGGCGCGTTGGAGTTCAGGCTCGTTCGGATCCTTCTCCAGCGCATGGCTTTGTTCCTGCCATTGCTGGCGGCGGTTCATCAGGTCATGGCGCCGTCCCTGAAGGCGTTGGCCTTCGTCTTGGTGCAAACCTGCCTGGCGTTCCAGTTCGCGACTGCTGGTATCGAGACCGGCCAATTCAGCCTGCACGGCAAGAAGCTTGTCCTCACCCAGCGCCTTGACCTGCTCCTGAAGAGTCTGAAGCTTTGCGGTTGCATCCCCTAGGCCGGCTTCAGCGGCGCTGATGGCAGCTCCATCGCGCTGCTCCTGGGCTTCGAGGGCCTGCTGGCGGGAGGCGAGATCCTTCAGCGCTTGCTGGGCTGCTTCAAAGGCCAGCACCATCTCCTGCTGACGGCCCAGTTGCAGGCGCTCGCGTAATTCCTTGTATTGGCGGGCTTTGGCGCAGTCTTTTTCAAGACGCTGCCGGCTGTTCAGCAGCTCTTGCTCGATCAGTCGGCAGCGTTCCTGTCGTTCCTGAACGTCATCGAGCTTGCGACGGGTCTGCTCAATCCTCGTGTCAAAAAGCGCGACCCCAGCGAGTTCATCAATGATTCCGCGTCGGTCGCGGTTGCTCATCGACACGATGCGGGTCACATCCCCCTGCATCACCACATTGCTGCCTTCCGGGTCGATGCGAAGTCGACGCAGTTGGGTCTGGAGTTGTTGCAGGTTGCAGGGAACCCCATCGGCGCTGTAGCTGGAGCTGTAAGAGCCCCCGGGCATCACCCTGAGCTTTCGTGTGACGGTCCATTCGGTCTGCTCGGAGCGGATCCATGGACCGTCTTCCGGTGCTTCCAAGCCTTCCTCCGCGGCGTCGGGCGTCCACTCGCTGAGGTCAAAGCGCACGCTGACGATGGTTTCGGCCGCTCTGCCTGCCTTCAGTACGCCGCTGTTGATGAGGTCAGGCAGGCGATCGGCTCGCATGCCGCGGCTGGTCGCTAGTCCAAGGCAGAACAGCACGCCGTCGAGAATATTGCTCTTTCCGGAACCATTCGGACCCGTCACCACGGTGAAACCCTCCTCAAGAGGGATGCTCATTGCCCCACCGAAGGACTTGAAGTGCGTCAGACCAACCTGATTGATGTGGACCACCAGGACTCAGGAGAGGCCGACACTCCACGCTAACGGAGTTGTGCTGATGCTCAAGGGGGGAATCAGGGGAATCAACCGTTGTAAAGCGCGCATTTTGTTTACGGCTGCGTCAGGGGCTGCAGGAGACATCGCCCGGATGTGATCTGGAGATCGCCGGCCAGGGGGCCATCCAAGAGTCGGACGCTCAGTGGGGTGGATGGATCATCGGGGAGCTGGCCTTCAAAACGTCCGGCTGCAATCCGCTCTGCCCATCCACGTCCTCCAGATACGGCTGCGCAGCGAGCGGTGAGCCAGACGAGGCGGTGTGCAGGGAGCGGCACTGCCGCCTGGGCTGGTGCCGCGTTGCAAGGGATCGTCGCCAGGCGCCAGGTTCGACAGTCGTCACCCGCCTCTAGCAATAGGTCGTAATGACAACCGGTCGGGTCGTCCGGTGCATTGATGTGGCGAAGCAGGGCGTATCGGGGCATTCAGGCCTGGAGAGAGAGCTCCCTTGATGATTTTGTTCAATCCCAGGCCGTTCTGGACTGTTTGGCGTGGGGATTCCTGATTACGATTCCAGGAAGAAAATTCCTGGGTTCATGGACTCCTCGCCGCAGTCCAACGGCAGCGCAGACCGTCAGTTCCGGGAGCGTTTTGAACACCTCCTGCCAACGATCCAAGAGCGCTGGCCTGAATTAGCCCGCCACACCCTCGAAGCAACACGTGGCAGCTTGGATGAAGTGGTCCGATTGATCGAGCAGAGCACGGGTTTGACTCATCAAGGAGTGCGGGAGCAGCTGGATGAATTGATGCTTGCCGCCGGTGATCGCGGGCGGCATCTGGCAGACAGTCTTGAGCCGCTCGAGCAGCAACTGGAGGAACTGCTGGATGAACTGAACAGCACCTTGCGTCCCCGCATCGAGAAGCCAGTGCGACAGCGTCCCTTGCTCTCGGTTGGAGTCGCCATGGGTGTTGGTGTGTTGTTGGGAATGCTGCTCACGGGTGGACGTCGCAGCCGATGAATGATTCCCAGTCAGCTCGGGGATTTGGTGCGGCCGCCCGCGTTACTGCTTTGGCGGCATCGGTAATGGATCTGCATGTGCGGATGGCTTTGCAAGAAGTGGATCGGGAGAAGCGGAGAGTTATTGGAGGTGCACTTTTTCTGGCGATGGCTGGCACTGCTCTTTTGCTTGCCCTTCTCGCTTCGCAAGTTGCATTGTTGCTTTGGATTCAAGAGGCTTGGAATGTCAGCCTTATTACCGCACTGTTGCTTGAGGCGACAGGAAATCTGATCTTGGCAGGATTTGCGATTCGTATTGGTGCGCAGTTGTTGAGAGGACCATTCTTGCCGCAAACATTGGATGGGTTGTCGAAAACCTTTAAGGCTGTTTTGGGTAAATAACCTTGAGCGAGTATATTTAATTTATTTGATTTTTCTAAAATAATTCCCCAGATTTTTTACTATTTTAGTCAACCGCTTCGAGGGTTTTGGCCTCCTCTGATTGCGATGTCCAGCGAGCAATTGCTGGCATGGAGAGGCTTTGCACTAGAAGATTTGTGATGGCTGTAATAAAAATGATGCTTTGAATATCTTGCGCGGTAGACGTGGTTACTGAGGAATCAAAGAAATTGGTCTTGGATATGATTTCAACCATTTCAAACGACAGGGCCAACGTCACTGCACCTTTGAAGCCGCACCAGCCGAGCAAAGACGCCTCTTTCCATCTCAATCGAGAAAATGGTTGGAAGACAAAGATGCTGAGAGGTCTGGCAATCACCATCATGATGAATGCACACATCAAGCCCCATGGAAGCACTCTGAACAGTGAGTCGGGGTCGACCCGTGCCGCAAACGAGCAGTAGATAAAGATTTCGGCAAGTTCTTCGAACGGTTCGATGGATTCCTTGAGGTTTTGAATAATTGTGACTTCCTCTGATTTATGCAAATTGCTCAACACCATCCCTGCGATGAAAGCCGAGATCAAGCCGGATCCTCCTAGGAAATTTGAAACCGCATAATTGATGCTGACAATCGCTAGGCCGGCCGATAAAAGCTGTTGTTTGCGCAAGTTGAGATTTTTTAGCATCCAGATCGACAAGTAGCCAAAGATTGCTCCAACAAGTGAGCCCGTGCTGAATAGGCCCACAAAATTGTCTGTAATAGCGCGTAAGTTTAAATTGCCGGTAATTTCATTTGCGATACTGATTTTTCCTGCCAAGTGTGCATCGTGGAAGATCCAAGAGGTAACCATGCCGTAGATGATCACTGCAGCTGGATCGTTTATGGACGACTCGAACTTGATAATTTGAAGAACCTTTTCGGGTAGTTTGACTCGTAATCTATTAAGAATCGAAATCGATGCTGAGGCATCAGTTGAGCTCAGAGATGCTCCGATCAACATGCAAACACTCAGGGGGAGATCGCCAAGAATGCCATTGTTTAAGCCTAAAAACTTATCAGATACGGCAACGTAAAACAAAGATCCTAAAATGACTGCTGAAATAGCAACCCCAATCGTTGAAAGAATAATTCCGTATCGCAATATTGATCGAATTGAGGAAAATTTTGTTTCCAGTCCTGATGAAAATAGGATGAGATTGAGGCTGATTAAATGTGTGATGTGAACAAATTGATCGCTTGCTTGCAGTGGTGTTTTGCCAAAGATGGGCACAATGACCAAGCCTGATATCAAAATGATGAATTGTGTTGGTATTCGTTCATTTTTATTGATGAATTTATTGAAAATAATTGGGTATAAAAGCATCGCTCCAAGTCCGAAAAAGCGAACTTCATCGGTGATACTGTTTTCAGTTGCTGGGCCTGAAACCGCTAGTAAATTTGATATTAAATCCATTGCGGATTAATCACTTCCTTTAGGGAATATAGCGATGCTTGCTTTGGCTAAAAGCATTTTCAGCAAACTTCGACTTTGGTTTGCATCACCCTGGCTGATCTGATGAGTTCAGCCTGCACCTCTTAATGAATTGATCAATCAGCGGATCGCGTAATGCAACCATCGGCAGTCGATCCCGCCGTTGCTCACGGGGATCCGCCTTGAGGCTTTGAGTCGAAGTGCTCCTGTGAGTTTCGGATTGCCGCTCAGCAACCACAGCTGCCAGCCGGATGCTTCCTTTCGCACAAACTCTCCCAGGTCGCTGTACAACCGATTCAGTTCGTCCTCGTTTCCGAGCCTCTGTCCGTAGGGAGGGTTGCAGACCAAAACGCCCGGCCCGTCTGGCAAGTGTTGTTCGCCGAAGCTGCCATTGATGATGGAGATGATGGCATCCAATCCCGCGGCCGAGACGTTGTCACGGGCCTGGTTGGCGATCGAGGGGTCTTGCTCGAAGCCCAGTATTGGCGGCAGTGTGCGATTGCGGCGTCGGCGTTGTTGGGCTCGATCTATTTCTTGCTGCCAGAGCTCTGGGTGAAAGTCAGCCCAGCCCTCCAAAGTGAAGTGACGCCCGAGGCCAGGAGGTTGTTGCAGAGCACCGAAGGCCGCCTCAATCAACAGAATCCCTGATCCGCAGCAGGGATCCACAAGGGGCTGCTGGCCATTCCAGCCGCTGAGATGGATGAGGCCAGCGGCAAGGTTTTCCTTCAATGGAGCCGTTCCCATGGCAGCTCGATAGCCGCGACGGTGCAGGCTTCCTTGGCTCCCGTCCAGGCTCAACACCGCCTGGCCATGGCTGAGGTGCAGGTGCAGTGAGAGATCGGGTTCACTCAAGTCGATTGATGATCGCTGGCCCCACAGGTCTCGCTGCTCATCAATCAGTGCATTTTTGACCTGTAGAGCGGTGAAATGGCTGTGGTTCAGCCCAGGCGCGATCCCTGTCACGTCGACCCGAAACGTCATGGAAGGGTGCAGCCAGCGCTCCCAATCGAGGGCGTGTCGGATGCCGTCATAGAGATCGTCACGACCCTGGCAAGGGAAGCGAGCCATCTCCCGCAACAGCCTGAAGGGGAGTCTGCTCTGGAGGTGCAACCGATAGAAACAGGCCATATCGGCCTGGAAGATTGCGGCTCTTCGCCTTGCCTCAACGTTGTGAGCTCCAAGGGATCTGAGTTCGTCGCACCCTGCCTCCTCCAGGCCTTGGGGGAGCACTGCCACTGCGGGAAATCGGTTCACACGACCCAAGGATTTGTGCTCCAGGGCTTCATTCCTGTCAGAATGGCAACGTCCGACTCGTTCGGACTAGGTGATCCACACCAGTGTTTCGGACAGCGGTTCGATTCCGCTCAGCTCCATTCCCCCTCAGGGGGCTGCAATGGTTTCGACGGGGCATGAGGAGGGTGACTGAAGCCTGCTCGGTGAGAGCAAACCCGTAACTGCGAACAACATCGTTCGTTTCTCCCGTCAAGCAGCCCCAGTTGCTGCCTGACCCTTTAAGGGAGATGGGGTGAGGTCAGCCTTATCACCCAAATGACTCACGGGGCCTGGAAGGGCCCTTTTTAATTGTCAGAGACTGGGTTCTTAGGGTCCTGGCGCAGTGCCTTGAAGTTGATTGCACGCAAATTTGCACGCAAGTGACTCGTGGATGGTGAGGGGCACTCGGTAGGCCTGGGACTGGGCTGCTGCCAGCAGGCCGCCTCAATCCCCAGACAGCAAGAGTGCTGTTGTTGTTGCTCAATTTGGGTGGGTGGAAGTGCTCACAATCAAAATCAACCGTTCAATGGCCTCTGAGAACGGTTGCGCAGGAGCCGTCCTCGACGTGTGTTGAGAGTTGATGGGAGTGATGACCATGGCAGCGGTCGTCCTGTGGCCACCGAGTAGGTGGTCTCAGTGATCCTGTTGCCGGGTCCGTTGATCTCGAGCAGCGTGAACGTTTGTTGTGGTGCAGAGCCTCCTTGCAGTAACCGCCGAGGTCCACTACCAAGCGCTCCAAGTTGAATGAGATCGAGTTGTCCATGGCGTCCTGAAAACCAGGCGTGGTGATGACCACTGATGTAAGCGTTCACGTTGGCGGTCTCCATCAGGTTCTGGAGAACGTGCTCTTGGTTCAAGATTTCACCAGCGCGATCTTTGTTTTGCCCAACGCCGACCAATGGCAAATGGCCCACGACAAAACGTGCCGTGGCACGTGTTGATGCCGACGAGGCCAATTGCTGTTTTGCCCAGATCAACTGGTTGTCTGGGATGTGGGCGGAGCTGGCATCCCAGACCAGCCAAAACAGCCCTTGTTGGGACACCGTGTAATGAAATGGGAATTGGGACGTATCAATGAAGTCAAGGCCTAGTTGTGAGCGGATTGGCATCCAAAATCGACGTACAGCGTCCCGATCAGCCTTGAATCCCGGTGAGCCATCGTGATTGCCGATGGTGGGAAGCAAAGGAATGCCCGCAATTCGCAGCGGTTGAAGCACAGCGGCTTCGAAGCTGCTCCACATCGCATCAAGCTGTTGACGTGTGAGGCCGTGTTTCTGACCAGCAACCATGTCTCCGGCACAGACAACGAGGTTTGGTTGAAGAGCGATGAGCTGATGCAACCCCTGATGGACGGCGGGGACATAGCTCGTTGATCCATAGCCGCTGTTGAGGTCGCTGATCAGTCCGATACGCAGTGGGGCCTGCGGTTTGGCGAGCGATGGCATGGCTGCAGCACCGAGGCCGGTTCCAAGCAGCAGCTGCAATATTTGGCGACGGCCTAGCAGCACAACAGCAATCGAAGCAAGATGGATCGCATCACCTTGCACCTGTTGAGACTGGGCGGCAAGTGTGCATTAAGGATCGACCGATCGAAGCAGATGATCGCGGAGGTGATGAACACGTGGACGGTCCTAAGAATGTTGCGATGCGGTCTGGATGCAAAAACTGGTGCAGCGCATGATCGTTACAACAACATCCGGTGCAATGTTGGCTGACCAGCTCTGATGGTTATAAATCCCCCGGGATGGTGGAGCTGTGCATCAGACGCATGCCAAGGTGTACGGCTGTAACAAAACGGGCCGGCCTGGAAATTGTCAAAGCCATGAAGGATGTTTGCGGCTGGACTGAAGTTCATGGCCGGTCTGTTTTGGCGGAACCGAGATTCCGTTTACCGCGACAGCTGGGAACACTTCAGACAGTCACAACTGAACCATGACCCTCCAAACCTGTATCGCGCTGTTCCTGCTGTATCAACTCGTCTCAGCGCTACGCGCCAATGACCCTGACACCTTCAAGTAGTGGCTCTGTGGTGGGGTGCACGACCTTGGGTTGTGGCTTGAGCTTGGCTGAATAAGCCAAGCTCAATCTCCTTTGATAACTTTGTCCCTCTGGGAATAAAAGTCGGAGCTGTCAGATGAGAGGCAACTCAAAGTCGGCTATTAAAATTTTATTATCCTGAAATTGATCTTTTTGGCCTGTCGACATGGCCATAAAGTTGTCGTCCAGGCTTACACGGAAGAATCCCATGAGTTTTTTTCCTGTTTCAAACTATTTGATGAATTCTGGTTCTATCGAGAGCTCTGCTATTTTTGTGCCTTTATCAAGGTAATCAAATTTTTTGTTTCCGAAATTCACTGTTCTGGGGGTTGTCTGCATCGCCGAAAAAGCTGTTTGTGTTCTTGTCTTTGAATTTTATTTTCTTGAAGTCGAGCCCGCTGACGATGTCATCATGGAAAGCGAAAGTGGCTCTAACGCTGCTGATTCCTTTTTTATTTGTTCTGCGTTTGGCATTGAAGTAGCCTGTCAATGTATCTGATTTCTTCGCCTAATTTAGATCATCAAAGGCCACGACGACGTCGATGATTTTTGAGAAGACGTTGGAGGCTCCTTTGTGCAGAATTGGCCTATTTTTTTCTCTCTCTAGTTGTGGTCTGGAGGTACGGCAAGCCTTCTTGGTGGATTCTCAGGTTGCTGTCGGGCTCCCTTGCGGGCTTGTGTGGCGATTTGCTGCTCTCCAGCGCACCCCCTATTTAAGCCACTCTCGCTGGACTTCTGGGCCAATCGAATACTTGAACCCATGCCGCTTTGCCCAGATTGAGAAGGTGGTGGAGCTGTTCTTAGCTATCGGGCGATCGTTGTAAATAGGAGCCTCAAATCCAACTCCTCGTTCTGCTCAGAGGCCTTCTGATATTTCGCTCTATCCTCTGCGCTCATTGAGCCGTCTTTTCACTCAACATAGAAGTCCTGACCGTTAACAAGGAAGTCTGGCGTGTAGTGATGGTGGGAGACGTAGTGGATTCTTTTCGGTTCATAATCGAAACAATGACAACTCTCAATCAGGTTTTGAGCGACCAAATATTCGAACTTGCTTCTAAACCCGTTCCAAGCTTCTAAAGACGATACTGTAACGCGCCTTGGCTAATTTAAATATATTGTAAAAAAACAGTCACAGAGACGGATTCAAGGTAGGCAACAACCCCGTCTGGAGCAGTAATATGACATAAAGAGCTTGTTTGCATGCGTTTTAAAATGCACGCAGACATTAACTACGTTAAACTCAAAGCAGAATCAATATAAGTCTTCCGTGAATCCAGACGCATCTGGAAGAAACGGACGAACTGGCCGGAGCACCTTTTTAATTCCATTTTGAGAGGTGTCATCACTATCGCCACTATTGTCAACCGTGACTTGTTTTCTATCCCTAGAGATCGGCTGATCAGGAGTCACGGTTGCAGGCCAGAACTCTCAGAAGCCGCCTTTGCCTTTGGTCGCGTTAATGCGTCTCCGTTGTACCAGTCCTTTTGCATTGAGCTGCTGCAAAGCATCAAGGGCCTTTCTCTCTGGATCAGTCTCATCTAGTTCGAGCCTTGCAGCCACTTCTTTTGCAGTAGTGGCGAGGCCCTGGTCCCACTGATCTTCAACAACGCCAAAAGCTGACAGTTGTCGTTCGGTCAGCTTCTCGATGGTTGTTTCGCGCTGACGCTCGCGCTCTAGATCCTCCGTCGAACCACAGGTTCTTCAGTGAGCCTCGTCGCGCTCAATCACAAGGGATAAAGGCTCACCTCCTCTTCCTTCAGTCCTGAGTGTCTTGCGATTGTCGCTACCGGTTTAGAAGCGATTTCAGTCAAGACCTGTTTGCCGGACTGTCTGTGGCGGGGGTCGCTTTGCCGGTATCCATCGCCTAAGCGGGACTGGTGGGGCTGTTCGTCACCTGTGCGGTGACATTGTCGGAGCAGCAGACAACATTTCAGATGTGTGGGAATCTTCGCTGGCTACAACACTTTCAATGACCTTTTTGATGCATTGGTCTTTCAAGACCGGCTATCACGAAATTGCTGCCAAGAAGTTCCTCGCGTCGGGTGCCCCCTTTCCCGATTGCAAGTCCTGGAAGCGTTTCCATGGCCCTGGCTCTGTAGAGGGTTGGATTCTCGTGGAGGCTGACAATGCCGATGCTTGCTATGAGCACGCTGCGGAGTGGGCAGAGTGCCTCGATTGGGAGGTCACCCCAGTGCTGACAGACGATCAGGCTGGTCCTTTGATCGCCAAGGTCTACAGCTGATCATTGGCTTGGATGAGGTGTGAGAGATGCAGTAGGTCGAGACACCACCCACAAAATCAAGCAACAACGCCTGAAGAGGTCTCCCCCTCACGCCTCATCGATAGGTCTTAGGACTGCGGTGCGCCATGACTGGTTAGTGTTAATGGAGGCTAAGCCAGCGGTGGAAGAGCTGCTTCTGGACTGGCTTGCCCCTTTCTGACCGATGTAGAGCGGGACAGGCTGATGGCTTGGCACCTGGGTGTGAGCCTCTGAGCCCTTGTCTTTGCAGTGCTTCTGCCGGCCTGTGACCAACCTCACAGGGACTGTTGATTCAGGTCATCGAGTGAGCCAGTGATTCCGGAGATGGTGTGTGCATAGGAGGGGGACACCCTCGACTTCATCCACATCAAAAATGAAAAACCGTACAACACGCGATTGGACCAATCGCATTAATTATCTTTCCAAGGAAGAAACTCAAATTCTTCAAACTGCCAATCCAGTTGACTCTGAAGATAAACAAACGGATATGAATGTAGATCTACTACGGAATGTGGATACAACTGAGGTTGAACACATCGTTCTGCTTGATAAGAGCTTGCTACTGGGAATCAGTGAAGGCAAAGACATGCTTGATTCCGCGAGGGAACTTGCAGGCTCTTTTGGTTTAACACGTGACAGCCATCGAATGAATAACTTTATGCCTAAAACTGGGGGTAACAGACCTCAGAATATACTGGAATCTATGTTTGACGTGAATTTCGACAATGGATTAGAAGAAAAAGCTCGTCAAGGTCAATCTGGCTCTAGATCGAACGCAGCCGAAGAAATCTTCAACACTATTAATGGCGTTAATACGGCCAGAGAAACATATGAAAATGCTCAAAAAGCTTTTAACGGTGATACTGACGCCATGGTGGATCTCACTGTAGATATGGTGCAAGCAACCACCCCTTGGTACATCGATCCAATCATCGAAGCAATTGGCGGGGCCATCAAAGGTGAAGATAATTGGCTCACTGATATCGTTGACTGGTTTGGTGATACAACCGGTCTATACCATGAAAACCCCGATGACATTACTGGCGGTGGAAGCCGTAACGATTTGCTTTTGAGTGGTGACCATCTGCTGAAGAGAAAGATTCTTCAAGGCCTGAATCCGCGCATCAACCCAAGCGAGGATGATTATGACAATAACTATGGAATTGTCTTTGTCGAGGATCCTACAACATTCCTTTCAGGATCAAACTTTGGGCGAAGCACTGGAAAATTCAACGAAGATAGTGGTGCAATAATTGCCACTGGGCAATTTATCGACAAAATTCTTTCCAGCCATGGTGGTACGAGCACGGGAGACTCTGAAAATATCTAACCAAGCATCGGGGAGCCTGATGTTTGAGAAAAAGTTCTCCTCTTAAACTGAAAGCCATACAAGACCCATCTTTGGGAAAGGCAGGGCAGGAAGTGTGGTTCCTGATGTAATCCCCGACAAAACAACTCATACGGATAACAGCCCCGCCAAGTGCGGGGTTTTTTATTGTCTGTACAGAGAGGGGAACATTTCAGACAGGCATATTTGAATCATGATCACTGAAACCAGCATTGCACTTCTCTTGCTGAATGATCTCGTCTCAGCACTAAGGGCCATTGACCCTGACATTTAAAGCGTTGGCTTTGTGGCGGGGCGCAGGACATTTGTAAGCCAGCAGTGCAGGAGCTGCTTCTGGTCTGCCTAGCCCCATTTCTGACCGATGTAAAGCGAGACAGGCTGATGGCTTGGCAGGGCGGTAAGTCTCTACAACCCTTTCATTTCGGTACTCCTGGTCTTCCTGTGACCAACCTCACAGGGACCTCTGACGCAGGTCATCAAGTCGAGCAGCGATTCCGGAGATGGTGTGTTCATCGGCGGGGTAGACCCCAAAGACAAAAAACACACACCACTTAGAACGATGTTTCGCCCTTTCTTCTCCTATCCAAAAGCCAAACAGTTTCAACCCAGCAAAAAAATTAAGGACATTATCGAAGACTCGAAGATTGACGCCAGTGATTTCGAGCCAAAGCTATTTTGGGATCCAAAGAATCCGCCCAAGCCAATTTGGGAAAGATTTAATGTCATTCGAAATGAAGATAATATTGACAACCGCGGTCGTATTATTGGAACGAGTTTAGACGATTATATCCGCGGCACGAGCGAAAATGATACCATTCGCGGTGAACACGGAAGTGATCTTATCTATGGCGGCGATGGAGATGATGACCTTCAGGGAGATACATTGTCTTACCGTGCAACTGATGGCATTGACACAGTTTATGGTGGGAATGGAAACGATAAAATACGAGCACATATTGCTTATGGAGAAAATGGAAATGACCGTCTTTATGCCCCGTATCCAAACGACGGCGATGGCAATCCTATCGGTGGAAATTTAAATGGCGGTAAGGGTGATGACTCAATTTATGGATCGCATAGTGTAGATACCCTCACGGGAGGGGTTGGAAATGACCGTCTTGATGGAGATGGTGGCGGAGATATAATGACCGGTGGGCAAGGTGCTGATAAATTTTTCGCGGGTCATGGACGCAGTCTTGGAGACCTTGGAGGAAGTCCCGAAGATAGAGATGTAATCGTAGATTTCCAAGATGCAGGAGATCATATAATTATCCCAGCAATGGCAGTTAGGAGACTTAACCAAAATGATGTAGATCTTGTTTTCAATAATAGAGGTGCCCTAGTGATTACTGTAAATGATCCTTCCGAAGGAGTCTCCGGTGTTGTTGCTGAAGTGCATGGCTTGGATGTTCAACAACCAATTAATGATCAGATTAATTGGATCAATAATTCGACATTTGAGCTGGCTTGAATTGATACTGATGCCGGGGAGCTTGAAGTTTATTCGATGAACTGAACGCTATACAAGACTCTTCAAGGGAAAAGCAGGGCAGGTCGTGTGGTTCCTGATCAATCCCCCGGCAGTGCAACTTCATCAGCAGCCTCTTCAGCAATGGTTGGGTTTTGTTGCAAAGCGGAGTGTGCCGAATGGAACATCACTTGAAGCTGACCTTTGCCACAATCAATGCTTATATTAATCTGTTGCTAGATTGGAGGATGCCATTTAGGTTTTTGTCGATTAGTTTCGGTTTTAATGCAATTGACTATGAATCGATTGTTACTTCTCCTGCCGTTGACAATTTCTTGGATTAGTTGTTCTTTTCCAAACCCTGCCAATGCTGAGCCAACGCTTCAAGAGCGATTGGCGGTTTCAACTGCTGTCGGACAGCACGGGCTGCTGTGTCAAATGATTGCTGAGAAGATCATTACCCCTGAGCAAGCTGAGAAGGGTGTCGATCTTATTATTAGTGTCAACCTAGAAAGCTTTAAATCTATGAGTCCAAATGATGTTTCGTTGATGAAAAAAGCTCTCAACTGGGGTTGGGACTTCGCCGGGAAGCGCGGGAAGGATCTGCACCCGGCTTGTCCTTTGGGTCCATCGCCTCTCTTTCCATAGCTATTTGCTTCTGTTCCTTATTCTCACGTCCCTTTCAGCAATGGCAGGGTTTTTGATGGGCTGATCAACGAGCAAAAGCTAAAGCGTCACTTTCTTCAGGTTCGATCACTGAAACTCAGCTAAAAATTCTCATCGTGCATTAATTGTCATGGCAAAGGGGCGCGACCACGACCACAGTCATAACGGTGACACAAAAGAGCATATTGCTGATTATCAAGAATCACTGACGGATTCAGAGCAAGCTGACCGGTTGGTTGACTTCACACTGGAGCCCAGCACAGCTATCGCCGCAATTTCCTCAGCAGTACTTTTTGGCGCACTTTTGCTTTCTGCTGCTTCTGCTAATTCTCAAGAGGTCAAGCCAATCGAAAGGACACAATCTGGATGCCCAGGCGGCTATCACATCGTGATGAGTGAGTGCAGGCCAATGAATGGTGCTAGGCCTGCGAGACAACAGAAAGACGGTCGATGTCCACCTGGATGGGGTATATCAATGGGGTATTGCTTGAAATTACCGTCTTGAGGCAGAAGGCCAACAAGGTGGTGAACAGGAACAAGATAGAAAAGGTGGATGTTGATTCAATCAGCCGCTTGATCAGTCCCTTCAGCAATGGCGGGTTTTTTTATTGCCTGAGTAGAGCGAAAAACATTCAAGGCCGTCACACTTAACCTGTGAGTCACATCATCGACATTGCCTTGTTCCTTATTGATATAAGGCTATTGGGCATGGGCTCCAATTAACGATATCTTCCCCTATATATCCCAGTCCATATCCAATGGCTCGGAGGAAATGTTAAAAAAATAGCCAATAATTTTATTTTTGTGAAGACAAACTCTAAAATAATGGCTATTAATTTATGTCACTAATGACAGACATTCCACTGTCGGATGGAATGTGTGGAGTTACTACTCCACTGCCAATCCCGTTGAGCTCTAGAAGCAAAGACTACAATCACTGGTGGAAAAATGTTCATTCATATGAGGATGTAGTCAATTATTGCTGGGGCGACGTAATTAAGAAATTAAGAATAAAAGAGAAGGATGGCAACGATGAATTACTGGTTGAAGTCAAAAAAGGCATTGATCACGAGGATGATATTAATCTAAGGTTCACATCTACAATGTCTACGGAGGTTAGAGGAAAAAAACTAGATAAGTTTTCGCTGAGCAACGACATCACAACCGATGTTCCGTTCTCTATTGCCCTGAATGTCAAGAAGACTATATCGCTTGATATCAATTCCTCTCCGTATGTTATTGGAAGGCAGGAAACAAGACCAATGTCAATTGACGTGTTAACAGGAAAGCATGAAAGAATGTTTGTTTTTTTAGCTAGTATTGACAATGATGGCGAAGTGCAGTCAAATGCTGACATCTTCTATGCAAGATCTGGAGTCAAATTAATTAACAGCAACATTGGTCTTGCTTATGGCAAAGATCAATATACGTTAGAAGAAGGAGTAAAATTGAAGGGGAGAAATTTTGCGTCTTTATCACCATATACGTCTGATGGTGTTAGTGCGAAGATAATTCCAGACGGGGAAATTGATACAGTTAATTTGCCGAAAAAAATTAAAGGTGGCGGAGAGCTCCTGGTTCAAGGTTTTGGAGAGGAAGATATTTTAAAACTTTCTGGTGAAACAATAAGCTATAACCAACTCAAAGATGATAAAGACATATTTCCAGAATGGCTGCAAATCGAAAATATCAATTATTTTTCATGGATGAACTGAACCAAAAACTTCTTTGGTTACATAATCAATGATTCAGTTGTTAGGGACCTTCCCCGTAAGCAATTGCTATTTTTTATTGCTTAACCCCCCGTACAATTCACATCCAACAGTCTCCAATTTTATATTTTACAAGTAGTGGCTCAAGTTAGCTCTTATGGGGGATGACTCACTGATTAGCTGTCTGTAATGTTCCTAAAGAGGTAATGACTAATGCTTAAATTCTTTGATCCTAGAGCAATCATCGGCAGAAAAGATTATGTTTTAGCGCAATTGCTACGTGGATTTTTATTTGCGCTTGCATGTTTAGTTGTATACTATTTTCTTGTTTTCGTAACACTCTTGATGGCCCACTCACTCTTGAAAATGTAAGAAATTAATTTAATAATACTAAGTTAACCAATTTGACTGCAAGTGTTTTTATTTTTGCAGGTCACTTGGTCTACATACCATTGGAAATACGGAGAGCTAGAGATATGAAGCTTGACCTTGGATGGCTTATCGCAAAATGGATCACAATATTTATACCGCTTGAGTTATTCTTCGCCAACGGTGTAACCGCTAGAATTTTTGTCCTTCAGTTTGCGTATGGTTGACTTATTGAAGCGCTATTGATATTTAGGCCTGGCGAAACATATAAAAACTATATACGTAGGTCAGCTTCAGATAATATTACTAAAAAATGGGAAAATATTAATAGCTCTGTCAGTAATAGCGAGGTTTTTAGTTAATCCTCTTCCAGTCGAGCGATCAAGTCAGCAACTGCCATCCGCACCAACTTGGTAATTTGCACATTCTTATCAGCAGACAATACGCGTATTATATCGTGCATCCATTTGGACATATAAACCGTCAGCTTGATACTTGGATTGGGTGATTTAGGTTTCTTTTTCAGGCCATTATGCGATATTCGTACGTCATTCATGGATTCAAGCAGCACGATACAACGTGAATAGTTTCAGCACTAATACGAATGTGCATCGATGCAATATGGCCAGTGTATTTCCATCTTTAAACCATGCTTAGCCAATGAAGAAAAAGCTTTCTTGTGGTCTCACCATCCGTTAGCTCTCCATCTAGTGATGCCATTACAGCTCCTGGGTGCAGTCGCTCCACAATTTGTTTGGCTTCATGGACGACCTCAGCGAGAATCGGTTTGTAACCTGCTGCACCATCGGGCAGCTCGCAGTAAAAGACCTGATAACGGTGCATCGGTCTTGAGTAACTATCCATCTCGTAGCTACGGGGCATTACGTGGCTGCTAACCCTCTGGACAGCAGCTCTCTGCATCTTGGTTAGTACAATGCGCTAAAGGCATAAACCTAATTAAGGCAAGAAAATTGCTCCTACGAGGTTGTCTGGGGTTGGTGGATAAAGCAGGCTGTAAATTGGTACATTCAGATCAGGAACAAAAGTGGAACCGCCAATCAAAACCTTTTAGTACTGCATTTTATCTCCCCGTTCGCTCCCTGGGGCGCAGATAGCCTCGGCAAATATCTAATGGAGAATCATCCACCGTCAAAGAGCTATTACTGCTATCCACAGGGTGTGGCTTGGGAGCTTGGATGTTGGCTGAAGATGAGGTAATAGGTCTGTAAAATACTATATAAATCAGAGATAGTTGTGTAGCCGAGACCGCTCGCTTGCAAAGGGAAAAGAAATTCAAACACTACCTTGTAGTGAGTCTGTTTGCATCTAATTTGCGAAAGATTTTGCAAAAACTGTTTTCACCTTAGCCCCTTTATGCCAGTCAAGGTAGTTCACTTATCTCAGACTTAACGTCCCGATGAGCTGCTTGCTTTGGAATTTTAAAGTCAATCGCATCCCAAACTGGAATGGACAAATAATCGGCTAATGTCTCAGCATCTTTTCGTATTGCACGTAGAGAACCATGGTCAATAATATTGACTCTCTCTCCATCAATGCAGACAAGATTCAGCTCGTAGCTGTAGTAACGCGTTTCCTTTGCGCTCACGTATTCACGTATTAACTGAATAGCACATACCTGTTCTAAGTCATAAGTTTTATCGCCCTTTGCAAGTCTTCGAGATGAGCGATCAAAAACTGACTCTTGTCTTTTCATGCCCCACGATATCCAACAACCACCTCCCACAAACACTAAACCTATAATTCTTTCCGCATCCTCGCCCGAAGATATACCAGGAATAAAAACAGCTAATCCCATTAGAATAAAAGATGCCGAGAAGAGGATTGCAAGAGCAGTTGTTTTGAAAATAAGCAAATCGCCTGAAAGGGGGGAAGTGCTTTTCTGCAATTCATGCGTGCAGAAATTTGTGCCACCGGGTGCCAGTGGATTCCATGATGTCTTAAACGCAAGTTCATCGCCAAAACTCGTGAGATCAAGCACCTCACGCTGGTCTTGAAATTTGTAAAATAGATTTTTTATTATGCCCATAACTATGAATAATTCCGGAAAACTCAATGTAGGATGATTTTCCCTGGATTCGGAAAGTTGTTTGCGAAATTCAAAAGAATTTATCCCTCGATATTGCGTTGCTAGTTAACCCACCAACTGTTGCAGCTCAATCGAATCCAGGGCTGTTGCGAGTTCGCTTTGTCCGATCTCGATGTCTTTAAGAGCTGTTGTAGCCAACCGAGAGTGGAAGGAAGCCCACAGATGCCGGCTTGGTTTTGAGGGTGCCAGCCCCTTGCAGAGCACTTTGGAAGCCGATGGTGGGTTTGACGACATCCTCAAGCTTGATGCTCATTACACAACCAAGATCCTCAGCGGTAGCTGCCGTTCTTGCGTTGTTTGCTCTGACCTGAGTCGGCAAGAGCGCCGAAGAGCAGAGATGAACCAGCAGGTGGCTTGGTCATGCAGTGTCGGTTCGTTCTCCATTGGTAGCAGTGCTGTATCGAGCAGACCAAAGCACCAGCTTGAACGAGACGAACTGGCGCGATGATTTGCTGAGGGTTGTTAATAGCAGGGAGATCGATCAGCCATCTCCCCCCAGACTTCTACTGCTTGCGGTGCTGGAGGAAGTGCTGGGGTAGGGTGTACGTTTGGAGCCGCGGGAATGTAGCGGGGTTGGATCGGCTGCAGCGGACTAGGAGTCAGGAGTGTGAGTTTGGGAGCCGCTTTGAGGACGCTCAGGAAGTTCTCAGGTCGAATCCCTCGAATGCTGAGTTGTCGTGAGGTGATCTTGTAGATGTTGTTATCAGCGAGAGCCTCGAGGAGGTGACCAGTGAAGAACGACACCGCTCGGCCGACTGGCCTGAACTGGTACTGCTGGGAGCAACTTGCACTGATAAGTGAGAAGAGTTTCATTGGTTCAAAGCCTTCTAAAATACAAATGCATTAATTTATTTCCAAAAGCCTTCGTGGCTGTCAGTCCATGTATGAATCTTGGATTTGTCTATTCCTGTAACCACCTCCAGATAAGGATAAGGCGGTGTTATCTCTGATTTCACTAAGTCGATTGATTTGGATGTCATTTCGAACTCTTGCTCAAGAGTTATGATATTTCTGAACCGTCAAGAAAGGCGGTGCCGATAAACGAGTGTAGAGAACTGTTCAAGGAGTATCAAATTCATGTCAAAAGTGAGTTCGTTGATACGAGGCGGCGGTGACGATTATTTGTGTAAATTTTTTACTTGTCCCCTTGCGTCTCGATGTCTACGTTCAGATTGACATTGTTATTTCGATGCAACACCTCAAAAAATTCAGCTTGGCTTCGGCCTCAGCTGCATTGGCCACTAGCGGCTTGATAGCAGCTTCGATCTCTATAGCTCCACACTCAGCCAAGGCTGCGCCGGAAGCCTACGAAGGCAACGAGTCAACGCTATCCGGTGATCAGAGGAACACTGATTTCATCAACAGAGTTGGTGCGAAGCAGCTCCTTAATGATCTTCGTAGGGGTGGATACGTCGTTTATGTAAGGCATGCGAAGACCTTCAAGGACTGGGGAGATCAGGTCAGCCCGCAACTCAATCTCGCTGACTGCAGCACCCAGAGACGTTTAAGTGCAGAGGGTAAACAGCAAGCGCGAGAAATCGGTAGGGGAGTGAAAGCCGCAGGCATTCCTGTCGGCCAGGTCTTCTCCAGTGAATATTGCCGTGCCTACAACACGGCTGATTTGGCTTTCGGAAAATACAAGAAACATTCAAACCTGAATTTCCTTCCCTGCGTTGATTGCACCCCTCAGGATTACAAGGAATATGCAGCGAGGGTTTCCCCTTTGCTTTCAGCAATGCCAGAGGCAGGCACCAACACCTTCCTGTTTGGGCATGACGACCCTTTCCAGGGCGTCACGATGGGTGTGGAGCCGCCCATGGGAATCTATCCAGACCCAATGGGAGTGGCTTATGTCGTCAAACCTCTGGGTAATGGCAATTTTCAGCTCGTTGCCAAGCTTCTTCCAACTCAGTGGAGCGCATTGGCTCGGTTCTGATTGAGTTTCAGAAGCTTTGATTGGCGCCGTCTCTTTTTTTATGGACGGCATTTTTTCTGCCCTGAGTATCTCAATGATGATGGTGCAACGGCAGCCGCTGGGAGGAGTAAAAGTGGTTCATGCAGCTTAAAATGCTGAGGGTTGAGTTGTCGTGATGACAACCAGAAAGAGACCTGTTGGGCCTTTTCTATCGTGAACGAATCTCTTGCACCAGATAGTTCACGACGAACGGCAGGGGTTTGAAATATCTCTGTCACGGCAAAGAATCTCGAGTTCATATGGAAGTCATATATGTACAGTCTTACCTCAGACGTCTGATTTCAAGTGTTGACTCGGTCAGCAACATAATAGCCTCTGAATCATCTTTTCGTCGCCTTATTAATGGATCAATCCTGATAACCTTTGGAGGTTGATTGGATGCTGTCTCAAGTCTCTCTGAGCGACGTCTGTAATTCTCTGTAGCAGGCTTGATATTCATATTGTGCACAAACTTATAAAGCAAGAATTTAGTAAGCCTGATGCCATCAGAGGGCGGCTGAAAGCTATACAAGGCCCGAAAGGGCAAAGCAGGGGGCGTTGGTGTTGTCGCTATCAATCTCCCGACAGAACACACACGGACATCAGCCCCGCCAAGTGCGGGGTTTTTTAGACAATTTTGCGGCCAGATAGTCACAAAAAAGCCCCCCGCAGTAGCAGGGAGTAGTTATAACTAAATATTGGAGTTCAATTAATATAGTTTAAACCTCTCGTAGATTGTTGAGATAGTGCATCTGGGCTAATGCCTTCAACAATGGCAAGTAAATCATCAAAAGCGAAGATTGCGGCATGACCACTGCTGCTTTTTCCCAGCCCCACATTTATCTCCGAATAAGGACCTGACTCAAAGTCAAATACAATGAGGTCTTCCCCAATTATGAAATCTTTGATGATGTCATGACCATAGCCTGGAGTAAGAATAAATGTGTCCTTACCTGCGCCACCCCATAGTTTGTTAAAACCTTGTCCTCCTTTCAGGGTGTCATCACCCGAAAGACCATAGATCTCGTCGCGAGCTTCGCCACCATCGAGCAAGTCGTTCTCTTGGCTGCCGTGATGAGTATCGTTATCAATCATCGAAAAACATCATATCCTCTTCATCCTCATTAGGACTGAGGTGAATACCTTTAATAGAGGATTTTTCCTGTTGGTTACTGAGTGAAGTGTTGATGAAGGTCATTTGTTTCGACCGGTTGTGCGAATCTCTTCCCGGACAACTTCACCATCTCAGTTGATTTTTGGGCGCTCTGGACATTCTCTGGTCAGCCGTTGGAGGGGTTGTGGTGAAAGACAGGTGACACTCTCAGCACTGGAGGTGTTTTTCTGTAAAAGCACTGATGTGTATGGGATTTGAGTAACGCGGCACTGCTGAGCAAATGCTTCGAATGAATGATGGGAAGGAATGGCGCGGGCTGACGTTGATGACGTCATGCCGTCTTGGAGCCGAATCACATGCTGTCTGTTGACATCAGTTCACCCAATAGTTGCGCTCTGCTAATGCTGCGTTGGCTTGGGGCTTGACGAGCTCATAACCCGAAGGTCAAAAGTTCAGATCTTGCTTAGCCGGAATCAGGCGCCTGGTTAGAGCACAGGATTTATAACCCCATGCTTGTTGGTGCGGATCTCACCCTGTCATTGAGGATCAGCTTTTGTGGGACATCAATTGGTTTCCTGCGGGTTGCCATCCCTCAAGAAATACGAATTATCGGCGATGTCAACGACGGGGCTTATTAGGAGAACTTTCTGGAGGGCCTGGATTCACCGGCATCACCCTAATTTTCTTATCGGTTTTAATTACTGCATTAATGAGATGAGGTCTTTGGAATAGCCCAGAATTGCAATCAATCGCGAAATTCTGAGCTTCCATCGCATCCGATGCATACACACTTTCCAAATGACTCTTGCCTTCAAGGTCTTTGTATTGGATTAAGTATTGATGGATAGTACGCTGTGTGTTCATTGGTGAATTATGTAATAGCCTCAGATTGGTGAGGCTTGAATCTTTAGTGATTAGCCAGCAACAGCAGAGATGCTGTAGGGAGCCTCAGGGGAGCTTGTGGGCATGGGATCGAGTTTTCCTTGTGCCAATGCTTTGGCGCGGATGTACATCTGGCTTGAGGTTGCACCAGCCGCTTCCATTGCTTTAGCAACAACATCCCAGTTACGGATTTCGGTAGACATTTTCAATTGAGTTGAGGGTGCAAAAAGTTTGGCTATTCCTTTGGGTGAGCGGTGACGTTGAAACCCGCCCCTAAGCCGAACACGCAGATTGACAGCGCACTTGTTAAGGCGAATGCCGGCCTCGTTTTGGTCGTGCAACTCCTAGTCAATTGAATTCAGACAGAACCAGCCACGGGGTAGAGCAGTCCGGTAGCTCGTCGGGCTCATAACCCGAAGGTCAAAAGTTCAGATCTTGCTCAGCCGGAATCAGGTGCCTGGTTAGAGCACAGGATTCATCACCCTGAGGTCGACCATCCGGCTTTTAACCGGCTGGTCCTTCACGGTCGTGCACTTGAGCTTGTGGGTTCGAATCCCACCCTCTCCGTTTCTGCCGAGGGTGCAGCACCGAAAAATCAACCTGGTGCAGGGCTATCGAGGGTTCGAACCTGACCACCTGCATGCCATCAAAGTGCTCTACCGGCTGAGCTGTGGCTGTCCAGGTAGCGCACCACTTTGAGGTAGTTGGGGTCGTGGAAAAAAACAGTCGTTTGCAGGGTTTTGGAACCTGTGACCAACCTCACAGGGACTGCTGACGCAGGTCATCGAGTGAGGCAGAGATTCCGGAGATGGTGTGTTCATCGGCGGGGGAGACCCCAAAGACACAAACCACACACGTCTCAAGACAATGTTCGAACTCCTCAAAGCCAACAAAAAAGGCGTCTCCAGTATTCCCGAAGTTCTTAAGAAACAAGGTTTGCATATTGGCAATAAATCGTCAGCAAATTATTTCAAGGAAGTGGGGCAAAAAGGCCTATTCACACTCGATCCAAGAAGCCTTGAGCCTTCTTTCGAAAAAATTCAAACAGTCTTCGATGAGTCGGATGCAGAACAATTTGATGAGAGAGCGCATCATGCTGGCGTTATGATTGGTGAAAATATTCAAGGAACTCTTGTAAATGACTCAATCACAGTAAATGCACGGAATCCATGGGGAATACATCAGCACGTTGACTACTGGACGGTCGTGGAGGCCAAGGGCGGAAATGACACGATTATCAATGCTCATCAGCACGAAGAGGGAACACTAACTCAGCATGTTCGAGTTGTTGGTGGGAAGGGCATTGATTCATTTGTAGCTTTAACTGGAGGTGCTGAAAGTGATCTATCTATTCTCGATATGGAGGCGGGAGAAACCATTACAACCGCTGCAGAATTCAATGAGGCGACAAGGCTTTATGGAAATACGTTTGGCGTCAGGAATGCAGATGGTGACGACAAAATCAGAAGTGCTCAGCTTCCTGAAAACCACACACTTCAACATCTTTATGATCAATCTGGCAACAATGTGTTTATTTGTGTTCCTGAATTGTAAGGGAAAGAGCCGGGGCGCCTGAAGTTCATTCGATGAACTGAAAGCCATACAACACTCTTTCAGGGAAAAGCAGCGGGTGTTGGTGTTGTTGCTATCGATCTCCCGACAAAGCAAATCACACGGATATTTGCCCCGCCAAGTGCGGGAGATTTTATTGGCTTTCAGATTCCATCACCTAAGCGGGTGAACTTTCTTGCCGATCATCCCCTCATCTGGTCTAGTATACCCGTACTATCCAAGGAGTGGTAATGGCTGAGGGGTGGTTGATTCATCAAGAAGGGCTAGTAGCAAGGTTCCATCGAGACGAAAAATCTTTACTGCGTGATCCAATGCTGTTCGTGGATTACGGAAAAGAGATGCCAAACGGTCAGCCAGCTTTACTCAAAAGCAGACGATATCTACGGAAACCAGAAGCTGTTGAGCTTTGGAAGTCGATGAAGCGCAGTGGTTGGAAACCCTGTAATCCGTTATGGGGCGCTGATAGCGAAGTGTAAAAAGAAATAGAAGGATAGAGTAGATAGAGTTAGGCAAAAGTCGATGCTTAAGCCTGCTGCAGTTTAGGAGCGATTCTTCATTCAACAGCACCAGTTCAGGCTCAACCAAAAGCTTTATATTCAGATGTTTGTAAGAACAGCGAGGAAACATTCAAGGCGTGTCTTGTAATGTTCATACAAGGTACAGTTACTGCACTATGCGAGGGAGTTGAAGCTAATGTATTAGAAAAAGGTTATCTATCAGCTTTTGTTGAAGCTATCCTCGAAGCTGCTGAAGAAGACGACTATATTCCTTTAGCAGAAGAAGCCATAGAATTAAGTAAGTCAATGAATCCAGAATGTGGTCTGTAATTTCTGTTTTGCTGGTGCAACTTAATCAGGCCACATAGAGTCTCAAGTGTCGTCATGAATTTGGCTGAATGTTTTCTATGATTGGGACTTGTTGAAGCTGCTTATATTTGGTATTCCAACCATTGAACCAGAGACCACCTTCTCAGTACCACGAGGGGACATAACTTGGCATTGAGCTGGGCATGATCAGCAAGTCCTTGCTGTCTCTGCTCCAGATGCCTTCAATGGTGACCGAGCAGATGAACACCATCTGCAGTGATTTGGATGTGCGCCTTTGGTTCGAGGTTAGATAGGTGCCAAGAGTTTGCAGTGGGTCGTTCTAGAGAACAGCGCAGGCTGTTATTCCAAAACCAGTCCACATCCAGACATTATTCATGCCTTTATTCCTTGATCAAGATTTCTTGGGCCATCCGTACATAGGAATATATGAATAGTCTTACATATTTAGCATTACTTAAATTGGTTGTTTCAACCTGAGGCGTGTCCTGGTTTGTGTATTGGCTACTTGTGAATTCTGACGCAATACAGAATCCATTACTTTTTCAGGCTTTCCTACCCAGTATGATCAAGAGTCAGAACTAATAGAGCCAATACTAAAAGTACGGGATTTGATTAAAAATTAATTGCTATAGACTACTAGGAATAAAAAGTGTAAGCAATGGATTGGAATGAAGACCTAAAGAGTCAGGGGTTCTGCGTACCAAACTATAGTCGGATGAGTACAACAGCTTAAATCAGCCAAGACAGACTCATCAGTAGAGTAAGTTCGTACACCTGAATCTATATCAATAACTTCAAAGACTGGTACAAGACCATCTACTGAGTTTGCATCGGGATAAACTCTAAAATCTCGACCTTCGAAGGTAAAATTATCAGATTTTTTCATTACGGAGACTTTCTCGGAATCAATTGTCCAGATTGTTTCTCCAGTTAATTCATTGGTAAATCTCTTGGTGGGCTTGGATTGTGCATTTTTAGTACTACTTAAAAATAAAGCCTCTTGATCACGATATCGCTCAGGTTTGGATTGAAGCTTTGTAAGCTCGTCGGGAAGAGCAGAAAGATACTGTTGATTTTTCTTTTGATCTTGAAAACTAAAGACTGGAATTGCCTGAGTTTTCGTAGACAGGACTCCTATGGCATCTTGATTTAAACTTGTAAACCACATGTTGCCGTCTGGACCCTTGGTAATGCGGTGCATAACTCTCGTGCCAATATCTGGCAGGTCATAGGTGGTTTGAAAACGACGACCATCTTCATCAATATTTAGCTCTACAAGAGCTTTTTCTTGATACTGAAACCAAACCGAATTAGCTGAATGTCCGGTGGATCCACCGGCACCTTTATCACGAGTTTGAGTATAGCTATTTGTAAATTTCTCGGAAACTGGATCAAACTGTGCAATACCTCCTTCGCGTATAGGGTTTTCTGATGAATCCGTTGAATCATCTCCTTCTACTGTTGTCCAGATGAAATCATTAGGTCCCTCAAAAATATTGATTGGACGACTGTTGTCATTCATGTTGAAGTCGGTAATTTCGTAAAGCTTAATATTCTCGTCTTCATCTATCTTGCCTATTTCATTTGTTCCAAGATTGACAAACCAGGGAGTTCCAGATTTGTCTAGCTTTATGTAAATTGGGCCGGCAGCTCCCCCAGCAAAATCAATACCATTAGTGAAATTTGGCGCAAAACTTGATCTCGTTTCAAGAGAAAAATTCTTATGCTCATTGTTTATTATATCGTAATAGCCAATAGTATCGGATGATTTGCCTGTATACCATAAACGTCCTTTGTCATCGATATCTAAACCATGCGGGCCAACTACTCCTTCTACACTGGGGTCACTAAACGCTACGTTGAATTCTTGTAAAATTGTTCCATCTATTGGGTTGATTTCAGCGAGTTTGTCCTGAAATTCTAAGGTAATAAATAGGCGGCCATTCTTATCGAATTCAATACCATGAGGACCAGATCCATCAGGCATGTCCAGGAACCTGACTTTTCCACCGGTATTAAGGTAGCCAACACGATTATGTAACTGCTGTGAAAAATAAACTAATCCATTTGGTCCCGCGGTCATTTCATGGGTGTCAAAAATAGATGGATCGTCGTCGTCCTTTCTGACGATGTAATCAATGACATGACCTTCTTCTCTGGCTGAAATCTTATTGAGGTATTTTCTAAAAATTTTTTTTGACCATTGAGTGCCGTTTTTAATTTGCTTTGCGTCGGTAGAACTTAAGGAGATATCGACTGATGCTCTAGTTATAGTTGTCGAATAATCATCGTGTCCAGATGACATGTAGAAAAATTTAAATCTTTATTAATGTTAGCCACAGCCTTGAAATCAGGCAACTGTATGCATCGATACAATTTGTATTTTCTTCTATCCGGTGTGTTTGTCTAATAGAAACTGAGTAATCGTTAACAGGGCCAGATTTTTCTAATTTGGAATTATTTAAATTCTTCCTTACTTATGGCTCTCAGTGTTATACAAACCGGGGCGCCTGAAGTTCATTCGATGAACTGAAAGCTATACAAGACTCGAAAGAGAAAAGTAGGAGGCGTTGATGTGTTGGCATCAATCTCCCGACAAAACACACACGGACACCGGCCTCGCCAAGTGCGGGTTTTTGGGTTGAACAGATCAATACTGTCCGTTTGGGTATTAATAAGCTATTGATCTTCAAGTCTGATGTCTGAAGTGTAATTGAAAGAAATTTTAAAAAATTCAGATCGGATACTGAATTCCATTGCAATTTAATGATCCAGCTTCATCTGACAGAAATCTTAAAACAATCAATCAAAAAATGACAAAGATTTTTGCGGTAACAAATTTTTCTATTGTGGCTCTATTCCTAAGTCTTGCAGGAACAAGACCTGGACACGCAAATGCAAATCGAATAGCCTTGAATTGCCAAGCGCAACAATTGATAGAAACAGTGTATTCTGCCAAATGGGACAGGGGATTGAAAAAAGTTACTCTTGATATGACTGAGGAGGAAGATCAACCGTCTGGTCCTTTCAGCCTCCTCATTGACTTCAAACGGAATCAAGCGATGTATTCAGAGCAGGGGGCATGGTCGATAATGAATATCAGCACCAATAGTGCTAACAAAACAAATTTATACTTTGAAATGGAGGAAACCGGACTGGGTACAGATTTTCGATATATACAGATTAACAAGAGGGCGCTGAGCTTTGAATTAAAATACATATTTAGCTGGGATAATGCCACTGTATTTAAGAGTAAAGGTCAATGTCAATCGGTACAAGAATCTGAAATTATTTATCAGTATAAGCCATTTCCTTCAATTGACTAAAAGTTAGCCACTTGTTGATACGGTTTCTAATTTCAAAAGCTTGAAGCAAGTTCATCCATCTTGCCCAGCTGGTTTTTACTCAAAAGTTGATTGTTTGCACTGTCCAAAGTCATGGAGTCGTTCTAGACATTGCAGTCCGTCAGCAATGGCGGGGTTTCAGCCTGCTTCGGCCGCAAGCCCATCTCCTTCCTTATAGGCAAAAAGAAACCCCCGCCAGAGGCAGGGGTTTGGGGGTTCATTCAGCCGTGATCATTTGGTGTAGGAAACGCCTCGGTAGGTCAAACTTGGATGCGCGTTGTGAGCGACTGCCTCGCGGCAGGTGTTGTAGTGCTCACGGCGGTAGGTCAGCTCAACGCATGCTTTGGGTGAAGCTGCATGGGCTTTGTAGTGGTGACCTCTGTAGAGAAGAGCTGTCATGGTTGGTTCCTCAGAAAAGTCCAAGTCCCCGTTCCGTGGCTTGGATTGTCTGCGCCTCGCAGAAGCGAGGTGAACGCTTTTTGTAGTTGTTGCTACAAAGCTTGTCTAGCGGAGAGGCCATCCCCTGTGTCGTTCATGCGGATGCAAACAGTGTTTTTCTTTGGCGTCACCTCGCCACAAGAGCCCACCCACTTCTTTTTGCGAGGTCGGTTCCCAGAGTTTGCACTTTTTGGTGAGGTGATCGCCCTGAGCTAGCTGCTTCTGACGGATTTTGCAGCGGAGCAATGTATGGCAGTGGTGGTCAACGCCATAGCTGTCGTGCTGGCAGGTCATACAGATGCAGGTGCCTGTTTAGAGCACAGGATTCATAACCCTGAGGTCGACCATCCGGTTTTTAACCGGCTGGTCCTTCATGCTCGTGCGCTTGAGCTCGTGGGTTCGAATCCCACCCTCTCCCTGAGTGGGATCTCCGAGTGGCAACTCAGGTATAGCCCTCCATAGGACAAGCCTGATGTTCCTTTGGTTACAAGTGATTTCCAGCTTTTAAGGCAAAGATCGAATGGTGTTGAACGGTTTTTAGATGGCTCGCTTCATGATCCATTGGTGCGCTCCCGATCCCACCAACGAGAAATACACCCAGGCGATCGTGGATTACATCAAGGGCGGTAAGCCCATGGATGAATACGTCGGTTTCAAAGTGCTGGCGCGTCAGATCCACCCTCATCTCGGTGGAGGCGTGCTGCTTGTGGAAGCCGACAATCTGGCAGCAGTCCAGAAACACACCTATCCCTGGACCAAAGGACTCGGTGTCACGGCGACAATCACCCCTGGTCTCAGCGATGAGGAGTATGTCGATCTGGAAGAGAGCATGAACAGCTGAACGGCGACTGCAGCCACGTCATCGAATGTCGTGAATGTGGTCAGTTGGCCCTGGTCAACCATCCGCTCAAAAACACCTGGCTCTGCCAAGACTTCACGCCGAAACAGCTCGAAGCTCGCAAAGTGGAACATCCCACCAAGCGAGTGGAGCGCCCTCAGCAACGACCTGCTGAGCTGCGGAACCGCAAGCCCCGCTGTTCGTTGTCTTGTCTGCAATGAAGAGATGACCGTGGCCAGGGTCACCAAGACCACCCTTAGCGACCGTTGCCGCAAGCAATGGATTCGCGAGGGTGCCGAGGCCTTCCCTCTACCTGAGACGCCTACTCATGTTCAGATTGGCAAAAGTCAGATCACCGTTAAAGAAGCTGCCAGCCGTTGATGTGGTCGCGTCGTGGATCATCAGTTCAGCTTGATTCGTGCCGGCCAAAAATTAGAGGCTGATGAAGCGCTGTTTAAGCTGAAAGCGGAGGCCGAACGATTCAGCCGGTTGGCTCAGCTGGCCAAGCTTCGGGAGGAAACGCCAGCAATCTTCTTGTGGGAGCTGTCCCGGTAAGCAGGCTTCAGGATCGCCAACGAGCCATCGAAGCCAAGGTGAGGGAGCAGTTGGTTGCCCGCAAAGTGCGGGGTTTGATATTGCGTGGTGGCCTTATTAATGCAATGAAGCAGCTCAAGATTTGCATACACGTTTCATCAACGGGGCATTTTTTTGTAAATCGCTTTGTATGCTTCCGGGAAAATCTTGGGCATCCGACTGATTTCTTTCTTGATTGATTTCCAGCATTGCTCTGATCCATCACTGTATTCATCCTCAACAACAGCCCGTATGGCTGATTGTAAATCCATTCCCTCGCCGACATAGACATCAATGTTGTATGCCGCCTCGTAGCTCTGGCATATCCCTGCTTTGGAGATCGTTCCCATCAACAACAATGTCGCCGGAACGGTGACCATCAACCAATATTTCATATGCGCTTGATCTCATCTCTACATTGACATTAGCATTTACTGCCAGTTCAAGGCAAAGCAACTAATTGCTAGGAAACAGTCGGATCTGAGTTTCTGTCATATCTTTAACTTCTAGGTAATATTTCAAAATCTTGCTTTTGTGATCAGCCAGGCAAGATATTAAAGGCACTAATCTCTTATCCATTTGTTGGTAAAATCTCAATCGATTGCGTTCTGTTTCCAGCCCTGGATAGGTTAATGCCATTCCATTAAATCTTTTGGCTTGATCCACCACACTATGAAATGATTTAGCGTATGAAGCGCATGGTTCCGGGACAAGCGGTATCGATATCGCAGGATTAGCAATTGATAAGAAGGTAATTATGAACTGAATGCTGTTCATTCTTGATCTTGATACTGGGGTGACTCTCGCACTGGTGGAAAACAGCTTTCAACCTGTTTTCAGCACCGTCTCCCAGGCCTTAATGGCGTTATGGCGCAGCATTCGTCTCTGCATTTGCGGGATTGGCTAAGCCGGCGGCCGCCAATGGAACGTTCTCAGGATCACCCACTCACCATTCGCGGTCGGGATGTCTGGCTTGAAGTGGACGAGCTTCTGTTGATCAGCATTCGCGAGCCAACCCTCGCCGTTCGGCTTCTCGGCTGCTGGTTGAAGTGATCGGTGTTTGATCGGCATTGCTGGAGCTTGGCCACCATCCGGCTGGATCGGAAGTGGTCGTCAGCAGCCTGGGAAGAACTCAATCCTTTCTAAGTCAATTGAACTCAGACAGAAGTGGCTATGAGGTAGGGCAGTCCGGTTGATCGTCAGCCTCATAACCCGAAGGTCGAAAGTTCAGATCTTGCTCAGCCGGAAGCAGGCGCCTGGTTAGAGCACAGGATTCAAAACCCTGAGGTCGAGGTTGCGAATCCCAACCTTTCTGTTTCCAACTACTGAACAGTCCGGTCAACATACCTCTGAGGTTTAGTTGCCCAAGGGAAACATGCGCCAAGTGAAGATGTAGCATTAAATTCCCCGTCTTTTTACGTTTTAGTTGCTTGTTTATAGGTGCTTAAATCCCTTGTTTCCTCATCTCGTTTCCATTTGGAAGCAAAAATTTCCCATCTAATCTGAGGCGTCAACTTCATTGTAAAAAAGGCCTGCTCCATTGCAATGGCCTTCAATAACCCCCTTAGGGAAAATCAGGTCAGGTCGTGTGATTTCTGATCAGCCCTTGTGTCGCCATGTCGAATGGCATCTCCCTGGTTGGATGGAACGCTTTACCAAGTGAAAGTTCGTCCAAAACCATGTTTGAAGCCGTCAAAGAACAGTTAAGGGTCGAGGAACATCAACCTTCAGCTGGTCCGCTTGGGAGCCGCCGATGCCTACCGACAGTACCTGTAGGAATGCGAGAAGGTCGCGGACCTGAACACTCAGATTAAAGCAATGAGAAGGGTGCTTGAGGTTTGGGATGCATACCAAACCCTACAGAAGCCCTAGGTTTTATGCCGATCACGTCGTTGACATGATCAAACGTCTCACACCGCTGTATCTCTGATTGCTTGATCTAGCTTCCAGTTCCGGCATCCTTAGCTGCTGTAAGGAACGGCAAGGTCTCCAATGCTGTCTAGTGACAAAAGACAAAGACAAGCGCTGGGATAATTCGATCCAACTGCTGTTCTAAGAGTTCTGACAAGTTTCAGAAGCACCAGAAGTGAAAATATGCGGTTGCAAACCAAACTGATCCAGAAAATCAATGAATTCTTTGAATTGGGAGCAAACGAAATGACTCGTTTCAATACCAATAAAATTAGTAGCCCTCATCTCTCTTTGCACCATTTAACCCGCCCTTTCTCAATCCCTAGTCGGTGAATATCAATGCACCGACAAACATAGCGATGGAGGTCAGTATACGGGTAAAATAAATATCTCAAAGTAAGGACATGGATATTTCCTGACCTGGTTCATTGGAGGATCTGCTGATCACGGGGTAGCGATTGAATGTGGGAATGTACTAGCCTCAGGCTGGTCAACAAACCCAAATCAGCACGGACTGGTTATTTACGACATTGAGAGCCACGGCCAGCTAATAGGACTATCGATGCAATACCCAGACGCCAAAACCATCCTCATGGAAAATTGCAAGTTAATTGACTAGAAAGCTTGCTGAAGAGACTCGTTTCAAGAGAACAAATTTTTAGATTGTCTCGAATACGCTTTTCTTCAAACGGCATGCAATAGCAATGTTCTGATGCTTGCAGGAGGTTTTCATCTTATAAACAGCTTATCCACTACCACTTTTGTGTGCTCTTTCTGCCATTCCATCGACTTGAAACCCGCTTATTACAGTAATTCCAAAGACCTTTAAACTTAGAGCTGGAAGTAAATTTGAAACGATATTTGCCCCAGTAATGAGTGCCATGAATTTTTCTTTTGCACTTAACAGGTGTTCGTGATGTCTGATACCAGTAGCCTTCAAGCACATTGTCATTCATTGTGCCGGACATCATGCTGCCCTTGTAGTCTGGATACACAGCTACATGTGTAATTTTGCCATCGTTTAAAACTTGCGTTCTGTCTAATCTATTTAGTTCATCAATTTCGACAAATTGCATTGGCCCAAAATCTGAAAGCCATTTCTCATCTCCAGACAAATAAACATTTGCCTCCGCAGCTGTCGCGACCAGAGAAAATCCAGTACTGACCAAGATTGGTACGACTTTTTTGAAAAGAACCATAAAGTTTCCTTTTAACTTTCTGCTGAGATTTTAACTGATTCCATTTGTTTGGTCTATGGCTTTATCGGTATTGATATCCTGATCTTGACTTCGAGGGAAAGAAGGCGCGTAAGTGTTAGCCTGGCGACAAGCTTTGGCGTTGGGCTATTTACATTGGATTCGGGCTCTTCTTCAGCATTGTTAATAACGACCCTTCCTACCCTGTAGGCCACTTGGGTTTGCACCTAGTGCCATCAACTTTTCATCTGCACATCAGCGCCGATCACGATGTCGGAGTTGCCAGCCTCAGCCTCCTTTCGCGGAGTTCGTTCTAGGCGCCCAAAACATTCGAACAACAGATCACGCTGAATGATGTCCAGATCGTTGAAGCCTGCAAGTCATTCCTTGTTAGGTCCTCCATGACAAAATGGGGAGCTATCGACAGGTGACCACACTTCCGCATTGCGAAAGAGATTGCCTGTCGCGTCAGGTTGCCTGGCCACTGGCAGTCGTTTGTGTAGGCACCCGTGATCCAAGTAACTGTACAAATCCCAAGGCAGGTAAGGGGTGAGGAGAATCAGGCCCTTGCATCGTGAGGCGGAACCCATCGGTAAGTGCGCACTGCGCCCCACTGGCCATGGGCTGATTGTGCACTAGCCACCCCTCGCCATTGGGTTTCTCGGCTGGTGGCCGCAGTGAGCGGTGTTTGTTCGGCATTGCTGGAGCTTGGCCACCATCCGGCTGGTCCTTCACTCTCGTGCCCTAGAGCTCGAGGGTTCGAATCCCTCCCTTGCCGCTAACTAACATCGTCGGTTCGAATCCGATCCTCTCCGCTGAGTTCTCCGCCGTTGTGCGTTTCGATCAACTCGCTTTAGCCCCTTGCTGAACCACTAGACACGCCAGTTTCAGCTACTAGAGATAAAGAAACTGTACCCTAAATTTACATCAAATCTGATGAGATATGCTGATATAAAAGGAGAGATAGTATATGTGGGTATCAGTTGCCTATTCTCAATAAAAATCCCTATCTACTAATGAAGGGAGTGTCATAAGTGCATCACGTATATCTGCTTGGGTGACCTAGGGCGACCTGGAGAGAGCAGCGCGATGAGAGATAACAATGATGAGTTCGCAATAGCTGTCTTACAAGTAACCAAGTATCCAAAGTAGAAAACACAGACCCGAATGAATGTGGGTAGCAATAACGCGTGTGTACCTAGGAGTTCACACCAGCTTTCATGTAGTCATCAAGGTCACTAAAGCGCACAGCCCATAGATCTTCGGTAGTTACATCTCCGTTTTCATCCAGCAGTTCAGGGTGTGTTGTCTTTAATCCTGTCCTGTCGGTGGAAGTTCTCGCTGTTGTTGCTCCCTCACCAGCGGCTATAGCCATTAGCTGGAACGATTTAAGCAGCAGGAACACCATCGCCGCTACAAAGACGAGAGGAAAAAGTACAGCGATCACAGCAACCCAACCATTGTTACGAAACGTTAACCGCCTTAAGCGGCGATCGGAGGGCTGTACTCCAAGGTGGCGAGAGCAGACTGCAGAAACCCAGGCAAAGGCGAGCCGTACCTGCTTAAAAAGGTAGTGATGAAGAGCCCAAGCCTGGGCGACTTGGTTAGTCGTAAGAAGACGGCGGCGATGCCTCTGCCTCCTTTGCCTGGTCCTCTATGCCTTTACTAAATGGCGTGACAAAGCGGCTAGGGATGCCAACAGCACTTTCTCGTACAAAGCGATGTTCGACACCAGCGCTCGAACTCAATCGCATCTACCACTCAATCCATGGAAAAGATGGTTCTTGGTCTACGCATATTCGCTCAGCAATTTCTCTGTACTTGCTGTACCTAATACCAACTTCAGATTTTTTCCATTTAATTATGCCTTGGGATGGATCCCAACTCATTAAATCTTCATTGTAAGGATTATTTGCATCCAGACAATCCAGGTACCTTCCATATGCCTGCTCTCTAAGGTAAGCGTAATAGATAAGTAGAACGCAAGCTATAATAGCTGCGGCGGGCTTAAGCATTGACCAATCTCTTATTCTATCTACCCTAATCCCTACATTCCCTTTTACACCTCGCTATCATCACCATCACGGTGATAGTTGTTGCTTAGTGTGGAGCCTGCTAGGCCCCTTTGATAGCGTTTGTGGCGTCATGTTGCACATTGGAGATAAAAAATACAAAACAGCAGCTCACACATTGATATGGTACTCTTGTACTGCTGTTATGCTACTCTTGCCTTGTCACTATTGCGACTTATTCTCAATAAGCAAAAAAGGGAGGGGCATTAATCCTCCTCCTTTGTTCGTTAGATTCAGCTACTAGTGGTGGCAACATCGTGGTAGTTCAAGTCTCCCCATCCGCATTAATCTGATGAGACATGCTGATATAAAAGCAATGTGAGTATATGTTAATCACCAGTCGTATTCTCAATAAGGATTATCAAATACGACGCGGATTGTTGGTATGAGGTGTCATGTTTTCTCCTCCACCATAATTTAAGGATGTCGACCCACCTTCACACCCAGCCACCAATCAGGAGCATCCAGCTGTTCCTGTCATCGGCAAGTTCAGATTCTGGATTAGGTGTGAAGGACTCCTACTCCGGGGAGAGATAGACGGTGAAAGCTACCTGCCTGTGCAGGTGTACCTCAAGGAATTCCCTGCGGGGGTGGTTGATTTAGAAATAACCTTTGTCTCTGCAGCTTCTGTCTCGATCAAATTTTTCAACATTCAGACGTGATGTTACTTTTCTCCATGCATCAGATTCCTCTGGAGTTACATTATTCCAATCAATTTGGCTATGGCCCTTCATCGCTTCATCATGAAGAATCTTGGCTGATCGTTCAATGCATCGATTGATTTCGACCCAATCTTCTTTGCTTTTCGCTGGCTTTTTCTGTTGTAATTTGATCGATGGAATTTTTAGCTCTGTCGTATCATTCAAGTAAATCACTGCAGCAACAGTGAGCATGAGTGCTGGTGGCAACCATTCAAGTTTCAAGTCTTTAGATCATTCTTGAGTGTGTTGAGTCTAGCTCCATTGTTCATCTGGATATACAGGAAGGATGAGAGCTCGAGCCAGTTGCAGGATCAACGGCCATGATCATCTCGGCAGACCAGATTAAGGCTCCGAGTCGTATCCATTCGAATGCTATCATCGTTGTTATAGTTTGATTGGTAGTGAGTGACTGTTACTGTTGTTGTCTTTGGCATGAGGACGAAGCGTTTTCTGCCTCTTGGATTTGACATGTTTGGATGATTAAGTGATCTGCAATCCCGTTAGCAATGGCGGGGTTTTCTATTGCCTGAGAACGGAGGGGAATACTTCAGGCAGTCACGTATCAACCCTGACCTTCGACTAAGTGTTTAGGTATCACCAAACGAGTCGCCTGATGAGCTACCAATGCCATTTATGCTCACCCCTTGAAACCAACCAATTCGACTGATCACGATTATATATTTCTACATTTCGATGAATCCGTTTCAATGATTTGCTCTGAACCCTCAACTATTTCGATGGTCAGCGTAGTTGATGTCAACGTATTTAAATCAAGTTTCTCCGTATAGATGATACCTTGCTCCTTTTGAAGGCGTATATCCCTAAAGGTCAGCACCTCATTTTCGTTAGAAAGAAATAACATATCTGCGTTTTCATCGAAGTTGCTTCTGACGCCACTTTTTGATGTCTCAAATGCTTTCAATAATCGAACTTTTGTTCGATTATTGTTGATTTCATAGATGAAGCCGTTGCCCTTGAAATCACCATCAATCAACACACATTCCACTACTGTAGTGCTCCTCTTTGGCGCAGCTTGGACATGGTGGTCTAGCTGGATTACAAGACAACCTGAGATGAGAAATAATCCACTAAAATGGTAAAAGATTTTTGGCATTGAATTTAGGAGCGTGTCTAAAGCCTAGCCCCCATCATGAAACTCCTTCCCTCGATGAGGCGGTTCAAACCTGTTGGGTCAGGTACCAACAGACCCACTATCACTTCACGCTGCGGATGGGTTGATCTAATGACAATGATTCATGCCTCAAGAAACCCGTATTGCCCTATTCCTGATCGGGGAACTCGTTGCTGCCCTACGCGCCAATGACCCTGATGCTTTCAAGTGCTGGCTTTCTGGCGGGGTGCAGGACCTTGGTAAGCCAGTGGTTGAGAAGTTGCTGCTCGACTGGCTTGCCCCCTTCTTGATCGAAGCGGAGAAGGACAGGCTGATTGCTTGGCACTTGGGTTGAGCCTCTGAATCTCAGTTATTGCAGTGCTCCTGCCCCCCTGTGACCAACTTCACAAGCAGTGCTGACGCAGGTCATCGAGTGAAGCAGTGATTTCGTGATGATGAGTGATGGCGAAGTGGTTTGCACCGTTGAGAATCTTCTAGATCGCATCCATGCGCGTGAGGCAAGATTCGTTGCCGCAGGGGAAGTGGGATTTGAAATTATTTAGATCGATTCTTGTAGACATAATCAAAAGATTTACATGCTAGGAGAGGATATAAGTTTAGACACGCTAAATTTTTATCAAATGCACATTGAGTCAACCCCGCCAGTATTGGTGGGGTTTTGCTGTCTACGGCACTCAAACGTGTTAAGAGATAAACCTCACTGAATAAGTCTCAATTGGTAGAGGTAGTTGTCTGACGGAACGGCGATGTTTTGTTTTTGAGGCGAGACTCATGTATCGTATCAATCAAATGAATTTCTTCGACTCTATTGTCGCAATCATTTTTGTATGTACTTGCTGTATTGATGTATGTCGGGATCTTAGAGTAATCGTTATTGAAACGATTGATGTTCAGGCGCAGAACCAGTACAGTTAAGTAGTAACAATATCAAGCTGATTTCAGTGAATACTCAGAGGGTGCCCAACTTGAGAACCAAGAGAATACTTGCATTCACCTTCTCGGCGCTCAGGGCCATGCTGATGCTTGCACTTATTGCCTATACAGTAGTGGAGTATGTAGAATTCAATTCACAAAAAGAGGTGTTGCACTTAACTCTGTTCTCTATGTTCTTCCTGGTCTCGAATTTTCTTGTCAATATTGGAAGGCATAAGGCAGTACTTGGAGAGGATGAAAAAGCTCAAAGCCTTTTCTTCCTCGCAATGTTTGCGATGGCTGCAGCAATGTTTGAACTTGTAGACTTGGGCCTAGACCAGGTGCTTAAAGCTATCAATGCAACATCAATGCAAATACTGCATATATTCATAGCAGTATTTGAATCTTTAACCGGTATGATAGCAGTTATTATGATTTATTTTGCGCTCGACAGGCTTTTGGTTTTCTTGCGAGCTCTAACTGTAGACTTGAAAGACATAAAAATTCCTTGACGGCATATTTGTCATAAATGCGAAGCAATAGACGTACAAGCGCAAGCGATTGAAGGAGATACAAGCCCGCAAGAGTAAAGCAGACAGCCTTGATTGTTGTCATCCATCTCCCAACAAAACTTACACGGCTGATAGCCCCGCCAAGTGTGGGGTTTTGATTACATCTGCATCCTGAGAATCAAGTTGGGATCACCTCCAGGAGCCGCATTGAATCCAAAACACACGGCACCTCCTAAGCCTTTGCACGACGAATGGGACAACTGATCCCTGCCATGCGTGAAAACGACTCTCACAGGTTCAAGGTTTGGCTTTCTGTAGGGATGGGAGAGCTTGATAAATCCGCTGTGGCAAAGCTGATGTATGACGACAAGAACTCGATCTCGACGAGAAAGGAAGCAGTCAGAATGGTTGGCTGGCACCTTGGCTTGAGTGCGTGAGTCTCTGAAAAGCACCACGTTGCAGTGCTTCTGAGTGAAAGGAGCTAACTCAGCAGGCATTCAGCCAGACCACCAGTTCCATACCCCTAGAGGAACAGCAGTTCACGAACAGGGCTGTGATCTTGTGAATGTCGAGGGCTGTGGAGGAGTGGAATTTAGAGCCTGTGTCCAACCTCACAGCGACCGCTGACTCAGATCATCGAATCGACATGCAAGTTCCGAGATGGTGTGTTCATCGGCCGGGGATTCCCCCAACGACGTAAACCACACACCACTCAAAACAATGACTTTCAAAATCAACTCGAAAATCAAGGCGATTTATGAGAAGTCCACAATTGATCCAAGCAAGCTGAAACCCGAAATGCTGTGGGATTCAAAAAATCCACCCAAGCCAATTTGGGAAAAGTTTAATATCATTACCCCTGGCGAGAATACCGACAATCGAGGTCGAATTATCGGAGAGCATTCAGATGATTATATTCTTGGTACAGATGAAAACGACACCATTTATGGTCAACACGGAAGTGACCTGATCTATGGAGGCGACGGCAACGACCGCCTCCATGGCGATGACTCAGCATTCCGCCGTACAGATGGTGTTGACACAATCTATGGCGGGAAGGGAAATGACGTAATTAATGCACACATCGGTTACGGTGAACAAGGAGACGACAGGCTGTTCGCTCCACATTCAGGAGGAGCCTATTTAAACGGTGGAGATGGAGACGATCGTCTTAATGGTGCTTTGGACAGAGATACCTTGGTTGGCGGTGCTGGAGATGATTATCTGAGGGGCGGCAGTGAATCCGACACCATGACCGGTGGTGATGGCGCCGATCATTTTGTAGTTGGCCAGCGAAATGAGCATCGCCAAGGAATCAGCACTGATCTAATCACTGACTTTAAGGATGTTGGAGATAGAATTAAGTTTGAACTCGTGGCTTATAACAGTCTATCTTTCCAAGATTTAGGCTTTGCTTTTAATGCAGCCGGAAGGTTAATCGTTTCCACAGACCTTGGTGTATTGGCAGAAATTCAAGGATTGAATCCAAATGTTGAACTAGAGGCGCAGATTGAACTTACTAACAATCATGATATCAAATTAATTGCTGAAATCTGATAATGCTGCCGGGGATCCTGATGCTGGAGCGTCTCCTCACACTCAAGCTGAAAGCAATACAAAACCCAACGGGAAAAGCAGGGTAGGGCGTGTGGTCCCCGATCAATCCCCCGGCAAAACAACACGAATCAGCATCCCCGTCAGCAATGGCGGGGTTTTTTTTAAAAACCACTGTCTTGCAGTGGATTTGAGCAAAGCGCACTGCTTCACCGGCGAGTCACCACCAACGCGGTGAATCCTCACCAGAGATGAACAGGATTATTCACCAAGCGGACTGTGATCTTGTGAATGAAGGGGCCAGCACGGCTTCCATTCACCACGACACTCTGCATCGATAACAATGAATAACACTGCTTTTGCTTCGGATTTATTGGTCCTTGTTATTGGTTTATCAGCTGCCTTCGTTGCAATGGCAGCTACGTAACTAGTGCTCCTTTGATCTTGCAATGATATGCAATTGTCTTTCTTGATGATGCTATTATTCCGAATCTGTTTGCAAAGGATTGTGGTCTTAATCTTGCATGCATCTATTCCAAGCTTTTATCTATCAATTTGGCCCGTGCTTCACGCTGTTTGCGTTCGATAGGCTGCTCGCTAGCCTTCAGATAAACCGCGAATTAATCTCACTTCTGAGAGTTAGTAACAAGCCGACATGTTGCTTGGCTGATTGGTGCAAATTGCATCGTAAATAGGTTGGTAGACGGAATGGTTGAGGTAGGCAAGATAGTTAACGTATTTGAGCGTGTATGTGCCTCCGTTTTTATGATATGTACTAGAGACTGTTGTAGCATATCGCCCGTCACCTCCCCCAAGGCTTCTGTCAGTTTCGCCAGCCCACCATCCGAATTCATAGGTAACCAAATCACCGTCGACACCCAAAATTTGTTTATTTTTGCAGTCGATTTCAAAACCAAAACCCATCCAGTCGTTTTCTGGCTCTTGCTCTTTGCATCGTGCGTGGTATCGGACAAAATTAGAGTTTGGATCGTCTAGTAAGCCAACCTCATTCTGCTCTTCATGCGGCTTTTTCGAAGGCAGAATGACAGTGCAAATTGAGTCTGTATCGCTATATGGATTATCGATCGTCCCTGGGACTTCGTACGGAAATTCGACAGCCCTCGCAGGCAATCCAAGCATCAAGATGGCCATTATTATGTTGAATCTTATGGAAAATTTTAGTATTTTCTTATTGTAGCTCTCCATCTCTTTGAGTTCGCTCGATTGCTACTTCCATGATATGCCCGATCAACTGATGCGACAGAGAGACCTCTAGTGTTTTTGAGGCGCGGGTTTTTTCTTTCTGTGTCATCCCCTCCATTGTGCCTGAGGATTGGCAAATTAGAAGGGCGTCAGATATGAATCTATTTTAGTATCCCCGCAAATTATCTTGACAACTAAGCGGGTTTCTCTCAGGATGCTGAAAAGTTTTGTATGTGCATGACATACCTACGTTCGTACGTCAGGAAAATGCTACAAAGCCATCCTTATGGCGATGAATTTAAATCTATTTGCGAATTGTCTAATGTCGGAGGATCTTCGCACAATTATCGAGACGAACCAGTCGGAAATAAAGTGATAGAAATCTTGCTTTTCCTCTTTCTTTTCGGTGAATATAATACTCGTAGCCGCAGAAGAAGCCAATGGAAATACGATGCGACGGAGGAAGCTTTGGCCAAAACATCAAACCTCTTAAACAAGCTTGACAGCAGTGATGATTCCAATTGGCTTGTGACTTACATGGCAGAAGAAGGCGCAAGGAATTGTGAGGAGGTAAAGAAAAAGTTTGAGGAGTATTTAGAAAGTTGCAAAGGATAGGCGTTATAATTCGAAGCAAGTTCTTGTGAGCTAAGTCGACAAGAGCAATCAAATAAAATTTCTGAGCAGGAAGGCGTTGGTGTTGTCGCTATCGATCATCCAACAAATCGTTTCCCAAACTCCCATCCAGATTGTCATTCTCCTCACCTCAATAAAGAGAATCACCTGCCCGTACAGGGAGTCATTTCCAGTATCGCCAACTAGCAAGTCAAATCCCTAGCCGCCATCTATGCAGTCATTTCTTCCATAGCCCCACATCTTGTCATCACCTTCCTTTCCGTACATTCCGTCGCTGACATTTTTTCTCCCAATGAACTCTTCGCTATCCAATGAGCCATAGGCATCCTAAAACGCTAAGAATTGAACTGTAATTCTTTTCATGACTTAAGCCTGTGGTCGTGGGAATCTCTTCCCGGATAACTTCAACATCTCAGCTGACTTTTTGATGCTCTGATTATCTTTTGGTCAGCAGTCTGAGGGGTTTAATGAAAGACAGGTGACACTCTCAGCACAGCCGGTGTTTTTCGCTAAAAGCACTGTCCTGCATGGGATTTGAGGAACGCGGCACTGCTGAGGTCATGATTCGAATCAATGAGGGAAAGGAATGCCTCAGGCTGACGTTGACGACGTATTGCCGCCTTGCAGCTGGATCACCCTGCTGTTTGTTGATATCAACCCGACCCATCACTGCGCTCCGCTCCGCTCAGGCTTCGCTGGCTTGGGCCTCGTCGTTCAACGGAGTGGAGGTGCGCAACGCTGCCAGCCCGTTTTCAGCATCGTTTGCCATGCCTCAATTGCATCGTGGCGCAGCATTCGTCTCTGCATTTGCGGGATTGGGTAAGCCGGCGGCCGCCAATGGAACGTTCTCAGGATCACCCACTCACCATTCGCGGTCGGGATGTCTGGCTTGAAGTGGACGAGCTTCTGTTGATCAGCATTCGCGAGCCAACCCTCGCCGTTCGGCTTCTCGGCTGCTGGTTGAAGTGATCGGTGTTTGATCGGCATTGCTGGAGCTTGGCCACCATCCGGCTGGATCGGAAGTGGTCGTCAGCAGCCTGGGAAGAACTCAATCCTTTCTAAGTCAATTGAACTCAGACAGAAGTGGCTATGAGGTAGGGCAGTCCGGTTGATCGTCAGCCTCATAACCCGAAGGTCGAAAGTTCAGATCTTGCTCTGCCGGAATCAGGCGCCTGGTTAGAGCACATGATTCATGACCTCGTGCTGGTGGGTCCGAACCCCACCCTCTCCGTTGTCGTCACTCGTTTTTCAAGAGGTGGTCGAGTGGTTGATGGCAGCCCGATCCCCCGAGAGGCCCGAGCCCCGGTAAACCGTTACGGCCTGCACGAATCCCCAGGCAATGCCTTATGGACTTGCCCACACATTCATGCCACCAGCTCCCTGTGATCCCGGCGAGCTGTAAGCGCCATGGTCAACCGTGGGCTTCCAAACGGCGACGGGCATCTGCCTGCGTTCGGCGGATGGCAACTCGCACGGGCAGGAGACCGGCGAACACATTCACCACGATCAACACCCAGAACACCCAGAACACAGCCAGTGGAATCCATGAGTTCACTGTCTCTGCGTCCGAGAAACGCTGGAAAATTAAGAACACGCCGCTAGTGATCAGCAGCACGACAAAACGTGCCACGAAATCCCATAGCAATGGTGTGATTGTGCGCCGGGTAATCGCGTAATAGATGCCAGCAAAAGGTAGAACTGCATGCGCGAACGACCAGGGCCAGACACGATCGCGAAGGCGACGCTCCAGAGCCCGCTGTCGGCTGGATTGCTGACCATCCTTTGCTGAGCGTTGCTGCAACGCTCGGTGGTCCGCACGAATGGAGGGGATCGACTCAACGATGGTGCCCCATACGAGCAGGGACAATCCGAATTGAAGGATCGGATCCAACCGCCACCCCTGAAAAAACATGATCGAACCAACCAGCGGCAGGGCGGTGCAGCGTCCGGCCAGGGTGATCAGAAACCAGGCTAAATCGAGCCCCTGAAGCGAAGCGCGCGGTTGATCCCGATCCATCAACACATCGAAGCGTCGCAACGACACCACGAGTGCAGGAACCCAGAGGGCCATCAGCAGCAGCCCCGAGATTGAGGCCCAGTTCAGACTGGCATTCACCATCAACAGCTCCGCGTTGTTCCATATTGCTGCCCGCGACGCTCGGACTTTTCCTAGATGCAGGTAGCTGATGAGGTAGGGGGTAGGGCAAGAGCTGGGGGCATGCTCGAGATAAGGGGGTAGGGGTGCCTAGGTAGTGAGGTTGTCTGGGCCAGATCCGTCTTTGAGTGACTCCCTAAGCGCCTCGGCCTAAAAAATCTCTCTGTGTATGGGTGGTTAATGACCTGTGCCAAAAATAAACTGTGAGACGATAATTTTTCGATGGTGCATAATATTATTATTATACTCTATCCCTTAGAGTCCGAAAGCATCTTCAAAAGTTGCGTAGGGTTCATCTTTTTGAATGATATCTCTGTAAGCGTCAAAGTTTCGCTGATATTGATCGTATTGATCAAGAGTCTTGGGAGAAGCAAGGGATTCACTATTATTTGAATAAAATATTCTCACTTTTCCTTGCTGGCCACCTTGTACACCAAACGCTGCATTATCTACAGTAATAACATCTAACTCAAAATATCTTACAAAAATTCCGCCGAAAAGACCACCAAGGTTATTAATGGTGTATTCCCAGCTCGGAGATGTGACTCCATCCCACGCAGAGGAATCAAAGACCTGGCTCGTCACAACATCCCTACAGCCTAAGGGCTTAGCGCAAAATTCAACAAGATCACCATCCTGCTGATCAAATCCTCCATCTGCGCCAAAAAGACCAGCTAAGTCAGCAGACAAGCTCGTATCACCGAGAGGGATCACGTCATTATTTTTGTCTTTAGAGCCATCGAGTGGAATACTGGCCTGTTTAAATATGGTCATTTCAAAGGGTGTGTCGGTTCCATCTTCTTCTTGAATAAATCTCATTAAGTTTGCGGCTGATGTATTATCTGTATAGCCACCATCCGTAACACGAGTATACCCTTCGTCTTTAATATCCTCCCAAATACCATTGTAATCATTTTTTCTTACTTCAATTTCTTTCTCAAAATTAAATTGATTCAGATGTTTATTAATTGAGGCAAGCGGTGCCAATTTTGCCAACTTACTTCCTCGCAACTCTTCAAACCATTGAAAGAGACTGTCAGGGCGTTGTGCAGCCATGATCCCGAAAGCGGCAGATGAACCCATGGACGGTTCCATGATTCTCATGCCACTAATTCCTATATTTTGGTCACTGCCATCAGCAATGTCTATACTTGCATGATCATTCCCAAAAGTCTGCTCCTTGCGAAGTTTATTTTTTCCATCGCTCCCACTCAACAACTTCATATAAGCAATTTTTGAGTTGCCATATCCGGGATTTTCAGCCTTACTATAGAAAGCTATTGGCGTTGCAAAATTACCATTTGGCTGGTGTGAGGGTGTCGTAATACGAGAATGGATGTCTCTAAATGTACCCAACCCTTCATCACCATAAATAATAGCATCTGACTGGAACAGGGATGCATTGATGATGATGTGAATATCGTCAGCCCACTCAACTCTGGGAGAATTAAAGTCGCGATTAATAAAGTCACTTTTCATATTGTATGGTCCATAGCTGGTGTTTTTGACAACTTCAGTCCATTGCCAGTCAGCAATATTTTTGAGATATTTACGATAAGCGAGGAGTCTTTTCTTGTTTCCACCTAATGTTTTTTCGTAAAACAAATCGTTTTCAAAGATATCACGCAATTGACCGTAATAGCCTGTTTCGAAGAATCTATCCATTTGAACTTTACTCTCAAATTCCGAGGAAAAATCTTCGGAAAATGCTAACGCTGTTAAGAACCAAGATCCTCCAGAATTTCCGGAAATGCCTGATACATTAGACATTAGATGCTTCAGATCTCTCCCTTGGGAAGGGGAAAATGAAATCGCATTGTCTCTTTCCTCTGAAGGGGTAAAGGGATTTGAATTTATATTTAAACCTTCTGTTTTGGATGCCTGCCCTTTGCTTTTATTGCTGAAGTCTCCTGTTTTGGAAGGCTGATTTTTGCTTTCTTCTTGACGCCTGTCCAGAGCCCCAGATAACATTCCAGAAAGGAATGAATGGCTATTAAAGCCACCACCACTAAATGCCAGATACTTGGATCGGGGGATAGGGCTTTCGGTTGGTACTTTGTTCCCGTCAAAATTTGGGTTTTTGATGGTATCTAAGTTGGATGTTGGATCCTTGGTAGGAACTCCGATATCATCAAGATTTGGCGTTTCAATTGTTTCTAAGTTTGTGTTCGAGTCTTTAGCAGGAAACTTGGCATCATCAAAATTTGGCTTGGTTATTACAGCGGGATTAGAATTACCAATTAGTATTGATCTGCCTGCATTGAAATCGTCGAGAATGATTGCAGAGCCAACATTTGTGAGTTGAGGATTTATGGTCAATTTATAATTATCTTTTTTGGCTGGAACGGTCAGGTCAAAAAACTGCCGCTTTGATGAAAGAGTGTAATCAGTCTTGTTAATACTTATATTCGGCTTTTTTTTGTTGATATCAATAAGTTTGAGGCTTATGTTGATCGGGCTGGTGCCATCTGAAATTTCAGATTTGTCAAATAGGAAGTGAGATTTCTTTCGCTCTGGCTTTCTGCTGGCTAGCTTGTTGCCATCCTGATCGAACACCACTAGTTTTAGACCGTTATAATGAGCATCGAGCTGCGTTTTTAACTTAAACATAGCATTGGTACAATTTATATTTATAGGATACCTTGAAAAGCGTAAAAATACGAGGCCCTGATAAAAATCAATATTTTAATTTAGCCGTTAATTCAAGGTGTTTCGAGGCCATCGCTCATCAGCTAAATACAAGGGTCTGCGTCTTTGGAATTTGCTTTGAACGATCAATTTTAAGAAGAGTTTTCTCTTGTGAATTGCATCATTTTGACGTATGTAGCCATGGTGAAGGGGGTGTAGGTCGTGTCGCTTAGCTCCAAGTTCTGCTGTTCTTGGGACGCATCTCTTTTATAGTTGGTTGGAGTATCTGTTGAACATTGCCTCCATCTGTAAAGGGTTTTTGAGTTGGTGTTATTGGTGAATAGCTCTATTCGTTTGGATTGCATATACTTTAATAAAGCTCTGAATGGCACGTTCATTGTTTGAAGAAACTAACCAGATATGACTAAGGTGTGATGCGCACTGATTAAGAATCTTTTATGACAACGTTCAGCACCGCCTTCCACAAAATGTCGAGGGAACTGCATCGGCCCTCCCTAGTCATAAAGTTCCTGTACAACAATGGATTCCTACGTGAAAATCCCGCCGTGAGCTGTGATTTTTGTTCCACCAAGGGGCCCGTCCAATACAGAATTCGAACGGCTGCTTCAATTGCGTGGAAGTTTGCATGTCCGGAGTGCTGGCGCATCCAGTCGAAAGAACCCGGCTATCAATACGGAGGCACCCGAAAAGCAAACAAGAGAAAGCGATGAAGACTCACCTTGAGCAACAGTCCAACTCAAGCCGCAGCGTGTCACGTCCTGGTCTAGCGCTGTCGATTGCTGCCCTGTGTCGACTTCCCTTCCTCTGATGCAACTCCAATCTCCATCCGGTAATATCTACTCAGAAGAGCAGGCAATCACTCTGCTGGTCTCACTTGTCGCTACGGATCCCAACTCCGAAAAAAAGTGGCGTGGCTTCTACAACTCCTTAACGTCCATCCAACTAGAGGAAGAATGGGACCAGCATTGGCAGTCATTTGAAAGGGGGCATTCAATGCCCCCTGAAGGTCGTTGAGACCTGGTTTATTCGATCAATGGGTCTCTGAACTCATTCCCTTTCTAGGACGTATCAGAACTTCTGGACATGAGCGGATCTCCCCCTTCACTGTCCTCAATTGCAGAAGCGAACTGCCTGGGCGTTGGATTTGCCCTCAGTCATGATCTCTTCAATGCAACCGTTGAATGCTTTGCTCTTTTTTCATCGCACACAAACTCAAAGCGATTGCTGCCAGGGAGATGGCAGAAACAGCGGCGGCGGTGATTTGGATGCCGCCGTAAGCGAGCATCGCCCTCTTCGTGCCGCCGTGCTGTTTTGAGGCTCCTTGGCAGGCGTTCCCTTCGGTCATGAAAAAGAAATGACTGAATAGACCCTATGGCCCTCGTTTGTGCCGCAGGAGCACATCCAAGACGAGATCACCGCCTTAGAAGCTCAAAGCTCAACGGAGTCAACACCCACACGGTTGAGTTCACGGTTTCTGCACCATCGAACGATCCACCGTCCAAGCATTCCTTGCGCTGCACCTTGGCCTCAGACTCCGCCTACACAAGCAATATCTGTCGTTGGACACTCCATGTTCAGGTGCTTCTCGATGCAAGGCCATCAACATCTGGCGTATTGCTCAGACATTGCTTTATTAGGGCAATCGCATCAACACCATGCTCAGTATCGTCAAGGACCAATGGTTGGCTTTAACGATTTCTACCATCTCGCTAACCTCCCTGATTTGGCTTGAGTTGATGGTGTACTAGCTAGTCGCCTGCCAACTGGATGATCCTCGGCTGCCGATCGAATCATCGTCAACGTCCCTTCTTGGAGAAATGTTGACCTTGTGTTGGGGATTGAAATTTGCACCTGCTTAAACATCAGTAAAATGCCTGATTGGAGATGTTGTCTGACATCTCTCGTTTTGGTTGTTTTGATATCCTCAAACCTTCTTCCCATGGATATGCGTTAGGTACCAAGGCAATTCTGCTTGTTCTTGATATTATTTTTTGTAAGTGTTGTGATGCATGAAGGTCTGTGCTGTTTGACAAGTCTAGATGATTTTATTATGCACTAATTTCTTGGCTCGGTGCAGTTCGTGTTGTTGATGTGCATCCACTGGTCAAGGTGATTTAATGGTTGTAATTAAAATGCAACAACCTCTGAATGACCATAGTTGAGCTTAGAGCTGCAACAATACCTGGGTTGCCAGGATTTTTTGCCGATCATTATTGGCTTCTTCTTCTTCGTGGTGCCCGAGAAAGTGGCTACCAGAGTTGTGATCGCTGGGAAGTGTGGCAGCACGCCAGACAGAATGAAACGAGCTGGGGACATTTGCATAAGAACCTTTTGGCACCCCTTCAGGGTGTTGGCAATGGTCCATCTCGATTGATTCAGCAATGGACCGGTGATGATGCTCTACCAATTGTTGAAAAAATTGAAACATCACCAAGTTGCTACCCATTCATTCATCAGTACAGGTATTGGCCTGGCCCTAACAGCAATACATTCGCACAGTGGATTGTGAGGGGAAAAATAGACCTTGGTGTTCGCGCGATTGGTAAAAGCTTTCGGATGTCATGATGATCCAATGATGATATTATTTATATCTCTCTGTAAAATAGCTTTTTCATTGCAATCGCTTCAACACTAGCTCCCTCGCATTATGCAGTCAAAGGTGAATCTAACTGCACGTTGATCTGCCCCCTTGAACCTCGGCTTATGAGATCAAGGACCTTCTTGTTGGCACCAGTGTAGTGCTGTGGTGCCACCTCATCTGGTGAGATGAGCCGTGGGGTGTTACTACATCAAGTGCGGTGTCGAAGTTCTGTTTCCACGCTCCTACCAGCATGAGTCATTAAGTTGCAATGTCAAAAAGTTAATCAGACTGTGCATTCTTGCTTATAATTAAAAGATGTGAGTCTAATAATCATGAAAAAATTCAGTGATGCAAAAATGCTTCTTCGTTTAGGTCTTCTTTTGGTGGGCAATGTTCTTGCCTGCTCGTTTACAGTTTGGGCCTATCCGGGAGAGAGGCCCCCCAAAGGGGCCCTTGAGGCACAGTGTCAATATGGAGAGAACAGTCCACAATATTGCAAGACAAAAATTGATCGAGCCAATCAATCATTTTCTATATGGACCCCGCCAAATAGGCAAGGTGCACTATTGGTTACATACAAACTGGATTGTTTTCGTCGAGGCTGCTTAATTATCGGTCGCGATTTTGGCTATGTAGGAGGTCCACAAAAATATCGGCTGCTTGAATTTTGTGATCGGAGAGTTAAATTTGTTTCGCTTGGCGATGACCTGAACCCACCTGTTGTGCAGATGGTTTCCATTCTGGAGTAGTTATCTTCGTTTGTCGTGTATTTTGTCTTTGCGATGATCAATTTTCAATAACGATTTTTCATAAAAAACTGACAGCTTTGGCAGGATTTTTACGGGTGTTAAGTTGATACGGTTTTGTTGATCTTTCCTGAGTTGTGAGCAGCGCCGACAGCTGTCGCACCACTATATTTGTCTTCTTTAATGTTCTGCTATAGATCTTTATAAAATTAAGCCGCCTTTGTTCCTTCTTTTGCAATGATGTAACGAGCAGGAATCCAAGCAGCTCCGCCAGTAAGGTTTTGTGTTGTTCAATCGATTGTGCAGCATTGTTCATAATTTGATGGTCATTGTTTGAGTGTAAGTTAGTGAATAGGATGAATATAGCGGATGAGGATTTCGAAGAAAGATCTTTCCTTTTTCCAAGAAGCCGCGGAAGAGCTTTGCCAGGAAGGATCTTGCGACTTTCACATCAGGATCAAGGGGTAACGCCAAAGTCATCATTTGCAGCTGCTCCACCAGAGAGGGATTGCTGCTGTGCAAGATCAAGTTCATAGTGGTTAGTCATGAGTGTGACGGTGAAAGATGTCTATGTTCCTCCGATGCAATCACTAGGATCTCACCCATTTCATTCTCTATGCGCTGATTGGAATCATTATGGGATGCGATTTTGGCCAGATGCCTCTACAAAGCCTACTAATTAGTCTTGGCAAAGTATTAATTATATTCGCCTCTCTTTGTGAAATGTATGGGCGCTATTTGTCTGATTTTGCTGTAAAAACTGCGGTATTTTGTTTTTCGTTGACATCCTCTGAAAAGGATCAGGCAAGCTTCTTATTCAATGCGCTTAAGACTTGAATCAACATTGCTTTGCATGGTTTGTTGTCAGATTTTGCTTCAAGATGATATTCTCAAAAGTCGACTATGCGTATCTTAAATTTCACTGTATAGTTTGGCTGAGATCGTTTGTATTGCTGATGTTGCTCGTATTGAATGAAGCAATAAATCAAGGGGGATGAATGTCGCTTATTGTGCGCTTTCTGATCACTCTTGCTGCAACGTGTCTGTTGCTGGCACTCCGTCAGACTAGGGGGCATACGCCAAAATCCCAAAAATTCCCTGTTGGGCTTCCTTTGACTGGCCTTTGGACCTGGACACTTTCGTCACTTCCTATACCGAATTCGCTGCAAAACTATCAGACGACCATAACGACTGTCGGCCAGCTTGCTTTATTGTATGGGCTGCTAAGTTTGTTTGGCTGGTTACTTTTTGACCTTCCAAGAATTAGGGGTTGGTGGAAAACACCTCCAAAAATATTTAATGACATTTGTATAATCGTTTTTGGCGCGATCATTACGCTTGTTGTGCTCCAGCAAGCTGGCGTTAGTTTATCGGGCCTAATTACAACATCTGCTTTCTTGACTGCGGTGATCGGTTTCGCTGCCCAAGAGCCTTTGAAGGATATATTTGGAGGTTTGGGGCTTCAATTTGATCATCCATTTAAGGAAGGTGATTGGATTGAAATTGGCGAATATCGTGGTCAAGTTATCTCTTTGACCTTGATGAACACTTATATCTGCAGTGGACTTGATGGTTGTACCTTGATTATTCCGAATGACACCGTTGCACAGGCTCCACTTCGTAAAATCCAATCCATGAAACCGTTTGGAAATTGTTTTGAGGTTGGATTGGATTACAGTTTTCCGCCTTCTCAGGCCATTGAATTGCTGTTGAGAGTTGTGCATCATCATTCCGATGTTCTTGCTACTCCGCCTCCAAATGTTTGGGTTAAAGAGTTTGATGATAGTGCGATCAATTACGGAATTCAAGTGTGGCATTTGGATCAAGGTGATGTGAAGCGACTTCAGATCCGTGGACAACTTTTGGAGCAGATTTGGTATTCTCTTGAAAGGATTGGTCAAAGTATTCCGTTTCCTGTTCGTACGCTTGCCCGCAAAAAGGATTTGCATTCAGGCCTCTGCCCTGTTCATGCGGACGACCGTCAAAAAACGGTTTGGCTTGCAGAAAGTCAATTTTTTAGTGTTCTCAGTGATTTGCAAATCGCAGAGCTGGCTCCACTAACACGTTGCCTTCGATTTGCGAAAGGAGAGATTGTGATCAAGCAAGGAGAAAGTGGTGACTGCTGTTTCCATGTGATCCAAGGAGCAGTGGAAGTGTTTCAGCAGGATTCACAAGGAACGGAGCACCATCTTGCAGAACTGGGTAAAAAAGAGCTTTTTGGTGAAATGGCAGTTTGCACTAATGAGCCACGTGCAGCAACAATACGTGCGATCGAAGAAACGATTCTGCTAGAAATCGAGCGGCAGGATCTTCGCTTGCTCATCGATCAGGATGCGGCCTTGCTTGAAAAATTGGCCCATCTAGTTCTCGTTCGCCAAGAAGCTACAGGAAAGTTGAACCAGCAGCGTCGCCAAGTTGATGTCAAAAGAAAGAGTCGGTTAATTCGTTCTATGCAGAAGCTCTACAACGTGATTCTCGGGAGTGATTGATATAAGTTGTTAATTGCCTTGGCCGTGTTCGACTGAAATGCTTGCTTCCTATTGCTTCCTCCTGTGAGGGCTCGTTGTTCCGAATGGTTGTCAGAATGTTTACGAATCAATCTGTCTTTTGTTGAATAGCAATCATTTGGTGCATCAATCTCCTTCCCTGAGGGTCAACCCCGCCATTGGAGACGGAGCTGGGGAAGCCGCCGTAACTGCATGACCTGCTTACACGTCTCAGATGCAATGGAATAGCACTGCAGACCCCTGTTGGGCTGGTCAAAACTGATAAGAGCACTGCCGAGGAGTGGGCACTGGAAACAGAAGTGCCAGTGCGTGGTTTAGAGCCGTTGGAACGAGACTGAGTGGCTTCGAGAGTCGGATTGAAGGCTCACTTGTGACAAATGAGAATCGATGATGAGAATGAATCGTTATTTGTGGAGATGGATCGATGATCTCTCCAAGATGCCCGCAACAACCCAACCTCAGCGACTTGAATTACTCAGCTATCAGACAACGGATGGGACAGAGCTGGTTGCTTTAGCCGTTGAAATGGCAGACGATCCAAACGGAGGGATTCAAGTACGGGTGTTGATGGATTCAAAAGTGGTCAACGCTGTAAGCGTCGTTCCGTTGCAGCAAGGTGGCTGTTGCGGCTGAATAGGGACCGCGCAACGCCCGTTCATCAGTCCTCCAATTCCTCAAGACAGTTGAAGAGACCCGAACCGAATCGTTCACCTGCTTTCAGGTTCCAGAATGTCGTTTTTTTCTGGATGGACAGAACGGTGGGGTGCAATGTTGATGGACGGCTTTTCCCCGTCGAACCAGCTTGTTGAAGCAGGCGGGTGAGGGTCAGACGTCGTCCGTCTCATGCTGTTGATCGGATTCCTCGGTATCCCACGCCTTTTCCAGCGCCTGAATCCTGGCCGTACGTTCTGGTGACTCCACGATCACATTCACAGTGCGTGCAGCAAGGGCCTTGCGAACAAGAAGAACGATCAACCAGTAGGCCGTTGCAAACAAACCGCTGAAGTAGAGGAAGCGCAGCAACGCTGAGATCTCCAAGGAAACCATGTTCTAACGGAAGTGCACCTTGACCGCCGCGACTCTCCGTAGGGGAAGACATCGAGGGTGATGCGTTTCTTGGAGCCCTCAAAGCCCATGCCAATGGTTGGTTCCCTAAGAATCAGGCTTTCTCTACCCCTTGGCCGTAACTTCATCCCTTCAGGAGAGAAATGACAACGGAATGCCCCCCTATTCCAGGGCTGGATTGGACTGATTACGAGTAACACCTATTCAACTACGTTCAGAGGATAAACGTTGTTCCGTTGATGCTCCTGAAAATCGGCAAATTCTGGTGAGCAAAGCCCATTTCACGACGTTTCTTTAAGGATATCTCTAGTGATTTGAACCTTTCATCCCTTTTGCGTTCGTCGATTTTGGTGTCTTCATTGTTACCATATTTCCGCAGCCTTGGAATCCAAAATCAGAAACTATCGATTTGAACAACATGATTGAAATTGAAAAAGCCTTCTCTTGGAGGCCAAGTTGTTCGGCTTCGATATTGTTTTTTAGCGCTATTCTGAACTCTGAAGCGAGTGCCCTTGCCGCGCTGTTGGTTTTGTGAAGATGAGGGTCGTCGAGCTGTCTTGGCTGGCTTCATGTTTTGAATAGTTCAGGATTTGGAGCCCTTCATTCGTCGTCTGCTTTGTTCTTGCTCTGTTCAAACCAGGCGGCGAAAGCCAGCGAAATGCTGATGGCGACAGCGGCGCCTAGACAAACAACACCAAATTCCACTGACATACCATCACCGCCGGAGTTCACAGTCTGGCCTGGCGCTCATGACCTGCGAGTCTTTGTTTTGCCTCATAACGAGATGATCCTGGCACCCACCCCTTGGCAAGGTGAGCTTGACCACGGACCTTGAAGGTTGTTGTTGAGTCCTCCGAAATCACCGCCTATGCGTGTCGCACGATTGATTGCTCTCGCTCTTGCTTTCAGTGGAGGTTGCATCAGTGCCGCCCCCAGCAAGGCTCAGACTTTTTTTTCCACTCCGCCAACGAAGATCACGCTTCACAACCCGAGCAAAACGGAGGGCCAACGCAACAGAACGACCCTGAGCATTGCCATACCGGTGCATGCAGGAGCTTCTCTCCGGGGCATCAAGCTCACACAACTCACCAATCTTTATCAATGGGATTGGCGACCAGAGGAGCCCAGTCTCTACACAGGGCCTTACGCATTGCGAGGAGAGGGTGAAAAGGGACGAGCTCGCCTCAAGAGCATCGATGAACCCACCGCCCTCAACATTGTTCTGGGTCCACCAGGACAGCCGGGCGAACAGGTCAACATCGTGATGCGGGGCATCAATCCCAAAGCCGGCATCTATCAGTGGTCTGTTGAATTAATTCCGGATGGACCGGATCCATTGACTTATTCCGGACCAACGCTTCGGCTTGATATTTACGAGAACGAACCGTTTTACTAATCTCCCAACCAGCCAGATCAGGAGTCGCAAGCTGCCGCCTCCCAGCGTTTGTGCCAGGCATAACGCGAACGCCCTCCTTGGTGAACGCCCGGCCTCTACCTCTCGCGCTGGAAGTGATGGATTATCCAGGCAGGTCCTGCTGCTGACCCCCAGAACGCCAGCGTCGAGGCTAGGTGGGTAAGGTTCACGGGAATTGCATTGAGAAAGATGGGTGATTACACCACGGCGATCATCGCGACCATCGTGCTTGTGGTGGTTTTCACCGTACCGGTGGTCTGGCAATTCCTTCAGCCCAATGATGATGATTTTGGAGATCTAACCAAAAAGCCTAAGTAATTCTTGTCGTTGTAAGTTTTATTCGCTGAATTTACGTACGGCTTTTTAATGGTTTGAAGAGGTTTTTTGTTGTTTGTTGTGCGGTATTGATGTGAACTTCTCAAGTCGTTCACCGTTTTAATGGTTGAACCACTCACGACGAAGCTTAATCAACGGCAATCATTAAGGTTCGCTTTGATACTTTAGACCTGTTTAAAGTATCATTCTGAACTACTGTAGGCAAAGAGAAAGCGAAAGCGGTATCTAGTGCTACATCCCGGCTTGCGGCGGTTCAGTTTCGTCCCTAAGCATTTGTTGCCAGACAAGTTTGACCGATGCGACTCATGCAGTACCGAGGTGTTACATATAGTGCTGTCACAAAATTAGAACCTCAAGCGCGTCAGTTGTTTTACAGCCGCACAACGTATGAGCATCGCATCGAAGACTCCCGAAAAAATGTTCAACTTGTTTACCGAGGCACCCCTTACCAATTGCTTCGAGCTTGAGGCCATTCGTTTGCTCGCTCGCCATGATGCACGCATGATCCGATGAGACCATGCGTGCTGCTCTATGCCTCGCCCTGAGTGGTCTGCCGGTTCTACTGGTTGGCTGCAGCATCAACCCTCCCGCCAAGGAGCCTTCAACTGCCAGTCCCACTCAGACGACGCTGAAGATCCTGCTCGATGTTCAGGAGCCTTTCAAAAGCACTGGAGTCCTGAGCAGTGCTTCACAAAATCGAGTCTTCTCAGTTGGCTATGGGAAATACGGTATTTCCTGCGAAGACACGATTTTCATCGAAGGGGTAACACCTATCGGCAAGTTCCGTGTTAATGCAATCTTGAGCGACAGCAAGTTCGAAATGGAGCCTTCATTGGTTGAAAAATCAGGGAAGTCAAGAACTTATCTAGAGCAGAATCTCTTTAAAAATATGAATGCCATCGATTTCAAAGGTGATGGAATATCGCGAGAGTATGGTGATGGTTATATCAGCCTAGCGCCAGTCAATTCCATTCCGCAACCGTTCGAATTTAATGAATATGATGGAAAATTTAGGTGGTACAGTTTTGCTATCCATGGAACCAATAACGAAGAGCGTGTTGGAAAGAAAATTACAGGAGGTTGCTTGAATGTGCCTTCAGAGGATCTCAATATCTTGCTTGAAACAGTAGAGCTTGGTGATGTTGTAGAGATCACTGCGAATGGTCCGTGTGATCCCTGAATTTGAAAATGTTCAAGCCTTAGGCGTGAAGCGGGTCAGGATGATGGCGCAACCTCGTCATCGGATGAGCGTCGAATCAGTTTCGCCAACATCTCCAGTTTTGCGTTTTCTGATTCGGAGGCTCGGCTCGCCATCCAGGCGCTGGCTGCTTTTTGCTGAGCCAGCTGCTGGACAAGAAAAAGTGCTGTTTGCCTGAGTTCCTCCAAGCTTTGGCAATCTTGGATAAACCGCGTCAATTTTTCAGTTTCAAACGTCTGCTCAAGCGGCCGTTCAACTGGGTCGGTGCTCATCGAACCGTGTTCATTGGCCCGAGATTAAGAAGGTTCCATTGCTTCCGCGTCGGCCCAAAGCCAAACCCGCTGATGCAAGCGCAGCCAGCTTGCAGGCAAATGCTCGTCGGGCTGGGTGCTATCCAGCACCTGTCGCAGGATCCTTGCCTTTGCTGCCCCGGTCACGACCAGGTGGATCTCCTCCGCAGCAAGGATTTCTTGCAAACCAAGGGTGATGGCATGCGTTGGAACTTGCCCAGGATTTCCTCCGAACATGGCGGCGTTTTGGAGGCGGGTCGCATCAGACAGTGGAACGACACGGCAGGGGAGGTGAGGTTGGCAGGGGGGTTCATTGAACCCGATATGGCCATTGCTCCCCAGCCCCAGTAACTGCAAGCCAAGCCCTCCGTGCATCTTCAGTGCATCGGAGTACTGCATGGCTGCAGCGTGCCCGTCAGTTGTTGAGCCCTCCGGTAGATGCATTGAACCAAACGGCAGCTGGAGAGGAGAGCCCAGATGCCGTTCCATGAAAGTCCTGTAGCCCTGTGGATCAGCGACTGGCAAGCCGAGGTATTCGTCCAGATTGAAACTTGACCATGCCTCTCTCAACTTGTTCAGATCCGCTTCAGACCAGGCCGCCAAGCGTTGGACCAACGCGGCATAAACAGGCTCCATTGTTCGCCCTGTTGCCAGGCCGAGAGGCTTAAGGGCATCCTCTGCATTGAGGCGCAGACGCAGCTGCCCTTCCAGTTGATCGGCCAGTGCGTCAATTAACTGAGCCTGCGTCGACCGATGCTCAAGCCGAAATGGAAAAGCATGCACGGCGATGCTGGATCAACCTCTCCAGAGTGGCGCTGGTGATGTGAGACGTGCCAGTGATGGATCGAAATAAGCCCTGAATGGCACGACATCCGCTCCTTTGTAGTAATGGCGAAGAATCGTGCGGAAATCGGCTCCTTGCTGTGCCAGCCCGTGGGCACCCCATTGGCTCATGCCAACCCCATGGCCGAACCCCTGTCCGCGGACGAGCAACTTGACGCCACTCTTAGGCAGCGTTTGTGAGCCATAGGGCCAGAACGTCGAAACCGGCAGCCTGAGCACACTCTCTGATGGTGGAGGCACGGCGGCTACGGCGGCTGTGATCCGATCGATGCGGGAACGGGACGCATTAGAGGCAGGCGTTGACCCCTCAATCGCAGGCAAAGGTTGTATCCGCGTGGGCAGAGAGGGCCGTGTCTGGATCTGCCCAGACACAAACTCAAACTGCACCAGTGTGCTCTTTAAACCAAGCCTGCGGCGTAGCTCTCGGCCGCTTATCACAAGGCTGCCCCTGGGCCCCTGGATCCGCGCTTGACGCACCCTGCCGCTGGCGCTGCGTGTCAGGACTGACAGTTTCAAAAGACCTCCGGTCTCTGGAAGTCGCTCGCGCAGGGTTTTGGCATCAAAGCGTTTTTGCCAGCTGTGCACAGGACTGTGTTGGTCGTGATCCAGAACACTCACGAGGTAGGGGAGCTGGTGACGCCAGACCATCCCACTGGCTTCGGTCCTTCCGCCAGAACTGCTGTGGAACACCGCATCAATGAGCCGACCACCGTGCACCAGCACCAGAGCTCTTGTGCTGCTCACGGCCTCTCGGGTGCTCGCCGTCTCGGACTCCACGCCCCTGTACATCTGACTGGCCACCGTTGCCTTGACATCCCAGCCACCTCCTCGACCTTTCTGCCGGAGGGCGTAGGTCCGCGCCGCCACCGCCTGCGCCTGGAGTGCCGCCAGTGGCCATTGATGGGGCATCTCACTGCCCACGACACTGGCGAGATAGGTCTCGATTCCCAGCTGATTCACAACCCGCAACTGGCCTCCGCGACTGCTGATCTGCAAGGCCCCGCGATAGCGACGCTGCCCTAACCAGATGCCGCGTGGATCATCGTTCTCCACCTGCAACGCAGTTCCTACCGCAACTCGTGTGCGTGCTCCATCCATCAATACGCTCAAGCCCCCTGAGCTCAGACGCAGCTCCAATCGCTGAAGAGCGCGAACGCCACCGGGAACACCACGCACTTGCATGGGCAGCGAACCATCCGCCCTCAGCGTGAGACGCTGCCCTTCAAGCAGAAGAACGCGCATCACAGGTTCCCTTGCGGCTGACACCGCAACCGCAGGGGCGATCAGGACAGCAGCGTTCAGGCTGAGCAGAGCAGCGACACCAAAGAGGGGGAAGGAACGCACAACGCCAAAACGGACAGCCCATGGTGCCTTGTCCGTCGAGGGCCAGCCAGATGGCAGCATGACGACTGAGAGCCAGCGGCCTTGCAGGTCACCTTTCTCGGTACCAGTTCAGGAGTCCCGACCCGGGGTCGCAATGTCTCCGCGGTGGCGATGCGGCTGCCGCAAAGGGCAGAAATGTGGCTCTTCGACTGCGGCGAGGGTACGCAGCATCAGTTCCTGCGCAGTGATCTGCGCCTCTCCCAGCTGCGGCGAATTTTCATAACGCACATGCATGGCGACCACGTCTTTGGACTGCCGGGTCTGCTGGCCAGCCTGGGGCTCGCTGGCAACTGCACCGAAGGGATCGACCTCTACGGTCCTGACCCGTTGGAGGACTATCTCAAGGGGGTGCTTCATACAAGCTCTACTCGAATCGGCTACCCATTGACGGTCCATCGCAGCCGTCCCGCTGCCGAGCAGGACTCGGTTCTATTTGAAGACAACGACTTCATTGTTCGGTGCACTCCGCTCAGCCACCGAGTTCCTGCCTATGCCTACCGCGTGGAGCAGAAACCCCGTTCAGGTCGGTTTGACGTGGAGAAAGCGCGTGCGCTTGGTATCCCTCCCGGTCCGATCTATGCGGAGTTGAAACGTGGGGGTTCCGTGAGGCTCGAGGATGGTCGTGTGATTGAAGGATCTGCTCTCTGCGGTGAGGATCGGCCTGGAGTGAGTGTCGTCTATTGCACCGACACCGTCTTCTGCGAAGCCGCAGTGGAGCTGGCACGGGGAGCCGATTTGTTAATTCACGAGTCAACATTTGCGCATGCGGAAGCGGAGATGGCCTTCAAGAAACAGCACTCCACCAGCACCATGGCCGCTCAGACTGCGGCGGCCGCAGGCGTTGGCCAACTGGCCCTGACGCACCTCAGTCCTCGCTACGTCCATGGCAACCCGGTCACCCCGGACGACCTTCTCGCTGAAGCCCAGGCCATCTTCCCAAATAGCGTTGTGGCGAAGGACTTCATGACCTTGGACGTCAAACCCCGCTGCAACAGTTCGTGATCCCGGCACAGAGCACCTTCGCTCCGTGATACAAGGGCTTGGTGCTGACTCCCGTCATACCCCGACATCCTTCATGGACATCTCTTTCTCCTCATTGCGGCGGTCCCTGAAGGGACTGCTTGTTCTGGTGCCAGTGCTGATTGGCCTGGTCATGGCCAGCCCTGCTCAGGCTGCCCGTTGGGACGCAGAAACCCTCACGGTTCCGGTCAACCCTGACGGGATCGATGTCACCTTCTCCGAGCAGGAGATCAACACAGGCCGCAAAGTCTTCAACACAAGCTGTGGCACCTGCCATGCCGGTGGCATCACCAAAACGAATCACAACGTTGGCTTGGACCCCGAAACTCTGGCTCTTGCCACACCACCACGGGACAACGTCGATGCCCTGGTGGATTACATGAAGGACCCCACGTCCTACGACGGTGAGTACAGCATCTCAGAACTGCACCCGAGCATGCGCAGCTCTGAGCTCTACCCCGCAATGCGAGACCTCACCGATGAGGATCTTCGCTTGATGGCTGGCTACATCCTTGTTTCACCGAAAGTTCAGGGAACCGCCTGGGGCGGCGGAAAGATTTATTTCTGATCCCCGTCTGACTGGGAGTGAACTCGTCATCACTGCAATCAAGGGTTCTGAGCTCATTCAGAACCCCACATCATTTTGTATGCCCCGGTGTGCTTCAGGACATTGGGGCTGTTTGTTTGGGAAGAGTGTTCTCAGGACCCAGTGATCGGGGGTGACGGCTGTACCACCATTCCTGCAGATCACGGCTGAACACCCCTGAAAACAACGTGAGCACAGTGGATGTCGGCCGGGATCCAGGCTGCAGCAGCTCGACGGCGTAGGAGGGGCAGCGACGGGCGGCCAGGTCAGGCACGAATCGACGTCCCACCCGGCGCCAGCTCGGCTCTTTGCTTCTCCATGCGATCCGGCAGCAAGGCCATGGCAGTTCTTCGCGGTCAAACAAACGGCAACAGGGCCCGATCACGCGGAAGCTGTACTGCCCCCCAGGACTTGTGTGAACACTGCCGGACTCCAGCAGCGCGTCGACAACAGGGCGGCTCACTGCTGACACAACGGAATCGTTTTCATAGAAGACGGTTCAACAACAAAAAACCACCCCTTTGGAGGGGTGGTCACTGAACTGGGCTCCCATGTTGAGGGAGAACCAGCAGAGCTTGATGGCTCGTCGAGCTCAGTAGAGCTCCTCCTCTGCATGGGTCTTGATGGTGCAGTCAGAAGTGGGATAGGCCACGCAGGTGAGAACGAAGCCAGCTTCGATCTGGTCGTCGTCCAGGAAGCTTTGATCGGACTGATCAACTGTGCCAGCAGTGATCTTGCCTGCACATGTGGAGCAGGCACCGGCGCGGCAGGAGTAGGGAAGATCGATGCCCTGTTCTTCAGCTGCATCGAGGATGTACTGATCATCGGGCACGTCGATGGTCTTGTTCAGACCTTCGCTGTCATTGACCAGGGTGACCTTGTAGGAAGCCATTGATGGTTGGTTGCGTACAGGTGCTCGGAATTCGAGCCTGCAGGACGTCACTTATCTACTGCAAACAGACCCGATTCCCGGCGGTTCCCACAGGTGGCGGGGCAAGGACCAATAGGAGGAGGAACACTGATAAGCAGGGCTTATGGCGTACCCCTCAGCGGCGGCGGATCTCCAGCAGGCCCCAGCGGCCCTGGGAGGCCTGTGCCGAAACCTCCCAGCCAAGTGTTGACAGGACCTCGGTTAATCGGGGTGCCTGATCCACAAGAAGACCACTCAGCAGGCCACGGCCTTGGACGTTCAACACGTCGTCAAAGCCAGGAGCCAGGGCCTCGATCACCGGGGCGAGGATGTTGCAGAGCAGCAGATCGGCTCGGCGACCGGCAAGCTGCGCGAGCAACGTCTCCACTGAGCCCAAGCCCACCTGGAGCTGCTGCTGAGACCGCTTGTTCAACGCCCGGTTGTCGACCGTCGCCCGCACCGCCAGGGAATCGGTGTCAGCCGCCACAACGGCCTCTGCTCCCAGCCCCAGTGCCGCCAGCCCAAGAACGCCGCTGCCACATCCGAGATCTGCAACGAGCGCACCATCCGGAGGTGCCTGCTCCAGCGCCTCAAGACAGAGACGGGTTGTGGGATGACTGCCCGTTCCGAAGGCACTGCCTGGATCCATGCGGATCACCAGACGATCGGCGTAGTCGTTGGGTGGCTCGAGCCAGGCCGGCAAAATCAAAATGCCAGTACCGACAGGGTCCGGCTGCCAATGCTGTTTCCAGCTCAAACTCCAGTCTTCATCAGCCACTTCATCCCAAGACCCGTCCGGCAGAGTCAACCCAAAGGGCTCCGCCAGAGGCCGAAGGCTGGCAATCAACTGGCCACGATCCGCTTCCGACCATTCCGATTGCGGAAGCCAGAGCAGCAGTGTCTTGCGTTCAGGTGATTCCGGCGCGTGCTGGAGGGCGTGGCGATGGAGGCCGAGATCATTCAGTTTCCAGAGGCATGACTCCTCCAGTTCCGGCGGACAAGGAAGCGTGAGTCGCCACCACATCAGAGGGTGACTGGGTGCGCTTCCTGGATGCCGTTCACTGCCTTGATGGTCTCAAGAACGGTTGTTGGCACAGGATCATCGATGCTGAGCACCATGACGGCATCGCCCCGGACGATGCGACGCCCCACCTGCATCGAGGCGATGTTGACGTTGTGCTCACCAAGCAATGAACCGAGGTGACCAATGATCCCTGGCATGTCACGGTGTCTGGTGAAGAGCATGTGGCGGCTGGGTGAGACATTGACCGGGTACTCGTCGATGCTTGTGATGCGCAGTTCACCACCGGCGAAGACGGCTCCGATCACACTGCGGGTTCCCTGATCACCTTTGGTTTTCAGCTGGAGCGAACCACCCGCGAAGTCACGGCTGGATTCGTCTTTAACCTCAATGACCTGAATACCGCGGGCCTCAGCCTCGAGCGAAGCATTGACGTAGTTGATGCTGTCGCCCAGCACCGCACCCAGCAGACCTTTCAATGCTGCGATCACCAGGGGCTGGGAGGGGTGGCTGGCGAACTCACCCTGCAGGCGCAATTCCAGTTCCTGAACTTGGCCTCCGGACAGCTGACTGACAAGTAGACCAAGGGTCTCCGCAAGCTGGAGATGGGGCTTGAGTCGCTCCATGATCTCGGCACTGAGACCGGGAATGTTCACGGCACTGCGGGCAGGCAGCCCCAGCAACACATCCCGGATCTGTTCGGCTACATCAATGGCCACGTTCTCCTGCGCCTCCTCCGTTGAAGCTCCGAGGTGGGGAGTGAGCACCAATCCCCGCTCCACCGTGCGCAGCGGTGAGTCTTCCGCCAGAGGCTCACTGGCAAACACATCCAGGCCTGCACCAGCGATCACGCCGTTTTCAACCGCCTCGGCGATGGCAGCTTCATCCACCACACCTCCACGAGCGCAGTTCACGATGCGCGCGCCCGGTTTCATTGTGCGCAGCAGCTCCGCATTCACAAGATTCTCGGTGTCCTTTGTGCGAGGGATGTGCAGCGTGACGTAATCAGCCTTACGGAAGAGCTCATCCAGCTGTGTGAGTCGAACCTGCATTTTCTGGGCACGGTCCGCTGCGATGAATGGGTCGTAGGCGATCACATCCATCCCCATGGCTTTGGCGACCCGCGCCACATGGGAACCGATCTTTCCCAGACCAACAACACCCAGGGTTTTCTTGTAAAGCTCGTTGCCGACAAATTTCTTGCGATCCCATCGACCGGCCCGCATGCCCGCATGGGCCTGAGGCACATGCCTCGAGAGGGAGAGCATCATCGCCAAAGCATGCTCAGCTGCCGCGATCGTGTTGCCCTCAGGCGAGTTCACCACCAGAACACCGCGCTGCGTTGCGGCGGGCACATCCACATTGTCCACCCCCACTCCGGCACGGCCGATGATCTTGAGGCGTGAAGCAGCCGCAATGACAGCGGCGGTGACCTGGGTCCCTGAACGAATCATCAGGCCGTCGTAATCCCCGATGATTCCGATCAGTTCCTGCTCCGAGAGTCCGGTGCGCTGATCAACCTGCGCCACATGGCTCAGGATGTCGATCCCGGCTTTATCAATCGGATCGGATACCAGAACTTTCGTCATGAAAGGGCGCTGAACTGCCGCGCAGAACTGTAATGAGCAGACTTCACTACCCCCCTCACTTCCAAGGAGGGGTTCAGAATTCAAACGATCTGATGTGAGCGGATGGCAATCTGTGTGGTGGTGCTCTCCCAGGAGACGGCTGCTGATCAACTGGCAGAGCAGCTTCAAACTGCCGATTTACCTCTGCTCCAGTGCCAAGTCATCGCACCGACAGGTGACGCGATTGAGCGGATTGAACTGTTGAACCCCAATCTCATCCGCAATCGACGTCAGAAAACAATGGCCCGGTGGTTGATGCCCTTTGGATTCTTCGCAGGGGTGACTTTCACCAAGATCACCACACTGACCACCTTCGCGAGCTTCGGGCCTTGGGGTGAGCCTCTGATTGGTGGTCTGCTCGGAATGGGATCAGGCCTGATGGGGAGCTATGCGGCAGCTGCGAGTGTCGCGTCGGACAATGAAGATGGTGTGCGGATCCTGCGCAATCGCCGCGAGGAAGGCCGCTGGTTGCTGCTTCTGGAAACTCCCGTTGGAATTGAGGTGCCCTGGCAGACCGTGCAACGCAGCCGCCCTGTCCAGGTGGTGCGCCTGAGCGAACTGTGAATCTTCCGCGCGACACGCTGCTGGAGGGCAGCAGTGATCCGGATGGATTGCAGGGGCTGATCGATCTTGCTACTGAAGTTCTTCGAACCTGGCAACCGGCTTGGAGCACCTTTCTCGAAGCGCCTCTGCAAGAGGAGGCCTTGGAGCGGCTGGGTTCCCTGAGCGAACTCCGCTGGCAGCGTCAGGGCGGACATCCGGGGGCTGAGCGGTGCCGCCTGCTCTGTTGCAGGGTCGATGACGGCAGCCTCGAACCGCTGCCAATTCAGGGACTGCGGATCGAAGGCAATTTTCTCTTCGATCCGCTCAGTCCCAATGACCTCCGTGCTGCCTTGGTTGATATGGGTGCCATGCCCAACGAACTGGGTGATATCTGGGTGCGGGGTGATCGGGGCGGGCAAGCCCTTTGCAGTCCTGAATGCGCCGATCGCCTGAATGGTCAGAGCGGCAGAGTCCGGGAGGTAGAGATTCTCTGTGAGTCGGTTGCGATCGACGCCCTTCAACTTCCCCCACAACGGGCACCGCGCATACTGAGCAGCGTGGAAGCCTCCTGCCGAGTTGATGCGATCGCTTCAGCGGGATTTGGCCTGTCAAGAGCCAAAGTGGTCAGTCAGATCAAGGCAGGGCGTTTACGACTGAATTGGCAGGCGGTGCGGCAAGCAAGTCGTGAGCTCCACGTGGGCGACCGACTGCAATTGCAGGATCGTGGTCAGTTGGAGGTACTGTCGATGTCGCGCACAAAACGGGAGCGCTGGCGTGTGGAGATGCGCCGCACCTGAACAAGACCATCGACTGCTACTGTTTATGCTCGATCAAACAAAGATCACGACGATCCAATGTTGATCAGTAAGGGCGATTAGCTCAGGGGTAGAGCACTACATTGACATTGTAGGAGTCACTGGTTCAAATCCAGTATCGCCCACTTTTCAGTCAGGGACTGACCTTTGATGGAACGCACGATTGTCGTGGGGCTGGGGCGCTCCGGCATTGGTGCAGCCAAACTCTTGGCGTCTCAAGGTCATCAGGTCAGCCTGATTGAGCGCGGCGACTCTCCAGAATTCGCTGGAATCGCTGCAGCCCTAAAGGCTGACGGCATCGATGTGCAGTTGGGGGTTCCGCTGGAGCTTGCCAGCTTCAGACCATGGACTGGATCGATCCGATGCGTGGTGATCAGTCCAGGGATCCCCTGGGATCACTCCACCCTTGTCGCTCTCCGAGGCGAAGGGGTGCCTGTCATCGGTGAGATGGCAGTGGCCTGGCATGCCTTGCGCGAGATTCCATGGGTCGGAATCACTGGCACCAACGGTAAAACCACCGTCACCCATCTGCTAAATCACGTTCTTCAATCGGCCGGTCTCAATGCCCCCATGGGAGGGAATATGGGAGTGTCTGCTGCGGAAATGGCACTGTTGATCAGCAGTGCGCCATCAATGTCGCCCGATTGGTTGGTGATGGAACTGAGCAGCTATCAGATCGAAGCGGCAGCCGATATCTCGCCGCGGATCGGTCTGTGGACAACACTCACCCCGGATCATCTGGAACGGCACGGTTCCCTGGAGGCCTACCGAGCGATCAAGCGCGGTTTGCTCGAGCGATCGGAACTGGCCATCTTCAATGCCGACGACCCGGATCTGCGCCAGCAACGCCGCAGTTGGAAGGGAGGTCTCTGGGTCAGTGCCGAAGGACCTAATCCTGATGGGCAACCAGCAGACCTCTGGATCGATGCCAATGGCATGGTCCAGGACGCTTCCGGGCCGATGTTTTCCGCGTCTGCGTTATCCATGCCGGGAGATCACAACCGTCAAAACCTGTTGATGGTCACCGCTGCCGCTCGGGCAATCGGCTTGAGCAGCCAGCAGATCGAAACGGGCCTGAAAAGTTTTCCAGGTGTGCCTCACCGACTGGAAGCACTCAGTGCCGTGGGCGATGTGACCGTTTTCAATGACAGCAAAGCCACCAATTACGACGCCGCCGAAGTTGCGCTTCGTGCCATGCCGTCAACAACAGTGGTGCTGGCTGGCGGCCAGACCAAGCAGGGCGACTCCAGGGGCTGGCTCCAACAACTTCACAACAAGGCCTGCAGCGTTGTGCTGTTCGGCGCAGGCGCTCAGGAGCTGAAGACCTTGATCAGCGCGAGTCGATTCCAAGGTGAGCTGCACTGTTGCGATGATCTGTCCAAGGCCGTCCCATTGGCGCTGGAGGCTGCAAAGCGACTTGGTGCCGCATGCATGCTGCTTTCACCAGCGTGCGCCAGTTTTGACCAGTATCCCGACTTTGAAGCCCGGGGTGACCATTTCAAGCAATTGGTCGAACAGCACCGTGAAATGGCCGCTTGATCATCAGCTGCTCAAGTGGTGTCCGTACACCTGCCTAAGCCGTCAGCAGCATCGTTTGAGTGTTGTGTTTAGGGTCGAATCAAGGCAGTTTGAAGTCCGATGGCGATCAATCCGCACATCGCTCACCACACAGGACGTTATCGTCGGATTAACAAAACCAAAAAGAGTGTTCTCTGGAAACTGATACAACCAAAGACCCAGGGTCCAATCATCCACTTTGTTGAGCATCAATCAAAATCCAGGCAAACAAGTCTGTACCTTGACAATGGAAACAATCAGTTGGATCGCGATGAAGATATCTTGTTGAGCCGTCATTGTTCGAAGATAGTTGCTCTTAAGCAGAGAAAAGGTCGTTTTGAAGTTGACATTTATCGGATAGTGTCTGCCCCTGATTTCAGCGATAATGAGCCCGGTTGGGTTGGCCCAGGTAGGATGGTGGGCATTGGGTCAGAGATTAGTATGGATAACGAGCTGTCTTTCACTATTACGGAAGACCTCTTTTAGTAATATGGTACGGAAAATATTGTTCGAATAGCAGAACTGCTTTAGTGGTGGTGATCAAAAATAAATTTTTTGAGTCGTAAATTTCTTGTATAGTTTTGCCAGATGTGCCTTTAATTCTTGTTGGCTGATGGGGCTGACGTGGCTTTGACTAACGAAGGGGCAAGGAAAATCAATGTCTATATTGATTATTGCATCTTTTGATTGATTGTTTTGCTGGCCTGATTTACAGTGATATTCAATCCAAAATATGTTTGTGTTTTTAGCCGCGGCAGAGGGTAGAAAATTAATTAACACACAAGCACTGGTGCAGTTGCCTCCAGCTGATATTCAAGAGTTTTTCTTGTCCACAACCTATTGGGATTAGATAGGTTGGTATTCATGCATTCTGCTTCAATTTTTACAGGTGTAGTCCTCGATCTTACTTGAATATACACTCTGAGCATTGTGCCAGAGATATGTCTCAAGCCAAAAGCCGAATAATTGAAGTCGCGGCTGGCTAAAGTGGCCCTCTTGGTTTCCTCCTTCAAGAATTTTTCGACCTGAAAGGCATCTTGGCCTTCTAGAATCAAGACATCGACCTGTTTCCAGATTGCTGCACGAATGCTCTGTGCTTCCGTGAGCCTCGCTTTCTCGACATGGGATGCAAGCCTTGGAATAGCCACAGCGCTAAGTATTCCCACAATAACTGTAGTCACCACTAATTCGATCAATGAAAAACCATTTTTAAACTCTGAATTGTTGAAGATAAGTTGTTTTGGTTTCATTCGAGTTAGTCGTTTTAGTTTAATTAAAACCAAGGCGTTTGAAGTCATATATGTTTGTTGAATTCAAAATTCAGGATCGACTATTGAGCATCCTATTGATGCGCGCCTCGATGCATCGTCAAGGTTCAGGGCCAGCGTTGAGTTCCAGATCGGTCGCAAGCATTCAGATCGAGCGCCAGAAGATGCACTGATGTATCGATCTAGAATCATTTCAAGAGCCATTCAGGGACAACACCCAATGTCTTCTCCTTCTTTCTGGTTGATGAAGAGTGAACCTGATGTGTATGGCATTGATCACCTCAAGCATGAAAGCACAACTCTCTGGGATGGGATCCGCAATTACCAGGCGCGTAATTTCATGCGGACCATGCAACCTGGCGATCAAGCTTTTTTTTATCACTCCAATTGCAAGCCCCCCGGCATCGTTGGCCTCATGGAAATAATCGAGACCCAATTGGTTGATCCAACCCAGTTTGATCCGGGTGCGAAGTATTACGACCCAAAATCCAGTCCTGAGAAACCGCGATGGGATTGCGCCAAGCTGAAGTATCTCGGTCGGTTCAAAGAGATGCTCAGTCTCGAGCGCCTGCGTGAGCTCTTCACTGAAGAACAATTGCCGGTGATCAAACGCGGCAATCGCCTATCGATCTTGCCTGTGCCCCAAGCAACGGCAAACGACCTGCTCGAGCGGCTTGGGCCACTTCTCTGAACACTTGGATCGATCGGTCGGCACCCATGAGCAGTTGCCACTGCTGACTCTTCTGCCCCGTGCCTGGATTGCCTTCGGAAAGGCTCCATGGCAGTGCGTGGGGCGCTCAACCCTCGTCTTGCTCAGCGCCACCGGATTGGCCGTGGTGGGGCAGGATCTCAGGCTGGTCGAGACCGATTGGCTGGCGAAAATCGGTGACCTCGCTGTTGTTCTGAGCCTGATCGTTCCTTTGATCCCCCTGATTTGGCTGCTCCAACTGGCGGATGATCTTTTGCCGGGAGGTGACCCACCCAAGCCTCCGGTTCGCTGGCGTTGGTTATGGCGTCAAAGCGGCTCCCTGATTCTCCTGGAAACGGTGGTGGCGACGGGTGGGCTGGCCGTGATTCAAAGCCTCAGCTGGATCTTCAGCCGGATCAGCACCACGTTGGCGGGCGTGGTCGTGGTGATCGGTGGCTTGTTTTTAATCAGCTGGCTGTTCAGTCAGATTCTGGCTTTGCCCCTGCTTGTTCATCACCGCTATCGGGCATTGCAGGCGATGGATCACAGCCGACAGCTGGTCCGCCACAACATTCTGAAGGCGATGGCTCTGATCGGGATGTTGATCGGCCTGAACCTGCTGGGCCTGATTGGAGCCACCTTGGGGCTGTTGCTCTCACTGCCATTCAGCGCCTTGGTTCTGATGAGCTGCTGCCGCACTCAAACCCCATGGAGCAATGATTCCCGTCGAAACATGTTCCCTACATAAACACGGGTGATTTCACGGGACTCGATGCCGTTCTGCACCAGAAAGCCGGCCAGAGCAGCCTGCACAAGTCGGTATTGATCCCAGTTGGGGTGAAGCTCAATGAATTTCACCATCGCCTCCTGAAGAGGCAGGGGTAATTCCGCTTGAAAGCTGACGACGCACTCGCCGTTGGGTTCGGTCTGATCCAAATCTGCTCGTGGCTCCACGCTCATGGACAACACCACTTCTCCACATGACGGGGACCGAGTCAAGGGTGCGTCAGAACACACATTTGCAAGCTTCTCCGCCTGAGACCCAAGCGACAGCAAGCCTGCAGCGCAATGAAAGTCGGCAAATGACAAAAAGATCGACTCGGAGGGGAAACCGTCAAGGGGAATCCAACTCCCATCGCCTTTTCCCCAGACAAAAGCCGCCAAGCGACGTTCTTGCTCCTCACCTGTGGAAAACCTGTGCAAAGCTCTTGCGAACCTGCGGAATGATCGATGAAAGCTTTTTCATAAGCCTCCTTAATCATTGTTCGAGTCCAGCATCGTTCTCATGGTCGCGACCATTGCCGCTGCCGCAGGATTCGGCCAATGCCCCTCCGCTCCACGGCCTTGTTCAGCGGTCAACACAACCGAGAGACTCCAGCTGTCGCGGTTTCCCTCCAGTTCGCCCCACCAGACGCCGCGTTCGAGCTCGATGCTGATAGCTTCCTCCGCCATCAGCTGAGACACAAGACGCTGATGCTGCTCCTGCAACTCGGCAAGCAGCGCCACCAGGCTTCGCCATTCCCCATCGGTGAGTTCTACTGCCCAGGAGGCTCCGCCGATCAGAACGCAAAATTGGCCACGAGCTGGATCCCGGGCCAGACGCCAACCAGGCCCCTCCTGCTGGATCACATCCAGCGGGCCGTAAGCCGTCTAATCCTGTACGTTCCTTGCCCGGTCGGATTCATCCAGGCAGCAAATCAGGCTGATCCTGTTCATCACTCAACTCAACAATCGCTCGCTGCACCGGCTTCACGCTCGACTCCTCCAAGAGGCCATCAAAGTCATCGAAGCGACGCTGCTTCGCACGAAAAGCAATGCGAACCGTCGTGAGATAGCGGTTGCTCGACTGGCGAATCAGGCTTTCCCCACGCTTGGCCAGATCTTTAGCTTCAACTCCGGCCGAATTCATCGGGGTCTTCCAGGAATCCATCACTTTAAACATCTGTTATCAAGCCAATTGGTCACTTCTGAATGGCACGTGCATGGGATAGGTCCGTTGACGCGCTCCAGGCACTCTGAGCACGATCTGGCGACCAAGCCCCAAAGCGGCTAAGGGCAGCCGTAGGTAACTCAACAGACCACTCACTTCCTCAAGGTGCGCCATATCCACACATTCGATCCGAATGCTGCCCCAACTGCGACGCATGCGACAGTCCCGGAGGGGCTCCAGCTTCTCCTCCAAGCGGGGATCCTCCCGGTAAAACGAGAAGATCAGCTGCTGCAAGCGATCCATCCGAGCGAGTCCCCATAATCTCAATCTGACTTCAACGTGCCCATAAGCCGGGAGTGCGACCGCGTGGGAGAAGAAAAGCTTCAACATTCCGCCCGTTCGGGCACCCTTGCGATCGATCTCGGCAGCACCACAACCGTGGTGGCTTTCCAGGCGGAGGATGCAGACAGGGCTCAACTGCTCGATCTCCCCCCGATCAGCCGCCGCAGCGGTGAGGTACCCAGCCTGGTCTGGACCCGGGCAGGCGATGCCCCGCTGGTTGGGCAACAGGTAATCGAATCGGGCCTTGCCGATCTTCAGGACCCAAGACTCGCCACCGATTTCAAACGCGCCATCGGCAGTGAAACAGGCAACCGCGATGCGGAGAACGCCGGAGAACAGCTCTTACAGCAAATCTGGTCCCATCTGCCCGAACAGGGCCGTCTTAGGCGTCTGGTGCTGACAGCGCCCGTTGAGCGATATCGAAGTTATCGCCAGTGGCTGCTTCAAGCCTGTGAACGGCTGCCGGTGGAGGAGATCGCTCTTGTCGACGAGCCCACCGCAGCGGCTCTGGGCGCCGGCTTGCCGGCCGGTGCCCGTCTGCTGGTTGTGGACCTGGGTGGCAGCACGCTTGATCTCGCCCTTGTCGCCCTGGAGGGAGGCGAAGGGAAGGCGGCTCCGATCGCCCAACTGCTTCGCCTCCAGGGCCGCTCACTCGGTGATGCCAGCTGTCAGAAGCTCCGCACTGCGCGGGTCCTTGGCAAAGCCGGTCTTCGTCTTGGAGGGAGAGACATCGATCGCTGGATCGTTGGGCGCTGCTATCCGGACTTGAAGCCTTCCCAGGCTGCACTGAATGCCGCCGAGCGCCTGAAATGTCGCCTCAGCGACAGGGAGTTGCCCGAAAACCAGGTTTTGAGCGAATCCTTCACCAATTCCCCTGAAGAGGTGGAACGGATGATGCAGCTGTCCCGCAGAAGCCTCGACGAATTGCTTCAGGATCAGGGCCTCGATGAAGCTCTGGCTCAACTCCTCGAAACCACCATGACCGGTGGTCGACAGCACGGTTGCGATCTGGACGGCCTCCAGGGGGTCGTGGCCGTCGGTGGCGGAGCGCAGATGCCCTGGCTGAGGCGATGGTTGGCACTGCACACCCAACCGGCACCACTGCTCACACCACCACCGGTTGAAGCCGTCGCTTTGGGGGCGTTGCAGCTCACGCCTGGTGTCTCAGTTCGCGATGTACTCAACAACGGCGTCTCGCTTCGTGTCTGGGATCAGCGAAGCCATCGCCATCGCTGGCATCCCCTTTTTGTTGCCGGCCAGCCATGGCCCAGCAGCGCTCCTCTGGAGCTGCGCATAGCAGCGAGCCGCCCAGAACAGACTGAGTTGGAATTGGTGCTCGGGGAACCCTCCGCCGATGGCCGACACGATGTGGTCTTCATCGATGGGATGCCCACTCTGCGCCGGCGTGACGCGGGCGAAACAACCCATCAGACCTGGGAGGACCCCGAGCTCGTTCTGCCTCTGGATCCACCGGGGGATATCGGTGAAGACTGCCTGAAACTGGAGCTTCGGATTGATTCGGATGCCCAGCTGATTGTCGAGATCACTGATCTGCGAACCGGTCTGACATTGCCTTCTCGACGTCTCGGGACCGTGCGATGAAGCTCAGCCCCCGTTCAGCCAGCCGTCCGCTGAGATGGCCGTCCACACAGCGATGGTCTTTCTGAACAGGATCCATAGAACTATCGGAGCGACAGACACATCCTTTGGCGCCTCGACGCCATCCTCTACTCCGCTTGTGGATTGCCGTAACGATCAGCATCGTTGCGGCGATCGGCGGCACGGCCTGGTGGTGGGAGCAACAGTTACCTCGCAAATTGCAGGAAGCGTCCCGCGACGGCGATTTTGAAGCGTGTCTCAGGTTTGGGGAGCAGCTGGCGGCCCTGCGCTGGCTTGGTCAAGGAGCACCAGAGGAACAGGCGCTCTGCCGACGTCGCCAGGCAGAGCGTCTCTGGGCCAGCGGCGACGCCGATGCCGCCTTGACACTCCAACGCCAGCTTGTGCAACCCATCTCAGCCACAGAGGCGCAACAGGCAGGGGATCGGGCACGCTTAATCCGTTGGGAAAACGATTTGCGCGATCGATCTCTTGCCCTGTTTCGCGAGGGGCAACTCGATGCAGCCATCGCAGTGCTCAAACCACTGGAAACCAGCCTGGATTCAGCTGGCAGCACCCTCAGCGACACCTTGCGGCAAACCTGGAACCGAAACCTGTTGAATTACGAGAGATTGATCAAACTTGTTGATGACATGCGCTGGTGGGAAGCACTGGATTCCCTCAATCGTCTCGATCACCCCTGGTGGCAGAAACGATCGGAGCCCCAGCGCCGCACGATTGAAACCGCACTTGAGAAACGCGGCAGCGAGGAGGAGCACCAGCAACACGGCTCCGGACGCAACGATTTGATCAGCGGCGAAGCGCTTGAACGTGAGGTGCAAGTGGAACTCCAGGCTGGCATTGATCCCTGGGATGCCTTCCAATCCGCCTGCCGACGGCTTGGTGGTCAGGTTGTTGAGGACGGCCCCGAAAGCTTCTGTCGTCGCGATGGCGACAGTGGTTCGTGACAAAATGACCTCCAAACGTGCTGGATTTCATGCAGGCGGGAGACAAAGTGACCGTCGCGATGTCAGTTGTGGTCTTCAACCACCCGGAGCACCGCGGTGAAGCCCACGACCTAAAGGGCATCAGTGGTGAAGTCGTGAGCGTGCTTGATGACTGGAAGGGACGTCCGATCAGCCCAACTCTCCCAGTCGTGGTTGCCTTCGGTCGCTATAAGGCCCACTTTCGGGCCGACGAGCTCAATCCTGGAGGTTGAACCTTCGCAGGTAGACCCCCTCGTCCCCGTCCACATCTCTAAGCCGTAGTTCAATTGTTTCGCTGCGACGGGTCGGCACCACACGTCCACAGAAGTCAGGTTGGATCGGAAGTTCCCGATGGCCCCTGTCGACCATGGCCAGGAGCATCACCCGTTCAGCTCTACCCCAGCTTTGCAATGCCTCCAGGGCCGCACGCACGGTGCGGCCGGTGAAAATCACATCGTCGACAAGAACCACCTGCCTGCCCTCCACACTGGTGGGCAGGGTTGTCAGTTGCGGAAGACGGGTGCCGATGCGTTCCAGATCGTCGCGATGAAAGGTCGGATCGATCGCCCCTTGTGCAATGGAATGCCCGCTGAGCTGTTCCAGTTCCCGGGCCAGCACCTTGGAAAGCTGGACGCCTCGAGTGGGAATGCCGAGCAGCATCAAAGCGCGACTGTCGGCCACGTTCTCCAGCACCTGGGTGGCGAGGCGGACCAGGGTCCTTCCCAATTCTTGATCCGAGAGGATCTCGATCAATTCGTCGTCAGGAGTGGCGCTCATGGGTCCTTGGAGTTGTGGTGATCTCCGAAAAGAGAAGTTGGATGGCAGATGGAGCGTTAAGTTGATTTTGCAAAAGTCCTTAAGAACCGACGGTTGCGAGTGAACGAGGCAAGCAGCTCTACCAACGGTTCAGGGCGTTCCGCATCGACGCCACCCGTCGTGCTCACCATTCTTGATGGGTGGGGACACCGCAGCGAAAAGTCCCACAACGCGATTCGTCACGCTGAAACCCCAGTAATGGATGCCCTTTGGCATGCGTACCCCCACACGCTGATTCAGGCCAGTGGCGCCGATGTGGGTTTGCCTGATCAACAGATGGGCAATTCCGAGGTTGGACACCTCACGATCGGAGCAGGTCGGATTATCCGTCAGGAACTGGTTCGCATTGGTGATGCGGTCAGGAGCAATCAACTCAAGGAGACACCAGCCCTGGTTCAACTGGCCACTGACCTGCGCAGCCAAGGTGGGACCCTCCATCTGCTGGGACTCTGCTCGGACGGCGGTGTCCACAGCCATGTGGATCATCTCTGCGGCCTGCTCGACTGGGCGAATCAGGCTGGACTGGCCAAGGTGGCCATCCATGCCATCACCGATGGACGCGATACGCCAACGCAGAGTGCCTCCCGTTTCATCCAAAAGGTTCAGGACAAGATTTCCAGCACTGGACTGGGGGAAATCGCCAGCCTTTGCGGTCGTTACTGGGCAATGGATCGGGACAAGCGTTGGGATCGAATTGAGAAGGCTTACAACCTTTATACCGATCCGGATTGGCCGATCGAGAGCATTGCCCCGGAGGATGCTCTCAAGGCCAGCTACAGCAAAGGCGTCACTGATGAATTCCTCGAGCCGATTCGCCTCACTGCCAGCTCGATGCAGGATGGCGATGCTGTTCTGATGTTTAACTTCCGCCCGGATCGTGCTCGGCAGATCGTTCAGGCTCTTTGTCTCGACTCATTCAGTGATTTCCAGAGAAAACTGACGCCCAAAGTGAACATGGTGACCTTCACCCAGGTTGAGCAAGATTTACCGGTCACAGTGGCTTTCCCCCCCGAACCACTGAACAACCTGCTGGGCCAGGTTGTCGCCGATGCAGGACTGCTCCAGTACCGCACCGCTGAAACAGAAAAATACCCGCATGTGACCTACTTCCTCAACGGTGGGATCGAAAAACCACTCCCCGGTGAAGACCGTCATCTCGTGCCATCTCCAAGAGTTGCAACTTACGACCTATCTCCTGCAATGTCGGCTGATCAGCTCACTGACAGCTGTATTCAGGCGATTCAGAAAGGCATTTATTCTTTAATTGTTATCAACTATGCAAACCCTGACATGGTTGGTCACACCGGCGTCATGGACGCTGCCACTGAAGCGATCAACAAAGTGGATTCCTGTATCGGTCGATTACTGGATGCAGTGGGACGACAGGGTGGGACATTGCTCATCACAGCAGATCACGGCAACGCTGAGCTAATGCAGGGACCTGATGGCCAGGCCTGGACTGCTCACACCACCAATCCAGTTCCAGTGATCTTGGTGGAAGGGGAACGAAGAAAACTCCCCGGACATGGTAATGCTATCAATCTCCGTGCCAACGGTGGACTCGCGGACATTGCCCCAACACTTCTGGATATTCTCAACTTGCAAAAGCCTGCAGCGATGACAGGCATCAGCCTGATTGAACCGATCTCCAGTGTTGATCCGTCCATGATCTCTGCCCGTCTTCCAATTTCCGTCTGATCACGATGTTGACAACGATTCTTTCCTGGACCTGGATTGGCACTGGACTGCTCCTCATCCTTCTTGTTTTACTGCACAGTCCCAAGGGAGACGGCATGGGTGGGCTCGCTGCAAGTGGAAGCTCAATGTTCAGTAGCGCCAGTAGTGCTGAATCCACTCTCAACAGATTTACATGGACTTGCTTGGCCATTTTTCTAAGTCTTGCGGTGATTCTCTCTGCAGGTTGGTTGAGTTGAAATATGAGGCTGTCATATTTCAACAATGCTCCCAAAACAGACAATTTTCATGGGACCATTTGGTCTTGTTGATATCAGTTCAGTTTTCAGTCAAATGATCATGCGCAAAAAGTGTTTCCAATACTTGTGTGCTTAAATTACCCACGGAACTCGGCGCCCCATGAAGAGAGGAAAGACATTCATCCTTGGCATTGGTGCGCAGAAGGCAGGAACAACCTGGCTGGAAGCTCAATTTTCCAAGGAAGATTTTTTTAGCAACGATCAAGTTAAGGAATATCATGTTTTCAACAGGCTCTCTTGTTTGTCGCCAGGCAAAACTCAACAACTGATTCTCAATCGAACCAAGGGAAGTAGATCGTTGAAATCCGATATGAGCTTGATCAAGAAGCGTGAAGCAATGCGGCTTAGGCCGCAACTTTATTTTGATCACTTTGACTATATCTATTGTCGCGATCTAAATATTACACACGTTAGTGATATTACCCCTGATTATGCAGTGCTTCCAAAAAAAATCTTTCGGCTCATCAAAAAAGGGCTGGAAGTCAAGGGCTTCAACGTCAAGGTTGTGTTTCTCATGAGAGACCCTGTCGAGCGTGCCTGGTCCCATCTCAGAATGATCAATCGTCTCAATCATGAAAGAAAAGGTGCGCCGAAGATATTGCCAGACGTTGAATTTGAGCAGCTGAAAAAATTTCACAAAAGCAGCCACTGTTCCTCTCGAACAAGATATCAGAAAACCTGTTCTATTATTGAAAAGGTGTTTCCCCGGAATGATATTTATTATGGCTTTTACGAGACACTTTTTAATCAGGCGGAAATCAACAGGCTTACAGACTTCCTTGAAGCTCCGCGTCTGTCACCAGATTTCAATCAGGTTGTTCATGCCTCTCCAAAGCCCCAAGTGTCAGTCAAAGGAATGGATGAACTCATTAACAACATGAGGTCATTTTATGACTCAACATATCAATGGGCAAATCGTCGATTTCCATCAACAATTCCCGATCGCTGGATGCGGGCCTAGTGATTCATTGTTCTGTCCAATCAATGTGGAGTCAGCCAGCTGATTCTGACATTTTGAACGAAGTCGATTTAAAAGCGAAAAAAAAGCGCCCCCGAAGGGGCGCCGCCAGACGTTGAATTGAGCCGATTTGAGATTCCGAAGAATCGCAAAATAAGATCAATAATCGAAGTCTCCGCCACCCATGCCGCCTCCGGCAGGAGCAGCTTCTTTTTTCTCAGGCAGATCAGCAACAATGCACTCAGTGGTCAGAACCATGCCGGCGATTGATGCGGCATTCTGCAGGCCGGAACGCGTCACCTTGGCCGGATCCACGATCCCTGCGCCGAGCATGTCGACATAGTCACCTGTGGCTGCGTTGTACCCCTCGCTGATTGGACGGGATTTCACGTTCTCAGCAACTACAGCTCCATTGGCGCCTGCATTTTCAGCGATGCGCATCAGGGGTGCCGTCAGAGCGGCGGCAACGATGTTGGCGCCGATCAGTTCCTCTCCGGTGAGGCTGCTGTTGGCCCATTCCTCAAGAGAGGGTGCCAGGTGGGCCAAGGTCGTGCCACCACCGGGGACGATGCCTTCTTCGACAGCTGCCTTGGTGGCATTGATGGCATCTTCAAGACGAAGCTTTTTGTCCTTCATCTCGGTTTCCGTGGCAGCGCCGACCTTCACCACAGCAACACCACCGGCAAGCTTGGCCAGGCGCTCCTGCAGTTTCTCCTTGTCGTAGGTCGAGTCGGTCTCGTCCATCTGCTTCTTGATCTGCTCGCAACGCTTCTGCACTTCAGCTTCGTTGCCCTCGGCCACGATGGTGGACGTGTCCTTGTTGATGGTGACGCGGCGTGCGGTTCCGAGCATTTCGAGCTTGGCATTCTCAAGCTTTAGACCGGCATCCTCAGTAATCATCTGACCATTGGTCAGAGCTGCCATGTCTTCCAGCATGGCTTTGCGGCGGTCACCGAAACCTGGAGCCTTCACAGCCGCCACATTGAGAACACCACGCAGACGGTTCACAACCAAGGTGGCGAGTGCTTCTTTCTCGATGTCCTCAGCAATGATCAGAAGAGGCTTGCCAGTGCGCTGAACCTGCTCCAAAACTGGAATCAGGTCCTGAACCATGCCGATTTTCTTGTCGGTGAGGAGGATGTACGGCTCGTCGAGGACGGCTTCCATCCGCTCGGTGTCGGTGGCGAAGTACGGAGAGATGTAGCCCTTGTCGAAGCGCATGCCCTCGGTGACCTCAAGCTCGGTCTCCATAGACTTGCCCTCTTCGAGGGAAATCACGCCCTCCTTGCCGACCTTATCCATGGCATCGGCGATCATCTTGCCCACTTCGTCGTCGTTGCCGGCGGAAATGGTGCCGACCTGAGCGATGGCGTTGCTGTCAGCAATCGGTTTGGCCTGTTCCTTGATCTTGCCAACGAGGAAGTCAGAAGCCTTGTCAATACCCTTCTTCAAGGTGATGGCATTGGCTCCTGCTGCGACGTTGCGCAGGCCAGCTTTGACCATTGCATGAGCGAGGACGGTGGCGGTGGTGGTGCCATCACCGGCGGCATCATTCGTTTTGGAGGCCGCTTGACGGATCAGGGCCACACCGGTGTTCTCGATGTGATCCTCTAATTCGATCTCTTTGGCGATCGTGACACCGTCATTAATGATCTGGGGAGCACCAAATTTTTTCTCCAACACCACGTTGCGGCCCTTGGGTCCAAGGGTGACGGCAACCGACTCGGCAAGGATATCGATGCCCTTTTCGAGAGCGCGGCGTGCATTCTCGTTGTAAATGATGCGCTTAGCCATGAAAGGCAGTCCTTTAAGTAGTAGAGGTTTTCAGAAATCGCTGAGCAAGCTCAGTTGACGATGGCCAGGATGTCTTTCTCGGTGAGAAGAACGTATTCATCACCACCAAGCTTGATATCGGTGCCTGCGTACTTGCTGTAGAGCACTTTGTCGCCTACGCCAACTTCGGGGGCCTGGCGGCTGCCGTCGTCATTGCACTTGCCTGGGCCGACCTGAACAACTTCGCCCACCTGGGGCTTTTCCTTAGCCGTGTCTGGCAGAAGAATGCCGCCGGCGGTCTTCTCCTCGGATTCGGAGACTTTGACGAACACGCGGTCACCGAGAGGCTTAACGGTTGAGACGCTGAGAGAAACAGCTGCCATGAGATCTTGCGGGAGCAGGGACAAGGCGCAGAAGCGCCACCTATCGACACGAGCTGGCACTCTGCGCCGATGAGTGCCAACGTATGAAGCAGTGGATCCCTTGCGCCACTGCAAATCTGTGCGGGTGACCGAACCTCCTGTTCTCTACCTTGAGAGTGGTAAGGTTGCGCCGCTCTCAAAGGGCCCGAGCGCGCTGCGCCTCAACCCGCTTCCTTCCTTCTTATGGTCGCTTCTGCTCCTGCATCCGCCGGCACCAAGGGCGTTGTTCGCCAGGTGATTGGCCCGGTTCTGGACGTGGAATTCCCCGCCGGGAAACTGCCAAAGATCTATAACGCTCTCCGTATTGAGGCCAAGAATCCCAGTGGTCAAATCGTTGCTCTGACTGCTGAAGTTCAGCAACTTCTGGGTGATCATCGTGTCCGTGCTGTCTCGATGAGCAGCACCGATGGTCTGGTTCGCGGCATGGAGGCCGTTGACACAGGATCTGCCATCTCCGTGCCCGTTGGGGAGGCCACCCTCGGCCGAATCTTCAATGTGCTTGGTGAGCCCGTCGACGAGCAGGGACCGGTGAATGCCACCGCAACGGCACCGATTCACCGTGATGCTCCCAAGCTGATCGAACTGGAAACCAAGCCCAAGGTTTTCGAAACTGGGATCAAGGTGATCGATCTTCTCGCTCCTTATCGCCAGGGGGGCAAGGTTGGTCTGTTCGGTGGAGCTGGTGTCGGCAAAACCGTGCTGATTCAGGAGCTGATCAACAACATCGCCAAAGAACATGGTGGTGTTTCCGTGTTTGGAGGCGTTGGTGAGCGCACCCGTGAAGGAAATGACCTCTACGAGGAATTTAAAGAATCCGGAGTGATCAACTCTGATGATCTCTCCAAATCCAAGGTGGCTCTTTGCTACGGCCAGATGAACGAGCCTCCTGGCGCCCGGATGCGCGTCGGCCTCTCAGCTCTGACCATGGCAGAGCACTTCCGCGACGTGAACAAGCAGGACGTTCTCCTATTTGTCGACAACATCTTCCGCTTCGTTCAGGCCGGCTCCGAGGTGTCAGCACTGCTCGGTCGCATGCCTTCTGCAGTGGGTTACCAGCCCACCCTGGGGACAGACGTTGGAGCCCTGCAGGAGCGTGTTGCTTCAACACTTGAGGGATCCATTACGTCCATTCAGGCTGTCTACGTTCCCGCTGATGACCTGACTGACCCCGCTCCCGCCACCACATTTGCTCACCTGGATGCCACCACGGTTCTGAACCGTGCCCTGGCTTCAAAAGGCATCTACCCCGCAGTCGATCCCCTCGACTCCACCAGCACCATGCTTCAGCCTTCGGTTGTTGGAGACGAGCATTACAAGGTTGCCCGGGCTGTTCAGTCCACTTTGCAGCGGTACAAGGAACTCCAGGACATCATTGCAATTCTTGGTTTGGACGAACTCTCTGAAGACGATCGTCAGACTGTTGATCGTGCACGCAAAGTTGAAAAGTTCCTTTCACAGCCCTTCTTTGTTGCTGAAATCTTCACTGGGATGTCTGGTAAGTACGTGAAGCGGGAAGAGACGATCGCTGGCTTCACTCAAATTCTTGCCGGCGAGCTCGACGATTTGCCTGAACAGGCCTTCTATCTGGTTGGGAACATTGAAGAAGTCAAGGCAAAGGCTGAGAAGATCGCTGCTGAATCCAAGTGAGGTTGAAGGGGAGTGTGCGCACTCCCCATACCAGTTGTTCTTCGCCATTCATTTCTCACTTACGAGCCAAGGATCATGTCCCTCACCCTGCGCGTACTCGCACCCGATAAGAACGTCTTCGATGGCAGCGCCGATGAAGTAATTCTGCCTAGCACTACTGGTCAGCTTGGAGTCCTTCCAGGACATATCTCTCTGCTGACAGCCATCGATGTCGGTGTTCTGCGCGTTCGTGCAGATGGAGGTTGGAATTCCATTGCTTTGATGGGCGGTTTCGCAGAAGTCGATTCCAATGAAGTCACTGTGTTGGTGAACAACGCGGAACTTGGCAGTGCAATTGATCGTGGAGCTGCTGAAACTGAGTTTCAAAAAGCCAGTTCAGCTGTAGCCAATATGGAAGGGCAGCCCGCTTCCCCTGAAAAGGTCAAAGCCCAACAGCTATTGAATGAGGCACGTGCCCGCATGCAAGCCAGCAAAACATCTGATTGACGGGACAAGTCAGCTGAGGCATTCATTAAAACTGGAGCCCTTAGCTCCAGTTTTTTGATGTCAGAACATCTGACGACGCAGGACCTCCATCTTCCGGTTGGTCATGGAATCACTGTCCTGGTGGACACCATCCCAGAACGGAACGTCGAGGAACTGGGCCAATCTTTCACCATAGCGGCGTAGCGCTGCAAGATCAGCATGATCAATCAGATTGAGCCGTCCACCGTGGTGGTTGACCAGATTGAGCTCATCGCTGGTGCAAAACCAGCGATGACGGAGATGGGACAGACCCTGAAGCGCGAATCCCCCTGAGCCGGCCACTGATGCTCGATGCCGACCCCCCGCTCCAGGCTGGCCGCTGCTCCCAGAAACGACCCGTTCGACAATCAAAGATCACCGTTCGCAGGGTGAGGGCAAAGATCGGTATGGCGATCAGCAGAATCGTCAGCCAGCCGAGGACTGGAATCAGCGCACTCCCTGACGAGGCGCTATCCCGAGCGATCTGCCAGACCAGCAGGGTCAGACCAGTCTTCGCGCTGATCAGCAGCAGGGGCCAATGATTGGGGAGATTCGGATGCAATGCCGCCCAGCCGTCAGCAGCATGAACCTCCAGACGATGGGTGCGCCAGGCGTGACCGTTGCGGACTAGTGGCGTCCAACTGGTGCGGTCCAGCACAGGATCATCCATCCATGGCACAGGTCAGAAATGGCAGCCGAGCCACTCCAACCTGACAGCAGTCAGAAAAAAGCAGACAAATAAAAAAACGACCTGCTGAGCAGGCCGTTGTAAGCAATAGAAATGATGGAGGTGCTCATGCGGTTCCGCAGAAGGTGACGTCAGGGAATTTGGCTTTGGCGTCATCGAGGCTCTTGCCTTTACCTTCCTCCTGCCAATAATTGATCACTTCAGTGGCCTTATTCAGGACCTCGACACGCTCGTTATCAGTGATCCAGCTCTTGCCTTCCAGTTCGGTTTTCAGCGTTTCCCAGGCATCTTCACGGGGCCAGAAAAAATAAGCTGTTAGCGGACTTGGTCCACCACCAACAATCTGATCAACCGCCAGAGCAACGTTGTCGGGTAGCCAGAGAATCTTCAGCAGGAACCGACCCTCATCAGCCTTGGGGGTGTAGCCAGAGGGAACGCCATCGGCATCGATCGTGGCCGACGCCAGAGCGGCTGCTCCACCGCGCAGTACCGGACGGCCTTCAGTCTCTCCTTCACTGGATGCAGCAGGCTCCTTCTCTCCCCCCTGCTTTTTCTCAGCTTCAGCTGCCGTGTTGGCCTCTACGGCCGCTGTTGCGACCTCTTGTTCGGTGGTGGCAGCGCCTTCGGAGACCGTCATGGTGTCAGCGCTCAAAGCAACAATTCAAACAACTAACCTACCAGCCGCTCCCTCCATCTCGACCGCTGAATTTCACTGTTCTGCTGTTTGATATTGATGGTGTGATCCGGGATGTGGCCGGCAGTTACCGCCGTGCTCTGCAGGACACCGTTGCCCATTACTGCGGCTGGAGGCCGGATGCCCAGATCATCGATGCCCTCAAATCCGAAGGACTCTGGAACAACGATTGGGATGCCAGCATCGAGTTAATCCGCCGTCATGGCAGTGCTGCACCCGAACGTGATGCCCTGATTAGGATTTTTAGCGGGTTTTACTTCGGTGGGGACCCCGATGGCAATTCAGCTCAATGGGATGGATTCATCCGCGACGAACCGTTGCTGGTGGATGCAGCGTTCTTCACGCAACTGACGGAACGTGGCTGCCGCTGGGGTTTCGTCAGTGGTGCGGAGCCTCCATCAGCACGCTTCGTCCTGAACCAACGCCTGGGGCTCAAGGATCCACCCCTAATCGCAATGGGCGATGCTCCGGACAAACCAGATCCCACAGGATTGATTTGTCTCACCGATCAATTATCTGCGGGGGATCATCCTGAAACTGTCTTTTACATCGGCGATACCGTTGCTGACGTTCAGACAGTCTTGAACGCACGAACGGAGCGAGCCGACGTCCCCTGGAGAAGTCTGGCGGTGCCTCCTCCCCACGTTCTCAACAATCCTGAGGTACGACCGGCCTATGAGGCGCGCCTTCGAGAGGCCGGAGCTGACCAAATTCTCAGCAGCACCATGTCTGTTCTGGCGATGCTGCGCAGTCATCCGTCCACTCTGTAACTGACAACGCCTGCTGTGCAGAGCACAATCACCGGGTCAAACCAAGACCATGACGTCGTTGCTCCGCTTCGCACCGCTTCTGCTCGGGTTGGCCTCTTTGGCCCTGCTGGAGTTCACATCGATCATCAGCTGGCTTGAGATCCAGAGCACAGCCATTGTCATCACTGGTCTGGCGATCCTCAGCACTGTTGTTGTGGTGCTGTCCAAGAACGTTGCCGATTACGCCGACGAAGTCTCTGAGGTGATCGGCCAACCGATCGGCACCCTTGTGCTCACAGGGTCTGTGATCACCATCGAGCTGGCTCTCGTCGCCAGCACCATGCTGAAAGGGGAGGCGAACCCGACACTGGCCCGCGATTCGATGTTCTCGGTGCTGATGATCGCGCTGACGGGCGTGACAGGCATCTGCAACATCATCGTGGCGATCCGCCAAGGCCGTATGGCCTTGGAAGACGACGGATTGATCGACGCCGATGAACTCGCCACCACCAACCTGGTCGGTTCGAACACGTATTTCCTGATGATCAGCACCATGAGTGTGCTGGCCCTGATTATTCCGAACTTCAGCCCCACAACGAGCGAGGCCAACTTCAGCACCCCTGTGAATGTGGTCCTCTCGATCGTGGCTGTTGGTGTCTACGCCATCTTCCTCACAGCGCAGATGAGTAGTTACAGCACCCTGTTTTCCGAGGTGATGCCCGATCTGATCCGTCCTCAGGAAGCGGCTTCAGGGGATGGGCCCCTCCAGGAGATTGTTCAAAGCGAGGAGACCACCGAAACGGCACCTTCGCTCCAGGCCTCTGCCCTGATGCTGATGGCGGGATTGCTGGTTGTGGTTCTGATCTCCGAATCGATGGGCCATCTGATCGAAACCGGCATCACAGATCTGGGACTGCCCAGCTCCCTTGCAGGCGCACTCGTGGCTCTGCTGATCCTGGCGCCAGAAGCCCTGAATTCCATTCAAGCCTCGATCAGCGGTGAAATGCAGCGTTCGATCAACACCCTTTATGGATCGGTTCTGGCGACCGTGAGCCTGACGGTGCCCGCTGTGCTGGCGATCGGCGAAATCACGCATACACGCGTGATTCTTGGCCTGGATCCATTCAGTTCCGTCCTGCTGGTTCTGACCCTGTTCCTGCTGCGACCGATGCCGAGACTCACAGGCATCGAAGGGCTGATGCGCTTGGTTGTGTTTGGCTTCTGGCTCCTGCTTCAGGTGTTCTGATCAGCAGCGTTCCATCGCATCCACCGCCTTTAAAGCCGAGGCTGTCAGCACGTCATGGCCCTCGGCGGTCACCGCTACATCGTCCTCGATCCGGATCCCGATCCCCTTCCAGCGATCGTCGATCTCCGGCTGCCCTTCAGGAACCTTCAACCGTTCGCTGATATACAGGCCGGGCTCAACAGTGAGCACCATGCCCGGTTCCAGGGTGGCGGGTTGTTCTCCGAGGCGGTAGGCGCCCACGTCATGGACATCCAATCCCAGCCAGTGGCCGGTGCGATGCATGTAGAGATGGCGATAGTCGCCCCTCTCGATCAGTCCATCGACCTCCCCCACCAGCAGGCCAAGCTCCACAAGCCCTTCCACCAGAACCCTTAGAGCTGTGGCGTGAACCTCCTCTGCGGTTCCGCCAGGCTGAACCATATCCACCGCAGACTCCTGTGCTTCCAGAACCAGGCTGTAGAGGTCGCGCTGCTCAGCTGTAAACCGACCGTTCACCGGAAAGGTTCTGGTGATGTCTCCGTTGTAGTAATCCTCCAGGGAGCAGCCTGCATCGATCAATAAAAGATCCCCGTCCTGCAACGGTGCGGTGTTCGCGGTGTAGTGGAGGACACAAGCGTTATCCCCCCCTGCGACGATCGATCCATAGGCCGGCCCCCGGGCACCACGAGCTCGGAAATGAGCCTCAATGGCGGCCTGCACCTCCGATTCCCTCATGCCGGGTTGCGTGATCGAGCGGGCCAGCTCATGGGCTTCCGCCGAGATGCGACAGGCTTCCCGCAAGCGGTCCAATTCATGAGGTTCCTTTCGCAAACGCAACCGATGCAGGATCGGCGTCGGCGCCACCAGCCCAAGTGCCGCAGTGCCGGTCCGTGCGAACTGATCGAGTTGCCTTCCCCAGGCGGAGAGAACCAGTGGCTCCACTGCAGGATGACGACCGATTCGGAACGCGATCGCCTCAGCTCCCGCCAGATATTGGGGGAGCTTTTCCGAGAGCTGGTCTAAGGGATGGGCGATCTCAGCGCCGTAGTGCTCGACTGCTCCTTCAGTCCCCCAACGGAACCCCGTCCACACCTCAGCAGCAGGGTCTTTCGGCTGCACAAACAGCACAAACCTTTCGCCCTCGGGTCGGTGTGGGAGGAGTAGGGCCACCGCATCTGGTTCATCAAAACCGGTCAGGTAAAAGAAATCGCTGTCTTGACGAAAGGGCCACTCGCAGTCGGCATGGTGGGTCGTTAACGCTGCCGCTGGGATCACAGCAGCGGCCGCACCAAGCTCCGCCATCAATCGATCACGCCGCGCTTCAAAAAGGGTGTGATCGATCTCGGCCACTGAACCACCAATGTTCACGGTTCAACAGGATGGCAGCTCACCCTCGCAGTCGTTGCTCAGCCAGAGCGGCTTTGAAATCCTCATAGGCCAAACCGAGACCCTCCTTTAAGGGAATGCGCGCTCGCCAGCCCATCGCTTGCAGGCGCTCCACGTTCAACTGTTTTTTCGGGGTGCCATCTGGCTTTGAGGTGTCCCAGTGAATGGAGCCTTCAAAACCAACTGTTGCTGCTACCTGCTCGGCCAGAGCACGGATGCTGAGGTCCACGCCGGTGCCCACATTGAGAAACGCCAACGGTTCTCCCGCAGCATTGCGCGGGGCATCGTCCGCTAGGGCGCTCCAGTTCTCCAGGGCAAAAACACAGGCGTCGCCGAGGTCGTCGGCATGGAGAAATTCCCGTAGAGGCGTCCCGCTTCCCCAGCAGGTCACCATCGAATCTCCCTGGGTCTTGGCTTCATGGAACCGACGCAACAACGCCGGCAGCACATGGCTGTTGGTGGGGTGATAGTTATCGCCGGTACCGTAGAGATTCGTCGGCATCAGACTGATCGCATCAAATCCGTGCTGACGTCTCAGTGCTTCACAGAGTTTGATGCCGCTGATCTTTGCGATGGCGTACCACTCATTGGTGGGCTCTAGAGCGCCGGTCAGGAGCGCTTCCTCACGGATCGGCTGAGCTGCGAATTTCGGATAGATGCAGCTACTCCCCAAAAACAACAGTCGCCGAACTCCTGCCTGCCAGGCGGATTCGATGACATGCGTTTGTATCTTCAGGTTATCGAGCAGGAAGTCAGCTGGATGGTCGTTGTTGGCTTGGATGCCACCAACCCTGGCTGCTGCCAGCACCACCACATCAGGCTGATGCTGGTGCATCCACGTCTTTACGGCAGCACGGTCGAGGCAGTCCAGCTCAGCTCGTGCGGGGGGCAGCACTTGGCGGTAACCACGCCGCAGCAGCCGTCGTGTGATCGCGCTGCCCGCCATCCCACCGGCACCACAGACGGCGATGCGATCGGATTCTGCGATCAGCATCACTCGTGTGCCCCCACCACTTCGAATCCCTTGCGCCGCAGATAAGCCTCTTTTTTCGCCTCCTGCTGATCTGTCGCGACCATGTCAGCGACCAGTTCCTCCAGCGTGGTGGTCGGAGTCCAGCCCAGTTTTTCCTTCGCTTTGGTGGGATCTCCGAGCAAGGTGTCCACCTCTGCAGGGCGGAAATAACGGGGATCGATGCGCACCACCACCGCTCCGGTGTCAGGTCTTCGCCCGATCTCTTCATGGCCCTCCCCCTCCCAATCAATCCCCCCCCAGCCAATGCTGATCGCGGTTAGCTCGATGAACCGACGCACACTCTCCTGGCGCCCGGTGGCAATCACAAAATCCTCAGGGGCCTCTTGCTGCAGCATCCGCCACTGCATTTCCACGTAGTCACGGGCATGCCCCCAATCGCGCTTGGAATCCAGGTTGCCCATGTAGAGGCAATCTTCGAGGGACGCATCGATTCGACACAGGCCACGGGTGATCTTGCGCGTGACAAAGGTCTCTCCGCGTCGGGGACTTTCGTGGTTGAACAACACCCCGTTACAGGCGTACATCCCGTAGGACTCGCGGTAATTGACCGTGATCCAGTAGGCGTACAACTTGGCGACGCCATAGGGACTGCGCGGATAGAAGGGGGTTGATTCCTTTTGGGGAGTTTCCTGGACCAGGCCGTAGAGCTCACTGGTGCTGGCCTGATAGATCCGGGTTTTCTCGGTTAGCCCGAGCATTCGCACCGCCTCGAGGATGCGAAGGGTGCCAAGAGCGTCGCTATTGGCGGTGTATTCCGGCGCCTCAAAACTCACCGCCACATGGCTTTGGGCGCCGAGGTTGTAGATCTCATCAGGCTGCACCTGCTGAATGATGCGAATCAGATTGGTGCTGTCGGTCAGATCGCCGTAGTGAAGGATCAGCCGCGGATTTTCATCATGGGGATCCTGATAGAGGTGGTCGATCCGGCTTGTGTTGAAGCTGCTTGCACGGCGTTTGATGCCATGCACCTCATACCCCTTCTCCAGCAAAAGCTCCGCCAGATAACTCCCGTCCTGGCCTGTGATACCAGTGATCAGTGCCTTCTTCATGGGCGGAAAGTATCACGGGCCTCGATAGAGTGATTAGGTCGCGCTGCAGCGCTGGATGGGGACGAATACCGACCTTCTGGTGTTGCTTTTGCTTGTGCTTGTGGTGCTGTTGGGTTCCGCACTCTGTTCAGGTGTGGAGGCGGCACTGCTCACGGTCAACCCGATTCGCATCCATGAACTTGCTGCCCGCAGTCGGCCGATCGCGGGTGCAAGGCGACTGGCCAAACTCCGGCAGCGTTTGGGTCGAACCCTCTCAGTGCTGGTCATCGCGAACAACGGATTCAATATTTTCGGCAGTTTGATGTTGGGTGGCTATGCCGCCTGGGTGTTCGAGAAACGCGGTATCGGTGGTGTAGCCCTGCCGCTTTTTTCCGTGAGCCTCACCGTTTTGGTGATGCTGCTGGGGGAAATCCTGCCGAAAGCCTTGGGAAGTCGTTTCGCGATGCCCGTATCCCTTAGTGCTGCACCGGTTCTGCATTGGCTCGGTTTGCTGCTGAACCCCTTGGTGCTGCTGCTGGAGCGTCTGCTCCCCGCGATCACGGCGGAAGCAGAAATCAGCACGAATGAAGAAGAGATTCGTCTGCTGGCCAGGCTTGGTTCCCAAAAAGGGGTCATCGAGGCTGATGAAGCGGCCATGATCGGAAAGGTTTTCCAGCTGAACGACCTCACAGCCCGTGACCTGATGACCCCGCGCGTTGCAGCGCCAACCCTGGATGGCAGTCTCAATTTGGACGCCCATCGCAGCGTTCTGCTCGCAAACAATGCCCCTTGGTGGGTGGTGCTTGGCGATCAGGTTGACAAGGTGCTTGGGGTGGCCAGCAGGGAACGCCTGCTCACTGCCCTGCTTGAAAACCGTGGTTTTCTGATGCCCGTGGATCTGAGCGAAACGGTCGAATACGTACCGGAGATGATCCGTGCCGACCGCCTGCTGACAGGTTTCCGCCGCGACAGTGAGAGTGTGCGTGTCGTGGTGGATGAATTCGGCGGCTTCGTTGGCGTGATCGGAGCGGACGCTGTCTTGGCTGTGCTTGCGGGTTGGTGGCGTAAACCCTCAACGTCATGAATTGCCTGTCCAAATCTGAAAAGAGATGCATGCCTCAGCAAGCGAAGACGATGATCGATCCAATCAAGCCTCTGCATTCTCTTATTGACGGAAAACAGTGGCCAGGGCGCTATGGGAGCCATCGACCTTGCTGCCACTCTTAAGCTGCTCCCATGGGGAGAGATCCTTACAACATGGCGTTGTCCGGGCTTGCGTCTGAGAAAAAAAGTGCGTTGAGAGTCCCGTTAAACAAGGGGTTGTTGTTGTCTGCTCAGTCGGAATGACGGCAGAGTTTTCCCCCCCCAGCTCTGAACCCAGCAGTGTGGAACGTTGCCGGCTGCTGCTTCAGCAATGGAGAACGGGGCTGACCCTGAGCGTGCGCGAACAAGCCCTTCTCAAAGGTGAGCTGAATCTCCTTGATCGTCAGCTGCGGCGGTTGAAGGAACGAACCCTGCGAATCGCCGTGTTTGGTCGGGTGGGAGTCGGTAAATCCAGCCTGATCAACGCTCTGATCGGAACCAATCTGCTAGTGACCGATGTGGCCCATGGCTGCACGCGCCGGCAGCAGTCGGTGACGTGGCCGGTCGTGGTTTCCGGTCTGAACAGGATTGAGCTGGTGGATACCCCCGGCATCGATGAAATCAACGCTGCCGGGCGGGCCAGGCTTGCTGCCCGGGTGGCCCAGGCTGCCGATCTGGTGCTACTGGTGATCGACAGCGACCTCAGCCGCACTGACCAGGATGCGTTGGAAACGCTGCTCGCGACGGGCAAACCTCTGCAGCTGGTGCTCAACCGGTGCGACCGCTGGCCCGACGCTGATCATCCGGCTCTTCTGAACAGCATCCGCTCCCGACTGCCCATGCCACTTCCCCTCACGGCAGTGGCAGCAGCCCCAAGGGTGCCCATGCTCTGCAGAGACGGTCGCGTTCATAGCACCACGGCCAAGCCACGAATTCAGGCTCTCAAGCATGCACTCCTACCGCAGCTGGAGCAGGAGGGAGAACTGCTACTGGCGTTGCAAAGCCTGCGCCAGGCTGACCACTTCCAGAGTTCGTGCCTGCAACTTCGTCTGCAACAGCAACGCCGTCGCGCTCAGGGGCTCATCGGCCGTTACGCGGCTGTCAAAGCCACTGGAGTTGCGGTCAATCCCGTGTTGGCACTAGATCTTGCTGGAGGCATGGCCTGCGATACAGCCCTGGTCCTGCAATTGAGTCGTCTGTATGGGATCAGCATGACCCCTTCAGCGGCTCGGCAGTTCCTGACGAGGTTGTCCAGCCACAACGCCCTGCTTGGCGCCGTCCAGCTCGGGCTGAGTGGGATCAAGCAACTGCTTCTGGCCCTGGTTCCCATGAGTGCTGGCAGCAGCCTCGCCCCGGTAGCACCTGTGGCCCTCGCCCAGGCAGCACTCGCCATTCACGCCAGCCGCCTTACGGGACGGCTTGTTGCCAGACAACTGCTGCGCCATAGAGGAGGGCAACCGGGAGCGCTGCTGCAGCGTTTGGCCAAGCGTGATCCGGTGGTGCAGCAATGGTTGAAGCGTTGGCCACAACGCAGACGCGGGACGTTGCAACCGCTGCTGCCTTAGATGAGCGGATCGCATATCGCCCTGCTCGGCACAAGTGCCGACCCACCGACGCGGGGGCACCAGGCTCTCTTGGAGGGACTCCTCAACCACTACGAGCGTGTGGTCACCTGGGCAAGCGACAACCCGATGAAACAGCACGGTGCCTCTCTGGATCTGCGCTGCACGATGCTGAGGACCTTGGTTGACCAGATCAATCACGTTCGACTGAACCTGGTTCAGGATCTCAGCAGCCCCCATACGATCACCACCCTGAAACGTGCGGCTCAGCTCTGGCCGAACCAAAGACTGGTGTTCGTCGTTGGCAGTGACCTGGCAGAGCAGATTCCGCGCTGGAAGCAGACGGAGCTGTGGCTGCCCCACTGTCGGCTGGCCATCGCGCCTCGCTATGGCTGGGCTCTCAACGCCACTGCGCTGAATCAACTGAAAAGCCTTGGGGCCAGGGTCGATGTGCTGGACCTGGAGCTTCCTGCTGCGGCGAGTTCCAAGTTGAGGCTCAAACCCGATCCAACGCAAGTGCCGGAGAGCATCTGGCCGCTGCTTCTCCAGCACAATCTGTACGGCCTCTCTCCCAGCCGCTGCTGATGCGTATCGCCCTCGCTCAGCTCAACCCTGTGGTGGGGGATCTGCGCGGCAATGCCGAACGGATTCTTGCCGCAGCACAACAGGCGGAGGCCGATAAGGCTGAGCTGCTGCTCACTCCGGAACTCTCCCTATGGGGCTATCCGCCCCGGGATCTGCTGCTGCAGCCGAGCCGAATCGCGCTGCAACAGCACGTGCTGGAGGATCTCGCCTCAAGGCTCGGTGTTTCCATCCAAGTGCTCGTGGGAGTGGTGCTGCCCGCTGACGACAGCCGCGCCCCTGCCCTTCACAACGGCATCGCCCTCGTGAGCAGGCAAGGCTGGAAGGCTGTGGCCCGCAAACAACTCCTTCCCAGTTACGACGTCTTTGATGAACGGCGATACTTCCGCCCGGGGTGCGGTCCAAGCCTGCTTCGTTTGTCTGGAGGTCAGACGCTGGGTCTGACCATTTGTGAAGATCTCTGGGTCGACGATGACCTGCAGAGAGAGCGGTTGGCCGGCCCGGATCCGATTGATCAGCTGATCCCGGAACAGCCTGATCTGGTCATCAACCTCGCGGCGTCCCCTTTTGATGCTGATAAGCCGGCGTTGCGGAGGCAGCTGGCTGCCGCCGCCGCACAACGACTCCATTGCCCCCTGATTTATTTGAATCAGGTCGGAGGTAATGACGAATTGGTGTTCGACGGCGCCAGCTTCGTGGTGTCCGCCGATGGGGAGCTGCAACTTGAACTCCCCCCCTGCCAGGAATCGCAGATGGTATGGGAGAGCAGTGCTGGCACCCTCTCGCCAAAGTCGGCGCGCGTGAATCGTCTTGAGGCTCTGTTTCGGGCCCTCGTTCTCGGTGTTCGTGATTACGCCGGGAAATGTGGATTCACGAAAGCCCTGCTCGGGCTCAGTGGAGGAATCGACTCAGCCCTGGTAGCGGTCATCGCTGCTGGAGCACTCGGCTCAGACCAGGTGAGCGCTCTGCTGATGCCATCCCCCTGGAGCTCCCGCGGGTCGATCGACGATGCCCTGGCCCTGGCTCAACGGCTGAGGGTCACAACCCGTACCGTGCCGATCGATGGGTTGATGGACAGCTACGACCTGGCCCTGAGTCCTGCCCTCGGCGAAATCCCTACAGGGATTACTGCTGAAAACCTCCAGTCGCGCATTCGCGGCACTCTGCTCATGGCCGTTGCCAACCACCAGGGGCAGTTGCTACTCACCACAGGCAATAAATCAGAGCTGGCGGTTGGTTACTGCACTCTTTATGGGGATATGAACGGGGGATTGGCCGTGATCGGCGATCTCTACAAAACAACCGTGTTCGCTCTCTGCGCATGGTTGGACAGTGACGAAGCCTTCTCCTGTCGACAGGAGCTCGGCTTGCCCGGCAACGGAGAGCTGGTGGGGCAGGCGATCCGCCACAAGCCTCCCAGTGCTGAACTGCGTCCTGATCAGAAAGACAGTGATTCCCTGCCGGACTATGGCGAGCTTGATTGCATTCTTAAGCGGTTGATCGAAGGCCGGCAGAGCGGATTAACTCTGATCGCCGACGGACATGACCCCGCGCTGGTTCAACGGGTGGAAACACTGGTGCAGCGGTCGGAATTCAAGCGGCGCCAGGCAGCACCGTTGCTCAAGGTCAGCCCTCAGGCCTTCGGCACCGGCTGGAGACGCCCGATTGCATCAGCGTGATCTTTCTGGCGGTAACGGCGACCCGGCGCCAGATTGAAGAGATCATCAGGTGAGGGTCGAAGCCCCATGGCAGCCTCCGTCCTCACGGCCCCGATGGCCAGTATCGGTGTGCCAAGGGAAATCAAAGCCGACGAGCAAAGGGTTGCCCTGACACCCGATGCCACGCGTGAACTCGCAAGCCAGGGATTGGAAATTCGGATCGAAAGCGGAGCAGGTGCCGGTGCGGGCATTGGCGATGACGCGTTCGCCGCGGCAGGGGCCCAAGTGGTCAGCCGGGAGGAAGCCTGGGCCGCTCATCTCGTGGTGAAGGTGAAGGAACCACAGCCGGGCGAGTTCGGCTTCCTGCGGGACGACATGGTGCTGTTCACCTATCTGCACCTGGCGGCTTACCCACACGTGGGTGAAGCCCTTCTTGCCGCAGGCACCACGGGAATTGCTTACGAAACAGTGCAGCTCGAGAGCGGCAGCCTCCCTCTGCTGGCGCCGATGAGCGAAATCGCAGGCCGCCTTGCGGCCCAGGTGGGTGCCCACCTGCTTGAACGCCCCCACGGCGGGCGTGGCGTTTTGATCGGGGGATGCACGGGTGTCCGACCAGCGCGCGTGGTGGTGCTCGGTGCCGGCACAGTGGGCTGGAACGCCGCGCGGTTGGCAGCAGCGATGGATGCGGAGGTGATGCTGCTGGATCGCTCACCGGAGCGACTGCGCAGCCTGGAGGACGCTCGGCGCGGTCGGTTGATGAGCGTTGTTAGCAGCAGAGGCCTGCTCGAGCGGCTCGTACCCAGCGCAGACCTGCTGATTGGTGCTGTTCTGACCCCGGGAGGCAGGGCGCCCACCCTCGTGGATGAGGCCATGGTGCAGCAGATGAAACCAGGTTCGGTGATCGTCGACGTGGCGATTGACCAGGGCGGCTGCGTCGCCACCAGCCGTGAAACCACCCATACCGATCCAACCGTAACGATCGACGGTGTGCAGCATTATGCGGTCGGCAACATGCCCGGAGCCGTGCCGTTCACCTCCACCGAAGCGCTGGTGAGTGTGACCCTGCCGTACATCCTCGGCATCGCCGGCCGCGGCCTCGAAGAAGCGGTGACGGAACGACCGGAACTGCTCTCAGGACTCAACACAGTCCAAGGAGCCGTGTGCCACCCAGGCGTTGCCAAGGCTCTCGATGTACCACCACGCCACCCGATGGCCTGCTTGCGTTGAAAACGTGGCCGGTGGGGCTCGGGTGCACCTTTAAGGCAATCAAGACACAATTCTCGTGTCACCGATAGCCACTGAGTTTGAAGCAAGCTTTTAGTGAAGCGTTGATTCTCAATGCTTGATTGCTAAGGATTTTCCGCTGCAGAAAGAATGATGGCACAAGCATCAAATGTTCAGGTTCTTCAATCGCAGTGGGAGGTGATTGATGTGCAAAAACCTCCAGAACAAACAATAATTACTGTGATTGCCAATTCCAGCAGTCGTTAAACAAGACGTTCCTCGCATCCTTTGAAATATGGCAGCCATTGAGATATGGCAGCTATTGAGGCCATTCCTTTGAGATTGACCTCTTTGCTGCTGGCAGACGAGCCTGGGGCCATGTTCCGATAGCGCTGACCTTGGCGATCAAAGCGAGCCAAGCCAAACATCTCATCTGCTCCTGAGCGATCAACTGAATGCCGAAGACAAAAGCTCATGTGGTGAGTAAACTGGCTCGAACAATCACGGCAAATCAACATGAATGACCCAAGGGAAACTGAGGAGCTCAGTCAAGATCAATTGTCTGACGTCCAAGGTGCAGCGGCGTACGGTGGCTCCGCTTGTCCTGCGGTCTCGAACAAGCGAATCAAGCCTGGCAAGCTCTCAAGCGAGGAGCCGAAGCTCGAAATCAAGCGCAGGGGAATAAAGCCTGAATAATTAGTGTTACTGGGTAGTGGAATTAAAGCGAGATGCCAATCTTCGGGTAGACAAACTGCGAATCTGCCCGCAGGAGTTTTACAAATTTGACGCGCCAGAAAATTTGCTAACTGATGTTTTATCAGCTTTAAAAACTGTCGACATTTCTCAGTCGCAACAAAGAACCGGTGGGCAAGATCCAGGATTTTTCTTTGATCTCAACCGCTATCCCTTGAAGGCCCATTCCCCCTTTTTGGAGCTGCACGGCTGGCTGCATCAATGCCTTGCTGTGACGAGGGACAATATTTCGTGGAGTTCAAAGTTTTTTCAGCAACTCGAGATCACTCAAAGCTGGATCAATATTTCTCATCAAGGTAACGACCATGCGATGCATACGCACCCTCTATCAATTTTGTCGGGCATCCTTTCCCTGGCTGGTCATGTCGAAACTAATTTTTACGTCGAATCGATTTACTCACTGCCACCCTTGTTGTGCCCCGATGCGATGGACTCGGACCTGCTGATCAAGCAAACCCTGAGTCTTGATTCAGGGGTGTTAGTTATCTTTCCATCAGTGCTCAAGCATGATGTTTCGGTTCACTCTAGTAGCAAGAAAAGAATTACATTGTCATTTAATTCATTTTTCTCTGGCACGATTGGAGACCCGTCAATGCTGTCAGCAATCAACCTAAATCTTCAGTAATCAAAACCCAACACGTGGTTCCAATCGATCACGTGGGTTCAAGGATCAATGGCTTGATGTAGAGCCAATCTCCTTCTAAGTGGTTGCCGCGGCGTTGAAATAGAGAGGTCTCTCGTAGGTTGCCATCGCTGTGGCAAGCCTCAAATTGCACTATCCCTTCGCAATCATTCAACCCACCTCGTTCAGTTGCCAGGATCCTGAGCCCCGTCCAGCGGACCTGACGACAGGCGATCCGCAGAATTCGGCGGCGCTCCCCTGCAGGGATGCCCTCCTCAGGATGGGTGGCCATCAAAAAAACCACTTCTTCTTTGACGAATGCTGAATAACGGGAACGCATCAACTTTTCGGCTGTGCTTGGGCGTCGGTCACCCCGATGCAGAGGGCCGCAGCAGTTGCCATATATCCCCCCCCCACAAGGGCATGGGCTCTGATCTTGGTTTGAACCGAAACCACCTGGCATCAGGACAACCGCTGCAAGGCGGGCAACGGTCGTTCCAATGTTGTTGGACTCAAACCTTCACGCAGGGCCAGCAGCAGCCCAGCCGCCTCGGCATAACTTCGCGCATGCAGAACCCCATCCTGTAGTCCTAGGGCACGGGCGGTGACGGAATGCACCGAAGCGTTCTCCACTGCGATCAAAGGGATCCGTCGCTCCAGACACGCAAGCACCGCTTCACCCCCAAGGGCTCCTGCCGGAGCCACCACCGCACCAAGCTGGTCCGCGGTGATTGCCCCGACCTGCGGTTGGTCAGCCCCAAGCAAATCAGGAGCACGACTGAGACCTACCAGCACGCAGGCTAAAAATGTGTGCCCCAGTTCCTCACTTGCAGCAAGTGGATCAAGCTGGGGATCGAGGGGTAACGGATCAAGGGCAGGGGCATGGGCGCAAGGCATCCGCAGGTGACGCACCAGCAGATGACTGATCACTGCTTCTGCGCCGGCAAGGGCATCCACACCCTCGCCGTGTCGGTATGCCGTTAGATCATCGCTGTGGGGATCATCAGGAAATCTGGCGACAACAGCAATCGCCGTGGCGCCAAGGTCCCTTAAGCGCTCTCCGGCACGGAGCAGTGCATCCGGCCGCTCCAGTGTGCCCCAGCTGGCACCGCTCTCACCTTTCTCAAGGTGAACCCCCAGCGGTACATCAGTCGTTACCACGGGACCAATTTCAAGTCCGAGGGCTGCACGACAGGCATCAGCGACCTGAAGATGTCGCTGCAACAGCTCGGATTCGATATCAAGGTCCAGAAGCAATCCGATGCGTTGGAGGCGTATCGGCCGAAACGCCCACTCACCGGCTGCGAAACGATCGAGAGCGTATCCCTCGAGGTAGTGGATGCGGGGGTCGCTCCAATAGAGCGAGGCAGCGTTCATCACATTGGGATGGGTGATCAAGCACCCTGTGGCCGCTGCCAGGAGCCGAGCACTGGGTATTGCGTCCCCCGCGAAACCGCCGATTGCACAACCGATGCCGGTGGGCACCACCATCACGGTGGGCAAGGATGCGGCAGAGGCAACAACGGCACTCACGCGAGCAACACAGCCTCAACAACCACCTGGCGTTCGGATCCATCAGCGGGCTGCTCGACAGCGGTAATGGCCCAACGCAAGGGATCTGCCCGGATCTGAATCGTCTCGAGAACCCAGGATCTCAGGCCGGAGGCAGGGATGGTATCCGGCCATGGAATGACCAGTCGGCGAGCTTTGAGCCTCATTTTTGGTATTGACCAAACTGCGCTTCGTACAACGCATCTTCTTGACCAGCCTTCAGCGTTAGATCGGCTCGGGGGAAAGCGACACAGAGCAGTGCGTACCCCTTGTCCTGCAGATCAGCCTTGACTCCCATCGCATCGGGTTGATCCACCTCACCTTCCGAGATCACAGCCGCACAGGTGGTGCAAACCCCGGAACAACAGGAACTAGGAAGCATGACCCCAGCTGCTTCAGCCGCCTGGAGCACGCTCTGATCAGCCCGACAGCTAAAGCGGTGGGTTGCTCCCTCGAACTCTGCATGAACAGTGAACGTCGCCACGGTGCCGGAGCTTTCGGACATCAAGAACCAATCGCATCTCACGATTATTTTTCCAGAGAGCCCTGAGGCCTTGTGAGCCATCTGATTATCCACATCGGTGCAGGGAAATGCGGGTCAAGCAGCATCCAATGGATGCTCAAGAAAGCCGCACGGCGTCCCAACCGCCACAAACTCAGCTATCAACAACTTCAGCCACGCGTCATTCTCGGGCTTAACCAATCTGAACCTCAAGCCTTAGCAATCACGAAGCAGCAGCTTGAACGTAAAAAGCATACAGATTTCTTAGTCGTCAGCCATGAATTCCTCCAGGAGAAATACATCGCTGTTCGCAACATCTGTGACATTGCAGTTTCCCTCGGTTTTCATTCCGCTCAGATCGTTGGCTACACGCGTCGGCAAGACCAATGGCACCGTTCCAGTTTCAACCAATGGTCATTTCGGAACATAAATCAGCTTAAGCAAACTCACCATGTTTTTAAGTGCTTGAAGTGCGATTGGCAACTCTTCAGCGGCTATGAACGCTGGCTGATCGCGTGCTTGATCAAAAAACAGGGGCCTGACTGGAACGCCCACTATCAGCATCACAAAGCAGAAATCAGCGGTAGCTGCCTCCCAGCAACAATTAGCTCCAATCCAATCCCGAAAGAAGCTGACCCTGCTGAATTGCTTCACCATTTCAATCAAACCTGTGGTTTGAAGTTAAATAAAGCATTTATCAACCGCTGCAAACCAGTAAAAAACTCGTCCTTTTCAGAGTTCATTACTGAAACAGTCGCCGATTCGATTCTTCACGGCAAAAACGGTGCATTCCCGATGACCCCTCACAGCAACAATGAACTTCTCAGGCGTCTGAGTGCAAAACTGCCAAGATCAATTCCAGAAATTAATTCAATATTTACAACAAAGCTGGGGAAATCCTATCTTCACCTCTTCCAAAAAGCGAACCAAGAGTATTGCGCGCGCTTCCATCTTTCATTCAGAGAACATTTCGAGGTGCCTGGATCCGATGCCTTAAAGAATGAAGCTGAGATCACATCTTTAATTCAGGAGGAAAATTATCAGCGCTCCCTTAATATCAGAGATATCATGGCAGGTAAAGCTGAAATACATGCAGTCAGTATTGAGGCGCTGCTGAGCGAACTGATCGAGCAACGGCGACAAATCACTAAGGAGCCACGAAAATAAAACTGAGTCAACACATTTTTCCGTCAATCAAAAAGATACCAAAGTCATCGGGCTCAATTTAACCATTCTAATTGCAGCCATTCGCCTAGTCTGAAAATTTGATGAGACTTTCGCTCAAAGCCTAGCCTGCTCTTGTTCCTCTATTAGACCAAAATCTTCTTTTAAAAGAGTAGGGCCAAACATTTGTTGACAGATTGTGAAGAAGGGGCTATCGATAAATCCCCCGAGCGGGGGATGCGCTTCGCAGGCATAACAGCGAAGATAAATGTATGGTTATGGAGGCTCCATTCTCGATCACAGTGTTCAGCCGGCTTTGCTGGATTAAATCGACTAAAAAATCTTCATTGCTGCATTTCAATGGCGAACCAAAAGCAACCTCTCAACGACTTCCAGCTGACACTCAATAAAGATGCTGTCAAGCAGGGCCGATCATTTAAATCCATGCTCGAGTCATCGTCTGCCTATGCAGGTGATGATGTGTACTGGCGTTTGTCTGGAGAGGATATCTCGCAAGCAGATGTGGGAGGAGGAAAGCTGCAGGGACAAGCAACCCTCAAAAAGGACGGTTCGTACAGACATATTTTTGAAATTGCTCCTAATAACGATAAAACTAAAAATGCCTCGCTTCAAGTAAGTTATTTTTTAGACTCGAAATTTAAAACTGAACTTGCATCAGAATCGATTGAAGTTATTGCCAAATATATTGATCCTAGCAGTGAGTCAGGTAAGCCTTGGGCGTTTAATTCGGCTCGGATGCACGTCAAGGAAAATGTGGCTGTTCAATGCGTCATACAAAATGGTGAAATAGGGAAGAATTTCTTCTATAAATTGAGTGGTCAAGGGATTGATAAAAATGACTTTGATTTGTCCTATGCTCGCATGAGTGGAAAAGGAAAGATTGCTCCCAGTGGGTCTGCGCAAATTCCACTTATGGTGCGCGCGGATAACAAAACTGAGGGTCCTGAAGAAGTCACGGTTACCATTTATAAAGACAAATCATATAAAAAGAAGCTGAATTCTGTGTCAATACCTATTCATGATACTTCTATCGAAACACCGGAACAAGGTCCAACGAAATCGAAACAGCCTTCTGGAAACCAGCCAGTTTGGAGTGACAAGGACGACAAGGGAACGTGGTTCACACTATCGCCGAGCCGCACAGAAATAAAAGAAAACACATCAACTCGAACCAGGATTGATTCTAACAATAAAGGTGGGACTGTTTTGTACTATAAGGTTGGCGGAAAGGGGATCGATAAGAACGATTTTGATCTGGCCTATGCGAGGACGTCAGGTGAAGTTGTGATCAACAGTAATGGTGCAGCATTCATCCCGCATTTACTTCGCAATGATAATAAAACCGAGGGTGTTGAAGAGCTTGAGATTTCACTTTACCGCGACAAGAAATTTAAAAAGCAAGTTGCCTCTACAAAAGTACCGATTCTAGATACTTCAACTGAAACACCTGGTACAAGTCCAACAAAATCCCCTAATTCCAGTGGTAAACAGCAGCAGTGGGGTGGTGGAGTGCTGAGAGGGAGTTGGTTCACTCTCTCGCCAAGCCGAAGCGAATACCAGCGCGGAGAGCAGGTCTCGACGCGGATTGATTCTGATTCCCTGCCAGGAGAAATACTTGATTGGAAACTGAGTGGTCCAGGGATCAGTAGCAATGATCTCGATCAATCATCAGATGGTGGTGGATTGACAGGCAAAACTGAAATTGCCAAAAATGGATTTTCTTTGATTCAGCATGTCTTCAAATCGGATAACACCACTAATTCAAACACTGAAATCACCATCGACCTTTTCAGGAAAAATAGCAATGTGAAATTAGCGTCGACAACGTTCCCGTTAATTGCCACGCCAGCCGAGGCTCTTCCCAATAAGACCAGCATTGAGGAAGGGAAATCCATGAAATTCAAGGTGTTTACAAGGGGAGTTCCAGAGGGTGAAAATGTCTATTGGGATGTCACTGGGTTGAATATTACAGATGGCGATTTTGTAACTCCCCGTTCCGGAGTTACGACGCAAGACTTTACTCAAAAATTTCAAGTGACCTTCGAAGCGGCTAAAGATCTGCTCACCGAAGGAACGGAACTCTTCAAGCTGAATCTATACACCGATCCTGGACGAACCAATTTAATTGGTTCATCGGAAAATATTTCAATTCTGGATACATCGACAACGCCTCAGCAAACTTATAATCTGCTTTCAAGCGCAGAAACTGTGCAAGAGGGTAAGGGTTTTAAAATGAAGGTTAAAACTAAAAATATTGACCCTGGTCAAATCGTTTATTGGAAAGGATTTGGCCCGGCGGCAGATGCAAGGGTTGCCTATTTTGAAGATACTGGTCTCACCTATGGAACGGCATCGCTTGATCTTGAAGGGAAAGTTATTCTGCAGTTCAAGACCAATAAAAATAGTATGACGAGCAGTTCTGCCCTGTTTAATTTCGCGTTGTTTGAGACGTCGAATTACATTACCCCCATTAGCGAGACCGCAAGTATTGCTGTGCTTGCGAATTAAATTTCAAAGACCAGTCGATTGGCCACAAAAAAGCCGACTCGATAGGAGTCGGCTTTTGATATGGATTAAATAGAAATGTGGACTAGGTCATGGCTGCTGCACCACCAACCACTTCCAGGATCTCCTGCGTAATGGCGGCCTGCCTGGCCTTGTTGTAGTCCAGTGTCAGCGTTTTGGCGAGTGCCTTGGCGTTGTCACTGGCGTTGTTCATCGCTGTCATCCGACTTGCCAGTTCAGATGCTGCTGATTCCTGTAAAGAACGCAGCAGTTGATTCTGCAAGTACAGCGGCAACAACGAGTTCAGAAGTTGCTCAGGACTTTGCTCAAACACAATGTCTGAAGCCATCTTGGGCTCCGTACTTCCAGGGGCGGATCCTGGTTCAACTGTGAGACGACCATCTTTGGTTGTCAAACGGAAAATCTCATCTTCAGGATCTGCAATGTCCTGCGGATCGAGGGGAAGCAGCGTCTGAATGACCGGCTTGCAGCTCACCAGGTTGATGAACTTCGTGAAAATAATTTCCACACGGTCGGTCCCCTGAGCAACGAATTCTGACAACAGATCTGTGGCGATTGTGTTCGCTTCATCTGCAGTTGGAACCTGCTCGAGGCCAGTGAATTTGGCTTGGGTGGGGTAATTGCGATTGCCGAAATAAGAGGCAGCTTTCCTCCCGATCAACACCACTTTCACGTTGAGGCCTTTCGACTTCAGTTCAGCAAATCGCTGTTCAGTGCGCTTGAGGATGTTGGAGTTGTAGCCACCGCATAGGCCTCGATCACCGGTTACGGCAACCAAAGTGACGGTTTCAACGGCACGCTGCTCAAGCAGAGGAGCATCAGCATCCTCGAACTGCATGCGTGATTGCAGGTTTTCCAGGACCCGAGCCAACCGATCTGCAAAGGGACGGCTCCGCAGAACCTGCTCCTGAGCCCGGCGCACCTTGGCCGCTGCGACAAGTCGCATGGCCTCGGTGATTTTTCGGGTGTTCTTGACTGATTTGATCCGGTCGCGGATCTCCTTGAGATTTGCCATGTCGGCTCCTTCCTCAGCTGGCTGAGGCCACGAGCGTGGACACAACTTCACCGATGGCGTCCTTGAGAATCGCTTCTGCTTCAGGGCTCATCACCTTCTTCTCCTGAATTTCAGTGATGAATTCGGGCTTGTTGGACTTCAGGTATTCACGCAGTTCTCTGGAGAAATCAACAACGCTTTCAACAGGAACTTCATCAATGAGACCCTTTACGCCCGCATAAACGATCGCCACCTGTTCAGCGAGAATCAGGGGGCTGAATTGAGGCTGCTTGAGCAGTTCACGGAGCCGCTTGCCGCGACCCAGCTGCTGCTGGGTGGCCGCGTCGAGATCAGATGCGAACTGTGAGAACGCTGCCAGTTCATCAAACTGAGCGAGCTCGAGCTTGAGTGTGCCAGCGATTTTCTTGATCGCTTTGGTTTGGGCGGCACCACCGACTCTGCTCACCGAAACACCCACATTGATTGCAGGGCGAAGTCCGGAATTGAAGAGATCAGAGCTGAGGAAGATCTGACCATCCGTGATCGAAATCACGTTGGTTGGAATGTATGCGGAGACGTCACCGGCCTGGGTTTCGATGATTGGCAGTGCGGTCATCGAGCCTTTGCCCATGGCATCGGAGAGTTTCGCCGCGCGTTCGAGCAGACGGCTGTGGAGGTAGAAGACATCTCCGGGATAGGCCTCACGTCCGGGCGGACGACGGAGAAGCAGCGACATCTGGCGATAGGCAGCGGCCTGCTTGGACAGGTCGTCGTAAATCACCAGAGTTGCCTTGCCTTTGTACATGAAGTACTCGGCGATGGCGGCGCCTGTGTAAGGAGCCAGGTACTGAAGGGCAGCAGGCTCAGAGGCGTTGGCGGCGACCACAACGGTGTAATCAAGGGCGCCACGCTCTCGAAGCACTTCAACAACGTTGGCTACCGACGCAGCCTTCTGGCCTACGGCAACGTAGACGCAGATCATGTCCTGATCCCCTTGGTTGAGGATCGTGTCGAGCGCGATTGCGGTTTTGCCTGTCTGACGGTCACCGATGATCAGTTCGCGCTGACCACGGCCAACGGGGATCATGGCGTCAATCGCAGTGATCCCTGTTTGCATCGGCTCATGAACCGATTTGCGCTGGATGATTCCAGGCGCCATGGATTCGATCAGGCGCGTCTCGGTAGAAGCGATATCCCCTTTGCCATCAATCGGCTGACCGAGGGGGTTGACCACACGCCCAAGCGTGGCATCACCGACGGGCACAGAGGCGATCTTGCCTGTTGCTTTTACGGTGCTGCCCTCCTGGATTCCCAGGCCCTCACCCATCAGCACCGCACCGACGTTGTCGTCTTCAAGGTTGAGGGCGATCGCTTCGGTGCCGTCTTCGAATTCAAGGAGTTCACCAGCCATGGCCTCCTGAAGGCCATAGACGCGGGCGATGCCGTCGCCCACCTGCAGAACGGTGCCGACGTTGCTTACTGAGACTGACTTGTCGTAATCCTCAATCTGCTGTTTGAGGATGGCGCTGATCTCGTCGGGACGGATGGAAACCATGGCGTGTGATCCCAGCGGGGAAAATTGGAGGGAGGTGCGTGAAAGATGGAGGAAGTGGGCTCAGCTCGCCTTGGCGAGCGCCAGACCGAGGCGGCGCACCTGCCCTGAGAGGCTGGCGTCGATCACCTGGGATCCCAGACTCACGACGAAACCGCCGATCAGAGCTGGATCCACACTGAGGTCGATATCGACCTTGTCGGTGCCGGCCATAGCCTGCACCTTGCTGGACAGAGCGGCCTGCTGTTCTGGAGTGAGGGGCTGAGCGGAACGAACCTGAGCAAGGGTGATGCCCTGTTGTTCCCTGTAGAGCTCGAGAAAACGTTCCATCACAGCGTCAAAGGCCTGAAGCCTTTGCCGGTCAGCCAAAACCTTGAGGAGATTCATCAAGGAGGGTGTGACCTTATCGGTGAGAAGAGATTCCAGAGCTTTCTTTTTGGACGAGGGTTCCAGGACCGGAGACACCATGGCATCCCTGAAATCAGCGGAACCGCTCCAAATGTCCAGGAGCTCTTTGCATTGATCGGCGACGACCTTCGACTCGTTGCGGGCTTCAGTCACCTGAAGCAACGCTTCGGCGTACGGCGTGGCAAGGGAATTGAGAAGAGGCATCAGGCGTCCCTCAGATTGGCGATGGAGGCGTCAAGAAGCTTCGATTGCGCTTGCGTATCGAGCCTTCCAGGAAGGTCGCTCAGTGCCTTGGCGATAGCGGCTGTCGCTGCATCTCTGCGCAGAGCATCTCGAATACGACTGGCCTCAGCGTCTGCATCCGCCGACGCGCCCTGTTTGATCGAAGCCATCACGGAGATGGTTTTCTTCTCCCCATCAGCTCGAATGGCTTCGGCCCGTGACTTGCCGTCCTTGCGGATGCGATCAGCTTTCTTCTGAGCATCAGCAAGCTCGGACTGAGCATGGCTCAGGGCTTCTGATGCCTTCGTCAGACGAGCTTCTGCATCCTCAAGATCCTGGAGAATTGCAGTGCGACGGCGTTCGAGAATGCCGCCCAGAAAACCTCTCAGGAACCAGACAAGAACGCCAATGACGATTGCCAGGTTGACCAGATTGGTCTGAAGAGGGTTGAAGTTAAGTCCGAAACTTTCGGACGCCAGCAGAGGAAAAAAGGTCATCACGCGGCAAGCAATCGGTTGATGATCTGATTGCTGAGCTGGTCAACCTGCGCATCGAGCTGGGTCCGAGCGTTTTCACGCTCAGCCTCGATTTCGCGTCGGGACTGCTCCTTTGTTCGGTTTGCTTCCGATTCAGCTTGAGCAATCGCTTCGCGATAAAGACGATCAACTTCCTGTTCCGCATCGACGATCGCTGCCTGGGCAGCTTGTCTTGCGTCTTTCAGTTGCTCAGCAAGATCTGCTTCCAGACGCTCGATCTGAGCAAGCTTCTGCTTGGCGTCAGCGCGACTGGTGGAGATATAACCCTCGCGTTCTTCTACGACCTTGCCGACTGGACGGAAGAAGAGGACATTGAGCAGGAAGGTGAGGAGAACCACCTGAACCGCCATCAGCGGCAGGGTGGCATCGAGGTCGAAGAGACCTCCCTCCGGAACACCTGCTTCAGCAAGCAGAAGCCAGGTCATGGAACGATGCGCTGGAAAGGAATCGGGTCGTGGGTGTCAACGGGATGGGGAAAGCCCCCATCCCGTTGAGATCAGCCGGCGAAGGGGTTGGCGAACAGAAGCACCAGAGCCACCACCAGGCCATAGATGGTGAGCGATTCCATGAAGGCCAGGGAAAGCAGCAGAGTTCCGCGGATCTTGCCTTCGGCTTCGGGCTGACGGGCGATGCCCTCAACAGCGCCGCCGGATGCGGTGCCCTGACCGATACCAGGGCCGATAGCAGCCAGACCGACAGCCAGGCCAGCGGCCACGACAGAAGCGGCGGAGGTAATGGAATCCATGTTTGGTGGGTTTAGGGGAAGCGCTGAGGAGCGCTGAACTGAATGGGCTGGGGATCGGTTCCCCCCGCGCTGGGACACTTTTTAGAAGTGGGCCCGATCAAACGTCGGACCTGCGCGCGGATGTGTATAGCAGATCGCCCGTTTTAGCGAAAGCAAATCGGGCGACTTTAATGAGCCTCGTGGAGACCCTCTCCGATGTAAAACGCTGCAAGCGTTGCAAAAATCAGAGCCTGAATAGCACTGGTGAAAAGGCCCAGCAACATCACAGGAAGGGGCACAATCAAAGGCACAAGGTAAACGAGAACTCCAACGGCAAGTTCATCGGCCAGGATGTTTCCGAAAAGACGGAAAGAGAGTGAAAGAGGTTTCGTGAATTCCTCGATAATTTTGAACGGGAGCATGATCGGAGTGGGCTCCACGTACAACTCGAAGAAGCGAAGACCTTTACGGCTAAGTCCTGCATAGAAATAGGCAAGAGACACCAACAAGGCCATGGCAACGGTCGTGTTGATATCGGCCGTTGGAGCGCCCAGCTCACCCTCTGGAAGTTCAACAATCTTCCAGGGGATCAGGGCGCCTCCCCAGTTGCTCACGAAAATGAACAGGAACAACGTGCCGATGAACGGCAGCCAATCGCGGTAGTACTTCTCGCCGATCTGATCGCGGGCAAGATCGCGAATGAAATCCCAGAGGAACTCAAGCAGGTTCTGCAGACCAATCGGGTCGCGCTTCATGCCGCGGGTACCGACGAGAACCAGCGCCAGCAGGATTCCGATCAGAATCCACGAGCTGAGAAAGACCTGGCCATGCAGGTACAGATCACCGATCTGCCAATACAGGTGATGGCCCACTTCCAGTTCAGCGAACGGAAGTGAGAAGGGCAGCAAAGCCATGGGTGCAGGGAGGAGTGCTCAGCTTCAGCTGTCAAAGACGTGCTGAAGAATCAGGGCGGGCTTGTAGAGAAGGAATCCCAGGAAGGCCGGCAGCAGATCGAGCTGGGGCAGCTTGGCCGCACCGACTACAAGCAAAGTCGGAACGATGAGCTGGAAACGCCCCAGTCCACGGGACTGGTCACTGAGCCGGGCCACGCTCCTGGCAAGCAGACGCACGTACAAAAGTCCGGCGCATGCACCCACGAGCACACTGCTCGCCACCGATAGGTTCATGGTGAGAGCCACGATTGGAACCGCGACAAGAGTCACCAGAACGGTGGCCAGCAGCAGACGGCGCTGAAGACGGTAGAAATCTTCCAAGCACTGCCTGAAATGGCGCGCGGAATCTATCACGCGTCTCTGGGACTCAGGGCACAAGTAGCAAGATCTGGCGTTGGACGAGATCGCGAATCAAGGCCACTGGAGCAAGTTCTCCCAGGGGCCTGTCTGGCTGTTCTTCGATGCTTCCAAGCAGGCTCTTCGCCTCCGAGCAAAGTGCGATCGGTTCCATGTCCCGCCCAAGAACCGGATCGGGCTCACCCCAGAGACAGGGCTGGCGAATCGCCCTGGCGCTCCTCAGCATGTCGTCGTGCCAGGTGCAAGGCTGGACAGAGCTTTGGGAAAGGAAGAACTCGAAATGACTGATGTCTGGGTCAAGTTGCTCCACCAATGACCACTGCTCTTGAGGCGACAGGTCGTTGGCTCTATCGAGAAGTTCACCCTTTAGCAGTCGAGCTGGATCCCAGATCTGAGGATTCGAGAAACCGGCGAACTGCAATCCAACTGAATCGATGAAGGCGAATAAGCGATCGAGTGTGTAGCTCGTTTCCTGTGGATGCAGATACATGTCCGCAAAATTGGCATCAGCAGCGCAGTCAACCGCCCAGCGTTGTTCGTGATCCTTCCGCAGGCGATTTGTTTCAGGCAGAGATGCGAGCAGATCACGGCCAAGTTTCAGGCCATCGGACCCCGATCCGGCATGCAGCAATGAGAGAGCTCTTTGTGTGCGGTGGATTTCCCAGCGACCGGCATCCGCATAAAGGAACAAATGGAGCAGCCCATCCGGTGCCATCAGATCCGCCAGAGCGCGAAGACCCGCTTCCGGTTGATCGAGGTGATGCAGAACACCAACTGAATTGATGTAATCAAAAGATCCTTCATTCTTCAAATCCAGCAGGCTCCGCTGCTCTTGTCGCAAGGAAGCGACGTGGTCTGCTGCCCCTGAGCGCTGAAGCCGTTCACGGGCGAGGGCCAGTGCTCCCTCGCTGATATCGATCGCAAGAACGTCCGCGCCTGGATTCAGGTGGCAGAGGTAGTCCGTGCTCACACCCGTACCGCAGCCCGCGTCAAGAATGCGAGGCGTCTTTTTGCGCAGCTTTAGATCGCCATGCACAGCGGCCACAACGCTCGATAGGCACCAGCGCCAGTTGTATCCCGGAGGTGGACCATCCTGGAGAGGGTCACCTGGATATGGGAACCGGTCGTAAAAAGCACTGACAACCGGTGTAGCGGCATCACTGAGTCGATTGGCAGCCATCGAAACGAGATCCCATCCCTATGAGCTTTATGAGCTTTTCACGGCTCATGCGCGCTGGATCGATCCCCAAGGAGAGCCTGCAAACATTTGTTCATGGCAGTCGAGAGCAAACGCCTGGCAGCCGTAACGTGGCGCGATCCGGCTTGCTTTCGTCAATGACAGTGACCGCTAGCAGCGGCAGCCCGCGGGTTTCCCCTCAGCTGTACGACACCCTGCCGCTCTCCAGCGTTCGTCAGGCCGAGCAGCAGGATCGCTTCCCCGATGGTTGCGAGCTGGACACTCTGGTGACCTTTTTCCGGAGCGGTCAGGATCGGGTCGAGGCGTCTCGAATCATTGCGGCCAATGCTGAATCGATTGTTGCCAGAGCTGCCAATCGGATTTTTGCTGGCGGCACACCCCTTTCGTTTCTGGACGCTCCACTGAGTACAGGCGAAACCGGCAGAGCAGGCTTTGGAGAGGCAGTGGCTCCGCTAGCAGCCGATCAAGCTGCTTTTGAACAATCCGTTCGCACCTTCACCGGTGAAAGCGCAGCACCCAAGCGGGGCAATTTCTTTACTCGTTTGTTTGATCTCGGAGGTGGGGATGCCGATGTCCGAATCATTATTCCCACAGGGTTCACCCCAATCAGCATTGCCCGTTACGGCCCTGCGTTCATGCGCAAATCAGTCCGTGACATGGGCTGGTTCCTGCGCTACGTGGGCTACGCAATCGTGGCGGGAGACCCAAGCATCCTCGAGGTCAACACCCGAGGCCTACGCGACCTACTCCTCGAAAACTGCTCACTTTCAGCGACAAATTTAGCTCTGCAGGAAATGCGAGCTGCCTCCGCTGATCTGTTTAAGGACCGGCCGGATGCGCGCCAACTGGCGATTGATTGTTTCAATGTGCTGCTCAAAGAGCTAGCCGTTTCGACACCCAGCACGAAGCAGCGCCTCGGCAGCAGTGTGCAGCAGGGCCTCCAATTGCCTGCCATCTACGCCCTTGCCTCCGAGCGTCCACAGCGCTTTGAGATGCGTCCCGGACTGTCGGGAGCAGAGAAAGCCGAGATCATCAGAGCTGCTTACCGACAGGTCTTCGAGCGGGACATCGCCAAGGGCTACTCGCAGGTTCCGTGCCCGTCGGAAGCCAGCCAGGTGGTACGGGGTCAGCTTTCCATGCGCGAATTCATCCGCGCCCTCGGCTGCAGCAAGGAATACCGACGCCAGTTCCATGACGGCTTCGTCAATAGCCGCGTGGTGGAGCTGGCCTACCGCCATTTTCTCGGCCGTGGTGTCAGCTCCCTTGAGGAATTCCGTCGCTCTTTTTCAATTCTCAGCGATCAGGGCCTTTATGGATTGATCGATGTACTGGTGAACTCTGATGAGTATGCCCAGGTGTTTGGGGAGGAAACGGTCCCCTATCTAAGGGATCTAGGGGAAGAAGCTCAGGAGAGCGCGGGCTGGGGATCCAATCGAAAACTCTTTAACTTCAGTGCACCTTTTGAAGGAGCACCTCAGTACGTCACCCTCTATGCCTCCTACCGGCTGCCTTTCCCTGACCAACATGTCTATGGAGGGGGGAATGATCCTGTTGCCAACCAATACGGTGCAATTTTCCCTAGCGGAACAGCCTCAGTCGCCACACGCCCAGCCCCTTACGGCTATGACAGCAGAAGACTGCTGGTCAGCAATGGTTTGGCTAGCCCAGGTCAGATCGACAGTCGGTCCTGGCGCAGCAGCAAGCCCCGCATGGTTGGGCCGAGGGTGGTCCGTCTTCAACAGATCGCCACAGGTGGCACAGTGCGCCCAAGAAGCACGGGCCTGCCAAGTACACGACAAACGGAATCCAGCACCCAGTCCGTTATCAACGCTGTCTACACGCAGGTTCTGGGGAACTCAGGCTATGCAGGAGAACGACTGAGTTCAGACGAGGCTCGTCTTGAAAATGGCGACATCTCACTCCGTGATTTTGTCCGTTGCGTTGCACGTTCAGATGCGTTCCGTAAGCGGTATTGGAGTGGCCTTTACATCGTCAAAGCGATCGAGGTTATGCACCGCCGACTGCTGGGTCGCCCAACATTTGGTCGCTGGGAAATCGACGCCTTATTTGATACGGCAGCACGCAAGGGCTTTTACGGGGTTGTTGATTCCCTGATTAACAGCCAGGACTATTCCGATTGCTTCGGTGAAGACACCGTTCCCTATGAGCGGTTCATCACGCCTGGAGATTTGAACAGTCGCCGGGCACCCGGCTGGGGTGAGCCCCTCAATCTGTCTGCGATCGTCGAGTCGACGCCGGTCAGTCGTCCTGAGAGTGAGACCAGTACTTCTCTGCGGACCAGTGGAGATCTCACGCCGAGGAACCTCCGATCAGGATCCAGGATTAGCTGGACCCTGGCATCAGGGGCCGGTGCGTCCGACCCGGTTGAACAAGCCCTTGAGCTTGTCAAACCCAGCAAGGACGAAACTTCGCCCAAACGTCCCTTCTGGTCTACGAAACTCAGCTTCAAAGGAGCTGCGGCACCGGAGGTGCCGGGTGAACGCCTTTCGCGCGCTCTAAAGAGTCAGGATCCGGCAGGATTCGCGAGCAGGATCGGGCGCCCCTCCTTCATTGAACTCAAGCCTTCCTTCAGTGAAGACGAGTTGGCGTCAGTCATCGACGAGACCTATCGTCAACTCCTCAACCGCATCCCTCTGACGGATGAGCGGCTCGACACAGCTGAATCGCAATTGAGAAATCAGGACATCAACCTGGCTCAATTCATTGAGGCAGTGGCATTGAGCGAGGTTTTCCAGAATCGCCTGTCGCGTCTCGCACCACTTCGCGCAGCATCTTCAGCAACCTTGGCCTTGCTCGGGCGAGCAGCGACAACATCAGAAATCAGCTCATTCCTCAAGGATCGTGCCGAGAAAGGCCAACCGCAGGCCATCAGCAATCTCATGGCCCGGCGTGACCCGGCCGACGACAATCGCTTGCTGCAGATTCAATTCACATCTGCAGAGGGCAACATGCCCTTCTCCAGCTTTCGACGCGAAATATCAGACAGCATTCCAGCTCCGATCGCCCTGGCGACAGGCCCTCAACTTGATCCCTTGATTCAGGATCGTTCCACCCCTATATCAACCAGTTGGAGCACGTTCCGGGGTTCCATTGCGCAGTTCAAAACTGGGAGCCCAGCCGATGCAGCCAATCCCAATGACAGGCTCAAGCGTGCCTTGCAGAGTCAGGACGCCTCTGGCTTCTCACGTCGCAATGGTCTTCCGACGGCCCTCGTCCTGACGGCTCCATTTTCGGACGAGGCTTTGATGGTCTCCATTGACGCCACCTATCGCCAGCTTCTGAATCGCATCCCGCTCGATAATGAACGGCTGGTGAGCGCTGAAGCCAAGCTCCGAAATCAGGACATCGATCTGGCTGGTTTTGTAGCCTCCGTTGCAATGAGCAATCTCTTCCAGGACCGTCTGTCGTCGATGGCTCCTTTGAGAGCAGCGTCTGCTGCGGGTCTGGCGCTTCTCGGTCGTGCCGCAAGCTCCGCTGAAGTTGCCAATTTCCTGAGAGATCGAGCCGAAAACGGGCAGCCACATGCTGTTCAAAACATGCTCGATCTCCGCGACGTCACCTCCTCCGACGATGATGTGCCTCGCATCAAGGGGTTGCAAACATCCTCTGGGCAGTTCCAAGACACCGTGACGCGCACAGCATCCCTGTACAGGGGCAATGCAGGCCTCAATCCACCTACAGATCAGCCTATTTGATATAAAAAAACATACGGCAATCCTCATTCGTTGTTAACAACAACACCCCCTGGCAGTCTGCGGATCTGTCAAGGGGTTTTTTAGTACATCCCATGAACCACCATGCACTCGGACACATTGGGGCGCAGGAGGTTTCGGCGAGGAAAGAAGGCGATGAAGAACTGTTACCCCCGGATCAGTTTCATCATCAAGATGGCGCAGAATGCCATCGCTGACGTCTTGCTCAGCAGGGACGAAACTTGCACAAGGAGCTTCGCAACGATCTTGTTGAACGTTGTGAACACCTCCGGCCCGCTCACTTCGCTCCAGGCTCTCAGCCCTTAGTCTGAGAAACGATCCTCACCGGATCACCACCTTATTCACCGGATATCGGTCTCCTACGGGCGGCCGCTTGTTTCGAGGCAGAACTGCATGAGCATCGTCTCCAACTCGATCATCAACGCGGACGCCGAAGCCCGCTACCTCAGCCCTGGCGAACTCGACCAGATCAAGGCCTTCGTGACTGGCGGTCAACGCCGTCTTCGTGTGGCCCAGGTCTTGAGCGAGAGCCGCGAGCGCATCGTTAAACAGGCTGGAGGCCAGCTGTTTCAGAAGCGACCAGATGTCATTTCTCCCGGGGGCAATGCCTACGGGCAAGAAATGACAGCCACGTGCCTTCGCGACATGGATTACTACCTGCGCCTAGTCACCTATGGAATCGTCGCTGGCGACGTCACACCAATTGAGGAAATTGGTGTGATCGGCGCCAAGGAGCTCTATCGCTCCTTGGGCACTCCCCTTGAGGCCCTGGCCGAATCTGTTCGGGAGATGAAGGCCGTTGCCATGGGGCTTCTGACCGGCGCTGATGCCGACGAAGCTGGCTCCTACTTCGACTACGTGGTGGGCGCTCTGTCCTGATCCCCAACCCATTAATCGACTTCCCGCTCCACACACGGATCCATGCAAGACGCCATCACCAACGTCATCAATAAGTCTGATGTCCAGGGTCTTTACCTGGACACGGCCTCGATGACCAATCTCGAGTCGTACTTCGTCAGTGGTGAGCTGCGGGTACGCGCTGCAGCCACGATCAGCGCCAACGCATCCGCCATCATTCGTGATGCCGTTGCCAAGGCTCTGCTTTATTCGGATATCACTCGTCCGGGCGGCAACATGTACACGACTCGCCGTTATGCAGCCTGCATCCGCGATCTGGACTATTACCTCCGGTATTCCACATACGCCATGCTCGCCGGAGATACTTCCATTCTCGACGAGAGAGTGCTGAATGGTCTCAAGGAAACATACAACTCCCTTGGTGTTCCCATTGGCGCGACTGTCCAAGCCATCCAGGCGATGAAAGAGGTCACGGCCTCCCTGGTTGGAGCTGATGCTGGTAAGGAGATGGGCGTGTATTTCGACTACATCTGCTCTGGACTGGGTAACTGACTCCCATGCGGATGTTCAAAGTCACCGCCTGTATCCCTAGTCCTGAAAAGGTTCGGACACAGCGAGAATTGCAAAATACCTTCTTCACCAAGTGGGTTCCTTATGACAGCTGGTTCGCTGAGCAACAGCGTATTCAGAAACAAGGAGGTCGCATCATTAAGGTGGAATTGTGTACGGGGCGATTCCAAGTGAACGTTGGTAATTGATCAGATTTTTAGTTTGAATCTCTAAACCCAACCATTTTTGGTTGGGTTTTTTTATTGGAGATTGGATTAATTTTTCGGTGCTGATAAAAAGGTCTCAGCAATCAGTTTTGTGAGAATCGGTAATTGTGTGGTCGGTTGTCTTGTCGCAAGCCATAGAACGTATTCATGATTTCCAGCTGGTCCTGTGATTGGTGAAGCCACGATTCCCTGTGGGTACCAATCGAGTTCCGAAGCTGCTGCAAGAACGCTCTCAATCGCATCGAGGTGGGCCGTCTGGTCCCTAACCACACCTCCTTTGCCGACATGGCCTTTGCCGACTTCAAATTGAGGCTTGATCAGCACGAGGGCTTCGGGATCGTCGCCGGAAAGCAACCGTCTCAAGGCCGGCAAGATCAAGCGAAGAGAAATGAACGACACATCAGTGACAGCCAATGTCGGCCAGGGATCACCATCTTGGTAAAGAGACGATGCATCCAGATGGCGCAGGTTGGTGCGTTCACGCAAAACCAAGCGGTTGTCGGTTCTCAGGCTCCAGGCCGTCTGCCCATAGCCAACATCCACCCCGTAAACCCGACTGGCACCATGTTGGAGCAGACAATCAGTAAAACCACCGGTTGAGATTCCCCCATCAAGACACACGCGCTCTCTGACCTCGATTGAGAACGCTTCCAACCCAGCAAGAAGCTTGTATCCGCCTCTTGAAACAAAACGAGGGGGTTGTTCCACCTTCAACTCGCAATCAATGCGAACGTCCATCCCAGGCTTATCCAAGATTTCTCCACGGATGTCTCTGACCTTGCCCGCACGGATTAATTGTTGGGCCTGCTGGCGTGATGCAACCAGACCGAGCGTCAGGAGCTGAAGATCAAGTCTCTGTTTTGACGCCATTCCGCCATAAAAGCAGACCTGATCCCAAAGAAAACCCTTCATCCAGGGCTTCCAGCGAAATTCACCTAGAGGATCTTCCCACCCGTTTTTTCAGGTCGTGTCCGACCAGCTGCCAACCAAACCAAATGTGGTGCAGCTCTTGCGTCCAGGGAGCTTCGTCACTCTGGAGAACCAACCGTGTGATCTGCCTCCTTTTCAGGTGATTCAGTGTCGAGGTGGTCGGTGTTGGGTCCGCCAACAATCCTGGGGTCAATTTGTGCATTGGGAAGTGGAGCACGAGCGTCTTCGGGCTGCTTGAGCGTCGATTGACCCGGTTAGCAGATCTTCCAATCCCGTGTCACTGACTTGGCAAATGATGGCCGGCACGGCTCAATGGGATCACTCCGGCATGCGTTAAGAATTCTTGTCCTCAGCTTCCGTCACCCAACGCAGATCAGTCCGGGAACGGAGCAGAGAGCAGCCAGGCTTAATGCAACGGCTGCTCCCACTTCCTTGGCAGCTGTGGCCTGCTGAAGCCCGGTTGCTGGTCGGTCTCGCTGCTTTCTGGAGTGTGGCAGGCCTTGTGGTTCTCGGATCCGCTAGCTGGTGGGTCGCCCTGCGTGAGCTAGGTGATGGAGCCTTTTACATCAAGCGGCAGGCCATCTGGCTTGTTGCCAGTTGGAGCCTTCTGGGGCTCGCTATCAGCACAAGTCTCAGACGCTGGTTGCGATGGTGCGGACCAGCCTTGTGGGTCGGTTGCCTGATGATCGCCGCCACCCTCGTCATGGGAACAACAGTCAATGGAGCGAGTCGTTGGCTCGTGCTTGGCCCCCTTCAGATTCAGCCCTCGGAACTGGTCAAGCCATTCGTGGTGTTGCAAGCCGCAAATCTTTTTGCGCCTTGGAAACGCATCGGACTTGACGAAAAACTGCTTTGGCTCTGTAGCTTCGCTGGATTGCTGCTCCTGATCCTGAAGCAACCGAACTTGTCGACAGCAGCCTTAATGGGTCTCACCCTCTGGATGATGGCACTGGCCGCTGGCCTTCGCCTCAGAAGCCTTTTCGGCACCGCCATCGCGGGAACCGCTCTCGGGGTAACCAGCATTCTTTTGAACGAATATCAACGGTTGCGTGTGGTGTCGTTCCTGGATCCCTGGAAAGATCCCATGGGAGACGGCTATCAACTTGTCCAGAGTCTTCTAGCCATCGGCTCCGGTGGGATGGTCGGCCAGGGTTATGGACTATCTACGCAGAAGTTGCAGTACCTGCCGATTCAAAGCACGGATTTCATCTACGCAGTTTTTGCCGAGGAATTTGGATTTGTTGGCTCCCTGATGCTTCTGCTCTTCTTGATGCTTGTGGCTTGGGTGGGATTGCGTGTCGCTTTACGTTGCCGCAGCAATCAAGCCCGCCTAGTGGCGATCGGATGCTGCACGATTCTTGTTGGGCAATCGATTCTCAATATCGCCGTCGCGTCTGGCTCGATGCCAACAACAGGGTTACCGCTACCACTGATCAGCTATGGCGGTAATTCATTGATGTCAAGCCTGATCATCCTCGGACTCCTGATCCGTTGCTCGATGGAATCCACAGGGCTGATCGGAGGTCGTAACGCTGGACGTCACAGTTCCACCCAACGGGCTCGATAGGCTTGATCAGCCCCGCGTGACCCCCTCTGGATCTGCTGTTGCTATCCGACCTGGCGCAGCGCAGTGAACAACTGCTGGAATCCGCCCTGCTCAATCCAGGTCCACTCACGCTGGCCTTTGTTTTCACAGGCGGAGCTCTGACCAGTCTGGGTCCCTGCTCTCTTTCTCTATTGCCCGTGACGCTGGCCTATCTGGCAGGGTTTGAGGATGGGCGGCAACCCTGGCAACGGAGCCTCGCATTCTGCGGTGGGATTGTTGGAGCTCTGGTGCTGCTGGGTAGTCTCAGCGGTCTGCTTGGCAGGATCTACGGGCAGGTGCCTGCACTGATCCCCACGCTTGTGGCCATTCTCGCCGTGGTGATGGGTCTCAATCTGCTCGGGCTTTTGAGGCTGCCCCTTCCCAGTGGACCTGACCCTGAAGTCTGGCGAAAGCGAGTTCCAGCGTCCGTTGCTCCAGTCGCAGCAGGCCTGGCTTTCGGACTGGCGGCGTCCCCTTGTACGACTCCTGTTCTTGCTGTTCTGCTGGCCTGGATCGCCCAAAGCGGCCGTCCCCTCGTTGGCATGGCCCTCCTTACAAGTTTCGGCATCGGCCAGGTCCTTCCCCTATTGCTTGCGGGTACGTTTGCCGCAGCCGTTCCGAAACTGCTTGCTTTGCGACCGATTGGTCGATGGGTGCCTCCGATCAGCGGGGTGATCCTGTTGTCCAGTGGCTTGCTGACGCTCCTTGCCCGCTGGGCCTGATCGCGATGCGCAATCCCCTGAACCGTCTGGCTGCCTGGCTTTCAGATTTACGGCTGGCGATTGTGCTGTTGTTGCTGATCGCTCTCGCTAGCGCCATCGGCACGGCGATTCCTCAGGGTGATGCCCCAGGTCAGTACATCGAAGCCTATGCAGATGCCCGCTGGCTCGGTTTGTTGAACGGCCAACAGGTCCTTCTCCTTCAGCTGGATCATGTGTACTCGAGCAACTGGTTCCTGCTTCTTCTTTCCTGGCTGGGGATCTCGCTCATTCTTTGCAGCTGGCGGCGTCAATGGCCGGCGCTCCAGGCTGCACGCCTTTGGGTCGATTACGGCACACCTCGTCAACTCAGCAAACTGGCCATCGCTGAAAGCATCACCTGCAGTGATCCAGAAACCTGCCTTGATCGATTAAGTGTCGTCCTCAACAACCAAGGATGGCAACTCCGAAAAGCTGAAGGCCGTTTTGCTGCAAGAAAAGGAGTTTCCGGGCGGGTCGGTCCGTTACTCGTCCACACGGGATTGGTCCTATTGATGTTGGGGGCTGCTTGGGGAGCACTGGCAGGCAACCGACTGGAACGCTTCCTCGCCCCGGAGCGCAGTCTGGATCTGCTCAATCGAGAGGGAGAAAATCAGCTAAGCATCACCCTCACCGACTTCCGAATCGAACGGGATCCTGCAGGACGTCCTGAACAATTTCGCTCAACACTCAATCTCGTCGAGCCTGGCGGGGGCTTGGATCAGAATCGCGAAATCAGTGTGAATCACCCGCTGCGCCATCGTGGCATCACGATCTACCAAGCTGATTGGTCTCTGGCCGCACTCACCTTGAAGATTGGCCGCAGCCCAGAGCTTCAGCTTCCGCTCCGAACCTTCTCTGAACTCGGTGATCAGGTTTGGGGACTTGTACTTCCGACCCGTCCCGATGGGACACAGCCAGTTCTACTTAGCCTCGAAAGCGAGCAGGGGCCCGTCCAGGTGTTTGATGAGGACGGCACACGTCTGGCACTCTTGCGACCGGGCGGCGAGGCCGTCGTCGTCAAAGGTCTTCCCCTGCGGGTCGCGTCCGTCCTCCCTGCCAGCGGATTGCTGCTTAAACGTGATCCTGGGGTTCCATTGGTCTATCTAGGGTTTGCAGTGACCTTGATTGGAGGGGGGTTAAGCCTGGTGGCAACCCGTCAGCTTTGGGCGATTGCAACGAAGGAGCAGCTTCATGTTGGCGGAATATGCAACCGTAACCTCACAGCATTTGCGATGGAATTACCAACCCTCCTTCAGGCAGGTCAACACGGTTGACGTTCACCGTGGCTGACACGGACCACAGTATGAACATTGCCTCGTGGGTTGAAATCTGCTTCTAACTGCATCCAGATGGGCTCACAAGCTTCAACAAGATCATCCAAAATCCGATTTGTTACTTCTTCATGGGAAATTGAACGATCTCGATAACTATTGATATAAAGCTTGATCGCCTTTAATTCAACAACTTTTGGTCCGGGCTGATAAATCAGATTCAAAACCGCAAAATCTGGATAGCCCGAAAAGGGGCACTTGCAGGTGAATTCTGGCAATTTAATCGACACTTCATAAGGTCGCCCAGGCCTGGGGTTTTCGAAGCAAATCAATTCCGCATGCGAGATGGCCCTATCGCCATACAACGGTGTGCGTGTCGCTTGATCGGATGCAGATGCAGTCAAGGAGCAATAAGAGCCGCAGATCGAACGAACCTAGAAGGCCACTCACTTCACCATTCTGTAACAGGAAGTACGCGCTTCCGGTCTGGCCCAGTCATCCTGTTGGAAAAGCTTGGAGCCATGCGGAAAGTTGAGGCGATCATCCGTCCGTTCAAACTTGAAGATGTAAAGGTGGCTCTGGTCGAGGCCGGCATCATTGGGATGACAGTGACAGAGGTGAGAGGGTTTGGGCGTCAAAAAGGGCAGGTTGAGCGTTATCGAGGATCTGAATTCACGGTTGAGTTTTTACAGAAGCTCAAGATAGAGGTTGTTGTCGAAGACAACCTCGTCGAAGACGTTGTGACCGCTATCGGTGATGCCGCTCGCACCGGAGAGATCGGAGACGGCAAGATCTTTATTTCCCCAGTCGAGTCTGTTGTACGCATCCGCACGGGTGACCGTGACAGCTCGGCGCTCTGAGTCGGCCGCTTCAGCCTCCACGCCGTTCGCCAAGTTCCAATGGATCAAAGCGAACGGAAATTCCAAACTCTTCAGCAAATTCGACAACGCGGCACCAAGCCCGATCTCCCCCTTCTGATGGGCGCAGAATCCCGCGGAGAATGATCGGTGCTGTTCTGGTCTGCAGAGCAACGTCAATGAGTGGCCAACCGATTGATGCCTGCAGCGCATCATCACGAAAAGTCGGTGCCACATCCAAGGCACCGATAAGGATTCGTTTGCTTTCGGCATCCCAAACATGAGCGATTTCATACCGTTCGAGTAGATCCACCAACCGAGCCCATGAGCGTCCCTCTTGATCGATCTGGACAGCAAGATCTGACCCCTTGGCTTTGATTACAGTGAATCCTTGAAATGTCAATCTTTCCTCTACTGCTTGCTTTTCATCAGGATTCTCCAGGAATTCTCGAATCCAGTAACGCAACTGATCACCTCCGTCGATTGTTGAATTTTGCGCAAGCTGTAGGAGATCCCACCGTTCTCCACTGCCACCCCAGATCACCGGCCCGTAATTGTCATGCATGATCCGACCATCACGGTTCGAAGCAGCCTCCGCATGAGTCATCACTCTGTTGAGATTGATCTGCTCAGCTGACCACCCCCATTCACGGGCTACTGATGCAGCTTCAAAGCAAAGGCTTTTGAGTTGTGCATCTGTAGGAGGCACCGTCCAAGGATCTGGCATGCCACCCATACAGGCACATGAGAGCGCAATGCTGTTGCTGTTCCGTCGCCAAGTGTGGGCTGGCAGATCAACGTTGTAAGAATGAAAGCGATGGATAACACCATCACCGGAAATAATCGAGTGGTAATGACCGGGCCTAATCCAGTCGTATCCCGTTGCTGTCCAGTGCAGATAAATCGTTACTGCCATGGCCCTTTAAGGCTGCGTGGAGTTGATCGTCTCTGGCGCTCAGAAATGAACCGCTCCACTTTCAATCCCCATTATCCGACCCTGAATTCTTGTCAACAAGTCATTAGGCATCAGGACAAGAGAATCCAGACAGTTGACCTCATAGATTCACCAGGTTGTGAGACCGCGCAGCCCGTTGATCGAGCGCTACACCTTGCCCGAAATGGGTTCTATCTGGACAGATCAGGCGAAGTTCCAGAGTTGGCTGGATGTGGAGATTGCCGCCACTGAGGCCAATTGCAGGCTAGGACGCGTTCCTGAAGAAGCACTCACCACAATCCGAAGCAAGGCGTCCTTCTCCGTGGAACGGATTCTCGAGATCGAGGCCGAGGTTCGTCACGATGTGATTGCTTTTCTCACCAATGTGAACGAACACGTGGGGGATGCCGGGCGATTCATTCACGTGGGCATGACCAGCTCAGATGTACTGGATACGGGCCTGGCCCTTCAGCTGAAACGTTCTGTCGCTCTATTGCGGAGGGAACTTGATGCCTTGGCTGAGGCATTGCGAACCCTGGCTCGGAACCACAAAACGACTGCAATGATTGGGCGATCTCACGCCATTCATGGAGAACCAATCACTTTCGGTTTCAAGGTGGCGGGCTGGCTCGCTGAAACAGAGCGGAATCGCACGCGGCTTGAGCGCCTCGAGAACGATGTGGCAGTGGGGCAGATCAGCGGTGCGATGGGCACCTACGCGAACACGGATCCGGAGGTTGAGCGAATCACATGTGAAATTCTTGGTCTTATCCCCGATACAGCCAGCACCCAGGTGATCTCACGGGACCGGCATGCCGACTACGTGCAAACCCTTGCTCTCGTGGGTGCTTCGCTTGAACGTTTTTCCACGGAAATCCGCAATCTTCAGAGAACGGATGTGTTGGAAGTGGAGGAAAACTTCGCCAAAGGACAGAAAGGGAGTTCGGCGATGCCCCACAAGCGAAATCCGATCCGCAGTGAACGCATCGGTGGCCTTGCGAGGGTGTTGCGTAGCTACACCATCGCTGCATTGGAAAATGTGGCGCTTTGGCACGAGAGGGACATCAGCCACAGCTCCAACGAGCGCATGATGTTGCCTGATGTGTCGGGGACCCTGCACTTCATGTTGAGGGAGATGACCGCCGTTGTTGAAGGGCTCGGGGTCTATCCAGACAACATGCGACGCAACATGAATGTGTATGGCGGTGTTGTGTTCAGCCAACGCGTTTTGCTTGCGCTCGTCGCGAATGGGATCTCCCGCGAGGACGCCTACCAAATAGTTCAGCGCAACGCTCACACAGCTTGGAACGTTGAGGGGGGGGACTTCCGCCGCAACCTCGAAGCAGACTCCGATGTCACCTGCCGATTGTCCGATCAGGACATCGCTGCATGTTTCAGCACCGAACTGCACCAGGCCAATCTCGGCGTGATCTGGGAGCGACTTGGAATCTGAAGCAGATGATCAAAGTCCCATGAGTTCGCTGACTGGTAGCCCCAACAGCCTGAAGATTGAGCTCACTCTGACCAGTGGGCTCAACGGTTTCAATGCATCTTCGAGAGCATCGGTCACCCGCGCAAGTTGATTGCGGTTGATCACCAGAACATCTCCTTGCCGCAGAGGGGGATTGGTGGGACTGCTGAGAATGGCCTTCGGGTTGAACCCCATTGTCTTCACCATTGGCTTGCCTTCTCCATCCACTCTGATTAGATCGACGGTGTTATCACTGCCTCGCCGCGTGATACCTCCCGACGCGAGAATGGCCCGTGACAGCGGAGCGTTTGAGGGGACGGAGACAACGCCCGGCTTGCGAACCTCGCCGATCACATTCACCTTGATCGTTGCTGGAGCGAAGTTGGATGCTGCCGTCGTAATCATGTCGGCATTGCCCAGGGACTCGGCCTGGTAAACCGTCACACTGTCACCGTCGTAGATCAGAGGAGTCGGTGCCTGCCCGCCATCGCGAAGGACAGTCAGGAAGTCGTAAGTGGTGCTCGTCGGTTCGCCTCCTTGAACGGCAGACGGCCGGGTCACCTCAAGTCGAGATAGATCTCCAGTTGCCGCGATACCACCTGCTTTTTGAATGACATCGACCAACGTTGGCCAACCCTGTTCTTTGGATGCCGCTAACGAGAAGACCCCTGGACGCTCAACATGACCAGTCACGGTCACCTTGATCGGACGAGGATTAACAAGATCGAGGTACACCAACGGGCTCCGAAGAATGCGGGCATACCCATCAGTGATCACCTGTTTGGCTTCTTCTAGCGTCAGGCCCCAAACAGGAACGGTGCCGAGGCGGGGCAAGTTGATCGTTCCATCACTCAACACCTGGACCGAGGCTTCATAGCCATCCATTTTGAACACCTTCATGGAGAGCTTGTCCCCAGGACCCAACCGGTAGCGATAGGCGCCATTGGGGCCGGCCGTTCCGTTCACCGCCGCCATGCCGGGCACCACATCAACGGGACGGCCATGCATTGGCGCATCGAACGGCAGACAAACCATGCCGACCACCAACATGGGCGCGACGCGCCGAATCGCAGCACCTGAGCATTGAGGGAAAGGCATGGGCGAGGTTTGGAACAGCGAAAAAATGCGGAGCTGGGCTTTAATCTTCCCTCACATTGAGACGGAACGGGACATCGATGACACTGCCTGGTTCGTCCATCCCCCAAGAGGTGGCTCTGCCGGCTGATGTCATTGCGACCCATCTAGGACCCGGCCGGTTGTTCTCGATTGAAGGCCTCGATCTGTATCTCTTGCCGGGAGATCGATTCGATCCGGTGGCGACAGCTGTAGGACAGTTGCGAGAGTCAACCTACAGAGAGCAGCTCTCCGGTTCCGGGCAAACCACCGATCTGGACGGGAGAGATTCCTCCTACGACCATCTGGTTCTGCTTGAAGCCAGCAGCGGTGTCCTCGCAGGATCCGCCCGACTCCAGTTCACTCCAGAGGGAACATCAGCTGATCTCCTTCCTGATGGAGAAAAGTCTTATCTGGAGCATGTCTACCCCGGCATTAAGGAGAGGCTGACCGGCTGGGGACATCACCTTGAGATCGGCAGAGTTGCCCTGGCTGGCCGATTTCAGAAACAACCGCATTCACTGATGGCGCTGTTTCGTGGAGGCTTGCTCATCGCGGTGCGATCCGGTTACACCACCCTGCATGGGTTGGTCTCCTTCAACCATTTCGCCTATTCGGATGCTGTCAATCAGGCTTTCCTGAGCGCCTTGATGCGTCCCCCTTACAGGCAGAGAGAACCGAAGCTGCCAGCACCCCGTCACCCCGTCGAGGCGATTAAAGGATCGGACCTGCCCCATCCGATCAGCAATGTTCAGGCTTTGGAAGTCAGCATTCGAAACGAACTTTCCGACAGCTTTCGATTACCAGTTTTGCTGCGCCAGTACTTCAACTTGATGGAAGCGCGCGTCTGCAACCTCTCCCTGGCCAGGGATTTCAATCAAATCACCGAAATCCTGATGTCTGCCGATTTGAAACGGCTTCCAGAGGAACGCCTTCGATTCTTTATCGATGTCGAACATCAGCCGATCTACCAGCGATTCAGCTGGTACCGCGGTGACTCTCAAAACGGTCGGCACTGATATTTTGAATCACCGCAATTTCGGAGCAGCTGGATTGAGCGAATCGCTCCCTGAAAAGCAGGAGCTGCAGGGACGACTGACTGAGATCCTGCATCGAATCTCCGGAGCCGATCCTGCCTCCATCACGCCGGAAGCCCGATTGATGGAGGACATCGGTATCGACTCTCTTGGCTTTTATGAAATTTTGATCGAAGCAGATACATCCTTCGGCATTCGTATCAAGGAGGAAGACCTCCTTCAATTCCGTACCGTCGGGGACATTCAGCGTCATCTCGAGTCGCTGGACATCCAGCCCACCCATGCAGAAACCCCCTGAACGCACTGCTGTCATCGGCTGGGGCAGCATCAACCCATTGGGGAAGGATGCGGAAAGCACTTGGAATGCTGTCCTTGCTGAACGCTCGGGCATTCAATCTCTCAACGATGCCTGGGCCGCTGATCTGACAACCCAGATCGCTGGGCGGGTACATGAGCAGGCGCTATCAACGCTTGAACCTCTTCTCCAGCGTCGATCAGACCGCTGTGCTCAGCTTGCCGTACTCGCTGCTCGGCAAGCCTGGTCCATGGCGGCTCCGTTTCGAGTCGGCATTGATCCCAACCGTATTGCCGTCGTCATCGGGACAGGCATCGGTGGCCTGGCGACAATGCATGCGCAACATGAACAGCTCACCGCCGGGGGGCCAACCAGGGTTAATCCGCTCACGGTGCCGATGTTGATTCCAGATGCACCAGCTGGGCAAGTTGCCATTGACCTGGGTCTTAATGGAGGAGCTCATACCCCTGTTTCGGCCTGTGCTTCTGGTGCCGAGGCTCTGATGCTCGCCCAGATGCTGCTGAATGATGATCGAGCCGATCTCGTCTTAGCCGGTGGAGCCGAAGCACCGGTCAATCGACTCGGTCTTGTTGGCTTTTCAGCGATGCGCGCACTGTCGTGCCGGAACGATGCTCCCAAGCAGGCCTCGCGTCCTTACGGCCAGGACAGGGATGGATTTGTGCTCTCCGAGGGAGCAGGTGTGCTGGCGTTAATGCGCAATCCTGATGTCCCTGCCGATGCACCGCTGGGATGGCTCCTTGCCTGCGGCAGCAGCAGTGACGCTCATCACATCGTTGCTCCGGAACCAGAGGGCCGCCAGGCCAGCAGGGCGATTGAAGATGCTCTGCGGCGTGCTGACGTCCAACCCTGCGACATCACCGCCGTGCAAGCCCACGCCACAGGCACCAGTCTTGGTGACCTTGCTGAAGCACGTGCCTTACGACGCAGTCTTGGTAGCGCTGCGGATCAAATTCCAGTTTGCGCGCCGAAAGGTCAACTCGGGCATCTCCTCGGAGGCGCTGGTGCCGTTGAAGCCATCATCGCGTTCCAATCCATGCGAGTAGGGATCACTCCCCGCAGTCTCAATGCCGAGCCATTGGACTCTGAAGTGGAACTCGCCGTTTCTCAATCCGGACCGGTGACCATGGCGACGTCCAATCGGGAACGTCTACTCCTGAAAAACGCCTTCGGCTTCGGCGGTCACAACATCAGCCTTGTTCTGGCAGCTCCCGCCGGTAGAAATCCTGCACAGCACGACTGAAACCATCACGGTCCTGAAGATTCTGCGGCAACTCCAGATCCATTGCCCGCCCGCGACGGCAATGAATGGTGCCCATCGGTGCCGATAGGCGTCGGAAGAGCAATTGCAACGGCTTGTATTGCGGACCGATCGCATCGTCCAGTCCTTCATAGGAAAAAGCCCACGGGACCACCACACCGCCGTAATGCTTCGCCAACATCCATGCACTGGGAGACACCCTCTCCTCAATGGGTGTCACGAGTGAGCCGTTTGGAGCCAGCATCACTTGCCCGTGCTCCCGGAGAAGAGCCGACACACCCATCATTCCCTGCAGCCTTGATTCCGTCCGCCGGTGATCCATGACCGCCTGTCCAGCGTTGCGAGCTGCAGCCGCAAAACCGGGCAGAATCCAACGGAGATGCAACTGGGCCGTAATAAGACTTGGCATCCCGAGCACCCCCTGCACAACAAGTCCATCGCAGGGGCTGCGATGGTTGTAGATGTGGACGAGAGGAACGCCAGTGGGCTCACTGCGTTGGCTGTCGTCGACCACTGTCTGGACACCGAGTGCACGTAGTGCAATGGCGGATGACATCTTCATGAGATGCCCCGCCCAGTCAGAACGCCGTAGGAGAAAGGCAGGCAGCTGCAGGCCGTAGAGAAGAAATCCCAGGCCAGCCCAGCCAAGGCGGGACGCGACCCTGCCGACCAAAATCAGGGGATGGGATAGGGGTTTTGGCTTTGATGGAGACAGCTGCGGGCGGGGTTCCAGCTGTCTGGCTTCCAGACCGATCGGGAAGGTGATCCGGAAAGGGAAATCACCATCAAAGTTTCCATTGACCTGGGTGGTCTTCACCAGGTGGTGGTAGAAGCGATAGAAAAGCGATCGATCACTGGGTTGAGGGTCCAGCCAAAACGTATCCAGAGATTTCTGATCGGTTAGCCCATCCAGGTTGTAGAAAGTTTTTCCCATTGTTTTCGTCGGCACGGCATGAAACAGAGCTTGAAGTCCAACCGTGCTGTTGACAGTGATCACCCCCCGACAGGTTCGAAGAAATCGACTGAGTGCACCATCGTGGAAGTAATGGATACGTCCATGAACGCCATAACGGCGTGCCAGCAAATTGATGAGACTCGCGTAATTGTTGTAGCCCCGATCTCTTGGGTGATGTTTAAAAGCAAGATGATCCGATGCATGGGCATGGCCCGCGAATGAGCGGATGACGTCTTCAATGAAGTCGTGCATTCCTCGATAAGGCGATCCCATCTGGATCTGAGAATCACTGGAGACCTGAAGGACGGTGAGGAAATAAGAGAGGTGCTCGAGCAATCTCTGTTTGAGATCCTTTTCCTGCCACCGGTAGATCCAGTAACGCCAGCTGCCCCTGAGCTGACACCACAAAAAACGAGGTGACGGTTGCAGTTTGTGCTCACCTTCGATGATTGGGTACCGGGTGAAGGCGTGCTGAATAAATGTGGGCGCCTTCCAAGCCTTTCGCCAGCGCCAGCCTGGATCCAGCACGATGTCTTGAGGAAGGGCGTCCACGGGGGGCAGAGCCAGATACTGCTCAACGGGTTGATTGAGGTTGGAACGAGCATTCACCCGCTCACGCTCCAGGGTCACGTAATTCGGACGGATGTATCCCAACTCGAACACCCATGCTTCCACGCCCAGATCACGGGCCTCCTCGATCGCGATTCGATGGGGAATGATGAAATCCCCATACATAAAAATGTGGCGGATCCCCCTCTCTTGGAGAAGTTGCCGAAGAAACGGGCGCCAGGTGTCCATTGAACCGTTGAACGGCACCTTTACGTCATCGGGGAATCCAAATTCCCTCAATGGAAAATTCACTTTGTAGACGGGGATTCCACAGCCGCGCAGATAACGGCTGAATCGGGCAAAAAACAACCCGATCGGTCCCATCAGCAGCAGGACCGGTCCTTCGATGCGCACCTGAACCAACGCCGGTGCCCGTCCCCTGCCCAAACCGTTATCCGCCCAGACGATCTAACGAAATCCTGGCACGTCCTAACGACGTCTCAGTCGCCCCCAGTGGCGAAACACCGCCTGCACCAGGGTGCGACGGACGGGCGGTGATTCCCGCCAAGCAACAAGCTCATCAATGGCTTGTTCAGCTGTCATGAACCAACCACTCTGGCGGCCGACATAGCGCGGATAGTCGATCAGGGCCGCATGGACGAGTGCATCCAGGCTCAGGTTGCGACGTCTCCTGGCCGTCTGCTCACGATCGATGGTGAGTCCCCAGCCCGCATAGAACGGCAGTCCCCAGCAATGCACCTCCACTCCCCGAAGCAGCGCTTCAAAGCCTGCTAAGGACGTGAGCACATGGAGCGCGTCGATTTCAGAAAACATCTGTTGCATCGCCCCTCCGGTGAGCACCTCATCGCAAACCTCCGCGGCACCGTCCTCCCCATCTCCGGCGCGGCACAGGCCTGCCGTGACATCAGGGTGGGGTTTGTAAACCAGGTAGGCATCCGGCTCTGCAACGCGTACGGCTTGCAGCAGGGCAAGATTGGTTTTGATGCCTGGCGCTCCGAATTGGATCGAAGCATCACTCTCCACCTGCCCGACCACCAGCACAACCCGCTGCTGATGCTCCGGTCGCTGCCAGCGGAAGGACGGAAGGTTGTATTTCGTGATCGCTTCCAACACCAAACGCTGGCGCAGCGCGGCGGCACGGGACAGCTGTGCCTCAGTCCAGGATTCTCCCGCCAGAAGGCATTCCAGATCGCTTGGACGTGTGGCGTCGTAATACATCCCGGAGCGATCCACCACCCATGAAATGGGATCAATGAGGTCTGCGCCCAGGCCGACAGATCGCAGAAAGCCATCTTCGACATGCAGTAGTGGAAGTTTGCGAACACGGGCCGATTCCAAAACGGATGGCTGACCGCGACGCCCCCAGATCGCCACTGCCGTGGTGCTCACGCCGGGCTGTCGCCCTGATCGACGGAAGCGCAGATCACTGCCCGCGAGAAACCGGCGCAGATTCCTCTGCTTCCAGGGTGTGAAACCAAAGGCATCCACCCGTTCGGGCGCCTGCTGTTGAAGACGGCGCTGCAATCCGATTGCCTGCATCAGCTCTTCGATCTGACAGGGAGCCCGTCGGTGGGGATCAATGCAACGAACTGACTCAATCAGACAGGCATGCACCAGTGCTTCGAGAGAGGCACCGTTTTTTCGGCGGACAGGAGAAGAAAGCCGATCCTCAGTCAGCCCCCAGCCGGCATAGAACGGCAAGCCAAAGCAACGGACCGGCTTTCCCCAGAGCAGTGCTTCAAAGCCCATCTGTGAGGTGACGGTGTACACCACATCGGCATGCTCCAGCAGTGCCGCAGGATGCAACCCGTCTGCAGAGAGCTGAATCCGCGGGTGGTCAAGCTCACTCGGAAGGAAATGACCGCGTGCTTTGCCCCGAATGACATCAGGGTGCACTTTGACGACGACAAGGTGATGGGGATGCTCGATCAGGGCAGCCTGGAGCATTTGTCGAAAACAACCGGCATCAGCCCCACCCATCGCGATGGAAAGATCGCCTGCTGACTGATCGGCAACCAAGACATAAGGCTGCTGGGGATGCGGTGATTCCCGCACCGGATTGAGCTTGCTCAACCGCTCCCGTCGCCAGAGCGTGCGCACCACTCGCGCCCGGTTCGTCTGGTCTGGTGTGAGTGCTGTCCCAATCCGCTGCTCAATCCGGCTTGGTGCCGTGCAGTCGAAGTGGACGCCGATGTCATCGATCAGCAGGCAGAGGGGGGGGTGGTCTCTCCCCTTCTTGAGAGAGCGCACCAGTCCATCTTCGAGATGCCAGACAGGGATCCGCCAGCGGCAACCCAGCTCCTCGACGCGTCGTGCACTGGGCCGACGTCCCCAGGCCAGGAGTGCGTCAGGACGTTGTTTGTGGCATGCCCTCCGGCCGACAACAAGTTCAGCCGGCGCCAGCAACGCAGCCAGAGTGTGGTGCGCCAGCATTCCTGTCTCAGGAATGCCGAGTCGCGTCCCCTCAAGATCGGTCATCTGATCTGACAGGAGTAGTAGGACTGATCGCATCGCATTCGCGTCGATCCCCGTTCAAGGTTCTGATGCCAAAGCCTGAAGTGACAGCACTGGCCCTGATCCCGGCCCGAGGGGGGTCGAAGGGAATCCCTGGCAAGAACCTGACGGAGGTGGGGGGGATTCCCTTGGTTGCACGCAGCATCCGGGCAGCGCTCAGCAGTGAGATGGTCTCTCGCGTCGTGGTGAGCACAGATGACACAGCCATCGCCTCTGTATCGAAAAATCATGGAGCAGAGGTGGTGATGCGCCCGGTTGCTATTGCGGGCGACACGGCCAGTTCGGAATCGGCTCTTCTGCACGCTCTGGAGAGTCTCGGATCCCAGGGGCCGTTGCCAGCGTTGCTGGCATTCCTCCAGTGCACATCTCCTTTCACAACGGGAGAACAGCTCGACAGGGTTCTCAAAGCGCTCGAGGAGCCTGACTTCAACAGTGCCTTCGCCGTCTCTCCTTGGCATGGATTTCTCTGGAGAGAGGATGGTCTTGGCATCAATCATGACCCGAACCAACCCCGACAGCGACGCCAAGACCTTCAACCTGCTTACCTCGAAACGGGGGCGATCTACGCGATGCGGACGCAAGCCTTTTTGAGTTCTGGCAGTCGGTTCTGCTCACCGTGGCAACCGGTTGTGATCGAGAACAGTGGCCCGGAAATTGACACACCCTCCGATCTGGCTCTTTGCCAAAGCCTCGCCAGGATCAAGCCCAGCTAACTTTGCAAGATTCCGAATCGCAACTGATGGCGGCCGGTGACGAGAAACGCCTCGCTGGCCGAAAAGTTGCTGCAGTCGCCTGCTTTGACTCATTCGCCAAGATGGCGATGACATTGCTGTCGGCCTGCAGGCGTGAAGGCGCCGAAACCACTCTCCATTTGCTCGAGCTGTCCAACAGAGCTCTGTCTCGCCGACAACTTCTGGAAATACGAAGAATCGACAGGCGGGTCAAGATCGAGAAGGGCACTTGGGATCATTTCCGGCATCTTGTTGCCCCGATGGCGGAGTCCGTCGAGATCCTCGTTCTGGGATTGGATGGCCAGCGCAGCCGCGATGCATTGCTGCAGCTGAAAAGTGCTTGGTCCAAAAGGTCAAGCCGGCCTTTGCTGGTTAGCGCCTACCCGGGAATCCTGTTTCGCTTTGCGTTGGAGGGAATGCTCGATCGCTCAGGTGTGGACCTGCTCTGCCTCAACAGCGATACCGACCTGCAGACCTACCAGGATGGATGCCAAGCTCTGGGGAAAAACAGTGGCAACGCCGTGGTGACAGGGCTGCCGATTCTCTGGCGCGTTGAACCCCGCCGCAAAAATCCGGACAAACCCTCGATCGTCTTCTTCGAGCAACCATCGATTCCAGTTCATCCCCTGCAGCGGCGCTTTATCTGCAGGCAACTCAAAGAGTTAGCTCTGTTCAGGCCTGAGCATGCTGTGATCTTTAAACCACGTACATCCAGCATCGAAAGCACCCTTCATCGACGCCATGGGGAAATGGCAGGGGTGATTGGACAGATGTCTGAGAAAATTCCAAACTTGCAACTGAGTTTTAAACCAGCCACCCGTCTGCTCCGCAACTGTGGCTGTGCGATCACAGTGTCTTCGACGGCTGCCCTCGAAGCGATGGCGATGGGAGTGAGCACCAGGATCATTGGTGATCTTGGCGTGACGGAAACCCTGGGAAATCATTTTTTCGCTGGATCCGGAGCTGTTGCTGATTTTGAGGCGATTCGCCTTGACCCTTTCACTCGCAAACATCAACTCAACTGGCTGAAGAGCCATGGCATGGTCTCCGACGGACAGGAACGCTTTATTCAGGCGCTCATTGAGCGCCTGAATAAAGCGATACCGGTCCTTCCAGAGCAAACCCATGGGCCCAGAAGCTGGGGAAGTGATGCCTGGCAGGGGTATGCCCTGCGACACGGTGGACGACGAATGTTGAGCAGCGCTGGAGCGCGTTCAAGCCAGCGCAAGCGACATCGCACCCGTAGTCTGCTGCGCAGAATTCGTGACGGGCTTGTGGGATTCAGCTGGTTCTCGAAAGTGCTCCGTGAGCGATGACGATCGTTCTGATCAGTGGGTCAGCATCAGGAACCTTCGCGTGCCGCATGCTCGCCGATCGTCTTCGGCGAGCAGACCGTCATGCACTGGTGGTCTCCAAGCTGGAAAAAACGACTAACTCCCCCTTCCCAACAGCCTTGATTGAGGCGGATTTACGCCTATCACCAAACGAATTTCTGAACTCTCCGCTACTTGAGAAGATAACAGCACTTGGGGTCTTCTTAGATGGGAATAAGTTTGATGATTTTGTTATCTCTTATCGCAGAATCTGCCGTGAATCCAATTTAGAAGAAGTACCCATTTTTAGTGGTCCGCTTTACCCATTAGTTGGCGATGCTCTGATTCATGATTTGGCAGCACGCCAACGGGCAGACGTTTTACTTGTGCATGGTCAACGTCAGTTGGATGAAGTTGCTGCGATGACATTCAACTGGAGCGATGTGTTCCCCACTGTTATTGCTGCAGGGCTCTGGTTTATGCCTGAGCGACCGGGCATCGGCCAATTAAGCGGACATGGGTTACTCGAAACCACGAAGAGCACGAATACTCTGCTAATGGTCGCACAAAGTGATGTACCAAATACGAAAAGATTGAGGCTTGATCTTTTTCAACGCCTGTGGTCGATATCGACTTCCGCTAGCCCAGAAGACTGGAAAGTGATCATTGCCATGGATCATCAACGCGAAACTCCGACAACTTGGACCACAGACGAACGCATCCAAAAAGGCGATAAACCTGCAAATTTATTCTTTACTTCACAGGAGCGACTCCTGAGTCATATCGCGGAATGTGATGTCTGTGTCACCGTCAGTTCTCCCTGGATTCTCACCGCAATGGCGTGGGGGAAACGCGTCATGCTCATTGGGGATTACGGAATCAAAGGGCCTCTGAGAACAACGCCATTTCTTGGCTCAGGAGCGATGCATAATCTGGAGAATTTCTCTCGATTCAGTAACTTCAACAAATTAACACGGATCAATCAGCATTGGCTTAACAGCATGGGCTGGGCTGTTTTTGATGGGCCAACACGATTAATCAAAGCGCTGGAAAGTCATCAGCCTGCAAATCTCATCAAACCATGAAACTTCTCCTTATCGGTGACAGTGACAGCCAAATTCTTGCTTGCGAAGCATTATGTCGATTCGGCGACAACAGGATCCTGGATATCACGATTAATGCAGTGCCGCGGGAGGGTACACCCCCAATAATTCTGCAAAGGGCAGCAGCGCTCGGAAGATTGTGGCAATTTAATCTTGCACAGATTTATACACACCCAGAGTTATCGACATTTGACGCTGTAGGGGTCTATTTGACTGGTAGTAAAATTGCAGAAATGAAAAGTGCCTTGGAACTTATCTTAGATCCACAGAATCGGCCGTTGTTATTTTGTGGATTCAATGGTGTTGTTCTCGAAAAATTCATCGAGGGAGTGACCTGGAGGCTCGGTTACGACGTGGTCTGTTTGAGTGGACCTCGTGACTTGGAAGCCCTAAGACGGATTACAGCGAAGACTCCGTTTGAAAAACAGAATGTTGCTTTAGTAGGCCTACAAAGAAATAACCTAGATGCAAATACTCCTTATTGCGACCGACGAAAGTGTTTGGTTTTTAGTGAACAAGTTGTGATGCCGAGAAAAGAAACTGATCGCGCAAGAATGTTGAAAATCTTAGCTGATCTTGCAAGACGTTCCCCTGATTGGCAAATTCTGGTCAAACCAAGAATTGCCCCAGATGAAAGAACATTCCATAATTTTAGTTATCACATACAGGACACTTTCTATGGATCTATTGGTCGAATTCCAGACAATATGCTCTTGGATTATCGCCCGCTTCAAGACCTATTGCGTCAGGCAAGAATGATGGGAACTGTCTCCTCCACGGCCTTCTTTGACGCACTTGACTTTGGGTGTCGCCCCATTGTGATGGCTGACTTCGGCATCAATCCCAAGAATGGCAGCCACGTGTTTGCTGGTTCAGGGGTATGGCTCCAGCTTGACAAGATGGAGAGTCTTGACCAACTCGAGGCGGAACGATGGGAGCCCGATCCAAACTGGCTGAACTGGATGGGATACGAGAAGACGTATCAGCCCGACAACCTGATCACTGCTCTGGAGCGTGCGAAGGACAACAGGGTCAATCACACGGTGATGGGGGCTGAGGTCCCTGCTGGATACCTCACCAACTCAGGCTTGAGCTTTATGCAGCTCAGACTCAACGCCGAAAATGCGATCGCCGCAGGGAAACTGAACGACGCTGCCAGCTTCCTTAAAATTGCTTGCCAGATGCGACCAACCCACCGCAATGTCGCTCGAAGGCTTGCTGCGGTGAGCTGCAGGAACAGGATCTTGAGAAACGTCCTGCTGATCGTCTCCAGGAGGAGGATACGGTAATGTCGCAGGGCTAACCAATAGAAGTGCCAGCAGGCGAGTTGTGAAGGGAATTCAGATCGAAAGAAACTTCACTCAGTTCGTCGTGTTCGCTGAGGACAGCATCCTCTCGGCCCTCAGCAAGATCACTGCAAACCAGTCTCGCCTGATTTTTGTGGTCTCAGAGGGGGGGATTCTTCAAGGCGTGCTGACTGATGGTGATTTCAGGCGTTGGATTGCGGACTGTGGTGATATTGATCTGAACAAGCCTGTAACTGCTGCCATGAATCCCGAGTGCCGAAGCGCTCTGGAGGGAACACCAGCTGCTGATCTTGCTGCGTCGCTGACATCAAGAATTATCGCCTTACCGCTGCTTGACAGCCATGGCCGGATCGTTGCGGTAGCACTGCCAGCGACGGATGGCTTACAACTCGGGAATCGAAGAATCGGAGATGGTGAACCTAGTTTTGTGATTGCAGAGATTGGCAATAACCACAACGGGGACATTGATATCGCATTGAAACTGATTGACGCCGCCCATGCGGCCGGTGCTGATTGTGCAAAGTTTCAGATGCGAGATATGAGCAAGCTCTACAGCAATGCAGGAGACAGCAACGATATGGCTTCCGATCTAGGGACCCAATACACCCTCGATCTTTTAGAACGATTTCAGCTAACAGACGACGAATTATTCCGTTGTTTTGATTACTCGGCAGAGAAGGGATTGGTTCCCCTTTGTACTCCTTGGGACGAAGCGAGTTTAGAAAAACTGAACCGTTGGGGGATGGAAGGGTTCAAGGTTGCTTCGGCAGATTTTACAAATCATGCCTTAATCAGCCAACTCGCTGCCACTGGAAAACCGTTGATTTGCTCGACGGGTATGGCAAGTGAGATGGAAATCAAAGCAGGGATTCGCCATCTACAAAGGGAAGGTGCCACGTATGTACTTCTGCACTGCAACTCGACCTATCCAACACCATTCAAAGACGTGAATCTCCGTTATCTGGAGAGGTTGCGGGAACTGGCTGAGTCACCTGTGGGGTATTCGGGCCATGAACGGGGTATCGAAGTGCCTATTGCGGCGGCAGCTCTAGGGGCATCTGTGATCGAGAAACACATCACGCTTGATAAAGGGATGGAAGGCAATGACCACAAAGTGAGTCTTCTCCCTGATGAATTTGCACAAATGATGCAAGGTATTCGTCGAGTTGAAGAATCTATGGGGCAAGGAGGTGAGAGAAGCATCAGTCAGGGCGAAATGATGAATCGTGAAGTGTTGGCCAAAAGTTTGGTAGCGGCCTGCGACATCCCCGTTGGAACTGAAATCAGTGAAGCAATGATTCGCATTCAAAGTCCGGGTCAAGGGCTGCAACCAAATCGCCTGCCTGAGCTGATTGGACGACGGTTGCCGATCGCGAAGCTCCAAGGCGATGTGTTTTTCCCATCAGATCTCCAAACTGAAGCGGCAAAGCCAAGACATTATGAGTTCAAGCAACCGTTTGGATTACCAGTTCGATATCATGATATTAAAGTTTTTTCAGAAGTTAGTAATTTAGATCTTGTAGAAATTCACCTCAGCTACAAGGATTTAGAAGTTAATCTTGACGACGTATTGCAGAAGCATCAAGAGATAGGCCTTGTTATACATGCACCAGAGTTGTTTGCAGGAGATCATACCCTAGACTTGTGCACTGAAGATAGAACGTATCGCGAACACTCAATTAATGAACTACAGCGCGTCATTGATATTTCCAAAGACTTGCGTGGTAGGTTTAATTGCCAAGAACCTGTATTGTTAGTTACAAATGTGGGCGGGTTTTCAGAGCACAGACATCTTGATAGAAAAGAAAGAACTCCATTAAAGGAAAGGTTGATTGAAAGTCTTGCTAAGTTAAATAATTCAGGAGAAGTAGAAATTATCCCTCAAACAATGCCACCGTTCCCATGGCATTTTGGTGGCCAGCGTTTCCATAATCTTTTTGTAGACAGTGAATTTATTTCAGACTTTTGTAGAGAGCAGAATATGCGCGTCTGTTTAGATGTTTCTCATTCAAAGCTTGCTTGCAACCACCAACACTACGCATTCAGGGAGTTCCTCAATCAAATTCTTCCATATACAGCTCATCTGCATCTTGCTGATGCAAAAGATGTAGATGGTGAAGGCTTGCAAATTAATGAAGGAGATATTGATTGGGTTCAATTGTTCGAGCTAATCAATATACATTGCACAAAAGCCTCATTCATTCCTGAAATATGGCAAGGGCATAAGAATGGGGGTGAAGGCGCATGGCTCGCATTAGAACGGCTAGAAGCAAGTGCAAAACCAAGTCAATCAAAACCGACCATTACAAGTCAAAGACAGGCAGCATGACATCACCCATATCAATAAATCAAGAAAGAAGTTTGATGCAAAGCATGAGACATCAAAACGAAATTTTGAGTCAATACTTTAAAATAGATGAGGGCAAATAAAGATGACAAGAACACATCATTTCATTCACTTCAAAAAAATAAAGCTTCTATATGGCCGTGTTCCAAAAGTTGCCAATACATCGATTAAGCATGCTTTGTGTTCACTTTTGACAGAAAAGCCAACTCAAGGCATGAAAACAACATCCGACAAGTTTTGGCGTGATTTCACAAATAACGAAACTGAACTATTAAGCCCGCTTCAGGCGAGAAAATTGCGTAAAACGCATTTTAGTTTTACATTTGTACGTAATCCATTCGACAGACTTGTCGCTGCTTATAACAACAAAGTAATTGAAATTGAAAATCCGCCAAGTCCAATGCAAAAAATGGGGATTCAACATGGAATAAGTTTTGAAGAATTTATTGATATCATTGCTAGCAATAAATCGGAAGATTTTGACGTTCATATTATGCCACAGTCAGAAATATTATGCGCTGGCAATAAGCTTGTCCCTAAATTTGTGGGTCGTATGGAAGAAATAAATCTACACTGGGGTTATCTTAGAAAAAGAATGAACACCTACGATATTAAGGTACGCAAAACACTCCCACACAAAAACTCACGGAGGACTGAAAAGAAAAGTCTTCGTGAATATTTTTATTCCAATAAAATTATCAATAAAGTAGTTAGCGCGTATGGAGATGATTTAAGAATATTTTATCCCGAAGTCTCCATTGACGATCTTATTGAGAACAAACCTTTGAATTCAATCCGGCCACAGCAAATACATCGATATTTAAAACAAGCTAAGTTTAATGAAATCGAAAAATCCTAAATGGATATGCCTTTTTATATTCCAACAAGGCTCGATAGATTAATCGATCAAAGCCTATCAGGGGAGCATGATCATTTGGCAAATCGTCATAAGGAGTATTTGCCAAATTTTATTGTCATCGGTGCTGCTAAATCAGCGACGACCAGTTTAGCTGCTATTTTGAGAAAGCATAGTCAAATACATTTTAGTAGCGCTAAAGAGCCAAAATTCTTTGGAAGAAATTATGTAAGAGGATGGTCATGGTATGCAAGGTTTTTCGAAAGTGGCAAAAATATGCCACTGCGAGGAGAAGCGAGCACGATGTATACATCAGCGAATAGATGCTATCGACACACACCACATCTGATTAAACATCATTTAGGCGACATAAAATTAATTTATTTGGTGCGGAATCCATTACACCGCCTGATCTCTCATTGGAGGCACTACAAAGGGAGACATTCAGACTGCCCTGATTTAGACCAGATTTTGAAATCGCGCCTCCTTAAAAATCATATTTTAGGATCTTCATTGTATTTTCATCAGTTAAAGCGCTATCGAGATGTCTTCCCTAGCGAGATGATTTATTGTTTAACTTATGAGGAATTAACAAATAGTCCCAAAAAGACACTGTTGAATCTTTTTGAATTTTTAGAGATTAGGAAGGAAATCAGGAGGGTTTTACGACAGGGTAAGTTGCCAAAACGAAATATTGCCGGTTCGAAAGGAAGAGAATTAGTCGACAGACCAACACTGAAACCTCATTTAAAGATGAAAATCTTGGAAATCATCAAACCTGATGCAGAACAGATGCTGAGCTACATGGGTTCCCCACTCGATACGTGGGACTTCGCCAATGATTAGCAACTCACCGATCTATAATGCGCATCGAAGTGCTAGTTAAGGAGACACATCTGAATCATGAGTAAAACAGAGCATTTTATCTTATTTGATCAGTTACCACTTATTTATGGTCGTGTACCGAAGGTGGCAAATACGTCGATTAAGGCCACATTATCGGAGCTACTTCAACAAGCCCCCGAGGAGGGGATACGATCAACCAGTGATGCTTTCTGGACTCAATCGACCCATGGAGAAACATCATTAATTACGCCTCAGCAAGCCATGTCAAAAAGGGGTACACATTTCTGCTTTAGTTTTGTACGCAACCCATTTGATCGGCTGGTGTCTGCATATAACAACAAGATATTAGAACTAGACGATGTCACAAAACCAATGAAGGAAATGGGTCTCAGCCATAATATGCTATTTATAGATTTTATTGGATGCATCATCGATACACCTGACGAGGATCTGGACGTACATTTAATGCCACAGTCAAAAATTCTCAGTCTTAATGGACGTGTTATCCCGTCATTTGTTGGGCAAATAGAGCATATTCAAGAGCATTGGAAAACTCTGCAAATATGGATGAAAAAGGAGGGATTACCTGTTCTCAATAATATCCCTGAAAAAAATGTGCGACGTGGCAACAATCATAGTGATCTAAAAAAATATTATAGTGATATGGAGGTAACTCGACTGGTTCAAAAAAGATATAATGAAGATATAGAACTTTTCTATAATGATACAGATCTTTCTGAATTAATTAGCGGAGAAAAAAAACAGATATCTGACCCTGTTGTACCGCTGATTAGTTTCTGAAGATTCGACAAAAGAAGAAGCAATATAGAAATCTAACAAAAATATAATCAGAAAGTCTTTGATTGAAGGATAAAATTTAAAAATCACAATTCACGATCTGTCTGTTTAGGGAGTGAATAGAATAAATGGGATCACTTATGTAAAATCAAATCAATAGCATGTTGATCAAAAGATATTAAAACTAGTTCGGCTAAAATTTAAGGAAATACAAGTTGAGCGTGTATTTTGCAAACATTGATTGCTTTCGATGGAGGGGCTTGGCATAGGACACCTAGCTCGTGATTTAGTTGACGGTATAGACCCATATCTTGAATTGGAAGCGAAATAAAGAAAGCGAATATACTTGTAAACGATAAGATCATAATTAGATATTATTTTTAAAAATAGCAAAGACAACGTCGCGAAAAAGAAGCAAGATATACAGACCAAGAATGAATAAAAAATGAAGAGGAGAGTGATAAGCCCTAGAAAACGGTAAATTGCCTTTTTGAGCGTAAATATATGCAGTCATCAATTGCTTAGAAGGACTGAAGATGATAATTTTAGGGTTAAGCTAGAAAGATAGATGATCGAGTTTAATTGGATGATATCATAATGAGTGAGATTAACATATGAATGTCAACCTTACAATGCGACAACTATACCGTCTCTAAGAAAACTTCAATGGGTTGAGAAGTAAGTTAAAGTGAGCAAGATTAGAGTTGGTTTGGAGCTGATTGATGTGGGAGAATCATTGAGGCTAGTGAGTTCGAATTACGACAAGCCAGAGTGGATATTGGTTGATAATTTATCTTATAAAAGAGATATCAATCAAATGGTAAATAAATATGCAAGGACGGAAAGAAAAAAGGGGATTGTTTATCATGTGAAAGAAGTGCTAGATATAATTCATAAAGCATTCCTGTGTATAAATGGAATCGATCCCTTAGACGGCATCCCTATAGACAGTTCATTAATCAGTATTTACAAAATTAGTGAAAACAATAAATTAGTAGGTCGGGAAAAGATTTTAAGGAGACTATACCAACCGTTATACCAGATAAAATTCACAACAAACGAGAAATTACTATCGTCAGCCATCAAGCACTAAAAGTAAAAGGAGATATGAATGTGACTGAGTATATCCAGTATTGTATCAGTGTAGCTGACTATCATAAGATGAATTTGTTGCAGCAATAAATTTAAGAATGGCTTGAAGATTCGCACCTTTTCAAATAGAGATTAGTTTTATTTGTCAAGCAAGCTATAAAGAGAATTTAAAACGGAAATTACCAAAACTCAAGATATGGCAAGTGATATTTTTTAGGCGATGATAGCCGATCGATAACAATCATTACTGGACGGATCGCAGGAGGCAGGCATAAGACTGAATGAGAGAAGGCAAAGATTGCGACGTGTGCAACAGAGATCAAAGAAAGTGGTAGGATATAATTAAGCAAATAAAAAAGATGATGATGTTGGACAAAGCAAAATTCTGTACACAGCTCATTAAAATGTTAGTCATTGAAGAATTTGGAAACAATGTAAATATAGATAAAATCATAGGATTTGATGGCAACCCTCCGGCTGAAAGCAATAACTACTGTTGTGTGGATGCTACTGAAGAACAGTCTGAGTTTAGGGGATTGGTAGAAATTGATGGACAAATGAGTTGCTTTATGGCTCAAATTAATTCCAAAGATCAACATCGCTCAAAGTTCATCCCAGCACATCAAGTCCTCGATGATCCCAGTGGACAACCCCGAAAAACGCAAGAAATAATTCAACAAATGATCCTGGGTCGAAAAAAAGGTGTCATGCTGATCCCTGACAATGAAGATGACGCTGTGGATGTTATCGGGGGCTTGGTTGAGCAGGGTTTCCCTGAACTTGCATCGAAGTATAGGGACTTTATTATTCGACAGTTAGAAAAATCTAAATCAAAGTAAGCCTATAATTATTACATCTAGTGATAGTTTAGTAAAGCATGATAGTGTGAATTTTTAGAGCAACGCCTCAAGCAAGCTGCGCTAAGATAATAAATTGATTATTGGAACCAAAGAATATGATTTGACTATCTAAAAAAGAAGCTTTACAGATGGCAACAGTACTCGATGATGGAATTTAAAAATGCATACCATTAGGTATTAGTATTGATCGAGAGAATGATAGCCGCTGTAATTTCCAAGACCTGATTTATTCTTTATGACCCCAAATAGCTTCAAAAGAAGTTAATTAGATAGTATGAGAATTATTCCACAACTCTTGGTCGCATCTCGCGCTTCTTCTTGACATTGTGCTAAAAAAATAAACATAATCAAATCCCAAAGTTATTCAGATCAGTGCATTGATATTGACATATAGGGCGAATTTAGGATTGAAATTCTGACCTGCTTCGGAAAAAATTACAGCATAATCTCAAAGAATAGAAAAAGCGATGCATCCAAGAGCCTTAATCTATGATGGTTTGGATCACAGAGGAAACGATCAAAATAATAGAAAAACCCTAAAAGAGTTTATGATAAAAATTTAATTGGCTTGGTGATGTTGAGTCTGTATATAAAAATGGTTCATTATGAGAGGTTTAAGGTCAAAAGGTTTAACTCTTTAAAGTATAGAAACTTATTTAGCTACTAGTATTCTCTTTATATTGGCGAATTGCCAGCTGGATCTGCCCAACTGCTGCCCTCCCAATGTTGAACCCAGCCCAGCCAAGTGCCAGCATGATTGGAGCAAAGACAAGTAAGATCCTGAAGTCCAAAGCGAAACGTGAATAGGAACATAATTATGACAAGAATGCAAAGTTTTGAAATTAAAATAATACAAGTAAGACGTCCTAGTAATCACTAAGCGAAGAAACTTTTATACTTTGGTCAAGACTTTTTGAAACCATCATATGATTGTCTTTCGAAAGTAAGACTATGCATAGATTACTAACAAAAAATACTGTGACCCAAAGAATCCTCAGTTAGAGATATATGAAATCATAATCCAAATGATCGAGCCAAACTGGGATTACTTCATCAACGCTCCTTTAGATAAAGGTACACAGCGGTTTAGTACGAAAATCGAACGAGCGTTGCATGCCCGTGTAGTTGCATCAGAGGCTAATTGGATTCAGTACCAAACTGTTGAAAGGTTGATGATCTGGCAACAATCCCTTCATGATCTTTGCACATATCGTGAAGGGAGAAGGAGCATTGAATAGGCAAGTGATCTAAAGACTACCAATAGATATCTTGGTCAACCAATAAAGAAGCAACTGCTCCAAGGGCGAGGCCACAGAAGATTACATGTGACCAAAAATTAAGCCAAAGTAAAAAATTGATCGACACTATTCCCAAATGTCTCTAAATCTATTTTATCAATACCTGAATTCAGGCATACAAAATGTAAAACCACAGAAATCGACAATTGTCATTTTTGAAGGGCAAAATAAGACAATCAAGCGAATAAAAAAGAAAGCCCAGGCCGATCAAAGATCACTGTTAGAAAATTTGCTTCAGTAAAATGGATGAAAACTAATTCACATGTACCAAGACTATACTGCAATCTTTTTGTTGTTATTCACTGCGATTCCACTTGTTGTTGTTGCTGGAACAGCGTTCTTTTATATCCGCAATAACGAGAGGAAAACACCTCTGAAACGGGAAGACTTTTATCGATAGCCTATAGATAGCGCTAATTGCTGCAGAATATCTTCGGTCTATTCAACTGTAATCAATCAAGCTTCCCTTTTAAAATAGCTATTTACACTATGATTGAAGTTGTTTTGCGAATAAGGGATGGTTTTATTCGAATTTATTTAAAACTTATGACATATTTATCTTTTTTGGTTTACGTAATTGATAACAATTGCTCTGTGACTTAATTTGATTTTTGCAATCTTGAACTATCGAAATATGGGTTATTGAGGGATTCCTCGGTTCTTGCATTCGTCTAGCTGTTGTTGACTAAGCTCATCCAAGTTTGAGAATTCCACCCAATGAATGCAGTCCACCGGACAAGTATCGATTGCTTCTTGGATTCTTTCAATAGAATCGCCGTCTTGGCGAATTGCACGGCAACGACCTGTGTGGTTAATCATCGTAAAAGTATTAGAGGCGACGTGGGCACAGTAACGACAACCGATACAGTCACGCTCATCAACCCACACAGCTTTCTCACGAATTGTCCCACCCAACAGTGGCTCTCTGCCTGAAGGAGTTTGGGTTATGTGGGGAACCTGTGCTGTAAAAGCTGCCTCTACGGACAAAGCAATAAAATAAACTGATTAATTATCACAGCGCAAAAAAAAAAGGCTTGTCCTGTGATCGATACTATTGAAAACAAAATCTCTTATTGAGACAACGGAATAGACATGGCATTCAGCAATAAGATCAAAGGGTATGTTGTATGTGCTCCATTGAAATGAAAAAAATGGACAGTAACACAGTTCACTCACCATCGACTTAGAAATTCATTTCGCTTGAAAAGGTTGTTTATCTCTATGTGGTTGTTTCGGGTGGACTGTCATGAAGACGTAGAGGTGGTGACTCATGGATTATTGTGGATTAAAAAATTGATTGCACCCTATTGATTAAAAAATGTGCATCAGAGATAGTTAGGAAATTAAATTAATAACATATATCAACCAGACGTAACCTTTTGATCGGCTTAATACAAGCCTTGCTCAAACGAGCAGGTTACCCGTGCGTTTGTGTATATGCTACTTATCGCTCTCTCATAGGGCTCAAAGCGCTGTAAAAAAATAGACAGATATATGCGCCTGATCCCTTAAATTAATCACATGTCAATGTTTAATTGATTTCATGTTGCTATCAAATTTTGAGATTGCAGTTGGAGGCATCATGTCTATACCAGTAGTCGGAGGGCTTGTCTTTTTAGGATATAAGAGTTTTGGAGAAAAAAATCTAGATACGTCCAAGCTCAAGCCCAAAAAAGTAGTTGCAAAGAAAAAAGACCCCACACCTAAATCGGAAGCGGGCGAGAAGCCGGCAAAGAAAGCCGAAACAACATCCAAACCAGAAAAGACAGCAGAAACCGTATCAAAACCGACCATTGAATCTAACCCAACTGTCGAAACAGCTTCTGAAAAATAATTTTAATATTGTTCGAAATTATTTTCGCAAGTTCTTACACCAAAGGTACCATTAGTTATTGCACATTGGTTTGATTTTTGGATCATTTTATTTTGTATTTTTTGCATGTGCCAGTTGCTTTGAGGGCTAATTCTTTGGATTTTCAAACATCCTGTTAGTATTTATCATGACGCTATTAATGAATTGTGAATACGTTCAGCTTAATTTTTAAGTGTAATACATATTGCCGCTATTGTTATCTAATTTCTATATCTTCAATGCGATTGCCTGCAATCGTCTTTTGATACACATAATCTCATCATGCTTTAGCAAAGAAAGCAATAAGCTTTCGGCAACACTACTACAAAAATGACAGGATGTCGAATCATACCGATCGATATGACGTGACCTTTTGCTTAGAATAGTATAGTCACTCAATTGATCAAATGAGAAATACTGTTGATAGTTCAGGGGCAGACAACTTTAAAATAGTAATTGCTAAAACTATGGCAACACCTTTTTTATCAAAAACTGGCATCAATGCTCTGTTCATATTGTTGTATTCATACATAATTGTACCAAAACTGCTTATGAATTCGAGTGATCTAAGTTTTGTTGTTGCTGTACTCCCTGCCACAATAGTAACCATTGGTGTATGGTTTACATTTACAAATAACGTTTTTTCATGATCATGGACACGGCTAACAACGAACTCCAATTGACTGTCTTCAGAAATTGGGGATTTTTATTTTTCTTCGCTGGCGCTACGTTTCATTGCATTGATTTTATTGGTACAGAAAAAACCCTGGAATGGGGAATGGGACAATTCTTTTTAGCCGCAATCATCCTTGCGTCTTTATTTTGGATTAGAAAAGCTATAAAGAAAAAGGTTTGGAACTATTTATAGCTGTCAAGTGCTTCGAAGGAGATCACAAAAGGGTTAATAAATAATTAATTTTATAAATAGTGCCGATATTTCCCTCAAGCTTTCCAGTAAATTAATTTGATATGCATTATTTATTTGTGAATAAGCCCTATGTTGGTCTAGTCTTTGTGATGTTTTTAGCCTGTTGCTCGTTAGTGCAATATAAATCAATTTTTTTTCTGCTTTCTCGCTAATGTATACGTTTTCCATATTAGTGATAAAGATCGGCCCCCCGAACGCTTTTGCGATTGAATATAATATTACAATATAGGTGAAATAATTATACAAGCTAGCGCACAGAATTTGATTCTTCCTGGTCTATCGCATGTTAATTTTAAAATTTAGATGAAAGTGAATTTTACAATCATTTATGCATCTGCAACTGGTCATACAGAAAATATTGCGGAAAGATTGCACCAATTAATCCCAAGATCTGAATTAAAAGACCTTGATTATATTGATCATACCAAGGAATTGACAGAGTCAGACGCATTAATTTGTTGTATCCCTACATGGAATACTGGAGCAGATGAACAACGATCTGGAACTTCTTGGGATCAACATATTGATAATATTCCCGCGACTGATTTCTCCAATACAATTGTTGCTATCGTTGGACTTGGAGATTCGGCTGCATTTAGTAAATATTTTTGTGACGCCATGGAAGAATTGTATACTGCATTTAAAAAAGCAGGTGCGAGATTGATTGGAGAAGTAGCGACAGACGGTTATATTTTCGATGCTTCCAAAAGTGTGATTGATGGAAATTTTTGTGGCCTCCCAATCGATGAAGACAATGAATCCGAGAAGACAGAGGAAAGGCTTTCGCAATGGGCTGCTCGCATTACATCTCAAATCTAGATTTTGATCAAAAATATTATCCACCCCTCTAGTTAAAATTATCTATCAACAGCTTAATTTCGGCATTAAACTACAAAAAAATTGATGTTTTCCGTTAAGTGGTGAAGCTAATTAATTTAATTTTATTGCTCAACATCTGTTGATCGAAGGTGTTGTTCTATATGGCTTTGGAATTGGAAACTTGATGACTTCAGTAATTTTTAAAACGGCTATATGATTTATCGTTTTAAAATACAGTTAATAGTTGGCTTGATCTAGTGGCAAATTGAACTAATAGACAAGCTTTCGAGGAATAAAACGTAGAAAAGCAGATGCCTAAATAAGTCAACCTAAATTTAAGTACCAGTTCACATAACCCACAAGCTGTTGAATCATCCCCTTGCCTGTTATGAGTTCACCGAGAACTGCTGCTGAGAAACCAACCATCGCAACTCGTCCATTAATTTGTTCAACGATGCTCAGGCGCGAGGTATTCCAGGGCCGAAACGCCGTTAATGATTCTCCAAATTTTTCAGTAGCTTCGTATTTAAATTTTTGACGGGGCATCTCTTCCAAATAGAGGATCTGGGTACTTTGGCGGATCCACCCCATAACTTGTCAAGCGCTAAAAATGGCAATACTGGCCTGAGGGCATATTCATGGTGGAATAAGCACAGATGGCTTCCGTGACAACACTCGGCCAGCAGAGCACGTAGGGGTGACGCTCAGAGAGCTTTAGCAGGGATGGATGAGGCAGGTTGAAGAGATGTTGATAAGGCGCTGGTTCCGTTGACTGGGGCCCATCCCGATTCATTCAGGCAGCTTGCTGGTCTTTATCGATCAGATTGGGTTTTAACTGAGAGATGTTGGGTAGCGGGTCCGGTCTGCCATCTGCGATAGCACGTGCCCGCCTATAAAACCAATTCTCAGTTGCTCCTTTGGCTTCCATATCAGTAGCGATTTTCAGCCAATTGCTGCGTTCGTGTTGATCCATGAATCAAGTTCCAGCTGATACGCTGTTGAATAACAGCAACTCAGGAACGAAGGAGGAGTAGTGATAATGACATTGCGTCGACTTTTGTTAGCGATTCAAAGTTTCATTAGTGATCAGCACTATCTTCCAAATACACTCCAAAATGCTTTGTACTGGTGCTAGAAATTGATATTAAGGATCATAATCAGCAAAAGACTCATTTAAAGTTTCACTTTTAAGGCCGGAAAATGCTCGGTGTTCATAAATAAAATTTTCGCGAAAAAGAATGAATATAGATGAGATATCTTTCCCCTTAATGACTTAAGTGATGAACTTACTCTACTATTGTAATTTCAGATGTCCGGGTTTGTCTTTACGAAAAGGTTTTGATTGCTCAATCTCAAAATTATTAAATCTTTGGTATTCCGTGCAAAGTCGAATCTTCTTGAATCCAAAAGATATCAATAGCCACGAATACAGAAAATTTTTCCTATGATTTTGCTGTTTCTAAAGTCAATATGTCCTCAGCTGATTTTCCGGAAATGTTCAAAACCATTGAAACTTCTACTTGTTGATGGTTATTCAAATAATAATGGGAAAGACAATTGAGTGCACTTTTGCTTATCTTTTTTCAATTTACGATCAAATTATTCGACTTGGGAGCTTGTTAATGAATTAAAGCTTGGTTTTGCAATCAGTCTCTCAAACTAATTCACAACATACAAAAAAATCATGAACAGTCTTGAACCAGATCAAATCAACCGGATCATTGAAATGGCCTGGGAAGATCGTACGACTTTCGAAGCAATTGAATTTCAGTTTGGTCTCAAAGATAAGGATGTGATTGCAATTATGCGACAAAATATGAAATCAAGCTCGTTCAAAATGTGGCGAAAGCGCGTGAGCGGACGCAAGACAAAACATCAAGCGACGAGCAACTCCAAACGATTTAAGGCAAAATGCCATAAATGATCAATAATAAGAACCAGTCTGCATTAATTTATTGAGTATTCCTTGCGTTAAAACTGGGCTTCTTTGATGATTTGAGAAGTGTCTGCAGTCGCTATCTGTGAATACAACAATATTACTAATTTCCCCCTTTAATAATATTCACTTTGATCGTATGTCGCGCCTTTCTTTATGAGGGCTCTCAACTTTACTGACGCCAACAGTTTAGGCATTAATTCGTGAGTTTGTGCGTTGCCTATGTTGATTTCCGCTGGGCTTGTGAAGTAGTGAAAGAATGTTTGTATAGATAAAAAAGATTCATGCCCTGGTATTCTAAGGTGTATCCTAACGAAACAGTCTCGTGAATTATGGCAAATTGGGAACAAGATCTATTCGCTCTTAACTTTAAGAAAGAAAAGCAAATCGATGGTTCATTGATTTATGCTTTAAATATTGGTGATCAAAGACAGTCGTATTGGACAAAGATTACGGTTAAGCAAGTCGGCAGACCTCAAAAAGATGCATGGCAAGTTATTTGTGCAAGGTCGGAGATTCAAGTTGGAATTTGGAAGGTTCATGAAGTTACAAAGGATATCTCTGTTGATGTCTACACAAGTGTGGAAAAGATGCTTTCTGCAATCAAATGCCAAATCAAATTAAAGCCCAGTTTTTTGCTAAGGATTACATAAATAATTTCCTCTATCCCTCAATTGCGTTTGCGTTGTGAATAAATACAAGCCGATCAATCGCCAGTATAATACCCTGGATAATGAATACAACAAAGATATTAATCGATTCGCAAATTGTTTAAGTGGACACAGGAAGCTTTAGAGGTGAGAATGTACGTTAGGCTTTTTAAATCATTATGCTCTTCACGAAATCTGTAGAAAGCGATGAAGTTCCTCTCTAAGCCTCCTAATAAAAATCTACTATAGCGAAATCTTAGGTTATCACTACCACTCATCAAGAAAGACCTACGCCAACTTTAATCTCTATTAAAAAATATCCACATTATTTAGTTGAGAGGTTGGCTTTTTATATTACAGCTGAATGTATATCGTGATTGTTTATTTATTGCGATAATCCTCTTTTCAACAGAATAACAGCAGTAAATGGTGAGCTAATCTACCTTCATCAATGACGGTTCGCATAGGGGCCCTAAAACCTGTTCGTTCAATCAACCGAATGGCTGTACTTGATATTGAACCGGAAGACTGGCGGTCTCTTCCGGAATTTTTTACTTCATTATGGGGCTTTTCACGGCAGCAGATGACCCGACCAGTGTGATGTGCGAGAATTGTTTCCCCTCATAGAATTTCCCCTTAACTTTGCTATGGATTTTCACATCGTAGTTCTTGATGAATATCTTTCACAATATCCTAAAATTGAATGGGTTGATTGGAAAGATCATTTATCCAAGAAAATGATGAGCCAAGGAGACCATTGGTCTAAAGCGACGCTGAAGGGCCTTAATATCTGGGATTGTCTTGAAAAGAATAATATTAATTCCTCTCATCTCGTGGCCTGGAAGCCAACCAAGGATACTCTTTATCAAGTTAGCTTACCTGATCAAACTCGTCCCGAGGACTAAGGCAATTTCAAACGGGTTTATACGATTACTCTCGGTCTTTTCTTCAATATAAGTCATTCTAAATTTTATTTTCCATCATGAATATCCTTATTTTGTGTTATTTGTACGCAGGAGTCATGACATCTAAGGTGACAGTGATTTAATCAGTTAAAGCATCGAAATCTTTTATTGAAGATTGTTCCTTAACATAAAACAACTGCAGACGATATAGGTCAACTGTTTTCGGGAATGCTGATTCCCACTGTTCTGCCACCATGTTATCGATTCAATGTGGTTTACCTTGTATTATGATAAAAATCTATTCTTTGATGATCTTAGGTTTTACATGCATTCAGAAAAATAAATCAATCGAGTGTTGTAAAAATCTTCTCTGATGAATGCTGCCTACCCGTTGATTGTGACATTCGATCCCAACTAATCTATTAGGGCAACATAAACCAATATATCATATTTCAGGAGTTTTATTAACTGGTTAAATTCTCTTTTTTATGCTTTTAACTCAATGTATCAAAATCATGGCAGCTAGTCATCCGGCGTTGCGATCGTCATCAATGCCCAGCATGGTCTCCTTCTTCAATAATTGAAAGACAAACATCTGAATGAGGTTGCCTCAGCTTGATCATCTCTTGGTATTCAGGTGAATCGTAGGCGGCTTGTGCAGCAGCCACAGATTCAAACTCAATGATCACAGTTAGAGGTCCTGGGCTGCCTTCACGTACATCGGTATTGAGATCACGACAGAGAAAACGTGCTCCGTATTTGGCTAAGTATGGCTCAACAGCCTGTAGATAGGGTGCCATCCCTGCAGGGTTCGAAATTGATCCAGCAACGTTCCAATAACCTTTGGCCGTCATTTCAGAGAAAAAATTTTCACCATCATTGCATAGTTAACCAGTTCAATCGGTCCATTCTTTACAAGTCAGTTAGACGGAGTTTGCACATATAGGCCGGTTCGTTGCTACCTCTGCACGTGTCAATGACTTTTTTTTATGATTTGTGTTGTTCTGGTCGACACTATTGGCTGTGAAATGACATGCGTCCGTAGCTTCTGAAGGCAGGAGAAAGAGTTTGAGCCTGAGTTTAATAGCCATTGAAAATTGGTTGACATATCGTTAAAGCAGCTTGCAGTGGAGTTTGGCGGTCTTGCTTGCGTTCACCTGATCTTCACCAAGAAATTAATTCATTCGCACCATGTCTTGTAAGTGAGATTCACCATATGTCTTGCGAGTTTATGACTGTTGAAATCGATTCAACACAAACTTATTTCACTAAAACTGTATTTCTCGATGAACTCAACTTCAACCAACCGATACCTTCAGGGTAGGATTAAGGAGGAAAAGCGCTTATTGGAAGCTGATGACAGTGACAACACGATCATCGGCACTAATGACCATGATCGGATCAACGGCAAAAAGGGAGATGATCTCATTAAAGCGAGAAGTGGCGATGATTTGATCCTCGGTGGTCGAGGCAATGACACGCTCCATGGTGGTGTTGGTGATGATATTCTGATAGGAGGAATGGGCAATGACAGGCTGAATGGAGGCGCTGGAGCCGATACCTTTTTCATCAGTTATGGGAAAAGAACAATTGAAGATTTTGATTTCAATGAGGGGGATCGCTTGTTATTTGGACTCTTTCTTACGAATATTAATTACGAGCAAAATGGGAATGATCTGCTCGTGCTCAGCGATCAAGGAGAAACAACGATCCTAAACCATAATGTAAGCGATTTTAATTCTTATGGACATCCATAAGATTACTTTGGTGTCGGAGTTTTAAATTTTCTCCGGCTGACATCTTCTAACGAACGTGGGTCTCTCTATCCCTACTACGTGTTGTTAACTAGGAATATGCAAGTCTATATCTCCCATTGAATCGACTTTTCTTTTTTGAAATTTCAATCACGCTGATTGTGTACTGTTCTGGTTTATTGATCCATCAATGATTAGTGGTATAGACGCAACTGGAGAATTTTTTTAGCCTTACCCCCATTGGGGGCTGTACTTTTAGTGGTTTCAAAATGATTTTTTTCATTAACTTCCCTTGGTTTGAAATGTCGATCTAATTTCTGTCTTTTGGATCTGCTCTTGTTTCCGGGTTTGCCTTTCAGTCACTCCTATATTAATGGTGAGAATTCATGTCCGTATTTCACTTCGCTTTTGAAGCTAAAATGATAGTTGTTTTCAATAAGATGTCGCTTGCATTCATGTCCCAATCATACTTGGATCAGTCGTTTTACTTTGTCTGAACATATTGGTCTTTTTCATTCCGACCCCAACGATGTTTGGTTGATGCACGTTCGCATGTTCTTTTGACAAATCTCTGTGTTGCCTAGTGAATAATCATTTTTTTTAATTTAATATATAGCATGTCTGTCGGCGTGCGTAGCCTGCGATGATGTTGTAGACCATTTTTAGTACACATTGAAAATTGAATGGCCAAGTGAATTGCTTTTGAGCTTCAGGCTTTATGATATCGTAACCCCGCTTTGTCTGATTTTCTGATTCAACGAATTTCACGAAAACTTCGATCGCTTGTGCTGTTTGATCTGGTAATCGCCAGAATCAAGGCTCCAATAATTGCGATGTTACGTACGAAACCCGTATCTACTGGAAATGTATGGAAGATAAGGGTTGTTGGTACTAGAAAAACCAATAAAAGCGACGCTCCTATCCTTGTATCCTGGCCGAATACCAAAAGTATTGAGCCAAGGATTAATATCGCAATGCTGCATATCAACAGGAGCCCTGCAATAGGGATGGGGATGCCCTTAGATGCAATAAAACTGGTTGTTCCGCCAAAATCGGTCAACTTCGCTGGCACAGCGTTTACAAACAAGGCGGCAATGAAAATGCGGCCTAGGACATCAAAAATTTTGGAGGGAGATGCCATGGTCTTCGCGGTCGTCATGTTTCACTATCTGTGATAGCAACGCTCCTAGAAATCAGCTGACTGCAAAGTATTTGTAGCGTTTTCACGCAATGGTCTTCGCTGGCCTTTTTATCTTGGTTTGATGGATTGAGGAATTGTTCAACCAATTCTTCACGGCTACTTTTTCATTTTATCCTGATTGGATTTGTCGGGTTTTCTGGTCATCGCTCATGACTGTCCTTGTCCGCCGATTCGAAATTGTGCTTTTTTGAATTGACGCTTTGTGCTTTCCAAGCTCTTCCGTTTGCGAAAATAGTAACTTCTTTATTGTATTTTTGATATGCAATTGTATTTGTTTTGATTGTAGTGGTCTCTACGAAACTTTCCAAGAATATGACTTGCATCTCATCCCCTCTTGGGAGGTGAATAGCATCGCTCTCACTGTGCGTCAGTTAAGCACGTTCCTGTGGATTAGCAGGATTCATCTCAATGGCAAGGGGTTTTGTTGCCAATGCTGGGACTGATGTCGCTCAATATCTTGTCTTTTGTTTTTGATTGTTTTAATCCTCCACCGTTGAATTTTTAAATCTTCTGAGATGTTGATCGGTTGCGGTTTTGTAGACATCGTTGGCTTTTCGTTCATGACATTAATGTTTTATGTATGCCTTTCTGGCTTTGTGTGCCTTGACGTTGCTTTCCTTTTTCTCAACCATCTGGATCGTTCATGGTTGATGCCTGGCTGATTCAGCTCAGATCGAGCTTCATGTTCGACGTCGCTTCATTGCGTTGACTTGTTGGTTCCAACTTCAATGTCCGGCACGTCAAGTGAGCTCAAGATCTGATTGGATCTCCAGGTTGGCGCTGATGCTGCGCACGTCGTCGAGGTTGTCCAGGGCGTCCAGCAGCTTTAGGCACTGTTCTGCGGGTTCCCCTTCCATTTCCACGCTTGTGCCGGGATGCCAAAGATGTTCCCACTCCTGCACCATCCAGCCCCGCTGTCGTAATCCGTCTTGAAGGCTTTCCAGCGCGTGGAACGGTCCATGCACCACAGCCTTGTCCGCGTTCAATTCATAGCCATCAGCTTCAAGTTCCAGGAGGTGCTCGATCAGAAGCTCCTCGCGATTCTCTGGTATTGCGACGGTTACTTCACTGCGATGTTCAAACAAGTAGGCCACGCAGCCGCTCTCACCGAGATTGCCACCGTTTTTGCTGAAGGCCAAGCGAAGATCTGCGGCTGTTCGATTGCGGTTGTCGGTCAGAGCCTCAATCAGAATGGCAACGCCTCCCGGCCCGTATCCCTCATAACGCACGTCCTCCAACTGAACACCTTCCCCGGCTTGTCCGGAACCTTTGGAGATGGCACGTTCAATATTGGATGCCGGCACACCAGCTGCCTTAGCTTTGTTGATCGCGGTGCGCAGTTGGAAATTGCCGTCAGGATCAATCCCAAAACGTGCTGCCACCATAACGTCGCGTCCCAGTCGGGTGAATAGAGCTCCCCGCTTGGCGTCCACTACAGCCTTGGTGCGCTTGATTTGTGACCATTTGCTGTGGCCGGCCATGACAATGCTTCTTCGACTTCAAGATGATTCCAGAGTAAGAACTCTCAAGAGATTGTTCAATAAATCATAATACCTTATAAGATTAATTCATTGATGCTATTTTATTCCGTCTTGTGATGCAAGTGATTGTTTCTTTGATGTTCTTTATTCATGGAATCTTCTCCAGGTGCAACCGCTTTTATATCTTTCAGTAATGGCGCTTCGAAATCTTCTAGCGAGTATGTCTTATCCTCGATAATTAATGTGTCTTTTTCTATGAAATTTGCCAGGATTAAGTTTCCCTTTGTAACATTTGGATTGCTGATGATTATGGTGTCTGCGGCAGGAATTTTGCCAGGCTCAATCCCTGCTTGAAAGTCTTTCCCTTGAATGAAGGCAGTACCACCTCTTGGCTCTCATTTTTATCTGTATGTTCTCAGCTAAAGCAGCATTCGAATTGTTTGAATGGCTGGTCGCGAAGTAATTTTCATCTGGCGATCTCATTGTTGCAACGTATCCTGGTTCGTCTCGCCAGCAGTGGCTGTGGGGCCAATGTTTCGCTTGGCTTCAATTCTCGACGTTCCTGCAAGGTATTGATCGACCTAAATACTGGTAACAGTGACCATTCTCCCCAAAAAAGGTGATGGCTAGACCATCATTATTCAACTCCTATAATTAATTAATTTAGGATTGTCTTCGTTTTTGTCTTGTTAATTCTAGATTTCTTGCCTTGGTTCACCCAATCGCATCGAATACTATTTTCGGTCTTAGCTGATTGGCGCCATTGCTCTGGCCGATGCCGGCAATGCTTCCATCGGGATTGCAGACCACAGTTGCTTGCTCATCGTTCGTTTCATTGTGAATGTTTCGCCCGCAGCGCCAGTCGCGTTGTTCGCTCAGATTTAGATTTCGCCTCGGCATTCCGTTTAGGGCCTGCAGGGGTGACAGGGGAACAGGCGGTGTTTGGTCTTTTTCAGGTAGTGGCTGGGCTTGGTAGATATGAAAGCCAAGAGCTTGTGTGCGGCGTAGTGATGCCAGACAGCCCCCACATCCCAGCAGCTCTCCGATATCCCGCGCGATCGCGCGGATGTAGGTCCCAGCTGAACAGTGCACGTTCAACCGCAGCAGACCTCTGTTCACATCCCAGTGCATCAGCTGCAGCTGGTGGATGGTCACCGTGCGTGCAGGAATGTCCATCATCTCGCCACGTCGGGCTCGGGCGTAAGCCCGTTCTCCATTGACATGAACCGCTGAAACCTGTGGGGGGCGTTGTTCTATCTGTCCTCGAAACTTGTCCAATGCTGCATCGATGGCGCTCCAGCGCAATTGGGGATGCGATTGACGTTTGATCACCTCTCCTTGCAGGTCATCACTGTCGGTTGTGGTTCCCAGTTGAATCAGCCCGGTGTACGTCTTTTCACCCGGCAAGTAAGGCAACAATCGTGTCGCTTGTCCTAGAGCGATCGGCAAGACACCGGTGACAGCTGGATCGAGAGTGCCGCCATGACCGATGCGTTTGAGGCCGTAACAACGCCGTAGACGGCTGACGCAGGCGTGGGAGGTGAAACCTTGGGGTTTGTCGATCACCACGAAGCCGAATGGTGCCCGCAAAGCAGATGTCCTATGCCAGTGGAGTGTTTCATTGAAGCGGTCTGCATGGGTGTTGGGCGTTTCAGCATCTGAGCGAAGCCCTTTTCAGTTTTCAGCGCACCTCTAAGTTGGCGGCGTTTGTCGTCTGGGTATGCCGCGGCTTTCCATGCAGCAGCAGCTTGATGTGTCTCGGTTTCTTGAGGATGGTTTTGCTGTCCGTCGCCATTTGGCGAGCTATCTGCAGCTGTCCATGGAGGCTCTAAACAGCCGCATGCCCAGCAGCACTGAAGACCTGGCGGATCTTCATCCCGGAGCGTTTCGTGCGGAGGATGCCACCTCTTTTTATGAAGACACCGTCGGCACCGGACATCTGCTCGAACTCGCAGCCTGGCATCTTTCCAGTGCGGATTACATCGCTGACACCCTGCGATTGCAGGAATCGGTGGCTCGTGGTCAGTTGTTGGATTTCGGTGGCGGTATCGGGACCCATGCGCTTGCGGCCGCCGCACTGCCCGTGGTCGAGCATGTTTGGTTTGTGGATCTCAATCCCCAAAACCGTGCGTTTGTTGAGAAGCGTGCGACCGCGTTGGGGGTGAACCACAAGCTTTCGGTGCATCGGGACCTCAATGACACTGGCACCGTTCGTTTTGACACCGTGGTGTGCCTGGATGTGCTCGAGCATCTTCCGGACCCCTCGGCCCAGTTGCATGCCTTTCACAACAGGATGGCCCACGGTTCAACCGCTTTGCTGAATTGGTATTTCTTCAAGGGGCATCAAGGGGAATACCCCTTCCACTTCGATGATCCGCAACTGGTTGAAACCTTCTTCCGCAGCCTGCAGAGTCATTTCTTGGAACGATTCCACCCGTTTCTAATCACCACCCGCACGTATCAGCCCATCTGACGGAAGCTCATGCAAGGCCTGCTGATTCGGATGATCGTGATCAAGAAGGTTGTGGTGGCAACCCTTCTGGTCAGCCTGAGTCTCGCGGCACTTTGGGGGAGTTCTCACACAGCAGGTCTGGCAAGGCTTGCTGATGCCTTGGGAGAGGCAGATCGGCGCCTGCTTGCTGGTTTGGCTCGACGCGCCCTGGATCTCGGTCCAGAGGCTCTGCGGGGGGTTGCCGCTGTGATGGGGAGTTATGCGCTTTTGGTCTATGTGGCGGCGTGGGCCACATGGACTGATCGCCGTTGGGGCGACTGGCTGTTTGTGGTGTTGCTGGCTCTGCCACTCCCTTACGAAGTGCTGGAGTGTTTCCACACCAAAAGCCCCAGCGACGCTGCCGTGCTTGGGCTCACTGTGATCGGTTTGCTCGTTGTGCTTCGCCGGGCCCGTCGTCCGGAACGACTAAAGCAAAGGGCGCCTTAGACGGGCAGCTCTAAACGGCGGCAGTGATGTGGATGCGTTTGCGATTGCGTAGTCCACGTTTGATGCTCTCGAACTTCACCACGCCGTCGGTAAGGGCAAAGAGCGTGTCATCTTTGCCTTTGCCAACATTCACACCAGGCAGAACAGAGGTGCCGCGCTGGCGGATCAGGATGGAGCCGGCAGAGACTGATTCGCCGCCATAGGCCTTCACGCCGAGGCGCTTCGAGTTTGAATCGCGTCCATTGCGTGTGGATCCTGTGCCTTTCTTATGTGCCATGAGAGAGAGGAGAGATTGGGGCGGTCAGGGGTTGGGCTGCTTAGCTGATTGACTTGCCGCCAACAGTGATGGATTCGACCATCACCCGTGTGAGTTCCTGGCGATGACCATTTTTACGGCGGGTCTTTTTCTTCGGACGCATTTTATAAACGATGATCTTCGGCCCACGTCGGTGAGCCATCACCTTCAGCGAAACACTTGCGTCCTTGACATAAGGCTGGCCAAGAGTGGTGGAGCCTCCATCTTTCACAAGAAGGACGTTGTCCAGTGTGATCGTCGCGTCGACCTCAGCATGGATCCTGTCCAGGTCGTAGTAACGGTTCGGCTGCAGCCAGACCTGGGTCCCTGATGCCTCTGCAATCGCGTAGGTCTCAGTTGACGCCGGAGTGGCTCCAGCGTCTGACTTGTCTGCGGCGGGCTTGGTGTCGGCCATTGAGAAGAGGACGCGGTCAGGCTCGGACAAACCGATTCAGCCTGAGCCGCAATCGAAAGACAAACCAAGATCTTCGATCCTCGGCCCTCCCTTCGTCAAGATTCACCTACATGTTGATCCTGACCCCCGGATGGCCAGGCCGGCCCTCACCGTCGCTCTCTTGCTAAGGACCACAGCTTTGGTCGAGGCCTGCTCTCAGTGGCTTCCAACCAATCGCTACGAGCCGATCGTCGTTGATCTCTCCGCGGAAGATGGTTTGGTCGAGGCGTTGCGTCAACGTCGGGACAACATCGACGCTGTGGTGGTAGAGCAACCTCTGCTCGATGCCCAAACGCGCGAGCAGCTGATCAGCTCCAGTCTTCTCTTCCCGGCGGTGGTGGTCGGCGAGGTGAAGGGCCATGTGGATTACCACGCCGAGGAGCTCCATCTTCCAGAAGATCAGCTTGAGCAGCTCGGATACAACGTCGACGCAGCGATCTCACGCTTTTTGCGCCAGGGACGGGCCGAGGGTCGTCAGGGGGAAGTGGTTGCTCGGGAGGTCTGGAAGCTTTCGAACCGTCTCCAGGAGCGGCTGGGATATCTGGGTGTGTTCTACAAGCGGGATCCATCCCGTTTCCTCGGGACGCTCTCGAATGAAGAACGGAGTGAATTACTGCAGTCTCTGCAACGCACTTATAGAGACCTTCTAATCAGCTATTTCCGGGATCCTGCCGCGGCGAATCAGGCCCTTGAGAGTTTCGTGAACACTGCGTTCTTTAGTGATCTACCCATCACGAGAGCCGTGGAGATACACGTCAATTTGATCGATGAATTCTGGAAACAGTTGCGGTTAGAGGGCCACAAAAATGATTTTCTTCAGGATTACCGCCTTGCGCTTCTTGATGTGATGGCGCATTTGTGTGAGATGTACCGGAGGTCAATCCCGCCGGACATCCCTCTGACCGGAGCGGCCTCCCCCCTCTCCCGCCGGGAGATCGAGTCCAACGATTCCCCGGACCTGACGTCATGAGCCCACGCAAGACTTACATCCTCAAGCTCTACGTGGCTGGGAACACGCCCAATTCCATGCGGGCTTTGAAGACGCTGCGCAACATCCTCGAAACAGAATTTCGCGGCGTTTATGCCTTGAAAGTGATTGATGTCCTCAAAAACCCCCAGCTGGCGGAGGAGGACAAGATCCTGGCCACACCAACGCTCTCAAAGATCCTTCCACCACCAGTCCGTCGCATCATTGGTGATCTCTCCGACAGAGAGCGGGTCCTGATCGGTCTTGACCTTCTCTACGACGAACTAGCGGACAGTTCTCTCAACAGCGGTTACATCGACAGCGTTGATGAAACCGATTCCTCGCTTGAGGATTCTTAAGCGAGATGGTGATCGGTCGGCCCTATCGGACCGTTCTCACTACCGTCAATTTGTAACCGTGTAGGTATGCAGTTTCCACCCGCTAGCGGGCCTGCTCAGATGCAGGTTCAAAAGCTTCCGACCGGTATCGAGGGGTTCGACGACGTCTGCCAAGGCGGACTGCCGATTGGACGCAGCACGTTGATCAGCGGCACTTCCGGTACGGGCAAGACCGTGTTTTCGCTGCATTTCCTGCACAACGGCATCAAGCATTTCGACGAGCCCGGAATCTTCGTGACGTTCGAGGAGTCACCCCTCGACATTCTTCGCAACGCTGCCAGTTTTGGCTGGAATCTCCAGGAGATGGTTGAGCAGGACAAGCTGTTCATCTTGGATGCCTCCCCCGATCCAGATGGCCAGGATGTCGCTGGGAGCTTTGATCTTTCGGGCCTGATCGAACGCATCAATTACGCGATTCGCAAATACAAGGCGAAACGTGTTGCCATCGACTCGATCACCGCTGTTTTCCAGCAGTACGACGCCGTGTTTGTCGTGAGGCGGGAGATTTTCAGGCTGATTGCCAGGCTCAAGGAGATCGGTGTGACCACCGTGATGACCACCGAGCGCATTGATGAGTACGGCCCCATCGCTCGCTATGGCGTGGAGGAGTTTGTCTCAGACAACGTGGTGATCCTGCGCAATGTGTTGGAGGGAGAGCGTCGGCGCCGCACGGTTGAGATCCTCAAGCTGCGTGGCACCACCCACATGAAGGGTGAATTCCCGTTCACCATGGGAACCCATGGAATCAGCATCTTCCCGCTCGGCGCGATGCGCCTCACCCAGCGTTCCTCGAATGTACGGGTCAGTTCTGGAGTGCCCCGTCTGGACGACATGTGTGGTGGCGGATTCTTCAAAGATTCGATCATCCTCGCGACCGGCGCAACCGGTACGGGCAAGACCCTGCTCGTGTCCAAGTTCATCGAGGATGCCTGTCGCAACAAGGAACGGGCGATTCTGTTCGCCTACGAGGAATCCCGTGCTCAGCTGCTTCGCAATGGCACCAGCTGGGGCATTGATTTCGAGCAGATGGAGCAGGACGGTGTTCTGAAGATCATCTGTGCCTATCCCGAATCAACGGGATTGGAGGATCACCTGCAGATCATCAAGACGGAGATCAGCCAGTTCAAACCGTCAAGGATGGCCATCGACTCCTTGTCAGCTCTGGCCCGTGGTGTCAGTCACAACGCCTTCCGTCAGTTTGTGATCGGAGTGACCGGATACGCCAAACAAGAGGAGATTGCCGGGTTCTTTACGAACACCTCTGAGGAGTTCATGGGCAGTCACTCGATCACCGACTCCCACATCTCCACGATCACTGACACGATCCTGTTGCTGCAGTACGTGGAAATCCGAGGCGAGATGGCCAGAGCGCTGAATGTGTTCAAGATGCGCGGCTCCTGGCATGACAAAGGCATCCGTGAATTTGTGATCACTAGCAATGGTCCTCAGATTAAAGATTCCTTCTCAAATTTCGAGCGAATCATCTCCGGTGTGCCGCATCGTGTCACCACCGATGAACGCAGTGAGCTTTCCCGGATCGCACGAGGAGTGTCAAGCGGCGACTGAGCTGACTGTCGTGCTATCGAGCAGGTAGGTCCGGTTGTCAGACCAGCTGATCAATCTTGGATCGACGTTCCGCCTGCAGTTGGAGTTCGTCGGTGTCGGCTTCCTTGAGAGGGAGATCAAACCAGAAGGTTGTGCCGATATCTATTTCGCTCGCCATCTGAACCTGGGTTCCGTGTTTCTCCAGAATCCCGCGCACGATTGAGAGCCCCAGGCCAGTTCCCACCTCGGTGTGAACGGCATTTTCAACGCGGAAGAAACGGTCAAAGATCCGCTCCTGATCAGGTCCACTGATGCCACAGCCCGTATCGGCAACCTCCACCCGAAGACGGGGCAGGGGCGAGGTGAGCGTGCAGGTGGGGCCTTCGTTCTGATCAGCCTCGGATGGTTCAAACCGGCAGCTGTCCGGCCATGGATAGGCCCGCAGGGCAAGCACCCCTCCGGCTCGGGAGAATTTCAGTGCATTCCCAACCAGATTGTCGAGCACCTGGAGAAGCAGATCCCAGTTGCCAAGAATCTCTGGAAGTTCGGGGGAGACATCGAGCAGAAGTTTCACTTGCTTCTCGTCCGCATTGAGCCGGTAGGTTCTGAGGGTCTGCTCCATCGCCGGTCCCAGGCTCATCGCCTCGAACTGCACCGCACGCCCTGATTCAAGCCGCGAGAGATCCAGCACATCATTCACCAGGCGAGTGAGTCGATCGGTTTCCGCGTTGGCAACGCCGAGGAATTCCTGCTTCTCGTCGTCGCTGAGCTGGTCGCCCATGTCGTAAAGGGTTTCGACGTAGCTCTTGATGTTGAACAAAGGCGTGCGCAGCTCGTGGGACACATTGCTGATGAAACGACTCTGGGCAGCATTGAGTTCCACCTCCCGGGTGAGGTCCTGAACGGTCACAGCAATGCCCTTGAGCGATTCGCCACTGGCATCGCGCACGGCTTGCATCACGATGCGCAGCGTGCGGGGGGGGTCTCCGACGTTGCAACGCAGATCCTCGCTGTCAGCTCCACTGAGCAGAAGCGCATCAAGCGGAGCGTGCACTTCGATCGCCAGCAGATCAGGCAGCTCCTCCACGAGTTCCTGACCTTCGAGATTTCGACCTTCCCAACGGAACAGGCGCCGCGCCGTCGGATTGGCCAGCACGATCCGTCCCTCCGCATCCAGCAGAATCGCGCCATCCGCCATGGTGGCGATCAAAGACTGCTGCTTGACCTGGGCCGCTGTGAGCTCCTCAATGTTGGCCTCGTCGTAGGCCTCCAGCTGAGATGCCATGGCATTGAAACCACTCAGCAGTTCGCCCAGTTCACCTCCAACCGGCAGTTCGATCCGCGCCTGAAAGTTGCCTGACGCAATCGAACGCACCCCACGGAGGAGTTCCTTCACAGGGCGCGTGATCGTGAGCGCATTGAAAACGGCTCCAAGGATCACTAGCACCCAGATTGAGATGAACACGGCAACGGTGACCTCCCGGGTCAGCGCCGCACTGGCCAGTGCGGTTTCATTCGGGTTCACCCCCAGACCGACAACGCCGTAATAGGTGCCGCTGCGAATCAGCGGAACAAAGACATCCGTAATCCGGCCCTGCGGGGTGAGGTGTTGGCGGACCAGCGGGTTCTGGGGGCGACGGCGCAGTTCGTCCGGCAGTTCGAGTCTGCGGTTGAGGCGCAGCTCTCCATCGTTTTCCGTCGGTGTGGCGCTGATCGGAATGCCCAGATAAATCACACCTTCCGGATCAGCGAAGAAGATGTATCGAACGCTGCGGGACGACCGCCAGAACTTTTCGGCGACATTGGCCAGTTCCCTGTCCTGTTCCTTGGCCACCAGCTCGGTGACATTGCCGGCGAGCAGCAAGCCCAAGTCGCGGGCATAGCGGGTGTCGTTCATGACGGCATTCCGCTGGATGCCGTTCAGAGCAAGGAAGGTAATGCCCGTCATCATCAAGCTCACCACAAGAGTGGCGATGGCGAGCAGCTTCGTCTGAAGACTGAATTCGGCCCACCAGAGCGCGATCTTGCGCCAGACTCCGTTGGAATTCTGACCCGGTCCGCCACCTCCAGGAGCTGGAAGCGCCCAATCTGCTGTCGCGGAGTTTGTGCCGCTGGTCATCAGTCGGTCCGTACCTGATGGCCGATATCGCGACGGTAGATGATTCCGTCAAAGTGCAGCTTCGAAAGGCCGCTATAGGCAGAGGCGAAAGCCTGATTGAAATCGCTGCCGAGAGCTGTGACCGCCAAGACCCGACCTCCAGAGGTCACCAGTCTGCCGTCGTCCACTCGACGGGTGCCGGCATGGAACACCTGTAGCAATTCATCGTCGCTGAACTCGAGCTGGATGGCATCCCCTTTTCGGGGTGCATCGGGGTAGCCCGCTGCCGCAGCCACCACACAGGCACTGCACTTGTTGCTGATCGTGAGCTGCGGGGCGAGATCGAGACGGCCCAGAGCGCAGGCCTGAAGCACCAGCCCAAGCTCAGGGCCCAGCAACGGCATCAGGGTTTGGCATTCCGGATCTCCAAAGCGGCAGTTGAATTCGATCACCTGCGGACCATCGCTGGTGAGCATCAGCCCGGCATAGATCACGCCGCGGTAGTCGATGCCTCGGCCCCGCAGTGCCTGCAGTGTCGGCTCGAGCACCTCACGACGCACCTGCTCCAGACCAGCGGCGTCTAGCAGCGGCGCTGGGGCATAGGCACCCATGCCTCCAGTGTTCGGGCCTCGGTCTCCTTCCTCCAGACGTTTGTGGTCCTGAGCCGGGGGAAGAATCACCATGCGTTCCCCATCGCAGAGCGCGAAGACGGAAACCTCCGGTCCCTGAAGCCGTTCTTCCAGCACAAGCTGCGATCCCGCCTCGCCGAAGCGACCCTCGAAGGCGGAGCGGATGGCCTGTTCCGCTTCTGCGACTGTGTCCGCAACGGTCACACCTTTTCCAGCCGCAAGTCCGTCTGCTTTCACCACCAGCGGCCGTTTGACCTCCTCCAGCACAGCGAGGGCCTGCGCTTCGCTGGTCACTGACCAGTGACCGGCTGTCGGAATGCCGGCGTCCCGCATCAGCTGCTTCGCCCAGGCTTTGCTCGCTTCCAGTTTTGCCCCTTCGGCACCGGGCCCAAACACGGGGATGCCCGCCTGGCGGAGATGGTCAGCAACACCTGCAGCAAGCGGAGCCTCTGGACCGACGACGACCAAATCGATCGTTTTCCTTCGGCAAAGCTCAACCAGGTTTGGACCGTCGGTTTCAGCGATGCTGTCGCGCTGCTCATCGACCAGTCCACCGTTCCCAGGGGTGATCCGAACCGCGTCCATGCCTGGACATTTGCCAAGAGCCCACGTCAGCGCATGTTCCCGACCACCGCCACCAACAACAAGCACCCGCTGCAGAGGAGGCAATGCGTTGGGACGGGTGGTCGAGATGGCCATGGTTGACGGCGTGGCTGGATGTGCCTCTTAGGTTTCCTTTGTAGAACGCAGGCCGCCATGGGGACGTCCCCCTTCGCTCTCGTAATGACGCTGCTTGCTGCAGCTCCTCCGGTGGGACAGCCCCCACCGATGACCCAGGCCGCCTTTGAACAATTGCTGCTCAGCCGGGATCTGGTTGAGTTGCAGCAGGGCTGTCGCTTGGCGTTGACCGATGGGATGCCTGAACGACTACAGCTGATCCGCGATCGTCTGATTGCACTTGACCCCAGGCCCCAGAGCGTCGATCAGGTGTTCACCACAACCCAGGCGTTGATGGTGTGTCGTTCGCCTGAGAGTGCGCTAGTGGTTCTGAACCGCTGGAGTCCTGCAGCTGGTGAGCAACGACGGCGTTGGTTGCTGATGGCTTGGCAGGCAGCGGATGCGGCGTTGGACCATCCACGCGCCGCGTTGATGCTGCGGCGGCTGGTGAACGGCGACCTGCAGGCACTTGAACGGGAAGAGCTGGTGGAAGCCGGGGATGGCGCTGCGGAGTCACCGCTGGTGAGGGTCAACGGCCTGGACCGGCTCGCGCACCATGAAGCCTCAGCCGGGGATTCCATCGCGGCTGCAGCGGTATTGCTCGCCGGACGGGAGACGGGGGCAGTGGCGGCGAGGCGTCTGGGCATGGCCGCTGATCTCCTGGCCGAGGAAGATTCAGAACAGGCGGATGCCTTGCTGGAACTGGCGCTCGATCAGGCCGCAGCGGATGAGGCCTGGAGTTTGGCGGTCGAGCTCCTGCGTGTTCAGTTGCGTCTGCAGCTGGCTGCCGGTGGCGATGGGGCTCGTCCCCGGGAACGGCTGGAACGGCTCACCTCACGGCTGGATGACCGCTACAGCCTCTGGACGCTGCAGGAGGGGGCCGTGGAACCGGATCCGTCGTTGCGGTCGCCACGCGTACCCGGTGGTCATGCTGCTGTAGAGGAACCCTCTGTTGAGGCAACGCCATGACTCCTGACCACGGAGAGCTGCTCTACGAAGGCAAAGCCAAACGGGTGTTCGCTCTCCCTGATCCTGGACAGGTGTTGGTGGAATACAAAAACGATGCAACAGCGTTCAATGCCCAGAAGAAAGCTCAGCTTGAGGACAAAGGACGACTGAACTGCCAGATCTCAGCCCGTTTGTTCGAACTGCTGGCCGTTGCCGGAATCCCCACCCACTACGTCGGTCTCGCCGGAGAGACTTGGATGGTGGTGCAGCGAGTTGAGATCATTCCACTGGAGGTGGTGCTGCGCAACATCGCCACAGGATCCCTCTGCCGGCAGACCCCGATCGCGCAGGGCACCCAGCTCGATCCTCCCCTGCTCGACCTTTATTACAAGGACGACGCGCTGGGGGACCCCCTGCTCACCGATGCCAGGGTCCGCCTGCTCGGGGTTGCGGATGAGGCGCGATTGTCAGCGATCGAACAATTGGCCCGACGTGTGAATGGGTTGTTGCTGGCCTTCTTCGATGCCATCGACCTGCAATTGGTGGATTTCAAGCTCGAAATGGGTCTCAACGCTGCGGGTGATCTGCTGCTGGCCGATGAGATCAGTCCAGATACTTGTCGTCTCTGGGACCGAAGGACCGGAGATGTTGACGATCGAATCCTTGATAAGGATCGATTCCGTAAGGATTTAGGCGGTGTGATGGAGGCCTACGGGGAGGTCCTCAAACGGGTCCAAGCCTCGACCTCCAACCCTGTCAACTGCCTGTAAGGTCGGCGGAACTTTTTCAGGCTTCAGCCCGGGACCCCTCGATGACCCGACGTTCCTCCTGCCGCAGAGCGGTCTCCGTCCGTCAGGGTGTTCTCGGCTTGGCCTTGGGTCTTCCCTTCCTCTGGGGGGCTCCTTTGCATGCGCAGGAGGTGGAGACCACCGAGGAGGTCGAGGAAACCGTTACGGAAGTCGAGACCATTGATGTCGAGCAGGTTCCTGGTGAGCCTCCGGTGGTTCAGGAGCAATTCGAGGTCGAGGCGACCGAGACCGTTATTGAAGAGCCGAGGGTTTTGATCTCAGAAGTGCTGATTGAGGGAATCAGCGGTCATCCTGAAGAAGAGCGCCTGCAGCTCGAGGCCTACGACGCAATGCAGGTGCGACCTGGCAGTCGCGTCACCCGTGATGAACTGCAGCGTGATCTCAATGCCATCCAGGCCACCGGCTGGTTCTCAGATGTGCGGATCACTCCTGTGGATGGTCCGCTGGGGGTTCAAATCATTGTTCAGGTGGAACCGTTCCCCACGCTGAGCGGTGTTCTGCTCGATCCACCCAGCGATGAGCTGCCCGACTCCGTTGTCGAGGACACCTTTGGGTCGGATTTCGGGAGGACCTTGAACCTCAACGACCTTCAACAACGGATGAAGGAGCTGCAGAAGTGGTTTGCGGATCAGGGCTATTCCCTGGCCCGGATCACCGGACCGGAGCGGGTCAGTCCCGACGGCGTTGTGACGTTGCGACTCACCCAGGGCACGGTGCGGGGTTTGGAGGTTGTGTTCCTCAACAAGGAGGGGGATGCCGAGGATGAGAACGGAAACCCAATCAAGGGCAAGACCAAAGAGTGGGTGGTCAGTCGTGAGATCTCGATTCAGCCCGGTGATCCGTTCAACCGCAACAAGCTTGAGGCAGATATCAAGCGCCTTTACGGGACCCAGCTGTTCAGTGATGTGAAAGTCACGCTGAAGCCTGTTCCTCAGCAGCCCGGTGATGTGGTGATCGTGCTCGGCATCATCGAGCAATCCACTGGTCAGCTGTCCGGTGGTCTTGGATACAGCCAGAGCCAGGGTGTTTTTGGCCAGGTGCAGCTGCAGGACAGCAATTTCTTCGGCCGCGCCTGGAACATGGGTCTCAATGTCACCTATGGCCAGTACGGCGGCCTGGCGAACATCAACTTCCGTGATCCGTGGATCTACGGCGACAAACACCGCACATCGTTTGCCGGTTCACTGTTCCTCAGCCAGGAAGTGCCCCAGGCGTTCCAGAGTGAAGACAATGGAAACATCCGCACCGTTGATGGGTATGTGGATAACGGCAACAAGTACGCCTACAACATCAATTCTGATAAAAACCCCTCCGACGGCAAGTTTAGTTCCGTCAGCCGGGCCGAGGATGAATTCCCAAATCGGAGTTGGTTCGATTTCGAGGGTGATTCAGTCGCATTGCGCAAAACCGGAGGCAATTTCTTCTTCGTACGCCCTCTCAACGGCGGTGATCCTTTCAAGGACACCCCCTGGAAAGCGCTTTTGGGTGTGTCCTACAGCAATGTTCGACCGATAAATTTCGCAGCGGATTCACGACCCTATGGAGCATCCACTAACAATTACAAGAAAGGACGTATCAAGAACAAAGACATCATCTGCATTTCCTACAACTGTGCGGACAGCAACGACCTGATCAGCGTTCGATTTGCAGCGACTTACAACAATGTCAACGACCCTCGTAATCCCTCCAGCGGCAATTTCTTCACAGCCACCACCGAGCAATTCATCGGTGTGAACGAGGATTCACCCACGTTCAATCGTTTACGGGCCAATTACACCCAGTTCTTCCCTGTGAACTGGTTGAAACTTCACAAGGGTTGCAGGCCCAAGCGCGGTGAAAAAGGCGATTGCCCACAGGCGATTGGTCTGCAGGTCAAGGCGGGAACAATCGTCGGCTCCCTGCCTCCCTACGAAGCCTTCTGCGTTGGTGGAACGAATTCCGTTCGTGGCTGGTACAACTGCGATATGGCTGTGGCACGCAGCTTTGGGGAAATCACCCTCGAATATCGATTCCCGATCATCAGCATCTTCTCTGGGGAGGTGTTCGTCGATGCCGGTACCGATTTCGGAACCCAGAAAAATGTTCCTGGCAAGCCAGGTTTGTTGCTCGACAAGGATGGTTCCGGTGTGTCGGTCGGTACCGGTGTGATCGTCACCACTCCCGTTGGCCCTCTGCGTCTTGAGGTGGCCAGCAAGGACTTCTCAGGAGATTGGCGCTTCAACCTCGGAGTGGGCTGGAAGTTCTAGTGACACTTTGGCCTCAGGACTATTCCGAGCCCTGGACCCTCACCCGCTCTGTTGAGCGTTCCGGGGTTGGCCTGCATCACGGCTGTGCGTCAACAGTAACGCTGCTGCCCTGTTCGCAGCCGGGCATTTTTCTGTCCTTTGACCAGGACCCGGATGCGCCGATCCGTCTGCAGCCTGAGCAGGTCAGGGACAGTCAGCTCTGCACCACCCTGGCCCTCGGTAACCGGCGTGTGGCCACGGTGGAGCATCTACTGGCAGCCCTGGCTGGATGTGGTGTCAGTCACGTGGAAATTTGCCTGAAGGGCGACGAGATTCCCCTGCTCGATGGCTCGGCATTGGGGTGGGTCGAGGCCATCGCTGAGGCGGGTCTCTCCCCGGCCTCCACCCCGCGACCTGAGCCTCCACAGCTGGAACAAACCCTGGTGCGCCATCGGGGCAGCAGCGTGATCACCGCCACTCCGGCCGACCAGTTCAGCTTGGTGGGGGTGATTGATTTCCCGCAGCCCGCCATCGGCCGCCAGCAGTTTGCCCTGACCCTGACGCCCGAGCGCTTTGTTGAGCAGATCGCGCCAGCGCGTACCTTCGGGTTTCGAGATCAGGTGGAGCAGCTGCGTGCGGCAGGGCTGATCCAGGGTGGAGCGCTGGACAATGCTCTGGTGTGTGACGGTGATCGCTGGTTGAATCCTCCGCTCCGATTTCCCGATGAACCGGTGCGCCATAAGCTCTTGGATCTGATCGGTGATCTGGCTCTGGTGGGCTTTCCACAGGCTCAAGTGCTCGTTTACAGGGGTTCCCATGGACTCCATACCGAGCTGGCCGCCGCCCTTCAGGACGCCAGCCTCACTCCTTCTCTGTGACCGACTCCCCCGCAGCTGACATCGTTCTTACCAGCGAGCAAATCGCTGGGTTGCTGCCCCATCGCTATCCCTTTGCCCTGGTCGATCGGGTGATCTCCCATGAGCCCGGGGTGTCTGCGGTGGCGATCAAGAACGTCACGATGAATGAACCGCAGTTTCAGGGCCATTTCCCTGGTCGTCCGCTGATGCCAGGGGTGCTCATTGTGGAGTCGATGGCGCAGGTGGGAGGACTGATCGTCACGCAGATGCCCGACCTTCCGAAGGGGCTGTTCGTTTTTGCCGGGATTGACGGGGTACGCTTCCGCCGCCCTGTAGTGCCGGGCGATCAGTTGGTGATCCGCTGCGAATTGCTCAGCCTGAAACGAAAGCGCTTCGGCAAAGTCAAGGCGGAGGCCACGGTGAACGATGAGCTCGTCTGCTCCGGCAATCTGATGTTCTCCCTGGTGGATTGAGAACGATGAGCCAGGACAGAGCTGTGCAGATTCATTCCCATGCGGTGGTGGACCCCAAAGCTGAGCTCGCCTCCGGCGTGGTGATTGGTCCCGGTGCTGTTGTCGGCCCTGAGGTGGTGATCGGTGAGAACAGCTGGGTCGGTCCAAATGCCGTGTTGGATGGGCGTCTCACGATTGGGAAGGACAACAAGATTTTTCCTGGTGCTTGCCTCGGACAGCCTCCTCAGGATCTCAAGTACAAGGGGGCCGCGACGGAGGTGGTGATCGGTGACGGCAACACCATCCGCGAATGCGTCACGATCAATCGCGCTACGGATGAAGGTGAGCGGACCAGCATCGGTGATCGGAATCTCCTGATGGCCTATTGCCACCTCGGCCACAACTGTGAACTTGGAAACGGCATCGTGATGTCCAATGCCGTTCAGGTGGCTGGTCATGTCGTGATTGAAGATCGTGCCGTGATCGGCGGTTGCCTCGGTATTCATCAGTTCGTCCACATTGGTGGCATGGCGATGGTGGGTGGCATGACACGGGTGGTTCGCGATGTCCCCCCCTATTGCTTGGTCGAAGGACATCCCGGCCGGGTGCGTGGCTTGAATCGAGTCGGTTTGCGCCGCAGTGGGCTGCCTTCAAAACACGACGGGCGTGAAATGAAGCAGCTTCATGAGATCTGGTCGTTGATTTATCGCTCGGATCAAGTGATCGCCGAGGGGCTTCGGGAGGCGCGCCGCCTGGAGCTGCTGCCGGCTGCCGAGCACCTTTGCAGCTTCCTGGAGGCCTCGATCGGTCGCGGGCGTCGCGGACCGATGCCCGCTCTGGGCAGCCGTTGATGGTGCGGCTGCTGATCAGCACCGGCGAGGTGTCCGGTGATTTGCAGGGCAGCCTGTTGATTCAGGCCCTCCAGCGTGAGGCATCCCGTCGAGGCCTTGAGCTCGAATTGCTGGCCTTGGGGGGCACACGCATGGAGGCGGCGGGGGCGAACTTGCTGGCCGATACGGCGCCGATGGGTGCCATTGGCCTCTGGGAGGCTCTACCGCTGATTTTGCCCACACTGCGGCTGCAGGCCCGTGTGGATCAGTTGCTTCGCTCGCGCCCCCTTGATGGGGTGGTGCTGATTGATTACGTCGGTGCGAATGTACGGCTGGGTTGCAAGTTGCGCAGTCGTTTTCCTGACTTGCCAATCACCTATTACATCGCGCCCCAGGAATGGGCCTGGCGATTCGGCGACGGAAGCACCACCCAGCTGCTTGGATTCACTAACAGAATTCTCGCGATCTTTCCTGCGGAGGCATCTTTTTATTCCGATCGCGGTGTCGAAGTGACCTGGGTGGGCCATCCCCTTCTGGACAGTTTCTCCGAGCTTCCCGACCGGGCGGAGTCACGCCGCCAACTCGGTCTTGATCCAGATGGGCGTGTGCTGCTGCTGCTGCCTGCGTCCAGGCCGCAGGAACTGAACTATCTGATGCCGCATCTGGCTGGAGCAGCTGCACTCCTCCAGGAGCGGTATCCCTCGATGCAGGTCCTGGTGCCAGCGGGGCTCGAACGCTTTGAGCAGCCATTGGCGGATGCGCTGGCCCAGGCGGGGGTCCGTCAGGCGAGGGTGATTCCAGCTCTGCAAGCGGATGGCTTGAAGAAGACCCTCTGTGCCGCGGCGGATCTCGCGCTCGGTAAGTCCGGCACTGTGAATCTGGAGTTAGCTCTTCAGGGGGTGCCCCAGGTGGTGGGGTATCGCGTCAGCCGGGTGACAGCCTTGATCGCCCGTTATCTGCTGCGCTTCAAGGTGGAACACATCTCCCCAGTGAATTTGCTGCTTCAGGAGCGCCTGGTACCCGAACTGCTTCAGGACGAGCTGACGGCCCAGGGGCTTGTGGAGCAGGCCATTCCATTGCTTGAGGGTGGTGCCGCGCGTGAGCGGATGCTCGACGGGTATCGGCGTCTGCGCGCCACCCTGGGGCAGCCTGGCGTCACAGACCGTGCCGCTGCGGCGATCTTCGATCAAGTGATGGAATGACCAAGGTTTTCAGTTGGCTTTTGGCGATTGTCGTCGGTCTGAGCACGCCGTTGAGCGTCTTGGCTGCTGATTTGGAGACGGCTGCTGATTTGGAGATAGCTGTGTTCGCTGGTGGCTGTTTCTGGTGCATGGAACACGATCTTGAGCAGCTTCCGGGTGTGGTGGACGTGGTCAGTGGATACAGCGGTGGCCATGTGGAGCAGCCGAGCTACCAGCAGGTGAGTCGTGAAACGACGGGCCATCAGGAGGTGGTTCAGGTGCGTTTCGACCCAGCGCAGCTGCGCTACGGAACGCTGCTGCGGAGTTACTGGCGCAACATTGATCCGCTCGATGGAGAGGGTCAGTTCTGTGATCGCGGCGATTCCTATCGGCCGGTGATTTTCACCACAGATGCGTCCCAGGCCCATGAAGCCGAAGCCAGTGCGCAGGCCGCAGCAGAGGAGCTCGGCCAACCCCGCTCCGCTTTGCAGGTGGAGTTGCGCGATGCGGAGCGGTTCTGGCCGGCCGAGGGTTATCACCAGAACTACGCCGAAACAACAACCGCCAAGTACAAGTTCTATCGATTCGCCTGTGGACGCGATCGTCGCCTCGATGAGGTTTGGGGGAGCAAGGCGAGGACGGCGGCTGACTGGAGTGGATCCTGAGCAGACCCCCTGCTGAACGTTGATCTTGGGCAGTGGTCAGATGAACGACTGCAGAATGTGTCGAGAACAACTGAAGCCTTAAGAAATCGCCAATCAATCTGTGGAAAATATAAAACTGTATCGGCTGTACACCGTGTAAGTTCCCAGTGAACAACAGGCTTCTTGTCGATCGGCTACATAAAATAGACTGCTTACCATTCCCACCATGTGCGTGGGAGGAAATGTATGTATCTGCTGACCATCAAGGATGGCCTGGGAACGCGTCATATCGGTCCATATCCTTCACCGAAGCATGCTTCGGACGATCTTGATCGGGTTTTGGAAACCTGCTCAGAGCGTGCACGCTGGCAGATTCATGCCCTTGAGGCTCCCGAGCGCGGGCTGGCTGCATCTGCTCAACTCCACGCTATGGCGTCCTGATCAGCGGTTGGGTGTCCGTCCGGGGAATCCTTTTGTCATCCCCGAATCGATCATGAGTCCGATTCCCGCATTGATGCAGATCAAGCTGAGCGCTCCGGTCCAGAACCATTCGCCAGCCTGACCACCCATCAGCTGCACCACTCTGCGGCTCACGGCCTCACCGAACAGGCAAAGACCAACGGGTAGCAATAGCACCCCCATCTGGGCCTTCAGATACCAACGGACCGGTGAGCTGCTCATCGATCAGTTGGCCTGACCGCAGACCCAGTTCACCAAAGTCCGCACGCCGTAGCCCGTCGCTCCCGCCGGATTCAATCCGCGCCCTTTGTCACTCCAGACGGTTCCGGCGATATCAATATGGGCCCAAGCGATGTCGCTCTCCACGAAGTCCTGCAGGAACAGGGCGGCAGTGATCGATCCCCCCGGCCTCGGACCCGTGTTCTTCATGTCGGCCAGCAGCGACTTGAGGCCGTCCTTGTAGGACTTGCGCAGGGGCATGCGCCAGATGCCTTCACCAGCCGCGCCAGCAGCAGTGTCCAGCGCTTCCGCCAGGGCATCATCGTTGCTCCAGAGGCCTGCCATCTCATCGCCGAGTGCAATGACACAAGCTCCGGTGAGGGTGGCGAGATCCACAACGGCGTCAGGCTTCTGCTCGCAGGCGTAGAGAAGAGCATCCGCCAGTGTGAGCCGACCTTCGGCATCGGTGTTGTTGATTTCGATCGTGGTGCCGTTGGCGGCCTTCACGATGTCGCCGGGGTGCACTGCAGATCCGTTCACCATGTTCTCGCAAGCGGCGACGATCATGTGCACTTCAACGCCCTGCGGTCGGCGTTCGGCGATCGAGCGCATCGCACCGAGAACAGCTGCGCTGCCGCCCATGTCGAACTTCATCATGTCGATCTGAGCTGCGCCCACCTTCAGGTTGTATCCACCTGAATCAAAGGTGAGCCCTTTCCCCACCAGAGCCAGGCGGCGCTTCACCTCACCTTGCGGTCTATAGACCAGATGAATGAACTTGGGGTCCAGATCCGACCCCTGGCTCACGGCCAAGTAGGCGCCCATTCCACGGGCTTCACAGTCAGCACGTTCCAGCACCTTGAGCTCGAGGCCGTGATCACGAGCCAGCTGAGCGGCCGTGTCGGCCAGGGCCGCTGGGGTGACGTGATTCGGTGGTGCTGCAACCAGTTCCCTGGCCAGTTCAACCCCGGCGCAGTGGGCATTCACGTCGTTGAGTCCGGCCGCTGCCTGAGCGGGAAGGCCAATCAGTTCGAGACTGTCGGGGATTCGACGGGGATCCGTGTCTTTGCGGAAGCGCTGGTCGGTGTAGAGCGCTAGCCGAACAGCTTCTGCAACGGCGCATGCGGCACTGTTGGGTTCCAGTCCGTCCCAGGGCAGCAACAGGCCGAGCTTGCCGGTGCATCCAATGGCCGATCGGGCTGCTTTGGCGGCAGCTTTACGCAGACCGTCAAGACCAAGGGATTCAGGCTCTCCCAGGCCCAACACGATCAAACGTGCCGGGGCCCCCTCGCGCATCGGGTGCAGCACGAGGCTTTCGCCGGGTTTGCCCTTGAAGTCCTGGAGCTCGAGCATGGCCTCCAGGCCTGGGAACTGCGTACAGAGCGCTTGGGTTGAGCTGTTCTCCTCCGTTTTCAGCAGGCCAACCGCCAGCACATCACCGTTCCAGTCCTGCAGGCCGGCAGATGAAAGGGAGAGCCGCATGAACGGGAAAGTTGCGCGGAGTGAGCGTAGCGAGGCCCTCCGACGTCCCGGTACGGTCGCCTGAGTGTTGCCATCGTTGCGTGTTCACCAATGTGACCCTGCTGGCTTTGGCGGCCTTGATCGGGGTGACGCCCTTGGTGTGGGTGATCATCTACCCGCCCGGTCACTAGCAGCGTTGATTGAGCGCTTTGACGATCAAGGCCTCAGCGTTGGGTTGGCTCTGAATCAGAAAGGCCTCCTGTTCCAGGGTTTGATCCCCCTGCTGATAGCGATTGGTGATCAGGTAGCGGATCCTGCTGGTGACAGCCGGTGAGGTGGAGAGCGACCAACCGATCAGGCGCATTCTTCCATCGGGACAGCTCTGGGCGGCGTGAACGGCTTCATGCAGCAGCACATGTCGAGCGATGCCCAGGTCGTGGGTGATCGGCGCGATCATCAGCAACTTTCGGTCGGCATCGAACAGGCCATAGGCCGTTCCACCGGGTGGTTGCTGTTGCACCACGGCAAAGCCATGGCGTTTCAGGGTCGCCAGAAGAGTCGGCAGGTCTGCGGCGGCGGCGGCGGCGGTGGCGGTGAGGGTGCCGGTGACATGCACCCCCAGCAGGGCGGTCAACAGGGCCAGACCCGCTCGCAGCGTCAGCATCAGCTTTCAGCGGTGAACGGTGTGGCCCAGCGCTGGCGCGTTTCCTTGTTGAACGGAGGCAACCAGCGCTGGATCAGCCGCTGTTCCAGCGCTCGCCTGGCGCGGGTTGCCTTGGGAACATCCGTGCAGAAGCGAATGCTCAGTCGCGGCTTGAGGGCGCATTGCTGCAAAGCTTCCCCATAGGCCGCCAGGTAGGCCTTGCAATCGTGCTCTCCCTTCCAGCGACGGTTGGCCGCCATCGTTTCGCCCACGTACAGCAACAGCGGTTGATCAAGCTTTGTCGGCCGGTCCAGCACTAGATAGACCGCAGCGCCGCAGTGGGGACTCTCGGGCCAGCGCCAGAAATTCAGCGGTAAAGGGGTAAGTGCCAACGGATCGATCAGGGCAGCGGGGTCGGACAACCCAGTTCTGAATAGATCGGTTTGCTCGCTCTGTACCGGCTCTCGCCGGAACAACGGCGCCTGATGGGCATGAAGGCGCCCCTGCCACTCCAGCAATTGTTGCTGTTGTAAAGGAAGGATCTCAGCCAGACCGCTGCCCGTTGGCAATGCGCTGCTGAACAGCTCCCCCTGGCCTCGGCTGCCCTGCACGACTCAGACCCTCGGTGGCAGCGACGGGCCGGCGCGACGTTCGCCAAAACAGACCCGGCCGATCAGTTCTTCGATCGCAGTAGCTGGAAGGCAGAGGCGTTCCTGGAGGTCCGCCAGGTTGCGGAATCCTTGCCGGCGACGGGCCTGGAGAAGTCGCTGGAGCCTGTCCTCGGGCCAGCCCAGGCTCTTCAGTTCGATCGGTGCGGCGCTGTTGAGGTCGATTGGGGCCTTCAGCGGCTGCGGTGGTGCATCGCCGTACCAGTGGAAGATCAGATGGGGGTCCCAGAGGGCGGCGAGGGAATCGGGGAGTTCCAGCAACCGGAACAGATCATTGGCGGCGCTGAACTGCACGCCCCCCTGTTGAAGCCTCACAAGCAGATCAGCCATGTCTTCGCTGCAGCCGGGTAGTTGACGCCACTCGTTGGCTGTGGCCCGATTCACATCCAAACTCCAGGCCGGCGCCTGATTGACCCGTGCTTGGTTCATCGGTGCTTGGTTCGCCGGTGCTTGGTTCACCGGTGCAGCGGGAGCAGGGGGACGGGGGGTGGCAGGGAGCTGTCCTGTGGCCTGCAGCACTCGTCTGGCCAGAGGGTCCAACCAATGGCTGGCAGGCATCGGGCTGCTTCAACATCTGCTCGGCTGAGATTAACGAGCCACCCAAGCTCATGCGACACCACTTTGCGAGAGGACACCACTTTGCGAGAGGAGACCTTGCATGAGAACAGCCCGCAAGAGAACAGCCCGCATGGGAACAGTTCAATTCAAAACAGTTCACAAAAGAACAGCTCGCGTTATTGCTTGAGGTTTTTCACCAGGGCACGGCAGCCGCCTTGATCGGCGATGTAGGTCGCCATCAGATCGGTGAAATCGCTCCGTCCTTTCACGGCGTTGCGTTCTTCGCTGCTGATCTGCTGGGCTTTCAGAAAGCCGGAGGCGATCGTCTGGGCTTCCTCCATGCTCATGGTTTGGGTTTCCACCAGGCAGTGGGCATTGGCCTCTGTGACTGTCACGACCACCGTGGTGCGATCCAGCTGGACCGCTGCGCTGGGGGCGGTAAGGCCGATCACGCTCAGGCCTGCGATCAGGGGCATGACCCACCCGGAGCGGGTTGCAAGCATCGATGGGTAGAACTGTTGTGTTCAGCCTCGCTTGTTGTGCTCAGGAGGTCCAGCGCGGTAGCTGCATTGGAAGATCAATCAGATCGTTCTGAAGTGCGATTAGCAGGGCCTGGGTCCGGTCTCGCGCACCGAGCTTGATCAGCAGACCGCTGACGAGATGCTTCACCCGGTCCATCGAGAGATGGAGCTGATCGGCGATCTCCTGATTGGTGAGTCCACGGCAGATGCCGCGCAAAACGTCCTCTTCACGCACGTTCAACTCATCGGAGAGAAAATCGGGCTTGCTGTTGCGTTTCAGACGGCTGTGTCGCAGCACGCCGGCGATGGTGGGATCCACAACCATCCCATCGCTTTCGATGGTCTGAATCGCGTGCAACAGGTGGCCGTTGCCCACCCGGTCACGGCTGCAGAGCCCATTACAGCCTGCCTTGATGGCCGCCTCGATCGTGCTGCGCAGCGGCCGTTGGATCAGCATTAGGCAGACCAGGGCTGGATGCACCGCTTTTGCACGCTCCACGAGTGAGGCCCCGGAGCCGCTGTCGAGCATGTCGGTACAGAGCAGCAGGTCGACGGCGCCGCTCTGCAGGCAGGTAAGCGCCTCGGACTCGCTGGTGGCTGCGCCGACCAGCGGGCCGATATCCCCGAACACACTGACCAGCCCGGTGATCAAGACCCGATCAGCGGTGGCGATCACGGTGCGTCGGCGTTGCAGGATGGTTTTGCCTAGCTCCAGGTTGTTGCGCATGGAGGGCAGCTGCGTGGTCAGATTCACGCTGTCGCGAGTCGATTGCACTTCCTGCATGGTGGGCACGGAGGCTGGAAAGAGGCCTTTAGGTGCAAGAACTTTGCAGAAACTGCGCATCAGGCGCTGAAGCTGCAAACAATCGTCGTGGTGGACTGCTGCCTCGTCTGTCTTTTCCTTTCCGGGTTGGTATCCGCACCCCTCTCCATGGAATGGGTTCGTCAGAATTATGGGAATTCCTTCAAGTGGTCCTGGCGTCTCCCCCGTTGATGAGGCGGCTTATACGAGGGCTGCTCGTTCCATTCGAGGTGTGTTTTGGCTTTTTTTGAATCGGACATCGTTCAGGACGAAGCCAAGCGCCTGTTTGGCGACTATCAGCAGCTGATGCAGCTGGGCAGTGAATACGGGAAGTTCGATCGGGAGGGCAAAAAGAAGTTCATCGAAACGATGGAGGAGCTGATGGACCGTTATCGGGTGTTCATGAAGCGCTTTGAGTTGTCCGAAGATTTCCAGGCCAAACTCACCGTGGAGCAGCTGCGCACACAGCTGAGTCAGTTCGGCATCACGCCTGAACAGATGTTCGAACAAATGCAATCCACCCTCGAGCGCATGAAGGCTCAGATCGAGTTGCCTCCTCCCAGCTGAGTTCAGCAGGGAAGCACTCGTACGATCCACTGCGCACGACCCGATCACCCCATGCCGGAGACAACCCCGTCGCTGCCGTCCTGGCTGGCACGCGGCATGGCCGATCTCTTCCCGGCGGGCGATCCCAAAGACCCGGATCAGGCTCTCGCAGCACGGCTATCGCAGGCTGCGTTGGAAGGACGTCCTCTGAGGGTGAAGTTGGGCATTGACCCCACAGGCAGTGATATCCATCTGGGGCACAGCATTCTGTTTCGCAAGTTGCGCGCCTTTCAGGACACCGGGCACACCGCTGTGCTGATCATCGGGGACTTCACCGCCCGCATCGGCGATCCCACCGGCAAGAGCGCCACGCGGGTTCAACTGAGCAAGCAGGATGTGGCCGCCAATGCCTCGACGTACTTACGGCAACTCGGCCAAGACCAGCCCAAGGAAACGGCGCTTCTGGATTTTGAGACGCCCGGTCGTCTGGAGGTGCGATACAACAGCGAGTGGCTGGAAGGGATGGATCTTCCGGCCGTGATCGGGTTGCTGGGAACCGGCACGGTGGGGCAAATGCTGGCCAAGGACGACTTCTCGAAGCGCTACGGCAGCGGCACACCGATCGCCCTGCATGAATTCCTCTATCCGTTGCTTCAGGGGTACGACTCAGTGGCCGTGAACGCCGATGTGGAGCTGGGCGGTACCGACCAGAAATTCAACGTAGCCATGGGCCGCGACCTGCAACGTCACTTCAGCAAGGGCACCCAGTTCGGGCTGCTCCTGCCGATCCTGGTGGGACTTGATGGTGTTCAGAAAATGAGCAAAAGTCTTGGCAACACCGTTGGCTTGGAAGAAGACCCCCTCTCGATGTACTCCAAGCTTGAGAAGGTCGGCGATGCGGCGATCAACGACTACGTGACGTTGTTGACCGATCTGGAGTTGGAGGCGTTGCCCGACAACCCGCGCGACAAGCAGAAGGCGATGGCGTTGGCTGTGACGGCCAACCGTCATGGGATGGAGGCGGCGCACAAGGCCCAGACCGATGCCGCCAAGCTCGTGGGTGGTGCTGGAGATGCAGCAGCGGATGTGCCGGAGGCTTCTCTTGCGGAGGTGAATTTCCCGGCCAAGGCGTTTTATCTGCTCAGCGCCGTTGGCATCTGCGCGAGCAGCAGCGAGGCACGCCGGCAGATCAAGGGTGGTGCAGCTCGGCTGGAAGGGGAGAAGCTCACCGACCCCAACCAGGAGTTCGCCAGTGCTGACGAGCTGAAGGGCAAGGTGCTTCAGCTGGGCAAGAAAACCTTCCGGCGGCTCACCGCCTGAGCAGGGTCGTGCTTGCGCCGCGTTGGTTCAGTCTCTGGTCTCCATTCGTCAGCATTGAACTGAACCTCAGGACGTTGCTATCTAAAAACTAGTTTCCCTCATTTGGGGGATTCGCTGATGGGGGTGCCGGAGCGAAAGTAACCTCATCTAGGCCAAAGACAATGGTGACACCTGAGGTTGAATTCAGATCCGATCGGCAGATCGCTACTGATTTTTTGTCGTATCTGCAATCTGAGTTATCTGAACAAATTGAGTATGAAATTGAACCGACGCGGCTGACTGGAGGTCTTGATGCTCGGCTGTATCGCTATAAGTTGGTTGGCCAGGAGCCAAGAGTTATTCGCATTTTGCGTCCTGCGCGCGAGGTAGAGGAGCTTCTACATCATCAGTTTGTTCATCAGACCCTCAATCAATGTGGCCTTAGCGCCCCTGTGATTCATCGCGTTTCTGGTGATAAATCAGTCGTCGGTGGTGTTTTTGCAGTCATGGATCTCTTGCCAGGTTAGCCCCTGGCAGTCCAGGCACCAGAGATTCATGCAACGGTTTTAGGCGAATCGATGGCCAGGATGCATGCGTTGGACGTTCAGCCTTTTGTTGACGAATTCAGGAGGGCCGCTATCCCGGATGAGAATTTTTTATTTCCTACATCGCTACAAAAGGGTTTGGATTTTGTTGAACAGACGACCCCTTGGTCTTCTGAATTAGTTGGCTGGCTTCGCAATCATTTGCTATCTGGCGGTCAGGATCTTTCTGTCATTCATGGTGATTATCATGGTGGAAATTTGATGTTTCAAAATGGTTCGGGTAACGGAATATTGGACTGGGCACTTCGTATCTCAGATCCTGCAATTGATCTGGCGAATATGATGAATGATTATTTGTTGTTTGCTAATCAGATTTATCCAGGTGTGCCGCATCGTCTTTGGCGGGAGATTGTTGATGGAATGCTCAAGGCTTATCAGGGCATCAGGCCCCTGAATTGCGAGCGAATCAAGGCGTTTCGTGTTCTTCATCTTTTAGGGGTTTTATTCAATGCGGCCCATGCTCCCGAGTTCATGCGCAGGCCTAAATCAAAGTGTGACTATGTGGCCCTTATTGAGCAAACGACAGGCCTCAAGGTGTCACCTGCAGCGTGAAGGTGCGTGGCGATCTGTCGCCATATCTGATCTGTCGCTGCAGCTGAGATTCACTGTCCTGCCATTCATGATCAGCCGGATCACCGCTTGAGAACGGCCACGCTGGCTCCGTAATGGCTCAGGCTCTGATTGCAACTCAGCTAGTTTGATCTGCTTTTGCAGAGCCTGAGCCATTAGCAATCGATCAAAGGGATCCCTGTGGTGCCAAGGCAAGTTCTGAACTGTCAGACAATGTTCGGCCTGTTCTCTAGGTCCGGGACCAGCACGGCCGGGAGGCATGGGCCTCAGCGTCCTGACGGTTCACTGTCATGGCTTCCTGCTTAGTCGAGCTGCCGGCTTCGTTATCTCGATGCTGGCGCGACAGGATGGAATCCTGATCACCTGCTTGCTGTGGCCCCGTTGCTTTCCGCTGATCCCGCCGAGCGGATCATCGTGGCCCTCGATGGCATGGCGCCAGACCAAGCCCTGAGTTTTGCCGCCCAGGTGGAAGGATTGCGCTGGGTGAAGGTGGGCCTGGAGCTGTTTGTGCAGGTGGGCCCTGATGTTGTGGCCCAGTTGCGTGAGAGGGGCCTGCGGGTATTCCTCGATCTCAAGTTTCACGACATCCCAGCAACCATGGCGGGGGCCTGCCGGCGGGCGGCGGCGCTGGGGGCGGAACTGATCACGGTGCATGCCTGTGCCGGCAGCAAAGCACTCAAGGTGGCCCAGGCCGCGGCGCTTGAGGGTGCTCAGCAGGCTGGACTGTTCGCGCCGACGCTGCTGGCAGTAACGGTGCTCACCAGCTGGGAGGAGCAGCGGCTGCAACGGGAACTCGCCATTACCCAAGGCATCGCCGAACGGGTGCCGGCGTTAGCGCAGCTGTCGTCGACCGCCGGCATCGGTGGCTGTGTCTGTTCACCGCTGGAGGCTGCGGCGCTGCGGGCGCAACACCCGGAGCCGTTTGCCTTGGTCACGCCTGGCATCCGACCAAAGGGTTCGGCGGTGGGTGATCAGGCCCGGGTGATGGGTCCGGCTGATGCCATCGCTGCCGGCGCTAGCCAGCTGGTGATCGGTCGGCCGATCCTCAAAGCAGCCGATCCCAGTGCCGCTTTTGCCACCTGCTGTGGGGAGCTCAGTTGATCCCCTCCTTTCAAACAGCGAGAATGGCAGTTTGTGCTGCAGGTGCAACATTGGATCGACCACCCTGGATTGCTCGCGCAGATCCAGCGGGTTGGCGTGGCCTTACTTTAAAAAGCGCTGAACTCAGAACTTGAAGTTCAACCCGCCGGACACTTGCCAGGAAGTGCTGCGGTCCCCTCCCCACACAACCGCTCCGGTGCGGGCATAGACGCCCATGGAGGTGTCTTTGAAGTTGTAGGTGGTGTAGTCGAGCCCCAGCTCGATCAAGGCGCCGTGGCTGGAGTCGCCATTGATGCTCCAGTTTTCGTTGCGATCGGCGTTGATGAAGCTCACCTTCTGGCTGTCGCCGCCTTGGCCCCAGTCGGCGACCCAGCCCACACGCACAAAGGGCATGAACAGGGAGCGTTGCCCATCCCTGATCGGATGGGCGAATTTCATCGAGAGCTCCGTATCCAAGCGGTCGAGCTCCATCTCGCTGTAGCGGAGCCGATCGGTGCGGTTGCCGTTGGATTCACTGAACTTGTCGAGGCTGGTGTTGGTGTAGCTGAACAGGATCTGGGGTTCGAGCAGCCAGTCGCCGGAATCAAAGGGAGCTCCGGCGCTGATCATCCCTGACCAGGAATTGCCGCTGCGATCGCCGCTGATGGTGTCGCCATTCTGTTTGCGGCGATGGTTTCCGGAGAAGCCCCCGGCGCTCACCATGCCGCGCAGATAGAAATTGCGCGTCCAATATTCGGCATAACCGCCCCCACCCCAGCCATCGCTGTCCCAGCTGCCGCGGCTGCTGTCATCGCCGTCAGACACGGCGTAGGTGCCGAACAGTCCAATGCGTGAGGTGTTGCCTAAGGGGATGTCGAAGCCGAGTTGGCCGCCGCCGCCGTCAAATGCTGCGGTGCGCCCCTTGGCCGCACCGAGATGGTTGCGGCCACCGAATCCCCGCACCCACACATTGACGGCGGGGTCGGTGGTGTCCTGGGCGTCGAGCACCGTGTTTGGGCTGATCACCTCCCGGTAGCGGGTGCCGTTGTAGGTGATGATCACCTCCGCTTCGCTGGCGTCAATCGAGGTGTTGCTGCCTTGCGCGAGGAAGTGGTTCTTGAGGGTTTGCTCGAGGTAGGCCTCGGCCTCTGAGTTGCCCAAAGCATCTGTCTTGAGCCAGAGGGGTTTGATCGGTTCGTTGATCGGCGCTGGGGTTGGTTCGGGTGCGGCGGCGGGCTCTGGTGTGGGCTCGAGGCTAATGTCGGGTTCCTGCTCAAAGCCGCGGTAGGGAGCCCGGGGCGGGAACAGGGTGCAGGGCCCAAAGCAGGGCGGCACGATCACCAGCCGGGTTGGATCGTCGAGCTCCTCGCTGCTGGAATTGTCTCCATCGTCATCGTCATCGTCATCGTCTTCCTCTGAATCGATCTCCGGCAGGCACACCTCGGCACCGAAGGGATCGGTGTCGCAGGATTGAGCGCGGGCGGATTGGGGCTCCAAGGCAAGCAGTGCCAGCACTGCAACCGCTATGGAGGGAAGCAGTTTCATCAGCCAGGGATTGATCCGCATCCGCACTGGAAATTTCCTTTCAGCTGGAGTTTGTTAGCTCTCCTTTTCAACCGCTACTGGGTTCTGCCGATTGTTCAATTGACCCCAACAAATCCAATTCTCTGTCCAGGTGTCAGCGCTGATCAATGACGTCCGATTTGGACCAAGACAACCAGCCAATCGCTGACTAAAGAGTTCAGCGCAATCGCCGAGATCCCCCATTTGGGGGAGTTGGAATTTGCTGAGAACTGGCTAAGAGAAGGAGATGTCTGCCAATCAGCAGCGTGATTCAGCTGGACTCTGCACCCGTGATCACCGCCACGGGTGAATTAAGAGGTCATCTCCTGATTGGTGATGGCAATTGCCGTCAGATCGCGCTCTTGCTGGAGGGGGCCAGACCAAGCCGTTCGGCACTAACTGGGGCACTCAAGCCTCTGGCTGCGATCACCGCGTTGTTGAGGCGCCGACGAGAACAGGGAGATTCGATTCGAATCCTGCACTTGATCGCCCACGGCCAGCCGGGTGCGTTTCGTTTCGGTGCTGACTGGATTGATGCCGAAGCTTTGAAGGCCCATGCCAAGGACCTAGCGACCTGGGGTGTGGAGACGATTGCCCTGTGGAGTTGCCATGTGGGAGCCGATACCGGCTTTGTGGCGTTGTTGGAAGAGCTCAGTGGTGCGCGGGTATTGGCCAGTGCCGATTGGTTGGGGCGCGATGGAGCCGACAAACGGCTGCAGCTGGGGGATTGGCAGCTGAGCGATCTGGTGGATCAGCAGGCTTGGCCTGAACAGTTCCGTTTGGATGATCTTGAAGAGGATCCGTCGGAACCATCGGAGCCTGAAGCAGAGATAGAACCTGAGATAGACGATCCGGCGCCAGAGGGCTCTGAGCAGGATGACTCCAAATCATTGGACGAGTTCATCGAGGGGCTGGAGCAACCCAGAGCGGAAGATGACGAAACCATTGATGTCGGGCGGGGTGCCGACGCGATCCATGCGGGCCTGGGCGATGACCGTGTCGATGCCGGCGCCGGTGACGATGCCGTGGATGGGGGTAAAGGCGATGACTCTTTGGATGGTGGTCGTGGAGACGACACCCTGATCGGTGGGTTCGGCGATGACACCTTCAAAGGGGGTGCTGGTGAAGACCTCTTTGATCTCACCCAGGGCAACGATGTTGTTAATGACTTCAATCCCGAAGAAGGGGATCGAATCGTGCTGCCCGATGGGCAGAGCTTTGATCTGGTGGAACGCGGCGATGATCTGCTGATCCGTTTGGAAGACGGCAGTACGCGTGTTTTGGAAGGGGTGAGTCGTGAGGAGCTGGATCGCTACCTCGATGATTTGCTGGCCCCTGCAGAACTGACCACAGCGGTTGTGCGTGAGATCAGCCTCACGGATGGAGACGACGAATTCGCTGCTGAGGGTGCGACTGACGCGCCCTTGCCTCAAGGATCATTGCCTGATGCCCCCCTGAAGGTGGATGCCCTCTCAGGCAACGATCAAGTGAGCGGTGGCGATGGCGATGACACCCTCGATGGCGGAGCTGGTAACGACACCTTGCGGGGTGGAGCGGGAGCCGACCGCTTACTAGGCCGTGGTGGCGATGATCTGCTGATCGGCGGCGATGGTGGAGACACCTATGTGCTTACTCGCGGCAACGACACGATCGAGGGCTTCAGCCTTGCCGATGATCGTGTGCTGGTGCGCAAAGGCCAGCTGTATTCCACAGAAGAAATTGACGATGAACGCGGCCAAGGCCTGCTGATCAAGCTGTTTGATGACGACGAGAATCCCCGTACAGATGATCCGAAGAGCAGCACCTTGCTTGTGGGGATTGGCAAGGGCCAGTTGCAATCCCACAACGTTCTGATTCGGGATGGGGATCTAGAAGTTCCCTATTTAGACGAAGGAGATATTCAGTCTGTTACCCGTGGTTCGAACCAAGGCGATGCCACCGTCAAAACAGCAAATGGTGAGGAAGACTCGGGCAAAGGCCGATTGGAGGGCACCAACAAACGTGATGTGATTGCTGGGCGTGGCGGTGATGACCAGCTCAGTGGTGGTGGTGGTGACGACATCCTCGAAGGAGGCGATGGCAGCGACACCTTGTTGGGTGGCCGCGGTGATGACTGGCTGAGTGGTGGTGGTGATGGCGATGTTTATATCTTGTCTCGAGGAAACGACACGATTAATGGCTTCAATGCCGACCGTGATCGCATTGCCATTCTTGAGGATCAGCAATACCGCGCTGAAGAAACGTCTGAGGGTTTACTGGTTCATCTGGTGGATCCCGATGATCAGAGAATTGAGCACACCACCTTGTTTTCCGGTGTGGTTAAGGCTGATCTGTCGATTGAAAACCTAATTCAAATCGATTCTACCGGGAAGCGTGTTTTTAATACTTTCGCTGTGGGCTCCCCAAATACACCCCCTTTTCCAGGTGATGGTAAAGCTTGGGAAGGATCCGAAGATTCTGACTTTTTTAATTATATTAAGAACAACTCTGGATTCAATAATGTCACTGTTAATGGCCTTTCTGGTGATGATGAGATTAATGTTGAATTGTCTGGGGGATCCGGTAATGGCGATGGACATATTGAGAACGCGGTCATTGATTCTGGTCCCAATGATGACCGAATATCGTTAACAAGAAAGAATAACCTTTACATCAAAAATTCCACAATTGATGGCGGTGATGGCGAAGATTATTTGTCTCTATCTTCTGATGAGATTCATGGCGTCGAGGCTGCAGCTGAGACTGTCACGGTTAATGCGGATGGCAATGGATTAATTACCGACACAAAGATTTGCGCAGAATCCATAAATATTAAGGCTGGTAATAACCTTGAAAAATCAAACTTCACAGCAGAACAGATTGAATTTTATGTAGATGGAAATAGCTTGATTGAGAATACTAAGATATTTGGTACAAATTCAGCGCTGAGTGGGAGTAAGATCAACTTAAAAGCTAACAATGGATTCATAGAATCGTCAATTTATGGGAGTAGTGGTGACGATGAAATTAATTTAAATAGCTTGCAAGATAATTTTAACAAGAGTTTGATTTACGGTGGTTTTGGAAATGATTCAATTTCAATTCAGGCTAGAGAGGTGGCATCAAATAGTGGCTTTGTGGTTGATGGTGGCCCTGGAAGTGACAAAATTGTCTTTAATAAAGATCAAGAATGGGCGGATAGTGATTTCTCCATTCAAATTTCTCCAGACGAAGGAAATGATCAAATCGTAATTAAAGACATAGTTGGTTCAAATGGCCCCTCATTCGTATTCCCTCGCGGTATATCCGAAGGGCAGATTAAAATTGATAATCCAAATGTTCAAATTTCAGGAGGAAAGATAAGGCTTAAAAAAGGCAATGGTGGAAGAATCGAATTCAATATGTCGGTCGATGGTCACAGCAGTTCAACCAACGTAATCGTTACAAAATGGGAAAAAGCTGAAGATTGGATGGGCAATGATCGATTAAAGGGTTTCCCAATAAAGACAGGTGGGCAATATGCTGACATTTCAGATCAAAGTACATGTCAATTTAAGGATGATGTAGTCATAGGTGAGGTTGAAAGCGTTTCAGCTATTGCTGTTTGTCGCGATGATGATCATAAGAAGAAGGCAACATTTATTTATAGTATTAAGCTAAGCCCTGGAACCAACAATCAAAACTATAGTTACTTATTTACTCCTACCAAAAATCAAGACTACGAAATTCTAAGTGCAAGTATAGATGGAGCTTCATCAGATGATATTTTGCGTAAGCAACGGCAAGGAATCATTGAAGTAGGGTCAGGAGTAGAAAAAATTGAATTAATAGTAGAAGTTAAGGCCTCAGATAGGTTATCACCAAAAGACTCATTGAAGCTTGAAGTTGAGGCGTTAGATGTGCAAGGTAGTGACCCAAAGAGTGCGACAGCAAGTTTGAAAGATTCGGAGATTGATGTTTGTGATCCCGAGTGCTCAGACGAAAATTTGATTATCAATGGTGACTTTGAACAAAGTTACATTAATAGCGATTGGAAACATGTTCGTAGTATTGAGGGCTGGAAAGTAAGTGATGAAGATGGTGAAATTTGGAGATCAGATTTTAAAGGAATTAAAGATAATTCTGGTGGCAATTATTACGCTGAACTTGATGCTAAACACAAAGATAATAACCCTCCTAATTCTATTTCACAGACCATCGAGACAGTTCCTGGAGAGCAATACACGTTAAGTTTTGATTTGCATCGTCGCCAGAAGAATGAGCCCGAGACTGTGATTGTAAGTGTAAATGATTTCGCAGTAAATTCTGATACTGCGAATCAATGGGAAACGCATACTTATAGTTTTATTGCAGACAAGGACAATACTGAAATTAAATTTACGGAACTTCAATCCGAAAATGATTCGTTGGGTGGACTAATCGACAATGTAGGTTTGGTGCGAGATTGTGAAGGAGAATTTGCTCCAAATATTATCGAAGCCACGCAAAAGGAAGATGGCGCTGAAATCAAAGCGAAGGATCCCAATGATATTAATATAGGCAAGAATGATTATCTCTCTTATACTGTTCGATTTGATGGTGCACTAGAACAGATTCAAACACTACCATTTGAATTTTTGTTTGGAGAACCGAAGTCAAAGGCAGATGAAGAAGATGTTGTGTTGAAAGACATGACTTTTCGAGAAAATGGTAAAATAAAAGATGGAATTGTACTGCATGAAAATACTCTTACACTCCCACGTGGGATTCAAGAATTTGAGGTTCGCCTCCCCGTTTTTGATGATGATCTCATTGAAGGGCAGGAAGATCTTGTCTTAGAAATTGGCGACAAAGAAATAAAGGCAGTGATTTACGATAATGATTTTGACGAGCTTACTGTCGATTCCTCTGAATACGAATGCGAAGATGACTATTTAAATTATCGTATTCTCACAAAGTCTAAGGATTCTGAAGCGAGTGTTTTGTTGGAATTAAAAGGAGAGAGCTTATCGCAAGATAACCAAAGGGGTTCGGTAGATTCTGTTAATTACTTTACTTCTTTCCTGGAAATCAATGAAGTTTCTTCAGTTAATGAATGGCAATACTATCAACCTGGTACCGCAGTTTCTGCTGAGAAAAATGGCTCTCTTGAAGCTCGCGTCAATGTTCAAGATCTTGAAGAGGCTGGGCTTATTCAGCCTTCAGATCTTACTCTTCGAGCTCAAGAGATTATTTTTGAAGAGCCTGAAATTCCAATTATTGATGTTAACTATCGGAAATTGAAAATTCAGAATGCAAGAAAAGGAAATAATCGCATGAAAGACCCAGCAGTAACAATGAAAATAAAGGATGTTGGTAATACCGGAGTCTACTTTTATGATAAATTATTAGAGCATGAGGGCGGCACTGTTGGTGCAAAAGTAACATGGCAAGCATCTGCAGGAGTTAAAGAGCTTCGATTTGATGATTGGAGTGCTAATAAAGGAGCAGAGGAAAGATTCCAGCCTATTATTACGTCCAAGGATAATGATCAAGCAGGCGGCACTGTAGATTTTTCTTGGGAGTTCTTTTATGTCGGTGACAATAATCTAGTTGATGATAGTGATCAAGAAGTAGCGCTTGGTCGATTTTGGATGAATCCTATCGATCTTGATGGCGAAGAGAAAAAGTGGGAATTTTTTGATGTGTTCTTGCAAGAAAGCGTCAATGAATTGACGCTTTCAGATCCAACCAATTTGGACGTCTCTAAGCGAAATAATCTAACCCCGAAAAATTTAAAGGATGGGTGGACGAGAATTAACGGCGCAAAAAAAGGATGTAATTTGCTTTGCGATGATAATCCTAAAAAGCAGGAATATGCCGCCGCAATTAATTATTTTCAACCAAAATCTTCGCTTGAATTCGCTTATGGAGTACATGGTAAAAAATTTGGAAACGGTACTGGAAGTCGTTTATTTTCAGTCTCTCTTGGTGATGCCATTATTACGGAGGGGCTTGAGCCGCCTGAGCTTGTTCCCCTCGAAGATGAGGCGACAATTAAGGTTGATTGCCTCGAAGATTTGCAAGCTGAGCTTCTTGATTTGGAAGGTTCGGTCAAATGTGAATCCAGTCGTCAGGCCATCTTCTCGTATATTGTCAATGTCGAGAAGTTAGATGTAGAATCCTTCTTGGAGTACAAATTCAATTTTAAGCCTGAAATAAATGATGATTACGTATTTGTTTATTCTACAAAAGGAGATGATGCAAGTTTTGTTGAAGAAGATCCAGTTGCTGATCAGTTAGGCCTTATTAAAATTGAACCTGGTGTTGAAGAGTTTGAAATATTGGTCGAAGTAAAGTCTCAGGCCTCCAGTTTTACTGGTGATGAGCAGCTTTCCCTGAAGCTTGGAGGAGCACTACTGGGCGAGGGTGATGTCTTGGGTGATAACTTTAAAGAAAGTGTTGTTAACCTTAATGAGTTTGGCAGCTCTTATTTTTATGGAATCGACGACACGAATACGATCTGGGAAGTCAATCCTTTACGTGAAACCATTGTTGATGTTAATAAGACTGGGCTAATTGGAAATCGGGGTGCAAATGGAATCGCCTATGACCCTAATTATGAGCAGCTTTTCTTTTTTCATGGGGACGAAGTAGAGGCAGATGATTATAAACTTTATTACTGGTCTGATCGCACAAAGACTGGCCCTGATTCATTGAGTGTTGTTGAGGTCGAGGGTGCTGATGGCTTGGATGGTTCGAAGGCATATGGATCAAGTAAATCACCTGCAAATGCAGCTTATTATGATGGTTCGATTTGGTATTTTGGTAGAGGCGATGGTACTAATAAAGTCCTCTATCAGCTCAAACTAAGCCGCTTGAATGGTGGTCATCAGCTCGCTAAATCTGAACTTATATCTCACGATGTAGTTAAAGATTATGGCTATGAAAAGGGAGGCTATGGAGATATAGCTGTCGATTTAAAATCTGGTATTTTGTATGGTAGTTATGACAGGGGTAAGTTTTACCGCCTTGATTTAAGATCAATTCTTGATAAGAAAGGTACTTCCAGTGATGGGCAAAATGCCTATAGAACATTAGGGCAATCATCTATCCAAATAGGTGCCGGGGAAAAAATAACACCAAATCTTCAGTTGTCATTTGATTCCGACAGTGAGCGTTTATTTGGCCAGACCCATGGCAATCAATCTGTTGATCGTTTTAATACAGCCTTTCGTTTTTACGAATTTACCAAACAATATGGTGAATTTAATGGTGAAATTAAAGAGGTTGGGTTTCAGCCTAAGCCAGTAGATTCCAAGTGGACGGGCTTTCGTGATTTTGGTGGTTCGACATCAATACCTTTGACTCCTGAATGCACTGTGCCGGAGATTCCTGGTTTTGTAGAAAATGTTGAGGCCGTTGGCCTTTGTACGGACAACAACCAAGCCAATCAAGCGGAATTTACTTTTACAGTTAGGGTTTCGGGTTCGAAAAATGTTGATCAAGAATACTTCTACAAATTCATTGTTAATGGAGTTGATGGCGATAAGTATGTGTTAAAGGGGTTGATTGTCAATGGCGAGAAGCGTGAAGAATTTGATTCTATAAAATTGGATGGTAGTTTTAAAATTTCCTCGATAGATTATCCTAATGGTGGGGAAATTGTTATTGAAGTAATTATTGAGAAGGCGTCTGGCCAATTCAAGGATGAAAGTATTGCAATTCAAGTTGATAATAAGGAGTTGGCTCCTGATGGTTTGCATCCTCAGGCCATGGCAAATGTTGAGGACTTCGCTAATTGTGTGATTGCTGGATTGGTTGAGGATGTGAAAGCGACGGGAGTGTGTGTGGAGGATGGGAAAGCAAAGACTGCGGAATTTACGTTTGATGTTGCATTGAGTGGAGCGTATAACCAATCACAGACGTATTACTTTGCGTTTAGTGGAGAGGGTATAGCGAAGGAAGAAGTGAAGGGACTGACGGTAACGGCTGGTGAGTATGTAGGTGAAGTGGCTGTGGATGAGGATGGCAAAGGTGAGTTCACAATTCCGCAAGGGAACCTACCGGAGGGAGGAAAATTCAGTGTTGTTGCGTTTGTGGAGTCGCAGGACAAGTTAAAGGGAGATGAAGCGATCACGCTGACGATTGATAACGAAGAGTTGTCGAGTAAGACGCTGCATCCGAATGACACAGCACAGATCGATAACTTTGTCGATTGTGTGATTGCTGGATTGGTTGAGGATGTGAAAGCGACGGGAGTGTGTGTGGAGGATGGGAAAGCAAAGACTGCGGAATTTACGTTTGATGTTGCATTGAGTGGAGCGTATAACCAATCACAGACGTATTACTTTGCGTTTAGTGGAGAGGGTATAGCGAAGGAAGAAGTGAAGGGACTGACGGTAACGGCTGGTGAGTATGTAGGTGAAGTGGCTGTGGATGAGGATGGCAAAGGTGAGTTCACAATTCCGCAAGGGAACCTACCGGAGGGAGGAAAATTCAGTGTTGTTGCGTTTGTGGAGTCGCAGGACAAGTTAAAGGGAGATGAAGCGATCACGCTGACGATTGATAACGAAGAGTTGTCGAGTAAGACGCTGCATCCGAATGACACAGCACAGATCGATAACTTTGTCGATTGTGTGATTGCTGGATTGGTTGAGGATGTGAAAGCGACGGGAGTGTGTGTGGAGGATGGGAAAGCAAAGACTGCGGAATTTACGTTTGATGTTGCATTGAGTGGAGCGTATAACCAATCACAGACGTATTACTTTGCGTTTAGTGGAGAGGGTATAGCGAAGGAAGAAGTGAAGGGACTGACGGTAACGGCTGGTGAGTATGTAGGTGAAGTGGCTGTGGATGAGGATGGCAAAGGTGAGTTCACAATTCCGCAAGGGAACCTACCGGAGGGAGGAAAATTCAGTGTTGTTGCGTTTGTGGAGTCGCAGGACAAGTTAAAGGGAGATGAAGCGATCACGCTGACGATTGATAACGAAGAGTTGTCGAGTAAGACGCTGCATCCGAATGACACAGCACAGATCGATAACTTTGTCGATTGTGTGATTGCTGGATTGGTTGAGGATGTGAAAGCGACGGGAGTGTGTGTGGAGGATGGGAAAGCAAAGACTGCGGAATTTACGTTTGATGTTGCATTGAGTGGAGCGTATAACCAATCACAGACGTATTACTTTGCGTTTAGTGGAGAGGGTATAGCGAAGGAAGAAGTGAAGGGACTGACGGTAACGGCTGGTGAGTATGTAGGTGAAGTGGCTGTGGATGAGGATGGCAAAGGTGAGTTCACAATTCCGCAAGGGAACCTACCGGAGGGAGGAAAATTCAGTGTTGTTGCGTTTGTGGAGTCGCAGGACAAGTTAAAGGGAGATGAAGCGATCACGCTGACGATTGATAACGAAGAGTTGTCGAGTAAGACGCTGCATCCGAATGACACAGCACAGATCGATAACTTTGTCGATTGTGTGATTGCTGGATTGGTTGAGGATGTGAAAGCGACGGGAGTGTGTGTGGAGGATGGGAAAGCAAAGACTGCGGAATTTACGTTTGATGTTGCATTGAGTGGAGCGTATAACCAATCACAGACGTATTACTTTGCGTTTAGTGGAGAGGGTATAGCGAAGGAAGAAGTGAAGGGACTGACGGTAACGGCTGGTGAGTATGTAGGTGAAGTGGCTGTGGATGAGGATGGCAAAGGTGAGTTCACAATTCCGCAAGGGAACCTACCGGAGGGAGGAAAATTCAGTGTTGTTGCGTTTGTGGAGTCGCAGGACAAGTTAAAGGGAGATGAAGCGATCACGCTGACGATTGATAACGAAGAGTTGTCGAGTAAGACGCTGCATCCGAATGACACAGCACAGATCGATAACTTTGTCGATTGTGTGATTGCTGGATTGGTTGAGGATGTGAAAGCGACGGGAGTGTGTGTGGAGGATGGGAAAGCAAAGACTGCGGAATTTACGTTTGATGTTGCATTGAGTGGAGCGTATAACCAATCACAGACGTATTACTTTGCGTTTAGTGGAGAGGGTATAGCGAAGGAAGAAGTGAAGGGACTGACGGTAACGGCTGGTGAGTATGTAGGTGAAGTGGCTGTGGATGAGGATGGCAAAGGTGAGTTCACAATTCCGCAAGGGAACCTACCGGAGGGAGGAAAATTCAGTGTTGTTGCGTTTGTGGAGTCGCAGGACAAGTTAAAGGGAGATGAAGCGATCACGCTGACGATTGATAACGAAGAGTTGTCGAGTAAGACGCTGCATCCGAATGACACAGCACAGATCGATAACTTTGTCGATTGTGTGATTGCTGGATTGGTTGAGGATGTGAAAGCGACGGGAGTGTGTGTGGAGGATGGGAAAGCAAAGACTGCGGAATTTACGTTTGATGTTGCATTGAGTGGAGCGTATAACCAATCACAGACGTATTACTTTGCGTTTAGTGGAGAGGGTATAGCGAAGGAAGAAGTGAAGGGACTGACGGTAACGGCTGGTGAGTATGTAGGTGAAGTGGCTGTGGATGAGGATGGCAAAGGTGAGTTCACAATTCCGCAAGGGAACCTACCGGAGGGAGGAAAATTCAGTGTTGTTGCGTTTGTGGAGTCGCAGGACAAGTTAAAGGGAGATGAAGCGATCACGCTGACGATTGATAACGAAGAGTTGTCGAGTAAGACGCTGCATCCGAATGACACAGCACAGATCGATAACTTTGTCGATTGTGTGATTGCTGGATTGGTTGAGGATGTGAAAGCGACGGGAGTGTGTGTGGAGGATGGGAAAGCAAAGACTGCGGAATTTACGTTTGATGTTGCATTGAGTGGAGCGTATAACCAATCACAGACGTATTACTTTGCGTTTAGTGGAGAGGGTATAGCGAAGGAAGAAGTGAAGGGACTGACGGTAACGGCTGGTGAGTATGTAGGTGAAGTGGCTGTGGATGAGGATGGCAAAGGTGAGTTCACAATTCCGCAAGGGAACCTACCGGAGGGAGGAAAATTCAGTGTTGTTGCGTTTGTGGAGTCGCAGGACAAGTTAAAGGGAGATGAAGCGATCACGCTGACGATTGATAACGAAGAGTTGTCGAGTAAGACGCTGCATCCGAATGACACAGCACAGATCGATAACTTTGTCGATTGTGTGATTGCTGGATTGGTTGAGGATGTGAAAGCGACGGGAGTGTGTGTGGAGGATGGGAAAGCAAAGACTGCGGAATTTACGTTTGATGTTGCATTGAGTGGAGCGTATAACCAATCACAGACGTATTACTTTGCGTTTAGTGGAGAGGGTATAGCGAAGGAAGAAGTGAAGGGACTGACGGTAACGGCTGGTGAGTATGTAGGTGAAGTGGCTGTGGATGAGGATGGCAAAGGTGAGTTCACAATTCCGCAAGGGAACCTACCGGAGGGAGGAAAATTCAGTGTTGTTGCGTTTGTGGAGTCGCAGGACAAGTTAAAGGGAGATGAAGCGATCACGCTGACGATTGATAACGAAGAGTTGTCGAGTAAGACGCTGCATCCGAATGACACAGCACAGATCGATAACTTTGTCGATTGTGTGATTGCTGGATTGGTTGAGGATGTGAAAGCGACGGGAGTGTGTGTGGAGGATGGGAAAGCAAAGACTGCGGAATTTACGTTTGATGTTGCATTGAGTGGAGCGTATAACCAATCACAGACGTATTACTTTGCGTTTAGTGGAGAGGGTATAGCGAAGGAAGAAGTGAAGGGACTGACGGTAACGGCTGGTGAGTATGTAGGTGAAGTGGCTGTGGATGAGGATGGCAAAGGTGAGTTCACAATTCCGCAAGGGAACCTACCGGAGGGAGGAAAATTCAGTGTTGTTGCGTTTGTGGAGTCGCAGGACAAGTTAAAGGGAGATGAAGCGATCACGCTGACGATTGATAACGAAGAGTTGTCGAGTAAGACGCTGCATCCGAATGACACAGCACAGATCGATAACTTTGTCGATTGTGTGATTGCTGGATTGGTTGAGGATGTGAAAGCGACGGGAGTGTGTGTGGAGGATGGGAAAGCAAAGACTGCGGAATTTACGTTTGATGTTGCATTGAGTGGAGCGTATAACCAATCACAGACGTATTACTTTGCGTTTAGTGGAGAGGGTATAGCGAAGGAAGAAGTGAAGGGACTGACGGTAACGGCTGGTGAGTATGTAGGTGAAGTGGCTGTGGATGAGGATGGCAAAGGTGAGTTCACAATTCCGCAAGGGAACCTACCGGAGGGAGGAAAATTCAGTGTTGTTGCGTTTGTGGAGTCGCAGGACAAGTTAAAGGGAGATGAAGCGATCACGCTGACGATTGATAACGAAGAGTTGTCGAGTAAGACGCTGCATCCGAATGACACAGCACAGATCGATAACTTTGTCGATTGCGCCCCCGAGAACCCCGAAAACACAGAACCACCAGAGATTCCCGTTGATTGTCCGGATGTGATGGAGGTGACGGGTCTTGGTGCTTGTGATGATGAGACGAAGAATGGCAAGAAGGCAACGTTCACGTTTGATGTGGATGTTGATGAATGCGATCAGACGCGGCTGTATGGATATGACTTTTCAAGCAATAAGGTGCTGAAGGGATATTTGATTGAAGGGATTGAGATCTTGGGTTCACCAGGCGTTGAGGTTTTAACGCCTGGTGAGAAATCTGGGCAGTTTGAAGTGAGTGAGGGAGTTGTCAGTTTTGCCGTGGAGGTGGAGGTTAAAGCGAAAGATGTTTTAGAGGGAGATGAAGCGCTGCGGCTGGAGCTTGTAAATGCAGCAACAGGCAGCAGTGACCAAGCAATGGCGAGCCTTGCCGAATTGGATTGTGATCCTGAGATTCCAGATAGTCCAGATCCTGAGCCCCCCTCAATCACGATTGATGCCCAGGCCAGCTGCGAATTGGATGGCACTTTGAGCGATAAGGATGCCGAGTTCAGCTTCTCCGTTGCAGTGGATGCTGCCGGGAACGACCCCCAGATTCTGGATTACAAGCTTGCGGCTAAGGGTGTTTCTTCTGGTGGTTACGACGTCAATTCTGTTGTTCTGGATCCAGCCAAGGGAGTGACTCTTCTGGAGGGTGGTGAGGCCGGCTCCATCCGTGTTGCTCCGGGTGTGGATCAGTTCACATTCACCACGAACGTGACTGCGAACGATGGGCTCAGTGGTTATGAGGCTCTACGTCTCCGGATCGAACAAAACGGTGAGCGCTTGTCCCAGGCCACCGCGAGCCTTGACGATTTCGACTGTTCTCAAACGGATGAGCCAGTGCCGCTCAGTGATGTTGTCTTGTATCTGGTGCTGGATAACTCAACATCCATGCTTCAGCCCGATCCCTCCACCAATCGTGCTTCGGTTTCAACTCGTCTGGAGGCCCAGGATCGTGTGGCGTTGTATTCCTATCAGCAGTCGCTTCAAAAAGCTGGCTATGGCTTCAGCCGGATCGGTGAAGATGAGGTTTTGTCCACCCAGCAATTCCGGGATGCGGTAATTAATAACTCATCACAGAGTTTGGCATCAGTTTTGGATGATTTTGAAGTTGTTGTGAAAGATGAACAATTTGGTGCACGTGATGTGACGGTGCATCTGATCAACTACGGCTATGTGGTTGAGCACACAAAATCGTCGTTCACTGCCAAGCAGTCCACAAAAGCAACTTCCATTGCACAACGGATCCTCGATGTGCAAACCCCTGATCAGATTTACGGCAATTCAATCAAGGGCAATCGCCTTTGGAACAAGCGAAATCTTCTCGATCCCACCGAGAAGGATTTGTTCCAGGGTGATGATCGCCCCAGCTCCAACCTTTATGCCGGTACTGAGATGTTGGCTGCACTGACGGGCCTCGAACATCTTTTGACCCAACAGGCCGATGACAACAATCGTGGCCGTTACACGTACATCACGATGATGACGGATGGACGACCGGAGCGCCGCTCCTGGTGGGACACCCGCAGGGGGGCAGGATCTGATTCAGTGACAGGCCAGTCGGTGCCCTTGCCTCAGTCTCTTGGCGGTGATCCGATCACCAGCTCTGGATTGATTTACGACGCATCGGGGCAGCCCACCTTCTTGAACGACAACAGCGGCGATAAACCGTGGAAAATCATGCAACGCCGTTTGAACGCAGCGCTAGATCAGATCGATCGCCAGTCCGCCAGTCGTTTGGATGGCGTGGAGGTGGAGGTGGTGGCCACGGGTGACGGCACTGATGCCGACTTCCCAACCATCTACGACAACCTGTTCCGTGATCAAACCTTCAATCCAGAGAATGGTGGTTGGAGTTACAGCCTTCAAACCAGTTATGGATTGCCCGAGTTCTCTGGTTGAGCCAGCTGCAGTTGATGACCATCAGTTCATGATTGCCTTCTCTTGATGGAAGGGATCGCCAATTCAGTGAGGCGATTGCTTTGGTTCGGTCGAGGGCATTACGGGATTGGATGTCGCAATCGCTGTCCATCATTACGTTGTTGTCAAGGTTTTGATTCGTCTGGGTGATGACGTCCGTCGCTCTCGATTGCACATGCGATGCCCTGGTGCTCGGTGATGCCAGTTGTGGAGGGATCAGACAACTTCTCGATGCCTCCCACCTCCCTGCAGCAAAGCTGACTCCAGCCCTTAGCCCGCTTGAGGCGATCAGTGAGGCGTTGCAGCAGCAGCGAGCCAAGGGCCAAGCCGTGCGGCGTTTGCACCTCATCGCCCACGGTGATCCTGGCGTGGTGTGGGTGGGGGATCAGGCCATCGATCGCGCTGCTCTGCTGGCCTATGCCGAGGCACTGGCCAGCTGGGGTTTGGAGCAGATCGCCCTATGGAGTTGCCATGTGGGTGCCGATGTGGATTTCATTGCCTTGCTGGAAGAGCTGACCGGTGCGTCGGTGTTGTGTAGCCAGGGATCGATTGGTGCATCTGCTGGCCAGGACCAAAGGATTGTTCAACAACGAAGCGGCACTCCCATCTCAGAGTGCAAGGGGGTCTCGATCACTGAGTTGTTTGATGGATGGCCACCACTGTTTGATTTGGGACGTAGTCCAAAACGAGGCAAGAGGAATAAACAATCAGACGTTCCATTTGGTGAGGGAGATACCTTTTTTGGTGTTGATGATGAGAACGATGTATGGCAGGTGAATCCCACATTTGAAAACGAAGATCCGGAATTTATCGCTCCTTTTATCAAGGTCTTAAGGCTCAACGACCCACTGATTGGTGGCACGAAGCTTTCCAAGACATACTCAAATGGGGTTGCATTTGACCAGGACAGTGATTTTTTATATTTCTTCTACAAAACACCTCACTCCACAGCGACTGAAAATGGAATTCGTTCGATAAAAGGGAGTAGTGAGCCATTAAAAGAACCAGATTGTATGGGGAATGCGGGGGGTAATCAGTGCGATTTTAATGTCGTCTGGTGGGACTTTGGCAGTTATCTTGCTGATCCAGACTCTGCTCCACGCTGGAATTGGCTGCGTTGGCCTGATTCAGGATCGAAAGGTTTTGGGCGAGTTGCTGGGAATACTTATAGCCCTGAGAATGCTGCATTTTATGGAGATTCGCTCTGGTATTTTGCTGATGGTAGGACCTCTCTATACAAGCTAAAGATTGGTACAGATGGGCAGGCGCCCGTAGCGAAAGAGCTCGTTGAATTTAAACTAAATATTCCTTATTCTAAAACTTCTCTTAGGTATGGGGATATAGCAATTAAGCAAGGTGAGCAAGGGCCCATGCTCTACGGCTCTCAAAAGAAAGGTAATAGCAGCAACAATCAAACCGTATTTGCCGGAATCTTTTTTGCCCTTGATTTGGAGATTTTATTGACATTGCTTTCGCAGAATGAAAATCTTCCAGATCAGGGCGAACCAGGTATTGACTCGTCTGTGATTGTTGTCAATGAAAAAAATCTCGAGTCTTTGGGCCTTGCTGATCCTTATCAAGAACTCGCAGATAATCTTGTCGTGAAACCGATGCCGCAAAGCGACACTGAAGATAAGAAAAAAGGATTGCAGCTGGCCTTCAATCAAGACGCCAGCAAACTGTGGGCACAAACTTATGATTCCAATCAGGGGGATGAGGGGTATGCCGGTGTTTACTATTTGATTGAAAATTTTGCAGATTCAGCGCTTGAGGCATCGGAGCCTCTTTACCAGGCTCCGCAGTGGGATCCCGACGCAAGTGCAAACAATATTGATCATGGTTTCAGGGACCTAGGCGGGTCTACGTCCAAGCAGGCAGAAGCAATTCCACCCGACTTTACTGTTTCAGGAACAAAGCACTGTGAAGAGGAAGAGAATTGGAACGGCAAAACAGCTGAATTTGAGTTTGATGTAACTCTCGATGATTTGGCGATATGGAATCAGGTTTTTGTTGGTAATAAAACTGATGATGTCATTTCTTATGGGCCGTTTATCGCCAGTTTCGATGTTGATAGTGGCTTGGCAAGTGAAGGGGCAGTTTACGAGGTTGAATCCATTCGAATTCCAGATCCAGATCAACCGAGTCAACCCATTGATAATTTATCTGTCGAAAACGGGCAAGTTGAATTTGAGGTTAGCTCCTCGCTGGTCTCGCCTCAAGGTACAAATGGAGAAGAGGATGGTTTGTTTTCGGTTGTAGCTAAATTACAGGCTTCTCAAGATGCGAATTTAAATGGTGATGAAGAAGTTGAGATGAAGTTGCTGCTCACTGAGACGGGTAATCCCCAATTTGCTACATCTACATTCAATTCACCTGGAGACTGTTTTCCGGGATCGATTACTGAGATTAAAACTTCAGCTGAATGCATTGAGGTTGATTTTGGGGCTGACCAGGAGGCTGCGCAATTTTCATTTGATATCACGCGACAGACAAGTGATGACGAACAATCCTATGCCTATAAGTTCAGTGCAGACGGAATGAATGGAGGTGCCTATGAAATCAAGGACACGACGATTGACGCGTACGACGATACAAATAATCTTGTTGAAGATGGCGTCACTTTTGCCAGCCAATCGGGTGACGACAGCGAAGGCTTTTTGAATGTCAAAGGCGACGTGCAGAGCTTTGATGTTGAGATTTCAATGTTGGGTGACAACTTTGTGGGTGAAGAACAGCTGACGTTGTCACTGACCAATGTCTACACCAACAGCAATGGCATAGACCAGATCATTCCAGCAACGGAAGTCACGGGAGAGGCCGATCTTCAAGGCACCGATTGTGTGATCAATCCCGTTCCCCCCACACCAACACCAACGCCAGAACCCACTCCAACTCCAACTCCAACTCCAACACCTCAGCCGTCGGCGGGTGAGGTTGAAAGCGTCAATGGAACATCGGCCTGTGACATTGATGCCACACGCAGCGAGAAGGATGCAGTGTTCCAATTTGACATCCGCTTCAACCCAGTTGGAACATCCGATCAGGTGTATGGATATGAATTCAGCGCTCTCGGCGATTTGGCTGAGAGTGGTTATCGCATTCAAGACATCGTCTTCCCAGATGACCTGGTGGTTTCACCCTCAGGCAAGGGATCCGGGGATCTTCTCGTGCCGGCGGGAATGAAGCAATTTGAGGTTGATCTTTATCTGAAATCCAAACAGTTGCTCACTGGCAATGAAGGCATCGAACTAACCATTAGCAATAACGCCAGTGAAGCGGCAGGTGATGCCACTTTGCATGAGGACGACTGCGCTCCCAGCGAGGGATCGGTGCAGGCCGTGACTGGTATCGCCGCTTGCGAACGGGAAGGTTTCACGAATCAACACCGCGCCACGTTCAGCTTTGAGGTGATGGTTGACCCTGGTGATCTTGAGCAGATCTACGACTACATCTTTAAAGCTTCTGGTTTTGACGCTGGTTCTGCAGAAGAACAGGTTGAAATCACGGCGATCGACACGAGCATCACGGATGGGGTGAAGGTGCTGACGCCTGGCCTGTCAGAGGGGCAATTGCAGGTCGATGCGGGTGTCGAGGCATTCACCATTGAGGTGTCGGTGTCGTCAAGCGGAACCGTGACCGGTGACGAAACCCTTGAACTTGAGATTGAGAACAATATCTCATCCGCATCCGGTGTGGCCAATCTCTCGGCCTTGGAGTGTGAATCCGGATCCACACTCCAGGATCTTGATGGTGTTGGTTATTGCCTGACCCAGGACGGATCAACCACGAATTTGAAATTCTTCTACAAGGCGTCGTTTGATCCCGGCCCGGCAACTCTGTACGGCTACGAACTGGGAATTGAAAATTTGTCGTTGAATGCTGATTATCTGATTAAGTCTTTGCAGTTCACGGATCTCGATGGTGGAGACGTCGATGTTGTCCTCCAAACAGACTCCAACGCCGTTGGCTCTTTTCTTGTTGGAGAAGATGTTGATGATGTGATCGTGTCGATTGATGCGATTGCTGAGGGAGAGATCACGGCTCAGGAAGCGCTGACTCTCACCATTGGTGATCCGCAACAGGGTGGTGGAGTGCAGGATGGAACAGGCAAGAGTGCTGAGATTGGCTCAGATCTGGATCTTGGTGACGCCTGCTCAGAGGATCCAACTGGTCCGCAGGTGGTTTCGATTGAAGCTGCGGTGGATTGTGATCCTATTGATGAGGAGAATGCTCTGGTTGCACGATTCATCTATGACGTTGGCTTGATTCCAGATCATACGGGCGCCAAGGTTTATCAGTATGCATTTATTCCAGCGGGTTTTCAAGGCAATCCAGATGCTTACGACGTATCCGTTGTTCCTTCGGATCTTTATGTATCTGATGATCTTGCAGCCGGTGAGCTGCAGGGAACCCTTGAAGTGGCTGAAGGGGTGAGTGATTTAACACTGGAGATTGAGATCCAAACCGGTGAAAATCGTGTGGAGTCTGAATCACTAACCTTCAGCCTGTCCGACGCAGATTCCAGTGCGGAAGCCACGGCTTCGCTTCAAACCAGCGATTGCATTGAGCAGGCTCCGGATTCGCATCTTTATCTGTTAATGAACAACTCAACATCAATGTTGTCTCCGGATCCAACCACGCAGCAATCATCGATACCGAACAGTCTGGAGGCTCAGAATCGAATTGCTTTCGCTTCATTTGAGCGGGCAGCGGCGGAAGCTGGTTATGGATTCCGCAATGTGAACGATGATTCGTTTGAGAGTTTTGGTGAAGGGTCCAGGGAAGCGATTCTCAACAACTCAACAAAATCCTTGGCGAAAACGCTTCAGGATTATGAATTGGTTGATGATCCTAATGATGGGATGAGGGCCGGTGCGTTGGTGGTGCACATGATCACCTATGGATACATTGTTGACTACCGAAGGGAAAACATCGTTACCAGTGGATATGGTGCTGGTGGCTCTCTGGGTTTGAACCTGGCCCAGAGGATTCTGCTCACCTCCACGCCCAATGAGCTGTTTGGAAACAGCATCAATGAGAATCCGAAGTGGTTTGCCTATGGTTTGCCGGATCCAACGGAACGTGATTATTTCCCCCGTAATTGGGAGGAGTTGGGTGTTAATGCCTCGAATCTGTACTCCGGAACAGAGATGTTGGGGGCGTTCAAGGGATTAACGCACCTGCTTCAGGAAGAGCGTCAGGAGGGTGATCTTCAATCCGATGAATCAATTTTCATCACGATGGCAACGGACGGCCGCCCCGAGCGGCGGCCCTGGTGGGATCGCCGTGCAAAAAAGGATGAGGGTTTGGCGATTCCGCTTCCTGCGGAGCTGGGCGGCGATGAGATCACCGCGGCGGGCCTTCTTTATAACAACGATGGAGGGTGGCAATACAACCGCGATAACGACGGTTCAAAGCAGTGGCCCAAGATGAGAAAAAAATTGAATCGACAAATCAATCGAATTGCGAAAACGTTCGATCGGCCCAGTGAACAAATCATTGTGGATGTGGTTGGGCTTGGCGAGGATTCTAATGTTGATTTTCCCGCCATTTATGACAACCTTTTCAACGAGCAAACGTTTGATGACAGTGATTCAACATGGACTTACAACGTGATGAATCATCAGAACTTGCCTGATTTTCTGGATTAACGGTTTCAATCCATAAGGCACATCAAGCGCTCTTTTGCTGTTACCCGATTCGAGGTTCGGTGCCGGCGATCAGCCGTTGGATGTTGCTGCGGTGCCGCCACAGCACCAACACCATCGCCACGAGTGAAACGGAGAGATAGGCCGCGCTCTGCCCTGAAAGGATCATCAGCAGCGGCAGGCTCAATGCGGCTACCACGCTGGAGAGCGACACGATCCTGAAGATTGAGATCACGGCCATGAACATCCCGAAGCTGGCCAGCCCCACTGGCCAGGCCAGGCCCAGAAACATGCCGAATCCCGTCGCAACCGCCTTTCCTCCCTTCCAGCCCAGCCACACCGGCCAGATGTGACCAGCCAGGGCTGCCAGTCCCGCCAGCACCTGCATCCAATCGTTCAGCCCAAAGCTTTTGGCCAGAAGCACTGCCAGGGCGCCCTTGCCCAGATCCACCAGAAACACCGCCAGCGCCGGTCCCTTGCCCACATTGCGCAACACATTGGTGGCGCCAGTGCTGCCGGATCCGCAGTCGCGCAGATCGATGCCCTTCAGCCAGCGGCCGGTGAGATAGCCGCTTGGCGTGGAGCCAAGCAGGTAGCCGATGGCCAGGAGCAGCAGGGCGATGGGAATCACAGCAGTGGTGCGGATCGTGCAATGAGGCAGGAACTGAAGCACAGCAGCGCGGTGCTGTGTGCAGGGGTTGGCGCAGGATCGAGCCCCTGGTCTTGGCAGGATTGAGCTTGCTTAGAGCAGATCATCGTTGTCGTCGAGCTGTTCTCCCGGCCCTGCGGCATAGGCCAGCCAAAGCGGGAACTGCAGTACGGGGATGTCGACACTCCGCTCGGCGGCATCGATCAGGATCAGGGGAACTTCGCCGCGTTCCTCAAGGCGATCCGCCCGTTCCACCAATGCTTCCGGGCGTTCAAACAGCACAATGCCGCTGTTGGGGCCGAAGTCTTCCCGGCCCAGGCCCAGGGCATCCTGAAGACCGCGCCGCCACTCACCGAGCCGTTCAGGACCGCCCGCCAGCACCAGGCATTGGAACTGTTCGCCGTAGAGCTCTCCGATGATCGCGATCAGGGCCGCACTCACCAGGACGTTGCGGGGGCGTGTGCCGCGACTGGGCTGAGCGCCGCGTCCGCCCTGATTGAAAAACCAGTCCTCGAGCAGGGTGATGTCGCGGCTGTCGATGCTGCGCCGCAGGGTCCAGGGATCGGCATAAACATCCGGCTGCTGCAGGAAACGCTCCAGGGCACTGCGAATCAAGGCCTCATCGGGCTTGAAGGTGTCAGCCAGCGCTGCCGCTGGAGCGACGGGGGCTTCGGCACTGGGCTGGCTTGCGTCCTTCTGCTGATCCAGTGGAGAGGGTTGCACCACCATGGGCTGCACCACCAGCTCAAGCTTTTCGACGCTTTGAACAAGGTCTTGCAGGGCGCCGCCCAGGTACTCCTGAAAGCCCTTCACGCGGCGCGCGATCGCGTCGGACTGGCCGGTGAAGGAGGCTTTCAGGTCGTTCTCCAGCTGTTGCTTGCGGCTGCTTAAGGACTGAATCTCCTGCTCAAGGGCATCTCGGCGGCTTTGCAGATCCTTGAGAGCCAGTTCGATTAAGGGCTCTGTTTCGTCTGAGGAAGCTGCATTGGCGGGTCTTGTCTCAGGTGAATCTGAAGGGGGCTCCGCCTCCGGTGCATCCTGTGGCGTCAGGTCGGTGTCGTCGGGCATCTCGGCTTGGCCTGATGTCGTCACATCTCCCATTCAAGTCAATCGGCCGAGCACAGGATCCCGCTATACATTGCCAGCGATGGCTGGCACGTTATTGTGCTAATTGCGTAACTGCACCGTGTTGATATCGTTTAAGACGGCTGGGTGTCTGGTTCTTTATTTATGCCTCCGCCTCGGGCGCCATCATCAAATTGACGATGGATGCTCCTTGCTCCTTGTTCTCCCGGAATCGAAGCGGGTTGGCTGCTCGCTGAAAGTCCAAGGGGGTGATTGCAAGCATCTGCTCCCGATCGGTGCTGGTTTATTCAGGGCCGCATGGCTCCCGAGCTGGTCGAGATTTTGAATGGGCGGATAAATATTGAGGAAACATTAATGATTACGGAAATATTGAGCCTTTGCTTTTTTGTTTCTTTGTCTTGGAATTGACGAATTGTCTTGGCAAATCTCCTTACCTTGGCTGGAACGCAATGCAACCCTTAAATGTGCCCTTCCGAACTTTCTTCATTGAAATGGAGTGAGGAGGGAGAGTTGTCGCCACAAGACACCTGGAAATTGGTTGCAAGGCTCACGAAAATCGAAGAGCAGGACAAGGCTTCATCTCTATTGCACTTGTCCTCCAAGCACACACATGGAGAGCATCGCCGATCGCGAGCTCGGCATTCTTAGTTGGACGAAATGTCGTCTTAGGACGACTGACCGGCTTCGCTGATCACGCTGCGCCACTCAGGACCAAAGGTTTGACAAAGTTCCTGCTCTTCTGATTTTAGATAACGCTTGCGTTGGGCTGACTCATGCCCGTACCACTGTGGAGCTGTTTTTCTCAGGAAGTCTTTCTTTTTCATGCTTTTATCTTCGTCGGTCGCCTGTCTTACATCAGTTCAGCCTGAACTGTTTGCTTTTTGACCGACTTTTTTACAGATTTGAGGGGGTGTTTTGTTAAGGCTTACTGTCTTTCTCCGGTTGCTCAAGGGTCCCCAGCCTTGATTCAAGCTGTTCTCTCAGCTCTCCTGGACTGAACAGGATCGGTAGGAAGTGGATGCTTTTGGTTTCGCGGAAATAGAACAAGCCCGGTAGCCATGGCGCGAACAGGCGCCAGGCCAGCCATTGGTCGTAGGGGAAGCGCCGCAGCTCGCGGCCGTTTTGCCAAACGATCAGGGCCCGTTCTTCAAACTCCAGCCTGAGGCTGGCGGTTTGGATCAGCAGGAACAGACCAAACAGCACCACCACCAGCGTCGGCCAGGGGTTCCAGGGAAGCGGCAGCAGCAGCAATGCTGCTCCTAGCCCCACCACCAGAAGCGGCAGTCGCGGATCCGGGGCCAGGGTCACGTTTGCGGGAGAAGAGCTCATATACCGAAGAGAACCTGGGTCAGAACGACGTCCATGATCGACACAAGAATCAGGGTCATGACGACGGCGCCGGTGGTACTGGTCCCCACTTCCTTCGGGCCGCCTTTGGTGGTGAGCCCCCAGCCGCAGGCCACCATCGCGATGATCATGCCGAACACCAAGGCCTTCACCAGCATGAACGGCAGGTCCTGAGGGTCCATCCAGCTCCGGACGGAGCTCCAGAACACCTGAGGTGGAATGTTGTAAAACTCGGTGCTGGTGATCTGGCCACTCCAGATCGCCATGATGAAAAAGAAAAAGCACTGCACCGGAGCCATCACCACCATGGCGATCATCCGGGGCACCACCAGGTATTCCACGGGGTCGGTGCGCAGCATTGTGATTGCATCTATCTGTTCGGTCACCTTCATCGTTCCCAGCTGTGCGGCGTAGGCCGTCGCCACCTTTCCCGCCAGGAGGCAGGCAGTGAGCAAAGGGGCGATCTCCCTGGCCAGGCCGATCGCCAGAATGCCTCCCACGGTTGAGCCGGCTCCCTGGCGGGTGAGTTCAGCAGCCACCTGAATGTTGAACACCGATCCAGCTGCGACCGAGATGATCAGCACAATCAGCACACTGCCAGGGCCGGCCTCCATTAGTTGATCCAGCAGATCGACCGTGTTGATCCGTCCTTTCAAGGTGGCTGCCACCGCCTGACCGCCGATCAGGAAGCTAGCGCCGAGTCGTTTCAGCCAACGGGGAGTGTTCATCCGGCGTTGACGTGCAAATGGGCGCCACGATCAGGCCAGCCTCGCATCACCACAAGCCCAAGCAACACAAGGATCGCAGGAATCAGCCCCATGCAAAGCCGGATGGCCAGCTCGGCAGATTCCGGTTGTTCGATGAAACTCAAAGCACCGCTGCAACCTTCTTCCTTGCCGGAGATGTAGCCGGTGAGCGAGAGCAGGCTGCCGAAGACCGACATCGTCAGACCGATGATTAACTTTTGGCCGAACACCATCCAGGCGGTGTAAAGGCCGGCGGGTTTCTCTGGGTCGGCATCGATCGCATCCGGCAGCAACGACCAGGGGATCAAGTAAGCGGTTGCGGCACCGAAACCCACCAGAGCAATCAGCCCCACAAGAGGCAGGAGCTCCGCAAGGCCGGGGCTGTCGGAAAGGGTTGGGAACACCATCGACAGCAGACAGGCCGCGATCCAGAGGCCAGCACCCAACCTCAGTGTGCTGATTCGTCCGCGTCGATTGCTCATCAGGCTCCAGAGCTGCAGTCCGAGTAGGGCGGCGATGTTGAACGCCAGCAGCAGCGCCGTCGCCTGCGATGACGGCACATGCACCACCTGCACCAGCCAGATCAGGGCCACCACCTGCATCAGCTGCACCGCAAACCAGAGCAGCAGGTAAAGGCTGAGCACTTTGGTGAAGCGCGGGTTGGTCATCACACGCCTCAGTTGTTGTTGTGGTGGTTCCGCGTTCACGCTTGGGCGCTGAGCCCGTTTGGCGAAGGGGGCCAGGCCCCAGCAGCAGAGCAGCGTGGCGGCTGCGGCAACCGTGCCTGTGATCTGACCCATCAGGGTGTAGCCGCCTCCGCCTTCCCGCAGCACCACAACCGCGACGGATAAGCCGATCGTTCCGGCCAGGATCGAGCCTGTGAAGCGAGCGGCATTGAGCCGGGTTCGAATCGATGTGTCCGGCGTCAGCTCAGTGGCGAGGGCCGCATAGGGCAGATTGACGCTGGTGTAAGCGGTCATCAGCAGGATGGCAATCACGGCGTAGTAGGCCGTGCGCTGCCCGACATCACCCGGGGGAACCCACCACATCGCCGCGAGGCTGATGCCCAGGGGTAGAGCCGCAGTAAGTATCCAGGGCAGGCGTGGCCCCCAGCGGCTCTCGGTGTGATCGCTCAGCCAGCCGATCAGCGGGTCGTTGAGGGCATCCCACACCTTGATCACGGTCAGGAGTGACCCTGCAATGAAGGCAGGTAGCCCTGCATCGCAGGTGAAAAAGGGAAACAGGTAGAAGCCGAGCTGGGTGGCTGCCAGGCCTGTGCCGGCGTCGCCGAGCCCGTAGGCAAGCATCAGCCTTCGCCGGGATCCACCTCTGGGTTCGTCAGACGATGTCAAGCGGTCGCATGTTGCAGGCGGACAGTCATAATGAATGGGTACCAATGCACGTTCCACCACATTTTCATGGGTGGTGCATTTGTACTAGTGCGGGCGTTGTGTAATGGTAAGACCTCAGCCTTCCAAGCTGATGACGCGGGTTCGATTCCCGCCGCCCGCTTTCCTCAGAGCTTTAGTCCGTTCGCTGCTTCGCGGGCTAGCAGCAGCACGAAACTACGGCTTTCCATTGGGATCTCCAGATCGGTAAAGGGGACCGGTTCCTCAGGGAGGTCCATCGGGCTTGGCATCGATGTGTCGATCACTCGCATCCAGGGGGATGCCGGTACCGGCAATTCGAATTTCAGGTGGTCTTTGTACGCGTTGAAACCCATCCAGAGCAGCGCCCCCCTGCTCCCCATGTGCAGGCTCGTCGCCAGGGTTCTGGACCATTCGGCCCAGTCTGGTTTGCTCAGTGAAACGCCGTGCCACTGGCGCAACACATCCCCATGGTCGTGGGGTTGTTTGCTGGCTGTTTCACGTGGTGGCACCAGCGGATTGAACAGTTGCGGTAGCGCATTGCGCAGGCTCAGCAGCCGGCGCATGAACACCAGCAGAGCCTGGTCACACTGGTCTGGATTCCAGGGCATCCAGCTGATCGGACTGTCCTGACACCAGCTGTTGTTGTTGCCTCCCTGGCTCCGGCCGATTTCATCGCCCATCGACAGCATCGGCACACCGCGGGCCAGCAGCAGGGTGCTCAGAAGATTGCGCTGTTGCCGCTGGCGTAAGGCGATGACTGCTGCATTGGTCGTCGGCCCCTCTACACCGTGGTTCCAGCTGTTGTTGTGGTTCTCTCCATCACGGTTGTCTTCGCCGTTGGCGAGGTTGTGCTTGCGGTTGTAGCTGACCAGATCCGCGAGGGTGAAGCCGTCGTGGGCGGTGATCAGATTCACTGAACGGCCCAGAGCGACAGGCTTTTTGTTGTAAAGATCCGGACTGCCCTTGAAGCGTTGGGCCAGGGTCCAGGTGCTGTGGTCGTCTCCTTTCCAGAACCGCCGCACTCCGTCGCGGAAATGACCGTTCCAGGTGCCGATGCGCCGAGCTGGAAAATCCTCAAGCCGGTACAGCCCGCCGCAGTCCCATGGTTCGCTCACCAGTTTCAGGTCGCTCAGGAGCGGATCGGATTCGATCGCCTCGAACAGTGGCGGCTTGTCCAAGGGTTTGAGCCCGTCACCCCGGCTGAGGGCGATGCCCAGGTCGAATCGAAAGCCATCCACCCCCAACTCCAGGGCCCAGCACCGCATCGATTCCAGAATCAGCTGCATGCTGATCGGCTGGTTGGCGGCGATTGAGTTGCCGCATCCGCTCACATCGAGATAGTCACCGTCCTCGTTTTGGTGGTAGTAGGTGAGGTCGGCAAAACCACGCCAGCTGAGAATCGGGCCGAGGCGATTCCCCTCGGTGGTGTGGTTGTAAACAACATCCAGCAGCACTTCGATGCCGGCGTCATGGCAGGCCGCCACCAGTTGCCGCATGTCGTCCCGGGCCTGGTGGGGATCTGTGCTGGAGGCAAAACCCTGGTGGGGCGTAAACCAGCTCAGCGGGCTGTAACCCCAGATGTTGTCGCGCCCTGGCGGGGCATCCGCCGGATCAAAGGCGAACACAGGCAGCAGCTCGATCGCTGTGATGCCGAGATCCTTGAGATAAGGCAGTTTCTCGATCAGCCCCAGATAGGTTCCCTGCCGTTCTGCCGCCACGCCTGAATCGGCTCGGCTGGTGTAGTTGCCGACGTGCAGCTCGTAGATCACCGTGTGCTGCCAGCTGTTCCGCGGACGGGGGTGCGCAGCGAAATCGAATGGGTCGCGCTCGGTCACCACGGCTTTTAGGCAGGCGTGGGCATTGGTGCAAGGCCCCGTTGCCAGCATCCGGTCGTAGACCTCCCAGCCGCTGATGGCCCGTGCGGCGGGATCAAGCAGCACCTTGGAGGGGCGGAAGCCGTGGGCTCCAGGGGCGAGTGGGCCAAAGGCTCGATAGCCGTAGCAGCAGCCGATGCCGAGCCCCTCCACTTCGATATGCCAGTAGTCGCCGGATCGGTGCTTGCGACGGTCGAGCTCGATCACCCGCGCAGGGGTTTTGTCCTCACTGTCTTCGAACAGCAAAAGCTCCATTCGGTCCGCTGAAGGGGCGGCGACGGAAAAATTGACTCCCTTCTCGGTCAGGCTGCTGCCTAAGGGCCAGGGTGATCCTGGAAAGGTGCTGCTCACAGCTCAGGGACCTGGCAACTTCAAACTAGTGGTTTGGACCGGTCTGCAACGTTGTGACAATGACCACAGCCCTGGAGGCCGGTCGGCCTCCACAGCAGCTGCGCCCTGATCTATGGATCTTTCCTCCGAATCGGGATTGCCAGGGGGGTAGCTCCTGGTGGCTGGAGTGCGGTGACGAGCCGGTGCTGGTCGACTGTCCTCCTTTGACTGAGGCGACTCTCACTGCGCTTGAGCAGTTGGCCGCTGGACGCAAAGCACGCATCCTTCTCACCAGCCGGGAGGGCCATGGGCGTCTGCGCCGGATTCAGTCGGCCTTCGGTTGGCCTGTATTGGTTCAGGAACAGGAGGCGTATTTGCTGCCTGGAATTCAACCCCTGGAAACCTTCGATAGGGAACATCGCACCGGCGGTGGCCTTCAGCTGCTCTGGACACCGGGTCCGACGCCTGGCAGTTGTGTGATCCATGCACCCGCCCCCACCAACCTGCTGTTCTGCGGGCGTTTGCTGACGCCGCTGGCCCCAGGCCGCCTCGGTCCGTTGCGTCATGGCCGCACATTTCACTGGCCCCGACAGTTGCGAAGCCTGGATCGTCTGCGGGAGTGGCTCCTCCCAGAAGCCAGGCCAGAACTGGCTTCTGGGGCTGCTCTGGGGGCGCTTCGCGGTGAGCGTCTCGTGCCCTTCAACGGTTGTGAGTGGTCCTCTGAATCGAGCTAAAGCATTGCGGCACAGGACTTGTCGCTTGCAGGGCCACCATGACGTCCATACGATTAGCGGGCCTAGGGAAGGCAGCGGCGGTCTTCACGCCGTTTCAAGCGCCGTCTCCGCCTCAACTCTCCCCTCGAAATGAACAAAGCTGATCTGGTGAATCTGGTTGCCGCTCGCACGGAGCTCACCAAAACCGATGTCTCACTCGTGGTGGATGCCGCGATCGAAACAATCATCGACTCCGTCGTGGAGGGAAAGAAGGTGTCGATTCTCGGTTTCGGTTCCTTTGAGCCCCGCGAACGCTCCGCTCGCCAGGGACTCAACCCGAAAACCGGTGAGAAAATTGCTATTCCGGCCAAGCGCGTTCCCGCCTTCACTGCCGGCAAGATGTTCAAAGACCGTGTTCAAGGCTGATCCGAGCCAGTGATTTTGCTTCAGCGGGCGGTCATCTGGCCGTCCTTTTTTAATGCTGTCCTCCTTGCCGGGGCTTCCGGACCATCTCATCGAGCCTCTGCAGGACGGCCTCTTGCTGCGGCGAGGTGGATATCGCGGCCGTTTTGCTCCGTCTCCCACGGGTGAGCTTCACCTTGGAAACCTGAGCACAGCCCTTGCGTCGTGGCTTGAAGCCCGTTGCAGGGATGGCCTGTGGCTGTTGAGAATTGATGATCTCGACACCCCCCGCAACCGAAGCGGGGCGGTCGATTCCATTCAGCATGACCTGCACTGGCTTGGACTGCACTGGGATGGGCCCGTGATTCTTCAGAGCCAGCGCAAGGGGATTTACCACTCCTGGTTGTCGTGGTTACGCCGCACCAATGCCCTGTTCGCCTGCCGTTGTTCCAGGCGGATGCTTGCTGGCTCGAGCCGCTATCCAGGCACCTGCCGCGATCGTCAGCTCAGTTGGGGCTGGTCGGACGGGCGACTGCCGAGCTGGCGCCTGAGGGTGGCTGCTGATGATCCGCATCAGAGCGGTGACGTTGTGCTTCGGCGCGCGGATGGTTTTGTGGCCTATCAATTGGCCACGGTGATCGATGAGCTGCAGCTCGGCATCAGCGACGTTGTACGCGGGGATGACCTACGCGAGGCGCTTCCTGCTCAGCTGAGTGTGTTCGATGCGCTGGGCTCCCCACCTCCCCGCTTCCGGCATGTGCCGCTGATCCGAGATCTTGCGGGACGGAAGTTGTCGAAACGTGAAGCGAGCGCTGGCTTGGCTCCCTTGCGGCAGGCTGGTTCGGACGCCGCAGCGGTGATTGGGCGACTGGCAGCGGGGCTCAACCTTGTCGAGCGTGAAACACGCATCTCGGCCAACGAGCTTCGGCAGCACTTGACTCAGAAAGGTCTCTGTGCATTCGATTCTTAAGGAAGCTTTCGGGATCGTCTGGTCCGATTCCGCCCACACTGACTCAAGACGACCATCCCAGCGTGATGTGCACCTGCACAACCTGTGGAGGCAGCGGAATCCAGCGGGTTTCCGGGCAACGCTTCCGTACCTGTATCACCTGCCTTGGAACAGGGGAGATTTCGGCTGAGATGGCCTCCACAGCACTCAAACCAATGTCCCGGAAATCCCCCAGCTACCAGAAGCTGAGCTGCGTCGCCGCGCCTCGCGCGTAATCGCGATCAACTAAGAGGTGCTTTCTGCTTGTTTTGAAGAACGAAGAAGGTTGCTGTCGCCACAACGGCGAGCAACGGCACAGCGGTGAACAGCAGAAGCGCAATGGCGGTCCAGTCGGTGTACACGGAGATGAAACGGAGTTGAGGCATCATCTCAGCAAATTGTCGAATCAGATCGTGATCGGTCGTCCCGTCACAGTCGTGATCTCCCTCCTTTGGGCAGGTTTTGCAGTAGGGCCTCTCCATGCGGCAACACTGTCGGGCCTTCAATCCCATGCGATGGCCTGTCTCCAAGGCGATCGGCTTTCCTCCTGCCAGACCGCTCTGATCCAGGCGGAAGCCCTGGCCAGACGAGCCTCCGCCCGCAGTGCCTACCCCTGTCAGACGCTCCTGCTTGGTCTTCAGGCGGATGTGATCATGCAACAGCTCGGCGATGGACGCGGAATCAAGGCTGTGGAAGCCGTCGGAGCCACTGCCCGGGGATGCGCTGGGCTCTGAATCTGTGCATCAGGAATCCTCCATCACATTGGTTTCGACCCTGCACCGCGCCGGATTACCGACTGGGGCGCGATCACATCCATGTAACAAGCTTTGGTGATTGTCTCCCAATCACGCCTTGGTCAGAGGTTTTGGCTCAGGACAGACTGTTAAGTCAGATGCAGGGATGAAGGCAAGAGCATCGGGAGCGGTTGTGGCTCATCAATGCTCGAATCTCGCTTTTAAAGTTATTTTGAGGTGGTAGGAATCAATCACTGTTTTGATGTTGTTTTGAGCTTGTTTTATTTGACTGGAATGTAAGTAGAACTAGCTTGCTTTAATAGAGTCGTTGCCTGGGGTGGGAAAGACTGAGCTGCTGTGATCTTCTTAAGCCAAGTGAATCTTAATCCTTGTTGCTCTGGCTCCATCACTTTTTGGGTTTGGTTTCTAAATTATCCAACCAGTCTGACAACATGCTCTGATGTTGTGTATGTGTGATTTCTGTTTGCGTCGTACAAGGATTGTGTTGAGATATGTGTTGCTGAAGCCGATCATTAGATTTTGACAGCACTCAACTGTTTCGCCTTTGATTTCAGCAGTACAAAAAAGCGATCCATGGAGTATCCAGCAATAATTGTTGTTGTGGTTCCAAATAAGAATTCAACGAACGAGATGATTTGGAAGAGGTGCTCCTTTGATCCTTTGCTCAGGTTAATCAGCAATTGATCAAGGCCAAGATCAACAATTTGAAGGAACGCTGCTGAAAGCATTATTATCGCCATGATAAAAAGTTTTTTTGCGCCTGCATCGTCATTCATGCTCAGCAGCAATTTGCTGATCGAAAGCTGAAGATTGGAGAAAAGAATCAAGATCGTAAATAAAGCGAGATGATAGATGTCTTTGGCCGCCAACACTTCGAGACTTTCAACAGACAGATTGAGGATGATCGCACCCCAAAGCAACAGTCTTAAAAAGCCAAGCAGAAGGTTCAAGGCTTGGTTGATCGATAGATCACGAAAAAGAGACGGCATCTGTTGATCTACTCAATGAACGGCTTCCATGGTGTTAGCCAGATTGAGGGGTTTCTGCAGTTGCGTGTTCTCGATCAAGTCAGGCACCTGCTATCCATTTCGTGCTGTCGTCGAAAGCAGGATCAAAGACCATAAGCAAGGATCTGATTTGCTTAGTAGCGTTTCGGTCTTGGTTTTATTTTTTTGTTCTGCCGATCAGCTCAATTCGCCAGATGGGTTCTCCATCTGGTTTGATACGTGCCATGAATCAGCTTTGTTCTGCTGATGTGCTGGATGTGTGCTTCGCTTGATTTATAAGAAAACGACGACAGTGCCGCATAAGTCGATGGAAATAGATTAGGTAGGAAACACGTTTGATTGCTGCGTCCGGACTGATTGGAGAATTTATACTTGATCAATTAATTGCCTGTAGATCTAGAAGAGATGGATTTTGGATTCCTTCTTGGTGGCGAAAGATTGTTGGATGATCTTTGATGTTTTAGTTCAGCCTGGTGGTGATTAATTGGCTGCTTGGATGGACTATCTTTGATTGAAGAAAAGTATTTCGATGATAATCTCCCGCTGGTAAAATTTTCTATACTTCTTAGAATCGATTCCTAACTGTTCACTTTCTTGCAGGGCTGCCAATCGTGAAAAGGTTACAATACAAAAGTCATTTCAATGGTGATGGCTGAGGCACTTTTTTATTACGTTAATCACACAAGCCAGTTTCAGTACAACAGTGGCATTCAGCGCTGTGTCCGCGCCTTGGCTAAAGCGCTTATCTCGGAAGGTGCAGCGCTGATCCCAGTCGCTTGGGATCATCACAAGGCTCGGTTCGTTCAGCCTAGTGCTCTTGCACTTCAGCATTTAGCTCAATGGAATGGTCCCTCTCCAGACTCCTGGCAGGTTTGGCGTGACCCTGAAGTTGAGCCTGAAGGAGTTCTCCTCATCGTCGAACTGGTATGTGGTCGGAACAATCCTTCGATGGAAGATCTCCGTTCGGCAGCACCTTGCCTATCCCATGTGTGGTTATTTCATGATGCCTTGCCATGGAAACTTGCGCAGAATGGAAGGGCTGAACTTCAAGCTGCGGCTCAAGTGCATGCAACCTATATGCACGGCTTAGGAGGTGCTGAACTCGTTGTTTGTAATTCCCATAGCAGTCGTCATGATCTTCTTCAATTTCTGAGGAGTGAGCGATCAACTTTTGAACCCTTGCTTCAACAGAAAATTTTGGCACTTCCCCTGGCGGAAGATTTCGGCAGATCTCGGCTTCCAGCTCCGGTCGCGGGCGCTGCAAGCTTGCGGATGCTCACAGTCAGCACCTTGGAGCCACGAAAAAATCATGCCGGACTTGTCAAGGCTTTGCTGTGGCTTTGGTGTCAAGGATTGCGTCACTGGCAGTTGGAATTGGTCGGTTGGTGCGCTTCGCCCGAGATCTCAGAGCTGATTGATAAGGCCCGATCCCTGGGATTACCGATCATTCAGCGCGGTTTCCTCAGCGATGAGGAGTTGCTGGCCTGCTACGGAGACGCTGATTTTTGCGTATACCCATCACTTGAAGAAGGTTTTGGACTCCCTGTGGCGGAAAGTCTCTGGCATCGCAGGCCCTGTTTGTGTGGGAGCAATGGAGCGCTGGGTGAACGCGCAGCAGCTGGAGGTTGTCTCAGTGTGAATACTGCAGAGTGGCGATCGATTGCCGATGGTTTGGAGCGGCTCTTAACAGAGCCGGGTTTTCGTCAATTCTTGTCAGATCAGATTGAGCATCGTTTGTTTCGGCGTTGGAGTGATGTGGCCCGTGATCTGCTCAGCCTGCTCAAAAACCATTCGATGATTGTCCTCTAAACATCCCTGTGAATTGTTCAACTGCGCAGTGACTGTTTCGACGTTGAAATTAACTGGGAATCCTTTTGGTTTAGTGCGCCTATGGCGGGTTGTTGGCGTGATCTTCAACTCCACTTAAACAACCTCATCAGTCCTATTTTGCCTCTTTAGATTGTTTCATAAATCAACGACAAAACTCTTCTTATTGATGAATTCAACGCCTTGTCTCTCTCCTCCCACTGCGTTTGTGTGCTCCCACTGGCGAACCAATCCAGTGATGGCTGTGATCATGTCGCAACCGAGATCCTCGAGTACGTCGAGTGCCAGTTGTTGACCCTCTGCAGCGATTTCGGCACACGGCCTCGGATGTTCTTGGCACCAATCAAGTTGTTCTCGAAGATCGCTCAGGTCATGGGCAACGGGTACGAGATGCTGCCAAGACTTCAGACGGTGATGGAACCATTGGCCCCGTTGGCTATTGACGCGGATCACACAGCTGCCACTGAGCAGTTTCCAGAGCAAACCCCAGGAATTCACATTGCCATCAAGATCCAAGAGCCAGCGATAGTGAGCCATCTCAAGTGGATCTATCCTCTTCGCCAACAGGGCCTGGCACCGAAGATGATCTCTGATTTCATGGGCGTCTTGCTCACTCTTGCATTGCACAATTTGTGTAAAAGATGCGTCTAGATGATTGGGCCATTGACGACTCATCTGACACAGTTGATAGCGACGACTTTGGGGTAATGAGCTGAGTTCAAGATTCTTTGCATCAGTACTGGATCCACGCCACAAAGCCAAAGGTTTCCGTTGTTGCCAGGGTGGGGGAGGATCAGTCACCAGTTGTTGGCGGAAGCCAAGAAACCCATGGCTGCCAAGACAATAAGGGTCTGGGATTACACCATCATGTGGACTGCTTTGCATCACAGGTGCATCGATCTTTAACCCAATTCCTGGGGGTTCTTCATCATGAAATTGAATTTGAACGGATCCACTAGCTGCCCTTCTGCGTAGTAAATTGACAGCTAGAAGCCCAACATTGAGAAGTGGTTTTAATCGTCCATCCATCTGAAGGCCGATGTTTGGAATGATGCTATGTGTTGAATCGGCTTGATTCCATACAACCCTAATATGATCGATATATTTATCTGCTTTGGCTAATGTAGACGGTGGATGTTTCCAGATCGTCTTAATATAATTAATTGAATTCAGCCCTTTGTGCTCCAGAAGCCAACTCGAGCCTGTTAGGGGATTATCACCAAAGTGCATGCTAATTGTCGATCATTTGTTTGACGATTGCGGATTGTTTTCATGATTTCAAGGGCAGAGTTGGCTGTAACGTAACGTCCTCTGCTGCAGCTCTAAGTAGTTATTTTGAGCGAGTGGGCCTGAAAATTTTAAGGATACGCGGGCACGGTAATGCTCTGCACCCGTTGAGGCAGCTTGCATTTGTTCTTTCACAATCTTTTGTGATTCTATCAGGAGTGAATTGGTGAGGTGTTGCTTCTCAGCTGCCCATGCCTTGATATCGGGTCTGCTTCTTCAACAGTGTTTTGAGCTGGCGAAGCTGTTTCGATCAGTGAGGTTGTTTTAGCGGTTTGCAGAGAAAAATATGCTTCTTGAACTCTCTAGGGATGCTGCTTGCTTTTGTTGTTGCAAAAATTCTCGCTGATTGGAATCGGTTTCGAGGTGAGGCGGTCTTTTTGTCGAGGCAACTGACAATCTCTCACCGTCTATTTAAACGGTTGCTTGATCTTCGCTCGGTCGCGTTCTTTGAGAGGAAAGCGGTTCGAAGACGTGCGTGTTAGCTTTCTTAAAGGCTGTTGTCATAGTTGTCGACGCCATTACATTAGTAGATGATTGTCATTTCTAAGTATGCTTTATTTTAGGCAGCTTGCCGCTTTTGTTTTGATCTTGGTGGGCCTGAATTTCTTCTTTCATTTGCACATCTCCATCGTGGGAAGCGTCTTGCTTACGGTGTTTCTGTCATTGCTCTTCCGTCGTTAGATATTGGCGACCTCATTGGCCCGTAGAGTAAAATTTCGTCGATTGTTGACAGGCTTAAGGCCTCACTTTTTGCGGGCCTTGAGTATGAAGTGGAACTTTCGTCTTGACCAATTTTTCTAATAGATGATGGCCGAATTGTCTTCAGAAATAACCAAGTTCTTGTAATCGATGAGAAAGCTTTATAGACGGAAAGAATCTGAGTTGCCATTTGATTGAAATGGCAATTGGTGTTGAACACTCTTTAGATTAGATTTTCCACGTTACAACCGATTAAGCGGGCGTGATGCAGAGATTGACCGGATAACTCAAGCAGATATCCCACATAACGATGGATCATTATTCCAAAGCAAGGCCCAAATCCAAACTTTTGAAGGCTTATCGGATCGGGACTACGTCAAAATCGGGCAGCGCGATTGCCAAGTTGAAAAAAAACTGGTATCGCACCACCTTTAATGCAGGTGTAGAGAATGACATGATTGATAATAGGCATCAAAACACCTGTGTACCTTATACAGTGCAATAAATTAGGTTCTTTGGTGGAGACGACCTAGATCACTTTAGATCAACTGCACCAAATTCATCAATGGCTGCTATGGATATGGAGGTAGGAGAATCGTTTACAATGGATAGCTCCTTTGACCTTTCAGATGTTCATGCCACTGACGATATAAAAGAGATTGCGTATGCTAATGAACATAGCTTTGAAGAGGTCGATGTTTGTAACGTGATCAAGCTTGACATTGATATTAAAAATTTCATGGTCATACCCGCGAACGCGTCAATGGAAGAGATGATCGTTAATGGATACAAAGTCGTCACTGTCGTACCTGAAAATTAGTTGCAAATGCTGGGGAGCCTGACGTTCAATCACTGCGCTGCAAGCCATACAAAATCCTGATAGGGAAAGGCAGGGCATGACGTTTGGTTCCTGATGTAATCCCCGACAAAACCTCACACACTTTCCTATCAGCAATGATGGTGTTCCTCTATTTGCATATCAGACATAGACAGGGCTTGTTGATAAAGGCTAGAGATGGAGCAGCCATGCACTGCTGAGGATGCCTCGTACCACAACTGCGCTTGTTGCTGCCTTAGCCCTGTTCTTCCCATTACGAAGCCCATTTGTGGTAGGGCTGACACCTGCTATGGGAGTTGGTGCAGGGTTGTTGACAGCGCAGACAGCTTTTGCACAGACAGCAGAAGAGTGGTTTGATTCAGGAAATAAAAAATACGAGAAAGGTGATTATCAGGGAGCCGTCGTTGATTTCACAATGGCAATAAAAATCGTGCCATTTGTCGCTGGTCATTATTACAATCGTGGCCTAGCTAAAATGGAAATAGAAGATTACAAAGGAGCAATTTCTGATTTGAACCAGGCGCTTAAGATTGTCCCTAAAAATAGCTATTATTATCTAGATCGTGGAATTGCAAAATCGATATTGGGAGACATTCTAGGTGCTATTGATGATTGCACTATAGCAACACAAATCAATCCTTAATTTAAAGCTGCCTATGCAAATCGTGGAAGTAGCAGAGTAAAGTTGCTTGATTTAAAAGGTGTCTGCTCAGATTGGAGAAAAGCAGCCGATCTTGGTCTCTCTGGACATATTCTCGAATGGATTCGGAATCAATGCTGACATCTAACGCTTTCTGATTCGAATGCACGCGAGACATTTCCCTTTAGTAATTCCGGGGTTTTTAGTCAATCTGCTTCCAACTGGATCATCATCTGCCAGGAAGCCGCACCGCCTTGAAGTCCTGGATCCGCTGTTCTTAGCCGCTGTGCTGTATCACACCATATCCTCACTATCTACACGCTCCATCCACACCATAGAGGAATAGAACTCCTTACAAATGGGCTGTGATCACAGCTGCAAGGGCACTTATTGTGCTAGGCATGACTATGGGGCTTGAATGCCAACTAAATAAGACAGTTCACTATCTTGAATTATGCATTCTAGATAAATTTTGATTTGATACGAGCAAGTCTGGCAATAAGGAGAGAAGAATTTCATGGTATTCGACTTATAAGTTGGTTTCCATATGTTCCTGACTCAGATAATTTCTTTGAAATGATTTATAGTGTCAATTCTGCAGCCTAACGTTCCAGGTGGATGTTTCAATTGTCGTCGCGCAGAGAGAGCGTTTTAGTTCAGTACTTGAATCTTTGCGCTCTCTATTTTCTACAATTGATAATAATGTAAATGTGGTCGTTGTAGAAGGCGCAAGTCCCGAACATGTAAGAAAAGATCTTTTGGCCCTGCAAAAGCTACGCTCATTCAAGCTGATTTCTATAGACTACTTTATTACTCCCAATGAAGCGAGAAATATTGGCTTGAAGAATGTTGATAGCGAATATGTTGTATTTGCAGACAATGATATTGTTTACCAAAAAAATTGGTTGAAGTATCTATATGAAAACGCACAAAAACACAATAGTGATTTTGTTGCCCCACTGATCTGCATCGGCCCTCCTGTTGCAAAAAAAATTCACCATGCAGGCGGTGACTTGGTCATTGTTCCAAACGTGAATACTGGGCGTTTTATTGTAAGTGAAAAACATAGGCTTATGGAACAGCCTATTGAGTCAATTCAAACAAACTCGCTATCAATAAATGCTGATATTGTCGAATTTCATTGTTTCTTTTCTCGTAGTGAGTCGATTAAATCAATTGGTGGGTTTGATGAGCTTTTGATTACGCGTGAGCAAATTGATTTTGGCTTGCGCAATAAGATGCTGGACAAAAAAGTAAGTTTTGAGTTGAAGTCAGTGGTAACTTATATGGCGTATAGATCTACCTTGATAGAGGATTTGCCATACTACATTTTTCGTTGGAGTCAGCCTTTGGCTGAAAGGTCATTAATTCATTTTCAAAAAACATGGCAAGTAGATATTAATGTTGAGCGAGTCTTGAATAACTGGATACGTGGACATCGATATCGGGCAATTTCTGATGCTTATGCAATTGATGTGTCAAGTCGTAACGCAATTTATCGGCTAATAGAGATTGATAAAAAATTTACTCAATTAACAATGAAAAGCCGCCCACGTGACCTTATTCCTAAATCTCTCCCTGCTATAAATGCCGATCGTATACAACATTTCTTCGCTAGCCAGCCTCAACAACAACTAAAGATTCATGGGCAGTTCACTAGCACAAGGTCCATGCGTGTTGCAGGACTGGCAACTATGCCATCAAGAATTGAGAGCGTGAAAATAATGCTTCCTACGATATTACAACAGGTTGACCGTCTCTATTTGTTTCTTGACCGATACCAGTCTTCTCCGGACATTCAGCATGAGAAAATAGTGGCACTGAGGTCACAAGACTTTGGCGATTTGCGGGCAAATGGCAAGATGTTGGGAATGCTATTTTGTTCAGAAAATTGTCATTATTTTGCCGTTGATGATGATATAGTGTATCCACCTGACTATTGTGAAAAGCTTTCTCAGCAGTTGACGCTAAATCCAAACACTGCAGTTGGAGTTCATGGGACTTTATTTAACAACTCCTTTCACATAAAAAACTACAATTTAGATCGCCATGTAATACATCGTACATACGGTTTGCATAGGCTAATCGAAGTCGATATTGCTAGTACAGATACAATTTGTCTTTCCACATCAACCAGCAAGATTGATGTTCGCAAGTGGAGTAAAACCAATCGTGTAGATCTTTGTTTGAACATTGAGTTGGAGTCTCTTGGCATCAAGCGGCTCTTGATATCACGACAGGCTGGCTGGATTCGTGAAATTGAGAGTTGTCAGCCCGACAGTATTTATAGGGCACTGTTGGAGGATAGTAGTGAACAAACACATTTGGCAAACGCATTTCTACAAGACAGAAATCATATGACCAATCTGAAATCTCTTGAATTAATAAGAAAAAAATAGATGCGCGATGTATAATACATGACTACAGAGGATTTAGCAAAGTTTGTTGGGAGTATGTGTGATGCCATTTACATGCGTGCTATATTTGTATATAAAATAATAGCTTTTTGAAGATTGACTTTATTATGCAAAATAGCAGGTTAGCTTTTTGTACAGCGATAAAAGATAGATACAACTCCTTAGTGATCACTTTGCCTGAAAATATTGCTAAAATACCTCAAGACTGTTGTATTTGTGTTGTCGACTACGCCTCAAAAAGTGATGCCGGAGAGCGTTGGATTTTAAACACCTTTGCTGAGGAAATTCGGTTGGGGAAGCTTATTGTATTTAGGGTGACTAATGAAATTGACTGGTCTTCTCCGAAGGCAAAGAATTTAGCGCATAGACTTGTACATTCTGATTATATGGTCAACTTAGATTGTGATAACTTTATTTCTCGATTGGATGTCAAGGTTTTTCTCAATATTGCGGTGAAGAAGATCCCATCCCATCAGTGCTCATCTCAATTTCTTGGTTCTTATGGAAGAATTGGTATTCCCTCTGACACTTTTTATGCTATTGGAGGTTATGATGAAGGAATGCTCCCTATGGGGTATCAAGATGTAGATCTTTTGACTAGAGCTTCCTCTTACCATGGAGGACATGCAAGGTTAAGTTGGAATGATTCGCCACCTCCAATTGATCATGATAAGCCAAAGCTATTTGCCTATGCTAGGGATGATAAGTTCTTTGAGGAGATAAATACGTTAAACATGAAAAGGGCTATGTTGAGAAAAGAAATGTCTGGGATAGTCATTAAAGATTCTTTTTCAAGCTTCAGAGGCAGGCTAAATGGTCGTCAATGCAATATCGATGGTTTTGGCAAATTGACTCCAATGTAGTTTTACGTGTGCTTGTTAATTCATCCCTTTTATAAGTTCATCTAAGTTGAAAAGAAGAATATAGTTTCTTGAGTGATTAGCAACTGCCATGATTCCATCGCTGTTGATTGCGATTCCCCGTGGAGAGTCGATCGCAGAGTTTTTCAAAATAATTTGATTATTGTAATCGCTAAGATTAATTCCAACTATAGAATGTGTGTGCCGATTGTTGAACCAGATGAAGTTATTTCTGATCTGGCACTTGTCAATCTGGCATTGATTTATTGACATTTCATGCCTTGGCGTGTACATCGTCATCGCATCAAATTTCCAGACAGATGACTTATTAATTGATGTACTCTGCCTTCTATTTTGATTGAAGTAATTGGAGCAAATAAATAGGCAGTTTTTTTTCTGTGACCAAAAAGCACTAGCAGGCAAATAGCCAGGGGGCAGCGTGAGTATGTCGTTGCCAATTTGGATTCTGGGGAATTCTCCGGCCTGGAAGGCTATTGATGGTATATTGTCTTTGAAAAATACACTGTGTGAATAACTTTTATCAATTGCTTCAACAATCTTCGGGTGTCCAGTTTGAACTCCTTTGTCTAAAGTTTTGCCACATATAAGGACCTGCTCGCCGCTCCAGGCGGCTGAGCAGTTTATTAAAAAGTCTGACCCATTTTTTATAGCGCAGACATCGTCTGTTTGTGTATACAAATTTACTTCCCCAAGCTTTTCATTTTGGTTTGTGTTGAAAAAAATAATTTTTCCGGATCGGTGATTTGCTGCGATAAGAATTGATTCAGTTAGCCAAGTGACTCCCGTGACTGATGCTTCTTTCTCTCCGGCCTGATGGTTTTGTGATTTCTTATAGTTGTTCGACTTGACTTCTTTCCATTGAATTACCTGAAAATCTTGAACCTGAATGTTAATTGCTGTCAGCTTCAATTTCTTAAATAAATATCCTGCAGGATAACATATTTTGTTGTTCAGCTATAGCGAGTCTATGGTTGTCTTTGCAATTATCCCTCCTACGGAATAATGGTGCTGTCCTCTGACGCATTGATATTTCACATGCCTTCAATAGGCTTGGCATGTAAGCAATGGTTTTGATTTTCATTGTATCGCCCCATCCATACGCTCTGCTAAGGCTGCGCTTGTGTGAGGTTTGTTATTCAACTCCTCGTAATTTGAATTCATACAGAACTAGCTATGGGGTAGAGCAGTCCGGTAGCTTGTCGAGCTCAACCCGAAGATCTGGAGTTCAAATCTTGCTCTGCTTGAATCAGGCGACTGGTAGAGCACAGGATTCATAACCATGAGGTCGACCATCCGGCTTTTAAGAGGCTGGTCCTTCACGCTCGCGGATTCGAATCCCACCCTCTCTGCTGCTGGTGCAACTTGGTGGAGCACCACTTTGGGGAAGTGGGGGTCGTGGAAAGACCAGCAGTTGAAAGGGGTTTTGGTCCCTGTGACCAACCTCACAGTGCACGCTGACTCAGATCATCGAGTCGAGCAGTGATTCCGGAGATGGTGTGTTCATCGACGGGGGACGACTCCCACGACATCAATCACACACCACTTAAAACAATGACTTTCAAAAGCATCTCAAAAATCCAGTCAATCTATGAGAAGTTCAAAATTGACCAAAGCGACTTGAAGCCCAAAATGCTGTGGGATGCAAAAAATCCACCCAAGCCTATCTGGGAAGACTTTAACTTCATAAGGCCAAGGGGCAATACTGATGAGAAGGGAGAGATCAATGGCACAAATGATCATGATTATATTCCTGGCACAAGTGGCAATGACACCATTAATGGATTGCACGGAAGTGACCTGATTTACGGTGGTGATGGTGATGATAATTTGCGCGGTGACAACAATGCATTTCGTAGAACTGATGGTATCGATACTATTTATGGCGGCGATGGTAATGATGTTATCCGTTCACATTTTGGCTACGGTGAGGATGGTGAAGATAGGCTTTCAGCTCCACATTCAGGAGGTGCTTATTTGGACGGTGGTGATAATAAAGACCGCCTAGAAGGTGGCCTCTTCCAGGATACATTGATTGGTGGCTCTGAAAATGATTACTTACGAGGTGGCAGTGAGTCAGACACAATGTCTGGTGGTTCCGGTGTTGATCATTTTGTCGTAGGACAACGGAACGAGCATCGTCATGGTATTGGCACTGATCTGATTACAGATTTTCAAGATGTTGGCGATAAAATTCAGTTTGAACTTGTTTCATTCCGCAATCTGTCATTCCAAGATTTGGATTTTGCTTTCAATCATGCAGGCAGTCTTATGGTTTCAACGAATATTGTTCTCATGGATGACGACGAGAGGCTCCGTGTTTCAGGCGTCCTAGCAGAAATACAGGGTTTAAATTCTCGCGTAGACCTGGAGCAGCAGATTCAACACACCGGCAATGGTGTTATCGAACTAATCGCTGAGATGTGACTTTTTTTTCGGGGCCCCTGAAGTTCATTCGATGAACTGAAAGCCATACAAGACTCTTCAAGGGAGAAGTAGGGCAGGTTGTGTGGTTCCTGATCAACCCTTGGTTCGCTTTGTCGAATGGCACACTACCTGGCTGGTTGGAACGCTTTACCTAGCGAGAGCCAGTTCTTCCCTAGGTTTAAAGCCATCAAAGAGCCGTTGAGTGTCGAGGTTTCTGTATCACCAACGCCGAGCCTAGATGTTTGAATTTAGTTTGAACAGAATCCAATCAGTAACCTCCCGTTTCGGTTGATATATGACATTCTGCTCCAGTTTTAAAACGCAATTCTCTCTGCACATGGCTGCCAACTGATTACGACAAAAATAAAAGCGATTTTAATCTTTCCTTAACCCTTCAAGGTTGGATCAATCTCCGCATCATCCCCAATCCACTCAATTCGTGTTGCAGATTCATTGTTGGGTTGTGCATGAACCACAGGAATTCAGTGATAGTGAGGGTAGTCACTCCCTAGGAGATGGAATTCCAATAATTGGAGCAAATATGAATGAGAAATAATCACGTCATATCAGAAAGAGCCGAGAAATAGAAAGAGAAAATCAGATCCAATACTTACCGTCGCCAAGTAAACGACAGAGAAGGTGGAACAGGCATTGCAAAGCGAAAACGGGGGGCGACGACGTCCTGCTACCAATGATATGTCCCCTTGAATAATTTTATCAGAAATATCTCTCAACATGAAAATTGACATAACAGTATTTAATTCTTTATTCAGATCTATTTGTTTTGTATTTGTCATGCAGATCATAGTACATTTCCATCCTCATCTTAGCCGGTAATCCCTCTTCTTCTGGTTTCTCGGCTACTGTACGTCAAAATACATGTCCGGATTTACGTGGTCTTATGCTGCTCCTATTTCGTCATTTCTTATTTTGGCTCCCAACTTGAAGATAGTCATTTGGGAGCTATAGGGTAGGCTATATTATGATCAGAATAGTGGTTTTATTGACTGTCTGGCATTATATTTAGATCAAGGATATGATTGGTTCTTATCCCTCCCAATGAGACAAATGACCAAGCTACTTGCAGCGATCCAGAGACACCTTCCCGGTCCTAAAGCTGGTCTAGAATTCAGTAAGAACTAGTAAATCTCATATGAAACTCCTTCCACTCATCGGTGCACTATTTCTTTTTATAGCTCCAGTTAAGTCTTTTGAAGCATTTGAGTGGTTGAATAAATCTTGTGATGCTGAACATTTGCGGTAGCCGATTGGCCGAGCTAAGCCGATACAGGGACTTTCGGATCTGTGGACCATCCAGCATGCGTTATCGACATTGAGCGGGGATGCCACCCTGCATTAGTTAACTGGTTAGTAGGCTGATCGCTACTTTTAGAATTCAAGAACGCAAGCCGCCACTCCAACTCATGCTTAAGATTGTTTGAATGTTCAGCAAGCTGGATTTGGCCCCGCACGCGAAAATATTCAGAACGTAATTCCTCCCACTTAATTGCATATTGAAAATCGTGGGATGTTGAAAGCCTCGGTCGTTTCATTTTTGTTGAAATAGCGGCCTACAACCTAAGGACGTCAAAAATGACCATATTGTTTACAGTAACTTTACTTTATCGTAATTGCCGTACCTGCATTTTCCTTAATATTTTACCTAAATAATATTTGCATGAGTATTGATAGCTGAGCAATTGGCTAGATGAGAGTGGCCAATTCATTATCAATGTCTTTTTGGGACTTAGGAATAATATGCATTAGAAAGTAATACGAAATGTCTAATTAGACCTTTATGATTTGGCGTATTCTTCGTATCCATGAAACCACTTCGACACATCGGTGCGCTGCACATTTCAGCAGTACCTGTTTTGCAGAAAATCAATTCACATGTCGCAGATGAGAAGTTTTAGTCATGGTTCAATCTTGCCAGTTCTGAGATCGCTGCAGGCAGGAGTTTCATCGTCATGCATTATTTTCCGATGATAGATGAGTTGCTGCAGCTGTGTTAGTAGTTGGTCTTCTAAAATGTGATTGCAGGTTAAATACTAGATGGCAATTTTAATCGTTCTATTACAAGTCAGGACCTACGTTCTCGATGCATCCAGCTGATCCAGTCTGCCGAGATCTCCTGAGGGCAGACCGCTTCGCATTCCAGGTTGCTGCTGCAGCTTCCAAACCCTTCTGCAGTCATCTGGTTCTGCATCGCGTTGGCGCGGGCGGCCCGTTCCGGTTGCCCTTGAGGCAGTTGGCCCAGATGAGCCAATTTTGCAGCCACAAAAAGACTCGCGGATGCATTGCGGCAACTGGCGACGCATGCCCCGCAGCCAATGCACGTCGCCGTATTGAAGGCGCTTGTTGCTTGATCACGGCCTACCGGCAAAGCATTCCCATCCGGCGCCTGGCCGGTGCCTGTGGAGCAGTACCCACCGGCTGAAATCAGCCGATCAAAGGCGCCACGATCGACCATCAGATCCTGAATGATTGGAAAGGCCTGGGCACGCCATGGATCGAGGGTCAACACGTCGCCATCGCTGAATTCACGCAAATAGAGTTGACACACCGATGTGGCAGACCGCGGTCCGTGCGCCTGGCCATTCACCAGAAAACCACAGCTGCCGCAGATGCCCTCTCGGCAGTCATGGTCAAAATTGATCGGTCGTTCGCCGGTGCTGATCAGCCGTTCATTCAGTTGATCGAGCACCTCAAGCAATGACAAGTCGCTTGAGACGTTCTTCAGGTTATGGCTCTCATACAGCCCGGTTTCATGGGCAGCGACCTGCCGCCAGATGCGCAGCGTGATGTTCATCGGTAGCTGCGGGTGCTGGGTTGCAGGGCGGTAAACCGCAGCGGCTCGATATGCCGGATCGGTTCCCCATTCCCGTTGTGTTCCCAGGCGGCAATGTGAGCGAAATTGGCGTCATCGCGTTGCGCTTCGCCTTCAGCACTTTGGTGTTCCTCACGAAAGTGGGCTCCGCAGGACTCTTCCCTTGCGAGCGCATCGTGCAGCATCAACTTCGCCAGTCCAAAAAAGTCTTCGACGCGCAGCGCTTTCTCGAGTTCTGCGTTGGGTTCTCTGGGCTCTCCAGGGACCCTTAGGTCGTTATGAAAGCGTTCCTTCAGGCCAGCCACCTGCTTCAATCCCTCGCGGATACCGCCGGCATTGCGGCTGATTCCGCAGCGTTCGGTCATGATGCCGCCGAGTTCACGATGGAAAGCGTCCACGGGAGTGCTGCCTCCATTGTTCAGCAGGTTTTCGATCCTCACCCGCGTGGCTTCGAGTGCATCCCGGCATGCAGGATCATCAGGGCTGATCTCCATGGCGGGTGTTCCAGCCAACCATGCTGAGACTGTGGATGGCGCAATGAAGTAGCCGTCTGCTAACCCCTGCATCAGAGCGCTTGCACCGAGGCGGTTCGCTCCATGTTCGGAGTAGTTGGCCTCCCCTAAGACGAACAGACCGGGGATGGAACTCATCAAGTGGTAATCAACCCAGAGTCCTCCCATCGTGTAGTGCGGTGCGGGATAAATTCGCATCGGCTTGCGGTAGGGGTCGTCGCCGCTGATCCGCTCATACATCGTCATCAGGTTGCCGTAGCGAGCAGCGATGGCACCCCGGCCTTCCTCTCGAATTGAATCAGTGAGGTCGAGGTATACGGAGCGACCGTCGGGCCCGACACCATGGCCCGCATTGCAGAGTTCTCTCGCTCGGCGAGAGGCCACATCCCGCGGCGTCATGTTCCCGTAAGTGGGGTACATCCTCTCAAGAAAGTAATCCCGTTCTTGCTCGGGAATCTCATCGGCTGGACGCCTATCTCCTGCCTGTTTCGGAAGCCAGACGCGTCCGTCATTGCGAAGGCTCTCACTCATCAGCGTCAGCTTGCTTTGGAAGGTATCTCCGCTGGGGATGCAGGTGGGGTGGATCTGGGTGAAACAGGGATTGGCGAAAAGAGCACCCTTGCGATGGGCGCGCCAGATCGCACTGGCGTTGGATTTCAGTGCATTGGTCGAGAGAAAGTAGACGTTGCTATAGCCACCGGTGCACAACAGCACCGCCCTGGCGGTGTGCACCTCTAACTCACCTGTGATCAGATGCCTTGCCACCACGCCACGGGCAACGCCGTCAACGGTGATCAGGTCGAGGACGTCGCGGCGGGTGAGGAGTTTGATGCGACCAAGCGCCACCTGGCGCATCAAGGCCTGATAGGCCCCATACAGCAGCTGTTGTCCTGTCTGGCCGCGGGCATAGAAGGTGCGGCTCACCAAGGCACCGCCGAAACTGCGGGTGGCGAGGCTGCCGCCGTATTCACGGGCGAATGGCACCCCCTGGGCGACGCACTGGTCAATGATGCTGCTGCTGATTTCCGCAAGCCGCTGGCAGCCGGATTCCCTGGCTCTGAAATCACCCCCCTTCAAGGTGTCGGCGAACAGGCGGCTGACACTGTCTCCATCCACAGCGACTGGACGTGCCGCATTGATCCCGCCTTGGGCGGCGACGGAATGGGCTCGACGGGGACTGTCGTGGAAGCTCAGAACCGTGACCCGGTAACCCTGCTGCGCCAAGGTTGCCGCTGCGGATGCACCGGCCAGGCCAGTGCCCACCACCAGCACATCGATTTTGCTTTTTCGGAGTGGACTGATTAAGGGCAGCTCCTCCTTGGTGCGTTGCCAGGCATCGGTAATGGGGCCAGAGGGAAGGCGCGGATCGGGTAAGCCGCTCATCAGAATTCTCCAAAGGCCAGGCCAAGGCTTGTGAGCAGGAATCCTCCACCGATCACAATGGCCAGGAGCCTTCCACCACTGCGCAGATAGCTGCTGTTCATCGGTGATAACAAACCAAGGCTGCGGTGAGCGGCTTCAGTGCCATGGAAGAGATGCAGGCCAATGGCCAGGCAGCCGGCGACATACAGCCCCAGACTTAATGGCTGATGCAGCACCGCAAGCAGTAGCTCACGCTCATGGCCTGCTCCTGGCCGATGCAGGCGCAATTGCAGCAAGTGAATGACCAGAAAGTTGAGCGTGATCAAACCGGCGATCAGTTTGTTGCGGCTGGCGAAAGCGGCGAGCGGTTGATCCCGTCGACTGCTCAGCTTCGCCCGATTACCGGCCTGGCGATTCTGGACACTTTTGAACAAGCTCGAAATGATGTGAACCAGCCCTGCGCTTGCCAGGGCGAGTTCCCCTACAGGGTGCCAAGGGCTGTTGTGGATGGTGTCGGCGTAATGCTCAAAGGCCTCCGGTGCCGCGAGGGCTGGGATCACTCCCGCCAGATGCACCAGCAGGAAGAGCACCAGAAGCAGCCCACTCAGCGCGGTGCACGATCGGATCGCGATTGGCATCCAGTTCTGCACGACACCTTCATGCGACTCATGGCGCGATCGTATCGACTGGGCATCGCGCGTTCTGTGCGGCTGTCGCCAAGCACTGCCCGCCTCTGCTCCGCCGAAATGGTGGATCGATTGCTTGGGTTGATGTTGACGATCTTCTCTGATGCTGATCCTTGGGGTCTTCCAGAGCGCGTGGCGCTCCCATTGCCGATGGTTCTTGTCAGAGCGAAATGGAGCGGCTGATTCACAAACCCTGCATGTGAATGTGCTTCGAGTTGTGGACGTTTGTTACTGGACTGTGCCCTTCAGTGACGTAAAGAATGGGGGGTTCGTTTGTTTGAATGACTGGATCCACCAGCAGCCATGGCCTGCCCTGGCTGGAGCTGGCGCAACGTCGAATGTGTACGTTTAATGTGCAACAAATGCAGGAGATAGATCCCTTCAATAGATTTGGTCCACAGTTCGCCAATACAACCAATCAATTCACTACTTGTATGTAGCCAGGGTGAAACGGTCGGACGATTGAATTTCAGGATGTGTTTTCGTGTGTGAACATGATTTTCGAGACTGTGTTTTTGAACGTCCGTTCCTTTTATCCACTTTGCGGTGGGTGAGGGGCTTAATGTTTTAGTCTTTAATCCCAGAAGACAGGGTTGCGAGATGGTTGAAAGCGTCCAAAATCAAGTTCGTTACACATCAGATCATTGCTGATCACGGTACAGATTGTATTGAGTGGCATTGAAAAACTGCTGCCATCCTGATCGAATGGGCCTTCTACATAAGCTCCAATGCGCTCTGCCATCAGAAATCCAAGAAAAAGCAGAAGGCCTGTTGCCGGTGATCCATTGCGATTGAATTCAATCAACAATTGGGTTCCAAAAACCCAGTTAATGATTCGAACAAACATGTCATAGGGAGGTGGAATCGGTGTATTTCGGATGCGTTCTAATCCTCCGATTGCGTCCATGCAGGCGATGCTCACTTGAGCAAGCTGCATGCGTCCCATCTCTCCGATCCATTCGTCTCTGAGGAGATGTTGAATCTGACGTGACCGTTCGACGGCCAGGCTTCGGACGGTGCTCTGGCGTGGGAGGTCAAGGCGTTCGAGCAATCGGAGCTGCATCGTGCGCAGATCGGGGTGCCAGAAGTTGCGTAATTCGAAATTCAGTTGCCAGATGAGAGCAACTTGAAGTTGTACGAGGCTTTTGGCTCTGGTGCTTCCCCATTGCTGGTCATCGAGATGGGCTCGAAGAGCGTCAGCCCAGCCCCTGCTGGTATTTACGACTGTTCCCCAAAGGGTTCTGGCTTCCCACCAGCGGCCAATAGCTTGGGTGTTGCGGAAACCGATGAAGATCGACATTGCAATTCCCAGCACGGATACCGCTCGGGTGCTCAATAACCATTTTTCGGGGATGCTGAGATTCAAAATGACTGCCGTCATCCCAACGGTGACGATCAGATCGAGGCGCATCCGCTTCAGAAGCTGAAGCAGGATCAGCAAATAATCGCGTTGGTTGGTGGCGGCCGGATCGCCATAGCCCCCGATCTCATAGGGGATGCGCCTTGCAGGCATCGGGTTGGGTTGTTTGGGTCAGAGCCAAACAACTGTCCCATGCGGCTACCAGTTCTCTCTGCGATAGGGAATGGTGACCGGAGTTACGCTTCTGATTTGAGTCGGCACCCCCCCCTCTGCTGTTCAAGGGATTGAGATGTTGTCCTTGCCAAATGTTTGGCTTAGACCTTTGATTGAATGAATTGTAAATTGAACTTCCAATCTGATTCTCGGTGCCTGATAACTACCAGGAGAAGGTCCTTGTTCGGGAATCGAAGCGCCGCGCTTACTCGGTAAATCAAGATGTAATTTTAGAGAAAGCATCTGTTTTTGGTGCATCAGTCTCGCTGTCAAGGTTGATATTTATTGAGATGCAAGTTATAAATAGATCCGTTTAATGTTGTTGGCTGACTCGATCCTGGGCCGCAATATTGGTGTTTTCGATGAAGTGAACTCCCGCCCAAGGTAATCAAAGGTGCCGTCCGCACTCTTCTTGAAATTCGAAGCCGATGACCTGACTTGAACAGGCGACCCACGCTTTACGAAAGCGTTGCTCTACCAGCTGAGCTACACCGGCAATCAATCAAATATATCATTCGAATGGAATCGTTCATGGAGTTGATGCTCCTATTCCCTGGCCTTCCATGATGTGGAATGTGTTTGGTGGTTAGAGCGTCTTGTTCGTCTCAGGCCAAGGGCTTTGAACTCGATCAGTAGAACAGTCCAGTCACTGTTGTTCGGTTTCTATATTTGGTGTTGGCTGGGTTCGCAATACACCGAGTTGGTATAAAACGGTAAATGTGTTGGTTCCTCTCGGAGGTGTTTGTACTTTTGGCTCTGATGTTTGTTTCGGTCGCCCTGTCCGAGAAGTCTCTTGCGAATCTGGCCTCATCTCGTTCGCATCCGTTTTGGTTTGATTCACGCAATCAAAGAGGGCATGGGTTGCGCGCCTGTTCTTCTGAAGATTCAGTGTTAATGCTGTTGTGATCAATGCATCGATGATCCTAAGTTCAGAACCTTCCTTCTTAGGAGATGCTTTCAACAGCTGCCACTGCTGCTAATTATGATGTGATCATCTGGGACAATTGATTGCCAAGCCCTTCACGACAGCAGCGAAACCTTGATCCTGAGTTGCGTCAAAGATTGATTCTTGAAGCACAGACTCCGTGGCGAGGCTTGCGTCGTGCTTTGTGGTTTGCGCTCTTTGCTTCGGCTGGTCTTGGTTTGTTTGCCATGATTTTCAGGGCCTCTGCGGGTGCAGGGGTTGATTTGAGTGACTTTGGAATCCAGGCGGGAGCGCTGGTGCTTTTCGCCGCTCTGCTTTGGTTTGATCGCACCCGGAGTAAGGATTGAGAGGGCTTGCAACGACCTTGTTGACGTCAAAATACCTTTTTATTTAGCCCTAAATACTTGTTGATTATTGATTCGGCTCTGGACTTTTTTTGACGTCTTCGTTTTTTGACTCAGTGGTTGTCTCTTGGATGTGCTGTTCTGAATGACTCTTTTGCTATGGGGATTTTTCGGAGCCTTAAGCCCTTCAGGGTTTGTCTTGCCGTTGCGACAAGGGCTGATGGTTCCTTGCTATTTTGAGCATTAAGGGTTTGTAAATTGTGGTTTAAATATTTTTTGATCTTCTGACTATTTGTTGATTTCTATGGAGAAAATAGCGTTGGAATTTGATTGGTCTATCGGTTCGATTGGGCATGGACTTGCGTCCGCTGCACGAGTGATTAAATCGATGACGGAATGACCGCATTTTGGTGTTTGGTTGATGTCCGATTCGGCAGGGTTTGGGCTCCTGTTAGTTGGTAATCTCCATTGGGAGGCGTGGTGTTAAGTAAGGGCCTCAATCAATTTTTCTTGGCGTTAAATTGAGGCTTTTGAATTGGCTCACGTTATGTAGTGCAAGATAAAATGTCTTGGTTTGATGCTTATATCTTCTCTATATTTTTTGTTTGTCTAGATGTCTTAGCGGTTGCGGTCGATTCAATCTGAAGATCAGGAATTCTCTGTTGATTCATCCTGTGTGCTCGTTGTTGGTTGATCAATTGCATCGCCCTCGGCTTGTTCAATCGGTTGGACTCTCTCGTCCTTGAGCTTGGAATCGATGGGGTCGGCCTCACTGTCCAAGGTGTCGCTGGCCTGTTGTTTGCTTTGCTGTTCTAGTTCTAGTTCTAGTTCTAGTTCTGGTTTTGTCGCCTTGGCTTCTTCTGAGGTTGAAGCTGTTGGTGTTGGTGTTGGAGTGGGCCGTTCTGGCCACTCGATCAAGGGCAGGTTGAGGAGTTGAAGTCCAAGGGATGTGCGTTCGTTCTCCAGCTGTGTTGCGAGGAATGGTTGTTGATCCATCGCATTCCCTGCCATTGGTTGGATCAGCCATTGGAGGGCTTGCCCCAGTTGTTGGAATTGCCAGAGCACCAACGTGAGCAGTGGGGCTGAGACCAACAAAGAAGTCAAGCGTGATTGATTGGAGAGTGGCGAGAACTCCTGAACCAGAACGGCTGAATCATCCATCCACCACAGGATCACAAATAACGCCAGTGCACCGATGATCAAGGGGACTCTGGAAAGAGCTCCGGTTTGCGAAGCACTGAGCTGCTGTTGTTGCAGGCTGCGAGTGGTGATTGGCAGCCGTAACAGCAACAGGGATGCCCAGTCCGCTGGGCGCTTCCATAGGTAAAGGCACGGACCGAGAACACTGACTCCCCAAGTGAAGATGCGCTCTAGTTCAGGAACTGGGCCTGGATCAGCCCCCGCAAGGGCAAGCCTGATCATCAGGAGCTCCAGTGGGATCACGCCGATGGCGAGGCACTGAAGCCAGAGCAGGGGCTCGCGGCGAGGAGACACAGAGCTGCTGGAATCAGGTGGTGAGTTTGCGGCGCTGGGTGACCATGCGGAAGGCTTCGATCATGTCGCCGTCCTGCCAGTTGGCGAAGCGATCACAGCCGACTCCGCATTCGAAGCCGGTTGCTACGTCCTTGACGTCATCCTTGTTGCGACGCAAGGAGTCGAGATCGCCCTCGAACACAATCTCCTTGCCGCGGCGAACGCGGACCCTGCAGTTCCGCTGCAGCTTGCCGCTGGTGACATAGCAGCCCGCAACAGCGCTCTTGCCGATAGTGAACACAGCACGGACCTCGCACTCGCCAAGGGATTCCTCGACCAGCTCAGGTTCCAGAAGACCTTCCATGGCCATCTGGATGTCTTCCAACAATTTGTAGATGACGTCATAGTCACGAACATCCACACCAGTGGCATCCGCGGCTTTGCGAGCACCAGATGCCATCGACGTGTTGAATCCCACAATCACCGCACCCGAGGCCGCAGCAAGGTCGACATCGGTTTCGGTGATCTCTCCAGGTGCAGAGAGCAATACCCGAACCTGGACCTCATCTTTCGGGAGCTGCTCGAGGGATCCAAGGATGGCTTCAACGCTGCCCTGCACATCGGCTTTGAGGATGAGATTGAGCTCTTTGAGCTCACCCTCGCTGGCCTGGCCGGACATGGCGGTGAGGGAAACACGCCTGGATGCCATCTGCTGCGCCAAACGCGTTGCCCGCGCATCGGAAGCACGATCTCCGACGACTGCCCGAGCTGATTTTTCATCCGGATAGACCTCGAATTCGTCGCCAGCGGTGGGCACTTCACTGAAGCCAAGGGCTTCAACAGCGAAGGATGGGCCCGCTGCCTTAATCCGCTGTCCGTTGTCGTCGACCATGGCTCGAACCTTCCCGAGCACGGGACCGGCGGCGACCACATCGCCTGTTTTAAGGGTGCCGTTCTGCACCAGCAGCGTCGCTACGGGGCCTTTGGCCTTGTCGAGGTGGGCCTCGATCACCGTGCCCCGGGCGAGACGATCGGGGTTGGCCTGCAGGTCCTCGACCTCGGTCACCAACAGGATCATCTCCAGCAACTTGTCGATGTTCTCGCTCTTGATGGCGCTCACAGGCACCATCACTACGTCGCCGCCCCATTCCTCCGCCAGCAGGTTCTGTTCCGAGAGCTCCTGTTTGACGCGATCGGCGGAAGACCCTTCCTTGTCGATCTTGTTGATCGCCACAACGATGGGAACCTCGGCAGCTCTGGCGTGGCTGATCGCCTCCAGAGTCTGTGGTCGCACGCCGTCATCAGCCGCCACCACGAGAACTGCGACGTCCGTGACCTTGGTGCCGCGAGCCCGCATCGCCGTGAACGCCTCATGCCCAGGGGTGTCGAGGAACGTGAGTTTCCGCGGTTCGTTGTTGTGTTCGATCTCGACTTGGTAAGCGCCGATGTGCTGGGTGATGCCTCCGGCTTCGCCTGCAGCAACGCGCGCCTTTCGGATCGCATCAAGCAAGCTTGTTTTGCCGTGGTCGACGTGACCCATGACCGTCACCACGGGTGGGCGTCGGATCAGGTGTGCGAGGTCCTGGTCCTCGATCATCTCGACCGTCTTCTTGGCGGCCTCTTCAACGTCGTCCTGAAGGACAGGCACACCGAATTCCTGGGCCACGGTCTCGATCGTGGGCATATCGAGTGTTTGGGTGACCGTCGCAATGATCCCTTTGAAAAACAGGGATTTGATGATCTCGGAACTCTCGACACTGAGCATGTCGGCCAACTCCTGCACCGTGAGGTTGTCCTCCGGAACAATCAGCATCTCCGGCCGCACCTGCTTGGCCTCTCTGGCGGCACGCAGTTCCATCGCACGCCGGCGTTGACGCTGGCGGGTTGTCTCTTTCTTGCGCTTCCGCATCGCCGCCATCGGCTTCGGTGCCGTGCGTCTCTGCGCCTTCGGCTTGGCCGGTCTGGCGAGGCTGGCGGACAGCACCATGGCCTGCTGCTCCCCAGCAAACCCTCCTGTTTCGGCGGTCAGCGCATCGTCGTTTTCGCCAATGATGTGAACCTTCTGGCGCTGCTTCTGAGGGGAGCGGCTCCGCAGGGCTTCAAGCTTGGCGCTGTCATCCCAATCGGGGCGACCTGGCCGCCGCTGACCACCTGGGGCACCTGGCCTGAACCCGGGCCGGCGGGGTGCATTGGGTGCTGTGGGGCGGGCCACCGGTGGTGTGGCCTCTCGTGTCTCACCAGGTTTGGTAGGAGCATCGGGACGCCGTGGTGGTGGTGCCGTCGGACGACCCACCGGCTTTTGCAACTGCATGAGCTCGCCGGGGGCAACCGGCTTGCGCATCCCGCTGGGAAGACCAGGTCTGGTAGGGCCACCGGGTCTGGATGATCCGGGGCGTTGGCCACCGGCCGCGCTGCTGCCGTCGCGGCGTATTGGTTTTCCAACTAACTCGAGGGTGTTACCGCTGCGGCCAGGACCGCCGGGTCTGCCGCCTTGCGGCTGAGGGCGTCCCTGTCGTTGCGGTGCCCCTGGCCGGGTAGGTGGTCCCACCCGGTTCGGTGCACCGGGTCGGGTCGGTGCACCTGGACGTGCCGGGCTGGCTGGGGAGCCTGCACGCGTTGGCCCTCCCGGGCGTTGGCCGCCTGAGCTGGGCCCTGGTCGGCGAGGCTGAGGCTTGCCGACAAGTTCCGGTCGGGGCGTGGGGCGAGCCGGGTTCGCTGGTTTTCCTGGAGCACCTGGACGGGGCGCTGCTCCAGCTCGCGTTGGGGCCCCTGGGCGTGGAGCATTGCCCTGACCAGGCCTTGAAACGATTTGAGGGCGCTGGCTGCGTCCCGCATCCGGGCGATTCGGCGAAGCAGGCCTTGGTGTTGGCTTGGTTGGTGCAGGTCTTGTTGGCGCCGGTTTTGCGGCCGCCGATGCGCTCTCGGGTCTTGGCGGCGGTGCTGCGGGCTTGCTGGTTGGCGCCTGGTGGTTCCCCACGTTTTGAGATTGTTGCGGCTTGCCCATCACCTGAGGGCGAGCCTGGGTCGGTTTCCCTGGGGCACTGGGCCGTGGTGCTTGGGACGGGCTCCGAGCCGGAGCGGCGGCGTTGCGTGCGGCCGCAGCAGGTCTCGATGGAGCCTTGTTGGCAACAGGACGCGACGGAGGTTCCTTCACAGGAGCATTGGGCGCTGCAGGCCTGGTTGGAGCAGCAGGTTTGTCTGCTGACGGTCTGACAGGCGCTGGACGTGCCGCGTCAACGTTGGCAACTGCGGGTTTGGCCGGTGCCGGTCGCACGATGTCAGGTTTGACGGCTGCCGGTTTGACGGGCGCCGGCTTTGCCGGTGCAGGCGGAACTGCCGAGCTGGTTGGCGTTGAAGATTTCTTCACGGAAAGAATCGCCTTGCCAGGTGCTGGCTTGACGGCAACCGCTCCCTTTCCATTAAGGGGCTTGCCGCTCTTCAGGAGGTTGCGGATCCGTCCAGCCTCGTCATCACTGATCGAACTGCTGTGGCTTTTGGCCGTGATCGACAACCGCTCAGCGGCGTCCAGCACGTCCTTATTCTCAAGGCCAAGGTCCTTGGACAGCTCGTAAATTCTGACTTTGCCGCTGCTGGTCATTCAGTTGGGGTCTCCGGTCGTGCCGGGCACGATGTGCCTCGGTGGCCTCACGCAGGGTGTGGCCAATGTTCAGTTTGCCTCAGCGGATCCTTGGTTCCCTGGAGTGAGGCGCTCCAGCAGCGTCGCGAGAACCGCATCAGGCACCTGGCAACGCAGGGATTTCTGAAGACGTTTCCGGCGTCGTGCTTCCTCGAGACAGTCCTCATTGGTGCAGAGATAGGCCGATCGACCCATTCCTTCGTCCAGGAGGACCCCATCCTTGTGGTCGCGAATCACCCGCCAGAGCTGGCGACGATCCAGGAGCTGGCGACAGGCCACGCAGCGACGAAGAATGGGTCTTGAACTCACCGGGCTACCTCGCTGTCAGTACCCGCTTCGGTGCTGACCGCTTTCGTGTCTTCTGAGTTGTCGTCACTCACGGTTTGAACCTCCTCATCTGAGGGTGCATTGTCCAGGGATTGCTCCTCAGCCAGCTGATCCTGGCTTCCTAGATCATCGCCAGGTAAACCCTCTTCCTGCGGATAATCCTCTTCATCTTCGGGCAAGGGATAAAGCTCACGCAGACGTGCATCCTCCTCTGCACGTGCAGCCTGCTCAGCCGCAAGGCGTTCTTCAGCTTCCTGTTGAAGCGCTTCTTCCTGTTCCCGCTGGGAAATCAGTTCAGCAACCACTGCATCTTCTGAGGCTTGGTCGTATTCGGTCGAATTTTTGATGTCAATCTTCCAACCGGTCAATCGGGCTGCAAGACGAACATTTTGCCCTTCCCGACCAATAGCCAGACTGAGCTGATCGGGAGGCACGAGCACATGGGCGTGTTGTCCGACGGGGTCAACAAGACGCACCATTTCGACACGCGCAGGGCTTAGTGAATTGGCGATGTATTGACTGGGATCGTGAGACCAACGGATCACATCAATCTTTTCACCACGAAGCTCGTTGACCACCTGTTGAATCCTGGATCCTCTGGCTCCGATGCAGGCTCCAACAGGATCAACCTCTCGCTCAATGCTGTCGACAGCAACCTTGGTGCGAGGTCCGACCGAGCGTGAGGGGGGATTCGCCTCTCTCGCTACAGCAACGATGCGAACGGATCCTTCCTGAATCTCAGGAACTTCGTTCTCGAAGAGATAAACAACCAGGCCTGCATTGGAACGGCTGACAAACAATTGTGGCCCACGGCGAGGCACCTCGGAAACCTCCTTGAGAAATACTTTGAAGGTGGCGTTTGCTCGGTAATTGTCGTTTGGAAGCTGGTCCCGTCGAGGCAGCTCTGCCTCGACTTCGGGGCGACCGAGTCCTGAGCTGACGGCCATGATCACGGATTGGCGCTCGAAGCGGATCACACGAGCGGTGAGGACAGGATCCTCAAGATCAGCGAATTCCTCCTGAATCATCCGCCGCTGTTGATCACGCAGTTTCTGGGCGAGAACTTGTTTTGTTGTGGCAGCAGCCATCCGGCCGAAATCTTCTTTCTCCGGCGTGACGTCAAGAACCACGGTGTCGCCAGCCTGTGCATCCTCAGCGACTTGCATCACCTCGGCGAGGGCAATCTGATGGTCTTCGCTTTCGACTTCTTCAACGATGATCTTGCTGGCCAAGACCCGATACCCCTCTTCATCGAGATCGAGGCCGACATCGAAGTTGCTGAAGTAGTCCTCGTCGAAGGGATCTTCACTGATTCCGAGATAAAGGGTCCTTCGGTAACGTTCATACCCCTTCAGAAGAGCTTCCCTCAATGCCGCTTCAACAACTTGTGGGGGCAGCTTCTTTTCTTCACTGATGTCATCAATCAGTGTGGTAAGTCCAGGAAGCAGTACGAGAGCCATCGAATCAGTAAAAAGGGATGTGGTGCTGTTAGTTACCGGGGGTGGTCAGACGAACGTTGATCACCTGCTCGCGGGGAATGGTTTTGATTCGCCCGCGGATGTTGATCTGCAATGTCTCGTCATTGCGCTCCAATAACAGACCTTCGAGGCATCTCTCGGCATTGTCTTTGTCCTGGTGGACAACTTCAACGGGGAAGCCTCGAAAGGTATGGAAGTCGCGGTCGCTGGAGAGCTGCTCGCCGATGCCTGGACTGCTGATTTCCAGAACGTATGCCTCCGTCAGCAGCTGGGTGGTTTCAAGAGCTTCCCCAAGGATGCCACTGAAGCGCGCGCAATCATCAAGGTTGACATCGGCGCCACTGCGATGCCTGATCTGAACCTCCAGGGTCATTGGACGGGTATGGGTGAGCAAAGAAATGCCACATAAATCAAATTCCTGATCTGAGGCAACATTGCCTGTCAGAGATTCGAGTTCTGGAAGGAGAGGGTGCGGCAAAAGTGAAGTGGTGTCGGACGCTGTCCGACGGGCAATTCAGTTGTGACCTGTCTTCCGAAGAAGAGGCCTGCCGGACACATTCCAATACTAGAAGACCGTCAGTACCCAGTATGCGGGCGTGCTGATCTATGGCAGTTGGGTACTGACGACACAGCGGTGTTTGTTGGCCTCATTCGGTGTGGAGTTGGTTTCGCAGACAACATTGATTTAGGCCGGAGGTTGCATCGCAGCGATGGTCGATATCCGGCCTGAAACCTGCAATCAGTTGGTCTTGGAACGATCGACGACAAGGCCGATGGGCCCGAAGGCGCTGAGATCGGTTGCAGATGCTGTTGTTGAGGAGATCACCAGTTCACAAATCCTCCGCTGCCGTTTCTCCAGCCACCACCATTGGCCCATCCGCCGCGGTAGGAACCATTCCCCCAGGAGGGGCGGCTGTTGCTCCATTTATTGCCGCTTTTGCCGTTTTTCCACTTGCCGGAGCCCCGGCTGTTTTTGAATTTATGGCCGCCGCCGTTGCCCCATTTGCTCTTGGCCATGAGCTCACCATCGAGTTCGGGGGTCTTGAGCAGAGTGCTCCAGCTGCCATTACGAACGTTTTCGATGCGTGCATCGATGCTGTTGCGCTGGTCTGGGGTGCTGAAGGAGGAGGAGGCTTCTGCGCTCTGGCAGAGAACAGCACTGGAGGCGATCAGAGCCTGGAAGGCGATCAGGGAACGTTTCATCTGTTTGCAGGAATTTGGGCTTTAGTCGCTAGGAACAGAACAGTTGCTTGTTGCCTAGGCCTTTCTTCAGTTGGCTGCTTTGACGCTTGTCGACATTTCTGCAGTGGTACTGAGAATCAGTGCATAGAGACCGCTGATCGCGGGCTCACTAAGCTTCACACTGCTGTCTGGGCCAATCCAACGGTTCACCATTTCGCGAGTGCCAGCATCTCCATCGACGTAGGCCTGCATGATCTGGCCTAGCGCGACGTTGGTTTGGGACAGCAGCTTGCCGTTGTTCTGGTTCACGATGCAGCTGATGCCGGATCGGCCATAGGGGCGAAGTGGTACCAGGTCAGTGCTGCTGGCATTGCTGTTGGCCGCTAGCCACAATGTTCCGCCTCCAATGGTGTTCAAAGCCCCGCTGTCGAAGGCTGCAAGCGCCTCTGCGGGGGTATTGAATCTCTGGAGGCTCACATTAGGAATCACACTTTTGAGGACCTTCGCGGAAGCGGACCCTTTCACGACACCGATCGTTTGACCGGTAAGTGAATCGGGTGTTCCATCCAGCTTCACTTTGGTCAGCAGCCGGGTGCCGCCGATTGCAAACGGCAAGCTATAGCTCACTTTTTGGGCGCGAGTCCAGGTGAAAGCAACCCCGCAGGCAATGTCCGATTGACCTGATGCGATGGCGTTCAATCCATCCCTCACGTTTCCGACGGTGCTGAAGCTCACCGCTGCATATCCAGCCTGATTTTTGATCTGCTCCAATACGTCGACACCAAGTCCCTCGTAGCTGCCACCGCTGCGTTGGTAAAGAGGCTTCACGTCTTCAAAGATCACAGCTTTGAGCGTTTTGCCTGGAGCGGCTAGAGCGCTGCCCGGGGCAAGGGCCGTGGAGAGGAGAGCGAGCGCGCCGGCCGTCTGGATAAAGCGAACAGGCATACCTTGAGAGGATTTCCCAATGATTAGCTGCACATGCCATCGCTGGCAGCTGGTCGTCTCAAATTGGACCAAAAAGGCGGTTGATTCGGGCCGTCTGCCCCACGTCCTGCCTCTCCCCTCACCCAGCTACAGCCTCCCTAGTTGCATCCCTGCACGGAAATTCGGTAGCTGAATCCAGTGCCTCCGGGACCCTTGTTGGCGCCAATTTTGAAGTTCACCTGGCTAATCCCCTTCGCTGGTGGTGGAGAGAAGGGGCCGAACTGTGTGCCAGTATCGGTTGGTGGTTTCATTCGCTGGTCCACAACCTTCATTGAGCCTCCACCGGCAAACTTCAGAAAAGCCTCAATCGGATAGTCGCCGGGTTGTTCATCAGTTGAATCCGCTGTGAAAAACAGCTTGAAGCTTTGGTAGAGCTGATCCACCACAAAATCGGTGTTCCAGTTGGTGCGACCAACCGCATTGCCGATGAGGCCCTTTGGACGCTCAACGCGTTTCTTCACGATGTACGGCTCGGGCCCATTTCCATTACCTCCGAGAGGCATCAGAAACTCGCAGGCAGCAAGCAAGGCTCTCAACGGGCGTTAGGAGACCGACGCCAAATGCGGTGCCAAGCAGGAGGAGGTTGTTGCGTTTCGTCGAGACATCTAAGTTGAAAAATAGATCAAATAGCTTGGTTGGCTGCTTGTTGAAGTGGTGGTCCTTCCTCAAAGCGTTCGAGGAGGACCTGAACGGGGATTTGGGTACCGAAGCGGCAGGCATGGGTTTCGCTTGAGGCCAGGGTGCCGTGTTCCCAGAATTTGTTGCTGCCGTTGCCTCCACCGCAAAGGCCGAAGTACTCGCAGCTCTTCTGGCAACTGTCGACACCGCGACTCATGTCATTCAGTAGCCGTTTGAATTGATCGGTCTGTGTGGACTCCACAAGGGAAAGATCCCGCAGATTTCCGAGATTGAACGTGCCGTAACGGTCGCTGGCGACGGAGAGTAATTCCGGATCGAATGTTGAGAAATTGCCCTGGGAGTCGACGCTGAGGATGGAAAAAGGTCGATTGAGCTCGTTTTGCTTCATGCGCTGTTCGCCCTGGATCAAGCCGATCACCTGATCGAATTCCCGAAGAATCACCGGATAGCCATCCTGTTCGCTCAGACGCCAGAAAGCACGGAGGAAATTGGTGTACTTCTCCTCCATTTCGGAACCCTGCATCGAAGAGGTGGTGTTGATCCCTTCCTGTTCCTCCACGTTGAATCCAACGTCATGAATGCCGTGGTCGCGGAAGAATCGGTACATTCGTTCAGGCTGTTCCATCGCTTCTGAGGTCAGCACCGAGATGCAGTGGAAGGGCACGTCATTGCGATGCAGCGCCTCGATCCCGTTCATGGCCAAGGCATGGGAACCACGTCCGTTGCGGAAGCATCGGTGGGCGTCGTGAATCTCAATGGGGCCATCAACACTGATTCCGACAACGATCCGATTCCGGTGAAAGCAGTCACACCAGTCGTCATTGATCAGAGTCGCGTTGGTCTGAACGTGCTGATCAAACTGCAATCCCTTGGCGCCGAAGGTGTCAAGAGAACAGTGCAGGATGGCTGTTGCTTCGTCGTACCAGCTGGTTGGAAGGGTGAGCGGTTCTCCTGCATGCCATACCAGTGAGAATTCAGGCCCTGCATAAGGACTTTCCAGGATCCGTTGAATCAGCAGCGGCAACATCTTCAAGTCAAAGACGCGCTTTTTCTGGCGATCAGGCAAGTAGCAATACGAGCAATCGAGATTGCATAGGGATGTGGATTGAACGACGACAAGGCCGATGGGCCCGAAGGCGCTGAGATCGGTTGCAGATGCTGTTGTTGAGGAGATCACCAGTTCACAAATCCTCCGCTGCCGTTTCTCCAGCCACCACCATTGGCCCATCCGCCGCGGTAGGAACCATTCCCCCAGGAGGGGCGGCTGTTGCTCCATTTATTGCCGCTTTTGCCGTTTTTCCACTTGCCGGAGCCCCGGCTGTTTTTGAATTTATGGCCGCCGCCGTTGCCCCATTTGCTCTTGGCCATGAGCTCACCATCGAGTTCGGGGGTCTTGAGCAGAGTGCTCCAGCTGCCATTACGAACGTTTTCGATGCGTGCATCGATGCTGTTGCGCTGGTCTGGGGTGCTGAAGGAGGAGGAGGCTTCTGCGCTCTGGCAGAGAACAGCACTGGAGGCGATCAGAGCCTGGAAGGCGATCAGGGAACGTTTCATCTGTTTGTTCGTAAGGGGGCGTGCTGGACGTGGGGATTTAGTCAGTGGTTTGCTGTTCAGTGACCTCATCAGGGGTCACGGCGTCCGGCGTGGCTGCAGCCGCTTCCGGTGATTCCGTTGTCTCTGCTTGCTTCGTTACAACTGGATCCTTCACATTCGTGGAAATCTCAGCCGTCGTTCTAAGCATGATCCGGTACAGCGCACTGATGGTTGATTCCGATAGATCAATGGCGCTATCCGGGCCAACCCAACGGTTGATCATTTCCCGGGATCCGGCATCTCCATCCACATAGGCCTGCATCATCTGCCCGATGGCAAGGTTGGCGGCGGACAGCAGCTTGCCGTTGTCTTGCTTGACGACACAACCGATGCCGGAACGACCGTAGGGACCGTCCGGGACGAGGGATGTCGACGTTTCGCCTTTGTTGGAGGCCAGCCAGAGCGTAGGTCCGCCCAGGATTTCGACGTCCCCCTTCTCAAGGGCATCAATCGCTTCGGCGGAGGTAGCGAAGCCTGTGAATTCAGCCCTGGGAACCACATCCCCGAGAACTTTGGCTGAAGCTGAGTCAGCAATCACGCCAATCGTTTTTCCGTTGAGAGATTCCGGGGTCCCATCCACGCCGGCTCCTGCCAGAAGACGCGTGCCGCCGATCGCAAAAGGCAGGCTGAAGTTAACGGTCTTGGCTCGATCCCATGTGAAGGAAACACCGCAGCTGATGTCGGCTTCGCCGGACGTGATCGCCTTGAATCCATTGGTGATCGAGCTGGCTGGCACAAATTCAACGGAGGAGAGCCCTGCTTCATCTTTGACATGGTTGATGACATCCACCGCAAAGCCTTCGTAGGTATCGCCTTCTTTTGCGGCAAACGGCTTTCCTTCGAGCACAACGGCCTTAAGAACTCCGCTCTCTGGCTCGGCAGTTGCTGTTCTGTTATTCCTCCCGGAGTCTGCTGACGTTCCGCTGTCAGGCGTGGTGGCACAGGAGGTAAGCAGGGCGATGGCTCCGATCACTCCAAGAATCCGGAAGCGCATAAAAGTGCTTATTACATCCTCGTTTTCTAGACACCAAAGGAGTTTGTGGCTTTCGACTGCAGCAGATTGACGCGATCGGCGTTTAATCGGGACCAAGATGGAGCGCTAATGCATAGACGCCGATGGTGCGGTTCCTGCTGTCGCTGGTGATGACAATGGTTGTTGTCGCACAACCTGCTGCTGCTCTGGAGCACAGCTTCGTGGCGGATGTGGTGCGCCGTGTTGCTCCCTCGGTTGTCCGGATCGACACAGAAAGGCCGGTGGAACGCCAGCCTTTTGATCCCACTCTGATCGACCCGCTTCTTCGCGATTTGCTAGGGGATCCGCCTTTCGGGCCTGAGCGGGAGCGCGGACAGGGTTCAGGGGTCCTGATCGACGAAAAGGGTCTTGTGCTCACCAATGCGCATGTAGTTGAGCGGGTTGAGTCCGTCAGTCTCACCCTGGCCGATGGTGAGCAACGGGATGGGCAGGTCATCGGAACAGACCCAGTCACGGATCTCGCCCTCGTCCGTCTGGATGGCAGGAACCCTCCCCCGTCCGCTCCTCTTGGTGACTCCGAAGCGCTGGAGGTCGGTGACTGGGCGATTGCACTTGGAACGCCCTATGGACTGGAGAAAACAGTCACACTTGGCATTGTTAGCAGTCTGCATCGCAACATCAACAGCCTCGGTTTTTCAGACAAACGACTGGACCTGATTCAGACCGATGCAGCGATCAATCCAGGTAACTCCGGTGGGCCGCTGGTCAATGCCGTCGGAGATGTGATCGGGATTAACACGCTTGTGCGTTCTGGTCCTGGGGCAGGGCTGGGGTTTGCGATTCCGATCAATCTCGCCAGGGGGGTGGTTGATCAGCTGCTCGACAAGGGACAGGTTGTTCACCCCTACATCGGCTTGCAGTTGATCCCCCTCACGGCGCGCATCGCGCGGGAGCACAACCGCGATCCGAATGCGCTGGTGCAGCTGCCCCAACGGAACGGCGCCCTGGTCCAGTCCGTTCTTCCCGACAGCCCTGCTGAACGCGGTGGTTTGCACCGCGGTGATCTGGTGGTGGCCGTTGGCGATACGGCGATTTCTGATCCTCAGGGTCTGCTTGCGGTGGTGGATCGTTCAGAGCTCGGAGAACCCCTTCCACTGAAGGTGATACGCAATGACCGTGAGCTCACCCTCGCCGTGAAACCACAGGCTTTGCCGGGTATGGGCTGACACCCTTGCTACGTTCCCGCGAAATCACTTGATTCCATGGCGGATCTACAGACGCAGATGAAACAAGCGGTGGCTGATGCTGCCGTTGATCAGATCAAGGACGGCATGGTGCTTGGCCTTGGATCCGGTTCAACTGCCGCTTTGATGATCAAAGGGTTGGGTTCCAGGCTTGCAAGTGGAGACCTCAAGGACATCGTCGGTGTCACCACATCCTTCCAGGGTGAGGTGCTGGCTGCTGAGCTCGAGATCCCTTTGCTCAGTCTGAATGCCGTCAGCAAGATTGATCTGGCGATCGATGGGGCCGATGAAGTGGACCCCGCGTTTCAGTTGATCAAGGGAGGAGGGGCATGTCACGTCCAGGAAAAGCTTGTGGCTGCTAGGGCTGAACGGTTTGTGGTGGTGGTCGATTCCACCAAGCTCGTGGATCGCCTTAATCTTGGTTTTCTTCTTCCTGTGGAAGTGCTGCCTGGAGCCTGGCGTCAGGTGCAACAAGAGCTGTCATCCATGGGTGGAACCGCTGAACTGCGGATGGCTCAACGCAAGGCTGGGCCCGTTGTCACCGATCAGGGCAATCTCGTTCTTGACGTGAAGATGACTGGGGGAATTGAAGATCCCGCTGCCTTGGAGCTCGCCGTCAACAACATTCCAGGGGTGCTTGAAAACGGACTGTTCGTGAACCTCACCGATGAAGTTCTCGTTGGTGAGATTGTCGAAGGCGTTGCCGGTGTGCGCAGTCTCGAAAAGCGTTTCAGCTGAGGCGCAACCGAACCGACTCTGCATGGCTGTGGAGTCCCTCGCTGCCAGCCAGCTGACGCACCGCTGAACCAGTGGCTTCAAGTGCTGTTCGGTTGAAACCGATCATTGAGGTGTGGCGCATGAACGTTTCGACGCTCAGAGCGCCGCTGAATCGGGCTGCTCCACAGGTGGGCAGGGTGTGATTCGGTCCGGCGAGATAGTCACCGACTGCTTCAGGTGACCAAGGGCCGAGAAAAATGGCGCCGGCGTTTTGTATCCGTTCAGCGAGGGGTTCTGGACGCTCAACGAGCAGTTCCAAGTGTTCCGGAGAAAACTTGTCGCTCAGATTGGCGCAGGTTTCGAGGTCTTCGCAGATCACGATTAGTCCCCAATCTTTTAAGGACGCTTCACAGATCTCACGTCGTGGGTGGTTTTGAAGTTGTTGAGCGATCTCCGCTCCAATAGTGTCAGCCAAGCGCGGATCGGTTGTGATCAGAACGGCAGCTGCGAGTGGATCATGCTCCGCCTGGGCCAGGAGATCGGCTGCAACATGGCGGGGATTCGCGCTGTGATCTGCGATCACCAGCACTTCACTCGGTCCGGCCATCGAATCAATGCCCACCAAGCCGTAAACCGCCTGCTTGGCGAGGGTGACGTAGATGTTGCCAGGCCCGCTGATCACATCCACCTTCGGCACACTTTCCGTGCCGAAGGCCATTGCAGCAATGGCTTGAGCCCCTCCGACGCGCAACACCGTGCGTATCCCGGCAAGGTGCGCTGCCCCGAGCACCACAGGATTGACCTGTCCGTCTGCGGCGGCCGGTGAACAGATCACAATCTCCTGGACTCCGGCAACGCGTGCCGGGACGGCATTCATCAGCACCGTGCTGGGGTAAGCCGCTCTGCCGCCTGGGACGTACAGCCCTGCCCGTTTGACCGGGCGCCAACGCCGACCCAGTTGTTCGCCATGGGGGCCTTCCATGGCGATATCAACAGGGCGTTGACGTTGGTGGAATTCCTTGATGCGGCGATGGGCGAGCTCGAGGGCATCCCGCAGGTCCATCGGCATCTGAGTCCAGGCTTCCTCCAGGGCTGCTTCAGGGATTGCAACCGGGTCGGGTCTGAATCGGTCGAAACGCTCCGTGTAGTCCATCAGGGCTGTATCGCCGTGCTGGCGAACAGCCGCAAGGATCGAATCCACCTTCGACCTCGCCTCAAGCTGCCTGTCGTCCACGGTTCTGGAGGCCAGTCCCTTCAGCGCACGCTCCGCCTGCTGAACATCTCTCACCACCCGCATCGGGAATGGCGCCGGATCTGGCATCACGTCGGAAGGACTGCTCAGGGGCAAAAGGTGGATCGCTGAACCAGGCTCATCAAGTTAGGCCCCTGATTGGGGATCAGAGAGATGACGACGGTAGTTGAGTAAGGTGATGGATTGTTCGCCCCGATTCCGCCTCAGTGGCCAATAACAAAGCAGCGAAAAAGCGTATTGAGATCGCTGAGCGCAATCGCCTGCGCAACCGCACCTATAAGTCCTCACTGCGGACCCTGATGAAGCGGTGTTTCAGTGCCTGTGACGCCTACAGCCAGGAACCAGGGGATGATGCCAAGGCTTCCGTTCAGGCATCAATGAACGCGGCATTCAGCAAGATTGATAAGGCAGTCAAGGTCGGCGTGCTGCATCGCAACAATGGTGCCAACCAGAAGTCTCGGATCTCAGCCGCAGTACGCCGGGTTCTCGAGCCTGCCAGCTGAGTTGGGGATCGAGCCGGCAGAATGAGCTGAAGGCGCGTTTTGGCTCTCTTGTCGTCCATTCCGACCCTCATTGACAGTCATTGCCACATCGTTTTCCGGAACTTCGAAGAAGATCTGGATGATGTGGCTTCTCGATGGCGGGATGCTGGAGTCTCCGCACTGCTTCATGCCTGTGTGGAACCTTCGGAGATTCCGGCGATTCGCGCGTTGGCAGATCGCTTCCCGGAGATGCGTTACTCCGTGGGAGTCCACCCCCTTGATACGGAACACTGGCGAGATGACACCGTTTCAGTGCTGAAACGGGCTGCTCTGGACGATTCCCGGGTCGTGGCCATCGGTGAACTTGGCCTCGATCTGTTCCGTGAGAAAAATCTTGATGAGCAGCTGCAAGTGCTTCAACCCCAGCTGGATCTGGCGGTTGAACTTGATCTCCCTGTGATCGTTCATTGTAGGGATGCTGCAGAGCCAATGCTTCAAGAGCTGCGGTCTCGCAAGCTGGATGGACGATGTCCCCGTGGGGTGATGCATTGCTGGGGAGGCACCCCTGAGGAAATGGTGGGATTCCTTGATTTGGGCTTCTACATCAGTTTCAGCGGTACGGTCACTTTCCCCAAGGCCGTTTCTACCCACGATTGTGCACGGCAGGTGCCGGAGGATCGCTTCCTCGTTGAAACCGATTGTCCATTTCTTGCTCCTGTTCCACGCCGAGGCAAACGAAACGAGCCGGCATTTGTGGCTTCTGTCGCGTCGCGAGTTGCTGAGCTCCGCGGAGTGGATCTTGAAACCGTTGCTGCCAGCAGTACCCACAACGCCCGCAGCTTGTTTGCATTGCCATGACATAGGTCGCCGGTGTGTGGCGCCCTTACCTTTAGGATGTAAGATGTTGTATTGGCCTGGCCATGGGTGGGTTCGTCCTGATCCGTGGAGCCCGAAGCGTCCATTCCCTTCCGGTGCACTTGTCGTCGTCAGCTGATCTGGCCCGCAATTTCTGAACCCCACCAGTGGTGCTGTCGTTCCTCCATGGAGGAACGACAGCCGCCGCTTTTTTGGGTCCAGAAACTGTCCGGTTGCTGGCGACGGCCATTCAGGTCTCTTGTCCCATTCGTCCTCTCAGTCGGGTTCCCGCATGAGCAGCAGTGCGATTCAGGTCGCCAAGACCGCCACCTATCTTCCTGATTTGGTGGAGGTTCAGCGGGCCAGTTTCAAGTGGTTTCTGGATAAAGGTCTGATCGAGGAGCTTGAAAGCTTCTCACCCATCACCGATTACACAGGCAAACTCGAACTTCATTTCATCGGTAGTGAGTACCGGCTCAAGCGACCGCGTCACGACGTTGAAGAGGCGAAGCGACGGGACGCAACCTTTGCGTCTCAGATGTACGTCACTTGCAGGCTGGTAAACAAAGAGACGGGTGAAATCAAGGAGCAGGAGGTTTTCATCGGGGAACTTCCATTGATGACTGAACGCGGAACGTTCATCATCAACGGCGCCGAGCGCGTGATTGTGAATCAGATCGTGCGTAGCCCGGGCGTCTATTTCAAAGATGAGCAGGATAAAAACGGTCGCCGTACCTACAACGCCAGCGTGATTCCGAATCGGGGTGCCTGGCTGAAATTTGAGACGGATAAGAATTCCTTACTTCACGTGCGTGTAGATAAAACACGCAAGATCAATGCCCACGTGCTCATGCGTGCGATGGGCTTGTCCGACAACGACGTTGTCGACAAGCTGCGCCACCCTGAGTTCTATAAGAAGTCAATTGATGCGGCGAACGATGAGGGCATCAGTTCGGAAGATCAGGCCCTGCTCGAGCTCTACAAAAAGCTTCGGCCCGGTGAGCCTCCATCGGTGAGTGGTGGACAGCAACTCCTTCAGACACGATTCTTCGATCCCAAGCGTTACGACCTCGGTCGGGTCGGCCGTTACAAGATCAATAAAAAACTGCGCCTCACGATTCCAGACACAGTTCGCACCCTCACCCATGAGGACGTGCTCTCAACCCTGGACTATCTGATCAATCTGGAACTTGATGTTGGCGGAGCAAGCCTCGATGACATTGATCATCTCGGCAACCGCCGGGTTCGATCCGTTGGCGAATTGCTGCAAAACCAGGTCCGCGTCGGTCTGAACAGGCTCGAGCGGATCATCAAGGAGCGCATGACCGTTGGCGAAACGGATTCGCTGACCCCAGCACAGCTTGTGAATCCAAAGCCCTTGGTCGCAGCGATCAAGGAATTTTTCGGTTCCAGCCAGCTGAGCCAGTTCATGGATCAGACCAATCCTCTGGCGGAGCTCACCCACAAACGCCGTATTTCTGCCCTCGGACCTGGGGGATTGACCAGGGAGCGTGCCGGTTTTGCAGTTCGCGATATCCATCCCTCGCACTACGGCCGTCTCTGTCCGATCGAGACCCCCGAGGGCCCGAACGCCGGTCTGATCAACTCACTGGCGACCCACGCCAGGGTCAATGAGTACGGCTTCATTGAAACCCCCTTCTGGAAGGTTGAAAATGGTGTAGTGCAGAAAACGGGAGATCCGATCTATCTCTCTGCTGATCGTGAAGATGAGGTTCGCGTTGCACCAGGTGATGTCGCCACCGAGGACGACGGACGGATCAAAGCCGATCTGATTCCCGTCCGTTACCGCCAGGATTTTGAGAAAGTTCCCCCGGAACAGGTTGATTACGTAGCGCTTTCACCGGTTCAGGTGATCTCCGTTGCGGCATCACTGATTCCATTCCTGGAACACGATGATGCCAACCGTGCGCTCATGGGTTCAAACATGCAGCGTCAGGCCGTCCCCCTGTTGCGTCCTGAGCGAGCGCTGGTGGGAACCGGTCTAGAAACCCAGGTGGCTCGCGACTCCGGGATGGTGCCGATCTCCAGGGTTAACGGCACGGTGATCTTTGTTGATGCGACAGCGATCCTCGTTCAGGACGAGGATGGGAACGAACACACCCACTTCCTGCAGAAATATCAGCGCTCCAACCAGGACACCTGCTTAAATCACCGTCCGATCGTCCGTTGCGGTGATCAGGTGATTATCGGCCAGGTTCTGGCCGATGGTTCGGCCTGTGAAGGCGGTGAGATCGCTCTTGGTCAGAACGTTCTTATCGCCTATATGCCCTGGGAGGGCTACAACTTCGAGGATGCTCTGCTGGTGAGCGAGCGGTTGGTCACCGACGACCTCTACACCTCGGTTCACATCGAGAAGTACGAGATCGAGGCGAGACAGACGAAGCTCGGTCCCGAAGAGATCACGAGGGAAATCCCCAATGTTGCTGAGGAGAGTCTCGGCAACCTGGATGAGATGGGCATCATCCGAGTGGGTGCTTTCGTCGAGAGCGGAGACATCCTCGTGGGCAAGGTGACCCCCAAGGGGGAATCCGATCAGCCCCCGGAAGAGAAGCTGCTCCGTGCGATCTTCGGCGAGAAGGCTCGCGATGTTCGCGACAACTCCTTGCGGGTTCCAGGTACGGAACGAGGCCGGGTTGTCGACGTGAGGATTTACACCCGTGAACAGGGTGATGAGCTTCCCCCCGGCGCCAACATGGTGGTGCGGGTCTACGTGGCGCAGCGTCGCAAGATTCAGGTCGGCGACAAAATGGCTGGACGTCATGGCAACAAGGGCATCATCAGCCGCATCCTTCCTCGTGAGGACATGCCCTACCTGCCCGATGGGACGCCGGTGGATATCTGCCTCAATCCCTTGGGTGTGCCAAGCCGCATGAATGTCGGCCAGGTCTTCGAACTGCTGATGGGCTGGGCTGCGTCCAACCTCGACAGCCGCGTCCGAATCGTTCCATTCGATGAGATGCATGGCCCAGAAATGTCCCAGAAGACCTGTGAAACGTTCCTGAAGGAAGCTGCCAAGCAACCAGGTAAAGACTGGGTTTATGACCCCAACGATCCAGGGAAACTGGTGCTTCGCGATGGTCGAACCGGTTTGCCGTTCGACCAGCCTGTTGCCGTCGGTTACGCCCACTTCCTCAAGCTCGTTCACCTGGTGGATGACAAAATCCACGCCCGTTCCACCGGCCCCTACTCCCTGGTGACACAACAGCCTCTGGGTGGTAAGGCCCAGCAGGGTGGTCAGCGTTTAGGAGAAATGGAAGTCTGGGCACTGGAGGCGTATGGAGCTGCTTACACGCTTCAGGAGCTGCTCACGGTCAAATCAGACGACATGCAGGGCCGTAACGAAGCGTTGAACGCCATCGTTAAAGGGAAACCGATCCCGCGTCCCGGCACACCGGAGTCGTTCAAGGTGCTGATGCGCGAGCTCCAGTCGCTGGGTCTCGACATTGCCGTTTACACCGATGAAGGCAAGGAAGTGGATCTGATGCAGGACGTGAATCCCCGTCGCAGCACTCCCAGTCGTCCCACCTACGAATCCCTCGGCGTCGCGGATTACGACGAAGACTGACGGACCGCCTGATCAGGCCCACCTGATCAACAGCAACTGACAGCCCCTCCTCTCTGAATCGTCCATGACCAATAGCAACCTCCGCACCGAGAACCACTTCGATTACGTCAAGATCACCCTCGCTTCACCCGAACGGGTGATGGAGTGGGGGCAGCGCACCCTGCCTAACGGCCAGGTGGTGGGCGAGGTCACCAAACCGGAGACCATCAACTACCGCACCCTCAAGCCCGAGATGGACGGGCTGTTCTGCGAGAAGATCTTTGGCCCTTCCAAAGACTGGGAGTGCCACTGCGGGAAATACAAGAGGGTGCGGCATCGCGGCATCGTTTGTGAACGCTGCGGTGTGGAGGTGACGGAAAGTCGGGTGCGACGCCACAGGATGGGTTTCATCAAACTGGCGGCTCCTGTTTCCCACGTCTGGTACCTGAAGGGGATCCCCAGCTATGTCGCAATTCTGCTCGACATGCCCCTGAGGGATGTCGAGCAGATTGTCTATTTCAACTGCTATGTGGTTTTAGATCCCGGCGATCACAAAGACCTCAAATACAAGCAGCTTCTTACGGAAGACGAATGGCTGGAGATCGAAGACGAGATCTATGCCGAGGATTCCGAAATTGAAAATGAGCCCGTGGTGGGCATCGGTGCTGAAGCTCTGAAACAGCTGCTGGAGGATCTGAACCTTGAGGAGGTGGCTGAACAGCTGCGTGAGGAGATCAACGGCAGCAAGGGGCAGAAGCGGGCCAAGTTGATCAAGCGTCTTCGCGTGATCGATAACTTCATCGCCACCAATGCACGTCCTGAGTGGATGGTGCTCGATGTGATTCCGGTGATTCCTCCGGATCTGCGTCCAATGGTGCAGCTGGATGGCGGACGTTTCGCCACGAGTGACCTGAACGATCTCTACCGCCGGGTGATCAACCGGAACAATCGTTTGGCGCGCCTCCAGGAAATCCTGGCCCCTGAGATCATCGTTCGCAACGAGAAGCGAATGCTTCAGGAGGCCGTTGATGCCCTGATTGACAATGGCCGCCGTGGTCGCACGGTGGTGGGGGCCAACAACCGGCCACTCAAGTCACTGAGCGACATCATCGAAGGAAAGCAGGGTCGCTTCCGCCAGAACCTCCTCGGAAAACGGGTCGACTACTCAGGCCGTTCCGTGATTGTTGTCGGACCGAAGCTGAAAATGCATCAGTGCGGTCTGCCCAAGGAGATGGCGATCGAGCTGTTCCAGCCCTTCGTCATCCACCGTCTGATCCGTCAAAACATCGTCAATAACATCAAGGCGGCCAAGAAGCTGATTCAGCGTGCTGATGATGAAGTGATGCAGGTGCTTCAGGAGGTCATCGACGGCCACCCGATCATGCTGAACCGTGCTCCGACGCTGCACCGTCTGGGTATTCAGGCGTTTGAGCCGAAGTTGGTCGACGGTCGTGCCATTCAGCTCCACCCGCTGGTCTGTCCCGCCTTCAACGCCGACTTTGACGGTGACCAGATGGCCGTGCACGTCCCACTGGCGATCGAGGCTCAGACCGAAGCCCGCATGCTGATGCTGGCCAGCAACAACATTCTTTCTCCAGCCACGGGGCAACCCATCGTCACGCCCTCCCAGGACATGGTGCTCGGTTCCTACTACCTCACGGCTCTTAAGCCTGAGTCCCCCAAACCTGACTTCGGTGACCGCGGCAGCACCTTCGCCGACCTTGAAGATGTGCTTCACGCTTTTGAAGACAAGCGCATCGGCTTGCACGACTGGGTCTGGGTGCGTTTCAACGGTGAGGTTGAAGATGACGACGATCTCGAGCAGCCACTCAAGACTGAGGACCTCGGCGATGGCACCCGCATCGAGCAATGGACCTTCCGACGGGATCGTTTTGATGAAGATGGCGCCCTGCTCAGCCGCTACCTGCTCACCACCGTTGGCCGCGTGGTGATGAATCACACCATCATCGACGCGGTGGCCGTCGCCTGATACCGACTGAACCTCCATCTCTGTCCTTCGATCTGCGCGCAGCCATGACCTCCTCCAAATCCCGCAAGTCTTCTAAATCCTCTAAAGCCGCCAAGGCCGCCAAGGCGGCCCAGGCGGCCGCTCCCAAGAGCGCGTCACGCCCGCTTGCAAAGACACCACCACCATTCAGAAATCACGTTGTCGACAAACGTGCTCTGAAACAGCTGGTCGCCTGGGCTTACAAGACCCATGGAACCGCCGTGACGTCTTCCATGGCCGACAACCTCAAGGATCTTGGTTTTCGATACGCCACGCAGGCCGCTGTTTCCATCTCCGTGGATGATCTGCGGGTCCCCGAAGCAAAGAAGGCTCTGCTGGGAGAGGCTGAGGAACAGATCACAGCGACCGAGGAGCGGTATCGCCTTGGCGAGATCACGGAGGTGGAGCGTCACACCAAGGTGATTGATACCTGGACAGAGACCAATGAGCGTCTCGTCGATGCGGTGAAGAAGAACTTCGACGAGAACGCACCATTGAACTCGGTGTGGATGATGGCCAACTCGGGTGCCCGAGGAAACATGTCTCAGGTGCGCCAGCTGGTCGGCATGCGCGGTTTGATGGCGAATCCACAGGGGGAGATCATTGACCTTCCGATTCGGACGAACTTTCGCGAGGGGTTGACGGTCACCGAATACGTCATCTCTTCCTACGGAGCTCGTAAGGGCCTGGTGGATACGGCTCTTCGCACGGCCGATTCGGGGTATCTCACCCGTCGTCTCGTTGACGTCGCCCAGGATGTGATTGTTCGGGAAGACGACTGTGGCACCCTCCGTCACATCGTTGTTGAGGCGGAAGATGGCAAGTTTGCGAGCCGTCTTGTCGGACGTCTCACGGCTGCGCAGGTTCTCAGTTCGGATGGCGAAGTCCTTGCTGAGCGTGATACGGAAATCGATCCTCCCCTTTCCAAGGCGTTCGAAAAAGCGGGAGTCAAAGCGGTCAGCGTCCGCTCACCCCTTACCTGCGAAGCCAACCGTTCCGTTTGCAGAAAATGTTACGGCTGGGCTCTGGCTCACAACGAACTCGTCGACCTCGGAGAAGCCGTCGGCATCATCGCGGCTCAGTCGATTGGCGAACCCGGAACCCAGCTCACCATGCGGACGTTCCACACCGGTGGCGTGTCCACCGCGGAAACAGGTGTGGTTCGTTCCAAGTTGGCTGGCGACATTGAGTTCGGCAGCAAGGCCCGCGTGCGCCCCTATCGCACCCCCCACGGTGTGGAGGCCCAGCAGGCAGAGGTGGACTTCATCCTCACGATCAAACCAAGCGGCAAGGGCAAGGCTCAGAAGATCGAAGTGACCAACGGCTCTTTGCTGTTTGTCAACGACGGCCAACCCATTGATGCGGATGTCACCGTGGCGCAGATCGCTGCCGGTGCGGTCAAGAAGAGCGTTGAGAAAGCCACGAAGGATGTGATCTGTGATCTGGCAGGTCAGGTGCGTTATGAGGACAAGATCCAGCCAAGGGAGGTCACTGACCGCCAGGGCAACATCACGATGAAGGCCCAACGCTTGGGCCGCCTCTGGGTGCTCGCTGGAGACGTCTACAACCTTCCGCCGAACGCCCAGCCAGTGGTGACTGGAGAAACGAACGTCACCGAGGGGCAGGTGCTGGCCGAGGCGAGTCAGCGCAGCGAGTTTGGCGGTGAAGTTCGCCTGCGTGACTCCATCGGTGACTCGAGGGAAGTGCAGATCGTCACCACTGCGATGACCCTCAAGGATTTCAAACTCCTTGAGGAATCAACCCATTCCGGTGAGATCTGGAATCTGGAAGCGAAGGACGGCACCCGATATCGCTTGAACACCATCCCTGGTAGCAAGATCGGATCCGGCGAGGTGATTGCTGAACTCGCAGACGACCGGTTCCGTACCAACACCGGTGGTCTTGTGCGGTTCGCTCCGGGCTTGGCAATCAAGAAGGCGCGTTCAGCCAAGAACGGCTACGAGGTCAGCAAGGGGGGAACCCTGCTGTGGATTCCCCAGGAAACCCATGAAATCAACAAGGACATTTCCTTGCTGATGATCAAAGACGGCCAATGGATCGAAGCGGGCACGGAAGTGGTCAAGGACATCTTCAGCCAGACGGCCGGCATCGTCACTGTGACCCAGAAGAACGACATCCTCCGGGAGATCATTGTTCGCAGCGGAGACTTCCATCTGTGCAGTGACAGCAAGGCGCTGGAGAGATTCCAGGGTGATGGTCAGATGGTCAACCCCGGTGAGGAGATCTCCAAGGATCTCAGCTCCGAGGAGATGAAGTTCGTGCAGACCGTGGAAACCCCCGATGGCATGGGTCTGCTGCTTCGACCGGTTGAGGAGTACACCATTCCCAACGAAGCGCAGCTCCCCGAGTTGTCCCATGTCAAACAGGCCAATGGTCCGCACCTCGGGATCAAAGCGACCCAGCGTTTGGCCTTCAAAGACAATGAGCTGATCAAGTCCGTTGAGGGAGTGGAGCTGTTGAAGACGCAGCTTCTCCTGGAGACCTTCGACACCACACCTCAGATGACAGTGGATGTCGAAAAGGCACCAGACCGGCGTGCCAAGACGATCTCCCGGTTGCGACTGGTGATTTTGGAATCAATTTTAGTGCGTCGCGACACGATGTCCGACTCGAGCCACGGTTCGACTCACACCGAACTCAAGGTGGAAGACGGGATTTCCGTCAAGGCGGGAGACGTGGTGGCGACGACCCAGATCCTTTGCAAACAGGAAGGCTTGGCTCAGCTTCCTGAAGCCGCCGACGATGAGCCGGTGCGTCGCCTAATTGTTGAACGTGCGGAAGACACGGCCAACCTCACAACTGGTGGCACTCCTCTGGTGACTGTTGGACAACGCATTGTCGACGGTGAGTTGCTGGCCGAGGGGGAACCCTCCAGTTGCTGTGGAGAGGTGGAGAAAGTCGAGGGCAAAAAGATCACGCTCCGCATCGGGCGCCCGTACATGGTGTCCCCCGATTCCGTTTTGCACGTTCGAGACGGTGATCTGGTGCAGCGGGGTGATGGCTTGGCCTTGCTTGTGTTCGAACGCCAGAAGACCGGCGACATCGTTCAGGGTCTTCCCCGAATCGAGGAACTTCTGGAGGCACGGCGTCCACGCGAGTCGGCGATCCTCTGCAAGAGACCAGGAACCGTTGAGATCAAGCAGGACGATGAGAATGAATCACTTGTCGTCAACGTGATCGAGGCTGATGATGCCATTGGTGAATACCCGATTCTTCTTGGACGGAATGTCATGGTCAGCGACGCCCAGCAGGTCACTGCTGGAGAGCTGCTGACCGACGGTCCGATTAACCCCCACGAATTGTTGGAGTGTTTCTTCGAGGATCTGAGGAGTCGGAAACCCTTGATGGACGCTGCTCAGGAGGCGATTGCCAACCTTCAGCACCGTTTGGTAACTGAGGTGCAGAACGTCTACAAATCTCAGGGCGTTTCCATTGACGACAAACACATCGAAGTGATTGTTCGTCAGATGACCAGCAAAGTTCGTGTTGAGGATGCCGGTGACACCACCCTGTTGCCTGGAGAGTTGATCGAACTGCGCCAGGTGGAAGACACCAATCAGGCCATGTCCATCACAGGCGGGGCGCCGGCGGAGTTCACGCCTGTGCTTCTTGGGATCACCAAGGCGTCCTTGAACACGGACAGCTTCATTTCAGCGGCTTCGTTCCAGGAGACCACCCGTGTTCTCACCGAGGCGGCGATTGAAGGCAAGAGTGACTGGCTGCGGGGTCTGAAGGAGAACGTGATCATCGGTCGCCTGATTCCCGCTGGCACTGGCTTCAGCGGTTTCGAGGAGGAGCTTCAGAAAGAAGCTGGCCCCCATCCCGACATTCTTGCTGAGGATCCCGCCGGCTACCGCCGCATGCAGAATCTCCGCCCGGATTACACCGTGGAGATGCCTCCAGCCGCCAGTGCGAGTTCCGTGCTGGATGATCCGAGTGATGCAGATCTCGAAGCCACCCGTACGCGACATAACATCGAGGCCTCATCCAGCAACTTCGCAGCCTTCGCCCGTCCGGATGGCGAGAACGAAATGGCCGAGGAGCAGGTGGTGGATGCCGAAGCCGTTGAAGGTCTTCAAGAGGAGGGTCTGCTCTCCGATGAGTGATTAGTGATTAGTGATTGTCCCGTCATGATTCACCTCTCCCATCTCTTCCATGCTTGAACCCAAGGACATTCCCCAGCGTCGTCTGCCTCGCTACGGCTTTCACGGTCATACCGAAAAGCTCAACGGTCGAGCCGCCATGCTGGGTTTCATCGCTCTGCTTGTGGTGGAGTTCAAGTTGGGTCATGGACTGCTGATCTGGTGACACATGCGTTGCTCGGCCGCAGCGCGGCCGAGCTCCAGGACTGGGCCGTCGCTCAGGGTGAAAAGTCCTTCCGGGGGCGCCAACTCCATGACTGGCTTTACACCAAGGGTGCCCACTCCCTAGATGAGATCACGGTGCTTCCCAAGGCCTGGCGGCGGACCTTGCAGGATCAGGGCATTCAGGTCGGTCGTTTAACCGAAGTTCATCGATCCGTGGCCGCTGATGCGACCACCAAGCTTTTGCTGTCCACGGATGATTCGGAAACGATCGAAACCGTCGGTATACCCACCGACCAGCGGCTCACGGTCTGTGTGTCCAGCCAGGTGGGTTGTCCTATGGCCTGCCGCTTCTGTGCCACCGGCAAAGGGGGCCTACAGCGTTCGCTTCGGACCCACGAGATCGTTGATCAGGTGCTGAGTGTGCGTGAGGCGATGGAGCGACGTCCCTCCCACATTGTGTTCATGGGCATGGGAGAGCCTCTGTTGAACAGTGACGCTGTTCTAGAGGCGATCCGCTGTCTTAATGATGATCTCGGCATCGGCCAACGGCGCATCACCGTCAGCACGGTGGGTGTTCCGAAGACCTTGTCGCAACTGGCTGAACTGGCCATGCAGCGCCTCGGCCGGGCCCAGTTCACCCTTGCCGTGAGTCTCCATGCGCCCAACCAGCGGCTGCGAGAGGAACTCATCCCCACGGCCCATGCCTATCCCTATGACGCTCTGCTGGAGGACTGCCGCCATTACCTCAACGTTACGGGACGTCGGGTGAGTTTTGAGTACATCCTGCTCGGTGAGCTCAACGATCTCCCGGAGCATGCCGCGGAGCTGGCGGACAGGGTTGGAGGCTTCCAGAGCCACGTCAACCTGATCGCTTACAACCCGATCGAAGAGGAGGAGTTCAAACGCCCGACACCGCAAAGGATCGAGGCCTTCCGTCGCGTGTTGGAACAGCGTGGTGTCGCCGTCAGTCTCCGCGCCAGCCGTGGTTTGGACCAGAACGCGGCCTGCGGTCAGTTACGACGCCAGCGCCAGACCGTCTGAATCCATTCTGTTGCGGTTAACTGCCGTCAATGACCCTGTTCCATGGCTGCCGTTGATTGGATTCTCCTTGTCGGTTACTTGACGCTGACCCTCGTGCTGGGCTTCTGGCTCGCTAAACGCAACAAGGCGGAGGATGATTATTTCGTTGCCGGTCGACGTCTTTCCGGCTGGCTGGCGGGGGCCTCAATGGCAGCCACCACCTTCTCCATCGATACCCCCCTCTACGTTGCTGGATTAATCGGCACCCGTGGCCTCGCCGGAAACTGGGAATGGTGGGGGTTCGGCTTGGCCCATGTGGCGATGGCCGTGGTGTTCGCACCTCTCTGGCGGCGCAGTGGCGTGCTGACCGATGCCGCGTTCACCGAGCTCCGTTATGGCGGGGCAGCGGCGGCATGGCTGCGGGGCATCAAGGCGTTTCTGCTTGCCCTGCCCGTGAACTGCATCGGCATTGGTTACGCCTTCCTGGCTTTGCGCAAGGTGGTGGAAGCCCTCGGCATTGTTCAGGGTCATCCAGCAGCTCTCGGGATCACCGATACGGTCTGGCTGCTGGCCGTTGTTGCTCTTCTGGTCGTGAGTTACACGGTCGCTGGTGGACTCTGGGCTGTGGTCGTGACGGATCTGCTTCAGTTGTTACTTGCCCTTGCAGGGGCTGTCGCCGTGGCCGTGGCAGCGTTGCATGCATGCGGAGGGATGGGCTCGCTGCTTGTTCAGCTTGAGGACCTCGGCCGTCCGGAACTGTTGTCCCTCGTGCCTTGGTCCTGGTCCGACGGGCGTTTGAACTGGCTGCAGGGGGCCGAGATCAGCGTGCCGATGTTCCTGTCGTACATCGCAATCCAGTGGTGGAGCTTCCGCCGCAGCGATGGTGGCGGCGAATTCATTCAGCGGATGCTCGCCACGAAGGATGAGCAGCAGGCGCGATTGGCTGGGTGGGTCTTTCTGGTGGTCAATTACTTGCTTCGCAGCTGGCTCTGGGTCGTGGTGGGGCTTGCGGCTCTTGTTCTCCTGCCGGATCAGGCCGATTGGGAAATCAGCTACCCCGCTCTCGCCGTTCAACTGTTGCCACCGGTTGCGCTCGGATTGGTGGTTGTGTCCCTTGTGGCGGCCTTCATGAGCACCGTCAGTACATCGGTGAACTGGGGGGCGAGTTATCTCACCCACGACCTCTATCAACGCTTCATCCGCCCGAAGGCGGGTTCCCGTGAACTGCTACTGGTCGGTCAGCTCACCACAGTACTTTTGCTGGCATTGGGGGTCATCACAGCACTCATCAGCGACAGCATCGGCACGGTGTTCCGCCTGGTGATTGCCATTGGTTCCGGTCCAGGCGTGGTGCTTGTTTTGCGATGGTTCTGGTGGAGAGTCAATGCTGCCGCTGAACTTGCCGCCATGCTCTGCGGGTTCGGCGTTGGCCTGTTCACTTCGGTCATCCCGCTCGTCCGCATTGAGGATTACGGCATCCGTCTGGCGGTCATCACTGCTGTGACAGCGGTTGTCTGGGTTGGCGTGATGCTGGTCACCCCGCCTGAGTCCGATGAGGTGCTGGCGGAATTCGTCAGGCGGGTTCGTCCGCCGGGTCCCGGTTGGAGCCAGCTGAGGCAGCAGTTCAATGTCACTCCTTTGGAAACTGTTCCTGTGATGGCGACGCGTTTTCTGCTCGCCTGCGGTGTGTTGTTCGGGGGACTGATCGGTACCGGGGGCTTTTTGCTGCACCAGCAGAGTTCAGCCTGGGGAGGGCTTTGCGTTCTGGTTGTTTCTGCTCTGCTGCTGCGCCGACGAATTGAGCAGAATGTCCGCTCCAGCTGCTGAGCATTGGCCTTTTTCCGTTCCACAATTTTGCCTGCTCTGATCGTGGTGCTGTTCGTCCTTGCACTAGTAGCGGTGAGCGCAAGGATTTGGCTTCCTGGAGACATGCTCGCTCCAGCACCGATCGGATGATCTCGGACAGGCCAGCTCTACGATCGGCGCCATGACAGACGCTCCTGGTCCTCAGCGGGAACAGAGTCCCGCCAGGCTCTCCATCGATCCGGATCTGCTGGCCCAAGAGCTGGCTGCTGAAGAAGATGGGGATCCGTTGGATGCGCTCGAGCTCGATCCAGAGGCGGATAGTTCGCTTGAGGCGGCCAGATCCTGTGATCAGGGACTCATCTGGCTTGGGCAAGGGCACAACGAGCGGCTTCAGGCTTTGCGGGTGTTCTGTGAGCATCGCGATCCGCGCGCCGTCCCCCAGCTGCTCCCGCTCTTGAACCGTTCCTGCCCTGTGGAACGGATGAGTGCGGTCTATGCCCTTGGCAGAAATCCCTCTCCTCCAGCGGTGGAGCCATTGCTGCAGCTTCTGCAGGTCGACAGCAATGCCTACGTAAGGAAAGCGGCGGCATGGAGCCTGGGCAACTATCCAGACGCTCCAATCCTCAATCCCCTGATTCGTGCTCTGCAGTGCGATGTGGCAGCCGTTCGCCTCTGGTGCCCTGGTTCACTTGCTGAGGCGGGAAGTCGTTCGCCTGTCAAGGCTGATCCCGCTGCAGGTCAATTGCTCTCCAGTCTTCGTATCGACAGTGAACCGGTGGTGCGCAGCAATTGCATCTGGGCCCTGGGCCGGCTTTACGACCAGCTCGTTGAACCTCGCCGGCAGGAGATCGTGGAGGCCTTCGTTGATTCCTTGCTTAATGATGGGGAGGCTTCTGTGCGGGATGAAGCGCGCACGGCGCTCGAACAGCTTGAGGATCCTGAAGTTCTCAAGCGGCTTCAGGCGTTAATCGAAGACGGTTTTTTCGCTTGAAACAAGCGATTGATGCAGGTGTTACGAAGAGCTCAGCAGCTTGGGTTCAACGCCCTTAGCATGCGTGCCTCAGCTCACGACCGGGATGCCCCAGAGAACGATCCGTTTCATCATTCGACCCGATGGTCGTGTGGAAGAGCGGGTTGAAGGGGTCGCTGGCGAAGCCTGTCAGCAGCTCACTCAACATCTGGAGGAGGCACTCGGTTCGGTCCAGCGACGCGAGCCCACCGCTGAAGCATTCCTTCAGCCGGAAACCCAGCCCCAGACTCTCCCCGCACACCTTCACTGATGTCGCATTTCAGCACCGTAAAGACCAAGCTGCGTCAGTTGGAGCCCCTAAAGAAAGCTCTCCATGATCTTGGCTACAGCCCTGAACATGGCGAACGTCCGGTCCGTGGCTACCGCGGCCAAACCACACAGGCAGAGTTGGCCGTTGTGATGCAGGACGGGGGAGATCTCGGTTTTCGTTGGAACGCCTCGTCCGACTCCTACGAGCTTGTTACCGATCTCGACTTGTGGAAACAAACCATTCCAGTAGAGAGGTTCCTGGCCAAATTGACCCAGCGCTATGCCTTGAATACTGTTCTGGCAGCCACCAACGAGGAGGGTTTTCAGGTTTCTGAACAGACCAACCAACAGGATGGATCGATCGAGTTGGTTGTGACCCGCTGGGACGCCTGACGCTGAACGATCCGTCACTTGCTTTCAAGACTGCCTCAACTGATGAGCAGATGACATCGGGAAGGGAGCCGTTGCTAGGTGGCTCCCTCCGCGAAAAAGCTGTCTGGGTTGACGAAGCTGTTTGCATCGGATGTCGTTATTGCGCTCACGTGGCCACCAATACTTTTATCGTTGAAGCCAGTTATGGACGTTCCCGCGCTGTTCGCCAGGACGGCGACAGCACCGAGCTGATTCAAGAAGCGATTGACACCTGCCCAGTCGATTGCATCCACTGGGTTCCTTTTGAGGAGCTCGATCAGTTGAATGACGAGCTCTCCACACAGATCATGCAGCCTCTCGGTCTGCCGAGACCAGTCGGTCACAGGCGTTTGAAGCCTCGCGCTGGGGCATGAGCTCCGCTATTCCAACGCGTCGTTTCGGCCGCACGGAACTTGCAATCCCGATGTTGTCTCTCGGTGGGATGCGTTTTCAGCAGAGCTGGTCTGATTTATCAGCTGCGCAAATCGCGGACTCCTCTCAGCTTCAGCTTCAGGCGACGTTGGACCGTGCTGTGAGTGCTGGGTTTCATCACGTTGAGACGGCGCGCCATTACGGCACGTCAGAACTGCAACTGGGCTGGGCGCTACCTAAGTCCCCTGACCCAGAGCGATTGATTCAGAGCAAGGTTCCACCCCGCGAGGATTCCGCTGAATTTGAAGCGGAGCTGGAAGTGAGTTTCGAGCGGCTCTCCTGTCAGCACCTTGATCTCTTGGCAATTCATGGCATCAACCTTCAGGAGCATCTCAACCAGACCCTTCGTCCGGGAGGGTGCATGGACGTCGTGCGGCGCTGGCAAAACGACGGTCGGATCGGTCATGTGGGCTTCTCCACCCATGGCCCCACGACGCTGATCACTCAGGCGATCAAGACCGGTGCTTTTGATTATGTGAATCTGCACTGGTATTACATCCGTCAGGACAACAGTCCTGCCCTCGACGCCGCCCGCCAACAGGACATGGGTGTCTTCATCATCAGCCCTACCGATAAGGGAGGTCATCTCCACACACCATCAGAGCGGTTGCTCGAGCTCTGTCAGCCCTTGCATCCGATCGTGTTCAACGACCTGTTCTGCCTGAGCGATCCTCGTGTTCACACCATCAGTGTTGGTGCGGCAAAGCCCACCGACTTGGATCTGCATCTTGAAGCCGTCTCCCGACTTCAGGAGGCTGATCAGTTGTTACCCCTTGTGCAGCGCCGCTTGGTTTCAGCTGCTTCAGAGGCCCTGGGGGAAGACTGGCTCAGGAGCTGGCACATCGGTCTGCCGGCCTGGCATCAGACTCCAGGTCAGATCAACCTGCCAATCCTTCTCTGGCTTCACAACATTCTCGAGGCCTGGGATTTGGAGAGTTTTGCCAAAGCGCGGTACCGACTTCTCGGTCAGGGTGGACATTGGTTCCCTGGAGCCAATGCCGATGGGTTGGATCGGGATCTAGATCCCAGGATGCTGGATCAGGCTCTTTCAGCCAGTCCATGGCGCCGGCGGATCCCTTCCATCCTTCGGTCGCTCCGGCAGCGCCTGGCTGGAGAAACGCAGGCCCGGCTGAGCAGTGCTTAACGGCCGAGTCCGCTCAGTGGAAATTTGGCCGGAATGCCGATTGCTCTTGGATAGGTCGCTGGACAGAGGCCACGGGATTTCACCGTGAGCACGTGGCGGATGCCACGGTTATCTGGCAATTGGTTCTGCTGGACACCGATCACTGCTGCCTGCAAGGGCTTGAGAGCCTGATTCAGCTCCTGTTCATCGTTGACGCTCCACTGACCGCGATACAGCAGTGCTTCGCCATCGCGGCTAAGCAGGGGGACCAAGTATTCGGCAACTATGGGTGCTGCGGCAACCGCCCTCGCCACGGCCAGATCGAAACCCTGCCGAGACCCAGGATCGTGACCAGTTGTCTCGATCCGTTCAGTTCTCACATGCACTCTGTTTGTTAGGCCAATGCCATCGGCCATGGCTTGTACAGCAGCGGTCTTGCGTCCGACCGAATCCAGCAGGGTCATCTCCGCGCCCGGCAAGGCAATGGCAATGGCAAGACCTGGGAACCCGCCGCCAGTTCCTACATCGATGCAGCGCCGCGATTTCCCGCCTGTCTGCAGAAGATGCTGCAGCGGCCAGAGGCTGTCGAAAATCTGATTGATCCAGAAATCGTCCCCCTCCACAAGACGGGTCAGATTGACTCGTCCGTTCCACTCCCGCAGGAGTCCCTGCAGCTGATTGAGTTGACTGAGCTGCTCCGGCTGTGGATGCCACCCCAGGGCTTGCCAGAAATCGGGCCCGGGTCCGATGGAGATGGGCATCGGACCATGATCCAACTCTCTCTACAGTGAAGGACCGGCCCTCCACCGTTGTCCCCATCGACCAGCCATTACGAGAGGCTTGGGGTCCCTAGTCATGCTGATCCGGAAACGCTCCGTCAGGCATTCCGTCGGCGCAGCAAAGATTTGCATCCCGACACCACAACCCTGCCGGCGTTGGAGGCGGCCCAGCAATTTCAGCAGCTCCGTCAGTCATATGAGCTCCTGGCCGATCCGGAGCGTCGTCGCCGTTATGACGATCAACTCAACGGCCAGCGCAGCCAACCGTCAGTGCCAGTGTCAACGTCTGCGCCCCGGAAGGATCACTGGAGCGGAATTGGAGAACGCCGCCCTCTATCCGGTGGGGAGTGGTTTTCGTTGGTGCTGCTTGGTGGTGCATTGCTGCTCAGCTTGGTGCTCGGCCTTGGTGTTGCGCTCGTGCAGGGCCGTGAATGGCAGGTCTCGCCAGGTTGGTTGAATGTTGAGCAGACCCAGGCCAGCACCGCCCTGCTTCCTTCCGATGCCATCCCTGCCGCCCGACCAGACCCCTTTGAATCAGCATTCACTCCGGGCATTGGAGCAGTGGTTGATGGAGCTGGGGGCTGATCCAATGGTCGGGAATCCCTGCTGTTGGAGCCTGATTCACCCCGATTGGACCGCGGAGCTGCTGCTCGATCGAGAACATCTCCATGTCACCTGGCAACAACCAGAACAACGATCGAGGCAGTGTGTTCTCCCATATGGTCTGTCGCGGGCCGACGTGACTGCTGCGATTCAAGCGGGCCCTGACTACAGCTGATCCAAAGCCTTGGTGATCGCGTCATAACAGCATTCCAGTTGGGCATCACTGATGCACAGTGGCGGAAGCAGGTACACCACCTGACCAAGGGGGCGCAGAAAAACGCCGTGGTTCATGGCAATGCGCTTCACGGTGGGTCCGGCTGGGTTTAAGTAGCCAGCGGTTCCGCCCACCACAAGGTCAAAGGCTGCCAGTGTGCCGATCAGTCTCGGTCGCTGGACTCGCGGATGGGATGCGAGTGCCTGCAGATGGGGGCGATGTCGCTGTTCGAATCCGAGGAACTGTGACGGATCCGCTTCCAGAAGATCAAGGCTGGCATTGGCGGCGGCGCAGCCCAAGGGGTTGGCTGTAAAGCTGTGGCCATGCCAGAAGGTCAGCTGCGGGTCAACGCCGATGAAGGCGCCGAACACCCTCTCGCTTGCCATCGTCACACCCATCGGAAGGCAACCCCCCGTCAGCCCTTTGGAAAGGGCGATCAGGTCGGGCTTCAGCTCGGCGCGTCGACTTGCGAACCAGTCTCCACAGCGCCCGAAACCCGTGAGCACTTCGTCTGCGATCAACAGGGCACCGGCCTGCCGGACCCTGTGCTCCACCTGTTTCAGGAAGTGCGGCCGCACCATGGACATGCCGCCTGCGCCTTGCAACAGAGGTTCGAGTATTACAGCCGCCGTCGGAGTCTCAAGACACCTTTCGAGGACGGATAGGGCGTTGTGTTCGCGATCCTCCACCGTGGCGTCGCCCCACCAGGTGGCGGGCCAGGGAACGCGTGCGACGGGGAAGAGTTTGTCGTTATACGGCGCGCTGAACAGGTTGCGTTCACCCACGGCCATCGCCCCGAAAGTGTCGCCGTGATACGCACCGTCGAAGGCAATGATTTGATGGCGAGGTTCATCGCGGTTGTGCCACCACTGGCAGGCGATCTTGAGGGCCACCTCGACGGCGGTTGATCCGTTGTCAGAGAAAAAGAGCCGTTCAAGCCCGGTGAGCTTGCTGAGTCGTTCGGCCAGCCGTTCGGCCGGCTGATGGCAGAAGTCCGCAAAGATCACCTGCTCCAGCGTTCGAGCCTGTTTTGCGATCGCATCAGCGAGCACGGGATGGCTGTGCCCATGGAGCGTGACCCACCAACTGCTGATGGCGTCGATCAGGGGTGGAGCACCCTCACGATGAAGAAGAGCACCCTTTCCGGAGCGGATCCGCTGCTGAGGGGGGGAAGAACCGATCTGTGTGAAAGGTGGCCACAGGTTCGGATGAGATTCCGTCTTGGGTTGGGACCCCATGGTCAATCGCGCCGGTTTTGCCATATTGAAAGCCGAGGAGCGGATTCCCCTTTCGCGTTCATGCGTTCCAGACGGATCTCCAAACGATTCATTCCGGTGGACTGGGCGTCCCGGAGAGCTTGTACAGCCGGTTCACTGCATCGAGAGGTGTTTGCTGAAGGAACCTGGCCCTCCATCCGTGTTCTGCTTGAAGCCAGGGGATGGGCGCCGTTCCACGTGGAGCGGATCCATGAGCACTTGCGTCAGGGATGGCCGTTGGCGATGGCTGCCAGGCAGGTCTCCATGCAGATGGGCGCCTGTCCGGCACGATCAAAGTTCCTGGGCTGAATCCGGCCCGTTCATTTCAGTGGCTGACGTCCTTTCAGCGACAGAGGTCAGTTTCCTTCTCGGACTCCGTTGCAAGCGGCCCGCAGTTCACCCATCGAACGAGCTGCACTTCCACGTCAGTAAACAGCACAAGCACTCCGGCACAGAGAAGCCCTACCGCCGCAATGACCAGGGACTGACGAGGGTTCATGGAACAACTGTTTTGAGCCGTTGTCGGAACTTAGAGCCCAGATCCTGCCTGTGCCATTCAATCGCCAGAGCTGACGCATCAAGAGGTTTTAGGGGTGGAAGTTCGGCCAGGACAGGGACCTGACCGAACTGCTCAAGGGTGATCGGATTGTCCGCGTGACGCGGACCGTTGAGGATGAGTCCCAGCACAGGGATCTCGCGATGCTTGAGAGCCTCAAGGCTGAGCAGGGTGTGATTGAGGGTGCCAAGCCCGCTATCCGCAACGAGGAGGACGGGAAGCCTCCACTGTTTCAACTGATCGATCTGCAACCAGTTACGGGTGAGCGGCACCATCAGTCCACCTGCGGTTTCCACCACAAGCGCCCCTGAATGATCGGGCAGGTCCAACCGATGGCGATCGAGTTCCACCGCATCGATCTCTGCTGCCCAGTGGGGGGACACGGGGGAATGGAAGGCATAAGCCTCCGCCAAGCACCGATCAGCTGGGAGTTGAAGGAGTGCTTGCACACGCCCACGGTCTCCCCCCCCGTCCAAACCGCTTTGGAGAGGTTTCCAATACGTCGCATGGAGCCCTTGCACCAAGAGGGCGCTCACCACGGTTTTTCCAATATCCGTACCGGTGCCGCAGACAACTAGACGAGGGGGTGGTTGTGTCATCGCTTCAAGAGGAGCAAAAGCACATGCCAGGTGAGTGTGACTGTGTCTTTCTCTGACGGTTTCGGCCAGGCGCGGCACAGGCGTCTCCAGGCTGCAGGATTCAGTGACGGAGCTGGTGTCGAGCCGGCACCGATCGCGCTGATTGGCTTCAGCAGTCGGATCGGATGATCCGCTCTCTGGCTCAGTTTCAAGATGACTTGGTGCTGAACGGCAGTTGCAGGAAGCTCCTGGATCAGTGCATGGGCTTCAGGAAATCGCAGTGCCGTGCAGGGCACCTGCGCGATCTCTGCAGCCATTCGCCATTGCGGGAAGCTTCCGGCAACGGGCACGGTGAGGGCAAGCCACCCATCCGGTCCAAGACAATCAAACCAGCGCCTCAGCACTTCATGAGGGGCTGGGAGCCAATGCAGTGTGAAGCTCGAAGCCAGCAGCATCGGATCCGCTGACCACTCAGGGAGGCCATTGTTCAGATCAACGAGAGCTGTTACCGCTTTCTTGGGATGGAGTTTCAACATTTCGGCACTGCCATCGATGCGAAGCACCGGCTGCCCTGGATGGCGTGCCTCCAGGGCATCAGCTAACAAACCTGTGCCGCTGCCAAGGTCCACCCAGAGACCCTGGGGAATGGGGCTTCTCGCGCAGAGTCCAGCCAGGCGCTGTGCAACGGAACGCTGGAGGACGGCGAGGCTTTCATAACGCGTTGCGGCTTGCCCGAAGCCGCGCAACACCTGATCGGTCCAGCTCGTGCTCATTCGCCGGCAAGCCACTTGATGACCAGCCGTTGCAGCTGTGGTGTGATCAGAAGAGCGTGCCCCTCGCCCTGAAGTTGCGGCGTGCATGGGGGTGTCAGGAGGTGATCTTTGAGGTGATGCAGAATTTGCCGGCGGACTGGCTCGATCACAATGGCGTCTTGATCCCCCTGGAGCACCAGGACACCGGCCTGCCGAGGACATCCAGGCGGTAGATCGTCAATCCTGCTCAGCAACTGCAGGTCTTGACGCAGTCGATCGCGCCCTCGGCTGGAGGGGCCTTGACGAAGCAGTGAACCTGGCAGCGCATGCAAGGGGAGGGGGGCTGCGACACGTTCCAGAAACCGCTTCAGCATGGTCTGCTCTGCCGAAGTGCCGATTTGGCGTGCCATTCCCTGGAGTCCGGTTCTCAGTGCACGGCCCGCCGCACCTTCAGGAACAAAGCGACTGAAACTGGCCAAGAGCACTAGATCTGTTGCCGCTTTCAGCGTGGTTGCATCAACCAGGTGGAATCCCAGCGAGTGGCAGATCAACACTCTTCGATTGGCCTTTGTGTGCCAACTGGGTTGAACGGGGTGCTCCTCCCCATAGCCCCTCTCCGCGTTGCACCAGAGCCAACCTTTGGCCGCAAAGGCCCTTTGCCAGTGCGTCCAATGGCTTGCATCGCCGGCCCAGCCATGCATCGCGATCACTTGCTTCATCCGCGGGCGAGGGCTGAGAGCAGTGTGTTCAAGGTGTCATCGGGCAGATCCCGGCGCACAACCAGCCTCAGACGCGAGGAGCCCTCAGGCACGGTCGGCGGCCTGATCGCTACGGTCAACAGACCAGAGGTTTCCAGGGTCTGTTGAACAGAAAGCGCATCGGCATCTGAGCCGATCAGCAGCGGCAGAACCGGTCCATCACCCCTCGGCCGCGGCCAACCCTTCTTGTTGAGAGCGCAGCGCCATTGCTGTGCTCTTAAGCGCAACTCCGTTCCCCATTCGGGGTGGGAACGAATCAGATCCAGAGCTTTAAGCGCGGCTCCCACGATCGGTGGGGCAAGGGCTGTGGTGTATCGGAATGCCCCACTCGTTTGAAGCAGCTGATCCCCCCAATGGCGGTTTGTGGCAAGAAAGGCTCCACCACTACCAAAGGCCTTCCCAAACGTGCCGCTGATCAGGTGGATCGGTTCGTCGACCCCGAAACAGAGTCCACGCCCTTGCGAACCCATCACACCGAGAGCATGGGCTTCATCCACAAGCAGTCGTGCTCCCCAATGGGCGCAGAGCGCTGCCATCCCCTGGATGTCGGGGCTTGTGCCTTCCATGCTGAACAGACTTTCACTAATGACAACGGTGGAGCTGCCATTGGAGTGCCGTTTCAGACGTTTTTCGAGGTCCTCGAGGTTGTTATGAGAGAAGCGAAGCAGCCTGGCGCCACTGGCACGCACACCAACCAAGAGTGAGTGGTGGATCAAGCGATCGGCGAGGACGACCGAATGGCGATCTGCCAACGCGGCGACTGCGGCGATGTTGGCTTGAAATCCGCTGGGGAACAGCAGAACGCGCTCACGACCGAGCCATTGCGCAATGGCGTCCTCCAGTGCCGCATGACTGGGGCGACTGCCTGTCACCAATCGGGATCCCCCTGATCCAACCCCTTCGTTCTGGAGTGTGCTGACGGCGGCTTGGATCACGGCCGGATGGCGACTGAGCCCGAAATAGTCGTTGCTGGCCAAATCCAGCAGCTTTGTCCGTTTGGTCAGGCTGGCGTCCTCGAGCAGCCAGGGGTGTTCCCCCGGCTGCCACGTGCGCAGGTGTCGACGGCGGGATGGTGGAAGTCCACGCATTCATTCAGTCTGCGTGTCACCCCGACGCAGGATGGATGGCCCGTTTGCATCCGATGACCCCAGAGCGCTACACGCTGCTGTTCCCCGTCTGGACCGTGTTGGGTGCGAGCCTGTCTCTGGTTGTGCCCGAGTGGTTCACGTGGTTTCGGGGACCATGGATCACCAGCGGACTCGGTCTGATCATGCTTGGCATGGGGCTTGGGCTGGCACCAAGGGATTTCGTGCGGGTCGGTCGACGCCCTGCCCCTGTGGGTCTTGGCGTGTTGGCTCAGTTTTTGGTGATGCCATCGCTCGCTGCTGTGCTTGCCGTGGGGCTGAGACTGGATCCGCCCTTTGCCGTGGGGCTGATTCTTGTCGGGTGTTGTCCTGGAGGGACAGCCAGCAATGTTGTGGCTTTGATTGGACGCGCTGATGTGGCTTTATCCGTGGTGATGACCACGTGCAGCACCCTTGCAGCGGTCGTCTTAACACCACGTCTCACGGAGCTGCTGGCAAGTCAGTACGTGCCAGTGGATGGCTGGGCACTGTTCCTGAAAGTTGTGCAGGTGGTCCTGCTGCCGCTTTCGATCGGCGTGTTTCTTAAGCAGGGGCTTCCTCGCGTGGCCCGTCGCGTTGAGCCAGTCATGCCGCCACTGGCAGTGACGGCGATCGTGCTGATCGTCTCGAGCATTGTCGGTAGCCAGCGCGCTGCCCTTCAGCAACAGGGGCCGTTGCTGCTTTTGGCCTGTCTGCTCCTTCATGCGGGAGGTTTTTTGTTGGGCTTTTGGTTGCCCCGCTGGTTCGGCTATCCCGGTTCAGTGCAACGAACGATCAGCATTGAGGTGGGGATGCAGAACTCAGGCTTGGCCGTGGTTCTGGCCCGCAGTGGAGGTTTTGTGAGCCCGCTGACGGCTTTGCCTGGGGCTATTTCGGCAGTGCTGCACTGCATGATCGGGAGTGCGTTGGCAGCAATATGGAGGTCGCGCGAGTCGGCACAAAAAAACCCCGTCCGTGACGGGGTTGAGCAGGTTTATCAGGATTGACGACGTGATCAATCTCCGAGTTTGGCAAAAAGATCTTTGTGGTAATCCACTACGTTCTGGCAGCTGATCACGGGCGTAATCTCCATGACGATGCCAAATTGGGCACGCCAGGGTGCGAAGTGGGTAAACAACTGTTTGTCCCCATCGGCCCTGCAGAGAACGACAACACGCCCTTCTCCGGGAGCGTGAACGCGGAAGAGCAGTTCAAACCCATCAAACTTGTCCTCTTTGGCCATAGCTCCGCTTTCCCACAGTTCAATGAACTGGGCGTAGGCAGCCTTTTGGAGCTCTATATCTTCAAATTGACAGTCAACCAGGTAAAGCTGCATGATGTGAAAGTGTCAACACTCTATTAAAGCATTGACAGTGAAATCTGAAGCCTTTTTGCTTGAATAAAATCTTATTTTTTGGCTTTAAGATCTTTGAGATTGTTGGCGGCATCGCGACTAGAAGGCTTGGCTGTGCGGAGGTTTGACGAAGGAATGTTTTTAGGTTTAAAGTCTTTGAATCGATTTAACGAAGAGTGAGCCCTAAAAAGCTGTTAGTGGTCCATGCGGGAACACATAAAACAGCGACAACTTACATACAGGACAGGCTGGGCGCCAATCAAGGGATTTTGAGGAAGAATAAAGTCCTCGTTCTTTCGCATGAAACAAAAAAGGTTGGTCGATTTTATAAATTAGCGACGCTTCTCAAGGAAAAAAGTTTTCGGAGGGTATCCAGGATTCTTAATTCAACTCCTGAGGATATTCGCCAGGTTGTCGTCAGTGATGAAAGGCTCACCAAAGTTCTGATACAGGAGGAATTGCTGGATGGATTGTTGTATGCAGTGAAGCGGTCGGGTTTCAGGTTGAGAGTTGTCTTTTTTCTGAGAGATCAACCTGATTACATCAATTCTTTGTACATCCAGGAAATAAAGAGGCTTTATCATGCTCAAGACATCCAGCGTTATTCAAAACGTTGTATGCGAAAATTAAACGATCGATTTAACTATAATCTAATGTTCTCAGATTTGATTGATCGCCCAAAAATTCGTGCTCAATTTATTCCTTTTGGTGTAGGAGGTATCGACCCATTTGACAGCTTCATGGACTCTCAGGGATGGCGATCTAAGCAGGGCTGGAATCCTGCGAGTGCTGGAATCATCAATGATCAGCCCGGAGTGAAGGGCGTCTGGCTGGCGAGGCAGGTTCGGAAGCGCCTGGAGGCGATCAATGCAAACTGTAAATATGTTCGAGGACAATCTCGTTTTATCGATAAATACGTTCGGGCAAATTCATGGCATAAAGAAAAATATTATGGGTTCGATCAAAAAAGAGTTAACATTATAAGAACATTCTACAAGAATGGCAATGATCAATTCGCCCAGAAGGTTTGGGGTAAAAGTTGGGAAGATGTTTATCGGTTCCCTCACCGTTCACAAAAAAGTTTTGAATTAGCTGATCTTGATGATTCGAATCAAATCGATTTGATGCAGGAAGCTGTCGATTTGGTCATTCAAGATATCCGAGCCGAGAAACCGCAGGCCTTTGAATCAAGCGATTAAACAACTCAACTTTGTGATGGCTCCTCTGTAATTAGTCTGTAAAGCCACAACCCGCTACAGGCAAGGCTGAACGAAAGCAGGATCGTTAGCAGATCAAGTGTCGTCATGGAACTTCACAATCCTTGTTGTTCTAGCTCTTCCTTCGAGCAACTGGCTTTCGTTCGTTGCGATTGACCAGTTGTCTTTAGAATTACGAGATGAGCCAATCGGCGCAGGACCCAGCTTCTTCCGACGTCGTAGAAGCGACGCCAGCCAAGGTTCTAGATCCTGCTGCAATTTTTCCATTCCCTCTGGATGGGTTTCAGCTCGAAGCAGTTGATGCCCTGAACCAGGGTCACTCTGTCGTCGTGAGCGCGCCAACCGGGTCCGGTAAAACCTTGGTTGGTGAGTATGCGATTCACCGTGCCCTCGCGCACGGCCAGAAGGTTTTTTACACGACACCTCTCAAGGCGCTGTCCAATCAGAAGCTACGGGATTTCCGAAATCAGTTCGGAGACCAGAACGTTGGTCTGATGACAGGGGACCTCAGTGTTAACCGCGATGCATCGATTGTGGTGATGACCACAGAGATCTTCCGCAACATGCTTTATGCCGAAGCGGATCAATTCGACGACCCTTTGACAGATGTGGAAGCTGTGGTTCTCGATGAGTGCCACTACATGAATGATTCCCAGAGGGGAACCGTCTGGGAAGAATCAATCATTCATTGCCCTCCTTCGGTGCAGTTGGTGGCTCTCTCGGCAACGGTGGCCAATGCGGGGCAGCTCACCGATTGGATTGAGAAGGTGCACGGTCCCACCACACTCATCACCAGCGATTACCGGCCGGTCCCGCTCCAATTCAGTTTCTGCAGCGCCAAAGGTCTGCATCCCTTGTTGAATGAAAAAGGAACGGGTCTCCATCCCAATTGCAAGGTTTGGCGTGCTCCGAAGGGGCACAAACGCAAGGGGCGTTCTCCCAAACCTCCCCAGCCGGAGCCACCTCCGATCAGTTTTGTTGTGGCACAGATGGCAGAGAGGGACATGCTCCCTGCCATCTATTTCATCTTCAGCCGGCGAGGTTGCGATAAGGCAGTACGCGACCTGGGCGTTCAGTGCCTCGTCACTCGGGAAGAGCAGGCACGTCTCCAAGCGCGTTTAGCGACGTACAGCGCGGAAAATCCCGAAGCGGTCCGGGATGGGTTGCATGCGGATGCGCTGCTGCGGGGCATCGCCGCTCATCATGCAGGCGTCTTGCCAGCTTGGAAGGAACTGATCGAAGAGCTGTTTCAGCAAGGCCTGGTGAAGGTGGTCTTCGCCACGGAAACGCTTGCTGCCGGCATCAATATGCCGGCTCGAAGCACGGTCATTGCCTCTCTGTCCAAGCGAACGGAACGAGGTCACCGTCCTCTCATGGGAAGTGAGTTTCTGCAGATGGCCGGTCGAGCCGGCCGCCGCGGTCTTGATTCCAGGGGCTACGTGGTCACGGTGCAGAGCCGCTTCGAAGGCGTGCGTGAAGCGGGACAACTGGCGACGAGCCCAGCCGATCCGCTGGTGAGCCAGTTCACTCCCAGCTACGGCATGGTGCTCAACCTGTTGCAACGCCATGACCTGGCCAAGGCTCGCGAATTGGTGGAACGCAGTTTTGGTCGATACCTCGCCAGTCTCGATCTTGTTGAAGATGAAGACCTGTTGTCACAACTCAGGCTTCAGCTCAGTCAGCTTGAAGGCGTTGCAGGTGATGTGCCATGGGAAGACTTCGAGGAGTACGAGAAACTGCGCGGCCGCCTGCGGGAGGAACGGCGCCTGCTGCGCATCCTGCAGCAACAGGCTGAGGAAACACTGGCGAATGAACTCACGCTGGCACTGCAGTTCGCCAGCGCCGGTACCTTGGTGAGTCTGAAAGCTCCACAGCTGCGGGGCCGAGTCACCCCGGCTGTGATCGTCGACAAAATTAAGGGGGCAGGTCAGTTCCCTCTGCTGCTCTGTCTTACGGAAGAGAATGTATGGGTGCTACTGCCTTGTCAGGCTGTGGTGAGTCTGCATGCAGAGCTCAGTTGTCTGCAGGTGAGCGGCGTGGCCGAACCTGAACTTCAGCGTTCCGGTGAACTTCGCCATGGTGACCAAGCCAGTGGAGGTCTCGCTCTGGCTGTGGCGCATATGGCCCGCCGCCATGACATGAACACGCCTCAGTACGACCTTGCCGGTGAAGTTCTCCAACAGGCGCGTCTTGTCCATCAGCTGGAGCAAGAGCAGGACTTGCATCCTGCGCACCGTTGGGGGGATCGCAAACAACTGAAGAAGCACCGCCGGCGCATGGAGGAACTGGAACAGGAAATTGAGGCCCGGCAGCAACAGCTTCATCACCGTGCCAATAAACACTGGGAGACTTTTTTGTCGCTGATCGAGATCCTGCGACAGTTCGGCTGTCTCGATGATCTTGAGCCAACGGAAATTGGCAGGACTGTGGCTGCCTTACGGGGTGACAACGAGCTTTGGTTGGGTTTGGCGTTGATGAGTGGCCACCTCGATGCCTTGCCACCTGAGGATCTAGCAGGTGTGTTTGAAGCCATCAGCACGGAGGTCAATCGGCCAGATCTCTGGAGCGGCTTCCCTCCCCCTCCCGCAGCGGAGGAAGCTCTGAATGCTCTTTCAGGCCTGCGACGTGATCTGCTCAGAGCCCAGGAGCGAGAGGGTGTGGTGGTGCCGGCATGGTGGGATCAGGAGTTGATGGGACTCGTTGAGTCGTGGGCCAGCGGCACAGGTTGGAATGACCTGATCGCGAACACGTCGTTGGATGAGGGCGACGTAGTGCGCATCATGCGCCGGACCGTTGATCTTCTTGCCCAGGTTCCATACTGCGAGGCGATCAGTGAGCAGTTGCGTGGACATTCTCGTCAGGCTCTTGCTGCGATCAATCGATTTCCGGTTTGCGAATCGGACGATCTGATGAAAAATCCCTCTGGTATGAACCCTGCTACTGAGCGCGCTGCCTAATGCTCCTCCACTGTTCTGGAGAAAAAATAACCCGCATTGATTGCGTTGATGCAACTGTCGATGACTTGAAGACGTTCTTATCGGATTCCAACCGGATCATGCGGGCACTGCTCGATCCTAAAAACCTGAGACAATTGGGTCATGATCGTTTTTTATATGCATCAAGACCTTATCGTTTGCTTACATTTGAAATTCAACCTCAGGTTGTTTTTGTCGTTCATTGGGGTGCTGAGAAGTTAAATATTGTTTTTGAAAGTTGTGACATTGCTGGTTTGGGTGGCATTGAGAAATCCCTCTGCTTTTCCTGTACAGCGACAATTTGTCCGGTGAGTGGTGGTCTTGAAGCTGTAGCAAAAGCTGATTTAAAGCTGACAAAAACCGTTCTTACCGCATTCGTACCTGATGCCGTTTGGCTTCGTCTTGGCAGAAAAGCTCTGAACATTGTTTTCAAAAGGCTGGAAGAACGATGCCAACGGAGATTGAGAAAATCGGCTGTTCGCTGGGTTCAGCGAGCATCAAGTTTGGCTTGAATGATCACAATACATGGATTTCATGCCATCGATGGTATGATCAATTTGGATGGTTACCTTTCCGTTGATTGTTGCTAATGCCCAGATCCCATCAATTGAAGTTAAAGATGTCGTCTTTAAATGTGCACTTAGAGACTCTACGTTCTTAACCCCACCGTGGACAACAACATTCTCACAGGGCGAAAGGGTCGCTTTGATTTCGTCGAACCGAAAAATTCGTAGTCAATTCATAAGTTTGCTATACGGTTTGATAAAGCCCGAATCAGGGCAAATAATTTCTCATGGGTTCGTTAGTTGGCCGTTGGGATTAAAGGGTGGGTTGGACAGCAAATTAACACTGAAGCAAAATATGAGATTTTTAGTTGGTATGTATCCTGACCGCTTGGCACCACTGGATTGGGACCGGTTTCTTGCAGCTTTTTTGCAAGTTTTAAATCTATCTGCTGATCAGCCATTAAAAACTCTTCGCTCCAAGGATCAAAGGTTGTTTTTTATGGTGGTTTCGCTTGCGTTTTCTTTTGAAACGTTTTTACTCCCTTCAGCTTTTTTCCTACAGGGCAATGAAAAGGAAAAGCTTTATCAGTACTTTAAGAAGGTCTTCGATGCAAGAATTGAGAATCAATGTCTAATCACGACAAGTGTAAACAGAAAGTTTCTTAAACAGTACTGTCACCGGGGCCTCGTCATTGACAATGTAGGTGGGATCGCTTTTGAAGGGGGTGTGGAAGACTGCTTTGCGTGGTTAAAATCTCATAACGCTCCAACACTTGATGCTGATGATTCTGTTGACGAAAGTTCTTTCAGCAAGGAATTAGACAATGAAGATATTGATCCAAGTCTCTATGACATCATTTGATTTAATATGATTCGTTCTTTAAGCGTTGCTCTCTCTAAGTTGCAATCACAGATTACTGTGATTTTGGCTATTTCAGTCTATGAACGCAATCGAAAGGCTGCAAGTAGTCCCTTTGGCTCGTGGGACTCTTTGCTTCAACCTTTGCAAATGCTCGCATTTTTGTTGCTGATTCGGCTTGGTTTACGGTCATTGATGAGTGGCGGAGGAATGACTCTTCCTCGGATGGGAGTTGTAAGTACTGATTTATTTTTTAATCCGGTCATCTTTTTAGTGACTGGATTGTGCATCGTATTTCTTTTTCGTACTGTCGCTCTGAAGTCAATCAATGGATTGCGTTTAAAAGCGCCATTGTTTTATTCAAGGGTTAGTCCGATGGATATCTTGCTGGCCTCTGCCTTGAATGATGTGAGGGCACTGGCCTTTTTATCAGTGTTCACGCTTGTACTTGGTTGGGGCTTTACCTGGAGTTTTCGATTTGATCGTCCTGGACTTGCAATAAGCGCTTATCTATTGACAGTTGTGATGGCCGTAGGGTTTGGTGTTTGTATTCTTTTTGTTGGTAAATTCTTACCCGCACTTAAATCAATAGTCAAGAGGTTCATGCAGCGCATAATCATATGGACATCCGGAATTTTCTTTGCCACTTTCGAGCTTCCAGCTCAGGTGAGACCGTTAATTACTTGGAACCCAATTCTTCATGGCGTTGAAATTTTTCGCTACTCAATTAATGATTCTTATCCGATTCCAGGAATTTCTTTTCGATACTTATTGATTTGCTCTTTGATGTGTGCTAGTTTTGCTCTGATTTTGTATAGGGTCAACGAATCCATGCTGATCGCCGATAACGATGATTAAGTCTATTTCGAATAGCGGCGATCAGGCTGGAAATACCGATGATTCCGGTAAGCCTGGAACCGAACAGTCTGCACTCGTTTTCCCAAAAAAGTTTTTACAGACGCCGTCCAATTTACAAGTTGATTCCACTTGGAGATCTGGAGTAAGTCGATTTTTAAAGTCAGCGTTCTCCCCACGCACCTTTCTAGTTGGCTTCGTGGGTCTGTCCGCCTTATATGCATTTAATATCGGTCGAAGTCGATATAGTTCTGTTTCTGAATTTTATGTACAACAGCCAGTTCCTGTCAACTCGGCGGCGACCTCCATCTTCGGCTCTGGAGTTTCTGTTCCCCAGATGATGAATTCATTGTTGGACGGGCAGTATCTCAAAGTTTTTCTTGCTTCTCCCGATATTAAAAATAAGTTGTACCCAAAGCCTGAGGAGTTGGAGAAGATTTATGCACCCGAACGACCTGATATTTTTTCTGGTCTTCAGCCTGATAGTACGGCAGATACGCAATTAGATTTTTATCGTCGTCAGATTAGTATCGAGTCACAACCAATGACTGGCTCAGTCATTATACGTACCTTTGGTTTTCAGCCAGAGCAGGCTCTTAAGCTCAATAAAATGCTTTTGAGCCAATCACAGAAGTTTGTGAATGAAGTCAATCAATCTATAAGTGCAGATCAGAAGATTTTTGCTGAAAAAGAACTTGATATTGCTGAAAATAATTTGGAAGAGGCAAAGCAAAAGCTGCAAGCTTTTCAGGATCGTTATGGACAATTGAGCCCTGAAGTCGAGCAGCAAACAACATCGTCATTTATCGCACAGCTTGAATCTAATCTTGTTGATCTTAAGGTTGAATTGGCAACGTTAAGGCGTCGATACATTGATCAGTCTTCACCTGAAGTTGCCTATGTTTCCGATCAGGTTCAGGAACTAGAACGACAGATTCGGGAGGAGCGCCGTAAAGCTGTCGGCCCCAATGGTCGAGATTTAAACAAGCTCACCTCGCAGTCAGCAAGTCTGCAATCTGATGTTGAGTTTGCATCGAAATCCCTTGATGCGGCCCGAATTGCTGTAGATAACAGTCGAAGGGAAAGCCAGCGTCAATTAAAATTCATTGTAATGTTGAGTAAGCCACAGCTTTCCATTGAAGAAGATATGAATTGGCGTTGGCAATTTTTCCTAGCCTCTGTTGGGATTGTGATTGTTTCATGGGCTGCCGGTGGCTTTTTGTTGGCAGCAATCCGTAAGAATTGATTTTACTGGCTAGCAATAAAGCAATTTTTTAATCATGTAATTCTTGAATTTGGCTCAATATTTTCTTAGCTAGTTTTTTGTTTCCAGCTGAAATAACCTCTTGCCATCCAGTAAGGTCTTGTCCTGTTGGATTGTCTCTTAGTAGGCTGACTTTGAGAAAAGGAAAGTCTTGCTCTTCAATTAGATTTTTCCAGTAAAAATGGAGAGCATTCCCATTGTTGTTTTGAAGATATAGGCTTTTGAGGCATAATCCTGCGTGGTGGAGCTGTTGCGAGAGTCCTACTTCGCAGGCTTTGACTAATTCCCGTTTTGTAGGCAACACTTGCAGAGATTGCCAAAATCTTTGAAAGGCCTTGCTTTGCAGGGCGCTCTTTCGAAACACAAGAAATGACGATTGCAGATGGTAGTCGTACATCAAATCGTCGGTCAATCCGATGACATCTGCGTCGCATTCATTGATGCGCTCAAATAAAGAGGTCAGTGGTCTAACGGGTCCCCAAAGGCTGTCATTTGTCAAAACAATTTGATTGTAGTTTTTAAGTCTCGTTGCTAAGAATCTGAGTCCAGTCATCCAACTGCCAAAGTCGTATCCTTCGTTATTGCGAATGATCACTGCATCACAGCGTCTTTTCAGGCGCTGAAGAATCTGTTTATTCTCGCTGAGTTCGGGAGTGCTGCTGATCAATACAAGATCTGCATGCTTTCGATAGGATTCTAGAAGGTCGAATAAATCATCTCGAATATTTCCGTTGTGATCGTAATGTGCGAAAAAAAGAAGTGTTTTTCTTGAGCGTCTGTTTTTGAAGTCATCGCGTTGCCAGCAATGCACAATCTGTTCTCTAACCAATCGTCTCGGCAGCTGTTGTGAATTCTCCTTCAGCGCGAATGTTCTTGAATGTGGGTGTAGGTGGCGGCTGGTGAGTTGATCGCCGTGCTGGTAGATCTTTGCGTGCTTATGCCGCAGCAACCCCTGTTCTTTTTGCTGTCTAGCAAAGGCCTGTCCCTCAAGATCTTTGCCACGACTTTTCCCTTCGTGGTGAATGATGTTGGGATAAGGAGTCACCATCACGCTGTAACCTTTCTGCCGCAACCTCAGGCATAAATCCACGTCATTAAACGTCACTGCAAAATCTTCATTGAATCCCTGGATGGCATTAAAGACATCTGTCTTGATCATGAGACATGCCGCGGATGCTGCACTGAACTCTTCCTCAACCCGTAAAGGAGTTAATCGATTGAGAATGGCAGAATCTGCAATCCCTTTGCCCGGTTCCAGCAACGCCCTTCGCTCCCCTCGAATCATGATGGCTCCCTGATGTTGGAGGCTGCCGTTTGGATACTGCAAACGACTTCCAACTGCACCGGTGCTTTTGAAGGCAAAGGGTGCAAGAAGGTGTTCGAGTGTCTTGGCTGAATGAAATTCAATATCGTTGTTCAGAAGCAATAGGAAATTGCCACGGGCACTCCTGCGGCCAGCATTATTCAGTGCAGCGAAATTGAATTTACTGCTGATGTTCAGAATCGTAATGTCGCGTTCGTGATCAAAAGTTGAAAGCCAATCAAACGTCTTTTGCTCAAGGCTATTATTATTGATCAGAATGATTTCATAATTGATTTCTCCTGCGTATCTGCGGATTGAATCGATGCAAGCCTGCGTGACTTCCGATTGGTCTTTGAATGGAATGACGATCGAGACGATGGTTGATGTTTCAGGTTTCCAGCGACATCGTTGAGCGCCTGGAATCTCGTCGTGTGGCTCCAGCCAACCACCTTCAGCGAGAAAGGGTTTGGCATGCGTTGCCAGCGTTCTGTTCAGCGCTGCGATCTGTTTGTCATGGAAGACTTGTCGTTCCATGGGAGAGGCAATATCAAGAAGTGATGGATTGCGGAAGGGTGTTCTGGTCAACAACGTCTCTGAGCAATGACCGCTTCGTCCTCCATTGGCCAGAACCTGCAGAGCGAGATTGACAAGCAGTTCGTGCATCGACTGCATCTCTTGCGGTGGGACCAGTTGTTGCAGATGCTTGGCTTTGATGGTCACAAGGCCGCCGAAACCACCCCGGCAGATCAGCCGAGCAGCCGTCGCTGCAACTCGGCATTGAGGATGACCGGTTTGGGTCGGGTCCGTTGGATTCCACGCGATCAGTTCATCGCTGCTGCAAAGTGCAAGATCCGGTTGGTTGTGCCAACAGGAACTCAGTTGGTCAAGGGCGTCTTTACGCAATTGATCGCTGTGGTGGCAAAAGCTCACTGGCGTCTCGGGAGCCATCGCGCTGATCGCCTTCCACAGCACAGCAGGCTTACGAAGTGGGGCGGCCAGCACCGTTTCCCATCCGGCGCTTCGTCCCATGCGCAGGGCCTGCCGCGGATCAGCATCCATCACAACCAGTTGGGGACGCTGGCGGGGCCGAAGGAGAGGGATGTCGGTCTGAACCGGTGGGACGTGGTTGTAAAGATCCAGACAAGCTGCGACGGGTTGGTTCCGCTGAAACGCATCCCGCCCGAAGCTGCTGAGGTGAGCAAGGGCACAAAGCTGCTCCTGTTTGCAGATTGCGCGATGGGGCTGTTTCAGCTCGAGTGCATAGGCATCGATCGCCAAAGCCGGCAGGTCGTCATAGAGCGGCAGCTCCCCAAGAAGAATCCTGTTCAGGACTCCCGATGCGATCAGCTGGTCGGTATCGGATAGGTCAGGATGACTGGCGAGCAGGGCTTGCAGGTGAAGGCCAGCGTGCTCCGGCCTCCATTTCTCCGGGGCCACCAGAAGCTCGGCAGGCAGAAGCCTTGGATGCAGAAATCGCCGCTCGAGGTTCGGATGGCGTCCCGCCAGACCGTCGCTGAGTTCGTCGGCATCGAGAGGGTCTCGGCGATGGCGTCGTAACAACCGAAGCAGTGGGCGGTGCTGGCCTTGGCCTGCACTGAGGCTGAGCGCTTCCTTCAATCGATCGGAGGTGTTGACCATGAGCGCCGCTCCACGAATCGTCAGTTAAGCCTGCAATCTTTCAACACCTCGTACGCTTCTCTGAACGTTTTGACGAAGCGGGGGATGCCCAACACAGCGCTGCGTCGTAAGCCATTGGTGGATGCCTGTCGCAAGGAGGGATGGGATCCGCGTTATCTGAATCAACAACCCGCTCACGGTGAAACTCCCGTGGATCTTCTGTTGCGTGAACTCCAGGATTTGAGTGATGCAGGTCGTCAGGATGTCAGGAATCGGCTTCTCTACGCAGTACAGCATCAGGGATTTGAAGACTCCCGCCTTCCGGAAGTCGGGCCAGATGCCATCCAGCGCCCTCGTCCTGATCCCTTGATTGCACTTCGCAAGGTTCTCCAGAAAGCGGAGATTCAGCCTGTTGTCCTGCTGGATGACCTCAGCGATGGCATTGAACTGGCCTGTGCCAAGGAGATGCAGTTGCAACGGCAGCAGGGCAACCACCAGTTGGTGGTTGCGCTCGGTCGTCGTGCTCAGAAGCTTGGTTTGGATCATCCGCGCATTCAGAGCAACCTGAACCGTTCTGATCGGCAATGGAAACGCGACGCCTTGATGGAGAAGGTGGAGAGGTTGCTGGCAGGAAAACGCTCCGCGCAGGACAAGGCGGAACGGTTAATGATTGAGGCGATCACTGATGACCCGGAGTTCAGGGTTTGCAGGCGTCAACTCGAGCATTGCCTGCGCGAACGTTTGGGTGCAGTAAAAAATGACCCTCTGGCCTCTGAGCTTTTGGATCAGCGGGTGGGTCTCGAACTCAATCGGCGGCGCCTCGCGTTGCTGGAACAACGGCTGTCAAGCGAGCTTGTCGCTGATCAGGGAAACATGGAACTAGGCTGATGCGGGTGAACCGGCTGATGGCGTTGCAAAAGGTACGGAAGAAGCCGCTCATAGGCATGGGCGAGGGACCCATCGGTGGCATGTCCTGGTTCGAACTGAATCAGCTCGGGTAACGGGCTGCGCTGCAGTTCTTGCATCAGGGTGCTGCATCTGGCCCAGAACATCGTTCCGCGGACAAAGGGCTGCTCAATCTCTACGGGAAGTTGGTATCGCTCCAGCAGCTCCCTTACCAACATGTCGTTAGCGCCGGTGGTTCGATCCTTTTGGCTCCGAACCATCAGAAATTGCTCTGGCGCCAATAAACCGAGATCAGGTTTGTGGAGGAAACAGTTGATGATTGATTGAACATTGTCGCGGTTGCCCAGCAGACCGTTCAGGAGTCCGCGGCGCCATCGCTTGCCTTTGTCGGCTCCCGATGCACGACGCGATTTCTTGGTGTGGACTTTGAGAATTAGATCCGCGGGATTGGCATCGGCAACCTGGATCCTGCGAATCACTTCAAAGAATGGACCCACATCCATGCCACGGTTTGGCACGCTGATGATTTGCACGCTGCGAAAACGCGGTTGAAACATCCGTTCCAGTCGACTGATCAGAGTGGGTGTCTGCTTATGGGTTGGAACAGTGATGTAGAGGTCTGTGGTGGGACCTGCGACAGATTGAAGTTGCTTTGACAGTTCAAAGACAAGATCTGTGTAATAAAGGTGAGCAACAACTGCGATTCCAGGCCAGTTGCTTTCTGTTGAAGATCGATGGGTTGCCAGGGTGTTTGTGATTAGTGGACGGTGGATCCGATCAATGAAGGCTTCCAAACCCAGGCATGAGGCAATGGCACGGCGATCTGACGGTGTTGGTGGAGGTTGATCGCGGAGGGTTTTAAGGAGTGGTTCAACCGCATCCACATCATGGTGGTCGTAGATCAGAACACCACTGCGATTGTTCATCAGGTCAACCAGCCCTGTTGTGGATGGAAGCAAGACCTTGCAGCCATGGAGATAGGCCTCAACAGCAGATAGAGGAAAGGTGTCCTCTAGGGATGAGAGAAAGAAAATATCTGTCTTGGACAGGATTCGTTGCAGGGCTTGGCTGCCCAAGTGCCCGAGGTGAAGCACATCGGGTCCCAGGCTGATGTATTTGTCCCTGATCTGTCCAGCCCAACTGAAACGGAACCCCTGCGGTGTCATTTGTGAAGCACAGCTGTTGAACAAGGCCACCCCCTTGCGCTCTTTGACTGTGCCAACCATCAACACTGTTGAACTGTTACGTCGATTTCGTTGTGTTGGATCCTCCGAATTGATATTAAGGGTCGGATTGCGAATGATTGTATGGCTTTTGGCTAAGCCATAGGGTGCAAAATCGTCCCTTTGACGTTGACAACATAGAAGTAAATCGAGGTGGGGAATGATGTTGCGAATTCGTTGTTTCTGATCTTCAGGAAGTCGATCAAGAATCCATGCCGTTTCATGCAGATAACCGTGCACACTTCGTCCGGATGTCGTGGCGGCTTCCGCGACGGCCTTGGCCAGGTGCCTGACATTGCAAATCTGTTGAAGACCATTGATCAGCACGGTGTCGTGTTGATCAATCAGGCGTCTGATCAAGTCCGGGCAGGCATCGTCGGAAAGCTGAACGGAATGCAAGCGCATGCCGCCGAGGTGATGCAGGAAATTCAGGTAGTGGGAGATCGGCCTGAACACCCCTGTGCTGAGGCTGAAGTTGTTGCCCAGAACCAGCAGCGAACGAGGTGCTGACGCTGTTTCGGCTGGTGAGGTGCAGGACCACCAGCTGTTCAGGCAGGTTTCGAGTTCGTCATTGAAGTACCAGTTGTGGTCCTCCTGATGACGTTCGCGATCGATCCCTGGACTGGGTGCGCGTTGGGTGGGCAGATGGTCGCGGCTGCTGTGGCTGGGCTCTAGAACCAGGCCGTGTCGCTCCAGTCGCTCACGTTCGCCAGCCACGATTTCCGCAAAAAACGGACGATGCGCGTATTGCTGTTCAATTGTGTCGAGAACGGTTTTGGCCCCGCTGAAATCAGCTTCAGCAAGGTGCTTTCGGTAGAGAACCAGCAGCGGCCCGTGAACCATCAGGGTGAGGCCGCTGCATCAGCCGTCGCACTCGCCAGTTGCAGAGCCCGATCGCCAATCGTGTTCTGTTCTTTCAGCATTTTCTGCTGTTCACGGCTCAACAGTAAGTAGTGCTCGAGTTCAGCTTCCAGTCGCCGGGTTCGCTCATCGTCTGTTGTCCAATCCCCTTGGGTTTGGCTTGAAGAACACCAGTCCTTGAGCAAGCTGTCGATGTCTCCCCTGTGCTGAAGCTGTTGCATCAGGTCGCTATCTGCATGACCGCCGAACAGTTCCGCTTGCACTTCGAGATCCAGGTAAGCGCTGTAGAGATCCGGCAGTGATCGAAACAGTTCCAGCAGAACCAGACGGTTCAGTGGCGGAATGGTTGGGACCGTCGCAATGGTTTTGGGGTTTCCATCTCCGTCGATCCATCGAGACAGGTCATCGTTTTCCAGTCCCCGCAGACGCCAATCGGCCACCAGTGGACCTCGGTTCCTGTGGCTCAGAAGCTGGTCGAATTTTTTTTGAAGGGTTTTGGCACTAATCGGTCCCGCATCACTGCTCTGCCAGTGCTGCAACAAGGCTGCAGGGTGTCGATAGATCAGCACCAGTGCCCCCTCCGCTGCCGCCGGATCGCCCTTGTGGCGGCGCAGTCCAGCCGCTTTCAACAGTCTGAGCAGTTCAGCATCGAGAGGGAAGGGAGAAAACCAGTGGCTCACGCGTAGTCCCACACGCGCCAAGACCTTAAGTTGGCCAGGTGCAGGTCAATCGGATGAATCCAGCCAAGCACTTCCATGTGCTCATCGGAGCTCCGACGTTGGCTGATCACCTCCCCCACGGGCCTGCTCTGGTTGTCGACGCTGATCAGACGCAGCTGGATCGTCTGGCCAGTGACCTGAAGGAGAACGCAGCGGTCTTCTCTTTCCCCTGTGTGCTTCTCTGCGCGGTGGTCAGTGCTGAACCAGGGCAACTCTTGCCCTGGTTCAGCTTCAGTGACGGCCGCTTCGATGGTGTGCTTGCCCCCGAACATTGGACAAGCGGGGCAGGGAACTTGCGATGCCTTCACCAGCAGACACGCACTGGTCAGACTCTGGCGGCACTGCTGGATGAGGCCGCTCTTCCGTTGGAAGAACATCAGACCGGTTGCCTGTTGATGCGCCAGGGGGATCCCCTTGCCGCGATTGCTGGATGTGGTGATTGGGCCGCTTTGTTTCAGACCGTTCAGGTGCTCAGCCCCCAGGCAGAGAAACACTGGGCTGGGGTACTGGCCGGCCAGCTTGAACCGCTTGGATTTCGGCGTCAGGACGACGGCCTTCTCTTCCAGAGATCCGGGTTGCAGATGTTGCGATCCCTGGTGGAGAGACTGCAGGATCAGCGGGCTGCTCTGGTGCAGGAGCGCGATGAGCAGCTCTCCGAGCGCCGTCAGCTCGCTCAAACCCTCGAGGACGCACAGCAAACGCACGCCAAGGAGCTGGCCAGGGTTCAGGACTTTGCGGATCAGAGGCTCGATGAGACCCGGCGCGAGTTGAATGGTTCATGCTCCGTTTTGATCGAGGAGCGGGATCAACTCAAACAGCATCTTGATGCTCTGGAGCTCAGTCATGCGCAAAGCTTCAGGGATGCCACTGAGCAGCATCGAAGGGAGATTGAGCAGCTCGAACAGGAGATCAGATTCAAGACCCTCCAGCAGGAAGCTTTAGCGCGTGCATCCAGTGCTTCGGTTCATTTGATCACGGACCTGATGCTGGATCGGCGATCGGATTCCCCGTTCCAATGACGCTGCATTCTCGGTATTCAGTTGCCGTTGAACGCTGGATGGATGGGCTCTGGGGTGATGCCGTCCAGCCTTCATCGGTGCCCGATTTGGCGCAGCCACCACTTCTGGATGGTCTGAAGCGGATGCCGGCTCCGATGGAGACAGATGCTGGAGCCGTTGCCGACTGGGCTGGGACATGTGATGCGTCCGTCAGGGTTGTTCTGCTGCTGATTCGGGAGCATCTGGTGCAGGCCTGCCGATATCTCCTGCTGGACCGGTCAGAGCAAGCCGCTCAACACCTCAACACTGCCATGACGGTTCTGGATCAAGCCGGTGATGGATCGGATGACTGCTTCGCAATCGGAGGATCGGTTGCGCCAGTGCGCGAGGCTGCCCTGCGGGCTCTTCCCGATGTGCTGGTCGCTCAGATGGAGCTGCACAGAGCTGTTGCCTATGGAGGATTACCACCACGGCTGGCGGTGGTGCTCGGGATGCATCGAAGCGGCACCTCGGCGCTTACGGGGATGCTCGCTCAGGCGGGTTTGGATGTGCCCGACGACCTGATGGATCGCCCCGATGACGTGATCAATCTCAAGGGGTACTGGGAATCGGAGGGCCTAATGCAAGTGAACGACCGCCTGTTTGAAGATCTGGGCCTGCATTGGTCCAGCAGCGATCAGCTGCCGCTGAACTGGTGGACGACCCAGAAAGCTGTGGTGTGGAGGCGACAACTGATTCACCAGCTCACCCAGACCTGCCGCGGCACCCATCATCCGGTCATCAAGGATCCAAGGATGTGCGTTCTGATGGCTGGCATGCGTCCGCTGTTCAACGCAGCTGTTGTGGATTTCTGCTTCTTCATTCCTGTCCGTCACCCCATGGAGGTGGCTCGATCGCTGCAGACAGCACAGGGAACAAGCCTTGGCAGAGGTTTGGCACTTTGGATCGCCCACGTAAGAGAGGCGGAACGGGAGACGCGTGGTCAACGACGGCTGATTCTCAGCTTCAACAACTTGTTGCAGGAGCCGGATGCCGTCCTCGCCCAGTGCCGGCAGATCACGCATCCAGACGATACGGATGCAGGCCTCACGTCTCAGGCCGCTGGATTCATCGATCCGTCTTTGCAACGGCAGCGAAAAGAGGAGCGAATGGATGACGTGTCAAACGAGGTGGCACCGTTGCTGGATGAGGCAATGGCGATTCACGACATTTTGGTGAATCACCCTGCGGATACCGCCTCTCTCCACCAGCAGATGGATGCAGTTACGCAAGTGGGTGAGACCAGTGGCTGAAGCTGTTGTTCTGGTCGAAGCGAAGATCACTGCTGCGGGGTTGGTAGGGCTGGAATGATCTGGTCACGTTCTGACTCGGGAGCTGCAAGAGCCCCAGCATTTGCTTGAAGCTGCTGATCAGTGCTGCTGGGCTGAAATGGTCAGCAATGAAGCCGCGACCAACGGCCGACAACGCCTGCCGCTGCTCCGGCGAGTAATCGCTCAGCTCCACAACCAGCGCGGCCAGGCCTTCAGCATGATCGGCCACCCGCACGGCATCACAGCTTCGTTCTGCGCTGATGATTCCTTCCGCGCCGATGGAAGTGGTCACGATCGGTAGACCATGGGCCAGAGAACTCAGCACCTTCCCTTTCACACCAGCTCCCTCCAGCAGAGGTGCAAGGCCAACGTGGGCGCGATTCAGAAGCTCGCTCAGATTCTCCACGTATCCAAGAACGTGAATGCTGGGGTTTTGATCAAGGCCCGCAGGTGGATTTTTGCCGGCAATCAGCAACTGAAGCTCAGGCCGTTGCGCCTGGACCAATGGCCAAATCTGCTCCACCATCCATTGGGCTGCAGTCACATTCGGAGCATGCGCGAAATTGCCAACAAACAGAACCTGACCTGAAGGGGTGGTCTGTTGTGGAGTGAAAGCAGCATCTGTTGTTGAAACAACTGGTGGAAGCACCACGGAAGTGTGTGCATGCAATGCCTGAGCAATCTGGTTTTCCTGCTCGCTGATGTGAAGAACCAGATCGACCTCTCTAAAAATCCTGGTTTCAAGTTGTTTGAGCTTCGCTGACTTTTTCAAAAGCTTCTTTTTCTCGTCCGTACTGGTGAGATTCGCGGCTGTCCTGTCTGTGCGTAGAAAATGGAGATCATGTGTGAAGTAAGCGATTGGTGTAGCCGGAGCAAGCTTCCGGAGCATTTCCAGATGCCGGTAATTGCCAGGCCGTGCAATTAGAACAAGATTGAATTCGAGACTCTGTTTGATGAAAATGTCGTGAATTGATTCGATTTCGGGATGGGCCAAAACCTGGATTCCCCTTGAACCCATCAACAGTGCTTTGTCTTCGAGTCGACAGAGGTTGTCCATAGGAGCATAGGAAATCGCGTATCCAAGTTCTTTGAGGGCGAGGCAATAATTCATCATGAATAGTGAGCCAGCATCTCCTTCCGGATCAAGTAAAAGATTTTCTAGAACAAGAATTGATCCCACCGTTCCGCGGTGTTTTGCCTTGGCTAACTTTTCTCCATTCGGTTGGTAATGGCTTAAGCGCTCTCGCCATTTATCTAGAAACTTCACCTGATTTTTCAGTTGGAAAGCCTTGGTTCCCTGGCCTAAATCGGTGCCATTTGAAATGCCTTCGTGGTGGATGGCCTGCGAGCTGGGCTGGTAGATCACCTTCAGTCCATGTTCACGAATCATCAGGGCCAGGTCTGTGTCCTCGTAGTAAGCGGGGATATAGCGACGATCGAATCCGCCCACCGCATCCCAGACGGAGCGAGGCACCATGATCGACGCACCAGAGATGTAATCGGCGCTGCGGGCGTAGTTGAAATCAGGGTGATCGGGTCGCTTGAGTCGACCAAGATTCCATGCGGATCCGTCGCTCCAGACAATGCCCCCGGCTTCCTGAAGTCGACCATCCGGGTAGATCAGTTTGGATCCCACTAGGCCTACACCTTGTTCTTGCTGGAATGTTTCCGCGAGGCCCTGGATCCAGCCAGGAAGAACTTCGATGTCGTTGTTGAGAAGAACAACCAGGCTGTCAGTTCGACTGCGGCAAACGGCCTGATTGCAACTCTCTAGAAAGCCGAGATTGTTTGTATTGACATGGAACTCCAGGCATCCCTGTTGGCTAAGTCGATGCAGAACGATATGGCCGTCTTTTTTGGGGTGGTCATCGTCAACCACCTGAAGATTGACATCGAACCGTCCATGAATCATCTGACGGTTGATCAGGAGGTCCTTGAACACTGATGCAAGACAGCGAAGGGTAAAGATCGGCTGTCCATAGGTGGGGATGATGATGTCGACAGGCTGACCCTGCCCTGAGCCGATGGCGCCAACCGCTTGGGCCGCTCGGTGCAGGTTTCTGCAGGCTCGGGCCAGATCGACAACATCGGAGGACCCGCTCCCTTTGGCTGACATTCGGCAGCGGAGTTCAAATGGAGCATCCGGTCGTTGCAAATGGTCCAGGTAGATCGTGTGCAGATTGCTGCAGAGCGCTTCGGTCTCCAGTTCGTCGTTGAGGCGCAGTTGGGCGCAGCTGTGCGGTGTGTTGACCCTTGAGCTTCGATCAAACAGCCATTGACTGAGATCCAGCATCGTGATGGCAGCGCTCAACTGCTTGCGGAACTCAAACAGCTCCTTTCCCTCAAGATCTTGCCCTGGGACTGCAAAGTTGTAGTCCTCGGGCTCGCCTTCCAGAGTGACTGCTGCCTCTCCTATCGGTGGAAAGAGAAGCATCGTGTCTTTTCCTCGGCTGACCTGGATGGGTTGGTAAGCCGCTAAGACGCCGAGATCCGATCGAAATCGGGCTTGGAAATAGTGCTGCTGAGCGTCGTTATTGATCACGTCACCGTTCCCAGGCGCCCTCCGTCGTAGTGCGCTTGTTCACGCACACGGCTGCACCAGTCTTGGTGATCGAGATACCAGCGGACGGTTTCGCGGAATCCAGTGCTCACGTCATGGCGTGGCTTCCAGCCGAGCTCGCTGCTGATTCGAGCAGGGTTAATGGCATAGCGGCGATCATGCCCCGGGCGATCGGTGACGCGACGGATCAGATCACGATGCGGAGCTGCACTGCGCTTGAGCTCATCCAGCTGGAGACAGATCGTTTCAACGACTTCGCGATTGGTGCGTTCGCCGTGGCCGCCGACGCAGTAACTCCGACCTGACTCGCCCTTGCAGGCGGCCAGGAGAAGGGCATCCACGTGGTCTTCCACGTAGAGCCAGTCCCTCACATTGAGGCCGTCGCCGTACAGGGGAATGTCCTCTCCAGCCGCTGCTTTCAGGGTGACCACCGGAATCAGTTTCTCCGGGAATTGCCATGGCCCGTAATTGTTGGAGCAGTTCGTGAGCACAACAGGCAGGCCGAAGGTGTGATGCCAGGCGTTCACGAGGTGGTCACTGGCCGCTTTGCTGGCTGAGTAGGGACTGCGCGGGTCGTAGGGGGTGGTTTCCTCGAACCGGCCGTGGGCTCCAAGCGAGCCAAACACTTCATCGGTGCTGATGTGGTGCAACCGGAACGGACCGCGTCGTGATTCCGGTAACCCCTCGTAGTGCAGGCGAACGGCTTGCAGGAGGTTGTAGGTGCCCGTCACGTTGCTGTCGATGAAGACCCCCGGCCCGGAAATCGATCGATCGACGTGGCTCTCGGCTGCGAGATGCATGACCAGGTCAGGATCAGCCCGCTTGACGGACTGGGCGACCGCCTCGGCGTCGCAAAGATCAACCTTGAGCAATTGATGTCTGTCTGCAGCCTCCGGACCCAGGCTCACCAGCACCTGGTTGATGCTGGTCAAATCACTGGCATATCCCATCTTGTCGAGGTTGAACACGATCGCCTCGCTCTCGTTCAGCAGGCGTCGCACCACAGCGCCACCGATGAAACCCGCTCCGCCGGTGACGAGCACACGGCAGCGGGAACCCAGCAGTTCAGCGGCTGAGGACATCACGTCAGTCATGGTTGCGTTGATTGAGGAGGGATGGCCATCAGCACGCTGCGCAGGGCGACACGCCAGTGCTGGCCATCCAGAGCGAGGGCTTTGCGGCTGCCAACACAATCCAGCAGCGAGTAGTCCGGTCGGCGCGCGGGGGTGGGGTATTCGGCAGTGCAGATCGGTTGCACTGTTGCTGGATGCTCCAGCAGACCCAGTTCCTGTCCAAGTTCTCCAACGGCGACAGCCACGTCGTACCAGCTGGCTGCTCCGGCATCGCTCCAGTGCAGCACCGGTGGCATGGGATCTGCGTCGCACTCGACAACACGCCAGCAGGCCTTGGCCAGAGTGAGGGTGCTGGTGGGGCACCCCACCTGATCCGCCACCACGCTGATCACGTCTTTGGTTTGATGCAGGCGGAGCATCGTGAGGGCGAAATTGCGGCCCACGGGTCCCATCACCCAGCTGGTGCGGAGGATTACAGCTGCCGCTGGGTCAAGAACCTCTTCAACGGCTTCCTCTCCCTTCGCTTTGGTCCGTCCATAGACGCCGAGTGGATCCCGCATTTGGTCGACTCTGTAAGGGGTTCCCTGCGATCCGTTGAAGACGAAATCCGTGCTCAGTTGCAGCAAACGACCCTTCCCCTTTGTGTTCGCCAGGGCTTCGGCGAAGGCCCGAGGTGCTCCGGCGTTCACTGCCATGGCGAGATCCTGGTTGGTTTCCGCCAAGTCGACGCCGGTGTATGCACCGGCATTGATCACCCATGCGGGCTGATGGGTGGCAACTGCGCTCCGGCATGCGGCAAAGTCAGCCAAATCCAGTTCAACGCGGCTGGTGGCGATGAGTTGAATCCCTGGAGGGGCCGAGGCCACAAGTGCCTGCCCAAGTTGTCCCGCGGCACCGGTCAGCAGCACCCTCATGGGAACAGGTCTCCTGTGGATTGAACGGCGCTGAATGACGGCGCCTCAGCATCCTTCCCTGAAAGGCTGACCTTCTCGCCGTGTAAAGCATGCTTTGGCCATTGAATAGCGAGATGTTCGTCATCCCATCGGATGGCCCGCTCGCAGCTGCGGTTCCAGAACCCTCGCGCCTTGTACTGCACTTCCGCTGTTGGGCTCAGGGTCAGAAACCCGTGGGCGAAACCCTCCGGAATCCAGAGCTGATGCTTGTTCTCTTCACTCAGTTCTGTGCCAATCCACTTGCCGAAGCTTGGCGATGAACGGCGAAGATCCACAGCAACATCAAAGATCGCTCCGACGCTGGCCCGGACAAGTTTGGCCTGGGGCTCAGGAGAGAGTTGGTAATGCAATCCTCGCAACACCCCACGGATCGAGCGCGAGTGGTTGTCCTGGGAGAAAACCACCGCTTCGCCAACAGCCTGGTTGAAGGCCCGCAGGTTCCAACTCTCGTAGAACCAACCACGAACATCGCCGAACACGCGCGGTTTGATCAGCAGTGGCCCTTCCAGGGTTTGACCGTGGATCGTTGTGAGTTGTTCAGCGTCCACTGGGAACCTCCAGGCTGCTCTGCAGCGCAGCGTGATCACTGATGTTCTCTTTCAGCAGCTGAAGGAGATAGGTGCCATAGCCGCTTTTACGCAGCGGTTGAGCCAGGTGTCTCAGCTGATCGGCATCAATCCAACCCTGGCGCCATGCCACCTCTTCCGGACAGCCCACCTTGAGACCCTGGCGATGTTCCAGGGTGCGGATGTATCCGGCAGCATCGTTCAACGAATCACAGGTGCCCGTATCGAGCCAGGCCATGCCACGGCCCATCAGTTCCACCCGCAGTTCTCCCTCTTCGAGATAGGAGCGGTTCAGGTCGGTGATTTCAAGTTCGCCTCGCGTTGAGGGGCGCACCTGACGGGCCCGTTCAACGACGGTTTGGTCGTAGAAATAAAGCCCGGTCACCGCATAACGGCTGCGGGGATGTTGTGGTTTCTCTTCAATGCTGAGCACTGTGCCGTCGGCGTTGAATTCGGCAACGCCATACCGTTCTGGATCCCTTACGGGGTAAGCAAACACGGTGGCTCCACGATCGCGTTGATTGCTTGACACCAGTTGGGGAACCAGGTCATGGCCGTGGAACAGGTTGTCACCGAGCACGAGAGCTGCTGGAGCCCCGGCCAGAAAGTCGGCGCCGATCAGAAAAGCCTGGGCCAGTCCATCAGGGCTGGGTTGGACGGCGTAGTGGATCCGCATTCCCCAGCGGGATCCATCCCCGAGCAGCCGGATGAATGCCTCCTTTTCGTGGGGCGTGGTGATGATCAGCACGTCCCTGATCCCAGCGAGCATCAATGTGCTCAGCGGGTAATAGATCATTGGCTTGTCGTACACAGGCAGGAGCTGTTTGCTCATTGCCTGTGTGATCGGATGGAGCCGGGTGCCACTGCCGCCGGCGAGGATGATCCCCTTGCGATGAACAGGGCTGGGCGTCATACGTCCTGAAAAGCCCGGTCATTTCAGCATGAACGGTTTCCGCACCTGGCTGGTCAGACTCACTGCCGCCAGTCGAGGGGAGCGACCCTTGGGACAATCGCTGGCGTTGAAGCCTGATAAGCGGCGTAATCGGGATGGAGGACCTTGAGCTCCGCTTCTTCTCGTTTGGCCTTTCCTCGCAGCACCGCTGCAAGGGCGAGCCCAAGCAGGAGATGCAGAACGCTGCCGATGGCAATGGTCAGGCCGAAAGAGCAGATCAGGACGGCTTGATACAGAGGGTGGCGAGATCGGCTGTAGGGCCCAGAACGCACCAAGAGATTGCCGTCTTTGGGGGCGGGCAGGGGGGAGAGACTGGTCCCAAGGACCCAGAACGCCTGTAGTGCCATGAAGACGCCGCTGAGCACTAACAGCGTTCCTGCCCAGACAAGGCTGCGGGGCCAGACGGAGAGCCCCCAGGTGGCGGCAGCGGGCCAGGCTGGAAGCAAATGGGCTGTGATCAGTGAAAGCTGGGCGAGCAGCCACCATTCGCCTCGGCGGTTGTCAATCCATCCACCCCAGCTCAGCCCCCATCCGGAGAACATCAGTTTTGGACCACCAGCGCTTTGACGTTATGGCGTTGGACCAGGTCAGCCAGCCGAACCATGTCATTGCGGTGAATCAGTCCGACGCAACCAAGGGTGCCGCTGTTGGCGTTGCGGTTTGCGCTGGGATCGAGATGGATGCCGAGATGCCCACGTCCAGTGGGAAACTGGGGTTCGATGCCAATCCAGATGGGGCCGAGTTCAGCGGGATCTTCGGGGCCCAGCTGTTCAACGGGGCCAAGGCTGTAGCGACCCATCGGCAATGGCGCCCGCGTGCCGGTGCGATGTCGATCCGCCTGCTGGCGATGGGCACGACCGCTCACCGCATCGAAATGGTGAGGCTGTCCTCCTGGCGTTTCAAGCCGCAGCGTCCAGATCGGATCGTGGGTGCGTGAGAGCTGGCGGGATGTGCGCTCCAGCACGAGGATCGTCTCGTGGCTTTGCAGGGCAGCGAGCTCGCTAGCGCTTGCAGCCGCTCCATGCAGTACCGGGCAAAGCATGGTGGCTGCGAGCACGCGGGCCGAAACCATCGGAGGTTTTGCAGAAGCCCGAACGGTATGGAGATCTTTTTCCTCTCAAAAAAGGAAAAGTCGGTTGTTCAGCTGTCTCCTCCTGGACGCGATGCGGGACCGGGTCTCACAGCTCGTCGGTCACCAGTTTCAGCGCTTTGTCCTGATCGAGGTTGTTCAGGCTGCAATTTTCATCAAGATCGAACAAAAGCAGTCCGGCGGCTTTCAGCACCTGAGGATTGCTCAGCACCTCTGGACTGATCCCCATTTCCCTCAGTGCAATCCCCATCGCCTGGTTTGCCTGGGAGCGGCTCAGGAGTCCCCGACTGACGAGACAGTCCCCGTTCGCCAGGGTGGATGTGGCAAATGCGCGAATGCTTCTCGCCAGCTCGATCCGGGCGACCTTCCGCGCGGTGGGTGAGGTCGAACCGTTGTTGGGCTGTGCTTGCCAGGGACGGGCGGGGACCAGGCCGATCAGTGCGATTAGGAGGATCGGCGGCCATCGGTGGATCGAGGCGAAGGTCATCGACATTGCGCTCTGGAGCATGCCTGCAGGGTCGGGAAGCGCTCGGCGATCGGGTCCCCGCTGAACTGTGCAACCCAGCCTTCGCTGTTGTTGAAGAAACGCAGCGCACAAAAAGCGGGGGAGTTGCCCATGTCGAACCAGTGGCGGGTCCCTGCGGGGACCCGAATCAAATCTCCCTGCTCGCACAGCGTGACCAGGACTTCATCACCGATGTGCAGGGAAAACAGCCCGCGGCCTTCCACAAAAAAACGCACCTCGTCTTCGGCGTGAGTGTGCTCCGAGAGAAAGGTCTGACGGAGGGACGCCCGATCCGGGTGTTCCGGCGTCATACGGATGGCGTCAACGGTGGCGTAGCCGCCTTCTGTCTGAATGCGCCGGACATCGGCCTGGTACGCCAAAAGAATGTCTGACTGGTCCGCACCGTCCGCCAGCCTCTGGGTCGCTGGCCATCGTTCGAAGCCGATGCCGCGTCGGGCCAATTCCCCCTGAATCACTGCTGGGTCGTCACTCACGAGCAGCGGCACAGCAGCGTCGGAATCCGTCTGCTTCGCGCCTTCTGGAAAGATGCTGAGTCGACTCACCGTCTGGCTCCCGGACGACAGATCCTCTGTCCATCATTGATCAGCAGCTGTCCCCCGGTCTCACGGTCGTTGGGGTTGGTCCCGGTGACCCGGACCTTCTCACCGTTGCCGCCGTGCGTTCCATCGAGACAGCGGACGTGATTGCTTGCCCGGTGACGCAGATTGGGGCGTCAAGCATGGCAGCAACCATTGCCCATCGCTGGATCAGTTCTCACCAGACGGTGATGCCTCTTCTGTTTCCAATGGTTGAGGAGGATGCCCCGAGGCGTCAGGCTTGGCATGCCGCCGCCGATGCTCTGGCTGAGGCCATTGCTTCTGGGCAGTCTGTGGTGCTGCTTTGTGAGGGGGATGCCTCGTTGTTCGCCACTTCCAGTTATGTCCTGCTTGCTATGCAGCAGCGGCATCCTGCTTGTCGATGGCGTGTCATTCCAGGGATTACCTCGTTTTCAGCTGCGGCCGCCGCTATGGGATGGCCACTGGCGTTGCAGCAGGATCAGCTGCTTGTTACACCGTGCCCGTCCAAGGAGGTTGAACTCGATGCCCTCCTTGATCGGGCTGAACAGGACCGTTCCGTACTGGTGTTGCTGAAGCTCGGACGGCGATGGCAATGGGTCAAGCCACGGCTTGAGGTGCGCGGCATTCTCGAGCGAGCCCTGTTCGCAGAACGGGTGGGCTGGCCGGACCAGGAACTTGCTCCGGCGGCAGATGTGCCAGCTGTCGAACGCCCCTACTTCTCGCTGCTGCTGGTGCGTCAGAGCTGGCCTTCTGTCCTGCCCTGACGTGCTTTTCGATTAGTCCGAACCGCCTGCGCTCAGGCTTGTAAGCGTTGCGTCCAGCAGGGAGAGGGCCTCGCGAGGGGTAGGGGCGCGCATCAGGTCGTGGCGGAGTTGAGAGGCTCCAGGGAACCCTGTGCAGGTCCAGCTCATGTGTTTTCGCGCGATCAGCAGACCGTGCTCCCCTTTGGAGGCGAGAAGCGCCAGCAGCTGGTCCCGTGCCAGCTCGACTCGCAACCTTGGGCCGGGGGTCATCGGGACCGTCTCGCCACGGATCGCAGCATCGATCTGTCCCACCAGCCAGGGAGCACCCATCGTGCCGCGACCAACCATGACCCCATCTGCGCCGGTCTCCTTCAGGCAACGCAGCGCTGCGTCTGGGTCGTTGATGTCTCCGTTGGCGATCAGGGGGATCGTGAGAGCCCTTTTCACCGCTGCGATTGCTAGCCAGTCGGCCTGCCCTTTGAATCCCTGGTCACGGGTACGACCGTGAAGGGTCAGGAGTTCGGCGCCAGCGTCTTGCAGTTGTCGGCACCAGGCCACCGGATTCGCGTCGCTGCCGCACCAACCCAGCCGGGTTTTGACGGTGACCGGAAGTTGAACGGCCTCTGCGACCGCCTCCACGATGCGAGAGGCAAGATCAGGGTCTCGGATCAGGCCTGATCCGCCCCCTTTTCTGGCGATTTTGCGAACCGGGCAGCCCATGTTGATGTCAATGAGGAATGCCCCTGCGTCTTCGGCTCGCCGAGCGGCATCAGCAATGGCCCCAGGGCGGTGATCGAACAACTGGACCCCGATCGGACCCTGCTCGTTGGTCAGTTCTTCCACCTTGTTACGACCATGGCCCAGCTCCAGGCTCGTGGCATTGACCATTTCGGTGAAGAGCAGCGCATCCGGGGCCCATCGCCGGACCAGACCTCGGAAGATGCTGTCGCTGACTCCTGCCAGCGGGGATTGCAGAACACGGCAGTGCAGCTGACGAGGCGTGCCACGTCCTGGAAGTTGGAGAGGATTTGAGGCAAGCATGGGCCCATGCTGCCGAGTGATGTGACCGCCCTCTGGCCCCTCAGCCGAGTCCTGCTGGAGCAGATCCTTGAGGACCGTTGCAGTGATCGCTTCGTCTGCGAAAGGATCTGGGAGCGGCTTGGCTACCGACAAGCCGGTTCGGTTTGGCTGGCGGGGTGTGAGACCCCTGCCGCATGGGCTGAGGCTTTCCCGGTGGCTCCGGAATTGATTGCCAGCCGGCCAGCTTCCGTACGGTTGACCCGCTCGATTTCAAAGCCCCACAAGCAGTTGCTGAAGCAACAGATGAACTTTGCGGGGTACCGCATCGGCGAGCTTTACCCAAGGCGCACCCGTCGTGCAACAGCGGTGAACTGGCTTTTGGCATGGCTGGTTGAGCACGACGAACCGTTACCAAACCAGGGGCCTCTGGCCCCAGAGCTGCCGACACCGGCTGATCCGGTCGCTGGCCACCCCGGGGACTTGCCTGTGGTTTGATCGGCTTGATCTCTCAGGCTTGGATCGAGACAGGAGTGCCGGGGGCGGTGTTCTCGAACAACCACCGGGCCCCTGCCATTGGCATACGTACACAGCCGTTGCTACGGGGGACTCCGAAGGCTTGCCCTGCATTTTCCTGCCAGGGAGCCGCGTGAATACAGATTGCTTCGTTAGCGCTGACGCACATCGTGTAGGGCACCCCCGCGACCGTGTAGGTCCTGCCGTACATCGTTGTTGAACGGTATTTGGTGAAGACCTTGCTGTCGAAGATGGGGGTCGGGGTGGAAGCTTTTCCCGTGCTGACACGGATGACCCGAATCACTTCCTGATTGGTGTTGTAAGCGGTCAGCTTCTGGTCGGATAAATCGACCACGATGCTTGCGATGAGCTCGAGCATGGCGAGATGGTTGCAGCTGCAACATCACGTAGCGATCTCACGCGAGACCCATGCGTCTCATTGCAGAAGTTTTCTGTTTCCTCTGCTCTGTATCGTCAGGAATTGAATGGAGGCCACAGCCGTGGCGCGTCCTGTCGTCGCGATCATCGGACGTCCCAACGTCGGAAAGTCGACGTTGGTCAACCGGCTTTGTCGCAGCCGCGAAGCCATCGTGCATGACGAACCGGGTGTGACCCGCGATCGCACCTATCAGGACGGCTACTGGGCTGATCGTGAGTTCAAGGTCGTGGATACGGGTGGTTTGGTCTTCGACGATGACAGCGAATTCCTCCCTGAGATCCGCGAACAGGCTGTTCTCGCGCTGGAAGAGGCGAGTGTGGCGCTCGTGATCGTGGATGGGAAGCAGGGAGTCACCGCTGCCGATGAATCGATTGCGGAGTTTCTCCGAAACCATCGCTGCCCCACGCTGCTGGCAGTCAACAAGTGCGAATCTCCAGAACAGGGCCTGGCGATGGCTGCTGAGTTCTGGAGCCTCGGTTTGGGTGAACCGCATCCGATTTCAGCGATTCATGGTGCTGGGACTGGAGATCTGCTCGATCAGGTGCTCACATATCTGCCCCCGAAGGATCAGGAGAGCGACGATGAAGAGCCGATTCAATTGGCGATCATCGGCCGCCCGAATGTGGGGAAGTCCAGTCTTCTCAATGCCGTCTGCGGGGAGCAGAGGGCCATCGTCAGTCCGATCCGCGGCACCACACGCGACACAATCGACACGCGTATCGAACGTGAGAATCGTCCCTGGCGGCTGATCGATACAGCTGGCATCCGCCGTCGTCGCAGTGTCAACTACGGACCTGAGTTCTTCGGAATCAACAGAAGCTTCAAGGCGATTGAGCGCAGTGATGTCTGCGTGCTTGTGATCGATGCTCTCGATGGTGTAACCGAGCAGGATCAGCGTCTCGCCGGGCGCATCGAGGAGGACGGGCGGGCGTGCGTGTTGGTTGTCAACAAGTGGGATGCGGTTGAGAAGGACAGCCACACCATGACGGCCATGGAAAAGGAGCTTCGAGCCAAGCTTTATTTCCTTGACTGGGCACCGATGCTCTTCACTTCAGCGCTGACCGGTCAGCGTGTGGACAGCATCTTTGCGTTGGCCACCCTTGCCGTTGAACAGCACAGGCGCCGTGTCAGCACTTCAGTGGTGAATGAGGTTCTCAAGGAGGCGTTGAGTTGGCGGAGCCCGCCGACCACCCGTGGTGGACGTCAGGGACGTCTGTACTACGGCACCCAGGTCGCCAGCCGACCGCCCTCGTTCACCCTGTTCGTCAATGATCCGAAATTGTTCGGCGAAACCTATCGCCGCTATGTGGAACGTCAGATCCGGGAGGGATTGGGGTTCGATGGAACGCCGGTGAAGCTGTTCTGGCGGGGCAAGCAGCAGCGGGACGCAGAACGCGATCTCGCCCGTCAACAGAACCGGCAGAGCTGAGCCATGGACTGGCTCCGTCAGATACCGATGGGTCAGTACGTCGATGGCAGCGAAGGCTGGTTGCGACGGCTTGACCCAAGGCTCAAACTCGCTTGGTCGCTGATGTTCCTGCTCACACCAGTTCTGGCTGGACCGGTCTGGCGTGTCGGTCTGGTGCTGTTGTTGTTGCTGCTTACTGCCTTCAGCGGAATGCCCGTCCGACTCTGGTGGCGTTCCATGGGGGTGCTGGTGCTGCTGGCGGCTGCCGTCGGGATGTTGTCGATGCTGCTGCCGACCGTTGATCCGCCTGCGGCGCTCTCCCTACGGCCCAGCGAGGAGCTCCCCGGAGTCGTTGCTCAGGGGCCGTCCTGGGATCTGCTGCGGCTAGGCCCGATCCAGTTCGGTTCATTGACCCTTGGGCCGCTGGTGGTGGATCGCGCGTCCGCGCTGTTGGGCCTTCGCACTTCAACCTTGATTTTCACGGTGATTCACAGCGTGAACCTGGTTTTGATTACCACCACTCCTGAAGATCTTGTCTGGGCGCTCTCCTGGACGCTCAGCCCCCTGAAGCGCCTGGGGCTGCCCATCGATCGCCTTGGGTTTCAGCTGCTCTTAGCGCTGCGCTTTCTGCCGCTTGTTCAGGAGGAGTTGCAGAACCTGCTGCGCTCTTTGATCAGTCGGGCGGTCAGTCTGAAACGACTGGGTTTCAAGGCAGCTTTCGGCCTTGTGCTCGCCTTGGGTGAACGATTGCTCGCCAACATTTTGCTCAGAGCTGAGCAGGGTGCAGACGCCCTCCTCGCCCGCGGCGGGCGTGTGCTCGAGCCCGCCGATTTCCGACTGCCTCGTGAGCGTCCAAGTCATGGCCTCAACGTCCTGGCGGCAACGCTTCTGCTGGCGATCTTGGCGATCAGGAGTAAGTTCGGTGCCCAGTAAATGTCCTTGGCGTAGATGAGTGCCGAGCGCTACCTCAATCACCCCACGTTCGGGATGCTGTATCGCGTTGCTCCTGCGGGCGAGGGACGAGATGTTTACGCAACGCTGTATGCCCAGCGCATGTTTTTCCTGGTCACCCTTCAGCCGCGGGGAGCCCAGTTTGAGGTGATCCCCTATCAGGACGCACGGCACCATGCCGAAGTTCATCTGAACCGCTGTCGTCGTGAAGCACCATCCGAGGTTGAAAACTGGAGACAGCTCTTTGATCAAACCTTCATCTGATTCCAGTGCAGGGCTCCGCTTCTGAACGTTGGAGTGCCCTGACCAGCCAGATCCCCGCTCGAGTGCGGTTGCTCGCTGTGAGCAAGGGTCATCCAGCCTTGGCCGTGCGTGAGCTGGCTGGTTTTGGTCAGCAGGCCTTTGGTGAGAGCCGTCTTCAGGAGGCTGTTCCGAAACAGTCTGAACTCGCTGATCTGCCCTTGGAGTGGCATTTCATCGGTCGTCTCCAGAAAAACAAAGTGCGGGGTGTTGTGCGTGCCTTCCCCGTCATCCATTCCATTGATTCATGGTCCCTGGCTGAACGGGTTTCGCGCATCGCGGCTGAGGAGGGGCGGACCCCGGAGTTGTTGCTTCAGGTGAAGTTGCGCCCTGACCCCAGCAAGGGTGGATGGTCTGAGACGGAGCTGTTCGATGTATGGCCACGGCTGCTGTCCCTGCCTTCATTGCGGATCCGTGGACTGATGACCATGGCGCCGCAGGGACTGGCTTCCGATGAGCGTCTCAGGCTGTTTCGGGAGTGCGCGGCCCTGAAAGATCAGCTCGAACTGCAGGAGTGCTCCATGGGGATGAGCGGCGACTGGAGGGAGGCCGTCACGGCGGGCAGTACCTGGATCCGTCTGGGGTCCGCCCTCTTCGGACCTCGTCCAGCCAGTCTTCCCGGCTGAAATGGCTTGCTTGTAGCAAGCTGGAACGCTATTCAGGGTCAAGGCCCAATTAAGTCTCAGCCCGAGAGGAATCCAAAGGTGTCGCTGATTTCCCGTCTACGTGCCGTCGTCGCCGGTGACGACTATCTCGATGGCGAGCTTGATGACTTCGCGTACGAGGACGACCAGCAGGAAGACGATCAGCGTGCTGTTCATGCCGATGGAGGGGCTTTGGCCACCATTGGAGAAAGCAACCCTTTCGAACTTGGAGACAACCTCTCATCTTCGAATGTGATCGGGATGCCCGGGATCAGCACGGCGACTGCCGAAGTGAATCTGATGGAGCCGAGAAGTTTCGATGAAATGCCCCGCGCGATTCAGGCCCTTCGCGAGCGCAAGACGGTCATTCTCAATCTCACGATGATGGAGCCTGATCAGGCCCAGCGTGCGGTTGATTTCGTGGCAGGCGGCACCTTCGCGATCGACGGCCACCAGGAACGTGTTGGAGAAAGCATTTTTCTCTTCGCCCCCAGCTGCGTCACCGTCACCAATGCCAGCCATGAAGAGACTTCAGCTCCAACCGTGGTGACGCGTGAGTCCGACACGGCAGAGAACGAGCCCATTGCTGCACCTTCACCAGCCTGGGGCACCTCCGCTCTGTGAGCCCTGCCTTTGGGGTGATCGGTCTCGGTCGTATGGCCAGGGCTCTGATCGACCCTCTGATCGACCGAGGAGAGATCGACCCAAGCGAACTTTTGGCTGTTGTCGGATCCATCACTAGTGCGCAACAGCTTCGGGCCGACTTCCCCTCAGACGTGCAGATTTTTGCCTCGTCCGATTCGGGTGCGGCAGACGTCTGGACAGCTCCTGTTCAACTGTTGGCTGTCAAGCCACAACAGCTCGATGCTGTGGCCACAAGGGTGCAGCCTGTTGATGACTCACCTCTGTTGATCTCCGTTTTGGCGGGGGTCAGCCTTGCGCGATTACAGAGGCTTTTCCCCTTCCATCTCTGTGTGCGTGCGGTACCGAATACCCCTGCCCTCGTGGGTGCGGGACTGACCGCTCTCGCTTGGGGTGAGGGTGTCGGTGCTGATCTTCAGTCGCAGGTGAGGAGCTTGTTCAGTGGTGTGAGTGAGGTGCTTGAGCTTCCGGAAGAGAAGCTTGATCCGTTCCTGGCGCTCACATCCTCAGGTCCGGCTTTTCTGTCGATCGTTGCTGAAGCATTGGCGGATGGCGCCGTGGCCTCCGGCCTGCCCAGGGATCTTGCCCTGCACCTGAGCAACCGCACCATGGCAGGGACCGCAGCTCTGCTGCATGAACGAGCTCTTCATCCAGCTCAGCTCAAGGACATGGTGAGTTCGCCGGCAGGCACCACGATCGCCGGAATCCGCTGTCTGGAGAAGAGTGGGCTGCGCTCGGCTGTTCTCGAGGCTGTTGTTGCTGCAGCGGAACGCAGCCGGGAGCTGGCCTAATGAGCTTGCTGCGCTGATCAAGCGGCCATGGGGGTTTGTTCGAGCAGATCGGCGTACAGCATTTCGATTGCATCGATGTTCCGGCTGAGGGTGTAACGCTCAAGGACCCTTTGGCGTGCTCTCCTGCCGAGTTCCCCGTTCAAAACCGGTTGATCCCTCAAAACAGGCAGAAGGGTGCGCAGCTGCGTTGTCACCCCCTGTGTGCTCATCACGATCCCTGCACCTTCATCGAGAACCTCGCCGTCGGCACCGGCGTCGGTTGCCACGCAGGCTGTGCCACTGGCCATCGCTTCGAGTAGGGCCAGGGACAGTCCTTCCACAAGGCTCGGCAGCACAAACACCTCTGCGCACTGCTGGAGGGCAACTCGGATATTCTCATTCTCCTCGTACCCCCACCAGAGCACGTCAGGGGTGTCGTACGTGTTCTGGAGCACCATGCGCTGGGGTCCATCGCCAACGATGACGAGCCGACATCCCTCCGGTGATACCAACCGCCAGGCTCGGAGCAGCGCCTCAACGTTCTTCTCCGTTGCAATCCGGCCCATGTAGAGAAACACCCTCGATTCGCCCAGCCGTTGTTTGACCTGTCGGAGAACCGAGCTCGTTTCTCCATCGGCTGCGGGTTTCCAGTAGTGAGTATCGATGCCGTTGGGAATCACCGCCAGGCGCTCCCGGGGGACCCCCAATCGCTCGAGGATGTCGGCCTGCAGTTTGGAAAACACAATGACGCGGTCGTAGCGGGCCAGTGCAGGGGCGTAGAGCTGGTACGACAGTTGTTGAGTTCCTGCCGTCAGATTGCGCAGCCCTGCATCGAACGGAGGGTGAAACGTTGCGACCAGAGGGAGGCCGAGTTGCTGGCAGAGATCTGGAAGTCGGAAATCAAGAGGAGACAGCGTCAAGCTGGCGTGAACGACATCCGGCTTGAGCCGGGCCAGGGAATCTCTCAACTCCCGCAGAGCTCTGGGGGAGGGGATGGTGTAAACCTGCGACTTGACTAAGTAAGGAAGGCTGACATCGGGATCATTGGCAAGCAGGGACGTTCTCTGGCCGACTGGATTTCGTGGGTTATCGAAGTGAATGAAATGGGTCTGATGACCTCTTTCGCGGAGAGCCTCTGTGGTGCTCAACCCATAGGACACATTCCCGCAAAAGGGCGACTTCTTCCCGAGCCAGGCAATCTGCACCAACCGAGACAGCCCCCCTCAAGTGAAAGGGCAAATTAGCAGCGCTTCCAAGGTCTCTCCAGAAGTGCCGCCATGGCAGCAAGGACGGCGAGCAGGATCAAAACAGGTTTGAGGCCAATGCTGCTCACCAAAGTCCCCGCGAGGACGAGCGGAAGGCTCAGGGCGATATTGATCAAATTGTTCTGTAGCCCAAAAACTCTGCCGCGCTCGGCTTCTGGTGTGTCCTCCTGGATCGTGGTCTGCGCGGGAATGGCGACCAAAGCAGCACCGATGCCGAGAACTCCACAGAACGTGAGGGTGAATCCAAGGGACCCCTTGATCTGACTGAGCAGCACGAGCGACCAGGTGATTGTTCCCAATCCTCCAGCCGTCAGGCGTCTTCGACTGAACCGATGCCCGATCTGGGCGATGACGACAGCTCCAAAAGCCATGCCGATTCCGCTCATCGCCAGCAGCATGCCGAAACCGGAGGGGCCAAGACTGCTGATGAGAGCGGCCAGCTGGAGAGCCAGAACGTACAGAGCCGCGAGCAGGCTGTAGAGCAGGACGAGATGCAGCATGGCGCCGCGAACCGTTGGGACCCTGCGGAGCACCATCAAGCCTTCTCCGATCTCCTCCCAGACACTGGTTTCCGTGCTGGACCGGACGGGTTCACGCAGCTGGATCTTCAACAGGCTGACGGCCGCCAAGCCATAACAAAGCGGTAGGAGGATGAATTCACCCCCGTTCATACCGACTCTGGACGCGAGCTCGTGCAGACTTCGAAGGATCGGTTCACCAAGTGCGAATCCAACGATCGTGGCTCCCATGCTGGTCGCCTGGTAAAGGGAATTGGCGGCGAGAAGTTGCTCGCTTGGGACCAGAAGGGGAATCGAAGCTTGTTCGGAAGGTGCGAAGAATTGCGTGAGGATGGATTCCAGCAACGTCATCAGCACCAGACCCCAATATCCCCAGGGCAATCCGAGCCATATCGGCCCTGGAATGAGGCAGAAGGGAGCGAGCAGCACCATTGCTGCCCGCAGAGCATTGGAGGCCACCATCACTGGTCGCTTCGGCCAACGATCGGACCACACACCGGCCACGGTTCCCAGCAACATGGCCGGAATTGTGTTGGCCACAAAGATGCCAGTGGCTAAAAGCGTGATGACCTGGGCCCTTGTGCTGATGTCGAGGTGAATGGCGGAGGCAACTCCAGCCAATGCATCGGACTTGCCAGCCTGTAGAAGCAGATGCTGATCAATCAGATAAACCATCAGCACGATGTAGAACTTATCCGCCAGTTGGGAGAAGATCTGCCCGATCCAGAGACAGCGGAAATCCTTGATTTGAAGCACCGCCTGCAGCCCACGGCTTCCGTCAGGGTTGCCGCTGATCGGAAGGGTTGGTTCTGGGTTGTTCAGTCTCGTTCCCTTCAAGACCCCGTTGCGTCGCGGTCATGATCGCTCAATCCGGGCATCGTCAAGGTTTCATGGAGCATGGCGAGCGCACGGCAACGTCTCGGAAGGTGCGTTCGCACCCAGATCTCCACAACAGTGAGTAGTCGCAGCCACACCCGAACCGGACCCATCAGCGTTCCATCCTGTCGGCGAGGCAGATCTGAGCGGCTCAGGCGCTGAAGCAGCGCTAGTTCAGAGGGGTTGAGCTTCAATCGTGCTTCAGGCAGGGAGCCAATGGCAAAGCCGTCTTCAGGGAGCAGGCTGCAGCGCCAATGCCATTGACCGATTGGTGGGTTGAGAGGTTCACCCGTGCGGCAGCAGCTCTGCAGAGGAAGGCTGTATCCGCCGAGGGTGAGCAGATGGATCGATCCCTGAACCGCTGAGGCCAAAACCGCGTCCCTGTGCCCGGAAAGAGCCTCCAACCGCTCCAAATGGAGAATCAGCATCGGCAGCAAACCTTGGATCGGATCCTCATCGGCACTCAGCTGAAGGCAGAGATCTGTCAGCGATTGGGCTGCTGCAAGGGTTTCCAGATGGCGGCCCAGGGCGGCAAAGCTGCGATGCACCTTCAGTTGCCGCACCCGTGCCAGGCCGCGGCGTCCTCCCACCTGTAGTTCGAGCAATGTGAGTGGTGCCGCTGCGGCCAGGCTGCTTCTCGGCCGTCGGGCGCCCGGTACTGCCAGCCGGGTCACCCCTTCGGTTTCACTGAGCAACGTCAGCAATCGGTCGTGTTCGCCAAGTGGCCCCACCTTGAGCGCCAGCCCCTCGATTCTTCGATCGCCCATTGCCTTCAGTCCTTCCCTTCGCGCGCTGAATCGTTACTCGCTTCAGCTCGAATCCGGCCGAAATGGGCGCGGATTCCAAGTCGTGCAATCGCGTTGTACTGCAGGAGGGCAGATTCAGTCAGCCCAGAACCCTTGGGAGCGATGTGCTCAAAAATGACTGGGCTGAGCTCTATCGGGCCGTCGAGAGGCTTAACGATGCGGTCGCAGAAATCGACCAGGCATCGCAGCAGTTGGAACTGATGGTTCAGTGACGACAACCGCGCGGTCAGTTCGGTTGGACGACTGTCGAGCCAAGGAATCACAGTGCTTAGTGAGTGGGATCGCCCTGTTGGTTTCTGTGGTTGGGACGCCGCAGATTCTGCAGAAGCTGTGGTGCGCTGCTCGTGCCCAGCAGACTTGCCCCTGCCTCGATCAGGGCCAACACCTGTTCCAGGCTGTGGATGCCCCCAGCTGCCTTGATGGCGCAACGACCACGGCAAAGGGGTTTCAGTGCCTCGATCTGCTCCGGGTTTGCAGCTGGCCCAAAACCATTACCTGTCTGAACACCAGCCGCTCCGGCATCGATCGCTGCTTCAACGGCGACAGCGAGCAGCTCAGTCGGCATCCGGGCCATATCGAGAATCACTCGGATCGGTAGCCCAAGGCCGCAGATCAAGCCCAGTTCTTCTGCGAAAACACCCGATTGACCGTTGATGAGGGCTGTGAAATTTGGAACTACATCTAATTCATCAGCTCCATGGGCTGCGGCCCACTCCGCTTCGCTCAGCTTCAACTCCTGGGGCAGGGCTCCGAAGGGAAATCCGATTGTCGCGATCAGACAAGGTCCGTCTTTTCCTCCTAGTCGATCTCTAAGTGTCGGTACGTGCTGCAGTGTGGTGCAGATTCCCCGAACCCTCTCCTGGCGGCCGGCGTCACAACCCTCAATCAGCTGTTCATTGGTGAGCAGCGGGTCGAGTACAGCCTGATCAAGCAGCGGGGGCAGATCCGGAAGGTCCTTGGTGGGCCCGGCCATCAGCTTGAACGGATCATTCCTTGGCCTGAATCACGCCATAGCCCCCATGGTTGCGTCGATAGATCACCTGGAGTTCGCCGCTGCCTCCATCACGGAACAGGTAGAAATCGTGATCGATCAGATCCAGTTGTCGGCGAGCTTCATCCAGGCTCATGGGTGGCATGGCGAAATATTTGCGTCGCACCCCCGGATCAGGGAGGTTCACCTGCCGCCCCTGCACGAGTGATGCGTCGACTTGGCTGTCGTCGCTGACATCCTCAGTACTGGGCGTCACGCTGGCCCGATGTCCGTGGCTGTGATGATGATCAGTGTGGCGATCTTTCCAGCGACGGAGCTGGCGGCAGAGCTTGCCAGCTGCAAGATCGATGCTGGCGTAGAGGTTCTCGCTGCGCTCCTGAGCACGGATGACCGTGCCGTTCGCGAAAACGGTCACCTCTGCCGTCTGCTGGGGAACTCGGGGATTGCGGGCGACGGACAGGTGCACATCCGCTTCCCTCACCACGTCGCCGAAATGATGCACGGCCCGCTCAAGTTTGGTCTGGGTGTAATCCCTGAGGGCCGGCGTGATCTCGAGGTTGCGACCATGGATCAGCAACTTCATCAGTCACTCCTTGCCGGTTAGTAACAGCAAACTAGGAACGGTTGGGCTCCCGGCACACCCCTGCAAGTTGATTTTTTTTGAGCCTGAGGATCCAGTGCTTTTTGATCGCGCCTGGATTGATCAGCAGCGCTGGCAGCAGAGCCTGATCGATGTCCCTGGTGGAGACGAGGCTGTCTGGTTGTTGCAGCACCCGTCCTGTTACACCCTCGGGCGCGGCGCCAGCCTCGAGCATGTTCACTTCGATCCGGCTGGGCCGCCCGCACCCCTGCATCGCATCGACCGTGGTGGGGAGGTGACTTATCACTGCCTCGGTCAACTTGTGGTGTACCCGGTGCTTGATCTGCAGCGCCGTACCCCAGACCTGCACTGGTATTTGCGGCAGCTGGAGCAGGCGCTGATCGATGTGCTGGCAGAGCTGGACCTTTGTGGAGAGCGGGTTGAAGGCCTGACGGGGCTCTGGCTCGAGGGGCGCAAGGTGGCGGCGATCGGGATTGGGTGTCGCCGTTGGGTCACCCAACATGGTCTTGCCTTGAACGTGAACTGTGATCTGAGCGGTTTCGCCGCAGTCACCCCTTGCGGTCTTCAGGGGAAGCCAGTGGGACGCCTTTCCGACTGGATTCCCGGTTTGACAGTTGATCAGGTGCAACCACTGATGCGAAGGGCTATTGCGCAGCGCTTCGGGTTGGCCTGGCTGGACAAACCGTGATAGGCCTGTCGACAGATCCGAGCCCGGTTTCATGAGCGCCCCTAGTGCTGTTGTGGCCACGAGTGGCTGGACACCCGCTCCTCGGGAGCGAGAGGCCTTGGAGCGTCATTCCCATGTCGCTGGGCTCACCCGTGTTGATGGGATCTGGTCGTGGCTGGCAGCTCATCACGGGACTGTCACCGCGGTTGATGCACCGCATGCTGCCCACCCGGAGCGTTTCAATTACGGGGAGCTGGCGCAGCGCATTGAAACGGCTGCCGCCGCTTTCCATGACCTGGGAATCCGTTCTGGTGATGTGGTGGCGATGTTCGCGGAAAACAGTCCCCGCTGGCTGGTGGCTGATCAGGGACTGATGCGCGCTGGTGCTGCCGATGCGGTGCGAGGGGCTTCCGCACCGGTGGAGGAGTTGCGTTACATCCTTGAGGACTGTCAGGCCGCAGCGCTGGTTGTCCAGAACGCTGATCTGTGGCACCGGCTGGAGCTGACCTCAGAGCAGAAACAAGAGCTGCGTTTTGTGGTGCAGCTTGAGGGAAAGCCTGCGGACGGATTGATCGGGTTTGAGGAGATGCTTGATGTCGGCTCCAGGCGTTCGGGTGTTGGCTTCGATGTGTCGGGCGACGCCGTCGCCACGATCCTTTACACCTCGGGAACCACGGGCCAGCCGAAGGGGGTCCCCCTTCGTCACAGCAACCTGCTGCATCAGATGCGTTCGCTGGCCTGTGTGGCCTACCCGGAAGCCGGAGCACCGGTGCTGAGCGTTCTGCCCATCTGGCATGCCTACGAACGGAGTGCCAGCTACTACTTCTTTTCCTGTGGCTGCACGCAGAGCTACACCACGATCAAGCAACTCAAAAAAGACCTGCCCCGGGTCCGCCCCATCGCCATGGCGACGGTCCCCCGTCTGTGGGAGGCGGTTCAGGCCGGCTTTGATGATGTGGTCAAAACCTTCCCTCCTTTCCGTCAGAGGCTTCTTCAAGCCGCTCTGGCCAACAGCGCTGCCCAACGCAAGGCATGGCGAACGGCACGCAACCTGCTTCTGGAATCGACCCCTGTACTTGGGCGTTTTTCGGCATCATTCGAAGCACTCCTTCGCTGGCCATTGCATGCTCTTGCCTCAGCCCTGCTCTGGCCAAAGTTGCGGCGCCAACTGAGTGGGGGACAACTGGCTTACCCGATCAGTGGTGGTGGTGCCATCGCTCCACATGTGGATGGTTTTTTTGAAGCTGTGGGGATTGAACTGCTGGTGGGGTACGGCCTCACGGAGACAAGCCCTGTTGTGAGCTGCCGCCGTCCCTGGCGGAACATCCGTGGGAGTTCCGGCCTCCCGATGCCCGAAACCGAATTTCGGATTGTTGATCCGGAAACGGGCTCGGCTCTCGGCTTTCGGCAGCGGGGTCGTGTTCTCGTGCGGGGACCGCAGGTGATGGGGGGGTATCTCCGCAAACCCGAGGCCACCAGCAAGGTGCTAAATGCGGATGGCTGGTTCGATACCGGCGATTTGGGGATGCTGCTTCCGGATGGCTCTCTGGCGTTGACCGGTCGTGCCAAGGACACGATTGTTCTGAGCAGTGGAGAAAACATTGAACCGGGTCCATTGGAGGAAGCCCTGGTCGCTAGCCCTCTGATCGAGCAGGTGATGCTGGTGGGCCAGGACGAGCGTCAGCTTGGTGCTCTCCTGGTGCCGCGGACCGAGGAGATCAAGCGCTGGGCGTCTACAGAGGGCCTGAGGCTCCCTGAGGATTTGGGCGGTCAGCCTGGCGATCCGGCTCTGCTCAAAGCACTGATGCGGGAGTGCAACCGTCTCCTGAAGCAGCGGGTGGGCGCCCGGGGTGATGAACGGCTGGCTGGTGTTGTGCTCGTGGATCCTTTCAGCATTGACAACGGTTTGCTGACGCAGACCTTGAAGCAGCGGCGCGATCGGATCACAGCTCGTGATGCGTCATTGATCGCTGCGATCTATCACCGTTGATGCTTGGCCGGTTCTCCGGCGATTGACCGTTGAGGCTGTCGCTGAGACGCTTGGCGCGACTTCTTCAGTTCCATGTCTGACGGCTCCCTAACGATCAAACGCCCGATCACCGTCCGCGCCGTGGTCACACCAACCTGGAAGGAGGAAGCAGAACGGGAGATCAGCAACAGCATCGCCGGCATCGACCAGCAACTCGGTCAGCTTGAGCAGGAAGGACAGCAGGTGGTTGAGGAGGTCCGTCGTCAGAGCGCTAATCCCCTCGACCCCCGCGTGCAGGATCAGGTTGCCCAGATCCAACAGCAGGTTGCAGCGAAGCGTGCAGAGCTGGAGGAACAGAAACGCACCTTCTTGCAGCAGCAATCCCAGGTGCGGGAGCTCGAAATGGATCAGATCGTTGAACAGGGTCAGCTGGAGAGCACCTGTGAGTTGAAGGTGGGGGACAACCTCGTCGAGAAGATGCAGGTTGCAATCGTCGTTCGCGATGGTGTTGTTGAGGCGATCGAAGGCGCCTGAACCCAGCTGTCAGTTGACTCGTAAACTCCCCTGATCTGCCCATCAGGAGACGGTTTTGGCAACCCACGACATCTTCATGCCTGCCCTCAGCTCCACCATGACTGAGGGCAAGATCGTGGAATGGCTGAAGCAACCTGGCGACAAGGTCGGTCGCGGTGAATCGGTTCTCGTTGTTGAGTCCGACAAGGCTGATATGGATGTTGAGTCCTTTCAGGACGGTTATCTCGCGGCTGTGCTGATGCCTGCTGGCAGCACAGCACCTGTGGGAGAAACCATCGGTTTAATTGTTGAGAGCGAGGCAGAGATCGCCGAGGCCCAAGCCAAGGCACCAAGTGGAGCAGCTGCACCTGCTCAAGCCCCTGCACCTGCTCCAACTCCGGCACCCGAAGTTGAAGTTGCAGCTCCAGCTCCAGCGCCGTCAGCACCGCCGGCCCCTGCACCAGCGGTTTCGGCACCCGCTGCGCCAGTGGCACCTGTGGTGAACAGTGAACGCATTGTCGCCAGCCCCCGAGCCAAGAAGCTTGCAAGCCAGTTGGGTGTTGATCTCGCCACGATTCAGGGCAGTGGGCCTCACGGTCGTATCCAGGCCGAGGATGTGGAGAAGGCCAAAGGGCAGCCCATCTCCGTACCTCGTGTCGCTGAAGGCACAGCCCCAGCTGTTTCAGCTCATGGGGGGCCTTCAGGAGCTCCGACATCGCCTGGGTCGGGATCGGCTCAAGCCGGCAACAGCTTTGGCAGCCCAGGTGAAACAGTGCCGTTCAACACGTTGCAGGGAGCGGTGAACCGGAACATGGAAGCCAGTCTCGCGGTGCCGTGTTTTCGTGTCGGCTACACGATCACTACCGACAAGCTGGATGCGTTCTACAAACAGGTGAAGCCAAAGGGAGTCACCATGACTGCCCTGCTCGCGAAAGCTGTGGCCGTCACCCTGGCGCGTCACCCACAGGTCAATGCCGCCACCACAGCTGCCGGTATGGCCTATCCCGTTGATGTCAATGTGGCCGTTGCTGTGGCGATGGAAGACGGCGGCTTGATCACTCCGGTGCTGCGCGGCGCTGATCGGACGGATCTGTATGAGATGTCTCGTCAGTGGAAGGATTTGGTGAAGCGTTCTCGCAGCAAACAGTTGCAGCCTGAGGAATACAGCACTGGAACATTCACCCTGTCCAATCTGGGAATGTTCGGCGTCGACCGCTTTGATGCGATTTTGCCGCCTGGCACCGGAGCAATACTGGCGGTGGCCGCGTCCCGTCCCACCGTGGTCGCAGGGAAGGATGGTTCGATCTCCGTGAAGCGGCAGATGCAGGTGAACCTCACTGCCGATCACCGGGTGATTTATGGGGCAGATGGTGCCGCCTTCCTCAAGGATCTGGCCGAGCTGATCGAAATACGGCCAGAAAGTCTGGCGTTCTGAGGGCTCAGTGCCTGACCACAGAGACCAGCACCTCAGCAGTTATGACTATCCACTGGAACCTGAGCGGATCGCTCAGGTTCCAGTGGAACCAAGGCACAGTGCCAAATTGATGATGGTGCCCCCGTCTGGTGAAACTGCGGAAGCGGTCAGGCATGGCTGCATCTGGGATTTATTGGATGAACTTCAGGCCGATGATTTGCTGGTGGTGAATGACACGCGCGTGCTTAAAGCTCGATTGAAGGTGCGGCGTTCAGGAGGCGGGCGTTCAGAACTGTTGGTATTGGAACCTCGTGGTGATGGTCAGTGGCTCTGTCTCGCCAGGCCAGCCAAGCGGATGCGTCCCGGTGACGTCGTCACGATTGACGGCACATCCATTGCGCTCACTGTGTTAGCTGAAGACAGTGCAACTGGTGGACGTGTGATTCAGTTCCCCAGTGATTGCAGGGATGCTGAAACGATTGAGTCCCTGTTGAACCAATGCGGTGAAGTGCCGTTGCCGCCGTACATCCAACGGCATGATTCTGAGGATGCAGAGCGCTATCAAACGCGTTATGCCGATCGTCCCGGAGCGGTTGCTGCTCCTACGGCGGGGCTCCATTTCAGCGACGAACTACTGGCTGCTCTGCAACGCAAAGGGGTTCAGCTCACATGCATCACCCTCCATGTCGGTCTTGGAACGTTTCGTCCGGTTGAGGTTGAAGATCTCAGGGATCTGCAGCTTCACAGTGAGTGGGTTGAAGTGAACCAGACCGTTGTGGATGCGGTGTCTCGATGTAAAGGCCGAGTGATCGCGGTAGGCACCACGAGTGTGCGGGCCTTGGAAGGGGCCGCTCAAGCCCACGGCGGTATGCTCAAGCCATTCATAGGGACCGTGAATCTTGTCATTCAGCCGGGTTATCAATTTCATGTGGTGCAGGGCTTGTTGACCAATTTTCATCTCCCGAAAAGCTCACTGCTCCTGCTTGTAAGCGCCCTGATTGGAAGGGAAAAACTTTTGGATTTGTACGCTGAAGCAATCAAGCTTCGATATCGTTTTTTTTCATATGGAGATGCGATGTGGATCGATCAATCGTCCATTTTAAAGACAGCCTTGATAGCAAATAGATAACTTAATTATGACGACTTAAACCTGCAATCGCGGTAGCCCAGCTTCTTTAATATCTTGTTGCCTAGAAACAAATCAAGTTTTTCCGTAGAAGGTGTCCAGCCATTCGATTGAGAGTGGATCAATGTGCAGGAAAGCTGGCTGGACCAATAAGTTCTTTTCTAAAACTGCTCTCTCTATAATTTTACTCGATTGAATTAATGATTGAGCGGTGATCATGGAATGCTGTACACATGCTCGCTCGTAACTTGTTTCGTCGTTTGTATCGAGGCCATTTTGGTTCAACCCACCTTTGATATCGTTCACCAGTTCAGTTAGTGATGGCGAAAAAGCTTGATTTCTTAAGTAAGCCGCTTTCACAGCACCACAGCCTTGATGGCTCATTACGAGTAAAAGCCTGATCTTTAGATCTTCGATGGCATATTCAATTGAACCTACAGATCCAAATGTATTTGTATTTCCTGCATTACGTATTACGAATAAATCTCCAAACCCTGCATCGAAAATAACCTCAACAGGAACACGTGAATCTGAGCAGGCAAGCACAGCGATTTGAGGATGCTGCCCACCTAGCAGTTGGTGTCGTCTTGCCTCTGTTGCGTGGGGGTGGGCAGATGTGCCATCAAGAAACCTCTGCAAACCTTTTTTTAACTCATTTAGGATCCCCGGTGGATCAAGATAATCTTTATCATCGGAATCCAGATAGGTTTGATCATTGACAGCCATGATCAATTTGGTGTTTCCTGCTTTATACCACTGATTTTTGCTCCTGACAGCTGTTTAGATTGTCAGCATTTTCTCATGAATATGATTTCATTCTTTCCAGGGCTGTTCAACAGTTATAACCACCGCCATGAGTTTTTATGCTCTGTTCTGAAACAAATTCATTTATTTATGATATTTTTCTGCATTAGGGAGACGAAGAGCATAAGGCCTGGAGGTGTATCAACGCTTGTTTTTGCTTTATCGATCGATTGATCATTTAGAACATTTTTCATAAACTATAGTCATTGCGTATTTCTGTAATCAAGAATTTTAGCTAACAAAGGAATTATCTTCTGTGATCAATAATAGATAAATTCTATTCAATTAACGTGTTTAAGCTGATCAAATCGTCACTTTTTTTCTAAGAATTGTATTTTGGATTCTCATCCATTAATGGATATGGAGCACTGTGTCTTGACAATCCTGGTGGTCAAACGGACTTGCTTGACGAAATGGATTAGAATAAGCTAAGACTTTTAATCATCGTTTATTCTTCTTGTGAAATGGAGATTGAATGATGAGTCATTCCAACCATCTCGCTCATCGCGACCAATGTGTGGAGCTTTCCCCTATTTTTTTGCAAGTGTGTTGGTGGTTAAAAGAGTCTCGTTCATCTAAGCCATGCTCGAAAAATCATCAAATGCACGGTTGTGAATTTTAGTTCTGTTCATTTGAATACCAAAATCTGTTTCGCTGCTGCCCCATAAAGCCAGATTCTGGTTTTGCTGTAGCGTATGAAAACGATTGATCCTAATATTGGTTTGATTTTCTTTGATAGCTCTTATCGGCATCAGTATTTCTGATTATTTGGAATGAACATGAATTCTTTTTCCATTGATTTTGGCATCAACCTGTTGTTAAAGCTCCTTTGCCGCAGAACAACGCCGATTTATAAAAGATTTTTGTATGTTTCTGACTCGACATTCTTCATGGGCCACAATATGTTTCCTAGTCTTTGGGAAAGATAATGTTACATCCCCGTTTTTTGACTGACCGTTATCGTTTGATTCGATCCTTTCTAGTTGGCACTGTTGTTTATCTCATATCGATACAATTTCTTGGTTATAAGGAATCGTTTACTCTCGCTGTAACACTTGCATTGGCGTGGGACTTTGTTGCTTTGTTTCGACGCACATGGTTGCTGAAAGTTGATCAGACTAGACAGATTTTTAATCGGTGGGAATCGAAAGAGTCCTTTATAGCGTTTCGAACAATTGCGCTGGTTTTTATGAGTATTGGAATGCTAAGTTTCTGCATTTCAGATTTGCAGCATGCAAACAGTGTACTTCCCAAATCTATCCATACATTCACTACTTTCTTGGCATTATTTTTGACATGGCTTCAATTGCATAATGGATTCGCGATTTACTACGCAAAATGTTATTATGAATTAAATCGATCTCCTCTTTTGGAAGGGCAAGATCAGCAGGCTTTCGTGTTTGAAGGCAAAGAACCATGTTTCAGTGATTTTATTTATGTCTCTTACAGCATAGGGTTAACTTATTCTATGACTGATTGCAGCATCGAAGATTCATTCTTGCGAAGAATTGTCATTATCCACTGTATCGCATCATTCTTATTCTATTCAACTGTATTGTCAATGATCCTGGCGATCATCACGCAAGTATGACCAACAAAAAATTGTTGTTGGCAAATCAACGTATTGTCTTGATAGGCAGAGAATAGGGCTTCACAAAAAGGCTATCCCTTCTTAGGCTAATAGGGTCATTCAAGTCTAATCATGTTCGAGCTTGAGTACCTTGTTGCCTTTGGCATTGGCGCTGGATTGGTTGCTTTAACTCCCGTAGCAGCATCAGTGGCTGGCCGAGAAAGTGCAATTACCAAAGGGATCTCAGGTGCAGGCCGTGGTTTAACGAAACAAGGTTTGAAACTTGGTCTTGTTGTGGGTTCCAAATTTTCGGGTTTGTTTTCAGGTATTAAGTCAGGCTTGAATGAAGTTGGAGAAAGTTTTGGAGATATCCTTGCTGAAGCAAAGGCAGACCTGGCTGAACCAAAAGCAAGCATCAAACCAGCAGCAAAGTCCTGAGTTTTGGTGAACGTTTTTTATTGGCAATAAGGTTCCCCTTTTGACAGTTATCAAACACCTTTTGCCTTTTCGAATTAGATTTGATTTTCGAAAAAAATTAACCCGTCATCAGTTTGATGTAATGATATTTTCGTTTAATTATGTTTATCCAAAAATTAATTTGACGAAATCAAGTAATTTCCATGGTTGTATTTTGATTTCAGTATCTAGTGAAGTACTGAATGCTGATGAGTTCTTGCAATGGTTTAATAACTATTTTCAACAAGTAGAAGCCTTTGGTCCAGCTCGTCCTCCCACAAAAGTTGATCTTTTAGTTCTAAATACAAAAAAATTTAGCGCTCAAGCAATGCTTGTTTTGGCTTTTTTAGGTTGGATTTTACCTGTAATGCCAGGTACACCCTTCTTTCTAATCGCGTGGGCATTGGGTTGGAGACCCAAAGGCTCCAAGCACTAACTTGCCGTTGAAAATGTCATGTGTAATGTCCATCCATCCACTGAGGCCTTAAGACAGTGAAGATCTTTAAAACTATTAGGTAATTCGATGGCTCGTTTTTTTCCCGAATAAATAATATAGATTATGGCATCGAGCTGCTGGATTGATAAACATGATTTAATGATGCCAGGTAAAAAAATTGAGAATGCTTTTTTATGGCTATCAAAAATAGGCTGACTGCTGACAAGCTTTTCTTCGTTTTTGAATCTTTCGATATCGAATGTCGATTGGTCAAGATTTAAGGGCGAAAAATACATCCACTCCGGACGTATGGTCTTTTGCATTTGTTTATCTAGATCCTTGGTCCCACTACAAAGAAGAAGATGAGTGGGCACAGCTGCATGCAGACCACAAAGACAAAGGCGGTGATTAATAAATTCAGAAGAGGAGTTGAGACCGTCGAGGATCATAATCAAATGGTGAAGATCTCGATTGGTGCTGATTGTTTGTAATAATTCTAATCTTTTGCTCCATACAGCGTTGAAACGTAATTGCTGAGAGTCGGGTAACTTCAATCGGAGTAGTGCTTCAACCGCAGATAACGACTTTTTTGTGTTGTCCCACCAATTTAAAACTGGTTCAACAAAGCTTTCGAGCAATCGAGGACCTGATTGTGCCATTTCAAACAGCCGACTGGCTTGGACTGGAGCTGGAAAAATAAAAATGAGTTCTTTATTGGTGCTCAAGCTGTCAATAATTCTGGCTATTTCCAAAAGTATGATGATGTCTTTTAGGCCTGGTATGTCTGGTAATTCGATGGCTTGCTTGTTTGCTATATCAAGGAGAGACCACCACTCTTTCGCGTGGGGGTTTAATTCGCTCCACAGTACATTGATCGTTTCAATTTGGTTGATCTGATTAAATTCACAGGGCAGATCGATGAACTGTTCTGACTGCAACTCACCTGTGCAATCAACGACTTGGATGATTTTGGTGTCTTTCAGGCAATGCACCAAACTTTGAACGAAAAAGTGTAATGAGCTATACCTATCGCTGCTGATAAATCGAATCACGGAGCCGCTGCCAGAAGTGTACGTCCTTGGTGATACCGACCCATCAAATCACAATTTTCGGGGTAAAGTACCACCCACTGGAATGATGCCATGTTCGAGTTTGAGATGATTGTTGCCTTTGGTGCGGGGGCAGCTCTCATGGCAATGGCTCCAGTCGTCAAAAAGATGGGTAATCAAGAACTCGGAGACTCTATGGGGCAGGCCGGTCGAACTATGGCAAAAAGTGGTGTCAAGGTTGGCATCGTTGCAGCAGGTGCTGCCTCGAAAGTTGTACGTGGTGTAGCAAAAGGTGCAGCAGAAGTCGCTGAAACTTTCGTTGATCTAGTTGAAGAGGCGAAATCCGAATCAAGTTCGGACGAAATTGATGACAGCTCTTCTTCGGAGACAAACTCAAGCGCCGGCAAGGATAATTCTTCCACAATTACTGAAGTCACTGTCGAATAAAAGGCCTCCAGCCTTCCAATCCTCCTGTTTTTATCACTCATGGCTGCCTCTTATCAGTTCGAAGCATCAAGCAAAGGTTTTGATGTCATCGAGGGAAATCGGAAAGAGGCGCAAGTGCAAAAAAAACGGGGAATGCCCAGTTTTGTTGACCGGATTCTCCATGCATCGACGCGTCGTCTACGATTTAGCATTCTTTCTTCTTTAAAGGATCCTGAAAACTTTGCGCGTCATTTAAAAAATTTGAGTGGAGTAGAACGAGTAAGATTTAATCAATGGGCTGGCTGTTACATCATTGCTTTTACGAAGGAATCGACCATTGATGTTGTCCAATGGCTCGGCTCTGTGCCGCAAAAAGTAGAAGATATCCCTCATATTCCATTCATTGATGAATCAGCAGCTGTGCAGACGCGCGGCGATCTCGTTGTCGACGAAGAAGATGAAAAATTCGTACCTTCAAGAGTAATCCTCCCTGTTTGTTCTCTCGGACTAGCTATTTTATCAGGCCCTCTCTCCCTACCGCCTTTAGCTGTCGGTGGTTTTATCATCATTTCTGCTCATCTGAGCTTCAAACGTGCCTGGGACGGATTAAAAAAAGAGCGCAAAATCAATGTTGACTTCCTTGATGGTTTAGCGGTTCTTCTCCACAGCCTAGAAGGATTTCTTTTGGGCCCAGCGATGATGATTACAATGATTGAAGGTGGCGAGGCTGTTCGTGATGCAACCCAACGCATAGCCCATTCCTCTAATACCGATCTTGTATCGAGTTTGCAATCAGATGTCAGACTGCTTACAGATAATGGAGAAGTTGTTGTTTCAAGTTATGATCTGAATGCTGGCGACCGCGTTGCATTTTTGCCTGGCGATAAAATACCAATTGATGGTGTTATTGAAACTGGAGAAGCTTCCCTTGATGTTGTAAAACTCACCGGCGAATCTGTTCCTCGTCATTCGGGTCCAGGTGATGAGATCTTGGCTGGATTTATCGTCTTGGAAGGCAACATTATTGTTACAACTTCTGCAGTAGGGGACGACACACGAGTTGGTCAAATTACAAAGATGATTGAATCAGCGCCTGTCTTCGATACACGCGTTGGCAATTTCGCAGCAAATATCGCTAACAGATTTGTTATACCTACCTTGGTATTGGCAGGGGTTTCTCTTCTCCTTAGTGCAGGAAATATTGCGCAAGCAGCCTCTCTCTTGATGTTCGATCTTGGAACAGGACTTCGTGTGTCTGTTCCGACGGCCATTATGGCTGCTCTTACTCGCGCTGGAAGCCAGGGATTACTGATTCGTAGCGGACGTGCTTTGGAACAACTTGTTGATATTGATGTTGTTGTTTTTGATAAAACTGGAACTCTTACTGAGGGTCACCCTTCTGTTGTTCATTTTGCAATTTTTGGTGATCATGGAGAAGTTCTTTCAAATCCCTCAAAAGAACGTATTCATGAACTCCTGCAGCTTTCAACTTCTCTTGAGCAAGGGTTGAATCATCCCATTGCCAAGGCGATTCGAGATTTTGCAGAACGAGAGAATGCTGATGTTATTGATTGTGATAGTTGGGATTACAGAGTTGGCCGAGGTGTGTGTGCCACAGTCAATGGCCGACAGGTCCTTCTGGGTAATTCCAAACTCCTTGACGATGAAGGAGTGTTCATCCCTGATTTTGAAGCAGATCAATCTTTAAACGTAGCGACGCCGATCTATCTTGCTCAAGACGGACAACTCGTTGGTATTCACTACGCTCTTGATCAGATTCGACCAGATACGCGTGACATGATTTCTGAATTACATCGTCGCGGTATGGAGGCCCATATGCTAACTGGCGATATTTCAGCAGTTGCGCATGCAGTTGCCAGAGATATTGGTCTGACACCGGATGAAGTGCATGCCGACGCTTTGCCAGACCAGAAAGCTGAATTAGTTCAGAAATTCACATCTCAGGGTAAGAAAGTCGTCTTTGTTGGTGATGGAATCAATGATTCTGCAGCACTTGCTTACGCAGATGTGTCAGTCTCTTTTGCCTCTGGAAGCGATCTTGCCCGAGAAACTGCGGACATTGTTTTAACCAACGACCGCGTATCAGATTTGATTGTCGCTCAGGATTTAGCACGACACACATTTGCCCTTGTAAAACAAAATATTGGCATCGTTGGCGTTCCAAATCTTTCAGCGCTTGTCATAGGTACGTTCTTGCCCGTCAGCCCCATTGCTGCTGTATTCTTAAACAACGGATCTTGTCTGGTTGCAGCAGCTAACGCTATTCGTGCTGTTGGCTTTAAAGCTAAAGCTTTACCATCTTCTACACCAGATCAAGAAGATACACTTCCTTCTGAGAGTCTGCAAAACAATGAAAATGGATCAACTAGTACCTATCCCGAACCATTGAATCAACAACTCAACCTCTCTGAACTGTCAAAAAGGGTGGGCTTGAGCTATCAAAAGATTTCTGCCCGTCGCAAGCAAGTTGATTTTACAACCTGGATTTCAGGTCATGATCCTGAAGGTTTTGGGTGGATGTATTGCAAAGAAATGAATATCTATAATGCTGTCAATGCTGCGTAAATATAGATATCATGGCAGCTTCGCTTAATTTAGTTCACCATACAAGTCATCGTTGGAGATTCAAACTCGATAGTTCAAAGAAACTAGATTGGATAAAACTTGCAGCAGACATCGATTCTGCATTCCCTTGTTCGCTATGGTCGTTGAGGCTGAATTCGATAGCCAGCTCCATCGTGATTACTTATAAAATCTGTGGTAGTCATGCTTCGAAAATCACGACATTCATGGTGAGAGATAGGCTAGTTCATGAGCTTAATAAGCAAAGCTTGTCTATCTCTGAAATACCTTTGTCCCAAACAGAGGTTGTGGAACAGGTTTTCAATGGCACAGGGTTGCGTTTCCAGAATTTGTCTCGCATGCTTTTTAATGCTTTGTCGATGTCGATCTCATTTTCGCTTCTCTTTTTCTCCTTGTTGCTTTTCCTCATCGGCCTGTTTGGATTGTTTTTGCCTTTAACGCCTGGCTTTTGGGTTTTGATGCTAGCCACAATCATTTTTGATATGGCCATCGCACTCAGGCGTCCTTTCATTCAGGCAATCTAATTCCTATGACTGGCTAATAATAGGTATTAAAAGGTTTGAAAATTTGTTTAAATAAATTGGAAAAATAAAAAGTTTTCGTTGAATTCTTTCATGAAAATAATAATATTTTTGTACCGAGAATGAGGAATAGGCCTGCGCTTATTAGCAGAATTTTCTTTTTGCAAAGCCAGCTTTTCATGAATTTCCCTGAAGTCACTGCTAGGATTAAAAGTATTGAATTGGCAGCGGTTGCTCCTGTAAATATATCTTCTGCTGAAATGTTCGGTCCAGCTGCGAGGGCTAGCAGTGCCAGCTGGGTGCGATCTCCAAACTCGGCGATAAACGTTGTTGTAAAAGAATTCCGAATTACCGCGTTCGCAGATGTTGGATGGTGTGAATTTAAAATTTTCTGATGGCAGCTGTTTTCAGGCTCGATCTTCTTTGGTCGCATCTTCGCTGACATTGCTTCAGACAAGGCCTTTAAGCCGAAGAAGATGAAGGTAATTCCTGAAACTGTTTTAATCGCCTCAACGGGAATCATTGTGCTCATCCATGCGCCAATCAAAATCCACAGCGCTGTTCCGAACGTCAGTGCAGCTATGCAGCCGGTAAAAACCCAGCGAGCCTTGTGACAGGCAGCAAGGGCTAGCGCCGTTAGAAATGACTTATCCCCGATTCCGGCGATTGCAACAGTGGCGAAAGCAGTGGTGAAGCCTGCCACGCATGGAAATCATAGATCCTTCATAAATTAAACGACTTGTTGATTGGTTGTTGTATCGGTTAGCAGGTTCTGATATTTGATTGGTGTTCAGTTTGATCGCCTTACTTTCCAGGATGTGCGATGTTTGTCTCGTTTGATACGGATAAATTTAAGCCCCATTCTCCGGAATCCTTCTTGGTCATTACCGAGGTCATCCGTTGGAGGGAGTCGTTTCATGTCAAGTACGGTGCAGATCTCTTGGCTGGCAAGCTCAACTTCCGTTGATTGAAGTAAATCCAATAATTCAATGCGCTCTCGTAAAAGCTTGAGTTTGGAGTATTTTCTTAGCTCTTCATCCCCTGTTTCATTTCCCGTCGTTGTTGTCAGTGCTGCTGCATCATCAGGCGTTGAGATGGGTACGACTTCTGCAACGAGTGGTTCTCTTGGGTTGCTTTTGCCTAGATGCTGGTAAAGACGGTTTGCTTCTTCCTGCCTTATCCATGTTCGCATTCCTTGTTTGATCTGCTCGATCCCGAGTTCACGAATGATCAGAAGCAGGTCAACCCGACTGAGTCCGAGGTCTGCTTCCAGAGAACCGAGGCTCACGACCTGGTTGGAGTTCATGATCAGCTGCTATTGCAACTATCATCCCGCACACTGGCACTGTTGTGATGTTTGTCTTGGGCTACTTGGCTTGACATTCACGCTTAGAACAGTTTTTTGAACTCGTCTCATGTGATTTTGCTTTCAACTCTTTAGATTCTTGGCGAGGGTTCACGCAACGATGATTAGTTAGAGTGTCGAAAAGTCTTTGAAGGTATAACGCATTAGGGGATTAAAGATTCTCTTGCGAGGGGATTAGGTGACTATGCTTTTTGATCTTTCTTTTTTCAACGCCAATAAAAAACCTCGCTGCAAGGCGAGGTTGTAATGATTAGTGAATGAAATACTCTCGTGTGATTGATCCCTAAACAGCAACTGGTTGTTCGATGATGCCAGTGGGAACGTCCGCGAACATGACAGAAGAAAGATACCGTTCTGCCAGGTCGGGTAGCACAACGACAATGGTTTTTCCGGCGTAAGCATCCTGTTCGGCGAGCCGAATGGCAGCAGCTGCTGCTGCACCACAGGAAATTCCCACCAAAAGCCCTTCTTCCTGGGCAAGACGAAGTGCCATGGCAATGGATTCGTCATTGGTGACCTGCTCCACTTTGTCCACGACGGAGAGGTCCAGATTCTTGGGGATGAAACCAGCGCCAATTCCCTGGATTTTGTGGGGGCCAGGCTTAACGGTTTCGCCATTCATGGTCTGGGTGATCACCGGGCTGTGGGTTGGCTCCACTGCCACAGATTCGATCGCTTTTCCTGCTTCATTTTTGATGTAACGGGACACACCAGTGATGGTTCCACCCGTGCCCACGCCCGCTACGAGGACGTCGATTGCGCCGTCGCAGTCGTTCCAGATCTCAGGTCCAGTGGTCTTGAAATGAATATCGGGATTGGCCGGATTGTCGAATTGACCTGGCATGAAATACTTCGATGGATCGCTATCAGCGATCTCTTTCGCTTTGGCGATTGCCCCTGGCATGCCTTTTGCGGCTTCTGTGAGCACGATCTCAGCTCCCAGAACGGCCATCACGCGTCGACGCTCAATGGACATCGACTCGGGCATGGTGAGAATCAGCTTGTAGCCACGCGCCGCTGCTGTGTAAGCCAGAGCGATGCCTGTGTTGCCAGAGGTTGGTTCAACGATCACCTTGTCTTTGGTGAGGTCACCACTTTTCTCCGCATCCCAGATCATGTTGGCGCCGATCCGGCATTTGACGCTGTAGGCAGGGTTGCGGCCTTCGATCTTGGCCAGAACCGTAGCCTTGCAGTTCTTGGTGACGTTGTTCAGCTTCACCAAAGGTGTATTGCCGATGGCAAGGCTGTTGTCGTCGTAAATGCGGGACATGTGGAGAACGCAGGAAGCCCAAGTTCACCAATTTAGGAAGATCCAGCGATCTTCAGTTCGCCTTTTAACCCCTTGTTCAGACTTTGATGAATGCGGTGCCAGCATCGATTGGCATCCAACGGGCAACGATTTGGTCTTCTGCAATCGTTAGCGTTTCAGCCGAAAAGTTCTGAGGTGTGGTCTGAATGGCTGCATCATCCGGAGAGCTGTATTTCGCATGCAGAAAGGCAAAGGCCCCCGGGGGGATCAGTCACTAGGCGTTGAGAGCTTGCTCAAAGCGGCGCCAGAGCTCTTCCGGTTGTTCCAGCCCGACGGAGATGCGCAACAAATGGCGTGGAACACCGCAGGTCTCCGCCCAGCTCAGTTCGTCGTAGTGAGCAAGCTGGGCGTAGGGGCAAGCCAAGCTGAAATCTGTGCCCAGACTGGGCCCTTTGCTCACACGCAGCGCGTCATAAACAACGCGAGCTTTGTTGCCTCCTCCCTTGAGTTCGAAGGACAGCAGGCAGCCATGGCCGGCTCCGCGCCGCATCAACGCTTGGAAATTCGGACAGTTCTTCGGATGCAGCACCCTTGCCACGGCGGGATGGGCCTCCAACCTCTCAGCGAGAACTAGGGCGTTGGCATCGAGGCGTGGCACTCTTTCTCGCACATCGCGGCTGGCTTGCTCCAGGGCGATGGCATCGGCATCGCTGAGATTCGCAGTCGAGGAGGTCTCGTCCAATAATTTGTTGGCCCAAGCTGAGGTTGGACTCACCAGAAGGCTGCCAGCCATCACATCGCCACGGCCGGCAAAGCTTTTGGTCAACGAGGTGAAAATCAGATCGGCATACGGCAAGGCGTTGAGGTTGAGCCCGGTGCCGATCGTGTCATCGGCGATGACAGGAATGCCGCGAGCGTGGGCTAAGGCAGCCACACCCTGCAGATCGACACAGCACAGCAGCGGGTTGCTGGGCAGTTCAACAATCACAGCAGCTGGATCCAGTTGATCCAGTGCCGCCTCCACATCACTCAGGCTCGTCGGTTGAAGCAGCTCACCCCCGTGGAAGACCACTTGCGGTTGCTTGAGTACATCCACGTAGGGAAAGCCCAGCTGCAGTGTGACCCTTCCGGGCCGCAGGGTCTGCACGGCGCGGAGGGCAGCATGCAGCGCGGCCATGCCTGCGGTGTGCAGGCTGATCTGCTCTGCACGGGTTACATGGATTTCGGCCAGACGCTGACGAACAGTGTGGCGGGCCTTTTGGCCATCCACGGCATTGGGAGCTTCCTCGTGATCAAGGGCAATCGCCGCCTGGCGTGAGGAGAGCCCCAGCCCGGTGTGCTGCCAGAAGGCTTTGGCGTGGGGGCTTGCCTCTGCATCAGCTCTAAGGCAAACACACCCGGCGACAGGGATGAGCGCTGCGCTGCTCTTTGGTGCCTTGCGTTGGCAGTGGGCTTGCGCCGCCTGCGCAGCGGCTTCGGTGGGGTAGGGCCAGACCGTCCAGCCCGGCTTCGCCGCTCGCTGGGCCAGTTGTTGCACGAGAGGGTGCAGGCCGAAGCGCGGATAGATCGTCTTGAGAGCATTTCGGCAGGCAGGATCGTGTTCCTCATAGGCAATGACGTCCTGCCAGCGGGGCAGGGCCACCGAGACTGCATGGGGGGCATCTGGCAGCGGATGTCCGAGATCCGAGCTCTGCCAGGCTGGATCACGGAGCAGATCGCGGGCGCTCACACCAGCAGCTCCAAAGCCTGTTGCAGGTCGGCCTGCAGATCGGTCAGGTCTTCACAGCCCACTGAGAAGCGCACCAAACCAGCGTCGATTCCCAGCTTGGCTTTCACGTCGGCTGAAACGGCGGCATGGGTCATGGTGGCCGGGTGACAGATCAGGCTTTCGATGCCGCCAAGGCTCTCGGCCATGGTGAACCAGCGCAGCCGTTTGCAGAGCGCATAGGTCTGTTCCTGACTGGCGTTGAAGCTTGCTGTCACAATCGCACCACCACCTTTCATCTGTTTGACGGCCACCGCGTGTTGGGGGTGATCCTTGCGATGGGGATAGCGCACCCAATTCACGTCTGGATGCTCGGCCAATTGATCAGCGAGGGCGGCGGCATTGGCCACTTGCTGCTTCAGGCGCAGCGGCAGCGTCTTAATGCCTCGGGTGATCAGCCAGCAATCAAAGGGAGATGGCTGCAGGCCTAGGGCCTTTTGGGAAAAGACCATCTTCTGTTGCCAGTCGGGGTCGTTGGTACAAACCGCTCCACCCAGGGCATCCGAGTGACCGTTGATGTATTTGGTCGTGCTGGTCAGGGAGAGGGTGGCACCCAGATCCAGGGGGCGCTGCACCAGCGCCGTCGCAAAGGTGTTGTCCACCACAACAGGGATCCCAAGGGGCTCGGTGATCGAGCAAACCGCTTGAAGATCGATGACCTTCAGCAGAGGGTTGGTAGGACTCTCTAGCCACACCATGGCTGGGATTTGATTGCGGATCACATCCAATGCGTCTGGCTGGGTGAAGTCCACCCACTCAGTGCGCAGGCCGAACTTGGCGAACACCTGTTCAAACAGCCGAACGGTGCAGCCATAAAGGTTTTCTTCGCAGAGCACCAAATCTCCCTGTTTGAGTTGGGAGACCACAGCGGTGATGGCGCTGACGCCCGAGGCAAACACGGTGGCGTGAGCGCAGCCTTCCACCGAGGCGAGCACGCTGTCGAGAATGCGGAAGTTGGGATTGCCGGATCGCGTGTAATCGAATCCTCCAGCGTTTCCGTGGGCAAAGGTGGAGCTGGGGAAGATCGGCGGCATCACTGTGCCTGTGTCCCCCGCGAAGCTCTCACCGTGGTGGATTACCCGGGTGTTCAGGCCTTCGTTCACTGCCGCTGAAGCGATATGGCAAGGCTAAGAAACCGTTGGCTTGTCGATCTCTGGATTGTTGGTTGGCGGTGCGTTGATCGTTTCAGAACAACAAAAAGCCCTCACCGATAGGTGAGGGCTGAATGACGATCGTTTGAACTGAGAGCCGGAAGGGATCAGTCGAGATCTGGCATGCCCAGAACAGGCTCAGCCTGACGATCAATGCCCTTTTCAAATCCAGCCGCCGCTGCGCGGGCGCGACCTGCATGCCAAAGGTGGCCCACCAGGAAGAAGAAGGCCAGAACGAACTGCGCTGCACCCAGCCACTGGCGAAGGTTCACGTAGTTCACCGAGTTGGGCTCGGTGATGATGCCGCCGACAGAGTTGAGGGAGGCGTTGGGAGCGTGTGTCATGTACTCAGCCGCACGGCGCACTTGCCAGGGCTGAATGTCATTCTGCAGCTTGTCAAGGCTCAGACCGTTAGGACCACGCAGGGGCTCGAGCCAGGGACCACGGAAGTCCCAGAAACGCATGGTTTCACCACCGAAAATGATTTCACCAGTTGGTGAGCGCATCAGATACTTACCAAGGCCTGTTGGGCCCATGGCTGAACCGATGTTGGCGCCCAGGCGCTGGTCTCTCACCAGGAAGGTGAAGCTTTGGGCCTGGGAAGCCTCAGCGTTGGTGGGTCCCCAGAATTCCGATGGATAGGCGGTGTTGTTGAACCAGATGTAAGACGAGGCGATGAAGCTCATGAAGCTCAAAGCGCCAAGGCTGTAGCTCAGGTAGGCCTCACCATTCCAGATGAAGGCGCGGCGCACCCAGCCGAAAGGCTTGGTGATGGCGTGCCAGATGCCACCAAAGATCAGGGTCAAACCCAGCCAGATGTGGCCACCGATGATGTCCTCCATGGAGTTCACACCGATGATCCAGCCCTCTCCACCAAAGGGAGCACGGAACAGATAACCGAAGATCACGCCTGGATCAAGCGTTGGATTGGTGATCAGACGAACATCACCACCGCCTGGTGCCCAAGTGTCGTAGACGCCGCCGAAGAACATGGCCTTGAAGACCAGCAAGAGGCAGCCGACACCAAGAAGGATCAAGTGATAACCAATGATGTTTGTCATCTGGTTTTTGTCACGCCAGTCCTGAGAGAAGAAGGATGAGTAATTCTCGAGAATTTCAGGGCCACGCAGTGCGTGATACAGGCCGCCAAGGCCAAGGACAGCAGAGCTGATCAGGTGCAGAACACCAACCACGAAGAAGGGGAAGAGATCAGTGACTTCACCGCCAGGACCTACTCCGTAGCCAAGGGTGGCGACGTGAGGCATGCAGAGAAATCCCTGCTCGTACATGGGCTTGTCGAAGGTGAAATGACTCACCTCAAACAGCATCATGGCTCCGGCCCAGAACACCATCAGGCCGGCGTGCGCCACATGGGCGCCAAGCAGACGACCTGAGAGGTTGATCAGCCGGGCATTTCCAGACCACCAGGCGTAGCCAGTGGAGTCGAGGTCTTTGCCGCCAGTGGCGACAAGACCAGCATTAAAGGGCGTTTCCACGGGGCAGAACCTCTTCAGGGAAGACGAAGTTTTCGTGCGGCTGGTCAGCCGGTGCCATCCAGGCACGCAGACCTTCATTCAGAAGGATGTTTTTGGTGTAGAAGGTCTCGAATTCGGGATCTTCTGCTGCGCGGATCTCCTGGGAGACGAAGTCATAGGCGCGCAGGTTGAGGGCAAGGCCGACGATGCCGATGGAACTGGTCCACAGGCCCATCACAGGCACAAACAGCATGAAGAAGTGCAGCCAGCGCTTGTTGGAGAACGCAATTCCGAAGATTTGGCTCCAGAAGCGGTTGGCGGTAACCATGGAATAGGTCTCTTCTTCCTGGGTCGGCTCGAACGCCTTGAAGGTGTTGGCCTGTTCACCATCCTCAAACAGGGTGTTTTCCACAGTGGCGCCGTGGATGGCGCAAAGCAGTGCGCCGCCGAGGATGCCGGCCACGCCCATCATGTGGAAGGGGTTCAGGGTCCAGTTGTGGAAGCCCTGAAGGAAGAGGAGGAAACGGAAGATCGCAGCCACACCGAAGGATGGCGCGAAGAACCAGCTGCTCTGGCCGAGAGGGTACATCAGGAAGACACTGACGAAGACCGCGATCGGGCCGGAGAAGGCGATGGCGTTGTAAGGGCGGATGCCGACGAGACGAGCAATCTCGAACTGACGCAGCATGAAGCCGATCAGAGCGAAGGCACCGTGGAGAGCCACGAAGGCCCAGAGGCCGCCGAGCTGGCACCAGCGGACGAAATCGCCCTGGGCTTCAGGGCCCCAGAGCAGCAGCAGGCTGTGACCCATCGCATCAGCGGGGGTGGAGACAGCTGCAGTCAGGAAGTTGCAACCTTCCAGGTACGAGGAGGCAATGCCGTGGGTGTACCAGGAAGTGACAAAGGTGGTGCCGGTCAGCCAGCCACCGATGGCCAGATAGGCCGTGGGGAAAAGGAGGATGCCGGACCAGCCGACAAAAACGAAGCGGTCGCGCTTGAGCCAGTCATCGAGGACGTCGAACCATCCCCGCTGAGGCGCGCGTCCTACAGCGATCGTCATGAGGGTGAACGGTGCGGAGAACCCGCAGGCTGTGGGATACGCCCGCGACCTTAACAATTTCACAGGGGCTCGCGGGCCAGGTTTGCTGCACCTGAAACCCGTTGTATCGCTTTGTTTCTTCGGGATTTCTTTGTGTTTTGCGACGGCGGCCTGCCTCGATCCACAATGGCCACTCTTTCTGGCTCGGTCATGTCCGCAGCAGTGCTTGAGCAACCGGTGCTCGGCTCACGACGTTTATCCAATGTTCTCGTGGCTGCTGCTGTGAGCACCGGAGGCCTGGGTTTTCTGCTGGCCTCCCTGTCCAGTTACCTGGGTCGCGATCTCTTGCCCCTCGGCCATCCGGCTGCACTCATTTTTGTTCCGCAGGGATTGGTCATGGGCCTTTACAGCCTCGCTGCTGCATTGCTCGCCATCTACCTCTGGTACGTGATCGCTGTGGATGTTGGATCTGGTGTGAACCGTTTTGACAAAGATGCTGAGCTGGTGACCATCAGCCGTCGCGGGTTCCGCAAACCCATCCGTGTGGATATTCCTCTCAAAGACGTCAAAGCTGTGAAAGTGGAGGTTCGGGACGGTTTCAACGCCCGTCGTCGCGTTTCACTCCGCATCCAGGGACGGCGCGACCTCCCGCTCACCAGGGTTGGAGAGCCATTGCCTCTCGCTCAACTTGAGCAGGAAGGCGCTGAGCTGGCTCGTTTCCTTGGCGTCAACCTCGAAGGGCTCTGATCAGCATGCGTTTCACTTTTTTCCGTCGCCCTTTTGTTTGGGCTCTTTTCCTGATCGTCCCGCTCATGGTGAGTTGTGGGTCGTCGACGGGTGCAGTCGCTAGCACGAGCTGTGAGCAGGCTGCTGCGCCTTGTCTGCAGGGCAAGGCCTCAGTTCTGATCAGCACTGATAAAGGTGACATCACTCTTGTCGTTGATGGTGATGCAGCACCGATCACGGCCGGGAACTTTGTTGATCTGGTGCGTCGCGGCGTCTATGACGACACCCAGTTCCACCGGGTTGTTCGCGAACCTGTCCCTTTTGTTATCCAGGGGGGCGATCCTCAATCCAGTGATCGCTCCACCCTTACAAGCCAACTCGGTACTGGTGGATTCGTCGACCCAGACACTGGTCAGGAGCGAAAGATTCCGTTGGAAGTGAAATTCAAGGGAGAAGAAACCCCGCGTTACAACCGAATCACATCCAATCCGAGTGAACTGGCCGATCTTGAACTCAGCCACGATCGCGGGGCGGTTGCCATGGCTCGATCCCAGGCACCCGATTCCGCCAGCGCTCAGTTTTATGTGGCCCTGCGCCCTTTGCCCGAACTGGATGGTCGCTATGCGGTGTTTGGTCAGGTGACCGACGGACTTGAGGTGGTCGATGCCATTCGCCAGGGTGATCGGATCAAGAAGGCCTCTCTGAAAACTCCCTGAGAAGAGCTGAAAAACGTCTGATTGTCGGGGGCCAGGGCGACTTGGTTCCTTTATGAAAGACAGATGACTTTCACACTCCGTTCAGGCCGGCGCGTTAAGGGACGTTTGCAAACCTCTGGTGAGGAGAAACTTTTTGATTTAGATGTACCTGATGATCACCATTTCAGCCTGAAGCTATCGGCAAAAGGGGTGTGGCCAATGGTTTCGCTGGAAACGCGCTCCGGTGAGATGGTGCGTTCCGCATCGGCTTACAACAGCAGGGCTGCTGAAACGGGTTTCATCGATGCTGATCAGATCAAGGGCGACGGTCTTGTCGCCAGGGTCTCCATGCAAGCCGGTCACACCGGAGCGTTCAAGCTGAAGTTGGAGGATCTCGGCGATCTGAACGCGATTAGGGACGACGTCATCCGGTTCACCAACAAGCGGAGGCGTCAAAACGGGTTGAGTCGTCTAAGGGCTGATCCCCAGCTCAACCTTGCTGCCCAGGGACACGCTGACGATATGGATCGTGTCGGTCGCTATCTCGGTCATCAAAGCAGCGACGGAAGGGATTTTCAGGACCGCATTGATGAGGCTGGGTACGATTGGCGTTCAATCCGTGAAAACGTTGCCAGCGGTCAGAGGTCTGCCCGAGCGGTTGTTCGATCGTGGATGAACAGTCCTGGGCATCGTAAAAACATCCTCTCCGATGACATCAGTGAAATCGGAATTGGTTTCGCTGTGGACGATGCAACTGGAAGCACCTACTGGATTCAGAAGTTCGGAGCACCCTCTTGATCTGGGTTTTCCGCTCCGATTCAGGCAGGGACACGCCCTCCACTGGTTGATGCTTTGAGCAGCTCAGTGTTCACACCGGAAGCCCTTTCGAGGGCAACCTTGCCTGTACGGGCGATTTCAAGAATCCCGTAGGGCTTCAGCAGTCGTTCGAGGGCCACAAGTTTTCCTGGATCGCCAACCACTTCCAGGGTCAGGGCCTCGTCAGCGACATCGACAACCTTGGCGCGAAACACTTGCACCAGATCAAAAATGGCGCCTCGCGTCTCCCCCGGTGCTGAGACCTTCAGCAGCATCAGTTCCCGCTCAACAGCAGGTACCTGGCTCAGATCGAGCACCTGCAGAACATTGACCAGCTTGTCGAGCTGCTTGGTCATTTGCTGCAGGGTCTGATCATCTCCCTCAACCACCATCGTGAGGCGTGACTGACCTTCAGTTTCGGCGGGGCCGACTGCCAGGCTGTCGATGTTGAAGCCACGGCGTGCAAACAGTCCGGCAATACGGCTGAGGGCTCCGGATTCGTCTTCGACCAGCACCGAGAGGGTGTGCTTCATCTCCGCTGTCCTGTCTCTGCTGGGCTGCTTTCACCCAAATTACGGTCCAGCCAGAGCAGCATCCCCGAAAGAAACGTCTCCGTTGTCTCATCGTGGGGGCAATGCCCGCTCTGATCGATCACGTCCAGGTGGATCCAGGGGTAGCGCCGCGCCAGATCAACACCGATCGACACCGGAACAAATCGGTCCTCGCTACCCCACAGCAGAAGAAGCGATCGGCGCCCGGCAAGGAGGTTGAGCAACTCAGGTGCAGTGGCCCCCCGCGGTCTCAGCGCCATGCCAATGCTCATGGCTCTGAGGGCTTGTGCCGCCGTGCGGCGCCTGGCTGGTTTGGCGATGAGCTGCAGCAGTTCGCGATCGTCATGCACGGGCTTTCGGTAAGCCCCCTGCAGTCCGGATCGAAGTAAGGGTGTGCGGATGATCAGAAAAAGAAGCAGCTCAAGCGGCAGCAACCGCATTACTAGAGGAATTAGACGACGCTCGAGTTGGCGCTGTATGGGTGAACGACGCTTTGGGACAGGTCGCAGCAGGGCAGGGTCCGGCAAGGGAGCAGCGACAAGTGCCTGCACAAGTTCAGGACACAACACAGCCGCAGTTAGCGCTGTGAGCCCACCAAGGGAATTGCCCACGAGCACCGCGGGGCGACCGACCACCTCGCGAAGAAAGGCCACGGTTTGTCGTCCCCAGAGGCGGTTGTCGAGGGGGCGTTGCCGATTCCAGCGCGGTTGATCTGAGTCGCCGAAGCCAATCAGATCCAAGGCATACACTTGAAAATCCCTGCTTGCAAGCAACGGTGCCAAGCGTCGCCAGTGTGCGCTGCTTGCACCGAAGCCATGCAACAGAACGATGGCCGGTCCATGGCCAGGTCCCAGCACCCGCCAGTGGCAACGGAATCCCTGCCATGTCCAGTGGCTGTGTTCACCCCAGTGGGCAGTCTGGGTTGCAGAAGCAGACATGGCTCTGACCCGGACACAGCGTCACTATCGCGAAGGGGCGGCTGAGCTGGAGCTTGGTGATGGCTTCTTTCGTGAACAATCGCGTCCGGCTCGAGATCTCTCTGTTCTCCTTGCCGCTGATCAGGCCTGCGGTGTGGGCCAGGAGCGGGGGCTTCGCTGGTTGGATCTGATGGCCGGGTGCGGAATCCGTGCTCTGCGCTGGGGGCTTGAAGCGGCCGGTCGATGTGCTTTTTCACCGGAGATCTGGGTGAACGACGCTGACCCAGATCGCTCAGCTGTACTGAAAAGCAACATGAAGCGATTGGAGCAGAAGGGGTGTCCTCTGCATTTGTTCGCGCAATCCGCCGAGCGTTTGCTCACACGCGCTTGGCTGGACGGCGATCGATTTGATCTGATCGATCTGGACGCGTTCGGCAGTCCTTCGGCTTTGGTTCAGCCTGCTCTGAAGGCACTTCAGCCCGAGGGTGTGCTGTTTCTTGCCAGCACGGATGGACGCTCTCCTACAGGGCATGACCGGAGCGGTGCCATTCGCCGATTGGGGGCCGCTGCCCGGGTTCATCCCGCCAGCTGGGAGCTGGCGTTGCGTCATCAAATCGGCTTCGTGGCCCGTCAGGCCTGGATGCTTGGCCATGGCCTCGAGCCGCTGCTGAGTTTCAGTGACGGTCGTACGTTCCGTACGGCGGTGAGGCTGCTTCCTCATCATGCTGAAGCTGAATTGAACAGCCTTGGTCTGTTGGCCCGTTGTGACGTCTGTGGCAACCAGCAGGTTCAGTCATTGCTCCGTTTACGGGCCTGGGAGGCCTGTCTGTGTCCATCCGGGTCGGAGCATTTGCTGATTCATGGCCCTCTTTGGTTGGGACCATTGCAGGGATTGGATTTTCTCAGGCGTCTCAGCGATGCTTCGGTTCCCGTTGCCGGGGCGACAGGTCGTTTGCTGCATCGACTGCTGGCTGACTCTGGATCCCCAGCCAGGGTCTGGTCGACAGCTGAGTTGGCAAGCCGTCTCGGATTATCGGGGCCGCCTTCCGTTTCAGCCTTGGTCCAGGCGCTGCGCGATGCCGGTCAGTTGGCATCCGTTAGCGGAGTGATGGGAGGGCAGATCCGCACCAATGCAGATCTGCAGATGCTGTTACAGCTCTGCAGCACCGTAGGTGGAGAAGGGCCTTAAATGGATTTCACAACGCGATGCCCGTCACCATGGCCCAGGAGATCTTCAGTATTGCTGCCGTTTTCTGGGTGCTGATCCCTGTCGGTCTTATTGGTGGAGCCCTGTTGCTCAAACTCCAGGGCGACTGATCTTCGGCCTTGTCCAAGGGCCACTAGGCTCCCCCACTGGTGCGTGAGGACTGATGCGGATTCTGGTGGTGGGCGGCACAGGCACACTCGGCCGGCAGATTGCCCGCACAGCCCTTGATGCAGGCCATGACGTGCGCTGCATGGTGCGCATGCCCCGGAAAGCGTCCTTCCTCCAGGAATGGGGCTGTGAGCTCACCAGGGGTGATCTGCTTGAGCCCGACAGCCTGGACTATGCCCTCGAGGGGATGGATGCGGTGATCGATGCGGCCACAAGCAGGCCGACGGATCCCCGCAGCATCTACGTCACCGATTGGGATGGGAAGTTGAATCTGCTTCGCGCCACTGAGCGTGCCGGAGTGAAGCGATTTGTTTTTCTTTCACTTCTCAACGCGCACCGTCATCGCAATGTGCCCTTGATGGACATCAAGGCATGCAGTGAAATTCTCCTTGAATCCTCCGATTTGGATTACACGATCCTGCAAGGAGCTGCCTTCATGCAGGGTGTAATCAGCCAATTTGCAATTCCAGTGCTTGAAGGCCAAACGGTTTGGGTCAGTGGAACCCCCACCGCCATCGCCTACATGAATACGCAGGACATGGCACGTTTTGCCGTAGCGGCGCTTCATCGGCCGGAAACGATTCGAGGCAGTTTCCCGGTTGTGGGCCCGAAAGCCTGGAACACCGGTGAACTCGTTCAACTTTGTGAACGGTGCAGTGGCAAAACGGCCCGTGTTTTTCGTGTGCCGCCGTTTTTGATTCAGCTCATGCAGGGGGTGGCGTCGTTTTTTTGAACCGGCGGTGAATGTTGCTGAACGCCTGGCCTTTGCGGACGTCACAGGTGGGGGGCAGTCCTTGGATGCCGATATGGAGTCAAGCTATGCAGCGTTCGATCTTGAACCCGATGACTGCACGACGATGGAGAGTTACATCCGTGAGTATTACGACACCATTCTGCGGCGCCTGAGGGAGATGGAGGCTGATCTGGACAAGGATGCGAAGAAAAAGCTGCCGTTCTAGCGAATCGTGTAGTTGATTTGTACTATTTAATGGAGTTTTGGATTTCCATGTCTGTCGCGCAAGTTAAAAATCTCCAGCGACGCCTGCTTCTGTTGTCGGATGAAGCAGAGCAGGGTCTAACCCGGGCATGCGGCCATGAGCTCTGGAAAAGCCTTGGCCCTGACGCGATCGATGGTCTTGAAGATCCATCCCGTCGCGCTGAAGCGAACTATTGGTACGGCCAATGGAATGTGGTGCGTGAACTGCAGGAGGTCGTCGGTTGATGACAGGCGAATTGGATCAGCGGGATGCCGTGCAGCGTCGCTATGGCGCTGCAGCTCTTAAAAAAGAAGCGTGCCTTTGCACACCGGTCGGATTCGACCCGACCCTCCTGAAGGTGATCCCTTCAGAAGTGGTTGAACGGGATTACGGATGTGGTGATCCAACCCGTTGGGTTCGCTGCGGTGATCGTGTTCTTGATCTCGGCAGTGGCAGCGGAAAAAACGCTTTTATTTGTGCTCAGGTCGTTGGAGCTTCCGGATCGGTGACGGGGATTGACCGCAATGCAGACATGCTCTCTCTGTCCCGCTCAGCCTCATCGGCAGTCGCTGAGGCCATCGGCTACGCGAATGTGAAGTTCAAGGAGGGTGCCATCGAAGCCCTTGATGCATCTGACGCTGATGCTCGGCCTCTAGTGGCCGCTGCAAGCGTGGATGTGGTGTTGAGCAATTGTGTACTCAATCTGGTCAATCCTGATCAACGTTCACGCTTGTTGAACAACATCAAACGGGTTCTGGCTCCTTCGGGCCGGGTTGCAATCAGCGACATCGTTTGCGACCGCCCTGTGCCCCTTCATCTTCAGAAGGATCCTGATCTGTGGAGTGGATGCATCAGTGGTGCCTGGCAAGAGGATGAATTCCTGAAGGCCTTCGAACAGCTCGGGTTCGAGCAGGTTCGATACGTTGATCGAAACGCGGAGCCCTGGCGGGTTGTGGAGTCGATCAACTTCTACGCGGTGACGTTGGTTGGCCAGTTGCCTGGCGTAGTCGGCGGCGGGACGTGCTGCTGAATCGCGGCCGTTGGAGCAGGTGTTGTGTTCGTTTGGTTTCTTCGTTTGTTGTGAAGCGCCACTCACCCGCCTGCAATTCACCCAGGTCCAAAGGGGGCTTTCGATCCATCAGATCGACTTGAAAGCGCACCAGCCGCAGGGTCGGCAGACCTACAGCGGCAGTCATCCGTCGAACCTGTCGGTTTCGTCCTTCCTGCAATGCGATCTCCAGCCAATGGGTTGGGATGGTTTTGCGAAAGCGAATCGGTGGATCACGCTCCGGCAGGTTTGGTTGTGCATTGCCTCGAAACCAGCGGACGCGAGCGGGGAGGGTCCGTTTGCCCTGCACCATCACCCCGCAGCGAAGCAGTTCCAATGCTTGCGATGTTGGAGTCCCTTCCACCTGCACCCAGTAACTGCGCCAATGGCCGAAGCGTGGGTCGGTGATGCGTTGTTGCAGCAGGCCGTTATCGGTGAGCAGCAGGAGGCCTTCGCTATCAGCATCCAGCCGCCCTGCTGGGTAGATCTTGGGCAGATCGATCAGTTCGGAAAGAGTTCGCCAACGACTGCCGGCTTCGGCGGTGAACTGGCTCAACACTCCAAAGGGTTTGTGGAGGAGAACGAGGGTCAAACTTGTGTTGCTTCGTTTAACTGCACTGTTGCAACACAATCTGTGAGTACTGACTGGTGAAGCTACATTGAATTTAATTCAAGGAGATTTGAGCTTGGTCCAGCCATCGTTTGGATTCGATATCGCATTTGATACAGAACCGCCTCCACCACCACGGCCACCCCAACCTTCTCCTCCGATGGACAGCGGCAGTCAGCTTCCACCGCCGCCCCCGCCACCGGATGGCGGTTCCTCCACTCCACCGCCCCCACCGCCACCGCCGGATGGTGGGTGGTCATCACCGCCCCCGCCGCCGGATCCGGAGCCCCCTCAGGACATGGGCCCCCAGGAGCCTGTCTGGGAAGATCCCATTTTTGAAAACGTCACGATTTCCTCTGTTGCGTGGGCCGGCAACAAGGATTGGGATCGTGCTCTCTACACCTTGTCCAATGGCCATACGGCCTTTGCCAACAAGGGATTGTCAGTGGGACAAACGCCGATTGATTACGAGGAAATCAGACTTCAGGGTGGGGGCTATTACAAGGCGCCTGCTGGTGTGAAGGGTCATATTCATACGAGAATGGGTGGAGCTTTCATCATCCAAGAGGGAGCGTTGTTCAAGCAGCAGCAATATGCCTGGGGGAATCAAGGGCCTGTGATGTCTGCCTCTACGCAGGATGTAACGAATCAGATTGGGGCGATCGAAAATATGGCCGATGATGATCTCAACAATGATGGTTTCATTGGAGAGCCAGAAAAACTTGAAGAAGAAGCTGTTATTGAATCTGTCGTCTACGACAACTTAGATGGAGAGATGGATCGGTCAATTTATAAAATGAAAGGCGGTGAGGTTTGGCTTGCTGAGCAGGGTCTTGACGTCAACGATGTGCCCATGGAGGGTGATGTTCTTAGTGGCAAGGATGGCAACCCGATTGAAACCGTCAATCTTGCAGGTTTGTACGGAATTCGTGATGGGTTTGCCATTGTTTATGCCAACAATGGCGTTGTGGAGCAGCAAGCCTTCTCCTGGGGTAACCGTGGGCCAAGGGCCAAAGGTTCACTTAGGAATGTCACCAAACAGAAGTACAAAATTGAAGACCGTTTGAGTAAAGATGTTGATGGTGATGGAAAGATTGGGGAGGACGGCTTTGAAGATCTTGAGGTGTCTCAAATTCTCGTGAAAGGGTCGAGAGATGGTTTTGATCGCTCCCTTTGCAGATTAACCAACGGAGCTTTTGTTCTTTGCGAACGAAAGGCTGATGTTGGGCTGCCTGCCATGGATGTCGACCCATTGAAAGCTTCTGACGGTAAGCCCTTTGACGCGACAGACGTTGTTGGATTGATGGGGATGCGGCGTGGGTTTGCAGCGATCATGAAGCAGGGTGAATCATTCACCATGCAGAAATTCAAGTGGGGGAGCAGGAGTCCCAAGGCCTATGGCAAAACATATGACATCACAAAAAAAATTGGTGATTATGAAATTGAAGCTGATCAAGATTTCAATGGTGATCAATTGATTGGTGACGTCGACACTGATGTGGATATCGAGGTCAAGAGAACGATCTTCCCTGGCAACGATGAATTTGAGGGTTTGTATGAAATCAAGAATGATAATAGTTTGATTCTTGCGGAAAGGGATCTTCGCCCTGGGGAAACTCCGTTCGAAGAGGAAGCAATTCTTGATCGTTCAGGACAGCCTTACCCTGGTGGGAAAGTTGTAGGAATTTATCCAATCAAGAGGGGCTTCGCCTTGCTGGAACAGCAGGCTGATGGGCGTCTTACAAAACTGGGCTTCAGGGAAAGACGTGGAACTTTCAGATCTTTTGGTAAACCTCGCAGAGCCAAAAAACTCTGCTCCTACGAAGAGAAAATCGATTTTGATTTCGATAACAACAAAAATATTGGATGTAATGATCGAGAAGGACCTCGAGGAGGACCAAGCTTTCGAGCCGTTGGAAGAGAGGCTGAACCGATCGATATGGCCTCTCTAGTGGATCCTCTCTCGTAAATAAGAAAACTTAGCTCAAGGGGAGATTTAATAATCTCCCCTTGAGCTAAGTTTTTCATTGAATTCAAGAGATCTGGAGCCTGTTGATTCTCCTGGCTTAATTAAGTCTGGTTCTGACGGGTTCTCCAAAGATTCACGACGCCGATCGATATCAAGAGCAGGCCGATGTTCATGGAGAGAGAGGGGAAAATCATCATAGCCATAAGATGAATCAGAGCCTAGGTGCTTTGACCCAGGAGCGAGGAGCCCCAGCTGCCAGGCTCGTAAAATGAAATCTGTTCAATTCCGCGAAGAAAAAACACCCCATGATCGAAACTTCGGGAGTGATCGAAAAGGAACAGGGCAATGGCTTCTATCTGGTCACCCTTGAGCAGCCAGCTGGGCACCAGTGCCTGTGCAGGGCTGCGGGCAAGCTCACGAAGTTTCGGATCAAATTGCTCGCTGGGGACAAGGTTCTCGTTGAAATCAGCCCTTACGATCTGACCCGTGGGCGGATCACCTACAGGGAACGGAATGCCGGATCACCGGGTGGACGCCCAGGCGGCAACCGCCCCGGAGGCCCGAGGCGTCGCTGAGCCTGGGTGGGTCGTTCAGGCTGGCAGTTTCAGCGCTTCGATCGCCTCTTTGAACTCGCTGCGTTGTTTCACGCCTCGCCATTGCTTCACCATGGCCTTGTTGTGAAACAGCTGAACAGTGGGCGTTCCATTCACGCCGGCCTGTTCGGCGATCTCTTGATCGGCCTCGATGTCGATCACCACGGCCTGCGCCTCTCCACCGAGCTCTTCAATGACTCGCCGTAATTGAGGTTTGAGCACATGGCACGGTCCACAGCTGGGCGAGGTGTAGATCACCAGAATGGGCTTGCGGCTGTCGTGATATAGGCGGCGTAGGGCGTAACTTCCCCGTTGCCAGAGCGCCTCGGGGTCGTAGGTCTCCTCGGTGGTTGTCTCAATGTTTGTCGGCACATCAGCCCTGTCGGGTTCGACGCTGGTGCGTTGGATCCGCTGCGCTAAATCCTTTTCGGTGAGCCAACGCTCGGCAGCCAGGGCTGCTTTGCAACCGCTGCCGGCTGCAGTGATTCCCTGCCGCCATTCGGCGTCCGCCACATCTCCGGCTGCGAAAACACCTTCAAGACTGGTCTCCGGACGGCCGCTCTCGGTTAGAAGATATCCCTTGGCATCAAGATTGAGTTGGCCACGCAGGAGTTCGGTGTTGGGAGTGTGCCCGATCGCATAAAACAAGCCCTTCACGGCCAACCTGTTGGTCTCTCCCGAATTCAGATCCTTAAGGGTTAAGCCTTCCAGCCACGCATCACCGTCGACATCCTGAACGGTGCTGCTCCAATGGACCGTGATGGATGGGTTGGCCTGAACGCGATCCGCCATCGCCGCACTGGCACGCAGCTTGTCGGCGCGAACGATCAGATGGACATGACTTCCGTATTTGGTGAGATAAACCGCTTCTTCACAGGCCGAATCACCTCCCCCCACAACCGCCAGTTCGGCGTTGCGGAATTGAGGCGTAGCGCCATCGCAGATGGCGCAGGCACTGATGCCGAGGCTCCAGAACCGATTTTCACTGGGAAGCCCCAGCCTGTTTGCACTGGCACCTGTGGCGATCACCACGGCATGGGTGTGGATGGTCTGCCCATCGGCCTGAATCTTGTATGGGGCCTGACTCAGGTCGATGGCGTCAGCATCGGCTTCGAGTAGGTGGGTGCCCCAGCGAACAGCCTGTGCCTTCATTAGATCCATCAGATCTGGTCCAAGCACGCCGTCGGGGAAGCCGGGAAAATTCTCCACATGGGTTGTGGTCATCAGCTGGCCTCCAGGGATGCCGCCGCGCTGAAAACCAGTAATGAGCAGTGGTTGAAGGTTGGCGCGGGCTGCATAGAGGGCTGCGGTGTATCCGGCAGGTCCAGAGCCAACGATTACGAGATTTTCAACAGATCCCTGCTCGTGCGAAGCCGTCGCACCATGTGACATGGGATTTAATGCGGATTGACTATGAATTAAATCTAAAGCGGTCTCGTATCAGCTGTTGCGTTGGAATGCTCCAAATGATGTCGCAATCAATACATTCGAGTTTAATAAAGTTTTTAGATTCAGGCTTGTGAATCTTTGGCCATGTCCCGCCTGAGGTGCAGCCATCGTTTCGACATCCGTGGCACAGCCTGAATGCTGTTTTCAAGCATGTTTTGGTTTTCGCCGATACACGTAATCCATTCCTGAAATTCCTGGGCTATCGCGTAACTGTCCTCGTAACGCTCATCACTGTCGAGGACTGCAATCCTCGTGGAAGCCCAGCCTGTTGCAACGGTCACTCGTCGTTCCATCGCAGCGTCCATAGCTTCTCCTCCATTGCGCATCAGGTTGGGGGTTCGAGGTGCCAATTACGGCGTCGATTTGCAGAAGTTCGCATTTTTCTACCAAAAAAGATGTTGTCAGCGCTGCAAAAAAGAGGGAAGTTCCGGCGCTTTCAGCTCGATAATGTCGCTAGCTCCATCGTTGATTGCTTCCAGGGGGAGGCTGAGACCACGCCAGCTCGAGGATGTTGCGGGGGCGTCCTCTGCCTCTTCTGCGCTTGTTCGGATCACATAGGGTTCAGCGGTGGACCAGCTTTGGGCGTATTGCATCAGCAAAGGGTCAGCCGGTGCAAAGACGTATGAGGGACGGCGGGGTATCGGTTCGGTTTGGGCAAGGCTTGGTGTCATCCGTACTGCGCGGGTGATCCCCTGCAGAAATCGACTCCGTGTCACAACAGTGGTCATGTAAGCCACGACACGAAGTCGCGGAGCGTCGAACCCTTCGGAGCACATGTCGATGCTGACCAGCCACTGCGCCTTTCCCGACTGAAAGCCGTGCAATCGTTGCGTTGCATCCCTGTCCTGGGAATGCACAAGGTCAACGCGGTTGCCGTCTTCCTGCAGGATCCGCGTAATTGACTCGGCATGGTTAATGTCCCTGGCGATGACCAGACCTGCTGCTCCAGGGTGCTTGGCTCGGATGTCGTTCAGCTTCTGTTGCGCCTTCAGCAGCACCTGCTGACCGATGCTGCTGCCATCGGCCAATCGGATGGCACGCCTGAGATTGCGAGCACGCCAACTCTCTCGTTGTTCCGATGACAAGGGCGAAACATCCCTGTCCGGGAGTCCTTCCCTGCTGTGTTCGACCCAGCCGTCCTGAAAGTGGAATTCCAGCGGACGTACATCACCGGCTTCGATCAACGCCCTCGGCTCGACGCAGAGATCGGGGACGATCTGCTCAATGGGAACGCCGTCTTGAAGACGACGTATCCGACGTGCTGAGCAGAACGCCAGGTTGTCGGCGCGGAATGGAGTGCCTGTCAGTCCAAGACGCAGGCGAACGTTTGCGCTGGCCAGCTGAAACGTCTGCCCCCACGCAGGGGACTCCGGTTCATCCGGGGCAACGCCGAGATGGTGCGCTTCATCGGCAATCGCCATGCAGCGATTGAGATCCCACCGATCCAACGTGTGAATGAAGCGCTGCAGCTGGCGTCCTGCTCCCTGATAGGTGACCAAGAGGCCTTCAGCATCGGCGATCTCGGTCGCGTCGTTCGGCCACTCCCGCAGCTTGATCTCCAGCAACTCGGCAGTCTTTTTCCATTGTTCCTGGATCGACATGCGGTGGCAGAACACCACCAAACGGTTGAGTTCCCCTTGCTGTTTCAGGCTCCTGTAAGCGAGTAAAGCTCCAAGGGTCTTTCCGGCTCCAGGTCCTGCGAAGACCAACACATCCCGGCTACTCGAGGGGGATGGCGCCAGGCGTCGACGCAGCATCTGAATCAAATGTCGCTGCCACTCACGCGGTCTGATGTCTGCCAGGCGGCGTGTTTCAGGCAGGTTGAAGGAAGGAGCCTCGATGATGCAACGATCGAAGATGAGTCTTTTTAACCATTCATTTGCGCTCAGTCATCTCTACCGTCCGGCCATCAGCCCAATTCGGGCTTAAACCCGCCTTCCGTCATGGACAAAGGCCGATCCCATAACGATGTACTGGTGACGTGGAGACGTCGCCTCGATCGATGCTGGACCATGGAATGCGATATCGATCCGCTCATCCTTCGCAGACGTCTGTTGAACCGCCAGGGCCGTCTGCATCAAGCCAGAGGGATTGAGCAGGAAATGCAACCGGTCATTTGAAATCCTGCCGGTTGCGAGGCATCTCCTTCTGTGTTCGCACAGGAAGCTCAGATGCGATGTGAGTCCAACTAATCACCAAACAGGTGGAGGCGATGGCTCCCACCTGTTTGGAGGTTTCCCAAAAAGGTTTTGGATTAGAGCGCTTCAGCGTGATTCACCACCAAGCGTTCCACCTCCATCAAGGCATCCTCTGATGCCTTTTTGGCAGCTTCGGCATTTCCTTTGGCTGTAACGAGAAGACTTTGAGCAAGCCTGTCCAGGATCTCCTGGCGCTTGTCTTCCAACATCGCAACGATTTCCTTCTCCACCAGGTTTCGCACCGCTTGTGTCCGCAGGTCATCCGCGGCTGCTTCATCGAAGGTGCCTTGCACCAGCTCCTGGATGAAGAGTCGGTGCACCTCGCTACTGCGGAGGAAGCTCTCAGTGGCATTGATGATGCCGTCCACAAGGGTGCGGTCTGGTTCGGATTCCAGGTCGTTGAGCTTGAACTCCCAATCCAAATGGCGCCGTTGCCATCCCGCTGCGTGCAGGCTTGGCATCACACTCTGGGAGAACGTGTCGACCGACATCTCATAGATCCGTTCCGCGAGGCGTTCACACCAATCCCTGCCGTGGTTCTGAAGAGAAGCCTGCATCGTGGAGCGCTCCACGGCATGCCCTCCGTGGTGGCTGTGGCATACGCCATCAGGACACTCAATCGCAGTAAGACCCATGGGGATCGAAACGGGTTGTATCTGACGTAGCCAGATGGATCCTTTTTGCCAGTCGTTCTTCAGAAAACTTCCTGAACCGTTGCAGGCGACCCCGTAATCTCGCTTCGTCGGAGGTTGTTGCACCTTGCCAAGACTTCTCATACCGGTGGAGGCGTTGCCGGGGGAAACCCGCGTCGCAGCGACACCGGATACCGTGAAGAAATTTCTGTCTCTCGGTTGCTCGGTGGTTGTCGAGCGAAGTGCGGGCACCTCGTCCGGTTACCTCGACCAGGCCTATGCCGACGTTGGTGCTGAGCTCAGCAGCCCCGGTGATCCGGGCGTCTGGCGTCAGGCTGATCTGGTGCTCTGTGTGCAGACACCGGCACCAGCAATGCTCTCCAGCATGAAGCGTCAGGCGGTGCTGGCCGGTCTTCTCTCTCCTTACAGCAACGAGAACTTGGCCAACAGCCTGCAAGCCGGTGGATTGTCTGCCATGGCTCTCGAGCTTCTGCCAAGGATCAGTCGGGCTCAGTCGGCAGATGCGCTTTCATCACAGGCCAACATCGCCGGATACAAGGCGGTCTTGCTCGCGTCATCCGCTCTAGACCGCTACTTCCCCATGCTAATGACGGCGGCTGGCACCGTTCAACCCGCCAGAGTCGTGATCCTGGGAGCAGGTGTTGCAGGACTCCAGGCTGTGGCAACGGCGCGTCGTCTTGGAGCGGTGGTGTATGTCAGCGATATCCGTCCGGCGGTGAAGGAACAGGTCGAATCCCTTGGGGCGCGTTTCATCGACCCACCGGAGATGGATGACAAACCCGCCGAATCCGGGGGATACGCCAAGCAGGCTTCTGATGCCTTCCTCGCTGCGCAGCGACAGCAGCTTTCCGATCAGCTGGCCGAGGCCGATGTGGCCATCTGCACTGCTCAGGTTCCTGGCCGCCAGGCGCCTCGGCTGATCAGTGAGGACATGCTCGATCGCATGCGACCAGGGGCTGTGGTGGTCGATTTGGCCGTGGCCCAGGGGGGCAACTGCGCTGGCACCGTTGTGGATCAGACCGTGGATCGCAAGGGTGTGAAATTGATTGCGGGCAATGATCTTCCCTGCTCGGTGCCGAACCATGCCAGTGCCCTGTATGCCCGCAATCTGATTGCCTTGCTGGAACCTGTCCTCAAGGAGGGTGCTATCAATCTGGATACCGAGGATGAACTGATCGCCGGCTGTTTGATCAGTCAGGACGGCAGCATTCGCCGAAGTGATGTTCTCACTCCAGGAGTGAAGTGATGGATTCCACCTTTGTTGAATTTCTCTGGGTTCTGCTGCTGGGCAGCCTGCTCGGGCTGGAACTGATCGGGAAGGTCCCTCCAACGCTGCATACCCCTCTAATGAGTGGTGCTAACGCCGTGTCGGGGATCACGGTTCTGGCGGCGCTCACCGCCATCATCAAAGCTGGCGACAACGTCGTTTTGCTCGTCTTGGGCTCGGTGTCGCTTGGATTCGCTCTGTTCAATGTGATCGGTGGCTTTCTTGTCACCGATCGGATGCTGGCCATGTTCAGCCGCAAGCCTGCCCGCAAAGAAAACCGCTGATGACCGCTTCCCTGATTACGAAATACGCGATCGAACTGATCGCTGTTCTGCTGCTTGCCTTGGGCATCAAGGGCCTGTCGAAGGTTCGCTCCGCTCGTGGGGCGAATCAGTTGGCGGCGGTGGCGATGGGGCTGGCCGTGATTGGTTTATTGATCAATTACCTCGGGACCACTGGCATTGCTGCTGGTGCCTGGCTTTGGATCCTGCTGGGAACTGCGGTCGGTGGTGTGTTGGGTGCAATCACGGCCCAAAGGGTTCCGATGACGTCGATGCCGGAGACCGTGGCGCTCTTCAACGGGTGCGGCGGCATGTCATCGCTTCTTGTTGCCCTCGCTGCAGCCCTTTACCCCGCCGCCCTCGAGGCGTCCGGTGCAGTGGCGTTGGTATCAATTGTTGTCTCGGTGTTTGTGGGTTCGATCACATTTACTGGGTCGATTGTGGCGATGGCCAAGTTGCAGGGCTGGCTCTCCACGCCCGATTGGATGCAGAGCAAGTTGCGTCACGCTGTGAACATTGCCCTGGCCGTGGCGGCCCTCGTCGGTGCAATCGAGATGTTGCGCACGTCCGGCGGAGCAACGGGCCTTTGGTTACTGGTGGTAGCCTCCGGCTTGCTGGGTATAGGGGTCACGCTGCCGATTGGTGGTGCTGATATGCCTGTTGTGATCTCGTTGCTGAACAGCTACTCAGGCGTGGCTGCAGCTGCAGCTGGATTCGTTGTTGGCAGCCAGCTGCTGATTGTGGCCGGTGCCATGGTCGGTGCAGCTGGACTCATCCTGACCCAGGTGATGTGCGACGGCATGAACCGTTCGCTTGTCTCCGTTCTGTTCGGAGGTGCCCTCGGAGCCTCTGCGTCCGGCGGCGGTGGTGGCGGTGAATACACCAACATCACAAGTTGCAGCCCGGAGGAGTGTGCTCTCACCCTGGAAGCAGCGGAACGGGTGGTAATCGTTCCTGGTTATGGCCTCGCCGTTGCACAGGCCCAGCACACGCTGCGGGAAGTGACACGGGTTCTGGAAACAGCTGGAATTGATGTGGCCTACGCGATCCACCCTGTGGCAGGCCGAATGCCTGGACACATGAATGTGCTTCTGGCGGAAGCGGATGTGCCCTACGAGCAGCTCAAAGAGATGGATCAGATCAATCCGGAGTTCCCAGCAACCGATGTGGTTCTGGTGCTGGGCGCGAACGATGTGGTGAATCCTCAAGCCAAGAACGACACGACCTCACCTCTTTACGGGATGCCTGTTTTGGATGTGCAGGAGGCGCGCACTGTCTTTGTGGTGAAGCGTGGGATGAGCGCCGGTTATTCAGGCATCAAAAACGACCTGTTCGATCTGGCCAATACGTCGATGGTGTTTGGTGACGCGAAAAAGGTGCTTGGTGACCTGCTGACAGAACTGAAGGATCTTGGCCTTGGGAAAAAGTGAGTCAACGCGGTAACAGCGTTTCCGGTCACCCCCAGCTGCTGAAGCGGCTGGGGGTTTCATCGTTTGAAGAGCGCTTGCCATGGCTGGGTGGTGACCTGCAGACCTTGCGGGACACACTTCGACCGGTTCAGTTGCCGCCAGAGACCGGGGAGCCGGTTTTGATCGATGTACCAGCGCTAACCAGTGGAGCCGCTGAGGCTGGTCAGCTGCTGGCCCTGCTCGATCATCCCGAAGGCCCGTCGCAGGGCTTGGTTTTGTTGCTGCATGGTCTGGGTGGCTCCAGCTCGCGTGAGGGCCTGCGACGTATGGGTTTGGCGCTTCAAAACGTTGGTTTTTCCGTTCTTCGTCTCAACCTGCGCGGTGCTGATCCCGGTCGTCATCTTTCAGGAGGAACCTACGCCGCCTCCTGCAACAGCGATCTGCTGCCGGTGATCGCCAAGGCCCGTGCTCTGGCCTCTGGGAAACCACTGCTTGGGGCGGGGATTTCTTTGGGGGGCACGATGTTGCTCAATGCCTGCCTGCAGGAGCAAGGTGCCCTTGATGGATTGTTCTGCGCCAGCAGCCCCCTGGATCTGGCTGCTTGCAGTGGCTCTATCCAACGACCTCGCAATCGGATCTATCAGCGTTGGTTGCTGCAGCGGCTGGTGCGGCAAACCGCTTCAGATCCATTCGGTATTTCCACGACGGAACGAGGTTGCCTCTGCGGGGACGCTCCCCCCGACACGATCCGTGCCTTCGACACTGCGATCACGGCACCACGCTGGGGATATGGCGATGTTGAGGACTACTACCAATCCGCTTCGCCCCTAACGCGGTTGCGAGGGGCCGCAGGAAGATTCCCTCTCACCCTCCTGTTGCAGGCTCTGGATGATCCATGGGTTCCAGCGACAGCAGCGATGGGTTTGGCTGAGTCTCTGCCGGAGCGATCACAAGTGCAGGTGGTGATTACGTCGAAGGGGGGACATAACGGTTTCCATGGCCGCGGTGGATGCTGGGGAGATCAGCTGGCGGCGGGGTGGTTGTCTTCACTGGTCCTTGATTCAGCTTGAGGGTGCCTCGTGTGATTGCGAATGCATCCAAAACAGGGACGTTCATCATCCTTTCAGGCAGTATTCACATGTTGCTTATTGAGAAGAGAGGCTAAAAAGTCATAATTTAAATATTCGAAGTCCCTTCTAATTATGGGGGTTGAAAGTGATCCGCAGGAGAGTTGTGTGTTGATGGCTGTTGATGATCTGCAGATTCTCAAGGTGTCACTAGATTGTATCGCTGTGAAGTATTTTGAGGGTCTTGGCTGGGCTCCAACAATTTTAAATCCTAGAAAGGAAGACGATCCTTGAGTTGCTGTTTGTTGATAGAAGCTTGGATGCATCATTTCTGGATCTCTTCGACGACTTTTCGTTAAAAGCTTTGGGGGGTCTGGTTTGGATGAAAGAATTCCTCTGAATTTAATTAAATGTGGCGATCATAAAGTTGGCTAAATTATGGGCTTTAGGCGTTTCTGTGCCTAAATGGAGTTTCTTTGTGAACCCATTCTTGAACCGGATTTTGATTGATTATGTGTTCGTTGAGGATGACTTGAATTTTATTGGGTGTTACATCTGAATACCAGACGCCCTCCGGCCAGATGAGAAGAATGGGTCCTCGTTCACAGATGCGTAGGCAATCAGCTTTGCTTCTTAAGACAATCCCTTCGGGACGATCAGGCTTTTCAAGACCAAGTTCTTTCACCATCCTTTTTAATTCTGACCAGCTTTCTGCGCCTACAGTCGGGTCGCAGCATTTGGCTTTTGTAGGGGTTGCACAAAGAAGTAAATGATGGCTGACCTTCAGGCCAATCATGCTGCCATTGCTGGGAGGGCGCTGGTTCGGCTGGTTCCTTGCCTCACCTTTTCCCGAACTGTGGTCCGCGCCCACTGATCGACAGCGAGCACATCATCAAGCTGTGGATGATTGATCAGCTCCTGTTTGTGTTTGTCGCAGGTTGCTTCAATCACATCGGGAATATCGAGGAAATGGATGCGTTCCTCAAGGAACTGCGCCACCGCTTCTTCATTGGCTGCATTCAGAACGGCGGGCATTGTTCCACCGGCCCGACCAGCGGCGTAGGCCAATTCCATGCAGGGATATTTCGCTGTATCGGGCGATCTAAATGTGAGCTGTCCCACCTGGGTGAGATCAAGGCGTGGCCATGGTGTTTCCAGCCGCGATGGCCAGGAGAGGCAATACAGGATCGGTAGTTTCATATCCGGCCACCCCAGTTGAGCCAGCACCGAGGAATCGGCCAGCTCAATCATGGAATGAATAATGCTTTGCGGGTGGATCACGATCTCGATGTGGTCGTAGTCCAGGCCAAACAAATAGTGCGCCTCGATGACTTCCAAGCCCTTGTTCATCAGGGTCGCTGAATCCACGGTGATCTTCCGTCCCATGCTCCAGTTCGGATGGCTGGTGGCATCGGCCACCGTGGCTCGCTCAAGGGCCGTCGCATCCCAGTCGCGGAAGGCTCCTCCGGATGCGGTGAGCTGAATGCGTCGCAGTCCTGGTGTTGGTACACCGGTGGAAAGGCGTGCATTTTCGGCCCACGGGGTGCCCTGCAGGCACTGGAAGATTGCGGAGTGCTCCGAATCCGCAGGCAGTAGCCGGCTGCCGCTCTTCTTCAGTTCTGGCAGCACAACCGGCCCTGCTGCGATCAGGGTTTCTTTGTTGGCCAGGGCGAGATCTTTGCCGGCCCGGATTGCCGCCAAGGTCGGCAGAAGCCCGGCACATCCAACGATGCCGGTGACGACGAGGTCGGCGGTGTCCCAGGAGGCGGCGATGTTGAGGCCCTCAGCTCCACCAACAAGGTGTGGTTCACGTGCAGGTTTCTGATCCCCTGCCAGATGCTTCAGCCTTTGCCTTAGTTCAGGAAGAAGACTGTCGTCTGCCAGCGCTACAAGTTCCGGCTCATGCCGCTGAATTTGTTCAACGAGGAGCGGCAGGTTGCGACCTGCCGTAAGAGCCACCACGCGGAACTGTTCTGGGAATTCCTCGGCGATCTGGAGTGTCTGGGTTCCGATGGAACCGGTGGACCCCAGCACGCTGATGGCTTTCACAGGGGAACGGCAAGTCGCAACAGTCTCCCATCAAGAATGACGATCACTGGCAAGCTGCCCTCCAGGATTGGTTGGTGGATTGCGATGGCGGCACGGGAGCAATGGCGCTCGGGGCTTGGGTTTGTTCTCGCCGCAGCGGGCAGCGCAGTGGGTCTGGGCAATCTCTGGGGCTTCGCTTATCGCGCCTCCCAGGGAGGCGGTGGTGCGTTTCTGGTTCTTTACGTCCTGATCGTGTTGGTGGTCTGCCTGCCGGTGCTTGTTGCAGAGATGGTGCTGGGCCGCAGTACCGGGAAGAGCCCTCTCCTGGCGCCGGTTCAGGCCGCTGGTCGCACCTGGATGCCACTCGGTTGGCTATTCGTGCTGGCAGCTTCGGGAATCTTGGCGTTTTATGCCGTTCTGATGGGCTGGACTGGTGCCACGCTCGTACAAACCCTGAGCCAGGGCTTACCCGCAGACAAACTGGCGGCGAAGGAGTTCTTCGAGGGGCTGAGTGGAGGTAGGTCTGCCCTGATCGGACAATCTCTCAGCTTGATTGCAACGGCCACAGTCGTCGCGGCAGGAGTTCGGGGTGGCATCGAGCGACTCTCTCGCTGGGGGCTGCCCCTTCTCTTCGTGCTTTTGGTCGGCCTCGCGATTTGGGCCGCGGGACTAGACGGTGCTGGTGAGGGATATCGAACGTTCCTGCTGCGCTGGGACAGTTCTCAGTTCACAAATCTCACCACCATTCGCAATGCCTTTACCCAGGCGTTCTTCTCGATTGGAACCGGAATCGGTTGCATCCTTGCCTATGCGGCCTATCTGGATAGCAATGCTCGCCTTCCAAGGGAAGCGGTCGCCGTTGTCGGGATGGATACGGCCGTTGGCGTCCTCGCTGGCATGGTCACTTTCCCCGTTGTGATGAGTTTTGATCTTCAGGGACTTATTAGTGCGTCCACGCTTGGGACGATCTTCATTGCTTTGCCAACGGGCTTGGCATCGCTCGGATCGGCAGGTCAGCTGGTTGCAATTCTCTTCTTTGGTCTGGCTTTGATTGCTGCAATCACCTCAGCAGTGTCTCTTCTGGAGGTGCCGGTGGCCTGTCTGATTGACCGTCTCGGCTGGAGCAGAACGCGTGCAGTTTGGGTTTCTACGGTATTGATTTTCGTGGCTGGCTTGCCCGCTGCCACGTCAACCGACGTTCTGGGCTGGATGGATTCGGTGTTCGGCGGATTGTTGCTGATTCTCGGTGGCCTGCTCTTGGCAGTGCTCTTGGGCTGGGTTGTACCGGATCGCTTCCGGCAAGACCTCAAGAACTCAGGCACATCACCTCAACTCGGCCAACTTCTACTCGTCATGCTCCGCTGGGTGTCGCCGCCGGTTGTTGCGATTGGTCTGGCTATCAGCGTTGCGGATCTGCTTAAAGGCTGAATCCATCTCCTCATCAGGCTTTTGGATCCGGTTTGTCTTGCATCAGCGTTTGCATCTTCCGGATCCGGATCAGCATTTTTTGCCACACCTCAAGTTTCCAGATCTGTTCGGCATCACCGCCAGAGGCCAGTTCGGCCTGATCAGCCAATTTGGCGTCCAGATTTTCCCCTGCCTCGAAGGCTTTCATCAGCTCCATCTCCAGCTTCGCCGTCTCCATGAAGTTGAAGCGCTTGAGCCAGAGCATCCGATAAGGCACGAAGTGGCGGCAGTCTGACTGGATCAGGTGCGAATCCAGTCCGTGACTCCTCCAGGTTTGTCGATCAGTTCAATCCCTTGAGTGAGCAGTTGTTCACGAATCCGGTCAGCTGCTGCAAAATTCTTGGCTTGTTTTGCGGCCTTGCGCGCAGAGATCGCTGCTTCGATGGCGTCGGTGTCCTCTGTCCCCGCGTGGGCCTCTTCCATCGGTGTCGAAGGCTCATGTCGCAGCCCCAGAACCGCTGCGAGCTCGCGAAACAACTGCCAGCGCTGATGAAAAGCGGTGAGCTCATCCTTTTGATTCAGTTGATCTCCTCGTTCCAGTCGGTTGGCGAGGGACCTCAGTGGTTTGGCCAGTTCAAAAAGAACCGCGAGGGCACCAGAGCTGTTGAGGTCCTGATCCATGGCATCGGTGAAACGGTCGCGCGCGCCAAGTAAGACCTCATCCACAGCCGAGTTCAGGGCATTCATGGCTCCTGATGGCAGAGATTGAGGTTTGGGCCAGTTCAAGACTTCAAAAAATTGACTGCCAAGGCCGAGAGCAGTGTTCAGGCCTTTCCATCCTGTGCTTGCGGCCTCGAGAGCTTCAGCTGTGAAATCCAGCGGTTTCCGGTAGTGCGCCTGGAGCACAAAGAGTCTCAGCGTCATTGCTGAGACGCCGCTATCGAGGAGTGCACGGATTGTTGTGAAGTTGCCAAGGGACTTTGACATTTTTGTGCCACCCACATTCACCATGCCGTTGTGCATCCAGATGCGGGCTAGCTGCGCTTCATTGGCTGTTTCGGATTGTGCAATCTCATTTTCATGGTGCGGGAAGACAAGATCTCCTCCACCGAGATGAATATCGATTGTTTTTCCAAATTCCTCTCGAACCATGGCTGAGCATTCGATGTGCCAGCCGGGGCGCCCGCGGCCCCAGGGTGATTCCCAGCCAGGTTCTCCGTCCTTGGTTTTTTTCCAGAGTGCGAAGTCAAAAGGATGTCGCTTGCGTTCTTCTTCTCCTTCATTGGTGCGACCACTGGCTCCCTTCTGTTGTTCATAAGGGTCTCTCCCACTAAGCTGACCATAATTCTTTGCTTTGGAAATATCGAAATACACGTCGCCATCAGAGCTGTAGGCAGCTCCCTTATTTTCAAGTTCCCCGATCAGAGTTTGAATGCCTGGGATGCAACATGTTGCCCGAGGCATTTTGTCTGCGGGCAGAATATGAAGGCGAGCCATGTCGATTTCAAAGGCCTTGATATTTTTTTCACTTACCTCTTGCATTGTGGACCCTTCGGAGTTTGCCTTCTTTAGTATTTTGTCGTCGATATCTGTATAGTTTTGCACAAATGTGACGTCGTAATCACGCCAGATCAGATAACGCCGTAAGACATCCCAGTTGATATAGCTGCGTGCATGGCCAAGGTGGCAAAGGTCGTAAACCGTGACCCCACAGCAATAGATCATCGCCTTTCCGGCCTCCAGTGGCACGAAGTCTTCGGTGCGATTGCTCAGGCTGTTCGTGAGGCGCAGGGGCAAAGGTCTGATCAGGCTCTTGAAGGAGGTTACGGCCTTGCAAAAAGTCCCTCTTCGTTTTGATCCACTTGCTCGCTATGCAGGAAGCCTGTTGCGTGTATTTGAGCCGGTTCACGGATTTTCAGTGGATCGAATGCCTTCAAAAATTGTTCACATAAATGAAAACGCTTTTGCTTCCAGCAATGTTGTCGATATGCGAAGAAATAATTTAGTTCTTTGCGGTGAAGATTTCGATTGAGCTTGTTTTTGTTATCGATACGACAAGTAGACCTTTTGCCATGCTCTTAGTCCCTTGCTTTTGGGGCCGGATGGGGCACTGGGACTGAGTTTTTAGCAATTGACATTCCCTGTCCCCATGCCTCCTTCTAACCAGCCTGATCCAAAGCAGCTTCAAGAAGGAGGAGGAGGTGGCCGAGGTCCGCAAGGCGGAGGCGGCGACAAGCCTGAGCACGGAGGTGGAGGTCGTCCGCCTGGAGGCCAAGAAGGGCATGAACATGGCCCTGGTGGGCATGGTCAAGAGCCTGGCGGCCAGGGACCGAAGGGAGGAGGCGGCCAGGGACCGAAGGGAGGAGGCGGCGACAAGCCTGAGCACGGGGGAGGAGGTCGTCCGCCTGGAGGCCAAGAAGGGCATGAACATGGCCCTGGTGGGCATGGTCAAGAGCCCGGCGGCCAGGGACCGCAGGGAGGAGGCGGCCGAGGGCCCGATCAAGCAGGAGGCGGCGACAAGCCTGAGCACGGAGTTGGAGGTCGTCCGCCTGGAGGCCAAGGAGGGCATGAACATGGCCCTGGTGGTCATGGCCCACAGCCTGGCGGCCAGGGACCGAAGGGAGGAGGCGGCCGAGGGCCCGATCAAGCAGGAGGCGGCGAAAAGCCTGAGCACGGAGTTGGAGGTCGTCCGCCTGGAGGCCAAGGAGGGCATGAACATGGCCCTGGCGGTCATGGCCCACAGCCTGGCGGCCAGGGACCGCAGGGAGGCGGCGGCGGATCTCGAGATGAAAATTTTGGAGGAAACTCTTTCTTCAAAAATAAAAAGCAGCTGCAAAATGTGAATTCGGCTCAGATGGGTGAGCTTCACTCTGATCACATTGGGGCTTTAAAATCTTCCCACGTCAGACACATCAACCCTGATGCGATTAGGGGTTTGGGTGCCAAGCAGATTGTCCATCTTGAAGATGATGCGATCGGGGCTCTTGATGCCACACAGTTCGGAAATTTGAGACCGAAAGTTTTAAGGAAATTGGATCGTGATCAGATCGAGGCTATTCAGCCTGAAGCATTCTCTGGAATGAATGAAAAGCAGGTCAGAGGGCTCAATCCTTCGATGTTGAAATCCATGTCGGAGGATCAAATCAATGCCTTCTCCCCCAGCGTTGTGGGACGTCTCAATCGTAAGCAGATCACTGCCATCGATCCTGATGTGTTCAGTGAACTGGATCAAGGATTTCTGTCCGGCTGCGGAAAGGCGCAGGCGAAAGGAGTCACACGAAAGCAGCTGTCCAAGCTAAGCCAAGACAGCGTCAGTTTGTTGCCTGAGCGTTTTCTGGAGGGCTTGTCGCGTTCAAAGCTGTCTGTACTTGGCCTGCGCCCAGGACAGCTTGCCGCTGTTGAGCATGAACACGCCTATACCCACACCCATGGGGATGATGACGGTGGTTCTCCTCAGGAGCATGACCATCGCTATTTCCATTCACATGTGATGTTCAAAGGGGAAGATCACGATCATGATTTAGACAGACATTTGGCGAATGACCTTGGTTATGATCCTGATCATGATGATGGAACCCATTCTGGGGATGACAGCAGTGATTTTGAGCTGGGGTTAGGCCTAACAAAGATTATTAATCGGAACCATAATCACACCTATGAGCATACGCATGGTGGCCCGGATGGCGGGGCTCCAGTGTTGCATGAGCATAATTATGACCACAAACACCGCTATCCTGGAGGTATTTTTGGGCATGATCATCTGATCGGAAGGCATTTGAGTGAGGATCAATCTTTTGATCCCATTCATGACGATGGCACTCATTCCGGTGCATTCAGCGCTCCTGAATTAGGTTTGGCAATGTTGTTGCGACATAATCATCAATATGAGCATGAGCATGGTAATGATGACCGTGCTACGGATGTTTTGCACAATCATAATTATAGCCATTTTCACGTTATCGCTTCTCTGCCGTTGATGTTAGCTCCTGGGCATCTGCATACATTGGCTGAACATCTTGCCAATGATAATGAGTTTGATCCCGTCCATGACGACGGCACCCATTCTGCATAGGCTGAAAGGTTGGCTCTTTAATTGGAATAAGATAATAGGCATGATCGGAGGGATCCGCGTCTCGTTGGACATAGGCAATTCTCAGATGCTGACGTTTTTGTATGGCGTCTAAGATCTCATAATCAGATAGTTCTTGCGATGTAAAAAGTGATCTAATCGCAAAAATTGTCTTCTGCCTTGTTGTCAAAGAATTTGATTATAAGGTTTGTTTCGTTCAAGGCTAAATATTTGATATGGCTCGTTTTCACGGTTTTTCTGAAAATCTTATTTGGCTTCCATCCAATTCGCCCCCACCCCAGTTTCCGCCACCAGAGGCACGCTGAGCTTCACGGCGTTCTCCATGGTCTGCACCACAAGATCTCGGGTGCTCTTCAGGGCATCGGGTGCCACTTCCAGCACCAACTCATCGTGCACCTGCAGCAGCAGTTGGGCTGGAAGCCCTTGGTTCTGCAGGGCTGCTTGCAGCTGCACCATCGCCACCTTGATGATGTCGGCGCTGGATCCCTGAATCGGCGCGTTGGCGGCGGCCCGCAGTTGCTGCGCCTCCATGCCGCCGCGGCGGGCCACATCCAGTTCGATCGCCAAGGGGTCTTTGCCCAGCAGTCGGCCCAGGCCGTTGCGGTCGAAATGGAACGGTCGCCTGCGGCCGAGGATGGTTTCCACGTAGCCGCGGCTTAACGCGAGTCGTTCCTGCAACTCCAGGAAGGCGAACACCTTCGGGTAGCGCTGCTTGTATTTGGCCAGGAACTCCTTGGCCTCGGTCTGGCTTACGCCGGTTTCCCGCGCGAAGCGCTGGGCCCCCATGCCGTAGATGACGCCGAAGTTGATGGTCTTGCCCAGTCGACGTTCATCGGCACTCACCTCGTCTTTGTCCAGGAGCAACCGAGCGGTCAGCGCATGCACGTCATCGCCAGTGCGGTATGCCTCCTGCAGCACCTCTTCGCCCGAGAGGTGGGTGAGGATGCGCAGCTCGATCTGGGAGTAGTCGGCGCTGAGCAGGGTCCAGCCCTCCTGCGGCAGGAAGGCCTTGCGGATGCGTCGGCTGTACTCGGTTCGCACTGGGATGTTCTGCAGATTGGGGTTGCTGCTGCTCAGCCGTCCCGTTGCCGTCACGGCTTGGTTGAAATCGGTGTGGACCCGCCCGGTTTCCGCTTCCACCAGCTGCGGCAGGGCGTCGATGTAGGTGCTCTTGAGCTTGCTGAGCACCCGATGTTCCAGCACCAGGGGCACCACCGGATGGTCGTTGCCCAGTTTTTCCAGCACGGTGGCGTCGGTGCTGAAACCGGTTTTGGTGCGGCGGGATTTCTTTCGATCCAGGCCAAGGGTGTCGAAGAGCAGTTCTCCCAGCTGCTTGGGCGAGGCCAGGTTGAACTCCACCCCTGCGGCTGCTTTGGCGTCGGATTCCAGTCGTTGCAGGGTGCTGCCCATCTCCTCCGAGAGGCCCTGGAGATAGGGCACATCGATGCGGATGCCGGTGGCCTCCATCCGGGCCAGCACCGGTTCCAGCGGCTGCTCCACCTGTTCAAGCAACGGCAGCAGCTGGGGACCCATTGCCTCCAGCTGACTGCGCAGCAGCAGAGCCAGCCGCCGGGTGACATGAACGTCCATGCCGCAGTACAGGCTGGCGGGCTTCAGCGGTACATCGGCGAAGGTTTGTTTCTTGCCCACCAGATCCGTAAAGGGGGTGGGCTGGAACCCGAATTCGCGTTCGGACATCAGCTCCAGACCATGTTTGGCGGCTGCATCGCGCAGGTAATCCGCCAGCAGGGTGTCGATCACGACACCCTCAAGGGCAACGCCGTGACGGAACAGGATCAAGCGGTCGTACTTGGCGTTCTGAAGCGTTTTGGGGTGGTGGTTGCTGGCCAGCCATGGCGCGAGAGCCCCGAGCACGGTTTCCAAAGGCAGCTGCTCAGGACTGCTGTCATCTTTCGTCTTGTGTCCGATGGGGATGTAAGCCAGATCGTCCAGGGCCTCTCCCCAGCAGACGCCGATGCCCACCAGTTCAGCTTTGAACGGATTGAGGTCTGTGGTTTCGGTGTCCACCGCCACTGGGCTGGAGGTGTTGGTGCTGGCCATCAACCGCGATACCAGACCATCCAGCTCAGCTGTGCTTTGGATCAATTGAGGACGCAGTGCAGGAGTTGTGTCTGATGAAACCTGCGAGGGTTCTCCAGGCCCAACAGCTGCTGATGCGTTGCGCTGCGATGCCCTGTCAGCAGTGCTGCTGTGTGTGGCTGGAGGTGATTGTTCAGTGTTCGCGCCGTATCCACCTTCGGAAAATGCTGCAACAAACCCGCCGACCTGCCGAAGCAAGCTGTTCAGTTCCAGATCTTTGAGTCGTTCGCTCAACCCATCGGCATCAACCGCTTTTAACGGAAGTGACGGCTCCAGGGGCAAGGGGATGTCCACGAGGATCTCGGCCAGCTTGCGGGAGAGATAGGCGTTGTCTTTGTCGTTGCGAAGTTTTCCTTTGAGCGCTCCCTTGATCGCGCCACGACTTGCTTTTGGACCCTCAGCTTCCACTTGCTCGAGAGTGGCGTACACCGCATCAAGATCGTTGTTGTCCTTCAACAGGTTGATCGCAGTTTTTGGGCCAACACCTCTCACTCCCGGGATGTTGTCGGAGCTGTCGCCTGTGAGGGCCTTCAGGTCCACCACCTTCTCGGGCATGACGCCAAGCTTCCCCAGGACACCCTCTTCGTTGATCAAGGTTGGTCCGCTGTTTCTGGCATAGGGACCACCGCCCATGTAAAGCACGGCGATGTCCCGTTGGTCATCCACCAACTGGAACAGGTCACGGTCACCTGAGAGAATCCGCACGCGCCAGCCCTGATCCGCGGCCCGGTTGGCCAGGGTTCCAAGTACGTCGTCCGCCTCAAACCCAGGAGCCATGCACAACGGCAGTTGCAGTTGTGCGTTGAGGATCTGCTGAAGCTGGTCCAAATCCTGGAAGAAGATCTCCGGCGCAACGTCTCGGTGCGCCTTGTAGTTTGCGTCGGCTTTGTGGCGGAATGTGGGTTCGGCCGTATCGAAGGCGATGGCCACACCCTGGGGCTTGAGGCTTTTTCCAACATCCAGCAGAGATTTCAAAAAGCCATAGGTGACGCTGGTTGGTCGGCCGTCTTTGGTCGTCAAGCCACCCTCTCCTCCCTTGCTGAATGCGTAGAAGCTACGGAATGCCAGAGAATGGCCGTCTACCAGGAGCAGAAGCGGTTCAGGCCCACCACCATCGGGATTGGACACCTTGGAGGGAATCGCCGGATCGGTCATTCAGAGGGGTGGCGTGATGGGGAGGACGGCTCGGAATCGGAACGCCGGAACGGAGCACGGCCGGAATCCGGGCAGTTGCGACAGGCTGAAACCGCTCCATGGTCGCGTGCTGCTTTGGTCCAGGGGGGCGTGGATGGGGCACAGGATGAGGGTGATTCAGTCCCGTTGCTGGTCTGCCCAGGGAGGGAGGTCGATGAACACACTCGTCCCCGGTTCAACCCCTTTCAAAATCGCGGTCTGATCACCGCTGCTGCTGCCCAGATCAACAGCTTGGAAACTGGGTTGTTGCTCTGGTCCCACGAGCAAAACACCGGGTTGTCCCAGCTCGGTCACGATTGCAACGGTGGGAACAAGGGTGCGCGTCGCACTTCGGCCTGTTTCGAAGTCGATATCAGCAGTCATTCCGATCAACAATTTGCTCGGGGGGTTAATCAGGGTTAACTCCACCTCAAATGAGGTGACATTGTTCTGTTTCTGCGCTCTGGGTGCGATCTCTTTCACTTCTGCCAGAAAGCGTTCGTCTGGGTAGGCATCCACCCGGACTTCGGCTTTCTGACCGATCGCGATTCGTCCAATGTCGCTTTCCGGTACCCGAGCCACCGCCTCAAGACCCTGCGACAACTCAATCACCGATGAACTGGTTGCACCGGCATTGGTGGATGCTGAGGTAGTCGGGGTTACGTAAGCACCCGGTTCTGCATAACGCGCTGTGACGGTTCCATTGAAAGGTGCTCGGATCACAAGCTGTCGACCCTCTTGCTGGAGTTGCTGAATTCGTTCTCGCGCTGCATGCAGGCGAGCCTGGGCCGAGACCATGTCGCTTCTGAATTGGCTGAATTCATCAGCGCTGACAACTCCCTGGCGATAAAGGTTTTCCCGGCGTTTGAAAATATCTGCACTGGCTGTGTACTGGGCCTCGGCATCACGCAGCTGCGCCTGGCGTTCCTCCAATCGATCACGGAAATCGCCGCGATCCATTACGGCAATCACCTGATCTGCCTGGATGTCGTCGCCCTCCTCCACCAGCAGTTGCTCTAACAGTCCTCCATTACGGGGGCTGACATTCACGCGACGCACCGCTTTCAGCTCGCCGCTCGCAGTGACGATTCCAGAGAGAGACCCCTGCGTGGCTTCCACGGTGTAGGGGGTTAGATCTTTCATGCTCCCTTGGGCGAAGCCGAAACGCCAGATCACTCCACCAAAGGCCGCCAGCACTGCCGTCAGAAGCAGAAGCCGGTACCGCCTCCGTGGTTTCTGGGCAGGCAGGGCCGTGGGCATGGTCGATTGAGCGGCATGGGTTGGTGTGTTGGTGGGTCGTTCTTCGATCAGCACCATGGGCCCACAAAACTTCACAACATTCTCGCGCCCGCTCGGTAGATTCCGGCGCATGCTTAAAGCCGGAATTGTCGGACTGCCCAATGTTGGCAAGTCCACCCTGTTCAACGCGCTCGTGGCCAATGCCCAGGCCCAGGCTGCGAACTTCCCCTTCTGCACGATTGAGCCGAATGTCGGCACGGTTGCTGTTCCTGATGAACGCCTCGAACAGCTCACTGACCTCAGCAAGAGCAAGGAGACGATTCCAACGCGGATGGAGTTTGTTGATATCGCGGGATTGGTGAAGGGGGCCAGTCAGGGTGAAGGCCTGGGCAATAAATTTCTGGCCAACATCCGGGAAGTGGATGCCATCGTTCATGTGGTTCGTTGCTTTGAAGACGATGACGTCATTCATGTATCTGGTTCAATTGGGCCAGCTCGTGATGCTGAAGTCATTAATCTTGAACTTGGACTTGCTGATCTGTCCCAGATCGAAAAACGTCGTGAACGTCTGAAGAAACAGGCGCGAACCAGTAAGGAAGCTCAGCTGGAGGATGCTGCTCTCGAACGAATTCAGGAAGTTCTTGAGCAGGGTGGGTCCGCGCGATCTGTTGAACTTAATGATGAGGAGATCGCTCTGATCAAGCCACTGGGTCTGCTCACTTCAAAACCGATCATCTATGCCACCAATGTGAGCGAGGAGGAACTGGCTGGGGGCAATGGGTTCTGTGAGGAAGTTGTCACTTTGGCCGCTCAGGAGGGAGCCGAGACGGTTCGAATTTCCGCTCAGGTGGAAGCCGAACTGATCGAGCTCGGCGATGACGAACGCCAGGATTACCTCCAGGGGTTAGGGGTCGAGGAAGGGGGGTTGCGGAGTTTGATTCGCGCCACCTACAGACTGCTTGGATTGCGCACATACTTCACAACAGGAGAGAAAGAGACCAGGGCTTGGACTTTCAAAGCTGGGATGTCAGCTCCGCAGGCTGCGGGAGTGATCCATACCGATTTTGAACGTGGTTTCATACGAGCTCAAACCATCGGTTGGGAGAAGCTGATTGATGCTGGTTCAATTGCAGAAGCGCGCACCAAAGGATGGTTGCGTAGTGAGGGTAAGGATTATCTGGTGAAGGAAGGGGACGTCATGGAGTTCCTGTTTAACGTTTGAGAGGGCTGAACTTCGGCTGGGTTTTCTTGCCGAGTGCACCATTTTGAACCAATGATCCTTTGGTTATTCTCGCAATCAAAGACCAATGATCTCAGTGGATCAGGGATATTATCAGGCCGGTATTTGTTTGATCCATAGAACTTCAGTAGTTCTGTTCATCATCCATGGTTTGGACCTGAAGATATGTTCTGAATGTGTTGTTACGTTGGTTGGTATGTATGATTTTCGTGTAAAAGCTGTCAAGATTGATTGATGTGCTGAACATGTAGCAATGCGTGATTGGAGTCCATCTTTCGCGCGTTAAGGTTCCGGTAAAGTCGTCTGTATTGGGTGGTTTTGATATGGTTAAACAGTCTTTGGTGCTAGTCTGGGATTGATTCTTGACGCTATGCGTTCAAGGCTGTCTGTGAAAAAATACCATGATTTTGGATTGATTTGATGGTTAATCCTCCGTACAAGTTGATCGGCGATTGTGTGCATTTCGATCTCTTCGTGGATCGACTGAGGTCTGTAGGTGCATCGTTTTCGTTTGATTAATTCAGGGTCATTTGGAAAATTGTCAGGCCATGGGCTGCCCCATGCTTGCTGGGCAAATAATTCGTTGTGTTTCTCGAAAAATTTGTAGGTTGATTTGGCTAAATGCTTGTTGAATCCCCAGAACGATTGATCTTTCCAGCCTCGCCAGGATTCTTCTTTGAGGATGATTTTTGAAGACCCTTCGATCATTCGATGGTCAATGCCTTCCTGCTTTAAGCGTTCGCTGAGTAGGCGGGAAAGCCATACGCCTCGGATGCCTGGGCTTTGATTGAGATAGCGATTGCTGCAATGGGCCCAGTTGAGTTCCGTCGGCAGCTCAATCGCTTCCAGAAATTGATCAAATGGATCTTGTTGATTCTGTTTAAAGGGAAGAAAAATTGTGTTAATCCCTGCTTGTTTAGCTTCGAGGAGGGGTCCAAAATGGGACCAAAAGTCAAAAATGTGATCGCGTTTGCGGATGAGACCGCGTTGTTTCCCATCGCCTGCTAGCTTTCCCTCCTTGATGGTATCAAGGAAATCATTGAAGCTTAAATGATGGTAGAAGCGTCGTAAGGAATAGGTATAGCGCGAATTGATGTAATCGAGTTGAGAGCGAATAAAGATCACGATTTTTAGATCGTATCCTTTTTTTGAGGCGATGTCTTTGATCTTTTTTAGGGTGTTGGCGTCGTTCAGCGGGACTGAAAATTGTTCAGCGCTGAGAAGAAGGTGCTTATCACTTTCGCTGCTTTTGTCGATGTAATCTTTAAATTTTTTCCATCGTTCATTGCAGATATCTTTGACGAGGCTCTTGAAGGTTGTGACGTGATCCGACGGATATCGATAAATGTAATTCTGTTCGCTGAGTAGATGCCTGTTTTTGTGAAGGCGTTCTTGAATGTAAGTTGATGCGGTTTTGTGTGTTCCAGCATGGATAACCAAGCGTCGTTTCATCTGATGGTTTCGCGCTGAAAAGGTCACCAGTTTGGGTTTAGCACGCCTGGACTGGCTGGGTCTAAAGCAGCGTGGTCCTTGCTTTATGTTGCCCTCTCAAGAATGGATCTTTGATCATGCCTCGCAATGGCGTGTCCGCTCTGGTCCTCTTGGGCTGCTCAGTTTTCTCTTTGCTGGTCGTTCATCCCGCAGAAGCTGTGATGTTCACCTTGCGTCCTGGATCGGTGTTGTCAAAAAGGCCAACCTATAAAGCAGGCGATCGCCTTGACCTGAAAGCTCTTGATGTTCTTGTTGAGGGCCCATCACTGGATCAACAAAATGATTTCTGTCTCTATCGCCTGTTCGACCGTGAATCCAAACCTCTAAGACCTGAACAGGCTTGGATCCCTTGCCACAGTATCGATACCCTGTACGTCGATCCCTGAAGGCGCAGTCTGATTCTGAAGTCGGATCGCAGCGTGTCCGCTGGCATCGAAACGCGGTCTCAGGCGGTAGGCCGTGGGCAGGATTAATACGCAGGCCAGAGCCATCAGCAACCAAAGCAGGACACCGTGCCCCTGTTGATCAAGCAGTTTCCCTCCGAGGAGGGGTGCCACCACAGCACTAATCGCAAAGCACTGAGAAAACAGCGCCATGGCCAGTCCGCGATGTTCGGCAGGCGTTTCCTCGATCACCGCTTCCGTAGCCGTTGGCAGGAAAGCCGCTTGGGCCAGAGCCATGGGAAGCAGGGCCAGCATCACCAGCACGGCACCATGCCTCGTTAAAGCTGATAGCCCAAGGAGCACACTTGCCAGGCTGAAACAACTCAGGCTCAAACTGAGGCCGAAACGCACACTCCGCTCAGCCAGCCAACGACCAATCGGCCACTGCAGAAACACAAGCAGGGTGAGTTGGAAAGCGATCAAGGCCCCGCTGACACTTTCTGATAGACCTGGTCGGTCCAAAGCTCCCCGGACCAGGTCGATGGGCAGGGCGCTTTGCTCAAGCGAGAGGATGCCTGTGGCCACGATGCTGATGGCCAGAACAGGCAGCAAAGGTGTCAGCCAAGAAAAGATCTGACGAAGCTCAAGCGAGGATTGACGGCTCTGATTCCTCTGAAAGGTTCGTTGATCGGCCAAAGGCTTGATGCTCACCAACACCAGCAACAACATCATGCAGACGGCTTCAACTCCGTAAATCAGGCGGAGATGACCTGCTGCAGCTGCAAGGGTGCCAAGGAGGGCGCCGATTCCGAAGCCAAGTGCATCAGCACTCCTGACCAGGGCGTACCCCCGTCCTGATGGCATGGCTCCACAGCTGAGCGGAACCGAAAGTTCGATGGCGGGCCAGTACAGACCCGCAGCAGCTCCCAAGAGGATTTCTCCGACAACGAAGCTGCTGTAGTTGCTCGATTGGAACAGTGTGATGTCGGCGATCACAGCCAGGAGGGTTGTGGCACGAACCGGCCAAGAGCACCGCAATCCACGGTCCAGCAAGGCCCCGCTTAGGAAACGAACGACCGTTCCCACCAATGCTGATATCGCCAGGCCACTACCGACCTGGCTTGCAGAGAAATCAATCGCGTGGAACACCATCGGTGTCATGAACACCACTCCACCGGCTCCGATCGACGCCAGAAGCCGAAGCTGTGTCACATTTCTCAGAGCTGGTGGAAACTGGTTCCACCACTGCAGAGGATTCAGCGTTGTTACGCGGGCGCTCGACAGGACGACGACTCGCAATGGGATTGATGAGCAGTCTGCTGCTCTTCAGCCTTGGACTGTGGCCTCTACGTGCAGCAGAGAGCCTGGAAGTTGAAATCGATGGCGTTGTTCTCCCGATCACCGTCGCTGAGCTTGGTCGCTGGGTCCGCTCCGGCGGACGAACTCGCTCCGAGCTCACCTCTTGGTTGATGCTTTTGGATGCTGAGAGCCGGCAGGGTTTGATTCGATTGCTAGAGGCCCCGGTTCTGACGCAGGGAAGCCTCGGACAACAGATGTTGAGAAGCTGGGCGGCAGTCCCGCTTCTGGATGCATTCGGAGATCTTCTGCGCGTGGAAGATGTCCAACGGGTCAGCAGCGAGCAGGTGCTTGCTGTTCTCGAGCATCTGCTGCGCAGCAAGCCGAGTGTTTCCGTGTTGGATGTGCTTGAAGCGTTGCCCAGTGAGAAAGTCCGTTTGGATTTGGATGCTCTGGTGCTGGCTGCCAGTCGTTGGCGACGTCAGATGAGACGGCATCAGGGCCTAACGGCGAGCCTGGCCCGCTCGAAGGCCCAGCTCTTGCCAAAAGCGTCCGCTGGAGAGCAACTGGACACCACTGCCATGCGGACGGTGGTGCTCTCCGCCCCCCATCGCCCGCAAGGATTGCGAGTCCAGATCTGGCCCGGCTCCCCAGAGTCGCCTGATCAGAGCTCCTGGGTTCTTCTGATGCCAGGCCTGGGCGGTGACCCTGAGCATTTCCATTGGTTGGCGCACGCCATCGCGGCAAAGGGTTGGTCTGTGGCAGTGCTCGATCATCCCGGCAGTGATGCGGCTGCCGTTCAGGCGCTGCTGGAAGGACGTCGCCCATTCGTTGGTAAGCAGGCTCTTTTGGAACGCATCAAGGACCTGGAGATCGCGCTGCATGCTCAGCGTTCCGGTCAGCTGCCGGTCGAGGGGGATCAGGTGGTCCTGATCGGTCATTCACTTGGTGCTCTCACGGCTCTTCTCGCTGGTGGAGTCAGTCCGGTGGATGGCCTCAGAGAGCGCTGCAACCTCGCTTTGGAGGATTTGCCCCTCACCAACCTGTCGCAATTGCTCCAGTGCGAGTTGGCGGCAAGTGGGGTGTTGACCGCTCAACCCCTGACCTCCTCGTTGCGGGCTGTCGTCGGAATCAACAGTTTTGGAAGTCTTGTTTGGCCAATGTTCCAGGCAGGACACCTTGAGCAGCCTTTGCTTCTGATGGGTGGAACGTTGGACCTGATCACCCCTCCGCTCAGTGAGCAACTCGCATTGTTGTCAGCACTAGGGGGGCATCCCGCCAGTCGCGCTGTGATTGTCGAAGGCGCAAGCCATTTTTCCCCGATCCGTGTTGAAGGCCAATCGGCTGGAGGGTCGGGCAATGATCTGTTTCGGTTGAGCGAGGAACTGGTCGGTGTCCAGCCTCTTGAGGTTCAACGGTTGCTGTCAGAGGAGCTGATCCTTTTTCTTCAGCAGGTTGAAGCGGCTGAGCCGATGGGTTCTTCCCGGCATTTGCGTTCCGGCTCGATCCGCTGGCACCGGCTCAATCGGCGAGACGCCGCCCGTCTGGTTCGGGAAAATCAATAACGGATCCGAGGATCAAGGGCTGCCACAAGCAAGTCCACCGCCACACTCACCAACACAACGAGCGCGGCAATCACCACGACAATTCCCTGCACCACAGGGTAATCACGTTGGTTGATCGCCTCTTGCAGCCGCAGCGCAATGCCTGGCCATGAGAACGTCACCTCGATCAGCAGCGCTCCCCCGATAAGAGACGCCACAGTGATTCCCGCAATGGTCAATACAGGTAGGAGCGCATTGGGTAGCCCGTGCCGAAGAATGACCTGACGTTCGGTCAGGCCGCGGCTGCGTGCCGCTTCGACGTAATCGTTACGCAGGGTTCTTCTGAGGTTCAGGCGGAGTGCCGTGGTGAAGGTCCCACTCAAGAGCAGCGCCAGAGTGCCTGCTGGAAGGATGAGGTGGCGAATGGTGCCTCGAAGTCCTGTCCAATCGCCACTGCGTAGGCAGTCGAAGAGGTAAAAACCGCTTCCATCAGGCGGAAGAAGGCTCGGTGGGAAGCGACCACCCACAGGCAACCAGCCAAGACTCACTGCAAACAGGAGTTGCAGAAGCATCGCTACCCAGAAAGGGGGAAGTGCATAGGTCCCGAGGCCATAGAGCCGGCCACTGAGATCGATCTTCCCCTCCGGACGTGCAATGCCGCTAAAGCCAATGCTCAGACCGATGATGGCTGCAGCGATCAGGGCGATCACGCTGAGTTCAAGGCTCGCAGGGAGGGTGCGATTGATGATCGAGCGCACCGGCTCCTGGTTGATCAGCGCCTGACCAAGATCACCCTGAAAAAGGCCCTGCAAGTAGTGCCAGTATTGGTCGAAGAGGGACTGATCCAGGCCCAGTCTGGCCCTCATCTCTGCTTTTGCGTCAGCAGGAGCACGGCTTCCAAGAACGGCATCCACCGGGTCTCCGGGCGCGACCCGCAGCAGCAGAAAGACCAGGGTGGCGATCAGCCAAAGCATCAGAGGCGCAAGACCGAGCCTTGTGGCGCTGTAACGCACCAATTCGCGAGCGCGTCCCATCAATCCATCCTTCTCAACTGGTTCAGGCGAACTCGCCCGCTGCCATCAAAACGGGGTTGGCTGATCGAGGTTTGGCTCCAGGCGCGGGGTGTCTCCAACCAAACTGGAATGTACGCCGATCCTTCGGCCGTGAGATCTTCCAAACGGTGCAGGGGATCCAAGCGCGCCTTACCCCTTAAGACGTCACTGCTGCGCAGGGTGTTCTGCAGTCCAGGGGTCGACCAGAAACTTCCGCTGATTGCGGCTTCTCCCTCCAGGCAGATCTCGCCATTCGCCTTCAAGCAACTCAGTAACGGTGTGAGGTAAGCCTCTGGATCGGGATAACTGCCTCGCCAATCGAGCATGACGGCTTTGAAGGCCCCCTCTCCCAGCTGCCTGTACACCGTTGTTGATTCCACACCGTCCAATGTGATGTTCATGCAATCCGGTAGGTCTCGTTGCACCTGTGCTTGCCAGGTCAGTGCGAAGAGTTTGTCGGCTGGAACATTGGTGCGGAATGTGAGCGGGATGCTGAGGACACGGCCGTTGCAGTAGCCGCTTTCACGCAGCAGGCTGCGTGCTGCTTCGGGGTTATGACTGGGCCAGCTGGGGCGGTTGCCGCCGGGAAGGCTGGGGGGCACTAGCGATTGCAGGGGTTGACGCAGGCCATAACTCACACGCTTGCTGATTTCCAGGCGATCGAGGCTGAGGGCCAATGCCTGCCGCAGCTTGCGATCGTTCAGCGGTTCAACATTGCTAAGCAGAGTCACGTACCCAATTCCCATCGCCGGACCCCGGCCTTCATGCAGTTGCCCTCGCTGAGCCATGTTGTGCAGGGCGTGCCGCTGGTCTTCATCAATGGAGGCCGACAACAACACATCAACTTCGCCACTGGTCAAGGCACCGAACAGAGCGGTGGAGTTGCTGAGGGTGATCAGATCCAGTCCGTCGTTACTCGGTTGCGTGTCCCAGTAGTTCTGAAAAGGCTCCAGGCGTTGTTGATGCTCGCTGAAACTGGTCAGTTTGTAGGGCCCAGTCCCAACGAAACGATCGTGCAGAAATCGATCTTTGTAATTGAGATAAGCCTTCGGAGAAATTGGGGTGAGATTCACCGAAGTGAGCAAGCCTTCTAAAGAAGTGGATGGACGATTCAGCTTCAACACCAGCCGATAGCGGCTAGCAACTTCAACCGCTGCAATCCGATCACCCACGACATAACTGAGGGTTCCGATGTCCAGAAAGCGGCGGATGCTGAAGGCCATTGCCTCAGCATCGAAATGGCTGCCGTCGTGGAAGAGAACGTCCCGGCGCAGAGGAATGGAGATGGTGAGACCGTTGTCGCTGATCTCCGGGGCAGAAGAGGCGAGACGTGGTGTTAACTCTCCTTGTTGATCAAGTCTGTAGAGGGTGTCCCCAAGTGCACTCAGCAGCTGAGTGGTCCCAAGCGTGCTCGCCTGTGCAGGATCGAGGGAACTGATTTTTCCCGAGGAAGCGACGGTCAACCTCGATTGATTAGCGGGCGGCTGGCAAGCCACCTGGGCAAAAGCAAATAAAAGAGTCGATGCAACTCGCAGAAGGCCGCATTGAAATTGGATCTGATCGGACTTCAAATCTCCGTCCGAGTAAACAGAGGATATTTAACAGCTGATTAGGTCAATCTGCTCCAACGGAATCTCGAACACGGGAGAACCCCCCTTCGGGTCGATTGGCCATCGACGCACCCAGCAACGGTCGTGTTGATCGTCGATTCCGATCACCTGAAAGGTCCCTTCATCGCTGCGCAGGTTGACACAGTCACCTTGATGCAGATTCATGATCGGAGGCTGGTCCGAAAGGCTGCAGCCTTGAATGACGACCGTCGGCATGGCGTTCGGTATGAACCGTTGAATGCACAGTTCTGAATCAACAGACCTGCACCTTGATCGATCTTGACACTTTGATCGCTCGGTTGGAGTTCATTTCAGACCTTCTGCGCAGGGCTGTTGAGTTCAAAGGCACCCGAGATGAGCGGCCAGTCCGGAGACCTCCGGCATTTCTCTGATCATCTGTAGAGCATCATTCATTCGACCCTGACTGACTTCATGGGTGATCACCACGATTTCAGCCCCGGCATCCGTTGCGTTGAACTGCACGATTGACTGGATTGAGACGTTTCGATCGCCGAAACAGCTTCCGATCCGTCCAATGACGCCGGGAGTATCGGATGTGTTGAAACGCACGTAATGCCTCTGGCGGATCTTGTCGGAATCGACCAGTTCACAATTGCGCCAGCTTCCCGCAGCAAGCAGTGGATCAAGGCTGCCTCTGCCGTCGGCACTGGCCTGTTTGATTCCCGCGATGTTGAGGATATCGGCCACAACGGCAGAGGCCGTTGGCCCTTCACCGGCTCCTGGCCCGTAGAACATCACCCGACCGATCGGGTCACCTTCCACAAGAATGGCGTTGTTCACGCCATGCACCCCGGCGAGAGGATGGTCTTTGGGAACCAGGGTGGGTTGCACGCGCAGAGACAGCGGCAGAGGCGCATCTGAGGAGGCACCTTCCATCCGTTCTGCAACGGCCAATAATTTCACCCCATATCCCAATTGGTTTGCGTATTCCACATCCCTGCCCTGCAGTTGGCTGATCCCATCTGTTGGTACGGCGCTGCGGTCAACGGCTCCCCCGAAGGCCAGGGTTGAAAGGATGGCGATCTTGTCCGCAGCGTCCAGGCCGTCGACATCAGCCGCCGGATCCGCTTCGGCATACCCCAGACGCTGCGCTTCGGCCAGAACCTCTGCGTAAGCCACTCCCTCGTTGGCCATGCGGGTCAGGATGTAATTGGTTGTGCCATTGATGATCCCGCTGACGCGATCAATCCTGTTCCCACCAAGGGATTGCTTGAGCGGCTCAATGATCGGGATGCCTCCGCCGACGGCTGCTTCGATCAGAACGTAGACACCGGCTTCTGCAGCCGCTTGCGCAATCTCCTGGCCGTGTCGTGCGATCACCGCTTTGTTGGCCGTTACAACTGATTTGCCTGTTTTGATCGCTTGCATGATCAAGCTGCGTGCTGGTTCGATCCCACCAATCACTTCAACTACAACATCAACGGAGGGGTCTAAAACCACCGCCTGGGGGTCAGTTGTCAGGAGTCCCGCAGGCAGTTCGATCGGTCTGGGGCGGCTGAGATCCCTCACTGCAATGCGTCTGAGTTCAAGGTCAGCCACCAGAGGGTGACGCTCCTGGGGAGACAACAGGATTGACGCCACACCACCACCGACAGTGCCCAGACCCAGCAGCCCGACGCCGATCCTTGAAACCATTCCCGTTGATCCGCACTGTTGACAGCCCACCGACTCTATGAATCGGTGGGCTCTCGATCGTCAGCTGGTCTGGGCTCGGGCCTGAGCTTGCATCATCCGCAGGATATTGAGGAACCCATTGGCCCTTGATGGCGTCAAACTTGCCTGTAGCCCTGTCGCTTCAATGAAAGCCGGATCGACGGCCTGAACTTGCTCGGGAGTGAGCCCGTCCAGACCTTGAATAAGGAGTGCCAGTAAACCCTTGGTGATCAGGGCATCGGAATCGCCGCGCCAGTGCATAACGCCATTCTCAAGTTCTCCACGAACAAACACTTGGGAGACGCATCCTCTGACGCGTATGTCATCCGTCTGTTCCTCCGTCGGTAGGGGCTTGAGTTTTTTGGCGAGCCAGAGAACGTACTCGTAGCGTCGTTTTGGGTCTGCAGTGCTGCCCAGTCGTTCCACCATCTTGTCCAAAGCCTCACTGCCGGTCTGGGTGGCCATGGCTTTGATCAGATGCGTCGACGTCGCACGCTAACCAGCAAGCCGACCATCGCCATGATGAATGGACCTTGTACGACTTCATCGATTCGGACACGTCCTGAGCTAACTGGGATTTCCAAGTAGTCACGATGGCCTGGGCCACCATCGACCTGAAGCTCATGGCGTCCGTCTTTCACGTCGCTGAGGTCAAGCCGGAGCAGCCCATTGGTGTCAGTGCGTCCGAGTTCAGGACCAGGACTTCCGTCGTCATTCAGCAATCTGATAACAGCGCCGGTGGCAGGTTTTCCGTTGGAGAATTCGCTTTTCAGCTCGAGTTCACCCTCCAAATACCCCAGAGCAGTTTCAATTTGGTGGGCCTGGGATGGTGCCCCGATAGCTGCTGATATCAGCAATGTCGCAAGAACGGATCGCATCGCAAGGCAGTTTGAATGCTCATGATGCGGCGGGGATTCCGGGCCTGCCAGCTCCCTGTTCCGTGATCCACCCATCAAAAGCCACATCCCACGCATCACGGGGAAGCGCTGTGTCTCTCAAAAAAGCCGCTTCGATTACAACAATCGCTGGTACAGCTCGCCAGTCAGGTTGAGCGCGTAGACGGTCATAAAAACCGCCGCCATACCCCAAACGAATGCCATAGCGATCCACCGCAAGCGCAGGAACAAGCATCAAAAAGAGGTCTGATGCGGAGAGATCTCGATCGCCGCAGGGAGCAGGGATGCCACAACCATCGGGTTTCAACGCTGATTGGCCCCACTCACGAAAAACCATGGATCCGTCCTGACCGGAAAAGGGAAGAGCGATGTTGTAGTGATTTCGGAGGAATCGAAGGTCAATCTCCCCCGCTAATGGCCAATACAGCCCAAGCCAAGCCTCAGAGGAGGCAGACAAAGCCCAGTGACCAACCTGGTCAAGAACGAGCCGATCAAGAGCATTGATTCGGTAGGGCTGTTTGTGTCGTTGGTCGCGGTACTGCTTGCGCAGCTCCTTCTTGATCATCACGGAACTGTCATTGCAGATAAGAGGGGTCTGTTCAGAGGCCATGGACAAGTGAGTTCAAATCACACTGTTCCGTGGGTGGAAACATCAAAACTTTGCAGTGAAGCGTTGTTGTGTTGTTGTGCTTTTCCGGGGTGGGCTTAGCGAATGATTCCAAGCTTGGCTGAAGTCGACAATGGAACGGAAGCGTTTTTCGATCCCACCCTGAAGGCAGATTTAGGAGCTTGATGGATTTCAGGGAAAACGGCGTGACTTGAGCATCAAAAAACCCTGTCACGAGGGTGACAGGGTCGGATGGAACTTATTTTTGAATTAGAGGAAAATCATTGGATCTACCCTCCCGAATCAGTGGGTGATCAATCCTCAGCGTCGTCTTCAGCACCAACTGGAATCAGACGAATAGCTTTTTTACCCAATTTGATCTGAAACTCATCGCCAGGGCTGAGGTCCAACATCGCTGTGTAGGCCTTGCCAACCAGCAGATTGCCATTTCCCTGGACCGTGGCTGTATAGCTGAGCTTGCGACCACCCTTACCAATGGCCGCTCCACCTGAAGCCAAGTTAACGCCTTTGGCTTCCAGTAGAGCTTCATAGAACGCTGTGAAGTTCAGACGATCGCCACCATCTTTCTTGGACGAGACGTATCCACAAGCCCGAACAAGGTCGGACTTAGAGACGTCACCCAAGTCCTTCACCTTTGCGAGGAGGTCGGCACCAGTCAGCATTGATTAAATCCCCAATGGATGTCTAATTCATAGCGGATTGCTGAGCATGCTGTCAACGATTAATCCCATTAAATGAACAGCCTGCCAACTTTCAAAGACTGGTTTCTGTCGCTGGGTGCAGGGCTTCAAATATGCGTTCAGCTGGCTGACTGACTGCTGGCGTCACCGTTACAAATATCGTCAAATCCCTTTATTCGCAGTGGTTCTCATTGAATCAAAAACGAGCCACTACCTTCTCATTCAAAATATTTGGCCATAGTTGGATTTGCCGTACAGGTGGCTTTTGACGCTTGAATGCTTGGCTGAGTCGATACGGAGTCAAGGATCTTCAAAAATCAATGGTTATGAAGGGGCTCCGTTCGAGCCGTGGTTTTCTTCCAAATCAGTTGTGCGGATCGCCGGCTGCAAGCGCATGCTCCTCTGGGTGTGATCGACAGGCTTGTCCCTAATGGTTGGCTGAGAATGCATCACTCGAATCTTCACCTGGCTATGGGATGACTCCCTTTCATCGCGGCAGAGACCTAGATATCTATGAGCGATTCCGTGAGGATGACTATCACATCCCGCCCTCATCCACGATCCCTACATAGATCAATCAAACAGAGGGTTGAGAGACATTCCTTCGTGGCTTACCACGTACACCAGAGGTGTTTAGAACACCTTAGTCAAAAACTGAAAGCAACTGCTTGCTTCGAGCTTTCGCTGATCAAGCTCATTCTTGACTGAATCCAGTCAATATACAGAATGATTGTTTTGTGGACGGTCAACGGGTTTGGTTCGTCTCAAGCTGTGTGATGACTTGACTGCTTGAAATTGATTGTCGCGTCAGGCAGTCAATCAAGTGCCACTTTTTAAATGTGTGTGTGTAGAAGGATTTGGATGGAAAGGTGATTGATTTTCCATGATGTTCGCCTTCCCAAACGGCGTCATTCGCGAGAAAAGCACCATATGACTCTCTTGGCGACGAGCAGGATTAAATGTCAGATCAACGTCCATGGGTCTATTTCTGCGCTTAAGCAAAACCAGCGGAATGCCAGTGTGCTCGGCGTCTGCGGGTAATTTTTTGCGATTTATTCTCGTACATGTCCTGGGATTTGATATCAATTGGCGACCTTTGGTTTCATTGGTATTAGGCTGTAAAGGTTGCGTGCGATGGAAGATTGTACGACCTTTCGTGTAATTGTTTGCCGCGTATGTGAAAGGCATAATCGAGGGACTTTATTTTTAAAGATAAAGTCGTCATATTGCCCTCTACGTATTTATTGAGCATAAGAGTGTTGTAGCCTATGGAGCTTAAATGCTTGGTAAAAGCGAAGGTAGTAAGTAATTATTTTATTTTCAAGCGAAACATTGTGAAGAGGATAAGCCACCTGCCAGGTCCTCGAAGCATGGCCATAAAATGACGTGTTCTGTGCTTCTGAATTCGTTGAAGCTTTATTTTTGGCCGAAGATTTGAGGCGTTTTAGTTGGTCGAATATTCAAATATTTTGATCAAAGTTGAAAGAGTACATATTTTTTGGCTTTATTCTTTTGCTTCGAGCTAAGGTGCGTTTAATTTTTTTGCGATTTGATTCTCTCTTTGAGCTGTGATTTGATAGAATTAGTGTATTGTTCAAGCAGATTTGCGTTTGACAAGTGTATTGAGTCTGCGATAATAATGGATAGCGATGACTATTCAATACGTGGAATCATCGCGTCATTAGGAAAGAATTCTTCGAATACGCAGATTCTGTCTGCCCAGCGCTTCTCAGCTTCAAGACGCATCAAGTGATTTCGCACCCAAATCAAAGAATCCATGTCAATCGGCTGGTTGTATTTGCGTCGCTGTGTTTTCACCCAATCGTCTTTGTTGGGAGAAGAATTCATGCTTGCCCTTTCACTTAACATCAATCTAAGTGAATGTTTTGTTCCCACCCAGACTGTTATGTCCTGTAAGTATCATGCAATACAAAAAGTATCCAATTCGTTCTCGAATCAAGCAATTTAAGAGGAGCTTTAAAGTTCTGGTATTAGCTTTAACTCGATCGACCGATCGAGGTTGGTCAGGGTTGAGCTCTGTTCTGGGCTATTGCTATGGCTGGAATGTCTTTCGTAGCTTTTTTATTAAGCTCTTGGTGCTTCGTAGAAGCAAACTTTTTCGATTGATCCTTGATCAGCTTGATTGTTGTGGTTGGCCATAGTCAAATTTGACAACACCAGCTTTTGACGTGAACGAACCCCAATCTTTATTTGCTATGCAACAGAAATCAAATCGTCTTTTAAGTGATGGTCGGTGCGATTGCCTTTGTACCCTTATAGGTCACACCTGATCTCTTCCTCCTCCTCATTTAATTATGATTGGATCCAAGAAGCTGATCGATTCGAGAAGTTTCGTTCAACGATCTTGTTATCCAGCGGGGTATAAGATTCTTGTCAAAGAAAAAGAGCGTGCCGTAGCGGCACGCTCTTTCCAACAACATCCACAGGCTTCCCAGTCCCTGCGGTTGGTGTATTATTACATATTGGGACATTTAATATCGCACTGATTGGCAAGTGTGCTTGTAGTGATTAAGGGAACTAATCAGAGGATCTTTGCGCTGACGTGCTGTGCTGAGGTTGTTTTTTAGTCGCCTATATTTGATACAAGGCTGTTTAAAAAATTGTGGAGTTGACAGCTTGACCAATTCATCAACAAAGGGAAAATATTAATTTTAGTTGTCTTTAGGAGAAACGCCTTGCCTCTGCTCATTTTTTTTCTTTTCCGAAGTTGTTGTAAATAGTGATCTTGTACCACTTTTCTGGGCAAATGCTGATTGCCTGCAACGAATCTCCTGTCGTTGCAAGGAAGGTCTTTGTTGTTGGCGTGAAATCAAAATAATTAAGTATCGGATCTAATTGTTTGTGTCTAATGGCTTGACTTAATCCGACCATTGGGCAGATTTGTTGTGAGCAACATACAGCAATGATTAATTTGGATTGCTGATAACGCATGAATTAAGGGCAATGATCAATGCATTGTGTAGGAATCCTAGACTGATCGACATCTTTGAAGAGGTCGATCAGTTTTTATTCGTAATGCCTTGTTCTATCCCAGGTTGGCAGTTGAAAAGGAGGTCTTGCAAAGAAAGATAGGTATTAAAATACTGAAAATATTTGTTGCAATATGATCAATTGTAGGATGGAATCAATGAAGAAATTCAGATATTTGAGTATTCCGGCATCGCTAAATAAGTGTTGATGTTATTAATTCGAACGAAATATTTGCATGCGCTGTATCGAAAATTGTGCTGGTTTTTCTAGCTCCTCGTCCAGTTCTTTTTGATGACCTCCATCACTTGAGGCCCAGTGCTTTTTGCAAGGCGCTCCTCTCGCAATGCTTTCAGAATAAGCGTGCCAGCCAAATTATAATCGCCATTCTTCTCGGACTGAGCTTTGGCTTGGCCATAGTATTCAGCAGCCTGTGTTAAGTGGTCGGCTGTAGTCTGTTCGTAGGTCATCGGAACGTTGGTGCTTGTCAGTTGAAAGACTTATTGGCTTCCTCTCCTCTAATTCCGCCTTTAAGTCTTCGCCACTGTATATCATTTCGAGAGGAAATGGCTCTATGAAGTTCTGGACTGCTTGCTTTAGCCCTCCCTAATCCACCATGGCTGCATGTTGACCAGCGCAACCTGCAGTCTGGAGTGGTTGCGTCGCTCTCTTCCCAGCCATCGTTTTCTCCGTATTCGTCGTAAGGCATCTCGGCGACACCAGCAAAGCAGCCTGGCTCGATGATTCTTTGTCAGACGAACGAATGCAAGTCAGCTCAGCGGTTTCGCTGCCCGAGCTGGTAGTGCATGGACTTTTGGCTCCTGAACAATTCGCTGCAACGCCAATTCTGCAACGAGTGATCTCTCACGTCGGGGGTCTGGATCGCTTGAACTGATGCCTCAGACCTCAAGTCCCCAAATCTTGAGGATTAGCGTTGTCATCAAATTGAAAGCGACTGCCGCTTCGAAAATCATGTGGAGGCGGCTCGCAGTTTCAATTTTGATCCCCTGCACTGTTTTGGCAGCGTTGCATGCATGAGGGGTTCGAGGTTCTTAAGGTCTCTTTTTAGTCGTCAGGGCATGATTTGTGGAGTCTTGGAGGGGGATTCCTTTCATTGTTGCGTTCCGGATTAGCGCTGGAACCAACCCGTCAGTGCCACTGCCAAAGCGTCAGCTGCGTCGTCAGGCCTTGGTGGATCATTCAGATTCAGTTCGCGCATCACGGCTTCCAGAACTTCGACCTTTTCAGCATGGCCAAAGCCCGCTAGGGCCAGCTTGATCTGCATCGGAGGAAATTCCACGGTAGGTATTTTAAATCGTGCCAATGTCATCATCACGACACCTCTTGCCTGGACAACACTGATTGTGTTACTTGATCGATAAAAAAAGAATTTTTCAACAGCAGCAAGTTCGGGTTTCCAATTTCGAATTAACAGGCGCATGTCGCGAGCAATTTCGACCATACGGTCTCCGTCGCTCTGGCCTGAATCTGTCCTGATGATTCCACAGTCCAGCATGCGTTGACGGCCACCAGCTGTGTCAATAACTCCATAGCCAACCCTGGCGAGGCCAGGGTCAATTCCAAGAATAATCATTCACTGTGGCCGGAAAATTGGCTAGATGCATGCTGAATTCTTCTCTCCTTAACGCTTGAATCTCACTCTGCTTCAGCTTCACTCGCACTTCAACGGCTGATTGTTGCCTCGTCTTGATCTTGCAATCAGGCCGCCACCGCTAATTCGAACTCACTCTTGTCCCCGCTTTCGCTTCGTTCAAACACCTTGCAGAACACTTTCACCACGCGATTTCCTGAATCGACCTGCTCCAAGGGGTCTTTGCGAAGCCGGTGGCGCAGGCAGCAGGACGCAACCCTGGCCACGTCCTCCTCGCTGACTTCAGTGCGACCTTCGAAGGCTGCTAGGGCCCGGGCAGCCCTATTCGTAACGATGTCGCCGCGCAGACCATCGACGTCCAGTTCGCCGCAGACTGCCGAGATCCGCAGGCGTAGGTCTTCGTCAATGCTGACCTGGTTCAAGCGTTGTTGTGCTTCAACAACGCGCTGCTGGAGAGCCGTTTGATTCGCTTCAACCGCCGTGCTGAATCCGTCTGGATCGCTGTCGAATGTCGTTCGTTGGTCCACGACTTGTACACGTAGCTCAGGGTCGCGAACCGTTCGCACCTCCACGCTCATTCCAAAACGGTCAAGCAGTTGAGGGCGAAGTTCGCCTTCCTCGGGATTGCCGGAACCGATCAGGACGAAACGGGCTGGGTGTCGCACTGAGACCCCTTCGCGCTCCACGGTGTTCCATCCCGATGCTGCCGAATCGAGCAGAACATCCACGAGGTGGTCATCGAGAAGATTGACTTCGTCAACGTAGAGCAGGCCACGGTTTGCCTTGGCCAGCAGCCCCGGCTCGAACGCACGAACACCCTCACTCAGTGCTTTTTCGATGTCGATGGTCCCGCATAGACGATCTTCTGTCGCCCCCAGTGGAAGATCCACCATCGGGACCTGGAGCGGTTCACTCGTCAAGGCCTCGCCCTGTTCGAGGCGCTGACGCACGTCACTGCTCTGGAGGTCTGGATCGGTGAGGGAGCTGTTGTATGGATCTCCCGCCACCACATCGATGTCTGGAAGAAGGTCGGCAAGAGCACGAATGGTTGTGGATTTCCCTGTGCCTCGGTCTCCCATGATCATCACGCCACCGATGCGTGGATCAATCACGTTGAGCAGGAGCGCCAGCTTCATCTCTTCCTGACCGATCACGGCCGTGAAAGGGAAGACCCTGCGCTTCCGGGGTGCACTCACGGACTCTGACCTGAAGATGCCCTGGATTGTTTCACAGGTCGAATCGTCAGGACCTGCGGAGGGGTGGCATCCGCTGGATAAATGAAACGCACGCGGACGTTTCTCGTTTGGCCGGGAGCGAGCCTGAGTTGTCCAAGGGCCGGTCCCTGTTGTCCCTGTCGAAGCACCAGATGAAGCTTTTGCCGACCGAGCGGTTGACCCTGAGGATCATCCAAGCCACTCACTTCGATGGGTCCTCGGAACATCACTGGGCCTGTGAGGGCCGTACGAAAACTGAGGCTGTCCCTATTTTCATCGGACTTCACTGGTGATTCCAGGGCCAGTTCGATGCTGATGACCCCTTTCTGGGTGTTCTTCAAAGGCAGGGTGAGGTCATAGCTCACGCCGTAATTGCCATGGGCAGCCCAGGCCGTGCCCGGATAGAAGCCATCCAGTTCGGCTGTTTGTATCTGATCGGTGCCGAGTGTGCCCCGCTCGAGGCTGCTGATTGGCCAAGACACCGGCTCAAGGGGAACCTCAAGCATGTCGCTGGCGGAATCGGCGAGACGACTCCGCCAAGTGCTTCCAATCTGCACCCCGCTGACACGGGAGTAAATCATCTTCCCTTTGGCTCCTCTGGGGGTCGGCTGATGTTCCTTCGAACTCAGCCTGCCGCTGCGCAGAAATGTGATCCATCGTTCGGTTGTTGGAGGACGATCCAACGAGCCAATGGCGGCAATGGTTGCAATGGCCACCGGCCCCGAACTCTGAAACCGAAGCTGCAGGTTCCGGCCGTTCAGCAAAGGATCCAGCCCTTGCACGGGAATAGGCAGTGCCATCAGAACAGTCGGCTCGCCTGGCTTGAGGGGCCAATGCTCCCTGGACAGTTCCTTGGCACGGCGACCACTCAGCAGATCGCCGGCAACCCGGCTGCCAGGTCCAGCGGCGATCACGTCTGTGGATTCGCGCATCAACGGCGGGAGGGGGAGAAACGGTGCAGCCGTTTGTCCCGGTTTAGTGGCCTGGGAGAGGGCCGTACTGCCACTCAGTAGATGAAGGTCCTCGTTGCCGTCGCCAAGCGGTGCAGCGAGAACAGCGATCCACAGCGTTGAATCGAGACTGTCTTCGTTCCCCGCGTAGACATGGTGGCTGAATAAATCGAAGCGACCGCTGAGCGGTACGTTCAGACCAACCTCAACGGAGTTGGGAAAGGTGGACAACAGGATGCCTTCATCCTTGATCAACTCTGGGTTGTTGTCGTTGACCATCAGCACGTTGTCCAGCTGACCAGGCAGAGGTCGCACCTGTTGGGGGCGATTGATCAGCTCTTCCGCAACGGCAGGGATGGCAATGCTCGTGATCAAACTGAGCAGGGCTGCCGTGAACACAGCAGAAGGTCTCATGGCGAGGTCGTTGCAGCGGCTTGTTCTTTGGGCGATGGATTTGGTTGAACCGGTTTGGGACGCGGAGGGGCTGGCTTGGCCTTGAGGTGGGGTGCCATCGCTGCTGCCATCGCTCGGATCAGGTTTGTTGAACGGGGGTCGTTGAATGGGCCTTTCACCAGGAACGCGGCAACGGCTCTGCGGCCATCTGGCAGTTCAATCAGACCGGCATCGGCGTAAGCAATTCCGATGTCGCCGGTTTTGTTGTAAACGCGGTAGCCCTTTCGGGCCAGGCTCTCATCGGGAACACCCTGCGCTCCACCGAGTCCTTGAAGTAACCCTTTTGGCAGGAGTGTGTTCGTGACAGAGGTCGCCATTACTTCACGGAAGAGATCCCGGCTGCGGGGCCCCAGGCGTTCCCCGATATCAACCATGGCGATTGATCGGCTGAGGTCGCGGGCACTCGTTGTGTTCGTCCCCTTGAGATCGGGTAACCAGTTGTTCACCTCCGTGGCTGGGAGATCGAGTGCCTGGAAACGGGCATTGATTACTTTTTTTCCACCCACGCGATCGATCAGCAGATTGGTGGCCGAGTTGTCGCTCACCCGGATCATTTCGGTTGCAACTTCATAGGTGGGGAATCGACTGCCCAAGGGCCTGGATGCCATCCATCCGGCACCACCTCCCACCAACTCCTTGGTGAGGATGAGGGGCTCATTCCATTGCAGATCACCGTTGTCGATGAGCTCCAGCGCTGCCAGAAGAACTGGGGTCTTGATGGAGCTGGCGGCAGGCATCGGACGTTGTGCATCCAATTCGGCAAAACGTCCGTCGTCTAGAAGCAGCATGTAGGCGCTTGCCTGGAGGTCGTCATAGGGGGCGGCGAGCTGTTTCCAATTGGTGGAGAGCGCTTTGATTTCCTGTTTCGGTTCAAATCGCCCTGGCGGTAATCCCCTGCGATCGCTGGAGAGAATTGTTGTGTTGCTGGAATCGGCAGTCCCCGAATCTTTCTCAGGGGTTGTGCTTTTCAACGACTTCAACCAGGGCTGTTCGGCAAGCCAGGGTTGATTAGTGATCCACTCGGGAAGGGTAATGTCCTGCTTCTGGACCTGAGGGGCTAGCACCTTGAGTGCAGATCCAGTCAAGACACCAAGTCCAATGCCCAAAAGGATCAACCGCAGCATCAGGCGCAGCGGTCGTCCCCAGCCCCCTGGGCGTCGTGATGGTCGGCTGCTCGTCAACCTGGTCGGGTCCTGACGTTCGCATGAGGTTAGGTGCGATGGGTTCGGATGGCCCATCGCACCTGACGAATCATCCCTCGAAGCAATGCCACCTCCTCGCGCCGGGCACTGGCTCGTTGGAGCAGATTCTGCAGCTTCGCCATTCGAGCTGAAACGGTGTGCTCGAGCAAAAAGCCGATCTCCAGAAGCAGGTCTTGTGCATCCTCGAGAAAGCCCTGCATGTCTGCGGCTGGGGCTGGATCCGCAACAACCTCTGCCACGTGACCTTTGTTGTGATCTGTCGCTTGCAGGCGCTTGAGTTCATGAAGGATCACAGCGACGGCGTGGCTGAGGTTCAGCGATGGATAGGTGGGATCGCTGTACAAGGTCACCACGCGTTGGCAGAGACGTAGTTCATCGTTGGTGAGTCCTCGATCTTCGCGTCCAAAAACCACGGCAATGGGGCTCTGACTCAGAGTCCTGTCGAGTGGTGGCGTGTTCAACCAGGTCAGGCCGACCTCAGGGGAATGCAATGGGATCTCTCCATGATCGAGTCGTCCGCAGGTGGCGATCGTGCGGCGGCAGTCCTGTACGGCGTCGAGCAGAGATGGATGAATGCTTGCCTGAGTCAGCAGGTTCTTGCCGTGAACCGCCATCTTTACAGCATCTTCAGCGTGTGGATCACATCGCGGAGCAACGAGACGAAGCTCTGAAACCGCAAAGTTGGCGCACAACCTTGCGACGCTGCCCACATTGATTGGACCCGTTGGTTCAACCAGAACCACCACGAGCGGTGAATCCAAGTCCAAGTACCCATCTGTCAACTGCGACCGTATGGGCCGAACGCGAGTCAATGGAGTGACTGCAGGTAGGCCAGGAGATCGGCCATGGCTCCAGGCTCCATCTCAAATCTTGGCATCGGGGGCGTCTCTCCGCTCACGATTTGGTGGACCAGTTGTTGATCGGTGTAATGATCGGTGATCGCTGTCAGTTGTGGGCCCAGCAACCCCTGGCCTGCAAGTCCATGACAGCCGGCGCAGTTGATGCGGAACAGCTGCCCCCCGTGGTCTGCTGACCCCTCAAGGCTCAACGTCGCCTTGAGGTAGGGATCCTGCTGGGCATTTCCGATCACCCAGATCAGAAGGACGACGCAGGCTGCAGCTGCGAGAACCACGAGGGCTGCGATTAGACCGCGGCCTCCATCCACAGGACTGTCCAAATCAGCCTGAGTTGCAGCAGTTGATGTCGGCTCTGCCACGGCAGCGGGTGATGCATGGAAGAATTGTGGCAATCAATTCTGCTGAGTGACGAGATGATTGAGCCTCTGCTGTGCGGCATCGTTCTGGGTTTGATTCCTGTGACCCTCATGGGTCTCTTTGTGGCGGCATGGAATCAGTACCGCCGTGGTGGCAGCGCTCTCGGAGGCTGAGAAAGAGAACCCCAGTTGTGCCATAGCGGCGCCTGTCAACGGTGACCCATGCATCATCAGCTTTCAGATCCCGTTTGGAAGCGTATTCGCAGATGACAAGGCTTGATGTAGAAATCAGATTTGCTACTGCCAGGTTTGCAAGAACTGGTTTGTAAAGAGCCTTTTGATAAGGCGGATCCAAATAGACCAAGTCAAAACATTCCCCTTTTTTCTGCCTTAACCAGCTCGGGCAATCGCGCCTAATCACCTCCACAGATGCCTTGGATGCGCAGCTCTCTTTGACGCTATCTAGGTTGCGTTTGCAAAGGTCTGCTGCATGCAGATTGTTCTCTACGGCCACGATGCGCTGTGCCCCCCTCTCAAGGGCTTCGCAGCCCATGACCCCGCTGCCACTGAAGAGATCGAGCCAGCTGCAACCCTGAAGGCGTGGAGCCAGGATGTTCATGATCGCTTCGCGGACCCGGGCTGTCGTCGGTCTGGTCGTCTGCCCTTTTGGACTCAGGAGTTTCCGGCCACTGATCAAGCGGAGATGGCCCTGCACGTCAATCGGGATTGGTCGTGACGCTAAGCCAATTCAGCCAGCGTTTTAGGAGCAGTGCTCCTGCATCCGATGACTTTTCAGGATGGAACTGGCAGGCTCCAACATTGCCTCGCCAGACCATGGCCGTGATGTCGACGTTCCCGTAGGAGGTCGTGGCAGCCAATGTTTCGGAGTCGGAAGGATGTGCTGCGTAGGAATGCACGAAATACACCCATGCTTCCGGATCATCGTGATGAAGAAGCGGAGAGTTGTGAACCACTTTCAGAGGCGCCCAGCCCATATGTGGGAGACGTTCATCGTTTTGGGCTGGAAGTTTTTCAATGCGCCCAGGAAGGAGGCCGAGGCCATCACTCTTTCCTTCCTCGCTGTTTTCAAAGAGCAACTGAAGCCCCAGACAAATTCCGAGCAAAGGGCGACCGTTCTTCACCCAATCCTTGAGGTCAGGGATCAGGCCTGTCGCCATCAGATTCTCCATGGCTGGGTCAAACGACCCAACCCCGGGTAAGACGAGAGCATCAAGCGTTTGAAGATCTTCGGGTTGATGAATATCAACGATCGAATACCCAAAGCGTTCAAAAGCTCTTCTTACGGAATGGAGATTTCCCATTCCGTAATCAATTAAACCAAGTTTTGGATGCTGCAGGGTTGTCAAACCTTGCGGAATTAGAGGTATTTGGAAATCGTTCCCGAGAGAGTCGCTTTGGGAACAGCACCAACCACAGTATCCACTTTTTGGCCTCCCTTAAACACCATGAGAGTTGGAATGCTGCGGATTCCGTACTGACTGGCAACATTTGGATTCTCATCGGTGTTGAGTTTGTAGACCTTGATTTGGCCTTCAAACTCCTTGGCGATTTCTTCGACAATCGGTGCAACCATGCGGCAAGGGCCGCACCACGGTGCCCAGAAGTCCACGAGAACGGGAACGTCACTCTGCAGAACGTCCTGCTCGAAGGAGGAGTCGGTTACAGCAGCGGCGCTAGACATATGCCTTGATGATTTTGGGAGAACTTAGCAACAGCTTTCCTCAGAGTCCCCCATGAAAGGGCTTCCGATGAGAACTGTGATGTCGGAAAGGAAGAATGAAAGCCCGAATTCCTCGGGCTTGGGGGTGTGAGGAGTGTGTGGGCGCTGGCCCAACACACACCTCACCCTAACGCTCACTTACTTTCCCATCCCCAGTTGCTGAGCTTTCTGGTACACCTTTCCTTCTGTAAGCAAAGAGGGTGCAACAACAACCTCAACCCGTTGCATATCCGCAATTGTCCGTGCACCCAGCGTTCCCATTGATGTCTTAAGGGCGCCCAGCAGGTTGTGGGTCCCGTCGTCAAGCAGGGCTGGACCTTTCAGGATGCGCTCCAGGCTGCCGGTGCTGCCAACATTAATTCGCGTTCCACGGGGCAGAACCGGGCTGGGGGTCGCCATTCCCCAGTGAAATCCCCTACCGGGTGCCTCATATGCGCGGGCAATGGGAGACCCGATCATGACGGCATCGGCTCCGCAGGCGATGCATTTACAGATGTCGCCACCGGTGACGATGCCACCATCGGCAACGATTGGAACGTACTTTCCAGATTCTTTTTGATACTCCTCACGAGCAGCAGCGCAGTCTGAAACTGCGGTGGCCTGGGGGATTCCTACACCAAGAACACCTCTGGATGTGCAGGCTGCACCAGGGCCGATGCCAACCAGAACTCCGGCAGCCCCTGCACGCATCAACTGCAGGGCAACGTCATAGGTCACGCAGTTTCCGATCACAACTGGCATGCCCATCTCCCGGCAGAGCAGTTCAAGATTGAGAGTTTCCTGGCCTTCTGGACCGATGTGTTCAGTGGAAACAACCGTGGCCTGCACGAAGAACAGATCGGCACCTGCTTCGGCAATGGTGGTTCTGTACTTGAGTGCTGCTAAGGGTGTACCGCTGACGGCGGCGATGCCTCCGCCCTGCTTGATCTCCTGAATCCGGCGCCGGATCAACTCCTCTTTGACGGGCTGGCTGTACAGCTCCTGCATCAGAGGAACAAAGGATTCCTTTCCCACCGCTGTGATGCGATCAAGCACCGGGTTGGGGTCGTCGTACCGGGTCTGAACTCCTTCAAGGTTGAGAACGCCTAGAGCGCCCAGCTTGGAGAGTTCCACAGCCATCCCGACATCGACAACACCATCCATGGCACTGGCGATGATCGGGATGCTGCGTTCAATGCCTCCGAGTGACCAGCTGGTATCGGTGACTTGCGGATCAACTGTCCGACCACCAGGGACAAGAGCGATTTCGTCGATTCCGTAGGCCCGGCGAACAGATTTAGAGCGTCCGAGCTGAATGTCCACCGCACACTGGTTTAATTCAAAACAAACTAACAACCGGCCTTAGGAGCTCGGTATCAACGTCCAGTCACGCTTTTCCAGCTGCTGCGGATCTGATCAAACACTTTCTTGCGTTCTGTGCTGCGTACCAAATTGATGAGCATATATTTCACAAGCCAGATCAACCCGGCCAGTTCCAGAAGGCCTGGCGCCAGAGGGAGTCGGTCAATGGTGTCGAGAAGGCCTTGGTAAATCCTCAGCGTGATGATCAGAATGATGAGTCCGCCAACAAGGCGAACAGGCAAACGCAGTTTCTGCCAAGTGTCCTGAAGAGTTGAGCCCCCGAAGGTTTCTTTCACCTTTTCAATAAGGATCTGCCATTCGCCTCCACTGCTCTCCTCTTGAGAGGGAATGTCGACACGAGCTGTAAATGCTGGATTGAGGGTTGGTTCAGGAGTTGGCGTCGGTGCAGGAACAGACGGTGGCGGGGTAGAAGGTGGAGTTGGGGCGGGCGTCGGTTTTGGGGTCGGAGCAGGGGTTGTTGAAGGGATCTCGATTGACATCGGACTCGTGCTTTCCCCCTGAACGTTTGGTGCACCTTCGGAAGATGGTTCCGACGAATCAACCGGTTCGGAGGCCGCCGTTGGGGTCGGGCTGGGCTCTTGGCTCTGAGCGTCCTCGATCGGCCCCATGTCGGCGTATAAAAATCGCATGAGAGTTTATCCGAGGTTTTCAACCGCTTTGCGTCGGGCGGGATAACCTGAAGGACGGCAGTCAGATCTTGTATGGCGGATCCAGTGGGGCCCGGCAGTGGTGGTCCCGGTGATTCGGACGATCGCATCATCCAAACGGATCTACGCAACGAAATGTCGCGCTCCTATTTGGAGTACGCGATGAGCGTGATCGTGGGTCGGGCTTTGCCCGATGCACGCGATGGTCTCAAGCCCGTGCATCGCCGGATTTTGTACGCGATGTACGAACTGGGTCTCACCAGCGACCGCCCTTACAGGAAATGTGCTCGTGTGGTGGGAGAAGTTCTCGGTAAGTACCACCCTCACGGCGATACGGCTGTTTACGACGCCCTGGTTCGGATGGCCCAGGACTTTTCGATGTCGATGCCACTCATTGATGGGCACGGCAATTTCGGCTCGGTGGACAACGATCCGCCTGCAGCGATGCGGTACACGGAATCCAGGCTGCAGGCACTGACGACAGACAGTCTTCTCGAAGACATCGAGGCAGAGACCGTCGATTTTGCAGACAATTTCGATGGCTCTCAGCAGGAACCAACTGTTCTCCCTGCACGAATCCCCCAGCTCCTCCTCAACGGCTCTGCAGGCATTGCTGTGGGGATGGCGACCAATATCCCTCCTCACAATCTCGGCGAGTTGATTCGAGGCCTTCTGGCGCTTATTGAAAATTCTGAAATCAGTGATCAGGATCTGATCCGTTTGATTCCTGGCCCTGATTTCCCGACAGGTGGTCAGATCCTTGGACGTGATGGCATCAAGGAGACCTACTTCACCGGGCGTGGGTCGGTCACGATGAGGGGTGTTGCCGGGATTGAAACTATCGAGTCAGCCGGTCGTCCCGACCGTGATGCGGTGATCATCACAGAGCTTCCTTATCAGACGAACAAAGCGGCTCTGATTGAACGGATCGCAGAACTGGTCAACGACAAGAAGCTCGAGGGAATTTCAGACATTCGCGACGAAAGTGATCGCGATGGCATGCGCATCGTTGTTGAGCTTCGGCGGGATGCCTACCCGCAAGTGGTGCTGAACAATTTGTTCAAGCTCACCCCGCTGCAGAGCAATTTCAGCGCGCACATGCTGGCGCTTGTGAATGGTGAGCCGATTCTGCTCACCCTCCGCAAGATGCTCGAGGTTTTCCTTGAGTTCCGGGTTGAGACGATCGAGCGTCGAACCCGGTACCTCCTGCGTAAGGCAGAGGAACGTGATCACATCCTGCTCGGGCTTCTTCTCGCTCTCGATCAGCTTGATCCGATCATTGCTCTGATCCGAGCCGCTTCAGACACCGCGACAGCCCGTCAACAGCTGCAAGAGCGCCACGGTCTTACCGAGATCCAATCCGACGCCATCCTCCAGATGCAGCTTCGGCGTCTTACTGCTCTTGAAGCTGACAAGATCCGACTGGAGCATGAGGACCTCGTCACCAAGATTGCCGATTACAAAGACATTCTCGGGCGACGGGAGCGTGTTTTCGGCCTGATTCAGGACGAATTAGCGCAGCTCAGAGACCGTCATCCCATGGAACGGCGCACCGAGATCCTCGATCTCGGAGGAGGCCTGGAGGATATCGATCTGATCGCGAATGAACGCTCGGTGGTGCTGCTCACCGAAACCGGGTATCTCAAGCGGATGCCGGTGAGCGAGTTCGAGGCCACGAGCCGTGGGACTCGAGGCAAGGCCGGGACGCGCAGTCAGGGAGAAGAGGCTGTGAAGCTGTTCATCAGCTGCAACGACCACGACACCCTGATTCTCTTCAGTGATCGAGGCGTGTCTTACGCTCTGCCCGCCTACCGGGTGCCGCAGTGCAGTCGAACGGCGAAGGGAACCCCGGTGGTGCAGCTCCTTCCAATTCCCCGAGAGGAGGCAATTACCTCCTTTGTTGCCGTCAGCTCCTTTGATGACGACACCGACCTGCTGATGCTCACACAGGGTGGTTTCATTAAACGCACGCGTTTATCAGCCTTCTCCAATATCCGCTCCAATGGTCTGATTGCCATCGGTCTTGAAGATGGTGATGCTCTGAACTGGGTGCGTCTTTCTGTCGCGGGCGACAGCGTCCTGATCGGCTCCAAAGCCGGAATGACCATTCACTTCCGCCTCAGCGACGAGGAGCTCAGGCCTCTCGGGCGAACGGCCAGGGGAGTTCGTGCCATGAACCTTCGTGATGGAGACAGCCTGGTGAGCATGGATGTGCTTCCAGCCGAACTGGCTGATCAGGTGGCTGCGAGTTCGGATCTGGATGAAGAAACCGATGGTGCTGCAGAGGAAGGACCTTGGGTGCTTGTCGCCTCCGCAAGTGGTCTGGGCAAGCGTGTCCCTGTGAGGCAGTTCCGCCTGCAGAAACGGGCAGGAATGGGTTTGCGGGCGATCAAGTTCCGACGAGACGGTGATGCTCTGGTGGGCCTGAGAGTGCTTGGCAGTGGTGAGGAACTCCTACTGGTTAGTGAAAGAGGTGTGATCGTTCGCACCGGCGCTGATGCAATTCCTCAGCAGTCCCGTGCTGCTACAGGAGTTCGTCTGCAACGGTTGGACAAGGGTGACCTCCTTTCAGAGGTCGTTCTCGTTCCTCCGGAAGCCGAATCAGAGGGGGAGGATTCTGCTGCTGAAGGGCAGGATGATGCTTCGGACTCCCCTGATGCGGAGGCTCCATCTGATCAGGACCGTTGAACCCAATCCATGACGTGCTGGTGCTGGGGGGAGGCCCCGCGGCGCTGTGCATGGCATCCGAGCTGAACCAGAGAGGGGTTGCGGTTCAAGGCCTTGCTCCGAAGCCGGTTGATGCTCCCTGGCCGAATACGTACGGCATTTGGGCGGAGGAGCTGAAGACCTTGCAGTTGGAACATCTGCTTGCGCACCGATGGAGTGACACCGTCAGCTACTTCGGTGCGGGCGGGTCATCCGAGCAGGATCAGCTCACTTTGCATGGCATGGAATATGGCCTATTTGATCGAGCTGCCTTTCAGGAATACTGCCTGAAGCGGGCTGAAGGGGTCACTTGGCTCGAGGGCAAAGCTGAGCGGGTGGAATCCGGATCTGTTGTCACCACAGTGTTCTGCGGATCGGGAACCACACTTCAGGCGCGTTTGGTGATCGATGCCTCCGGCGCAAGTTCGCCATACATCCTTCGACCGGATCATGGCCCAGTGGCCGGGCAGGCCGCCTATGGGGTGGTTGGTCGTTTCTCAGAAAACCCGATTGAAGCGGGCCGGTTCGTTTTGATGGATTATCGCTGCAATCACCTCACAGCCTCTCAGCGCACCGAGCCACCAACGTTTCTCTACGCCATGGATCTTGGGGGAGGGGTCTTCTTCTTGGAGGAAACCTCGCTGGCCCATGCCCCTGGTTTGTCCTACGACGTCCTGAAGCAACGGCTGCACCAACGTCTGGACCATCGTGATGTGAGGGTCACCGAGATCGTCCATGAAGAGTTCTGCCTGTTTCCGATGAACCTGCCCTTGCCGGATCGGGATCAGCCGGTGCTGGCGTTCGGTGGTGCGGCGAGCATGGTTCATCCAGCCTCTGGCTACATGGTGGGTGCCTTGTTACGGCGTGGGCCAGGCTTGGCGAAAGTCCTGGCAAAGGCGCTGGTTGAGCAGCCGGCACTCGGATCAGCTGCACTGGCCAGAAGGGGTTGGAATGAGCTTTGGCCAACCGAGCTCGTGCTGCGCCATCAGCTGTATCAATTTGGCCTTGGGCGCCTGATGGGCTTTAACGAAGCGCTGTTGCGCCGCCATTTCGCCACGTTCTTTTCTCTTCCTCAACACGAATGGTTTGGCTTTCTCACCAACACCTTGCCTTTGTCGCGCTTGATGGTTGTGATGCTTCGATTGTTCACTCTGTCGCCTTGGTCGTTGCGCCGAGGCTTGGTGTTTGGCGCGCCCACGGATCAGAGTCCGCATCTTGAAAAAGCTGGTTAATCCCATGCGGATTACCAGATGCAGATGCGGGATGGAGAGCAGTTGTGCTGCCGGTTGTTGGATGGAATGGTCAATATGTTCTTGCCTGGGAAGATGACTCGGGATGGAAATACTTTCTCAAATGACTTGCTCGAATCGCCCTTCGTCTCGGCTGAATAAATCATTGAATTATAAATAAAGTCAAGCGGGTTTATTTTATGTTTACGAATGAACCGCTTTGGGGCTATTGGTTGCACCAAGTTATTTCTTTCCAGATCATTGGGGATGTTGATGATGCCAGCTGGCTGGTGATCGTTCGGCCTGCATGAAACTGCTCGGAAGGCGCCAAGCGGCATTTACGTTTGAATTTTTGCCCAGTCGAGAGGTTGAATCAGAGGAAACAGTGGGTCGTCCGTCATGACTTCCTTCAGCCAATCGTCCTGAAGGGCTTCCCCATCGATGGCCTTCATTAATGTCCAAAATCGGCCGAGATGGCGTTTGACCCGATCCCTGGCGAGTTCAGTCGTGGTTCCTGCTCGAAGGATGAAGCTCCAGTCTGATGATTGTGACAGCAATAATTCGCGAGCTGCTTGCTTGAGCAGGTTGAGATCGCTCTCCCGTCCAACCCCACGGCTGCTGCGTCGCACCATCGCATCCGCTGCACGCTCCCACTCGGGAACAATCCAGGCGTTGGTGTCGTTCAGCCAGTAATTGTGAAATCCACCTTGTCCCCAACTTGAGGGGCTGGGATCGCAGAGCTGCAATTGTTTGGCATTGGCAAGTACATCACGTAGGCGGGTGAACTTCACACCTTCTTCAGGTCCCTGTCGAAACAATTCACCCAGAAACATGGGACCTTCAAACCACCAATGGCCGAAAAGTTCTGCGTCAAATGGTGCCACGAGCAGCGGTTTTGCATCCATGGCCTGATTCAGGCGTTCAAGCTGCAGCCGGCGTCCTCGGAGGTAATTCTGGGCATGTTGTTGGGCTCGATCGGCTGCCATGGCTGGCGTGTAGGGCTCTTTGCGATCCAGTGGAAAGCTGTGGTCGGTGACCCGATGCAGTTTTAAACCGAGGGGCCTCGGCTCGTTCAGACCGAGAGGCTGCAGTGACTCCAGGGGCAGATCCCAGCCGAGATCACGATGAAATTCTCTGTATTGGGGGTCGCCTGGATAGCCATCCTTGGCTGACCAGACAGGCAATGTGGCGTCGCTGTCCCGACCGAAGAAAGCAACGCCATTGCGACTGCAAATCGGGGCGTAGACGCCGTAGCGAGGACGGGGGCGAGCATGGAGTAGTCCATGGCCATCAAGAACGGCGTAGCGCAATCCGGCGTCGCGCATCCAGTAATCAAGACCCTCGTAATAAGCGCACTCCGGCAGCCAGATCCCAAGGGGGCGCTCTCCGAGAAGACGTTGATGCTCTCTGACGGCGGTGCGAAGCTGACCACGAATCGCCTCAGGGTTCTGTCGGAGTAAGGGCAGATACCCATGGGTTGCCCCACAGGTCAGCAGGTCGACAATGCCCTGCTTATGCAGCAGCACAAAGCGGCTGATCAGATCACCGTTGCAGCCAATCCAGGACCGTTGGTGACGTTCGATCGTCTCGGCAAGGTGATCGGCTGCATCACGGAGGGACTCCGGCGCTTGGGGAATAAGGCGGAGCCTGTCGTTCAGCCAGTCTGGAAAACGACGTTTAAGCTCAGGATCGTTCAGTAGCGATAGCAGAGTGGGAGAAAGGCCAATGGTGATTTTTGGCCGTGAAACTGGGTCCTGATGAGCGGTTTCGAGGATCTCGAGCAGGGGCAAATAGCACTCGATCAGGGCCTGGAAAAACCAATCCTCTTCTAGTGATCCAGGCAGTGATGAACGAACGTAGGGGAGGTGGGCGTGAAGTACCAGGGCCAGTGCGCCATTGGCCAAGGGACTACTCACCACGAAGGGAATGTATTTAAAACCACTGGGCCGACAATGTCCGTTTATGGGGCCGGATTGCTGTTCTGGAGAGGTTGAGAGCCTCGCCTAGGATTGATTAACTCATAGTCGTTTCGACTAAGGCCCCCGCTGGAGCGTCGCCATGGCCAAGGATCCAGGTCGTGTCTTGATTTTTGACACCACCCTTCGGGATGGTGAGCAATCTCCTGGAGCCAGCCTCAACCTTGAGGAGAAATTGGCGATCGCTCAGCAGCTCGCTCGGCTTGGTGTTGATGTGATCGAGGCGGGTTTCCCGTTTGCCAGCGCCGGAGATTTCGCTGCTGTTCAAAGGATCGCTCAGCAGGTAGGCGGTGATCACGGACCGATCATTTGTGGCCTCGCCAGGGCTTCAAGAAATGACATCAAGGCATGTGCGGATGCCGTTGCGCCTGCTCCGCGACCTCGCATCCATACCTTCATTGCCACCAGCGACATCCACCTTGAGCACAAATTGCGCAAGAGCCGTTCCGATGTGCTGGCCATCGTTCCAGAGATGGTCAGCTACGCGCGATCGCTTGTCGAAGATGTGGAGTTTTCCTGTGAGGATGCCGGTCGAAGCGACCCTGAGTTCCTCTATCAAGTGATTGAGGCGGCGATCAGTGCCGGTGCTACCACGATCAATATCCCCGACACCGTCGGGTATACCACACCAACGGAATTCGGTGATTTGATCGCTTGTATCGACCAGCATGTGCCGAATATTGATGAGGCTGTGCTCTCCGTTCATGGCCATAACGATCTCGGGCTCGCGGTCGCCAATTTCCTCGAAGCGGTTAAATCTGGTGCCCGGCAACTCGAATGCACCATTAACGGCATAGGTGAGCGGGCTGGAAACGCTTCCCTCGAGGAGTTGGTGATGGCTCTGCATGTGCGCCGTCGGTACTACAACCCGTACTTCGGCCGTTCTGAGGACAGCCCCACTCCTCTGACGGGCATACGCACGGAGGAAATCACCAAGACCTCCAGGCTGGTGTCCAATCTCACAGGAATGGTGGTGCAACCCAACAAGGCCATTGTTGGGGCCAACGCGTTTGCCCATGAATCCGGCATTCATCAGGACGGCGTCCTGAAAAACCGGCTCACCTACGAAATCATTGATGCCCGCACCGTCGGTCTGAGCGACAACCGCATCTCTCTTGGCAAGCTCAGTGGCCGAAGTGCTGTCCGCGCCAGGCTTGAAGAACTTGGTTACGACTTGACACGTGAGGATCTGGACGAAGCGTTCGCGCGCTTCAAAGACCTGGCGGACCGCAAGCGGGAGATCACAGATCGGGATCTGGAGGCGATTGTGAGTGAACAGGTTCAGCAACCTGATGCCCGCTTCCAGTTGAAATTGGTTCAGGTGAGTTGCGGCAGCAGTCTTAGTCCAACTGCGACCGTCACCTTGATGGATGAGGAGGGAGGTGAATCCACGACCTCGGCCGTTGGAACTGGGCCGGTGGATGCTGTTTGCCGAGCTCTGAATGACCTGGCCGGTGTTCCGAATGACCTGATTGAGTTCTCCGTGAAATCGGTCACCGAGGGGATTGACGCCATGGGTGAGGTGACGATCCGGCTTCGGCGTGATGGTTCGCTTTATTCAGGTCACGCTGCCGATACGGATGTTGTTGTCGCTGCTGCCCACGCCTTCACCAATGCTTTAAACAGACTCGTTGTGGGTGTGGCGAAGCCTCAGCTTCATCCCCAGAAGGATGTCGTGGCGGCGTATGTCCCTCCAAGCCTATGAGCTGATGAGGCAACGAACGCTTTTTGATGTTGTCCAGCTGCTGTTCCTGATCCTGCTGGCCCTCCTGGTCTTGGTGCCGCTTCTCTGGTTGGTCACCACATCCTTGAAAGGGCCGGCTGAGGATATTTTCAGCAGCCCGCCCGCACTGCTCCCGTCAGAACCAAGCCTGCAGGCCTATGTCCGGTTGTTCCAGGACAATCCCCTCACCACTTATCTCCTGAACAGTTCAATCGTCAGCGCCTTGGCTGTCCTGGCCAATGTGCTGTTCTGCTCCCTGGCGGCCTACCCCCTTGCTCGCATGCGTTTTGCGGGTCGAGGCTTAGTGCTGGGCATGGTCGTGGCCACCATTTTGATTCCGTTTCAGGTGGTGATGATTCCGCTGTACCTGTTGATGGTGCAGTTGGGATTGCGCAATACCCTTCTGGCCCTTGTGATTCCTCAAGCTGCGACTGCTTTTGGTTTGTATTTGCTGCGCCAGAGTTTTCTGGCGGTGCCCTCTGAGTTGGAGGACGCAGCACGGATTGATGGCTGCAGCCGCTTGGGCCAGTGGTGGAATGTGATGATCCCGGCTGCGCGTGCTGATCTAATCACCCTGGCGATGTTTGTGTTCATCGGCACCTGGAGCGATTTTCTCTGGCCGCTGGTCATTCTGGATGATCCAGGTCTTTACACCCTCCCCCTCGGATTGCAGCAACTCTCCAGCAGTTTCTCCCTGGACTGGCGCATCGTCGCGGCCGGCTCCGTGGTTTCGATACTTCCTGTGCTCATTCTTTTTGTGATGCTTCAAAGGTTCATTCTTCCCAGCGCAACAGGGGATGCCGTCAAGGGATGATCGCGATGCTGCCCTCCGAGGCTGGAGGGATTGGTATAAAACAGTGATTGAGAGGTTGTGCTTGTGTCCCTAAGCGAATTGGATCGTCTGCTCGATCGTCGTCATCACGATCCAGATCTCGCTCGAAAACTGAGCGAACCAATGGATGTGGATGCCTTTTTATCCTTGGCTGCTGAGTTTGGATGCATCGTGACTGAGGCTGATGTGTTTGCAGCTCAGCAGCGGGAACTTGCTGAACAACCTTCCGCTGATTTGCAACGACAACAAGCTGCCGATTCGCGGCGTTTGCGATCGTTTATTCAGGGGTAGGGATTGAAAGGGCGTGTTTGAGAACACACCACTGTGGTGTTTTCGACGATGGCGTTAGCTCATTGCCTTGCGAGATCGTTTCTGAAACGCAGGATCAGCGATGACGTCATCCAGTGACTCCAATATTTACTCAATGGTCCAATCGTCAGAGTCAGTCCCCCAATTGCAATCATTGCTTGATTGCTGGACCACCTGCACTGTCGATCACGAGAGTCAGTTCTTCAGTGGGTGGATTTGATTGGGGAGCGTTGAGCGATCTTTAAAGCCGCACCACATCCGGTGTTTCACCGTGCACTTCTCCGATCCAGCGGGCATGCCTGACGGCACCATCGTGGGTGTGAAAAACCCAGGCTTCGTCGTGGGACCGATGGGATTCAATCTGCTGATTCAGCATGTTCACGCCGAGATAGGACCCTGCTGAGGTCGACCGCAGCACATAGCGCTCCGCATAGGTTGCAAACATGGCTTGATTGGATCGCTATCCGAGCCATAGCGACGCCTGTTGAAGGCAAAAGAAGAGGTTCTGAAAGTTTTAATTTTTTATTCCTGCAGGCTTAATATGCTTCGTTGTTGGATCACCAGTGACGTTGGGGCCTGAAATCGCATTTGATGGCCGCTGTCTCGGAACCAGAGCTCCTGTTGCGCAGAGAGATCCGCTGGGTTGAGCGCGAACTCCCAGGTCTCTTTGAGGTAGTGCTGGATGGCATTCCACTCTGCGGGCTCTGTCTGCTGCCAGTGCACAAGCGCAAGGCTGCCTGGACGGGCGGTGAGGGTCACGATGCGTCGATCGCTCTTGTCATCCTTCTCACACTCTTGAATGGTTTCCTCCAGTGCTTCGTCACAGACGAACAGCCTCAGATCTGGAGACGTTTGGCTTTGGGGAAATGAATATTTGTTCAGGTAAAGCTGCCTGGCGCGGGGGAACGCTGCTCCAGGCGCTCTTGCCATCAGTTGCTCGTAACCCTGTTGCAGCTTCATCGACATGGCGCGCTCTGGTCGATCTGTCGTGTTCTCACTGTCGGTGACAGTGCTGGTCGATTGCCCCATCATCATGGATGATGAAGACAATTTCGGGACTGTCCTGTGATGCCGTCACACCGATCCCGCTACCGGCTTGTCGGTCTTGATGGACTTCCGCACCCGGTACTGGATACCCCTTACGAAAGCCTTGAAACAGCCCTGGCGGAAGCTGGTGATTGGTGCTCTGGCCAAGGTGCATCTTGTTCGCCTGGGCAGCGAGGAATCGCTGTTCAAGTCAGCACAGGCAGTGGTACCTGGCGGACAATTCACTACCCCAGCAGTTGCCTTGTTCAACCCACGGTGCCAATGGCATGACGTGGTTGAGCGTTGATCTCTGTGTGGTCCCGATTGGTGTGGGAACGTCGCTTTCTCCCTACATCGCTGCTTGTCAGCGTGTGATCGCGAACACAGGACTCAACTGCTGTCTTGGGCCCAATGGAACGGCAATCGAGGGGGAGTGGGATCAGGTCATGGAGTGTGTACGTGCATGCCATGAGGAAATCCATCGAATGGGCGCCCCGCGGATTTACACCACGCTGAAACTGAACACGCGAACAGACCGCCAACAGACCTTTCAAGACAAGATCAACTCAGTCGAGTCACTTGTCAAATCGGATCAGTAGAAATCGTTCTTCAATACCTCGAGTTGTGAGAACTGGCGATTGTGTGAACAGTCAACCAAGATATGAAAGTTCAGCTGTGAAAATCGGTCCCATTTGATAGCAAAAGTTGATTAAAGAAAGTCGTTATCATCGTCGTTATCGTCCATCTGGGCTTGCATCACAAGTGCTGTCATAGGGAGAACCATGCAAAGGCCAATAATCAATTCCATGGTGTTGTTGACAGGCTTTATCACTTTGCAGTCTTTGTAGGATTGGTAATGTTCATCGATTTCATTTTGACGGGAGAAAAGTATCAATTCATGCCATTGCCTGGGTTTGAGTGATTTACCTCAGTTCCGCTGCATACTGATTGTCCGAAAAGATGTGTCAGCCATAACAAATGCCCAATAAATTGTAATTAGTTACATCATTGATTCGTGATTGTTTCCAGTAATTGAATTAAGTTATTGAGACATCAGGCTTTTGCAGTAAACACCTTTTGCCTCTGCGGGAGCATTGGCAGGTCATGCTTCTGCAGGGATTTGCTCAGAGGAGCAATCCTCTTTGGATTGGGTCATTGCCGTGGTGATGGGCGCCGGATTGATGGACTGCATTGGGATCCACCCGGCAGGATTGATCAAAGGTGCTCTCGAGACGGGGATGCCCGCCGCCGTCCGGGCTGATGTTGCGATGACAGCACGTTTTTAAAGTTGAGCGATGGCTCGTTTGGAGGCTTGAATCCCAGCTTCGATCGCCCCTTCGAAGTAACCGGGCCATCGAGTGGAGGCCTCAGTTCCGGCCCAATGGACCCGTCCATGGGACTGTTGCCAGCCCCGTCCGTAGGTGGTCCAGGCTCCGGGGGTCACGAAGCTGGTGAATGCGCCGGTGGACCAGGATTCTTCATTCCAGTTCTGAATGATCAGTTCCTCGGGCTCGCCTGCTTCGGGACCCCAGTAGGCAATCAGATCGTCAAGTACCGCACGGTGTTGCTGCTTCAATGTCATTTGCTGAAAAGCAACTGCCGCACTGGCCGTCACAAAGCTGGCGAGGATTCCAGGTGCACCGCTCGGGAGGGAACTGTCAGCCGTAAGTTCCAGCGTTTTGAGATTGCCTACGCCGAAGCCGTTGAGGTTCTTGCGACGCCAATAAGCCTTTTTGTAGATCGCGAAGACTTTGATCATCGAACCCATCGGACTTCGTTGCAGGAACGAGCGGGTTTCTGCAGAGAGATCGGGTGTGAATGTGATGCGTTGGCGAAGCGGTGGTGGGATCGCCACGATGGCCGCTTTCGCCTCGATTCTCTTTCCGTCGCCAAATTGAACACTGACGTTGTTGTCGGTCTGGTCGATCGCGTGCACCGGAGAATTCAGGCTGATCTGGGAGGTCAATTCCGCACTCAACCGTTCGGCGACCTGGCCAGCAGCACCTTTGAGAAGCCAGGCTTCAGGTGCTTCATCCTGGGGCGCGACCGACTGGGTCCAGGCCAGATGAAGGATGGAGGCATCCCAGGGATCGAACCCACCTGATCCACCAACCACGGAAAGCCACTCCAGTTCGAAATCGCTCAAACGGGAGCCACTGTTCTTGTCGCACCAGGCCCTGATCGTCGTGCGATCCAACTCAGCGGCGTTCGGGGCATTCCATGGGCGGGACGGATCCACAGAGGCAGCGATCTCACGGAACAGCTTCATCGCTGCTTTTGCCTTGGCAATCTCGGCTGAGGGTTGTTGGATCTGGTCGCTGTCAAAAAGCAACACACTGCTTTCCGGCGTTTTGGCCATGTCCGCCTCGATTCGCTGCTTGTCCCACACCAGAACTCCCTTTCCGTCGTAATAGCTGGGAAACATTTCAAGCCCAAGTTCACCCACCAAGGTTTTGAAGCGATGGTGGGTTTCGCCACCCCACTGCCCTCCGAGATCGATCACGGCGCCAGTGTCGGTGGTCTGCCGGATCATCCGCCCACCCGTGCGTTCACGAGCTTCCAAAATGTGAATCTTCACGCCTTGTTGGCGCAGTCGTCTGGCTGCCATCAGACCGGATAGTCCTGCCCCGATGACGACAACATCCACCTCTGTTGGTGACGCACTTGACTCAGCGGCCCTTGCACGGAATTGACTGCCGAGTGCTGTTAAACCGAAGGCACCAGTGGCACCAAGGAGCTGGCGGCGTGTTGTTTTCATGAAATGTCTGCTGCCACTGTCATTGATGATTTATCTCAGGTCTCTCCGGTTGACAACATTCTGTTGAGGATTGCCTATGGGTCGAGGGACACCTCTGAAGAATCAACAGTTGTACCATGGGATTTCGTTGAGTTGAATAGTGTCCAGAGCTGAAACCTTTCTTTTATCAACATCCATGCTCTGCTTCAATTGATGTATGTACGCTGAAACGCAATGACTGATTGATTTTATTGGGTTTGAACTTGTCTTTACTGAGGTTGAGGCGGGTGGCATCCTGGTTTTAAAAAGAATGACGCTCAAAAAAAGAATCCATCTTCGTAGATTAAATCGTGGCTTTTCCCTTTTAAAATCGCATAAATATAGTCATCATTGCCAATATATGTGCTCTTCCCTTTCGTCCATGTATCAAGATTGTTAAGTGCTGTCGCGTCGATCTCGTCAGAACCGGTTTTGAAGTCTGTAATGTACACGTAGCTGTTTTCATCCAGGACAACAACATCGTGGCCTGATCCTGTTTTAATGATGTCTTTTCTCTTCCCAAAATCCCCTGGATAGATGATGTCATCGCCAGCCTTGGCATTGATGAGGTCATCGCCTCGGTAGCCATGGATCTCGTCATCACCGTTCGTGCCAATAAGTTTGTCTCGTTTATTGCTTCCCTTGATGATGTCGATTGATTCGGAATTGCTGTTGCTTCCGGGCGTGGTGTAGCCAGGTGTTTCCCCCCAGATCGATTGCAGCGCTTTGACGTCGAGGTTTCTGAAGGATGTTGGCCATCCTTTTCGACCTTTTTTATAGGACATTACGGTAATATCTGTATTCCAATCAGGGTGATCTCCATCTCCTTCTGGGTGGTCAATGCCAAGGGCATGTCCAATTTCATGGACCAGTGTTGCCTTGTCGTTCTTGGAGAATGTTTTGTACTTTCCATCATCATCTTGCCAGAGTATATTCACCCAGTTGTCTTCGAAATAGGCGGTCCCCAGGATGTCGTCGTCCCAGCCTTTTTCTGTATTTGAATCGACGAGAGAAATGGAAATATCAGCCTGCTTGTCTTTTTTCGTTTCAACAAAGTTAACTGCTAGCGCCTCGTTGAGGCTTGCAAATAAGTCGTTGATGAAAGCTATATGTTGGTTGTTTTGTCCGACGGTGGTGTATGTCATTTCATATCGCTTACCTTCGTTGGTTGTTATTTCAAAATCCCCTTCTTCGATGTAGTAGAGAATCTTGTTGATATCAGTGTCAAACAAGACGCCATCCTGATCAAAAATTGATTTGACGTTGTAGGTCATTTTGGCTTTTGGCTGTATCAATCAGGATGTTTAGTATCTCGCGCAAGCTCCATTGGCGCGGCTCCCTCTTTGATGGGAAGCCAACCGTGGAGCGGCTCTGAAATCTTTAGAAGTTTGGAAAAGAGGGAACCTGTCGCTCAAATTTTGAGACCAATAAGAACAGGTTTGGGAATTGCCGGTGTTCCGCGGTCGGGCGTTTCTTGCTCTGCTGGCCAGCATGTCGGCAGGTGTGGTCTCCATCGCCCCTGGGCATGCAGGGTCCTGGGATCGGATCGGTAGCTACATCCGCTTGTTGCGTCGGGCCGGGGTTGAGTCCCTTGTGGCTCGGGATTGTCCCGAGGGACTGCTGGGTGCCTTTCATGAAGGCCGACGGATGCTGTTGATGTGCGGGAACAACCTTCCGGATGATCCTGCTTATGTGTGGACCGTCCTGGCCCACGAATCTGCCCACGTCATGCAGTTCTGCAGAGGAGGCCCCCTTATGCCTGCTCAGCTGCTCAATCAGGCGATGGATCAGGCGCGCAGCAGCCGTCCTGAAATGTTCAAGGAGCTCCAGCTGTATCACGCCAGTCAGCATCAAGTGGAGGCCGAGGCAAGGTTGGTGCAGTCGCTGCCACCTCATGAGGTGGAGGCCTTGTTCTATCGGCACTGTGGAAGCCATCTTGAACCTTGAACCATTAGCTGAGCTCCATCGTGATCCTTGGCTGCTTGTGATTGAGAAGCCCTCCGGTTTATTGAGTCAGCCAGGACGGGGTGTTCATCAGCAGGACTCTGTGATCACGCGTCTGCAGCTCCTGGAGGCGGATTTGCGCCTCGTTCACCGTCTTGATCGAGACACCTCTGGAGTGCTGCTTCTTGCAAGGGGCCTTGAAAGCCTGCGCCGCTGTAGCGATCTCTTTGCGCGTCGTCTCGTGCGCAAGCTCTACGTCGCCGATGTGGTGGGTCGCCTCCTGGGACGTGGTTCGATCACCGCGCCATTGGCCCGCTTGCAACGGATCCCTCCCCGATACGGGACTGATCCGGCAGGCCGTTCAGCGCACACCCGCTGGCGATCTCAGTTTCTGCAGGCGGGCATCACCCGCCTTTGGCTCGTGCCGATGACGGGGCGCTCCCATCAGTTACGAGCGCACCTGGCGGGGATTGGTCATCCGATCGTTGGCGATCCCATCTATGGGGATGTCGATGGCTCGCGCTTGCATCTTCATGCCCTTGCGCTCAGTTTTCGCCACCCTTTCACAGGCAAGCGCTGCAGGGTTCAAACCCATCAACACAGTCCATTCCCTCAAGAAATGGATTGATCATCCGTTGGTTGTTCGCATGCTGATCGGATCAGGGGGGTTGGCTCAGTTGGAGAAGGGGCGACGGGCGGGAATTGGGTAGGGAATGCGGCGGTGGCGCATCCGGCGCCAGACGCGCACGAACGCTTCCACCACCAGTTCCATTTCCGCTCGGCTGAGCCCGCTTTTGCGTAGCTGACCATCCCGTTGCCTGGCTTCCACAATGCGGCGAACGGTATCGATCGCCTCGGCGTCGGAGGTGTCCGGTGGCAGTGAGCGCAGGGCCGCTTCGCAGCCGTCGGCCAGCATTAGGACGGCTGTTTCTCGGGAACGGGGTGCGGGACCGTGGTAACGGAACCGGCTCTCATCCACATCCGGATTTCGTTCCTTCGCTTTGTGGAGGAAATAGCCCATCTTCAATGTGCCCTGGTGTTCAGGGATGAAGTCCGCGATCGGACGCGGTAGGCGATGGCGGCGAGCCAGTTTCAGGCCTTCATCCACATGGGCTTGAAGAACGGCAGCGCTCGCGATTGGGTCATCCAGTTGGTCGTGGGGATTCGGTCCACTTTTCTGGTTTTCGATAAACCAGCTTGGGGCATGCAACTTGCCGACATCGTGATAAAGCGACCCTGTTTTGATTAGATCGACGTCGGCTCCGATCGCACGAGCGCCCTCTTCAGCAAGGCCACAAATCATCAGAGTGTGTTCAAAGGTGCCCGGCGCTTCACAGGACAGCCTTCGAAGCAATGGACGTTCCTGATCGGCCAGTTCAAGCAAGCGGGCGCGGGTGAGAAGGCCGAAGGACCCCTCCAGAATCGGAATGAGAAGCAGAGCCGCCATCAGGAGAATCCCGAGCAAAAGGGCTTCACTGGCGAGTTCATCAAGGCTTGGATTGACGCTGCCCCAGGCACGCCAGCCCGTGTAGGGCTGGAGTTGCAGCAGCAGACATTGGCCCAAGAGTGCGGCCAACGGCAACATCACAGCCATCTGGAGCAATTGGCCGCGGCTGCGCTGCCGTCCTGCTAACAGAGCGCCTGCGGCAGCAACGGCTGCCGCCATGATCAGCCGGCCGTCTCCGAGGCCGTTGACCGGTTCTGGCCAAAGCAGACTGGCCACGGCCATCCACACCAAACCGCAGCCTGCACCGAGACCCTCTGTCAAAATCAATGTTGGTGGCACCAGGACGGCCAGGGGAATCACTGTTCCCTTGAACCAGAGCTTGGCCGCCTGTACCAGCAGGAGCAGTCCGAGGGCCAGCAGGGCATGACGGACTTCCAAGCCAGGTCGTTCCCGACGCATGACGAGCAACATCACGCCGCAGGCCGCCAGGGCCTCGATGAAACGCGTCAACCAGATCACAGGTTGCGGCTCCCGTTTCACCTTGCCGAAGAAATCGAGCACGTCATAGGCCTGGGGACTGATCGCTTCGCCTTTACGGGTGATGAGATCGCCCTGGCGAACCTCGATCGTTGGGACCCCCTGCTTGGTGAGTTGTTCCTCGAACAGCTGCTTGCTGAGGATCGGATCGGTACGGAGGTTGCTGCTTCCCTCGAACGTGCTGGTCAGCACCTTGCTGGCTAACGAGAACGCTGCGGGATTGTTGGCCTCCAGCTTGATGCCCTTCATTTGCAGGGACGCAGCCACTCGCAGTTGGTCCGGAGCCAAGCTGCTCACAACCCCCTGGCTGAGCATGCGGCCAGCGGCTCTGCGTACAGCGGTGTCCCAGGCCAGATGATCCTTCGTGCTGCGTTCCTCGAGCCAGCGTTGTTCGAGCGGCGTGAGATTGACAGGCCCGATTCGTGCAGCGTTTCCACTGTCCGTGACCCGTTGCAGTTGTCTGAGCTGATCTTCCAGCCGGCGTTGGAGTTGCGATGTCTGTTCGGGATCGATGACCTGAACCACCGACCGTGCGAAGAGTTTGGAACGTCTCTGTTCAAGTGCCGTGCTGTCCTGAACAAGCGCATCCTTGGGCGCGACCGCATCAAAGGGAGCCAACGATCCCGGCTGGAGTTCCGGCTTCAGCAACCACGGCAGGCTGGATAAGACAGCAACGCTGATGCAGATCAGAAGCAGGGCGACGGACTGCATTCGCGTCCATCGCAGCAGCCTGCGGGATGGCCCTTCGTGTCGGAGCCAGCTCTGCCAGAGGAGACTCAGATTAAGGCTGCTTACACGGGGGAAGCGAACCAAGGCAGCCCGGCTGACAGCTGCACGCTAGCTCTCCTCTGAGGCCATGCTGGGATCACCCGATATCCGATGGGATGGCCCTTCGACTGGATGGAAAGGCACTGTCGAAACAGCTGGAGAAGCGCTTGCACCAGTTGATCCAAGGTCAATTGGCATCGGTCGGTCGACCGCCGGGTCTTGCCTTGATGCGGATTGGCGATGATCCCGCTAGTGGGGTTTATGTCGCCAACAAAGAAAAGGCCTGTGCCCGGGTGGGTGTGCAGAGCATGGGTCTGCACCTTCCAGCGGAGCGTTCAGCAGAGGAGGTGCTGACCAAGCTTCGAATTTTCAATCAGGATCCGTCCGTGGACGGGATCCTGCTCCAGCTTCCTTTGCCGCAGGGATTGGAGGAGGGGCCTTTGTTGGCGGCCATCGACCCGGAAAAGGATGCCGATGGTCTGCACACCATGAATCTGGGTCGTCTGCTGAAGGGTGAAGCCGGCCCGCGCAGTTGCACCCCCGCAGGTGTGATGGCGTTGCTGCGCAGCAGTGGAATGGATCCGGCTGGAAAGCGAGCCGTGGTGGTCGGTCGCAGCATTCTTGTGGGTCAGCCGATGGCGCTGATGCTTCAGGCGGCGAATGCCACCGTCACGATTGCCCATTCCCGCACGAAGGATCTTGCTGCCCTCACCCAGCAGGCTGAGATCCTGGTAGTCGCAGCGGGGCGGCCCGGCATGGTCGGGGCTGAGCATGTCCGGCCCGGTGCGTTTGTGGTGGATGTCGGTATTCATCGCAAACCGGAGGGCGGCCTCTGTGGGGATGTTCGTGCCGCAGAGGTGGAGCCGATTGCGGCGGCTCTTTCGCCAGTTCCGGGTGGTGTTGGCCCGATGACGGTGACGATGCTGTTGGTGAACACCGTTTTGGCCTGGTGCCGACGTCATGGCATCGACCATGGGCTCGATGACCTCGTCGTTTGATAGTCCTCCATGCCATTGCATTGGTTGTTCCCCACGCCTGTCTTGCAGGCGGATCTGAAGCCCGATGGGGCGATTGCCGAGGCCATGGATTCAGAACTTGAGGCCTTCGATCGCCAGGTGTATCAGCACCCGGAGTTCAGTGATCGCAACAACCTCACCGGTGATCTTCTCGGCCATGCAGGCCTGGATCAGCTCCACAGGATGGAAGCGTTTCAGTGGCTGAATCAGCAGCTGGCACTGGGCACCGCCACCTATCTGGAGGAACTACTGGGATCGGATCACGGACTGGAGGTTCATATTCAGAAGGCTTGGCCCGTGGTGTGTGCCAACGACGGTGGAACGATTGAGACGCACACCCACCGCAATGCTCAGTTGAGCGCGGTCTTTTACGTCAGGACGGAACCCGGAAACGACTCTGGAGAGCTGGAGTTCCAGGCACCCGAGAACTATTTCAGTCACGTTATGGCGATTCCTTACCTAGGTGCGGCCGCATCAGGGGGGGTGTTCGCTCCGCAGAGGCACCGTCTGCTTCTTTTTCCCTCCGATCTGCGTCACCGCGTGACGCCCTATCAAGGACAGTCATCGCGCTATTCGGTTTCCTACGACCTGGCCATCACAACGCCCTCAGGACAGGGCAGAGAAATGCGCATGCCCCACCCATTGGATTGGGTGCCCCTGGTGCTGGAGGGGACGACCTGATGCCGCCTTGCTACCCCATCGTTTCAGTTGGCTGTGCCTTTGTTCTGAGGGAGTCGAGCCATCACGTTGGTAAGGCGTCGCCTGACACGCCACCAGCGCTGGGCTGACTTTGCTTGTTTAGTGCTCTGAGGCTCTGAGATCAGCAGGTCAAGGCGCCCTCGAATTGTGTTGGCTTCAGTAAGCAGGTGGAAGCGTTCTTCATCAGTGAGTTGATCGGGAGTGAGTTTCTCCAGGAGCCGTTTTGAGGCATGGAGGTGGTGAAGAAGACGATGAGGAACACGATCCTGCCTGAGCTGTTGGCGAACCTCATCGATGAGTGTTTCAACAGTTCTGGCCAGCTCCACCGGAGCATGGTGATGCACGATTCGATCGGCGATCCGCTTGATGTGTCTGCGGCGCAGTGGTTTGTGCAGCGGATGAGCCAGCAGACCCGGGTCGTGTGCCAGTCGCTGCAGCACCATTTCAGGCATCGCTTCCGTTACCGGAACCTCGAAAGGGAAGTGGCGATCAAAAGCGGGTGAGAGTTCGCTGCGCTGACTGATCAGCAGCAGACCAACCGCAGCCCATGCGTTCGCAAGATTGGTAGGTAATAAACGAAGCTGGCGTTGAAGGCTCTGAAAAAGCCGTTCACAGGGCGCCACGCCTGAGTAAGCGCAGGGCGTTCCGCAGATCTCACTGAGGTAGCGCTCCACGAGCTCTAGTTCGGCGAGTTCGTCGTCGAGTTGTTGTCGTGAGTCCAGCCGATAAGCCTCCTGCACCCAGTCAGGATCCAGCCCGAGATCATCGATCTGTCGACGGAGTTTCAAGCGCCGATCCACCCAGCCGTAGGGAAGCTTGGTCTCCGGTGCCAGCTGAAGGGCTGTTTCGATGTATTCAACATCGCTTCTCGAGATCTCATCCGGCAGAACGGCAACGAGAGGTTTCTGGAAGCGGTGAAACCCTTCGGGGTCCTCTTTCTGGAGCTGTCGCATGGCAGACAGTCGTCTGTTTCCGTTCACCACCACACCGGTGGAATCCACCAGGAGTGGTTCGGTCTGCACTTTCAGGCGCTTCAGTTCGCGCAGGATCGGACCGCGCTGGTCTCCGGCTTTCTCCAGCAGCAGCGCATGGAGGAGATCCTGCGTTGATCCCGCTGATTCGCTGCGGTGGAGTTGTTTCAAGCTGGACGGTTGGCTTTTGAAATGCTCCTGAAGGGCCGCCAGCAACCGTCCGTTGTCAACGCGATACACCAGCAGTTCCTGATCGAGCTGGACGGTCGGAATCTGAACCGGGCCCTCTCGCAAGGTCACCCAGTGCTTCCCCTGGCTGTGCTGGCAGGCCTCTTTGATGCGGTGTTGCCGGGCTGCCGCGTCTTCAATGGGGGCAATCACAGGAGGCTTGCCAAAAGCTTGGTGTCGCCAGTGTCTCCTGAATCTCCCTGCCTGAGAGAATTCGGCCAGAGAAACGTCCGTCATGACCGCTGCGGCGACTTCCAAAGACAGCACTTCGACGCAGCTGAACGGATTCGACTTCCCGCAGTACCTTGCGCGGACCAAGGATCTTGTCGAGACAGCGCTTGATGCCGCTCTCGGCCCAGAACGTCCTGAATCCCTGAGGGACGCCATGCGTTACTCCCTCTTGGCAGGGGGAAAGCGGCTTCGGCCGATCCTCTGCCTGGCCGCCTGTGAGATGGCCGGTGGTTCCCTGGAACAGGCCATGTCCACAGCTGTGGCCCTCGAGATGATCCACACCATGTCGCTGATCCATGACGATCTACCGGCGATGGATGATGACGATCTGCGCCGAGGGCGGCCTACCAATCACAAGGTCTATGGAGAAGCAGTGGCGATCCTGGCTGGGGATGCTCTGCTGACCCGAGCATTTGAAATGGTGGCGATGCGCAGCCCGGGTGTTCCGGCTGAGCGATTGCTGAAGGTGGTGGGCGAGCTGTCTCTCGTGGCAGGGGCTCCCGGCCTGGTCGGTGGTCAGGTTGTGGATCTCGAAAGTGAAGGTAAGCAGGTTGATCTGGAGACTCTTGAGTACATCCATTTGCACAAAACTGGGGCTCTGCTCAGCGCGTGTGTGATTACTGGCGCAACCATTGGCGGGGCGGATGAGACCTTGATCGCAGCGTTGCGAACCTATGCACGCGGCATCGGTCTGGCTTTCCAGATCATCGACGACATCCTCGATATCACTGCAAGCAGCGAGGTGCTGGGCAAAACTGCCGGCAAGGACCTGATCGCGGACAAAACCACCTATCCGAAATTGTTGGGATTGGAGGAATCCCGGAACCGAGCTCAAGCCTTGGTGAGTGAAGCGAAGCAGGTGCTGAAGCCCTGGTCGGCAAAAGCATCTCCTTTGCTCGCTTTGGCGGATTTCATCACGAGCCGTGATCGATGATGGAGATCCATCATTCCCATGCCGTTCTGCACGAATTGTTGGACAACGCGAGCCTTGCCTGGGGTTTGATTGCCTGCGGCACAGCTCAATTGTCAAAGCTATTCATTGAGCTTGTTGTTCATCAACGCTGGCGCCCCAAGGTGCTGATTGAAACGGGAGGGATGCCATCCAGTCATTCCGCATTGGTGACAGGGACGGCTGCCTGTCTTGGCTGGACGATGGGATTTGATCATCCAATCTTCGCCCTGTCGGCCACGATTGCGTTTGTCGTGATGTACGACGCCAGTGGGATTCGAAGATCCGCTGGAAAGATTGCTGAACGAATCAACCAGCTACCGATTGAGCTCTGGAATGAAGCACTCGAATCCCCACTCAAAGAAAGTCTTGGACACACTCGGCTTGAAGTCCTGGCTGGCAGTGTTATGGGGCCGCTGATCGCTTTGCCTGGGCTTAATTTCCTCGGTTCGCCAATCCATTTGATTGATGAATTTTTTCGTGCGCTTTCGTGATTGAAACCACGGAAAAGATTGTGATGCTCACGCGTTTCAGTCTGTTGTCTTGGTCGATTGTGTGAATAAAGGAGCCAGATCTTTCGCTGAAAAGGTGTTTGGCAGGCGGCTGTTGTCTCTGCTTTTGGTTTGAGATTGTTCTGCTCGATCAGTCGGGATCGTCCTGGCAATGTTGATGCCAGCGGTTGCCCCACGTTGTTGTTGAGGGTTCGTCCCCGTGCGATGCGTTGACTGGCAGTTCACTGATCGCACCACCGGCGCGACCCAACCGGCGCGACCCAACCGGCGCGACACAGCTGGTGTCGTCAGAATTGCGATAACGAATACTCCATTTTTTGATCATCGCTGTGCAGGTGTCATCCCTCGTCTGATGGAGTCTCTGACTAAGGATCAGCAGTCAGCGAGCGACAACTTTCTGCGCTGGTTGGAGGGGCCTTCTGATGGTTCCCCGTTTGTTCTCAGTGGATTTGCCGGTAGCGGGAAGACATTTCTGTCGATGCGTCTGCTGCGTGCAGTTGAGCAACGCGGTCTCTGCTGGACTGTCGTTGCACCCACCCACAAGGCGGTGGGCGTGTTGCGTCATGCGTTGCATTTGGAGGGACTCAGTCCCACTTGGTACCCATCCACGATCCACCGTCTGCTGCGTTTAAAGCTCAAGCGTCAAGGAGATGCTGAACAATGTGAGCCCACTGAGCAGACGGCTCTCGCCCTTGAGCATCTCAGCCTTGTGCTGATTGATGAGGCGTCGATGATCGACAGCACATTGCTTGGCATCGCTCTGCAGTGTGCCCATCCGTTTCGCACCAGACTTGTGTTTGTGGGGGATCCTGCTCAGCTGCCCCCGGTGGGGGAGCCGGAGAGCCCGGTGTTTGCCATGCAGCGGGCCAGTCGCGCCACGCTTCAGGAAGTGGTGCGACATCAGGGGCCTGTGTTGCAGCTGGCCAGTCGCCTGCGTGATGGAGGCCTGCCTTGTCGTCAGCCCCCGCTTCTTAATCCGATTCAGGATCGACAGGGACGGGTGATGTCCCTGGGCAAACGGGAATGGCTGAATCAGGCCAAAACCGCCTTACGGGATGCCGCACTGCAGGACAATCCAGATGCGGCTCGCATTCTTTGCTACACGAATCGCACGTTGGAGGGCCTGGTTCCCCATGCCCGGCGGGCTGTGCATGGTTCGATGGCAGATCAGATGCCTGTGCTCCCTGGAGAGGTCTTGATCAGTCGCTCCGCTGTGATGGCGCCGGCCTCCCGCGATGGGGTGGAGGCCGGAGAAGAGCCTGACATGGTGCTCGCATCCAACCGCGAAGTGGTGGTGCGGGATGTCAAACCCGAATCCTGCGATCTTGTGGATTTCGGATGTTCCGGTGCAGACGGCCCCGTGCCGGTCATCGAGACGCTGGCCGTAAGCGTCAGTGCCGGTGACCTTGATCTGACCCTCCGTTTGCAGCCTCCTGTCGGCAGCAACGCCAGACATCAGCTTGACGCAGTGATGAAACGACTGCGGCAGCAGGCACGGGATGCAGGAAAGAAGAGCGGCCGAGCGTTATGGCGGCAATATTTCCTCATCCGTGATGCTTTTGCAGCTCTGGGACCTGCGGCAGTCCTGACCGTGCATCGCAGTCAGGGCAGCAGTTTCGGTGAGGTGTTTGTGGCGCCGGATGTGTTCTGGCCGCAGGATCTGACGCTGCGACGCCAGCTGGTGTATGTGGCGGTCAGCCGAGCTCGGACAGGTGTTTGGTTGGTGGGCCAGCACCAGGAGCAGGAACAGCAGGAGATTTGGATGGCTGGATTCAGGCCGCAGTGAAACCCAGGACTCCTTGCCAGCCCAGATAAAGACCCAGCAGGAGGCTGATGCAGGCCAGCAATCGCTCCCCTTGCGCAATGAGAAGCAACTTGATCGTTTTCAGCAGAGGTAGGACCTGCTCTCCTGCAACCAGGACGGCCACCACAGGAAGCAGGAGCAGCAGGCTGGAGCCAAAGGTGAACATCAGGCTGCCAATCAGCTCCTCCGACCCGTTTAGATCTGCGGCCAAGATCATTGCGGCGGATTTGGCGAACAGGAGCAGGTCATCGGGGCTGATGACCTCAAGAACTGAACTCAGGGCCAGGAGCAGCGGCATTGGCATCGCGATGAAACGATCTAAGGACCGGCTCCAGGCCGGCGGTTCGCCTTGTTCACCAATGGTTTTCACCAGTTCCCGGATGCCAATGCTCAGGAGAGCACCACTGCCGATCAGATCCAGTCCGATCCGAGGGTGTGAGCCCTGGGTCATGTCCATCACCAGTCCATGCCCGAGGATGAGCAGAGCGGCCAAGGCGACCAGGGTTGTCAGCATCCAGCCAACCAGATAAATCATTCCCCGCTGAATGGGTCTGGGTCCGAGCAGCAAAAGCAGCAGCAGGGTGATGTGCAAAGGGGAGACGGCAATGCCGAATCCGAAGGCACCAAGGTCGAGCCAGAGCGGAGCCTCAGGCACTCTCGCTCTCCTCCATAAGGTTCGGCATAAGGTCCGGCGACATTGGACCGAGATCCGGGAGCCAATGTTCCGCTAACTGCAATCGCAACCGCCGTTGTCGCCGGCTGGAGAGGCAGTTCAGAACGGCGCGTGCGGCAAGATCCGTCGGGATGCTGGTGAATCCGTGGGGCGCACGCTTCATTTTTTCTGGCGGGAGTTCATCAAAGACCTACACACGCGTGGAGGATCCGGCCATGAATCGGACCTTTGGTGACAATGATGTGCTGGTCAAAACCTGTCTGAGGTGGGTGCGTTCCAGTGGCTGATGGCCTGGATCTTGCGTTCCCAGCCAAGGACGCTCACAGTCGCGGTTCCGAGCTTGAACATTTGGCCTGAGCTGACGCCAAGTCCAAGCCACGTGCCGGTCACAGCACGAAGGATGTGGCCGTGGGCAAACAGGGCCACATCTCCCTGCCCTGCGATGTTCATTGCTGTTTCAATCGCTCGTTCACAGCGGGACTGCACCTCCTCAACGCTTTCTCCATTGGGGCAGCCGTGCGTCCATACCGTCCAGTTCGGAACAGTCCTGTGGATGTCTTCCGTTGTGACGCCTTCGTAGTCGCCATAGTTCCACTCACGAATCTCTTCACAGATCTGCATCGTTTCAGCCAGGCCACTGAGTTCACAGGTGCGACGCGCTCGTTGCAACGGTGAGCAAAGGACAGCGGCGAAGACGCGTCCGCTCAGAATCGGGGCCAACGCTCTTGCTTCCCGTTCACCTTCAGGGAGAAGCGGTAAGTCGGTGTTCCCGGTGTGTCGGCCATTCTTTGCCCATTCGGTCGCTCCATGGCGGAGCAGCCAGAGTTGGCGATGGGCGTCAGACATCGAGCGAAACTGCTTGGCCTGTTCAGGATGGTCAGTTTTCAGTCCGCTGACCGTTGGTTAGCTCTCTCAGCAGGAATGGCCCTCACATCTTGAGGATCAAGGCGCCAAGCCCGATCCCGATGGCCAAGCTGACAACACCCAGGATCGCTTTCCAGAAGTCTTTGGTACGTGGATTGAAGACGTCTTGTCCCATTCGTATCCAGTTATGGCATCAAGCCAGTGTCCTCTGCGGATGCTGGATAAGGGAAGCGTCGCACCACCTCGCAATGCAGTTCCCAATCTCTTCAGAGGGGTATTGCGTTGAAGACCTCGGAGATCGTTGATCGACACCATGTCCTCATTCAGGAGCAACTCACGCTGTCAAAAACGGACTTCAAACCAATCATCGCCGGTGACCGGCAGTTGAACAGGCAACACCTGTTTCACTCGAGCGCCGGGTGGTCCCTGCTCGCACCAGGCTCTGAGTTCGGCAATGGAGTGGGGCAAACCTTCCACTTGAACTTCAACGCTGCCATCTCGGCAATTGCGAACCCAGCCCCGCAGTCCGAGATCGAGTGCTCTTCTGCTGCAAGTTCCGCGGAAACCCACACCCTGCATCCGTCCATGGATGATCAGCTGCCAACGTTCCACGAAAGGTTGAGACCTGGCTTGACGGCGATTCACGAAACGCCGGTCGTTACTTTCGGCCCGGTTGCGAGCGCGTCGCGCCATCGGGAGCAGATCGTCGTACAGCTGGCCCAGTGGAGGTGAATCCAGCTGGCGTGAAGAGTCCGTTGCCCCCATCCTTCTCGTCGCGTTTTTAAGCGCCAACCCATAATTTCCCACAGCGAGTGCACCGATTCCAAGCTGTCTGGAACTTTGCTTTGAAGTTGCCAACGGTGAAATTCATGCCCCTGAATCACCTCATCTCGGCGCGTCACCAGGCCATCCCGATGGGCGTGAAGTGTGCGATAACCCACCTGTAACTGTCCTTGGGATGCCTGGAAGGGCAAGATTCCCGCCATCGGATGCAGTGTTCCATTGAGGTCGGTCAGGCTGCGGCCAAGCAACAGCATCCCGCCGCATTCCGCATAGACGGGGCGAAGCGCTGCGAAGGTGCGAAGTGAATCGAGGCTGTTTTGCGCTGCACTGAGTTGCCCTGCATGCTGCTCCGGGAAGCCACCGGGGAGCATCAGGCCGCAGGCTTCGCTGGGGATAGGTTCATCGGCAAGGGGGCTCCATGGAATGAGCGGCATGCCCCGCTTCTCCATCAGTTCACCCGTTTCGGGATAGCGGAAATGGAAGGCCGCATCCGAAGCCACGGCGACTGGGTAGGAGCCGGGCTGCCTGGGCTGTTCCATGTGCTCTATGGCCAGAGGATCAGGGCCGGGCGCTGGGGCCTTCAGCAGGGGAAGAAGTTTGCCCAGATGGAGATGGGCCTCGGCGAGAGAGGCCCATCGGTCCCGATGCGTCCCGGGGTTGTGAAGTTCATGGGCTGGGGCCAGACCGAGGTGACGGCTCGGCAACGTGAGGGCATCGGTTCTCGGTAAACAGCCCAGCAGGGGCACTCCAAGTCGGTCGAGAACCTCAGACAGCAACTCACGGTGCCGTGATGTGCTGACGCGATTGAGGACAACTCCCGCCAGCTGGACAGCGGGGTCGTGGTCACGAAAACCCCGCACAAGGGCTCCGAGTGATGCGGCCTGGCCTCCCGCATCGACCACGAGAACCACAGGAAGTCCGAGGAGACGGGCCGTGGCGGCGGTGCTCCCTGCCTCGCTGCTGCCAATTCCATCGAACAGGCCCATCACGCCTTCCACCAGGGCCAGGTCTGCCATCCCCCCGTAACCGTGAAAGGCCCGTTGCACCCATGGCGCACCGCAAAGGTTGAGATCAAGATTGCGACATGGGCGCTGAGCGATGGTGCTCAGCAGCTGAGAATCCAGGTAATCAGGTCCGACCTTGAACGGCTGGATGCTGTGACCTTGCCCTCGGGCCCAGGCCAGCAGTGCAAGGCTCAGAAGAGTTTTGCCGCTGCCGCTGGCCGGTGCTGCTATCACAACGGCCATGGCGTTGGGGTGCGCTCAGGCGAGCAGCCTGGCAGCCAGCGGTGCTGCCGAAGCCAGGAGCGGATTGGTGCTGTCGTGTCCGCCACTCAGAAGTCTCGCTACGTCCATTTCCGGAGTGGAGTGCTGAACGGGTACGACCTCTTCGATGAGGTCGAGATCAGCCATGCCGCCTCCTTCCAGCCGCATGCACCCCCCTGATTCGGCGCAGAGGATCACACACATGCCTTTGCCTTGCTCTGGCTGGCAAACCATGCGCAATCCCACCAACTGACCTGCATGGACGCTGGGCTGCCCCATGGGTACGGACATCAGATGAAATTTCACCTCGACTCCATCGCTGCGGCGGAAAACAGAGGCGACCCCATCCTCAACCTCCTGTGAAGAGAGCAGATCCCAGCCCAGTCGATCCGCGATCCATGCCGTGAGGAGCAGGCCCTGGGCTGGATGGTGACCTTCCACGTCAACATCCAGCTGAACGACGTGGCTGAGGGCATCCCGCCGGTGCGGTGGATCGAACACCATGGCCAGTGTTTCGTGCCAACTCCGCAGTCGGAGCCAGTTCAGGTCGTTCACCGCCTGGCCTGATCCCACCCGTTGACTGAGCAGCTCGAGGCAATGGCGAGGGCGACCGATGGCGGTGTCGATGATTAGCCGTCGAGGGGCACTGGCCAGTTGCTCCATCAAAGCGGGAGCTTCATCGAGGAATCCGTTCCACCAGACCCAGGAGGGCATGGACTGCGGCAAGAGCGGTTGCAGGATGTTCATTCCTTCCTGAAGTGCGGCACGGCCGCCGCGAAGGACCACCACATCACCACATGCGGCGGTGCCGCCACCCTCTTCTGGCAATGGGCAATAAGCAGCCACCATTGTTTCTAGGGATTGGCCGTCATTAATTGTTGGGGCCAATGTGATCAGTCGGCGTGGCTGAAGGGCACTCAGAGCCGGGTCGATGTACTGACCGCGCAGATCTTCCATGGACTCATTTCCGCTGAAGGTCGCGGCTGCCTCAATCACACTCCCATCCAGTGGCGGGGTGCTCAGGGGCAGATCGGCATCGATCACGGCCTGTCGACCTGAGGCGATCAATTCCTTGGATTGCTGGCCGGTGATCGGGCCTTGAAGGCGGCCACTGCGCACCAGTTGCTGTTCTGCCCAGGCCGGCTGCCAGACCAGCAGACAGAAGGTGTTCGCTCCTGTTCCCGTGCTGCCCTGCTGCTCGGGAGACCAGAGTTGCTCCAAATAGGTGGGCACGTCTGAGGGAGCGAGTTCAAGAGGGGTTTGAAGGGTGAGTTGCGGTGACATGGTGCTGCCGTAAGAAGGAGGACGATCGGGAGTTGCGGTTCAGGGACGGCGCCAGAGCAATCCATCACGGGCAAGCAGGGCATCCGCAGCTGCTGGTCCCCAGGTGCGCGATTCGTAGGGATGGATCGGAAGCTGCCAGGGACTGTCTTCGATCAGTTCCAGAAGCGGTGTGTACAAGCGCCAGGCCGCTTCCACTTCATCGCTGCGGGTGAACAGGGTTGGATCCCCGAGCATCGCGTCAGCCAGAAGGCGTACATAGCCCTCATCGGAGGGTTCACCGAAGGATTCGTCGTAGGAGAATTCCATATCGATGGGTCGGCTGCGCATGCCTGAACCTGGAGATTTGACATCGAAGCGGAACTCAGCACCCTCATCGGGCTGAATGCGCAGAATTAATTGATTGGCTGTTGGTCCACCCGTGGCAGCATCAAAAAGGTGCACCGGAGCTTCTCGGAATGTGAGCACCACTTCGCTGACCCGCTTGGCCAACCGTTTTCCAGTTCGCACGTAGAACGGAACTCCCTGCCAGCGCCAGTTGTCAATGAACAGTTTCAGAGCCACGTAGGTCTCTGTGGTGCTGTTGTGATCAACACCTGGTTCCTGGCGGTAGCCCTCGAGAGGGGAGTCCTGGGTGCCACCCGGTCCATATTGTCCTCGCACGCAGCAATTCCAGGGTTCAAGCTCGTCGGCAAGCCGGGCTGCTTGCAGCACTTTGGCTTTCTCAGTGCGGATCGCTTCCTGATCAAAGCGTCCTGGTGCTTCCATCGCTGTGATCGCCAGCATTTGGGTCAGGTGGTTTTGCACCATGTCCCTGAGGGCGCCAGAGGTTTCGTAATAACCCGCACGCTCTTCCACACCAACAGTTTCGGCTGCAGTGATCTGCACGCTTGAGATGTAATTGCGATTCCAGATCGGCTCAAAAATTGTGTTGGCAAAACGGAGCACCAGGATGTTTTGGACGGTCTCCTTGCCGAGATAGTGATCAATTCGGAAAATTTGATTCTCCTGGCCGCAGCTCTGCACCACATGGTTGAGAGCCTGAGCACTGCCGTAATCGCGCCCGAAGGGCTTTTCGATGACCACGCGTGAACGTTTGGGGTCTTTGAGCAGTCCGGCATCCGCAAGAGATCGGCATCCGCTCCCGTAGAACTTTGGTGAGACTGAGAGATAAAAAGTCCTGTTCCCTCGGGTGGCGCATTGTTGATCGATCAGCTCCAGTCGACCTCCAAGGCGGACCACGTCCTCCGGTTTCTGCAGGTCGACAGGCTCGTAAAAGAGTTTCGCTGAGAATTGTTCCCAGGCTTCAGGTTGTTCCTCAACCTTGCTGGGCATTGCTTCCGCCATTTTTCCGCGGAACTCCTGATCGCTCCATGGCCGTCGCGCACATCCCAGGAGAGCGAACTCGCTCGGCAGCCGCCGTTGTTTGAAAAGCTCAAACAGAGCGGGTACGAGTTTCCGATGGGTGAGATCGCCGCTGGCACCGAAAATCACCAGACATTGGGGAGAGATCACACGCTCCTGACGAAGCCCAACCCGCAATGGATTAGTGATCGTTGCGGTCATGGGGAACGTGCTTCTGACGTCGGTTTAGGCACGGAAGGCGAAATCAACAGCGCTTAAGCCTCTCCCGTATTGATTTGACCTTGTTTTTGTTGTCAACTGAAAAAAAAGTCCGCTCCCAGATGGGGAGCGGACCTGAACAACGGATTCGACTTGCCCCTCTGCAGGGGAGCCGAATCTCAATAAGTTTCCACGTGCCAACGATCGGCCTTTTTGAGTTTCGGGCGTAACTCAGACCAGTCGAGACCCTTGGCAGTGGCTGCGGCAGTCATGGCCTCATCAATGCCTGGTTCCATTCCTCGAAGCCCGCACATATACACATGGGTTTTGGGATCTTCGATCATCGCGAAAATCTCCTCCGCGTGTTCAAGGACCCGGTCTTGGATGTACATCCGACCGCCCTTCGGATTCTTCTGTTCCCGGCTGATTGCCTTGGTGTAGCGGAAGTTATCGGGGAACTCCTTCTCGTAGTGGAGGAAGTCCGTGTCGTAGAGCAGGTTGGCTGTCTTCGGAGCACCCATAAACAACCATGCTTTACCGCGGAACGTCCAACCGTTGGCGTCACGCTCTCTCGGTTCGAACATCCGACGGATGTAGGTCCGCATCGGAGCGATCCCGGTACCTGTGGCCAACATGATGATGTTCGCGTCCTCATCTTCAGGAAGAAGCATCTCCTTGCCGACAGGACCCGTGATCTTCACTTGGGAGCCGGGTTCAATGTCACAGAGATAGGTGGAACACACGCCGTAGATCTGGTCCCCTGCCTCGTTCTTGTACTCCAACTGGCGGACACAGAGTGAGACAGTGTCGTCCTGGTAGTTGTCGCCATGCCGGGTGCTGGCGATCGAGTACAGCCGCAATTTGTGGGGTTTCCCTTTGGCATCATTTCCTTCAGGGATGATTCCAATGCTTTGGCCTTCGACGTATTCGAGCTGTGGATCACCGCCTGATAGGTCGAAGGTGATGTGCTGAACCCGACCGATCGCCCCGTCCTGTAGAAGGCTGTAATTTTCGGTCACCTTGCCCATGAAGGGCTTCTTGGGCTTGTAGGTGTTGACCGGAACGTTGCCGTGGGGCTTTTTCTTGGCCGCCGGCGCTGGAGCTGATGGAGCAGCTGTGGCTTTGGGAGCCGGCGCACTGCTGGCTTGAACGACCGGCTGCGGCTGTGCTGGAGCGTCGTCCCCAGCACGCGTAACGGAGAGAATTTTTGCTCCCGAGGCGGTCAGCCTTTTGTAGAGGGTGTTCAGGCTGTCCATGGTCACGCGGTAAGTCCGAGTCACCGAGGAACCGGCACCAGCCTGAATGCCGCTGGCAACAACCGTCAAAAGAGATGTGGACGATCCACCGGCTGTGGCGTTCGGCACCTGCATGTCAACTCTTCTGGCAAGTGGCGCGACTATAGGCGTGGCCTCAGGCTTTTACCGTTTGGCTCGTATCAGGATCTCTCGATAAGTGCGCTGGACAACGTCTTTAGGATCTGAAGGTTCAGAGACTTTCAGGAGCGCATTTCGGCGTTGGTATCTCCACAAGCTCTTTTTCGGGGTGGACGCCGTGACGCCGGCTCCTCTCAATCCGACAGGATTGAACAAACCATGGAACGACTGCCGCAGGGTGTGCGTCGCCTGGCAGTTCAATTGAGAACCGGGATTCCCTTGGATGTCCTCTGGGACGTCTTGACGGACTATGAGCGGTTGGAAACATTTATCCCCAACCTCGCCAAGAGTGAACTTGTGCGTCGCGATGGCCCGACGGTCCAGCTGCAGCAGGTAGGTAGTCAGCAACTGCTCGGATTGCGTTTTTCTGCGCAGGTGACCTTGGAACTCACGGAGTACAGACCGGAAGGGTTGCTTCAGTTCCGGATGCTGCGTGGTGATTTCCGACGTTTTGAAGGTTCATGGCGAGTTCGCTCTCTGCCGGAAGGGTCGTCTCTTCTCTACGAACTGACCGTCCAAGGTTGCCTGGGCATGCCAATCGCTCTTATCGAAGAACGGTTACGCGATGACCTTTCAAGCAATTTGAGCGCTGTTGAGGCGGAAGCAAGGCTTCGTTGGAGCAAACATTGAGCTGAAGCAGCAAATTATCTGAACGATTGATTAGCTGATTATTCGTTTCACTGCCTCAGTAAAAAAATGAGTTAGAGACAAATTTAAAACCTATTTTTACGGATTAATTTTGAAAAAAATATTAGTTTTCCAAACTTGTTTGGGGTATTCATGCATTTGAGAAGGTGACTTGTGAAGTCTGAGCAGAGTGAATCTGCAAGGAAGATTTGACGGAGATCACTCCATTCTCAGGTCAATACCCCCAAGGGGATTCGAACCCCTGTCGCCTCCGTGAAAGGGAGGTGTCCTAGGCCTCTAGACGATGGGGGCGAGGCCGTGACCGGACAGCTGTCTGTGCTGTTGATCACAAGGCAAAGCTACGGGTCAGCCTCACCCTCCGTCAAGGCGACCTGTCCCCATTCCTGACCTTGGCCTTGCCAAATTGGAACAGTGAAATAAAAACAGGCCCCTTCTTCGGGTTCCGAAACCACCCAGATCCGCCCTCCGTGAACTTCGACGATCCGTCGGCATACCGAGAGACCGACCCCGTAGCCGGTGGTTCGATTCGAGGTCTGGGGCAAGCGGACGCGATCCAGAAAAATGCGTTGCTGCTCCTCCTCCGGAATTCCTGGACCGCTGTCGCAAACGCTCACTTCAACCCACTGGCTGGTTCGGTGCAGCATCGTCAGGGTGATGTGACCGCCATTCCCCGTATATTTCAGGGCATTTTCCAGCAGGTTGAGCAACACCTGGCGCATGCGTCGCTGATCCGCAAAGACCTTCGGAAGGTCGATAGGAATATCAGTGCGGATTTCGACATTGCGTCCTAGCCAGAGTTTTTCCAGCTCAAGGATTACCTCTGCCGAAACACTGGCCAGATCCAACCGCTGCGGGTTGAACAGTGTTTCCCAACGCGTCGTGCCAACCTCCAGCAGATCTTTGGAGAGAGCTTCCATCTCTTCGAGTCTGCGGGTGATCACATCCTGGAAGCGGTTCATGTCGATCTGCCCGAGCCGTTGGCTTTGAAGCGCCAGGGCCGCGGCGGTCAAAGGGGTCCGCAATTCATGGGCCACCATCCGCAGCAGCCGTTCCTGGGCGTGGATCCGATCGATGAGTGTCTCGTTCTCCTGGCGGAGAACGAGGAGCTGGTCTTCCAGCTGGAGTTCTTTTTGTGTACGGCTGCCGTCCAGTTCAGTGGGCCGAAGGCTCAGGCCAAGGCCACTGACCACACCGTCTTGCTGCCAACGAGGAACCCAGCCCTTGAGTTGTTGGAGGATGTTGCTGCCTGCAAAGACCTGTTTGGGTGATGGGGCGAGCTTGATGAGGGCTGGTGTGACAACCAGTCTGTGCAACTCCAACAGCTCAGGCTGCTGTGAAGGGTCCGCGACTTGAAGGGTGACCTCGAAACCGACGTCTTCCCGCTCTAGATATTGAACCAACCCGCGGAGATCATTGCCGGAGAGGTGATGCCGCGCCGCGACCAGCAAAAGTTGAAGCTGCTGACGTCCTTTGGGTCCGTCATCCTTCACGCAACATCAGGCCTGAGAATCGAAGGCTCACCTTATGGGTTTTTGACTAGAGCGGCATCTGGGCTAAGACAATTAGGAAGATCTTGTTGCCCCCGAGGCGCGGTCCATGTCGCTTTTTTCCGCGAAAAACCGCATTCCACTCACGGCGCCAGGAGCTGTGAATCAATCCCCATCGGTCAACGTCGATAGCAATCTCAGACGTTGGTTCGCCCGAAACCTTGGACTGTGGCGTTCAAAGCGTCAGTACCTGTTCAATGACAATCAGGTTTTCCATCTGGATATGAATCTCAAGATGGAGACATTTGCTGAGCCTCAGGCTGGTGAGACGCGTTACCGATTCAGCTGGTGGCCTGACGAGTCCAATCAGCATTCAGAGGCATTTTTTGCAAGAAAGCCTTGGTATGAACGCAGTGGTGTGATGGAGGCGACTCTCTGGGGGCACCAGTTGCAACGCAGCCGCGGATATCTCAATACCGATCCCGTGCGTACAAGGCTTCGGCAGGTTGATGAGCACGAAACCATTCTCGAATCCCATTATCAGCAATGGGACATCCTCGAGCACATCCGTCTTGTGGATCAGGATCGCTACCGCTATCGCGCAATTTACAGCTGGGAGAATGGAGAGTTGGTCATCGTTGAGCACCACCACGAAATCAGAGTCGAAGATCCGCTGCCCCCGATTCAGGACGCGTGACAAATTCGTGGCTGGTCCAGTTTGAGACGGTCGCCACAGTCAGCACATGCCATATTCATGTAGTTCGAAGTTTTGGCACTGTCGGGGACATGTTTTCAAAAATTTTCCTAGCGGTGGCGACGAATCTCGCGTTCGCCACTTCTGTTCTGGCCCAGGGGCAACCCGCCCAGAAGAGGGCTGCGACACCTGAGGAGATGAACACATACACAGTTATTAGTGCTGTCACCCTTTGTCAGGCAAGAAAACTCGGCGTTGATTTCGAGAAGTCTTTAACGATTGGAGCTACTGGTTTCTATTCGGCTGTCGCTCAGAAGCACGGGATGAAGGTTCCTGAGAGCCGGGGTAAGGCTCTTAACGAACAAGCCCTGTCAAATGGGATCGCCTTGATGACAACAGCTGCGGCTATGGAATTCTGCAAGGAGAATATTCCGCAGGAAACCCAGGATCGCCTCAAAGCGGCTTCCGATCAACTGAAGAAAGGTGGCGCCAACTAGGGCACGGTTTCCGATTTATTTCTGATCAGCAATAACTGTTTGGATGAAATTAATTACGATATGTATTACTTTGCTAACTAATTAAGTAAATCTTTGAATTTTTTCGACCACGCTCAGCGCCCGGTTTTTTTTGTTCATTTCTTCAGTCACATCCTGAAGTAGACCGCAGCTTTTGGGTTGCAGTTCTTTGTATTTTTATCGCTTTGCTTGATGGGCACAGGGCCATTCGCGTCCTTCATTGACTGGATTCGTTTTCGATGATCAGATTGATCTCATGCATGGCTCTTGTTGCCGTTGGTTGTGGTGTGGCTGGTTCGGTGCTGCCGGCGCGGGCCCAGCATTGGTCTGATGGTGGGGCTGCCCGCTACGACTCGCTTCGTCCCACTGCTGGTGGCCATGCCTATGGGCAGGAGTTCGGAGCTGTGCCTGTGCAGGGTGATCCCTATCGAGCCCCCGCCCCCTACAGCAACACCGCCTACCCCGATCCCTGGCAGGACGCCCAGCAGCAGCAGCGTGATTGCAATCGCGGCCGGCTGATCGGAGGAATTCTTGGGGGTGGTTTGGGCTATGTGGCGTCCCGAGATGACGGCCGCAGCTGGGCAGTGCCTCTCGGAGCCTTGCTTGGTTCCCAGGTGGGATGCAGTGCTGGATCAGGCCGCGGGCCACTGCCCTGGTGATTCATCGGCCAGGATTGCCCAATCTGATGACTTGAAGGGGCATGGTCGCCGTCGATCCGATCCGCTTGGCGGACTACAAACCCTGGCCCTTCGCTCTTCCGGAGATTGCTCTGGATGTTGATCTCCGGAGTGATCAGGTCGTTGTGACGAGCGACCTCAGCCTTGAGCCCCTGAGCACGAACGTCCCGCTAATTCTTCGGGGTGTTGAGCTGACGCTGGATGGCCTGGCCGTCGATGGGGAACCCCTCGATCCTTCGACCTGGATTCAGGAGGGTGATCGGCTCACTGTGACGGGGCTGCCCGATCGCCCGTTTGTTCTGACGACGCGCTGTTCGATTGATCCGTTCAACAACACCTCATTGGAAGGTTTATATACCAGCGGAGGCATGCTCACAACCCAGTGTGAAGCTGAAGGATTCCGCCGGATCACCTTCCATCCAGACCGTCCCGATGTCCTGAGTCGATGGCGGGTGCGGATCGAGGCTGACCGCCATCGTTATCCGGTGCTTTTGAGCAATGGCAATGCTGTGCAGTCATTGGAGCTCGGTTCAGATCGCCATGCGGTTCTTTGGGAAGATCCCTTCCCAAAGCCCTCTTATTTGTTTGCTTTGGTCGCAGGAGATTTACGGGAAATCCGTGACAGCTTCACGACAACCTCAGGTCGAACAGTTGCATTGCGATTGCATGTGGAAGCAGGGGATGAGCCTTTCACCGCCCACGCAATGGAATCTCTGAAGCGCTCGATGCAGTGGGATGAATGCACCTACAACCTTGAGTACGACCTTGATGAATACAACATCGTTGCAGTGAGACATTTCAATATGGGTGCTATGGAAAATAAAAGTTTGAATATTTTTAACTCCAAACTTGTTCTTGCTGATGCAGAGACGGCGACCGACGGCGAGCTGGAGAGGATTGAAAGCGTTATTGCTCACGAATATTTTCATAATTGGAGCGGGAATCGCATCACGTGTCGTGATTGGTTCCAGTTGTCTTTGAAAGAAGGATTAACCGTTTTTCGTGATCAGAACTTCACTGCTGATCTTCACTCGGCTGCAGTGAAGCGAATTGATGACGTAGCAATGTTGCGTAATACTCAGTTTCGAGAGGATGCTGGCCCTACCGCTCATCCAGTGAAGCCGAGTGAATATCAGGCGATTGATAACTTTTATACGACCACAATTTATGAGAAGGGGGCTGAGCTGATCCGCATGCTTCACACCCTTCTTGGCTCAAAGCGTTTTATGAGGGGAATGGCGACATACGTCAGTCGATTTGATGGAACGGCGGCGACGACCGAGGATTTTGTGCAGGCGATTGCGGACGGCGCTTGTGCCAATGGGGAGACGCTTGGCTTTGATCTTGAACAATTCAAGCGTTGGTATCACCAGGCCGGAACACCCCAGCTCACGGTTGAACGCTCCTGGGAAGCGAGGAGTGGTCGGTTAACACTTCACCTCCGACAACAAACCCCTCCCACCCCGGAACAACCTGTCAAACAACCTCTCGTGCTTCCAATCGCCATGGCGCTAATCGGAAGCACAGGTCGCCAAGGAGAGGAGCGGCTGCTTGTGTTCGATCAGGAAGAGCAAGTCATTGAAATCGGAGCAGTTCCAGGGCCCCAGCCTCCAGCTCTTTCAATCCTCCGCCGTTTTTCGGCTCCCGTGACTCTTCAGATGGACATGACCCTGGAGGAAACCCTGCAACTTCTCGCTGCTGACGATGATCCGTTTAGTCGCTGGGAGGCTGGTCAGAGATTGTCAAGGCAGGTCCTGCTGGCACGTGCGGCTGCAGAACCAGACGCAACGGTGGAATCGGCTCTGATCCATGCGTTGCGCCAGAGCCTCGTTGACATGGATGTCCAGCAAGGATCCGAACTGGCGGTGTTGTTGTCCCTCCCCGGGATGGCGGAACTTGAGGCCTGCCAAGAACCGGTGGATCCTCTGGCGTTGTTTGACGCAATGCAAAGTTGGCGATCGGTGCTCGGTTGTGAGCTGAAGTCTGAACTGCATGACCTTCTCGAGCAGTGTCGCTCGCAGTGGTCTCAGCCCTGGCCAAAGGGGCAGGGTGCGCGCTCTCTCACTGGGGTCGCTTGGAGTTGGTTGCTGGCAGCCGGTGATGCGCAGACTCCAGCGGAAGCGCTTAATGCTGTATCCGGTCCTTCGATGACGCTTGCGCGAGCTGCATTGAGAGCCTTGCAGCGTCATGCAGGTCCTGAGCGGGAAGAGGCCTTGCGTGTGTTCTACGACCGCTGGAAGGACAAACCTGTCATCCTCGATGCCTGGTTTGGGCTTGAGGCATCCACGCCAAGAAGTGATGGACTCAAAAGGGTCAAAGACCTACTGGAGCATCCGCGGTTCGATCCACTGGCACCCAACGCATTGCGCGCTGTGCTCGGAGGTTTCATGGCCAACGTGCCGTTGTTCCATGCCATCGATGGCAGTGGTTACACGTTCATCGCAGAGCAGATTGTTGATGTGGATCAGCGCAATCCGGTCACCGCATCACGCATGGTGAAAGTGTTCAGTCGCTGGCGAAGTTACGCGCTGGAAAGGCAGCTTGTGATGCAGGAGGCCATTCAGTTGCTGGATGTTCCGGCCTTGTCATCCAACACCCGTGAAGTGGTAGTGATGCTGAAGGCCTGAGTTGGTTGTGGATGCTTTGACTTCAGATGGAGGCGATCATCACAACCACAACGATGATCGTCACCATCAGAGCTATCCAGCGCCAAGCTCCGCGGCGGTTCCGAGCTGTTCGATTGCTGTTGATGCGCCCGCTTCGAGGGGCGCCCAGAGGTTGGCCGCAGCCTTGACAAACCAGCCGACCCCCCAAGGACCGGTCAGCTCGGAAAGCGGTGCTCCCGCAGTATGGGCAGGGACGGGTCGCCAAGGGGTGTAAGGGTTGATCAAAAAATCCTTTGATTTATAGATCAAATACTGGCTTTTTCATCGATCAGTGTGGAGATCAGGTGACCATGCCTGCTTTCAATGTTGAGTTGGAAACAGGTCGTGTTCTTAATCTTTTGATTCCATCAATGCTTGATGGAATCAAAACAGGCCGTGACATTGGTCGTGCCAGGATCAAGATAATCACGCGCATTTTTTGGTTTGTCGAGCGGCAGGATCTAGGTGATTAGCCTTGGACATGTTTGAAATGCGCTTGCGCGAAAGTATTTTAATGGTCATTCGGTTTTAGATGCCTTCGCGATGTGAAGGTTTTTTGTGAATATGGTCTCCGAATGTGTATGTAACCAATTCCAGGAGTTAGTTGTTCCTCGATCCCAAATGTCAGTTCAATGCTTTGCTTCGCAAGGGCTGGTGGATTCATTGATGGGACGCTTGGAGGCTGAACTTTTTTCTGAATGTTGTTGAGAAAATTCGTAGGTCAATTCAATCCTTTGGTGCAGAGATCGAAGCTTGTGTTTGCCTCGTACCGATCGCTGTGGCGCATCGGCAGGCCTCATCCATTGCTGACGTCATTTGTCGACGACTCCCGATGGACTCCCCAAGCCGCGAGCATTCCTGCTGCGAAACCGCTTGCATGACCGATCCAGCTCACTCCTGCAGGCGACACTCCGGGAATCAACGCGAATAAGGCGGAGCCATACAGCCAGAACGCCACCAGACTCAACAGAATCGAGAGAATCTGCTTCTCCAGCCAGCCGATCAGTAGGAGATAACCCAACAATCCGTATACAACACCGGACAATCCATGGCTGACTGCAGGCCAGGCCAGGGCAACAGGTACCTCAAGGACAATGACCGCGATCCAAACGGCCAGGTAATCACGAGTCCCTCGGGTCAGGACCAACCAACTGAGCGGCAGGAATACGACGCTGTTGGAAATGAGATGCGCCAATCCTGAATGGCTGAACGGTGCCGTAAGCACTCCCCACAGCGGCTGGGTTTGTCCCATCGGCAGATTCCACTGCCCAGCGAAGAAGACCTGATCCAGCAGTTCTTGAACCCAGGCGATGGCCAGCAGGCCCAGAGGGATCAGGAAACGTCTGCGCAACGCTCTCCGGCAGAGACCACAATGATGACGAATGTGGGCGTCGGCAGTTGAAGAGCAAGGTCGACGTGGTTGTGATTGGAAGTGGAATCGGTGGTTTGTGTTGTGGTGCACTCTGCGCAAGGTCCAGTCGTGACGTCCTGGTGCTTGAGGCACATGCACAGCCGGGTGGCGCTGCCCATGGCTTCAAGCGCGATGGATATCACTTCGAATCGGGCCCATCGCTTTGGAGTGGCCTCGGGGCCTGGCCCAGCAGCAATCCCCTGAAGCAGGTCTTGTGTGCGCTTGATCAGCCTCTGCCCGTGGTCTCCTACCGAAATTGGGACGTACTCCTGCCCGAAGGAGCCATCCGTGTTGGCGTGGGCGCCCATGATTTCGAAACGATCGTGGGCCAGTTGCGTGGGGCGAAGGCAGTTGAGGAATGGCGCAATTTTGGATCGATTCTTCAACCGATCGCTGCCGCAGCTGCGGCCTTACCTCTCCTTTCGCTCAGGCCAGGAGCTGAAGTGATTCCCCAGATGTGGAGCAGGGGGGGACAGCTGTTGCCTCATCTCGCTTCGATGCGCCATCTCTCGGGAGCTTTTGGTCCTTTGGTCCAGCGCCATCTGAAAGATCCTTTCCTTTGCCATTGGGTCGATCTTCTTTGCTTTTTGATCAGTGGTATGCCGATGGCGGACACCAACGCCGCAGCGATGGCCACCTTGTTTGGTGAGTGGTTTCAACCCGAGGCGGCTCTGGATTACCCGGTCGGCGGTAGTGCGGCTGTGGCTGATGCTCTTGTTCAGGGTTTGCAGCGCCATGGAGGACACCTTCGCTGCAATGCCCGTGTCACCGGTTTGTTGTTGGATGGCGATCGGACCGTTGGTGTTGCTCTTTCAAACGGCGAAGAGATCCACGCCGATGCAGTGGTCAGCAATGCGGATATTTGGAGCACCCTGGATCTTTTGCCTGAGGGTGCTGCACTGCAGTGGCGGCATCAGCGGGCCGCCACGCCTGCCTGCCGTTCTTTCCTGCATTTGCATCTTGGTTTTGATGCCTCTGGACTTGAGGATCTGCCGATCCACACGGTTTGGGTTGGTGATTGGGAGAGGGGAATCGATGCAGAGCGCAATGCTCTGGTGTTCTCCATTCCGTCGGTTTTGGATCCCACGATGGCTCCTGAAGGGCATCACGTTCTGCATGGCTACTCCCCGGCGAATGAGCCTTGGGAGCCCTGGGGGGATTTGGTTCGTGGATCGGACTCCTACGTCGCCTTCAAGCGGCAACGCTGCGAAGTGTTCTGGAATGTGCTTGAACAGCGCATCCCTGATATTCGCGATCGAACCACTGTCGTCATGGAGGGATCACCACTGAGTCATCGTCGATTCCTCAATGCGCATAACGGCAGTTACGGACCGGCTCTATCTGCGGCAAAGGGATTGTTCCCGGGGGTGACGACTCCCTTGACTGGTCTTTGGTTGTGCGGAGCCAGTGCATTCCCTGGGATTGGTATCCCACCAGTGGCCGCCAGCGGTGCCATGGCGGCCCACGCAATCCTCGGTCGTGAAGCGCAGAATTCTCTTCTCAAGGAGTTGGGCCTTTAGGGGAAGTGGCAAGTGGCGGGGGTTTCCGACTGTGAAGATCGGGCTGGCTGAACGTTCCTGGCAAGATTTGGAAGGCCCACTTCAAGGGGTCTTCAGCATTCATCATTGAACGGCGCTCTATTCGGGCATCGTCGGATGTTCTGATCGTGGTTGACGCCGACATACGCTCGTGAAGTTACGGATGTGGCTATGAACACAAACGCTCGGATTGATGCTCTCCAGCTGATGCTGACGGATCTGCGTATGCGCAATGAACCGATCCGTCATAAAGCCGCTTTCCGGGGATGTCAGCCGGAGTTTCAGACTCTGGTGAGTCGTTTGATTGAACAACTTGAAGGAGAATTATTGGAAGAGAAGCAGCGTTTTCGAGAAGCAATTCGTTCAGCGGTGATCTGATTGAATAAAGAGATCACGCCATTTTCGCTCCTGAATGACGGACTCTGTGGTGCCTTCCATGGGGTATCCAGCCAGAAAGTCTTTGTCACTGCTGGGGATATAGGGACCTTGTTTCAATTCAAAGATCACGCTGTCGGGCTCTAGTGCAACGAGGGAATGCAGCTGGTTCTCAGCAACTTCGATGCCATGGAGTGGCCCTGATGCACTCAGTCGTTCGTGCTGAATCATTTGTCCTGATGCATCAAACAGCAGCAGACCGATGGAACCCTGCAGCACAAGGAAACACTCAAAACCTGCCCCTGGACGATCACGCTGGTGGCGGTGGGGACGAACGTAGGTTCCAGGCTGCAGAACGTTGAGGAAGCGTTGGACCGCATCCTCGGGTTGATGGAAGTTGTAGTTCTGTCGTCGTCTTGGGCTCCTGATCGCTCTCTTTGCGGTCAGTTCGAACAACTCTTGATCCAGACGTTGAAGCCGTGGTGCGTTGGTCACTCAGGAAATTCCAGGGTTCCGTTCCGATAGGCCGTTGGCACCAGGATGAGAAACAGCGCCCACCAGGTCAAGATGACCAGTGCGATCGGCAATGTGACCCAGAGTCGATGGGGCCAGAACCACGAAGTCAGGATCGCCCCCGAGCCTGTCAGAAGGATGGACCACGGTTGACACCACCAAGGTTTTAAGGACCAGAACGGCGGCTTCTCAGCGGAGGGATTCGAGCGCACCAGTCGCATGCAGGGAAGTGAGGTCGTCATACCCACCGATCAGCTGGCCATCCACAAAAATCTGGGGAAACGTCCGCATTCCTGTGCGGGATTGCCAGCGCTGAAAATCGGCGTCGCTTTGAATTGTGTCGACACAATGGTGCAGGTTCAGCGTGCGCAGCAGCCGGAGGGCTCGCTCACACCAGGGACATCCTGGAAGAACCGCAATCTCAACCCGCTCCCGAGCCTGTGCTGACTCCATGGCCGAGGCCGCTGGTTCGGGGAGGCCCAACAGTAGGTCAACTCCTTTTTGGACGAGGGTTCCAGGTTCCAGGTGCCCTCCCCAGACTTGGCAGGCTCCATCAGACAGGCTGAGATGGAGATGAACACCCTCCGGAGAAAAGGTGCCATTGAGAGTGATGACTTCCAGGTCGCCTTCAAGCACCGAAGGCTGGGCCTGACCTGGGCATTGGAAGGATGCGCGGGAGAGATTGCCCACGACACCGAGAATAAAGCCCGAAAGGTTTTGTTCAGCAGCCAGTTGCTCAAGGCTGAGACGCACATCACTGCCTGGAGCGAGCTTCAGAGGCAGTGAGCGCATGGCAGGGGATCAAAAAGCGAAGCCAGGATACGCACCTGCAGCCTTAAGCCCAACCCATAGCTCCCTAAGCACGTTAACGTGTACTCATCGTTACGCGTCCTAGTCTTTATCGTGTCAATTCTTCAGGCACTCGTGCGTGAGTTGCAGCAGCGGATGGAGTCAGTTGTTGTGGTTCCATCCACTGGTGAGGTTGCCGAGGCGGCCAGTTCGGAGCGGATCAATGTGACGTTGCCGCGGGGAGTGATGGATGATTTGAAGCGTCATGCCCTCGCCGAAGGCCGCAGCTGTGGCAATCTCGCTTCTTACTTGATTGAAGACGGTCTAAGACGTCATGCCGTCATCAGTCCGTCGGTTGATCTTTCGTCAGCAGAGAAGTCGTGAGGGTTTCGACGGCGCCGGATCTCTGTAGTTCAAGGATGGAGACATCCATTGGCGTATTGAGGTGACTCCCGGTTTTGAAGGCGAATCCATAGGTTTCCTCCGCCAGCGTGAAAGGTGCAATTTTCAAAGGCAGATCAGGATGGTTCTTGAGGTAGTAGCGGAGTGCCGGTCGATCAAAAATAAAAGCGGCAGCGTCATTGTTCAGGACCAGTTGCACCGCATCATCCAGGGTCTCCGCCACGACAAGGATCACATCGGCGTCCTCGGCGATCTCGGAGCCACTGCTGCCTTTAACCACCGCGACGCGCCGTTGCTTCAAATCTTCAGGATGGTGAATGGGGTTTTCTGACGCTCCTGAGAGAAACAGCGTCAATGCTGAAGCCAGGCCGGCTGTTAACGATGAAACTGCGATCAAGGAGATCACCATCCAAGTGGAGGTAATCAAGCGGCCGGTTCGTGTGATCGGCGCTTTGTCTCCATATCCGACGGTCGTGAGGGTGACCAGCGCAAACCAGGCGCCATTTGCGATCCCTGATGCCCATTCCCGCGGAAAATTGTCTTCATTCCTGCGGCGTTCCGCTAACCAAATCAGCGTTCCAACAGTAAATATGACCGAAATCAATACAACAACGGAAGACAACACAGCCTTACCGAAAAACACCTTGACCCTGTCGAATAATGTTGGAGGATCCTTGTGTAATAAGACCCCTGCTTTTGCAAAAAAGTACGGCTGAGTGAAATTTACTCCTTGTATTTTGAGTCGTTTAGATGTGATACTTATTGGCCCGATTAAAAGATCGATCTCGCCTTTGTCGACGGAATCTATCGCTTTGTCGATGTCGACTGAACGATGGGGGTAATAGTCGTATTGGAGGTTGTTGTCACTTGCTACAGACTCCCATATCTCGATGCTGATGCCATGAAGCTCATCCCCATTGTTGATCACAAATGGAGCTGAACCCGCCACGCCAACCTTGAGACGTTTTTGCTCCGTAGCTGTTGCGAAATTGCCTAGGAGAAGCAGAGTTGCGACTGTAATCTGGATGGTGATCCGCCAGGCCTTGATGTGTCGAATCAAGGGTTTGCAACCTTCTCAATCAAGGTTGCCACAGATTCTGTGACCTGCATCGCTTGTTGATTGCTCGTTTTGTTCAGAACATCTCTTGGCTTGAGCTGATCCTCTGAACCCTTGTCTCACGCTGCGCTCACTTTTGTTCCATACGACGCACGATGAGGGCCATGGCCGCAATGGAGCCGGCCAGTGCAATCAGGAGGGCCATGGTCATCGGAACACCGGCGAAGGAAACGTGTGGTCGCAGTGGCCTCTGAAGCGCATCTGGATTAGAGGCCTTACAGGAGTCAAAATACAGATCGAACAAACCAACGGGTGATGAATCGGCCGCTTCAAATCGTTCAGCCCCCATCTTGAATTTTGACAATGATCCTTTGATGGCTGAGCTGGTCTGGAGATGGGAGAGCGAGGAACTTGTTTTTTTGCCCCAGCGCGCTCTCTGGCGTCCTGCAGGCCGTGAGCTTCTCGTGGCGGATCTTCATCTCGGTAAGGCCGAAGCATTTCAGGCCGCTGGCGTGCCTCTGCCAAGCGATGCCGATTGCGGCACCCTCAATCCGCTGTTGGATCTATGCCATCGATGGAAACCGTCGCGTCTCATTATTCTCGGTGACCTGATTCACTCCCGTTCAGGCCTCACGTCGAGGCTGAGGGATGTGATGGCTGCCCTCCCTGCTCTCATTGGTGCTGAGCTGGCCTGGATCGGCGGAAACCATGACCGTCAGAGCTGGTTGGAGGGGCTACCCCAACAGCCAGCTCAAGCTTTGGGACGCCTTTGGCTGAGCCATGAGCCAGAGAGGCCACCGGATCAAAACCAGCTGAATGTTTGTGGACACCTCCACCCTGTGACTCGAATCAGTGGTGGGAGTGATTCTCTGCGTCTTCCCTGCTTTGCTTTTGATCCAAATGGACCCCGTCTGGTGATTCCTGCCTTCGGAGAGTTGACGGGAGGCCATGAATGCGGCGACCTTTACTGCCAATGGCTGGTGGCGGATGACGCCATCGTTCCTTGGTTAAAACCCAACTCAAAAACCCAAGGACGACGGTCGGCGTGAAGCGGCCTTCCTCCAAAGCGTCTGAAACCAGCGGTTTCAAGAGCCGTTGGTTGCGCAAGCGTTGGTTGGTCGTGCTCACTCCTGTGCTGGTGTTTGCCGGTTTGGTGGCGTTGGCCCCCGGCACACCCGAACGTCGCGACGACACGCCAAGCGACAGCGTCACCAGTGATCTGCCCCGCGCACGTCCTGACCAGCAGAAACCCTTCCGCTACATCCCAGATGATGAGGTGTTCGCCTTGGAGATGGATCCACGCAAGGTGCGGTTTGACCTCTTGGAAGGCTGGGATCGCGAACAGGATGCCTTTGAAGATATGGCGGCTCTGGCCTACGTCTCAGGCCCGATGTACGAGCGCCATGTGGACATTGGAGGTCAGGAGATCACCGTTCCCCTGGGTGATCTCAAATTCGGTCGGAGAGTCTGGAAAGGGCGCAACCGCACGGCCTCGCGCCAGCGGGCTTACGTGGGGATCCGGCACGACGGTGGCGTGGACTTCGGCTATGGGGAGCTGACGGATGAGCGAAGTCGCACCTACGACACATTCATCGGTGGACTGCACAGCCTCTACAACGACCTTGAGGAGCCTCCCGAGTCCTACAAGGGTGCCTACAGCAAAAGCATGGGGCAGCGCATTCGCTACTACCTGCCGCGCATTCGGATGGTGATGGGTCTCCGGGATGATGGACGGCTGGAAGTGTTGATGAGTCGTGATGGACTCACCCTTGAGCAGAGCAAAGATCTCGCTCGGCGTCGCAACTACCTCGCGGCCTACATGCCGGATCATGCATCCAAAAGCCGCTTCATTATTCCCGGGGTCAAGGGTTTCACTGAGGAGGACGCCAACTGGATCAGCGGCGGAGCTACCAGTTTTGTGCATGTGCCCTACATGCTTCGGATGAGCTCAAGAATGAGCCCTTTGCGGGGAGATTTGGTTGCTGGTCTCACTCCAAAGATGGCTCCTGAGCAGGACTGTGATGGGCCGATCAAATGTTTTCAGGTGTTTAGTAACCACCTGGCGGATCGTGCACTAGCCGGACTGAACCGTGTCATGGAACAGGGGGTTGAGCCTCTGGCTCGGATGATCTGGGCGCCAACACCCGCTCCGACCTCCACGCCAACGGATCCAGATCGCACGCTTCAGGATCAGGAGCGTTCGCCGCTGCGAGAACCACCGATCACGGCCGATCCTCTTGTGCTGCGTGAACGGCCTGAGGCGATTGATCGAGGCGGTCGCCCAGATCCTGATGAGCGTCTTGGTGCACCTGAGGAGAGCCTGGCTCCGTCGCCTCTTCCGCCAGACCTACCACCGCCTGAATTGTTTCAGGATGATGCCGATGCCCCCACGGCACTCGATTCCCCCATCCCGGCGTTGCCCGATCCTTCTGATGAAGCCTCTGTCGAGGCGGAGAGCAATGCCTCCGGTTCCGACGGTGGGGAGCTGATCGGAGCACCTCCGCCTCCTGAACTGCCACCGCTTCCTCCGGCCAATCAATGGCCTTCAAGAGCATTGCCTTCTCCGGACTCAAACAGCAACTCGTCGATGTCCATTGATTGAGGTTGTTCAGGGAAAAAATGAACTGAAATCTCTGAAGATTTGCTTCGCACGTTGAGAGCAGTGATCGATCGGGTAGTCGATCATTCCGATGATCATGGCCTGGCTGACGGCGTTGGACCAACTTTCGTTGTTTGGATTCTGATGAAAATCGAGAGGGTAAGAGGTGATTGCATACTGGTTAAACATATGAAAACCGTTGAATCTATTTTGAATGACTTTGCGGGGCGGTCTTTGAAATTATTAATTAGAGGTTAATTGATGGCGAATCAGTTGAGGTTATAGGGCTGAATTTGTTGGATCGTACCTCAGCATCGCAAGATGCGCTTTTAGTACAACCAACCGTTAAGGAGGGATTGCAGGTTGGGTTGGATGTTTCTGAGTTTGCTGTTGCATGTCTGAAGCATGCGTTTTTTGATTCCGTCAGACCGTTCCTGTCGCGACATTGTCTCGTCGAGTTTTTTGATGGCTTCCAGCCAAGGCTGATTGGTAGGGGCGCGGCCAAAAAAAAGAGCGTGCTCTACAGCACGCTCCCCCAACAACATTCCACAAGGTCCCCACCTTGCGGCAAAGGAATTGTTATGTATCACACCGAACATCTTTGTATCGATGGGTACAAAGTGTGATGTGGTTTTCAACATCGTTGTTGGAGACGTCTTTCAATCGGCCTGCTACATCCATTTCTTACCGAAATCAGTCTCTGGATGTCGGGCTACTTTTTGAACACTCCATTGCAATCCCCTGGGGCTGGTTGAGTAAAGCAATGCCCCTCAGGAGACCAGTATCCAAGTGCTGGTAGTTGCAATCCTTGCGCACGTGCTTTCGCATTCACATCTTTTACACCTCGGCCTTGAATCAGGACATTCCCTTCTCCATCCACAAGGTCAAGGAAGTCATTTTCCTTCGTTTCAACTGTTGGGTTGGCTATCGCTGCCAGAGGTAGAGCAGCTGAGCAGCCAAGGATAATGAAAAGACGCAACATAGTTCTTAGCACAAACGGAATTCAGTTGTTGGTCACCAGGACAGGTGTACCGACCTCGACGCGATTGAACACCTGAATCACATCGTTGTTCAACATGCGAATGCATCCCAAGCTCACGGCTGATCGCAGCTTGACCCAGTTCGGCCACGCTGTTCCATGAATGGCATATTCACCAGTACCGATCTGGACGTAAGCCATATATCGAACACCGACGGGGTTTTTTGGACCTGGCGCGATCACCTTCGCTCCTTTGTGATAAGTCGGTGCCGGGTCCATTTTTGTAATCGAATAGGAGCCCGCTGGAGTTGGAGACTCGGGTGCGCCGATGGCGACCGGATATTTCGCAATCACCTTGCCGTTGTCAAGCAGGGTCAGATAACGCTTTTTAAGACTGATCTCGATGGTCGGCTCCGCCTGAGCAGGCAGATCTGCGATGGCTCCGAAGGCAGCGGCCCCTGCAAGGCAGGCCAGCAAGATCGGACGGACAGGCATGGACTTCCGAAACAGGCACCGGGGGCATTTTGACCTATTTGAAACCAGCTAGCGTCATTCCACAGAAACGGATGTTCTCGATCGATGTCGTGCCTCTCCGGAATTCGCCTCAGTCTTTTGGCTTGTGGTGCAGCTGTGTTGTCTGCCCTTACTTGCCCGATCGAGGCTCGCGCAGGTTTTTCTCCTGAGCAGCTGGAGGGTTTTGAGCTCAGTCATATCCGAGGCACTGTCACCATAGTGCTTCCGGATCAAAAAGTTCTTGAGATTATTGACCCTGAGGGCCATCGAGAAATCATCACCGTTGGTGTGGACCTCACTCCGCTGGCAATTACGCCCGGACAGGGCGTTGACGTGTCGTTGCTCGACGGCCTGGTCGTGGACCTCCAGCGAAGTCAGGACTCCAAGCTGAGTTTCAACCGCGAAGACATCATCATTCCGAAGGACATGGGTCCTTTGAAACAAGGGATGCGTGTTGCTCTTGCTTCTGGTACGGCTCGGGTTATGAAGTTGTCTCGCAAAGACAGGAGCATCAGCCTGCTGGGTCCCCTTGGTGGAATCCATAACCTCGATGTTCTTGTCGACACGACGGATGATCTTTTCCCGCAACTCAAGGCTGGTGATCTAATTAATTTCCGGTTGATTCAGCCCGTTGCTGTTGATGTCAAGCCGATCACCGTTGCTGATGGCGTGCGTGGGACCACCGATCCTCAGCCGATGCTTGCTCGAAGCATCAATACCGGTGCCTCCCTTAAGGCGGAGCTCCTCGAGGCATTTGAAATCACCCAATTGGTTGGATCCATCACCAGGTTGATGCCATCCGATCAGGTGCTTGAAATCAAAACCCCCTATGGACACACAATGCTGATCAGCAGCGGAGTTGATCTCTCTGCGGCAGGTTTCACCGTTGGTGATGAAGTGAGTGTCGACCTGCTCGATGGTCTGGTGGTGGATTTACGACCAAGTCCTGTCAAGCGTCTCCGATTTGAACGGGACGACATGATCCTCTCGGAAGACTTTGGGCCTGTACGCGAAGGGGCCAAGGTGGTGATGGCCACTGGTACAGCTGAGGTGGTGAAGTTATCTGAATCAGACAATGAAATCAGCCTGCGAGGTCCGTTCGGCGGTGTTCACAACCTTGATGTTCGCCAAAGCATCTTTGGTGATCCAATGACCACTCTTTCGGTTGGTGATTACGTCGAATTTCGGATGATCAAACCCATTGCAATTGCGATTCGAAAAAGCAGCTGATCATTCCTCTTGATGCGAGGCAAGGGCGCGTACGACATCACCCCTGGTCAGAACACCGATCGGCTTCCGGCTCTCATCAAGTACGAAGAGTCGTTGAGTATTTCTGTCGTGGAGTTGTAATGCGGCCTTGGGTAAGGGGAGAGTTCCATCACAGCTGTGAACATCCTTTTTCATCAGGTCAGCCACTGTTGTCCCGAGGACCTGATGCACCTGTTTGTCCCAGTTGAGAGGATTCCTTAGGTAGATGACGCTGTCGAGCAGCATCACGTAAGGGCCGGCATCAACTCCGCTCTCTCGCACCATCAGGTCCTGCTCGGTCAGTTCCCCGATCAGTGCCCCACTCTGATTCACCACTGGCAAGCCGCTGATGTGGTGATCACTAATCAATTGAACAGCATCCTGCAGGCTTGTGTCAGCCGTGACGCTGAGGACCGGGTGGGTCATCACATCGGCCACCGACAGCTGCAGAACCATGAACCTTGTGCATCTGAAGGCATTCTGCGTTGTGGTCGACCCTTACGCAGTTCCACTATGAGTGCTAAGGGATAGAACAGTGCCAAAAGTTGAAATGCGCTCGGAGCTTGTTTGACAAAAATTAGCCGAATAATTAGTCACAGATTTTAAATTCGTAAAATAAAGCTTCTGCTTCTGCATATTCGCCATTTTCTCGGAGATGAAAAATCATCGCTTTCCACCAATCCCATGTTTCGATCTGAATTAACTCATGGAAATGATGGTTCCATTGCTCCTGGCGACGTGGTGGCATCTCTGACATCTAGCATCCTTCCTCTAATGCAACGCTAGTGACGCTGGAACGAATGTCTATCGGTATTTCATTTTGAAAAATTGTGATGGAGATCACGGAATGAACTGAACTGATCGCTCTTCAGTCCGCTATCGATTCCTGCAGTTGTGGTCGTTATCACGTCCATTCCGTTCACTGATGAGCTCCATCAGTCCGCCGGGTGTGCAACACCCAGGAGCGCAATACCACGGTGGAAATCTCGCAGCGCCTGCTGACACGTCGCTTGTTCTGCCAAGACCATGCAGCTTCTGTCGTTGCGGCTGTTGAATTGGGATGCCGTGATTACTGCGCTGTTGCCTGTTCCCCTGAGAACCTTTGCCAACGGCCTCACTGTGGCCAGGGCTTTGGCAGGCCTGCCGCTGATTCTGGCCTTGCAGGCCGGCTGGTCTGTAGTGGCCTGGTGGCTGCTTCTGCTCGCCGGTCTTAGCGATGCCGCAGATGGTTGGTTGGCCCGCCGGGCCGGTGGCGGCAGCACTTGGGGGGCTCGCCTGGATCCATTGACCGACAAAGTGCTGATTGCAGCGCCACTGCTTTGGTTGGCCTCCACCGCCGCGTTACCCCTCTGGGCTGTCTGGGTGTTGCTGGCACGCGAACTGTTGATTTCTGGTTGGCGTGCGCAGGCCGGCGATGGTGCTCCGGCCTCTCTTGGCGGTAAAGCCAAAACAATCCTGCAGTTTCTGTCGTTACTGCTGCTGCTCTGGCCACAGCCATGGACGGGGCAGCCCTGGTTCGTGGTCATTGGCTGGTGGTTGTTCTGGCCCTCGTTGGTGCTGGCGCTTTGGTCGGCTGTCTCCTATCTCAGTCCCCGATCAGCGCAGCGTCCGAGCTGAAATCCAGAGATTGTGTTGGTGCTTTGGCGTAATCATTGCGATAGCTGTCGGCAAGGCCGGCATTGAGATCAAAGCGTGGCCGCCAGGCGAGTTCCCGCTGCACCCGTGTGATGTCGGTGAGGAAATGGTTGAGACGCAATGGAAAAGCTTTTCGCGCTTTGGGGTCCAGGCGGGAGGGATCGAAGCTGCGCATCTCGATGGACACTGGATCCCTGCCGCAGGCCACAGCCGCTGCTTGGATCAGACCTTGAAAGGTGATGCCCTGTCTGCCTGAGCAGTTGTAGATCCGGTTGGTTGATGCTTCCACATCAATGCAGCGTGCCATCGCTTCGGCAAGATCCTCGACATGACCCAACTGGGTGATCGTGCTTCCATCGCCTGGTAACGGCACAGGTCGATCGTTGATGATTCGATCGAAGAACCAGCGTTCGATTGGGTTGTAGTTACCAGGGCCATAGATGTAAGTCGGCCGGAAGCTGGTGAAGGGAATCCCCTCCTGCCTCAGCCAAGCCTCTGTTTCCGCTTTGCCGGCGTGGCGGCTGTTGGGGTCAGTCGCGCAGTCCTCATCCAAAGGCCACTGTTCAGAGTTGGCGTAAACCCCCGCCGAACTCACATACACGAATCTGTGGCTGGGGGCACCGGTGATCGCCAGAACCCGCTTGCTGTCTTCCAGCTTTCGACCTGAACTATCAACAATGACATCGAACTGACGCCCCTTCAAGACGGCCAATCCCTCGTCGCTGCTGCGATCACCGCTGAGGTGTTCGACCGCATCCGGCACGGGATTCCGGCCACGGGTCAATAGGCAAAGGTCGTGCCCCTGAGCCTGAAGCCTCGCCACCAATGGCTTGCCCACGAAGCGGGTGCCTCCCATTACGAGAATGCGCATGAATACAGCTCTGCGTCGCTGCCAACAACGTGTTGACAGCTGATTTCAACCCATGAATCTAGGGGATCGATCTATCACCTGATTTTCACCGAGAAGCTTGAGTCGTTGCACCAGATATTCACAGTTGAATTCTCAGATGGCGACGCAATCTTGGTGATGTCGGGATCATTTGTTTCGACTTGCCCCTACTCCTTTGAGGTTCTTCATGAAAGGTTTTATTGCAATTGCTTCGTCATTTGCGGTTACGTTGTTTCCAGCTGTTGCCGCGCTTAGTGTCGCAACAAATAATGGTGGTCTTGTTATGCAAGAGATCATGCTTGTTAGAAATGCTGACAACTTGCCCTGATTGATGGGGGATAGGGATTGTCCAGTCCGGTCAGGATTCGATTCTTTTCGGTGTGTCTCTATGTCGACTTCTTCTGGCCCAGAGAATCTGATTTCGGATGATATAAATTGCGAGTTGCCCTGGGTCTGTAAAGGTCGAGATTATCGAGATCAGCCAAAAATGTGATAGGTTATGGCAAGGAGTATTTTGTAATAGTAAGTCAATATGCTTTTTTAATTATTCTGAATTGAGATTTTTGGCCGCTAGACTTTCTCTTGGGAGGCATAAATAAGATGAGTGCATGGATTTTGTCGATTCGTTCGTTAATAGCTGTTCGGGCTTTTGGGTTTCATGGTTTTGATCCTTGCCCAGAAAAGATGAGTTACTGGAGTGGGCTGCTGCGTCCAGGCTGGTAAGCATGATTTAATATTAGGGTCTGGCCGCTCGTGATCACGCAGTGGATGAATGAGCATATTGGGTTCATTTTGATCGTCTCTTGAGTTCAGTTGATTCGCATCATCACCCCTATCAAGATTTTAAGTGATTCATTCTTTTGAATGCAGGTTTGAGTGGTTTGCAGGTTGTTATTGGTATTTCCTATGGATCAATTGCTCTTATTTGTGATGCTGTCCACAACATCGTTGATGTGATTGGATTGCTTCTGGCTTGGGGAGCTGAATCTCTTGGGGGTCTCCCTTCGACGCGGTGCTTCAGTTATGGCTTCGGTCGCTCCACACAGATAGCTGCAGTAACGAATGGGGTGTTGATCCTCATGGCTTCTGCGGTTGTTTGCGTTAATCTGTTTTTCACCTAATCCAAAAATAACAATGATCAGTACATCGTTATTTTTGGATTAAATGATTGTATCGCCGCTCTCCATTCAGAAGATTAAATGCCTTGGGTCTGTGGTGCCATCAGAATTGTAAATCGACTTTTTGATGCGTTCATTCAGTGGAGTGCCCATGTCGTTCTTCCGTCAGTGCATGGCTGTTCTGGTGAAGTTTGTGGTGTGGATCGACATTGATGAGGTTGTCTCGTTGAGGAATGTCTTCTTCGATCCCTTCTTTGCTTGGTTGGTTGTTCGTTTCAGTCATGGCATGAATCAAGGGTGTGTGGGATCTGCGTCACGCTCTTTAGATGTCGTTCAAAAGTCCTATGGGCCGGCGAGAAGCTCTGCCCGGATCGAGGGGCTGCACCGCCGCTGCAGGATGGCCAGCGAGCACCCTGCTGCCGCGTTATGGAGATCATTCCCGCCATCGACTTGCTTGATGGCGCTTGTGTTCGTTTGCATCAAGGGGACTATGACCAAGTGACGCGGTTCAGTGACGACCCTGTTGCTCAGGCCTTGAGTTGGCAGCAGCAGGGAGCCACCCGCCTCCACCTGGTGGATCTCGATGGTGCCAAACGCGGTGAACCTGTGAATGACAGTGCCGTGCGGTCAATCGCAGCAGCGCTGGACATCCCGGTTCAGCTCGGCGGCGGTGTGCGCTCTCTTCAAAGGGCGGAGGACTTGATCAGCTGTGGATTGGACCGCGTCATTCTCGGCACCGTTGCCATCGAAAAGCCGGAGCTCGTGAACGAGCTAGCCCTCAAGTACCCCGGGAGGATTGTGGTGGGTATTGATGCGAAGGATGGTCGTGTTGCCACACGGGGCTGGATCGAGCAGAGCGATGTACTGGCCACCGATCTCGCTCGACAGTTCAGTGATTCACCGATTGCTGCCATCATCACCACAGACATCGCAACGGACGGAACCCTCGCCGGCCCCAACCTTGAAGCTCTGCGTGCGATGGCAGAAGCCAGCAGAGTTCCTGTGGTTGCTTCGGGAGGAATTGGTTGCATGGCGGATCTGCTTGCTCTGCTCCCGCTCGAACCACTTGGTGTGGAAGCCGTGATTGTCGGGCGTGCTTTGTATGACGGTCGTGTTGATCTGGCTGAGGCGATCAATGCGATCGGTGAAGGCAGAATTCAAGACCCTGTTCTGGGCTTCACCGACATGGCTTAGCTCGGCGCAGGTCATTGCCTTTAAGATGCATTAACACAAATGTGTTCTGTGGTATCGACACCAGGAACCAACGTTGATTCCTATCCCGTCATTGACGGGGTACAGAACGCCTTCGAGCGCTGCCGAACATTGGGAATGCGTTTGAGTCGCCAACGACGCATGGTTCTTGATCTGCTCTGGTCCGAAAAAAGCCATCTCAGTGCCCGTGACATTTTCGAGAAACTCAACGCTCGTGGTCGCAGTATTGGCCACACATCCGTCTATCAAAATCTCGAAGCTCTCCAATCAGCAGGGGTGATCGAATGTCTTGATCGAGCCAGTGGTCGGCTCTATGGATATCGCAGCGATCCGCATAGCCATCTCACCTGCCTCGACACCGGTTCAATTGAAGACATTGATGTGGTGCTCCCAGAGGACCTCTTAAAACAGATCGAGCGTTGCACCGGATATCGCATTGAGTCCTACACCCTGCAATTGAACGGACGTCGTCCACTGGAGGTTTGAGCGCAATCTCGTTACCTTGACAAACATCCTCTAGCGCAGTGCTTTGGCAGCCTCCTCTCCTGTGCGGATTCTGCTGCTAGCCCCCAAGCTCCTCGGCGAGTCCCTGGCTCTTCAGCTCACAAGCAAGAACAGTGATCTCGATGTGATCCTGCGCCCGGAGGCGTTGGTGGGGCATCCAAAATTAGTGATCTGGTCCATCGACGCAGTCTCAAGTCTGGCGGCAGTTCGACATGAGGCGTTCATCTTGCAGGAACGTTGGCAGCCAGCACCCCTCCTGCTTCTGCTGCCCGCAGACCTATCAGCAAGCAAAGACGCCCTGCTGGCTCTTCCTGCGGCAGGCCTTCTCCAGAATTGTGATGTCAACACGTTGCAGGAGGTCATCGCCACCTTGTTGGCGGGTGGGCGGGTGATCCGTTTGCAGCCTGGCGCCCCCGATGGTGGCGTCCGCCAGCCGTTTTCTGATCAGGCGATGGGGGTTGGTCATTGGTTGCTGATGAGTGGGTTGCAGCAAATCAGCAACGATCTTCAGGTCATTGATGCTCTGTTGGCGGATCCACCAGCCGAGCACCTCTGGCGATGGATGCTCGAAGGGCGACGGCGTGAGCTGCGCTCGGCCAGGGCACTGTTGCTTTGGTTGTGGGGACCGATCCAGTTGGCTGTCGACCATGCCCAACCTCTGTCGTCGGACGCCGTCGATGCTGGGAGGGATGAAACCGTTTCAATCACGCTGCGAGACCGGCAAGGGATGGCGGTCTGGGATGCGATTCGCGACCGTCTGGATCGTTCCGTTGGAGTTGGTCTTGGCAACGCAACAGGACGTCTGCTTGCGATTGAAGGTCTTCACCCTGAACGGCGCCGTGATCTTCTGTTCGCCCTGCTTCAGCAACTTGATCAGGTGCTTCAACAGTTGCGCGGACAGGATGTCGCCAATGCTTTGCCACAGCGATGGGACAGCCTGCAGGAAGACCTGAGGCGGCAAGCGCTCAGCACCATGGCCGGAACCTATGTGCAACTGCCGCAGAACGGCACCTTGAGGCCCGTGGTCGCTCAGCTGCTGACCCGATCTGACCTCAGTGGTTCTGATCAGGATCTGCCAGATCCTGCGCGGATGCTGATGCCGCTGCTCAAGGATCAGCCGGTGCTGGTTGAAGGTCAGCTGCTGCCAGCAGATGATCCGCGGGCGCTTCTGCAGTTGGAGACTCTCGTGAGCAACTGGCTGGTGCGAACCGCGGAACTGATCGGAGCCGAACTGCTTGATGCCTGTGGTGAATGGCCGGAACTGCGCCGATATCTGTTGCGTGATTCTTTGCTTTCCACCCGTGAACTCGACAGGTTGCGGAACCAATTGAATTCCCAGATCCGTTGGTCTGACTGGGTGGAGCGTCCGATTCAGCTGTATGAAAGCCAGCGCACGTTGTTCCAGTTGCAACATGGCCGAATTGCACCACTCCTGCTGACCGAGCCGCGTGATCAGGAACTCAATCAGCTGGGCTGGTGGCAGCGACAGGTTGCTCTGCTGGTTGAAACCCGGGACGCTCTTGCTCCGCAGGTTCAGACGCTGGTGCGTCGTCTTGGAGATTTGCTAGTTGTTCTTCTAACTCAGGTGATCGGCAGGGCGATCGGTCTGATCGGACGTGGCATCGCCCAGGGGATGGGACGGAGTTTGGGCCGGGGCTGACGTCCAACTGGGGCCACAGGTCAGGATGGACACCTGTTGATCCATGTCATGGCCTCGGTGGCACACGCTCTGATCACTCTCAGCATGGCTCTGTTGCTGATGGTGAGTCCTGTCGCTGCCGCGCGAGATAGCGACAGTTACGACGGGAACATCTACGCGCTGTATGCCGGAAATGGCTCCCTGGTCCCTCCAGCCAGCACCCTCGGGGAGTCACGGGCTGCAGGGCGCACCGCTGTCCTCGTTTACTACCTGGATGACAGCGCCGACTGCAAGCGTTTCGCTCCCGTGGTTTCGGAACTTCAACGGCTCTGGATGCGGAGCGTCGACCTGATGCCGCTTGGGATTGATTCCCTCCAGGGGCGTCCCGCTGAGGGGCCAGATGATCCGGCCACCTACTGGAACGGCCGAATCCCCCAAGTGGTGGTGATCGGTTCTGATGGCGCCGTCGTGCTGGATGAGGACGGCCAGGTGCCTCTTGCCACGATCAACGCGGCGATCAGCGACGCCACCGGCCTGCCAGGCCCCGATGAACGGTCCATCAACCCCGGGGGCAGCTTCAACGAGGTCAACATCGAGGTGGAGGTCACTTCCGGGTAAGCCGCCTACGCTGCCCGCCAGTTTTTACCGGTCTTCCGGCCGGATCCTCAGCGTGGTTCTGCTGATTGCTCTGCTTGTTCTCGGCCTTCTTGTGGGCTGGATCGAGCTGCGCCATCGCCTGCGGCCAGCATCACCACTGACCATGCGCCCCCTTAAGTGGACGGTTGAACGTCAGGGCTCAGCTGTACAAGTGAGCGGCGTCCTTGAGATCAGCAACCCCCATCGACGCATGGAGGTGTTTGTCCCCGAGCTGCGCGTGGAGCCTGTGCTGCTGGGCAAGGTTGATCCATCCCCGCTTCAGCTCACTACCCGCATCGAGGCCGATCATCCCGATGAGGAGACTCGTGCGGATGGCTATTGGGCGGCTTATATCGTCAAGGGTCGCCAGGTCACTCGGGCCAAGGTCAGCATCACCATTCGAGACGCTGAGGGTTCGGATCCTCTCGATCGCATCGACACCCTTTGGGCCGATGTGCACTGGGGCAACTACGGACCCTTTGGCCTGTTGCAACGTCGGCAGGGCGTTCTTGTCTCTTTAAGCCGTCCTGAACCGCTGACCAGCTCCATCGCAGAGTTCCGCCTCGGCGACAACTGTCGTGTGCTCCCCCTTCGCACCCATCTGCTCGGATCGCTTGATGATCCGATCGAGGTGCTGCGCACCTACGGCTCCAACTTGCTCCAGCCAGGAGATGTGCTCACGATCGGAGAGACCCCGGTGGCGGTCATGCAGAGCCGGTACCGCCATCCCAGCGAGGTGAATCCAGGGCTGCTGGCGCGTCTGGCATGTCGGGTGTTCCATCCAACCAGCAGCCTCGCGACGGCTTGCGGGATGCAGGCCCTGATCGATCTCGTGGGTCCAACGCGCGTCATTGCGGCCTGGATCGGAGGGCTGATGTTGAAGTTGATCCGCGTGCCAGGTGGCTTTTATCGTTTTGCCGGCGATCAGGCCCGTCTGATCGACGACATTACCGGTACGACGCCCCCCTACGACCAGACCATCGTCCTCGGGCCTGAGAACCCCAACACTCTCTGTGAGCGTGCAGCTGCCGAGCTGGGTGTTGCCGTGGCGATTGTGGATGTGAATGACCTCGGTCGGGTCAAGGTTCTGGCATCCAGCCGGGGCTGTGATGAGGATCTTCTGCAGCGTGCGCTGCGCCCTAATCCGGCGGGCAATGCCAACGAACGCACTCCCCTTGTTCTGGTTCGCCCCCGCCAGGCATGAGCGATAGATTGCAGTCAGGGACCAGGAGGGTAGTGCTGGCATGTCAGATCACTCCTCGGCGTCTCTGACGATCAAGTCGCTTTCAATCCGCCATCTGGCCCGTTTTTCATCGCTGGCCGATCCTGAACAGCTTCCTCATTTTCAGGCGGTGCTTCTCGGCGACTGGTTGGCACGACTTGAACAGCGATTCCCGGATCTGCTCCCCAGTCGATCGCCCCGCTGTTTGGTGGCCTTGAACGGTGATCTGCCTGTCGCAGCGGTGGTGGCCCGCCCGTTCAACCGTCGCGGAAGCTGCTGGATTCTGCAGTGGCCTGAATTCCTGGAGCTTCCAGCCCATCTCAGCCGACGATCCGTACAGAGAGCTCTTTTGCAGCAGGCTCTGCAGCTCGGCAGTCCCCACGTGCGCAGTTGGGTCGTTCGCTGTCCCTCTGCGGATGCCGATCGCATTGCGTTGATGCGAGAACTCGGGTTTCAACCGCTGCGGCCGATGCAGTCCTGGGCCCCTCCGCCTGCCGAATACAGCGCGGAGTGTTCAGCGTCTGGTCCACCGGAAGGCCTGCATTGGCAAGCGGTGTCGCGGCGCACGGCACAGTTGCTCTGGCCCCTTGAACAAGGGGGAAGTTTCAGTCATCTTCGCCAGATCACAGATCGGCATTGGCTCGACCTGCTTGATCGAGGCGGCCCAGGCTGTGGTGTTCTAATGGCCAACAACGCTGTGTTGGCCGGTTGTTTGCAGCTCAATGAGGGAGCGCGAGCCAATCAGCTCGAATTGCTGCGCGACCTCGCTTGGGATCCTCGTTTAGAGACGGCATTGCCATGGTTGCTGGAGCGAATCCGGCGGGAGGCCAAGCCTTCGGCCTTGATCTCGGCAATGGACGACGCTCCTTTGGGGCAGGTGATGCAGGCCCAAGGATGGCAGCGTTCTGAAGAGCAGCTGCTGATGGGGCGCAGCATGTGGCGTCGTCAGAGCGCTCCGCGACAACTGCAGATCACCCGTCCGTTGGATCAGGTCCTCGGTCGCCTGCGGCCGGGGCAAACCCCCTTCCCAACTCCCAGCCTCGGGCGACGCTGACCCGTGTCCTTGAGCGGTTCGATTCTCAGTTTTGATGTGGGGCGGCGGCGGATCGGTCTGGCTGGTTGTGACGCGCTTGGGATTACCGTCACGCCCCTGGAAGCTCTTCACCGAAAGGCGTTTGAGCTTGATCTTCTCGTGATTCGTCAGCACTGTGCCAGCCGCTCGGTGCAAGGGCTTGTCGTGGGCCTCCCGCTGGACCGTGAGGGGCAACCCACACAGCAAGCGACGCACTGTCGTCGTTACGGTTTGCGTCTTGCCAGGGCTCTGCAGCTTCCCCTGGCCTGGGTGAATGAGCACTCCAGCACCTGGGCTGCTGCGGAGCGTCATGGTCTTGCCGGGGATCGCAGCGGTCGGCTCGACAGTGCTGCAGCTGCCCTGTTGCTGGAGCAATGGTTGCGGGAGGGGCCTCCCTTGAAACCGATGGCTTGAGATGATTCCTCGAAACCGGTCCGTCCGGCGGCCCCAGCATCGGGCAGCCTGACCGGCCATGGTGGATCCTGTGCCCATTGACCACAGGTCCAATGCGTGACTCCGGGCCCAGCGGCAGCGGCGAGGTTCCAACCGTTCTTGTCCAGGATCGGGATGGTCATGACCTGCTCTGTTTTCTGGAGCAGTTGATCCCCCTCGATGGGAGCGACTACGCCCTGTTGACGCCGGTTGACACACCAGTCTCCCTGTTCCGCCTGAAGGATGGTGATGAACCGGAGCCGATCAGCACGATCGCCAGTAGTGAGCCGATTCTCTCGGTTGCAGATGTGGTCCTTCAGGAACACGACCTGACCCTGGTGAGGTCAGCTGTGACTCTCACCGTTGCGGGTGAGCTGGATGAACCTGATCCGGAGGATCTGGAGGATGAGGAGGAGGAGGACGATGAGGAGTCAGAGACCTATGAGCTCCTGGTGAGTTTCATGGTGGACAACAAGGAGTACGGCCTCTACATCCCGTTGGATCCATTTTTCGTGGTGGCACGGATGGTCGATGGCCAGGCAGAGTTGGTGGAGGGTGAGGATTTCGATCGGATCCAACCGCGCATCGAAGCCGAACTTGAGGAAAGGGAATGGCCGGACTAAAGCCTCAGCATTGGTTGCTGCCCGATTGGGAGCCTGGGCTGACGATCGCCCATCTGCCACTCCCCCATCTGGTGAGTCACGGCATCCAGGCTGCTGTCATTGATGTGGACCGCACCTTGCTCCCCGGTCGGGATGTGCAGTTGCCCGACAATGTCCGCCTTTGGCTTGAGGACGCTAGCCGTCGCTTGCGCTTGCATCTTTTCAGCAACAACCCCTCCCAGGCTCGGATCGCTGCGGTGGCAGATCAGCTAGGCATCAGCTTTACCGCTGGGGCTGGAAAACCAAGGCGAGGTGCATTGCGGCGTGTGCTCGCTGATCTGTCTCTGCAGCCCGACCAGGTGGCGATGGTGGGTGATCGGGTCTTCACCGATGTGCTTTGCGGCAACCGTCTTGGCCTCTATACGGTTCTGGTGCGGCCGGTGGCTTTGGATGGTGGACCTTGTCCCCGCGACCGGGTCCAGCGGATCGAACGCCGACTGGCGGTTTGGATGGGGGCTCCCAGCGCATGACGTTGTGGGTGGTGAAGCTCGGCACAAGCCTGCTTCGCGGCGATACAGCTGGAACGATTGCTGGGTATGCCGCATCGATTGCTGTGGCGATGCAAAGGGGTGATCGCTGCGTTCTTGTTACCAGTGGTGCTGTGGGTCTGGGGTGTCAGCGTCTTGCGATGACCCATCGCCCAGATAGTGTTGTGGCGCTTCAGGCCGCTGCCGCGATCGGGCAGGGGCATTTGATGGGGCTCTACGACCGTGCTCTGGCAACCCATGGAGTGTCTGTCGCCCAGGTGTTGCTGACCCGTTCCGATTTGGTGGACCGACGGCGTTATCACAACGCATCGAACACCCTGATGCAGCTTCTTGATTGGGGAGTTTTGCCTGTGGTGAACGAAAACGATGCCCTCTCGCCCGCCGAACTGCGTTTTGGTGACAACGACACCCTTTCAGCACTTGTGGCCGCAGCGGTGGATGCCGATCAGTTGATTCTGCTCACGGACGTTGAGCAGCTGTATTCAGCAGACCCCCGCACCGATGCCGATGCACGGCCGATTCCGGACGTGCATCATCCCCGCGATCTAGACGACCTGCATTCTGCAGCCGGTGATGGTGGCCGCTGGGGCACAGGTGGGATGACCACAAAACTCGCTGCAGCCCGCATCGCAACCGCCAGTGGAATCACCGTGCATCTGGCGGATGGTCGGGATCCCTCCCGTCTGGATGCATTGCTGAGCGGAGGACGTGGTGGAACGGTCTTTCACCCCAGTCCCCAGCCCATCGGCAACCGGCGCAGCTGGCTAGCCCATGTCCTGCAGCCGCAAGGGGCACTCCATCTGGATTCCGGAGCCTGTCTGGCTCTTCAGGAGCGTGGGGCGTCCTTGCTACAGGTGGGCATCACAGCGGTGAGTGGCGAGTTCGCTGCCAACCAACCGGTGATGTTGATGGACGCTCAGGGCCAGGAGTTCGGTCGTGGACTGTGCTCACGCGACAGTGCCAGCCTCCGGGCTGCTCTGGGGCGCTCCCGTGCGCTTCGCGGCTCTCCAGTGGTCGTCCATCGCGATGCCATGGTGCTGAGCGATCGGCATCTCAGCTGATCGATCAACGCCTCTACGATCCAGCCGCAGTCTTGCCCCCCCATGCGTTTCAGCACCCTGATCAAGGCCCTGCAGAACGGTCAGGCCGGTCTGAAGCAGGCACAACAAGGTTCAGACCCAGTCCTGCGTGGTGCAGCATCCCTCGAGAGCGCCTCAGCTGATCAACTGAGTTTTCTGGAGAAGGGCAACACGTTGATCTCTGCTCTCTCAGACAGTGAAGTTGGGGCATTGCTTCTGCCGGATCAGGAGGATCTGATCAGGTTGGCCTCCGAGCGGGGGCTTGCCTTTGCGGTCTTTGCCGATCCGCGCCTCGCGTTCGCCGAAGCGCTCGATCAGCTGCACCCCCGACAGCGACCTCTCGCCGGGGTCCATCCCACAGCTGTGATTGATCCCCGTGCAGTCGTTGGGCAGGGCAGTTTCGTTGCAGCTCGGGTCTGCATTGGTGCGGGGAGTCGGATCGGGGTCGATTGCATCCTCCATCCGGGGGTTGTGATCTATGACGATGTGATTGTTGGAGATGGATGTGAGCTGCATGCCAATGCCGTTCTCCATCCGGGCAGTCGTCTCGGCTGCAGCTGTGTGGTCAATTCAAACGCCGTGGTTGGCTCAGAGGGTTTTGGCTTCGTGCCGACCGCAACCGGCTGGCGAAAGATGCCTCAAACAGGGCAGGTGGTGCTCGAGGACGGTGTGGAGGTGGGTTGCGGCAGCACCATTGATCGACCCTCTGTGGGAGAGACACGGATCGGTGCCGGCAGCAAGATCGACAACCTGGTCCAGATCGGTCATGGGGTCCGCACCGGCCGTGGTTGCGCCCTTGCTTCTCAGGTTGGGATTGCCGGTGGTGCCCGCCTCGGCGACGGTGTGATCCTTGCGGGGCAGGTGGGAGTGGCTAATCGGGCAATGATCGGTGACCGCGCCATTGCTAGTTCCAAAAGCGGAATTCACGGAGAGGTGGCTGCTGGTGAAGTGGTGAGTGGATACCCGGCGATCCCGAATCGCCTTTGGCTGCGTTGTTCAGCCGCTTTCAGCAAGCTGCCGGAGATGGCAAAGACTCTGCGAGATCTGAAGCGCATCACTGCTCAGTAATCTCAGCGGCTGTTGAGACGATCGGAACGCCATGGCCCAGCACCGCGTTGTTCTGCTGCCCGGCGATGGCATTGGCCCTGAAATCACAGCTGTGGCAAGGCAGCTGCTGGAGGCAGTCAGCAAGCGCCATGGGTTTGAGCTCAGTTTCGAAGAGCAGCCGATCGGGGGGAGTGCGATTGATGCAACCGGTGAGCCACTCCCGGCCAGCACCCTGGCCGCCTGCCGATCCGCTGATGCCGTTCTTCTTGCTGCGATCGGCAGCCCTCGTTTTGACACGCTTCCCCGCGAGAAACGCCCCGAGACCGGGTTGCTCGGACTGCGCGCCGGCATGGAGCTGTTTGCCAACCTGCGACCGGTGAAGATCGTGCAGGCGCTGATCGATGCCAGCAGCCTCAAGCGTGAGGTGATCGAAGGCGTGGATCTGCTGGTGGTCCGCGAGCTCACCGGCGGGATCTATTTCGGGCAGCCCAAGGGCAGGATCGAAGCCGATGGTGATGAACGCGGCTTCAACACCATGACCTATGCGGCGTCGGAGGTGGACCGGATCGCCAGAGTGGCCTTTGATATCGCCACGCAGCGACAGGGCCGCCTTTGTTCTGTAGACAAGGCCAATGTTCTCGACGTCAGTCAGCTCTGGCGAGATCGCGTCGATGCCCTTGCTCCGACCTACAGCGAGGTGGAGGTGAGCCATATGTATGTCGACAACGCTGCCATGCAGCTGGTGCGTGATCCTCGGCAGTTCGATGTGCTGCTGACCGGCAACCTGTTCGGTGACATCCTGAGCGATGAGGCAGCGATGCTCACCGGTTCGATTGGGATGCTCCCTTCGGCTTCACTGGGCAGCGATGGCCCTGGGTTATTTGAACCCGTGCATGGTTCTGCCCCTGACATCGCTGGGCAGGACAAGGCCAATCCGATGGCGATGGTTCTCTCCGCAGCGATGATGCTGCGGATCGGCCTGAATCAGGCGGGAGCGGCCGATGAGCTGGAAGCAGCTGTCGACAAGGTGTTGGCAGCTGGTTTCCGCACCGGTGATCTCATGGCCGATGGCTGCATCTCCCTTGGATGCGCGGCCATGGGGCAGGAACTGCTCAAAGCACTCTGAGCTCGTTATTGGTGCATTCGGGCCCCGATCTGGCAAACTCGCCGAGCCCGTAGCCCCTGCGTCGATGTCGAAGCGTCATCCGGTTGTCGCTGTCACCGGTTCGTCCGGAGCTGGAACCAGCACCGTCAAGCGCGCCTTCGAGCACATCTTCGCGCGTGAGGGGATCACCCCGGCTGTGGTGGAAGGCGACAGCTACCACCGCTACGAGCGGATGCCGATGAAGCAGGCCATGGCAGATGCCCTGGCTGCTGGACAGAACTTCTCCCACTTCGGACCCGAGGCCAATCTGTTCGACAAGCTGGAGGAGCTGTTCCGCACCTACGGCGAAACTGGTATGGGTCAGAAGCGCTACTACCTTCACAGCCCTGAAGAGGCCTCTGAGCACAATTCGCGGCTTGGTGTGAATCTGGAGCCTGGTCAGTTCACCCCTTGGGAGGAAATCCCAGCTGGTACGGACGTGTTGTTCTACGAAGGCCTGCACGGCGGCGTGAAAGGCGAGGGGTATGACGTGGCAGCACTCGCCGATCTTCTGGTGGGCGTTGTCCCGATTACCAACCTCGAGTGGATCCAGAAAATTCACCGAGACAATGCAGAGCGCGGTTACTCAGCAGAGGCAATCGTTGACACAATTCTTCGGCGGATGCCTGATTACATCAATCACGTCTGCCCACAGTTCAGCCAGACGGATATCAATTTCCAGCGTGTTCCAACGGTTGACACGTCCAATCCGTTTATCTGCCGGAATATCCCAACTCCGGATGAGAGCTTTGTGATCATTCACTTCCGAAAGGGAGCCCGCGAGAAGTGGGGGATTGATTTCGGCTATTTGCTGAGCATGATCCACGACTCCTTCATGTCCAGCCCCACCAGCATTGTGGTGAACGGAGGCAAGATGGGCTTCGCGATGGAGCTGATCCTCACTCCAATCATTCACCGCATGATCGAGGTGAAGAAAAAGCTCAGCTGATTTGGAACGTTCGAGCAATTCATCTCTACAATCGGCCCATCAACATGTGTGGGTGAGCCGATCACTTTTGCAACCCCTTCGTTTGAGATCAGTGGTGCAGCCGGCTCACCGACCACGCCCCGCTGGGATCGAGTTGACAGCCGTGAGTTGATACGACTGGCAAGGCATATCTATTTCTGTTATTTGTCGGACACCCCTTCTGCACCTGATCCGATCGGTGTTGTTGTTGATCTTGATCATCAAGAAGGACGTGTTGTTTTCGATTCCCCTGTCCTATTGCCCGAGGAGGACTTCGTGCGCCTTGAGCTGATTCGAGCTCGGGGCGCTCGACCTAGAAATCGATGGAAGGGTTGATCGTTCCGCTTTGGCTGATCATGTTTGGTGCATGCGTCGGCAGCTTTACCAATGTTGTGGTCTGGCGTTTGCCCAGACAAGAATCGGTTGTGCACCCTGGCAGTCATTGCCCACGATGCGGACATGCCGTGCGTTGGCATGACAATGTGCCCGTGTTGGGTTGGCTGCTGCTCGCCGGCCGTTGCAGAGACTGCAGCGCTCCCATCAGCTGGCGCTATCCACTGGTTGAAAGTCTCAGTGCTTTGCTTTGGCTCAGTACGTTGTTGGTTGGTAGCGGTGGGGGTGGTGGCCTTGAACCGAGCTTGCTGCCTTGGATTGGGTTGCCCTTGGTCGGCCTCCTCCTACCGCTGGTTCTGATTGATCTCGATCACATGTGGCTGCCGGAATCTCTCTGCCGCTGGGGGGTTCTGCTGGGCCTCCTCGTCAGTGTCACAGGAGGGGTGACGCTTTTGGCTGATCACATGATCGGCGCTGCGCTTTCGTTGATGGTCTTGGAGGCTCTCAGTGCTCTGGCGGAGCAAGTAATGGGGCAACCGGCTCTTGGCTTGGGCGATGCCAAACTCGCCGCATTCGGTGGAGCATGGCTTGGATGGCATGGCATTGCCATCGCCATGGCCCTTGCTGTCTTCAGCGGGGCGATTGTTGGCAGCATCGGTCGATTGACCGGCCGCCTCAAACCGCGTCAGCCGTTTCCATTCGGCCCTTTCATTGCCCTTGGTATTTGGCTGGTTTGGCTGATGGGGCCGGGTTGGTGGTGGAATCAGTGGTTGGCCGGATTCACGTTTTGATCCATTTCGTGTTCAGGCTCGTTGTGGAGTGCATTGCTCAAGGCGTGAATGACCGATGAGGCGTGCGCGTCCACCCTGGGTGTTTGCTGTTTAGGCATAGAAGCAACACTCAAGACGTCGTGCCTGGGATTTTTGCCTGGCACGAGGCTTTGGTCGCAAGGTTTCTCTTTACGAACCAGCCGTCGTCAAATACCTCTGAGGAAGATGGACCAAGCAGGAAACGGATCTGTCGTTTGAAGGTATCGGTTTCCTGCTGAGCTAATTAATGATTAATAAGACTTTTAATGATTGTAATTAACTGAATTGTCTTGGCCCCTCAGGCCGTAGGTTGCGCTGCATTGTTGTTGCCCTCTAAAGCGATTGCAAAGGCATTAAAGTCAATTGGAAGTCCTAAAAAGGCTAATTCTCGTATTAAAAGGGTGTTCAGATTTGGTCAATTTTAAAGTTTTAAGGGTTTAGGTAACGGGGTTCGCTTTTGCTGCGATGTCAAATGCTCCTCCAGCTTTGATATTGGCAAGCAATGTTCCGTCCAAAAATTGCTGATCCAAGAGAATGAGTGCTGCCGTATTTGAATCAGCTAAGCGCAATCTTTTCAGTACAAACCGTGCTTCTGATTCTTCTTTGACTTGTTCCTCTACGAACCAGTCGAGCATCGCGGTTGCGGCGCGATCACCTTCCTTTTCTGATAATGTGTAGATATTATTGATAGAAACGGTGACGGTTTTTTCCATCGAATAAACTTTTTCAAAAAGTTCTTTGACTGTTCCGAACTCCCGCTCAGGGGACTCAATTGTTGGGAGTTGTACTTGGCATTCGTTGTCGACCAGATAAGCAATCATCCTCGAAGCATGTCCTCGCTCTTCAGTGCTTTTGTCGAGCATATAGCTGGAAAATCCAATGAGATCTCTCTCTCGAAGCCATATTGACATGGCGAGGTAAGTATGACTTGCCTGAAATTCCAACGCAAGATGATCATTGATTGCGGAAGTGTGTGTCGACATTGATCAAGGTGTTAGTTCTTTTTTATAGACATGAGCCATCGCGACATCACAAAATGATTGTTAAAGGGGGCTAAAAGATTCCGAATCATGTATTAAATGCCACAGCTAGTTTCTGGTTTTTCTTTGAAAACTTCGATCTTAATCACACTGTTGCTGAGTGTCCAATTGTTACGCGGTGGCGCAAGGATCCTCGGGGGGCAGGCCGTGACAACGATTCAAGGGTTTTTGGGGCCTGTTTTTGCTCGCCCAACAAGACCGCGTTTATTTATTGCATTCATGGGCCCTTGCTCCAATTGTTGCGGTTACTACGCTTTTAATGTTTTTGTTGCGCACCTGTCTCATGCGCGGGTTTTTGAGCTCTTCGAGCTCTTCCTTCAACGCGACTCAGCCAACTATTGATGCCGATCGCCGAAGCTCAAAGCTGCCGCGATCTCTTTTGTTCGGAGTTGCATTCGCTGTTGCTGGAAGCTGTGGAATGGTCCGGCCGGTCAATGCAAATACAGTCGATCTTGACTCAATAAACAATTACGTCTCACATCCGAAGACTTCGCGAGAACAGGTCACCAGCATCACCCAGTTTTCTGACGTCTACCCGACCGACTGGGCTTACCAGGCACTGGCCAACCTGATCGAGCGTTACGGCTGCGTCGCCGGCTATCCCAACGGCAGCTTCAGCGGCAACCGGGCGATGACCCGTTACGAGGCTGCCGCTCTGCTGAATACCTGCCTCGACCGCATCACCGAAATCACCGGCGAACTGCGTCGCCTGATCAAGGAATTCGAGCGTGAGCTGGCGATCATCCGCGGCCGCGTCGACGGTCTGGAAGCCCGCGTCGGTGAACTGGAATCGTCTCAGTTCTCCACCACCACCACCAAGTTGGACGGACAAGCCACATTCGTGGTGGGAGCGAATCGTTTTCAAGGGTCTTCAGGACGGCTTCGCAACGAGAACAACAGGGAATACGGAGCCACCGTATTTAACTATGACCTTCAGCTCAACTTGGAGACTTCTTTCACGGGTAAGGATCTGTTGACCACCGTGCTGCGCTCAGGAAACTTCGACGAAGTTGACAATCCTTTTGGCAGTGGTGGCCCCTCTGGCCTCGCAACCTTAGATGCAGCCTTCCAGGAAGGTGATGATCCCAGCCACGTTGCCATTGAAAAGATCTTTTATTCATTTCCAGTTGGGGACTCGTTCACATTCACGGTTGGTGCACTTGTTGGCCAGGAGGACATGTTGGCTCTCTGGCCGAGCGCTTACCCGAGTGACCCCATTCTCGAAGTGATGAATATGAATGGCGCGCCAGCTGCATACAATAAAAATCTTGGACCAGGCGCGGGCATCAGCTGGGAACTTGAGAACGGATTCAGCTTGTCGGCCAACTATGTCGCTGCCAATGGAGCCGAAGGGAATAGTAGTGATGGTGGTATCGCTATGGCTCAATCTGGTAGTACAGCAACTGTCCAGCTTGGCTGGGAAGGTGAGTCATGGAATGTGGCTGCGATCTACTCCAAGATTCAGAATGGCCACGATTTGATTCCCTACATCACTCCCTTCGCTGACGACCGCTCTTATCGGAAGGGCACAGCCAATGCTTTTGGCCTTGGCGGTTCATGGACTCCTGAAGACAGCGGTTGGATTCCTTCTGTTTCTGCAGGGTGGGGGTACAACAGCATGAATACGGATAGGAGTGGACAAGTGGAAATAACGCAGTCCTGGACTGTTGGTTTGGAATGGAATGATGTTTTCCTGCTTGGTAACAATGCGGGTATGGCCGTTGGTCAGCCAGTGTTTGCGACCAGTCTGCGTGGTGATGAAACTCCTGCCGACGGGCAATTCATTTGGGAGTGGTGGTATCAGTTCCAGGTGACCAATAACATCAGTGTCACGCCTGCACTGTTTTATTTATCCCGTCCCCTCGGAGAAAACACCCCATCCGATCAAACCTTCCAGCAATTGGGCGGCTTGGTGAAAACAACGTTTGCATTTTGATTGATCGATGTTGAACGATTAGCTCGCTTTGATGTTGTTTTGAGGCGAGTTTTTGGTTTTAACGTGATGATTGCTGAATAGCATTATTGTAAAAAATTGTGGCGATTTGATTTTGTAATTCTTTGATAAATGTTGTATTAAGTGTTGATTTTTATGGATGGTTTGTGCGTTTTCCTTGCTCGCAACTGATTGTCTGCTTTGATTGAAAATGAAGAAAGTAGTTGATCCGTTCGGTAATGCCTATGCTTCTCCGATCATCGCTAATTCCGTTGAAAATGTATTTTGCAGTTAGGGATTTAAGCGGGTAGGTGCAGTTCGATTAGGCGTTCATGTGTTCATCATTGTTGTGATGATTCTAGGTCAATGTCTTGAGTGATTATTCGTCTTGATTCCCACGCTCTCGCAACAGGGAGGGTTGGTTGTGGTGTGTGGATGTTTCCTGCAACCTAAGGCAAAGAAGTCATGCTTGCTTCCGTGTTTTCAGAGTGTTCAGAACAAGTTGGCAGCCTTTTGAACTTGCTGTTTTCAGCATGCGTTGGTGTTGATCCCCAGCCTGTTGTGTTGGGCCAGGCGACTTGCAAGCGTCACACTGGGTTTGATGCCCTTGCCCCTGGTAACGCCAGTTACCATTGCCGTTGACTTTTAGCAGATTTGTCGGTCGTTCTCCAGCTCATGACGCGGTCCCAGCGATGGGTTCGATCCTGCTGTGGGGGCAAGCCAACACCTGCTGTTACTGACGACATTCCAGTCGTTTTTTAGGGAGCTTGGAGCTGATGTCACTCTTCGACTGGTTTGCGGATCGCCGCAAGGGTCAGTTCGTCGGCAAGGTCAGCCAGGAACCTGATGAAGGGGACGGTCTTTGGAACAAATGCCCGGAGTGCGGTCTCGTTGTTTATTCCAAGGACCTGAAGGCCAACACCAGCGTGTGTGCCGGATGTGGGTACCACCACCGCATTGATAGCCAAGAACGGATTGAAGTGATTGCCGATTCTGGCAGTTTTCAGGCGTTTGATGAGTCCCTTAACCCCACAGACCCACTTGAGTTCAAGGACAGGCGCGCCTACGCAGACCGCCTCAAGGAAAGTCAGGCCGGAACCGGTCTGAACGACGCTGTTGTGACCGGGTTCTGTCGGATTGAAGGGATAGCCCTCGCTTTGGCCGTGATGGATTTCCGCTTCATGGGTGGCTCCATGGGCTCAGTGGTGGGCGAGAAGATCACACGCCTGGTGGAGAGAGCGACAGCTCAGCAGCTACCTCTGCTTGTTGTCTGTGCTTCAGGCGGAGCGAGGATGCAAGAGGGGATGCTCAGCCTCATGCAGATGGCCAAGATCTCCGGGGCTCTTGAGCGTCACCGCGAAGCTGACTTGCTTTACATGCCTCTGCTGACCCATCCCACGACTGGAGGGGTGACAGCGAGTTTTGCCATGCTGGGAGATCTGATTCTCGCAGAACCCAAAGCGCTGATTGGTTTCGCCGGGCGCCGGGTGATTGAACAGACTCTTCGGGAAAAACTTCCTGACAATTTCCAGACCGCTGAGTATCTCCAGGACCATGGTTTCGTGGACACCATCGTTTCCCGGCCGCAGCTGCGTTCGACCCTGGCTCGCCTCTTGCGTCTGCACGGTTGCCGTCCCCTCGAGTTGACCAGTGCATGAACAAGCTCATCTCTGATCTGCTGACGGTCTGTCTTGCTGTGAGCCTGATGGTTGTTTCGCCCCCATTCAGCTGGGCCGGTCCTGTGGATTGGGTTGAGGTCCCTCAGACGGAGGCAGGCCAGCAGTGGTGGGATCGCGGCAGTGTGCGTGAGGAGGCCGGTGGCGTGCGTTCCGTGCTCAGTCGGTTCACGCCAGCGGAGATCGAGGGGCAACCACCCAGTCGGGGCTCTCTTTATGTAATGCAGGTTGATTGTGCTCAGGCGCTGTATCGCGACAAGCAGGTGAACGGGATTCCTCGGTTCAGGGCTGAATGGGAGCCTGCAGGTGCGGACGGCTTGATTGATTCGGTGATTCAGGCTGTATGCGCTCTGCCGCTCAGCTGATTAGCGATGACTGACCAACCCATTGGTGTTGCCATTGCGGGTCTTGGATTCGGGGAGGCGGTTCACCTGCCCGCTTTACGGGCCAATGCAGATCTGAATCCCGTCGCTCTCTGGCATCCCCGACGGGAGCGTTTGGATGAGGCCTGTGCAGAGCATGGTCTGTCTGGCCACGACAACTGGGATGCGTTGCTCGAGGACCCAGCCATTGAGGCGGTGATCATCGCCACGCCTCCCGCCCCAAGGTTTGATCTTGCCCATCGTGCTCTTGCTGCCGGAAAGCACCTTCTGCTGGAGAAACCGATTGCCCTCCATGCTGGTCAAGCGCAAGAACTGCATCGGCTTGCCATTGGGAAAGGCCTGTCCGTTGGTGTGGATTATGAGTACCGCGCTGTGCCGTTGTTCATGCAGGCTGCTCGCATGCTTGCTGCCGGGGCAGTGGGCACCCCATGGCTGGTGAGACTTGATTGGCTGATGGGCAGTCGTGCCAACCCCCAGCGTGCCTGGAATTGGTATTCCCAGGCCGAGCTTGGTGGCGGCGTGGTTGGAGCGCTCGGGACCCATGCGTTCGACATCCTGGCCTGGTTGATCGGCCCTGTCAGCGAGGTTCGGGCGCTCAACGGGGTTTCAATTCTGGAAAGACCGTTGGCGGAAGGTCGATTGGCCCCTGTGGATGCTGAGGATGTTTCTTTGATCCAGACCCGTCTGCAATGGCAAGGACGTATGGATCAGTTGATCCCGACGCAGCTCACGCTGGCGTCCGTCGCCCGTAATGGTCGGGGTTGTTGGATTGAGGTGTATGGCTCCGAGGGAAGCCTTGTTCTGGGAAGTGCAAATCAGAAGGATTACGTGCATGGTTTTGAGTTGCGTTACGCGCCAGCAGGTGAGTCACCCGTGTTGATGGAGGCGGAGGCTGACCTTTGCTTCAGCAGAACCTGGAGTGATGGACGCATTGCACCAGTGGCCAGGCTGCAGGGCTGGTGGGCGAAGAGCATTCGCAGTGGGCGTCCGATGGTCCCTGGCCTGATGGAGGGGGTTGCAAGTCGTTTGGCCTGCGATCAAGTTCTGCAGAACTCTTGACACCCGCAGTTGCAACAAATGACAGAGCGATAGCTGCATAAAACATACTTTCTACGGTAAAGATATGTCGGGACCTGGGTTGCTTGGCAGCAAGAATTCGGCGACTTTAGAGAGTTCTATGGCCCTGGCTGATTATTCCTCTGAGCTGATCTCCACCGCTCAGTCTCTTTCTTCTCCTGGGAAAGGAATCCTGGCTGTTGATGAGTCAACCAAAACGATCGGAAAGCGTCTGGGATCCATCGGTGTTGAAAATACTGAGGCGAATCGCCAGGCCTATCGCGGCATGTTGTTCACTGCCGATGGCCTTGGTGATTTCATCAGCGGAGCAATCCTTTACGAGGAAACCTTGTTTCAAAGCCATGCGGATGGTGAGTCCATGGTGCAGAAACTTGGAAAGCTGGGAATTATCCCCGGCATCAAAGTTGATACCGGCCTGAGGCCTTTGCCTGGGGCTCATTCCGTCGAAACGCTCTGCACTGGTTTGGATGGGTTGGTTGAACGTGCCGCTGACTATTACGCCCAGGGTGCGCGTTTCGCAAAATGGCGCGCTGTTCTGCAGATCACTGCCGATGGGTGCCCCTCCCCTCTCTCGGTTCGTGAGAATGCCTGGGGTCTGGCTCGCTATGCCCGCTGCGTGCAGGAATCAGGTCTTGTGCCGATTGTTGAGCCCGAGATCCTGATGGATGGTGATCACACCATCGAAACAACAGCTCGTATTCAGGAGCATGTAATTCAGGAGGTTTATCACGCTTGTCAGGCCAATGGCGTTCTTCTCGAAGGCACTCTGCTCAAGCCATCCATGACCGTGCAGGGGGCCGATTGTGCTGAGAAGGCTGATCCCGCCAAGGTTGCTGCCATGACGGTTCGAACTCTCGAGCGCAGTGTTCCAGCAAGTGTTCCAGGCATTGTCTTCCTGTCCGGTGGGCTTAGTGAAGAGGCAGCTTCTGTGTACCTCAATCACATGAACACCGTCCCGCGCAAGGCGAAATGGAATCTTGGATTCTCCTACGGCCGTGCCCTTCAGCACTCCTGCCTCAAAGGCTGGGCTGGTACGAACACCGAGGCTGGACAGAAGGCTCTTCTGGCACGTGCCCGTGCCAATTCTGAAGCGTCACTCGGCAGATACGTAGCTGGATCTCAGCCCTCCTCTGACGAACAGCTGTTCGTTGCCGGTTACACCTACTGAAGAGACATAGTCAACGGCCTGTCGTGAATTGAGCGACAGGTCGACGTGACTTTTTCAACGACTCACAGGTAAAGTCCTGGCCCAACGGACTGAAAAGTCCTCTCAGGCTCTTTCTTGGACCTTACCTATGGCGCTCGTTCCGCTTCGGCTCCTGCTCGACCATGCCGCCGAAAACGGCTACGGCATTCCTGCGTTCAATGTGAATAATCTTGAGCAGGTCCAGGCCATCATGGAAGCGGCTGACGAGACCGACAGCCCCGTGATCCTGCAGGCTTCTCGCGGTGCTCGCAGCTACGCCGGAGAAATTTTTCTGCGCCACCTGATCCTGGCCGCAACCGAGACCTATCCCCACATCCCCGTGGTGATGCACCAGGACCACGGCAACGCTCCTGATACCTGCTACTCCGCTGCCATCAACGGTTTCACCTCCGTGATGATGGACGGTTCCCTGGAAGCCGACGCCAAGACCCCGGCCAGCTACGACTACAACGTCAATGTCACCAAGCAGGTGGTTGATTTCGCCCATGCCGTCGGCGTGAGTGTTGAAGGTGAGCTGGGTTGTCTGGGCTCCCTGGAAACCGGCAAGGGTGAAGCCGAAGACGGCCATGGTTTCGAGGGCGAGCTGTCCAAGGACATGCTCCTCACCGATCCCGCTGAGGCGGCTGACTTCGTCGCCAAGACCAAGTGCGACGCCCTGGCCATCGCCATCGGCACCAGCCACGGTGCTTACAAGTTCACCCGCAAGCCAACGGGTGAAGTGCTGGCCATCAGCCGCATCGCTGAAATCCACAAGGCCATCCCCAACACCCACCTGGTGATGCACGGCTCCTCCTCCGTTCCTCAAGAATGGCTGGAGATGATCAACAAGTTTGGTGGAGCCATCCCTGAGACCTACGGCGTGCCGGTCGAAGAAATTCAGGAGGGCATTCGCAATGGGGTTCGCAAGGTGAACATCGACACCGACAACCGCCTTGCCTTCACCGCTGCTGTGCGCGAAGCGGCCATGGCTGATCCCGCCAACTTCGATCCTCGCCACTTCAACAAGCCTGCTCGTAAGTACATGAAGCAGGTGTGCCTGGATCGTTACCAGCAGTTCTGGGCTGCCGGCAACGCCAGCAAGATCCAGCAGCAGAGCATCACCCACTTCGCCGGTCTCTATGCGAAGGGTGCTCTTGATCCCAAGGCTGCTGTTGCTGCCTGAGCAAGATCAAGTCATGGATAGATGGGGGGCGAAAGCCCCCCGTTTTTTATGCGTCGTCTGAACTGGGGATAGTGACCTCCAGGTGGCGGAGGTTGTTATGCCGGCGGTCGTCAGGTTCGATCACAAGTTCCATAGGATCAGCGATGACGGCAATCCTGTGGACACCGGAGGGAAACGCCCAGGCCAGGCTGTAGCTCTCGCTGTCCCCGGCATTCATCCACGGGATTTGCAGGTAGCGGTGATCGCTGAAGCGGTCGTTGACCACGACGGCCACGCCGACATCGCTGACATCCAGCTCGCCTGTATTGGTCACCCGGAAGAGAATGCGGCCGTCGTCGTAGCTGAGACTTTCAATGGCCAGATCACTACACAGGGACCGGATTGAATGCAGGGGGTAGAGCACCAACTGTTCGATCTGGCCGACTCTGGTGGAGGGGTGATCATGCAGAACATGGCCACCATGGGCCAGGTCGGTACTGCAGCCATGCAGATGTAAGTAGTCTCCGGCCTTTGGAACAGTGACTCTCCCCTTTTCAGGTTCGCTGTCGTAAAAGCCGCAGCAGTCCCACTGCATCGATCGCCCCAGGTACCGGATCGGATCCTCTGGCTTTTCCGGTGGAAGCGGTGAGAGTCGATAGTGCTGCAGCATGTCGTAGATGCTGGTGGCTGCGGCTTGATCGGTTCCCCCTTCCGTTGTGAAGCTCGCGTTGCGTCGCTGCTGACCCATGCAGAGTTTTGAGGCGACGGTGATGACGAGCTCATCCCACGTGGCCAGCATCCGAATTCCGTAGATCGGTGCTTGCTCGAGGGCACCACGCGCCCGTTCATGGCGAATGGCGCTGTCGATTAACTCTTGAATGGAACGACCCTCTGGTTTCCCGAGGCAGGACAGCTCCACAGGCCTCTGCAGTGCCGTGGCGTCTTCCGTGTAGCAGACGTAGGGGAAATGACCACTGCCATCACCAGGCTGAAGCCGCACAATGCTTCCGTTATGGGCGATGCAGCGCCAGACTTCGGAATCTCCGGAGCCGTTTCGGAGGAAGGTGAGTTCGCCGTTTTCCAGGCTTGAGGTCGTCCCCAAGCCAAGAACATCTCCTTTGAGCGGAATGCGCTCAAGAGGCAGATGCTCACGCACGTCGCCCTGGATCAGATCGGACACCGAGTTCGCGATGGTGAGATCGGCCATGGCTCCTGCCCGTCCTGCTTTATCGCTAGCGGCAAACTCAAGGAAGGGCCACAGCCGTACCCTCCCGGCGTGGATCGGCTGCGCCATGCCAGCGGCCGTTGATGCGCTGCAGCAATGCGATGCCACTGCCGAAGTCTTGGAAGAGCACCGGTTGATGCGCCGATGCCAGGCCGTTCGGGGCGACCGGCCATTGGAGCGGTGAATCGCGCTCCAGCACAAGCGTTCTGCCGCTTCTGGAAAGATGCGGGAGGGCTACGGCCCGTTTGGGTGACTCTCCCCAGAGCAGGGAGGCGACTAGGACACGGCTCAGGTAATGAGGAATGCGACGGCCACCTGGGCTGCCGAGGGCCAGAACAGGATCTCCGTTTCGGAACACAATCATCGGCGCCATGGACGACGCCGGCCGATGCCCTGGCTGGCGTTGATTCGCAACAGGTTGCCCTGCGATGGAAGGGCGGAAGGAAAAATCGGTGAGCTGGTTGTTCATCACCATGCCGGCCACCAGGTGACGACTGCCGAACACGGTCTCCACCGATGCGGTGTAACTGGCGAGATTGCCGAGGCTGTCGACGATCGACAGGTGGGAGGTGCCCTGTTCCTGGCCGGAGGCAGGCAAAGCAAAGGGGTAGCCCTGGACCCCCGGGGGAAGTCCAGGCCCCGGTTGTGAGCCACGCGACGCCCCCATCGCCAGGGACCGTTTGCGGATGTAGCCAGGATCCAGCAGTGCATTGACCGGAGCAGCCCCCCCGAGCGGATCCCCGATCCAATAGAGGCGATCGGCATCCGCCCAGGCGATCGCGTCGGCCAGTCGACGCCAGGAGCTGGGCCGCGTGGGATCCAAGGGATGTCCGGGCTGTGTCAACAGAGCCAAGGTCTGCAGCACGGCCAGCCCACCGCTGCTCGGTGCTGGGACCGTGCAGAGCTGATGGGTCAGCCAAGGTGCACACAGTGGTGCGCGCCGGATCACGGTGTAAGAGCTCAGGTCGGTGGCCGACCAGCCTTGGAAATCGGGCTCATCCTTCGCCAGAGCGTTGATTTCCCGGAGAATTTGCTGCGCCAGTGCACCGCGATAAAAGGCCGGACCGCCATCCCGTGCCAGCTGCTGAAGGGTGCGGGCCAGGTGGGGATTGCGAAAGCGCTGCTCCTTTGAAGCTGGCTCGCCACCTGGCAGGTAAAGGGCCTGAAAGGCCGGGTTGTGGGCACTACCCAGGCGTTGGGCCAGCTGGATCGATCGGATGAAGCGTTGGCTTGGCTTGAAACCATCGCGGGCGAGATGGATTGCTGGTTCGAGGGTTTGCGCCCAGGGCAGATGGCCGTACTGCTGATGGGCTTCCCAGAGCAGTGCCACCGTCCCTGGAATGCCGATCGCGCTCAGCCGGCGTGTGGCGTCTCGCCAGGGCAACGGTTCCCCGTCGGGGGTGAGCAGATCGTCTGGACGGCTGCGTTCCGGTGCTGTCTCGCGGCCATCCAGCACCTCCAGTGAGCGCTGCTGTGCATTCCAATGCAGCAGGAATCCACCTCCACCCAGCCCGGAACTCTGGGGTTCCACCACGGCCAACACCGCCTGGGCTGCCACAAGGGCATCCACCGCATGGCCACCCGCCTTGAGCATTGATTGAGCGGCTTCACTCGCTTTCGGGTGGGCTGTCACCACCACTGCGGATCCCGCAGCGGTGGACACGGATGTTGGGTTGAGATCCGCCTGTTCCGGGTCGTCGCGGCTGACCGGAGCAGCCGGTGCCGTTTCGATCCAAAGACTGATCGCCAGCAGCAGGATGCTGATCATTGGAGCAGCTCGAGCGTGCCGTTCGTGCCGTTCAGGCGGGCTTTTCTCCCCAGGGGCAGGGCCATGTTGGGGCGTCCATGGCCTAACGGTAGATCCATCACCAGGGGGATCCCTAGATCACTAAGACGCTCTTCAAGGATTTGCTCCATTGAGAAGTCGCCAGGAAGGATGTCGTCCTTCTTCCAGCTGAAGCGACCTGTTGCCACACCCGCCACAGCCGCGAGAACACCGGCGCTGCGCCAGTGGGTCAGCATGCGGTCAATGCGGTACGGCGCTTCGCCAACATCCTCCAGAACAAGGATGGCGCCCTTCAGATCGGGAAACCAGGGTGTGCCGATCAGGTGCGTCGCCACCGTCAGGTTGCTCACCACCAGCGGCCCTTGAGCCAGGCCTCGAACTCGTCCCCTTCCCTGCAGCGGACTGACAGGTTGCCCGCTCAGCAAGGCTGCGGTGCGTGTCCATCGCTCGTCCGGTCCGAAGCATGAGCCGTGAATGGCCCCCGGCAGCCCTGCAGCCCACTGGGCCAGGAGGAGCGAACTGGAATCGGAGAAGCCCACGCTCCAAAGGGGGCGGCGGGGGAAACGGAAGCCGGCTTCAAGGATGCGTGCCCCTCCCCAACCACCGCCGAGATAAAGCACGCCGTCAATGGAGCGGTCAGACCAGGCCTCCTGAAGATCAGCGACCCGTTCTTGATCCGTGCCGGAGAAATAGCGCCATTGGCGACGCACGGAATCCGGAATCTGAAGCTGCCAACCCTGCTTCTCGCAGCGATCGATCAGGTCGTCAAAGTCGGTGTCTGGATCCATCCAGGTGCCGGGATTGACGGCCCTGAGTCGTGCGCCTGGTTTGAGCGGCGGCGGTGCTGGCAGAACGGTGCGGTTGGCTGCGCCACCGGAACGGGGCCACAGAGCGCTCATCGCAGCGGTGGCTCCTGCAATCAGCAGCGACCGGCGTCTGGCCATCAGTCCAGAAGCGCTTCGAGCATGGCGCGACCATCCACCCCACCCGTGGCCGGATCACAGGCACGTTCGGGGTGAGGCATCAAGCCGAGCACATTGCCAGCCGTGTTCGTGATCCCAGCGATGTCGGCAACGGATCCGTTCGGGTTGTGGCCGTAGCGCAGCGCAATCGCATCCTCATCCTGCAGCTGCTTGAGGGTGTCGTCACTGCACTGATACCGCCCTTCCCCATGGGCGATGGGCAGGGTGAGATGACCACCGGATCCGTAGGACTGCAACCAGGGACTACGGGCACTAACGACGTCGAGAGGGGCGTCTTCACAGATGAAATGCAGTTCGCTGTTGCGGGTCAGTGCACCCGGCAGCAGTCCGAGTTCGGTTAACACCTGAAAACCATTGCAGATCCCCAGAACGCGGCCCCCTTGCGCTGCAAAGTCCACAAGGGCCTGAAGCGCAGGTGCAAAGCGGGCAATTGCGCCGCAGCGGAGGTAGTCGCCATAGCTGAAGCCACCGGGCAGTACCACGGCGTTTAGCCCACTAAGGTCGGTTTCTTCATGCCAGAGCCGGCGCGTGGTCATGCCCAGGCATCCCTCCGTGGCCCATTGCACATCCCGGTCGCAGTTCGAGCCGGGAAAGACGATCACGCCGATGCTCATGAGTCCTGAAGCTCCAGCGACCAGTTCTCGATCACTGGGTTGGCAAGCAGACGGTCGCTGAGCAGTTCCAGGCGTCGCCTTGCCTCAGCTTCATCGGGCGCATCCAGCTCCATTTCCACGGCTTTTCCGATGCGCAGCTTGCTGATGCCTTCCACACCAAGCCGGCTTGCAGCGCCTCGTGTGGCTTCCCCTGCTGGATCGAGTACGGAGGGGCGAAGGCGCACCAGAACGCGGGCTTGATAACGCGGCACGATCTCCAGAGGTGCTTTGTGAATCCTGACAGACACCTAAGCGTTAAGAGATTTGGGGGCTCCTCGGCGTCGCGAATAACGGCAAAAGCATGTTGAAAAAGGAGTTCTCGCCTTGTTGTGACGCGTGTTCTGTTTCTTGCGACGGCGTTGATGCCGGCGATGGCGGCAGTTGTTGGTGGCGGAGTGTGGTTAGGTTCAGAGGCGGTCGCCGGAAGCTCTGGTCTGCAGTGCAGACAGGGTGCCCAGGTCTGGACGGACTGCCGGATGCGTCAGCTGTCGTCTGGGCATCATTGGTTTCTGGAGATTGGAGCAGATCGGATTGAGTTCCGCCACGACGGCAGCGGACGAATGCGCATGCGAGCTGGTCAGCGCGGATCGTGGGTTTCCGTGGAACCCCGCTGGGACAAGAACCAAAGCTTGTGTTGGGGAACGGTCTGCGCGCGGGGTGATGTCCGCTTGGATTAGGAGCGAAAGGAATGGCTGGAAGAACCCGAACAATCAAAAAAAGAGAGGGTTTGATGGATAGGGTTTGATGGATAGGGTTTGCAATTTTCCTAAAAAAGCTGGAAAAATTTTTCTGTTTAATGAGTCAATTTCAGAACTAAAAAGAATTTGTTCTATTAGCCCTGTTGAACTTAGAACGCTAAAAATGAGGTCCGATCAAATCGGGTCGATGTGTTGTGAGCCGACACGCATTAGTGCCTGTGCGCTATCTTCTTGCGGTCAAGGTGCAATGCAACTGTTCTTCAGGTTGGCTGCAGCAAGGGTTGTTAGCAGTGTGCGCTAGTAGTTGGCGACAAACGGATGTTCTTGATTGCTGATTGCAAAAAAATTTGATCGAGGGATTTTCTTTTTGGGTTAATTTGTTGGTGACAATCTTGAAGTTTTGGTGCCGGCTGGTGTTGGTTCAGGAAGTTGTGATCCGAATATCATTGCATTTGGTTTATGCCCCTCTATGTTGCACTTCAATCACGGTTGGATTAAGGATGGAAGGGCGATATTATAAAAAAGCCTTGCCATATTTGGCAGGGCTTTGATTGGTTTTGATGCGATTCAATCTTTTTCAATCGTGCCAGAGCTGTGCCCGGCAGCTACCACAGCAGCGCCAACGCATTTGCCATCTGAGAGGTTCTTGGCCAGATCCTTGTAGAAGCAGATGGCCTTGGCTCCTTCTTTTGCAATGATGTAGCCAGCAGGGATCATCCAGGCAGCTCCACCTGTGCAAGTTTCGAGTTGTTCAATGGTGAGTTCGGTGTTGTTCATTGGTTTCATTTGGTTTGTGAATGTGGATGAATGAGGAGGTTTAATTAGAAGCTGGGAGATTGCTGTCTGCTGCTTCCACCAAGAAATGGAGGAAGATCTTTGCCAGGATTGCTGAGCTTCCAGATCAGCACCCAAGGGTCAATACAAAAGTCATAATTCGAGGCTGCTCCCCCCGATACTTGTTGGAGTTGTTCGAGGTTCAGTTCAGATGCGTTGGTCATCAGATTAGAGGTGGTGGAGGTTTGTTCCTCCGATGCACTTACCATCGCCGTTTACGCCAAATTCATTCTTGATCACGGTCAGAGGTGGCTGTGAGGTTGGTCACAGTCGTCGGGCTTTCTCGCCTTGATGGCACTTTTGGGAATGAGGCGTTTGGAATGAAGCCAGCGTTAGAGGAGTCCTGACCGATGCCCATTGGGTTCCGTCATGAACGATCTGAATTCCACAGGTTCGATTGCAGGACATGCGCAGTCGAGAACTGTGCTGGGTTCACGCCTTGCTTTTGATCGCACCGCGCCGCGTCAGAATGATCGCGTCAACGGTGTTTGAGCGATGTTCTCCCTGACCTGCCGCAGTTGTGGAGCGTTGGTTGAGATTCCCGGCCGCTATGGCTTCAAACTCAAAAATGCCGGAGTGAATACAACCCTTTGCACGAGTTGTAGACAACAAGGTTTTTTACGGTCACGCTTGGATGGCCTGGGTTTGGACGGGAACCAGAGACAAAACCCATCACAACGCCGACTGCTTCCAATCGCGGTGGTTGTGCTTGCGCTTGCATTGATGACCGTAGGAGTGTGGTTGCGACGCAACGCGCCGCAACCTGCCACTCTTCAGGACAATCCTGCGGCTGTTGATCTTTCGAGATAAACCGTTTGGCTGGGGAAGGCGAATTCAATGCCACGTTCAGCAAAAGCTCTCATGATTGAGAGATTAATGTTTTGCTGAGCGTTCAGGGCAACGGTGTAATCCCTCGTGTCGATATAATACACTAGCTCAAAATTTAAACTTGAATCAGCAAATTCAGTGAAATGGCAGCGGTTGAATTCAGTATGTTCTACTTTGTCGATAATGCCTTCGATTAAGGATGGAATTTCTTGCATTTGTTCTGCTGTTGTGTCATATGTGACGCCAATGCTGTAGATCATTCTCCGTCGTGCCATGTCGGCAAAATTAAGGACGGCTGTGTTTGTGAGAGCCGAATTGTTCATGACCACAGCCTCACCTCTTAAGCTGCGAAGGTGCGTTGATCGCACTCCGATCTTTTCAACTATTGCAGAGACTGATCCGACGGAAATGAATTGTCCTACGGTGAATGGTTTGTCCAGCAAGATCATTAGATAAGCAAATAATTCCTGGGCTGGTTCTTTCAAGGCGAGACCGATTCCAATGCCGCCAGCACTAAGCAGGCCCCAGATCACCGCCATTTTGACGCCGATGCTCTGGAGAAAGACCAGTGCTCCGATGGCCCAGACCGCTGCCTGAAACAAAGGCATTAATGACTGAATCAGAATATTCAAGTCATTGTTGCTAGTGCGGCGCCCTACGCCTTGAAAGAATCGCACTCCTACGCGATTGAAAAAGCGAACAAGGATAAAAAGTCCAACAAGCCTTAGGACAATGTCGTAGGCCACCAGGGCATCACCTTTGATTCCTAAATTGTCTTCAATCAGATAAAGAGTAATTAGAGCGGTTAGTGGTAAAGCGATGTCTCCAAGGGCGTTCACAATAAAATCATCGAAGTCACTTTTGCTTCTACGTGTAAAGCGTGGAATGATCTTTTTGAGGAAAAAGACAGCCAGTAGTCCGACTCCTACGCCAAGAAGGATGTCACTCAGGATGGGAGGTAGTGCCACGTTGAAAACCTCAATTGAGGGGGAGCTTTACCAGCTATTGACGCTAGTTGGGTAATTGTGCTGGTCATGCCTGCTCATGGCAAGAATCAGGCTTTGCGCATCACCAATGTGAGGTTGTTGGCTGGCATCAGCCTGGATGCCTGAAGGGGAATCTGGTGTTGTGCGCCGAGTTCTTCAATCCATTCGAGATCCCGGATGCCCCATTGAGGATTTTGTGCCTTCAAGGATGCATCGAACTGGGCATTGCTTTGGCTTGTGTGTGCTCCGTCCCGTCGGAAAGGGCCATAGATCAGTAACGGGCGTCCTGGTGCGAGCAGGCGGGAAGCTCCTTGCACAAGCGATTCACTGCAATCCCTCGGGCTGATGTGCAGCAGGTTCACGCAGACGATGGCGGACGGTGCTGCGGGAATGGACCAGGGTTGTGCTCTTACATCAAGATTGAGCGCTGCAGGCATTCGGTTGTCGAGTCCGCTGGTTTTCGACCAGCCGTCAATACTGGCGCGGTGGACGGGGTCGGGGTCGCTGGCTTGCCACTGCAGCGAGGGAAATCGCCGTTGGAAAGCCACCGCGTGTTCTCCGCTTCCGCTGGCGATCTCGAGCACAAGACCTGTGGGCGGCAATTCCTCCGCAAGAACGTCGCCGATAGGTTTCACATTGCGTTGGGTCGCCGGAAACCACAAGCGTGGATCGTCCGCTGGCGATGACATCGGTTCGTCCTGGGGGTGTTGATGACTCTGCGCCCATGACCCTGCGCTCATGACTCTGTGGTTATGGCTGCATCGAGGCAGTGTTGCGTCGGCGCCGCTTGGCGGCAATTGATGGCGAGGGATCCAATCCAGGCCTGAAGTTCGCCAATGGTGTCTGTATTAAGCCGGTAAAAGATCCACCTTCCGCTTTTTCGATCGTTCACCAAATCAGCGTTGCGCAGCACTTTCAAATGAAAGGACAGCTTGGATTGAGCCAACTTGAGGTCGCGGGTTAGGTCACAGACACAGCGTTCGCCATCGGCCAGTGCATTGATTACATCCAGGCGAATCGGATCCGAAAGGGCTTTCAGCAACTGACTCGATTTTTCGCGAGACAAGGTGCGCTGCATCACATGACCCAAGGCCAATCCCCCTTCAATCCATCAAGATTAATTGATGGATTGAAGCCCAGGGGCTCCTCTCGCTATGCGCATCGGCATCAACGGCTTTGGAAGGATCGGCCGCCTTGTGTTCCGGGCCCTTTGGGGCCGGCCCGGTATCGAACTGGTGCACGTCAATGATCCCGCTGGCGATGCGGCAACGGCGGCCCACCTGCTGGAGTTCGATTCCGTGCATGGTCGCTGGGATCGGGGGATCACCAGCAGCGCTGATGGATTCAGCGTGGAGGGATCCGCGCTCACCTGGTCCAGTGAAAACGATCCCACCGCCGTGCCCTGGATCGATCGGAGTGTGGAGATGGTGCTGGAGGCCAGCGGCACGATTAAGACGCCGGAGACCCTCAACCCCTATTTCGAGCAGGTGTGTCTGAAGCGTGTGGTGGTGGCTTGCCCAGTGAAGGGTGTGATCTCTGGTGAGGAAGCGCTCAACATCGTTTACGGCATTAATCACCAGCTCTATGTGCCGGCGCGACACAAATTGGTGACGGCCGCCTCCTGCACCACCAATTGCCTGGCGCCGGTGGTGAAGGTGGTGCACGAGAGCTTCGGCATCGAGCACGGGCTGATCACCACCATTCACGACATCACCAACACCCAGGTGCCGATCGATTCCTTCAAAAACGATCTGCGCCGGGCTCGCTCCGGGCTCAGCTCATTGATCCCCACCACCACCGGTTCGGCCAAGGCGATCGCGATGATTTTCCCCGAGCTGAAGGGCAAGCTCAACGGTCATGCCGTTCGCGTTCCCCTGCTGAATGGATCGCTCACCGATGCGGTGTTCGAGCTCCAGCAGAGCGTCACGGTGGAGCAGGTGAATGCTGCGTTCAAAGCAGCTGCTGAGGGGCCGCTGCAGGGAATCCTGGGTTACGAGGAACGTCCGTTGGTGTCGTGTGACTACACCAACGACAACCGCAGCTCGATTGTCGATGCCCTCTCGACGATGGTGGTGGATGGCACTCAGCTGAAGGTGTTTGCCTGGTACGACAACGAATGGGGCTATAGCTGCCGCATGGCCGACCTCACCTGCCATGTGGTCGGGCTGGACGCATGAAGCTTTCCCCCCTGCAGCAGTACGGCATCGTCACCGCCAATTACTGGGCCTTCACGCTCACCGACGGCGCCCTACGGATGCTGGTGGTGTTCCATTTCCATCAGCTCGGCTACACCACCCTCGAGATCGCCGCTCTGTTTCTCCTCTATGAGTTTTTCGGCGTGGTCACCAATCTCTACGGCGGTTGGATCGGTGCCCGCTATGGGCTACGGCTCACCCTCTGGATCGGCACGTTGCTGCAGATCCTGGCGCTGCTGATGCTGGTGCCGGTGAGTGCCACCTGGCCGAAGTTGTTGAGTGTGGTCTATGTGATGGCGGCTCAGGCGATCAGTGGCATCGCCAAAGACCTCAACAAAATGAGTGCCAAGAGCGCTATCAAGGCAGTCGTGCCGCACAGCGCGGATGCAGAGCAACAAGGCCAGCAGCAGCTGTTCAAGTGGGTGGCGATCCTGACGGGATCCAAGAATGCGCTGAAGGGCGTTGGCTTCTTTCTCGGTGGGGTGCTGCTCGCAGCCTTGGGCTTCAACGCCGCTGTGGGATGGATGGCGGCGGCACTCGCCGTTGCCTTCCTGCTGACGCTGGTGTTGCCGAGAGAGATCGGAAAGATGAAGTCCAAGCCGGCCTTCTCCTCGCTGTTCTCCAAATCCCAGGGCATCAATGTGCTGTCTCTGGCGCGCTTCTTTCTGTTCGGTGCCCGCGACGTTTGGTTCGTGGTGGCCTTGCCGGTGTTTCTTGAAGCCAGCTTGGGTTGGAATTTCTGGGAGATTGGTGGTTTTCTCGGCCTCTGGGTGATCGGCTACGGCATTATTCAGGGATCAGCTCCCAACCTGCGACGTCTCTGGGGACAGACCGCTCCACCCGGGGTGTCTGCTGTGCAGTTCTGGAGTGCCGTCCTGACGGCGATCCCCGCCCTCATCGCGATAGCGCTCTGGCGGCAGGTGGATGTTTCGATTGCAATCACAGCAGGCCTGGCCGCCTTTGGGGTGGTGTTCGCGATGAATTCGTCGATTCACTCCTACATGGTGCTGGCGTACACCGATGCGGAGAGTGTGAGCCTGAACGTTGGCTTCTACTACATGGCCAATGCCGCCGGGCGACTGGCGGGAACCATGCTCTCCGGTGCAGTGTTCATGCTGGGGCGCACCGAAGCCGCAGGCATGCAAGCCTGTCTATGGGTGGCCTCTCTGTTTGTGTTGTTGTCGTGGGTCAGCAGCCTCAGACTGCCAGGTGTGCTGAAGACTGCCCAATGATGGAAGGGGTGAAGTTTGTACAGACTCTTTGAAAGTTTTGGGATTGAATACCATCTACTCCTGGATGAGATGTGGTGATTTGCTTTGCAATTGTCCGTACAAGACCAAATTGCCACGTAAGATAAGTTGTTGTCAAAGCACATCGGTCGAATTTCTGTGTTTGGCTCCATTCAGAAAGTTTTTTCATAGATATAGTTGATGCAACGAGCATGGCAAGCCTAAGCTGATATAGAGGCCCAATCAGCATGGACGGACATTGATTCGGTTTGACCTCACGTCAAAAAATGCACTCTTAAATTTCTCTTTAGTGGGCTATTGGTTGGGCGCCAAGAATGATGTAGCTCTTCACTCTGTTGACGTCCTCAAATATTTTTTTATCAGCAACAAGGCAAAAATCCCTCGGCGCTATTGTTCGAGGTTGGGGACTTATGGTACTTGGAGGCTTGGTTCGACAACGTTTCGAACTTCACTTGATTCAATGATCTTCTGTTACTTAGCTAACAATTTTAATGCTTTTTGGCTTGTTTTTGCTTGTATAATTGGCTAGAAAAGATGTGGGCTCTTCAATTCTAATGCGGCTTCAAGTCTTTATTGGAGATCAGCTCCGGAAACGTAAGGAGCTTTTGTACAACCTTGGCGCGCTTTCGTCCTATGCGTCGATGCTGACCTTCTTCTGGCATGGTGTTGTAATGCTTATGTCTAAGGAAAAGCCTAAGCATACGCTAGTAGTTTATGCCGGGCTGACTCTTTTTTCCATTTTGGTCATGGCTCCTTATAAATGGGACAAAAAGTGGATGCGCGTTAAAACTTCAGTGGGAATGACTGTATTTGGCTTGTCTCTTATCATATATCTTTTTTGTATGTTAGTGTATTAACATTGGCTTGAAATCTATAATTGTCAATTGTTGAGGAGTGGGTAAGAGCGGCTTTCGTGCTGCATTTGAACAATTTATAGTGTTTTTAACGTCTTGCCATAAGAAAAATCGAGTTGCTTGGTTTCTGCATTGCGATTGAGTACATACTGATGACTTAAAAAAGCGGTCACGCAGTTCAGCGATTGCGTTCAGGATTGTGTAAGAGAATTAAAGAAAATGTATACGCTCAAGCAAAAATCATTTCTGTGATGACGGCTTAAATAGCCAAAAAAATAAGACCCAAATTTGAAAAAGAAAATAGAACGGAATCAAGGCTCTCCATAACCAGGCAAATCTATATCCAGCATCCCGGAGCCGTCGAACAGTGATTGAAGAAGATGGAATCAATAATGCAAAGCGATATAGATCCTGCACACGTGTTGGCATGTTGTCCAAGTCAATGGCAGCGTGGAAAACAAATAAAATTAAAACAACAATCCAAAAATCAAATCGATTCGTTGTTCCTGTAAAATCAAAAGATTTAATTACGTAGCCGATACAAGCTTCACGGGCGCGGACAAATGAATTTATATTTTCTGTCGCCAAGATGAAAATATATCTCTTTCACAGGATATTCAAATCCAACAAAATAAGTACAAAATCCAAGATTGTTTACGAGTCAAGTCCGGGTTATCGAACCGCTAGACCATTACAGCTCCACTAGCAGGCTGGTTTCGCTAACGGGATGATTGCCCAAGCAAAGATCGGCCATAGGTTGAGGTTGAACGGTATCCACTAAGGGACTGTGTGGGCTTCCGGTCATTTCATGCAGACGAAGCCAGCGCGTGTAATTTCTGGTAGTTATCTTTTGAAAAGTTCGTGGAAGGTAGAGATAAAACTGAGAGATTCATTCTTGCGGCCAAAGCCCGGGCTAAATCTGCGCAACATGAAAAGTCACCAAAGCTCACTGCCCTTGAAAAAGGGATGTGGGATGCACTGAAAAGAGCTGAAAGACCAGTCAGCCATGACAAAGCAGCCTAATGTCAATACACTAGCCAGTTCTACGCATTTAATTTGTCTGCAAGTGGCTGAATGATCGGTGGATTACGTTCTTTGTAGTCATTCTTGAGTGAATGTAGGGCGTTAGGCCTTATATGAATGACACTAGCTTCCAGGTCAATGTCTTTTTTCAGCACATCTGCAGCTTCACCCCTATGAGTAACTGTATGTCTCATAATCCAATACAGGATCTTTGAGATTAAGATAGAATTAATGTTTAAGTGTTTACGCAAAGCAGGTTTAGGGCTTCTTTTTTCTTGACGTTTGTTTTGAGACGCTTGAGCTTGATGCAGTCAAACAGATTAGCGACAATCCGCTTCTTTTCTTTGACTACGTTGAATCAACCTTTGGCGTGGTTGATATGTGTTCTTGTAGTAGAACATGCAATGGTTTCCAGAAGGTGATCTCAGTATCTCCTGGCGTGATATTCAGTCATTGCATTCACGTGATCGGTACGAGCCAACGTGACCGGTACACTTAACAATGCCGACCAATTCCTGGCGATTTGCTTGGCAGGTTGCTGCAGGCGTACAGCAAGCTTGAGAAGATCAGCGGTTGTCGGAGAGACGTGAGCGGATTGACCCTGAACAAGGTCGTAGGAGTGTCCTGAGGTAGATGTCGAGGCAATAGATGTCTCCTGAGGGGTAAGCCCCTGGGGGTCTAGGTCATCCTTTCGTCCTTTTATGACGTTGTCTGAGAGGCTCTGGAGAGAGACCTATGCGGTGACATGATCGCTTCAGTTCCTGCAAGACCTTCAACGGTCACCTTGGCTTCTTGAAGCGTGTTGTCTGTTTTCCATCGTCATAGCCTTTCCTCGATGACTTGAATCAAGTCAACAGGACCTTTGCATTGGGAGAAGTAGTAACCAATTGCGCTAGCAGCTTGTCTAGCTAAGGCGTGGCAGTGTTTACGGAGACAAATATGGAATATTCAATTGATGCACAATGAAACCAGAAATTGGTTTTTAGCTCGAATCCCGTGGAACAGTTTCGTGGGTTGTTGTGATGATCTCGATGACAACTCGTGATCAGTGCTCGCGCGACTGCAACGACGTGGAGTGTGGTCGGTTCAAGGTTGTCTTGGACTGCCGCTTGGATCTGATGGAGTCCATCAAGGACAAAGCTCCATGAATGCATCCTGAGAATCGTTGCAGCGGTAGGCAATCACACAACAACTCTTGACCAGACTGGCGTGAATGGTAGGGAAGCTGAAAAACGATGATCGACGAACCCGGAAGTCCTGACTGCCGTCTTGTGATCGACGCCAAACGTTCTCTGGAAGAGGTGTTGAGGATCATTGACGGGTTGCCTCACACGGACCACATTCGCCGTCAGCTCCTGTCGGTGTACAACCAACTGGAGGGGATGCACGATCTCAAGCGAGCCGGTGGATCAGGGGTGTCCTTTCGCTCTTCTGATTGGTGTTCCAAGACCGGATATGTCATCGAGAGCTAGCGACTTCAACGGGTTTCAACGCTTGACCAACGGGTTTGCCCCTGCTTTTTTGATCCGATTGTGCATCCATCAACGTGGTTCGTTGAATGGAATGCATGGACTGCCTCTGATCAAGCCGTTGGCAGGCCTTTACAGTCGATCAAAGCGTGGTCTCCCAATCAGTGGGTCCTGTATTGCATCGGATTAGCCGTTGATCAGTTTTTGCGCTTTAAAGTTGATGGAAAAATACAGAAGCGCAGTGTTTGAAAATAAGCAACGTCCTGCTTGGTTGAACTGGGTTTTCCTGTTGATGTTCCTCTGGTCGTCCTGGCAGCTTGTTGGTTTCTGGGTTCAGAGGTTGAACGGTTGATTGCCAGCGATTGCTTGAGCTCAGGCAATTCCCGTCAGTCTGATCGTTCCCCAAAGGTCAAACACGCAGAAGATCAACCCGATCACAATCAGATCCCAGGCGCGATGGCGTACAGCCCATGGAGCAAGGAACAGCTCTGCCACGCCATGCAGGGCCGTACCGATTGCGATGTGCTCGAGCACTAACAATCCATGGGCCAGGAGGAACAGCCCACTGGCGACGAAACGCATGGTGACTTGCCAGGTCCCGAGCAATGTCTCCCTAAAAAATGAAGTAGCACCTTAAGCGCGATGGGGCCACGGCTCAAGCGGTGGATCCGCCATGATGTAACGGATTCGTTACAAAGCCCATGACGGTCGGAGAGGTTTTTCTCGGCTCCCTCAACAGCGGAGTGATCACTCAAGGCGAAATGCAGTGGCTGGTCAGTCACCAGGACCAATTCAGTCGAGCCGAGGCGGCAGCGGCCTTAAGACTCGGACGCCTGCTCGATGAGGGAGTGGTCAATCTCGGATGCCGCTTGCCTGTATGAAGCTCAAGCGATCCGTTGCAAGGCAAGCGCTTTTTGCGAAAATTTGTTTGGGTCGCTTGTCCCCTCCATTCATGGCGCATGCTGGTAATTGAGTGGTTCCATCCGATTGGCTTCAATTAAAAAGTGAATAATTGCTGCTATGTATATTTTATTGTGTAAAAGTTTAACTTATGAGAATTTGTGATTATCGCCAGCGACACCCTGTATTTTGCAAGTAATAATTTTCTTTTATTTTGTTCATTTGATAGAGCAGGTTGCTCTCAATCAGTTTTAATTTTGCGCATCGCATCACATTACTCTTTGTACGGGTAGTTATTGGGTACAAAGAATTGCTCATTAAATGGCGGACGTTTGTAATCCCCTTGTTCTGGGCGAACCGGAATGTCAATAGGAGGGGGTGTCATGTCTTCATAGGGCACTTTGCTAAGGACATGTCGCAGGCAGTTCAGGCGAGCACGCCTTTTGTCGTTTGCTTCCACGGTGAACCAAGGCGCTTCGGGGATATGCGTTTTCGAAAACATCACATCCTTGGCTTTCGAATATTCCACCCAGCGGTTGCGTGACTCGATGTCCATCGGGCTCAGCTTCCAGCGCCTCTCTTCGCTGTCGATTCTTCCCTGGAACCGCTTTTCCTGTTCATCATCGTTGATGGAAAACCAATACTTCAAGAGAAGAATGCCGTCCTGCGTGATCATCCGTTCGAACTGAGGACATGCCACATAGAACTGCTCCACCTGTTCGGAGCTGGCAAATCCCATTACTCGCTCCACTCCGGCACGGTTGTACCAGCTGCGATCGAACACGACAATTTCACCGGCACTTGGAAAATGTTCGATATATCTTTGGAAATACCACTGGGTTTTCTGCTGATCAGATGGGGTGCCGAGCGCACAAACACGGCACCCCCTGGGATTCATCGGCTCAGTTAACCGTTTGATAGCTCCACCCTTGCCAGCCGCGTCACGCCCCTCAAACAGGACGATCATTCGGTACCCAGTTGCCTTCACCCAGTACTGCATCTTGACCAACTCCGTCTGGAGCTTGGCAAGATCTTTTTCGTAAGTCGACTTCTTCAGGCGTTTGTGGTGGTTAGAAAAGCCCTCCTGGAGTTCCACAAGAATCTCCTGCGGGTTATCCACGTCCCCTTCGTGATGTTCTAGAGCTTCAACGACCGCATCCATGTCGTTCTTGTGGTGCTTGCTCACGCGATCTGAAGACCGTCTTCTGATCTCATGGCAACGGATGTGGTAAAAGCAGCGATCAATCAGCATTTCTGCACATTCGCCGATTGACTCTCCAGCTGAAACGGGATGGTGAGGGTCGTACAGAAACGGCCAGGACTCTTGGATCCTGGATGATCCACCAGCTCGAAATCCATCCTGCCGTTGTGGCGCTTCACCACGTGGCTGACGATGGCCAGGCCAAGTCCGCAATGACCCTGCTCTCCACGGGCGTCGTCTAGCCGCTGGAACGGTTGAAGAGCGCGCTCCCATTGATCCCTCGGCATGCCTTCCCCTTGATCCCAAACTTCGATTTGGAAAGCATCGTTGTTCTGACTTAGGCGCACCACTACCGGTGCTGCGCCATAGGTGAATGCGTTGTTAATCAGATTGGCGACGGCTCGGCCCAGTGCAACAGGGCGAACCCGAGCATGGATTGGTTTTAGATCGAGTTGCAGCTGATCTGGCGGATGGCTGGCCGACACCTCCGCCAGCCATTGGTCCAGCGGGCATTCCACCAATGCTTCGCTTTCGCCACCTCCGGCGTACAGAAGAAACTGCCCTGTGATCCTTTCGAGGGCTTCAAGGTCGCTGTTGCAGCGCTCTTTGTCGACTTGTTCCAGGCGAGGCATGGACAGTCGGAATCGCATCCGAGTGATTGGGGCCCTTAGGTCATGGGCAATGCCAGCGAGCATTGTTTCGCGCTCTCGACGGTTGGCACTCAGTCGTCGCACCATGGCATTGAACCGTCGGGTGAGGCGCTGCACCTCCGGTGCACCATGGGCTGGAACGGTTGGCGGATCCGAGCTTTCACCCACCCTCGAAAGAGCACGCTCAAGCCCTCGCAATGGCCTTTCCACTTCGATGAGCAAATAGGCGCCGCCTGTGACGATTAAGGCGCCCACAAGTCCAACCACCAACAGCGTCGGTTCCGGTGGCCAGGCCTGCACCATGGGCAGTTCCGCGCGAAGCCAAACCGGTTCGAGAGGCGAGATCAACTCAATCCAAACGTGACGGGTGCGGTCTGACCGTTTGGCCGGCAACAGGATTGGGCAATGGGAGAGTCGGGTACAAAGCTCCCTCTGCAGTCCGACGATTCTGTGGTCGAGATCCGGATCCTCCCGGGTCGAGAGCGGCGGGCGGATCATCACTGCCAGATCGAGACCGGTGAGCTCATTGATCAGCACCGGTGGATAGCGCTCCAGTGTGAGCTCGGTGAGACGCACATTCACCGCCAGTTCCCGGCCAAGCTGCACTGTCTGCAGGCGTTCCAGCTGTCGGCCGAATAGTGCTTGCAGTAACAGCAGCCATACGAACCAGGCGCTGAACAGCAGTCCGCTCCAGGCCGCGATCCGGATCAAAAGCCGCCACCAGTTGACAGCCCGCTTCATTTCAGCGTGATCGCGGTGTGCCATCCGGGACAAACACGTAGCCGTATCCCCAGACGGTCTGAAGGTATCGCGGCCGGGTGGGATCTGGCTCCACCAGCTTGCGGACCCGCGAAACCTGCACATCCATGCTGCGGCTATCGGTCTCACAGCCAGGACCACGGGCGAGTTCGATCAGGCGTTCGCGGGACAGCGGGCGATGTGGGTGCTGCACAAAGGAGGCCAGCAGGCTGAACTCGCCGCTTGTGATCACAACAGGCACACCGTCTTTGAACAGAGTGCGTGCGGAGAGGTCGAGGAGATTTTCACCAAAACTCACCTGGCCTCCCTCCGCAACGGGAGTTCCGGCAGGCATGGCGCTCCGCCGCCGCAACACCGCTTCAATGCGCGCTGAAAGCTCTCGTGGGAGGAAGGGTTTGCCGAGGTAATCGTCTGCTCCCTGCTCGAGCCCAATGATCCGGTCCACCGCTTCCCCGCGTGCGGTCAGCATCACAATGGGCAGATCGTCACCGCCATCCCGCAGTCGGCGCAGAGCAGTGAGTCCGTCATCCCCAGGCATCATCAGATCCAGCACAACTAGGTCTGGCCGCTGGAATTCCAGTCGTGCTTCCAGCTGCTTCACATCACAGAGGCAGCGCACGTCATACCCCTGATCGATCAGGTAGGTGCCCACCATCTTTCGCAATTCCGGATCGTCATCCACCACCCAGATCTTTGAGGCTTGGGACATGGCGTCGATGCAAATAACCGGCGATGTTTGCCGATGGTATGCAGGGTGCCGCGGGTTGCGGCATCAGGACAGACCTTGTCACAGCTGGTCCTGGAACGTTCACGTTTCAGTCATCGTCAGGGTCCGCGACCGTCCATAAGGTGTGGGCATGGCTTTCCCCTTGCGCTTCGGGGCCGTGTTGGTCCTGCTTGGAATGGTTGGTGGCCTGGGTCCTGCAATGGCTGGTCCCGGTCAGACGATGCGGTTGTACAACAACCGCATGGAAGCGTTGTTTTTGCGTCTGGATATCAATAAAGATGGTCGACTTGATGCGGGTGAACTCAAGGGACATCGGGCGTTGAGGCGACGCTTGAAACGCAAAAAGGGACGGCAGTATCTGTTAATCGATGATTTGAAGCCTTCTGCCGGCCAGCCCGGTGGGCGACGTTTGAATCGACGCTTCCACAGGGCGGATTCAGATCGTGATCAACGGCTTAGCCGGGTTGAGGCTGCGTCAATCCCTTGGCTTTCTCGGCAGTTTGAAGGGTTTGACCTGAACCGGGATGGACACATCACTCTGCAGGAGTTGTGGGAGGTACAGCGTTCCCTGGCTCCCCCTCAACGGCGACCTTGATCGGCCGGTCGGATCATCATGCTGATCAAACGCAGCAGTCGCCAGATCGCTCCGAGCATCAGCACGGTCGCGAGCAGCACCATCAGAGCGATCAACACAACCGCGCCGAGCCCAAGTAGCGCTTCGAGTAATTGCTGCACGCCGCGGATCAGATCGGCCACGGCCTCACTTACCAGCAACACCACATCAACCTGTTCAGGCAGGCGCTGGAGGCCAATCACAATGCCGACAGCAGCGGCGACCATCAGCAGGATGGCGCCGATCTGGCGGAGAAGAACCCCTGCAGGAATGCGGCGACGATGCTGAAACATGCGTCGCTGGCGTGTCGGAGATGTAGGTCGCTTCACCGGCCTGTTCATGGCACGAGGCTGTGACCGGCGCCGCGCATCCAACGTTCGAATTCGATGAGAACGAGTTCGTTCGGACAATCGATCAGGGTGAGAGTTCCAACGGTGCAATCGCCGTAACCGCTGTGGTGAAGAGTGAGGTGATAGCCCGAGCCACTGAGGCCGCAAACTTCAGGATCACTGCGCACAACTACATCCAGGGAGGCACCGATGCGGGCCACTCGTCGACGGAGATCAGACCAGCTGGCCGGCATGGATCAGCTCAAGATGTGCAAAATCCAAGCTAATTCTGGTCGCGTTCAGCGTTCCGTCAACGGGGATTTCTCGGTGTCGATTGGAGCGTCGTCGATTGGAGCATCGCTCCTCGGTCCTGTCGCCTCAACACCTTGCTGTTGAGGCTGGGGCGGCAACGGGAGAACCAAAGCGATGGACGCGGTTGCCGCAAGCGCGAAACCGCCCAGGAACGAAGGGCCGAAACGACGGCGCAGTGGGATGCGTTCCACCAGCTCATGCCGCGGCAAGGGCTGGTCAGCGGGCAGTTCCCAGGAGAGTTGGACGCGCTGATCAAGACGCAATCGATCAAGGCAGCGCACCAGATCACTGAGTTCGGCGTCGTCGAGCCGAAGCGCCAACGGATCGACACCCTCTCGGCTGCTGCGCAGTTGCAGTTGATGCGCTTCTGAATCGGGTCCGATGCTGACGAACCCCTGTTCAGTTTTGAAAGGGCGCCTGACGCCAGACAAGCAGTGGCGGGCATAGGGCATCACCACAGCCATCAAGGCTTCGAGATGTTCTCGGGTGCCTTCCAGTTCCGGAGCAGCCACCAGTTGCAAACGCCAGCCAGACAGGATGCCAATGCTGTCGTTTGTTTGGCTGGCAGATAAATCCGGGTAACCCTCAACCAGCAAGCGGGCTGCGGTTTGTTCGTAGCGATAGGTGTTTTTTTGCATTCTTTTCAGCTCAAGGAGTCGGGTCAAGCAGGGTGGCGCGCAGGCGATCAATGCCTCCAGGTCCAGCCACAAGGGCAAGGGTTCCCACAAGCTGCCGTTGAATTTCGGCACTGAACATTGGATCCAGCAGGCGCATCACCGCTCCTCGACGCGGGTTCATCCGCTCCTCCACCAGATCTCGCAGGCGTTCGTCAAGAAGGTTCCAGCGTTGTTGGGTGAGCTGGTCGGGCTCACGGCTGGAGAGCAGTTGGTGAAGCATCGGATAGAGCCGTTCCGCCATGGCACACACCAGGCAGATCAGCGATTCCGCATCGACGGGAGCCATCGGCTCCCGTCGGGTGGTGCGCCGCAGCGGGTTATGGCAACGGCGTTTCCAGAGTTCAACACGATTGGGGAACTGCGTCTGCATCCCCATCTGCTGGCTGGTCCAGAGCATGGCTTCACCGCCATTGAGGTCCAGGGCCTCAATGGTGAGGAGGAGGAGATCGAGCCGTTCGATGCCCCTGCGGCCGAGGCGGACTCCACTCTGCTGGGGGACGTCTGTCATGGCTGCGATGATGCCAGGGGTTATGCCCCTGCGTCATCAGGCTTTGGATCTTCAGCAGTACATCCGAGCGATTCCTGACTTCCCCAAGCCAGGAATTTTGTTTCGAGATATCGCTCCTCTGCTCAAATCTCCGGATGCGATGGCAGAGGCCCTCCGGCAGCTCGGAATTGTCTGTTCGTCCCTGAAGCCGGATTTGATTGTTGGGATCGAATCGCGGGGATTCATCGTTGGAACGCCTCTCGCGCAGGCTCAAAACCTGGGTTTCGTTCCGGTGCGCAAACCCGGAAAACTTCCAGGTGCGGTGATCGGCCTTGATTACGCCCTGGAGTACGGAAGTGATCGTCTGGAGATCCAGGCCGATGCCCTGAGTGGTTCACCCAGAGTGCTTGTGGTGGATGACCTCCTTGCAACTGGGGGAACCGCCTCCGCGACCGGCGCTCTCGTCAAGCAGGCGGGTGGCGAGCTGGCGGGTTATGCGTTTCTGATTGAACTGGAGGGGCTTGGAGGGCGTCAGGTTTTGGGAGAAGACGTTCCGGTGCAATCTCTTTTGCGTTACTCCTGAGTGCTTTGCCAGTCGAAGACCTGCTGCAACTGATCAAGACTCAGCAATCCGAAACTCCAGAGCACAATTGGTAGAGGGGCCTGTTCCAGTTCAGCTTGCCTTAGCCCCAGGTTCAAAGCGTTGGAACTAAGCCCTAGTCGTCGTTGCAGGAAATCCTGAAGCTCACGGGATGGGGGCTGTTGGGGATGACTGCAGACGACCATGAAGGGGAGAGATGCAGTGTCAGTTTGGCAACGGTGACAAGGCTTTCAGGGGACCGTTTGTCATCGCTCTGAGGCTGAGTCGCCTCAGTGCTCTGGAGCCTGATAAGCACTTCAAGATCAGGTGTCGCAGTGGGAGGAGCCAGAGAAGGCGATTCGAGAACAGACGCACGAGCTGATCGGTGGCCAGGCTAACGAGAAGAACATCTGGCAATCGTTTGAGTTGATAGCTCCAAGCGATGCGGTTCGGGTTTGACGGCATATTGATGAGCGCCACCAGAGTGGAGACATCCCGCCAACACAAATTGAGACCTTGTCCCCCAACGGGGTGGCAGCGGTGAGCGGATTCGCCGATCAACACCCCTCGACGGGATCCGAATTGGCGGGCCAACATCAGCTGCTGGGGAATCGCGGCAGGTTGATCGAGCAACAGATCAGGTTGGATGTCTTCGGGCAAAACCGATGCAAGCCGATCTAGGAATGGTCCAGGCGCCAAAGCGGCACGTTGCCTGCAGAGGTTTAAAGGTGCACTCCAAACAACCTGGTAGGAACCGTCGCTGAGCGGCAGGACGGCTAGCGGACCTTCCGGTCTGAAGAGTTCATAGGCAGAACCAGGCTCAGCTCCTCGAAGAGCAACTTTGGCCGTCAGGCATCCCTGTGTATAGGTATGTTCCAGGGTTTTGATCCCCCAGGACTGTCGCGTTGCGGAGCGTGGACCGTCCGCTGCAACTACGAAACGGGCCTCCAAAGGGAGTTCTGAAGGACCTCCAAGTTGAAGAACAACATTCTCAGACTGCACAAGGCGATCGAGGAGCAGCTGCATGAGCGGCCTGTGATCAAGAATCCAACCGATCGCACCATGACTACGGGACTCCGGATCCAAGTCACTTAAGGAGAAAATGACCTTTTGGTTGCAGCCCTGATCACGGAGATCGAGTTTTGAAAAGGATGTAAGGCATGGGAGAAGATCCTCCCAAAGACCTAATTGAGAAAAAAGACGGCGGCTGGAGTGGGTGATTGCGTAAGCCCGACTCCTTGAGATCAGTGCTTGAAAAGACTGAAAATCTGCCAATACAACTGAATGGGTCTTGGCGAGCGCCAAAGCGAGTAAGGCGCCGCTAGGCCCTGCTCCGACTACGTGAATTGGACATTGACGTGTAAAGGCCATCCACAAATTGTGGACGACCTTGACTGGGAATCGTGGATTTCTGAAGTGCGGATCGCTGGTTGAAGCGATCAGCCCAGACCGAGCAGACCGTGCGTGAAGGCTTCTCCTCCAAGAGCGATCTCAGTGGCCAGAAGTGCAACAAACCCGAGCATGGCCATCCGACCGTTCAGCTTTTCAGCCCTGTCGTGGAAGCCCCAGCCGCGCTCAGCTTCCACAACCTGCATGCGGGGTTCTGCTGCAAAAGCGTTCAAACGACCTCCATCCTCAGTGGTAACGGTGGCACCACGGATCACCGGAGCGGAAGCAGAAGGAGCTTGGGTCATGACTGGTTGAACACTCAATGCTACGAAGTGTAAACCAGTTTTAAGAAATGTGTAACGGGCCGGGCCAGGTCAGCGCCTGGCAAGGCGCATCTGGCAAAGCTCTTCAAACGCAGGCCTCAGAAGGAAGGGGTATTCACCCACCCACATCCGCTCTGCAGGAAGCCATGCATCGCTCAACGCCCCGATGCGTGAAAAGTCTTTCCTTTCGCTCAGGACGAGGCAGCGGATTAACGCTCCTCGCCGGATCGATTGGTGCTTTTTTTCCATTGGAAAGGCAAGGCGCCCGAGATAGCCGTCCTCGTCTTCCAGTTCCAGCAGCAGCCAGGTGCGTCGATTCTCCACAAGTTCCAACTGTCCCCGATTGTCCGCCTGTTCGTGGCGGTTCTCCACCCGTTCGCGGGTTTCCACCTCAATGACTTCTCCCTCGAAGAGAGCGGCGGCCGGATAGCGACGCAGGGTTGCATTTCGCTGGCCTGCCTGCAGGATCGGCCCCCACAACATATAAAGAAGAAAGACCACACCGGTTACAAGCCAAAACGGCCCCCAACGGCTGGTCATCTGGCTCTGACTGATCAACAGTGTGATCACACCGCCGATGGTTGCGATCATCACGCGCTGCAGGATCTCACGGGGTTTCCCCAGTGCGTTCCGGAACTGGTTGCCTGTGGCCACAGCTGGAATTAGGCGCTGCAGTTCACCGGGGCGAAGCGGAATCAGCATCGGAAGGCAAGTCAGATCAACCGTTCAAGGCCGTAAACAAGCTTGGGCAGGTCGCGCACCTTGCGCACGGTCAGAAGCACTCCCGGCATGTAGGCAGAACGATCGATCGTGTCGTGTCGCAGGGTGTAGGTCTCCCCTGGTGCTCCGAACATCACTTCCTGATGCGCCACGAGCCCAGGCAGCCGGATCGAATGCAGATGAAGACCGCTCTCTCGACGGCCGCCGCGTGCCCCTTCCAAGGATTCGTGCTCATCCACTTCGGCTGGATTGAAGCTCTTGCCAAGGTCCTCCATCAATTCAGCTGTTTTGATGCACGTACCGCTTGGCGCGTCAGCTTTCCGGTTGTGATGCAGTTCCGTCAGTTCAGCGTGGTCGTAGAAGCGGGCGGCGGCCGCAGCAGCCTGCTGGAGCAGCACCATGCCCACCGAAAAATTGGGGATCACGGCACCACCGACAGAAGCTTTCTCAGAAAACTCCGTGAGATCGCTTAACTGCTTCGGGGACAGTCCTGTGGTGCCGATGACAGGGTGTACGCCATAGGCAATCGCTGCCCGTGTGTGTTCGTAAACCACCGATGGATGGGTGAAATCCACCAAAACAGCACCGGCACCGCTGTCGCGCACCGCCTGGCTGGCTGCGCAAAGGCACCCTTCAAAATCGGAGGTCACGGCGATTTCAAGCTCCCCCAGTCCGAGTTCCAGGCCCACATCAATACCTTCCTTTCCCGGGGTGTTGTCAATCGCCCCCGCAAGGCTGCAGTCATCGGCACCCACGACGGCCTTGATCACTTCAGCGCCCATTCGCCCGAGGGCGCCGGCCACGACAACGGGAATCTGAGCGGTCATCTGAGCGCAGTAGATCGCTTCAGCCTATGGGGCTGCAGATGTAACGCCCGACCTGAAATCGTCGCAGCGCACCTTCCCTGCCCGTAATGTTCTTCACATTGCTCAAAGCCGAGAGATGTTTACGCAGGTTCGCTCCGCCGATCGCCGAGTTGCTCCTGCCGATGGTCAAAACCATCCATCCGTGATGAAGGCTGTGTATGTAGTTCTCGAACCTCAGTATCAAAACGCTCTCACACAGGCAGCAAACGCTCTGAATGCGGCGGGTGGAGACCTTGGAATTCAACTAAGTGGCTACTTGATCGAGGAACTGCGCGACGACCAAAATTACGCCGACTTTTGTGCGGACGTGGCTGAGGCTGACGTCTTCATCGCCTCGCTGATTTTCATCGAAGACCTGGCACAGAAGGTAGTGGAGGCTGTGACGCCCCACCGTGACCGGCTCAAGGCCGCCGTTGTCTTCCCCTCCATGCCGGAGGTGATGCGCTTAAACAAGTTGGGAAGCTTCTCAATGGCTCAGCTCGGTCAGAGCAAGAGTGCCATTGCCGGCTTCATGAAAAAGCGAAAGGAAGCCGGTGGGGCTGGCTTCCAGGACGCGATGCTCAAGCTCCTAAACACTTTGCCCACTGTTCTCAAATATCTGCCTGTTGAAAAGGCGCAGGATGCCAGGAGCTTCATGCTCAGTTTTCAGTACTGGCTTGGAGGAACGCCGGACAACTTGCGTAATTTCCTGCTGATGTTGGCGGATAAATACGTCTTTCCCGTCACAGATGGCGAGGAGCGTCCGCTGATGGATGTGGCGGAACCCGAAGTCTTCCCTGATCTGGGGATCTGGCACCCTTTAGCCCCCTCGATGTTTGAGGACCTCAAGGAATATCTCAACTGGACGTCTAGCCGTACCGACCTCTCCGAGAAGGCCCGTCAAGGCCCCGTGATCGGTCTGGTCTTGCAACGCAGTCACATCGTGACCGGGGATGACGCCCATTACGTTGCAACGATCCAGGAGCTTGAGTACAGGGGCGCAAGGGTAATCCCGATCTTCTGTGGAGGTCTTGATTTCTCCAAGCCCGTCAATGCCTTTTTCTATGACCCGCTCAATCCTGAGCAGCCACACGTGGATGGGATCGTTTCGCTCACCGGTTTTGCACTCGTCGGTGGCCCGGCCCGGCAGGATCACCCGAAGGCGGTCGAGTCGCTGAAGAAGCTCAACCGCCCTTACATGGTTGCCCTGCCTTTGGTGTTTCAGACCACACAGGAGTGGGAAGACAGCGACCTCGGCCTGCATCCGGTGCAGGTCGCCCTTCAAATCGCCATTCCTGAACTCGATGGAGCGATCGAACCGATTGTTCTTTCAGGACGCGATGACGCAACAGGCAAGGCGCACACCCTCCAGGATCGGGTCGATGCCATCGCTGAACGGGCCATCCGCTGGTCGTCCTTGCGGATCAAGCCGCGTGTCGACAAAAAGTTGGCGATCACGGTGTTCAGCTTCCCCCCCGACAAGGGAAATGTGGGAACTGCTGCCTACCTCGATGTTTTCGGTTCCATCCATCGCGTGATGGAGGAAATGAAGGCCAAGGGATACGACATCCAGAATCTGCCCAAAACACCCAAGGCCCTGATGGAGGCCGTCATTAACGATCCTGAAGCGTTGGAGGGAGCACCTGAACTCTCCATCGCCCATCGCATGAGTGTGGAGGAATATGAGCGGCTTACGCCTTACTCAGAGCGTTTGGAAGAGAACTGGGGCAAGCCCCCCGGAAATCTCAACAGCGATGGTCAGAACCTTCTGATTTTTGGACGTCACTTCGGCAACGTTTTTGTTGGTGTGCAGCCCACCTTCGGCTATGAGGGCGATCCAATGCGGCTGCTTTATTCCCGAAGCGCCAGCCCCCATCACGGCTTCGCTGCCTATTACACCTACCTCCAAAAAATCTGGGGAGCTGATGCTGTTCTCCACTTCGGCACCCATGGCTCTTTGGAGTTCATGCCTGGCAAGCAGATGGGGATGAGCGAAACCTGCTACCCCGATTCCCTGATCGGCGCGCTGCCGAACCTTTATTACTACGCAGCAAACAACCCTTCAGAGGCAACGATCGCCAAACGTCGAGGCTACGCCTCCACGATCAGCTACCTCACCCCGCCTGCAGAAAATGCCGGCCTCTACAAGGGATTGAAGGAACTGGGTGAACTCGTTGGCTCCTATCAGCAGCTGCGGGAAGGCGGTCGCGGCATCCAGATCGTCAACACGATTGTTGAAACAGCTCGTCAGTGCAATCTGGACAAGGATGTGGAGTTGCCAGAAGGGGATTCCTCCAGCCTTGAGTTGGAAGGACGCGACGCCCTCATCGGCGCTGTTTACCGGCAGTTGATGGAGATCGAAAGTCGGCTGTTGCCATGCGGTCTGCACACCATCGGAAAACCACCAACAGCTGAAGAAGCGATCGCGACCCTGGTCAACATTGCAGCACTCGAGCGCGAAGAAGACGGTCTGCGTTCGCTTCCGGGACTTCTTGCCGAAGCGACGGGTCGCACCATTGACGATGTCTACAAAGGGAACGACGACGGTGTGCTCGCTGATGTTGAGCTGAATCGCACGATCACGGAGACATCTAGAGCTGCGATCGGTGCGATGGTGCGCTCGCTGACCGGTCGCGATGGTCGCGTCAGCATGCGGAATAGCTTCGGTTGGTTCTTCGATTTCCTCGCAAGATTCGGCTTCAAGCTGCCTTCCCCCTGGCTGCGGGCCTGTTGCAGTGCAGGATTCATCCAGATTGATTCCACTGAGCTCGACAAACTTTTCACCTATCTGCGCTTCTGCCTTGAGCAGGTTTGTGCAGACATGGAGATGGAGAGCCTGCTGAAGGCACTCGACGGTGAGTATGTGCTTCCGGGCCCCGGTGGTGATCCGATTCGCAACCCCGGTGTGTTGCCAAGCGGCAAGAACATTCATGCCCTTGATCCTCAAGCGATTCCAACCCGTGCAGCTGTCGCCGCTGCAAAAGGTGTTGTGGACAAGCTCATTGAGCGGCAACGTGAAGATCAAGGCACGTGGCCAGAAACGATTGCCTGTGTGCTCTGGGGGACCGACAACATCAAGACCTACGGCGAATCCTTGGCTCAGATCCTCTGGTTCGTTGGTGTCAAGCCAATGCCGGATTCCGTGGGCCGCGTCAACAAGCTCGAGTTGATTTCCCTCGAAGAACTGGGCCGCCCTCGGATTGATGTGGTGGTGAACTGCTCCGGTGTGTTCCGAGATCTGTTCATCAACCAGATGGCATTGATCGATCAGGCTGTGAAAATGGCGGCTGAAGCAGATGAGCCCTTAGACCAGAACTTTGTTCGCAAGCATGCGCTGGAGCAAGCCGAGAAGGAAGGAACCAGCTTGCGCGATGCGGCCTGCAGGGTGTTTTCCAATGCCAGCGGAAGTTACAGCTCCAATGTGAATCTTGCAGTTGAGAACAGTACCTGGGAAGAGGAAGGAGAGCTGCAGGAAATGTATCTTTCCCGCAAGACATTCGCTTTCAATGCTGATAATCCTGGCGAGATGAATCAGAAGCGAGATGTTTTTGAGTCAGTGATGAAGACTGCTGACGTAACATTCCAGAATCTTGATTCTGCGGAAATTTCCCTTACCGACGTCAGCCATTATTTTGATTCTGACCCCACCAAGTTGATTAAAGAGCTCCGGGACGACGGCAAAGAGCCCACAAGCTTCATCGCAGATACCACAACTGCCAACGCACAGGTACGAACTCTCAATGAAACAATCCGCCTCGATTCACGCACCAAGCTGCTGAATCCCAAGTGGTACGAGGGAATGCTTGATTCCGGTTACGAGGGTGTGCGTGAAGTGGCCAAGCGTTTGAATTTTACTCTTGGATGGAGTGCAACAAGTGGTGCAGTGGATAATTTCGTTTACGAAGAGGCCAATGAAACATTCATTAACGATCCTGAGATGAGGAAGCGTTTGTTGGAGCTTAATCCTCATAGTTTCCGACGCATTGTTTCTACTCTGCTGGAGGTAAATGGTCGCGGTTATTGGGAAACATCCGACGAGAATATCCAGCAGCTACAGGAGCTCTATCAGGAGGTTGAGGACAGGATCGAAGGAGTTGCCGCCGATTGAACTTTCGATTAAAAGCGGGCTTCAGAGCCAGCTTTTCTGATTCTAATATTGATGTTAATCTCGTATTTTTATCTTGATTTCATTTTATCTAATTTACATGAATGTATCCGCTGCTTCAGTTGATTGTCCTGGACTGAGAAAAGCTTAAAACTTGTTCTTTCGATGGACGTTAGTTTTAATCTTCCCGTTTTCCTTTGGATCGGCTGAGAATTGCGGCTTTACGCTTACTTTGATGGAGAGGCTCTTTGATGTAGGTGTCAGGAGTAGCGTAAAGATGCTCCGGTTTGATCGCAGCTGGATTTGAAAATCTGATTGCTCCGTGGTTTTGATTCGATGGGACAATGATATTTAAGACAATGATTTAATTATTGGGATTGGTCTTGGAAGCACCTTGAACTCATGATTCGACACTTTTGAAATGACCAGCCATGGCTTCTTCGCTAATTGTTTGTCTGACGAAGTTCACCCCGGCCCAGTCTTGAAAAGCTTCGAGGCTCCGCTGACAGCCAAGGCCGTAATTGTTCAGATCGTCAACATCATCGGTTGAGGGTTTCAAGGATGCAGGGGCTTGATTCATGCTCCCTAGCAAGGTGTGCACTCGCACCAGAGAACGACGATTCAACTGGAACCAGTCACTGTGGTCTGCCCAATGCGTTGTCGATCGATCACCATTGGCGGCCAACGATTTGTAAAGGTGAAACACCAACAATTGGTGAGGGCAATAGATGTTGAAACCATGGGTCCACAACCGAACGGACATCGAGATTTCTTCACCGTAAAAATATAGTTTTGGGTCGTAGGGAACCCTCGCAACAATCTCTCCTGGGCCGAACAGAAAACCGCCGGCAACGCAGGCGCTGACGATGGGTTTATGAGGTTGCTGCTCAGGCAAGCGGTAGCGGCTGATCCCCTGGAATTTGAGGATGCCGTAGTCATCGAATCGCTGCGCTCCCATCACGGGCAATGAATCGAGTTGCAGCTGGCGGGGCAGGCGAAAACCATTCGGGTAGACGCTGAGCACGGCCGATGGATCCCTGCACTCGGCCCAGGTCTGCAATAACAGCACATCCCAGTTCGGAATAGCCCGCATGTGGCTGTCGATCTGGAGCAGAAATGCTTCCCCTTGGAACAACTTTTGCGCCTGATGTCGCGCCCAGCAGGCTCCCTGACTGTCAGCCGCGCGGGAGCGGATGATCGAAAGATAAGGGTGTTTGGGAAACGATGTCTCTCCCCATTCGGTCGGGTCACAGTCCTCAAGCTGCAGACAGATCCCGATATGAAGCCGTTCTGGATGAGCGGCCTGGTGGATCAGGTCGATCAGTGTGGCTGGAAGGTCCGGGTCTCGATAAGCCGCGATCTGGATGAAAATCGTGCTTTTTGAGTCGGGCATGACGACAGCCTGCTTCTGCCTCACCAGAGTGTGGAGGCCATCGTCAGCGTCTGGGCCATTGGCCCGACATCGTGAACCCGCACGATGGCCACACCGGCTTGTGCGCAACGACAGGCGACCGCTGCAGTTCCCCAGATGCGTGCTCGAGGGCGGGGTTCATCCAGCACGGCTCCAATAAATCGCTTGCGGGACGGGCCGACCAAGAGCGGAAACGGTTCCGAGCAGAGAATGTCTAGACCTTTCAGCAACAACAGGTTCTGGGCGTGTGTCTTGGCAAAGCCCAGGCCTGGATCCCAAATGATTTGCTCAGCCTTCACACCAGCGGCCAGGGCCGCTTCAGTGCGTTCGATCAGCCCATTGCGAACATCCTCCACAACGTCGCCGTAGTCGGTGAGCTGATCCATTGAGCGGCTGTCGCCCCGGCTGTGCATCAACACCACCGGACAACCCGCAGCACCTACCGAGCGAAGGAGGTTGGGGTCGCGGCGCCCACCGCTGACGTCATTCACCCAGTTCACGCCGGCATCGAGCGCAGCCTCCGCCACTGGTGCCAGAAAGGTGTCAACGGAGAGGAGTGCTGCAGGGAATCGCTTGCGGATTTCCCGGACAACCGGAAGCAATCGGCGCAGTTCCTCTTCCGCGCCAACGTCCTCTGCACCAGGACGGGTGCTCTGTGCTCCGAGATCCAAAACATCTGCACCCTGCTGCAGTTGTTGCGCTGCTTCAGCCACAGCGTGCTCTGTCTTCAGGAAACGTCCACCATCACTGAAGGAATCCGGGGTGATGTTGATCACCCCCATCACCGCGGTGCGCTGCCGCCAAGCCGTTGGCCAGCTCAAGGGCTCAGCTGTCTTGATAGTTGGCAATCCGGGCGAATCCCTCAGGCTTGAGGGATGCGCCGCCAACCAGCACTCCGTCAATGTCACTCATCGACATCAGCTCATCAATGTTTTCCGGTTTGACGGAGCCCCCGTACTGCACAACCAGATCCGTCGCTCCGACCCAGCTGCGGATCAGACCGCAGATCCGGTTCGCTTCCGGTGATTCACAGGTTTTTCCGGTGCCGATTGCCCAGATCGGTTCATAGGCCACAACGAGGTTGTTCGGGTCCAGCCCCTCCAGCCCCTGTTCGATCTGACGACGGATCACCCGTTCCGCTTCGCCGCGTTCCCGCTGTTCATCACTCTCACCGACACAGACGATGGGAATCAGGCCGTGGGACTGGGCTGCGCGCGCCCTGTGGTTGATCTGTTCGTCACTTTCCGAGAAATATTTCCGGGGTTCGCTGTGGCCGACGATCGAATACCGAACTTTGTGTTCCAGAAGCATCTCGGCGGAAATCTCCGCTGTGAATGCCCCCTTGGGTTGCCAGTGCACGTTCTGACTGGAGATCTCAACACAGCTCCCGGCAGCCAACTCCGCCATGGTGGACACCGCGGTGAAAGGGGGAGCCAGCACCACAGTCCTGTCATCAGGAAGATCGGTGATGAGCGGCAGGAAGGCAGCCATGAAGTCCCGCGCCTGCGCACAGGTCATGTGCATCTTCCAATTGCCGGCGATCACCCGTTTGCGCACGCCCTGATCCTCATCGGAACTGCGGGCCAACCTAGGGCTTGGTCGTTGGGTTTTCTTCCACAATGGCTTGCTCTCCACCCAGATTCACTTGATCGCCTGGATTTAGCTGACGGCCACGTCGGGTTTCCACCGCACCGTTCACGGTCACAGCTCCCGCCTGGATGTGGTGTTTGGCTTCACCACCGGTTGCGACCCAACCCACCCATTTCAGGAACTGATCGAGCTTCATCAGTCAGGGGCGCCAGAACAACATTGATACTGTGCCGCCATGTTGAAACCCTCTCAGGCCGGGTTCAGGCGGTTGTTGCCGCTTCTGCGACCCCACTTGCGTCAGCTGATCGCTGGGTTCGCCTGCATGCTCGTGTACGTGAGCAGTTTCTTGCTGCTGCTCAATCTGGCCGGGGATCTGTTCCCATCGCTGAGCTCCCGTGATCTGCCCCGGGTGATCAACTTGATTCTGCAGGGGGTGGCGATTTTTGCCGTTCAGAAGCTGGCTCAGTTCGGGATGGACTCGCTGCTTGCAGGTCCTGCGCTTCTTGTGAGCCAACAACTGCGCAGTGATCTGTTTCGCCGATTGCAGACCGTGGAGCTCGGTGCTCTGGAAAAGCTGTCAGCAGGGGACCTCACCTACAGGCTCACGGAGGATGCCGATCGTGTGAGCGAGGTGCTTTACAAGTCCATCCATGACACAGTCCCCAGCGCTCTGCAGTTGATCGCAGTACTGGGGTACATGCTCTGGCTGGATTGGAAGCTGACAGGAGCCATCGTCCTGCTGGCACCAGTGATCGTCTGGTTGATCAGCCTGTTCGGGGCCCGGGTGATGGCGGCGACCGAACGGAGTCAGAAAAAAGTGAGTGAACTGGCCGGTTTGCTGGGCGAAGCGATCGATGGTTTGCCGCTGGTGCGTGCTTTTGCTGCCGAGCCCTGGTTGCAGCAGCGTTTTGAGTCGGAAATCGATCAACATCGTCGCGCCCGTCATCGCACCTACAGCCTGGTTGCGCTGCAACATCCCGTCGTCGGGATGATTGAAGTGGTTGGGTTGTTTTCTGTGCTCGGCCTTGCGGCCTGGCGAATTCAGAGTGGGGATCTCTCGATTGCCGGGTTGAGCAGCTACCTGACCGGACTGGTCGTGCTGATTGATCCGATCGCGCATGTCACCAACAACTTCAATGAATTTCAGCAGGGGCAGGCTTCGCTTCGTCGTCTCCGCCAGATTGAAAGAGAGCCCCAGGAACCAGCGGACCCTTCGGATGCTGTTCCTCTGGGAGCGCTTCGCGGTGATTTGAAGCTGGAGAACGTCGTGTTCAGTTACACCGCCAACGACCCCGTTCTGCATGGGATCGATCTCGAGATCCGCGCTGGTCAGGTGGTGGCATTGGTTGGTCCCTCCGGTGCTGGCAAGAGCACATTGTTCTCATTGCTGCTGCGGTTCAACACCTGTCAGTCCGGGCAGATCTTGCTGGATGGCCATGATCTAAGTCGGCTTCGTGCCCGTGAGTTGCGACGTCAGGTCGCGCTGGTTCCCCAGCGCACCACTGTGTTTTCTGGAAGTATCGCCGAGGCGATTCGTTTCGGGCGCTCTGCCAGCGATGCCGAGGTGATCGAGGCGGCCAGACTCGCGAATGCTGACGCCTTCATCCGCTCCTTCCCGAGGGGGTACGACACGCTCCTGGAGGAGCGTGGTTCCAATGTTTCGGGTGGCCAACTGCAGCGCATCGCGATTGCCCGTGCTGTGCTGGGCAATCCTGCGCTTCTTCTGCTGGATGAAGCCACTAGTGCGTTGGATGCGGAGGCGGAAGCAGCGGTTCAGGTCGGGTTGCGACGGGCCATGGCCGACCGAACGGTTCTTGTGATTGCCCATCGCCTCGCAACAGTGCAAGAGGCCGATCAAATTGTCGTGCTTGAGAAGGGGTCCATCGTTGATCGCGGCAGTCACGACCAGCTGATGCATCAAGGGGGACGCTACCGGGAGCTGTGCGAACGCCAGTTCATCCGCGATCTGCAGAATCGCTGAACACCACTAAAGTTCGAGCGCCGGTCCAGACTATTCCCGGCATCGATCGATGACTGACTCCGCAGCGAACAACCCCAATCCAGTGCTCACGTTTGAGGGCAAGCGCTACGACCTCAACACACTCCCTGATGAGCTCAAGGAACTGGTCCGGGGGATGCAGGTGGCAGATGCGCAGCTGCGCATGCATGAAGACACCCTCAAGGTCCTGGCTGTCGGCCGTCAGAGCATGGCGATGCAATTGAACGAGAAACTCAAGGATGTGACCCCATTGCCTGGTGGTGAAGACTGAAATCTGAAGCTGGATAAAACCGCTTCAACATCGGCTTAAAGAAAGGGGGCTAAGTGCCCCCTTTTTGATGATCTTTTTCAACGCTTCGTTGAGTGGATCACTCGCCGAATTTGTAATCGCGGGTGAGTTGGAACACGGTTCCAGACAACAGCAGCAGTGCGACCAGATTGGGCAGAGCCATCAGGCCGTTCAGGGTGTCGGCAATCGACCAGACAACACCGCGATCCCCCGCAACAGCACCGATCACGACGACGGCGACCCAGACCAGCCGGAAGGGAAGCACTGCCTTTTCTCCAAACAGATAGGTGGTGCAACGCTCTCCATAGAAGCTCCAGCCAAGAATTGTGGTGAAGGCAAACACCACAAGTCCGAGGGTGACAACAAATCCGCTACCGGAGATTCCAGCATTGAAAGCGGCGATCGAGAGGTCAGAACCGCTGAGTTTGTCCCCGGCCTCATTGAGGAACAGGTTGGCTTTTGTGGTGATGATCACAAGAGCCGTCATCGTGCAGATGATCAGGGTGTCGATAAAGGTGCCAAGCATCGCCACGGTGCCTTGGCGGACGGGGTCATCGGTTTTGGCAGCTGCATGAGCGATCGGAGCACTGCCGAGTCCGGCTTCATTCGAGAAGATCCCGCGTTTAAAGCCCATCAGCACAACCTGTCCAAGGGCGCCACCTGCAGCAGCCTTCCCGGAGAGGGCATTGGAAAAGATTGTGGCGAACGCTTCGGGGACAGAACCGATGTTGAGGAGCAGGACGAGCAGGCAGGCCGCTACATATAGAACTGACATCAGCGGGACGATGGCCGAGGCCGCTTGTGCGATTCGGCGAATACCGCCGATCACAACGGCGAAGACAAGGGCCGCCAGGACCACCCCAGTCACGAGTTTTGGCACTCCGACAAGGCTCAGCGCCGAGGAGACCTCAAAGGCCTGAACGCCGTTCCCGATCCCAAACCCGGCCAGCATTCCGAACAGGGCAAAGAACCCTGCCATCCAGCTCCATCCGCTGCCAAGGCCATTACGGATGTAATACATCGGACCGCCGACATGGTTGCCCTCGGCATCTGTTTGGCGGAACTGAACTGCAAGCACGGCTTCGGCGTACTTTGTCGCAATCCCGAAGATGGCGATCACCCACATCCAGAAAACAGCACCTGGACCACCGACGGCGATCGCGCCGGCAACTCCGGCGATGTTTCCGGTGCCGATCGTCGCCGAGAGCGATGTCATCAACGCCTGGAAGGGAGTGATCTCACCGTCGTTCCCAGCCTCGCTGGGCCTGAACATCATTGAGACGCCATACCCCAGGCGCTGCAGGGGCATGAACCGCAAGCCGATCATCAAAACGATGCCGGTGATGGCGATCAAAATGACAGTGGGCCAACCCCAGACAACGCTGTTGATTGGCCCATTGACCGCTTTGATGGCCTGTTCCAGACCGTCCATCCTTGAAGCGCAACTTGCGCGGATGGTCTCACAGCTGGCAGGCGCCGGCAATCATCTCAAAGCGCTTCGAGATCTTCGAAGCGGAAGGTCTGGGAGCCGGCGGGTGTGTCGCCGTGGGCTTCGGTGGCGATCACCCGTTCTGATAGAACCCAGGGTCCCTCTCCTGGCAGGGGAGTGAAGGTGTCCTTGAAGCTGCTGCGTCCACCGCGCGCGTCTCCCGTGGCTGGGTCGGCGTATTGACTCGTGTAGGTGTGGCTCAGGTAGCCAGCCCCCGTGTCAGTCACCTCAGTGGTGTAGATGGTGACGACGGTGCCGTGGATGTGGCGGTGAACCATCGTGACGACATCGTCCTTGATGCGGTAGCGATCCCCTTCGCCTTTTCCGCCGATGATCACTTCGGTTCCCACCGCATCTGTCTCGCCAGCGGTGAACGTGTTCGAGCCATGGGTCTGTTCGAAGCTGCGGCGAACACGGTGAATCGCCACCTCCCAAAGTTGTGAATTCATCGCCTTCAACACGTCGGGATCGTCGATGCCCTCAACGCTTGCTTTCAGATCAGCTCCAACTTGAAAACGGCCCTCCACTCGACGATCATCCTGTTCCCAGATGCAACGGCCCGTGTAGCCACCAAAACCGGGAGCCCATGTGTAGCGGTTCTCGTAGGCACGCCGGAAGGAATCCCTGCAATCGCTGCCGGGCTTTGCCGCGTTGGAAGGGGAGGCTGAAACGGTCACAGCGGGACAGCACAGGAAAGGCTTTCAACCCTACCGATCAGACCCGCTGAGCATGAATGTCCTGAAGTGCATGAATGGAGAGAAGGGATTGTTGCTGCAGAGCTGCGATCGCTTCGACTGCTGCACGGCCACCCGCCAGGGTCGTCACGGTTGGAACGGCGTAATCCAGTGCGGCACGGCGCAAGTATTTGTCGTCATGGGCGGCCTGACGACCGATCGGGGTGTTGATCACCAGCTGAACCTGATTGGAGCGGATCAGGTCTTCGATGTTGGGACGACCCTCATGCACCTTCAAAACTGACTGGACTTTGAGTCCGGCATCGCGCAGCGCCTGGGCTGTACCGGTGGTCGCGATCACCTGGAACCCCAGTTCGATCAACCGAGCTGCCACAGGGACCAGTGCCGGCTTGTCACGGTTGTGGGTGGAGAGAAACACCGTGCCGCTGGTGGGAAGAGCTTCGCCAGCACCCAGCTCCGCTTTTGCATAGGCCATGCCGAAGCTGTCGGCGGAACCCATTACTTCACCCGTTGAGCGCATTTCAGGTCCGAGCACGGTGTCGGCACCAGGGAAACGCCTGAACGGGAGCACAGCCTCCTTGATCGCCTGCAGTGGTGGCTGAGGTTCCTGCAACAGCCCTGCTTCGGTCAGGGTTTCACCGGCCATCAGCCGTGTGGCGATGCGTGCCAGGGGCTTGCCCGTGGCCTTGGCAACGAAGGGGACCGTTCGCGATGCCCGCGGATTGGCTTCGATGATGTAGACGATTTCACGTCCATCCAGGTCACGCTGGACGGCGAATTGCAAATTGATCAGGCCCTTCACTTCGAGAGCGAGGGCCAGTGCCTTGCTCCACTCGCGAATTGTGTTCAGGGCATGCTCTCCGAGAGAGACCGCCGGGAGGCAGCATGCCGAATCCCCGGAGTGAATCCCCGCAGGTTCGATGTGTTCCATCAGGCCACCGATCACGACCGTACCGGTGTGGTCGCACAATGCATCCACATCCACCTCAACCGCGTTCTCGAGGTATTGATCGATCAGGACGGGGTGGTCGGGTTCAACCTGAACCGCTTCATGCATGTAGCGGTTGAGCTCAGCTTCATCGAAAACCACCTCCATGGCCCGTCCACCCAGCACATAGGAGGGACGTACCACGACCGGATAGCCCACCCTGGAGGCCACCGCCCGGGCCTCTTCTTCACTGCGGGCAAGCCCATGGCGTGGCTGGCGGATGTCGAGATCACTCAGGATCGATTCGAATTGTTCACGGTCTTCAGCGCGGTCGATCGATTCCGGCGATGTCCCCCAGATCTGAGTGCCGGTGGCGCGTCCGTCGTCGCTGTTCAGCCAGCGCAGAAGGGGGATGGCGAGTTTCAGAGGGGTTTGTCCGCCGAACTGCACAACAACGCCATCGGGGCGCTCCGCTTCGATCACGTTGAGAACATCTTCAAGCGTCAAGGGTTCGAAGTAGAGGCTGTCGCTTGTGTCGTAGTCGGTTGAGACCGTTTCGGGATTGCTGTTGACCATCACGCTGGTCAGGCCCTGGTCTTGTGCTGCGAATGAGGCATGACAGCAGCAGTAATCGAATTCGATTCCTTGACCAATTCGATTAGGCCCCCCTCCCAGAATCATCATTTTCCGGCCGGTGTTGACCCGGTGCACTTCATTTGCCGGAGCCAGGTTGACCAGATCGCCTCGCTCGTTGATCCGCTGGAGCGGCCGTTCGTAAGTCGAGTAGTGGTACGGCGTCGTCGAGGCAAACTCTGCAGCGCAGGTGTCGACTGTTTTAAAAATTGCGCGGACACCAAGAGCATGTCGATGACTCCGCACGCTGAGTTCATCGCTCCCGGTTGTGAAGGCGATCTGCCGATCGGAGAAGCCCCGTTGTTTCAGTGTCAGTAGTGCGGAGCCATCGAGGTCTTCTAGGCGTTGATTGCTCAACAGCTCCTGCTCAGTTGTGATCAGCAGTCTCAGCTTGGCGAGGAACCAGGGATCGATGCTGCTGAGGGCATGGATGGTCGCATCGCTGCGCCCGCGCAGCATGGCGGTCCGCACGGTCAGGATCCGCTCAGGTGATGGTGTTCGCAGCAGCCGATCGATCTCGCTGTCGGTGAGATCAGGTTCTGGGCGGTCCGCTCCCCAGCCGGACAAACCGGTTTCTAGGGATCGCATCGCCTTCTGGAACGATTCTTCGAAACAGCGGCCGATCGCCATCGCTTCACCCACCGATTTCATCGATGTGGTGAGCACAGCAGGACTACCGCGGAATTTTTCAAAGGCAAAGCGTGGGATCTTCGTCACCACGTAATCAATGGTTGGCTCGAAGCAGGCCGGCGTCTTACCGGTGATGTCGTTGAGGATTTCGTCGAGGGTGTATCCAACAGCGAGGCGGGCAGCGATCTTGGCAATCGGAAACCCTGTGGCTTTGCTGGCAAGCGCGGATGAACGGCTCACCCGGGGATTCATCTCGATCACCACAACCTCTCCGTCCGCAGGGTTGATGGCGAACTGAATGTTGCTGCCTCCGGTGGCCACGCCGATCTCTCGGATGATCGCGATCGATTGATCACGCAGTCGCTGATATTCGCGATCGGTGAGCGTCTGCGCCGGTGCAACGGTGATCGAATCACCGGTGTGCACGCCCATTGGATCGAGGTTCTCAATGCTGCACACGATCACGACGTTGTCGGCGAGATCGCGCATCACCTCCAGCTCGAACTCCTTCCAGCCCAGCAGGGATTGTTCGATCAGAATTTGTGAGACGGGACTCGCCTCAAGACCGCTTTTGCAGATCGCGACATATTCCTCAGGGTTGTAAGCGATGCCACCACCACTGCCACCAAGGGTGAAGGCAGGGCGAATGATCCTTGGGAAGCTGCCGATTGCGGCGCCAACGGCTTCCGCTTCCTCCATGGATGAAGCAATCCCCGAAGGACAGACTCTCACCCCAATTCGTTCCATGGCCTGCTTGAACAGCAGTCGATCTTCAGCTTTCTGGATGGCTTTGAGATCCGCGCCGATCAACTCGACCCCGAACCGTTCGAGTGTTCCGTTCTCAGCAAGGGTGACGGCGAGGTTGAGGGCTGTCTGCCCGCCCATGGTCGGCAGCAGAGCATTGGGTCGCTCGGTCTCGATCACCCGCTTCACGACATCCGGTGTGAGCGGTTCGATATAGGTCCGGTCTGCCATCCCCGGGTCCGTCATGATCGACGCGGGGTTGGAATTCACCAGGATGACTTCGTATCCCTCGGCCCGCAGTGCTTTGCAGGCCTGTGTGCCTGAGTAGTCGAATTCACAGGCCTGACCGATGACAATCGGCCCAGATCCCAGCAGCAGGATGCGATTCAGATCGGTCCGCCGTGGCATGAGCGCTCGTGTTCAGCCAAACCCAATCAGCTTCCCACGCAGCTGCGACGGTCTGTTGTCCATGCGGTTCTGCTTGGTGGCCTCGCTACCGTTAAGACAGTGATCTGATCAGGACGCGATGAGTGAGCTCCAGCGCCTCAAGGGGCTGCTGCCACCGGAGATGCAGAGCTGGGTGTTCGTCGAGTCCGCCGCTGCGGTCGAGCCCCCACTGATCACCCTTGAGGAGATCGGTCGCGATGAGGTGGAGATCCAGGTTGACCTGGATCACTGGGATCAATTGGCTCTCGACCATCGCAATCTGCTGTTCTGGCACGAGGTTGGTCGCATCCAGAACGACACCATCCCACGGGATGGTTGGGAGATGGCAGCTCTGGCGATTGGTTTGGGCGGTGCGATCGGCGAACTCTGGGTTCAGGACGGGTTGCTTCTGCTTATGGCCCTCGGCTTGTCTGGATTCGCCGGATATCGGCTGTATCTGAAGAACAATTCCGAGAAACGGTTGCAGGACGCCATCAGCGCTGACGAGCGAGCCATTGATCTGGCCTGCCGCTTTGGCTACAGCGTCCCCAATGCTTATCGCAGCCTCGGTGGTGCTTTGAAGGAACTTGTGGAGCAGACGCGGAAGAAACGGCGCCGCAGCTTTTATGAAGACCGTCTGGAGGCGCTGCGCAAGAGTGCCAGCAAGGCTCGGGCTGAAATGGCACAGCAGGAAGGGTCCCGCAGTTCCGTGACCAGTGAGAATGTTTATGGATAGTGATCAGCTGGCCGAGCTTGCCGCCGATGCCTGTGACGACCGCAAGGCCACGGATATCCGTTTGATCCGGGTTGATGAGGTCTCAAGCCTTGCCGATTGGATGGTGATTGCTGGAGGCAATTCAGATGTGCAGGTCCGGGCGATTGCCGGGTCAGTTGAGGATCGGCTGGAAGCGGAAGCGGAGCGACTTCCGCTGCGCAAGGAAGGGGTCAATGAAGGACGCTGGGCCCTGCTCGATTACGGCGAACTGATTGTTCATGTTCTTCAGCCTGGAGAACGGGGCTATTACGACCTTGAGGCGTTCTGGAATCACGGTGAGATCCGCTCGTTTCTAAGTTCGGACTGAACACAACGCGGTTTTCTGGATTGAAGCCATGGTCGAAACCGTTGTCTGTCCCGTTCCGCCTGAGCAACGTCCCCTCGACGAATTTCAACAACTCTCACAGTCCTGGTTCTTTTCATGGCCGGCTGGGACGTCCCCATCCCTTCTGAGGAGTCTGCTGATCAGCTGGTTGATGATGTTGCCCGTCAGCACGCTGGTCGCCAGCGGAAGCCTCGTTCTCAGCCGTGACCCGCTGAGGTTGGTGTTGGCAGGTGGTGTGGCGGCTGTGGTGTTGCCGTTGTTTCTCCTGATGCGGCAGTGGTTGGGCTGGACCTATGTGATGAAACGACTGCTGTCGGAAAGCGTGGATTACGAAGAATCCGGCTGGTACGACGGGCAGACCTGGGAAAAACCGCTCTCCTGGCGAGAACGTGATCTTCTGGTTGCACGGCACGAAGTGCGACCAATCTTGGGGCGCTTGGCTCGGGCGATGGCCTTGGCGACCGGTGTGATTCTTGTGGGTTCAAGCCTCTGTCAGGCTCTCTGAAGCCAGGTCGCAAACGAGGATGACCCTCTCCTCCGGGTTCAATGCCGGACCGCGCTCCAGTACGCCGCCGCTTCAGGTCACTTTGCGGCGCGGCTGCATCAGCGAGTCGGTGCATCGGGTGCATGCCGTGGTTTGTGATGGACGCGGCCGGGTGCTGATGTGTGCGGGTGATCCGGGCTATGAAACGTTCATCCGTTCGGCGTTAAAGCCATTTCAGGCCCTGCCATTCCTGAGCAGCGGGGCGGCTGATCAAATGGATGTGGGGGATCGAGGCGTCGCCATCAGCTGTGCCTCCCATGCCGGCACCAATGTTCATGCGCGCGAGGCCTTCAAGTTGCTGTGGAAGGGAGAGTTGGAGACCTCTCAGCTGCAATGTCCAGTCCCGCTGAATGCTGAAAGTCCATTGCAGCACAACTGCTCTGGGAAACATGCGGCGTTTCTGGCCACCAGCCGCAAGATGGCCTGGCCTCTGGAGACCTATCTGCAGAGCGAGCATCCTGTGCAGGTGGAAATCAATCGCCGCGTTGCCGAGCTGCTGGGATTGCCCGCTGAGGAGCTGGTGGCAGCGCGTGATGACTGCGGAGCACCAACCTTGCGGCTTCAACTGGCTCAGATGGCACTGCTGTATGCCCATCTCGGGGCGTCGCGCCATGCCGAACTCGAACAGATCAGTCGCGCGATGCTGGCCCATCCCGATCTGATCGCAGGGGAGGGCAGGTTTGATACCGAATTAATGCGCCGCAGCCATGGGCAAGTGCTCAGCAAAGGTGGTGCCGAGGGAATTCAGTGCCTCAGCCGGATCGGTGAGGGACTCGGTGTTGCGATCAAAGTGGAGGATGGTTCCCGCCGTGCCAAGCAGGCTGTCGCCTTGCATCTGCTGCATCAGCTCGAATGGCTGACGCCGATGGGTCTGCAGGAACTTGAGGAGCAGGTGTTGATCGTCAATCCTGGCGTGCATCTGGAGGTCAATGGTGCATTGCAGTTCCAGCAGAGTTGATCTATCCCAGTGTGTTTAGCGACACCGCTGTGTATGATCGTTGAGCTGCCGCGGGGTAGAGCAGTCTGGTAGCTCGTCGGGCTCATAACCCGAAGGTCGGGAGTTCAAATCTCCCCCCCGCCACCAACTTTTATCGTTCTAAGAAGTCGCTTCCGCGGCTTTTTTTTGTCGACGTTGACGGACAAGTCGTCATCATCTGTCTAAGGTCCAAGCAATTGGATGGCTGACGCGGTGCTGGTCAGAACAATCCAGACTCGTCTCCAAAAAATCGTATTTCGGCCCTCAGTTTGTTGGATCTTGGCTTGCCTTCCTTGCCTTGCCTTGACAGGTTGCAGCCAAGCGATAAATCCAATGGGGATTCGGCCGGTCATTACTGTTTATGTGGGCATCCCTGGATTTGCCAAAGACGATGCACAAAACGAGCAGTTTGATGTGTCGAAAGAGATAATCCTTCAAAAAGTACCTAGGTGGCTTGAAAACGCAGATGTTCGTTTAAGTGCTTTGCCGGAAAGCAAGCTTGCTGATTTGGTTGAGGAACGCAATCAATATGGCTTGGGGCCTGATTTGATTGTGTCCTCGGAATTGACTGCTAGGAAGATGAGAGCCAGAAAGATGTTAAAACCCTTTGAAATCAAAAAACCTTTGCCTTGGAGTGAGCGCTATAAAATTGTTGCCGGCATATTATCTGTTAAGCAAAACACTTACTATTCACTTCCTGTTTTTATTGAGAGCCAATACGCCTGTGGAAACAAGACGTTAATTCAGTCAATGCCTGCCAGCTTTGCTGAACTCCCTTCTGCTGAGCTCAAGGCACCCTTTCAGGCTGTGTTGATGAGGTGGTCTGAATTTTCTTACTTCGGAAGTGCGTTTGGCGAAATTAACCAGGAAGAGTTAAAGATGATTTTCGCGGATGATTATTCTTTTGATGAGAAAATAATCCCAAATTTTATTGAGTTTGCTAGAAATGCTCGAGGTGAAGAAAATGAACTTTTAACTCCAGAGGAAAGTGTGAAGTGGAGAGTAAAGCCGTCAAAAAAATATTACGATCGCGGATTTGGTAACCAGCGATTAAAAGATTTTGAGAATGGACTGATCGGCTGGATGCCCTGCCGGAATAGTTCCATAGAGCGACTCGATCGCACCATGGGGTCGGACTTAATGGTGTCTTTGTTGCCAGGTGTGAAAGAAGGAGTTCCAGCGATTGGCAATCCAAATGTGATGGTTGTGAGTATGGGTCGGCAGAGTTCGAGGGGCCAACAGAAGTATGCTTTTGAATGGATCAATCAGTTGATTGACTCCTCTTTTTGGTTGAGGAATAATGGTAAATTTTCCGAGCTTTCTAAGTATCTTGATTTAGAACAGTTTGAATTGCATGAACGTGCTGAGTTGGAATTGTTTCGAGACATCGAAGCAATTCTTGATGCATCTTCCCATGGAAATATTTTGCCATCGACGTTGCTTAGGGATGATAGGGTGAATATGGAATATCATGAATTCTTTAGTGATTTCTTTGCTTCACAGCCTAAGACTGATGAAGAAGTAATTCGCAAGTATGTCAGTTTACTTCGAAGTCGTCTGTCAAAACTCCCTGCTCGTATGGATGCCGAAGTTGAGCATCAGCTTGATCCTGAACATGTATTGCAAGACGATTCGGGAGAGTGATAATGCTGAACTATATTTCTTCTGTTCTTCAGCGCCCTGAGCTCTACGTTCAAATTCTATTTCTCATTAGCTTGTATGGCTTAGTGCCGCTTTTGCATCGCATTTATTTTAGGAAAATCTCTTCTGGATATCTCATCCCATTTGGTTGTTTGTCCAGTTTTGCATTGGCTGGGGCCATTTATTTGTTCGCTTTGCCCAATCGATTTCTCGTGGTGAATGGTGCCATTTTGGGCGCAATATCGATTTTGGCTCTGAGTGAAATTTTAGCGGGTAAAATCTTTGGAGCCTTAAGCATTAGGCATTTTATGACGGTGTTTGCCCGGCCGGCTGTCATCGTTGTTTCCCTGATTTTAATTATTAAAGCCAGTGGATTTGAGCCACTTTGGAGTATTAAAGTTTGGGATTATAAGGTTGGCGAGGGGGAGATTCGTGTTGTGTCAATTGCTGAATTAGTAAGGTCCGTTGGATTGATCTACGCTGCGATTATTTCTCTGCCTTTGGTTGATGCTGCTGTTTCGTTTTTCGCTCGTATCGTCCTTCAATCGACGGCTCAATCGGCGAAGATCATTGCAAACTTGTTTGGTTATATTTTTGTCGCTGTTGTGTTTGTTTTAATTCTTGTCTCGTTGGGTATTAGGTCAACAATATTGCTCACTGTCTTGGCTTCGTTTTCGGCGGGCCTTGGCTTTGGATTGCGTGATCTTGCTGCTAATTTCATTAGTGGAATTTGGTTGATGCTCGAGGGCTCGATCCGTCCTGGTGATGTTATCGTTGTTGATAGCGATGCTTGTCGCGTTGAGGCATTGTCTCCACGTGCAGCACGATTGTGGAGACAGAGAGATAATGCAGAGCTCTTTATCCCAAACAATGAATTCTTTTCGAATCAAACAGTCTCTTACAGCAGGCTTGGCCGTAAGCGACGTTGTGAAATCAGAATCTATACAGCAACCTGTTACCAGCCTGATCATATTATTGAGCTTTTAGAAAGCATTCCTGGTTCGATTGAAGGCGTTTGCCAGAAATCTACAGTGACTGCTTTTGTTGTTGATCAAAATGCATTGAGTATTGAATATAGTTTGAGGTATTTTCTTGATGACCCACTGAAAAGCCTAACCGCTACAAGTAGTGTGCGACAGGCTGTATGGACATGTTTCAAAGACAATGATATTGAAGTTCCCCTGCCCAAGCAGATCATTCAAAGCTCGAGGCGACAGAGAACTGATTGAAGCCAGTCTGCAAAAAATAGCTTTAATTCCCAGCAGAAAAGAGTTCGAGCCTGTGGGCATATCTGAATGTTCAGTTGATTGGATGTTCAGATGATTGGATGTTCGGTCTTCAAGGTTCGCTTATTCGACAGGCTCAAAGCGCAGAGCAAAGCCAATGCCGCGAACGGTCTGAATGATTCTGTCTGGATGGGTTGACTCCAGTTTTTTTCTCAGATATCGAACGTAAACGTCGACCACATTGTCGTCGCCAAAGTAGTCCTCACCCCACACATTCTGGATGAGCTGACCCCGGCTGAGTGCTTGCCTGGGGTTGCGCATAAAGCATTCCAGCAGGTCGAACTCACGCACCGTTAATGAAATGTCTTGGCCATGATAAGTGCAGCGTCTTTCGGCACAATTAAGACTTAGTTCCTTCGCTGTGATCACGTCGCTTGTGGTTGGTGAGCTGCGTCTCACCAACGCTTTCACGCGCGCCAGAACTTCACGAATGTTGAATGGCTTGGAGATGAAGTCATCCGCCCCAGATTCCAGTGCGGCAATCTTGTCGTCCATTTCATCCCGTGCCGTGATCATGATCACTGGCAAAGAGCTTCCCGTATCACGCAACCGTCTGCAAACATCCAACCCACTAATGATCGGCATATTCCAATCAAGCAGTGCGACAGACGGCGGCATCTCTCTGATCTTTGCCAAAGCTTCCGAACCGTCATTGCAGCAGATTGTTTGATAACCATCTGCCTGTAGTTCCATTTCCAACAGCATCAAGATATTGGCTTCATCGTCGGCAATCAGAATCGTTGTCTCGCCATCTGTCATGGGTAGACATTTGCAGTCCAATCACCCTAGCTGTGTTGTTCAATTCTGTTGCTGAGCCTGAGGCCGATGTTCATCACCTGAGCGCTCCACGATCGATCTGATTGAATTCAGCGATCTCCGTCAGGAGATGGTTGCTCGAACTCTCTCCGATCCATGGCCGGCCGACCGGAGCAATTCAAGAAACACTGGGACGCGATTGTGGTCGGCTCAGGTGCCAGTGGCGGTGTTGCTGCGATGACCCTGGCAGAGGGAGGCGCCACAGTCCTTGTCATTGAAGCCGGGCCTGATCTCTCCAGTACGCAAGCCATTGGCTCCGCGCCGGCCAACATGCTGCGTCGCATCGCAGGCATCAGCAGCGGCCGCCATCGACGCCAGGCCCAGCATCCCGGCTACTGGAAGGCCAATCCGCGCCTGTACATCGATGAGCAGCAGCATCCTTACGACCATCCCCCAGATCGCCCCTTCCTCTGGACCCGCGGCTGGCAGGTGGGAGGCCGCAGCCTCACCTGGGGCGGCATCACGCTCCGCCTCTCGGATCAAGATTTCGCGGGGGTCGAGGTGGAGGGGGAGTGGGCCAGTTGGCCGATTCGCTCCTCAGATCTGAACGCGCACTACTCCTTTTTGGAGCGTTTCCTCGCCATCCATGGTTCTCGGGATGGGCTCGAGCAGCTGCCGGATGGCGAGGGCACCGGTCCGTTGCCGTTGACCGAAGCCGAATCTCAATTCGCCGCGGCCGTTCGGGAACGTCTGGGCTTCTCCTTGATTCATTCCAGAGGATTCGCACCCCATAACCCTGCGCAGGACGGCCCATGGCCGCGATCCAGCAGTCGCGGCAGCACATTGCCCCGCGCTCTGGCTACGGGGCGTGTCTCCCTGCTCAGCGATCAGATGGTCGATCGTCTCACCATGTCCGCTGATGCTGCCCGCGCGACCGGTGTGATCACGGTTGACCAGACAAGCGGCAGTCGCCACTGCTTCGAGGCTGATCGGATTGTGATCTGCGCGTCGACGATTCAGTCTCTGGCGCTGCTGCTGCGGTCCAGGGAGGATCAACAGCCCGGCGGATTGATCGATCCATCCGGAAGGCTCGGTACCCGGCTGATGGATCATGTCTCCACCAGTCAGTTCTTTTCACTGGCGGTGGCCCCTGATCAGCCGCAACCTGCGCTGAGTGGTGCTGGAAGTTTCTTTGTTCCCTTTGGCCGAGTGCTGGATTCTCCAGACTTCCAAGGCGGTTACGGACTCTGGGGGGGGATCAGCCGTTTTGATCCGCCGTCATGGCTTAAGCGCGATCCATCGAGCAGCACTGGGTTCTTGATCGGTCATGGAGAGGTGCTCCCCCGTGCAGAGAACCGCGTTTGTTTAAGCAGTCGGGTCGATCGATGGGGACTCGCTGTGCCTCATATCGCCTGTGGCTGGGGAGAGAACGAACTGGCGATGGTGCGTCATATGCGTCGCACCATGCATGCATGCATTGATGCAGCAGCTGGTCGGGCCCTTCCCATCAAGGATTTGTTCCATCTCCCCTTAATCGAGCCTTTTCTGGAGGGAGCTATCGCTCTGGCCGCTGGCGCGGCTCCGCCTGGTTATTACATCCACGAGTTGGGGGGTGCTCCGATGGGCTCATCTGAACTCTCGAGCGTTCTCGACCCCTACAACCGACTCTGGCGTGCTCCGAATGTGCTGGTGGTTGATGGAGCTTGTTGGCCGACATCGGCCTGGCAAAGTCCAACTTTGACAATGATGGCGGTGTCGCGCCGGGCTTGCCGGATCGCGCTCAGTTCTCCGGCCGAATGAAGAGATCGTCAAGATAGTGGTCTGTGACGGCGCGTTCTCCGCATCCGTTTTGGAACAAGAAGTGGGCCAGGGCTGAACTCATCACCCGGTACTGGTCCCAGTTCGGATGGTTGACGATGAACTCCTTCATCCCTCGGTACAAAACCTCCGGAATTTCTGCCTCGAGGCTGACGTAGGCAGGCGTGCAATCGCCTTGCGTGGTGACACCCACGTCATGGCATCGCTCCAGATGATTTCGATCCATAAGCGTCTTGGCGTAACCCGATCCCTCCCCAAGAAAGCCACAGAACCAGGGGACACGTCAAAGCGGCCAGATTGCAAGGCTCTGATGAATTCTTGATTTGAGACTCGTTGCGCTGCAATAGGTTTTGATGTCAAGGTGCAACCTTCGCTTGCTCTTGGGTGATCACCCTCATGCCTGTCAAGGGGTTTGTCAGGGATGGCCCGATCTTCACAAGTTCATGTCTTGAGGGGAGGGGTTGATCGAGACGTTGTGGAAAAGGGGTGCAGGTCTGTGGAAAACGACCTGAAAACCCCTGGGTCGATCAAGTGATAAAAAAATCTGATCAGGGGGAGTCCCATGGGTCCGACCCAAGACCGAGTGGTATCGCAGGGTGAGATCGATGGATTCTCTTAAGGCTTTTGAGGGAGGTCTGACGAGCCGAGGGTTGAAGGGCCGAGCGGATGGTCCGCGTGTGGATAGGGAGGATGGTGATGGCCATGCCCGTGGCTATGGGCATGCTCGTGGCTGTGCTGGTGGTGATGGGCGGCAGCCATGCCGTCGGGCTGGCAGGCACCGGTGCACTCCAGTTCACAGAGAGTGCAGCTCTCGGCCAGGCCTTCAACATGGTGATGGTGGCTTTCCTGAACGCGTCCGACGTCCTGTTCGAACCCCAGCACCTGGGCTCTGTACTTGCACAAGGAGCAGTTCATCGCGGTGTCACCTCGCAACACGTCCTCAACGCGTTCCCGGAAGGTATCGACCACCAGCGGATGGTCTCCCAGGTATCCGGCTGAGAGGAACTCCACGTCCGGGTGATCGTCGGCGACGCGCTGGGTGTGTTGGCGAATCCGGCTCACCAGAACCCCTGTGAAGAGAAAGTAGGGAACAACGATGATCCGCCGGAATCCAAGGCGGATCACGTGGCGAAGACCAGGCTCAACCAGTGGGAATGTCACGCCCGAGTACACCGTTTCACCCCATCCGAACCCGAAGCCCTCCACGAGCATCCGCGTCACCTTGGCGACGTTGGAATTGGCATCGGGATCCGATGAACCACGACCCACGACCACCAGCAGCGTTTCAGCTTTTGGGACATCGTCGTTGGCCCGAGTGAGCGCTTCGCGCACCCGGGCTCCTGCTGCGGCCACCATCAATCGGTCGATCCCCAATTCCCGGCCGTAGTCAATCGTCAGACCCGTTTCGGCGGTGTAGGTGTTGAGAACGGAAGGGATGTCGTTCTTGGCATGTCCAGCGGCGAACAACATGGCTGGTATGGCCAGAACACGGGTCACACCCTTGGCGCGAAGCGCATCGAGACCATCCCTCAGAATCGGCCGGGCAAACTCCAGATAGCCGTGTTCCACCTGGAGAGGTTGCAGCCTTGGCCGGAGCGAGTCCACCATCTGGGCGAACTCTTCCACCGCAAGACGGTTTCGGCTGCCGTGGCCGCAGATCAAAACACCGAGGCGGTCATCGGGGCAATCCGTGCTGAATGCTGCCAAAGGGGTGTGTTCGCTGATCGAATGGTCAGATCCTATTCGGCGAGCTGGTACTGGCTGCACCATGGCTGACCTGTTGAATCCCCTTGCCGCGGATGCTGCCGCCGCAGGCCTGATCGCTCCCACATGGGACACCTTGCCGGCACTGCTGCGTGACTGGACTGGACAGAAACCTCTCTTGGTCTGTAGTGGTGGCACCACAACTCGGTGTGCAGCGCCCGGCCACTGGACCCTGGACATGCGACCAGGCTTTCAGGAGATGGAGTTGGGTGAGCAGGGCGCCATCCGGATTGCTGCAGGGTGTCGCATGAGCTCTGTTCTGGACCATCTCGCCGCCAGAGGCCGCACCGTTGGGGCTGGACTGTCCTGTTTGCCGGGGGTGGGTTACGTGCTGACTGGAGGTGTCGGGCCACTCAGCCGCAGCCATGGCCTAGCGATTGATCAGCTGACGCAGATTGAGGGGGTCTGGGGAAACGGAGAGTCGTTCAATCTCCGACCATCGGTTGATCGAGAGTGGAGAGGGCTTTGTGGAGCTGCTCCGTTTCTTGCAGTCATCACCCATGTGACACTGGCCACATGGCCCCTGGCACCCCTCTGGATCCGTCAAGACACGATTGAACTTACGGAGTTGCCCGTCTGGATCGCTGAAGCGGAAGCCTGGCCAAACAGTCGTTCATTGCAGTGGTCTTGGCGATACAACGCCACCGTTGATCTGCTGCAGGTGTCAGAGGAGCCATTCCAGGGCAGCCATGCGATTGATGGTCAGCATCAATTGCCTCCCCTCGGCGGTCAGTCTGCAAACGACACCCGCATCCATAGCGAGGTTCTGGGCTTGCTCGGACCGGCTGCAGCGCCCCGATGGCGAGAGGTGTTGCCCGAGCTGACTGCCTTGATGCGTGAGCGGCCCCATCCGTCCTGCAGCTTGGCTGGCCAGCAGCTCGGTGGTCAGACTGGACGGGTTGAATGGCAAGCTAGCGCCTTCATCCATCGCGATGCTGTCTGGAAGCCATGGATCACAGCTGCATGGGCCGCCGGCGATGCTGATCAGCGGCAAAGCAGTCTTGGCTGGCTTCAGAAGGTCTGGTCGCTCTTATCCCCCATCTGTCCGGGTGTGCATCTGGCCCAGCTGCATGAACATCTGCCCTGGCACAAGCGCGTCCTTCAACAGGCTTTCGGTGCGTACCTGCCTGAGTTGCGTACCCTGAAACGGGAGCGGGATCCAGCAGGCAACCTTCCCTCCCTCTGATCTACGGTCGCCGCTGCCCGCGACGTGCCGTCATGGCCAAACGGTCCAGTCCATCGTTGTTGAACCAATGGTTCTCCAGCCCTACCAAAGACCTCCTTTCTGGTCTGGTTGTGGCGTTCGCGATGATTCCAGAGGCGATTGCCTTCTCCGGCATCGCTGGGGTGGATCCCAAGGTCGGATTGTTCGGAGCATTCTGTCTGTCCCTCACCATTGCGGTGGTGGGAAGTCGGATGGCGATGATCACCTCCGCCACGGGTTCAACAGCCCTGTTGATGACAGGTCTGGTGGCGGCAGGTGAAGCGAAGGGTGCCGGCCTGGGGGTGCAGTACCTCATGGTGGCCGGCCTGGTGACGGGTGTCCTGCAGATCCTCTGGGGCTGGCTGCGCTTGGCTTATCAGATGCGTTTCGTTCCCCAGGGGGTGCTGAGCGGGTTCGTCAATGCACTGGCGCTGCTGATTTTTCAGGCGCAGTTGCCCCAACTGGGACTCAACTTGCATGCCGGCGATGGAAGCCACGGGGCCGATCTTCTTCCCCACGGCGCTCAGATCCCCGTCGTCTGGGGGTTGGTGCTGCTGGGCTTGGTGATCATTTATGGACTGCCGCGGCTCACCAAGGTCGTTCCCTCCCAACTTGTGGCGATCGTCGTGCTCACGTTGATCAGCGTGGGATTCAGTTTTGACATCCCCACAGTGAGCAGTCTTGGCACCCTGCCTAATGGACTGCCCACGTTCAGCCTTCCGTTTGGCCCTGCAGGGGTGCCGTTCAACCTCGACACCCTCGGCATGGTGTTGCCCACTGCCATGGCCATTTCCCTTGTGGGGCTGATGGAGACGTTCCTCACTCAGGACATCCTGGATGACAAGACGGACACCACAACCAACAAAAACGTTGAAGCCCGAGGGCAGGGGGTGGCCAACATCGTCTCCTCGTTGTTTGGCGGTATGGCCGGTTGCGCTCTCGTGGGGCAGTCGGTGATGAACGTGGAGAACGGTGGCCGGACCCGCCTCTCCACATTTTTTTCAGGTGTCAGCCTCCTGGCGATGATCCTGCTTGCCGGTGCCTGGCTTAAGCAGATCCCGATGGCAGCCCTCGTGGCCGTCATGATCAGCATCGCCGTTAGCACCGCAGACATCAATGGACTGCGGAACCTGCGCCGCATTCCCAAGAGCGATACCTCCGTGATGCTGATGACCTTTGCCGTCACCATGCTCACCACTCCCCATAACTTGGCCCTCGGCGTGCTTGCCGGTGTAGCCCTAGCCGGGATCCTGTTCAGCCGAAAAGTCGCCAAGGTGATTCATGTGGAGACCATTGATCCCAATGAGGATGAACGGTTGTATCGCGTCACCGGTCAGCTCTTCTTTGTAAGCAAGGTGTATTTCGTGCAAGGGTTTGATCTGCATGATCATCCGCAGCGAATCACCATTGATATGTCAGGTGCCCACATCTGGGATCAAAGCGGTGTCGCTGCCCTCGATCAGGTGATGCGCAAGTTCCGCTCGGGTGGTTCCCTCGTGGAGCTCGTTGGTCTGAATGAGGAAAGTTTGGATTTGTTTGAGCGCATTGGCGGCCAGGAAACTGCCCATGCCTGACAAGTTCATTCAGCGCTTGGGCGGCATGGCGGGGTTATAAAGCAAGGCCAGACACACGGTCAGGTCATCCCGCATGCCGGTAAGTCGCTTCTGAATTTGCTGATCATCAGGATTGAGTTGCACATAGCGCAGGGTGACATCGTTGCCGATGCTCATTAGCAGGCAAAGGGTCTCGAGATCACCGCTGTCTGTGGCTCGATGTTTGGCTCCGTCTAACAAAACCTTGAGAAGAGCCATTTTGTTGTTGTATGCCTGTCGATCACTCTCCTGCCAAGCCTCGGCCGGGGAGAGGGTGAACAGGGCTGTAAAAAGCACACCCGCGAGCGCCGCGGCGATCGACATCAACGATCGATTGAAATTCAATAGAGATTAGGAATGTTGTCCTGGTCTTTTCAGGATCTGGGAAAATCCCAGTCGATCTGTACCAGATGCATGCGCTTTTGCCGACATTTCAGCTTGTTCGGGGCCCTTGGCGTGCTGGTCACCCTGCTTGGAAGCTGTGCCAGCCTCGGAACCACGGAGACCTCGAGGCTGGATCTCGTTAAGCAGCGCGGTGAATTGTTCTGCGGCGTCAGCGGCAAGATTCCCGGCTTCAGTTTTCTCAGTCCGGAAGGCACTTACACAGGCCTGGATGTGGACATCTGCCGCGCGATGGCCGCTGCATTTGTTGGCGATGCCGACAAGGTCCAATATCGCCCATTGACCGCGCCGGAGCGCTTCACAGCTCTGCGTTCTGGAGAGATCGATCTGCTGTCCCGGAATACCACCCAGACGCTGAGCCGTGATGCAGCGGGAGGCAACGGAATCAGCTTTGCTCCCGTGGTCTTTCACGACGGCCAGGGATTGATTGTTCCCAAAGACAGTGGCGTGCAGTCCCTGCAGGACTTAAGCGGCAAGGCGATCTGCGTGGGTTCTGGTACCACCACTGAGCAGAACCTCAATGACGCATTCGCGGCTCTCGGATTGCCTTACACCCCTATCAAGTATCAGGACCTGAACCAGGTGGTGGGGGGCTACCTCCAGGGTCGGTGTGCCGCGATGACCTCCGATCGTTCTCAACTGGCGGCGGCGCGGTCTGGATTTGCAGATCCTGAAGAGCACGTGATCTTGGCTGATCGCTTGAGCAAGGAGCCTTTGGCACCTGGTGTGGTGGGCGGCGATCAGCAGATGGCCGATGCGATGACCTGGGTGGTTTATGCCCTGATCGAGGCGGAGGAGCGGGGCATCACCCAGGCGAATGTTGACGCCATGGTGAAGAAAGCGGAAGCGGATCCCAGCCAGGCGGCGTTGCGGCGGTTCCTGGGCGTGGATGGTGACCTTGGCAGCAAGCTCGGACTGCCCAATGACTTTGTTGTGAAGGCGATTCGGGCCACGGGGAACTATGGCGAGATCTACGACCGCCATCTCGGTCCAGACACCGAAGTGGCGATTCCCCGTGGCGCCAATCGGCTGGCGGAAGACGGCGGTTTGATGATTGCCCCGCCATTCACCTGATGCGGCGCCGCAATCTCTTTATCCAGCTCGGCATCAGCATTGCGCTGCTCGCTTTGCTGGGGTTGTTGATCAACAATCTGGCGGTGAATCTGATCCGCACCGGCCTCGGTTTGGGGTTCGGATGGCTTGCTCGGCCAGCAGGCTTTGCACTGGCCGAATCAGCGCTGCCGTTCACGCCTTCCGATAGTTACCTCTGGGCTCTCACCATCGGCTGGCTCAACAGCCTCAAGGTGATTGTGGCTGGCCTGGTGCTCGCCACCGTTTTGGGAGTGGCTGCCGGTGCAGCCCGCAGCAGCGGCAACCGTCTGCTGAGCAGCCTGGCTGGTGGATACGTGGCGCTGATTCGCCAGGTGCCGTTGCTGTTGCAGCTGTTGTTCTGGTATTTCGTTGCCTTTCTGGGGCTTCCTGCCGCACCGATGGGGGGCTTGATCAAGCTCTCGAATCAGGGCATCCAGCTGCTTGGCCTGAATCTCAGTGTTGAATTTTGCGCTGTTCTCGTCGGCCTCACTGTCTTCACCGGCGCATCCATTGCCGAGATCGTTCGTGGTGGCATCAATGCGGTGCCCCGAGGCCAGTGGGAGGCCTTCCGCAGCCTTGGGCTTGCAGAAGGCCTCGGGCTGCGTCGGATTGTCCTGCCGCAGGCGCTGCCGGCGATTCTCCCCGCGCTGACGAGCCAATACCTCAATCTCGCCAAGAACAGCACCCTGGCGATTGCCGTGGGTTATGCCGATCTCTACGCAGTGAGTGACACCACCATCACGCAAACGGGCCGTGCCATAGAGGGATTCCTGCTGCTCTTGCTCAGCTTTCTTCTGCTGAATTTGTTGATCAGCGGTGGCATGGCCGCCTTCAACAGTGCGGTGCTGGGTCGTCTGAACAGGAGCCGCTGATGAACCGTTGGTTGGATCGCTCGATCACCCTGCTGATATTGGCTCTCATCGGTTGGGCCGGCTGGTCGCTGTTGCACTGGCTGCTGGTCGGCGCCGACTGGTCTGTGGTGACCACAAATCTGCCGCTGTATGCGGTGGGCAGTTTTCCAGCGGATCAACGCTGGCGTCCGTTGTTGTGGATGGCTGTTCTGATCACGCTCACGCTGCTGACCCTCGTTGGTCCGAAGCGTGGCTGGGTTCGCCGCTGGTTGCCGCTTGCCTGGATTGCGATGGCACCACTGGGGCTCTGGCTCTTGGCAGGAGGTCTGGGTCTGCTGCCGGTGGGAACGCGCAGTTGGGGCGGTCTCACGCTCACACTCCTGCTCACGGGAGGCAGCGGCGCTCTGGCTCTGCCACTGGGGATCCTTCTGGCTCTGGGCCGCCGTAGTGATCTGCCGGTGCTGCGCTGGAGCAGCGCTGGGTATATCGAGTTGATGCGGGCTGTGCCGTTGATTGCGGTTCTGTTCTTTGGACAACTGCTGATTCCGTTGTTCCTGCCGCCAGGGCTTGAGATCAATCGGGTACTGCGGGCGGTTGTGGCCTTCGCCTTGTTTGCAGCGGCGTACATCGCAGAGGATGTGCGCGGAGGGCTGCAGGCGATTCCGCCCACCCAGCGGGAAGCCGCAGCCGTGCTGGGGCTGTCGCCCGTGCAGACCCTGCAGCTTGTGGTCCTCCCCCAGGCTCTGCGGATCGCTCTTCCCTCACTCACCAACCAGGCGGTTGGTCTTTTGCAGAACACCAGTTTGATGGCGATTCTCGGCCTGGTGGAACTGCTCGGTATCAGCCGCAGTCTGCTGGCCAATCCGGCCTTCATCGGCCGCTATCTCGAGGTGTATCTCTGGTTGGCTGCGGTTTACTGGCTGGCGTGCACGGCGATGGCTCTGCTGGCCCGTCACCTGGAATTCCAGCTCGATCCCGTTCGTTCAAGCCGATGACCGTCGCCATCCTTGCCAGTGATCTCGTCAAGAGCTACACCCCGGGGCTGCGTGCCCTGGATGGGGTGAGCCTGCAGGTGACAAGCGGCGAGGTGCTGGTGGTGATGGGCCCTTCCGGTTCCGGCAAGAGCACCTTGATTCGCACGTTCAACGGGCTTGAGACCCTGGATTCCGGAGAGCTTGATGTGCTCGGCGTTCGCTTGGACGCAGCGCATGAAGAGCGGCAGGTTCGGGCGATCCGGCGCAGGGTTGGAATGGTGTTCCAGCAGTTCAACCTGTTTCCCCATCTCTCGATTCTCGAGAACATCACCCTGGCGCCGATCAAGGTGCAGAAGCGATCCAAGCCTGATGCGGCGGCGAGGGCCATCGCGCTGCTGGATCAGATGGGCATTGGTGAGCAGGCCCATAAGTTCCCCGCGCAACTGAGCGGCGGACAACAGCAGCGCGTTGCCATCGCCAGGGCTTTGGCTCTGGACCCGGAGGTGATGCTGTTCGATGAACCCACCAGTGCCCTGGACCCCGAGCGGGTGAAGGAGGTGCTGGATGCGATGCGTCAGTTAGCGAAACGGGGAATGACAATGGTGGTGGTCACTCATGAGCTCGGCTTTGCCCGTGAGGTGGCGGACCGCGTTATGTTCATGGATCAGGGTCAGGTCGTCGAGACCTCTGATCCCCAGACCTTCTTCACCAGCGCCAGGGAAGAGCGAAGTCGGAGGTTTCTCAGTCAGATGATGTGATGTTGTAGTCGACCCGCTCATCATCCGAGCAGCAGAAGTCGCCGTAATAGCGCTCGAGAACGTCGTAGGCCTCGTCGTAGCTGAGGAATCGACGACGGGTCATCTGGTCTTCATGACCATCTGTGCGGGCAAGGTGAAAGGTTTGTTGGTCTTCGTGGTCAGGCTTCACGGGCTGGAATGCGTGACAGGGCCTGTTCAACAGCAGCCAGTTCCCGTTCGGTGTCCAACCAGCTTTCGTTCCCGATCGGCAGACTCTGCACCTGCTCCGCCAATTGCATCCTGAGCTGTTCGAGGCGCAGATCAAGGCCGCGACGGAGCTGAAGGATCCGAAGGCCACGCACTGAACTCGTCAGCATCTAACCGCCTGCTTGGGACAGTGCAAAGCCTGGCACATCGTCTTTAAAGTTGTCGGTCACGTTGGTGGGTTTGTTGCTTCCGCTGCTCCTGGAGCTGTTGCCCTGTTTGTTGATCGGTTACTGGGTCGGCGGGAGCTCCCCCGGTTTGTCTGGGCGGGTGGCTGCGCCCCTGGTGCGCTACGGCATCCCGGTGAGCGTGATGGGACTCCTCCTGAAGGGGGGGCTGAGTTCAGACGTGCTGCTTGCTGCTGTGATAGCCGCGTTGACCATTGGCATCACCGTTCTGCTGAGCTCGTCGATTCCTTATGCGCGGCGTTGCTTGGCGGGTCCTTGTGAACAGCTGGGGGTGTGTGTTGGCAATACCGCTTATTTCGGAGTGCCTGTTGCGTTGGCCTTGCTCCCGCCTGAGGCTCTGTCCATCAGCATCGGTTACGACCTTGGGGCCACGCTTCTGGCCTGGAGCATTGGTCCACTGTTGATCAGCGGTGGAGGTGCCAGCGATGACGGCCGTTGGTTGTCACGGGTCTGGGCAGGCCTGTGCAGCAGCCCTGCCTTGCCTGGACTGATCGGTGCGCTGCTGATTCAGGCCACGCCGTGGAGTGATCCAATCACTCAGATTCTCTGGTGGCCATCCAAATTGGTGATCCTGATGGCCCTCGCGGTGGTTGGCATGCGGCTCGGCAGCCTCGCCCGTGGCAACCGGAGCGTGACCGGGCGTCTTGGCTCCCTGCTTCCGGCTCTGATCAGCAAGCTTGTTTTGTTCCCGTTGCTGCTGCTGTTGATCGGTCTGCTGCTGCGGTTGAACCCACTGATGGTGCAAGCGCTCACCCTGCAAGGTTCAGCCCCAACAGCAATTTCAATACTGCTGATTGCGGAGGCGGTGAATCGTGATCAAGAGATTGCAGCGGGGCTTGTGTTCTGGAGCACAATATTTGCTGTCTTGACTTCGCCCCTTTGGGGTTATCTGCTGAAAGATCTTGTTGCTATTCAGTTATAATTGCAACTGAAATATAAAAACTAGCCAACGGAAAGGCATTACCTTTACCAAAGTAAATAATTTTTGTTAAGAAGCCTTTGCTTGGTCGGGATTCCGCCTTGTGACAGTGGTTCAGCTGTCGTTACATTGGTTGTGTAGGGCATGGAGGCAGGGATGGGTCAGGTTGATGTTTTTGGTTCTCTTGGAATTCTTTTGTTGATTGCTGCGTTAACAGTTCTCGGTTATCGAATCAATCACGTTGTTTGATGTAGAGAATTTGTCCAGGTGCATCGTTTGGACAGGTTGTGATCTTTGTTAAAAGTAGGCGTTATCATTGCTGGGATCAGCCTGGAATGTGTTTCTCGGTCTTATTGGGACCTTGGCGCAGGAGTTGATCGACGCACTGAGGCTCCAGTTCAGTGAGCATTGGACCGGAGAAAGCAACGAAAGGTGAGATTGATCCGTGGTGTGCTGATCCGTCGGCGGGTCGGCACACCGTGCATCCAGTTTTGCTGGCAGCCCGGATGCATGATCAGAAGATCGCCATCGGCAAGGGGGAGCGTCTGTCGTTGTTGTGGATCGACCCGATGTTTCAGGCAGAAATCCCGCGTCGCTCCCAACGACAACGAAGCGATCGGTTTGGCCTGATCGATCTCAGCTTCATCGTCCGCATGCCAGCCCATGCGGTCGTCTCCATTGCGGTAAAGGTTCAGAAGGCAGCCGTTGAAGCGGGTCCCGCTGGCTTCACCGACTTGTTGCAACAGTGGTTCGAACCATTCCGGCCAGCCTTCGCCGCAATGGAGTGTGCTGCTGTAGCGATATTGAATCCCCTGGTCAGCGAGAAAAACGGTGAGCCTGGGAACGGCGTGCCGTTTGCCGTACACCTGAACCAAAGGCTGCTGCCAGTCGAGAGCTGTTCTGAGCTTCGCGCGCAACCGATCTGCCCGCTGCGGTGGCATCCATCCGATGTGCAAGGTCCAAGGCAGGTTCTGGAGATCGTCAGACTGCATCGAGTTCCTGCGGTCGCAGCATGACGTCAACGCTGGTGATTCTGGGGGCAAGCCTTATGGATGCGGGCAACATTGCGTCCTTGCTCGCGATCACCGGTGAGGAGCCATTTGCCGATCCGATGTACGCGAAAGGAGATCACGTTCGTGCATCGGATGGGCCCGTCCTGGGGGAACGTCTGGTTGCGCGTATGGGTGGAGACCCCAGTGACAGCCAGCTGTTCAATGTGTTGTCGACCGATGCGGCACGGCAGGCAGACGTTCACAATTACGCCCATGGTGGAGCGCGGTCCGATACGGAGCCCAGCCAGTCGTTTCTTGGATTCAACATCGGGATCGGCCTTAAATCTCAGGTGAAGGCGATGAAGAGCCGCGCCGATTTTTATCGGGCAGGCTCGGATGTGGATGTGCTCCTGTCGGCCGGCGGCAATGATCTGCTCACCGCCCTCGAAAACCTGGAGCCGTTCGAACGTGCGCTTTCAACGCGGCGCCGGCGCGACGACAAACGGCTGATGCGTTCAATCAGCCGTCCGATCAGCAGGAACATCCAGCGTGCTGTGGACCAGATCACAGGACTGGTCGATGAGGTTGTTGTTCTCGGTGCGATGCCGATCAGCGCAACAACCCGGGCCCAGAAGCTGGCGTCCAAGGTCAAAAACGCCTCTGCTGAAGGCGTGCTTGATCTTCTTGATGCTGTCAGTTCGCAGCTCCAGCGCCGTTTGTCACAGGCCTTTGCCGATGATCTCTCTGTGGTTGTTCTTGATGGGCAAGCGTTGTGGCGTTCCGTTGACGATCCCGTTCTCCTGGATGGCCTGCATCCCACCAGTCAGACCAGCGGCGCCATTGCGGAGCTTGCGGTTCCTATCGCTATGGAGCAGCTCAACAGCTTTGGCTTCGCTTGATCCGTGACGAGGGATGAAGGAGGCCGCCGGGCTCAGTGAAATCACTCATAGAGTTTTGCCATGGGAGCACGCATCACACAGGATGAATTCCTGAAACGGGCACGTCAGCGTTTTGGCGATCAATTCGATTACAGCGAAATCCGTTGGCGCAGCTACAAAAGCCCAGTGAAGATCCGCTGTCGCAAACACCCTGTTCAGGTGATCTGCATCACTCCTGAAAAGCATTTGCAAACCCTTGGCGGTTGCCGACATTGCCTGCGTGAACGGCGAGTCGCTTCCCTGGAGCGTGAACTGAACCGCAAGCATGCCCAGCGTCCTGAAGTCGTCGTCAAAGGCAACGACATTCCGGTGCCTGTCTCTGGTTGATCGCAGCAGTTGAGGTCACCATCGGGGTGCCTGGCGAATGCAGATGTTCGTTTCCCTGGTGCTGGTTGTTGTTCTGACGGTGCTCGGGTGGTGGATCAGCGAGCGATTCCAGTTTGGACGTCAACTCGGCACCACGATGGTGGTGCTTTTGATTGGCTTCTCGGTAACAAATTTGTTCGGCTGGCAGCCAGACGACGAGGCCAGCGGCTGGATCAGTGGCCCCCTGACCTCATTGGCGATTACGCAGTTGCTGTTGGCTGTTGATCTGCGGCGGTTGTGGCCCGATGCGCGCCGGTTGGTGGTTCCGTTTGCTGCGGCAATCGTGTTCACGGTCATCGGCCTCAGTTCACCTTTGGCTGGATTGTTGGGGGAGGGGTGGCCTGTGCTCGCGTACGCCTCTGTTGTTGTGGCAGTTCACGGCATCGGAGTATTTGGGCTGCGGCGTTGGCGACATTGGCCTCTGGCAGAAACCCTTGTGGCATCCCAGGCCGCCATCGGAGGGCCCAGCACAGCCTTGGCCTTGGCGTCATCCATGGGGCGTGGGGCTCTGGCGTTGCCGAGTGTGGCCATCGGCCTACTGGGTTATCTGCTAGGGACCTATCTCGGATTGATGGCTGCGGCCGTGCTTTCCGCGCTCTAAGCGAAGCTCAGGTGTCACTGGCCAAAACTCACCCGCTGGTAGCAGAACCAAAGCCATTGCTGGAACAGCAGGTTGCGATGTGAGCGCCAGAGTGTTTGGGGTTGATCGGGGTTGAAGTTCTCAGGAGGGGGTACATCTCCACGCGCTTGGTCACGCTCCATCTCTGCTCTCAGGCGGCCGACGTTGTACTCCGGATGACCAAGGTGCATCAGCTGTCGCTGGTCCGGTGTTTCGAAGATCGTGTAGCCGACCTGTTCACCATGCGCGAGCAGGCGTAGTCGTCCCTGGCGCTGGGCGGATTCCATATCGGCATCCCGTAGTCCCGCATAACGGCTCTGCGGGCAGACGAAGCGATCATCCTGGGTTCCCATCAGGGAATGGCCTGGGACCAGGCTGCGCATGGGGTAGATCCCAAAAAGCTTCTGATCAAACGGCACTTTGTCCACCCCAGCGAGATAAGCCAGGGCAAAACCAGCCCAACACAACCCAAGCGTGCTGGCGCACTGGCGCCGTGCCTCCTCGACCAGCTCCACAAGTTCGCGCCAGTAATTGACTTGTTCAAACGGCAGATGTTCCACGGGAGCACCTGTGATGATCAGGCCATCCAAAGGCCCCTTGGCTAGCGCCTCATCCCAACTGATGTACAGCGTGTTCAGGTGGTCCTGATCCCAGCTTCGATAGGCGTGGGAATTGAGCTTGATCCAGATGGGCTCAATTTGCAGAACAGATAGCCCGAGGGGGTGGAGCAGATTGAATTCGTACTGCTTCCCCAGCGGCATGATGTTGAGAATGCCAATGCGCAGGGGCCGGATGTCCTGGCGTTCGGCCTGAGCAGGCTCAATCCAGGAGATCCGGTTGCGTTCAACCGCCGCGATCTTGTGGTAGTTGCGAGGAAGAATCAGTGCCATGACGGCAGCATCGGCATTCAGGTGAGAACGGCGAGGGCCTGTTCGAAATCGGCTTTGATGTCGTCGATGTGTTCGAGACCGACGGACACCCGAACCATGGTTGGCGTCACACCAGCAGACGCCTGTTCGGTCTCACTGAGTTGCTGGTGGGTGGTGGAGGCGGGGTGGATGACCAGCGTCTTCGCATCGCCAACATTCGCCAGGTGGCTGGCGAGTTTCAGGCTGTCGATGAAACGCACGGCATCGTCATAGCCACCATGAAGGGAGAACATCAGCATGCATCCCATGCCACGGCCCGTCAGGTACTTTTTAGCAGCTGCGTTGTAGGGGTCATCCGGCAGGCCTGGGTAGCTGACATTGGCGACAGCCGGATGTTCGCTGAGCCAGGTGGCGAGGGCCATGGCATTTTCGGTGTGTCGCTCCACGCGCAGACTCAGGGTCTCGAGACCCTGAAGCAGCAGGAAACTGTTGAAAGGACTCAGCGCAGGGCCCCAGTCCCGGAGGCTTTCCAGCCGGGCCCGCAAGGCGAAAGCGACGTTGCGATCATCTGGAACGCCGAGCATTTTGCAGATATCGCTCCCGAATCCGAACGCGTCCCAATGGACCAGTCCGTGGTAAGCGGGGCTGGGTTCACTGAGGAGTGGAAATTTCCCATTGCCCCAGTTGAACGTTCCGGCATCCACAATCACTCCTCCGAGGCTGGTGCCATGGCCACCGATCCATTTGGTCGCGCTTTCCACCACCACATCGGCACCGTGGTCGATCGGTCGCAGTAGGGCACCGGCGGCACCCAGCGTGTTGTCGACAATCAAAGGAATTCCTCGATCCTTCGCCAAAGCTGAGAGCGCCTGGAAATCAGGAATGTTGAACCGTGGATTCCCCATCGCTTCGACATAGATCGCTTTGGTGTTGGCATCGATCTGTGCCGCGAAGCTCTCAGCATCGTCTCCCTCCGCAAAGCGCACATCGATGCCCAGGCGTGGGAACTGAACCTTGAACTGGTTGTAGGTGCCGCCATAGAGATAAGAGGTGGAAACAAAGTTGTCTCCGGCCTTCATGCAGTTGGTGATCGCCAGGAACTGAGCCGACTGGCCTGAGGCGGTGGCAAGGGCTGCCACACCGCCTTCAAGAGCGGCAACCCGCTTCTCGAAGACATCCGTGGTTGGGTTCATCAAACGGGTGTAGATGTTCCCGAATTCCTTCAGGCCGAACAGATTGGCGCCATGTTCGGCGTCATTGAACACATAGGAACTGGTCTGATAGATCGGGACCGCCCGAGCGTTGGTGGAGGGATCAGGAGACTGACCGGCGTGCAGCTGCAGGGTCTCGAAATGCAAGGACATCAGGCTGTGTCGGGGCCTCGTTGTCTCCGTTCTAACCGTGGTTCATTCCTCTGGAAGCTCCTCCTTCTCCGTTTCCGCCAGTGATGGAAAGGTTCCCCGCATTACCGCTTGAATTTCACGATGGGCCTCATTGCGGAAACCCGGAACCGCTTCGGCGTTGAGCAATGGGTAGGTGCGGTCGCTGCCATCGTTATCACGCAAGTGTCGCCATCGGCTGGATTCTGTCTTTTTCAGTTCATTCAGTGCGGCCTGGAAGTCATAGGGCTGCGTCGTTCCAAGAGCGGCCGCCTGGGTTGCCAGGGTTTCGCGCACCGGGCCAATCGCCTTGGCTTTGAGCGTGTCTGGTAGTCCGAGAACAGGCTGGTAATGATCGAGCAGCCGCAGCTCTACCTCCAGCAGAACGGGCCAGGCTCCCTCCTGCCCTTCAGCGAGGGCCATGTCGGCTTCTGCCGCCTTCATGGCATCGAGGTGGAAGCGAATCCATTTGTAGTAGGTCTTCTCGTTGATTGCCTTCTTGGCAGCGGCCCGGCCAGTGGGAATCGCAGGCAGAGCATGTTCCGCCTTCCTCAGGAACTGGCGATCCTCCCGCTCCAGGTTCATGGCACCCCAGCGTTGGCGGTATTCCCAAAGCTCGACGTAACGGCTGACGTCATGCTCAGACCAGCCGAGGGTCTTGAGTTCATCGCCGCGATGGGAGGTTTCCTTGGGCACGCGCTGCAGTGGTCCTACGTTTTTTGCAGCGTAGTTGGCGGCTGAACCATGGCTCGAACGGGATCAGTTGGGCGCTGCACTGGCGGGATTGAGCCGAAGGTATTCGGTCACTGTGATTCGCTCAGGCTGGTTGTAGCCAATGGGCAACCAGAGATCACCGGCGTCGGCGTTGAAATGAATCTCCCAGTGGTAAAGCCCGCGGTAGGCCATCGGGTCCTCTTTCATCAGCGAGGCGTAAAGCAACACCGCCTTGCCGTAATAGTCGCTGTTGTTGTAGCCCCAGAGTCCCTGACGGATATCGCGTAAACCACCTCGCCGCACGAGATAACGGGCTGCTGCCTGGATCGCATCGTGGGGGTCACGGATGTTGCCTTCCCCGATTCCCGATTCGGCCCAGGTGGTCGGAAGAAACTGCATGGGTCCCTGAGCATTGGCCACAGAGATGCCGTCGATTCGGCCCATACCTGTTTCAACAAGATTCACTGCCGCCAGCACTTCCCATTCGATTCCTGTCGCCGCTTCGGCTTTGCGGTAGTGCTGAAGCAGCCGATCAGCGGGTTCGGGTTGGATGATCCTCCAGGCCGGCAGGCGAGTCGGTCGTCGGCCGCGGCTCATGCGCAGGAACTCTCTGCGTGCTGCGAGGTGACGTTCGGCGACGCTGCGCCAGCGCTCGGGTAGAGCGGCGAGGACGAGCTGAGATCGGCGGATGTCAGCCGACAACACCCGATAGATCACCTGTTGCTGATGCCCGAGATCCGGCAGGTCCTGGTCCGGTGTGGATGGGTCGCGCAGTGCCATCTCCACGGCAGCGAGGAGGGTTGCCGCCGTTTGCGGATTGGTCGGCACCACCGGGTAGCGTCGGCCAGCTGCCGTCTTCGGCTGGTCGCTGCGGAAGGGCAGGATCGGTGAGGACGCGCTGCTATGGAGCGTTTTGTCCTGAGATGCCTGATCTGGCTCGAGGCCAGTCGCAATCGGGCGCGTGATGGTTGTTTGGAATGCTGTGTCGCGGAAACCCGCCAGGGCAGCAACGGTGAGTCCAAGCCCGAGAACCACTCCTGGAATCAGCAGACCGGGCCGCGTTCGCATTGAGGGAGAGGAGTTTGACGCCTGACCTTAAAGCGATCAGGGTTGCAGGAAGGTGGAACGGAGATGGAAATCGGGATGATCTGGCCCATGGCGTAGCGCCCAGTAGTTCAGCCCATGGGTGCGCAGATTCAGGACTGAGGTGAGGGCTAGCTCGGGACAAACTCCCGCGGGCCACCAGGGGCGCAGGGGCAGCCGGGCATCGAGACGAACCTGGTGATGCCAGCGGCGCAATCGCACCTGAGGCGCTGAGCTGAGCTCCTGCGGATGTTGGGAGCGGCGGTACCCCTCAAAGCTATAGACCGCCCAATCGCCATTGGGTGCAAAGTTGATTTCCCAGTAACGATCGGAACCCGGAAGGGCGATGAAGGCTTCACAGCAGGTTGAAGTCCACAGTTCATCCCGTCTTTCACCCCCAGACTGCAGACCATCGAACAATCCACTCGGGAGCAGGAGATCACTGATGCCACCCGAAGCGGTCATCAGAATTCCGTAGCTGAGTTCCAACCATCCATCGCAGTTCCAGATCATCTCGCCGCTGACGCGGATGCCGGGGAAGGCGTCTGGTTCGAACGACAGCAGACGCGATGCCTGACGCAGCATCACTGCAGGACGGGCCATCTCAGACCTGGGCCGTTTGAGGGTTGAGCTCCCTGGTCAGACGATCAACCAGTGAGCGGATGGCGGGCATCTGGGCTTCGATACTGCGAGTCAGCTGGAACTGCACGGCGGCGCGATGAAGGTTATGCCCCGGTGCTGTGCTCCGGAAATAAACATCTCCTTCGAGATGATCTGTGAGAAAGCGCAATCCGAGTTCCAGTGGAATCAGCCGGATGCAGTCCGGCAGATAATGGAGATCCCAGTCGCTCAGAAAGCCCCGGGCAACTGTGAGATAGCCGGTGAGGATCGCTTCACACAGAGCGATGTCGAAGTGTGCATCCTGCGGAAGTTTGGCTTCCTCCCCGGCGGGGTTGCAGCAGGAGCGCAGACAATCTCCAATGTCGTAGTGCACCAACCCCGGCTTCACAGTGTCGAGATCGATCAGGCCAACGGCTTGGCCGGTGACGTCATCGATCATGACGTTGTTGATCTTGGGATCTCCATGGATCGGTCGTTGCCTCAGTTCACCGCGCGCCCGCGCCGCCTCCAGCACGTCGATGCCCTCTCGGCGTGAGGCCACAAAATCACAGGCCTGTTGCAGAGCCTCGTTGTCTGCAGCGATCGTTCGATCGGAGATCACAGCGTCGTAATGCTGCAGATAGACCGGAGTGACGTGGAAATTCTCGAGGGTGTCGGCAAGTTGATCGGCGGGAAGATCGCTGATCAGGCTGTGGAACATTCCAAGTCCATAGCCCACTTCTCGGGCATGGTCGGCGTTGCGGATCACATCCGTTGCCGTGGCAGCGCCGATGTAGGAAATCGATCGCCAGAACTGGCCTTCATGCTCCACCCAATGGGCATCCTGCCGGCAGCGCACCACGCGCGGGATCTCCCAGCGACGACCGTGCAGCTCAGGGGGTGGAGAGGCCAGTCTCCGTTCCACATGGGAGCTCAGGGCGATCAGGTTCTGCATCACAAGTTCGGGCCTGTGAAACACCTGGGTGTTCAAGCGTTGCATCACAAAGGCTCCCCGAACCCCGCGGCTGTCCTTGGATGTGCCGTTGTGGGTTACCAGAAAGGTGTCGTTGACATTGCCGGACCCCAGAGAACGAATCGCCGTGATGCGTTCGCGGGGATGAAAGCGATCGGCGATGGCTTCGAGAGCCTCAGTCATCGGCAGTCGCATCGATCTCATTTCAGAACCATGCCGGTGGTCGCTGTCGAGACCAGAGCTTGGTGTGCGGAAAAGCAGGCGACTCAGGTGTCCAGCTTGCTCTCGATTGCATTCATCAGCTGCAGATAGACCGGCACTCCCGATTGGTCGATCTCGTCCAAATCCATGTCGCAGCGCATGGCGCGACGGGCGTTGTCGGCGATCACAGCATTGACGACAAGATCGAGGGCTTCAGGGATCTCCAGGTTTTGCAGAGCCTCCGCATAGCGACGGCTGTGGGTTGGCCGCACCGATTCCTGGCAGTAATTGGACAGCTCCCGGCTCTTGGTCATCACCTCATAGGCGGTCTCTTTGACGTTCGCTCGTCCGTAAACCGCCATGTAAAGCAGGTTCACCATCGAACAGTCATGCACGGGAATCGCGTACCGACGCGCTATCTGGGGCCAATACCGCAGAGCCTTGAGGCCTTCCAGGGCCCCCTTGCGCAAGCCTGCGTCTTCACACCACGCTTCGAGCTCCTCCATAGAGTTGGGGCAGCGGCCGTGCTCACACATCTGTTGCGCCAGCACCTGGCCGGCTTGGAAATTTCGGGTCGGCCGGCCTGACACCGGCAGCATCATGCTGCCTCGTACATCAGCAACCATCGCGGTGAGCTGCGTAAACGTGTGGTCCCTGACTTTTTCGAAATCGCCGTCCCGCACTAGGGTCGCTTCAATTCTTGGAACCGCGTAGCCGAGTTCCGTGAGTGGAATCGGCTGACGGTGGTAAAGCTTTTGGCGATCGCGTCGGGCCATCGATACTGTTGCGGCCTGGTCGAGACACTGGTTCAACAACAGGGTGAGCACTGTGGGAAGGACACCGGGGTTGTCCTGGTGGAAGGCGTAAACGAATCCAGCGAAAACCGACGCCATGTTCTTGGCCGCCTTGATGTATTGCCCTTCAACGTTGTGGACGCCTGCGGACACCTGGATGTTGGGTGACAGACGATCCAGAAGCTGTGCGCCGAGCATGGCTGTGAGTGCGTCCGGATGGCAGAAGTTCGCTGTGAAGCTGTCGAAGGGATTCCGTAGGGCGCCATGGCGGTGAAACCCTGAGAAGAAAGCAAGGCTCGGTTGCTTCTCACAGAGCACGTAGGCGCTGTTGCTGATCGGATCGTGGTTAAACGATCCTGCAAGGCAGGCAAGAACAACCTGGGGGCGGTTGAGCTCCTGCCGCAGACGGCACGCCTCGAGAAGATCCTCCTCAACGTGATTGCTGTTGGCGCTCAGCAGCACCAGCTCACAGTTGAGGATGAGATCGGCCAGCAGGTTGGAGACCCGCTCCCCCTCGACGAGATGGCTGCCCATCTCGAGCACTGTTGCCACGTGGCCCCGATCCATGGTCGCCAGGGTTTCATCGTCGAAGGCGCCTAGCAGTTCTCGACCCGGTCGAGCGGCCAGCATCAGTCGGCCGGCTTCGTTCTGCATAGCGCAGTTGTAGGCCAGTGAGGCTGGGTAGAGCCCCACGCTGTAAAACCCGACTTTTCCAGACTCGACCTCCAGAACCCTCTCTCGGATCGCCTGGGGGTCGAGGCTGTGATCGAAGAAGGAATTGAGCATGGAGAGAGCCTACGGATCCCTGTTGAGGTGAGACTGAACAGGCGATGCGCCGGCTCGATGACATTGACGTTGTATGGGGCTCCCAAAACGAGGGTGTCCATGCCCCGTTGGTACCTGGAGGAAAAGGGGATCCCCTATGAACTGGTGATGCTCGATCTGGCGGCGCAGGGCAATCGCCAGCCCGACTTCCTGGCCGTCAATCCCTTCGGCAAGCTGCCTGCGCTTGAGGATGACAGTGTTTCAGGGTTGGATGGGCAGCCGCTGAAATTGTTTGAGTCCGGCGCGATCCTGCAGCATCTCGAAGACCATCACAGTGGTGAACAACGCAGTGCTGCGGAACGCTCACTGACAGCGCAGTGGCTTCTTTTCGCCAATGCCACGCTCGCCATCGCTTTGTTTGTGCCCAGCAATCGCGAGCGGGAGTTCCCGCGTTTGATGCAGGAGCTGGATCGCCAGATGGCGTCGGGAGGGCCATTGGTGGGCGACCGCTGGGGGGCCGCTGACTGTGCAGTGAGTGCCTATCTGGCTTATCTGCCGATCTTTTTCCCCCAGGAGGATCTCAGTCCCTATCCATCGATTCAGGCCCTGATCACATCGACCCGACAGCGATCCGCTTACCGCAAGGTGATGGGCATGGACTGAGCGGGCAAACTCACGGTGTAATGCAGTTCAAAGCGTTCAGGCCATGGCTTACAACCGCTCCGAGTTGTTAATGGCCTATCGATGGCCTGCAGCTCTGTTGATCTCCAGTCTTGTGCTGTCTGGCTCAGCGTTGGTGATTGCCTGGGTAGCGATACGTTTTTTAAGCCAACCCATCCCAATCCGGATCCAGGGTGGGCTGGATGTTGATCGGTTGGTGATGCCGCCGACGCTGACGATTCGCGCGGATCAGCCCCTTCCCGTTGAGGGAATGGTGGGCGTGAAGGAACAGGTGCAGATCGCCAATGACGCTCCGCTGACGATTCGCGGCCCGATCACGGTGCAAAAAATCACGACACCGGTTCAGGTGCGTGGTGCGGTGGATGCCCATGCCCGTGTCTCCGCCAGCGATACGCCGATCGCTGTTGATCTGAAGGCTCCGGTGTCCGTGGATGGTTCGGTGGTTGTGAAGGAACCGGTCACGGTCAAGGGTGATGTGGACGTGGACGTGGAAGGCAAGGTTGGAATTGATGGCAAGGTCGGCACGCGCATCGGCTTCTGATCAAACCGGACGAGCGTTGATCGGCCTCCCATACATCTAGACACCAATCCATGTCTAGGGTTTTGACGTCATCTAGCCGCAAGGCTTGTGATGCAATTAGGTCATGCAGGTCAAACAGAGGAAAGGTCGCTCAGGCTGGTACGTGACGATTCCTGCCTGTGCCTAGTGAATTGAGAAGGGTGAATCGTGGTCCTATCAGCTCCAATTCATGAGTTGTCAAAGCTGATGAAATCCATGCTGAAGCAAAAAAGAATCAGCTCAAGATTGGGCTTGAACGTCAGCAGAGATTCAATGCGCTGTTGAGGTGTGATCACTGCTAGATTTAGCCATAATTTACAAAAAATACAACAAAAACAGTTGTATTAAGGGACGACGCCTTTTAGGCCAATATGCTTGTAGAAGCTTGGAAATCGTAAATTGTCCTTTGCATTCGGTGATCTTAACGACCTGTTTTATGACGATTTTCAGGGATATGGTATGCCTGCTATTTGGAATACAAAAGATTACAGTGTTCCCAGGAGAATCGAATGGAGCACCACCGATAGTGAGCTTTTATTCAAGGGTGAACTTGTTCCAGTTGACGGCAGGATCGAGCTATTTAATGATCAAATAGCTCACGCATTTTATTTGTGGGATGAGGCGCTTGAATCCATCTATTTTGTTGAAACGGATCAGGGAAACAACGCTGATATTACCTTTGCAACATCTTCCGACACTGGAAATAATTTTGCAGTATTCATTCGCAAAATTCCTGCTTCAACAGGGTATATCGAGGCGGGACGGGTCAAGCTGAATGCGGACAAACTTTTGGATCAATCTCCGGACCTGCAGAGTAAGATTATTATTCATGAGATAGGAAACATACTTGGATTGGGTGATATTATCTGCTCAGATAATATTCAAAGCGTTCAGGAGGATAAGTGTTCACCTAAGGAGCCATTTATGGGTGGAAACAGTCTTTATGCTTTTGACACAGAGCTCATAAAGTACCTCTATGGTGAGCCATTTTTCTCGAGTCCTGAAGCTCGTCCGAGAGATATTAATGGCACTCCAAAAAAAGATAAACTCATTGGTACTAACGGAGACGACAATATTTCAGGCGACGGAGGTGCGGATAAGATTGATGGTAAAAAAGGTGACGATTTGATTGACCCCGGTCTTTGGACCAGCGGCAAATTTGATGTTATTAAGGGGGGAAAGGGCAGAGATACATTCGTGATAAAAAAAGGCTACTGGGCATTTATTAAAGACTTCAAGGTGCTGGATGACAGGCTTGATATAACAGGCTTAAGTTCAAATTTTGATTGGGAAATTAAGAAAGGTAAAACCTACATCTATGACAGCGATGGATTTGAGACCGTGAGGTTAAAAGGGAAAATTGACCTATCTAAAGCTGAAACTATATGAGCCGCCCTGTCCTCTGGCAAATCAGATCAGGATTGAGATTTGCAAGCTGTTCAGCACGGCAGATTGAAGAAGGTCGCTTTGCAATCCTTGAGATAATCCTTGTCACCATTCGTGACAGCCAATACGGAAGGAAATATCGGGGCGCTCTGGCTTATGAACTAAATATTTCTGATAACACCCTGGACAATGCCCTCGACTGGAAACAAAAGCTTCTAGCACTATAAACCTGAATGAGCAGACTGGAGTAGCTGAGATGAAAGAGATGGCTGGTCGCTCAATCAATAACGACGCAATGGGCAATCCTTGAAGACTTCTTGAGCCAGAACAGCGTTGACTGCTTCCTTCTTGGCTGCGGGGTGGCCCGCACCATTCCCCATGAAGTTCTTCTGAACTAATTGCAGGGTGTTCGTTGAAATTTCGTCGTTCATATGTAGGTCACATAATGTTGCGAAAGCGCCACCGGAATACGCATACCAGAATTCGTATGGAGCTTGAGCTTTTGCGCTCTGGCAAACAGCGATCGAGAGGACTGATAACGCACCTGCAATGGCAAAAGCTTTGACTTTCATTGTTCGCTTGGTTAATTGCAATGTTGGAGATTAGTTTAATTCTCGGTATTATAGGTCTTGCAGGAAGAGGAGGGACTCTTCTATGAGCGTATCTTCAATATCAAATGACAACTAAAAATACAAGCGCACAAGGCATGATGCCTGGACATCGAATGTCCCCGCTTGCCTGCCTATAATCATCGTAGTTTGGTTCGAATTATTTATCCTAATAATAAGATAATACCGAAAATACAAAGAACAACTTGATAGATGAAAAAACAATCACAGAAGGCTGGCTATGCCAAGTTTTTGAAAGCCAATGATTACAATGAAAGGACTGGACATGCTTTAAACAATGACTTTGTATTTTTTGTAAAGAAGGTGCTTTTAAGTGATGTCATTATAACCCTTGAAAAAAGAGCCTCACAGATAGTCGGACAGAATGCTAGTGAAGTAAATTAAATCCTTCGTAAATGCATCAAGGTAACGCCTGGTTGCAAGGCTATAGATTATTTTGATCTTGGAGAATCGGCATTCGAACGGATTGATCTAATGATGGATCATGTTTACGCGAGCTAAAAAAGTAGAAGGCTGAAGTCAAGACGAAATAGATTTCAGCGTGGCTCACATCAAAGCAAGCAAACGCGCTATAAACTATGTAGCTAAAGAAAGCTGAAAGCAAGATAACCCTCACAAGTGTCTTGTTTCTAGCAAATAAAATGTCAACTTAATATGCTGCCTGAATGAAAAGCGGCACTAGCGGTAAGGATGTAGTTGACCTAGGAATATATTTCCAAAATAGTAAAGATAGCCGAACCATATCAACACAATAAACCGAAAGGACTGGCGATGGTTTGCTCTCTGCCAAAAGATCGCTTTCCCCTCCCGTATCTCTGACATTTCTATGGTGAATCAAATAAATTCTCGCGCGATTTCCATGCGCTGACACATCCTACGCAAGTGTTCGCAGCGTTTCTTGAGATGTTGCTCTGGCAGAAGACGCCGTTGCCTTAGGCAACAGACACAAATCAAGGCGCAGCCGCCGTGATTTCGAGCAGATGTTGTCGTCTGCTCGGGTTAAAAGCCACCAAATCGAAGGCAGAGTTCCAAGGTGCCTAGACCAAAAAGAAAGGTTCCACCTAGGAGAGCCAGCTCTTTGCGATTCTGAGCCATCGGAAGTAGGGCAGAGCCCACGAGCAACGCTCCAAAGAATCTAAAGGGAATCAGTAATTCCAACATTTAGAACGTTTACGTAAATCGATTTTCGCACGCACCTGTTTACGGTCTTTCATGAAAAATCAGTAACAAAGGGATTTTTTGGTATCAGTGAATACAATGCTTAATAAAGCTTAACTCCAGGCGCGTCGGTTAAGTCTTGGGTTGAGGCGGCTTAGGCCCGCCTCCAGCCCTCGCGCCTCAGTTTCATCTGCTGTCCATTGGGAAGGCGTCCTCGCTTGAGAAAGCGGTAGTTCGCTGTAAAGCACTGGTTGGTCAGCAGGTGATCCGAACGGCTAACCGTTCGGATGCATATCTGTTCGACGGGAGCAGCGCTCTATCTGACAGCTTTCAAGTCTTAGGCGAGCTTTCATGCATTTGCGGATCGGCGAACAAATAAGTGCGTGAGATTGAGAAAGTATTCCAACTTGAGGGTATCTAAATTTGTAAAAAAGTGATATTGCAGTTTTCAAGGATGGCTGCATTCAAGTCTGTGCAAAACCATTTTTAATTGTGGAGGCAATGGTATTTAAGCGTCTCCAGCATGCGCAATGACAGGCTTCACATTGGTCATGCAGCCTTTCGATTTCTAAGGAGAGTCGGTCAAGGGGCAACGGCGTCCCGTTTCAAGGCGGTTGATCGCACAATTTGATTGCGCGGCGCCTGCCCATTGCCGGTCGTGAGTCCCTGTTGCCATCGTGCGGTTTGGATCAGTGCTAGCCCGGTGAGTGCGGCAAGGCCAAGGCCAGTCCAGCTCAGGGAGTCGGAGCCGACCATTGCTGCCGATCCCCAGAGGCCTCCCCACAGCCAGGGTCTGATCTGACGAATGCGTTCGAGTGCCTGAGAACAGCTGCGGCAGTTCTGGGTGTGGCTCCGGTAGCGATCCATGAGCACTTCTGTTGCTTGTCTGGCCGGCAGAGGTCGTCCCGCGAAGGGTTCGCCTCCGTTCTGGTTAAGCCAGCGATGCAGGGCGCTCACGTAGCGGTCGGAGCTGGTGGGAAGAAAAAAGGCGCGTTCTGCGGCGGCGCTTCCACCGGAGGCCTCCAGAACCCGTTCCTGCCAGTGCAGGAAGATCTGGTCGTCTTCCAACACCTTGTGGTTGCCAATGTGCTGCAGCCATCGGGGTCTGAGGCCGATCAGAAGTCGTGGTGCGGCTGATTCGAACTGGAAGGGAAACCGGGCGAACAGTCGACATTCGCCTCGGCGGATCGGCACGGCGTAGACAACAGTCAGAATCCTGGCGAAGCCCTTGGCGGTGAGGTCGTGCCACATCAGCTGCGGGGCACGGAAGGTTGTGGACTGGGAGCCGAGTTTGCCGCGACGCGGGCCCTCCTCCCAAAAGGCTTCGAAGCCTTCAGCGCTCTCTCGGATGATTGATGCCTCCACCGGTGAGGCGTTTTCCCGTTTGCCCACCGTCTTGTGATGGGTAAAGGGCACGTGGCTCACATCGAGCACGTTTTCCAGCAGTGTCACCGCATCCATCGGCAGATCGCGGAAGGTGTCTTGGATGGTCCAGCTCTTCGGGTTCTCGTCGAGGACGGGAACCAGCGGCAGCTGCGCTGGGTCAGCGGCATCGGGGGCTCCCATCCATACGAACAAGAGGCCTTGCCCTAAAGCCGTCGGCAAACTGGCGCACCGGGAACGTCGACTGTTCGGACGGGTGTTCTGGTTGGCCTGGGGGATCGAGTGACATTGTCCCTCTCCGTCAAAACTCCAACCGTGGTAAGGGCATTCCAGGAGTCCCTCGGCATTGATGCGGCCCTCGCTGAGAGGCACCAGTCGGTGCGGGCACACATCGGGGAACACGCGCCAACAACCCCCTGCAACATCCCACCAGATCACCAGATCTCTCTCCAGCAAGGTGAAGCGGCTTGGCTTCGCTTGGTCCAGGTCCTGCAGGTAGGCCACAGGCCACCACTGCTCGGTCCAGGTGGGATGCATCAGGTGACCGCAAAGAACCCATGATCGCGAGGTTTGTCATTTGCTGCGGACCATCCCGCTGCCCGTTGCGCTCCTTTCGCGTTCAGCTCATGGGCGGGTGGTCACGTTGTTTTGGAATTGGATTAATTTCAGGCCTGGTCTTGGTCGTTGTGAGGGGAGATTTGTCGCCATGGATTGCTGACTGAATGGCTCAGATGTTGCGTTCTCAAGGCCGATTTCAAGCTGATTTTTTTCATGAAAAAGTGATGAGGCTCAATTCGCGCATTTTGGAAGGAATTCGATCTGGTTCCGTCTTTTGGTGATGATCACGCGCGTTGTGAGCTTAAGTGTTAACAAGCGATCCTGTAAAAGAATTGTTCAATATTTTGGAACGATTCACTCAATTGATGACTCCAGTCATGTTGGGACTGGTTCCCCTCATGGCGATCGCTGGGACATCTGAACTGCCGATCAGTTGCCCAGGCTGCAACCTTCGTGGCCTTGATTTCAACGCTGCCGTGATGGGTGAGAAGCGATTCATTGATTCCAATTTCGCCAATGCCGACCGACGTGGAGCCAATCTCAGCTAATTGTTTTTTACAAGTCACTCCAATTTTCGAGGCGCAGATTTACGTGGAGCCAATCTCAATCACGTCTGATTCACCGATGCTGATCTTCGGGGGGCTGATCTCCGCGGAACGAACGTTGAGGCCATTCACACGCTTAAGGGCGCGGATCTGCGGGGAGCCTTAGTGGATGAGAGTTTCTACATCGTTGTTTTGAACGATCAGCCCTACGGCATTTGCCTGGGAAACACCACCCTGCCGAATGGCGACAGAGCTGTCGCGAGTTGTGAATTTCGCTGAGGTCGAGGCCGGCTTCAGCCTTCCCACATCTTGAAGCGGCTGTCTTTGACATCACGACCTCAAGATCAGCCCATTTCGCGCAACACTGCTCGCGGCGAACCGTCTCGGACGCCTCTGCTTGTCTGACCCATTCTTCGTGGCCCGCTTCACACCTGAACAGCTCCTGAACGATCTTGTTGATGTCCCAGAGTTGTTGATCGTTCAGGACCTGGACGGGGTCTGCATGCAGCTGGTCAAGGATCCGTTGACCCGCCAGATCGATCGGAGCTATGTGGAGGCTGTTGCACTGTTGGCAGAGTGCTTTGTTGTGCTCACCAATGGCGAACACGAAGGGCGCCGGGGTGTGAACCGCCTGGTGGAGCAGGCGCTCGGTGATGTCAGTCGCCCTGCACGCGATGGCCTCTATCTTCCAGGCCTGGCTGCAGGTGGTGTTCAGCTACAGGATCGCTATGGCCAGCTCAGCCATCCTGGGGTCACCTCCAACGAGATGGCATACCTGGCCAAGGCACCAGAGAGGATGGAGGATTTGTTCCTGCAGCGTTTGCCCGAGTTCCTTCCCGAGTGTGAGGAGCAACAGCTGCGGGAGGTTGCCCATGCGGCTGTGCTCGATACCCAGGTGTCGCCAACGATCAACCTGAACGGAGTGTTCTCGCTGGTTCCAGATGACGTCGATCGTCAGCGGGCTTTGCAGGACATGCTTCAGCAGGTGATGGACCAGCTGCTCAGCGAAGCGGCAGTTGAAGGGCTCGATCAATCCTTTTTTCTGCACGTGGCTCCGAATCTCGGGCGTGATGCTGATGGCCATGAACGACTCAAACCTGCGGAGCCAGGCGATGTCGGTTCAACCGACATCCAGTTCATGCTCACGGGCTCTTTGAAGGAAGCAGGGCTGCTGGTTTTGTTGAATCGCCGCATCGCAGCCCGGTGGGGCAAGGCGCCTCTGGGTGACGATTTCCATGTCAGAAATGCTCCACGCAACCACGCGGATCTTCTGGATCTGGTGAAGACGACGATTCCCGCAGAGCAGATTCCGATGCTTGTTGGTGTCGGAGACACGGTGACGTCAACCGCCGCTTCGGATGGCTCAGGCTGGCTGAGGGGCGGCAGTGACCGTGGTTTTCTCAGATTGCTTCAAGAGATAGGGGCTTGGTCGGGTCAGGGAAGTCGGGTGGTTCTGGTGGATTCCAGCCATGGGGAAGTGGATCGGCCGAACCTTGCGGATGGTCGCTATGCCGGTGTGACCGATCCCGACGATCCCCTCAAGCTCGATGTGGTGATGCCGGAGGGACCCAGGGCCTATGTCAGCTGGTTCAAGGAGTTGGCCCGACGACGCCCCCTCGCCCAGGGGCCTGTTTGATCGGTGACAGGGGGCGTCCTGGCGTTCAGCTGTTGTTGACGCCGGATCGGCTGCTCTGGGAGGACAACGGATCGTTCGCCTCATCCCCCATCGGTTCATCTGCCGGAGCGTCAAGGAGATCCTCAGGTTGCTGCGCTGTCCATTCCGCTGAAGGGGTGATTTTCAGCAGAAATGGCATCTGGGTGATGGAAGGCTTGCCCCCGCTGACCCAGACAGCCTGCTCTTCACTCCAATGGCGCTTGCCGGGGATGATTAGCCGGGATTTGGAAGCGTGATCCGGCAGATAGGAGGCCAGGAACCCTTTTTGATCCACAAATTGTTTGAGGTCAGGGAAGTAGACCCCATCAGCTGTCTCCACAAGTTCAAGTTTTCCGTCGCGACGCAGGCCGTAAATGATCCGCACATCAGCGAGATTCATCTCGCCGTAAACCCCCTCATAGGAGCTGGGCGGCGCCTTGATCGTGTTCGTGAAGGCGTGCAGACCGCCGATGAACAGTTCCAGCTCCTCCTCCAGCTCGGGAGTAAGCGGGCCATAGCCGAATTCCAGGTTTCCGTCTTTGCTGATTCCGACCCAGGCCCGCTGCCGGGCAGCCGTGAGATTGCCAGCGCGCCAGGTGCCGTTCGCCATCATCAGATCACCGTGCAGCACCATGCCCAAATCTCCATTCCCGAAGCCGCGAGCGAAGGTGGGGCCAGAGGTGAATAGGAGTGCTTTCGCATCCTGGTTGGCTTCCATCTCTCGATTCCAGCCCCCAAAGAATTCGATGGAGACCCAACGGGGATCAACGATGGCGCTGTGGTAACCGATCGTTGTGGTGGTGCCGTCGTCCCTGATCAGCTCAAGCGTTTGATCGGGTTGGAACTGAACCAACTCCTCTTTTGATGGTGGCGGTGGTGGCGGCTCCGGCTCCGGTTCCGGGAGCAGCTCCGTCAGCGCGATGGGTGAGGCTCCATTTCGCTCAGCATCGGCGTGAATCCACCAGGCCGTCGCTCCCCCCAGGCATCCACAGGCCAGACACGCGCACACCAGGCGAGAAAAGCGCAAGGCGAAGAAGGTGATGCCAAAAAGACCGAATCAGTCTGAAGGATGAAGAGATTGAACGCAATCGTGCGTGTGGATGGTCTTCTCTTGTAAGAAATGGATGAAGCGAACAAAGCAAAAGAGGGAAGAATCGTGTCTCGCGATCCATGTCCGTAAAGATCACACTGTTCACCGGCAATTTGTATCGATCACCACCTTTTTGGTGATGGGCTGATGGGTAAGACGAGACTCTCAGGCCGAGGCCTCGAGCATTCACGCATGTTTGCGGTGAAGATCAGAATAGTGAATGCTTTTCGGGAAGTCATGGGGAAATTTATGTAAGTATCAAAGACAATGAAAGCAGGAATTGTTTGAGACTTCTTGTGGTTGATCGCGTTTATGAATGTCTACATTTTGATGCATTTTTTTCGGGGCTCTGCTTTTGCATTAATGAGCGCAAAGATGCACAAGAAGGCCGCCGCCATGCTGTCTTCAATGTCTGTATTGGGCAAAACTGAGATGTCAATGGACTTCGGTGTATTTAGGCTGAGCTTCTATCGTTTTCTGCAATCCATTGTTTCTTGCATTTTTGCTTGGCTTCACTCGTCAACGTATCACCGCTTCAGGCTTGCATGCAGCAATTTGTCTGCATTCTGTGGAGTGGGTTCCTGCGCTGAAAGAAGCTCTGCCCCAATGCTGTGAGGATCTGGGAGACTAGTTGTACAGATGGGGAAGCTTGCTTTTTCTGCAGTACATGATGTAGTTGTCAATTAATCTGATGCGCTGTTGTTCTGAGATGCATGGGCTGACGTCGGTCAAGCCCAGGAGACTCTGTTCGTTGCTGTATTCAAGCCATATCTTCCGATCATTTTGTTTCTCTGGAACGCAATAGTTAGAACCCGCACAGCCTGTAAAGCCAAGCGGACAGCGGGCAGTGACTTCAGGCGCGAAGGAGACGACCGCTGCGATAGAGCTGGCAAAAGCGGTTGAGGGGTGCTTCATTTCTATTTTCATTCAAAAAGTGATTTTATCGTTGCTCTGTTGTATTATATTCGGATATTCAGCCATTATTGAGTCGTCGGTAATGTCTTGATTCGTCTTTTGGAAGCAAACTTCGGATGTGAGTCGAAACGTGTGACTCGATCGAATTGTTCTTGTTTGTTTCTCCGCTTTGAGCGCAAACGTTTGTTGGTTGTGCTGATGCAGGAGCCTCGCATTTTGGAGCCAGACTCACCCCTCCTGGGCATCGCGGCGAAGCGATGCACCCACTCCTGAATGGCGCGACACTCCCAGGCGGGTCTGAGCTGTTGACCGGCTATCGGGCCGGAGTGATGATTGAGTTCAAGCTGCGGATTCAGATCTGGCCGTTTAAGTTCCAGACTCTGACCCGCAACGATCCAAACCCCTCTTCATGCCTTTGATGGCGGTTCAAGGTTTTCCCGCTTTGCAGAGGTCCAACCTCAGCACCCTGCAGGTCAACCTCGGGTATCGCTGCAACCAGAGCTGCTCCCATTGTCATGTGAATGCCGGCCCCTGGAGGACCGAAAGCATGGATCCGGCCACGCTTGAACTGATCCCTGTTGTGCTGCGCACACAGCAGATCCAGGTCTTGGATCTCACGGGCGGAGCTCCAGAACTTCATTCCGGTTTCCGACAGCTCGTTGATGCTGCATCCAATCTGGGGGTTGAAGTGATGGATCGCTGCAATCTCACCATCCTCACGGAACCGGGGCATGAAGATCTCGCTGAGTTTCTGGCCGAGAGAGGCGTCACCGTGATCGCCTCATTGCCGTGTTACAGCTCCGCCAACGTTGATCAACAGCGTGGGAATGGAGTTTTTGATCGAAGTTTGGAAGGTCTACGTCAACTGAATGCTCTCGGTTATGGAGCTGGGAACGACCGTTTGCAGTTGCACCTCGTCTACAACCCTCAGACCGCTGTTTTGCCTCCTCCTCAGGGGCCGCTTGAAGAGGATTACAAGCGGGAGCTCGCCCAACTGGGGGTGCGCTTCGATCGTTTGCTGACCTTGGCCAACATGCCGATCAAACGTTTCGCGCGCTCTCTTCAGCATCAGGGAAAGCTTGATGCCTACCAGACGCTGCTTGAACAGGCTCACAACCCTCAAAATCTTCGCGCTGTGATGTGTCGTGAGTTGATCAGTGTTGATTGGCGGGGCAATCTTTTTGATTGTGATTTCAATCAACAGCTTGATCTGCCGCTGATGGGCCCTGTTCGGCATCTCAGGGATCTTCTGGACAGCAACACACGCATCGAGGGTGCACCAATCCGCACGGCTCGGCATTGTTTCGGCTGCACGGCCGGTGCTGGGTCCAGTTGCGGCGGTGCGCTTCAGTCCTGATTGTCAGGTGGGGTTGGGGTGAGCCAGGCGAGCTGAACCGAGGCGGGGGCAAACAGGAACACGTTGTGACCGATGCGCTGTTGATGTCCGTCCAGGGCATGAACACCACCACAAACGAAATCTGCTGTGCGTTGTGCCAGATCGGGTTCCATGCGGCTGAGGTTGAGAACTACGGTGTGTTGCTCACGCACAGCTAGGACGGCTTCCAGTGCATCCTCGAACTGCTCCGGCGTGAAGACGAGCACGTCGTGCCAACCGTTGGGAGGTGATGGGCCCATACCGTCATGATGGAATCCCGTTAGCGCTTTTGTGGGACATGCGTGAACTGTCCGCTTTGACAGCGCTCTTGTTTGGTGTTTCTGGAGCGGCTGTTGCCGGTGAGCCGTCCTCGAAACCCAAGCAGGCGATGTTCAAAACCCAGGCAGAAGCAGAGGCTGCGGCGCCAGGGTTTGGATGCAGTGGTGCGCACCAGATGGGCGAGATGTGGATGGTGTGCGACCAACATGGCTTTGCAGATGGCTCAAGCAAGCACTGAGCCATGAGTCAGTCAGAAACGGGAGGGCACTGCGGTTCGAAGCCGAAGCGTCTGGCAATCGGGATTGCACCACTGGGTACCGTCTCGATCGGCATCGTTCCGATGGGTGTGATCTGCATCGGCATCGTTCCGATGGGTGTGATCTCCATTGGGGTGGTGGCCATGGGAGTGATCACTGGCTCGATCGTTGGAATGGGACTGTTCTCCGTCGGGGTGAACACCATGGGAGTGATTACCGCAGGGCCGATGAGCATGGGGCTGATTCAGCTTGAGGGCACTGATCGCCGCTATTTGGCCTACCCGACACGCGAAGAAGCCATTAAGCAAGCTGAAGCTTTGGGCTGTAAGGGTGCTCATCAGATGGGCAGCTACTGGATGCCCTGTGAGGAGCATCCCTGAGCTGCGCTCGGCTGTGGGTCACAAATCAAACAAAACATCTGAAATTAGGGACGTCCTGTTATTGGCAGTTGGGACAGATGGCTCTCACATTCAGCGTTGATTCGATCAATTTGAAGCCGAATCCCTGAGCAGCCTTCGCTCCAGCGGCAAGAACCGGTTCACTTTCAAATTCCTCTGTCCGGCCACAGCGGATGCAGACCACATGGTGATGCTCCCGGTGACCATCCCCACTCAGTTCAAAACGACGGCCGCCTTCACTCAGCTCCAGTTCCTGCAGAAAACCCATGTCGGCGAGCAGGCGCAGTGTGCGATACACCGTTGCCAGTGACACCTTCATCTCCAGCTGCACCAGTTGTTGGTGCACGTCCTCTGCACTGAGGTGATTGCCGGTCCCCAACCGTTCAAACAATTCCAGAACTCGCTTGCGTTGTGGGGTCAGGCGACGGCCGTCCTGGTGGAGCCCCTTCTGCAAGGTTCCGTTTTCGTTGACTGGGGGCGCAGGACTCGACACCAAGAACCGGTCAACTCTTCTCAACAGTAACCACTAATGAGAGTCACTACCATCCATTGGAGTGGAGTTGTGGCTTGTGGATCTCAACCTTCAACCCGGACAACGGAATGGCCGGATACAGGAGGTGGAAGGTTTGCTGGGGAGCTCGTCGATCGTCGCCTGTATGGGAGACAAGCTGACCCTTGGGAGTTTCAGCCTCGCTGTTCCAATCTGGAGTCGCCTGCTCAGCTCCGTCACCACTGCGGACGAGGGGCTGGAACGGGTTCGCCGTCTCAAACCGGATCTGGTGTTTCTTACCGAAGATCTTGAACAGGGTTACGGGATCGCCTTGGTGAAGGCGGTGAAAGCCCTAGACGCTGGGACGCGAACGCTGATCTTTCTGCGTCGTGAGAACGCTGCTGTGGTGAATGAGGCTCTAGAAGCCGGTGCAGATGGAGTGATGTTCATCTCCTCGATTGGCAGCAAGCGTGGGGATTTCTTTATGGCTTTGCAGTGCACCAGTGCCGGGGGTGTGTATTACCCGGAGTCGATCAGGGAGCTGGCGCGGAAGGCCAGCCCCGATGATGAACGTGCTTTTCGGTTGATTCAGGACCTCTCAGAGCGGGAACGCGATGTGTTGACCGCCCTGACGGAAGGCTTGTCCAATCGCGAAATTGCTGATCAGCTCATTGTTTCTGGAGAAACGGTGAAAAGCCATGTCAGTGCGGTGATCGGCAAACTTGGCGTTCGTGATCGCACGCAGGCTGCAGTGTTTGCGATTCGCCACGGCGGTTCCCTGATTCCCTAACGAGGTGACGACTTGATGCCCAACAAACTGCCGTTGCTCCCGGTGATGACCCAGCCGCCAAGCCGTCCCATCCCGCGATGACCAACCCTCTTCCCAGCGCATGGACCAGTCAGCAGCCGGTGGCGGGCTATCGCCACTTTGAGCTGGTGATGCAAGGTGGAAAAGGCGCTGCACGCTGGGTGGAATTGGCACCGGTCCTGGCGCCATCTCAGCGGGAACGGGTGCTTTGGACAGAACTTAAGGACCGCACACGTTGGATGAGTGGTTGGCAGCAGCTACCGAAAGATGATGAAGATCCTCCAACTGAGTGATCCTCATCTGGTGGCATCGGATGCAGGTTTGGTGCGGGGGTGTCCAGCGCTCAGGCATTGGAAGCGGGCGCTCGAGCAGGCAACCCTCCACCAGCCTGATTGTGTGTTGATCACGGGTGATCTCTGTCAAGACGAGAGCTGGGGTGGATACAGGCGTCTGGAGGTTGAATTGCGGCGACAGCTCAGCTGTCCTGTGGGGGTTCTGCCGGGAAATCACGACCATCCCTTCCTTCTCAATTGTGTTCTTGGACGTCACTGCACCACGGCACCCGGCGAGATGCTGATGGATGGGGTTCGGATCCTGTTGCTGAACAGCCACTGCAGTGGACGATCCGCTGGCCATTTGGGCAAGCGACAGCTCGATTGGCTCAGGGAGCGCTTGAACGACCCCAGTATCGGAGCGATGCCAATTGTGATCGCGTTGCATCACCCCCCATTGCTGATCGGACATCCACTGCTCGACACCATGAACTTGGTCGATAACGGGCCTTTTAGAGATCTTCTGATCAACTGTCGACCGTTGATCGGCATCCTTTTCGGACATGTGCACCAGCATTGGCAGGGGTTCTGGCCAGAACGCCCAGACGTTCAACTTTTGGGATGTCCTTCCACCTTGATTGGATTTGAACATGTTCAATCTTGTCCTGTAAATCGCGCCGGGGATCCTGGAGGACGTTTGATCCAGATTGATCGAAGCGGCGCCTTAACCCATGCGCTGTTGCGTTGGCCAGCAGACTGACTGAGGCCAACAGTTCGTCTGGAGCTGTAAAAAGTCTTTTTTCTTCGTGTTGACTCGGATTTCAAGTCAGGAGCATCACCTGCTGCCCTTAAAAAGGCTGATGCAATAGACAAAATGGATATTGAGTATGAAGAGAATTTCGCTTCAATATTTGCAGTGAGGCTCATTGAGCGTTCTGTTCCCTGTTGATTGCTGGTGAGGTTGTGGACGATGTTTTGGAGTAGATGTAAATAACAGGGTTCTTTTTGCCTGCCTTGGGGTGAAGAGATCATCAACGGTAGTGCTGCTTGTATGGATGGCCTTAGAGATGCTGCTCAGGTGCGTGAAGCAGCAGCAGGGCTATCAATATTGACGCATGCATTGAGTTAGAACTAATTAAAATATGAAATGCCAATCGCGAGTATTTCTACTGTGAAGCACATGCTGCTTTTTGCAGTAGCTGCAGGTGGCAATCAATACGAAGAAGCTGCCAAGAAAATGTGTAGTAAAAGCACGCATAATAAAAACTGCCAATATCTTGCAGGCCAAGTGCAAGTAAGCACGGTCTACGGTCTACGTAAAGAGGGTTAAGTATCTCGCAAAGATGCAGTGGAGCTGACGAAACTAGCACTTGAAGATGGAGGAAAGCAGAAAGGGTACGGCAAAGATTCACTCAAAGTGCATGGTATGCGATGGAAGATTGTAGTCTTGAGTTGAATTAAGTATTCATGCCCTGGGGGCAAAAGTTTGGCTCAAAGTTAAGCCTCCACGGCCTTAAATCTCAAAAGAGTATCAATTGGATCTAAGAATTGGTTGTTCAGCCTCGCTTGTTTTTCTGTCGCTGTCGTAAGTAGAGTCAACCTTTTTGTGTTTGCAGGACCTGCCTTGTCAATCCAATCGTCTTTACATTAAAATGTATATTGAACGCTGTGTGATCAAAATTTCCATTGCATGAGATGTTGCATCCCTATGTAGCAAGCCTTGGTTTGGTTTAATGAATGGCCTCATCCTTGAAGTCTTTATTGAGGTCAATTAATTGAGTTCCCATACAATAGAAGAAGGACCAAGGAAACGAAAAATTAGAAAATTTAGAGGTAAAATTTGACCTGTTATAGATTAATAATTCCATCCAAAATCATTAAATCAAGGCTAGAAAGAGTCGGTGTTTTGTTGCCCTGGAGATCATTGATTAATTCGCCAGGACGGTAATGCTGGCCGTGCCGCTGATGGGAGTGATGTAATTGGAAGTTTCGTATAGTGCAAAGTTGAATGCAGCAGAGCTGTTTATCATGCTTTGTTTGGTTGTTCTGAACTGTAGGGTTGCTTTTCCCTCATTGTTTAGGGCCATGGACCCGCTGGTTAGACCAGTATCTTCAAAATAGGCGATATTTGCATCCGCTGCTGGACCAGTACCTTTCCAATGAATGATATCACCAGGGTCGATATTTTTTGTTTTAACTTTCATTTTGAATCCCTTTCCTTGTTGAACTGTTTCAGCATTCGACTCCACTTCATAGGTTTGTTCTGGTGTTGTTGATGAGTCGACAATTGTAATCACGTCTGATGATCCTATTAAGTTGGTCCGCCCAGGTTCAGTGTAAATATTTAATTTAAAGAACTCTGTTCCCTCTGTTAGTAAATCTTTGGATGCTTCAAAATTCAATTGAAATTTTTGTGAGGAATCTTGCACGACGACTCCAGAGCGCGGACCTAAAAAATCGCTGTCTGTAATATTCACTCCGGTTGCGTCCCAATAAACCTTTTCCCCAGAAGGAACCCCTCTTACAAAAACCTTGAATTTCATAGACTTTCCTTCATGAATGGTGATTTTGTTGGGCTCGATTTCGGGTGGCGTGGCAATTAATGGGAATGATGTGGTTGCCACTATTGTCTTGCTATTTTTCCTGAAAAGGTTAATGGTTGCTTCGGTGTTAGTGCTAGTGTTATTGTCTGATTTGAAAATATGTTGAATCGACGAAAACCCGTTTTTGGAAATTTCAGTTGTGCCTTTCATTCCATCACTTCCTGCTGATTGATCAAGATCATTGCTACTAATGTCCGAACCAGTAAGTTCCCAATCGAGTATTTCGCCAGGTAGAGAATTAGAATCTACGCGAGTTGATACTGTTTCTCCGCGTTGAAAGGCACTTCGGCTTGGAGATAGTGTGTACCAGCTTCCCCCCAGTACTCCGCCACTCCACTGTTGTTGTTTGGTATTGGGCGCACTTGATTTTGTTGGACCTTGTTCAGAGGTTTGAACCGAAGTGTCAAGTACTGGTAGTGTTGTGGAAGCAACCTTGTTTTTAAACTTTTTATCACGATATAAAGAGATTGTTAGCTGTTCAATCCCTTCAGTTTTGTTGTCATTTCTTAGTAAGTGCGGTATGAAAGCAGCGCCATTGCTGTTGAAAATTACTTCGCCTGATGTTCTGGCGTATGTTAGGTCGAAATCATTTTGATCAATACCTTTACCGCTAACGTTGTAATACAAAACAGTTCCACCTTTGCTATTCGAATCAATTCTGGTACGGGTTGATGTGTTTTCTCGAATGTCGACGCGACTTGGGGAAAGAGTGAACCAGCTCCCATTCTTTTCTTTGCCGCTCCAAACAGGCTGTTTCCCAGAAGGTTTTTTTGTTTTTGTAGGGCCTTGCTCCTGTGTTTGAATTGATGTATCGAGAATTGGTATCTTTGCAGAAGATAATTTCTTTTTGTAAGAATTGTCTTTATAAATGGTGATAGTAACTTCTTCTTCCCCTTCTGTCTTGTGGTCAGCACGAACCATCATCGGGATATTTGCTGATCCGCTTGGGTCAATTTTTGCTTGGCCATACATGCGTGCATAAGACAGATTAAAATCATCTTGATCAATGCGTCTTCCACTTAGTTTGTAAAAGACTGTCTTCCCGGGTTCCCCGTTTTGAATTAGAAACTCTACTGAAACATTTTCTTTGACTTGTGTTCGTGTAGGTCTTAACAGCCAGGGTTTTGATGGGTCATTATTTGGATCAGAGTGTGTAGAAATGATTTCAATGGAACTCGACGCGACTGGAGTTGCAAAGATCGGGTCTAAGTAATAGCTAACGCTGAGCTCAGTATTTTGGTTTAATTCATTGTTGTTAGCTACTTCAAAAACATGCTTATATGATCCGTCCTTTTTAAGTGTTGCTTTACCCTGTAGCTTTCCTCCGACCACATCCTCTTGTGAAATGTCATTTCCTGACAAGCTCCAGAACACTTCATCGTCTGCATACGAGCTTGATGACTCGAGGAAGGATTTGAATGAACCTCCCTGTTTTACAGAGTCTTTGTTGAGTGTAAGCTGGAAATCATTAACAGGTTGCTTTTTATTCGACATTGGGATTTAGGTACGTTTAGTTCATTGATCTAGCTTCTATAGACTAGATCAAATTGGGCTAGGAGGGAGAAAACCTCTTGATTAGATTCGCTAGCGAAATTGTTTCTTCATACTGCTGGGGGTCTTGCCTGTTGTTCGATGCCAAAATCTGCTTACTTCAGTCAGCATCAGCATCAGCATCAGCATCAGCATCAGGCTTGATCAATTGAGCCATGAATCGAGCAGAGACAGGACAAGACGGGCACTGAAACATCCCCAGACTGCCCTTTCCCTCGGGAAGCAGTGAAACCACAGGGATGAGGATGCCCTAGATGCCGGGCTAAAACCGCTGTATCAAGCTTGTTAAGGCTGAGGCTTCCGAAGCTGCGGCTCTTGTTGCTGGATGTGCACCTCATGAAAAGCCCAAGCTCACGCATGTACAGAAAAAGCTGGAGCACCTAGAGGTATTGACAATGTTGGAGACCGTGATGTCGGCGTTGTGCTGTCGACAGTTTTGATTGTTCTTGATGACTAGACTTGTATTAACTAGTGCACATAGGCTGTTTTTATTGATTTATTTTTGCTTCTAAATGTTTATCAAATTGGCATAGAAAGTCTTGTAAGAGGGCTTAATTTTTTATCTTCTGGCTTGGCATCGATCTACGTTGATTCTTTTTGCGGCATAAGCTTTTGCCTTGAGTTTCCAAATTTTGCTTTATCCTGTCTTGGACGCTGCCTAAGCGGTTTTTGAACAGTGGTGTTGTGACAAGACCGAACCTCTCAAGCTGGCAGTATCTCCTCGGTATTGGCAAGAGCTTTTAGAGGGTCCTGTTTGGCTTCTTGAACGTATTTCCAACCTTCCATTCTTCATAGGGATTGATCGATGGTTTTTCCTAGATCTGCAGATCAATTGTGTTGGAACTAAAAGCCTGTTCTGCATGGCAGCTTGATTCGGCAAATGGTGCCATGTTCACAGCAGTAGACAAAACGTTTTACCAAGCCAGTATTCTTGCTGTGACTTTGTTTTCGTCTCAGTTTGCCTGGGATTGTCGGAATGCTTTGAGTTTGTCGATGTCTTTCTCTTGGTCGATGGCGTAATCGGTAAGGATCAGTGCTTTACCAATGGTGCCAAGGGCGTACTCCATTCGATCAAGATCACGACGCCCCTGCTCTGTTTTCCGTGCTGCGCGAATCACTTCCGGTACGAGTTTCTCTGCCAGATCTTCAATGGCGTCGGCCAGTTGCGTCGCTTGGCTCAAGGCGGTGGGCTCGTCCACGTGTCTCATCAACAAATCTCACTGCATTTTATTGCCTGTTCCGTCAGGTCAGCAATCGGTCAGATGGGTTCATCTGGGTGAACGCGAAGCCTGGAAGAGCATTGTAAAAATCAATATGGTTCTTGAATTCATCTCGCTTTTAAATTACTTGCTCTACCTAAGCCTGGAGCACGACTGATTTCCCCTGTTAGAAGCGAATGAGAGTGTAACGATTGACTGCACAATCGTGTGATGGCTTGGCTTGTTGAGCTTTGACGTAATGATCAGCTTGTAGGAGTAGCCGCGTTGCTTTAAAAGTTGTGTGTGAGGGCGGATTGATCAGATTTGACCGAAGTCGTTTCGTTGCGCTTGGCTGCCATGTTCAATTGTGAACGGGTGCTTTTATTCGCTCAGCGCGGTTCATTGTTGTCAGGCAATCGGATTAAAAACCCTTCGCGGATTGACGTTGCGAAGACAATGAAACGTTGGCAGGTTGTCGTGCGGGTCGACGACTACTGGTTTGATCGGCGCTGGAGGGAAGATTGGGCTGGCCTGGAACAGCCACCACGTTGAAGGCGATTGACCAGCGTTCCCCCTCCCCGCGGTAGGGCATCACGGAATGGGGCTGCCAAGCCGGAAAAACGAAGTACTCCCCTGGAACTGGCAGCATATATTCCGCCATCCCCATCCGAAATGACTGAAGATGCCACTCCTCTGGCCCATGAAAACAAAGCTGGCCATCGAAACTTGATGCCTTGATCTGAGGGGGAACTTTTAAAAAAATCACCCCAGAAAAACTGCCTCCGTGGGTATGCATCGGGTTGTAATCCCCAGCACGCTGACAGTTCAACCAAAGATCAATCATTTGAAGGTGATAGCGGCCTTCCACCCATGGCCCCCGTCCTTGAGGCGGCTGTCGATCAACGACGTGACGAATCCAGCGGTGGCAAGCCGGCAGCAGGTGTTCAGCGCAAAGGGTTTCCATGCCCGGTTGATCGCGTCTGAGTTCACGCTGTTCGCTCAGCTGGCCTGCCAGTTTGCGTGAGGCATCAGGATGATCTTTCGGTCGATTCAGCACACCGCCAGCCAGTTTGAGCAACGCTTCAAGGAGCGGGGTCGGAAGCGTTCCCTTAAGGATCGATCGGGGGAAGAGATCGAGAACGTCCATGAGCCTTCTGCACTGCAACTCATCGTGCCAGCACCAAAGTGGGTACGTCGTTCATGCCGATCGTCATGGTGCCCCGGGTGCTGTTTCTCATAGGCCTTCTGTTGAGCGGATGCGCATCACGCGGGGAACCCACAAAACGTGTTTCAGTGCAATCTGAACTGAAGCTTGTTCAGGTACGGGAGCGTCCGTCCCTGATCCCAGCCGCTTCAGAGGCAACGGGGCCAAAAGATGATGCGGGCTCCCTCGCCACATTGCGCTTGACAGCGCGGCGTACATCGGAGCTTGACCAAGGCGGGAACCGCTTATGGACAGTGGAACTTCATGGGGATGGAGAGGTGATCGTCAGTTGGGACGCAGTGAGCGGTCATGCCGCACGGCAGGAGGTTGATCGGTTCTGGACCCCAGGCAATGCATCCCCATTGCCTCCGGGTGTTTACAGCCTGGGTCAACCGGAACCCTGGGGCGAGGATCTCTGGTTTGATCTTCTTCCTCGGTTCTCGACCACCCGAAGCGCCCTAGGGATCCATCGCTGCTATCCCGGAACTGGTTGCCTTTGCATTCCAAACCGTGATGCCATTGAGGCACTTGCTGCATGGGTGAGGGAATCTGGATTGGCTCAACTCACGGTCCTGAATTGACTCAGTTCCGTTCCGTTCCGTTCCGTGGATCAAGAAGTTGTCCTGAAAACGGTCTCAAGCCCTTGCGTCTTCAGCGCTGTCCAATTGATATGTGACCCCTTGTTCTCTCACAGATGGAGCTTGGTTGGTCAGCCAATTGAACCTTGCTGATGGCTGAGGTTGATTGTCTGAATCGACGGAGAGCTGCTCTACGGGTTGCGGGATCTGTAAGGAGGCCAGTACTCGCACTGATTTGGCTTTGATTGATGAACTTGGCCCTGCTGGAGTGTTCGGACGGGAGTGCCACTGAATCTCACCCGATTTTCACAGGAGATCCAGCCGATTTTCACCGCAGCGGGATACCGATGTTCACCCAATAATCAGTGATCTTGAGAGTGTCGCTAGGAAAATTATGTCGACTTTATTGAAGACTGAACTCAACCAGCCCGCCCGAACTGAACGCCCGGTGTTACATGGAAATGAAAGGCCGAAATGTTTTCATGATGAATTGCGGTTTTATGGCGGACTTTTCACGATTCTTGTTTGGTTGGTTTTATGAGGCAATTGTCTTAACCCTCTTTGGGAATTGATTTAGGATTGGTGCTTTTATCTTTCATGCAGTCATGATGCTTTACGCTAAAGAAGCTGCTAGAGATCATTCTGTTCCAGAGTGGACCCGACTGATTCTCCTTCAACAGTACTGCCCGAGCACGATTTGTTTTTAGCGGGTTGTCCGAATTGATCTTGGGATGGGATTGCGGCAATTGTGGATGTTCCTGTGCTTTTGTTGTGGAAGACTTTGTGGGAAGGATGTGGGTTGTGCCAAAGATTCTCTCTCTTGGTAGCTTCAGGGGCGGTCTCCATTGTGCTGTGGTTGATCATTCCACTGCGTTCTTGCAAATCATCGTGACAGCAATGCACCCACCCGAGGTCTTCTGCAGCACCGACATGCGTTGTTTGAAGTACTAGATCATCGATGACCAAACCTTCTTTTTGATGATGGCCGATATGAACATCTGGATGGCGATCGGCTTTCTTCTGGCGGCGTACTCAGTCGTCGCCAATGATTCGTTGCAGACGCTGGGTACCTATCTCTCTTCGAACAGGCAACGCACTTCCAAGCTGGTGCAGATGGCGTTTGTCTGTGGCATCACGATCATTGTCCTCTTGTTGGGTTGGTTTCTGAATGGGGGCGATCCGGCTTGGGGGCGCCTTACTGTTCCTGGTCGGGAGTTTCCGCTTCCTGAGGATTTTTCATGGGTCTACGTTCTTCCCCCGATTGCTGTTCTTGTTCTCACCCAGTGGGGAGCACCTGTAAGCACCTCCTTCCTGGTTCTTTCGTCATTTAAACCTGGCAATATTGACAAACTTATAACAAGTTCTTTCTGCGGCTATTGCCTTGCTTTTGTCTTTGGTTTGGCTGCCTATGGGCTGGGAATGTGGCTCTTGGAGCGGAGGGTTTATCGCAGCACATTGGAGGACCATAATTTAAGCCGAGTCTGGTATTTGTTGCAGTGGTGCTCGACAGGTTTCCTCTGGAGCATGTGGTTGGTTCAGGATCTGGCAAATATCTTTGTGTTTCTTCCTCGCACAATGAATTTGTTTTCAATGTTGTTTTGTACATTGATTTTGTGTGTAGGTCTTTGTTTTCTTGTGGCGAATGGTGGTGGTCCGATTCAGTCAGTGCTTCGCTCGAAGACCAACACATCTGATCTCCGATCGGCGACGGTGATTGACTTTTTTTTTGGCCTTTGTTTGCTTTATAGAGCGTTTCTTTCGACATTTCCCCTCAGCACGACTTGGGTCTTCCTTGGTTTGCTTGGGGGGCGGGAAATTGCTCTTCGTATTAAGGAACAAGAATTTGAATATGTTTTTGCGAATCATGCAAGCGGCAGTCTTAGTAAGGTGCTCGGAAATGATCTTTTTAAAGCGTTCATTGGACTGGTCGTTAGCTTGCTCATTGCCATCGTGATTCAACCTCTTGCCAGCTTCATTGGGAGTTAAAGCTCAATTCTGAATCGAGTCCTCTTGGACTGCTTTCTTAGGAGCACACAACAGATGAATGTTGCGCAGATCACTCCGATGATGCAGGAACACCTTAGATATGGGCTAAGGAGAAAGAAATTGTTTGTCCGTTCCCTCCTTCATCCTGTCCCTCTCCCTTTCACCACTTAGCTATCTCATCCCCTCCCTCCCGAGACACCAGCGGTCGTTTTCGTTCAAACGGAGAGCCGAAAGCGCGGCCAGTTCAGGTTTGGCTCAAGCCGGATGTTATTCAGCGTCTGGATGCCTATTGCGCTTTGTACGGTATCGGTCGAGGTCGTGCGATCGGCCATCTTCTGAAGGGTGCGCTGCCTGATCCAAGTTGGTTGCCATCCACCGCCACCCTGATCAATGACAGCGATTCGTCGCCAGCTGAAGCTGTCGATTCATCGTCTCCAAAGGGCGTCGGCGGATCTCAAGGGGTGGATCAAGATTCTGAGCTACTCACTCTTCAGCAGCGTCCATGTCCACGGCCGCATTTCAAAAAGGGAGATCTTGTCACTAACAAACGTGGTGATCGCAGAGGTGTCATCGATGCTGCCCCTCCCTGCTGGGTTGCTCCAATGCGTCTCCCTTCGGGAGAGCTTCAGACTGGGTACTGGACTTATTCGGTGGCCTGGGAAGGGGAGATGGGCTTCACCATTTCCTATTCCGAGGATCTGTTGAGTCCTCAAGGGCCGGCTGCCCGTTGATGGTTCTGCGTGACGTGGTCGCTTTCGAGATTCATAGCTAAGTCGTAGATAGACGAGACTCGATATGGGACGCTCCGTTGCGATTGCCGTCTCTGCGGCGCTTTTAAGCCTGAACAGTGCGATGGTTCATGCATTGCCGCGACCTCAGTTGAATCAGCGTCAAACGATTCTTGAGGCCAATCGATATCTGATCGCTGATGGCTGGCGACCAGCTCCCCAACAGACTCCATCTCCACAGGAGCGAGCTATTGCAAGCGTTTCTCTGGCCAGTCTGAGTGCATGTTCGGGCAGTGGAGTGGGGTTTTGCCGTTACGACTACGTCCGAGAGCAGCAGACGCTTTCGGTCGTCACCGTTCCATCGGATCCAGGCAAACCATCGGTAGGACGTGTGGAACGTTGGTGGTAATTAGGGGTTGAGTCTTTCTTCAATCCAGATCTGATTGGATCGCGTCCAGAGCAAGCGCTGGTGAAAATCTCCTTTCAAATCCAATAACTCCACGCGAAGGGTGGCAAGGCGCAAAATTCTGAAATGGTCGGGCAAGGGGTGGTTGTCGTCGACGTTGATGGCCATGGAGTCATTCCCAATGAAGGGCGCTCCAGGTTGTGGCCAGGTCCAGACGGCACGGCCGCGGGGCGTCAGATTTCTCCAGGCCTGATCGCAAGCGACTGAATCACTTCTGGGGCAAAGGATTTCAATCACACCACGCAAGCGGAACTGTTGTTTTGCTTTTGGGAACAACCAGCAGATTTCGGCTTCAGGTTGATGATTCAGTTCGCTGAATTTATCGCTGCGGGCATCACTAAACAGTTCGACTTGCGTTTCGTCAATCCAACCTCTGAAGACCAGAGTTCGAACCCGTGGGCTCCCATTTTGGCTGACCGTCGCCAGTTGAACCCAGCGAGCCTGGGCAACGGCTCCTTCCCGTTTCTGGGCTGCTCGCAGGCGTTGTCTCCAGATGGGAATTGTCATGGCCGTTGAAAAATCTTGACTGTCACGATGGACATGTAATGGCTTCCTCAACCGCTATGGCAGCTGGACGAAATGAACGTGTGATTGCCGACCTGAGGGCATGCAGTGATCCTGCGGATCTTCTGGCGCTTGATGAGCGAATGGCCCTCAACCATCGTGATGAATCTCTGCATCGTGTGATCTGCGATGGATTAAGGGATCGCAGCATTGCACCGGTCGAAGCTGCATCATGGTTGACAGCACTCATGGACCATCGCAACCGACAGTTGACGGCATGTCTGAACATGGCTTGCCAGGTCTGAGTCGGGGTGAATCGTCATCAAATCGAGTAGAGACGAGCTTGTTCGCTCGCCGCCCGAAACACGATGGCGTGACGGCCAACAAGCGGTTCAAGCGCGTCGTAGCCTCCTCCGATCACCGTCGCGATCGGAATCATGCGTCGCAGACATGCATCAAGAACCAGCCGGTCGCGCATCAAGAGACCTTGATTAGTGAGGCCGAGGCGCCCTAATCGATCGTCTTGATGCGGGTCAACCCCTGCGTTGTAGAGCACCAACTGCGGCTTGAGCTGATCCAGCAAATTAGGAAGACGATCCGCGATGAACTCAAGATATGTAGCATCATTGGTGCCATCCTCAAGAGCGATATCAAGGTTGCTGGGAACTTTGCGCAGGGGGAAATTGCTGGCAGCATGAACGGACGCCGTGAAGACGCGGGGATCATTCCGGAAGCAGGCTGCAGTTCCATCCCCTTGATGAACATCTAGATCAAGAATCAGAATTCGATCAACAGCGCCTTCATCGAGAAGCACCTGAGCCGTTACAGCACAATCATTGAAAATGCAGAACCCACTACCAAAGGCAGGGTGGGCGTGATGGGTTCCTCCGGCAAGGTGAGCAGCGATCCCTCTCTCCAGTGCCAGTCGTGCTGTCATTAAGGTCCCGCCGACGGCGATCCAAGTGCGTTGCACAAGCGGTCGTGTCGCAGGCAGACCGATACGGCGCTGTTCGGCGCGACTGAGTTGGTCTGAGCTGAAAGCTTGGTGGTAGTGCCTTTGATGGATCCGTTCGAGGTCCTTTCTGGGAATGCTGATCGGGGTATGGATTTGGTCTTCGTTAATCCAATGCTTGTTGCGAAGCAGGGCATGCAACATGCTGAATTTCGCCATCGGAAACCGATGCGTTGATGGCAGTGGTGCCGAGTAAAGCGGGTGGTAGACAACGGGGAGCGGCACTAGGGATTCCGTTTTGCGCTGTTATGAGCTGAAGGCGAACCTGCAGGATTTCAAGGCTGCATGCAGCAGGCAGAGATCTAGGAGCATCGATGCAGCAGGCTGTCGCGGTCATGCCTCTAGGAAAGATTAAGAACCGCAGCCGGCGTTGTGCCGCCAATTGGCAACGCGATTCAAAGCGCAATCATTTCTCAGTGCGCTTATTTCTCGGCGTTATCACTCTTCTCGAGCAAATAAATCAGTGGTAGCGGAAGCCATAATCGCAGCTTCGCCGTTGGTTGTTCTCCGTAGGCGCTTCTCATCCAAGTTTGAATCAAATGGCGATCGATATCAATAATAGATCACTATTTTACCTGTTAGCCGAATTCTGATTGTTGTTGTTTTTAAGTTTGTTAATCCTCTCATGGGATGTTGTTTTAGATGGTTATCTGATCTTGTCAATCCAGCGATCAATTGCTTTCATTTGTGGGCTTCTGGGGTCTCGAAGTTGTAGACGATAGCGAGTAACCGGTACATTCATTCCATTGCCAGCACGGATGTTGAATTTGTAGATAGGTTCACCCTTCACTCGCTTAATATCGCTGAAGAATTGATCTTGGATGCTAGATATTGGAATACGGGATGCATTGCTGAAGTCATTGTTTGCGATGTAAAACACTCCTGTGCCATCCATGTATTGACCGACGTAAAAATCATTAATGCGTGAATTAGTCGTGAAGGTATCGTTGAAGGCGATTTTAAATTTGGATTGCTGATTTGAGGTCAGCTGGCATCTGGATGTGATGTAATTCATTTTCCTTAAAGGCGCTGACTCCTTTTGGCTGCTGACTCGCTTCCCATTCAGAAGAATGGTGTCTGATGAGAATGTGTCGTGGCGGAAAAAAATTTGGGTCTACCTTGGTACCTCTTAAGTCTGCCCCCTCAAGGCTAATTTTGATCGGTGTAACGCCACGCAGATTGGCATTTCTGAGATTTGCGTTGGTGAAAAACATACCGTTCATTCTGACTGCGCGTAGACCTGCTCCCTCCAGATTGGCATGTTTCGCACCAATGTACTGTTTTGAAGAAAGGTCAAAGCGCTTCAGATTGCAATTCCCACAATTGAAGGGATTTGCAATGGCGCTATTGCTTGTAGCTAAGACAATCAGAAGTGTGGTACCACAAATACTAATTTGTCTTCCCAGCTTATTTTTTTTGATTGAATGCCATGTTGGCTTAGCCCTTTGTAAAAGTGCGATACCTGTAGGTAGAATAACCATGTTGTCGCTTTCGAGGTTTAAAAAATTGACTTTTTCTTACCAATTCTTGTGTAGTTGATTCTATTTTTAAGTTGTCATTGAAAATTGATTACTTCAACTGTTCATACAACCAGCTTTCGCCTGATCCCTTCGGCGGCACATGCAGTTCGATTGCGAGTGTTTAGTTTTTGAATCACAGTGCACACATGGCCACGCGCAGTGCTTTCGGCAATATGGAGGTTCAGGCCGATTTCACGGTTAGACATGCCGTTACAGACAAGCTGCAGGACATCTTTTTCCCGAGGAGATAAATTCATCATGGTCATTGGTACTCAATTAGGAATCAACTTTGTTCTTTGATAATTATTATCGACCTGATTCAATTGAGCTTTGATCAGGATCACAGGCTTGTGTGATCTTCCTCACACGCTTAACCCCAAGGCCATGTCACCCACTTGGGTGAGAGTAAGGTCATCTGAAATGAAGCAAGACTGGCAAAAACCCCCCATTCGGGTGAGGATTTTTCAGCTTTGATCAGTGACTATTTGATTACTGCAAAGCGATTGCGATGGAAGAGCTTTCTAGAAATCAGCAGCAACAATTGAGGATGATGGCCTCTGAATTCCTGCTGATCTCGATGAGTCATTTGCATTTAAATCATGATTTCGATGTAATCTATCGGCGACTCATGCAAATTGATTTGGATGATTTACATGTTCTCCTCTCGCAAGATTGACGATCATGATTCAGTGTTGATTCTCCTCACAATGATGAGCTTTCATGCTCAATAGTTTTAGGATTATGATCATTTTATTGGCTCATTTATGGGGGGCAATCCTTGCCATGGGCTCATTTTTATCTATAGAAAAACGTTTATGATCGAATTATCTCATATTAATTGTCTATGTGACGAGATGAGTTGACCATCACGGCGCACTCTGCCGGGCTTGACTTGGTCTCGGATTTGACCGCTTCCGGTTCTTTTATTCATTAATGTGTTGTTTGTTGTCATATGATGAGATATTTAAGTATTGATGTTAACTTAGATTCTAAAGCTTTTTCTTGATGGATTCCCAGTCAATCCTTACAATTTTGACTCCGTTTCTCGTCTTTGGAGGTGTGTTCGTGATTCTTCTTATGGTCTGGGAAAAACGATTCCCCAGCGAGGATTAACTTCGTTTTTTGACGTTTCTGATCCTTTTCTTATTCATTAAGCGAGCTGTCGTTCCATTAGCCATTGATTGAAGCCACTGCTTTCGAGCTCTTGGATGCAGTCTTGGATTTTACGCAAGTGGCTTCTCTTGACACGTGTAATTCGTTCCTTTTCTTCTTCATTTACGGTTGCACCAATGCGCTTCCTATTGAGATATTCAATTTCATGATCAAGATTCTCCATTAATTCCAGCAATGAATAGCCATGGCGGATCTGTTGTTGATCAAGCGCGGAATCAAAGCTCCCCATCATGACCTCTTAAGGATCTCTTAATTGTCTCATGTTGGGAACGGTCGCTCCCCTTGCTCAAAAAAAAGGCTCTCAGCTGAGCCAAGAGCCTTACGTCCGTGTGTGAGGGGTGTCTCAAGCCCCTAATGATGATTCTCGCTTATCGAGCGCCAGGAGCACTGACTGATTCGTCACTATTTGTGTATAGGTGTTACATGCCTTCCGCTGAGAATTTGAATTCTGGAATTTTTATTTCAAGGCGTGGTGAGCTGATCGTGATTCCTGTCGTGCTGCTTCGGACGATCAAGCCATAGACAAAATCATTCTCCAAGCCGAGCTTGACGTTGCAGCTTTTGCTGATCAAACCATTCTGGCGCCGCGTTATGCAGTGTCCACGTCGCTCAACACTGATTTTCTGAGTGTTGCCAACCTGTAATTCAAGATTGTCTCCTGCCATTGTCACGCTGCAGATGTTTAGCTTCTTATTGACAAAGCATTTTGTTGCCTTGGGTTGGCTATCGGCGTGACCAGTAGCGACGATGTCAAAGAGGGTGATTGTGGCTGCGAGCATTCTCACCAGCATGAAGACAGTTGGTCGTTGACATGTCATTGAGAAATGAATTGATCTGTGGCCACGCATCTCGCCCATCCATGGCTAGGGAGCTGGGGATTGCCTCGGTCAGCACGCTTGTATATCAATTTGAATTGGCAGAACCCTAGGCTGTCGCGGAGGGGTGGTACATGAACACGAACTTCTGGAAGGTCAAGGCGAAATTTTTCACTTTGTTTTGGTTGCGAATAGAAGATCGTTCCTGCTTTCACGGTGAAGATCGCAGCTGAGGCTCCGGGACCCAGAGTTGAGAATATGAACAAAGCAGTGGGGATCCAGCGCATGGCGATAAAAGCGTTTGTTGACCGTAGGATTATTCTGCGAAGGAGTCAAGATTTTTGATTCAAAAATCTCGAGTGAGATCTTCGTAACTTGAAATTAACGAATTCAATTAAAGAGTTATATGCTCCCTTGCTGTACTTGACCTCCATCGATGGTGCGATTGATTATCGATAAAGGATTTTTGTTTTGCTATGCGATTGCCTGCCTGGCGCGCCGGGGTCTCTGGAATGAAGGCTGTGCAATCAATCGAAATATTGATCGCTCTTTAATTCAAAGTGATAGATGATATTCGATTCATGCATTCCACTCCAGTTGAAAATGTCCTGATACTTTCCTTTGATGGCTTTCATGATTTGGGTTTTTCGTCCGTTTTTTTGCCTTTCCCCTCTTTGATTCCGCTAAACTTCGTAAGGGTGGCCTAACCAGCTTCGTTTCAGTTTGAGCATGATCTGGCCTGATGCCCCCCCCCATTAGCTCGCAGTGTGCGATTGTGTAGTTACGCCAAAGGGCTCCTAAAAGGGTTCACTGCGCGAGATCCATAAACTCTGAACCAATGACCCAGCGCCATCTTTCTCCCCTAAGGGAGAGTAGACCATGGCGGTTTCGATCCAGCCCGATTGATCTGACTGGTTACGACTCCGCCCAGCATCGACGCTTTCTCCGTTCTGAAGCCGAAACCGATTCCCAGGAGCTGGCTCCATCAACCCGTTAACTCCTTTTGGTCACTCGGCCGGGGAAGGCTGGCTCTTGAGTGATCAGCAGAAGCTGGTTTGCCAGTTTCGACATGAAGGGGCTTCCGCTCAAGAAGAGTGGGTCACTATTCGTACATTTCATTGGAGAAAACCGGACTATCCGATACCACAATCACGACGTCGCATGTTGCGTCACCATGCGTTAGCTGAATGGGAAACGATGCTCAAGACAGGATGGAGACGTTGTTCCCCACCTGTGCGCTAATGAATGATCAAACAATCTTTTGGAATATTTTTTCTAAGCCTGTTGATTGATTTTGATGTTGATGGATCTTTTAGTCTTTTTTTCCGCTAGGTCAATTGTGCTGCTTAAGTTCTTGGTTGGGTTGACTTGTCACAAAGTGCTTTGATGTATTTAAGTTGGGTTTTGTCTGTAGGTCTTCGTCAGTGTTGATAATATCTGCTTTTTTGTAGAGCTTTACTTTTTAATCGATTCTCATGAAATATTCAGCCAATGCTACGGCTGTATTAATGGTATGAATCCATATCTTGATAAATTTTTCTTGTCTCCTGAATAAGCTGAAGTCACCAGTAATGGTGGCTTTTTTATGCGTGCCGATATGAGTTTTCAGCAGATCAACAACGAAGTGACTGATTCAATTGACGTGTTTTCAGTCAATGCAGATGGACTGATTCCATGGAAATCATATTGTTCATCACACTTTCTATTTTCTCTGGTTGCTTTGTGAGTGCTTTGTTTGAATTCACGTCTTTAATTAAGATCATATTTATATGATCTTTGGTTTTGATTGGATCTGTTTGATTGATCTCCGCTCAAGATTTTTTCACAAACCTAGGACGGCCTGTAATGTTTTTGGCAGGTGGCTTAATGGCGCTGTGATTTTATTTGTTGAAATGTGGGTCTTGGCTCAACAAAAAAAAGGGCCTGAGAATTTCAGGACCCAATGTATCGATGTTACCTTTGATCGGAAGACTAGTCTTCAGTTGCAGATTCCTGACTCGCATCTCCACCATCCTCAACACCTTCTGCTCCTTCGCTATGAGCGGCTGCAGATCCAGTTGGTATGAGACGAATCGCTCTTTTTCCTAGCTTGATATCGAATTCATCACCAGGTTCAAGATTTAACATCGCAGTGTAAGCCTTTCCGATTAACAGGTTGCCGTTTCCCTGAACGGTTGCCTTAAAGGACAGCTTGCGTCCGGCTTTACCAATTCCTGCACCAGTCCCCCCAACAGACACACCCTTGGCTTCCAGAAGCGCCAGGTAGAAGTCTGTGAACTTGACTTGTTCAGAACCGTCTTTCTTGGTGACGACGTATCCACAACCCCGGGCCAGGTCAGTTTTGGCGCAATCTCCAAGCTCTTTGACTCGGTTCAGTAGGTCGGCTCCGGTGAGCATGGGATAAGTGAAGTGATGTGGGTCTATTTAAAACTGACACAAATAATGCCCTTCTGGCAAGCTTTTGACACTATATGTGGCGTATTCTCAATGAAAGCGCCGCTTTTTTGCGTGGAAACCGCTACATGTGGCGTACGGGACAGACCAGTCTCCCAGCTGAAAATTAAATTGATGTCATATTTCCTTCTTGACACATTTTAATGCAATTCCCTTATCCATATTGAAATCTTCTCCATGCCGAAGCCTACGTGTTGAACGTTTTTGGCTCCTCTATACACGTCTGTTATAAGTTTTTTGCCTTCTCGATATGAAATTGATGTTTCAGGGTTGGCTTGATTTGCAATCGATAAAGAAATGTTTGCCATCCCACTCTCAATAATTCTTGTGTGTTACGACAAGATCAATTTTTTAACGTTGTTTCTTTAATGCTTGCTTCAATATGTTTGAAAGATGCATTTATGTTTCCATTGGTTGGTTCTGATAAATTCGCATGCCAGTTTTTCTTCTCTTATTATTGTTTTTATCAAGTCTTGATGCAAGTGGTAAGAGTTTCGGAGCTTCGATTTTAGTTGGCTAGTGAATGTTGCGAGACATCTCCCCTGAACTAGTGGATATGACTTGGAATAAAAAAACCGACCAATAATTAAATTGATCAGCCAAATGATTTTCTTGTAATTAATAAATGATTTTAAGAAATTTATGATGCAAGATCAAGATTTGGGATGCCCTTTGCCGCTGCGAATGTCACCCACATGATTGCATCGCTGTCACCTGAGTTTCCCATAGTATGGGCTGGTGTCTTCGGGCCAAGTATGAAGGACTCATCTTGTTTGAATGTTTCGCTTGATCCATCTTTTTTAGCCAGAGTTAGCTGGCCTTTTTCGATGTAGCCCAGCAGTGGAGTCGCGTGAGTGTGCATGGGGAAAGTAGCCCCTTCTTCAAATGCAACCCGAACCAGTCGCATCTCCGCTTTGCCAGAGGGATACTTGAATGCATCACCATCAATTGTAGTTGATGATGTGAACATTTCAGTGACGTTCACAGGCTCTGCCATGGCAATATTTGGCGTTAGCACAAAAATTGCTAAGGCGATGACAGAAGCGAGGAATTGACGCATTGACATGATTCAATATTCCCTAATTATCGAGAGACGAAAAGCGCCATGCCGTATCTACTGTTACATTATTCCAGTGCTGTTCGGCGGTCGCTCCGTCCATTTCTATTGGGCTTCGTGTGTCGGATAAGGGATGAGGCTGTACAACATCATTGACGTGGAGTGGTGTGTTCGTCAGGACCGTCAGAGAGAGGACGTCGGGATGGGATCATCTTGGCGATGTTGTAAGGACTATTTTAAAAGAGATGCATTCGTTGTTGGTTTTTTATCTGACATTGCTGCATCATTTGTCGTTCGTTGTTGCACTTGTTGAGTCAAGCTCCCATTTGTCTCAATTCCGATGTTTTGGCATGACCTCGGTCTTGGATCGGATCAAGCAAGGGTTGGATTGCAGCCTTGTATTCTCCTCTCGTTCTTTCAAGCGCGTGGTTGAGGGAATGTCCATATGCTGGGGCACATTTTGAGACTCCTTGCGCTTTAGACCTCTCAAGATGATTTCTATGGTTCTGCTTTGCCAGTCACTTAAGGGCGGAAGTTCCGCGATTGACCAAAAGCTACGCCTATTGCGAACGTTTATCACTTTCAATAAGCCGTTGCGTAGTCATAATGTCTTTGTCGTCCTTGGACGGGATCGACGGGTCTAATGCACATCTGTTCCAGGTTTGTAGGTCTGGGGCAGATGGACCCTCCTACGTAGCTTTTGATCAGGTTTTGGCGTAATGGTTCGCAATTCTTCCCAAAAAGGTTTATAAAGAGTTCATCCCGTCCAAGGACTGCTTAATGCCCCGGTTTATGCCGGGGCATTTTGCTCTCCATCACAGCTGTGTTGTCGATCCATTTGGGCCCAAGCATCAGCCATGTGTTTGACTCTTACTTGAAAGTCATTTTGGCTTAGAAACATGAGGGTACCTTCTTTTTGAAATCTGAGAACAAATAATCTTTTAAAATTCATGGCTAATGTCCTGTCATTAATGGAGAGAGGACTTGGCTTTGATTTGCTGTTTCAATCCTCTTTGTATTGATTTGACTAATTGTCTGTGACCTCAGGACGTGTTCTATTCGAAACTATCTAGCCAGGTGTCGCCTGATGATTCGTCCCCTTAATAGCTTCGCTAACGTGTTTCATGCTCTTGCCACGAATTAAAAATGTCATTGGAACTTTTTTGCTTTGCTCTGTAATGTGTTGGTCTATGTGCTTCTGCAATTGGCATGAAATGATTTAAGATTTTCATGAATACATGGTCTTGGTCGGCCTGTCGTTTTGTTTTTTGAGAAAATGATCTAGTTGGATGGATTCATTCTTATAGGTTGATTTCCAATTCGCTTTTTCTGTATCACATCTACTTCTGACCCCCTCTTGATCTTTTTTGACCGCTTTGCAATCTCTACAAGTTGTTGTTGGTTCCTTTTTAAGACCCTTTCAATCTTTTTTTATCACTGGCCCCGACAAAGCACCGGCGATTCTTCGTTCTGGAATCACTTCTCTTTGCAGATTTATTCGGCCCAGTACCACACCAGTTGTCTCAAAACTCGATATCTCACAGTCAATGCTTGGTCCCTTGCAACGTCCTATGACGCTGATGTGAGGCTTTCTTCTGCTTGATGGCAGGCCAGCCACGACCTTTTGTTCGTTGCCTTACTTCCCTGCTGGCAACGGGTGCGTCGCAGTTGCAGCAGGATTTCGGACAAATGACCAAAAGCTACGCCTATTGCGAACGTTTATCACTTTCAATAAGCGATTGCGGAGTCATGATCGTGTTGTCGTCCTTGGACGGGATCGACGGGTCTAATGCACATCTGCTCCAGGTTTGTAGGTCTGGGGCAGATGGACCCTTCGATGTAGCTTTTGATCAGGCTTTGTCGTAATGGTTCGCAATTCTTCCGTAAAAGGTTTAGAAAGAGTTCATCCCGTCCAAGGACTGCTTAATGCCCCGGTTCATCCCGGGGCATTTTGCTGTTCGCTTCTGTTCGGTTCTTCTGCCATGTGCTCCACTCCACAGATGTCCAGTTCCCTTCTTTCTGCTGCATGCAAGCATGTTTGGGGTGTGCAGAGCCTTAAATCAGAATGATGAACATCAGTCACCATGCAGTAACGACGATGTACTTCCTTTTCCAGTACGGAAATCTTGAAATGAGCAACTTGAGCGCTTTTGCCATCTTGCTAACTGGTGTTGTGTCTGTTGTATTTTTTGTCATTGCTTCATTAAATACCGATACACAAGGTTTAATTGACTCTTCGGTTGAAAAATTTAAAGACGACTGAACTGTATTTTTACAGTTCAGAAGTTTTTGATCTTTAATTCTCTGCTGTATTTACAGCTGCTACAGCACTCTTCAAGTCCTGCGTGGCCATCCGCGCAAGGCTGAGAACAGTACAAATGTTCATCTTTGTCGATGGCTATTTGGATGGCAACGTTGCATTCGCATGACTTACATGCGCGGGATTAATCAAGTGTTTGTATGGATCAATTTTACAGTTCCGTTGTCATAGATCAGTTCTGACCGACCTGCTTTACTGCATTACCTTTATGGGGGATTTCTAGAACTGGCAGATATGTGAGTAGGGGATGAACTTTCATCTTAAAGAGTTTAGAACAAAAACAAGAGTGATACAAACTTGATTTTTACATGATACTTTTTCTGACATGCGCTCTTAGTGTTTAATTCTGTTATGGTTTAACCAATATACATTTTAAAGTATCCCTCTGTGGATTAAGGGGATGAAGAATTCTCATCTAGATCATGGCCCTGTTCAATTTGTCGACCTAAAAGTCAAGCCCTCGCTCGTTGACGAGCTTCATATGGTGTGTGGGAAATTCTTTTGCCAGACTTTCAAGCGTTTTGTTTGTTGTTCCAAGCTGCTTCTGTACCTCATCATAAACAGATACATAACATGATTCGCACCTGATTTCAAGGATCAGTTCTTCGAAGCTTGTTTCACCTTTGTCGTAGCTGGCAACGAGTTCCTTGAAGCTCATAGATTTTCCTTTCAGTAGTTCTAAAATCAATATTTAGTTATTCTACCCTGCTGGGTCTCTTGTTGAATCCTATATCTTCATAAGACAAACATGTTTCTAGAGACTGACGATGTTCAATTGCTTCTTTTTTGTGAATGGTCTTAAGTTCAGTTGTGGAGAACTGTTAGATGGTTTGGTGTGTTTCGATCCAATTGATTGATTAAATTTTGTTGGTTGATTGATATCATATTCAGCTATCGCTTCAGCTAAATATCAATGCGCAGTTCTTTTTTAGTTTTTATTGCGCTTAGGTAGTAGTGACATCAAAGCTCCTTTCATGTCATTATTTCGAGCTATAAATATAAAACTTCCTAAAAATAAAATCGTTGCAAAACCAAGAATAGAGGCTGTAATGGGATCCAATTCGAGATTGCCAAGTGTGATACCAAGGATGATGTTCATGATCGAGATGCTGACTTCCAGGCCAAACTATTATGGCGGTTTGATGGTCTAATTCCCAGCCTGTCAGATCATTCTATTCTTTTAAGTGTATTGCTTGTGAGTTTTTCATTATTTGACGGTTTTTGCGATAAAGAGCAATTGAATGGTAGTACTTTGCTGCTTAATGTTTTTGGTCATTTAAATCTTTGTTGTGCCTTGATTGTATTGGTTTGATGGATGCTCTTTGCCGTTATTTTTCAATAAGTCAATAAGTCAATAAGTCAATGATTAACTTTTGAGTGCCATGTGCTGCCCACTTCTTCGCGTGTGATTTTTAATATTGTGGATTTTTCTTTAAGGATCTTCTTGGGCGACATTTCGTTGATAATGCTTGGTTGTTTTCTGGGGCCATTTGATGTCCGTAGATCTATTGATTCTTTGTCATTTAGTTGAGCCATGCTCTTCGCTTGTAAGTCTTGGTTGGACAGTGAAAGTTTAAAGTTGTGATAAACTCAAATATTTGCTCTTATGATTAAGGGGCGATATGCAATTGCCCGGCACATGTTATTTATCTTATTTGCTGTTGTTAATTCACATGGGATAGTACTTGAGACTGATTAATTGAAGCCAAACAATCCATTGGCTAATTGATTGAGAATACTACGACCTGTAAGTGCTTCAGTTGCGATGCCGATCGCAATGCCCAACATTGCCGTTCGTCCGTTTAGGCGCTCAGCATGAACAAGATTTTCTGCTTCTACCAGTTTTATGGCCATCTCATATCGCCTTTCTCTTTCGTCTGTTCGTGCCATGGCATGGCTTTAGATTAACTCTAAACACTTTAATCAATGATGTGAGGGAACTGTGACCTTTAACGTTGAGAATCTAGGCTCTAACTTATTGAGTGAATTCGGTTCAATTTTTCTAAATTATAATAAAGCAATTGTGATCTATTGCGGAAAGCTTTGTATTGGCTGCTGCAATTTATGACGTAAAACATGAGTGCTTAATCGCTTATATGTATCGCAAAGCTGACCTTTTCCTTTCAATGCTTCCTTCCCGGGTCGTGTATCAATGCTTTGGATCAGATGGATCCACGATTTTTGCATCCGTTTGATTAGTTCTCATTCGTTATCAGCCGTTCCCTGTTGAACATGAATAGCCCAAAACTAAATGCGAAAGAAAGCATAAATGTGGCTGGAATGTATAGATACCAGCGTTTCATTCCCAATCGTATTCCCTCGGCTGCGTAGAAAAAAAAGCTTGCTATGAGTACGAGTGTGAGATCTGCTGCAATAAATCCTGCCGACGCATTTGCCCAAACTCCAGCTGAAAATAGATTGATGATTTCGATTGGATCAGTGAGTCCAAGTTGTTCCGTTTCTCCAATGAATTGATAGATGAAGTACCAAGGCCATCCAACACCTGCCGCTGAGAGAAGTGCGTAAAGAGCTAGGCGTATGTTTTTCATTAGACCAAATTGATTCCGTTGATTTTCCCATGTATTTCCAAAGGTTACGTGTTTTTTGATACTTTTTTTGTTTTATATTGCCGCTGTTCATGATTGCATCGATTTCTGCTTTGTTATTTTTGGCGGCCAAGAAATACAGTTGGTGCCAGGTTGAGTTTCGCGCTGAACCAGTCTCATCGTTGCCTTGATGTCTAGACGCAGTGGCGAACGGACGTTGATCATCAGTCTTAAAATTTTCATTTCTCGTTTATTTCGCATATGTTGCATTGATTAGTTGTGTCTTGGGGCAGCTAGCTGTAGCCGTGATCGCCAAAATTGCTGTGAATTTTATTCCATCGAGTTGTACTCAAATTTCATTGCTCAATTTGCCTGGATGGTGAATACTCGGTTTTTTTTAATTTTAACATCCGATTATTCATTCCTAAAAAGCAATGTGAAATCTTCTGCTTTTAGCGTACGGCTTTGGTTTAGTCTGGTCCCGGCTTTTTGGGATTTTAACCAAATGGTTCTGAGATGATTGGCGACCTATATGTTAGCGATTGATTCACTCTTCTCTTTTGTGAAAGTTTTCCTTTTTTGATTGTCTATGTGGATGCTGTGAGATTATGAATGGGGGTTTGGGTTTGTTGGTTGCTGACTACAGCTTTAAGAGGGAGCTCTCTTCGTATTGAAGAAGTGAATATTGGACCATGAGTAAGTGCTGAATCATCAGCTCTGACGAAACGTCTGCGCCCTTCGAATGCTTAATGATGTTGACAGTGTGAAATCCTATTTTGGATGCCCTTGCCTCAGTCGATGATTTGAAAGTGGCGAATATTTCCTGTAGTCAACTGGACAATAATTGGTTTGGTATTTATGTGCATTCAAGTCATGATTGTAGCGTCTCAAAGTATCGATTATGCAGTGCGCGCGCTTTCTGTTCATCCTTCGCGTTGGCTTCAGATTCCTGTGATCGAGATACACCCAAAAACCCCGTCATTGCTTAAGGGTTGACGGCATTAATTGGTGTTGAATGACTCGTTGATCGTACTCATACAACATTTGCGGTCTCCATTTCTCCCATTGCAGGAGTGAAACCAAACTCATTATCCAGAGTTGGTTCATTGCCACATTGTCCAGGACCAATTGGTAAGTTCAGCACAGGACAAAATAAATCAGACATCAATGGCAAGATTCCAACGATCTCACCGTCTTCTCGCATAAAGAGAAATCCAGAGCAGGATTCTGTTCCTAATTTATCCTGTGCTTCGGAAAAACCTATTTCTTACCTCTGCTCATAGAAGGGTCTCCATTAATTAGATCATCACCTCGGAACATCAGATTGTCACGCTCCTAGGCTTCTTTGCGGTAGGTCTCTGTCATCGGATCATTAACGACTTTTTTATATGCCTCCTCTTTTTCATTGCTGTTGATTGTCTTATAATGACCTTTCCTATCGCTTGGTAATTTAAGCCCCTGAGTAGTTTGATTTGACTGTTTAATTGCTTTAACTTCCTGTTGCGCTTTCTGTTCTGAAAGCACCTTTTGAGGTTGGGTTGGGTTAGAATCCAAGGTGCAAGTTTGATGCTTCCCACAGTGGATTTGTTTCGGTGAAAAAGGCCATGATTGAAAGTGGTGTGATTGTGTGTGGTGTGAGGTTGTTTTGTCCTCGACATCCACAAGATCTCAGCCCGTTTGGTGGCCTGTTCTATCCCTCTGTGGTGTGGAAGCAGCGGGTTGTTGGCGAGGATCTGGTGTGATGCAGCAGAGCGGCTGAGAACAGCGAATCCACGAGCCCCACGTCCCCAGAGTGGTGCGCTCGCGAGCACCTGTAACTGGCGCGTCTACCCGATGCTCAGCGGCGGAAAACTGAGCAGAGATGGCAGGGCTCGAATCCTTGACGGTTGGGTTGCGAGCCCGAGAGGGTTCAAACAAGCCAGCTTCGTCGAAGCGATAAAGCCAACAGGCAATAAAAAACCGCCCCTCGCGGAGCGGTATAAATGTCAGTTGGGAACTGACGTCTTAAGGCATCGGGGAGACAGGATTTGAACCTGTGGCATCATGCTCCCAATCAACATTGTTTTTAAGTCGTTGACTGGAAGAAATCAGTCCTAGCCTTTGATGTGCCTTTGTTCTGATGCCATGCTGTGTCGAGAGGTGACACCAGATACTTGACGTTTTTGGCACGGTTTTGGCTCACTTTGGGTGGCAACATGCCTCTGTCGATTTGCCTCGTCTTTCGGAGCAAGAGAGCTGGGTGAAGCCCTTTAGACGTCAGGTAAAAATCACCTGTGGCGATGGTTGGTATGTCCGCAACAACCGTGGACGGATGCGCCTCAACGTCCCAGGACACGGCACCCACTCGCTGAATTACGACTGGTCCGAACGGGGTGCAACTCAAGCCCTCCCGTTTATTCAGCAGCTATTCAAACGTTGGGACAGTGGTCGCATCACCCTCGCTTCTGCGGCGATATCCAGCGACACCAGCAGCAGTCATCAGAAGCTGGATTCATATTGGTTGATTGATAAGTATCGGCCGTTTGTACCCAACGCTGGTGACACCACCTGGAAGTCCTTTTATCTGCCAGTACTCCGCAACTGCGCCAGGGCTTTTGATGGCAAACCACCAGTGGATGGTGAAGCGTTGGCGATGGTCTGCCTTGCGCAATGGGAACAAGGTTCACGGATGCGTCAGACCTCCCGTCAGAAGCTTTACGGCTTTCTGAACTGGGCTGTGAGAAGGGGCTACCTCAAGAGCATTTATCTCCCTCCTGCAACGCTTCCAGAAACGTTGAAACCAAAGCGGATTGGATACCCCCTCAGCGATTCGCAAATCCTTCAGTTGCTCGACAACCTGCCCGAAGGTGAAACGCATTACCGCTGGCGGTTCGCCATTCAGCTCTGCGCCGTCTACGGGTTACGTCCTGAGGAATTGCGGCACCTCGTCATCAAAGACGGCGTAAGCGGACCGGAATTGTGGACCATCTACCAAAAATCAATGGGTGGCACCAAAGGAGCCAAAACCGAACCCCGCAGGCTTCACCCCCTTTTCCTGCGTGATGGTGACGGCACCGGCATTGACTGGAAGTTGCAGGCCCGCCTTCAGTTAGGCGAACAACTGCCGCCCTTAAACCGCGATGGTGACGGCGGGCAAGCCCTCAACCAATACCTCCGACGTCGCAAGGTTTGGATGGCACTAAGGGGCGAGGCAGAACGCTTAGGCGAACAACTCACGCCTTATTCCTTCCGCCATCGCTACGCCAAGCAAATGCACGCCGCCAACGTGCCCATCGCCAACATCAGCGAGGCCATGGGCCACACCATTGATGTTCACCTCAAGAGCTACGCACGGTTCAAACCCAACGCGACGGCTGCCCTTGTGGCAGCAGTCAACGCCTAGTTGACTCAGCCAGACTCCACCCCATGCCAAGCAAGGACCGCGCCACTAATCCCCCGCCAGAGAAACCGGGTAGTGATAGCTGCCAAAATGTTATTGGCAAAAGTGGGTTCTGCTCCTAGAACACTTGGGTTACTAGAACAAAGTAAATGAAATTAAAAATTGAAAAGGACCTCATTGTGCCTACTGTCTGTTTTGTCACTTTCATTGGAGCTTCTTTGGCAATGAGTGCCAATGCTCCTGTTTTTGCTGGCAGTACGCCCTCAAATTGTTCCGATATCAAACCTGCCTTTAAAAAAGAAACTTCAACGACAGCCATTATCAATGCTGACAACTATGCGTTTGCTGAAACGGAAATAATTCTTGGTGATTATGTTCAAAAAATTGCCAAGGCCACATGTTCAGACGGCATGGGAGTCTTCATGCATCTTCGCAAGGCAATGGATCCACAAGATAAAACTATTTTGAGAGCGAACTTCGATACACTGTATTCAATGGCTGTTGTTGACTTGAAAAGTCCAGCAACGATATCCTTGCCAGCCTCCGATCGGTTGCAAATCCTGGAAGTCATTAGCGCAGATTCCTGGATTCCATTGGAATCGAGCAAGCCTGGAAGCTACGAGATCACAGAAGAAATGGTTGGAAGCCGCTTCGCATATGTCATCATTCGTACCCAGGTAAATATGCAGGACCCCGCTGATATCAAGAGAGTTGGAGTGATTCAAGATGAAATTAAAATTCGCCAACAGGATCGCGGCGAATTCGTGCAAACAAAGAATTGGGACAGGGACCAAATGCTTAGAATGAGATCAAATTATCAAAAAGAGAAAGAGGCTAAAGGTATTAATCCCGAAGAATTGTTCGGCAAGAAAGGCGAGATCAGTCCTGAGATGAGAAATATGGGGGTTGCCTTTGGGTGGGGAGCACTTACTAAAAAAGGAGCTGTCTATCCCTCTATCTCCATCCCTGACTCTGGCGAAGACTTGACGCTTACACTGAAAGATGTCCCTATGGCTGATAATGCTTTTTGGTCAGTAACTGTTTACGATAAAGATGGATTTGCTCAAGGAGATAATTACAATATCAATAGCTCCTTCGCGAAGAAGGACGACAAAGGAAGCTATGTGCTCAATTTCGGAAAAGATTCAACAAAAGAAAATTTTCTAGAAATTTACCCTGGTGCAAATGCCACTCTGCGGATCTACTCTCCGCAAGAGCCTTACTTTGATGGGAGCTGGAAAGTTCCCGAAATACAATCTGCTATTGACGTTAATTAAAAATTGACGCTTCGGCATAACGCCATGGAGGCCTGGCACAAGATGCTCAAAACAGGCTGGCGTCGTTGCTCACCACCAGTCAGGTAATGCTGAACTGGCTTGCCCCGTTTCTGACTGAAGAAGAGAAGGACAGGCCGATTGTTTAGCACCTGGGCGTGAGCCTCTAACCAGATGGGGGATGGATGGATGCTCAGACTTGTTGGGAAACATCTACCAATCTCAGCTTTTTCTCACCAACTACTCCCCTGAATAGGGGATGTGATTCCCCGCTGGGACGGCGATGGTGTGTTTACGAGGCGAGAGTCCCACAGCTTGTATCAACCAAATGATTAATAGTGTCTCTAAGGCTGTTGCTTTCGGTTTTCTCGTATTAGCCGCATCTGCGTGCTCGACCCAATCCGTCTCAAGTGCTGACCTAACGAATTACTGCAAACAGCTAGTTGATGATGTTATGGGTAGAGACCCAAACATCATGCTTACCGGTCAAGTTACAGCAGACATTGTTTCGATAAGCTATGTTCGAGCAGATGACGCGAAAGAATTCAAATATCAATGCAAGGAAGAGGGGGGAACTATTGTATGGAGGGGAGTCGACATTTTTCAACCAGGCGAAGGTCCGGGAAGATGGAGAAATGAGGATGCAAGGCCAATTTCAATTTTTACATGAACTATCAAAGCTATTAAAAAATGTTTGGAAGCCTGATGCCTACAGGCTGAAAGCAATATAAGACCCAAAAGGGAAAAGCAGGGGGCGTTGGATGTGTCGCTATCGATCTCCCGACAAAACAATTCACACGGTTACCAGCCCCGCCAAGTGCGGGGTTTTTGTGTTTGTAGATCAGATACAAACTGGAATCATCAATAAAGGCTAGAGATGGACTAGCCATGCAGCCCTTAGGATGACTCGTCTTACAACTGCCTTTGCTGCTGCCGTGGCCCTGTTATTGCCAATAGGACGCCCGTTGCTGGTTGGGCTTACTTCTGCTGTTGGAATAGGAGCAGGGTTGCTGACGACACAGGCAGCCTATTCAATGACTGCTGAGGATTGGTTCGATTCAGGTGTCGCAAAATTTGAACGTGGAGATTTACAAGGAGCTATTGCTGATTGGACCAAGGCAATCGAGATTGATCCTCGGTATGCAGATTCCTATTACAGTCGTGGGTTTGCAAAAAGTTTATCAGGAGATTTTAAAAGCGCTATTCCTGATTACACCAAGGCAATTGAAATCAATCCTAACGATGCGGATCTCTACTTCTTCTATCGCGGTGATGCCAAGAAAAATTTAAAGGATTACAAAGGAGCTATTCAGGACTATACAAAGGCAATTGAAATTGATCCTAACGACGCGGGTTTATATAACTCTCGCGGGTCTGCAAAGAGTCGATTAGAGGATTACAAAGGGGCAATTGATGACTATACAAAGGCAATTGAAATTGATCCTCTGGATAAATATTTTTATAGCAATCGTGCCTTAAGTACAGAATTCATGGGTGATCCACAAGGCGCTTGCTCTGATTGGAGAAAAGCAGCCGATCTCGGACATACCTATGCCATTGAATGGGTAAGAAATGAGTGCTGACATCTGATCCTGTCTGATGTCAACTCTTTTGAGGTATTTCCCCGTCAGCAATGGCGGGGTTTCTGTGTTTGCAGACCAGACGCAGACAGTGCTCATTGATGAAGGCTAGTGATGGAGAAGCCACGCACTGCTAGGGACGCCTCGTTAATCACAACTTCAATATGCCGTCCAGAAGGTGAGGTTTCTTAGTTAATCTCATTCACTACTAAAGGAACTCGTTCCCACCAATTAAACAGCTTTGCAATCGTTAGGATCAACAAGGATCAAGTTTGGATAGCCTTGAACATCTTTCCCAAAGCGTTTAATGGCCTGGTTGTATATATTACAAGCCGACTTAAGATCTCCAAGCAAGACATTGATTCTTTGAACTTGTAAATAATAGTAAATATCTTCTGGAGATTCCGCCAACAGCACGACATAGTCACTCAAAGCACCTTGTAGATCACCAAGCTGCTCCTTAGCCTCTGATCGGGACATATAAGCGAATGGAAAAGGAAACAGCTCAATAGAAAGATTGAAGTCTTGTATCCCACCATTAACATCACCCATCAGAACTTTGATCTTGCCGCGTTCATAAATATTATGAGCATCCTCAGGCATCAATTCAGATAAACGATCACGATCAAGGATTACCGCCTGTCCATAAACCTCTGCCCTGTGTTTTGGATAGCCACCCAAGTACTTAGTATTCTCTAGAGCTACTGTGTGCAAAAAACTGCTGGTTGCGATTCGTGACTCCAAGAGATCTAGATTCTCAGGCTCCAGGGTCAAAGCGATTGAAAGATCTTCTAATTCACGATCATATTGATTTATTATATTATAAATTTCAGCTCGTTCGACATATCCCTCCGAACGCTTAGGATCGATCTTAATTAAAGTTGTGAGGAAATCAATTAAGTCTTGTGGGCTTCCCGAATATTTAATTTTAATTTCAGGAAGCTCAGCAAGTTTTTTATCATATAACGACTCATGTCTCTCCAACTCTGCCGCAAAGAGGGGCAAACCTGATGGTTCCGCAAAAAGAGAGGGAAAACCAAAAAGTAGAAGATAAACACCAAGACATCGCAGGATAAAAAACATTTCTCTAAAAATAACGTGTGCTATCCCAAGCTACACCATAAGTGCCACAGAATATCATTTATATCACCTACCGAAACAGACTCCTCTCCAAAGGAAAAACTCTCTCAATATGTTGTCGACAACATATGGGGTTTTTAAGTCAGAGATATGAACTCCCCAGCCACACCATATTTACCATTTCACGAATCGCCTTGGATTTTGCGGAAGGTTGCACCACGCCGAAAGAAATCGGCGCGGGCAGAAATTGAATCAATCAACTCCTAATAAACGAACTCAGACAGAACCAGCGACGGGGTAGAGCAGTCCGGTAGCTCGTCGGGCTCATAACCCGAAGGTCGAAAGTTCAGATCTTGCTCAGCTGGAATCAGGCGCCTGGTTAGAGCACAGGATTCATAACCCTGAGGTCGACCATTCGGCTTTTAACCGGTTGGTCCTTCCCGCTCGGGCGCTTGAGTTCGTGGGTTCGAATCCAACCCTCTCCGTTTATGCCAAGTGCGCAGCCTGTTAAATCCATGCAATTATTTGCCACGCGTGGCGGAAAAGGTATGATGGGTTTATGGCTAAGACGCTTAACCACTATTCGCAACAGATCCGCTCTCTGGCGCCGGAGGCCGTCGCTCTAGATCGTGCCAAAACCCTTGGTGATCTATTGATCGAAGCCAAGGCTGCAGTCAAAGCAGCGGGCCGTTTATGGGGCGACTGGTTGCAAACCGATTGCGATCTGTCCCCACGCAATGCAGGGCGGTTTATGACCATCGCCAAGCGGTGGAACGAACAGGCTTTTTCCGATGCCAGAGAGGCCAATCCCAAACTTGCGATCCGCGAAGCCGACAAGGTGTTGGCTGCCAATTCCAAGCGGAAAAGGGCCGAGCCAGAGCAACGTGATCCTTATGCGGAAGCAATGAGCAAACTGGCGATCATCCACTTTGATTTGCAGTTATTTTCTGAAATTCAATTGGCCGATCAATTAGCCGGTGAGCAGATCGAAGTTGCAAATCAAGCTTTAGCTGAAGTATTCCGTGCAATGACAACAGGGTGGGTTTCGAACCTGACCACTCGATGACTGATCAGTTTGTTCTTGAAGAGGAAGCGTAGCCAATTCTTTGGTTGATTCTAGAAGAACTGTAGACGAAACTGCTAGGCGATGGATTGATTAATCAAACAATTATAAAAGCATCGAATATTGTAATTTAAAATTTTGTTAGTTGCTTTATGCGTCATTTCAGTCTTTATTGGCATGCCTTTGGATTGGGGTTAATTTTGGTCTATGTTGATTATTTCCATGGTGAAAATGTTTGAACATGGTGATCAATTAAGTCCCAAACGGGGATGCTCAGGTAGCTGGCAAGCTTCTCAGCGTCGTGACGAATCGCTTTAAAGGATCCATGGTCTGTAACGTTGAATCGTTCGGCGTTGTTGAGAACCAGGTTCATCTCATAGCTGTAGTACGAATTTTCTGATCCTGCCACGCGTTCACTGATCAGCTGAATGGCATGTACTTCGTTGAGAGGGAAATTTGTGCCCTTGCTGGTGTAAATTCCTTCATTCTTGTTGAATAGAACATTTTTTTGATACAACCACCACAATAATCCAGCCCCGAAGACTGAGAAGAGTAGGGGGAAAAAGGGGACTATCGCAGGAGGCATGTTTCCGCTGGTGACTGTAGATGGTTCGTTAAAGAAGCTCGTCAACATTATTGAAAAGACAATTCCTATGCTGATAAATAAAAAACAAAATAACTTGGCGGCGGGGGACACTTGCATTTGTAATGAAGTGCTTGGGCTGTTGATGGCCTGGATGCCCCTACTTGACAACAGCCGGTGGGTACAGAAACTGCTTCCGCCGGATACAAGCGGACTCCAACGTGTTTTCAGGGCTACGGGGTCATCAAGAGTATTTAGGTCAAAAAACTCGCGTCTGTCTTTGAATAAACCTCGAAGTTGTTGCAGCATGTTTAGCGCAGTTTGGCGATCACTATCTTTAGTTTATTCAGTGTGATTGATTGATGCTTGCAGCTCATGACCAACAGCTGTAGTGGGAGACGTCGCCTGCACCAAAGAATTGATGTGGTGTGAGCTGGTCGTATCGATGGGCTGTTTCAGCTGGTGGTGTGTCGTAAGGAGGCCTGAACAGGTGCTGCAGTTCCACGACATGGCTGTTGTCTCCTTGCTATGCCGGAATCAGGCGCCTGGTTGGAGCTCAGGTGAGCTCGTGGGTTCGAATCCCACCCTCTCCGTTTATGTCAAGGATGCAGCTCCGAAAAAATCAACCTGGAGCAGGGCTATCGAAGGTTCGAACTTGACACCCTGCATGCCATGCAGGTGCTCTACCGGCTGAGCTGTGGCTGGCCAGATTGCGCACCACTTTGGGGTACTGGGGGTCGTGGAAAGACCAGCCTTTGAAAGGGGTTTTGGTCTCTGTGACCAACCTCACAGGGACTGTTGACGCAGGTCATCGAGTGAGCCAGTGATTCCGGAGATGGTGTGTGCATCGGAGGGGGACGACCCCAAACATCCAATCAACAGACTTCTCAGGCCCATGGCTCCAAAACAGCAACCAGGTTCATCCACAGACATTGAAATGGGTGGAGCCATAATTACCGGCTCAAAATCAGGAAAGAATCAATACGATATTTATTTTATTGAGCCAGATAGTGGGTCAGACATTGAATTCCCACCCATCCATATAAAAGGTGATGCCAAAACCGAGCAGGCAAAAACAAGTGCAACTGCAAGTGCTCTTTACAGCATGGCGACGGGAACATTAAACGGAGCGATTGGCAATACGGCAGGAGCCTTCTCTGTTAGCAGCGTTCCTTCAACTGGCAAAGTAAAACTTATTTCAACTGTTGTGGCAATTGGCACAGGCTACATTGCTAGCGAGGGATGGCAATCGTCTGTAGAAGAAGAGAATGACAATTTTGGCGAGGATTTAGCTGTAACTATTGGCTCAAGCCTTTTAGCTGACGCGATTGTTACTGGTGTGGGTATTGCTGGAGGCTTTGCGGCAGCTCCAATTGTTATTGGAGCAGGAGTAGCGGCCGGATTGGGATATGGTTACTACTGGTTTAAAGACAAATTTTTTGGTACTCCAAATGAAGAAAATACCGCTAATTATTCTTCTACTGCAGGCAATGGAAAAGACAATCCAACTACAAATCCCAATACAGATTCAACAACTGGTCAACACGGGGAACCAAACGGTGGAGCAGGGTACGGATATGAGCTTGGTGCACCACCAGTTAATTCTGAAGGCGGCACTCATCCTGGCGGCGGATCAGGAGGACAAGATCAAGATCCTGGACCAGATAAACAGGCCGAAAGTGATGGTAATTGCACAGACTGGGAATACACAGATTGGGGTAGACAGTGCAGCATTGATAACTACCGGGGAGATCTCGGTGGAGATTCATCAACAAATCCGGAGGATCAAAACTCTTCTGATGGACCTAAGATCCCAGCTAAACCCCCTGGAGATGTTGGGGGCAAGTACTTTGATATTTTAAACCCAGGCTCTAGTCAGGGCTATAGGCCATCACCTGACAGCAACAATGGCGATGGGCCCGATGGACCAAGACCGTGGGATTTAGGTTCGCGTATTAACAGTGATGATGATTATGGCTGTGATCCTGTCAATGGTCCTACAGATAATTCTGGCGGTACTGAAGGGAATATTAGGTGGAATTTCTTTAAACTACCTCCCAAAAAAGGAGGCTTTGGAGATTCGGGTGGTGGATTTGATGACAACTATTTGCCTAACCCTGAAGATGATTGGGGGGTCAATGGACCTAATGCAAAGTCATTGAAAGGAATGATGAAAAGGCAGATTTATGATCAAATTATGGATTTCCAAGCAGATACTGTCCTCGGACAATTGCAAGAAACAGGACATGATGACGCCATCATCTCTGGAGCTCGACAAAACAAGCATGGTGATTTCCAATTCTTCTTTGATCTTGACGGATATTCAAAGGCCTCTTCTGCCAAAAAGAATGAGGTAGATATGGTACAAGTCGTCACCGGCTTCATGGACACCAATAAGAATGTAGTCTCTGATTTCTTGATTGAAACGATGGCAGCAGACACACTTTCAATGTGATTCGTAAAGCCGAAGTGCCTGAAGTTCATTCGATGAACCGAAAGCCATACAAGACTCTTTCAGGGAAAAGCAGGGCAGGTTGTGTGGTTCCTGATCAATCCCCCGGCAGACCAACAACAATCAGTAGCCCCGTCAGCAATGGCGGGGTCTTTTTCAATGACAGTTGCCTCAACGGGATGCGAATGAAGCTTCCGGCAGCAGGTTGACGCGCTCAGTCAGAACAGCATCAACAATCCCGTAGACGTAAATCGATTGGCAGATTCGCAAGCGCGCTGTGACATCGCTCGTTTGCTTCAAAGCTTCGAGCAGGTTGCAAAGGCAGTTGATGTTCTTGTTGCGGTCCATGGTGGTGTTTCTCCGGTGACTGCACCCTCGCTGTGCCGTCGTACCCAGGTGCTGAAGTAAGTCAACGCGTCCTGTGATGCTCGTCACTGGCGCAAATTCTGATGACACAACCAGCAGTGAAGGAGCTGTTTCTGCACTGGTTTGCCCCTTTCAAGTCCGAAGAAGAGTCTGAAGGACATCGCCAAGCGTGCTGTGCTACTTACCTATGCCGATCAGACAAGGATAGTGATCAGAAACTTAAGCAGGTATGGTCCTGGCCCACCAGGTCATGGACTGGGTCATCGAAGAACTGAAAGGGGAGGAGAGCTGCCTTAGGCCTTGATGCTCAGGTACAGAAAATGCCTCTACCTCCTTACCAGAATGTACTGAACAGAAAGCATTTTTTTTGATCAATGACAAATAAATAAAAATTTAAGTTATCGACACTTGTAAAAAAGATCTAGAAGTTCAAGACGCTTTAATCCTGAATTTAGGTAAATCAAATATAATCGCTCATTTCGTAGACCCATTCTTGATGTGATTTATCGGTAAACTGGCGCCGATTAAGTATTGAATTTTCATCAAGAGTCTCGTTGCCAAGGATGTTTACGTTGACGACTGAATAAGAATGTCTTCTTTTGTTTTTGTAGTAAATTTTACCATTGTGTGATATAATTTTAATTTTTTGGTCATCCATCAAAGACTTAAGATCTCTATTGTTTCTGGCTATTTTGAGTGAATCTCGCTTAACACCAGAAAAAACTATTTTATCCATCTCCGGATCAAAGCTTTGTATTGAGTCGTTGCCATTTCTAACAATGACATAGCTCTTCCCTTTGCTTTTTGATAAATCGTAAACGTTATCCCCAGCTCCGCCAACCAAATAATTTTGTTTACCTTTAGCGACCAATAAGTCATCCCCACGTCCACCTACTGCCAAATCAAACCTGCCTTTTGTCACGATAGTATCATCACCCTTTTCTCCAATAAGCAATTCATTCGCACCTTGACCTATAAGCATATCATCACCTTTACCGCCAAAAACTTTTTGTTCATTAGCATCAACCTTGAAGTAATCATCACCATCTCCTAAGTCATGCACAAATGATGTTGCCTGGACCAATTCCGACTTTGTTGTTTGTTTTTGCGCTCTCATTTTATGTTTGACACTTTTTTGTGCAACTCGACCTTTCTCATTTGAAGAATCCCCAGAAATATAATCATCACCGTCTGTCCAATTCTTAACGACTTTGTCAACATCATAAGCATCAATTATCATTGAATCTCCATTAAAAATTTGGTATTCAGTGTTTGCAATTTTTTTGAAAGTAAAATTAGTGCCAGACGGAGCATCCTCTAAATTAAAAATTAGCTTATTCCAGCCTTCATTGCCTCTTACTACTGTTTTCAAATCATACACGCTACCATTCTGAATTGCATCCTCGGAGTTATATGCCTTTTTGTGAGATATAACGAATTTATCATCTGCCTTAGAACCAACTATCGTTGATCCTGCACCGGCCTTAACGAGAATAGGCAACAGATTATTATCTTGATCAATATTTTGGTAGTCTGATAAATCGACACTACTCTTAGACCATAGCTCAAAAGTTTCTACAGAATTGATAGATGTATTCAACTCGCTTTCTTGCACCCAACTAGGAGGAAGTGACACTTGTTCTGGATCTGCAGTAGATGTGTCTGATGATGCAGGTGTGTTGTCGACTGGATCCTGCTGAGAAGGATTATTAGAGTCTGCAGGTGTGTTATCGACTGGATCCTGCTGAGAAGGATTATTAGAGTCTGCAGGTGTGTTATCGACTGGATCCTGCTGAGAAGGATTATTAGAGTCTGCAGGTGTGTTATCGACTGGATCCTGCTGAGAAGGATTATTAGAGTCTGCAGGTGTGTTATCGACTGGATCCTGCTGAGAAGGATTATTAGAGTCTGCAGGTGTGTTATCGACTGGATCCTGCTGAGAAGGATTATTAGAGTCTGCAGGTGTGTTGTCGACTGGATCCTGCTGAGAAGGATTATTAGAGTCTGCAGGTTGGGAAGTATTTATATTTTCATCAGGTGATTCTTGTAAAGGATCTGAAATTGAAGTTTTTATGGACAAATCTGATAAATGTAAATTTAAATCCGAGGTCGATTGAAAGTCATCAGAAAGCTGGAATTCCCCTTGGAGCGTAAAGCCCTGCTCTAAACTACTATTATTGAGATCATTTGGAGCAGTTAAAATGACTTGCCATTTATCATCTGAAATTTGTTTCTTTTCAAGTTGGATGTTTGAAAAATATGAGTCTTTAGGTTCTGAATCACTCGTGAATGAAACAGACCAACCTGGTTTCAAAGTTTCGTTGGAAATATTTTCAATAGATAGACCTACAATTGTTGATCCAACCCAAGAATCCTTCCGCTCAAAATTGACCGATAAATTTTCGTTTAGGCTAGTTTTTTTGGACGGTAAAGATATGACATTTGATTCTAAGTTTCTTTTTAATCTTCGTACTGAGTTTGATGACACCCTCTTTTTCTCAGTAACATCAGTAGAAGTATTTATTTTAGAAACTGAAAGTGTATTTTCAACATCGGATGGCTTGATTGATACAGCCTGTTTGGTTACAGCATAACTCACAGAATCTATACCATACCCCCCCGAAACCGTATCCTCACCAAAACCAGGCAAAACAATATCATCCCCCTCTCCAGCGACGAGCAATTCATTGCCATTGCTCCCGATAAGATAATCATCTCCGCCATAACTGTAAATTTTAGCTGGATCATCCTTGGGAATAAAATTATTATCTGACCTATCTACATGAATTGTATCGCCTACTAATGTACCATCGCGAACTCCTGGACGCTTGATGGTTATTTTCTGCAAATTCCTATTGGTCAGCGTCCAATCAGTATCCGTTTTAATGAACATTTGCGTGACAAGACTTTTCCAGTCAACATTATTAGAGGCTGCTTTATCATAAGAAGAATCTGATAGTTGTAGTTTAAGGAAACCTGCTAGATCATTATTCTGCTTATCATAAGAAAAACTCAAAATATCTTTACTCCTATCGTTCCCGTCAACCTGCTGATTTAAAAGAATGATTCCATGATCGTCAATGGAAGGTATTGAAAGTGTATCCTTGCCAAGCTCGAAATTTTCAATAACAACCGGAGAGCGCTCTTTAGTAATGTTAACACTTCCAATCGTTGCAGCACTATTTTCTCTCAAGTATTTCTTTAAATCTGCTTGCTTCTTATTGTTGTCATCGAGTTTTCCCTGCAATTCTTGAATAGTATTTGCGTAATCACTTGATTGTCCACCAAGGCCATCAAAAATATAGGAATTTAAATTATCTTCTACTACATTTATACCCGCACAGCCGATTGCACCCCATGAACAAAATGATCCCATTGCCGCACCAGTAATGCCTTTGGCAATACTTTCGGGATTAAAAATGTTCTTAAGTACATCTCCAATTCTTGCATGGGAATGTTCAGCTGCAAATTGTTTCGCTTGTACTTCGGAAAGCTGTTTTTGCAACTTGGATGATTGATCAGGATTTACAGCGCGCCATAATTTATTAAAAGGATTCTGAGGATCATTGAAATTTGAAGTAACACCGACCCAATTTGAAGAATCTTCAACTGAAATTACAAAAACATCTGATCTGCCATCAATGCCTCTAAGATTGTAATCTCTAATGTCTGCAACAGTTTTAACTCTTGGCGTTGATACGCCATAAAGGTAAGGTTTTGCATCATCATTGTTGATCACTTGATCTTTAGTCAACTGAATATATTGAGCGCCTTCTAAAACACCGTCTTTGGGCTGGTCGGGATCATTACTTATGCTTTTACCGCCAGTATTAAACAGTTGGTAGCCAGGCATAAATGTAGATTCCACATCTCCATCACTTGTCAAAGTAACAAGGGCTTTATGCTGTTGGTCTACTTCAGAATATGTATCATAAATAAAGACTTTTGCTTTTTCTAGATTTTTATTGGTCTCTGCATATATATTATTTCCAGCCGGGCCTTTCCAGAGTCCCCATCCGGAATCTGGGTCTTCACGGCCATAAGAGACATTATTAAAGAAATCAACTCCTTGAAGTGTTAATTTTGTATCAACTCCCCTGTTAATAATAGCTATCGCACCACCCTTTCCATAGCCGCCCTCTCCATAAGTGCCCCCGCCCCAAGTAGTTAATGTAGAGGGATCGGCATTAGATGTATGAGCATATCCACTATTACCTGTTCCGCCAGATCCACCACCGTGAATCGTGAGACCACCCGGACCTCCTTGCCCTTTAACGCTAAACCAGGTGTTTGGATTTTCACCAGCATTAGCGTTTGTCTTATTTACGCTGCTCCCTATCCATCCTGGCGGCCTAAGGCCTGGGGCACCACCACCACTGCCCCCTGCTCCACCTCCTCCATATATTCCACTATATGTTGTTGGTTGAACTGGTGTTTCCCCCTTGGTACTATTTTGTGTTGTTAAGCTGCCACCTAAAAAATGTTGTTCGCAAGCGGCGTTGTCATAACTAAAGCTAAAGCCCTTGTTTGTATATGAATATCTTGTAAAACTTCCACTTAATCCTGGGGTACTACCCATTGGATTATAGATTCTAACGTAATCAGTTTCAGCAGATCCACCATTAGCATTTCCTTTTCTATATGGGATCGACGGAGACGTAGCTGTTCCTCCACGCTCCGCTGCAGTATAGTCAGCATCCCAAAAACCTACGCTAGGACGTTCACTACTCCAGAAGTTGTTGTAGCACGTTTCATTGCCGTCATCAGTTTTTTCTGTAGGTACACCTTGTGGAACGATGATAGCTCCCTTCGCCGGTTAAGAAACTCCTCCACCCTGAGCAATTAAATCCTGAAAAATCGATCGTTTAATTGTCAAGTGTCCTGCGGAGAATGTTATTCCTCCTCCTACACCCACAGCACCACCAGCTCCTCTTTCTCCCGTGCCACCTTTTGCAATATTTTTTACAAAATTAAAATTATTGATGGATACTACCGGAGGCTGTCCGCTATATGATTTTGATAATTGATTATCATGAATTAGGTTTACATCACCAATATACATTAAACTGCCACTTGGATCGCCTATGCCAGAAGATTCATTTTGTATTTGAGCTTGAGGCGTCTTAACACTGTCTTTAAATTCACCAGGAAGAAGAGTTACTGAAGCAACAGGGCCATTCTCTGGGTTGAATAAAACTTCATTCCTATAAATATTAGGCAATGGCTGTTTTAGCCTAATTGTAAAATACCCAGTTCCAAGAAGTGGATCGCCTTCACTTCCACTTGGAACTTTGAATCTAATGTTATATTTGCCACCGTCTGTCGATTGTGATTTATTGATAGCGTCCCTTAAGCTACCGGGAATAACTGACTCACCAGGACTATTATCTGAGTTATTTGTAACCTCTAATATCGTAGGTTTTGTGTCTGTCATTTTTTAACAGTAATTACCTCATTATGCGAAGAGCCGAATGACGGCAAGTAGCTCCTTTATCTTTCTTAATGTTTTCTATTCCATCAGAGTAGCACTGCATACATTCGTTGGCCATTACTAACAGCACCGCGATCAAGAAGACGTCGACGGCTCAGGTGTGCGCGGTCGCCCCGCTTATGACATCAGCCAAGGTTTTCAGTGACATCGTGGAAAAAAAACTTGATCGCATGCAACGAGCCGCAGAACGGGATGTTAGGCGGGGGTATGACCCATCTGTTTCGTTGTCTGAATTTAGGCGGCGCTTGGATAGGCGTTCAGACATTTGGGATGCTCAGAGAGAGCATCGCTATTCAAATTGATGCTTGAAACTGCGGAAAGGAAGCTTTTTGAGAACTCGTCGGTAACCCTGATGCTGGAGCGTCTCCTCACACTCGAGCTGAAAGCTATACAAGACCCTTGACAGGGAAAAGCAGGGGGTGTTGATGTGTCGCCATCCATCTCCCGACCAAACAACTCACACGAACAGCAGCCCCGCCAAGTGCGGGGTTTTCTAGTGGCTAGATTGCTTGCTATGAAAGAGAAGCTCAGCACCTAGAAATCACATGGAGCCTATCAGAGTGGAGGATATAATGAAATCAACCTTGGATTTTCCACGAACTTGAATTCATGAAATACCTATCCACCATTGGAGCTTTGTTGATCGCAGTCGCGCCTGCAATTGCCGTAACGCCTGAACAAGATTATGAGTCAAGACTTAAACAGTCTTGGTGGCCAAAGCCAGGAACAAGTTTTAAATGTTATGTGGAACTTGAGGAAAATGGCTTATTTATATTTAACGAGGTTTTAAAAGAGAGTGAGACGAGTTGGGAGTTTTTCCCTCGTCCCCAGCCAAAGCGCTTTGAATTTCTTGAAGACAAAGGTGGCGCTTGGGTAGGAGGTGCGGATGATACCCGGCTTGTTCGGACTCAAGTCGGAATCTGTCATTACTAAGGCAATGGCGGTGTTTTTTGTTGCCTGAACAGAGAGTGGAACACTTCAGATAGTCACGTCTGAACCGTGACCATCGGCCCGCAACGCAATGTTCCTGCTCAATGAACTGGTCTCGGCACTAAGAGCCAATGCCCCTGACAGTTCAAGCGTTGATTGTGTGGCGGGGTGCAAGACCTTGGTAAGCCTGCAGTGGAGGAGCTGCTTCTGGATTGGCTTGCCCCATTCCTGAATGAAGATGAACGAGACAGGCTGGTGGCTTGGCACTTGGGGGTGAGCCTTTAGAACTTCTGGGGGAACGATCAGGAAGCAAGATCACCCGCTTATGTGATGGAATTTCAATTCATCTCTCTGAAGTTATGGTCACGAATGGAATTACCTCCTCACATCCAATCAATCAAATGAAACTATTCACTTCAATCGCTGCCGCCTCTGCTGTTATCGGCGCTTCTTTTGTTGCTACCAGCTCTGCAGAAGCCAAAGGAAACTGTACTTTTAAAGAGACTTCCGGAAAAACCATCGTTCAATCTGCGGAAGTGCATGGAGCCATGGGCAACATTTGGATTAATTGGGGAGATGGGGGTACAACAAATTTTGTGCGAATGGCAAACGGCTCTTATCGCGACGATGGTGGGAATATTTGGGATTTGAATGAACATCGTGGGGCACGATTACAATTGCGACGCGCAGATGGTGCATCAATGAGTTGTTTCAGCCCTTGGTGACAGTGTGTTGGCAAGCTTGAAGGGGGGCGTTGGATGTGTCGCTATCGATCTCCCGACAAAACAACTCATAGGGATAACAGCCACACCAAGTACTGTTTTTTTTATTGCTTGGTGCAATTCACCCAAATAGGGGAACGATTCGCAAGGAAGATCACCCGGATGGGTGATGGAATCTGAAAGTGAATCAGCGATGGTATGTGCATCGGGAGGAAACCTTCAAGCAAGATTATTTCAATGAATCATCCCAAAAAGGACATTCAACAGCTTCAGCAAGAAATGGATAAAGCTAGAGCTGACGTAAAGAAAGTATGCCATGGTGAGATTACTCAACAAACTAAAAACCAAAGTCTTGATGCGGTGCTAACAGGTGCAGGAATGCTTGTTATCTTGGGGCTTGCCATTGGGTTTGCGAGCCAACTCAAAAAGCACCAGGTCACCGTATTAACTTCTGGAAGTATTGGAGCTGCCAGCGGGTTGTTGATTGGTTACGCAGTGGGAAGAAGGAAGAACGGATGAAGAATATTCATTTAAAGCTACTGCTGCCAATTATCTTGGTTGGGAGTGCATGGATACAAGAAATAATTGACCAGTTTATTTGTGGCGGTACATGCAATCTACCTGTTCAGCCTGGCGGGCCGCTTTGGGGGATTTTGACTGCTCCATTTAGCCATGCCGATTGGGGGCATTTAATTGGCAACACTCTTTATTTTCTACCCCTTAGCTATCTAGTCCTTGTAAATGGGTTGAGCCACTATGTGGCCGTATGGGGCTGCGTAGTGTTTTTCAATTTGTTCCGACTGCTCTTTTGGCCGCGCGGCGGGCACGGTATGTCAGGCGTTGTTTATGGCTTGGTTGGTTACCTACTGGTCATTGGTATTGCGGAGCGCCGACCTCTTTCCGTTGCATTGACCGTTTTTGCCTTTGCTACCTATTCGCACTTTGTGCCAACACTTCTTCCTTGGGTTTCGCCGCCAGGGGTTAGCTGGATCGGACACTTCACGGGATTCACGGGTGGGGTTTTTGCAGCATTAGGAATGTTTCGCGAAGAGCACAAGAAAACTTGATGAGGGGCATTGGATGTGTCGCTATCGATCTCCCGACAAAACCTCACACTCCACTCCTCGTCAGCAATGGCGGGGAGTGTGACGTGTCACAGTATCTGCAGTGACAACGACAAAGTGAAATTACTTGCTGGATTACTAGGCACAACTCTCCTTCTGGCCGTATCAGTCCATGCAGCAGGGAAATGGCCAAGAGAATTTTATCCTCCGCGTGCTTACCCAGCTAATAGCAAAGAAGATCTACCAAGCCTGAGATCAGCTGTAGTTGATGGATATATCCGAACACAAGGCTATTCCTGGTGGGGTAAGCCAATCAATGAGACAGGACAGCTCCGTACATATGGAAACGATAAATGGGAGCAGATCTATGGTTTTCCAAGTTCGATGAATGGTTGCCATAACGGTGTTTTCTTAATGCACTGGCGATCATCAGGTGGACCTGTTCTATCGGCAGTGGGTTATGGATATGGAAATGAGCCTGAGAATATTGCAAGTCGTCCAGCAAGCTACGGCTATATATATGGAAACAACTGTGTACAACCGTTATTCAAAAGCGATGGCAATCATATAAACAACGTTGCCTATAGAGTTTATTACTATAAATTCGGGATCTAATTGCTTTTGCTGGTAAAAATAACATAGCTATTTGTAGCCCGTTTGGCATGGCTAACGGGTGAAGATGTAAGCACAGTAAATGCAAAGTTTTCTCCATGTCGTGCAATAATGCTGTAAGGTTTAGATTCCAAGACTATCAGCTAATGGGAGAATATTTTCTTGGCTCAGTCAAAGGCAAATGAGGCAGAACTGATTCAGGTTCTAGCGAACGTTTGGCAATGGAGATTGCTCAAATTGAGTGGAGATGTAGAAACCTAGACAGAGTTGAACCAGTTGGTGGAATGAAATATTCAACACATGATGGATTGGATGATAATCATTGGAATTTGGTCGAGATAGTCCAGATGTGTATTGAACTCCAAAAGTTTGGCAAACTAGAAACAATCTTGGAATATCTATACGCCATGAGAAAGGAAGCGCTAGAACAGGCTGGTGAACATGTAAGAGAGAAACTTGAACGCGAAAGGCAGAGAATCAAAGATGGCAAAGAAAGTACATATGAGAAATTAGCGGTTCTAGAAGAACTGGGCATACCAAAGTAATCAGAAATTAATCTCTAAATATCTACACCCACCTTTTAGTGGGAGAGAGGCAAGGTTTGTGGGGATATTGAGAGGGGAAATCAACTCATTTTGAAGAACACCCGAACCGTCTGCCTTATATCCGAGTTCGTAGGTGAGTCGATCGCGGCAGAGATGGATCTGGATTTAATGGATCGCCAACGGGCGATCGAGGCTGAGGTAAGAGAGCAGTTGGTCGCCCGCCTAGCCGGGATTGAATCAATCAACTCCTAATAAACGAACTCAGACAGAACCAGCGACGGGGTAGAGCAGTCCGGTAGCTCGTCGGGCTCATAACCCGAAGGTCGGGAGTTCAAGGAGCCAGTGCTCTCGGTAGCGCACTATAAGGATATGAGAAAGCTACTGCCCCTTATATCGCTGCTAGCACTTGCATCATGCAGCACTGGGCATGACTCTGCTCATGACCTGAAGTCTAATGAGCCGTTTGAGATGTACTGTCCAGGACGCACTTATCGGAGTGTTTGGACTATCGACCCCAATTTGTCGGAGGTTAATGTTAAACAGGTTAAGTTGTCAGACGGTTATGTGAGCGAGCCTGAATTTATTCTCGTCGAGTTAACTCCAAGTCGCTTTGTCCTTGAACTTGAAGGAGATCCAGACATTTCAATATTGATCGATAGGGATACAAAGAAAGTTTATAACGGGAGAAAGGTTAAGGACAAGGCAGATGCTTCATGCCGCTTCAAAACGCTGTAAATGTTGACAACGTTTGTTTCCATTATTTACTTCCCTTGGCGGGTGCTAAATAGATCGAGCTGAAGACCAGACCCCTGCGGGGCAACAGACAACCGGTGGTTAGATGAATGTTGGGCCCATAACGCCATCGAGGCGTGGCAAACGATATTGAAGACAGGGTGGAGACGTTGCAGGCCACCAGTGTGCTGAAGCCCCTTCTGCTACGTTGAAATTCAGACCTGTTCTGCAGCGCGGGGTGAGCAGTCCGGTAGCTCTTCGGGCTCATAACCCGAAAGGAGAGGGTTCGAATCCAACCCTCTCCGTTTATGCCGAGGGTGCAGCCCCGAAAAAATCAACCTGGAGCAGGGCTATCGAGGATTCGAACCTGACCCCCTGCATGCCATGCAGGTGCTCTACCGGCTGAGCAGTCGGCTGACGTGATGACAAAACCCTGATATTGATTAATCTCTTGTAGCTCGATAAGAAGGATTGTGCTGGAACGATTCATTCACCTAACCAGCCAAGCATTGCTGTGCTTTGTGCCGCTTGCAGCGATGGCCCAACCCTCTGAATTGCCAATGACTTGTCCGGGGTGCAACTTGCAAGGCATTGATTTCAATTCAGTGAGTATGGGCGATAAGCGTTTTATTGACTCCAATTTTTCGCAAGCTGATCTTCGCCGAGCCAATCTCAGCAATATGTACATGCTCACCACTAACCTGCAGGGAGCGGATCTGCGTGGTGCTGATCTCAGACATACCTTTTTTACTCGATCATCCAACTTTCGAGGTGCAGATCTTCGTGGAGCAAATCTGCATGATGTTTGGTTTACCGATGCAGACCTTCGTGGAGCTGATCTACGAGGGGCCAATGTGGGGTTGATTACAACCCTTGAGGGTGCTGATCTGCGCGGGGCGAAGGTGGATGCCAGCTTTTACAGCAAGGTCATGGCTGATCAGCCTTATGGAATCTGTTTGTTGAATACCACCCTGCCGAATGGTGACATTATTCGAGATAGCTGTGAATTTCGCTGAACTCTGATTTCTGCTGGGCTGGTGGTCCAAGGCGAAGGAATCAAGGCCACACCTTCCGGCATTGTGAAAACCGACGAGTTACGCAGCACCCCTGAATGTGGGCGTACCTACGAACTGCTGAAGGAAGTACTTGACTGGGATTGATCTGCAACCCCGTCAGCAATGGTGGGGTTTTTTATTGCCTGCGCATCTCTGTGATCAAGATCACAGCAAACGTTGAGCTAGGTCATCGGGTCAGGCGCTGGATCCGGAGATGATGAATGCATCGGGGGGAGACCTCCACTTCACTTCACCTCAACAAAGATCAATGATGAATGCTGAACTCACCCTGTCTCAGTTGAGCCGAGTCAGCGGTAGTGGAGCGCCAAAGAATCCATATGCGAAACTCCAAAAGCCCAAGCTAAAGAAAAAAGAGATCAAGCCTGTTAAGCCCCTGACTTTAAAAGATGTCATGAATGGTGGTGGTTCTCCAGGTCCCTACCTTCCAGGACCTGACTATGTCAGTCAGATGGCAGACATACCTACCGATTCAATGATGCGTTGGATGTAAGTCGTTGAATGATTCTTAAATCGAGCCCCGCCAAGTGCGGGGTTTTTTATTGCAGGGGCTTTTCATTCGTCAACTGCATCCCAGATGGGTATTTCTAGGTAGTCAGCAAGGATGCAGGCCTGTTTGCGTATCAATTTAAGGTTCTCATGATCATTCACGTTGCGGCGTCTTACATCCGTGAGGATCAGATTTAATTCATGCGCAACAATAGTCCTCCTCGGACCGCGATCAACTCTGGTGATTAACTGCAAAGCGTGAATCTTGTTGATTGGATAACAACGTCCTCCCTGCATGTAATGACCAGATCTGAGGTCAAAGCTAGATTTCTTCGTTCTTTGCCGCCTTAGCTCTCTGATGCTCATAAAGAGAAATATCAGTGACATTCCACAGATGATTAGAAATCCAATCCAAGCTTGTGATATGCTATAAAAATCTACCTGAATGATTAATGATATAAATCCTATTGTGAACGTAATGAGTGTTCCTCCAAAAAAAATGATCACCAAACTACAGCCAATGAGGACTGTATAATTTATATTGAAAGTGAGAGTGGGAGAGTTGTTATGTATTCGACGTTTCAAGCGAAGTGCTGATAGTTCATCTTCAATAGGTGAACAGTCCACCTGCAGAGCAACAGGATCATTAAATTTGTGGGGATCTATGTCCAAAACCATTGTTCAGAAGCGACAGATCGCCAACTGTTGGAGTATGCCAATGGCTTCGCTATTTTATAGCGCCAACGCCTTCAGGAAGTGGCTGGCTGGCTGACCTTTTTTTGGGTCTAAACAGCCGCTGAAGTCAGAACGTCCCATCGCTGCGCTCTACTAAGGCTCCGCTGGCTTGGGGCTCGCTGTTCAACGGAGTGGAGGTGCGCATCGCCGCCAGCCCGTTTTCAGCATTGATTGCCATGCCTCAATCGCGTTGTGGCGCAGCATTCGCCTCCGTGTTTGTGGCACTGGAGGGTGAGGTGGCACCCATCGATAAGTCCTTACTGCGACCCACTGGCCATGGGCTGATGGTGTATCGGGCCTGAACTGACACACCAGCTGTTGTTGATCGTTCACCAGCCATCCCACGCCATTGGGTTTCTCCTCTGGTGGCCGCAGTGAGCGGTTCTTGTTCGGCATTGCTGGAGCTTGGCCACCAGCCAACTGAATCGTGGAGTAGTTCAGCGTTTCTAAGTAAAATGAGCTCAGACAGAACTAGCGACGGGGCAGAGCAGTCCGGTAGCTCGTCGGGCTCATAACCCGAAGGTCGAAAGTTCAGATCTTGCTCCGCTGGAATCAGGCGCCTGGTTAGAGCACAGGATTCATAACCCTGAGGTCGACCATTCGGCTTTTAACCGGCTGGTCCTTCCCGCTTTTGCGCTTGAGCTCGTGGGTTCGAATCCCACCCTCTCCGTTTCTATCGAGGGTGCAGTACCGAAAAAATCAACCTGGAGCAGGGCTATCGACGGTTTGAACCTGACCCCCTGCATGCCATGCAGGTGCTCTACCGGCTGAGCTGTGGCTGGCCAGATGGCGCACCACTTTGGGGTCGTGGGGGTCGTGGAAAGCCCAGCCGTTGAAAGGGGTTTTGCTCCCATGTGATCAACCTCACAGGGACTGCTGACGCAGGTCATCGAGTCGACCAGTGATTCCGGAGATGGTGTGTGCATCGGCGGGGGACGACCCCAAAGACCTAAACCACACACTCCTTAGAACAATGTCCAACGCACTATTCAACGAACTCGACCCAGTAACGATTGATTCCATCCGCTTCATTATCAAAGATATCAAAGAGGCAGATAATCCAGAACTTGGTGAAAAAAATGCTCAAGAGAAATGGGCTGGCACCGAAGCACTTGAGATTTACAACGAATACAAAGATCAAGAACTGAAAATTATCCCTACGACGGACTATTCATTTGCGGAGCTGAAGTTCTTACACGTCGAAACTGCTCTCAACCATCACCATAACGACACAACCCTTAATGGCATGGGCTTGGTCATGATTGAGGATGGTGACTTGGGTTTCGGTAACTATGAAGACAACCACATCTATGTGAGCAGCCAGACCACGCGCACCAACTACCACGGGAATTTCAGAGGCTCATCATTAACCATTCAGGCATTTAGGGGTAATGATGCCATTTTTGGAAACGACCAAGATAGTTATATCTTTGGAGCAACGCAAGCGTTCCTTGAAGGGGGAAGCTACACACATGATTCAGATCACGATTACATCAAAGCTGGTGGTGGCAGCGATGCTGCTTACGGAGCCGGTGGTAATGACTTCATTGAAGGAAATGAGGGCAACGATTTCCTCTATGGGGGCCAAGGCTGGGACATCTTGATGGGTGGGCAGAATGACGACAAACTCTTCGGAGGCAAAGGATCGGACATTCTTGTTGCAGGAATTGGTGATGATATTTTGACCGGCGGAGAAGGTGAAGATGTGTTTGTATTCGGAGGCAATCCACTGATGCACTTCCATCAAAATACCATCAAAGATTTTGGGAATGGTTGGGACACAATTGTCTTTCCTGACACATTTGAAAATCTCGATTTACATGTCAGGGAAGATCTGGACCAAGGGAAGATCTTCGTTAGAAGTGGCGTAACTAATATCGATATTCTTGAAGTCAGAGGTACAATGGGGGAGGTTGGAATTAGCTCACGCCAGTTGTTCTCCTTTGGTGGAAATGAGCCAGGATTAGATCGTATTTTTAATTATACCGAAACCCACTTTGCTGAGATTGCAGTGAATGGCTTTGCTTCAGGTTGCAGCAGGGGTATTTGGTGTTGAAGATACTGCCGGGGCGCCTGATGTTTGGGTGTCCCTTTAAGGCTCCAGCTGCAAGCCATACAAAACCCTTTAAGGGAAAAGCAGGGCAGGTTGTGTGGTTCCTGATCAATCCCCCGGCAGACCAACACCGATCAGTAGCCCCGTCAGCAATGGCGGGATTTTTATTCAATCCTCTTCCAGTCGAGCGATCAAGTCAGCAACTGCCATCCGCACCAGCTTGGTCATTCGCACGTTCTTATCAGCCGACAATGCCCGTAATTTTGCGTTCATACGTTCAGACATATCAACGGTGCGACTCAGCAGCTCGCTGGCCTCATCGCAACCGCCTGCATCGAAGATCCAACCCAGATCCCAGAAGAGCTGCTTTCCGCGTATCACGACGCTCTGCAGCTCCATCTCCACATGAAAAAGGTCTCAAAGATGGCCTACGCGCTTGAGAGTGGGGCGCATCAATGAAGCAGAAAGCTCGTCCGGTCAGAGTGATTCGACCGACAAGCAAAAAGCAGACTTGCGTTCGCTGGTGGGTGATGAGTGCCTCTAACCGAATGATTAGCGGTAGTGAGCGCAAAGCCTTTTTCAAAACGCAGCTTGAGGCGTATCAATTTCTTCAGCGTGAAATTCTCTCGAAAAAATCACGTGGCGATTCAGAAATCAGATGGACCATCTCATTTGAAGAACCAACCATGACCCCTGAAAAGTGACCTATGGCATTTTCAAGAAACAGCAATGGCCCAAACTCTGACAGCCTGGTGCGCCTTGGTGGCCTCTGGCGCAATGAAGGCAAGGGAGGCAAAACCTATCTGGCGGGCAGCTTCGGTGGTGCTCGTCTGATGATTTTCCCGAACGGCTTCAAAGAAAAGGATTCTGATCCTGATTATGTGCTCTGCATCGCCCAATCACAGCCAAAAAAAGAAAAGGCTGAACCTAACCGTACTAACGATTTTCCTATCTAATTACTAACTCCACTAAACCCGCACCAACTTGGGACATTGGAGGTGACAGATATTACGAATTTATAGGTCAAAATCTTACTTTAGAAGAGTTACTTAAGGTAATTCGAGAAACCCTTGAATCATGTAATGAAAATGATGATATTGAAGATTGCCCCAAAATTAGGATTTCTCGTTGGAATCAAAAACAGCAAGATTGGCTTGAATCTGTTATCAAAAATTCCCGTAATGGAAAATATCATTATGGAAATTCTCCAAATCATTCCTCAAAATGACTATTTCCATTCACCCCATGAGCCGCCAGCACTTCTCAAAACCAACAAGACGAACATCGATCTATTTCACGCCTGAGGTTTTTGCTTGGGTCACAGAACTGGCGCGTAAAGAACGGCGTTCAGTTGGCTCAATGGTTGAAGCGTTGGTTGATTGGCACCGGCACAACATGCCTGTTCAGCCGGTTGATTCAGACACTATTTCCAACAACTGAACCAGTCCGACCAACTGATGCGACAAAGAAACCCCTAGTGCTTTTGGAGCGCGGGGGTTCTTTTTTTGGATGCCATCGCCCCATGCGACCAAAGAAGCATGGGCAAGAATCTGGTTTTTATCCTTTGTCATGTCCTTCATTGTGCCTGAGGATCGGCAAATTAGAAGGGCGTCAGATATAGATCCTTTTCAGTATCCCCGCCTATGAAAAGCCCGGTCGCCTGCTGGGCTTTTCTTATGGCTTGATCCATTTCATCTAGTGCTGTACCTAGTTCATCCTTATCGAATGAATAACCCTCTTTCTTGCCTGCTTTAACGATGCGGTTGAGTCCTTTTGTGGGGTTAATCAGCGTATCGCCGTAAAGCTCAGACATTTTTTCATCGCCTAACTCTTCGCCAGAGAACTGAACTCAGGCCAGTGGATCGATTAATGCCTCAGCATCAATCGGATTGATGGACCGAAGGCTCGGTCCGTCGGAAAATGCATCACCTGATCCACCCACCTGCTGACCGGCGATTTTCTGATCGTTATTGATATCAAATTGAATCCTCTTTTCAGTTTTATCAATACTTTTAATTTTCCTCGGCTTCCCGAAAGGTTGTGGCCCTTTCCTGCCGTACTTGAAACCCTGTTCGATATATTTACCTTTATCATCAACTTGCACCAAAGAGAAACCGCTTCTAATCGGATAAATTCCAACAACATTTGGAATATCGAGAGGCTTACCATCTTTTCCATAGATCACCTCATCATTAAAAGGCGAATCACCGGGATCGAGATCCGGCTCAGCAAACAGGAGGGTACCGTCCTGCATTTGATATAACCCCTCATCGAACTCACCATTACCAGGAAAAATCACACGAGAAATCACAGAATCACTCTCATGAGCTGTCAGACCATCGAAGTGGTCTGCTGAAAGTTCAGGCTTGCCTTTGAACCGAGCGATCAAGCCACCCACCTTTTTCTTGCCCCAGCCCTTCTCCTCACCGTTGGCATTGAGGTACAACTTGCCTTTCTTGGTGTCGTAGACCACATCCGCATCAGACTTCATCAGTTGCTTCTTGCTGGAAGCAACCGCGAAGGATCCGGCCTCGACGCCATCGACATGGATCAGGGCATCAGCATCGAGGGATTTGAGTTTGCTGGGTTTTTTGGCTGAGAACTCCAGCACCTCCTCAGCATGGTCGTGTCCGTGGTCATGACCGTGATGGTCGTGGTCGTGCTCGTTTGCCATGACGATTAATACGCAATAAGCTTTTTCTAGCTTAGTTACAGTGATCCAGCTGGAAGATAGTGACGCTATCGCTGTTGCTCGTAGATCAGCGCATCAAAAACCCCGCTTAAAGAGCGGGACTGAATGCAAAATAGTGCCGGGTATTGAAGGCTGATTTGTGGGATTAGTCAGGCTATTTAAGCAATAAGAATCCACTGTGGCGGCAGGGGATTCAGGTTTATAATATTATATTCTGCCTTTGTTGTGATATTTCAGTCACGGCATACATGATTACCAACCGCGTTCTAGGATCATCGCCAGGAATTCCAGTATTTGATTTGATTTGTAGCGTTTAGGATCAACGCCAGGAGTTTTCAACAAATTCGTTCCACACTCCAAGTCGGCAGTAGAGATACTAAACCAAAGTTTTGATTGAGCCTTCTCCAAGTCGGCAGTGGAGATACTAAACCCAGCTTCTTTCGCAATTGCAAGAACTGCATCGGTATCTGCTGCGCCATTGAATTTCTCCTGTAATTCAGTGTCATCTTTGACCTTCTCTAGAAAGGCTTGTAGTTGTTCTTCTGACAATGTTGATGGAGGGTGTATGTGCTGTAAGTAGCAATATCAGTCGTCAGGTCATGTTCCTGCCGTAACACCAGTCAGCAAGTTCTGTTGTTGAGCCACTTTCACAGCCACCAAGTCCATCACCAAGCATTCCCCAGCCCTGCCTCACTCTTTCTTCTGCCATCCAGCGGCGGTGGTGGAACCTGAATTAGTGGGTTGCAGGTTGGTGAAACGCTAAGACCGCTAAGGGCAGAGCATCAAGTTGAAAGTGTCAGCCTGAGCAGCCGCAATGTCACGCTCACCACGCCAGCTTCCGCAGGGCTATTCGTTTCACATCACCTTGCGCTGCAATAGCCGTCAGTTCTTGATTGCCAAAGGCTTGCGGCGTGATGTGTTGTGACCTGTGCTCCCTAAGGCGAAGCAGAAGGTTCCACATCGCTTGTATGCGGTGTGCCTGATGGCTAATCACCTGCATTTGCTGCTGCGTCCTGATCATGCAAGCGAGCTGCCGAGATTGATGCATTGGATTGGTTGGACTTCAGCGATAGCACTCAATCATTTATCGGGTCGCTGCGGTCACTTCTGGGAAGCCAGGACTTACGCCACCGCGATTGCAGCTAAAGACCACAGGCGCGTGCTGAATACGTTGCGCTACATCCACGCCAATCCCAAAGCAGCTGGAATCAGAAAAGGGTTTTATGACCCCTATTCAGCGGTTATGCCAGACGTATCGCCATCACGCCAAACAGCACCCAAGTGTCACTGGGGCTCAAAGATGCTCAAACGATTGGTTCAGAGCAGTAGGAGCAACAGAAGCAAGAGCAAGCGTGTATCGCCAGGACAGCAGCAACTCCCTTTTGCCTTTGACATCAGACTCAATCAAATCCCAGAGGAGTGGCATCAAGTTGCGGTGAGATTTCGACGGGCGAATGGAATCCGTGATGGCGATCGAGAGCGAAGGTTTTGGCAGTTGCGTTGAGGGAATATGAGTCGATGTAGGGCTAAAGATACTTAGGCTTGTTTTGCTGTGCCTTGCGTTTTTAGGTGGATGGATTAGGCGACTGAGCGGGTGACAGCTATGACTATTTTGTTGGCAATGGTGCCAGGTATTGAAGGCTGATTTGGGGGATTATTGGCCAGATTAAAGAAATAAAAACCCCCTGCTGCAAGGGCCTTGGGTGGTTAGGTTGTTAGGGGTTAGGTGGGAGCTTTGAACTTCCTGTCTGGACGCTTCGTTCCTGCTTAGCTCTCGGCACCGTCCATCTGCTCCTGCTCACCACCTTGTGAGAACAGCGATTGCATCGCTGCTGCATCTAATTCAATATCATCAAATGCTCCACCGTTATTCATCTCGTCCAACTCTTTTGCGAGTTCATCACGCTCAAAAACATAACCTTCTTTCTTGCCATCCTTGATCACACGCTTGAGTGTTTTGCTGGGCTCCAGTGTGAAACCAACCAACAATTCAGCTTCTTCTGAATCCGTCAGTGTTTCTCGATACCCAGCAATCTGCTCTTTGGTGTCAACACCGTGCTCGTGATCATGGCCGTGCTCATGATCATGGTCGCCCGTAACAGCATCAAATGCCTCCATCCCCTCAAACTGCTCAGCACTCAATTCAGGCTTGCCTTTGAACCGGGCGATCAAGCCACCCACCTTTTTCTTGCCCCAGCCCTTCTCCTCACCGTTGGCATTGAGGTAGAGCTTGCCTTTCTTCTCGTCGTAGACCACATCCGCATCAGACTTCATCAGCTGCTTGAGTTCCTTCTTGCTGGAAGCAACCGCGAAGGATCCGTCCTCGACGCCATCGACAAGGATCAGGGCATCAGCATCGAGGGTTTTGAGTTTGGCCGGTCTCTTGGCTGAGAACTCCAGCACCTCCTCAGCATGGTCGTGTCCGTGGTCATGACCGTGATGGTCGTGGTCGTGCTCGTTTGCCATGACGATCAATGCAAGAGAATTCTTTCTAGCTGCAATCTATTCGCTGGCGGTATAAGGCAATGCCGATATATGATTCGATTCTTGATTGTCTCCAGTGCCAGAAGCTCAGGTTAAGTGACCCTGTAAAAACACCGCTTTACAATGGGGCATAACATCTATAACGGAGGAGTTAGATAATGCTCACTACTAATTGGTCGAGACCATCGTGAACTGGTTCTTTTTAAAGCCAAATCCAACTAATTCATCTTCCCTTGACCAAAGCGAACCGATGTATCCAAAGAACTTGAATTCGATGCCGACATATCGCACAACACACGCTTATATTTAAGGCATTAGCAGCCATGATCCATAAACCAGCCCACCTCAAAACTAGAAAGCTCCGAAAAGACAACACGCACTACCAATAATGTAACCCATTTGCTTGACCATGCTTTTTCGAGTAAACTGCTGGATAAATTCTGAAAAATCAAGAATGAAGAGAATTAAAGCCTGGTTCGCAATAAAAATATTCAAATTTATAAGTTCTTATTACATCACAAAGAAATTTGCCTGTACGTGGCTCAAAAGCTGCTTCGGGCTTAACGTTATACTAAAAAAACATCTCAGCGATTTTCCTGCAAGTCCATCTGAGATCAGCCTTCCAGCAAGCTCGATAAGGACCCTTAATTTTATACTTCTGGTCAGGGGAATTACGCACAACAACAAACTTTTGCGATCCTTAGCGGCAAAGAGCTTGAATCGACTAACTGTCTATACCCTGAAAAATATCTCGAAGAAAAACCCCGAGCCATTGCCGCAATGGGATTATAACTCTAATACAATAAAGGAGTTAAGGGACAATTTTCTTTGCAAAGAGAGGCCTGTAATAATAAAAAACTTTCCTCACGCAGCCTCACAATGGAATCTTGATTACTTTATCAAGTCGCATGGAAATCGTGAAATCATTTTTACAGATTCTACTGGTGAAAATTTTAAGGCACCTTTGAGCCTCTTGGGGAGAATCAGGCGCGAAAGATTAAGCTTTTACGCCCACAATTGCGCCAGAATATTGCACCATGAAGACTTTGAAGCCGGATTAAGCCTAGCTTTAATGAAAGATACTCTTGAATATTGGAGATGCAAGGAAGTTTTTGACCTTAATCTAGGAGCATTTCAGGGCAGTGGCTCACCCTTACATTGCGCACCATCCTGCAATGTTTTTTACCAGATCGAAGGCGAAAAGAGGTGGACCCTAATTCATCCCAATTACACACATCTTGTTTACCCTGCCCTAACAAGCATGAATGAATTCCAAGGCAGTGCCGTGCCATTTCCTCTTGCCGACGAGCACTATGAAAAGTTTCCGCTTGTATTTCATTGCCCGCGCTATTCAGCAACGTTAGGCCCTGGAGACGTGCTTTTGGTACCACAATGGTGGTACCACTCTGTGGAAAATTTGTCGAGCACATCCGTAGGGATCGCTACTCGATGGCAGCATGCTGACAGCAATCTAAATACAAATTATCTATATTCGCTTCTACTGCAGAACATGCGATCTTTTGCAGCACGCTTAAAAATTGCAAATCATTCAAATTCAATAAAAAGTCTTTTTGATAATGCACACAAAAGAAATATGGATAACCGTCTTCACGATTTCATTTCGCATGATCAATACCACAGTAGGATCAAACATGTCGCAAGAGAAGCGTGGTCAATCAAATCAAAATACTAAAAGCTAAAAATGAGGTGATATGTCGAAAAGGCAATAATGTGGATTAGAGACTAAGACTTGAGACAGAGAGCTAAGAAAAGTGTACTTAATTCAAGAAGCACCACCATCAGACTACCGAAGAACTCCACCCATTCCAATCGGAGATGTTAGGTCATGAATCATGCAAGTCCATAATGAAGAAAGCGCCTGCATCATTCATTCATCTCATCAAGTGCAGCGCCCAGTTCAGCTTTATCGAACTTGTAGCTCTCTTTCTTACCAACCCTAGCGACGCTTTTGAGTCCCTTCTTGGGGTCAATCAATGTCTCGCCACATAGCTCTGAGAACTTCGCATCACTCAAGCCCTCGCGCAAGGATACAATCTGATCCTTGATGTCATCTCCTTTGCTGCCATCAGTAGAGGCTGCATTGTTGTGCTCTGAAACCACTTCAAGGTACTCAATACTCAACTCAGGCTTGCCTTTATAACTTGGCGAGCAAGCCGCACATCATCTTGGCAATCCAGCCCTTGGCTGTGCCGTGTCCATTCAGATGCAGCTTGCCTTTGCTTTCGTCGTAGACGATGCCGAATCGGACCTGATCACACGCTTGAGGGTTTTGCTGGGCTCCAATGTGAAGTCAAACAACAGATCAGCTTCCTCTGATTCCGTCAGTGTTTCATGATAAGCAACAATCTGCTCTTTTATATAGTCGCCTTGCTCGTGATCATGGTTGCCCGTAACATCATCAAATGCCTGCATCCCCTCAAACTGCTCAGCACTCAGTTCTGGCTTGCCTTTGAACCGGGCGATCAATTCACCCACTTTCTTCTCGCCCCGGCCTCTTGCATCGCCATGGGTATTGCTATGTCTCTTGCCGTTCATTCTTTCGGCAGCCATGAATCTTGCAGATATTGAGCATGATCCATAGCATCAGCAATACAATTTCTCCATTGATGCCGGTTCTTCGCGATGAGTCTGTTTAATGGAAAATGATTCTGAGATTGTTTTCTCTGTTGATCCACTTGCATTTTCGACGCTGGTATTGTTAATGCATTAATCGCAATCTCTATTGATTCTTTATTTCAATTGATCTAAGGCGATTCCGTTGATTTATCTATCGTAGGTCGTATTTTTTATATTACTGGTATCTTAGCTTTGATTGCTTTCCGAATAACTTTGGCTGCATCTCTTTATTCCATTGTAGCTGGTATAGGCTGATTCCCGTTTCTAACTTGGCTTATTATTTCACTGTTATCCTCTCCTCAAAGTGTTGTAATTTTCTAGCATTTGTTGGCAACCCTGCCATGTAACTCTGATATCAGTGCGAGAATCACTAACCTGATTGGTTTCAAGATGATTCTGTAATATGTGTCTTATTGTATCTCGACAATCATCTTGTCCCTCAATAATGTAAAATTATTAATGCGCTTACTTTCAGTCCTTGGATCAAATTTGATCAAAATACTGAAAGTAATTCACCAATTCGATCCAACTATCGCAAACTGGCTTGAATTTTTGGGTCATCAAACGATTTAGCCGTTGATTTGTTGGATGAGAGATGAAGCAACCAGCCTTCACTGGTGAACCAGTTTGATGAATGTTGGAAGATTCGTCATAGTGTTTAAAATGTGCTGCCCGCATTACATCACAAAGAAGCGCTAATGGTGCGCCCGTTGAGTCCCAACCAGGGTCAACCCATAGTTTTCCGTAGCGCAGCATATCCTTTGATATATCGTGGCATATTAACCACCCAATGATTTGCCCATTTGATTTTAGAACTCTGCTGTATTTTATAGATGGTTTCCAATTGATAGAATCGTCAGCTGGATTCCATGGTACACCGAAATCGTTCTGCTCAGAATAATAAATTCGTTCTTCCCATTGATCAAGTTCGTTCATGCTGTAAGATTCGATCTTGATCAATCAGGTGAGAATGCCAAGAAAGATCTAAAGCGTAAACGACTCATATCAATTCCAAATAGGTTCTATCATTGCCTACGCAGCGATTGCAAATTTTGTCATTCATGCTTTAACGTTGGTGCGGCTTAAAGTTGCTGCCGAGCTCTCGATCACCCTTTATGCGCTGCTCTTTTGTATTCAGCAGTTATTGCAGTTGGCCTACAAGTGGGATAAGTTCTGGTTGAGGATTCAGTCTTCAGTTTTAATTATTGCATATGGCTTTGTTTTCGTGCTTTATGTCTACACAAGAATGGCACCCGGGTTTACACCATTGTCCGGACATGTTGCGGGTTGATCGTGCATGCCGTCCTCTCCGTGTAGCCGTAGTCTGAGCAACGTCGCAACCGATCTTGAGTATGGAAGCCATCGTTTTTTTCGAGATGGTGCTCTGGCATTGATTCCCAAAGTCTCATATGTGCCTGAATTGATTTGGTATTTTGCATCATTTAAAACATCTTGCTGCAACGATCTGCGACTTGATCGAGCAAGCCATTCATTCTTAAGTCGTTGGCAACCATTGGATTAAGTATTCGATCATTGAGAAAGTGTGAACAGGTATGTGTGCCGTTGCTTGAATCTATTAGTTCCGCTATCAGATGGTTAGCAGTCAAGGGCCCTCATGAGCAAAGTCCTTTCAGTCGCCAAGTGGTCATTCGATCTACTTGCCAAACGAATCGCCACCCTTCGGTCTCAAAAGATTTTTGTGCCATCGACGATTTACGGTTCATCTGCCTACGAAGAATCTCAGATGAAAGATGCTGATGCCTTGAAGCGGCAGCAGCGATCTGAGCTTGAATACGACTGCTGACGCCGCGAAGCAAATTGAAGTCTGGTTCGATACGATGCCTGATCCTCACGCTGGCGACTGGATACCTGACCGTTTTTGGGGTGAGGCAGATTCCATATCAATTTGAAAATGAGTGGCTTGTTCTCGTCCCAGCACTTCTGCTCGTCTATGCCATCACGGTCTGGCTAGAAGGCCGGATCTTTAAGGATGGTTCACTCCAACCAACAGAGACCAGCAAACAACCAAAGAAGATTGTTGAAGTCGTGAAAAAGGGCTTTGGTTCGGATTAGTGTATTGGTGCCCATGCTTTTCAGCTTGTTGGGTTTCTTGGCTGAGAATTCCAGCAGCACTTCACCATTTGTTGTGCCCCCCTTAGTCATGATGATCAATTCAAGAAATGGCTTTCTAGATGGTTTTCGGTGTTCAAGCCTGAAAAAGTTGACGCCTCAACTGTTGCCTGTTGATTAACGTCATTCATTGTTCGTCACTCAAGCAGTTGACCATTCTGTGTGCATCAGCTCAAGAGCGTCTAGCTGTTTCTCTGCGCTTGCATTAGTTGTTGCAGTAAGGAATGAGTACAAGTATTCATTCGTATCATCCATAGCTTCAGCCTTACTCCCGACATCACCAAGTGATGGGTACGGCTTCAAAATGCAAACTCTAAGGCGCTGGCCGGCGGTGCAGACATGGCCTTCGGTGCTGAGCAGGGAATCCAGCATCCATTCGCTGCCCCGTTCACTGAAACTGCAAAGCTGGTTTGGGTCGTACAACGCTCTTAAATTGCCTTCAATGACCCGTGCCCTGGTTGAGGCGGCGATCCCTTCATTGCCTCCCAGAGGAATTGCACTGGCAATGCTGATGGCCGGCACTCCAAGGATGCGGACCTTTGCGAGTTCGTAGCGGCCCTCCATCGTCTGATCTCCACTCGGTGGAAGGTCCGTCTGCTGCTGTAAGGGAGGAACCAGGTCCAGCAGTGAAGCCTGACTGACCAGAGGCAGCCACACCACTGCGAGCACACTGGCCATGAGCAGACCGATCAGCCGTCGCCGGCAACGGAACAAGGACTTCATGCTTTCAACACGATGTCCATGATGAGCCGGTTACATGAGATTTGCAGCAACGGCAGACTCAGAGATAACCGATCTGAATCAGATCGACGTCAAAGTCAGCTCCAGCGAGCAGGATCGATCACATCACAATCGCGGGCCTGCAGCAAAAAAGGGCATTCGGGAAACAGCTGTAGGTTTTATAAAGTCAAACAATAACCAACTAAAAGAGAAACTTAGTAACCACCAAAGATCCAAGTTTGATTGCACCAACAATTATTCAGCAGTCCAGCAAAACGTGGGAAGAAATGACTAAAGCGGGGATATCTCAACAAGATCACCTACCGCCAAACCCATTCTCTGGATTGTTCCTTCGCGAAACTCAAGCCAATGGTCAACCTTTTCAGGCGATTCATAAAGGGGACAAAGATCCGGGTCGGATTTTTTGCAAATCGGCGTCTTTTCCGACAATCCAACGATGGCCCCCTGCTTCAAAAAGACAATATCCAAAGGAGCTAAACAATTAAACATATAGACAGAAGCCTGATCAATTTTTTCGAGGGGGAACATCATCCCTCTTTTTTTGGGGAGTGGCTCTCTTTGCATCATGCCAAGTGATCGCTGAAATGGAGTATTAGCCGACTCAAGCTTGATCTTTTTCCCGTTTGCAAAAACAACTTTAAAAGTAGGCTTTAATCTCTGTTGCGAATGTATAGAAACCTCGCTTGGGCTGACTGTTTCAATTATTGTGTAGATATCCCGCTGAATTGTCGTCAACAAAGTTCCTCCACTGTAAGGAAATCTGATGATGTCATCATGTGTTGTATGAACAATTTGATCCCCCTCATTCGAATTGAAATCAGTGACAACATCATCACCCTCACTAATCACAAAATAATCAGCTCCCCGACCTCCCGTCAACGTATCACTCCCGCCTCTTCCATCTAGAATGTCACTTCCAGGGCCTCCCAGCAGTATGTTTTTATTTTTACCACCGATCAAATAATCAGGAGAATTGCTTCCTCTGAGTTTCGTTTTTTGCCCTGACTTAACCCGTATACGCTTGGACGACCAAAAAGCTTGTGCCATGACAATATCAATACTGTCCAATTTTAGCTCATTAAGATGTTCAGAGGCGGACCGCAAGCATTCGACATGTTTCTATAGCTATAAGTAAATGTCTTTTACTTGACACAAATCCCTGCAACAATGAATCGGTAATTATTTGCTGAAACAACCTAAGATATTTTTTGGGCCAACAGTTCGACGAGTCAAGCTGATATAGGCTGATACCCGTTTCTTACTCAGCATATTATTACTCTACTATTCACTTCCCCAAGACTTGGAAGTGTCTAGCGTTTGTTGGCAACCTTGCCATAAAACTCTTACATCAGTGCAAGAATCACTGGCTCGTTTGGTTTCAAGATGATTCTGTAATCGGTGTCTTGTTGTATCTCGACAATCACCTTATCAGTCAATGTTGTCCAATTAGTAATGCGTTTACTTTCAGCTCTTTGATCAAACTTGATCAAAATACTGGAAGTAATTTTTCAATTCTATCCAACTATCGCAAACTGGCTTGAATTTTTGGGTCATCAAACGATGTAGACGTTGATTTGTGGGATGAGAGATGAAGCAACCTGCTTTCACTGGTGAACCAGTTTGATGGATGTTGGATGATTCATCAAAGTGTTTAAAATGTGCTGACCGTATTACATCACAAAGAAGCGCTAAAGGTGCACCCGTTGATTCCCAGCCAGGGTCAACCCATAATTTTCCGTAGCGCAGCAAATCCTTTGATATGAAATGGCATATTAACCATCCAATGATTTGCCCATTGGATTTTAGAACTCTGCTGTATTTTACAGACGGTTTCCAAATGATAGAATCGTCTTCTGGATTCCATGGGACACCGAAATCGTTCTGCTCAGAATACTTAACTCGTTCTTTCCATTGATCAAGTTCAATCATGCTGTAAGATTCGATCGACCATTTTGCTGGCTGATGCATTCGTTTTGTGGATCTTTCCAGTCTTTTTAACAGAGGTCCTACTTTCTTGAGGTTGGAAAGCGTAACAACAATTTCCCCGGGGTACTTCATCCAATGACCTGTATTTCCGGTTAGCGAATGAATGAATTGACTATACGAGCCAGAAATTGGACACCCAATATGAAAACCATCCCATGACATGGTTTTGCTGAAATTGGTTATATGTTCCAAAAAAAGGAAACCAATTTCAGACTTATCGCATTCACCTCCAATAGAGATACACAAAATACTAAGAAGAGTTCTTTTTTGCCCTTCAGGGTTGAAGGATGTGATTAATTTTGCAAGTAGTACGCCGCAATCACTTGAAGCCCTTTGGTTACCGTTTTTTTGAAGATTGAGAGACCAGCCGATCACATCCCCTTCACTGTATGTCGGCCCTGGCGCAAGTTCGTCCAGATAATTACGAAGTAGCGGTGAAAGCAGACCTTTCCACTGGCGGGCTGTCTTGAAATGAATCATCTCAATATTGGCGGAATGCTTAACCATTTTTGGTTAATCTGTTGTTAGTGAATGTTATCAAGCCCTACCCTCTACATTAGGTTGAGCGAGACTGCCCGACACGACGAAAGGTCTGCAGTTGAAATAATTCATATGGTTCTGGGGAATAGTTGACCGGTGGATTCGAGACCCTCTTCTTGATTATTGCGATTCATAGCATAAGCTAACAAATAATTGATATGATTCGATTGAGAAACATAATTAGAGTCATTGTTATTGCAAATCATTAGGTTCGTTGAACAGTCAACAATCTTCTATCCAAACATACAGCCACTATCTAAATTTTCAATGCATTCTCGTCTATAGCCTGATGAATTGATCATTTGCGGCAAACCGGAAATCAAGGCCTCCGCCTGAAACCAAAGTCTTACAGCTCAAGATAGCAATAGCTTATTCCACGTAATCTCTGCTGCCTTCGCTGATGATTTATTCGTTTTAAATTTGTATTTTAATATTGGTTTTAACCTTTATTGGCTGTAACTAAAAGCAACTATCATGTAGGTAGATTTTCACCATTAAGCCAATCATTTAATCTCTTGAGTAGTGGACAAGTTGGTCCAACTCCTCACCGATGTTGGAATCAGTGATGCGGTTATCTCCAAAGCTAATAGTGAAATCATTGTCACCCCTATCAGTTATCAACACGTCGCACCTCTCCTCCCCTCTGTAGTGACGTCATTTGAGCCTCTGAAATATGACGTTACCGTGTTAAATGATCAGCTCTTCGTGCGCTTTGAAAACTTGCCATGCTTTGCCCTTAATGGCAGGCTCGAGTTCTCATTCACAGATATGGAGTGGCGAACGCCCTAGAATAACTCTATCCCAAAATTCTGTAGTGGATAATTTTCTTGAAGCAAATAATAAGGATAAAGTTGGTAGCGAAGTGGGCAATAATGCGCGCGGCTCTATTGCTTAGGTTTTTTTGGCTGCATCTAGAACAGTTGAAGGATTACATCTTGCATATGAGAGTATATGATCTCGGAAGCGAATAAGAGGTCAACATGTATCCGATGCTGAGTTTGCAAGCAGTCGATGACAGGCTACACTGAGTTAAGAAACATTCATTAAGAGATTGGCAAAGAACTTTTCTACTTCTTTCACGAAAAATCTTAAGCTAATACCGTCAGGAAAGTATATCCAATTCAAAGACACGCTGTCTCCCCATAAGGTCCATGAATATATCTTTCGTATAAAAGATAGCAGTCGGGTGCCTATTGCCTTTGATGTATGGAACATGCAGGACAATATCGACATAAATCTATGGAAATTTAACAACAAAAAAAATAATTGGAGTTATATCTCCGAGTCTGCGAATAGTGGAAATACAGATGAATATATCTTTGCCTTATTATCTTCAGGCGAGTACTTGTTGGAGCTTAAGCATATGAATTCATTCTCCAGTGAAGAGCTGCCTTCAAAATATAAAGTGAGTTTTGATGCAAAATATTTGGCTCAAACAATGAAACTTCCAAATGATCCATTATTTGATTCTCAATGGCACCTACTGAACACAGGTCAAAGCTTAGGTTTATTAGATCTTGATATTCGTGCACCTGAGGCTTGGAAAAGACAATCAGCTAGCCCGAATATCACAGTAGCAGTGATTGATGGTGGTATAGATGTGGAGCACCCGGATTTGGTTAATAATATCTGGTCAAACCAAAAAGAAATTCCCAAAAATGGGATTGATGACGATAAGAATGGATTTATCGATGATATAAATGGTTGGAATTTTGTGGAGAATATTCCTTCAGTCATTCCAAGCGAACATGGCACGCATGTGGCAGGTATTATTGGCGCAGAAGGAAACAACGATATTGGCGTTTCTGGCCTTACTTGGGACGTTAATATGATGTCACTTGATATTTTTGGGGATAACACGAAATATGACAGTGAAGATCTTTTTGAAGCAATTCATTATGCAGTAGACAATGGTGCAGATGTTATCAATATGTCAATTGGATATACGGTTCCATTTGCTACTCTTGAGAGATTCAAGGAACTGTCTCCTGATTTGTATCGAGGATATATTGATGCATTGAATTATGCAGTTGATCGTGGGGTTACTCTGATAACCTCAGCTGGGAATGATAATTCTGATGATCTCAATAGTTTAAGCTTGCCAGCGGCTTTTGCAGCCGAGGTACCTGGTTTTATATCAGTTGCGGCGATAACTGATGAAGGAAGCATTGCAGACTATTCTAATTTTGGCAGTCTAGTTTCAGTTGCTGCCCCTGGAGGATCCTCCATTAGCAATAAGACAACAATATTCAGTACCTTGCCACGCGATAAAGGTTTGTATGGCGGAATGCCTGGAACAAGTATGGCAGCTCCAATTGTGTCTGGAGCAGTAGCATTAATGTTAGAGAAGAACAAAAATCTACTCCCCGAAGATATCCTATGGATTTTAGATGAAACTTCTACCAAGGATCAATCGCTCAAGAGATTTGTTAAATCATCTGGGTATTTAGCAATTGACCTGGCAGTTAAAATCGCAGGCAAATATAATTCCAAAATGAAAGATAGTTCTACTATTAATGATCAGCAATTCAGATATAAATTTCTCTATGGCACCGCCACCGAAGATCTGTTTGAAGTGAATAAAAATAATTTTTCCGAATCAGGTGATTTTCCATCTTTAATCCAATTCAACGCAAGTCAAGGCGATAAAATATTAATTCATCGAAAAGTTTTGCCAGGCTTCACTTCGGATACCTTCTCGTTTTCTCAGGCTAATAATAAGAAAAATCTTAAAAAACAGTCTGAGACAAACTCTGACCTTGTTTATGATCGGAGTTCGGGCAATCTTTACTTTAATCAAAACAAAGAAAGCAAAGGTTGGAGTGATAGCGGTAAAGAAAGTAGCTTATTGGTGAATATTATAGATAAACCAAATCTGAGTGAAAGTATGATTTCGTTGGTAGCTAGCAGAAAGAGCAGCTCTATCAGCTCGAGCCCTAACCGATCAATACCATTGGATCAACATGTTGGCGATACAAACTCTGCAAAGTATTTATTCAAAAAATCAGGCAGAGATTTTAAGATAAACATTTTTATTGATCACAAAGGATTGCATGAAAATCATGCGTCTATGGATCGGGACCTGTTTCAATATATTGAAAATACATTTAAGTTGTTGGATCAAAATACAATTTTGAACTTTGATAGTGTATCTCATGCCAAGGCAGATTTTGTGATTGGAGCTAGTAAAAAATCTCAATATGTTGGCATCAATGAGATGTCTTGGGGGCTTTCGGCGGGTTTTGATTTTAGCTCTAAGCCAACAGATAATGTACTTAATCATTACAATGCGGCCTTTGAAATTGCTATGGCACTTGGAGTAGCATATTTGCCAGAGAAGTCAAAAGGCATTTATTCATTTGAGGATTCGATTGCAGCTTGGCCACTATCAAATGAGATTGCAGACAACGTTGGCATAACAAGCAGTGATTATGATGCTATAAATCATGCCTGGAGTGTCTTCCTTTGAATAAGATACGTAGCGCAGAATTAGAAACCCGCCTTCCCCTTTTACTCCTGTTCACTACCTTGGGGGAGCATCGCATCCATCGCTACAGCATCTAATTTAATATCAGCAAAAGTACCACAGTTGTTCATCTCTTCAAGCTCATCTGCTCGTTCGTCGTGATCGAAAACAGAGTCGTCCTTTTTGCTCTCATAGATCACATGCTTCGGGGTTCTCTTTAGCTTCAACGTGTAGCCAACCTAATAATTAGCTTGCTCTGAATTCGTCAATGTTTCTCGATAAGTAGCAATCTGCTTTTTAGTGTCATCATCCTTCCTACCAGAACTTTTGCTACCACCTGCACTGGTGTCGGACCCGGTGTGAGCTGAAAGACTTTCGAAGTGATCTGCAGTCAGTTTTGGCTTTTCTCTGAACTTGGCGATCATCCCAGAAACCTTCCATTTGCACCGGCCTTGAGCTGTGCCGTTGTCATTCAAGAGGAGCTTGCCTTTGCTTTCGTCGTAAACGATGTCCACATCAAACGTCATCAGTGCCTGAGTTCCTTATGGTTGGAGGCAACCGCGAAGGATCCTCCCTCAGCGCCTTAATCGCTGTAGCTGGGATCAGGATCAATCTCTGTGGTCTTGGAGATCTTCTTGGCATTGAACTCAGCCATTGTATTAACCCAAGTCGATGAATATTTAGATCTTCTAGCCTCTATGTATTCGCTGGGGGCAAAGAAGGTACCAGTGCCCCTGTCCACTGCTAATCACTCCTCCAGGGCCACAAGCTCAGGTCATCTATCCTTAAAACGCCATGTCTTCGGGGTAAACGACTGATTGGAAAGTCAACATCAGCCATAGATGTTGGGATTCGATTCATAGACATCCCAGCCTTGAGCAATCAGATTGAGATCTTGCTTCGTCAAGAAGGGTCCATCTTTTTCAATGAGTTCGTCGCCACCCATAATCGTATTTGGATGATCGTCGAAGAAGTCGGTCAAGGGGTGTTCAAGTCCGAATATGTGTCCAATTTCGTGAGAGATCGTGGACTTGGTATCGAACTTGGCGAGCTTCTTATCATTTTTGATAATGGTGTCTTCCCAACAGATCGATGGAAGGCCCAGATCGAAGTTGTCAACAGGATCCCAGGCCCCAACACTGTCTTCACCAAGATCATCGACCATATTATTGAACTTGGCCATACCGATATCAGCCTTGGCTGCGTTCTTGACAACTTTGATGTCGAATTCAATTAAATCTTTGACAGATTTAATTTGCTTATTAATGTGCTTAAGTTCATTCCTGCTGATTTTCTCGGTACCTATTGTAGCTTTTTTATCGATAAAAATTTTTAAGATATTGTCATCAAGATAGTAATAGTCAAGGTCGTCCGCCAAGGATAGATCGAAGGTCGCTTTGGAGTCGGTTGATTTGACTAACAAGCCTTGGCTGTCTTGTTCTTTAAGGTAGTCGAGATCTGCATCGCCTTTGGGGTGAGTGTGAACTGAATGACCATAAAGTTGAGGCATCGCTTAATCTCTTTGTGCTGTGTCCTAAATCTACAGCTGTTTGAAATTTGAAATCTTTGCTAAATCGATGGAATTGAATTGAAAAAAGCTTTGGAAACCAAAGAAAGCCCATTTGTTATATCTGCGTGCTAGATGAATTGTAAAATAGCTCCACCAACTCCACTAAATCTAGCGAGTGACGCTTATAAGAAGTGGTTTTTTGTAGGCAACTATTCTTTGATTTGTTGTCTTTAATGCTCTAGATTTTCTTCCGTTCCTTCCACTGTCAGGAGCTTGGGGGGGGGTGGGGCTTGTGCAGTCATCTATACCTGAAAACTAAAATACATTGGAGATTTTTAAAGAGGCTTATAGAGGCGTCTGTGCATATGTCCTAGTAAAACCAAAAGGATGTTTGAGCCCTCACTACATATCAGCAGTATACTGCTTGTCCCCATCCCGCTTTCTACTTCTGATCGTACCTTTTAAGGCTTAGTATTCCCATCTCAGAATGGTTGAATAGGTCTCTTACCATCTGTTTTGGGACAAGGGCTGTCGGTAACCGTTGGTCGAGGGTATGGTCTTTCTTTGTGGTTGTTAGATCAGATTCCAGCTATGGTTGTAAGTAGGCATGGCTTTTTGTCTCGACTTCTTTACGTATTGGGTAGCTCTGAGAAATATGGGAACTCTTGAACATACTTAACGATGCAACCAGCTTCAAAGTTACATCGGCTTAGAGCACGAACCTATCAGCCGCGGCTTCAGGTGCAGTCGAGTTAGTTGATTCAGCATCTCCAATGCACCGTTCCTCGAAGCGATCGCCGTTAATCAGTTTATCAACATACCGCCATTGCTGACGGGGGTGATCAAGCGGTTGTTCCTGCTCCACATCCTGTCCAAAGAGGTACTCAAATTCAAGAGACAGCAAAACCTCTGCCCTCCTGCTCACCACCCTGGGAGAACAGTACTTCCATCGCTGCTGCATCTAATTCAATATCATCAAATGCCCCACCGTTATTCATCTCGTCCAACTCTTTTGCGAGTTCATCACGCTCAAAAACATAACCTTCTTTCTTGCCATCCTTGATCACACGCTTGAGTGTTTTGCTGGGCTCCAGTGTGAAACCAACCAACAATTCAGCTTCTTCTGAATCCGTCAGTGTTTCTCGATACCCAGCAATCTGCTCTTTGGTGTCAACACCGTGCTCGTGATCATGGCCGTGCTCATGATCATGGTCGCCCGTAACAGCATCAAATGCCTCCATCCCCTCAAACTGCTCAGCACTCAATTCAGGCTTGCCTTTGAACCGGGCGATCAAGCCACCCACCTTTTTCTTGCCCCAGCCCTTCTCCTCACCGTTGGCATTGAGGTAGAGCTTGCCTTTCTTCTCGTCGTAGACCACATCCGCATCAGACTTCATCAGCTGCTTGAGTTCCTTCTTGCTGGAAGCAACCGCGAAGGATCCGTCCTCGACGCCATCGACAAGGATCAGGGCATCAGCATCGAGGGTTTTGAGTTTGGCCGGTCTCTTGGCTGAGAACTCAACAACCACTTCGCCATGGTCGTGGTCGTGCTCGTTTGCCATGACGATTAATACGCAATAAGCTTTTTCTAGCTTAGTTACAGTGATCCAGCCTGAGGATAGTGACGCTTTTGCTGTTGATAGTTGATCAGCGCATCAAAAACCCCGCCTAAAGAGCGAGGCTGAATGCAAAATAGTGCCGGGTATTGAAGGCTGATTTCTGGGATTAGTCAGGTTATTTAAGCAATAAGAATCCACTGTGGCGGCAGGCGATTCAGGTTTCTAATATTATATTCTGCCTTTGTTGTGATATTTCAGTCACGGCATAGATGATTACCAACCGCGTTCTAGGATCATCGCCAGGAATTCCAGTATTTGATTTGATTTGTAGCATTTAGGATCAACGCCAGGAGTTTTCAACAAATTCGTTCCACACTCCTAGTCGGCAGTAGAGATACTAAACCCAGCCTCTTTCACAATTGCAAGAACTGCATCGGTATCTGCTGCGCCATTGAATTTCTCCTGTAATTCAGTGTCGTCTTTGACCTTCTCTAGAAAGGCTTGTAGTTGTTCTTCTGACAATGTTGATGGAGGGTGTATGTGCTGTAAGTAGCAATATCATTTGTCAGGTGATGTTCCTGCCGTAACACCAGTCAGCAAGTTCTGTTGTTGAGCCACTTTCACAGCCACCAAGTCCATCACCAAGCATTCCCCAGCCCTGCCTCACTCTTTCTTCTACCATCCAGCGGCGGTGGTGGGACCTGAATTAGTGGGTTGCAGGTTGGTGAAACGCTAAGACCGCTAAGGGCAGAGCATCAAGTTGAAAGTGTCAGCCTGAGCAGCCGCAATGTCACGCTCACCACGCCAGCTTCCGCAGGGCTATTCGTTTCACATCACCTTGAGGTGCAACAGCCGTCAGTTTTTGATTGCCAAGGGATTGAGGCGGGATGTGCTGCTAGCAGTGCTCGCCAAGGCACAAGCCAGGGTGCCCCATAGGTTGTATGCCGTGTGCTTGATGGCAAATCACCTGCATTTGCTTCTACGTCCTGATGATGCAAGTGAATTGCCAAAGCTGATGCATTGGTTTGGCTGGTATTCAGCGATGGCACTCAATCGTTTATCGGGTCGTTGCGGGCACTTCTGGGAGGCTCGGACTTACGCCACTGCGATTGCGGCTAAAGACCACAAACGAGTGCTGAATACGTTGCGGTATATCCACGCCAATCCAAAGGCAGCAGGAATCAGAAAAGGGTTTTATGACCCCTATTCCAATTATGGGCATTACGGAAGGTTGGCGTGTGATGGCATCAGCGAGTGGCACCCAAGTTTCCTGCAACTGGCATCAAGCCTGAAGGGATGCTCCAGGCGATATGAGCGGTTCTGCCAGACGTATCGCCATCACTCCAAGGGAGGGGCTAAGTGCCATTGGGGCTCACGGATGCTGAAGCGATTGGTTCAGAGCAGCGGCAGCAACAGAAGCAAGAGCAAGCGTGTCTCGCCAGGGCAACAGCAACTCCCTTTTGCCTTTGATTGTCGCCTCAATCAAATCCCAGAGGAGTGGCATCAAGTTGCGGTGAGATTTCGACGGGCGAATGGAATCCGTGATGGCGATCGAGAGCGAAGGTTTTGGCAGTTGCGTTGAGGGAATATGAGTCGATGTAGGGCTAAAGATACTTAGGCTTGTTTTGCTGTGCCTTGCGTTGTTCGGTGGATGGATTAGGCGACTGAGCGGGTGACAGCTATGACTATTTTGTTGGCAGTGGTGCCAGGTATTGAAAGCTGATTTGGGGGATTATTGGCCAGATTAAAGAAATTAAACCCCCCTGCTGCAAGGGTCTTGGGTGGTTAGGTTGTTAGGGGTTAGGTGGGAGCTACAAACCAATTCAATCTCGCCTTAGCTCTCCCCTGGAGCTTGTTGCTCCTGCTCACCACCCTGGGAGAACAGTACTTCCATCGCTGCTGCATCTAATTCAATATCATCAAATGCCCCACCGTTATTCATCTCGTCCAACTCTTTTGCGAGTTCATCACGCTCAAAAACATAACCTTCTTTCTTGCCATCCTTGATCACACGCTTGAGTGTTTTCTGTAATCCTTTGGTGTAGTAAACAACCAACAATTCAGCTTCTTCTGAATCCGTCAGTGTTTCTCGATACCCAGCAATCTGCTCTTTGGTGTCAACACCGTGCTCGTGATCATGGCCGTGCTCATGATCATGGTCGCCCGTAACAGCATCAAATGCCTCCATCCCCTCAAACTGCTCAGCACTCAATTCAGGCTTGCCTTTGAACCGGGCGATCAAGCCACCCACCTTTTTCTTGCCCCAGCCCTTCTCCTCACCGTTGGCATTGAGGTAGAGCTTGCCTTTCTTCTCGTCGTAGACCACATCCGCATCAGACTTCATCAGCTGCTTGAGTTCCTTCTTGCTGGAAGCAACTGCGAAGGATCCGTCCTCGACGCCATCGACAAGGATCAGGGCATCAGCATCGAGGGTTTTGAGTTTGGCCGGTCTCTTGGCTGAGAACTCAACAACCACTTCGCCATGGTCGTGGTCGTGCCCTTTAGCCATGACGATTAATACGCAATAAGCTTTTCTAGCTTAGTTTCAGTGATCCAGCCTGAAGACCGTTCCCGATGCTGCACTGCTGATTACGTAACGATCATTGCGACGATCAGCTTGTCTGGTTTGACAGCGGAGAGGCCAGTAAATGCTTAGTTGTCAGATCTTGATTTAGGTGTAAAATAGTGGCGAGGATTAGAGAAAAGAGAGCAATACTTGCCTCAACCAAATATTAACCAAACCTTAATCAGATATTAACCTATTCTTAACTTTTAAGTGCTATAATAGGTTTAGGTAAGAGAAATTATCTTTGACCTATATTTTTGCGCACCTTGATAACTAAATAGTAAATCCTCCAGTCCTGCAAATGGATCTGGCTGAATTGCTTGCTTATCCCGGCCAGCCGGGGTAGGCTTGAATCATGGCCAAGCGACCTCGAGGATTCATCAACGGTTACCGGCCACGCAGCAAAGCGGTGCTGCTCGAGCAAGTGCATCTAGTGCTGGCCGAATATCGCGACCAGCTCCCACTCACCTGCCGGCAAATCTTTTATCGACTTGTGGGTCGATTTGATTACGAAAAGACTGAAAACGCCTACAGCCGTCTGCAAGAGATGTTGGTGTTAGCCCGGCGTGGCGGGGTGATCCCCTTCGATCACATCCGCGATGACGGCAATCACATCCAGGCCCCATCGCTGTTCAGTAGCGGTGATGATTTTCTGCGGACCTGCCAGGCCTGGGCGCAATCAATGCGGCTTTCCCCCTGGGACGTCCAGCCGCGATACGTCGAGGTGATCTGCGAGGCCGGTGGAATGGTTCCGATGCTGGCCCGTGTCGCTGGTCCTTATGGAGTCACGGTCCGATCCGGCGGTGGCTTTGATTCAGTCACTGCAAAGCATGATCTGGCTCGGTTCTATGCAGGCCAGGACAAACCAGCGGTAGTGCTTCACATTGGTGATTACGACCCCAGCGGCGAGACCCTCTGGAACGTTCTCAATGAAGACGTTGGGGCGTTCTGCACCGCAATGGGCGGTGAGCTGATCCTGCAACGAATTGCCGTTACCCCGGATCAACAACGCCAATTCGATCTACAGACCTCCCCACCGAAGAAAACAGACAAACGCAAGGCCTATTTCGATGACGAGATCACGGTGCAGGCCGAAGCGCTCCCCCCTGACCTGTTGCAGCAGATCGTTGGGGAGTCGATCGCGGCAGAGATGGATCTGGATTTACTGGATCGCCAACGGTCGATCGAAGCCGAGGTGAGGGAGCAGTTGGTTGCCCGCCTTGCCGGGGTTGAACCGTTTGCCTGAGGCGGTGCCTCACCCGGATCAAACCGGGTTGGCAGGGCTTAATCGCACGACATCGACCAAGTGCCGAACTGCGCAACCTTGATGAGATTGCCGGGTTGGAGCTGAGCCTTCACGATCATCGGAGCGGCGAACACTGAAATTGCCAGCAATGCGATCGATGCCGGCATGGCCAGCTTGATCAGGTCGTCCTTGGTCATGAGTTTTCAGTTGCTGCTTCCACCGTCTCCGAAAACGGCTGAATCCCTATCACCCAACTGAGCTCGTGGGTTCGAATCCAACCCTCTCCGTTTCTATCGAGAGTGCAGTACCGAAAAAATCAACCTGGAGCAGGGCTATCGAAGGTTCGAACCTGACCCCCTGCATGCCATGCAGGTGCTCTACCGGCTGAGCTGTGGCTGGCCTGGTAGCGACCACTTTGGGGTAGTGGGGGTCGTGGAAAGACCAGCCTTTGAAAGGGGTTTTGGTCTCTGTGACCAACATCACAGGCACCTTTGACGCAGGTCATCAACTGATCCGTTGATTCTGGAGATGGTGTGTACATCGCAGGGGACGACCCCAAAGACACAAACCACACACCACTAAGAACAATGTCCAAAAACTCTTTTCAATCCTCAGACAAAAAAACATCACCTGCCAAGGAAGAATCAAGCGAAAGCAATTTTTGGGCACCTACGGGGTGGGGCGCGTTAAATGGAACTGGAGCATCAATAGCGACCGAAATCCTGGACGATGCATTGGTCGCCATGAAAAGGACAAAATACGGTAAGTATTATGAGGGCACGAAACTTGCAATTGAGTCCGTTGCAGGATTGGTGCTGAATGAAGGACTTGAAGTCTCAAAGGACAAGGAAAAGGGTTTCTGGGGAGACGGCTACTTAGATTTTGCTGAAGATGTTGCACTCACCGTTGGAGGCAATTATTTAGGAGGCTTGGCAGCGGCTGCTTTGCTTGGCTCGTCTGCTCCTGTATTAGCAACAGCTGCTATAGGTATCGCAACGGCATCAGTGATTGGTGGTTCCTGGAGCTGGGGCAAGAGCCTGATCGCTGACTATTTCTCTGAAGATACGACAATTGAAGCTTCAGCTGAACTCGGAGCTGGAATTGTCACTTCACAAAACCCAGGATCCAACAATCAAGCCAATCAAAGTTCTCAATATACGTATTACCTTGAAGTTACAGGCAATTCAGGCACAGGCAATTCAGGCTCATTTGATGATTCCTTGAACTTTGACGTGCCCTCCAATAACGAGCAACAAGATGGCGAGGATGAAGAGTTAAGCGACGAGGAAAAAGCGCAACGCATTGCGGATTATCTGACCAAGATGCGGGAAGAAGAAGATGCTATGGATGAAGAAATATTTGGAGACGACTACGAGGTAGAGGATGAACCGAATCAAGCTGAAGGTGAAGCTGATAACAATAACAACCAAAACACCAATCAAGATGGCGAGAGTAGCCTATGGGATGATTTTGTGAATTGGTTATTTGGTGATGATGAGAGCGAGAGTGATGCGTCTGACGATCCCTTAACTATTAGAGCTAAAGTAATGGATAATCCAATGAATGATAACGGTGACACCAGTGATTATGACGGAAGACATGATGGTCTTCGCGGCTTCCGCGGTGACATTGACTACGGTCCAGATGGAAAGAAAGGGCAAGGCTATAATGGCGAACACGACGAACTTATTGGCTTTAACCCTCGAATTGACTATGGCCCAGATGGAAAGAAAGGACAAGGCTATAACGGCGAACACAATGGCTTGAAGGGCTTTAATCCTCGAATTGATTGGGATCAAGATCATGTCGATACAGATGAATTCACTGGCAATGCGCTGACCGATCGACTTGGAAAAATCAACCCTCGTGCGATTCAAGAAGTCCTAGGGTCAATGTCAATTGCAGAGAATGGTCGGCAAGCCAAAAAGATGGGTAGAACAGACTCCGAATTCATCTTTAATTCTCAAGCAGGCGTTCTGTATCACAATGCGAGTGGAGCCAAGAAAGGCTTTGGCTCCGGTGGTGCCATCGCTGAAATCGAGATTGACCAGGACCTGTCCCTCATTAGTGTTGACTTCTTCTGAATGAAAATGCCGGGGAGCCTGAAGTTCAAACACCTAACTGAAAGCAATACAACACCCACCTTTGGGAAAGGCAGGGCAGGATGTGTGGTTCCTGATCAAACCCCCGGCAGAACATTCACCCCGCTCGCAAGGCGGGGTTTTTATCGGAACCATTGTCCTGCAGTGGATTTGAGTAAAGCGTTGCCGCTTCACCAGCAACTCACCACCAACACGCTTCATCCACACCACAGAGGAATAGGACTTCTCACCAAAACGGCTGTGATCTTGTGAATGTCGAGGGCAACACAGCTCAAGGCAATGCAAACATCCACTTTCCAATCATGACTTTTCAACCTAATCCTTTCTATACAGGAAAAAAGATGGCGAAAGGCAGAGGTCTTTTCCGCGGGACTCAAGGGGACGATCTGATCCAAACAAATAGACGTAATAACTTGATCGTTGCAGATCAGGGAAATGACACCATCAGGGCTGGCGCAGGAGATGATGTACTCTTCGGCGGAGCTGGACATGATTATCTTTACGGGGGCATCGGTGACGATGTTATTAACGGCGGATATGGTAACGATAGACTCAATGGTGGTTCTGGAGCCGATAGGTTCTTTATTAATTCAGGGAATAGTATCGTCGAGGACTTCAACTTTAGCGAAGGTGATAGCTTCACTATCGGTAAAAATCTGACCAACGTCAGCTTTGAGCAAGATGGCAGCGATGTACTTGTTAAAAGTGATCAAGGCCTAACGACAATTCTAAATAATGACGTTAACGATTTCATCTGACTCTCCCTCATTGTGTTTATGCTTATTGAAACCTGTAGATTCATTAGAACCTCGCTCAATTTCGGTGATGGAACATTATGTGGCAAGCAGTAGACATCTTTGCTTGTTTTATAAAATCTGGCTGTGATAAGTCCCAAGAGGTTCTTGAACCATTATCACTGATATATCTCAATCTAAATTGTGAGCAATCCACTTCGCTCTTGTGTCCTTCATAGGTTGTTGTAAAAACAACATAGGGATAATTAATTGATTTGATATGTAGATAAATGCATCCACCATCTTCATCACATGCTGTTCTGCACGAACCTTTCTCACACTCATCTGCAAAAGCAGTAGTAGCAAAGAAGAGAGAAGGGAGGGCAGCCAAGAATGGGATCAATGTTTTCATTCCTTTCATCACCTCAACTATTTTGTTCACGAATCTAATCTGGAATTCCAATTCTGGCACTTGATTGAGTACCCATCAGCCAATGGCGGGGGTTTTAGTCAATCCTCTTCCAACCGTGCGATCAAGTCAGCAACTGCCATCCTCACTAACTTGGTCATTCGAACGTTCTTATCAGCCGACAATGCCCGTAATTTTGCGTGCATACGTTCAGACATATCAAAGGTGAATCTGACCCGTGGTTCACGGCTTTTGGGTTTCTTCTTCAGGCTTTCGATCGTTCCTAGATCCTCGTCAAATGGATCAACCGGATCCGAATCAACCTTGTCTGGTTGAGGTTTTGAAGGTTTCTTCGCAGCAGCAGCGGGTTTGGCAGCCTTCTGAAAACCGTTGTCTTTCTTGCCGAGAAATTCCAATTCCTCAGCCGACATCATCGGCTTGCGCTTCTCAGCCATTTGGGAAGACCTCACTGAATAAACGGTTGAATTCATTTCCGGCTTCCAGCCCTGGCCCGGTCTTCGCATTGAGGACGCTGGTGGCCTGGCCGAACGCATCAGCCACGATCTGCCGTTGTGTGATCGCTGTATCCAGCAACGGGATGCCCTCAAGCTGCATCAACACTGAACGGGCCTCCTGTAAGAGCTTTGTTCCACGCGTTGCCCGGCTGATGAACAACCGCGCATCAGGGAGGCCCCCGCGGATCCGCCTGGCCTGTTGAACCAACCGGACTGCATCAACAGCAGATCGAACATCCGCACCGGAGGGCTGAACCGGAATCAAGGCCATATCAGCAAGGAGCAGAACGGCTCTGGTTGCATCGGAGAGCCCTGCAGGGCCGTCCACCACGACCACATCAGCCGTTTCGGCGACTGCCGGGAGTTGCTCCAGAACAACGTCTGAATCGGCGGCAAGGAACGTGTGTTCGATTCCCAGATCTGATGCCTGCAACCAGAAAGAGCTGGTGCCTTGTGGATCAAGGTCCACGAGATGCACCGATTTGCCCTGCTTCAGCTGGAACCTATGCGCGAGATGCACTGCGGTGGTTGACTTTCCAGCGCCTCCCTTCTGATTTAGTGAGCCGATAATCACTGAAGAATTGCAGGCGGAAAGTTCAGCAAATAGTTGCTGAACCAAGCCATCGACGGTTACGCCTTTAGTCCATCCCCGGTGCAACACCGTGACGCCTTTTAAAACCTGATTCCGATGGAGCGAGGGTTTATTTGGCTATTTCCCCTCGCATCTGTTGGGACATTTGATCAGCGCTCAGTTGAGTGAGACGATGGCGGATCAGATCGGCCCACCCGAGGAGCATGTGACGGCTGGTGATGTTCGGCCCTTGTTGTACTGGCTCAGAATTCATGTGCATCCAATCGGCAGAAGCCTCAATGCTGAAAGTCTTGTTCAGCGTGTGTGTGACGCTCCACTCAACAGTGCAGCGTTCTTGCGTTATTTGGGATCGAAACTTGAAGCCCTTGCCATTGCTCCCGAGCCCGTCAGGGTTGAAGCAGTAAGGGGCCTGCGATAGCGGGAATCCCGAAACGCTCCCGTAGCTCCTGGACGGGTTGGTCAGCGACAGCCCAAAAATCCAGATCTTTAATGAGGTTGGTGTTGCAGGCAAGCCCACGTTCATACCCTTCGAAAACTTCTTCTGGTATGAAAGCTCCAGTGGTTGGAGGAATAATGTCTCCGACAGTGGTGAAAGCTTTTCCAAGATGAAAATCCAGGATCACTTCCATCAGTGATTCGAATCCGAATCCGTCAGGGAATAGACCCGCTGTGAATGCTGAGACATCCATTTCACCCTTGGTGTCTGTATTGAAACCTCCTAGGATATGACAACAGTCATGATTCACCAGAAGCTCAGGACTGCTTTTCTTTTCGCCGGGCAGAGGCCACTTTCTGTCGCGATACCAATGAAAGATCGTGTGTCCAAGGCTGCCTTCCGGATAGGTTTCCAGCGCTTGATATTTGGATGCAAGAATAGGGTCGCCGAGAGATTGATGTATAACAGCGGCTATCCCTTTGACAACTTTTGGTGCTGAATCAAGGCTTAGAAAATCAGTCAGGGCACGACGTGTGTAATCAAACAGTAAGCGTTTAAGATGGTTGTCTCTAACCTGATGTAGATCCTTCAGGGTGTTCAGGCTGACCTGAAGATATTCAGCAAACTCATCGATGAGAGCAACCATCTTGGGGTCCACGCGCATGTCGGCGTAGGGCATCAAGACCAGAATCTGGATCAATTGCTCCCGTTTTGTCTGATCTGGAAGGAGGGCCGGATAGGCAGGTGGATGCAAAATCTCGAGCTCAGAGATGTCGACATCGGAATGCAGAACATGCTTCTGAATCGCCTGCATCATTTCCAGGGTGATGGGCTCCAATGGTGCGATGCCGCCGAAACTGCCCACCTCATTCATGGCTTGGAGGAACACCCGGGCCTCTGCGGCGCTCCAGATCGGCAAATTTTTCATTCTTCGCGTCTCAATTCCTGCTGCTCGCTAGCACGGGCGATGTCTGCTGTGCTGTCCAAACATGCCTCCTACTCGTAGGATCCCGGCGCTGTCCACCGCCTTGCCATGCTGCGGCTTGGCTCGAAGGTAAAAATACAAGAACATGATATTGATCGATATGGAAGAACAGTCGCAGAAGTGTTCAAGCAAAATGGTAAGAAGAATATTGGATTGATGATGGTTAGGAAAGGGTATGCTGAAATCTATGAAAAGTATGCCTTTCAATGTGATGGAGATAAATTGATAAAGTTTCAGAATATGGCTCGTAAGAAGAGGAAAGGTCTTTGGAATGATTTAGATGATACACCTTTTGAAGTGGATGATGTTGATGTTCCTCTGCTCCCTGAGCCTCCTCAAGCTGTCAACGAAATTCAGGACCCTATCATTGTTATTCAAGTGCCAAGCGGCACAACTGAGGTTATGCCAGTTGCCAATAGCCAAGAGATTATCAGTGATCCTCAATTAGTTATTGAAGATGAATTAGATGATGTGAATAACCAGCAGTAGATGGATAGCTTTAAAGCTGACTTGATTGTGGCTCCTCCGATGATTTGTGATAGCACTATTGAGACTATTGATGGATCTGAGCTTGCAGATGAAGGCGATTAAGAAATGATCGAAGAGGTTGAGGCTTGGCCCCCACTGTATACAGGCTCACGAGACATTACTTGTTCTAGGCTCAGTAATAGGAGAGAGGCTATGAAGTGGTTTTAGCAAGGGCATCGATATTTGGATGCTGATTATGATGGCGTCCCGTGTGAATCTTTGTCCAGTTATTCCGTTTCTCCCACTTGCGGCGCTTGTCCACCGATGCCAATGCCTTTTCGGGGCTCATGCCAAAGGACTCAGCAAGGCGCTGGGCGTTGTTGGCAACAGCCTGTCGAGAGGCATTAGTCTTGGCCTGACGGGCGTTTGCAAGTTGGGTTGACGAGATGAGGTCGCCGCGATAGTGCAGCTTCCTGATTCGCTTTGAAGCTGAAGTCATCTACTGAGTTTCTGCGGTTTCCTCCCCGTCAGACTCAGGCGTTACACGACAACTCGGGGAAAGCCGCTTCGACCCCACGGACGAAGAATTGAAGTGACCGACCTCTGAATCCGTTTTGTCGATACAAGTGTTGTAAAAGTGCCAATTCCTGTCAACTAGTGCCGGGAAAGACGTGCCAAAACCATCCGCTGACCCATGGCCTTTTGGCACCGCTTTGGCACAAGTGCGCGTGAGCAATAAAAAACCGCCCCTTGCGGAGCGGTAAAAATGTCAGTTGGGAACTGACGTCTTAAGGCATCGGGGAGACAGGATTTGAACCTGCGGCATCTTGCTCCCAAAGCGAGAGATCCCTTGAGTCGTTTCCTGGCTTTTCTCAGTCTGTGACTCTGTTATGGCAATGCTTCTAAGTGGTGAGCTGTCAGCAGGTGTTGGCAGGTATTTTGCGTTTTACGCACGTTATGCGCACACTTGGCATAGCGAGATGCCTTTGTCGTTTTGCCGCGCGTAGTCGATGCAGCCCCTTGGATCAAGCCATTTCGAGATTTGGTCCGCACCTCCTGTGGCGCGGGATGGAAGGTACGCAATGCCCGTGGGCGGATGCGCCTTGAGGTTCAAGACCATGGTTCGGTGATGTTGATCTACCCCTGGTCTCAAGAGGGAGCTAGTTCAGCCCTCCCTCGCATCCAGCAGATCTTCAAGCGGTGGAACGGTGGTCAGATCACCCTTGCTGCTGCAGCACAGAAAGCCGACACCTCAAGCAGTCATCAGAAGCTGGATTTCAACAAGCTGTTTGAGACATATCGGGAGTTCGTCCCCAACGCTGGCGACACAACATGGCGATACAACTACCTGCCAGTTCTGAAAAATCTGCGTGCTTGCTTTGAAGGCAAGCCACCGGTTGATGGCGTGGCATTGGCGATGGTCTGCCTTGCGCAATGGGAACAAGGTTCACGGATGCGTCAGACGAGCCGCCAAAAGCTCTATGGCTTTCTGAACTGGGCTGTGAGAAGGGGCTACCTCAAGAGCATTTACCTCCCTCCTGCAACGCTTCCAGAAACGTTGAAACCAAAGCGGATTGGCTACCCCCTCAGCGATTCGCAAATCCTTCAGTTGCTCGAGAACCTGCCTGGAGGCGAGTTGCATGCCCGTTGGCGGTTTGCAATTCAGCTCTGCGCCGTCTACGGGTTACGTCCTGAGGAATTGCGGCACCTCGTCATCAAAGACGGCGTAAGCGGACCGGAATTGTGGACCATCTACCAAAAATCAATGGGTGGTACCAAAGGAGCCAAAACAGAACCCCGCAGGCTTCACCCCCTCTTCCTGCGTGATGGTGATGGCACCGCTATTGACTGGAAGTTGCAGGCCCGCCTTCAGTTAGGCGAACAACTGCCGCCCTTAAACCGCGATGGTGATGGCGGGCAAGCCCTTAACCAATACCTACGCCGTCGCAAGGTTTGGATGGCACTACGGGGCGAGGCAAAACGCTTGGGCGAGCAACTCACGCCTTATTCCTTTCGCCATCGCTATGCCAAGCAAATGCACGCCGCCAACGTGCCCATCGCCAACATCAGCGAGGCCATGGGCCACACCATTGAGGTACATCTGAAGAGCTACGCGCGGTTTAAACCCAATGCCACCGCAGACATCGTTGCGGCAGTCAACATCTGATTACTTCTGTCCGTAGACCTCGACTAATTCAGCGATTTAAAAATCAGCAAAGAGGAAGGCCGCCCTTGCCGATGGAAAGATGGGCCTAGCGCAACGTTTGCACATAGTTAACCCCTTGGCTGATCAGCAGTTGAGAGACAAGCCCATCTACGACTGCAACATAAGAACGCTCAATTGGAGACCCAACGTCAGCGCCAGAACTACCCTTCTGCATTCCATTAAAAGATGCAGCAACGCAAGCAAAATCCCGGCTTCAAAGTCCAAAACCGAGGTTACTAATTCAATTCACTTATATATCTATCTTCGATCCTTCTAAAATCACAGCTATCCCTGCCTGAGATCATCGGCCCGGACGCCATACCAGTCGTTATAGGTTCATCCAACGCCGAGAAGGCCGACCCCATTGATAGCTGAAAGCAATACAATATCCGTCAGGGGAAAGTAGTGCGCTCTTGTGAGTGGCTTATCCATCTCTTGGCAGAACAATTCAAACCTCAAGACGCTGTGAGCAAGATCACAAGTTGCTGTGAGCCAGATTAATGAGAGTTAGCTGAGAACTGGCGATGTTGTGTTTACGGAGGGCGACCTCCATAACTTCACTCAACACAATGAACAACACGGAACTAAGCCTTGATCAATTGAGGATTCTCGCTGGTGGTGTTCAGATGGGACCTGACGGAAAAGGTTGCACCGAACGTGACTTTTTTCTCTTGGGAGACATTTTTAAGGACATCAAATGGCCAATGCCTCAGCTCTTTAAAGATGAGTCATCTCTTAATGCTAATGATCCTCAACGACCCAAATAGCCTTAGTTATTTAGCCAATCTTTTTTCACAACTTATTTCATTCTTTTAATCATGAACCACTTTACTGAAGCCGAACTGACTATTGATGAGCTGGCCACTCTTGCCGGAGGTAAAAGCGAGAAAAGTCTTGGAGATATTGCCGGCAAAGTATACGATGATGCTAAAAATATAGCCGTATTTTATGGCAAATGGGCAGGAGGAATAGCGGCAGGCAAGAGCTGGGATCGCGCTGCTTACGATGCAGGAAAAGAGGCAGGTATACAAGGCATGAATGGTGATGAATGAAAATTTATTGATATATTCAAATGATTTTTTCTGTTAAAAGCAACATATGCCCGTCAGCAATGGCGGGTTTTTTTATTGCTTGGTGCAATTCACCCAAATAGGGGAACGATCAGCAAGCAAGATCCCCCGCATGGGTGATGTGATCTGAAGGCAGAACGGCGATGGTGAAAGTGTCCGAGGTTTGGTGACAACTACTAAACAATGAGTTAGATTAAATAATTGGATGACTTCCACATGAATTATGTGCGCCCATATGTGAATCAAATGCTGAACAAACACCCCCTAGGCAAAGAATTCAGAATCATTAGAGAGTTAATCTTGCACCACCAGGAGGGTCGAAATGCGATTTTATCTTCTCTGAACAATGTTATTGATTACCAAGGTCCATACAAGGGCACGTACCAAGGTCCATATCGGAATTTCTACGTCAACAAGTTTTTTAGAATAATTTTTAGTTGCTTGGGTTTGCCCCCTCGTCATCGAAGAGAATATCGAAGAAACTCAGTAGACATAAACAGAGGAAGACTATGCGCGGAGGAAGCTACAAAGAGAGCTAAAATTCTCTTGAAATACCTAGATCAGAGCAAAGATTCCCAATGGATTGTCACTTACATGCTTGAAGATCCACTGAAAAGAGTGACTGCACACTTCAATGTTTTTGATGAGGAAAGCCCTTACTACCAAGTAATCAATATGTTTGAAGGTTACTTAAAGGATTGCCAGCCATGAATCCCCGAAAGGGCGACACAGTGCGGTTAGCGCAGAGCGTGACGATGGCTGAATTTGGGTTGGCATTATGTGATGACTCGGGGGACTTATTAAAGATCGAAGTGTGATTCAGGAGGTGATGAATGACAGGGCGAGGGTAGTGATCAAGCGGCATTGCCCCATACGAATAAATATCTGAGACCAAGTGATGATGGCTGAAAGCTATACAAGACCCGCAAGGGAAAAGCAGGGGGCGTTGGATGTGTCGCTATCGATCTCCCGACAAAACAACTCACACAATTAAGCCCGTCAGCAATGGTGAAGGTTGTTTGTTGAGGGGAACCTGGCGACTAACCCTTCTTGATGAATCAACCAGCCCTCAGCCATGACCACTCCTTTGAAAGTACATGAATACTAGCTTAGATGGGTGGTATGCCTTCAGGATCTATTGGTAAGTTTAAAAATTCAGCTCCAAGTCATCAGCTTGCTAATGTTTCAGTAACAGAGATTTGTATTGCTGGATCGATGGCTTTAAAGCTTCTTGAAAACGGCATGCCATTCAAGGTTCGCACAAATTTAAAAGGCTTTAAAAAGTATGTGGCGAAACGAGGCCTTATCCAGAACAAAGGGGTCTACTTGGACATGTCCAACGATAATCCTCTAGAAGATATATTTGGCTTGGGTGACCATACACTTTTGTCGGCAAAAAATTCTTTAAACGAACCGCTATCTTCTCGTTCATTTGTTAATTACTGGATTGCAGCTCCTCAGGCAAGTACTGACTTCTGGGCCATGGCTGGATGGGACGGTGACGATTTTATTCAAGGCACAGATGCAGCAGAGAATGAGATTCATGGTTTTGGTGGTGACGATTACATGCATGGATCCGCCAACCACAATGATAATTTGTTAGGTGGTGATGGTAACGATAAAATTTATAGCTACAAGGGTGATGACTTGCTCTTCGGAGATGATGGATCTGATGTTTTAAGTGGTGGCCAAGGAGACGATTCCTTGTCTGGAGGTGATGGTAAAGATAGCCTCTACGGTGCCAAAGGTGACGACACTCTTATAGGAGGAGATGGAGATGACCTTTTGATGGGCGGCCCAGGAATTAACAACTTATCGGGAGGTAGAGGTGCAGATCGTTTCGGTTTACTAAAAGATGCAGACCACAACATCATCGATTTCGATCCATCTGAAGGCGATCGACTTCTGATGCGGAGTAAGGATATGGCCAATCTTAGAATTTTACCGAAGGGTTCCGGCTTTATTCTTGATCTTGGCAAGAGAGGAAACACCACAATATCAATGGAAGGTACAGCCATCACTGCTGACGATATTGTCGACGCGATTATCTTGCGTAGATAATTTCTATTATGCTAATTAATATTAGCCTCCGAGCACAGTCAAACTAATCTTCTTTGGTAGCTATTTATCCCTGTCATCCGGTTTGATCTTTGTTCCCGTTCGATTCGGGAAACCTGAAGAGCGGCGTTGATATATCGCTATCGATCTCCCGACAAAACAACTCACAAGGACATCAGCCCCGCCTGCAATGGCTGGGGTTTTGTGTTTGTAGATCAGATACAAACAGGGATCTTCAATAAGGGCTAGAGATGGACTAGCCATGCAGCCCTCAGGATGCCTCGTGTCACGACTGCCTTTGCTGCTGCCTTAGCCCTGTTCATGCCAATAGGACGCCCGTTGCTGGTAGGGCTGACACCTGTTGTTGAAATTGGCGCAGCTCTGCTGTCGACAAGGGCAGCCTTTGCACAAAGTGCTCAAGACTGGTTCGATTCAGGTGTCGCAAAATTTGAACGTGGAGATTTACAAGGAGCTATTGCTGATTACACCAAGGCAATTGAGATTGATCCTCAGTATGCCAGTGCCTATTTAAATCGTGGGCTTGCCAAGCGCAATTTAAAAGATTATCAAGGAGCTATTGCTGATTACACCAAGGCAATTGAAATCAATCCTAGCGATGCGGATCTCTACTACTATCGTGGTGGTGCCAAGGACGATTTAAAGGATTATCAAGGAGCTATTGCTGATTATACCAAGGCAATTGAAATCAATCCTAACGATGCGGATTGGTATTTCTTGCGTGGGTTTGCCAAGAGTCAATTATATTATTACAAAGGGGCAATTGATGACTATACAAAGGCGATAGAAATTGATCCTCTGAATAAATATTTTTATAGCGGTCGTGCCGCCAATAAATTATTCATGGGTGATCCACAAGGCGCTTGCTCTGATTGGAGAAAAGCAGCCGATCTCGGACATACCTATGCCATTGAATGGGTAAGAAATGAGTGCTGACATCTGATGCTGTCTGATTTCAACTCTTTCAAGGCATTCCCCCGTCAGCAATGGCGGGGTTTCTGTGTTTGCAGACCAGACGCAGACAGTGCTCATTGATGAAGGCTAGTGATGGAGAAGCCACGCACTGCTAGGGACGCCTCGTTAATCACAACTTCAATATGCCGTCCAGAAGGTGAGGTTTCTTAGTTAATCTCATTCACTACTAAAGGAACTCGTGCCCACCAATTAAACAGCTTTGCAATCGTTAGGATCAACAAGGATCAAGTTTGGATAGCCTTGAACATCTTTCCCAAAGCGTTTAATGGCCTGGTTGTATATATTACAAGCCGACTTAAGATCTCCAAGCAAGACATTGATTCTTTGAACTTGTAAATAATAGTAAATATCTTCTGGAGATTCCGCCAACAGCACGACATAGTCACTCAAAGCACCTTGTAGATCACCAAGCTGCTCCTTAGCCTCTGATCGGGACATATAAGCGAATGGAAAAGGAAACAGCTCAATAGAAAGATTGAAGTCTTGTATCCCACCATTAACATCACCCATCAGAACTTTGATCTTGCCGCGTTCATAAACATTATGAGCATCCTCAGGCATCAATTCAGATAAACGATCACGATCAAGGATTACCGCCTGTCCATAAACCTCTGCCCTGTGTTTTGGATAGCCACCCAAGTACTTAGTATTCTCTAGAGCTACTGTGTGCAAAAAACTGCTGGTTGCGATTCGTGACTCCAAGAGATCTAGATTCTCAGGCTCCAGGGTCAAAGCGATTGAAAGATCTTCTAATTCACGATCATATTGATTCATTATATTATAAATTTCAGCTCGTTCGACATATCCCTCCGAACGCTCAGGATCGATCTTAATTAAAGTTGTGAGGAAATCAATTAAGTCTTGTGGGCTTCCCGAATATTTAATTTTAATTTCAGGAAGCTCAGCAAGTTTTTTATCATATAACGACTCATGTTTCTCCAACTCTGCCGCAAAGAGGGGCAAACCTGATGGTTCCGCAAAAAGAGAGGGAAAACCAAAAAGTAGAAGATAAACACCAAGACATCGCAGGATAAAAAACATTTCTCTAAAAATAACGTGTGCTATCCCAAGCTACACCATAAGTGCCACAGAATATCATTTATATCACCTGCCGAAACAGACTCCTCTCCAAAGGAAAAACTCTCTCAATATGTTGTCGACAACATATGGGGTTTTTAAGTCAGAGATATGAACTCCCCAGCCACACCATATTTACCATTTCACGAATCGCCTTGGATTTGCGGAAGGTTGCACCACGCCGAAAGAAATCGGCGCGGGCAGAAATTGAATCAATCAACTCCTAATAAACGAACTCAGACAGAACCAGCGACGGGGTAGAGCAGTCCGATAGCTCGTCGGGCTCATAACCCGAAGGTCGAAAGTTCAGATCTTGCTCCGCTGGAATCAGGCGCCTGGTTAGAGCACAGGATTCATAACCCTGAGGTCGACCATTCGGCTTTTAACCGGTTGGTCCTTCCCGCTCGGGCGCTTGAGCTCGTGGGTTCGAATCCCACCCTCTCCGTTTCTATCGAGGGTGAAGTACCGAAAAAATCACCCTGGAGCAGGGCTATCGACGGTTCGAACCTGACCCCCTGCATGCCATGCAGGTGCTCTACCGGCTGAGCTTTGGCTGGCCGGGTAGCGCACCACTTTGGGGTAGTGGGGGTCGTGGAAAGACCGCCTATGAAAGGGGTTTTGGTCTCTGTGACCAACATCACAGGCACCTTTGACGCAGCTCATCAACTGGTCCGGTGATTCCGGAGATGGTGTGTGCATCGGCGGGGGAGACCCCAAAGACACAAACCACACACCACACTGCAGTCTTTACGCTTGTTGAGGTGTGACTTAGACGCCGGGGAGCCTGAAGTTCAACTGCTGAACTGAAAGCCATACAAAATCCCTATTGGGAAAGGCAGGGCAGGATGTGTGGTTCCTGATCAATCCCCCGGCAGAACAAGCCAAACCAATTACCCCGTCAGCAATGGCGGGGGTTTTCTGTTTGCAGATCAGATACAGACAGTGATCGTCAATAAGGGCTAGAGATGGGCTAGTCATGCAGCTCTCAGGATGACTCGCGTTACAACTGCCTTTGCTGCTGCCTTAGCCCTGTTCATGCCAATAGGACGCCCGTTGCTGTTAGGGCTGACACCTGTCGTTGGAATTGGCGCAGGGTTGCTGACGACACAGGCAGCGTTTGCACAGACTGCAATTGAACTGTTCAATTCAGGGCTTGATAAAGCAAAAAGTGGAAATCTAAAAGGAGCTATTACTGATTGGACTAAGGCAATCGAAATTGATCCTAAATATGCAGATGCTTATTATAATCGTGGGGTTGTGAAACACGACTTAAAAGATTATCGAGGTGCAATTGCTGATTACACAAAAGCGATCAAGTACTACCCTAACGATCTCGATGCAGGCGTCTACGACAATCGAGGTGGTGCCAAGTATGAATTAAAAGATTATCAGGGAGCTATATCTGATTACACAAAGGCAATTCAAATCAATTCCAATTATGCAAAAGCCTACACCAACCGTGGAGTTGTTTTAGGAATAGTGGGTGACCTGAAGGGCTCCTGTAGGGACTGGAAAAAAGCGGTAGATCTAGGGGATACCAGGCCGATTGAATGGGTAAGAAATGAGTGCTGACATCTGATGCTGTCTGATTTCAACTCTTTCAAGGCATTCCCCCGTCAGCAATGGCGGGTTTTTACTTATGAGTAGCCAGGGCAAATATCTGTGCCATAGTAAAAGAATGATTCATTATACAGATCTGGACTTCTGATGTCGCTACGTAAGAATTTTGACTCGTTTACCCCGCAGCACAAACTTCAGGATGCACAAAACGAGCTCATTGAAGCGATATATCGGTTCCGTGCCGCAGAAAAAGTTAATGCACCCGATAGGATTTCTCTTAAATTAGAAATGGAATTCTTAGAGGAAAAAGTCTTGCATTACCGTTATTGTATTTACAGTAAATTACCAATCGAAGATTATCCAGAGAAATCACACGTGGTTAATAAATGTCCTCCACCTGTTTGGATATACAAATCCAAGGTGAATTAAACTGATCTATCGAAAAGTTAATTGCTGAGCAGAATTTTTGATCAGTCTTCTTCCAGTCGAGCGATCAAGTCAGCAACTGCCATCCGCACCAGCTTGGTCATTCGCACGTTCTTATCAGCCGACAATGCCCGTAATTTTGCGTGCATACGTTCAGACATATCAACGGTGAATCTGACCCGTGGTTCTCGGCTTTTAGGTTTCTTTTTCAGGCTTTCAATCGTCCTTAGATCGTCACCGAATGGACATACAGCAGCAAACTCTGGTTCAGGCTTGGATGCAGTATTCAAACGTGATTCATGGATTCAAGCAGCACGATATAACGTGAATTGTTTCAGCACTGATCGGAATGTGCATCGATGCAATATGGCCAGTGCATTTCCATCTTTAAACCATGCTTAGCCAATGAAGAAATAGCTTTCTTGTGGTCTCGCCATCCGTTAGCTCTCCATCCAGGGATGCCATCACAGCTCCTGGGTGCAGTCGCTCCACAATTTGTTTAGCTTCATAGGCGTCTTCAGCGAGAATCGGTTTGTAACCTGCTGCACCGTCGGGCAGCTCGCAGTAAAAGACCTGATAACGGTGCATCGGTCTTGAGTAACTATCCATCTCGTAGCTATGGGGCCATGGCATTGATGCAATCAACAGGATTTCAACGGAACACGGTTTACTCAGCTTTTGGTTTAACCGTCTTGGTTGTTCTTGGCCTCTTGCTGGGATCTGCGAAGCCCGTTGAAGCTCTCCCAACGGTGAAAATTCGAGACTGTTATGACGGTGATACCTGTACGACGTTTACTGGCGAGAAGATTCGTCTTGCTTGCATCGATACCCCTGAATTGCGGGGAAAGCGCGCCAAGCCAGCTCCTGCCATGGCAGCGAAATACCACCTCAACGGAATGGTGATGAACCAAACGGTGGGTATCCGCAGAATTAAAAAGGATCGCTATGGACGCACAGTTGCAGAACTGTTTTTGAATGGGACCAATGTGCAGCAGTCAATGGTGGCGAGTGGGCACGCTGAGATCTATTGGAAATACGCCCATCAATGCCCATGGACTAGATGACTGATGTCTTTTTTTATTCGTGTTTTGCATATTCGCAAAATGCATCAGCTTTCGTCTGAGAGATATATCTTTTCAGCCCAGATGCTTCGTTGGGCAGGCATAGACACTCAGCTGTTTGCCTTCATCTGTTGTGATCTCATCGATATGCATGCAATTGGCCTCGACAGGAGGGACTCTTGATCCGATGTGTGTTGTGTAACCATCTGCCGTCCAAGCAGTGCCAACACCATCCCCCGCACCGTGATTCACGATCACGAAGGCGAATGTAGCTAAGGAGAGCAGAGTTGCTAGCAGCAATTGCATCTGGAAAATCCATAGGCCACGATTCTGACGCATGCAAGAGCCATACGTAGATTTACTGGAAATCCCTCTATCATGTTCTTGGACATCGATAGAGGGATTTCCAGTAGATCTCCATATGACATTTACTGATATGATCGCATGATCGGGCAAGGACTGACTAAAAAACTTCAGTCATTGATGGCAGGGTTTTGGTGAGGTTTTTTTGGGAGATAGGTCAGCATAATCAACACATAGCCATTGCGAGAATAGATGTCCTGATGTCGTTGAATCCAAGGCATGTTTTGACATTAGATCCTGGAGTGAAAGCAGGTACGATATAGCTAAAAATGTTATTGTCAATGCTGAGGTTTTTTAGGATTTCCTCTAAGTCTTTTTCCTCGCCATTGGCAGCTTTTAAGTAAACGTCCTTATGCTTCTCAGAGATGACAAATATATTGACTACAAAGCGATAGCGGATTCGGTAAAAGATGCTCTGGCCAATAGCTTCTTTTATACCATTGAGACTGTTGTTTATGAACTTTAGTTCGATTGCGATTCCATCGTCATTGATTGTCAGATCAGGCCTGTGCTTTTTGCCGAAGCAGTAAACGCTCTGAACGTGAGTCTCCTTGTCCACCTGACTGATGATCTTGCCTTTGAGGCGGTCAGCATTGGCACGGACTCGCTCACTGAAGAGCATCTCAAAGTCACGCTCGGTCTTGCCAGTGAGGTTGAAGCGGGCAGCTTTCACGATTCCATCAATGGTGTTGACGTCATCCCAGACGCTGCCCCTTCTTCGTCCAACTTGAAATGTCATTGGTAAGCCCTGAAAAGAGAGTTTTAACTATGAACCAATCATCGATATACCTATCTAGAATGACATCCCTCAAAAGGGGGATAGGAGAAGCTGCAAAGATCACCTGTTCGGGGGATGTCCGCAGTGAATCAATGAAAGAAACTTATTGGTGTAAAAGAAAAGCCACCAATGGAAGCAGTCGAATTTTTGATCGCGTTGTTCATTGTCATTACTTTGCCCACTGATTCTGAATGCAGTGAGTTGATTTGCGACGAACAGGATCAAGCAAATTACAACGAAGATTGGAGAATTTCCTCCAGCGACAATGGAGATTATTTCCGCATTGCAGGAATGTGGATTGGAAACGAAATCCAGTTTAAGTAACCGAGAAAAGTCATGGCAACCAGAAGGAAGCAATTAACTCTCCCTGAAGTCGAGAAACTCATTCGGGATTTCCTTAATAGCTCGGCTTCGCCAAATGCTGATCAGCTGTTGATGTTCGCAGAAACGATCAACCGAGGACCTTTTAAGACACCTAAACATGCACAACCAAAAGCCCTCACTGCAACGGCTATGAGAAAAGCTGTCTTGGAGAAGTTCGAATGCAGGACAGTAACTGAACTGCGTAAAAATAAAATGTTCGCAATGGCTTTTACTGGAGAAAAAGTTGGCTTGAAAACGACCGACGACTGGAGAAAGCAATATAGAAAATGGATTGCAGTTCCTGACGATGAAAGGGACAAAAAGGGTCCTACCTGCATCAACGGAATAGATGTCCTTGAGAATTTCAGGCCGTGGCACGTCTTCGGTTTGAACTCCTCCACAGCGACAACAGAAGACATCAAGGATTCCTTTAGGCAACTTGTGAAGACACATCATCCCGATATGGGAGGGGATGCACAAGTTTTTGAGCGTCTTCAAAAGATGCGCGACTCGCTGATCGCATTAATGAATTGATTGAGGAATAGAATTATGAGGGAACTTCTTACTGACAGGGAATCTGCCAAAATCCTTGGCATCAGAATCAATCAGCTCTATGACACTGTCGATTTCTTTGATAAGTATGACGACGACCCATGGGAACTGATCGAGGGTGAGCATTTTGAGTTTGTTCAAAGTACAGGAGATTATCAAGAGCGGCGTTTTACTGAAGAAGGCGTTGAGGCGATTGCTAAGTGCTTAGAAGGCGATAAAGAAGGAGTAATCGCTAGGGTTATGGAGATGTTTACTCACCGAAAAAGAAAGCGCAAGCAGATGCTTGTTTCACGTCGAATTACCCAAGAGTTAATTGAAGCTAATGGGATTGTTCATGCTTCAGGTGAGTTGCTGTTCGTAGACAGACGCACTTCTATCAAGGTGCTTCAAACCAATGGTCTTGGCATTAAAAATGCTGTTGATCGGCTTGTGAAATCAGATTCTCTTTACGGGCAGGAAGGTCTTGAGATTGAAAAACATTTTGTTCTTGATGAGAGCGGCGAAAAAGCATGGAGCCAAAAAGGGCTAGCAAGTATTGCCATGGATATGAAAGTAAATTCTTCAATCACCAAATCCAGGCGAGCTTGGGTCTCGGCTGTCGGTGAAGTGGTTGAGGACTGTTTTAAAAAAGAGCTGAAAAGACTGTCTAGTGCTGATTTACGAATCACTAAAGCGATTAAGCATGCCAAGCGAGCAGCCAGAGATACCTGCCAGGTGACGGGCTCTCGTAAAGCACGTGGAAGGCAGCTAACTCTTGACGGACATCACCTGTTCAACAAGTCAAGCAGGCCAGATCTTGCGGATCTTCATGAAAACATCTTGATTCTCGAAAGCAGTATCCATGCAGACTTCCATAGCTGGCAAAGCAGAAGAGGGTCAAAGTGTGAGCCAAAGCACTTTTTGGAATATCTTTCTACCGCCAGATTTGACCTAATCGATCCAAGTAATTCTGCAGCCGCAGCAAGGCATGACTCTTTAACAGAGCGACTAGTAATTCTACAGAAGAATTATGAGGGCAATAGGTTGAGATATGCCTGAATGCAGAAGTCGGTTATTTCGCATGACTTTCTGTTGAACTGCTTCAACCGCCTTCCAGCAGCCGTGTCAGCTGCGCTTGCAGTTTCAAAGCACCCACCGCATTTGAATGCTGCTTGGAGTCGATGCTGGCCTGAATGATCTTGTCTAGGAGGGCAAGTCGAGTGCCGAGGAAGTCAGCACGATCCACTGAGTAATCGGCCTTAATGATCTCTCTGGCGCGTTGCAGGTATGTCTGGGCTTGTCGGCTAGTTACCCCCCATTCTTCAGAACAGAATCGAAGGATGTAACTAGATGTTTTGGTGGATGACAACAGTCTGACGACGGTATGAATACGCCTGTCAATTTCTGCTTTGTCGCTCTTCTTCCCCATCTATCAATTATGGCGCAATCAAAGTGTTTTTTCTCTTACCCCTCCCCCTCTCTCTGTTGTTGTGTATTCATAGATGAATGGACTAAAAGCATTGCTGTTACTGGTGAAGTGGCGTTTTGTTTTTTAAATGTGTGTGTGTACCTGTAAGGGGGGCAAAACGGGCTTTTGTCCTCTTGCGCCGGCCATTAGGAAGCGATGCGTAGTGAATCCACCAGTTGCTGCCCCGCCGCAGTGAGCCTGTAACCGCGTCCTCTTGGCTTAACGAGCTTGGCTGCCCGAAGCTCGTTTAATGCGCTGTAGATGCTTTGCTGGGGGCGTTTTGTGTGGCGGATGAGTTCACCTGGTGTAGTGAAACCACCATCTGATATTTGCCTGTGAAGTGTGACTAGGACTTGCTCACGGCAGTTTTGATAAAAGTGCCCATCAGTCACTGTTAGTTCTCCGTTGGCTAGCACGTAGGCGAAGCGTCTATATGGGCTGCCGCGGAGCTTTAGGACATGCCAAATGCGTTGTTTTAGGCCGTCTGCCTGTTCTTTGACTTCGATTAGGTGAACAACGCTGGGGACTTCCTGAAAAGCGGGATGCCCGCCAATGGCTTTGATGGTGTTTCCGCTGTTGCGGTTGGTGTGTTGTGAAATCCAGAGGCTGCAATGACGGCAGACGATTTGTTTAAGTAACCGCAAGTAGGTCTCAATTGGGCCAGTGCCGGTGTTGATACCAGCCCCTCTAAAGACTGCGTTTGCGGTGTCCATGACAACGACGCACACATCACCTTCTGCGAGGCGTTTGATTAAGCGTTCGAGGTTGTGCAGAGAGACGTTCCACGCGGTTTCGCCTGTGTCTTCGTCTTGCGCCCAGATTTCGACGTTGGCCCCACGGTCAAGGCCGTTAATGCTGTTGAGGTAGTCCTCCCACATTGAGAAGGCGGAACCTTCACCATCGGACGCGATGACAATGGCGGTTTTGCGTGGGTCGTCGTCCGGGTCAGTCCTTGGAGTTTGGTGGTCAAGAAAGCCTTTATCCCTGGCGGTCATCACCGTGACCAGTTCACAGAGGGCAGTGGTTTTGCCAGCGGCGGCGTCGGACACGAGTAAATGCAAGTCTTTGTCGATGCCAAAGCCTGGGAGTTGTTGCCGTAGCCCTTTGCCTTCTTTGGCCTGACCAATAACGCGCCCTTTGACGTTTTGACGAACGCCGACATTGGTGGAAATGTCTAGGTGGTGCTTGTCAGCCCAAAGCATCAGGATTCGTTCTATGGCGCGGTCTTTTTTCACGCCAAGTCTGTAAAGCTCGGCAAAAGCAGCGTCAATGTCGCTGGCGTTGTTGGTCAGATGAGCGTCTAGGAGTTCTTGAACGTGATTGTCGATGCGTTCTGCCCGTGAAAGCTCGTCTTCGTTTTGTGCCACACCGTTTTGGGTAGGCAGTTCAAAAACGTCAGCGAGCTGTGGTGGGTCTGAGGCGAAAGTCATTTAGAGGCCCTCCGCGATTGCTTGAACAGCCACGGGGCAAGGTGTGCCAAGGTCTTGTTCTTTGAAACGACACACGTCTTCTGCCATATCGGCAATGTGTTTGAGGAAGGCCTTAACGCGCAGGCGGTGTAGTTGCTTTAGGTCTGGGTGTTCATGCCAAATGGCGGATAGGTGAGGTGCCAGGGCTGCTGCTTTGTTTTGCGCGTCATCAATGGCGGCAAATGCAGCGGTTAGTTGGTCTGGGGTTGCTGAATAAAAGTCAGGGACGTTCCATGCGGCGTCAAACGCGGCGAAAAACTGGTCAAGAACGTCAGACCACTGACTGCGCTTCTGCTGAATAGCCAGCAGTTGTGCGGGGCTGTTTGGTGTGGGCCGTCGAAGGTCGCGTTTCCATTTCTCACGGTTGCGGTCGCGGTGAGGTTTGAAGACAGCTGCGATGCCACTAAACCCGCCGTGGTGATGAATGAAGGCCCATTTCTGCCCGGCGATGGTGAGGGTGTCGCCTGGCTTTAGGTCAGTGCCTGTATGGCAAAGGATGGTGGTGTCATTCCATCGACAATCAGCGTCTTTTACCCGTTGGCATATAGGGCACGGGTTGTTGCGACCTGAGGCATTCATTCGTCTACCTCCGTGGTCCAGATTTCGACTTGTTCGGAAAATGATTTACCGCGTTGTTTGGCTATACGGGCAACGGCGCACATAACAGCGGCCAATATGAGGTCAGCCCTTACGTCCGCAAGGAAGTCGTGCTCATGCGGTAGCGGTAAGGGTTGGGCGTAATACGGGACAGCCGCGAGGCGTTGTGCTGCCGCGTTTGTGATGGATTGAATGTGGGCGTTGTCGGTGGAAAGCCGACCTGATTTAGTATTCATCGGACAAGCAAGTTTTTTCCTGAGGCGGGGTGGTGCCCGCCTTTTTTCATGCGTCGGCTGAGAGCACTACACCGCGAGCAATGGTGAGCAGGTGACGGGTGGATTCACCGACAGACCGCAAACCGTGATCTTCGCGGTATTGCTCAATGAATTGGCGTAATTCGGGCTCGATTACACAAGAGAGCCCGACACGCGGCGGCATGTAAGTCGTCGAAGCTGGGGCAGCCATTTAGCTTGATAAGTGAGGTAAGTAAGTAAAGATTAGAAGGTATTTTGCCCCGTCAAAGTGCCAGCTCGGTATTGCTATTTGCATTTGACAGCTAGCAACATCTGCTGACACTTGGTAACGGAAACTAATTTCAAGGTTGGGTGGAAATTCCTACCTGTTATTGCTTTGCTCGAGAAAGTCCTCTAGCTCTAACTCGTATTTCTGTGCCCTTAAAAAGCACTCATCGGATTTTGCCCGCTGCCCGTGATGCCCCCAATAAGCAGCGCGAAGGCTTTCCCATTGCGCCCCGATTGAAAGCACTGTTTGTGCGTCGTCTTTGCTGGCGCTAACGATGCGTCGAATGGGGATAGCCATCAATTGAGGCCCTCCTGCCGTGCAGCGGTCTCAATGGCGCTAAAGATTTCGTCTTCCTTGAGGTCGTCTTCAAACAGCAGGGGTAATACCGTGGCGGCAAATGAACGCCATTCGTGAAACCCACCGTCAGGGCGTGAACGGCGACTTAAAAGCATGAGTTCTGCCGCCGCCTCAATTAACTCAGCGGTGTGGGCGTCAATGTCAGTAAGGGTCATGACTGCACCTCAGCGATAGGTTTGTCCAGTCCCGTTTCGTCGTAGGTCTCGACGGCTTGCAGGCGTTGCTGTTGTGCCTCGGCACGACGCTTGGCTTCAGCCGCCACCATTTCTTTGGTGCGCTGCGCCAGCGATTCACGGATTGCCGTTACGTTGTAAGTGACGGGACCGCCATGGGTTCCAGTGGCAAAGATGTAGTGATCACCAGGAACAAGCCTGCCGTCACGACGCATTGCTCGGAGGGTGTTCTTTTTAATCAGCAGAAGCTTTGCGGCTTCAGGCTCATTCACCCAATCGCAGTTCTGTTCAGTCGGGTTCTGGGAAATGTCCCCCGACATCGATTTTTCGGTTGGTGCTTGGTGGCCAAGATGGATCTGTGACGACAGCGTTTTTGAGTGGTCCCCACAATCGCTCGAAATAGGCGCGGATTTCTGGTGAGTCTTTTGGCATGGATGCTTGTAAGGCATCACGAGCCTCCTGCCTTATTTTGGCAGAGGGCCATCCTTCAGTTTCGAGAATTTCTATTTGAAGTGCCCGGAGAAATCCATTGATCTTGAAATTCAACGGATCGCCCTTTTGGCCTGCCCCCTTCATGTCATCAAGACGACAACATTCGGCGGTTTTGCGCCTGACAAACCTACGAGCATTCGCAGCATCACAGTCCTTGGGTATGACCAGACGTGATGTGGGTCTACAAGCAATCGGCTTGTCGAGATAGGACTCCAGAGAGTTTTCTATCGGTGGCTCGTGACTCGGCACTTCAGCAGATTGATCTGAAGAATGACGTGTGCGACGAAAGACACCGGTCCAGGGGCACTGATGCGGCTGCCTGTGTCCAGGCTCAAATGAGCTTGATTAAACGCTAGCTGGCGTTGTCCACATGTCAGGTGGTGTCCAGGAAAGTCGTGCGTAAAAAAGGATTGCGGTCAGCTGGTTTTACGCACGTTTTGCGCACGCCTGCGCGGAAGCAATAAAAAACCGCCCCTTGCGGAGCGGTATAAATGTCAGTTGGGAACTGACTTCTTAACGCATCGGGGAGACAGGATTTGAACCTGCGGCATCTTGCTCCCAAAGCAAGCGCGCTACCAAACTGCGCCACTCCCCGGTAAAAAGATTTTAGCTGTTGGCGGTCAGCGTCCCTGCCAGGTTTACCGCGCTTCGGAGTGCTCCCTCGGCTCGACCGAAACCGGGGGTGTCGATCCAATCTCCACAGAAACCGATGGCGCTGCTTGAGCACCATTGAAGTGAGCTCGGCAGTGGATTATCAAGTGGTTGTGCAGCGCCCCAGCGCATCACTCCCCATGACCGAGCCTCCTTCAGTAGGGATTCGCCGCGGGGCATGCATGCAAGAAGACCCGGCAATGCATCAAGAAACATCCTTTCGCGTGCTTCGGCAGGGGAGCCACCTCCCTCTGGGGTGATGCATGGTTCCGATTCCTGTAAGCCATGGATCACCAGCCCAAGTCCACCGTTCTGTTGAGGCTGCAGTACAAGTCGCTCTACGGGCCAACGGTTCTGAGCTCCTTCATCCAGCCAGATCTGACCTGGCCAGTTCGTTGTGATCTCAGGTCTCTGGGTATTGCTGAGTTGAATCATGCACGTCCAACGGATGCTGGCGCTTGAAGCGCTGACGCAGCTCAGCACGTCATCAAGCTGAGGGTCGAATCCTTTCGTTACGGCGGCCCGCAACGGAATCGCATCCCATCTCATCAGGCTTTTCCCTCGGGGGTGCGCCAGCAGATTGCCGCTCAGAACCAGCCGCCGAGCCGCCAAGGTCCAGGCTTTGTCGTCTGTGGATAGATGCCAGTGGTTGCGGTCACGTTCGAGCCAACAAATCCGCTTGTTGTAGTAGGTCTGCAGGAGCGGATCAGCCATCTTCAGAAGCCCCTCGCAGACACTGGCCATGCTCGGCTGGCCTCGAAAGCGTTTTCCCTCGAGTTGAGCGTTTTGCGGTGCCTCTGTGAAGCGGCCTGCGCTGTTCAGTCCCACGATCGGTTGATCGTCTCGGATGAGATACCCCTCTCTTTCCATTTGGTTCAGAAGCGATCGGAGTTCATCCGGTGGCGGTTCTGTGAGATTGAAGCTGGGTGCACCGTGATCGAGTCGCCAGCCAGGAGCAGTGCGGCTTTCGCGGCTGGAGGAACGGCCACCAGGTCCACGCCCTGCTTCCACCAATCCAATCGTGCCCTGGAAACGGCGTTGCTGGAGCTGGGCAACGAGGCTGCAAGCGGCGAGTCCTCCGCCGACCACGGCGAGGTCAACGCTTCGCATGGTGATCGCTGTCAGCGTTTAAACCTTTTTGAAACATAGAGATCCACCGAATAAAAATGATTTGACAAGTTTCAGGAACACATTGATGACAAGTCCAGCCAACATTTGACTGATTCATGAGCAAGTGTCCGTTTTCCGCCCGCAGCGGTGCTGTGACTCCTGCTGGAGGCACCAAGAACAGGAACTGGTGGCCGAATCAGCTGGACCTCAGCATCCTTCACCAGCAGAACCCCAAAGCCAATCCGCTCGGAGAAGAGTTCGACTACGCCAAAGCCTTCCAGAGTCTTGATTTTCAGGCGTTGAAACAAGATCTTCATCTCTTGATGTCGAAATCACAAGATTGGTGGCCAGCCGACTGGGGGCATTACGGCGGTCTGTTTATCCGAATGGCATGGCACAGCGCTGGGACTTACCGCAGTGCTGATGGCCGCGGCGGCGGTGGCCACGGCAACCAACGTTTTGCTCCGTTGAACAGCTGGCCCGACAACATCAATATCGATAAGGCGCGCCGTCTGCTTTGGCCGGTGAAGCAGAAGTACGGCACCAGCATCTCTTGGGCAGATCTGATGATCCTTGCTGGCAATTGCGCCCTGGAGTCCATGGGATTGAAAACCTTTGGTTTCGCCGGAGGACGCGTTGATATCTGGGAGCCGGAAGCCGATATCCACTGGGGGAGGGAAACCAGCTGGTTGACCGACGAGCGGCACAACGAGCAGGGAGATCTCGAACAACCCCTCTCCGCAACTGAAATGGGATTGATCTACGTGAATCCTGAAGGACCGGAGGGAAACCCTGATCCCTTGGCATCAGCCCGTGAAGTGCGCGACACCTTTTCGCGTATGGGCATGAACAATGAGGAAACGGTCGCACTGGTGGCTGGAGGTCACACCTTCGGTAAAGCCCATGGTGCTGCCGATGCCGATCATGTGGGTGCTGAACCCGAAGGGGGGGGCATGGAGCAGCAGGGTCTCGGTTGGCACAGTCAGTTCGAGACAGGAAAGGGCGTGCATACCATTTCAAGTGGAATCGAAGGTGCCTGGAAGCCCCATCCCACGCGCTGGGATGGAGGGTATTTCGAGATGATGTTCAGCTATGAGTGGGATCTGACGAAAAGTCCGGCTGGTGCTTGGCAGTGGACACCCAAGAACGTCAAGGAGGAGCATCTGATTTCCGATGCCCACGATCCCTCAAAAAAGGCACCGCCGATGATGACGACGGCGGATCTTTCATTGAAATTTGATCCGATCTATGAACCAATCGCTCGGAAATTTCATAAGGATCAACAGGCTTTTGCAGATGCATTTGCTCGAGCTTGGTTCAAGCTCACTCACCGTGATATTGGGCCACGTGCACTTTATTTAGGACCAGAAATTCCCGAAGAGGTGTTGATCTGGCAGGACCCCATTCCTGCCGTAAATCACGACTTGGTTGATGCGGCTGATGTCGACGTCCTTAAGCAGGAGCTCCGGGCCAGTGGCCTGACCGTTTCAGAGTTGGTGGGTGTTGCTTGGGCCTCGGCATCCACTTATCGAGGTTCGGATAAGCGTGGAGGTGCCAATGGTGCTCGAATCCGTTTGGCTCCTCAGAGCAGCTGGGAAGTGAATCAACCGGCTCAGCTCAGCAAAGTGCTTGGAACACTTCAGACCATCCAGTCCACATTTCACGCCAAATGCAGGGCGGGCTTGGAGGTGTCGCTGGCGGATCTGATCGTTCTTGGCGGAGGTGTCGGTCTTGAGTTGGCGGCTAAAGCAGCCGGTCAACCCCTGGTCATTCCCTTTACGCCTGGCCGGACGGATGCAACGGAGGAGCAGACCGATGCCACATCGTTTTCTCCCCTCAAACCGATTGCGGATGGTTTTCGCAATTACATGCGTTCCGGGCTTGCCGTTCCCGCAGAGCAACTGCTGGTGGATCGAGCACAGCTACTCACCCTGAGTGCCCCTGAAATGACAGTGCTTGTGGGCGGTCTTCGGGTGCTGAATACCAATTGGGATGGTTCAACCCACGGGGTGCTGACATCGCGTTGTGGACAACTGAGCAACGACTTTTTTCTGAACCTGCTTGATATGGGTACCGAATGGCGTGCGATTCAAGGGGAAAATCAGCTCTACGAGGGAGTGGACCGTGGAAGCGGCGAGCGTCGTTGGACGGCGACCCGAGCAGATCTTGTCTTTGGGTCGAACGCACAGTTGCGCGCGATTTCCGAGGTTTATGCCCAAGCGGGAGGACAAGCGATTTTCCTCAAGGACTTCGTAGCCGCTTGGAACAAGGTGATGAATCTGGATCGCTTTGATCTGACTTAGCAAGAACGCAATGGAGACTTGGCGATCTACCAGGATGAATAGTTATGGGGGCCGACATCTGGAGCAGCGCACGCACAGAGATGTCGGATAAACCCTGCAGGCACTTTGATGGGAGTGCCTGAGCGATGAGGGCCGGATCGTTCAAACCTGTCGCCTTCAACCTCGGATTTACATCCAGTATTCCTCTGCCGCAACCCGAGAAATCAGACCACCAAAAAGAGCCAGAAGCAGAGTTACAACGAAGAAGATCAGGTAAGGCATGCGCTTGTTTGGCTTGTCCGGCGATGAATCCTGTGAGTCATAACAGCGGATCGCAGGGCTGCAACACCAACTGCAATGAACGGTTGATTGGCACAGCAGGGATGTTCGAGACCTTTTTTTGTGATTCAAGCGACCACGCAGAACAGGACTCTCTTATGACCAGTTGGATTCAGCAAGCACGCAGTGAATGAACATCTGCTGCATCAATATGGGTCGCCTGAGATTCGAACTCAGGACCAATCGGTTAAAAGCCGAGTGCTCTACCGCTGAGCTAGCGACCCGCCCACCTGGGCATGCCTGATCGGCACACGATGAATTTATCACTTGAGCATCCGGGAAACTGGAGACTGTCACCCGCTTCTGATGAACGCTGAAGCCCCTTGGCCAACACCAAAGATTGATGCCACAGCCTGGGTTGCGGAGAGTGCGGTTGTGATCGGCAATGTGGTGATGGCCGAAGGGAGCAGTCTTTGGCCTACCGCAGTGGCCCGTGGTGATCTCGATGCAATCCGAATCGGAGCATTCAGCAATGTGCAGGACGGAGCCGTTCTGCACGGTGATCCTGGACAGCCTGTTGAAATTGGACGCGACGTCACGGTTGGTCACCGTGCTGTGATCCATGGCGCAAGGCTTGGAGATGGTTGCCTGATTGGGATCGGTGCCGTTGTTCTCAATGGGGTGGCCGTGGGCGAGGGGGCCTTGGTGGCGGCCGGTTCCGTTGTCACCAAGGACGTTCCACCCCAAACGATGGTGATGGGGATCCCTGCTCAACCCAAGCGTGAATTGAGCTCTGAAACCGTTGAGCAGCAGCGTCTTCACGCGCGTCGCTACGCCAAGCTTGCTTCCCGTCATGCCGCGCAGAACGGAATGCTGCAAATTCGATCAGCTTCATCCTCTGAAGTCCCAGATCTGAAGGATGGTCCGTAAGATCGCCCAAATTCAGCCTCACCCATGAGCCCCTTCCGAGTCGCCATTGGCCTCGTCCTTATTCTCGGGATCGTTGGTTATTCCGCTTTCAGCGTGATCACCACCGGCCAGGTTCTCGGCATTGATGCCCGTCTGTTTCTTGTGGTGGCACCGGTTCTGGCAGCGGTTAGCTGGGCTGCCTTCAACATCGGCCGTGCAGCCATTGGCCAGCTGCAGATGCTGATCAAACGAAGTCAAGCTTGATTGGTTCGGCCCCTCGCCCTCTCAATGTCTTCCTTGGCGGAGGAGGGCAGATTACGGGTTCTTGATGATCGGCAAAGCCTTCGTTGCAAAGAACTCAGGCACTGTTCGGTTCCATCCAACCCCAATCGAAGTTGAGCCCTTTCCCTGACGAAGGGCAAAAGCCTCGGCAATGATGAAAAGGCATCGGCGGTAGCCCGTTCATGTCGACTCGTGTCTGTACGGGAAAGAAGGTGATCGTTGTTGGTGCTGGTTTGGCCGGTACCGAGGCCGCCTGGCAGGTGGCTGAGGCGGGAGTTGCCGTCACCCTTGTGGAGATGCGTCCGGTGCGATGTTCTCCTGCACACCACAGCAGTGATTTCGCAGAACTCGTTTGCAGCAACAGCTTCGGTGCACTGAGCAGTGACCGAGCTGCAGGCCTGTTGCAGGAAGAGCTCAGGCGGTTGGGCTCATTGGTAATTGGAACAGCTGATCGCCATGCTGTTCCCGCCGGTGGCGCCCTCGCTGTGGATCGTGGTCGTTACAGCGCTGCTCTCACAGAGGCGCTGGATCAACATCCCTTGGTGACCATTGAGCGCCGAGAGCAACGGCAACTCCCTGCCGATGACGTGATCACGGTCTTGGCCACTGGACCCTTAACGAGTGAACCTCTTGCAGAGGACTTGCGCCTCTTCACCGGTCGGGCTGATTGTCATTTCTTCGATGCTGCCAGCCCGATCGTGCACGGCGAGAGCATTGATCTGAATGTTGCCTTCCGGGCCAGCCGCTACGACAAGGGGGATGCGGACTACATCAACTGCCCCATGGATCAGGAGCAGTATCTGGCGTTCCGCCAGGCTCTGCTTGAGGCGGAACAGGCTGAGCTCAAAGACTTTGACAAGGAGGAGGCCAAGTTTTTCGAAGGTTGTCTGCCGATTGAAGAGCTCGCCCGGCGTGGGGAGGACACGATGCGCTACGGCCCGCTCAAGCCCATCGGACTTTGGGATCCCCGCTGGGGTGATGTGAATGACCTGGATGTACGCCGTGCCAAGCGTGCCTATGGGGTAGTTCAGCTCCGCCAGGAGGACAAGGATGGACGGCTCTGGAATCTCGTGGGATTTCAGACCAATCTCAAATGGGGTGAGCAGAAACGTGTGCTGCAGATGATCCCGGGCCTGGAGAAGGCGGAATTCGTTCGCTTCGGGGTGATGCACCGCAACACTTTTCTTGAATCGCCGCAGTTGCTGGAGCCGACGTTGCAGTTTCGCAGCCGGTCCCGATTGCTCGCGGCGGGCCAGATCACTGGCACGGAGGGCTATGCGGCGGCTGTGGCTGGAGGCTGGTTGGCGGGGACGAACGCTGCTCGTCTGGCCCTGGGGATGGCACCGATCGCGTTGCCGTTGACCACGATGAGCGGTGCTCTGACGCACTTCGTGAGTGAGGCCCCCACGGCAAAGTTTCAACCAATGCCTCCGAATTTCGGCCTGATGCCGGAGCTGCCGGAACGAATCCGCGACAAACGCGCCCGCTATGGCGCCTATCGCGATCGGGCACTGGCGGATCTGGAGATGATCCATTCTCAAGATTCGCAACCGCTGGCGGTATGACCAGCGACGCCAGAGCCCGCGGGATTGAGCAGCGTTCGCTCCGGTTTGGGATCGTGGCCAATGCCGTGATGACGCTGGCTGGTTGTCTGGCCCATGTGCTCACAGGCTCTTCAGCTCTGCTCCTCGATGGTCTGTACTCCGCGGTCCTTATAGGGTCGTCCTTGATCGCCAGTCGCATCAGTCGCAACGTTGTTCGGCCGCCTGATCGCGCCTGGCCCTACGGATATAAAGGCCAAGAAGCTCTCTATGTGCTGTTCCGTTCTCTGGTTCTGCTGGGGGTGATCGGTTTTGGGCTAAGCAGTTCGCTTGGCACCCTGATCGACTGGTGGCGTGGTGCGGAGATTGCGCCGCTCACGCTCTAGCCGGTTGCGGCCTACACCGCTGCGGTGACATCGATTTGCTGGTTGCTGTCCTGGCGCCATTTCCGCGATTGGTATCGATCACCGATGCGCTTCTGGTGTTGCTGGTCAGTGCTGTGCTGCTGAGGGAACCGCTTCAGGCATTGCGGCATGCAGCGCACGCGGCAGGTGTTATCGCAGGAACTTTCTGGTCTCTTCCTCCAGATGATGGATTTCAAAGTTCCGCGATTGGGTCGGACCGCCTTCGTGGTGGTGTACATCAATCCGTTGGAACCCCTCAACAGCGCCACCATTGATGGATTGCGGCATCACATCGATGCCCGTTGCAGCATGGAACTGCAGCGACCGGTGCGTGCGGAGGTGATTCTCACGATGTCGCCTCCGATCCACTGGGGTGACCCCGAAGAGCAGACCGCCCCTTAGCGTCAATTGGTCAAGGTTGGGCCATGAGCGAGCAGCAGAACTGGGATGCCGTGGTGATCGGTTCGGGCATCGGCGGGCTGGTGACCGCAACTCAGCTTGCGGCTAAAGGCGCCAAAACGTTGGTGCTCGAGCGGTACCTGATACCGGGAGGCAGCGGCGGCGCCTTCAAGCGGAAGGGCTACACCTTTGATGTAGGCGCCTCGATGATCTTCGGATTCGGTCAGAAGGGGTATACGAATCTGCTCACAAGGGCCCTGGCCGACGTGGGCGAACACTGCGAAACGATTCCCGACCCTGCTCAATTGGAGTACCACATGCCCGGCGGTCTGACGATCGCCGTGGACCGGGATTATGAGCAGTTCATTGCTGATCTCTCGGCCCGTTTCCCCCATGAAGCGACTGGAATCAGGCGGTTCTACGACACCTGTTGGCAGGTGTTCAACTGCCTGGATGCGATGCCGCTGCTGTCCTTGGAGGACCCTGCCTACTTAACGAAGGTGTTCTTCAAGGCTCCGTTGGCCTGCCTTGGTTTGGCTCGCTGGTTGCCGTTCAACGTCGGCGCTGTGGCACGCCAACACATCAAGGATGAGCAACTGCTGAAGTTCATTGATATCGAGTGTTTCTGCTGGTCCGTGATGCCGGCGGACCGCACGCCGATGATCAACGCGGGGATGGTGTTCTCGGATCGGCATGCCGGTGGCATCAATTATCCAAAGGGTGGTGTTGGGGTCATTGCCGAAAAACTTGTCAAGGGGTTGGAACGTCACGGCGGGGAGATTCGCTACAAAGCTCGGGTCACTGAGGTGCTGATTGAGCACGGCCAGGCCGTGGGAGTGAAGTTGGCCGATGGGCAGACGATCCGTGCCAAACGTGTCATTTCCAATGCCACACGGTGGGACACTTTTTCCGATGCTGATCCCGATGCAAGGGCGGCCAGCCAGCAGCTCGTTGATGCATCCCACACACCGTCGAAGGAACAGGTGTGGCGGCGTCGCTATGTGCCCTCGCCGTCCTTTTTGTCGATGCATCTTGGGGTACGGGCCGATCTGATCCCGGAGGGCACCCATTGCCACCATCTTTTGCTGGAGGACTGGGAGCAGATGGAGGACGAGCAGGGCGTGATCTTTGTGTCGATGCCGTCGCTGCTGGATGCAGATCTCGCGCCTGAAGGCCACCACATCGTGCATACATTCACGCCGTCCTCGATGCAGGCTTGGCATGGGCTATCTCCGAAGCAATACCGCGAGAAAAAGGGCGCTGATGCAGCACGTCTGATCCAGAGGCTTGAGGCGATTCTTCCGGGCCTCAGCGAGGCGATTGCTCATCAAGAAATCGGTACTCCGCGCAGTCACAGACGCTTTCTTGGTCGGTTTCAGGGAAGCTATGGGCCGATTCCGGCCATGCAATTGCCCGGTCTCCTGCCGATGCCCTTCAACCGCACTGGGGTGGAGAATCTCTACTGCGTCGGTGATTCGTGTTTTCCCGGCCAAGGTCTTAACGCTGTGGCATTCAGTGGGTTTGCCTGTGCCCACCGCGTCGGGGCTGACTTGGGTCTGAATCCCTGGGCGTTACCGCAATGAGAGGGTCCAACTTGACTCTTGCTGAATTCATCCACATGATTGATTCAAGTTTGTGAAGCGAAGAGATGCCAACAAAAGTGAAGCTTAGTGATTTGAACTATGAAAGTTATGAAAGGATAACGCATCTGTATGATTTAAATAAGTATTTATCGAAGGCTTCCTCAAGCGTTTTAACAATACAGGGCGCTAATAAAGGTTTGAATAGTTCTTACTTCGCTTTTAGGAGTAAACACGATCAGGATGTATACGTACGGCTGAAGGGGATGAATCGAGATTCGGATCTGAAGGTTTACACAGCTCAGGAGTTCTTCCAGGAAGGTGCACATCCATTTGTGACATCGACGCGAGCTGGCCTGAAACAGGAAAACCTTTTTTTTCAGGCAAGGCGAGGTAAGGAGTACATCCTGAGTGTAAGAAATTTGACGAAGCCCTTGGCTGAGGATGTAAGTAAATTTACGCTCGAATTTCTTCGTTATAAGCATGGAAATAATCCACGCATTAATGTGCCAAATGATGAGTTTTTCGATCAGCAATGGTATCTTTTTAATGGGAGTTTTCAGGAGTCAGCTACTGCAAAACTCTCGGTTTTGAACTCAGACACTTATGCGGCAGAAGCATGGTTGTACGGCACGAGTGCCAAGGGAATTCCTGTTGCCGTTATTGACAATGGGATTGACTACGCCCATCCCGACTTGAAGAACAATTTATGGGTTAATCGTCAAGAGTTGGAAGGGCTTCCGGATCATGATGATGATGGAAATGGCTATGATGATGATATCCACGGTTGGAATTTTAGTGCGAAAAATGATGTAGCTGGTAATGCTGAATTCTGCCTTGCTCCGAGGCTTTGTAGTCACGGAACCCACGTGGCAGGAATTATTGGTGCTGAAGGTAATAACAGGATTGGTGTTGCGGGTGTGGCTTGGCAGGCTGAATTAATGAATCTTGTATATGATCCAAACCAAATTGATCGTAAAATTCCTGAGGCCGTTCGCTATGCGGTTGACAATGGCGCAAAAGTAATTAATATATCTCTAGGAGATAATATAAAAATTTCTCCCGAAAGTTACACTAAAAAAGGGTTCAACAAGGCAGTGCGTAAGGCTTATCTTCGTGCTGAAGATGCATTTCGTTATGCTGCTGATAATGATGTATTGGTAGTTGTTTCGGCGGGGAATGAGGCTTCGCGCCAGCAAGGTGATCTTTATTATTGGGATGGTGTTGGAAATAATGATCGGTTCTTCGCCGGCTGGGCTAGCCTTGGCCATAAGCTTGATAATATTATTTCTGTAGGTTCCGTTGGCGCTAACGGCCGAATAGCTCCGTATTCAAACTACGGCAAAAAAACTGTTGACATTTTGGCTCCTGGTGGAACACTTGAAGTTGAATATGATTTTGATCAAGAACTCGATGTAACCCGGGTGTATGATTTGATGAGATTTGGAATAATGAGCACCTTTCCCGTTTCTGATCCAAATCCTTATGGGCGGATGCTGGGAACATCAATGGCAGCACCAATTGTGTCTGGAGCTGCCGCGCTTGTGTGGGCAGCCATGCCAGATCTCTCCGCGCCTGAGGTGAAGCAGATTTTGCTTGAGTCAGCAACAAAAAATCCTCTTAATCAACCTTTTGTTGATGAAGGCCGCCAGCTTGATTTGTTCGCAGCCATGCAACAGGTTGCCTCGCTTCAGGTTGGTGACGTTATTTCTTGAAATCAACTATGCCAGGGCTTCACGTGCCAGCCGTTGATTTTTCTAGCATTGGGGAGCAACGATCAAACGTATTGGCCAACTCATTTAATTCCGAGGAAATCGCGCATTACTTTGAGCAAAGAGGCGAGCTCAGCAAGCCTTGGAATCTTCAAATCTTGCGGCTTCAAAAGCTGAAAGAGATGCGTCAAGACTTGTCCCACGATGAGTACATGGAGCGGCTTCATGACGCGCACGGCGATCTCATGCGTCTTGGTCGCTTTTGGGAGGGCCGTGAAGCCGAGGTCTTTGGAGGGGACTATCTGCCCCCTGCGTTGATTGAGCCTCTGCCAGGCTCCCCGGACGATCGTTAACCACCATGGAACGCTTCGGTTTGTCCCCGCTGATCCGCTTCACGCTGCTCAGTCTTTATCTGGCTTTGGTGCTCCCTCTTCCGCTGCTAGCGCCGCAGTCGCTTCGGTTGTGGATGGGCGTTGGCTTGGTGTTTGGTCTGGTGCTCGTATTCGGTTTGCTGAGCGAGCAGGTTGAAACGGATGACGCGGGGATCACCGTGCGTTATCCGGCCTGGATTCGCTGGTTGCTGCGGCGCGGTTGGTCGATGCGATGGCAGGACATCAAAGCCCTCGTGCCCGTGGGAACCAGCCAGGGAGGCACGGTGTATTACGTGAAGTCTGCGGATTTGCGCCATCAACTTTTACCTCAGCGGATCGAAAGGTTCGATCGTTTTTTGCAATTACTGCAAACCAACAGTGGCGTCGCCACAACCGGGATTGGTCGCCTCACTCCCCCTTGGACGTATCAGGTTTTGGCGTGTCTCTCAGGCTTGATGCTGATCGGTGAAGTTGCAACATTGTTCTGGCGAATGTCCACAATCGTGACTTGAATAACGTGATGGTTTGTTGGATTAAAGATGCGAGCGTTTAAGCGTCGATGTTGTTTAATTGCCCTTCTGCTGTCAGCACTTTCCGCTGCAGTTGCCCAGCCATCGATGGACGCGCTGATCGGAGAGCTTCTGGTTTGCATCAAGGCGGAAGCGTCGGTTCGCCCTCAGCTGGGATAAGGGGTTCAAACGTGGATTCGATACATCATCTTCAACTGCTGCTTTACCAGAAAGCCTGAAAGCGGAGATTTAAGCCGTATTTAAGCAAACCGCTGAGGATGTGGTGTCTTGGTCAATGGTTCAAGAGCGATTTGTCGAGCTTTATAAAACTAACTTCAGTGCCAACGAGCTTGAGAATCTGAGGCTGCTCTGCTCAGATCCCGGCTACCAATCAATTGTGGATGCTTAGCTTCAGATCATCCCTAATTCAGTCTCGATTGGTTTTGAATTTCAGGCCGAACTTCACAGGCGTTTCCAGGAGGGGCTTTAGGAGCTGCTTCAGCAGGCCAAGCCTTGAACACTTCAGCCCGCAGGCAAGTTGTCGAGGCTGAAGCGATACCCTCGCTGTCGCACGGTGGTGATGCCTCCGCCCTCTCCCAGGCCGGCCTGCTCGAGTTTGCGGCGCAGGGTGAGAACTTGAGTGTCCACTGATCGCGGGCCACCACTGAAGGGAGGCCAGGCCATGCGGAGCAGTTCCTGACGACTGCGCACCAGCCCAGGTGGCATCAGCAACGCGCATAGCAGGGCAAATTCACGGGGGCTCAATTCAACGGGTTGATCACGAAGTGTGACCTGACGCAGCAGGAGATGAACCTCAAGAGGGCCAACGGTGACGCGCTCCTGCAGTCCGCTGTGCCCCCGTTTCAGCAACGTGCGGCATCGCGCCGCAAGTTCCTCAAGGCCGAAGGGCTTGCGCAACACATCGTCGGCGCCATCGTCCAGCAATCCAACGACCGGGTCTGCTCCGGTTCGTGCGGTAAGCACGATCACTGGGCAACGAAGTTGTTCGGCAAGACGCAGCGCAGAGCTCTGTTCAAGGATCTCCGCACTGACCAGTAAGTCGGGGGACTGGTCCTGACAGATCTCCAAGGCTTCGCCGGCTCGTCCCACGGCTGCGGTGAGGTGGCCGTCTTGCCGGAGCCTTTGCACCAACACAGTGCGCAGGGTGGGGTGGGGCTCAACCACGAGGACCCTTGACGGCTCCTGGCCCGTGCCAGAGCTATCCATCGTCATGGTGGTGAGGCTCTGATCGCAGGCGTCAGCCGTGAGATCGCGGGGGATGGAGGTCACAGCACTGACTAAGGCGCGCTTACGCTAAGCGGAAATTCCTGGCACGCTGGTAACAGAGGCAGCTGTCTCATTTCATGACGTCACTCGAAGACCCGGAAGCTATCCGCCACTTCCAGTCCCTTTGTGACGCTTGTCAAGAGCTCACAAGCCAATTCCACTCGCCTTCCGAGTTGCGTATTTACGCCGATGGGTACCTCCACGCTTTGAGACGCACAAGCTCCCTCGACCGTCTACAGCAGCATCGACTTGAGCAATTAATCGACCGCTGGATCATGGATCCTTCAAGCTTTATCGGCCCGGACGGTGATGTCAGTACCCTATATATGCGGCGGCCACAGGGTTATTAGGGATTAGCCGAGGAGTAATTCCATGGCTAATTGTTCCCTAAGGACTTTTTTGACTTCAGCTAGCGAGAGCAATCTCAAGTTTTTCTTTGAGTTCGCCGGCGTTGTACATCTCGATCAAAATGTCGGATCCGCCGATAAATTCCCCTTTGACGTAAACCTGAGGGATGGTCGGCCAACTCGAAAATTCTTTGATTCCCTGACGTATCTCCCCGTCAGACAGCACATCGAAGGTTTCGAAACTCACCCCCAGAGAGTGCAAAATTTGAACAACATTGTTTGAGAATCCACACTGGGGCATTAATTTTGAGCCCTTCATGAAAACGAAAATCGGGCTGGAACCAATCAGCTCCTCGATTTTGCTGCGGGTTGTGGCGTCCATTGGTGGCGACTTGCAGAAGGTTGAGTGAATGGAGAGAGCAACAGTCAGCCTGCGGGCACTGAGGTGTTCAGAGCCAAGGCGTGAATGGCTTCACTGGCGAGTTCCTGCTGGAGCGCGCCGTACACCATCTGATGCTGTTTGATCCGAGTCAGGCCGTCAAAAGATGTTGATACAACGCTCACCTGAAGATGATCTCCACCACCAGTGAGATCCTCGATCGTCACTTGTGCATCGGGAATGGCACGTTGTATGGCGGCTTGGACCGCGTCCGGCTGAACCATCTCAGGGGCGTTCTCAGAACTGGATGTTGACAGATCAGTTGATTCCGGCGGGTGATGCTCCCTTGAATTCTGTTTCCACAAAGCCGAGTTCAACCAGGCTTTGGTACGCCTTCTGTCCCTGGGGTTGGGAGGGCGTCATCAACTTCACCACTTCAACCAGGACCGGCACGGCGACCTCAGGTTGGTTCTGGAGACGGAACAGAGCGGCAAGGCGGAGATTGGATTCAGCAAGCAACCCCAGTGCCAGGCGTCCTTTGCTGTCCATTTCGCGCGGAATGCGTGCGTCCAGACCTCGGAAGGCGCCGCTCAGATCTCTGTAGAACGCCAGAAGCTGCTTGGATGCTTTGCGTGCGTCGTCGTAAGCCTTTTTGGCAGTGGTCAAGTCACCCGCTGCCACCGCCGCATCACCACGGTTGATCAGGGCCTGAACAGCAGCTGGGTTGAAGCCGCTCTCACTCTGAGCAAGGACCCGGTCGTTCGCACCGCCTCCCTGAGCGATGGCTTCACAGGGGGCGAAGGCCAGGGAGGTCAGCAGGGCCGACGCCATCAGCAGGGTGCGACAACCCATGGTGTCAGGAATATAAAAAGTCGGGCTTATTAAAGGCACTGCAAAGGCCGACCCACGGCTTCACGGGCCGCTTGTTCAGCCGTATGCATCGTTTGTGCCAGAACACGATTGAACTGGATCCGCGCTTCCCTGCCATGGTCTTCGGGAACGTAGATCGGTTTGCCAAAACAGATGGCCGCCCGACTGAACGGTTTGGGAGGTGCCTGGCTGTAGCCCAGGCCAACTGGAATGACAGGCACCTGCACGCCGCGGCTCTGGGCCAGGCCCGCCAAGCGGACCAGCCCCTGGTGCAGGTGAATCGGTTGGTCCTTGCGATGGATGCGCCCTTCTGGAAACATCACAAGTTGCTGGCCATCAGCCAGAAGATCAATCGCCAGACGCAGCGTCGTCAGGGATGGACGCCCCTGATCCACAGGAAAGCAACCCAACCGCTGCAGAAACCAACCCTGAAGACCCGACATCTCCGTTGTCGTGACCATGAAGCGGCAATCGCGTCCCGTCACCCGTCGGCCTGCTGCCATTGGCAGCATCAGCGCATCCCAACGGGCTCGATGGGTCGGTGCCAACAGCACCGGACCAGAGCGGGGCAGATTGTGATGCTGCAGAACCAGCCGCTCTTTGAACTGAAGCCTGAGGGCCAGGTCCTGCGTGACAAGCATCGCAAGGGGTGACCAGAAGGGATCAATTCCAACTTGAAGCGTTGATTCGCGGGTGGCGAGGGCCACTGGCACCGTCACGCTGATTTTTTGGCCCTGAGAACTTACGGCGCTTGTCCAGCGCTGCATAGGATCCGCTTCGACATCGTCGTCGTCATGACAAGTCTCGGCGTCAACATCGATCACATCGCCAACGTGCGTCAGGCCCGCAGAACGGTCGAGCCGGATCCCGTGCCCATGGCGATGCTCGCCGAGCTGGGGGGAGCTGACGGCATCACGGTGCATCTGAGGGAAGACCGTCGTCACATCCAGGATCGGGACGTTGAACTCCTGCGTCAGACCATCCGTTCCCGACTCAATCTCGAGATGGCGGCGACCTCTGAAATGGTGGCGATCGCGCTGCGTGTGAGGCCCGACATGGTCACGTTGGTGCCGGAACGGCGCGAGGAGGTCACCACCGAGGGAGGGCTCGACATCATTTCGCAGAAAGCGGCTCTTACCGATCTGGTCTCACAGCTTCAGGAGGTTGGAATTCCCGTAAGCCTGTTCGTTGACCCCGATGGGCGACAGCTCGAAGCGTCCAAACTCTGTGGTGCGCAGTGGGTCGAGTTGCACACAGGTGCCTATGCCGAAGCGGGTTGGACTGAACAACCTCAAGAGCTGGCCCGGCTCAGTGAGGGGTCCGTCATTGCACGTCAGCTTGGCTTGCGCGTCAATGCCGGCCATGGCCTGACCTATCAGAACGTGGAACCCGTTGCGGCTCTTCCAGGGATGGAGGAGTTGAACATCGGCCACACGATCGTGGCCCGCGCCCTGGCCGTCGGTCTGCAACAGGCGGTGCGTGAAATGAAGGCGTTGATTCAGAATCCACGCCTCGACCCCCTGTTTGGACAGACGCCTGGATGACTCAGTATCACTTCATTGCGGCCAGCGAACGGTTTCTGATCGAAGAGGAGCCGTTGGATGAGGTGCTGCGTGAACGGCTTCGCAACTACGCGGAGAACAACAAAACAGTCGATTTCTGGTTGGTGAGACAACCGGCCTTTCTGTCGGCTCCGCAGTTTGCTGAACTCAATCAACTCATTCCCCAGCCCACTGCTGCGGTGGTGTCATCGGATCCCAGTTTCATCACCTTCTTGAAGTTGCGTCTGGAATATGTGGTGACCGGGCAATTCGAGGCGCCCTCGGCTGAGATTCCTGAGCCCCTTGCTAGTCAGCTCTGAGATGCATTGATTTGGCTTTTGAGCGAAGCGAAGAGCAGTCGTTGATATAAAGAGCACTTAAGTTTTGGTGAGAAGCCGAGAGGAGCAGATGTCTCACGAAGGGATGTACGACTACACACCGGCTCCAGCACCGCCCCCGTCGCCAGATCCATCTCCGGTACCAAGTCCGGAACCGAGCCTTCCCGAGCCAACGCCGGATCCTGGTTATCCGGATCCCATGGATTACCCGACGCCAGGTCCCATGGTGAGTCCTTCACCTGCTCCCTACGTCCCCACCATTGATGTTCTGCCAGAGGGCAGTTATCCGCCCGCGATCGATCCTGAAACCGGCGTGGCCCCCATGCCACCAGAGACTGGGTATGGCCCCATTGAAGATCTGCCAGAGGGCAGTTATCCGCCAGCGATCGATCCTGAAACAGGCATTGCATTCCTGCCACCAGAGACTGGGTATGGCCCCATTGAAGATCTGCCAGAGGGCAGTTATCCGCCAGCGATCGATCCTGAAACAGGCATTGCATTCCTGCCTCCGGACGATGGGTATCTGCCCCCAATGCCTGACGACCAGGACTGGGGCGATTACAGCTGGGATTCGGTGAACTGGGACGACAGCACCGTCGAGGACAACTTCGACTGGGGAGCGGTTGATTGGGGTGATCTGGATTGGGATGGGCCGGACGCGGATGCGGAAGCGATCGACTGGGGAGCGGTTGATTGGGGTGATCTGGATTGGGATGGGCCGGACGCGGATGCGGAAGCGATCGACTGGGGAGCGGTTGATTGGGGTGATCTGGAGTGGGATGGGCCGGACGCGGATGCGGAAGCGATCGACTGGGGAGCGGTTGATTGGGGTGATCTGGAGTGGGATGGGCCGGACGCGGATGCGGAAGCGATCGACTGGGGAGCGGTTGATTGGGGTGATCTGGATTGGGATGGGCCGGACGCGGATGCGGAAGCGATCGACTGGGGAGCGGTTGATTGGGGTGATCTGGATTGGGATGGGCCGGACGCGGATGCGGAAGCGATCGACTGGGGAGCGGTTGATTGGGGTGATCTGGACTGGGAAGGAAAACAATCCGATGCGACTGCAATCGACTGGGGCGCCGTGGATTGGAAAGACCTGGATTGGGAAGGAAGACAATCCGATGCCAAACAGATTCAATGGGAATCAGTCGAATGGGAGGAGCTCGATTGGGCGGGTGAGGACGCTGACTGCAAAAATATCGATTGGGGTGAAGTGAAGTGGACTGACGTTGACAAAAAAGCTGAGATTGAATTTGAAAAAATCGAATTCAGTGAATTGGATAAAAAAGACTTCAAGTCCTTGGCGAAGAAGTTCAATAAGCGAAAAGACCTTGAGTTGGGTTCGGGCTCTTCGGACAAGTTGAAGGGTTCAAAGAAAAGTGAAACGATGATCGGTGCCTCTGGGGATGACACCCTTGATGGAGGTGGCGGTAAAGATAAAATTATTGGTGCTGCCCCTGAATCAGGAGGTGGAAGGAAGGAAATTGATGAAATGACTGGCGGCAAGGACAAAGATACGTTTGTTCTCGGAACTGAGGATGGTGTTTTGTACGACGACGGCAAGAAGAAGAAGAACGGCAAAAAAGATTATGCAGTAATCACTGACTTCAATCCCAAGCAGGATTCCATGCAATTGCATGGTGAAGCTGATCAATATTTCGTTGATGACCGCCAGAAGAATGGGCAAGGCTGGCAAGGGATCGTTTACGACTCCAACCAGAACGGTTTATTGGATCGATCCGACGAATTGATCGCACAAATTCCAGCTGATCTTGGCTTGCGGGATTCGGCCCTCGACAAAGCTATCCGAAACGCTGATTTTGTTTGACGTTCTATCCGGCAACTGGCAACTCTCTATCAAGAGTTGCCAGGGAACTAACGCGATATCGGCTCCCTCTATTCTTGCTCTTAAGCTCTAAACATCATTAGGTCTGGACGTGGACCCGAGCACACTTCCTGTCAGACAGCGCATCGCGCTGCTTGTCAAGGCGCTTGATGGTGCGGAGAAGACCAACAAGGCTCTTGCAACCTGCCCCGATGGAGACGCCATGGTGGACATCCTGCTGGGTGCGTCAGCAAAGCTTGGATTGGGTCTGACGCGGCGAGATCTGACGGAAACGTCCCCGATCCGGGATTGGATCTGGTTTAAGAACAATGATCCTCTGCTCACGGTTGGCGATGCCAAGCCTCGATACCAGAGGGAGAAGCCCAGCCCCAGTCAATCAGCAGCGAATGCCCGGCAGGAGCCGTCACAGCGCCGACGTTTTTTTGGCTTGTTCTGATCAAATCATCAACTTGGAAGACAAAAGCCCCTCGCCGATCCAAGATCAGTAGGTCTCCGGCGATGGTCTTGGACGCTCCCCACAGACGCCATTGGATCATTGGGGATGTTCACGGCTGTTTTCAGTCTCTGCAGACGCTTCTCGGGGTTTTACCGGTTCAAGACCACCTCGTTTTTCTGGGTGACCTGATCAATCGGGGCGATGGGATCGAAGCCTCTATGAATTTGGTGTGGGAGCTCGTTCTTATCGGTCGTGCCACCTGGCTGCGCGGAAACCATGAGCAGGACCTAATCGATGCCCTGCAGGATGCAGGTGTTGGCGCTCACAACAGACTTCAGCGCCTTGATACCTACCGCCTGCTCGGAGATCACTTGGCGCGTCAGTGGCTGAAGCGCTTTGAGCTTCTACCCTCCGTTTATACAGCTGATGGCTGGAGCGCAACCCATGCCGGCTTCAACAGTGAGGGGCAGCCAGATTTATCGATTCGTGATGCCTTTTGGAACAACTATGACGGCCGCTTCGGTCGCGTCGTGATCGGCCATACCCCGCTGACGGACGTGGAATCCAGAAATGACATCGTGATGGTGGACACCGGTGCGATCTACGGGGGATGGCTCTCTGCCTTTTGCCCAGAAACCGATGCGCTCGTGCAGGTGCAAGGGGCGCGTTTGACCTCACCCTCGCCACGGTCTGACCGGTCTGAATCACTCGTGGCCGTTCCCTCAGGGGAATCCAGCGCTTGCTAACGCTGTATCGCAGCAACCGCGCCGAGGTTCTGGCTGCACTGTTGGCTCGCCAGCTTCACGAGGACTGTCCAGGCCCCTTCGAGACGGTGGAAGTTCTCGTGAATACCTGGCCCACGAGCCGCTGGTTGGGTGAGCAACTGGCCCATGCCAACGGAATCAGTTCGTTGGTGCGATTTCCTTTCCCGGGAGGTCGTCTGCGGCAATTGCTGCGGCGCTTGCTGGACCTTCCGGAACAGGGTGAGGATCCCTGGCGCGCCACAACATTGGTGTGGTCTGTGCTTGAGCTGTTGCCGGAGTTACTGGAGCAACCCGCTGCTCAGCCCCTGCGGACTTGGCTAGATCGACGGGACCCAGATCCATCCCGTCTCAGCAGGGATCGCTGGCAGTTGGCTCGCGCGATTGCCGATGCGTTCGATGACTATGCGCTGTACAGGCCTGAGACCCTTTTGCAGTGGATGCAGTTGTCGAATTCATCGAATTCGTCTATGCATCAATCTGAGGAGCAGGATTGGCAGCCCCTTCTGTTTCGGCAGCTGATCACCGTATTGCCGTCGCCACCCTTTGGGTTGCAAGTGAGCGAGGCCATTGAACGCTTGCGGTCCGGACAGGTGGATCCAGCCATGCTGCCCAGCAGGCTGCGGATGTTTGGGATCAGTGCTTTGGCCCCTGTGCAGGTCCAGCTGATCCAGGCCCTGTCGGGGAGTGTGGATGTTCAGGTGTATCTGCTCACCCCGTGCCGTGATCTATGGCAGCGCTGCGGTAGCCGGCGTCAGCGCCTCGGTGAGGACTGGATCGCCCCCCCTGACGGGGCTTGGCTGCAGGAGGCTCCTCGTCTTGAGGCGTGTCTGGGGCGGATGGGGGCGGAATATCAGCAGTTGCTGGAAGGGAGTGGCGAGAGCCAGTTGGGGGAGGTTCGCGAGGGGGACTTGTTTCTCGATCCGCGCGCCATCGCCGCGAGCGCTGGTCGCTCCGCGTCCCTCCTGGAGCAATTGCAGCATCAATTGGTGGATCCCGATGGGGCTGATGCGTTGCAGCGCCTTCCAAACGACAGCTCCCTACTGTTTCAGGCTGCTCCGGGGCCTTGGCGGGAAGTGCAGCTGGTGCGTGATCGCATCCTGCAGTGGTTGGCAGCGGATCCCGATCTCACGCCCCGTGATGTGCTGGTGATGACACCTCAGGTGGATCGCTATGCACCGTTACTTAGCTCGGTTCTTAACGACACAGGGGCCATCGGTGTTGAGTTGCCCTGGCGGTTGACCGACCGCTCCCAGCAGTCCTCGCCAGGTCTCACGATGGCTGTGCTCGCCCTGCTCCAGTTGGCGGGTGGACGGCTTACCGCCTCTGGCCTGGAGCAGGTTCTGGCCAATCCGGCCGTGCAGCGTCAGCAGGGATTCAGCAGCGAAGAGATGGCCAACTGCACCCGTGCACTCCAGCGCAGTGGGTTTCGTTGGGGTTTGGATGCACGGGAGCGTGGCGGCGATGAGACCCACAGCCTGTGCTGGTGTCTGGACCGCTGGTTGCTCGGCCTGGTTCTACCGCAGCGTGATGGGCTGGCACCAGGCGGAGCGGCTCCATTCCATGAAGCGTTGGACCCGGAGCGCCTCGTGCGGTGGTGGACCCTGCTCGACAGGGTGGTGCGTTGGCTCCAGCGTTTGCGCCAGCCCCGTCGATGTTCCGACTGGGTTGTGCTGTTGCAGGAGTTACTGCAGGAGTGGTTCGGTGACGGCGGTGATTGGGGCTGGGAGCGGCAGAGCTGGTCGGCAGCCCTTGCGGATTGGCAGGTGCGCGCCGCGGGTTTCGAGGCGGAGCTGGATGTGACGGTGGCGGCGGAGGTGCTGTCGGAGGCCTTGTCTGTCGACAGCGGGCGCTTCGGGCATCGCAGTGGCGCGCTCACGGTCAGTGCGCTGGAGCCGATGCGGGCGATTCCCCACAAGGCGATTGTGCTGATGGGCCTTGATGGCCAGGCGTTCCCACGGCGGGACCAGCGTCCGGGGTTCCATCTGCTGGAGCATCAACGCAGGCTTGGGGATCCCCGCTGCAGTGATCAGGACCGCTATGTGTTGCTCGAAGCGCTGATGTCTGCCCGGCAGCACCTGATGATCAGCTGGTGCGGGCGCCATGAGCAAACCGGGGAAGTGCAACCTCCGGCTGCGCCCGTCGAGCAATGGATTGGAGACCTCAGGCAGCAGCTCGGCGAGACTGCTTGCGAGGGCCTTGTGCTCGAGCCGGCTCCCAATCCGCTGGATCGCAGCAACTTCTCTTCCGGTAAAGGCAGGGATCCTTTGAGTTGTGATCGACGCCAACTGGAGGCAAGGCGTTGGCTTGACCAGCCACGGGAGGTCGCTGGAAAGACTCTGGGACTTGCCCTGCCGCTTCGGTGGTCCGCGGAGAGCGCTGTGGTTTCCGCTGATCAGGTGTCGATGGAGGAGCTGCAGCGATGGCTCGTGAATCCCCAGGCGAGCTGGTTGCGGCAACTGGGGATTCACACCGGCGAAGCCATTGAGGCGGTGCTTGATTTCGAGGATCTTGAGCTGGACGCACTCCAACGTCATCAATTGCTGGAGAAGGCAATTGAGGCCTATCTCCCATCGGCTGAGCCCCCGCGGTGGCGGAACGATCTGGCAGGCCAGGGGGTGCTGCCGGCGGGGGCGGGAGCTGAGCTGGAGGAGTGGGGTTTGTTGCAGCGTTGGCAAGCGATCCAGCAGGTTCTGGATCAGTTGGGGCCGTGCCGTCGCGATGGAAATCGCCTGTTTGCTGGAGAGATGCAGGTGGTGGTGCAACCCGGGCGGCTCAGTGCCCATGGGGTGATGCGCGCTTGGTTGCAGCATCTGCAGTTGTGTGCGGACGCGGTTTGTTTCAGCGGTAGTGCTGTGGTGGCACGCGCTGACCGTGGTGATGGAGCAGCCCGTCATCTCACCTGGTCTGTGCTGGAGCCCGAGACGGCCCGATCGGAGCTGTTGCAGGTCCAGCACTTGGCCCGGCAGGGGCTAAGCCAGTGTTGGCCTGTTCCGCCGAACAGCGGCTGGTCGTTGATGTGGCATGAATGGCGCAAACCGGGTTCCGGCTTGGATCGGTTCCGGCGCACCTGGGACTTGGAGCGGGAGAAACTTTCGCAACAACTCTGTTTTGGCCTGGCTGCTGACGCAGATCTCTTGCTGGACAGCGATGGGTTCGAATCGGCCTGTGAGGCCTTGTATCGGCCGCTGCTCGGGGCCCTCGTGCCTTGACATGCTGCCCTGACTTGGTGCCGTCACCCTCATCATCGAATTCGAGTCGAGGTCAGCAGTGGCTGCCGCCTACGCATGATTGCAATACCAGGAGATGAACAAGATCCGACGTAACAGTTCGGAGCTCACCCTGGCGATTACGGAGCAGTTGGGAGACTGAAACTGCACGTTTGAGAGGCTCAAATACAACGGTTTTGGACTGGAGCGGTGGGGGAGAGGGATGCATGAATCCCTGCCAATGTTTATCTTCTTAAGAACTTAAAACATTAATAAATATTCTTTGGATTAAGTTTAAAGATTAATTGTTACGCGATTTTGTTTAATTGCTCGTCTGGCTTTTGTGCCGGGTAGTTTCCGCGAGAAGCCCACTTCTGATCAGCCCCATAGGTTGTACGTATTCCGATGAACGCATCTATTTCTCCGAAACTGTCTTTTGGTGCTGAATCCAAAAATGCCTCTCTTTCCTATGCTTCGGCTGGACGGACTGCATCGGGTGCTGCCCTTAGTAATGGGGATTATCTGAGGCAGTCGTGTGCTGAGATGCGTTTGGGGACAGGCCCTCGCGAGCATCAAGATTGTCCACACCGGGTCACCTTTGATCGGTTTTCAGCTAGTGATTCCGACACGCTTGATGTAGTGATCCGAGCCGCCTATCGCCATGTCTTCGGCAATTGCTATGTGATGGCGAATGAGCGTTCTGATGAGCTCGAATCGCAATTAAAAGAAGGACGCTTGTGTGTGCGTGAGTTCATCCGTGGCCTCGCCAAGACTGATCACTACAAGTCCCGCTTTTTTGCCGGCGTGGCACCCAACCGCGGTGTTGAGCTCACGTACAAGCACGTGCTTGGACGCCCTCCCCTCAGTCAGGAGGAGGTTGCTGGAAGCATTGCATTGCAGGCTGCATCGGGTTTTGACGCTCTTGTTGACAGCCTCGTCGACTCGGCTGAGTACACCGAGGTTTTCGGCGATGACACCGTTCCTTATGCCCGGGCTTGGACGTCAGCAGGGGGGATGTCGATGATGAATTTCGTGCGTATCGCCGCCTTGGAGCAAAGCTTCAATAGCAGCGATCGGGCCAAGGGCTCATCCAGCATCCTGCTGAACAACTTGGCCGCAGGAACATCCCTGCCAATTAAGCGTCCGGCCAGTGTCGATTACGTCGGAATATCGGCCAGATGGTCCGGCGGTAAGCCTCCCGCGAATTACGAGAAGCTCTGGAGGGGGATTGCACTGGTGGGCGCAGCGCATCTCGGCGGGATGATGATCAATGTCACCACACAGATCCTGGGCATCCACACCCTCGATCGCATTCCCGCGATGTTCCTCGGTCTCTGATCGTCGCAATCAGATCCCCGAACTGTTCACCAGAGCGACGACATAAAGAAAGACGATCGCTGTTCCGAGTAGTCCGATAGAGGTGAGCTGGCGTGCCATGGCTATGAGTCGCAGTACTCATGTTGTGGCCCAGCTCGAAAAGCGTGTCAATCGCCCACTCGTCAGAGTGTGGATTCCCTTGTGAATGGCTGCTAGCCGGCCGCGATGGCCCAACGCTTCGACCCCAACACCTACCCGCTCACAGGGGGCCTGCGTTTGCTTGAGGCCAGTGCGGGAACAGGCAAAACCTTCGCCCTTGCCCACCTCTGCCTACGGCTGATCACGGAGTCGGGCCTACCGGTGGATGCACTGCTGGTGGTGACTTACACCGAGGCTGCAGCAGCTGAGCTGCGGTCGCGCATCGGCAACCGACTGCAGCTCGCCCTGCGTGGTCTGGAGTGTCTGATGCGCGAGGAACCATTGCCAATCGGTGATGCGGTGCTCATCGATTGGTGGCTTTCGGCGCTGGGCTCCACTCAGTTGCAGAGCTGGATCAGTCGGCTGCTGATCGCGCTCGAGCAGCTGGATCTGGCGGACATCACAACCATTCATGGTTTCTGTCGGCGCAGTCTGCGGCGAATGGCCCTGATCAGTGGTGCGGCCATGCAGCCCCAGCTGGAAACCGATTCCCATGATCTGGTGCAGGAGGTGGTGCAGGACCTCTGGCACCAGCAGTTGCTCAACCTCCCCTTTGGACATCTCCAGGGTCTGCGCCTCGCAGGACTCTCCCCGGATGCGCTGCGGCAAGGGTTGTTGCGGATCGATGCTGATCCATGGCCAAGGCTGACTATCGATGGAGCCGACTTCGACCCGGATCAGCCTCTGGCCCCACAGCTCCAGGCCTTTCAGACCAAGAGCTGGGAGTGCTTCTGCAAGCTCTGGAGGCGGGACGGAGTCGCACTGGAACACACCTTTCGCAGCGCGGCGCAGCAATGGAAAGCCTCGGGCTGCAGCGATACCAAGCCCTACAGCGTCAAACCGCGCACCGATCGCTGCGGTCAGCTGACCCTTTGGCTTGAGCAGCAGCCCGAAGTGCAGCCGCCGGATCTGATCAGCATCCGGCAGCAAGAGAAGTTGTTGCGGGATTACTTTCACCCCGGACCCTGGTGCAAGGCCGCCCGAAAAGCTGGCGAGAGGGAGCCATCCCTGGCGATGCCCGAGCTGCAGAAGGCGATCGCCGATCTTTGGGATGGTCCGGTGGAGCGGGTCTGGCGGTATGCCCTGCGCCGCGGGCTTGCCCAGCTTGCGGATCGGCGGCAGCGCAGAGGGGTGATCACCTTTGCCGGCCTGCTGGCGGCCTTGGATCCAGGCGATGGCAATCCCCGCTGGCTGGAACCGCTGCGTCAGCGTTACAAGGCCGTGCTGGTGGATGAGTTCCAAGACACCGATTCGCTGCAGTGGCGTCTTTTGCATCGTGCATTCGGTGCTGCTAAGCGCCATTTGTTGCTGTTGGTTGGTGACCCGAAGCAGGCGATCTATCGCTTCAGAGGCGGTGATCTGGACACCTACAAGCAGGCCCGGCAGCAGGTTCAACGCATCGACAATCTGCTCGATAACCACCGCACGACCGCCCCCTTGATGGAGGGGCTCAATCGGCTAATGGAACCAGGCCTTCCTCTCTCTGAGCTTTCCGCAACGGTGGTCCAGGCCTGCAGTAGGGAACCCGCGCCCACCCTGCTGGACAACCAGTGGCCGTTGCAGGTGTTCTCCATGCCCGAGCGAGAGAAGGGTTCCACCAAAACGGCCCTTGAAGAGGCCCTGCCGCCACGGGTTGCCGATCTCATTGTGCGCCTGCTAGCTGATCAGCCGCAGCGGATGCCGGCCGATCTTTGCCTCCTTGTGAGCCGTCATGACCAGGCCACCGTTCTGCGCCGGGCGCTTGCCGATCGCGGTGTACCCACTCGGCTCGTGAATCAGGGGGATGTGCTGGAAAGTGAGGCTGCGCAGGTTCTGCAGTGGCTGTTGGATGCCCTCGCCATGCCGGGGGATGACCGGCGCCTGCGGTTGCTGGCCTGTTCCCCATTGCTGGGGTGGACTTCAGAACAGTTGCGCTCAGGTGCTCAGGACGGCGGCCTTGATCAGCTGGCACAGCGTTTGCGCTTGCAGGCCGATCGCATTGAGCAGCTGGGATTGCTCGGTTGTCTGTCGGATTTGCTTGAGGGACGCTTGATGGCGGATCTTTCAGAACGGGGGCGGCTGCTGGGTGATTTGCAGCAGGCGGCCCGGTTGGTGCAGGAGGCGATGCACACCCAGGGCTTGGATTTGTCGAGTGCTGCGGATTGGCTGCGTCGTCAGCGCCTCAGTCCACCGATTCCCGTCCCCGATGCCCGCCAGCCCCACAGCGATCTGGCTGACAGTGCCGTTGCAGTGGTGACGGTGCATCGAAGCAAGGGGCTCGAGTATCCGGTTGTGATCTGTCCCTATCTCTGGCAAGGACCAAGGGAGGTCAAAGGTCCGCTTTGGCGTCAGAGGGGGGAGACGGGCTGGTCCATCGCCCTGGACCGGCACTGGGGGGAGGGATTCGCGTTGTCGCAGTTGGAGCAGCGGGCCTCAGCAGCTGAAGCGGAACGGTTGACCTATGTGGCGGTGACGCGGGCTCGCTCCCAATTGCTGCTGGTTTGGGCCAAAAGCAAAGGTCAGGAGCCACCTCCGTTGCAGGGGTGGTTGTTTGGCCAGGCGGGTCCGGCGGATCAGATCCGTCAGCTACCGATCACGGCCGTGCCGTTGCCAGCGGAGCCGACGCAGCAGCGTTGGATCGCTCCTTTGCATCAGGAGGCCCTCGGGCTCGGTGCGACACCGCAGCGGATTGACCGCAGCTGGGGGCGTTCGAGCTATTCGGCCTGGATCGCGGCACCCCTCGATCCGGCTCGTCTTGACCAAGGGCGGGATCGCGATCCTCAGGGTGAAGAGGCCAGCCTTACAGACGCTGATTCCGATGCGGCGTTGTGGTCTGAACAAGGCCCCTTAGCTGCTTTTCCCCGGGGTGCTGCCGCAGGGGATTGTCTGCACCGGATCCTCGAGCAGATTCCGTTCCAGGCCTCGGAGCAAGCGGCAGCGGTGATCGGTTCAGAGTTGCGTCATGCCGGTCTGGATGAGAACTGGACCCAGGCGGTGCTGGAGGGAATGAACCAGGTGCTCACCACTCCCCTCGGCGGGATTTTGGGCAGCCTTGAGCTGGCCGATCTCACCCCCGAGCGCCGCCTGCATGAACTCAGTTTTGATCTGCCGGTGGAGCATGTGCGCACCGGTGACTTGGTGCGGGCGTTCCAGCGGAATCCGGAGGCGAGCTTCGGTGGTGAGTACCTCAAGCTGCTGAGCCGTCTGTCGATCAACAGCCGGGGCTTTCTCACCGGCTCGATCGATCTGGTCTTCTCCGATGATCCCGACCCCCAGCAGGCCCGTTGGTGGGTGGCGGACTGGAAGAGCAACTGGCTGGGGGAGCGGGGTGTCGATGGTGTGGCCGATCTCTGTGGTCCCCGTCATTACGACCCAGGGGCGATGCACGCGCAGATGCTTCACCATCACTACCCATTGCAGGCCCATCTCTATTTGGTTGCTCTGCATCGGCATCTGCGCTGGCGCTTGCCGGGATACAAGCCCGAGTGTCATCTGGGGGGCTATGTGTACGTCTTCCTGCGCGGCATGCCGGGGCGGGAAGGCTGGAGCGATGGTGTTGTGGGTCCGGGGCGTTTGGTGGAGCCGGCTCCCTTGGAACGGGTGCTCGCCCTCGACCGTGCTCTGGAGGGTGTGGCCGGATGAGCAGCAGCTGGCCAAGTGGATTTGCAGAGGCGCTGCACAGCACCCTGCTGCGCCGTATCGCCCCGGAGCAAAACAGTGCTGATTTGGAGCTTCTCTCTCAGGAGCTGGTGGAGGCGCTTGAGCGGGGCGAACTCGATCTTCCCCTCACCGCGCACCGCCGTGCCGTGGCTGAGGCCAGTGGTTGGCTCATCGGTGCGGAAGCCCCATTGCTCCTGCAGGGAGAGCGGATCGGCTGGCGTCGCTGGCTTGAGGCGATGGATGACGTTCTCCACTCCTTGCTGGCGCGAGCGATACCAGACCTCCCGGCGCCAGTGGCTGTGGCTGAGCCCAGCGACAACCTCAACCCTGAACAACAGGCGGCCGTGCTGGCTCCCGATCACGCACCGGTGCTGTTGCTCAGTGGCGGCCCGGGAACCGGAAAGACCAGCACGGTGGTGGAGGTGTTGCGTCGAGCGCTGGGTCGCCATCCTGATCTCCGCATCGGTTTGGCAGCTCCCACCGGCAAGGCATCGCGACGGCTTGGTGATGCCGTGGGCCCTCATCTGGCTCCACTGCCCTGTTTCACGCTGCACCGCTGGCTGGAAGCTGGTGCTGAGGGGTTCCGGCGGCGTCGCGATCGGCCGCTGGAGCTGGATCTGCTGGTAATCGATGAAATGTCGATGGTGGATCTTGCTCTGATGACCGCGTTGCTGGATGCCCTGCCAGCGGCCTGTCGTCTAGTGCTGGTCGGAGATCCAGCCCAACTGCCACCGGTGGGTAGCGGGGCGGTGTGGCAGCGGTTGCAGGAGCCGGCGATCCGAGAGCGTTTCGGAGCGGCTGCGATACAGCTCAACCGCACCTACCGCAACCGAGGCGCTTTGGCGGACCTGGCGGTGAGTCTGCGGCAGGGAGGGGTGGACTGTTTTTGGCGGTCACTGGGAGATTTACCTCCCACGGCGAACGTCACGCATCGGGTGAACAGCCTGCGGCGGCTGCCAACCGCGGTGCGCGATCACTGGCATCAGCGCCAGCAAGGGCTGATGGCCCTGACAGCGGATTTGGATCGACTCGATGATGCTGCTCTTCAGACGGCTGCGGGGCCGTTGATGCAGCTTCTTGAGCGTGATTTGCTGCTGTGTCCGCGCCGGAGGGGCCCCTGGAGCCTGGAGGACGTGCACCGCACACTGTTGGGCCCAGCTGCTGCGGATGATCCGATGCTTTGGCCGGAGGGAACGCCGGTGATCTGCGGCGGCAATCAACCGGACCTCGGGCTTTCCAATGGTGATCTCGGCGTGAAGATCGGCCGTGGCGCATCTGCTCGCCTGCTCTTCCGTGTGATCGATGCCGATGGCTCTGCCCTGCTGCGCCGCTTGCATCCGGCGAGAATCACTTCTCTTGAACCGGCCCTTGCTCTCACGATTCACCGGGCCCAGGGCAGTGAAGCGGATGCGGTGATGCTGCTTTGGCCGTTGCAGGATGCTGGCGATTTCGAGAGCTGTCTGCTCTATACGGCAATCACACGAGCCCGTGCCAGCCTGGACCTGGTCACGGCAGGTTCGGCCTGATGCGCGTTGAACGGCCCTGGGGCTGGTATGAGGAGCTTCTGGAGGCGCCTGGCTACAAGGTGAAGCGGCTGCTCGTGCGTCAAGGGAAACAGCTTTCGCTTCAGCGTCACCATCACCGCAGTGAAAGTTGGACGGTGGTGGCTGGTGATGGGCAGTTGCTTTGCGGCGAGACCTGGTACGACGCCACGCCGGGTCTGATGCTTCAGATTCCGCTGGGGGAAGTGCACCGTGCCCGAGGCGGCCAGTCGGATCTGGTGATTCTTGAAGTGCAACACGGTGCTTTGATCAGCGAAGAGGACATCGAACGCCTTCAGGATGATTTCGGGAGAGTGTTACAATATGAAGCCAACCTTTGAAGCGTAGGCAGCGCAATCCGGAGAGCGATCTGCGATCGCGGGGAGATTGTGAGCCTGATTTCAAAGATCAGTCAGGCCTGGGCCTACCACACATGACCGAACAGAACCCGCAAGGGGAATCTTCGTGCGCCGTCGATCTGCCAATAAGTGCAGAGACACAGACTCCGCCGGAGGAGATGGAGACCAAGGCGATCGCGAGCGAGTCTGAGCCGATCGAGCCTTCTGCAGAGCCCGAGGCGACTGCACCATCCGGATTTTCAGGATTTGGCTTCAGCGACGCTTTGCTGGAGACCCTTGCGACCAAGGGCTATGACGAGCCCTCCCCGATTCAACGCGCAGCCTTCCCGGAGTTAATGCTGGGCCGCGACCTCGTGGGTCAGGCGCAAACCGGAACAGGAAAAACTGCAGCCTTTGCGCTGCCGCTGCTCGAGCGCCTGCAGGAGGGTCAGCGCAAGCCTCAGGCCCTCGTTCTCGCGCCCACCCGCGAGCTGGCGATGCAGGTGGCGGACTCCTTTAAGGCCTATGCGGCTGGTCATCCCCACTTACGGGTGCTGGCGGTGTACGGCGGCTCGGATTTCCGCTCCCAGATCAATGCACTGCGCCGCGGTGTTGACGTGGTGGTGGGGACTCCCGGCCGGGTGATGGACCACATGCGTCAGGGAACCCTGGACACCAGCGAGCTGCGCAGTCTTGTGCTCGATGAAGCTGACGAGATGTTGCGGATGGGCTTCATCGACGATGTGGAGTGGATCCTCGAGCAGTTACCAGAGGAGCGTCAGGTGGTGTTGTTCTCGGCGACGATGCCGCCGGAGATTCGCCGACTCTCCAAGCGCTATCTCAACGATCCAGCGGAGGTGACGATCCAGACGAAGGATCGGGAAGGAAAACGCATCCGCCAACGCTCGATCACAGTGCCGATGAGTCACAAGCTCGAGGCGCTCAGGCGGGTTCTCGACGCCTGTGGAAGTGAAGGAGTGATCATTTTCGCGCGAACGAAGGCGATCACCCTCACCGTTTCTGAAACGCTTGAGGCCTGTGGTCATCAAGTGGCTGTTCTCAACGGGGATGTGCCACAGAACCAGCGGGAGCGCACCGTGGAGCGGCTCCGCAGCGGTTCCGTCGACATCCTTGTTGCCACCGACGTGGCGGCCCGTGGCCTGGATGTGGATCGCATCGGCATGGTGATCAACTACGACATGCCGTTCGACAGCGAGGCTTACGTGCATCGCATCGGCAGAACCGGGCGGGCGGGCCGGAGTGGCGAGGCCGTGCTGTTCGTCACGCCTCGGGAACGGCGCTTCATCAGCAACATGGAGCGGGCCACCGGCCAGCCGATTGAGCCGATGGAGATTCCCGGGAATGCAGCGATCAATCAGGGTCGGCTCGATCGGCTGCGTTCAAGGCTCAGCGATGCGGCGCGCAACTCGCGCGACAGTGAGGAAGAGACCGCTCTGCTCCAGGAGCTCATCCAGCGCATCGGCACCGAACTCGAGATGCCTGCTGAGCAGCTGGCGTTGGCGGCCCTCAGCCTTGCCATCGGCCCGGCGCCGTTCCTCTGTCAGGGCGATGAGGAGTGGATTCAACAGGCAGCAGCTGGCGGTCGGCGCCGTGAGCGGGACCGTGACCGTGGCGACGGCCGTCGTCGTGGGGAGCGCCCCAGCCGGCCGCCGGAGGACACCATGCAGCGCTACCGCGTCGAAGTCGGCCATCGCGACCGGGTGAAGCCAGGAAATCTGGTAGGGGCGATCGCTGGTGAAACGGGATTGCAAGGCCGCTCGATCGGACGGATCCAGATCTTTGATCACCACAGCCTTGTCGATCTGCCCAAGGGGATGCCTGAGGATGTGTTCAACAACCTGCGGAGTCTCCGTGTGATGAACCGGGAGCTGCAGATCAGTCAGGCCTCTTGATGCCCATCCTCTTGACCGTTCTGCTGGGGGTCGTGATCGGTCCGGCCCTGGCAAGCGGTGACCAGAATCTGATCCGCAAGATGTGCATGGTGGCGTTCTCGACAGCCATGAACGATGCCGGTGAGACGCCGCCACCCGGGATGGGGGAATTCACCTGCGGCTGCTTCCTTGATCAGTTGGGTGAAGGGGCTGGCTTTGATGCGGCACAGACCAGTTGCAAGCAGGAGGCAGCTCGCCGCTACGGCTACTGATCAGAGCCGCAGCGGCGTTGGCGCTATGTCAGGACTCGCTCACCAGGGCGGTCACGTCCAGCTGTTGAACGCTGAGGCACTCGACCGCTTTGATCAGTTCGATCTGAACGTCCGGGATGCTTTGCGGAACCAGGGAATTCAAAAGAATGAGTCGATCGCCTGCGATCAGTTCGCCGTCTTCGGCCCAGTGCAGGGTGCTTAGATTCAGAGATTCCATTCGCCTCCAGCTCGTCAGGATCTCCTGACAATGAGCGAGATTCTTGCGGCTCGGGAAAGACCTTCCAATTCCCTTCCGCTTTTTGTGTTGAAACGTGCCGTTGCCCTGTATCGTCGGTGGGTTCAAGTCCGGATCATCAGGCCTTTCCGAACCTTCTCGGAACCGGCTCACGCGACTGAGCGCTTCCAACGGTTCCACGTTCAATGACCATCTACATCGGCAATCTCTCGTTCCAGGCCGAGCAGGAGCATTTGTTCGATCTCTTCAGTGAGTACGGCCAGGTCAAGAATTGCAGTCTTCCCCTCGATCGGGAAACGGGTCGCAAGCGTGGCTTTGCCTTCGTCGAGATGGAGAGCGACGAAGACGAGCAAAAGGCGATCGACGACTTGCAGGACGTCGAGTGGATGGGACGGATGATTCGCGTGAGTAAAGCCACTCCCCGTGAACGCTCTGGTGGTCCCCGGGGTGGCGGCGGCGGTGGATACCGAGGTGATTACCGCTGACCACTGATCGTCCGGAATCAATTAGAGCCTGAGCAGAGATCAATCACACTTCGCTTTCCTGAAGATCGAGTTTGATTTCCTGCCCGAGTAAGCGGTTAAGAACTTGTTTGGAATGATCGATTGGTGAGCCCATCACCTCATGGTCATCTCTGAAACGTGGCAAAACAGTACGTAGTCCTCGGCGTTTCTGCCGTGCAAGGTAACGATGAAAGCGGTTGAACGACCTCGATCGGCTCATTGCACCTCCTTTCGGTTGTGATGTCGTTCTAGGGCCGATTTCGGTGCGGAAACAGTGACAAAAACAACCCTCAGCAAAGCTTCAGAAATGCGGCCACCCCTACTGCGGTTGTTAAGGCATCTCGCCCCCCAGAAGCGTTTGGTGTGGGCGGCGATCAGCTGCTCGTTGCTAAACAAGCTCTTCGATCTCGCCCCGCCGCTGCTGATCGGCCTCGCCGTTGATGTGGTGGTGCGGAAACGGGATTCGCTTCTGGCGGCGTTCGGAATCTCAAGCCCGTTCCATCAGCTCTGGTTGCTCGCGCTGCTCACCTTTCTGATCTGGGCAGCGGAATCCCTGTTCGAATATCTCTACGACGTTCTTTGGCGCAACTTGGCGCAGGCCACGCAGCATCGACTGCGTCTCGAGGCTTACGACCATCTGCAGCAGCTCGAGCTGGCGTTCTTTGAGCGGGACAGCAGCGGCCGCCTGATGGCGGTGCTCAATGACGACATCAATCAGCTTGAGCGCTTCCTCGACCGGGGCGCCAATCAGATTCTGCAGCTGATCACAACGGTTCTGGTGGTTGGCATCGGCATGGCTGTGGTGGCGCCGGAGGTGGCGTTGTTCGCATACCTGCCGATTCCGGTGATCCTCTGGGGATCGCTGCGGTTTCAGAAACGCTTGGCCCCCCGCTACCGGGAGGTGCGTGCCCGGGCCGGTGATTTGTCGTCCCGTCTGGCCAACAATCTCGGCGGCATGCTCACGATCAAAAGTTTCACCGCCGAAGCCCTTGAACTGGAGAGGCTGACGGGGGAAAGCCAGGCCTATCTGGACAGCAATGCCCGGGCGATCAAACTGTCGGCGGCTTTTATTCCCCTGATCCGCTTCGCGATTCTGTTCGCATTCATGGCGATCCTTTTGATCGGCGGCTTTCGAACGCTGTCCGGTCAGCTGGAAGTGAGTACCTACAGCGTGCTGGTGTTCATCACCCAGCGCCTGCTCTGGCCGCTGACGGCTCTCGGGCGAACACTGGATGAATACCAGCGGTCGATGGCCTCAACCCAGCGGGTGCTGGATCTGATCGACACCCCGATCGGGATCAGCGGCGGCTCCGAGTCGCTTGAGCTGAGGAGGGTCCGGGGTGAGTTGCGCTTCGAGGCTGTGGATTTCGCCTATCCAGAGCGGGTAGCGCTGCTGCAGCATTTCGATCTCACCGTGCCAGCAGGCTCCAGCCTCGGCATCGTTGGCTCCACCGGTTCCGGCAAGAGCACCCTGGTGAAGCTGCTTCTGCGTCTTTATGAGCGGGATGGGGGGCGGATCCTGCTGGATGGCCGGCCGATTGAGGAGTTCAGGCTTGAGGATTTACGGCGCGCCATCGCCCTAGTTAGCCAGGAGGTGTACCTGTTTCACGGCACGGTGGCCGAAAACATTGCCTACGGCTGCAAATCAATCGATATCAGGCTGATTGAACAGGCGGCTGAGCGGGCAGAGGCCGCGGCCTTCATCGCTGAACTGCCCCAGGGTTACGACACCCTTGTGGGTGAGCGCGGTCAGCGGCTTTCCGGCGGCCAACGCCAACGCATCGCCCTGGCCCGCGCGATCCTGAAGGATGCGCCGATCCTGGTGCTCGATGAGGCGACAGCCGCAGTGGACAACGACACCGAAGCGGCGATTCAGCGTTCGCTGGAGCGGATCACGCACGATCGCACCACGCTGGTGATTGCGCACCGGCTCAGCACCGTGCGCCATGCCGATCGGATCGTGGTGATGGAGCAGGGGCAAATCGTGGAGCAGGGTCGCCACGGCCAGTTGCTTGCCTTGAACGGCGTTTACACCAATCTCTGGAAGGTGCAGGCGGGCGAACGCAGCTGAATAGGTCTGGCTGCCAGCGCCCTTGCACTTCCTGAAGCAACGGTTGTCCGCAGCTGACGGGCCGACCATGCTGAGCGCTGTTTCGGGCACTGCCATCCGGTCATGGCGATGGAGGCCTCGGTCAGCCACGTGATGCATCACCCGCTCGGGGTGTTCGCGATTCTTGTGGCCATCAGTGCAGCGGTGCCACCGCTGGTGCGACGCATTGGATTGCCGGATCTGGTTGGTTTGCTGCTGGCGGGGGTGCTGATTGGTCCCCATGCCCTGCAGTGGGTGGATACCGGCAGTGAAACCGTGCGGCTGCTCTCTGATCTGGGGGCGGTCTATCTGCTGTTCACGATGGGGCTCGAGATCGACCTGGAGGAGTTCAACCGGGTCAAACGCCGCTCCCTGATCTACGGCCTGCTGATTCTGGTGATCGGTGTGGCCACCGGAGTGAGCATCGGCCTGATGGCCGGCTTCGCCTCGGTGTCGTGCCTGCTGCTCGGGGCATTGATGGCCACCCACACGCCACTCGGCTACCCGATTGTGCGCAGCTATGGCGCTCAGAAGGATGAGTCGGTGGTGGTGAGCGTGGGCAGCACGATCTTCACCGATATCGTTGCCCTGTTGCTGCTGGCTGTGGGGCTCGGCCTGGGCAAGGGGGATCTCAGCGGTGTGGGGATCACGCTGTTGCTGTTGAAGATCGGCCTGTTTGCCCTGCTGGTGGTGCTCGGCATCCGCTGGCTGGGCAAACGGCTGGTGATGCGTGGCATCAATGACGAGAACCGAATGGTTTTGGCGGTGCTGGTGGCGTTGTTTCTGGCCTCGCTTGGGGCAGAGCTGGCCGGGGTGGAGAAGATTGTTGGGGCGTTCCTGGCCGGCTTGGCGGTGAATTCGGTGCTGCCGGAGGGCCGGGTGAAGGAGCAGGTGATCTTTGTGGGCGGGGTGTTGTTCATCCCGATCTTCTTCATTGATTTGGGACTGCTGCTCGATATGGCCAGCCTGGGCCGCAGCCTGAGCAAATTTCAGTTCACGGCCCTGATGTTGGTGGGAGCGATTGGCGGCAAGGGGCTGGCCTCGTGGATCAGCGGTGCTTTGTTCGGCTACCGCAGGCCGCAAATTCTGATGATGTGGTCGCTCACGATGCCGAAGGTGGCGGCCACGCTCGCCACCGCCTTCATCGGCTTCCAGGCGGGCCTGCTCAATCAGATGGTGCTTAATGCTGTGCTGGCGGTGATGGTGGTTACCGCCACCCTCGGCCCGATCCTGACGGAGCGTTCGGTCACCCGTCTGAACGACACCCCACAGGGTTTGGTGCCCACCAGTTTCGGTGAGCAGGCCCAGCAGCAGGACGGCATCAGCGAAGTGGTGCAACGGCCGCTGCGGATTGTTGTGCCCGTTGCCAATCCCGGCAACGAGAAGGGATTGCTGGGCATGGCCTCGCGGCTGGTGCGGGGTTCAGCCGGGGGTGAGGGTTTGCTGCTGCCACTGGCGATGGTGAATCCAAGCCTGGAGGAGATCCGCGGTGGTCTGAACCGGGCGGTGGCGGCTGCACGCACGCGTTTGTCGGCCGCCGAAGCGATCGGTGCGGATCTGGCGGTGCCCACCCGCACGCTGTTGCGGTTGGATGAAGACATCGCGGGTGGAATGAGTCGCACTGCCTTGGAGCAGGCGGCCGACCTGTTGCTGATCGGTGCCGGCCGGCAGGATCAGCTGCGCGCCTGGCTGATGGGCGACATCGTTGATGGCGTTTGCCGCACGGCCCACTGCCCGGTGGTGGTGGTGAACCTGGCTCGGCGATGGGATGCCGAACTGAATCGGATCCTGGTGCCGATCAAGGATCTCTCCGCGAGCGCTCGGGAGCAGTTCGAGCTGGCGCTACGGGTGATGAACACGGCTCCGGAAGACCAGCGCACCCGGATCACGTTGCTGCATGTGCATGATCCCCGCTTCAGCCGCCAGGATCGGCAGTGGATGGAAGAGCAGTTGATTCGTTGGCGGCCGGCAGGAATCGCAGCAGAGAAGTTCCACAGCGTGATAGTGCGCGGCCCGGGGATCGATGGATCAATCCATCGGCTGAGCTGTGAACATGATCTGGTGATCCTGCGCACCCAACGCCGCCGGGTGGCGGGTCTGCCGATTCCCGGCAGCGATCGCACCAGCAAATTGATCAGTCAATTGCCATGCGCGGCGATGGTGATCAGCGATCCCTTGGTTTGAGGGGCGTTTGGCCTTGTTGAGCCTGGCAATTGGGGCCTGGTCAGTGGGGCCTGCCTAGTTTTGGGGAATGTCGTGGCACAACTCTTCGTCGTCTAAGCCGAACCGTTCGGTTTGGATCGCCTCAGCGGTTGGCCTCGTGGGTGGGTTGTTGTTGTCGGTGCCGCTGACGCGCATTGTTCAGCGTGAAGGTGAAGTTCAGATGCCGGCGCCGCTGACGCGCATTGTTCAGCCTGAAGGTGAAGTCCAGATGCCGGCGCTGCTCCCCATCAATCCCTTCGAGAGCTGGAGCGGTTTCGGGGGCCGGGAGGTGGTGGTGCTCGGCCTCGATGCCAGCGGCAGCAACACCGATGCGATCTTCACCGTGCGAGTGGAGGGTGAGCGCACATCGATCACCCAGATTCCACGGGACAGTTACATCGATGCGGATGACTTCGGCCCTCTGAAGATCAATGGGCTGCTGGCCCGGGGCGGCCCTGATGCTGTGGAACGGGAGCTGACGCGGTTGATGAATCGCCCGATCCGCCATCACATCTTGGTGAATTTGGATGGAATCGCCAGGCTGGCGGATCTGGTGGGTGGGATCGAGCTGGATGTGCCCAAACGGCTCTATTACGTGGATCGCAGCCAGGACCTACAGATTGATCTGCAACCTGGCAAGCAGGTGTTGCGGGGCAAGGATCTGGAGGGGTTCCTGCGGTGGCGCAATGACGGCCGCGGCGATTTCGGGCGGCTGGAACGGCAACAGCTGGCTTTGAAGGCCTTGTTTGAACGGATCAAGCAGCCACAACATCTGATCCGCCTGCCGGAGTTGGTGGCTGCGGCCGGCCGTGAGTTGCAAACCGATCTGAATTTGATGGAGCTGGGTGGCTTGATTAGAGCGATGCGTGGAACAGATCTCAACACCCAACGTTTGGAAGCACGGCCGTTCAGCCGTGGTGGCGTCAGCTATCTCGAAACGGAATGGCCTGCGAAGCCCAGCAGCGGTGCGGAAGCGAATGAGGCGAGCAGCAAGAGGTTACGGTTTATGTTCTGAACCTGAACCTCGACTGTTGCCATAAAAAAACACCCCGCGAGGCGGGGTGTTGCAATGTTCAGTGTTGTGAGGTTTGGGGACGCTGATTAAATTAAATCAATTTCCACAGCTGGTACTTCTTGGAGGTTGTTGGGGTAGTTCGCAAGGAAATCATCCTTGTTGATATTTAAGAACAAGGTTTTCACATTGTCATTGCCTATAATCTTCATGTCATCACTTTTTTGTTTGAATTTACGATCGAGAGGTTAAGTAGTGCCAATGCCGTCTCGGCCGAGCTCAAAGTCTTCGGTGAAGTCTTTGCCCCTTGAGAGAATAAAAGCATCTTTTATTTTGCGGTTATTGATCGTGCCGGAGAACTCTCCCCTTTCAAAGATCAGGTTCGCAGTGACAATGCGAATTACTCATTGACTTCACCCTATGGGTTTAACCAGTAGCCGACCTCAAAATCTCAAGCTCACACGAGCAGATTAAGCGAGCGCACCACGCGGCTGCAGAGATCCTTCACCTTGGGCCAGCGCTCTTCATTGGTGCTGGTTGCGAGGGTGTAGAGCCGGCCTCGATCCACAACAACTGTTGCCAGTTCGTGGCGGTCGCGATCTTCGAGATGCACGGCATATTCCAGGTCATAAAAGGTGTGGCCGTTGGCTTCCCGTTCGCCCGCCTCCACCAACTCCGCTGTTCGTCCGCTGCCAGCGGTGGCGATCACCTCACGCCGTAGCCGTTCACCCACCGCTACGGCACTGCCCAGATCCGTGAGCGCATCCTTGTCGTCCACGTTGTTGATCATCAGGCTCACCGTCTCATCACTGTGGATCAGATCGTGGAACACCACCCGCGGGCCGTTGCTCACCTGCACCTGGGTCCAACCGGTGGGATACAGGAAGGCAAATCGTCCGTCCGGACTCTGATACGACTGCAATCCGGCCGTGGGTCCGGCTGCACAGGCCCCCAAGGCAAACACCAGCAGTCCGCAGACGAGCAGGCGGGCAAAGGAGCGAAACAGCTGCATCGACGGTGAAGGTTTTCCGCTCCACATTCTGCCGGTGCGAATTGAATGCTGTGAAATCCCAGGCAGAAGCCCGTCAAAGTTCTCTCCTGGCGTTCCGTTGCGTGCTCTCAGCCCGAAATGCCCCGGCTGATCGCCCAGCTCAGCAGCAGCAGCGCTGCAATCGAGAGCAGGGCCTTCTGGCTGCCTCGCCGACTGCTGCGTCCGTTGAGCCAGCGGGTGTACCAGCGTTGGGCTGCTGGTACTAACAGCCATCCCGTGAGAGCCACCGAACAGATGTTTCCCAGCAGCAGCGAGCTGGAATAGCCCATCCCCAGCGGGTTGATCAGGCTGTTGAGGATGAGCACCGTGGGGTACAGGCAGAGCAGCACCAGCAGATTCACTTTCCAGGTTGGCGGAGGATCACTCTCCGCTTCTCCAGCAATCCATGAGGCATAGCCCCGCCAATTGGTTGCTGCTGAGTAGCTGTAGCCCAGCTCCTCGATCGCTTTCAGCAGCTGGTTCCGTTCGCTGCTCACCATCCACTCCACGAAACAGTCCACATCCCTCCAGTGGGTTCTTGTGATGAAACGATTCGGCGCATTCGCGTCGATCAGATCGGGGCCAACGGTGCCCAAGCATCCCGGCCAGTTCCGTTCAGATGCGAGCAACCGCTCCAGTTCCTGCAGGGCCAACTGCTGCGATTCGCTCTGCAAGTTGTGCTCCACCTGGAACTCAAATCCCTCGCCTCTCTGAAGGGGTAAGTCGGCCATGGATGTCTCCACACCTCTGCAGTCTGAAGGGGCGGCTGCTGGCAGCAACTCCTACATTTCGCCCACTGGCGGCAGATCCCTGAGCGGCTTCACACGACCGTTGGCTCGGTTGATCGATCAATTCGAACGCCTACCGGGCATCGGTCCTCGCACCGCCCAACGGCTGGCTTTGCACTTGTTGAACCAACCGGAGGAGCAGAGCCGGCAGTTCGCCGATGCCTTGCTTGCGGCCCGCAGCCAGGTTGGGCAGTGCCAGCGCTGCTTTCACCTCTCCGCCGATCCGCTCTGTGAGATCTGCCGCAACCCGGAACGGGCGAACGGATTGATCTGTGTGGTAGCTGATTCCCGTGATCTGCTGGCGTTGGAGCGCACCCGTGAGTTCCACGGCAGTTACCACGTCTTGGGCGGGTTGATTTCCCCGATGGATGGTGTGGGTCCGGAGCTGCTCAACATTCGCCCCCTGGTGCAGCGTCTCGACCAGGAATCGATCACTGAGGTGATCCTGGCGTTGACCCCAAGCGTGGAAGGGGACACCACCAGCCTCTACCTGGCACGCCTGCTCAAACCGTTCTGTCCCGTCAGCCGGATTGCCTACGGATTGCCGATGGGAAGTGAATTGGAATACGCCGATGAAGTGACCCTCAGCCGCGCCTTAGAAGGTCGCAGACCCGTTGACTGAAGGAGGGTTGAATGCTTCCTGAGAAGAACCTAAGAGTTCACTGAAAAACCCGACAGATGGTGGTGTGAAGATGCTGGGAATCGGTGCAAGCTTTGAAGCAAACACCCGAATTCGATGCCCGCGCGGAACCTCCTTGCAGGTCTTCATGCCCGGTTCGGTGGCCGCGCTGGTCGCCATCGCGTCATGCGCAGGGGCAGACCCGTGTTGCGGGGTTCCTCAGAGCCGCGTGCCGTTGAGCTGTCGTTCGGCAGTCCCAAGCCCGCTGAACTAAGCCCGGCTTCGGAGCTTGGAACCGTGGCCGTGGCTGATGCGGCGATCAGCACCACCAGTGCGATCGATGCGGCTTCGATTGCGTCTGAACTGGCAGAAGCCGCTGCACCCGTGCCCTTGGCACCGGTGGCTGAGAGACCCATTGAGGACGCGTTGCTCTCAGGGCTCGGCAGTGGCCAGAATCCAGCTCCGGCTGTGGCTGGATCAACCAGTGATCCGGGGCTGACCCCCAAGCCATCTGCTTCTGGCAGCAATGGGCGATCCGGCGCGGATGCTGCACCTGGCGCGGATGCGCCTGGAGAGGGCAGTTCTGTAGAGAACCGAAATGAAGAGGGTGCCGCTGTTGCCGATCCCGATACCCCAGGAAACGGCACTACAGAGCACGATGCTGGAGCGGATGGCCCGTCCGATCTGCCAGCGGGTCCTGTTGATCAGCCGCCAGCCGATCTGACACCGGTTGATGAGCAATCGGTGGATGAACCACAGGTCGCTGAGGCACCTGTTGATGCGCCAGCGTTGCTGGAGCCGGTGCCGGCGGCGTCAGAACCTGAATCCGAACCGCCCAGCGCTGAGGCGGCGCTCCCAGCACCGGATTCGGAGAACCAGGAGCTGGAGAATTTGGAGCTCCAGAACACCGTGGTGGCCCAATGGAATGAGCTTGCCCTCCAGGCGATCCGCGAGGACAAGCCCGTTCCCACCGTGATCACCCGGTCGCTGCATCTTGCCCATGCCGCGATGTACGACGCCTGGGCGGCATTCGATGCCGGCGCTGCCGGCGCTTATTTCAATCCCCGACCCGTGCACCGCCGTGCCAGACGCCGCATGGCGGAGGACACCCAGGAGCGTGCCGTCAGCACAGCGGCCCATCACACCCTCTCCCAGCTGTTCCCATCTCACACCGATCGCTTTGACGGGCTGCTGGATCAACTCGGCTACGGGGCTGATGGGGGGCGTCGTAACCATGCCTCACGCGTTGGTCTGCGGGCGGCCCGAACGGTGCTGCGTCGTCGTGCCAACGATGGCTCCAACGCCCGGAATGACTACGCCGACAACTCGGGGTATGCACCGATGAATGACCCGGATGATCCCGATCTCGATCCCAATTACTGGACGCCGCTGAAGGTTCCCAATGGCTCAGCTGTGGATGAGAACGGTATTCCGATCGTGACGGAGGATCCCTCCAGTTACGACGTCCAAACGCCGCTCACGCCCCACTGGGGGCAGGTGGATCCGTTTGCGATCAGCAGTGGCCGTGATTTCAGGCCCGTCGCTCCACCGCAATTCGACGATTTCAGCCCCTACACCGATGCCCATGGAGTGGTGAGCAGCAACGACGCTGCTTATAGGAGCCAGTTCACGGAGGTGGCCCAACTCAGCGCCGCCCTCACCCCGGAGCAAAAGGTGATCGCGGAGTACTGGGCGGATGGCCCCAACAGTTCAACTCCGCCGGGCCACTGGAATGAGTTCGCTCAAGACATCGCCCTGCGGGAGGACCACGGCCTTGAGCAGGACGTGAAGTTGTTCTTTGCCTTGAACAACGCCCTGATGGACACGGGCATTGCGATCTGGGATGCGAAATATGCCCACGATTACGTCCGTCCGCAGACGGCGATCCGCTACCTCTTTGCAGATGAGGAGATCGCGGCCTGGGGCGGGCCCAACCAGGGAACCCAGATGATTCCCGGCAGCACCTGGCAGCCCTATCAAGATGTCACTTTCGTGACCCCGGCCTTCCCCGAATACACCTCAGGGCATTCCGGGTTTTCCTATGCAGCCGCTTCAGTGCTGGAGGCCTTTACCGGTTCGGATCGGCTTTACGACGGCATCAGCCGCGGCGCGCAAGATCTGGATCGTGATGGACAGCCGGATCTGATCGGGTCCTACAGCACCGATACACTGGCCTTCGAGCAGTACGAAGGCGAACCGATTTCCCTGCAATGGGACACGGTTTGGGATGCGGCTGCTGAGGCCGGTCGTTCACGCCTGTATGGCGGAATCCATATTCAGGATGGCGATCTGCGTGCCCGGGCTATGGGGAAGGCGGTGGCTGAGGTGGCCTGGCAGGCGAGTGAGGCGTTGTTCACCGCCAAGCTTGGCAGGCGGCCGCGTCGTCGAGGTCGGTCAGGACGTGCAGCACGAAATCATCTGCTTGAGCCGGTGATTCAGAGCGTTGAGTCAACCCTTGATGGTGCATTGACAACAGCATCAGATGGATTGTTGGCTGCCTCTGATGCATTGAATGCAGCTTTGAATCTCAGCCAAAGTGTGGAGAATTTTCTGAATTAATCATATTTTTTGCTCCCCTTCATCTGACGTGTTTTTTGTCCAACCACGTCAGATTGAGGATGTGCTGATCACTCCTATCTGTGAATCTTGTGATGTCAGGCGGTTTGCTTGTCGCTGCATTTCCGGGTTCTGTTATGCCTTCGTTCTTTGATTTGATGGCTGAAAGCAGCCAATATCACTCCCGCTCATCCAAAATAACGGAAATCTCTATTGAAGAGCAGGAGGTGGTGGATTCCATCTCCAATGAATTGATCATCAGTGGTTTGCCGATGAATGTGGCAGGTGATGTGTTGGCCTTCGCTGGTGGTTTTGGGTTCCGTCCCCGCGGAGGACGCGGCGGCAGGGGAGGGCGCGGCGGTCACCACGGCGGCCGTGGCCATCACCACCATCGTGGAAACCCTCTGGGAGACCATTCGGCAGAACACTTTGCATACCAGGGTGGTGTGCATGGGGGCGGGCCGTCCGAGCAGGCGGTTGGCGGCAGCGGACTGGAGGATGTGTTGCCGGTTGAACCGGTGGCTGTTGATTTGGCTGATGATTTGCTTGTTGATCAGCCGTTGGCGCCGGTGATTGCACCTGAGCCAATCGACGTTGTTGAGGTGGATGTTGCTGAGGGGATTGATCCGGCTGAGGCTTTGAGTCCGGAGTCTCCGGCGCTGGATCAACCAGACGAGGCGTTGGTGGCGCTACTGGAGGATTACGAGGGTGAGGAGTTTGAGGTGGATCCAGAGGATCTCGGTGAGGTTCTTGATGAAATTGATGATCCGGCAGTCGATCAAATGGTTAATGGTGGCAACACGCTCACCCTTGCCCAGGTTCAGCAGTTGTTTGAGCTTTACTTCAACACCATCAACAACACCACGATCACTGAGAACACCACCAATAACACCTATGTCGATAACAGCATCAACCAAAGCATGGTGGTCAATGACAACAGCGTGAACAATATCAATATCGACAACAGTGTTTCGAATCTTGTTGATAACTCAGACAACAGCGTCAACGATTTTTCGAACACAACCATTCAGGATTCGTTTAATTCCATCGTTGATAACAGCGTCAATCACTTCCAGCTCTCCAGCTACAACGTCTCGCTCGATGGCATGATCAGCGGCGATCGCGAGCGTGGCCGTGAGGCGGTACGCGGGACCCAGGACGACGATTTGATCGAGGCTGGCCCTGGCAAGGATCGTCTGATCGGGCGCCGAGGTGCCGATAGTTTCGTTTTCAACGATGCGGATGGCTGCGGCCGTCGCCAGGCCGATCAGATCCGCGATTTCCGTCCCAGGCAGGGGGATCGGATCCTGCTGGATTCCGATGAATTTGGCGGTGATGGAAGTGTTGGTGTGGCTGAAAACCGTCGCGATTTCAGACAGCTGAAACGCGAGGGCGATGTTGATTTCCTCTATTACCAACCCAAGGGAAACCTCTATTACAACGAAAACGGTAGTGAGGGCGGCTTCGGTGAGGGTGGCTTGCTTGCAGCCCTCAAAGGCTCTCCAACCCTCACCGCAGAGCAGATCAACTTGATCTGATGATCTGATTCGGGGTTAGCGAGGCTTCCGCCATCGGCACCGCTTCCTGAATGGAGGCGGTGTCTTCGCGATGTTTTTTCTGAGCGTTTTTTTCAGGACAGTCTCCTCAGCAATCTCTCAGAGAATCCTTCAGAAGCACTTCAGCGCTGCTCAGGAGATCAAGAGATGCTGTTCCTGGGAGAGATCCCTTCAATTTGCCCCCGGAACCTGTGACCCCGCTGACACCCCGCGAAAGCGATGTGCTCCTGCTGATCTGCGCTGGACTGTCCAATCGTGAAATTGGGAAAACGCTGCATATTGCAGAAACCACGGCCCGCGATCACGTTCATTCCCTGATCCGCAAGATGAATGCCCGCAACCGCACGGCCTGCGCGGTTGAAGGTATCCGCCGCCAACTGGTCAGCTGAGGGAGTGTTTCTCGATCAAGCCACAAGCCTCAAGCCACAAGCCACGAGGTTTCTGCCGTGAACCACGCCAGGGTGTATTTGCTTTTAGGGGCACGCGCTTCCGGAATCGCGAGCCAGAATTGTGTTAGGGGCCATGGCCGGATGAGTCAGTACAGCGCGATAGCCCCAACGGAGCGCTTGCCGGAGTGGCTGCGCCGCCCGATCGGTGCAGCTTCAGAACTCGAAACCGTGCAGTCGCTGGTCAAACAGAACCGATTGCACACCATCTGTGAGGAGGGGCGCTGTCCGAACCGCGGCGAGTGTTACGCCGCGGGAACGGCCACGTTTCTGCTGGGCGGATCGATCTGCACCCGCAGCTGTGCGTTCTGTCAGGTCGAAAAAGGCCGGGCACCGATGGCGCTTGATCAAGAGGAAGCCGAGCGTGTTGCCTCAGCCGTGGAGTCGATGGGCCTGCGTTACGTGGTGTTGACGGCCGTCGCTCGGGATGACCTGGCCGACCACGGGGCCTCGCTGTTCACCACAACGATGGCGGCGATCCGTGCACGCAATCCTTTGATTGCCATTGAGGTGCTCACTCCCGATTTCTGGGGTGGTGTGCGGAATCCGGAGAAGGCGCTGATCGCTCAGCGCGAGCGGCTTTCCACGGTGCTGGCTGCCCAGCCGGCCTGCTTCAACCACAACATCGAAACTGTGGAGCGTCTGCAAAGGGAGGTGCGTCGCGGGGCCACCTACCGCCGATCGCTCGATTTACTGGCCGCAGCTCGGGATCTGGATCCCTCGATTCCCACCAAATCCGGCTTGATGCTCGGCCTTGGTGAGCACCGGGATGAGGTGATCGAGGCGATGCGTGATCTGCGATCGGTTGATTGTCAGCGCATCACCCTTGGCCAATATCTGAGGCCTTCGCTTGCCCATATCCCAGTAGCTCGCTACTGGACTCCTGAGGAGTTTGATCGGTTGGCCGATGTGGCCCAGGATCTTGGTTTTGCGCAGGTGCGCAGTGGGCCTTTGGTACGCAGTAGCTATCACGCTGCCAATCCAAGCTGAACCTATGCGTTGGCCCTCATGTGTTTTGAGAGGTTGATCAGATCTCCTGACTGGCGCGAGAGCGTTTCCAGCGATCTGTCATTCGCAGCAGAATCTCCTCGCAGCAGCCCGTCATCAAGGCACCGGCTCCCCCCCAGATCAGCCGCAGTGGCAGATCCCACAGGGCTGCTTCCACCTCTCGAACGGACCTGAACCCCCGTTGATGGAAATAGCGCACCAAACGCCGGTGCTGCCGGTCGTCATCACGAATGGCCAAAAGGCGTGCGGAGCGGCATGGGGTTGCTTCGATCGCCCAGGCCATTGTTGCCGCCCAGATCAGATCACCAACGCCGATGGGACCGTTTGGCAGCACCCGCATGGTGTCGAGTTGTAACCCATGGCTGGTGGCGTAGGCCCATGCTTTCATCTCGCCAAGCAGGCGCAGGCGGGAATCGCCAATCGGCTTGGCCACCGCCAACCGCAGGCTCCACAACCCCAGTGGACGACCGACCTGGAGCCGAAGCAGCAAACCCTGCTCCCTGGCTTGCCCTTCCAGTTGATCCAGCCGCACAAGTCTTGAGGTCAAAGGTCAGTTCAGGACTGTTGTTGTGAGGGGTGTGTACGCCCATGGAACACCATCCTCGACATGACCAATCGACGTCAATGGCGGAGCGTTGTGGTCGTGCGGAGCAGGACAGCAAGTTCGCTGGATCGCAGGCTGCAATGGAGCACTTCACTTCTGATCAAGCCTGGATCAGCGTTGCCATGGAAGGAAAAGCCGAACAGTTTCAGCACCAGGCGTACGGCGTTTGTGTTCGTGAATCCGTGTTGAGGCAGGTTTCAGCGGTTCGCCGATTTGCGGCACATGCGAATGTCATGGGCTTCCATCAGAGCCGTTGTTTGACTCAATGTGCGATTTGGGCATCGCTCGCTTAATTGCTTGAGGAGTCGGCTCGACCAGGCGGTCGGTTCCTGTCGTGATGGAGAGGGGAGCAAGTGCAGCGGCCTCAAACGACCAACACGTCATAGAGCCCCTGAGCAGTTGTGCAACCCCTAAACTGTCCTAAGAATTCTTGCGTTGTCTTAGGTTGTATCGCTTGAGAGTTGCCCCTGTCTGGTATTAGCAGCTTTGGCCTTGCGCTCGCCTCCAGCAGCATTGTTTTGATCCGGTGATCAAGTCCTGAACGGAGCCACCTCACGAACTGCCTTGAGGGGCAGTGCGCCGTAAAGATGAGGGAAGAGATCCCCCGTAGGAGCTGCATCCGCTCTGAGTGGTGCGTTCACAAGCTTGGGATCAATCTCCAGCAGCAGCACGTCACCGGCATCGCTGTAAAACCGTTCGTACGTGCCCAACAACTGCTCTTCCCAAGAGCAGTGAATGAAACCCACCTGCTCCAGCCTCAGCCCGCGCGTCGAGATGCGATAAGCACCATCTCGGGTTGCGGTGCGCCAATCGGCCTCAAGGGCCAGATGAAACAGGGGTTGAGTTAGCGGCACCGCGATCGCATCTGCTGGAAAGTGCGGTTGAGCGCCGGCAGGATCCCAGGGGTCAGCACGCTGCATTAACCGTTCGAAAAGAGGGTCTTCTAGGAAACGCCGCAACCAATTGCGTAACGGCTTGAGCTGGTCGTCGTGGTCGAACCCTTCAGGATTAGCGATGCGCCATTGACGCACGAACGGCCAAAGGGCTCCATCCGCCAGCGAGGCTCGATCGCTCAAAAGCCAGCCGTGCTGATCGATTTGGCGACTCCATTCCCGGAGGATGGCGAGCCCTGCCCGTTGATGGGTCTCGGTTGTCTCGCCGGGGTAGCGGTCGGTGTACTTAAAGCGGTCGAGATGATGCTTGAACGGGCCATCGTTCTCGGCGATCAAGGTTCCGCTGTCGCGGTTTTGCAACAGGCCGCGTGGATCAGCCTGTGCCAATGCCCAGTGCATGACCTCAAGGCTTTCGTCAATCACCCTGCCATCGCCCAAAACCAGTACGGGAACGGTTCCTTTTGCTGAGGCCTGGAGCATCTCTGCCGGTTTGTGCTTCAGGGCTACCTCGCGCCACTGCACCAGCAGTCCCGCTTGCAGCAAGGCCCAGCGAGCCCGCATGGCGAAGGGGCAACGGCGGAAGCTGTAGAGGACAGGCAACTGCGTCATGGGGCCGCTGTCCAGAGGCGCAAGCCCCTGTCCCGTTCCGTCTGGTCAGGGGAGGGCAGCACTTGGATGGTTTGGGCGTTCGCCGGGCGTCGTCCGTCAAAGCTGCGGAAGCCCCAATCCATCAGCAACTGCTGTTGGGCATCACTGCGCAGAAAGCGGATGAAACTGACTCCGTCGGCGGGGCGACCGTCGGCCTTCCCTTCCAGCACGGCAGCCTCCAGGACTGTTTCATAGCTGGGGTCTGGAGCCAGGACGGTGTATGGAGAACCTTGGCGTTGGCGCGCCTCGTCAATCCGGCTGAGGGCGATGCTTTCGTAGACAAACGCCACGTCTCCGTCATTCGGGCCCGTTGCAATGAATTCCCGCAGCAAAATATCGGTCGAGCGTGGTGGTTGATAAAGAGCGCGTCTCCAGAGGTCAATCGCCTGATCCCCGCCCTGGGACCGAAGCCACAGGAGCATCGCCAATTGGCCGCTGTTGGATCGGGCTGGATCCGTCGCCCGAAGATTGAACCTGCCCCAGCTCTCCTGCCCCCCCAGATCTTTCCAGTTGCTTTGCTCCAGGGCCTTCTTCAAGGCGGCCCAGCGAAATGGACCTGTTCCGAACAGGGCTGTGGCGCGTTCCGGCCAGCTCACGGCCACAAGCACGGTCCGTGCGATCGGTTCGGGATCGCTTAGGCCGGTATCGGTTTGCTGGCGGCTCAGGCGTTCAGCGAGCCCGCGCAGCAGTTCACCACTGGCAGGAATAAGAACACGCGGCCGATCGGCTCTCGTCTCCATCGCCTGGTTCACCATGTCCTGACTGCCCTGCACGCGCCACACCAGGTCGATGTCGGGATGGGCCTGTTCGAAACGGGTTTCCAGATCCCGCATCGGCTGCTCCAGTTCCGACCCCACCGCGACGGAAAGACTGCGGCGGAAGGGGGACCAGGGCACGGCGGCCAGCGCAACCGAAGCCGCAAGAATCGCCAGGGATAGAACCCTCCGCTGGGAGAGGTTGAAGGGCATCTTGGATGTCAATCACTACTGATTTTGCTTGGTTCGGTCACACTGCGGGTATCGAGACCAGCACGATGCGTTTCTTCGTTTTCGGCACGGCAATTTCAGGACTTCTGCTCAGCAGCTGTGGGCAGGTTCTCCCTGGAGTTGAAGTCACCGCGCTCGTTGGCAGCGCTCTGTCTGATGTTTGCAACCAGACCGCTGATCTTGTGGTGAGGGAGCAGTTGAAACTGTCGGATGGAACGGTGATCGGGTTGAACTGCCGCGCCATGGGCAGTGGGGATGTGGTGACGGAGATGGTGGAAACAGCCCAGGCGGTGAAAAGTGGTCAGCGGCCGGTGGATGACCCCACCATCCCCACCTTGATCTCCCTTGATGGAGACCTGGAACAGGACCAGCTGCGTTATCAGGTTCAGGTGATTGAACCAAAGCAGGAGTGGATCCCAGCTCCCACGGATAGCCCGGCGTTCGCTAGCTCTCCGATGGTTTTGATGACAACACCTGCAATTGCGAAGGGTTTGAAGGGATTGCCAGATCCCTTTACAACCTTGACGACGGCCACCAACCATCGAGAGCTCGATCCGAGCGCAGATGATCTTCCGATTCGATTTGTCCATACGGCTCCAACCCGTTCCAACAGCGGGTTGCAGACCTTGGTGGCTCAGTTTGTTGCCGTGAGCGGGAAACCCGCTGAATCGCTCACCCTTGATGACGTTCGCGCCAACACACCAAAGGTGGAGGCGATTCAGAGCAAGATCACCCGCTATGGCGCTTCTACTGGTGGTCTGGCCAAAGCGATGGTCAACAACGGCCCCTTCTGGGCTTCAATCGGATCGCTTTATGAGTCGTTGGTTGTCAGCAGCAATTTGAATCGCTCGGCTGGCCAGGAGCAATACGTGGCGGTTTATCCGAAAGCCACCTTCACCAGCACCATGCGGCTGATTCTTCCTCAAGCACCCTGGGTGTCGGAGCGTGAGCGAGAAGCCGCTGAAGTGTTGATGGCGTTCCTCCTGGAAGAGCGTGTGCAGCGTCTTGTGGGAGAGATCGGGTTACGTCCGGCCAATCCAGCTGTGAAGTCCAATCAGATCACCAAAGCCAATGGGGTGGATCCAAAGGCGCGTTATGAAGCGCTGCGATCACCCAAGCCTGAGGTGGTCCAGGCCATGATGCAGGCCTGGTTGGATGTGGCCAAAAAACCATCGCGCGTTGCGATGGTGGTGGACAGTTCCGGCTCGATGAATGGAGAGAAGATTGCTGCATTGCAGAACAGTCTGCGGCTGTATCTCAATCAATTAGGCACTCGGGATGTCGTTGCACTGATTGATTTCGACAGCGAGGTTCGCAACCCTGTCGTCTTGGATGGCAAACCGGAAAGCAAAGCGAAGGGACAAGCATTTGTTGCCGGTTTGGTCGCTGATGGTGGAACGCAACTCCACAACGCTGTCCTCGCTGGTCGTGATTGGTTGGCCAGCTCTGGCAAGGCCAATGAGATTCGTGCTGTCGTTGTGCTGACCGATGGGCAAGACAGCGGAGCCGGAGCATCTCTTGATCAGTTACTTCAGGAACTGCGTCGAACTGGCTTTGAAAGTGATGAACGTATTGCAGTGTTCAGTGTGGGCTATGGCGAGAGCGGCAATTTTGATGCCACAACACTGCAGGCCTTGGCTGAAGGCAACGGTGGTGAATTTGTTCAGGGAACACCGGAAACGATTCGCGATCTGATGAACAACATGCAGCTGTCCTTCTGAACACAAAAAAGCGACCCATCCCTGGGTCGCTTGCGCTGGTCAGAGCGTTGGTGATCAGATCAAATCCAGTTCTCGCGCATGGCCTGGTGGGACACGCCGTGGGAGTAAGCAATGCCCCTGTACATCAATTGGCTCGTGTGAGCCGGCTTGAGGGACGCACGATTGCCGCGATACTTGAGCTGGACTGCGGCGCTGCTACCCGCAACTCCATGACGCTCAAGTTCAACACCGCGATAGCGAAGCGTGGACATAATGTTCTCCGAAGCAAGCTCAGGTCCCCGTTCCATGGCCTGAGTCGAACTGCGCCTCACAAACGGTGAGGTGAACGTTGGTTGTAGATCAACTACTACAAAAATTTAAACCCTCGGGATCCTTCCCTGGCGTTCATAGTGATACATGCCTGCATGCAAAGCAGCTGAGCGTCAGAACATGCTTACGACGTTGTTGAAGCAGGGCAAAACGAGGCGTGTACAGATCGATATGGGGATCCATTGCACCTGGCCTGAATCGCAATCTGCAACTTGAATCAACACCGGCCTGGATGCATCGGCGTCAGCCGCGTCGATTTGGATGATCCATCCCAGCCACCAATCCGTTGAATTGTTTGGATCCGATCGTCCATTCGGTTGCACGAGCACCAGATCTCCCTCTTTGAAATCAAGAAGTGCGGATGAGTCATTGGTGACAGCATGCATGATGAGACAGGCGATTGGTTTGTCTCTCACTCCCCGAGAATCCGCCGAAGGCAGCCGTTACTTTTGTTTTAGGTCAGGACAGGCTGTGTGCAATCAGCAGATTGTCCTAGCTCCATGGCTTTTTCGTGAATTTGATCACTCAAGATCTCCCGCCCGCTGGTGCTGAAATCACGGTCTGGACAACAAAAAAGCCAGCAGTGACTGCTGGCTGGGTGATGGGGTGGCTGAAATTTACCTGGCAGGTTTTGCTACTGCAATGGTTTTTGGGTGATAAGCCCGATTGCATGGCTGATCACTCTGCACGTGTCTGCAAAGTGTCAATCAATGAAACATTGAGCCGTTATGGAAATCCGATTGCTTGTAGTGGATTTTTCAAGTTGAAAAAAATAATGCCACTACAATCTCGTCAAGGCCGGGTGATGGGGATCTCTCGGATGCTGCCTCCTGTCATCGGGGGCTTTTTTTTCAATTTCAGCATCATCCCCGACCAGAATCCCGTTTCATGCATGCTTGCGCCAGGGCAGACGTGCAGCTGAATGACCGGCACCACAACCCTGGTGTAGTCCCTCCTAAGTGGTTTGTCGGGCACTGTGTATGAGGCGTTACCCGCCCTTGATTGACGTTGATCTTTCTGTTGAGCGAGAGTGTGTTTAAGCGATGCATTCCAGCGGGCCAAGAAAGAACGAATGGTGAGCCGTTCCCTGGTGAAGAAGCTCCCTATTGCAACCAAAGGTGTTCACCCATCCCATGCACAGGTCCTGGGATGAAAAGGGCTGTTTCAAGCCGCTGTCAATGATGGAGTCGTCAAACCCAGCCGTTGATGTCCCGGGTTGATGCTGAAGGGACGTTGTGATGTGCATCTTGAGCGCAGGCAAGACCTGCAATCAGCAGTTCAAGGCAATGTCTTACGAAGAAAAAACGCTGCTGCTCTCCCAAGCGTTTAGTCGCGATAAGGGGGAGCCAAGCTTTGTTCGGTGCGGCGATCAACTTGACATCGTGATCGCAGCACATTCGTATTCAGCGAGAAATTCAGTTCCAGTTGTGGGTCGTTTTCTGAGCCAACGATCGATGATCTGGGATCGTGACCGATTCGATTGGATGTAGGCCCAGAGCTTGATTGGTTGGGTTGGCGCTCGCTGGAATGCTTGGAGCTCAAAGATGCCCTACCTGGCACAGCTAATCCTGTTGATCCTGCTTGTCACGCTTGTGCGATTTGGTGGGCCTGCGATGCCACTCTGCTCTGAGATTCAAGTTTGAAAGGTTACCGCTTTGAAACCATGATCGTGGCCTTGCTGAAGACCCCTGGAAACGCTTGTCGCCACTGGGTTTTGAAATGTCATGGCCAATAGATGCTCCAGCTGGCATTCACTCAATTGGCGCGCCAGCTCTCCGTATACGGCAAGATTTTTGGCCATAACAAATCATTGGATGCATTGATTTCTGTTGACAACTTGCACAACTATCTACTATGAAGTGGTCATCCAATGGGGAACAATCAATGCTGACTGGCTCTGAGCTGCTCAACAAGGTGAAGGACCTGGGTGACGTCTCCAAGTCTGACCTGGTACGCGCTTGCGGTTATGTGAGTGAAAAGAAGGATGGCGCCGAACGCCTTAACTTCACTGCCTTCTACGAGGCTCTGCTTGAAGCGAAGGGCGTCAACCTGTCTTCTGGTGGTGCTGCCATTGGTAAAGGTGGACGCAAACTCAGCTACGTTGCAACTGTTCAAGGCAACGGCAATCTGCTGATTGGCAAGGCCTATACCGCCATGCTCAATCTTGAACCTGGAGACGAGTTCCAGATCAAACTCGGTAAAAAAGCCATTCGTCTCCTGCCGACTGGTCAAGCCGCGGAGCACAGCGAATCCAGTGGAGCCCCTGAGCTGAGTGAAGGCGATGCTGATGAGTGATTCGTCAAGCTGACGAAACGCTTAAATTCGCGCGCCCCGTCCTCTTTAAGACGGGGTTTTTTTATGGAGGATCAACGGTTGTCTTGTTTCCGCGGTGTGGGCCACAGCCAGACGTTTCGGTTGCCAAGATCAATGGGTTGTAGCCGTGATTGAGCAAAGCCCCTCTGGGCAGTTCATTTTCTCACGTTGTATTTGTGCTGGGGACTGGTCTTGCCTGCTTCCCATTTCAGCAGTCTTTGTTGTGTTGTTTTCAGATGCTTGATCCCGATGAATTGGAAAGCCGTTGGCGGCAAGCACCCGGAGACTCATCCATCGTGTGGTATCGCGACCGCGTGATCGATTTGATTGTCGAAGGCCGTCAAGGTGACGTTGATGCATTAACAGCGGAATGGATGCTTCAGCGTCGCGGTTGACGCTCCAAGCTCCGCGAATCAGCGACTTGTGGCTTGTTTTTGAATCGTCTGGATTTTTAAAGGACATGCCAAGGCACGGAATGGTCTGTGCTTGCCTTCGACAATCAACGTTCCCATCGCTTTTGATCCACTGAATTGAACAATCATTGCTGTCTTACGACGTATGCATCAAGGGTATGGATTGAGGGTTGGGAAGAACAGCTCTCATCCCTTGATCACGGAAAGACTTCAGACTTCCGCCGATTGGTTCGGCACGTCCGGTGTGATCTGTTGAGTGGTTGTACTGACCAACAACAATTCAAAGGATCACTCTGTCGCTCGATGCTGTTTCTTCCAATCCATTGGTCTCATTGATTCATCAATGGATCCCGACTGTCATCATCGGAAGGATCGGGTCTGAAAGACCCTTTGAATGCTGCGTCGTCGATGCTTCCTCTGACTGATCCTCTTCGTCATCCCCTCGCCATGGCCTGCGCAGGTCTGGTGTTGGTGATTGGCGTCAAAGTGCTGCCGTTTGGTTGGTTTTTGGCTCTTCCTTTGGCAGCACTCGTTGCATACGTCGTTGCGGCCCGCCGGCGTGAGGCCACATTGCCGGATCTGATCCGTCGCAGTTTGCAATTGGCAGGTGGTGCTGATGCCGTGGCGGAAGAGGCTGGCCAGCGCCTGCTTCAAGCCCAGGAGATGGGGCGCCTGACGGCCATCCAATTGTGCTGTCAACGGGTGCAGGAGTTGCCATCCACGTTGGAACAACTCCATGCAGGTGACCATGCCAAACGTTCATCGTCTCTTCTTTCTGTGAGTCATCTTGAACAACGTCTCCGTCAGGAACGAAAGCGTCTAGGCAGGGAGTCGGGATCGGCGCTTGGACGTCAACGGGAACGGTTGATTCAGCAATTGGAACGCAATCTCAATCTGGCCCGACAAGGCAAGGAAGCCGGAAGCCTGCGGGTGATGGCGGTATCGGAGCATCTCGAGAGTGTGGCTGGTGATCTGCAGGCGATGCAGGTGGACCTGCGGCAACCGGTGCTTCCAGCTTTGCCAGATCATCCCTTAGATGCATTTGAAGCTCAAAGTGACCCTCGTCAGGACCCGATGACTGTTGATCTGGCGCGAGAACTGGATGAATTGGATCAGCTCTTGCGTGATGCTTTGGGGAACAGTTAAAGGATTGATGTTCAAAAAAAGAGCGGCCATTAAGCCGCCCTTGTTGATCAATGTTGATGGACCCGATCAGTCTTCGCAGGCGCTCTTGTATGGGCTTGATGAATGATGCGTCACAATCTTGATTTCTCCATCATCATCTTTCTTGAATTCGAAGGTTTTGTCCACAATTGACCTATCTCCTGCTTCGTCCTGGAAATGGACCCAGCCCATGGTTGTGGCTGTGTCGCCGTTCAGACGAACCACGGAATTCTCGTACCAGGCGTATTCCCAGGGGCTGCGTTTTTTGCCCGGGTTATTACTTCCCTTGGCAAAACCGATGTCATCTGGGTACTTCTCGTTATTGATGCCACCCATGAAGTAAGACATGGCACCTTCCTTGTCGGGGCGGAAGGTTGTATTACCAGTGGTCCATGTCGGCTTGAAGGCAACGGCACCATATTGATAGCCGTAGGCCAGGTCAATCACAGCACTCGATTCCTCTACAGCCGCTTCATAGCCATCGTTTTTGTTGGTTTGACTGATGCTGACGAGAGCTCCCATCCATCGATCCTGAGCCATCTCCACATCCTCGAGCGTGATCGTGTTGTCCAGCTTGAAGTCTTCAAATTTGACCACCTCAAGCTTTGGTTTGTCGAGGTCTTCGGCTTTGAAGCTGGGATCGTAATTCGCTGATGAGTGGTGAGCAATCAGCCGCAAATCGCCGTTGTCGTCCTTTTGATAGGCGAACGTTTTATCGACAAAACCGTGATAACCGTCCTCTCCGTAGGTATGCAAGAAACCTTGCGTGGTTGCTGTATCGCCATCCAGACGGATGACAGAGGGATAGAATTTCGACTTGACCCAAGGTGACCGTTCACCGGTGATGCAATCGGAGTTGGGTGGATGTGTGCCGATTCCAAAGCCCAAATCATCGTAGGCATTGTTCCCACCAACGAAATAGGACAACGCTCCTTCGCGAGTTGGCCGGAATGAGGTCATTGCCTCGCCCCATGTGGGTTTGAAGGCCACAGCACCGAAGTTATATCCATAGGCATCACGGATCACTTTTTTGGCAAGTTTTTCTGCACCGATCAACCCGTCCTCAGCATAGGTTTGGCTGATGCTCACGAGAGCATCGGTCCAGGCGTTGTACGCCTGCTTGACCTCTTTTTTGGTGATGATGTTGTCGTTAACAACGGTGTAATCACGTAAGCCGTTGTTAACAAAACCTTCGGGAATTAAGCCACCCGTAGCGCGGGACAGAGGCCCTCTGCCTGAATTGAATGCGTCATCGCTTCCATCGCCAAAGAACGCTGTAAAGGACGACGTTCGATCAAACAGTGAGCCACTCTCTATAGGAAGCACAGTCGATGTTGTCATTGCAACACTATTGTTTAAACGCCATCAGGCTTGAACTGTATCAACCGATACGCACTAAAGACCCTCCATATTTGTACAGCTTTTGCGTTTTTAATTTGTTCGTATGTTACATAAGTAGGGTTGTCTTGATGTCTTTTGCTCAAGATTTTGGACTCAAATTCGATGGGAACTGTCGTGATCCGCTCAAGATCGGCCAGGCTCACTAAGTTGCGACGCCTCTGTGATTTCAAGCTGAAAAAATGTTCAAGATCCTGAAGCGATCATGCTCTTATGATTTCGCCTGCTCCATTTGCCGCTGGCGCATCGCAAACCGTTCACGGTCGGCATCGCTGAAGCGATCCACACAATGAACGCACTGCACACCCTTTCGATAGCTCGGCAGCTCTCGTTCCTCGGCTGACACCGGCATCCCGCAGGCATGGCACAGGCTGTGGCTTCCAGGTTCCAGCTGATGATTGAGGGCCACCCGCTGATCGAAAACGAAGCATTCGCCCTGCCAGCGGCTCTCGTGTGCGGGCACTTGCTCTAAATAGTTGAGAATGCCGCCGCGCAGGTGATGCACCTCCCCGAAGCCCTGCTGCTGCAAGTAGCTGCTGGCCTTCTCGCAGCGGATGCCGCCAGTGCAGAACATGGCGATTCGCTTGCTGCACTGTTGCTCCATAAGTGGCCGCAGCGTCTGCTCGGCCCACTCCGGAAACTCCCGGAAGCTGTCGGTGCCGGGATCGATCGCTCCTTCAAAGCTGCCGATTCCTGTTTCGTAGCTGTTGCGCGTATCGATCACGAGTGTGTCGGGATCATCCACCAGGGCGTTCCAGTCGTCTGGTTCCACGTAGGTTCCAACGCTGGCGCGTGGATCCACGCTTCCCACGCCAATGGTCACGATCTCCTTTTTGCGCCGCGCCTTGAAGCGGCGGAACACCGGCTTCTTGGCCCAACTGCGTTTCACCTCCAAACGGGCGTAGTGATGCTCCTCCAAGTTCAAGTTGCTGCGGAGCTGAGCCAAAACAGCATTCACGCCGGCCTCCGGGCCGCTGATCGTTCCGTTCACCCCTTCGCTTGCAACCAAAACAGAGCCAACGACATCGCTATCGCTGGCGAGGGTTGATAAATGGCTTAGTAATGTCTCACGCTGCTCGTCACGCAGTGGCGTGAAGGCATAAAACGCTGCCACCAGAATGCTCTTGTTCACAATCAGAGCCTCATTTGTATGCTGTGGTTGCTCAACCGTCCCGCTCTGGCTCAACTGATTCTCGCCGATCATCTTCAACCCCATCAACCCCGAGGCCAGGCTCTATGCAGCTCAACAGATTGAGGGGCCCCTCACGCAAGCTTGCTTTTTGAAACTGCAATGATGGTTCAGTCATTGAGAGTCTGACAAGAGTTGCTGCACCCTTCGGAGCAGAAAGGTTATGGATTCGCTAACTGCTATCTTTACGCTCTTCATTGTTTGTTTGGCGCCAGCCTCATTGGTTAATGTCTCCAATGGATGTTGATCATTGACAATCATAAGGCCAAAGCCTCATATGCGTTTGCTTTTGTATTTTTACGTGGATTATTTGTAATTTGTTGACTTCTCTGGGCCGCTTAAACCCCTGCAACGATTGAGGTTTCAAGGGAACTTTGCCTTTGCTGGTCGAGTATTTGCTGATTTGACTGTATAGATTTTTTGTGGATTTTGCTAATCAAGATCAAGCCTATCGCCGTTGTCAGTTATGTTCCTTCCTGCTGCGTTTTGATCTTCATTTGAAAGGCCTAGAGCCACTGGGTTTTTTTATGCGTTTTGTTTGTGTTGGCTTTTTCTTTGACTCCGCTTTGTTGAGCTCTATGGGTCGACTTCTTGGAATTATTTTTTTCTTCATTCCGTCTCTTTTTTAGACTTTTGCGAAATTTTGGTTAAATCCGTGTCGAAGGAGTACTATATATATTGTGATAGAGCTTGATCGGCTACTCCAAGATTGGCGCCAGAAGCTGCACCTTTCAGCTTCTGATGGCCGTTTGCTTTCAGCGGCTAATATGTCGTTGAAGCCAAGTTCTAGTGTTTCAGCCAAGCGTCTTCAGCAATTTATTTCGCGGTTGGCTGATGACGACTTCAGCGCCCTGCCAGCTGTTCACCTTTTGCCGGATGACATCATCACCGGAGCTCAAGGAGCGTATGCAGCGTCGAAACGTGCCATTTATCTCAACGAAGACTGGATTCGGTATGCATTACCAATAGACATAATTCGGGTCCTGAATGAGGAGTTAGGGCACCATCTTGATGCATTGCTGAGTGATCAAGATACATTCGGTGATGAAGGGCGTCTTTTTTCCGAGCATTTATCCGGGAATCTCTCCCATGGCAGACGGCCCATCCCAAAAAACGTTAACGATCGCGCTCAGATCGAGCTGGACGGAGAAACCATTGATGTTGAATTTTCACGTACAAATTTATCTACCACAACGCGATACCGCAAGGCAGTTCGATTTGATGGGGCCGCTCCAACGGGATACCTTGTTTCTGCAGCAGGCAACGACCCTCTTTGGAGTCCTCTTGCCAGGCATGTTCACTTTGGCCTCAGAAGCAACGTTGCCATTGGCAAAACAGCCAACAGAGGCCAGCCATGGGCGAGCACAATCGTCTTTCGTAGAAATTTATCACCGCACAGCGATGATCAATTCCTATGGCAGGGTGGCAGAGTCGCCGGAAGTAATGACCACGTCGATTTAACATTAGACAACGCCGGAAAACTTAAATTTGGTATTGGAGATTGGTCTGGAAATAAATTAAGTTTTGAATCAACGAATGCAATTCCTCTAAACGAATGGACTGGTTTATATATTGATTATAACGGTGGCCGTACGAACGATGAAGATGTCAATGCTCAACGGTTTCGCATCAAAACAGTCTCCTTGGCTGATGGCAGCGCACAAGATCTTGACGGAACATGGACGGCCAATGGTGATGGTGCAACAGCGGTTATAGGCGGCAATATTTATATCGGTGCCGGCCAATCTGGCGGCAAAGGCTTGAGTGCAGATATTGCCTCACTGGTTTTCACGACACTGAAAATCAATGTCAACCTGCCCGATGCAGAAGAGATTGGCAATATGACAACTGATCCTGCGCTCTGGATTGAAAACAAAAATGGCAATAACTACCGGATGCCAACAAAAAATAATGGAACCTCCGGAATATTTACCCCTCAAGATTTACTCAACAATGGAAATACTAGCAAGCACTATGACTCAAGCTCTGCTACACGGGTTTATTTGTTTGGAGATAGCTCATGGCGTATGACGCAGGCAGAACAACTTAGATCATCTGGGAGTGGAATTAATAACCATATTTATGGAGGAAATAATACTGTCACAGATCTATTGGTTGCCAACGGTACCAGTTTCGATACAGGCTTTTTAAGCGATTTGGCTATCCCTGGTATTGGGCCGACAATTACCAACATTACCTCATCATCCGCTGACGGCACCTTTGGTATTGGGAGCTCCATCACAATTACGGCGAACTTCTCTTCTTCCGTCAATGTTAATACGACGAGTGGCACTCCAACACTCGAGCTGGAAACGGGGGGCACAGATCGCACTGCTGCTTACAGTTCAGGAACAGGAACAAGCAACCTAAATTTTACTTATACGGTTCAAGAGGGAGACACTTCAGACCCTTTGCGATACACTTCGACCTCAGCTCTTTCGCTTAATAGTGGAACGATTCGGTCCAGTGCTGGATATGCGAATAACAGCTCAAATACTCTTATTACACCAGGAGAACCAAATTCACTCAGTGCCAATAAAACATTCAACATTGATGGGATTAGGCCAACCATCGCTATCTCTGAAAATGATCTTGATGATTCCCTGAAGGCTGGTGAGACTGCCACATTTATCTTCACACTTTCAGAAGCTCCCTCCAATAATCTTTTTATTGAATCTGACGTCTCCGTCACGGGAGGTTCCCTCTCCAACTGGAACCCAGCCTCCGCCACCTCGTACTCCGCCACTTTCACCCCAAGTACCAACAGCAACGCCAACGGCGTGATCTCTGTCGCGAACGATGCCTTTACAGACGCTGCCAATAATGCCAATAACGACGAGGCTGATGCCGATAACACCGTCACACTCGCTGTTAATACCATCCGTCCCACCATCGCGATCAACGATGACGATGAAGATGACTCCCTGGGCGTTGGTGATACGACCACCATCACCTTCACTCTCTCAGAAGCTCCCTCCAATAATTTTTTTATTGAATCTGACGTCTCCGTCACGGGAGGTTCCCTCTCCAACTGGAACCCAGCCTCCGCCACCTCATACTCCGCCACTTTCACCCCAACGGCGAATAGCCAAGCCAATGGGGTGATCTCGGTTGGGAATGATGCTTTCTCCAACGCTGCCCTTAATGCCAACCAAGACGCAGCCGATGCTGATAACACTGTCACGCTCGCTGTTGATACACGGCCACCACCACCAGCTCCATCGCCTGATCCAAGCCCATCGCCGGATCCATCTCCAACCCCGTCACCAGGATCGTTTGCTCCTGGTAAGGGAAAGCCATCGCGTCCCACGCCAGGACGAGAGAAGCCGGTTCGGGATCGCCCCAAGCCGATCGGGCCTGATTCGTTAAGACCCCTTACCCCTGAGCTGTCCAAACCGATCCAGCCGGAACCGACACCTGAACCTGTTGATGCGGTGAATCCGAGCCCGTCATCTGGTTCTGATCCAGCTGCCGGATCGGAACAGACACCATGGCCTGTTATGCCCGAGCTGGCATCGCCTCTGAAGGTGCAAGCATCGGAAGCGGTTTCATTTTTATCGCGGTTGTTTGTCGATCTGGAGGAGCCAATCCCAGAATTGCGTGCACCTGCGCAAAGAAAACAATACCGCTATGCGATTCGATCAGGGCGAGATGAATGTCAGGCCATTGTCAATTTAAATAACAAGGCGACGGGTGATGATCGCGAGGTCACCGGTGAATCTTTGTCGTATGCGATCGGATCCGATTCGTCGAGGGATTTATTTACGATCAGTGAGTCTGGATTGTTGTCATATCGGCCAAATCGTGCTGTTCAAACGGACGGGATGCAGCGGCATCCTCTGACGATTTTGATCAGCAGCGACAGTCGAGAGGATCCCTACGCCCTTGATCTTCTGATCACGATTCCGTCGAGGCGATCCGTCGAGGACCGCTGCAAAGCCGCACCCCTGCAGGCCAAGTATCACGGTTACCGGATTCTGGGGAGCCGATGCGATGACGTGCTTGTTGGCCGTGAGACCTATACGGCTCTGCACGGTTCTCAGGGGAATGACTATTTACGTGGCCGCCGCGCGAATGATTCGCTGTACGGCGGAACGGGTGATGACACGCTGGTGGGTCGTTCGGGTGAGGATTACTTAAGGAGCGACAAAGGTGATGATCTATTGAAAGCTCGGAGCGGGGATGACAGTGCCCATGGTGGTTCTGGCAATGACACGTTGAGGGGAGGACATGGGAGTGATTCACTCACCGGTGGACTTGGAGATGATTTGTTATTGGGCCAAGGCGGTGATGATTTTTTGAGAGGCCGAGGCGGGGCGGATGTGTTGCATGGTGGTGTTGGCGTTGATTCTGTGCGCGGTGGCGTTGGAGACGATTCACTGATGGGAGGTTCAGGAGCGGATCGTCTCTACGGTCATCAGGGTGATGACAGCTTGAATGGAGGAGCCGGTGACGACGTTCTGAAGGGTGGACCGGGAGCTGATCAGTTTTGGTTAACAGCAGGTTTCGATCGGGTTGTTGATTACAGAGCGGATGAGGGAGATCGGATCCGGATTGAAGGAGCTGAGGATGTGAGGATTGAACAGCGAGGATCGGATCTTCTGCTGAGTGCGGCAATGCCGAGCATGGAGATGGTTGTTGAGGAGACGAGCGTGGAGGAACTGCTGAACGCGCAACCGCACTTGAGGAATCTGTTGTAGGGGCGAGTGAATTGATCCAACCATTAATCAATCCCGTTTCGCGATGGTTGATCAAAATAGATATGTCACAGTTCAAATAAATAGGCATTGATTTCGGATGAAGGTACGCTCCTCTTCGCGATTGGAAAGGTCGTCAGTTTCCAGGCGACTCCAACTGCGGCTGGAAGTGCCTTAAAGGTTGTTTAATTGGCTCTGGATATCAAGTACTTCTTGGAGGTAAGGGTGTAAAAGTAGGAAAAGATAAGATTTTTGAGATTAATAAGTCTGGACGGATCAATGGCTGCTCCAAGTGGTTGAACAGTCGCTCTGCTGTTCAACGGGGTTGGGAGAGTGTGTTTGGTGATCTTGTTTAGGTGGATGGCGTTGTTGGTTTGAATTCTGACCGTGATGTTGATGTTGATGGATTTTTGGACGGTCGAATGGCTTATCAGTCCTGGTGGATGACGAAGCGGTGGCCTGGCGTTCCTCATCGGGACAGGCTTTCTCGTTTAGGAGTTCGAAGCGTTGGGATGCCATCAAGGCGATCAACGTTGAAGACGGTTTTGAGGAGCTTCTGCACTCGGTGGGTCGAAAACAGGATCGATTCAGGGGTCTAGATCCTGACCTTGATGGAGAGGTCACCAGCAGTCGACATGGATCAATGGCGGCAAAGCTCTCTTCGCTGGCTGGGATGCGCGATTTCGTGGATTGCTTCTTGGTGGCTCGGTTGGTGGATTTCAGGCTGCATCGGTTGGTGACGATGCGTCAGACGCTCAGCTGATTGATGCGGAGAGCGATGATAAGACCAAGCCTGAGAGGTACGGACTGATGGGCTCGCGCAGGGACTGACAGAACAGTGCCTTTCGACCAGCATTAATAGATACTCTGGATCACCATGGCTGATGTCCGCTCCGCTTCCGGCCCTAACGACCGTGACGGCAATGGCCTGGTGGACTCCAGCAAGCAGTACAAGCTGGCCATCAACGGCGGCAGTGCATTACCGCTGAAGAACTGGAAGGGGCGTACCTACTCCGATACCTCAACTCCGCACTGGAACGCCATTCAGGCGGTGAAGCACGAGGATGGATTCAGGGTGCTTTGCGAGGGAGAAGGAAAGAGGGAAGGACAATTCAGCTGGATGTCGGTCAATGCCGATGGCCGGATCAATGGTCAATCGGGGTGGCAAGCCGCTAACGATCCCAGCACTCAGCGGTGGGAGCGGATCTTTGGAGACGTGATTCAAAAGGATGGGGTGATCGGCAAGGCATCAGATAATGATGGCAATGGTTTTCTTGATAAGCATCCTCACTATCAGATCTATACCAATGGGACGTCAGTTGCTCTGACAGCCCAGGATGGGAAAAAACTATCCAAGAGGACATCCGGGCGCTGGAATGCACTGAAAGCAATCAGCATCGATGACGGATTTCAGGTGCTGATCGGTTCTAGAGGTCGCAAACAACAACGCTTCCGAGTGTTGGATGTGAACCTTGATGGCCAGGTGAGAGAGAAAACACCCTGGATGAACGGTGCCAAAGCTTTGTTTGCTGGATGGAATACGCAGTTTCGTACTCTTTTGCTTGGCAAGAACTCAAGAGCTGGAGTAGAAGCCGCGTCCACAGATGGAGGCAGCCCTGTTGGTGAACTGATCTATACCGCGACAGCAAACGATTCCTCCAATGTGACCTATGCATTGAAGGATGAAGGCCAAGGCTTTGATGGTGTTTTGGCTGTTGATCAAGACAGCGGTGAAGTGCGCCTTAATGCGGACAAATTGACAGATATTCCCAAAGATATTTCCTTCATTTTGATCACAACTGATTCAGCCGGAAATAGCAGTGAATGGCCCGTCACCGTGGCATTGAGTCTGAGAGAGAAGACGGAAGACAATGAACAGGACGCTGGGGCAGGTGCCGCAGGCGGTATCAGTTCCCTGAGTGTGAACCCATCAGACGAATCCGATCCAGAACCGAATGATTCGTTAGGAGAGAACGATGGACCAACATCCGAGGGTGAAGAGAATGGACCTACCAATGTGATCAACGGACCTAATGGTGACTCAGAGGAGATCCTTGTTTCAAAAGAAGAGGAAATTGTCAACGAAACAAGCAATGACGACACTCCAACCCAAATTGCCGAAGGCACAACCATCTCAGAACCAATCTCAGAACCAAATCCTGAGGATCCAGAAACGATCAATGAAGATAATCCAACCCAAATTGCCGAAGGCACAACCATCTCAGAACCAAATTCTGACGATCCAGAAACGATTAACGAAGATAATCCAACCCAAATTGCTGAAGGCACAACAATCTCAGAACCGAATCCTGACGATCCAGAAACGATCAATGATGAAGGTATTAACAATATCAGCGATGTTGATGCAGATCCAGAAGCAGAAACGCTTGATATTTTAAAGCCGTCAGCACTCGCACTTCACACTGATTCAGATAGTGGAAACTCACAGTCTGATGGTGTCACAAACATCAATACACCAACTCTGATCGGAACCGCTAGTGCGAATGCAACTGTTGAACTGAAAACAGAACAAGGAGTCCTGGGAACAACAACAGCAGACAGTGAAGGCAACTGGTCATTCACTGTGCAGAGTGGTGAGGCCCTGGACGATGGTACCTACACTATTTCTGCGCAAACCAGTCTTGAGGAGGATTCAGCGTCAGAGCCCTCAGAGATATTGACACTGACTGTGGATACCCAAGCACCGGAGTTGACGTCGAACAGTACAGCAGAAGCGGAAATCTTGGTAGCTAAGGGGACACTCGATCAAAACAATGATGGACTTGTAGACGGCACCAATCAGTCGCAGATCCTGCACAAGGGTGCTGGAATCAAAATCACGCGTTCGAATGGGGTAACAAAAGGAAATTCAATCAATCGCAGATGGGGTTACCAAATACTTAAAGCTATCCCTTCAACCAACGGATATGAACTTCTCTTGAAAGGCACTGGGTCAAATCATCGAGGGAAATTCAGCATCTGGACCACTAATGAAGAAGGATTAATTACCAAGACCTTACCTTGGACTCAACCTGGAGAGGCGCTACGAAATGGGTGGGAGTCAACATTTAGCGGGGATTGGATCAATGGCGATGGAGTGATCACTGCCTTCAAGACCAATACTTATTTCGTGGCACCTGAAGGTGACGACAACAACCTTGGAACGATTGATCAACCCTTCAAGACAATCTCATGGGGTGCTCAACAACTACGTGAGCCGGGCGACACTCTGAACATCCGAGGAGGGACCTACCGTCTAGCCCCTGGAAAGTACAACAGTCATCATTACTTTATTCGCCCAAGGAAAGGCTGTCGACTTGTTGGTCGCGGACAGGGGAAAGGTGAGCTGAAGTGTAAGGATTATGGAGAGATGGGACAAAAGAAAAATCTTGAGCATTCAGTGATATCTCTCAATCACAGGCAGGGAACGAAAGATCATCCCATTCGTATTCAAAGTTATCAAGGTGAAGAAGTTATTATTACCGGAGCACAAAAACCCAAAAACAAGTGGGTCCGACACGAAGGTAATATCTGGAAGACGAAAATTTATGATCGGCCTGCCCAGCTCTTCCTTGATGGAGAGATGTTGACCGGGGCACGTTATCCAAATATCACAAAAAACTGGCATGAATATGATGAATCCAATTCGAACAACAAAACACCCGGCAGTTATTGGCATCCAGACAGTTGGATCAAAAAGGGAGATGATCTACCAAGCATCGAACTCGATGGTGCCGTTCTCGTTCCGCTCTCCGACGATGGAGGAGCACATGTCAGCTGGATTGATAAAAAAGCTGCAGATTCCAACGAATTTACACTCTCACCCTATGCCAGTGGTCATGAACCTTACGACCACCAACGCGGACGGACTGGGCGAGCCATTCGATCATCGGTCCCACAGCAATTTTTCTTAACAAGTCATCTCAATCTCTTGGACCAACCAGGAGAATGGCATGTTGAAATGCGTGACGAATTAAAGCCGGTAAAAACAAGTTACGGGAAGGATTACGTCTGGGAACCACTCCACAATGATCTCTACGTCTGGCTGCCTGATGGGGACGATCCGAATAATAGAAATATTGAAGTCCGAACATATAACAAGACCTACGGAGACCCAGGGGTAGAGGATAGGCTTCTTGAAATCACCGATGCATCTCATATTGAAGTTGATGGCTTGACATTCAAGGCCGGAGATATTCATCTCATGCGCACAACAGACACAACCATCCAAAATTCAAAGTTTATACATTCAGGCCACCACCTCCATATGATAGGTGACAAACATATTGGCAGCTTCCCCATTTTTAGTAACGGAAAAAGTGTTGATACAATGGTCAATCAAATGGGCTACGGTGGAGAACGAGGAAAAGAAATATATGAAATGGATCACAACCTAACCATAAAAGATAGTGAGTTCATTGCAACCTATGGGGGCTCGTTCCTGACATGGGGCAAAGGAGTATCAGGAAATACGCTTGAAAATGTTTACTTCCGAAATAAAGTAGGAGGTTACGCTGCATTCGAAATTGGCAGGAACTCTTACAACAACAACATTAATAGGCTTGAGTATCACACTTTTGGCTGGGGAGGGATTGGCAGGATTGGCCAGGGAAGTTATGAAGACTACGAATATGGTAAGGAGAGCAACTACCCCACATCTCAATTTGAACTCATGCGGATTTACAATCCCTTTTGGCATGGGGATGACTCTGGGGTTCAGGTTAATCAAGCCCAAGTTTTTAATACAACATTTAAGAACAACTGGTTCCATGACCTCCCTGGACGAAATGGCATACGATTTGATGGTGACCCATCTGGCTTTGGCGGAACAGTTAACAACAACGTAAGTTTTAATAATCGCCGTGGCTTTAGGATTAAAGGCGATCATCATAATGTTATTAATAACATTGCCTTCCAAAACTCGAATAATGATGTACGTGTGAGTGGAGATAAGTTTTATGGTTGGCGTGAGGGGCGTAATTGTGCTCCATCTGATCAAATGCAAAGAAACGGCAAATGGTATTGTGCTTTATATCCGAACAATCCAAATTCTATTCGCAATGCCGGAAATATTAATTCAGTCGTTCACAACAATGCAGGAGACAAGGATAGCTATATTCCTGTAGCCAATCCAATCGATAAAACTGGCAACTCGATGTCGAAGGATTCGCGTGGTGGTCGTTTACTTATTGAAGAGCTACGCGATATCAATAATTTTGATTTTCGACCCAAGGCCGGTTCCTCATTAATCGATGCCGGTACATATATTCCGGAGTTTACAGATGGTTATCAGGGCAGTGCGCCTGACATTGGAGCTTACGAGTATGGTGACTTAAATTACTGGATTCCTGGCTATCAGACCAAAAAAGCAAAGACACCAATTCCGCGAGATGGAGCTACAAATGCCAAAATCAACACGGATCTGATCTGGTTAGAAGGGCGTGATGGTGTATCCAATGATATTTACTTAGGATCAAATCCATCTGCTTTACAGTTCCAGGGAAACCAGAGCAACAATATCTTCACACCGAGTGAGCCATTAGAAGCAGGACAAACATATTATTGGCGTATTGATACAGTCACTGAAGACAAAACAATTCCCGGAGATCTATGGGTGTTTACACCTGTCGATGTTGACACGCCCAAGGCGCCAGGTGCTCCCATCTTGGATCAAGGATCTGAGAGTGGTGCATCCAACTCTGACGGAATCATCAGTACTAATACCCCTACATTCTCTGGTAAAGGCAATTCAGGTGAAACAATTCAATTATTTCAAAATTCCAATGCCTTGGGAACTGCCAAAGTAGGGAGTGATGGCATCTGGACATACACAGTGCCACAAGATACTCCGTTCCAAGACGGCACCTATGCCATTACGGCAAAAACGTCGGCCAATGGAATTTCCTCGGCAGTCTCCCAATCACTGGTCATTACGATCGATACGACAGCCCCAGTATTTACATCGCCAGAAATACTTCCAGCCATCGACGAAAACAGTGGTGCGGAACAAGTTGTCCATCAAGTCGAAACCACTGATCACACAGTATTAACATATAGTATTCCCTTGGAGAATACGAATGATGCATCGTTATTTTCTATAGATTCATCTACAGGTGAACTCAGACTGATACCAGATCCTAATTTTGAAAAGAAGAGCAAATATTCAATTCGAATTGAGGCATTGGATCTGGCTGGAAATATTAATGCTCAATTAATTGATTTACCAGTCAATGACAGTCTAGAAACAGATTTGAATCTTGATGGTTTACTGGACGGTAGTGGGCAATCTAAGATCTTCCTTAATGAAAATGTTATCGCGATTCGAGACCAAAGTGGTGAGCCTAAAGGCAATCATCAGAGTGCAAAGACTGGCTACAAAATCATCAAAGCTGTGGAGGATGGCAATGAGTTTCGGATTCTCACTGAGGGCACAGGTACCGATCATATTGGCAAATTCCGACAATGGAGGACTGATCAATCAGGGAATATCACTGCACAAAGCATATGGCAAAAACCGGGCCCTGCTGTAGATCTAGGTTGGGAATATTATTTTGGTGATGTTATCAAAAAAGATGGATTTGTTGGAAATGCACCTGTGATTGATGCCAATGGTGATGGAATCGTTGATGAAACTAATCAATCAAAGATTTATCATGAGGAGCGAGCCATACCAATTCGAACCAAAAATGGAACACTCAAGGGTAATTTCAAGGATTTAAAGCTTGGTTATGAAGTCATTCAGGCTGCACCTTCAGAATCTGGCTTTGCTCTGCTGCTCAAAGGAAATGGAGAACAGAATCAAGACAAGTATCAGAAATGGAACACAAATTCTGACGGTGTAATTACAGGACGCAGTGGTTGGAAATCTACTGATTTCGCAGTTTCCAATGGATGGGAGAGCCAATTTGGTGACATCATCAAAGTCGACGGAAATGTAGGACTTCCACCAGCTGAGGATACTAATGATGATGGATTGGTAGATGGCCTCAGGGAACCACTCATTTTTGTTGCCGGATCAGGGATTGCAATTAAAAGTCGATCTGGAAGGATTAAAGGACATTCGAGCAGTAAAAAGACCGGTTACACAGTGATCAAGGCGGTTTCCACAGACCAAGGATTTGCAGTTCTATCAAAAGGGCAAGGATCCCGTACGAAGGGTATGTTTTTACGATGGAATACTGATAAAAATGGCGCCATTATAAAAAACAGCGGGTGGAAATCGTCTAATTTTTCTGTTGCAGATGGATGGGAAGATCAATTCGGCGATCTCATCAAGCCAGACGGCATCATCGGCATCCCTGCGGCGACCGATCAGAACAATGATGGTTTAGTTGATGGTACGAACCAATCTCAAATTCTTGATGACAACATAGGCCTTCCCATCACGGACCGTCGTGGTCGTGTCAAATCCAATTGGAAAAATCGTAAGTGGGGCTACAATATCTTGAAAGCCGTGCCTGAGGATGATGGATTCGAGGTGCTTTTGAAAGGAAGTGGTAAAAAGAATCGAGGCAGATTCTTGATTTGGTCCACAGATGACTCGGGCATGATCACGGGCAATACTGGTTGGAAAAAAATACCTTTTGCTCTCAAAAACGATTGGGAGACTATTTTTGGTGACATCATTCAACCCAACGGAGTGATTGGTTAACTTAGCCATGATCGTTGTGGGAGTCGTCGTACTCCCACTTCATAAAATTGTTGATGAGGAATATATATGCCTTGACAAGCGGCTTTCCCGCTATCTTTGTACAACAAGATGCATTACAAGACCAGACGGTTAAATGGCATCAGCAATCTCAAAAATCTATCTTGCGAAACGGGCACCTGAACGATTCAAATAAAGTTGTTTTTGTAAATCCACTTGAATGAGCTAAAAAATCCGATTGTTGAGCTCTTTGTTTAGCTGACGAGCGTGGGAGAGACTGCTGAAGGCGAAATCGCACTTATGGAATTTGTTGCTGGGACGAGTCAGTCGAGCCAGCCAATCCTCAATCCTGTCTGCGTTTGTTGGTCACAATGACCTTGCCTTGGGACAATCATTCTGTTTTGGTTTACTTCTATTGTTTGAGCTTGTAGTGCCCTAAAATGCCAGAGGGGCTGCCGTTACTGCTTTAAATGTGTATGCATGGGCTTTCCTTTGTTTGGTTTCTATTTCTTGCAGTGGATCGGCCATAGATGCCTTTGACGGCTGATGTCGACACAAATCGATTGGTTTGCAATTCATGTAAATATGCTTTGTTTCAGATAAGGGTTTGATCCCTTTATGCGATTGGACATATGTTTTCCGTGACCTTGTTTCAGTTGGGCTGGCTTCGAGTTTTTGGCCTGCACTTTTTCAACAAGTCGTATTAGACGAAAAGATGCGTTCTGTTTTTGCAAGAATGATGTTCAAGACGTCGAAATTATTGGCAGTTCGAAGTTTTAATTGTAGACGTTCTTTTGCAAGCTTGCTTTGCTGAGTTTCACTTGCGCCCAACTATTTTCGATTGCAATAGTTTCTGGTGCTTTATTTCAATGCGTACATACGGGCTCAATCTGCTGTTTCATCTTTCTTGCGATTGGGCCAGAATTCGTTAATGGCTTGAGGGCTCTATGTCATCCAACTTGTCGTTGAACAATCCAGGATCTGATCAGGATCGTAACGGCTTTGTTGATGGAGCCAAGTTTTACACGCTCGCTACCGACGATGGTGGTTTGCTCCTTCAGGAATGGGGGGGGCGTCGTTACTCCGATCGTTCCTCCCCTCGATGGAATGCTGTCCAGGCTGTGCCACATCGTCGAGGTTTCGACGTTCTCCTTGAGGGTGATGGGTCCAAGCATGGGCAATTTCGGATGCTGGCTGCTAACTCAGCCGGTCGCATTAACTCCAAGTCTGCCTGGACATCCCTTGAGGATGCCTTGGTATCAGGCTGGGAGGACATTTTTGGTGATGTGATCCGTGTGGATGGGGTCCAAGGCCCCATCGTTGATCTTGATGGGAATGGATTTGTCGATGATCGCAAGGATTACCTGATCACAGCGGATGACGCTGTGGTGCCGTTGCGTTCAAGATCTGGAAAGTTCCTGTCCAGCGTCAGCTCGAGACGTTGGGACGCGATCAAGGCGATTGGGGTCAAGGACGGCTTTCAGGTGTTGTTGCAAGGGCAGCGAAAAAAAGGAGAGCGGTTTCGTCAGCTGGATGTGAATCTCGATGGATCGATCACACGGCGTTCCAAATGGATGAAGGGGTCGAAGGCCTTGTTCGCAGGCTGGGATGCCCGTTTTCGTGGTCTGTTGCTTGCAGATTCCAGTGGTTCGGGTGCGCTTGAGGCGGCATCGGTTGAAGAGCGAGACGCCGCAGCCAGCCAGTTGATTTATTCGGCCGTTGCCACCGATGCGTCTGCGTTCACCTATGGGCTTGAGGCGTCTGGAGATGCACCACTGACTGGTTTAACGATTGACGCGAGCACGGGAGAGGTGCGATTGAGTGCAGAGATGGCGAGGCAGTTGCCGGAATCCGTGTCATTTCTGGTGACGGCAACGGATGCAGCGGGCAATCGCAGTGAATTGCCCGTTGATGTGTCCCTGACATGGGAGGTGACCAGCGATCCGGACCCTGATCTCAATGGTGAAGCTGGAATCAGTGCGTTAAGTGTCGAGGAGAGTTTTGCCTCTGACGACGCTCCCACCGGTGAAGCTGATACTGCGGGCGATGTCATTGGACTGGGCTCCGTCTTGGAGGAGCCGGACTCCATCACAGGCAATCCATTGGTGGCTGAGGATGAATCTGTCATGGGAACGGATGCACCTGTCGATGAACAAGGTGAGCCGTCCATAGCACCGCTGGAGTCAGATGGTCCTGATGCAGATGCCGCACATTCAGAACTTCTTAGTTCAGAACTTCCAGATTCAGACCCTACTGATTTAGTTGTTCCGGATTCAGATGCTTCAGATTTGGGCGATCCCGGTTCAGGCGATTCTTTCCCAGATAGTTCTGAACCTCAGGGTTCTGCTGAGCCTGCAACGGTTGAGCGTCTGAGTGCACCTTTCCTCATCGGCGAGGCAGAGAACGGAATCTCCGATAGCGAGGGTTTGATCAACACCAGAACGCCGCAACTCAGCGGTGAAGCGGGTGCTGATGCACGGCTGGAGCTATTGGTTGATGGTGCGGTGTTGGCCGAGACCCGAACCGATGGTGATGGGATTTGGAGCTTCAGTGTGCCTGAGGCGTCGGCTTTCACTGATGGTGCATATCGCATTTCTGTACGCGAGCTGGATGCGGATGGTTCGGTGTTGTCGATATCAGAGGATTTGTCCCTGGTCGTAGATGGCAGCGCGCCGCAGTTCACATCTGCTTCGACAGCAACAGCCGAGCTCAGTCTTGCCGCTGAATCCCTGGTGGAAACATCTCGCACTTATGTTGTTTCCAACAGTGGGGATGATGCGGCTCCGGGAACAGAGACTCAGCCGTTTAAAACCATTCAACAGGCGATTGATGTAGTTCGGCCGGGTGATGTTGTTGCGATTCGCGGCGGTACTTATCGAGAGCGTCTTCGTTTTCAAGATGTCCATGGTGCAGTTGATGCTCCGATTACATTTAAAAGCTTTGATGATGAAGATGTTGTGATTACTGGTGCTGAGGCGATCAACACGCCTTGGATCAAGCATGACGGCAACATCTGGAAGACGAATTTAAATTTTGATGTTTCTCAGCTCTATCTGGATGGCCAGATGTTAACAGCGGCTCGTTGGCCGAATATCACGAAGGAATGGGATCGGTTTGATGATTCTGATCGCCGAAATGCAACACCAGATAGTTACTGGGATATTGACGGAACGCGAGCTCTCGGCCTCGTTGATTCTGAGTTGCCAAATGTGTATACCAATTATGAAAGTCAACAACGTTTGTCTGATCTTGGCTTCAGTGTCGATGGCGCCATGCTGGTGCCTCACAAGAGTTTTGGCCTGACTCATTCTGGTGAGATTATCAATCACAAGGCTGGTGAATCATCTTTTGATATTGATCCAAACTTTGAATTGTGGCTACGCAGTCCTGGCCAGAAGGCCCTGAACAATTTCAACTGGACCAGTGGCAACGATGGTTCTGTTGAGACTGCAGATCTCTGGCCCACCAAAAATGGACCTGTCCAGGGAACTAAGCAGTTTCATTATCATCTCGAGGGCCACTTGGGATTTCTGGATCGCCCTCAGGAATGGCATTACGACAAGGAATCAGGAGACCTCTACGTCTGGCTGCCTGATCAGCAGGATCCCAACCTCAGTGACTTGCAGGCACGTGCCTGGGATCGTTCAACTTCCTATATCGCTGATCCTGATCAATATCCAGATGCTGATTATCACTTGTTACTTGAGATCGAGAACTCATCATATTTAAACTTTAATGGGATCTCCTTTCATACTGGAGTTTTTGAACTTGATGGATCGACGAATTTGAATTTTGATCAGATGCGCTTTCTTTATCCAACCTATGACGGTCGGATGTTGAAGGATGGACAACGCCCTCTTTATGATAACCGCATTCAACCAGTCAGCCTGAAAGGTCGGCCGGAACTGGAAAGCATTCCTGATTCCAATATTAGTTTTATCAACTCCGAATTTGCCAATGGCATCAGTGGTTTTCTGCGTGCTGCAGGCCCTGGATTGGAATTGAAGAATAGTTATTTGCATAATGTTCGCGATCGTGGAGCCCTGAGGGTCACCGCGGCTGCTCGTATGAATGTTGAGAGAAATACATTTCATACCTTTGGCTTCGGTGGTGGTGGAAAAATCGGTGATTCTTCTGTATGGCGATACAACCACATTCACTCGTTCCATGGCGATGGGGATATCTCAGGTATTCAGGTGCCAGCGTCATCTCAAGAAGGAGCTTTGGTCGCCTACAACTGGATCCACGACGCTCCAGGCCGCAATGGCATTCGATTTGATGGAAGCCCCGCTGGCATTCGCGGCACCGCTCGTCACAATGTTGCAAGGCAAACGCGCCGTGGGATGAGAATGAAGGGTGATCAGCACAAGATCATGAATAACACATTGGTTTCTAATTTCGCCTACGATTTAAGTGCTGAACGTGGCAAGTTTTATGGTTATTTGGATTCCACTCCTGGTTGCTTGGAGTGGGAGTGTCGATACAAACCATCGGTTTATGGGAAGGATAAGAACCGGCGCCTTGGCCATGTCAATTCAACTATCTATAACAATGCTTTTGACCGTATGCCTGGTGCCTTTGGCGTTGGTTCACCGAATCAGGCGATTGGCAATTCCTTTTTAAGCAATTCAGGCCAGCATCAAAATATACGCTCAACCTTAATCAAAGAAGAGTTGCGTGACCCAGAAAATTTTGATTTCAGGCCACGGGAAGGTTCACCTCTTATTGATTTTGGTATGCATCTCCCTGGTGTCACTGACGGTTATCAGGGAAATGCCCCCGATAGTGGCGCCTATGAATTTGGTGCTGATTCCTATTGGATTCCAGGCCACCGTACAAAGAAAGCGAGGACCCCGATTGCGCCAAATGGTTCAACCACTGTTAAGCCTGATGCTGATTTGATGTGGCTTGAAGGGCAGGATGTTGTCCTAAATCATGTCTACCTTGGTGATGATTCAAGCAACCTCACGTTGGTCAGTTCGCAAGCCAAAAACATTTATATACCACCTGAGGATTTGATTCCCAGCCGTACCTATTACTGGAGGATTGATACGGAAACCTCCAGTGGTTCCATCATCGAAGGTGACCTTTGGTCATTTCAGGTGGCTGAAGCTTTGCCTGTGATGCCAAGTGTTCTGGTTCGTGCTCTCCCGGGAGTCGATGCTCCCATCGATGCAGTCTCTGGTGATCCTTTGCCTGATTATGATTTTTATATTGGTACGTATGAAGTTACCAATGAACAATACGCCCAGTTCCTGAGCTCTGTTGCATCGGTTGATGATTATCAGCTTTATAACGAAAAGATGGCTGATACCGATTTGTCAAAAGGTTTGGGTGGGATCGTTAGAAATGGTGTTTCTGGAGATTACACCTACTCGGTTGTTCCTGAATTGGCCAATCATCCAGTGACCTATGTCAGTTTCTGGGATGCTGCTCGTTATGTGAACTGGCTGTCGACCGGTAGTACCGAAGATGGTGTGTACACCATGAAGCCACGCCAAGGTGATAATAAATTTGCGGTGATTGAGCGCAATCAGCAATCATTTGATCAGGGCGATTACGCACTTCCCTCCCATGCTGAGTGGGTTAAAGCAGCCCTTTACCGCGAGAGTCCAGATCCTGGTTTAAACCTGTTCCCGAATCAGGAAGAGCTTCTGCCTCCAGATCAGGCCAACATTCTTGGTTCCACCTTTGATGGCTTATCACCCGTTGGTCTTTATAACAAGCCCAGTCCCTATGGAACCTTTGACCAGGCAGGAAATGCTTGGGAATGGCTGGATGATGTTGGCACTTTCTCTTCAGGGATGCCGGGGCGCTACCGGAAAGGGGGCAGTTTTATGCAGCCGGCCACTCAGCGCTCGATGGGTGCATTGTCTCCCTTAACCCCAAAGGCGCCAGCGGAGCAATCCTTTGATTGGGGTTTTCGTGTTGTTCGAAAGCGCACAACGAATTTGCCCCCGACCTGGAAGTCGACAAGTTGGGTGTTGGATCCTGCGTATGCATCTGAAGCCTATTCAGCGTCGATTGCTGATTTGGCCTTTGACGGCGATGGCGATCCCCTCTCCTTTTCCATCGAGGAGGGGCCAAGTTGGTTGCGTCTGAATTCGAAGGGCCTCTTAGAGGGCAATCCCTCCGATGCGGATCTTGGTACGCATTCGCTTGTTCTGCGCGTGGAGGATTCAAAAGGTGCTGGTGAAACCCTTGGAACTGCCTACACCATCAAGGTGATTCCTGACACGAATCCTCCGGCCACACCTGCTATCCCGCAGATGTCCTCACCTTCCGACTCTGGGGTTAGCGGTGCGGATCAAATCACGAATGTCGATACACCTGAATTCATCGGCACTGCCGAACCTGGCACGGTTGTTCAACTGTTTCTTGATGGTTCTTCTATTGGGCGTCAGGTTGTGGATGATTCAGGTGATTGGGTGTTTGCTATCTCTGAACCGATCACTAACGATTCAGACTATGAACTGACAGTTCGTTCCATTGATTTTGCTGATAATCGCTCACCCTTGTCTGACCCCCTAACGTTCACATTGGATACCGTGTCGCCGCAGTTCATCTCCCCCACGGAGTCGACAGCGTTGGACGAAAATAGTGGTAATAATCAAATCGTTTACACCGCTCTGAGCGATGATATATCTCCGGTTGTTTATGGCATTGATGATTCTATTCATTTTTTGATTAATCCTGAAACTGGGGTCGTGCGTTTTCTCTCAGATCCTGATTTTGAAGATCAGGATATGCCGGATTCATTTTCCATCACCGCCACTGATGTCGCTGGTAATTCTTCAACGCGAAAAGTGCGCTTTAGGGTGAATGATCTTGATGATGAGGCCCCAGTATTTGTATCGAGGGGGAAGGCTCCAAGGCTTTCTGAGCATTCGGGCGACGGATTGATTGTTTATCAAGCTGAAGCCAGCGATGCAACGGCAGTGACCTACAGCTTGGACGCCTCTGCGGACGATGATTCTAGCCGGTTCTCCATTGATTCCCTCAGTGGTGCGGTGACCTTGCTCGATGATCCGGATTATGAGCTCCAACAGCGCTACCTATTCACTGTTTCTGCGGTTGATGCCCTTGGTAATATCGCTTCTAGGCGGGTTCAATTAAGCATCAAGAACATTGATGAATCATCTCTTGATGATGCCGCACCGATAGGTGGACTTGGCCCTGATTTGCCGAAGCCCTCAGGAAATGATGTTCTTGTGAAGTCAAGACAGAAATACAATCAATTTAGCGCTGATTTGATTACGGCCTTTGATATTTTGGTTGATCGTTTGAAAATTCAAGCGGAGGGTTTTGATCTCCAATCAGCACCAGATTTTGGCGTGGCGATCAATAAAAAGCGGTTTAATCAGCTGCGACGCTCAGATGTGGACTTTATTTATCGAGCCAACAAGAACCAGTCCAAACCAGGATTGCTCTACTTCAACCAAAATGGACCCGGTCGTGGCCTGGGTGGTGACGGCGGGGTGCTCGCAATCTTTGAGTCATCCCCAGTGCTCACCGCCGATTTGGTTGAGTTTGTATAGCCGTGGTCGCGAGATTGGCGTCTCGTGACTGTTCCGCCCACGAGGCGTTTACTCCAGCATCCGCCAAGAGTTGTCGGTCGGCCTCGACGTCAGGATTGCCGGTGGTGAGCAGTACATCCCCGTAGAAGATTGAGTCGGCACCCGCTTGCAAACAGAGAATCTGCGCCTCACGGTTCATTGACTCTCGTCCTGCACTGAGGCGCACCCTGGAGTGCGGCATCAGGATCCGAGCCGTGGCCACCATTCGAACCAGTTCCAGTGGTTCAAAGGCGTCCTGTCCCTCCAGAGGGGTGCCTTCCACGGCCACCAGCCCATTCACAGGAACGCTTTCCGGATGCGGGTTCATGGTTGCCAGCACCTGAAGCATCGAGGCTCGATCCCGCAGCGTTTCCCCCATGCCGATGATGCCTCCGCAGCACAGCGTCACCCCTGCGCGACGAACACGCTCAAGAGTTTCCAGCCGTTCCTGAAAGGTGCGGGTGGTGATGATCCGGTCGTAGTGCTCCGGGCTGGTGTCGAGGTTGTGGTTGTAGGCGGTCAGACCCGCTTCGGCCAGCCGTTCCGCCTGTTGGTCGGTGAGCATGCCGGCGGTGACGCAGGCCTCCATCCCCATGCCCCTCACCCCTCGCACCATCTCCAACATCGCTTCGAAGGGTGCTCCATCGCGAATCTCTCGCCATGCCCATCCCATGCAGAACCGATCGGCGCCAGCATCCTTCGCGGCCCTGGCGCGTTTCAGCACCGGCTCAATCTGCATCTGCGCCTCAAAGGCACTGACATCACTGCTGTTGTGGATGGATTGGGAGCAGTAGGCGCAATCCTCTTCGCATCCACCGGTTTTGACGCTCAGCAACGAAGCCAGTTGCACGTTGTATCCAGGATTCGCTTCTCGATGCACGGTTTGGGCCCGCCAGAGCAGTTCCATCAACGGCAGTTCCAGCAGCGTTTGGATTTCAGCTGTTGTCCAGTCGTGGCGGATCGCAACGGTCATGGTGTGATCGGATCGAGACCGCCGAAACGACGGATACGGCTTTGATAATCCTTCAGGGCCTGAATTAGAGCCTGGGCATTGAAGTCCGGCCAGAACACTTCCGTGACGTGAATCTCTGCATAAGCGAGTTGCCACAGCAGGAAGTTGCTGATCCTGTGCTCGCCGCTGGTGCGGATCAGGAGATCTGGATCCTGTTCTCCCGCTGTGAACAGTTCTCCGGCCAGGCGGTTTTCATCAATGCTTTCTGGATCAAGCTGTCCGGCAGCAGCCTGTTCGGCCAGGCGGCGGGCGGCACGCACCAGTTCATGCCGCCCGCCGTAGTTGGTGCAGACGTTGAGATGGATGCCGCTGTTGGCCTCTGTGCGTTGGGTTGCATCGGCGATCAGCTCCTGCAATTTGTGCGGCAGCCCATTGAGATCCCCAAGAAAACGAATGCGCACCTGTTCGGCTTCAAGGGCTTTGAGTTCCTTCTGCAAAACGCGCTCGAACAGGGTCATCAGGAAGTTCACTTCATCTCCCGGGCGAGACCAGTTCTCCGTGGAGAAGGCATAGGCGGTCAGCGCCGAGATTCCCCAGTCGCTGCATAAGCGCAGGGTTGATTTCAAGGTTTCCACTCCAGCCCGATGGCCCATCACCCTTGGTAGACCGCGGGATTCCGCCCAGCGGCCATTGCCGTCCATGATCACGGCCACATGGGCAGGCAGTCGCTGCGGATCCAGTTCAGTTGGGCAGGTGGAACGGACAGCTGCGTCGGTGCTGGCTGCCGGTGGTCGGCTCAAGACAGCGATTCAGACGGTGAGTTGCCCACGCTACGCCTGCCGGGTGGCAGGGCTTCGGCTGTGCTGAACAGTTCGCGCAGCAGTTCCTGCAATCGGCTGCTGGTGATCGGCCGTTCAAGCTTCCCCTGGTTGGCCAGCGAGAGGGTTCCTGTTTCCTCGGAGACCACGATGCTGATGCATCGGTCAAATCGCTCTGTGATGCCAAGGGCCGCGAGATGGCGGGTGCCGTAACGGCTGACGCTGTGTCGTGACAAAGGCAGAATCACGCCGGCGGCTTCGATTCGGTTGCCGCGCACCAGCACAGCTCCATCGTGCAAAGGGGTATCGACGGCAAACAGGTTCAGTAACAACTCTCGGCTCAGCTGGGCGTCGATGCCGATTCCCGGGTTGAGAAAGTCCTCAGGACGCAGGTCGCTGCCGAGGTCCACAACGATTAACGCTCCCCGCCGCAATTGGGAGAGCCTGCCGGCAGCTTCGGTGATCTGCGCCACGGTCCCAGCCGTTGCCCGGAATTCTTTCTGTGGGTTGCCCAGGAGAACAGCAAGCCGTCCGGTGCCGAGCAATTCCATCAAGCGCCTCAGCTCTCCCTGCCAGAGAATGGCGAGGGACAGCGAACAAGCGAGGACGAGAGCATCGACCAGCTTCGAAGTCAGGGGAAGATTGGCGAACCGCTGAACGAACCAGGCCGTGGCCACCAGCAACAGGTAGCCACGCAGAAGCCAGAGGGTTCTGGCTTCATTGACCCTTGAAAACAGCAGAAAACCAACAGCGGAGGCGAAGAGGACATCGAGAACGACAAGAACCAGTCGCGGGTTAATGCCCGCCAATGCGTTCACTCAGTCCCGCCCCCCGCTGTTTTCAACGTACCGCCCTGAAGCGCTCCGGTAAGACGTCGTGGCGCAGCAGATCATCCGGCTGTTCGCGTTTCTGAACCAGCTCTGACTGTCCGTCTTGAACAATCACAGCGCCTGGTCTTGGAATGCGGTTGTAGTTCGAACTCATCGATGCGTTGTAGGCACCGGTGGCGAACACCACCACCACGTCTCCGCTTGTGGTGGTGGGCAGCGGCAGATCCTTTAGAAGCACATCGCCCGACTCACAGTGCTTGCCGACGAGATTCACCGTTTCGTCGGCTTCGGCCAACGGCCGGTCTGCCAGCAAAGCGGTGTAGAGCGATTGGTAGGTAATGGGACGTGGGTTGTCGCTCATGCCACCATCAACCGCCACGTAGGTACGGACGCCGGGAATCGTCTTGCGTGAACCAACCGAATAGAGCGTCAGCCCCGCGGTGGCCACTAGGGAACGGCCGGGTTCGCACATCAGCCTGGGAAGCTCGAGCGCGCGTTCGCGACAGGCTGTCGTAACCGCTTGCGCAACAACCTCAATCCATTGATCAATGCTTGGTGGATCGTCGGATTCCACATAACGAATCCCCAGGCCCCCGCCCACGTTGAGATCTTGAACCGGATGGCCCAGGCTGCGGGCCAGTTTCAGGGCATCGGCCATGACCGCTGCCAGGTCCCGGTGGGGTTCCAGCTCGAAAATTTGTGATCCGATGTGGGCATGAAGCCCGGTGAGTCGGGCCCACGCTTGACCGGCGAGAGACTTCAGCACTGGCTCGAGTTGGTCGGGATCGAAGCCGAACTTGCTGTCGAGGTGGCCGGTCCGGATGTACTCGTGGGTGTGGCATTCAATGCCCGGGGTGAACCGCAGCATCAGGCGTGCGGGGGAGTCTCCAGCTGGCACGAGGACAGCCAGTCGGTCGAGATCGTGCTGGTTGTCGACAACGATGGTGACATTGTTGTTGTAAGCAAGCAGCAGTTCGTCGTCTGACTTGTTGTTGCCATGCAAGACCATTCGCTCGCCAGGCATGCCCCCCTGCAGCGCGGTCATCAGCTCACATGCTGAAACAGCATCCAGACCGAAGTCCTCCGAGGCCACCAGGCTGCTCATCAACAGCGAACTGTTTGCTTTCGAGGCGTAAATGGGCAGTGATGGGCCGGGGTAGTGACGTTTCAACGCTTCGCGATAGGCCCGGCATGTGGCTCGAAGCGTGGTCTCGTCAAGGACATATAAAGGTGTTCCGTATCGTTGTGCCAGGTCGCTGAGCCCACAGCCTCCAACGCTGAGTTGGTCCTTGTCGTCGAGGCAAGTGGTCAGCGGAGTGAGATTTCGATTGGGACTCTGGAGATCTCGATTCGCCTCGAAGGGACGCTGGCTGGTGATGGTCTGAGTCAAAACGGACCGGCGTAGAGGGGCAATCTAGGAAGTCGGTCCACAGGACTTTCCGCAGCCATGCGCCCATTCGATCTCGATGTCAGCTGGCTAGCCGCTTGCATCGCTTTGGATCAAAGCAGCACCGGTGGGCTCTGGGGTCAGGAGCAGTGGCGTCGGGAACTGGTCGATCCCCGTCGCCTTTGTATCGGTCTTGCCGATGCGGATCAGCTGCTCGGCATAGCCTGCGGGTGGCTGGTGGTGGATGAGCTGCACATCACTGTGCTGGCAGTTGATCCGAGTCATCGGTGCCTGGGTCACGGAGCATCGCTGTTGCGGGCTCTGTTGGAGCGTGCCCTGCTCAACGGGGCCACCCAGGCCACCTTGGAGGTGGATGCCAGCAATGACCCTGCCATTGCGCTCTATGAGCGCTTTGGATTCAGGACTGCCGGTTGCCGCAGCGGTTACTACAGCAATGGCGGCGATGCCCTGATCAAATGGCTAAACCTGAGCTCAATGGCGGGCCGAGTGTGACGGGTTGATGTGTTCGGTTAACCCCCCACAGGAAACAAAAATAACGCCACATTTTTGATCGTTCATTGATAATTACCTGCTTGTGTTCCCAGTCTGTGACTGGAGAGTGACCGAACAGACCGAACCATCGCATCACGCTGTTAACCCTGATAGCGTGGTTTCATCTACGCATCGGCCTCAACGATGTTCGAACGGTTTACCGAGAAGGCCATCAAGGTGATCATGCTTGCCCAGGAAGAGGCAAGACGACTGGGTCACAATTTTGTGGGCACTGAGCAAATTCTGCTTGGACTGATCGGTGAAGGTACGGGCGTTGCTGCCAAAGTCCTCAAGTCGATGGGCGTCAACCTCAAAGATGCCCGTGTCGAGGTTGAAAAGATCATCGGCCGCGGATCTGGATTTGTCGCTGTTGAAATTCCCTTTACACCACGGGCCAAGCGGGTCCTTGAGCTGTCTCTAGAAGAAGCCCGTCAACTTGGCCACAACTACATCGGCACTGAGCATCTTCTACTTGGCTTGATTCGTGAAGGTGAAGGAGTAGCTGCACGGGTCCTTGAAAACCTGGGAGTTGATCTCGCCAAGGTTCGTACCCAGGTCATCCGCATGCTCGGTGAGACCGCCGAAGTCACGGCAGGTGGTGGGGGCGGTGGCGGTGCCAAGGGGTCAACCAAGACCCCGACCCTCGATGAGTTCGGCAGCAACCTCACGCAGTTGGCGACCGAAGCCAAACTTGATCCCGTGGTGGGCCGTCATAACGAAATCGACCGGGTCATCCAGATCCTGGGTCGACGTACTAAGAACAATCCAGTCTTAATTGGCGAACCAGGGGTCGGTAAGACGGCGATCGCTGAGGGACTAGCGCAACGCATTCAGCAGGGCGAAATTCCAGACATCCTGGAAGAAAAGCGTGTCCTCACCCTCGATATCGGACTCCTTGTGGCCGGAACGAAATATCGAGGTGAATTCGAGGAACGCCTGAAGAAGATCATGGAAGAGATCAAGTCCGCTGGAAACGTCATCCTTGTGATCGATGAAGTCCACACCTTGATCGGGGCCGGTGCTGCCGAGGGTGCGATCGACGCGGCCAACATCCTCAAGCCTGCTCTGGCCCGAGGTGAGCTTCAGTGCATTGGTGCCACCACCCTCGACGAATACAGAAAACACATCGAGCGTGATGCGGCCCTTGAGCGTCGTTTCCAGCCGGTCAACGTTGGGGAGCCCTCTATCGACGACACCATTGAGATCCTCAAGGGTCTTCGCGAGCGGTATGAGCAGCACCACAGGCTGAAGATCACAGACGACGCCCTTATTGCCGCTGCCACCCTTGGTGACCGCTACATCTCTGATCGTTTTCTGCCGGATAAGGCCATCGATCTGATCGATGAAGCGGGTTCGCGAGTGCGCTTGCTGAATTCGAAGCTTCCTCCTGAGGCCAAAGAGGTTGATAAGGAGCTGCGTTCTGTCCAGAAGCAGAAGGAAGTCGCCGTTCGTGATCAGGATTTCACAAAGGCTGGAGAGTTGCGCGAGAGGGAAGTCGAACTGCGTGAGCAGATTCGTTCCCTTCTGCAGAACAATCGCAGCGACGTTCCAGCTGCTGCTGTTGAGCCAAGTGGCGATACGCCTGCTGAGACCTCTGAATCGTCAACCCCATCGGAGGCACCGGACAGCTCACCCATGGTCAACGAGGAAGACATCGCTCAGATCGTCGCCTCCTGGACAGGTGTGCCCGTTCAGAAGCTCACAGAAAGTGAGTCTGTGAAATTGCTGAACATGGAAGAGACCCTCCACCAGCGGCTGATCGGCCAGGACGAGGCTGTCAAAGCTGTCTCCAAGGCTCTGCGCCGTGCACGCGTTGGTCTGAAAAATCCGAACCGACCCATCGCCAGCTTCATCTTCTCTGGTCCAACCGGCGTTGGGAAAACCGAGCTCACCAAATCGCTTGCGGCATATTTCTTCGGAAGTGAGGAGGCGATGATCCGCCTCGACATGTCTGAATTCATGGAGCGCCACACCGTCAGCAAGCTGATCGGTTCGCCTCCGGGCTATGTCGGTTTCAACGAAGGCGGTCAATTGACCGAGGCCGTCCGCCGCCGTCCTTACACCGTTGTCCTGTTCGATGAGATTGAGAAGGCTCATCCCGATGTCTTCAACCTCTTGCTTCAGTTGCTCGAGGATGGACGTCTGACCGACTCCAAGGGCCGGACGGTCGACTTCAAGAACACTCTCGTGATCATGACCTCGAACATCGGTTCGAAGGTGATCGAAAAAGGAGGCGGTGGCCTTGGTTTTGAATTTTCCGGAGAGAGCGCTGAGGATTCTCAGTACACACGAATTCGTTCCCTCGTGAATGAGGAGCTCAAGCAGTACTTCCGCCCTGAATTCCTCAACCGTCTCGATGAAATTATCGTGTTCCGTCAGCTCAGTCGCGACGAGGTGAAGGAGATCGCCGAGATCATGCTGAAGGAGGTCTTTGGTCGCATGGGCGACAAGGGCATCACTCTCACCGTTTCCGATGCATTCAAGGAGCGGCTTGTTGAGGAGGGCTACAACCCTGCTTACGGAGCTCGTCCGCTTCGTCGTGCTGTGATGAGGCTTTTGGAAGACTCCTTGGCCGAAGAGGTGCTGTCTGGTCGCGTGAAGGATGGCGATCACGCTGAGGTGGATGTAGACGAGAACAAAAAGGTGGTTGTACGCCACAAAGGTCGTGCAGAAGCCACTCCTCAACTCGCCGGTGCCAGCGTCTGATGATCAACACGATCTTTTCTCACACCATCGCGCCAGCCGCGGTGGTGAGGGGAGAAGGTGCTTGGACTGCTTCACTCGACAGAATTTCAGCCCTTTGCATTCGTCCGCTGCTGCTTGGCCGTAGCGCCGCCACAGCCGTGCATCGTGATGCCATGCATTGCGATCTGCGCGCTGCTGGCCTCGACCCCCTTGTTGGCCTATTGGAGTTCGATTGCTGCGAACAGGATCTGCAGCGACTTGAAATTCAAAGTTCAACCTGTGATGCCGTGATCGCCGCCGGTGGTGGAAAGGTTCTTGATGCCGGGAAGCTGTTGGCCGATCGCCTTGGCGTTGCTTGCATCACGGTTCCACTCAGTGCATCCACCTGTGCTGGCTGGACAGCGTTATCCAATTTGTACACACCACTTGGGGCCTTTCAGGAGGATGTTGTCCTCGATCGTTGTCCCGACCTTCTGCTGTTTGACCACGCCTTCGTGCGTCAGGCTCCAGCCCGGACGCTGGCCAGTGGAATTGCTGATGCATTGGCGAAGTGGTACGAAGCATCTGTTAGCAGCGGGGACAGTCCTGATGGTCTTGTGCAGCAGGCTGTGCAGATGGCCAGGGTGCTTCGCGATCAGTTGATGATCGACAGTGTTGAGGCTCTCCAGAATTCTTCAGGCGAGGCCTGGGTGCGGGTGGCGGAAGCCTGCGCCCTTACCGCTGGAGTGATGGGAGGTCTTGGTGGTGCCCGATGCCGCACCGTTGCGGCCCATGCCGTCCACAACGGACTGACTCAGCTGGAGGCCTGCCACAGTTCCCTTCACGGCGAGAAAGTGGGTTTCGGAATCCTGGTGCAGTTGCGTTTGGAGGAGCGCCTGGGCGCGAATCGTCTTGCCGCCCAGGCTCACCGACAGCTCCTTCCCCTCCTGCAGTCCCTCGGGCTGCCGGTCTGCCTTGAAGATTTCGGCCTTGCCGAGGCTTCTCTACGTGAATTGCAGCAGGTCTGCGCCTTCGCTTGTCGGGATGGCTCCGATCTTCACCATCTCCCATTCCCTGTCACCCCAGGTGCTTTGCTTGAAGCCCTGGTGGGTGCTGCTGAACTCAGCCCTGCAGCCCCTTGAAGCAGCTGCTCGAGGATCTTCGTCCTGGCCTGCTCGATCCTCAGGCCAAAGCTCTGGTTGGCGAAGTTCAGTGGTGGTCAATGACCGAACTCGATGTCGAGGACCCCTTCCCGGTGGCTGTGCTCGGTGAAGGACCACCGCTTCTGTTGCTGCATGGATTCGATAGCAGCTTCCTGGAATTTCGGCGTCTCGCTCCTCTGCTGTCGTCCACGTTTCAGTTGTTCATTCCCGATTTGTTTGGATTCGGCTTTTCACCGCGACCCGCAGGCTCGGTCTATGGACCCAACGCTGTGATGCGCCATCTGGATGCTTTGCTCCAGCGCATGCCTGCGTCCGATGCTGCCGGTGTTGGTGTGATCGGTGCCTCGATGGGTGGATCGGTCGCCGTAGAACTGGCCCGTCGACAGCCGGATCGCGTTCGTTCCCTTCTTCTTCTCGCCCCAGCAGGCCTCTCGGGTCGGCCGATGCCCGTTCCTCCTTTGCTGGCCCGGATCGGGGCCTGGTTCCTGGGTCGGCCCGGGGTGCGTCGTGGCCTCTGCCGCCAGGCCTTTGCAGATCCAGATGCGAGTGTCGGACCGGCGGAGGAGCAGATTGCTTCGCTGCACTTGAAATGTCCGAACTGGGCCTTGGCGCTGGCTGCATTTGCTCGAAGTGGTGGGTTTGGAGGCTGCGGCGAGCCGCTGCCCCGCCAGCCTTTGCATGTGATCTGGGGGGATAGCGATCGGATTCTCCGCTCCGCCCTGAAGGAGGAGGCCCTCGCCATCCTTCAGCAACCGGGGGAAACCCTTGAAGGTTGCGGTCATCTTCCCCATCTCGACAATCCTCAGCGTGTCGCCGATTGTTGTGTGGATCGTCTCAGCCCATGAATGCAGCCGACTCCCCCCGTTCAGGACCTGTTCTGCAGCTAATCGCCAGCGGTCTGACGCTGTGGATACGCAGCCGCTGCGACAGCGTTGGAGATCTGCAACTGCAATTGCATGGCTCAGGGCTCGGCTTGCTGCGGGGCAGGTTGGAGGGGGCAAGCCTGACCGCCCGCGACGTTCTGTTTCAGGGTTTGCCTCTTCAACACGCGGAACTGACGAGCGGTCCTGTTCAGATTGATCTCTCACTGCTGCGTCCCGACAAAATGGTGGCGCTGCAGGAGCCCTTTGCCTTGAAAGGCCAGGTGACACTGACAGGGCGTGATCTCAATCAGGCTTTGCTCGGTGAGCCTTGGCGCTGGCTAGGGGATTGGCTCTCGGAACAACTGATGGGCTTGACCACACTGGGCGGGCTTGTGATCGACAACGACGTGCTCGAATTGCAGGCTCCCGTTGCCGCCCACAAGGATCCGGCTCGGAGACGTTTTCTTCTGGAGGCCGGTCACAACACAGTGGTGCTGCGTCCTGTGGATGGCGATCAAGAAACAGCTCTCCCGATGGATCCAACGATCCGCATCGTTGAAGCCCAGCTTCAGGGGGGCATGTTGCATCTTTCCGGGGATGCCAATGTCACGCCCTAACGATCATTCCGAATTGATCCCGGGCTGATCACCCCGGGATGGAGCGCACCAGGGTGATGGCATAGACCACGACAGCAGGGGTGAAGAGATAGCTGTCAATCCGATCAAGGATGCCGCCGTGCCCAGGCAGTGCATCGCCGGAGTCCTTGACGCCAGCGTCCCTTTTCATCATCGATTCCGTAAGGTCGCCGACCAGGGCGATCAGGGCGACGAGGGCACCAAGCAGCATCCCCGGCAGCCCCATCAGTGGCCAACCCAGAAGTCGACCACTCAGCAGACCGAGCACCATGGAGCAGATCACGCCACCCAGGGCACCTTCTACGGTTTTGCCTGGGGAGATCGGCGACAGTTGATGCCTCCCGAAGCATTGGCCAAAACCCCAGGAGCCGATGTCGCTGGCCACGATCATCAAACAGGTCGAGAGCGTGATGGCGAGGCCGCTGCTGCACCACGTCCAGTCTGTTGGAAGCTGGGCCAGGGCTGGTGTCAGCAGGGGGTCGCTCAAGTTGCGCAACTGCACCCAATGGCTGGGAAGAAAGCCCAGATAGAAGAGTCCGAAGATTGACGCTGCAATGTCGGCAATGGATCCGGTGATCGGCTGCAATAACAGCCAGGCACAGATCGCTGCACCGGAGAGCGGCAACACGGCATCGGCCAACACCTGAGGGAGGCCGCCCTGAACGGCCCATTGCGTGCTGAGCAGCAGAACTTGGCAAGCGACCAGGGTTGTCTTTGTGGCTGGACGGATCCCCTTGAACTGGGCCATCCGAAAGAACTCAAGCAGGCCCAGATGCACGATCACGCACACTGCCAGCGTGAACCACCAACCACCCAATCCCACCACCAGCAATCCAAAGCCCCCGGCTGCGCAGCCACTGATCAGGCGTTTGCGGAGAGAACCTCTTTTCTGAGGCCGATGCGGCGTAGAGGGAACGGCCTCGCTGATCACCTGTGCACCTACGGCGGCCCTGGAGCTGATGAAATCAGCGTAACAATCGCGTCAGCTTCTGATCAGCGCATGATCCTCACGCGCGGTTATGCCCTCGTTCGATCAAATGGTCTTCACGCGACCTGGACGTTCCTCGCTGTGTTGTCAGGTTTGGGCGGCGCGATGTTTTGGTGTTTTGACGGTGATTGAGTTGCACTCCCTCTCTCTGTTTGCGCTCCATGGCGATCTGATCGCTTCAGTTCACAGTTCACCCATGGGTCACCCATGTCCCGCAACTGGTTCATGGGCGGGTTCTGAGGCACGAACCACTCGGATCCGCTCTGGTAGTTGATCTCCCCAAAGGATGCGCTGCCGTCGCAGCCATTCGAGACGCTGCCGGTCGAGCCGTTCGCCCGGAACCAGAAGGGGGATACCTGGGGGATAAGGGCAGACCAGCTCAGCGGCGATCCGACCCTCCGCAGCATCCAGAGGTACGGTTTCACCCTCTGCACGCCAGGCCATGGCCAGGGACCTGTCTGGCATCCCCACCAGGGGCAGCGGTGCCGGCTCGAACGCTGCCTGGGCGCCCCGATCCGGATGGGCGGAACGCAGGGATGTCCAGGCTTTGCGCAACCGCTGTTCCAGGCCACGATGCTTCGCAAGGCCCAGACAGAAGGTCACGGTGGCGGGTTCCGGTAACTCAGCGATCAGCCCACGTGGCATCCACCATGCATCAGCGTCAAGCCCGCTGATCCCGATCGCTCCGGTGTGCAGAACCAACCTCAGCGGGTCCTGATTGCTGAGAAGGGGCAGTCCTGAGCGACGCAGGCGCTTGGTGAGGTGCCTGGCGTCATCGAGCCGGCATTTCAGTCGGCGCCGGCCCTGCGGCTGCTGCCATTCATTCAGGGCGGAAACGCAGGATGCCAGCAGCAGTGCGCTTGGACTTGTGGTTTGCAGCCAGCCAATGCTGCGTTCCACCCGAGTGGGATCCACCCGATCACCCTGCTGCCAGAGGACGGCGGTTTGGGCGAGGCCTGCTGCGGATTTCTGGAGGGAGTGCACCACCAGATCCGCGCCGCTATGCAGGGCGGAACGCGGCAGCAACGGATCCACATCCGTCAGGAAATGGCTGCCGTGCGCCTCGTCGACCAGCACAGGCCATCCCTCGTTATGCAGCAAATGGATCAGCGGTTTGAGATCGCCTGCATATCCCTGATACGTGGGGTGGACCAACACGGCAGCGGCGATGGCTTTGGTTGGCAGGGGCAGTGCGCCCAGCACATTGATCAGCCACTCCGCATCTAAAGGAGCCGCTTGGCCTCGATCGTTCAGAAATGGCAGATCGAACAGCACAGGGGTGAGCTCACCAAGCAGGCAGGCCTGGAGCAAGCTGCGGTGAGCATTGCGGGGCATCAGCACCGCTTGGCCCGGTCGTGTGATGGCCAGAAGAGCGGCTTGCAACAGGCCTGTGGCACCGTTGACACCGAACCAGGCACGCTGTGCCCCAACTTGTTCAGCTGCCTGCTGCTGCGCTTCCGCTACAGCGCCTTCGCTCTCAAGAGGCCCCCCGATGTGTGGGAGTTCCGGCAGATCCCAATACCCAGCCCTTCTCTGAAGAAGGCGTCGAAAGGAGTTGGGAAGCGCTGCACCGCGGCCGTGGGCGGGAAGGAACAGACATCGTCCTACGTCCTGCTGCAGGGATGACAGCAGCCCCATCGCAACCGAGAGTGTCTCTGATCAGAAACTACCGAGGCGACAGTCTGTTCCTATGGAGCAACGTCATCGCCTCGTAACTGTCGTCCTGCAGGGTTGTGTTCTCGATGCCCCCCTGGCTTAGGGGCGTTCCCTGTGCCGTGAGGGTCAGATTTGTTCCTTGCTGAACATCGATCGATCAGCATGGCGTTGATTGCTTAGTGCAAAACTTAGAAGTGTATTTTGTCTGCTTTCGGTGTTTTTCTGTGTTTCAAATCAGTTCAATTGCTCCCATGATTTCGTCAGTGGTCGTATTGGTTTTTGCTTGGATGCCGGTGAGTCCTTATTTTGATTTGAGTCAGAATTGTGCTTTTCTATTGTTGCCTCTGCCAGTCAAAAATATTTCAACAGCGTTAAAATATTTTTGACGAATCCGAAGTTAATCGCCTTCTCTGGGATTAAAATCACTCATTATATTCTAATTATGTTGTTTCATCAGGCCGAAGCGATCAGAACCTGCATCGCCGAAGTGCATGTTTGATCCATGCCCCGCTAGGAGTAGATCGTTTCCGTCTCCACCTTGAAGGTTGTCATCACCTTCTGCTCCACTGATCCGGTCTTGGCCTGGCCCGCCAAGCATTCGATCATCACCGATATCGCCGATCAGTTTGTCGTTTCCTCCATCGCCAAACACCGTGTGATCGTCAAACACCGTGTGATCGCCAAACACCGTGTGATCGCCAAACACCGTGTGATCGTCAAACACCGTGTGATCGTCAGAACCTCCATTCAGGTCATCCTTGAATTGACTTGACCTATGTCAAAAGTCGTCACCATCGTCTCCAACTAATTCATTGTTGCTCTTGTTGGTGACCTGGATGAAGTCCTTTTGGCCGTGGTTAAACCAGATGGTTTCCCTTTGGAAGGGGGTGCCGACCCAAATCACTGAGGGTTGTTGAGGTGAAACGTGATCGGTCTAAAAGCTGTTCCTGGTTTGGCGCATCGATCGTTCTTGCCTGTTCTGTTAGTTGCTCGCCAGTTTCAAGCACAAAGCCTCAGATTCGGCAATACCTGGATGTTGTTCGATCTCATGGCCAGTTGTTTGACTTCAGTCGTCTTAAAACATTTGAAAAAGTGTCAGTCACTAGGCGCATCATCCCCTGCAGTTTTCCTTAAAGTCTGGGATCAAATTCAGCCTCTTGATGCGTTACGACCCCGGTCGCGATCTCCTGTGGTTGCTCCTACGCCCGTGGATCGCTATTCCGCGACTGGTCCACGTGTTGTGGTCGCTTGGGGGGCTCGTTTTTGTTCTGCTTCTCCAGGGGTCCAGTTCGAATCCGGATGTTCAGAAGGGTCTGGCTCGGCGGATTCTCAATACCTTGACGAATCTCGGTCCTTGTTTCATCAAGCTCGGACAGGCCCTGTCAACCCGGCCGGATCTCGTGCGACGCGACTGGCTTGAGGAGCTGACGCGACTGCAGGACGACCTGCCTGCCTTCGACCACTCCATCGCACTGCAACGCATCGAGGACGAGCTCGGCGCCCCTGCCGATCAGCTTTTCGAGGAGTTTCCCGATCGGCCTGTTGCCGCGGCCAGCCTTGGCCAGGTTTATAAAGCACGCCTGCAGGGTCAGGCCTGGGTTGCCGTCAAGGTGCAGCGGCCTGGTCTGAGCTTCATTCTCCGCCGCGATCTGGTTCTGATTCGGCTGCTGGGAACCCTCACGGCGCCACTGCTCCCACTCAATCTTGGTTTTGGTCTTGGCGGCATTATCGATGAGTTTGGACGCAGTCTGTTTGAGGAGATTGATTACGAACTTGAAGCCAATAATGCTGAGCGTTTCGCTGTTCTTTTCGCAGACAATCCTGCCGTTTATATTCCTCGCGTTGAACGGATGCTGAGCTCGCGGCGGGTGTTGACGACCGCCTGGGTGGAAGGATCCAAGATGCGTGATGCTTCAGAGCTCGAAGCCCAGCATCTCGATCCCACGGCGCTAATCCGAACAGGTGTGATCAGCGGTCTGCAGCAACTTCTTGAATTCGGTTATTTCCACGCCGACCCCCATCCAGGCAACCTGTTTGCTCGCAACGGACGCAGTGGAGATCTCGGTCATATCGGCTATGTCGATTTCGGCATGATGGATTCGATCAGCGACCACGATCGTCTGACCTTGACAGGTGCGGTCGTGCATCTGATCAACAAGGATTTTGTTGCTCTTGCCGAGGATTTCCAAGATCTTGGTTTTCTCAGCCCAACGGCAAAGCTTGATCCGATCGTCCCTGCTCTGGAAGAAGTGCTGGGGGGAAGTCTCGGCGATTCGGTGGGGTCATTCAATTTCAAGGCGATCACGGATCGGTTTTCAGAGCTGATGTTCGATTACCCCTTTCGCGTGCCGGCACGCTTCGCTCTGATCATCCGTGCTGTCGTCAGCCAGGAGGGCCTGGCTTTGCGTCTTGATCCGCAATTCCGGATCATTGCCGTTGCCTACCCCTACGTCGCACGACGACTTCTAGCCGGCGACACCCGCGAGATGCGTGACAAGTTGCTGGAGGTGATTTTTGATAGCAACGGTCGTCTGCGCATCGATCGCCTTGAAAGCCTGTTGCAGGTTGTTGGTCAAGATGCGCCGACCCCTGGCAAGGATTTGATTCCTGTTGCCGGTGCCGGTTTGCGCTTGCTGTTCAGTCGTGATGGTGCCGATCTGCGTCGCCGACTGCTCCTGACCTTGATTCGTGACAACCGTCTTCACACCGACGATGCCCGTGCTCTTGCCGGTTTGATTGCCCGCACTTTTGGTCCGGCTCGAATGGCGGGTGGCCTGCTCCAGCAGCTGAATCCGCTTGCAGCTGTTTGAACAGATGTGCTCAAAATTGAATGAATGTTAAAAGAAAAATAGTCAACTTTTTAATGGAATATTGAACCTCTGTTTATCTGCTCAATCTTTCTTTTATCGTGTCAACTCTGATCATCGAAACTCCACGTCTGTTTAACTTCCTTGGACATGGTTGTGATCTTGTTTTCGTACAAGATTAAAAGCTAATTCTTTTAGAATTTAGTTCTTGGAGATGTTATGTTGCAAATGTATCCTCTGGATGAAGTAGCGTTTACTTCAGGATTTCTAGTTTTACGGGAACTTCTCCTGCCTGCATCATCTGCAGTTCGTGGGCTGCTCCATGGGCAAGATCGATTACTCGGTGGTGCTTGAACGGTCCACGATCATTAATTCTCACCACCACGGACCGATTATTGGCCAGATTCGTAACACGAACCAAGGTGTTGAAGGGAAGTGTGCGGTGGGCGGCGGTGAGGCTTCCTTTCTGCAGTCGTTCACCATTAGCGGTACTCCGTCCGTAGAAGCCAGGCCCATACCAGCTCGCTGCCCCATGCACCACTTGAATCGAGCCTGGTGGCTCCGTTCGGGTCGGCTCAACCGGTAGCGGTACCAGCGGCGGCGGCAGTGGCAGCAATCGTGGTACCTCCTCCATCGCCAGTGGATGTTCAGCAGCGCGATGATTGGGTTGGTTCAGCCCTGGAGATACAAGTTGTTCCGCTTGTTGCGCCAGTGCTGCTTCGCCAGCAAGCAGCATGAGCAGAAGGAGTTTCATCGTTGGGTGTCTCAATCGCCATGCACCGCCTGAAAACATTGAAGCGGTTCCGTCCAGCCATGAAAGAACTCCGTCATCGCTCAAGTTCAGCTCACCGGTCAAGTTCAGCTCACCGGTCAAGTTCAGCTCACTGGTCAAGTTCAGCTCACTGTGGGTTGGGTGAACCAGCAAGCCAGGATGCTGATCGAGCTGAAAATCACCATCGTTAAGGGCCAGATTTCATCAAGCCGTTGTAGTTGATTCTGCTTGATCTCTTTTTGAGGTCCCTCAGGCATTTCGTCGATTTCACCGTAACGACGTCCGATGAAGATCACCAGCACAAAGGCAAGCAAGGTCACCATATAGGCCACCACATACACCTGATCAAGGAAGGTGAGGTAAGGAAGGTCGGGAAGTTCCTCCCGATACGTCTGCTGCAGGAACACCAGGGTGAGCAGCACGGTGACCGGGATCCCAGCCCTGGCATCCTGCTCATCAGCGCGAACCTTGAACACCAGCAGCACCATCGCCATCACCACTAGGAGCGGAAGCATCAACCTCCAGAAGGCGGACCAGGATGAGGTGCCAAAGGAAATGTCGTAGACGATCAGGCTGTAGCCATCGGCGCTACCGCCCAAGCCGAAATTGGTGGCGTAGTTGTGTCGATACTCGGCGATTGACCAGCCCCTGTTCAACCAGCCGATGATCTCGGCAAACAATCCCATTCCACTGTTCTGGGTGTCCGGTTCAAAGCGGAAGTTGGGGTAATCCAGTTGGCCGTTCACATCCTCCATTTCGAGCACTAACGGCAGGCTTACGGTCACGAAAGGGAAGTGGCGAAAATACGCTTTGTCGATGTAAAACCGACCCACGTACGTGAACAGCTGGTAGTAGGAGCCGTTCTTTTCCTTGAGCGGGGCCTTCGACAGCGGCGTTAGCACCGGATCGGCATCCGAGAGCAGGCTGTTCACAAGAGTGACGCCTTCATGGATGGTCTGGTCCTGTTCGTCCAGGTACTGCTGCAGTGCCTCCCCCCAGCGCATCCACACGTAGCCGTTGGATGAGAAGCTCGGGATACTTAGATCAAGGTCGTAGGTGCTGGTGGCATAGACCCCCACCTGTACGTGGTAATTCGCCTGCTCGAGGGCCTGCTGATCCGTGACCGTTTCTCGATCCGTGAGCTTCTGGCCGCGCAACGGGCTCCAGCCGTCGCTCGGCAATCGAGTCGTATCGGTGGTCAGAGCTCGGGAGGAGGAGGCGAGGCGCAGTGCGTCACGACTCGGTACCCGCCCAACATCCAGCTGGTTGATCCCTGAGACAGCCAGCAGAGCGGCGAGCAGAATTGAAACGACGGCAAGGATGTTCCAGTGCTTCTGTTTCCTCGGGGCCATCAGCGGACATGCACTGGCTTCACTTTGGCCACGGGTGCTCTGCTTGCCTGCACCGCTGTGCTGATGCTTCGAGTCGTGACGCCGCACTCTGGGCGCGTTTCAGCGGCAGCCATTCGTCCAGAGCCGTCCTCAGGCCTTGTCGCAGCTGATCAAGCTGAGTTGGTTTTGGGACAGTCTCTGCCGCTCACCGGGCCGTCCGCCCAGTTGGGGCTTGACTATCAGCGGGGAGCCATGGCTTGGTTCGAAGAGGTCAACCGAAAAGGTGGTGTCCATGGCCGCCATATTCGTTTGGTCAGTCTTGACGATCAGTACGAGCCGGAAAAGACGCTGCGCAACACCGAGACCCTGCTTCAACGCCCCGACCTTCTGGCCTTGTTCGGTTACGTGGGGACGCCGACAACAAAGGTGGTGTTGCCGATGATCGAGGCTTCGGATGTTCCTTTGATTGCTCCGATGACGGGCGCCAGCTTGCTCCGTCAACCCGAGTTGCGGATGGTTTTCAACCTTCGGGCCAGTTACCGCAAGGAGATTGCGGCGATGGTCGATGAGTTGGTGAGGGATGCCCACCACCGCATCGCCGTGGTTTACCAGGACGACGCCTTCGGCCAAGATGGTCTTAATGGCGCACTGGCGGCGCTTCAATCCCATGGGTTGAAACCGGTGGCTACAGCCACGGTGCAACGCAATTCCAACCAGGTGTCTGAAGCCGTACGGCAATTAATGGCAGCTGAGCCCAATGGCGTGATCGTCGTCTCCACTTACGTCAGCTCTGCGGCATTGGCATCGGCTCTGCGGGAGAAGGGAAGTTGGGCTCAGATCATGAATGTGTCCTTCGTCGGCACCAAGGCTTTGCAGCAGGCGATGCCAGCGGGGGAATCGAATGGGATCGGTGTTGCGCAGGTTGTGCCGTTCCCTTGGAACCGTTGGATTCCAGTGGTTGCGGACTATCAGAGGCTCATGCGCAGTCATGCCGATGACCCCAGCTTTGGTTTCACAAGCCTTGAGGGGTTCCTCGCCGCCAAGTTGATCACTGAGGGCCTGGAGCGGGCCGGTGCGAATCCAACGCGTCAATCCCTCATTGGTGCGTTGGAATCCATTCGGAATTTGGATGTCGGAGGGTTCACGCTGCAGATGGATCGCAGCGATCATCAGGCCAGCGATTTTGTGGAGCTCACCTTCCTGGGTTCACAGAGTTGGGAACCTTGATCCAACATCGCTAATGTCGCGGCTCAACATTCATGGTCTGAATGCCCGACGAGATGACGGCTGAGCAGTTCGAGATGCTGCTTCAGATGGCTGTAATAGCCCAGCCCCCTTATCTGTTGGCAGGTCTCGGGCTGCTCATGGGAGTTCTCTGCGGCCTCACGTTCTCCCGTTTGGTTCAGTTGAAGCTCGATGGCTGGAAACAGGACCGTCTGCCCTTGCTGCCCCTGGGGACGCCGGAAATCACCATCAGCTACTCAGGAATTTTGATCGGGGTGACACTGTTTATTGGCTGTTGCCTGCAGATCTTCGGTTTCGCTGCTGGTGCAGCGCTTCTGGTGGCACTGGTCCTATCGCTGCTGACCGGCGGTGCTCTTTGGGTGCAACTCGAGCGCTTGATGCAGCAAGTGGAGCAGGGGAATTTCAAGGCGGTTGATTTCGACAACTTCGACGAGTTTTTTTGATCAAAGTTCGCTGCTTCCTGACTGACTCGAGATGGCGGGCCAGACTGGAGCAACCTTTCCTTTTCTCTGTTGTCCGAGCGCCCTGTCGGTCCAGTTGCGACAAGCAGGCTTCTGGTCGTTGAAGATGACGAAAGCATTCGCGAAACCGTCGGAGAGGCGCTTCGTCTTGAGGGCTTTGATGTGCTCACCTGTGCTGATGGATCCGAAGCGCTGGGTTTGCTCATGGAGGAGCCTCGCCAGCCTGTTGACTTGCTTGTCCTGGATCTGATGCTCCCAGGTCTGGGGGGGCTTGATCTCTGTCGAGAGCTGCGGCGCTTCAACAACAACACACCAATCCTGGTGATCAGTGCCAGGGACAGCGAAACCGATCGCGTGCTTGGCCTTGAGGTAGGGGCGGACGATTACCTGGTCAAGCCGTTTGGTCTGCGGGAACTCGTGGCCCGCTGTAGAGCCCTCCTCCGCCGTGCACGTCAGCGGACTGATGATCCGGTCCAGGCAACCTACTCCTACGCGAATCTCTGCTTGTTCATTAACGAATGTCGAGTCACTCGTGATGGAAATGATCTGAATCTTTCGCCAAAGGAGTACAAGATTCTTGAGCTGTTTATCACGAAACCAAAGCAGGTTTGGAGCCGCGATCAGATACTTGAGAAGATCTGGGGAATTGATTTCATGGGAGACTCAAAAACAGTGGATGTGCATATCCGCTGGTTACGCGAGAAGATAGAGGTGCAACCTTCAGCGCCTGAATTAATTCGAACGGTGCGGGGTTTCGGCTACCGCTTCGGCTGAGCGTTTGACTCTCTCCTCCACTGTTTTGGGCTTGGTTCTGGGTGTGGTGCTCACCCTGGCCGTTCAGCGCCAAAGGGCGAAACGATCGTCGCCTAGCCCTGGGTCGCCAAAGTTTTCAGCCGGCGCCATCAACACACCTCAACTCCTCGCCTGGATTGATGATGCCACCCAGGGGTGGTTGATTCTGGCGCCGGATCTCACCATCGCCTACATCAATGCCAGGGCGGAGCGGCTGCTGAGCATTTCGCGCAATCTCCTCGTTCGTGGACTGCCGATTCAGCAAGTGCTGGCGATTCCTCAGCTCGATGAGGTGATCACCAGCACGCGTTACCAACAGCGCCCCCTCCGCAGTGAGTGGGATCAACGCGGTGAGCCCCTGGAGGCGTTGGTGTTGCCTGGATCTGATGAGTGGTTGCTCGTGCTGGTTCAGAGCCGTCAGTCCCTGGAGGCCCAGCAGCAACAGCAGGAGCGCTGGGTGAGCGATGTGGCCCACGAACTGAAAACACCACTCACAGCTCTGATGCTGGTCAGCGATCGGTTGGAGCTGGCTGTTGACGATGGGGATGCTGTTTTGGTTCAGCGTCTTCAGCGAGAGCTGCGCCGTCTGCAGCTGATGGTGGAGGATCTCCTCGAGCTCTCAAGGCTTGAAAACAGTCTTCCTCAGGCCAGTGGGACCTATTCGGCCCTCTCCCTTTCCGACCTTGTCGAAGGCGCCTGGAGCAGTATTCGCCCCCTTGCAGAGACACGCCAGGTGGAGTTGCGGTTCGACGAGTCCGAACCAGGCCCCTTGATGGGGGACCGTCCCCGACTGCATCGGGCTGTGCTCAACCTTCTCGACAATGCACTTCGCTACTCCCCCGATGGAGCTGTCGTCGAGGTCGTCATTCGCCCCAGTGGTGGCTGGTGGATGCTGTCCATCCGCGACCATGGTCAGGGGCTGAGCGAGTCAGACCTTGGCAATATGTTCAACCGCTTCTATCGCGGCGATCCGTCCCGGGCCCGATCCGCCCGCAGTGGCAGTGGTCTCGGTCTGGCCATCGTTCAACAGATCGCCGTGAATCATGGAGGCAGGGTTGAGGCGCGCAACCACCCCGGTGGCGGAACCTGCGTTGAGTTGCTGCTCCCCAAAAGCATGCCGATTCCATGACCCGTCAGCGATTGCAGAAGCTGATCGCGTCAGCTGGGTTGTGCTCACGTCGACACGCCGAACAGTGGCTTCTCGACGGCAGGGTCACCGTTGATGGTTCGCCGGCTCAGTTGGGTGATCAGGCGGACCCCGACAGCCAGATCATTCAGGTGGATGGCCGTCAGCTGGCGCTTCCGGCCCAGCGCCGCGTGCTGCTATTGAACAAACCGATTGGTGTGATCAGTAGTTGTCACGATCCCCAGGGGCGCACCACCGTGCTGCAGCTGCTGCCTCGGGCCCATCGGCAGGGGTTGCATCCTGTGGGGCGGCTTGATGCCGACAGTCGTGGGGCCCTGCTGCTCACCGATGCCGGAGCACTCACCCTGGCGTTGACCCACCCCCGCTACGACCATGAAAAGACGTACCGCGTCCGGGTGCGTGGTCGACCCCATGCGTCGGTTCTGGAGCAGTGGCGACGGGGGATCTTCCTTGATGGGCGGCTGACCCGTCCCGCCACGGTCAGGAGGCTCGCGCAAGAGGGCGCAAGCAGTGTTCTGGAGGTGGTGCTCCAGGAGGGGCGCAACCGCCAGATTCGTCGGGTGGCCCAATCCCTGGGGCATCCCGTCCTGGATCTGCAGCGCACGGCCATTGCCCATGTGCAGCTTGGTGATTTGGAAGAGGGCTGTTGGCGAGAGCTCCCCAAGAGACAATGGGAGCCACTGCTCGTTGGCGGCGCGTCCCGCTCCAAGCCGCCAAGACCATGCGACTGAAGCTTCCCCGGCCCTGGTGGCGGCGTTCTCGCCTCGACGATCGACTCGATTCAGATCCTGAGACTTCTGCGGTGCAGAGCACCAGCGATTTGGGGGCTTTGATGCGAAGCCGTCGCGAAGCGATGGGTCTCACGCTTCGCGATCTGGCCAATGAAACCCGGATCACCACCCCGGTGATTGAAGCGTTGGAGCGAGGCTGGAAGGACCGTTTGCCCGAGCGTGCCTATCTGGCATCCATGCTGCCGCAGCTTGAACGGCGTCTTGATCTGACGCCTGGGTGCCTGGATCCAGTGTTGCCCCCTCGGGCAGCGGCCCGTCAGAATGGTGCGGGGAGATTGCGTCGCTTCACTCCAGGGAGCATCGACGTTTTCACTACCTGGCAGGGCACGTTGGTGTATGTGCTGGTTATCGCGGTCAGCCTCCTTGCCTTGAACCGTCAGCAGCAGGATCTGGCACAACGCAACAGCTTGGCCCTGGAGCCGGTACGAGCTGATCTGGCACAGCTCACCCGGCAAGGTGCATCGGGAGGTACATCGAAAAGCGTATCGATCCGTGGTCAATCCGTTGTTCAGGGTTTGCGGCCTCTGGAGCAGGCTGCGGAACGCCGCCCGATCGAGTGGCTTGAGGGTGACCTTCCGGCTCAGATCGGGCTGCTCCAGATCAAGTTGAGTGAGCCCCGTCAACTCGTGGTGTCCAGTCGAGGGGGGGATCGGATCAACCTCAAAGGCGGTGCTGGGGAATTGACGCTCCAGCTGTTGCCTCCGGTGCTGCTCAGCATTGAACCGCCTTTGGCTCCGACCGATCAGGTGCTCTGGAATGGCGATGCCCAAAAGCCGGAGGCGGTCGGCAAGGGGACTTATCGCATCGAGGCTGTTTCGCGTGAACCGGCTGTTTCGCGTGAACCGGTTGTTCCGCGGAGACCGGCGGATCCTGCAAGGGTGCGTCCCCAGACGGCGCCGCGTTCGCCGTAGCCCTTCAATGCCCCCATCAAATGGGCGTCAAAGGACGGAAGACGCCAGATCCAGTTCCCGGTATTGGTGCCCGGTGTGTTGAAGCGCGCCTGATCGTCCAGATGTAGAAGATCCTGAAGCGGTGCCACAACCAACCCGGCGCTTGTGGCGAAAGCCATGTCGAACAGGGTCCATGCCGGTGCATCCTCGCTGCGCCGATCCCTCGCAAGGATGCGGGATCGGCTGTCGTGATCGAGGTTCTGCCACCAGCCCAGCGTGGTGGGGTTGTCGTGGGTCCCGGTGTAGACAACCCAGCGGGTTCCAACGATGTTTTCGGGCAGGTAAGGGTTGTCTGGGATGCCATCGAAGGCGAATTGCAGCACTTTCATTCCCGGCAACTCGAAGTCGTCGCGCAGTGCTTCCACATCCGGGGTGATCACCCCGAGGTCTTCCGCGATGAGCGGCAGCGCCCCACCGCAGTCCTGGCGAAGCTTGTGCAGGAGAGATCGGCCCGGTGACGGCTCCCAGCGACCGTTTTCCGCTGTCTGATCGCTCCCAGGGACGGCCCAGAAGCCAGCCAGGGCCCGGAAATGATCGAGGCGCAACAGATCCACGAGCGCCAGCTGCCGTCCGATCCGATGCCGCCACCAGCGGAATTGCGTCAGCCTGTGGCGTCCCCATCGATAGACCGGAGAGCCCCAGAGCTGACCGGTCTCGGAGAAGTAATCCGGCGGAACACCACTCTGGGTCACGAGTCGACCATCGGCCTCAATCGTGAACAACGAGCGGTGACTCCAGACGTCCGCACTGTCCGCACTCACATAGAACGGCACATCCCCGAACAGCAGTACACCGAGGTCGTTCGCCAACCGCCGGATCGCCTGCCACTGCCTGTCGAGATGCCACTGCACCAAACGCTCTTGCAGCAGCGCATCGCCATGGTCGCTTGCCCATTGCCGCAGGTGTCCAGGGCGATGACGGGCCAGGTCATTCGGCCAGGTCCACCAGGCATCGCCGAATTGCTGATGGAGCACCACGAAGAACACGTGATCCTCGAGCCAACGCTGCTGCTGGCACCACTGCTCAAACTCCTCTTGTCGTGTGTTGTCCTGTTCCGGCCATGCCACCAGTAGGGCAGCGGCCATGGCATGGCTGCGTTGGGTCGCCAGTTCGAAATCGAGGCTTTCACCCCCCTCAGGCGGTGCAGCTGCTCCGGGGAGAGAGGCCGCGGCCTCCCTTGTGATGAATCCCTCGTTGCACAGATCATCGGCATCCAGGAACCAGGGGTTCAAGGCAAAGCAGGAAGGGGAGCTGTAGGGCGATCCGGTGTGATCAGGCGGGGCCAGGGGGAGGAGCTGCCACACACCGATGCCGTGCTCGGCAAGCAGGTGCAACCAGCGCCGACTTGGCTCACCGAAGCTTCCACAAACCGGACTGCCGGGAAAAGCGGTGGGATGGACCAGCACCCCGCTGGTGCGTGCCCGTGGCGGCGTCTGCTGATCCATCAGGTTGTTGATTCTTTTTCAGGATGGCCTGTTCAGAACAACGCCGCATCCCCCAGTTCCTGCCCAGCCATTCCGTCCCGCACCACGCGCTCGAAAAACTGTTCAAGGGTGTCCTCCCCATAGGAGGGAGTGGCATCGGCGTCGTAGCGCTGGGCGTCGTCATCCCAGACGAGCATCGATTCGCTGGCGTAATACCGACCGATTCGTCCGAATTCAGCCTTGTCCTGCAGTCCGGGAAACAGCTGACCAAGGCCTTCGATCAGCGCGATCGGAGCATCCATCAGTCCAATCGGTACGGACAGAAGAAATGGTTTGCGTCCCAGGGCCCGGAACAGCATCTCGCCCTGCTCACGGGCGCTGAGGGCCTGGCCGGGCCCACCGATGGGCAACACCTGATTGATCTTGGTCTGGTCATGGATGCAGTCCGCCATGAACCGGGCCAAGTCGGCTTCGCTGATCGGTTTGCAGCTGGCCAGGGTTCCGCCATCGAACATCACGTAGGGACCGCCTTTCCTGCAGATCTCCACCTGCCCCGCCAAGCTCTTGAAAAATGCTGTCGGACGGACGATCGAGTGGGTCATCTCCGCGTCGTCCTTCAGAGCCGCCTCAAACGCGAGCTTGGCTTTCTGAAACTCAAGCTGTGGTTTCTGCACGCAGATTGCAGAGAGCAGCACGTAATGGGCAACGCCGGCTTTGCGTCCCTCCCGGTAGGTGTTCAGGGTGGCTTCATGATCGATCGCCCAGGAATCTCGCCGGCCTCCGCTGCGTGAGGCCAGACAGGACACCACAACATCTGTGGGTTGATCGAAGGCCTCTGCAGCGAGTGATTGTGGATCGGTGACGTCACCGATGCGGACCTCTGCTCCAGCCAGGCTTGCGCTGACTTGCTCGTGGTTGTCCCGACCGCCTACCCCACTGCGCTCCCGGCTGAACGCCACCACCTGGTAGCCCCTCTGGACCAATTCCTTCACCACGAAACGGCCGATGTAGCCGGTTGCACCGAAGACCACCACGCGCACCTGTTCCGGTGGACGGCTGCGGAAGTCATGGCGCAGTGTCATGGAATTTGAGACGTGGGTTTCACAAGCTAAGGAGGAGCCTCTTGAGCGAAACTGGGCGGCGCTTCGGTGCTCACGGACGATGACCGCTTCCGATCAAGGGCGTTTAAACCGGTGGTTGGGCCGTTCGCCGCTCCGTGCTGTGCTGCGCATTGTTGTTCTTGCGCTGAGTGTGGGGGCAACGGGTTGGTTGCTGAGCAGTCTCTGGCCTGAGCCGGATCGGGTCGCCAAGGGTGCTGCTCCGAGCGTGAGTGACCCTTCCAGCCTGGCGTTGTACCCAGAGGGCTCGATCACGCTGCTGCTGATTGGTGCAGATGCCGACAACCTTCGCGATCCCAGCAATCAGGCGGCACCCAGGGGGCCTGCCAATGCGGATGCTCTGTTGTTGATCCGGATTGATGCGTCCCAGCCACTGCAGATCCTGCAGTTGCCGACGGAACTGGCCGTGAAGTTGCCTGGAGGTGATTCACCGATGGCCTTGGGCGGTCTCTGGCGTACTGGAGGTGTGGCACTGATGGCCGATGCCATCCGGGACATCCTCGGTTTGCCCGAGCAGTCTTTGCAGCGTTATGTGGTGATGCCGCGCCAGTCCCTGCGAACCGTGGTCAACAACCTCGGAGAGGTTGATGTGATCCTGAATCAGACCTATCAAGGCAGTGACAAGAGCCAGGGCTACAGCGTTGACCTTCAGGCTGGCCGCCAGAGCCTGAACGGAGCCCAGGCAGAGCAACTCGTTCGTTACCTCAAAGGCAGTGGCGATGACGTCAACCGCCGCAGGCGTCAGCAGATTTTGATTCGAGCCGTGGTTGAGCAGATGCAGGCTCCCAGCGGCATCATCAGCATGCGCGGACTGCTCGATGAAGTGAGCGGTCAGCTTGAGACGAACCTGAGCACCGGAGAGATGCTCAGCCTGGCCGCGGCTGTGATTGCCAGTCCCCCTCCGCTGGAATTCAGCCAGTTGCGTCTGGCTCCAAAGCTTAAGAACCAGCCACTGCGCCAACTCAAGCCTGGCCAGGCTTTGCCGCTCTGGCCGAAGAAGCCGTAAGACGACCGCTGCGGATGACATCCGCAAGGGCGGTGCGTCCATCGTCATGTCTTGGGTGATTCGCTGCTGGAATCCATCCGCACCAGGGAAGCTGGTCCTGTCGTCGTGCTGTCGTATCCCAGGCCCCATCCACCTGGGCAATGCCAATCAGGGGAACACGAAGCTTTTGGCTAAGGGCGATGTACGACGCCGCTGTTCCGGGTATCCCCCCATCGGCGTCTCCACCAACCAGAAAAAGGACGGGGCAGTTCCAATCAGCCAGGGCCTCGAGCCAGCTGCCCGCTTGCGGGTGCCAGCGTGCTGCATCTCCACTCAGACGCAGGATCACGTGCTGATTCGCCACGTTCCGGAGGACGTCATGGGGTGATTCGCCGGCGGCATGGCTGATCAGAGCGCGCTTTCCGCCCGTCGCCAGTGCTTCGGCGCTGCGTCGCATTTGCAACTCAGGCAACGGTCCTGCTCCCACAAGCACCACACAATCTGTGGACATGGCCCCCCAGCTCACCACTACCATCGGATTACAGCAGAACTTGTCCCGCGGGCGCCGTGACCAGCTTCCTGACCGCAGCCCGCATTGAGCAGGAGAAGATCACTCCTGATACCCGCCGACTGCGGTTGTTCAGCGGTACTTCAAACCCTGGGCTGGCTCGTGAAATCGCGACCTATCTCGGGGTTCCCGATGGTCCACGGGTCTGCAAGCGGTTCGCCGATGGTGAGCTTTACGTCCAGATTCAGGAATCGATCAGGGGCTGTGATGTGTTTCTGATCCAACCCACCTGTGCTCCGGTCAACGACCACCTGATGGAGTTGTTGATCATGGTGGATGCTTGCCGACGGGCCTCTGCCCGCCAGATCACCGCTGTGGTGCCTTACTACGGTTACGCCCGGGCAGATCGCAAGACAGCTGGACGCGAGTCGATCACAGCCAAGCTGACGGCCAATCTGCTGGTGAAGTCGGGCGTGGACAGGGTTTTGGCCATGGATCTGCATTCCGCTCAGATCCAGGGCTATTTCGACATTCCCTGTGATCACATTTATGGATCACCGGTGCTGGTGGACTATCTCTCGACGCAGAATCTCGGTGACATCGTTGTGGTGTCCCCCGACGTGGGCGGTGTGGCACGTGCCCGTGCCTTCGCGAAGCAAATGCATGATGCTCCGCTGGCGATCATTGATAAGCGGCGAACAGGCCACAACATGGCCGAGAGCCTGACCGTGATCGGTGATGTAGCAGGACGGACCGCGATTCTGATTGACGACATGATCGATACCGGCGGCACGATCTGCGCTGGTGCGCGTCTGCTGCGTCAACAGGGCGCCAAGCGCGTCCTGGCCTGTGCCACCCATCCCGTGTTCTCACCACCGGCATCCGAACGCTTATCAGCCGAGGGTTTGTTCGAACAGGTTGTTGTCACCAACAGCATCCCAATTCCACAAGACCGCACCTTCGCCCAGCTGCAGGTTCTCTCCGTTGCCAGAATGTTGGGAGAGGCGATCTGGCGCATTCACGAGGAAAGTTCAGTGAGCTCCATGTTCCGTTAGTTGTAAATTTGAGCCCCATAGATTCTTGTGAATTCAGAGATTGTGGTGAGTTTCTGTCGAATGAGTTCACTGGAATGACTTCTCAATGTTGTCATTCCATTTTTGATGGCTTCTTCCTGGATTTTAATTGTGGATTTACTGGCATTAATAACCTCCATCATCGATGGATTGATTTGAAGAAATTCATAGGCTGCAATGCGTCCGTGATAACCCCGACCATGACAAAGCGCGCAGAGTGTGCCGCTGTCTTTGCGTTGTTGTTGTTCTTCTCGATTCAGGGCTCTGGCAAACCGCACAATGGTCCCAGTAGGAAGTGTTGTTAACTGTGCTTCTTGTTCATTAATGGGACGCTCTGAGCTGCATTCAGGGCAGACTTTACGCAGAAGTTGTTGCGCTAGAACGCCACGCAATGATGCATTAATTTTGTGGCTCGGAATTTTCATATCGATTAAACGTTTGATGGCGCATGCTGCATTGCTGGTGTGCAGCGTCGTAAAGATCAGATGGCCTTTCTCAGCTGCAGCCAGACAGGATGCAGCAGTGTCTGGATCTACAGCTTCACCAATAAAAATAGTATCTGCATCCTGTTCTACAAAGTGAGATAGCAATTCTGCATAAGTCTGTCCTTTTGAGCGATCGATAGAGACTTGTTGGATGTGGCCGCCAAGATCGTAAGTGATCGGATCCTCTGCTGTAACAGTGCGTCGTTCGTCGGAATCAATATCTTGCAGAACTGCCGCCAGAGTTGTTGATTTTCCGGCGCCTCTCGGGCCTGCGATCATAATGACGCCATTACCCTGGTTGATCATTGATCGAAAATCATTGCAGATTTGATTGTTTGTAATCAACGAATTAAGAGTTAATTTTTTAGATGCTATTCGGATTTTTTTAACTATAATAATCTCGCCTTTTTTTGCGCCAATCGTTGAGCAAAGCAAGGTCATCCTATGGCCTTCATGGGTGCAATTAATCGTTCCTTTTTGGAAAGAAAACTGGTCTAGATGATCCATGGTTGCCATTTTTTTAATACATGCGATCACGTGAAAGCCAGCGGCGTGGCTCATGCTGATTGGATGTTGCATCAAGCCGTCGTGTCGTGTGCGGAGTCTGTATTCGTCGACGCCGGGCTCAATAACAAGATCAGACGTCCCAGAATGATGCATGTAAATTAGTATTTTTTTCGCTGAATGTTCAACCTTGCTTTCGGATGGATCTGAGGAAAGATCAATCGGAAGGATATCAGCCAACTGATCAGATTCAATGTCGTCAAATTGGAAATCGTCATGGTCAAAAAAATTTAGACCAGTCGCATCATCGTCAATTTGTTTTGAATCATCATTCTTGGCGATGTGGTCTCCAAAAGGATTGTTATTTCGGATCCGCTTTTCTCTCGCTGCATGATCGAGAATATCTTCAATTGTATTTGGTGCTAATTCAATAAACTGACACTCCAAGCCCCCTGCCTCTGCACGATATTTAATGAAATCTCCAATCGTGGCCAGAAATGCAAGGTTGCCGATCGCAACTGTTAACTTCTCTGTGCCAATATTTTTGTTGAAATCAATGCCAAGTGGTACGACAATATTTTCACGGCACCACTGCAAAGAAAAATATTCGTCAACAAGTTCTCGAATAGTGGCATAAGAGTAATTGCCTTGTTCAAGCATTGATGCAGTCGTTTCTCCCTTGATAGCTGTTGTTGGTTCCCTTGTCAATTCGAAAGTCTTTCGCAACCATCCTTTCGGCCTCTGGCAATTTAAATGCTCAGCTATTTTATTTTTTGGAATATTGAGCTGTGGTGGTTCATTGTTTAAGAGGCCAGTTGGTATTTGGTTGGTAGTTTAGAAGAATTGCGTACATCAAGATCAAAATCCTCTTGGGCTAAGTATGGGCAGTGATTGAGATTTCATTGAAAGGCGGCTGGATTGTTTTTAATCTTGAATGCCCGATCCCCCATGATGGATGCTTGCGATGGGCTTGCCCTTGATCAATTCGTTCTTGATTAAATAAGATCGTTTTGTAATGCAAGGAATGAAGTGATGTAGTGCATTCTCGGCTATGATCAGAAGGATTAATATGCGGCTACTTTACGCCTCACAAAGTTTTTATGGAACTGCGCATGTTCCAGCCTTATTTCAACTTGTTGCCTGGGAATGATACTTCCATTACGGGCCCAGACTCGACTGGACTCTTTGCTTAAGACACGTCAAACCATGGGGGTTTGGCTTACGAATAGTCCGAGCAAGCTGTAGTACAGCAAGCTGAAGATTCGTGCGGCGATGCAAGAGCTGCAGAGAGCTGGATTTGACCGTGTTCTGCCGAGCGTCTGGAGCAGCGGTACCACGTTTCATGTCAGTTTCTATGCGCCAGTTGAGCCACAGCTCAAAAAAGCCGGACTTGATCTGGACCCGATTTGCGCGATTGCTGAAGAAGGCCTGAAACGTGGAATCAAGGTGATGCCTTGGTTTGATGAATACGACTTGATGGAGCCCTCTGATTCAGAGGTTGTTCAGCGCACTCCTTAATGGGTTTTGGCGCAATCCAATGGTCAGCGTTGGATGAAGATGCATGGGAACCACCGCATGGCTTGGCTTAATCCTGCCCATCCCGCTGTGCGGAATCGGTTGATCGGATTGGTTGTCGAAACCCTCAAGCGCTGTTCGATGTATGGACTGTAGCTTGATGATCACTTCGCCTGGCCTGTGAAATTTGGCTCTGACACGTATACACAAGAGTTATATGGACGACAGTTCGGTACACCGCCGCCAAGAAATCACACCGATCGCAATTGGATGACCTGGCGGCGCAAGCACTTAACAAGTCTCTTACGCGAGTTACGAACCACCTTGGCAGCGGAGCAGCTGCCAGTTCGAATCAGTCTGTCACCGGGTCCGTTCCGTCAGGCCTACAACCTGTGGTTGCAGGATTGGGAGCTATGGGCGATGGTTGAGTTGATTGATGAGCTTGTGGTCCAAAACTATGCCTATTCAGTGAAAGGATTTACTTGTGATCTTGATCAACCGGCTCTGCGCAAAGCGCGTGAATGGCGTATTCCTACACAGATTGGAATCCTTGCTGGTTTTGGGAAACGCACCACGACAATACCGGTTCTCAGGGAGAAGATTCGCCTTACACGGGAGCGTGGTCATGGCGTGATCTTTTTTTATTAGGAGGGGTTATGGGGGATACATGTCAAACCTAAGCGTCGCAAGATTCGCCAGGATGCCCTGCAACGACTGGGTTCTTTAGTTAAGTGTTGTCAGATTGATATTATCTCATTGAGGGGTGTCTCGCAGAAGGGGTTATGAGATAGGGAGGGGGGAAACTGATTAGATACCTCACCCAATCAGAGGAGTGGAACCAAAGAATCCTTCAGTGAAAGAGTGATGGGGGAGTGGAACCAGAAAGAATCTCTGGGTTCGTCACAAAACAACGCAGAACCCCTCACCAGACATCAGGGCAGACCTTGAGAATCTCTTCAGAAAGCACATAAAACGAAGCAGCACCATTGTAAGGAATCGCCTGTTCAAGAACCCAAAAGTAAGACTTATTGATGCCGTTGTATTCTCTCCCCTTTTCGCACGCTCCTTCAACCATTGTTGGTTGTCTGCTGAATAAATCCCTCCACTCATCAACAGACATTGAATAGTGGTGAGACTTCTGAGCAACTGCTGCAGAGGAGAAACTGGCAACGACGATCGGAACCAGGGAGAGGAGAGAGAGACGCATCACAGGAGTGAACCCACCGGTTCCAGTTTGCTTCAGTGTGCGTTGGTTTTCACAGAAGAGTTGATTCTTCATCAGAATCATGCCAGGACTGCTACTACTATACGCATTACCTAACATTCTCACTCATTACCACACGCATTCACCCATAAATTCAATCATTTATTGAATACAACGCCTCCATTTTCTAAATACCTATGCATAGGTATATGTATATGCGTATGTATATACATTGGAGGCAAACTCAATGGCATGGCAATCATTAGGAAAGGATTCTCCTCGTAGAGGTGACAAACCAATTGAATGGATGGAGCGAACTAAGCACGATACGAAGTTTGCTTGGAATATTGTTAAGCGCTTTCTATCTCATTTGAAGTCTGTTGCGAAGGACAGGCAAACAAGCGTCTCTCAGATGCTTCGCTATGTGATGGCGGTGGAGACGGGATACAAGGCACCTGTAGAGGACTGAGAGGGGGTGTGGAGGGTTACTGAGGGGGAAGACACAGAGGATTCCCACTCACTCCTCCTTCACCACCTACCTCTCTCCCCTACGAATGAGGTGACTCTTCCCCTTACGAATACGATGATACTTCTCTTATTAGATATCATTCTCTTTGTTTGTATTGTTATACTATTCATTCATATATTCTATCTAATACTATAAGTCAGTCTAGTGGTGGGTTTTAGTAACTACCCCTTTATCTAATCATTTGCAGCTATCAGCAACTGATTCAATTGCCCTCTCAATATAACTATTATTGCCAAAGAATCTACGCCAACCATCACCAGCATCCACCTCGATAGTGTCTGGAAATGCGTGTGATGCCATTGGTTGGAATAGAATACAAAGTCCAAGGAAAGCAATGGCAAGAGGCATTGCGAACTCTCTGAGGAAGCGTCTCATAGAAAGATAGGAGAATTACCTCTCTGATTATTCACCTCTATATCCTTCACTGCAACCCCCCATTAGAGAGATGTGGCACAAAAATAGACACGAGATTGGAAAATCGTGTCTGATGGAGTCAAGCAGAAGTAGTTGAGGAAGCAGGGAAAAGGTAAAACCTGCTTCCTTTGTTGCGATAGGAGAAATCTAAGAAACCCACCACAACTATGACAATATTTAGTCACGCCCTCAAAGGGATAAGGATTCTATTTGTCTTGGTGAAATAGATTCCCTGCGAACCTTTTGGAGTGATGATGAAGGACACTGAACTCCTTCTGCCACGAGCAGCAAACTTCGGATGTTGGTTCAATGATTGCCACAGCACACCGAAGTGGTGGATATATTGTTGCAAAATTGCAAGGGTTTCTACATCGCCGAATTTATTGTCAGCAATTATTTCTGTCCATAATTTCTCACAATCCTTCCACTGCTGGTCAAATTCCTCATAACCATGAGATTGATTAGTGTCAGTCATTCCACTCGTTTCATTAGAACTATCACATACCACATGCTGTTTCTATGTGACTTTCTCCGAGCGTCCCAGGTATCGCATCCCTCCAAGCACCTTTGTTCCCACTATCATAAACTATCCTCGATTTAAATTGCTGACAATCCGCTTGCTGCTTTTGCTATCCAAAAGGATCTTTTACCCAATATGTGACATAGGGATAATTGCTTGAGATGAATTTAACAAGAAGACATTCATCATTTTGAGAACATCCTGCTAAGCACCATTCATTCCATTCCCGTCTGCATTGCGCTTCAGCAGGCGTAGCGATCAATAATGAAGAAGTCGAAAGAAGTGCTGCGATAAGAAGTTTCATTAGCTTGAGGGAACATTTAATCCAGAGAAGGTAGTGACAGATACAGTTTTGGATGTAATCACGACCTGACCTTCAGTATTACTTTCCCAGGTTCCTGGTGTCATATCCAATTTGCCTTGTCCGTCTTTGCTGAAAATCTCAACCGCGCCAGTTCTCCAGAAAACATAAGAGGCGTCGTATCCATCGGAGAAATTCACATCCACAACCCTATGTCCGTTGACATTAGTTCTTGTGTTGTTCTTATACCCGAAGGTTTCTAACTTGCCTGGTGTTTTGTAAGACTGAAAAGTAACAGGGGTGGAGCAACTACTGGTGCTGGTGGATCAGGATTGGTTATAGGACGACGAGCAAGTGCAGGCGGAGTTGGTTTGAGTGCGGGTTTTGGTGGAGCAGATGCTTTTGGAGGTTTTGGTTTTGGTTTGGGTGGTGTTGGTTTCATCTCATCCGTGGAAGAAGAGGATGCAATGGTTGATGGTTTTGGATCGTCGGGCAAGCAACTTCCAAAGATCCACAGAATAACGAGAACCCAGAGACCCTTCTTCCACAGAGTGTTAGTGAGAGTGGTTAATAACCCGCAAGCATTATCACTAGCATCTCTTGTTTCAACGCTTTCATTGTCAACGCCCATCCTCTCCAGGATGTCGTCAACATCATCTCCCTTATTGGGATCGTTAGGACCAGGTGAGTAGTATCGCCATCAGGAAAACCATGATTCAGGTTCTTCGAGAAGTTCTTGTCTTGTCATCTTAATCTCACGACTGATTGATTGGAAGTCTCGAATAATTTGCTGACAAATATTTACTTGCTCTATAGTTTCACTAAGGTTGAATGGGTTTCTATTCTTTCTCCACTTCTCTAGCAGAATCTGTTGGTTTTTGATCATCTTATTGCACACCAACATCGCAAGAGCGTAGAGTGTATCAATCATTGAATCCGCTTCAACATTCATCTGACTCTGAAGTGAATCTAATTCTTCTTTGATTACAATATATCGAACACCTCTTTTGCTGCTGATTTATCCTAATTAACTTTGAACCAAAAGGCAGAGAGTGCTGCCATTGAGGTTGCATAGTTGCCAATAAACTCAACACACATCACTCTTTCATCGTGAAATCTTTCTGTTCTGTCAATCTTCGCTTCAGGATTACCCCAAACTTTGCGAATTGCTTGTTCAGAGTTATGATCATCTTTGGCAGTTTTCTTTATTGTTGCTTGCTTTTCAGCGTCATTGCCTGATAGTACATTTGCCAGATCATCAAAACTTGCCATGGTTTGGTGGTGAGGTGACTACCTCTTCATCTCTTTTCTCTCATGATAGAGTTTTGTCACGAAGAAAGCTTTATTGGCTAATATTTTGTCTAATCAGTCGCAAATGGCTTAAAGCCTATTATCCGTATCTTATCCAGTTTCGCGTTAATTTCCTTAAGAAATGCGTGTGGCGTCATGTTAAGGATTTATTGCCAATCATCTCGTCTTTGGGTGAGATTTTAGGCATGGGATTTGAAGGTATAGAATTCGTTTTTTGTATGCAGCTAATTGACGCTCAGTTTTTGAATAATTTGGGTGTTAATTGGATGGATTCCATTGAGATGCCGTGCTTTTGGCCAGGAGGAGAACGACGCACAAGACGCCAATTAATGGCCCTGGAGGAAGATCGGCCACCATGGCAATTGTCATGCCACTGCCGCAGAGCAACAGGCCGGTGGCTGCAGAACGAAGCATCAAGCTTCGCAAACTGCTACTGGCTTCAATATGGACGAGGACTGGGGCGCAAAGCAAGGCGATCACAAGAACGATTCCGACGGCAGTGATGGCACTGATCACCACCAAAGCGGTGATCACAATTGCAAGAAAACGAATTTGATTGACGGGTCGTTTTGCCGCGATGGCACCATCTGGATCGATACCAATGAAGACCAGATCCTCATAACGGCTCAGTAGAAGAACCGATAGCGCTGCTGTGGCAATGCAGGTGCGGATGAGATCTGCGCTGTTGGCGGCCAGCAGGTCTCCGAAAAGAATGGTTTCCAGATCAACGCGAGCCTGCAGTAATGGAACAAGCAGCACCCCCAAGGCTGTGAACCCTGCCAGGACAGTGTTCATCGCGGCTTCTTCGCGGCCTTTGAATTGTTGGTTGAGTTTTTCTGCAAGCAAGGCACCAATCAGGCCACTGATGAGTCCGCCGATTGTTGGGTCAAGCTCAAATGCCAACGCAAGTACCAGCCCTGGTAAAACGGAATGAGCCAACAAGTTGGCGAGTAAAATCCGCCGTTGAGTGATCAGTAATGCACCAGTGGTTGGACAGATCAATCCTATTAGGAGGGCCAAAAGCAATGGTGTTAGCCACCAGAAATTGGGATCAATCACAGCAAGTACTTCCCATCATGCAGGTCAGATCTGTTAACTTTTCACGCACCTGTTGTGGTGTTCCTGAGGCTAAAACTCTTTGATCCAGAACAATAACCTGGTCGTAACTGTCGAGGGCGCGTCCCCAGTCGTGGCTGCTGACCAACAACGTTTGCCCCTCCTTGGCTTGTTGCCGCATCACCGTGAGCAGATGTGCACGGGTTGGAGGATCGATTGCACTGCACGGTTCGTCCAGCAGCAACACCCCTGTTTGCTGCATCAGTGCACGGGCTAAGAGCACACGTTGTTGTTGTCCGCCTGATAATCGGCTTAAACGCCTGGAAGCCATTTCCACCATGCCGACACGTTCCAGAGCTTCTTCAATGCTGAGGATGTTGGCGTGATTCGCTCGACAGGATTGGCCCAGTTTGACCATCTGTTTCACCGTGATTGGAAAGGACCAATCAATCGCAGCTCGCTGGGGCATCAACGCGATTTCGCATTGACAATCCACATAGCCTTTGGTTCCGCTCAGTCGACCCTGAAGCAGATGGAGCAGGGTTGATTTTCCTGCACCGTTTGGACCAACGAGGGCGGTGAGAGTCCCAGCCTTCAGATCCAAATTGACATCCTGAATTGTTTGCCGCCCCTCGTAGCTGAAGCACATATCGCGTGCTTTCAAGTCAGTGCAAGTGGATAAATGGGAATTGTTCAAAAGACGGTTTGGTTCAGTTTGTGATGCGGATCAAGTGATGTTGATGGCGGGCTTGAATTTGAACATTATGATAATGATTCTCATTGAAAAGTCCATTGTCTGCTCAGGTTTTGTCTCGCGCCAGTGTCGTGCTGTCTCTGGTTGCCATCACAACCACTTTCGCTTCAGCTCCGGGCTATGCAGCACAACCCAGCATTGTGGCAGTCGACGGCACTCTCTGTGACCTCACCCGCACCCTCGCTGGCTCTTCGGCGAAGGTGACCTGCTTGATCCCGCCCGGTGGTGACCCCCACGGATATCGGTTGAAACCAAGTGACAGGCAGGCTTTGTCCCGCGCTGCGCTCGTGGTGCACATTGGCTTTGGATTGACCCCGTCTGCGAAGAAGATTTCGAGTTCTGGGAAAATCGTTGCCGTTGGGGAAGTCGCCTTACCTGCTTACAGAGGCAATGATCCACATGTTTGGCATTCGCCAGCCAACACTGCGGCGATCGTCAAGGTTGTTGCTAACAATCTGGCCCCGATCCTTCCTGCTGATGAACGCTCAGCTCTGGCTGCACGGGCATCGAAGGCTCAAGCCGTCCTCGCCAATCTTGATCAGTGGGGCGCCTCTCAGGTCAATGGTCTCCCCCAGCCGAAACGTGTTCTCGTAACAGACCACAAGGCTTACAGCCATCTCACCGACCGCTACGGCATCGAGCAGATCACGATGCTGGACAGCTACACCACAGGAGGCGTTCTTCGTCCCTCCAGCTTGAAAAAGATCACGGAGGCCGTGAAGGCGTCTGAGGCCAAAACAATTTTTGCAGGCTCAGTTCCCACAACCAAAACGCTGAAACGTATCAGCCGCAGTACAGGTTTGCCGATCGCATCAACACCTCTCTATGCCGAGGGGTTGGCTCCTGGTCAATCGGCTGTTTCGACGGCAACCCTGAACATCTGCACCTTCGTCAAAGGGCAGGGCGGTAGCTGCGATCGCGTGGTTGCAGAGCAACTCGGAACGCAATGGAAGGCGATCCGTTGACCACCTGATTGTTCATATCTCTTTTGCCCCCTTCTGTGATGACCCGAATGTCTCGTTTTCGTTTTTCCCTCCTCGCTCTTCTCGCCCTTCCCCTTGTTTCGCCGTCTCCAGTGTTGGCCCATGGCTCCCACGGCGGTGGTGGTGGAGAAGCGCTGGAGGCCGGTGAGTTCGACTTCACTCCCGTCCTCACGATTGAGGGCCATGGTGGCTTGGAAACCAATTTGGAGGGAAGTCCGTCGCATTACGCGTTCGACGGACTGTTTGGTGGGGTTTTCGAATGGGGGCTTGGAAATGGTGGCAGCCTTACGATCGAAGCGGCTGTTGGGCCTTCCATCGTTTGGGGTGAAGCCGAGCACTTCTACGGAAAGGTGCACATCCATGATCACGGCGATCACGATGACCATGCCGATCACGGTGATCACGACGACCACGATGATCATGCTGATCACGACGACCATGCTGATCACGATGATCATGATGACCACGCTGATCATGATGACCACGCTGATCATGATCATCACGACCATGATGGCCATCACCACCGGGCCAAACGCCGCCTAGCCAGGAAGGCACGCGAAGCGCACGATGATCATGACGACCATGGAGAACATGACGACCATGCCGGCCATGACGATCACGGATCCCATGACAGCAGGCTGAAGAGATCAGACGTTCGTGGGTTCGTGCAGGTCCGCTACGCACCCAACGACCGTCTGAGTTTGTCTGTTGATTGGTTGCCTTATTACGTCACCCGTGATCAAGGAGATGACATTCAGGGTCTGAAGAACGAGGTGGGTGCTGAGCTGGTTTGGGCCCTTGGCGATGGTGATGTCGACTTTGCCCTAGGGGATGGCATCGAAGATATTATCGATGGAGTGTTCCTGTCGTTGTCCCATCGCCAGGGCTGGGAATCCGATGGTGTCTGGATGGGGAACTACACGGACCCGAGAGTTGGTGTTGGCTTCAACGTCGATCAGGTCAACATCACCCTTGATGCTGGGCCCCGTTTCTATGTACCCGGTAGCTATTCGGGGTTGGATCAGCGCACCGATTTCGCAGGTGAGCTGGAGGTTTCTGTTCCGATCGGAGATGCCGTTGTCTTCGCGCACTGGAGGCCCACCTATAGCGATGTCGATGCTCCCGGCTGGGGGCAAGGTTGGCAACATCACGTCGGTACAGGCGTGACCTTCAGCTTCTGATCGCTTCGGATCGGGGTCAACCAGAGCCCTGATCCGAGATCAATAGCAGCGTGAGCAGTGCAATCTCTATGAGCACAAGGATCTCCAGACCCATGGGGATCCAGCAGCTCAATCAGACTTTAAAAACAGCTGCAGAATCATGCTCAACCTGCGATCAACCACTGGGCCTCGTTGATCGCAACCGGAAGAATCCGATCCCATGACAGGGGAGTTGCATTGATCAATCCGGGTCTGCCGTTGTCCAGTTCTGTCTTGGTGACTGTCAGGAGGAGCCGCTGGCTAATCGGATCGAACTGAAGAGGTGTTCCTGGTTTGAGCGTCCATGGACTCATGTTCATACGATCACGAATGGTTCCATCCCCACTGATTTGGATGATTTCGTGCTGACCCTCCTCTCCCTGCCAACTGCCGAGGACAGCCCAGATCTGGTTTCCACTGCTGTTGCAGCTCACGGCCAGCACTGCCTGTTCACCGAGCCAAAGTTGTTTGGGAGCCAATCCTGGAATGACCAGTTCGATGGACCGTCGGTAGTCGGGCCAGTGCCGAATCAGCACTGCGCGGCCCGAGGCTGCGCAGAGTGCACCCACCTCGCGGCTGCCGGGAAGCACCTGGGCAGGTTTGTCCGTATCAATCAGCGGTCGCAGTGTCAGGCCGTTGTAGGTCGGCACAATCAGCCCACCTCCACCGGGTAGCAGCTGCATCGGCCCTGAGGCCAGCAGGTCGAGTTGCTGGCGTTTCCCGTTGGATCGGATCAGTTCGAACCGTTCACTGCCTGGGGTAAGCCCTCCAGATTGCACGAGTAGATCGCCGATCAGGTTGCTGCTCAGATGGGCGAACAGAACATCACTCTCCAGAAGTGGTTCGAGGGCCAGTGCTGTCGGTTGGGTGAGTTCACTCCGGTCGGTTGCAATCGTATGGGGTATGAGCCGTTTCCACCAAATCCTCTCTTCTCGATTGCCGTCGCTGCTAACCATGGCGACGCCTCGCCCGTTACCGAGGGGAACAATGGTTTGGATCTGCGACCAAACGGGGCTTAATGGTTGCCACTTTTCCTCTCTGGTCAGCAGTTGCAGCTGCTCTCCTTCATCCGTCACCCGGCTCACCAGCAACCACGGTCGAGGGTCCCACCACCAGCGTTGGGGTTGGAGTGCGTTTCCCCGTTGGTCTGTTCCAGCAATCGTGAGTTCAACAGCTGCTTCAATCGGCCGGTCTGCATCGACGATCAGACGGAGCGGTGTGTCGGTGCCAAGCCAGCGATGCTTGAGCGATGGCTTTAAGACACTTGTTGTGGCCACGCTGCTGCGCTGCATTGGCCGGCTGAATCGCACATTCAGAGCGGTACTGCCGGAATGGATCGGTTCAGGTTTGATCTCTACTAAACGGGGTGGGCGTCGCTGCAGGAGTTGTTGCTGAGCGATCAGCACAAGAGTGGCGACCATGAGCAGTCCGTACAGCCGGCGTTTCATGGCTCAAGGGGACGATCAGGTCGCTCAATCGGCGTGATGGTCCTTGGAATGACAACAGCGACTCTCACACCATCTCGCGTCTCAACAGCCATCGCCCCCTGGATGGAGAGCCATTGATTGGCTTGCGGCTTCATGCCGGTTGGCCAGGCAACAGGCAGGCCGGCAGGGGTTGCGTCAGCCAGGCAGCAACGCACAGTCAGGCGAGCGATCTGGGCGGTTTGATTGTCCCGTTTCAGAACGAAACCACTGATGTTGACGGGGCTTCCTTCGACAAGATCTGGATCGGGCTGTGCACGCAGCAGTCGAACCCATTCGGTGAGTGTGCGTTGTTCGGGTGGCAGAACAAAGGCCAGATCGGGAGGTTCCGGCAGCCCTTGCGGGCGCGTTGAAGCAAGGTCGCTGAAGGATGGGTTGGGTGGAATCAGCAACACAGCCATGGCCATTGCACCGGAGGCAATCCATGGCCATGACACCTGCTGCTCGCGTCGAGCGATGTTGCGGTGAAACAGGACGACTCCAGCAAGCACGAGCGCAACACCCGATGCTCCCACCAAACTATGAAACACGCCGCGCAGCAGCAGATCCAGCCGGCCGGAGTGAACGCTCCAGAGCACGATCCAGCCCCAGAGCAGAAGCAACAGGCTGCGGATCATGCCTTCCTCCCGGTTACAGGAACCAAAGATTGACCCATTGACCGATCAAGAGCACCCCCACGCTGGCTGCTAACGCTGTGATCGCAATGGCACGCGGTCGCAGCAGGACCGTGAACAGACCAGCGAGTTTCAGATCGACAACCGGCCCCAGGAGCAGGAAGGCCAAGAGGGCCCCTGGGGTGACCTGGGCGGCAAAGCCGAGTGCAAGGAAGGCATCCACGCTGGAGCAGACCGACACCACCACCGCAAGCATCATCAGCGCGAGGATGGACAGCGTTGGCGCTCCGCCAACTGCGAGCAACCAGCTGCGGGGCAGCCAGGTTTGAACAAGAGCAGCAATGATGCAACCCAGCACCAGCAGTGCCAGGAGGTCGAGAAACTCGCGGCTGCTTTGATCGATGATCAAACCCATGGACGGCCGTTCCACCCGTTTCGGCTTGGTGTCCGGCAGGGCTGCACCGATCAGGCCGCTGCTGCGATCAAGCAGCCCAAGCTTGCTGAGTGGTTGGCTCATACGCCGCTCGCTTAGCAGTGCCCCTTCCAAGAGTTGTGGTTCGGGAAGTTGCACCAGCAGCGCACTGAGGAGCAAGGCGATCAGAAAGGCTCCAAGCGGACGCGCGATCAGCAGCCAGGGTTGATTTGGGAATGCGGCCCAGGTGCTGGCCAGAACGATTGGATTGAGCACCGGTGCCGCGAAAAGAAAGCCGAAGGCGGTCCCTAGTGGCGCGCCGCTCGCTAATAAGCGCCGTGCCACAGGAACATTGCCGCATTCACAGGCCGGCAATGCGAACCCCATCAGTGCTCCAATGATCGGGGCACTGATGGGATTCCTGGGGAGTCGATCCACCCAGTTGGTTTGGGGCACCAGCCAACGCGCCAAACCAGAGATTGCAACACCAAGAAGCAGGAATGGCAGAGCCTCAAGCAGCAATCCCTGAAAGATGGCCCAGGCGGTAGCAAGTTTTTCCAATGTGATGGTTGAGCCTGGATCTTGGGCTGGAGGGCCTAACTAGCTTGTGAAAACACGATTGAGATGAACCACCATAAAAGTACTTGGCAATTTGATGATGAGCACAAGATAAACGTCGTAGCAAATTCAGCGCACTTTGCTTGACTCTAATTGCTTGAGGTGTTCTTTTGTATTTGGCTTTTGATAGTGTTCGTCTTTGATTTGATTCGCCTGAAGATGGCTTGTCTATCTGCCTAGAGGCGGCGCGAGTAATAGGGGGTGGTTCTAAACGAAGAATCATTGAATGGCTTATTGATTACTCCACTGATCGAGAAGGGTTTGTTCAATGATGGTATTTATATTGTGATTAGGATCTGAGAGTAAGAGGTCTGGGCCTTGTTGTTGAATACTGAGATTGATGTGAGCTCCGAAGCTGATGCGATCTCCTTGATTGTGATCGAAGTCAATAATTCTGTCGAGCCCCGTTGAGAGCCTGAATAAATCGGCACCGGTGCCCCCTTCAAGGATGTCATCGCCTGCACTGCCTTGCAGAACGTCATTGCCAGGCCCCCCCTGGAGTGTGTCGTTGTCTGATCCACCACGGAGCGTGTCATCGCCTTGCTCCCCGAAAAGAAGATCCGGGCCTCGCCTGCCTTTTAATACGTCATGATCCGGCCCACCACGAAGGACGTCTGCACGGCGGCGTCCATTGAGCCGGTCGTTACCGCTATTACCACTCAAACTGTCGAGTCCCGGACCTCCGTGAACTGTGTCGTGGCCTTTTCCTGCTTGGATTGTGTCGTTCCCTGCTTTGCCTCGCAGGTGATCATGGCCAGCTTTTGAGTGAATCCACTCGGCATCATTATGCCCAGTCCAGAGATCTGGACAAGAAGATCCTTGAAACTTGTTGTTTGTCGGTTGGATAATATGGCCGATCGAAAGGCAATTGTTTGGTTGAAATGAATTGCCGAAAACAATTTCAGCTTGAACAAAGGTTGGCTCCTGGCTTTCGGGCTTTGAGCAACTGATTGTGATCGTTTCAGATATTTGTCTGGACGCAAACTTTTTCCAATCTTTGTTTAGAGAAAGGATGCCTTTCTTGTTCATTGAAAAAAGGTTCTTTCTGTTTCCGCTGACAATTGAATATTGAATTGATGTACCTTCTTGATCTTGGTCTCGACCTGTCGTCTTATGGTTCAGGTCTAAAATTCTGGTCCCTTTTTTGGAATCAGCCTTGAGATGGTAAATCGCATCCCTATTTTCAGATTGCAGGGTTGAAATACGAATCGGGAGTTCCTGCGAGCGATCGCTCAGGAGATCGGCGGGTTGAATGGTTTTGTACGGCGCCGGTATCTCAGCAGCACTACCACTGTTTGGTTCCGTTGATTCCTGTGGACGTTGGGGAACAGCTGTGAATTCGTTCGGTTCTGCTAGCTGATCAGGTTGTGTATTTTGAGCTGGTTTGCTGGCGACAGCGTTGTCAGGATTCAGTTGCTCCGATGCAGGACGATCCGTTGGGGTGTTGGAATCTTGGGGACGAGACAATATCGGATCAGGATCTCGATCTGGTGAGGCCGCTTGTCTCCCGATAGCTGTAATTTTGACGAGGGTTTTTATTGATTCGGATGAATGTTGACCGTCGTCAACCTGCCAAGAAATGCTGCGTTGTTCGGTGGTTGGGTTCCTCGATGTGTTGTTGTACGTGATTGATTGAAGGGCTACTCTGTAGTTTGCAACGCTGTCGGATCCGCTGAGTGTGAGGGTTCCTGCTTCACTATCGTAATCCCAAGAGATATTGTCATCGGGATCATCGTTGAAGCCCAGACGATCCTCTGCTGCATAATAATTATCAGTAATACTGACAGTGGCTGATTCGATTGTGGTGTTGTCGATGTCACTCAGGCTGAGTGATGTACTAAGCACCACAGGTTGATCTCCTATGGGGAAGATACTCTCTTGATCAATATTGCTTAATTCAGGACGATCATTGATGGCATTAAGGGTGACGGATGTGTTGAACGGTGTGGAGGAATCTTTACCATCATTGACCAGCCAAGTGATGGTACGTGCCATCGTTATAGGATTTTCAGAAATATTGTTGTAGGTGATCGATCTAAGAGCATTTCTGTAGTTCTCGAGGCTGTCGGAACCACTAAGACTGAGCATTCCTGTGGCGCTGTTGTAAGAGCCAGAGATGTTGTTCTGATCAATGAAGCCAAGAACATCCTGCGTTGCTTGGTGGTTGGCGGAAATTTGGATGCTGGCTGATTCGATCGTGCTGCTGTCGACATCATTGAAGTTGAGTGATGCATCGAGGACTGACGGCCCATCACCTTCCGTGAAAGTCAGTGTGCTGTCGGCATTGCCGAGCAAAGGGCGATTGTTGATGGTATTGAGTGTGATAGTTGTGCTAATCGGTGTTGAAGAATTTGTACCGTCATTGACTTGCCAAGAGATGGTGCGTGGTGATGCGGTTGGGTTGCTAGAAATGTTGTTATAGGTGACCGACTCAAGTGCGGTTTTGTAGTTTTCGTGGCTGTCAGAACCGCTTAGGCTCAGCACTCCTGTGCCGCTGTTGTAAGAGCCAGAGATATTGTTTTGCTTGATGAAGCCAAGAACATCTTCTGCGGATTGATAATTGTCTGTAATGCTGATGCTCGCAGATTCAATTGTGTTGTCGTCGGGATCGCTGAGGCTCAGTGATGCATCGAGGATGGACGGCCCATCACCTTCCGTAAAAGCAAGTGTGCCATCGGCATTGCCGAGCACAGGGCGATTGTTGACGGTATTGAGTGTGACAGTTGTGCTAACCGGTGTTGAAGAATTTGTACCGTCATTGACCAGCCAAGAGATGGTGCGTGGTGTTGTGATTGGATTGCTTGAAATATTGTTATAGGTGACCGATTCAAGTGCGGATTTGTAGTTTTCGTGGCTGTCTGAACCGCTAAGGCTAAGCACTCCTGTGGCGCTGTTGTAAGAGCCAGAGATGTTGTTTTGATCGATGAAGCCAAGAACATCTTCTGCGGACTGATAATTGTCTGCAATGCTGATGATGGCAGATTCAATCGTGCTGTCATCGACATCGCTGAGGCTCAGTGATGCATCAAGGACGGACGGCCCATCGCCTTCTTTGAAGGCAAGAGTGCCATCAGCATTGCTGAGAACCGGGAGATCATTAACAGGGTCAACGTTGATGGTCAGGCTGTAAGCATCTTCACTCAATACATCCCCGTCCCCTACCTTGAAGCGAATCGTTGTGTAATCATCTCCATTTTCATCTTTGACAGGTGTGAATTTCAGGCGACCCGCATCGAGTTCGGCGATTGTGATCTCATCATTGAGGTTGACATCAGCCCAATCTCCAGCTCCTGTCGAGTCAAATTCGAGTGTGCCGGCATCTTGTAGTCTGGTTATTTTAATGGACTGAAGTGTGTCGCAATCCGCATCCTTAAATGATCCAAAATCAGCGTGATCCAAAGTGGTTGGTGTATCTTCCTTACTCGTTTTGGTATGATCACTCGATGTGGGGCTTGCGTTGACATTGTCTATATCGTCATCATCAAAGCTTAGTTTTTCAACTGCTTTAATTTTGTCGGTTCCATCTGGGCCACTTACTGTAATGGTGTTGGCATTAAGTGAGGCAGATGGATTGGAATACTTGATTGTGTATTCACAGCGATCACCTGAGAAAATGGCTATGTCGGTGCCATGCCCACCATTGATTGTGTCATTGCCTTGGCCGCCAGTGATTTCGTCGTTATGTTTTCCTCCGTTGAGAATGTCATTCCCGCCTCCACCATATATTTCGTCATTATTATTACCTCCATTAATCGAATCATCCCCGCCCATTCCCAGGATGCTGTCATTTCCATTCCCGCCTGTAATGTTGTCATTATTGTTACCACCATCGATTGTGTCATTGTCATTGCCACCATTGATAGTGTCATTTCCATTCCCGCCCGTAATTTTGTCATTACCATTTTTACCTTCAATTTTATCGTTCCCTTTTTCCCCATCAATTAAATCATTTCCGCTTCCCCCATCGATGTTGTCGCTACCGTTGTTTCCCTTGATCGTATCTTTGCCTCCGCTGCCTTTAAGTGTGTCATTTCCAGTCCCTCCATCTATGATATCTGATTGATTTGCGCCAATAATAGAGTCATTTCCAGTCCCTCCATCTGCTTTGTGACCCCATTTTTTCAGCGATATTATGTCATTTCCGTTTCCACCGATGATAGTATCTTTATGATCCCCTCCATCCAGGGTGTCGTCACCATCACCACCCTCTAACGAATCATGTCCAGCTCCCCCTGCAATCTTGTCATTTCCATTTCCACCATTGATTGTATCATTTCCGCCTAACCCAGATAGTTTGTCATGATCGGCATTATTTTGTAAGTTATTTGGGAAAATATCGTTCCCTGTTGTACCTTTCCATTTTAAGAACTCCACCTGGATCGAGTTTCCCGAAACATGGATCCATCCGTTGTTTTCCTGTTTTGGGTCAAAGGCATTTTCGTTTCCATTGTTCCCATTAAGGATGAATTGTGCAAAAACACGTCCTTCATCGCCAGGAGTGTCTGTTGGGTTGTATTTATCATCGAGATAATGGCCGAGCTCTTCATTCAGTACGGCAATAGCATCGTCAGCTTGTGCAGTTTTACTCCATTGACGGTTGAGATAAATCGTTTTGGTGCTGCCGGCATAGGCACCGATGGCCCCCTGCATCGCCTCGCTTGAGAGCAGCGTGATCCGAGGCAACTTGAAATCGTCTCCCGTTGAGACAGATTCAATCCAGTGCTTGAGATCTCGTGGCGGTTTCTTCAGTCGCAGTGATCGTTTTGATGCCTCAAGCAGATCCCCTTCCCGTGCCCAGGAACTCAGTTGAGCTTTCCACGTCTGCAGGAGCTTTTTGTCCAAGCTGGTCATCAGGCCTCTCTCCCCTATTTTGCCTTGTGATTGGCATTACAGCTTTTCGTTGTGAGCCGGATCGGTTGTTTTTTTGATCAGCTTTGAGTTCTATAATTTTTGCAGAATAATTCTCATTCTATTGTTTATTGCTGTGTTTAAAGCGCACCATCTCTTTTGTTATTGGCTTTGGGTGAATCGCTGCTGAATACCTGTTATGTGTGTTGACGATTTGATCTATTTTGGCTTTCAATAGGTTGACAGACGGTTTGCTCTCTTTGTTTTATTTGCCTTTTTGATAAAACATTAAAGCTTTTGATTCAATTTTTTTCTTTGGATTGGTTTTGTCTTGCGCTTTTGGTTTGCCAGCAGGCTTTATGTTTAATGTTGTCTGATACGTTGATGATCGTAAGAGTAAACGGAAATAGCTGCCATCCTTCTTGGTGAATTGAGCTGGAAATCATGCCGACTTTGGTCGCTTCTTTGTTGGGTGTTTCCGGGCTTACCGTATTTTTTCTTGCCTAGGTATTAAGCGCCGTGAAGCTGGCGCAGGCCCTCTCTGACAAGGTTTGGTGTTGTCTTTTAGTTGATTTAGAGGAGGATTGTGGCTTTGTGGTATTTGGCTCATTTTGACGACATTCTTCTATCCTCTATTCATTGGGAATGGATAACTGCAACGTCTGATGGTCGTTTTTCTGCCTATTACTGCAATGAGGGAATCTGTAAGGATCTAGGTATTTTGAGTCATGCCCAGGATGCGAATCCGGCTGTTGTCGAGGAGATCAGGAAGCATCTTCGGCGCGGATTGCGCCAATTGTCTGGTTCGGAAGCGTGATTGCTAATGCTATGTTTTGAAGTTTTGCTTTTATAGCTTTCCATAATTGCCTGGTTTTTGATTGTTAGATTTTTTGTTTCTAAGTTTGGTGGTCAGTCATGCGTATTCGAGTTTCGTTGCATTCATGTTTGACGTTTTAGTTGTTTTGATTGAATGATCGGTCTGTCGGTTGATTTCTCGGTCGTGTTATCCAGTGAATGGTCTCACTTAGCACCCGCCTAGTTATGGGGTGGCACTTCTGGATTGATCGAGGCGGCACTTTTACCGATTTGATCGGGTGTGCGCCCGATGGCTCACTGCATGTTCAGAAAGTGTTGTCGGAGGGGCTTGTGGACGACCCGGCAGTGGCGGCGATGCGTCGTGTCATTGGTTGCCCTTCTTCCGATCCCTTGCCCATTGGCTTGGTCGATGGCGTTCGGCTTGGCACCACCGTTGCCACCAATGCGTTGCTCGAGGGCAATGGAGTTCCCTTGCTTCTGATCACCAATGTTGGTTTCGCTGACGCGCTTCGGATCGGCGATCAACACCGCTCCGATCTCTTCGCGTTGGACCAGCCAACGGCAACGTGGCTGGTCACTGAGGTTCTTGAGTGTCCCGGTCGACTCGATGCTCAGGGTGACGAGCTTGAACCGGTTCGGTTCGACGCTGATCGACGTCGCCGTCTTCTGGCGCTACTGGAGGCGGGCATTAACCACTGCGTTGTGGCCTTTCTCCACGCCCATCGCAATGCCAGCCATGAGCGGGAGGTTGCTGCGCTGTTGAAGACGCTTGGCTTCACATCTGTGGTTTGTTCCCATGAAGTGAGTGTTCAAGCACGGTTGATCCCGCGAGGTCAGACGGCCCTTGTTGAGGCAGCTATTGCTCCAGTCTTGAATGCATATCTCCGCCAAGTCCAGGTTGCTCTTGGTCGCTCCACCCCCCTGCGGGTGATGACCTCCAGCGGTGCCTTGCTGCCCGCTTCCGGGCTGTTGGCCAAAGACACGATCCTTTCCGGTCCTGCGGCTGGGATGGTTGGTGCTATCGCTGCAGCCCGGTCCGCCGGTTTTCGGGACGTGCCGGTTCTGGGTTTCGACATGGGGGGAACCTCCACGGACGTCTTTTGCGTGTCCAGTGCGGATGGCGGAGCGCTTCAGCAGCTCCAGGAGCAGACCGAAATCGCTGGTCTGAAGCTGCTTTCCACTCGCTTGCCGATCGAAACCGTCGCCGCTGGAGGTGGCTCGGTTTTGCATTGTCAAGACGATCGATTGTTGGTCGGACCTCGATCGGCAGGGGCCCGCCCTGGTCCGGCCTGTTATCGCGCTGGCGGACCGCTCACGATCACCGATGCCAACCTGTTGCTTGGCCGGTTGCAAGTGGATCGTTTCCCTGCTGTGTTTGGTGCACAGGGAAACCAACCACCTGATCTGGATGTGGTCCGTGATCGGTTCAATCAGTTGGCGAATCAATTGCAGCGCTCTGCTGAACAGTTGGCCGAAGCGGCCCTGCAGCTAGCGATCGAACGGATGGCTGATGCGATCCGAAGGATTTCCTTGCATCGGGGTCAGGATGTTCGCGGCGGTGTGTTGGTGGCCTACGGCGGTGCTGGTGGTCAACACGCCTGCAGGCTTGCTGAAGAACTCGGATTGGCGTCTGTTTTGCTGCATCCGATGGCTGGCGTGTTGTCGGCTTACGGCATGGGCCAGGCCCGTCAGCGCCGGCGACGGCAACGTCACTTGGGTCAACCGTTGACACCGCAGTTGCTTCAAAGCATTCCGCACACGGTGGAGCATCTGCAGCGTGGGATCCATCAAGAGTTTCTCGAGCAAGGCGATCTGCTTGCGAACGGAGCGTCTCTGGAGCGGTGCTGGATCAGCCTTGACCTTCGCTACCCCTCATCAGATCAGAGCCTCACGATCCCCTGGACCAGCGATTGCGATCTTGATGGACTGCTGGATTCTTTTCGACGCAGCCACCAAAAGCGTTTCGGCTACTGCATCGATGCCGATCAGTGCCTGATCGTCGAGATGCTGAGTGTGGATCAAGCTGCTCCACAGCAATACACACCAGCGGAGATCCAGTGCGAGGCGCCGCGGGTTCAGGCCCCGGTCGCTGATACCGAGATCAGTCAGTATCTCCGGGGCTTTGGCTGGCAGCCTGTCCCTGTCTTTGAACGACATGCCCTTCCTATCAGTGCCTGCCTTGAGGGGCCTGCCCTGATCGCGGAAGCCACCGGTTGCACAGTTCTGGAGCCCGGCTGGACATTGCGGGTCGATCCAGGAGCCTCCCTTGTCTTAACCAGGGATCCTGTGGATCCACCTTCCTTGCCCCTAGGACAGGGTGAACGCGCGGATCCTGCTCACCCGGAGTTGTTTCGCCACCGTTTCATGGCGATCGCTGAGCAGATGGGCGAGCGTTTACGGCTGAGCAGCCGCTCGGTGAACATTCGAGAACGGCTTGATTTCTCCTGCGCTCTCTTCAACCAACGGGGTGAACTTGTTGCGAATGCTCCTCACATCCCCGTGCATCTGGGGTCAATGGGGGAAAGCGTCAAGGACCTGCTTGGTCAAATCGGCGCGTCTTCCTTTGGGCCGCTTGAGCCTGGGGATACGGTTCTCACCAATGACCCGTTCCACGGCGGCACACACCTGCCAGACATCACGGCGATCACACCCGTGTTCTGCAGTGGCCCAGCGCCGAGCTTCTACGTCGCCAGTCGTGGTCACCACGTTGATGTCGGCGGAATGACTCCCGGTTCGATGCCGTCCTTCAGTTCCAGCATCGAGGATGAGGGGCTGCTGCTGCGCAATGTGCTGTTTGTGCGCCGCAGTGCGCTCCTAGAGGCCGACTGGGAGGCTCTTTGCTCAGCTTTGCCACATCCTCCACGCAATCCGAAGGAACTGCTGGCTGATCTGCAGGCTCAAGTTGCCGCCAATCAAGCCGGAGTGGACGGATTGCTTCGACTTGTGGGCCGTGTGGGGGAGCAGGAAGTGCAGCAACAGATGGATGCTCTCCAGCAGCAGGCGTCAGCAAGTGTCATCCGTTTGCTGGAGCGTGTTTCGGATGCTCAATTCATCGCAGAACTCGATGACGGCTCCCATCTCTCGGTGAGCCTCAGTGCGGATCGAAAACGGCAGAAGCTCTGTGTGGATTTCACGGGCACATCGGATCAGCGATCCGACAATTTCAACGCACCACTTGCGGTCACCAAGGCTGCTGTTCTCTATGTGATCCGTTCCTTGCTTGATGTGGATATTCCTTTGAATGAGGGTTGTTTTGCACCGCTTGAGCTCAAGGTTCCACTGGGCTCGATGTTGAATCCGCTGCCTCCCGCAGCAGTGGTGGCAGGCAATGTGGAGGTGTCCCAGGTGCTGTGCAATCTGTTGTTTGGTGCCTTTGGCGTTCAAGCCGCTAGCCAGGGCACGATGAACAATCTCAGCTTCGGGAATCGCCGATGCCAGTACTACGAAACCGTGGCTGGGGGCGGCGGAGCGGGGAAAGGGTTTTGCGGGAGCATGGGGTTGCAGAGCCACATGACCAATTCAAGGCTCACCGATCCGGAAGTTCTGGAGGATCGCTATCCGGTGCGGCTTGAGGAATTCGCGTACCGCTCGGGCAGTGGCGGACCTGGCCTGTGGTGTGGTGGTGATGGTTTGGTCCGAACCTTGCGATTTCTGGAACCCATGGATGTTTCGCTGATCTGTGGATCCCGTCGTGTGGCTCCTTTTGGACTTGAGGGTGGAGATCCAGGGGCCAGTGGCCGCACTGAGTTGCTGCTCAAAGATGGAGATGTGCAGGTTCTGCCGGGATGTGTTCACCTGCAGCTGCGAGCTGGGGAAGCGATTCGGCTTCTGACTCCTGGTGGCGGTGGTTATGGGTTACATCAGCATTAACGCTGATTGAATTTGTCGTCGTTGCTACCCAGTCTGGTGAGAGATGAATCAGAGCTATGTCATTCCTGCACACCCTTCAGAGCCGATTGCTGCGGTACGAATCGCCGGCCCAACGTGAGCAGGAGGTGTATTTCTCCTGTGCACGCAATTTGGCTATAGCTCAATTTCAGTTGGCCGACAATGAGCTGTCCAGAAGGCTCTGGCAGGATGTTGGCGACCGTGAATTGGATGTAGAGCGTGTTCTGAATTTGATGTATGGCTGCTGGTTCCAAGATGAGTTTCAGGCGATGCAAGAAGCTGATCGTGCCTATTTGAACAAGATGACGAATCCCAGCATCGATCCTGACCACGCAACACCCGGCATCTTTGAGCATTGCTGATTCTTGAGTGGCAATCTTGCTGCTTTCGTCCTGCGAGGGATCAGGGTTGGACCTTGGAGAGAATGGATTGAACGTAGAAATCTTAGGTTGGTAGATTTTTAAGTAGTCAGAGATGGGGAGGGATATTCACCCAATAGATAATTCGATGAGGGGTGAATTTATGGTGATTTTTTTGGCATTTGTAAGTGTTATCTATGTTGATTGTTGTGTTCATGCGACGAAACGATTCAATGTTTTGAGATCGGCTAGTTCATTGCGCCATTGCTGGGCCCATTGATCTTGGCTTCGTTGGTATAACTCGCTCAGCTCATCAACGGCATTATTCCGGAAGTCGATTCTTAGGTCGAGCAATGGAAATGCAGACTCACCACTGATTTGGATTGCCGCTGAAGTGGCTCGTTCCGAACGATGATCTCCCCCTGCATGCTCTCCGGCCAGTAGCGCTTTCATCAGTCTTCGGCCAAGTTTCCAGGTGGGATCAGAGTCAAGAAAGGTTTTTTGCATACGTTCCAATACGACATTATTAGCGAGACAATTTCCAGCAACAGAAAGATTCTGGTCGCAGAGATGATTTGCCCAGCCGGTACAGTCTTGTCCGGTCCATCCGCTGGTTCGTCCGTTTGCATCAATCAGATGAAACTGTCGTCGTTCACGATCCTGATCATCATCCAAAAGACTGGCTAACACCGACTCAGCATTGTCTCCGTTTTCGAGGCGCTCTAGTCCGCAAATTCCCAGATAAGGATTGGTGTGAGCTTGTGTGGCTACAGCTCCGATGCCCGAACGAATATGCGGAACAGTTGAGCCGACCGCCAGATGAACACTGGCAACTGCAACTCCAAAACGTCCGTTTTTCGGGTCTTTCGCCAGGATCGAATAGGTCATAGTGCTCGATCCAAACGCAGCAAAGAGTTCAGTAGAACGTTGGTGCCATCAATGCAATGATCTGGCTCTGTGAATTCTTTTGCCGAATGGCTCAAGCCATCACGGCTTGGCACAAAAATCATGCCCATGGGCCAACGGCGGCCCATCTCCTGTGCGTCATGACTGGCCCGGCTCGGTAGATCTGATGTTGGCAAGCCAAGAGCTTCGGCGGAGGCTCGGATTGCCATCTGGACGGTTCTGTGAGCTGGTGTGGGTTCAACTTTGAATTGTGGATCAAGAGAGATTGCGCAACCAGACGTCTCCCCAATGCGTTCGAGCAAGTTCATCAACGTTTCAGTGAGTTCATCAAGAACCCCTGGGTCGAGATCACGTACATCAACGGTGAGTTCAGCTGAACCTGGGACGACATTGGCGGCGTTGGGCGCAATCTGAATCCGTCCCACAGTTGCGACTGGGTCACCCGGGTGGTTCAAGGCCATGGTCTGCACGCCAAGGATCACCTGGGCAGCGGCAGCGAGGGCATCGCAGCGTGCCGACATCGGTGTCGTTCCAGCATGGTTGGCTTGCCCTTCGATGGTGATTGTGAACCGCCGTTGCCCCACGACACCGTCCACGACACCGATCACATCATGTCTGCTCTGCAGAACGGCACCCTGCTCTACATGTAATTCCAGGAAGGCTGCAATCGCACCATCTGAGCGCCGAGCAGAGGGAAGCTCGGACCATTGGCCGCCAAGTTTCTCAAGATTGGTCTGAATTGGAGTGCGGCTGCTGGTGACGAATTCCGCTGGATCGGATGAGGCGGTTCCTGCCATCCCTTTGCAACCGATCATGGTTGATTCCTCATCTGCAAACACCACAACTTCAAGCGTGTGGCGCAGTTTCAGGCCGAGATCTTGCAGGGTCATTGCCACTTCCAATCCAGCCAGAACACCGAGAACTCCATCAAAACGACCGCCGGTTGGCACCGTGTCGAGATGGGAGCCGGTCATGAGTGCCGGTAATCCAGCATCGGAGCCCTCAAGCCTTCCAATCAGGTTTCCTGCGGGATCAATCCGTACGGCCAGTCCGCTCTGCCGCATCCATTCCGCCATGCGCTTTCGGCCCAATATGTCGGTTTCGCTAAACCCTCGACGGGAAACACTGCCGTCTGGTTGCGCCCCGATGGAAGCCATCTCATCGAGAAACTGGACTAGTCGTGAGCCATTAATTTTGTAAGATCCTTGCGCTGACTGAGTGTTTGTAGGGCGTTTCAGTTCAGTCAGCTGAGCAGGCAAAGAATTGTTCCTACAGGTCAGTAACAATTTCGCCTGAAAATCCCTTGGGATTGGTATCAAAGAAGACTTTCTTGATGCTCGAAGGAAATTTTCGCCTGTTCAGGCCTTGACTGGCACTTTCCAGTCCAAGTCCTCTGCCATTTGTTGTGCCTGAGCGGGAACGTCGTTCTCGACGAACAGGCGATGCAGCATCTGAACACCTAAGAGATGATTGATCAGAGCGTCCATTTGCACACGATCTGCATCGGATGTCTTGGGGTCTTCATGGCGTTCGAAGAGTTCCTTCACCCCAGCCTTGTCAAGGAGACCGGCTTCCTCAATCGAGGCATCGCTGAGGTAATCAGCGGCGAGCCTTTTCATTTGCTCCCACTTCTCAGGCTCGGTGTGAGCGGGTGGAGCCATAAAGGCAAATTTTTCGCGCTGGTAGAGCACCTCAGGAAGCAGTCCTGCCATGGCTTCTCTGAGCACGTATTTTTCGGTTTTGCCCTTGATCCGTAGCTCCGGGGGCACCTGGACCGCGACGGCCGCAAGGTGGTGATCCAGGAAGGCAGGCCTGGCCTCCATTGAATTCGCCATATCCACGCGGTCGCCTCCCCAGGTCAGGATCTGCCCCTCCAACATCGTTTTGATCCAGACGTACTGAGCTTTGTCGAGTGCATGGCGGCCTTCGAGCTGATCGCGATCCAGTTGCTCTGCGATGGCCCGCCCTGGTGAGTAATCCCCAAGGTTGTCGCGGTGCGATTGCGACAGCAGAGCCGGCACCTCGGGAGCACAGGCCAGCCATGGCTGCAGGCAGCTCGGTGTGAAGCCAACCACGGATGCGATGTCCGGATCATTCACTTCATCGGCTGCAAGCATGGCCCCCTGCACTAGGGCATTGGACTGTTGCAGAAGTTCCTCCCACGCTGCGCGATCTTGCAACGGCATGTCATCCAATCCGTGCAGAAACATGTCTCGTCGAAAGGCTGGATAGCCTCCAAACAATTCATCTGAACCTTCGCCAGTCATCACAACTTTGTAATCAACAGCATTGACGTGGCGACTCATTAGATATTTGGCAACGGCAAGAGTGTTGTAAATCGTGCGCTCTGCATGCCAGATCGTTTGCTCCATATGTCCATACAGCTCTTGTCCAGATAAACGCATCACATCCTGTTGAGCACCGGTGGCATCTGCCATTTCTTTGGCAATCGGTGATTCGTCATAGCGTTTGTCGTCGAAGCCAATCGTGAAGGCTTTCACTGGACTCTGGCTCACAGCGGAGGCGAGTCCCAGGATGGAGCAACTGTCGATTCCACCAGATAAATAACAACCAACGGGGACATCTGCCACCATCCTCAACTCAACGGCCTCAAGTAGAGCCTTACGTATTGCGGCAATATGATGCTGTTCGTCGAGACTCTGATTTCGTTCTTCCTGTCTTGGAAAATCAACATCCCAATATTTCCATTCTGAAACTTCTAATTTTTCGTTAGTGCGCTGCACTTTCACAACATGTCCAGGCTTGACTTGATGAACCCCTTCAAAGGCGGTGGTTCCTGGCACCATCGTTTGCATGAGTTGATGGAATAAACCTACCGATGTAAAGCGGCGCTCAACAGCTGGATGCGCGAAGAGGACTTTTAGTTCTGAGCCAAAAATCAAGCCATCTTCCGTTAAGGACCAATATTGCGGTTTGATTCCGAAACGATCGCGTACAAGGTATAAACAATCCTGGTCACGATCAAACAAAGCGAATGCAAATTCTCCTCGAAGCAGGGGCAGAGTTTTTTGTAGACCTTGCTTCTGATACAACCTCAATAGGATTTCAGAGTCACTTTTGGTGTTGAATTTCACCCCACAGGCTGTGAGGTCGGCGCGGATGCGCTGGAAGTCGTAAAACTCACCATTGTGGGCCATAAGAATCTGACCATCATCACTTCGAAAAGGCTGCCGCGCTCTGTTCCCCTCAAGATCAATGATCGAAAGACGAGCATGGCAAAATCCGACACCACTTTCATCCAGGGTTTCGACACCGAATCCATCCGGGCCCCTGTGAGCCTGAATGGCAGCCATGTTCACCAACAGTTGGGGGTCGATGCAATCGTCTGGCCGTGTTCTGAAAATTCCTCCAATACCGCACATAATTCTTTCCTCAGATCACATCCATCACACGATCGGCCCTGTCGACCATGCAAGTGAGCAAAGCCATTCTCAGGAAAACAGCACCACGGGCCTGACTGAAATACCAATTGTGCGGCGTGTCATCCAGACACGTGCTTAATTCCGCTCCCCGTGCCAGTGGATGCAGAACAATGGATTCCTCTTTGAAAGGGAGATCACGGGTTAATCGGAAACGGTTACCGTGAACCTCGTAGCTGTCTCCGACCCAAGCGATCGTGTTGATGTAGGTGACATCCAATTCGGGGATCTCTCCATGGAGATCATCGCTGACACGAATGATTAATCCGGCGCGCTCCAGCTGCTCTCTTTCACCATCATCAAACAAACTCTCTTCTGGATCCATTTGGGGATCGTGAATAACCACCACTTCTTTAATGATTCCAGGAAATTTTGAGATAATACGTAGAAGTGAACGCAGCGTGCGCATTCGTGATGGCACTCCAATGATGCCCAGTCTGATCTGATCAGCGGGATCAACATCCGGCAAAGCCAATCGTGGACGCCATTTCAAGATGGTGTAGAGATCGGCCATGGCTTGTGTGGGATGTTCATCGATGCCATTGCCTGCATTGATGATCGGGATTCTCAATGACGTCGACATCTTGTAAACAGCATCTGGGTCGCTGTCACGGAGGACCACACAATCTCCGTAGTTGTTAAACATATGAGCAACATCCTCAAGTGTTTCTCCCTTCGCCAAGCCAGTTGTACTGCGGTCTGTGATGTTGATCGAATCACCACCCAGCCTGTGCCAGGCACTGTCAAATGACAGCCTGGTTCGCGTGCTTGGTTCGTAAAAGGCGTTGATTAATATTTTTCCGGTCAGAGGCGTGTTGTGTCTGATGTAACGACTTGGATTGCTTTCATATTTGGCGGCTAGCCGAAACAGCTGCAAGAGCGTTTCAGGCCGAAACGGCATGATCGAGACGACATGCTGATCAACGAGGTCCAGGAGAGCCTCGCCATGTTCTTCGATCGTTCCGAGCAGCAGCTGCGGTTGGTTGTGACCGAAAACGTCCGGACCCAAGGGTGCAAATCGAATGGGCGAGCTGTCCCGTTCGAGCACACAGGTTTGGATTTCGAGCATAAGCATTCCCCATGGTCAAATTGAACACGTGGCTCAACCTGTCGATGAGGGGACGAAACGATGTCTATTCACCGTTAATCAATGCTGAAGGCCACGTCCACTGTTTGTGGCCTTCTTTACCAAATTCATGGTTTTTTGGTGTCGCGTTACTACGTTTTCGCGGAATTATGTACGTCACAAACAGTTTTTGAGGCTGGCGGCGTTGCCTTCACCAAACCCGTCCATTGCGCACTTCTACCCACCATATTATCAATAACGTGAGCACCGCTGTCGCCAGGACGATCTGGCTTCCGTTGATGATCCAAGCAAAGAGGCTCGCATTGGTGATCCAGCTCATTGCGAACGGGTTCATGCCGTCACCTCCTCATTCAATTGGGTCCATGCATAGGACTCTGGTTTCAATAGGCTCCAACCAGCCATGACTGCCGCTGAAACCGCCGCTGAAAAAATGGCAGCGCTGTAGTCAGCGATCAGCACGTAGGCCATGATCCCGGCGGCACTGCCTGTCACCATCGCAGCGATGGCTCCATACCGATTCGCTGATCTCCAGTAAAGGCCGCATGCCACTGGCCAGATTGTTGATGCCACAAGCGCTCCGGTGAAGAACAGAACGGAGCGAAGTGAATCCAACCGTGGCCATGACAACGCAAGGGTTGCAATAGCCAGGCCGATCACAATCCCCCGCGTGGCCAGCTTCAGCTGAGCATCCGTCGCTGTTGGCTTGATCAGGCCAAGAAAGACATCTTCAGCCAGCAGATCGGCAGTTGAGGCCAGGAGTGAATCCAGGGTTGAGGTGAGAGAAGCAAACACCACAACAAAAACAAGAGCTGCGCCACCAGCTCCCAACAGATCGGCTGCCATCACGGGAAACACCATGTTCACCTGTTCCAGTTCGAGATTTCTTGCCAGCGCTACCAACCCGATCGAGCCGGTCACCAGAGGCACACTCATCCAGGCGAGCCCTCCCAGCACGAACGATGGGATCACGACGGACTGACGGCTGGCAAAGACGCGTGACCACCAGATGTTGTTGTGAAACACCTCACCCATGGAGAGGAGCGCACCGTTCCAGGCGATTAACAGTCCGGCCGGCAGCAGTAAATCGAGTCGTTCGGGATGACTGTCCACGAGTCGGCTGTGAACAAGATCGATGGGAAATTGTCGAAACGCCAGCACTGCAACAAGCACCAGCAGTCCCATGATCAGAAGGGACTGGATGAAATCAGTGCCAATGACCGCACGCATTCCGCCATAGAGCGTGTAAATAGTTGACACGCCGATCACCACCAGCATGCCGAGCCGGTAATCAAAGCCAGAAAGTGCTTCCAGCAAGATGCCGGCTCCCATGGCCTGGGTCATGAGGAAGCCAAGCGTGTAGAAAGCTGTGATCACCATGAACACCACCCAGGCAAGGCGCCCGTATCGCAATCTGATGAAGTCACCGCTCGTCCGCCCTTTTGGCATCAATTGCTTGATCCGCAGCGCAAGCGGTGCGAAGAGGATTAAACCAAGTCCCGCCAGGGCGTAACTGAACATTCCCCAAAGTCCGTTTCGATAACCAAATTCAGGTGCCAGCAGGGTTGTGTTCCCTGTCACCCATGAGGCCATCAGCGTTGCAGTGCTGAGGGATAAACCAATATTTCGCCCGGCAAGCATGAAGTCGTCGGCCCCGCCATCTCCCTTTTTTCCCCAGGCGATGCCCAAGGCGATCCAGAGAACGGAAAAAATCACGACCAGAATCCAGGCAATTCCGGGGGCCAGGAAGGGTGTCGTTGCAAACAGCATCAAGGCTTAGCTCCGTTCTGTTGCATTACTGCGTTGCGTCGTCCGGTGCCCTTGGAAGATCATTGCTGCCGTGGCAGCGGTGACCAGAGCACCTGCAGCAAAGACAAGCCCTGCCCATAAGGTTTCACTCATCCCACAAGCTCCATTGGAGAGGATGCTTCACACCTTGCCACCCCACTGTTCAGGCGCTTCTTATCTCGTGGCGATGCCTAGGCTCGCCTGAACGTTGAGTCGGCTTTGGGCTATTTGTCTGCGAGATACGTCACGTCGGGGATGCGTAATCGAAATCACGAATTTTTTCCCACGCTTCAAGTGGTGTTTCTGCGTAATCAAAGAGATTGAGATGCTCATCGGTAATCAATCCTGAATCAGCTAGGAAGTCAAAGTTAATTAATTGAGACCAATAGTTCCGACCAAACAATATGATTGGCATGCTGCGTTTCATGTTGGTTTGTCGGAGGGTGAGCACTTCAAATAATTCGTCCAATGTTCCAAACCCTCCTGGGAATAAGACAGCTGCTGCTGAACGCATGACAAAGTGGAATTTTTGCAGTGAAAAATAGTTAAATTGGAAGCATAATTCTGGCGTAATGTATGGGTTTGGATGTTGTTCTACTGGCAGTGTGATGTTCAGACCAATTGATTGAGCACCGACATCAAAGGCTCCACGGTTTGCTGCTTCCATGATGCCTGGACCCCCACCTGTCACGATCACATGCCTTCGACCATCTGCTGCTGAATTGGACGAGACAAGTTGTGCGAACTCCCGTGCAGCGTCGTAGTAGGGGGACAGTTTTAAAAGTCGTTCAGCACGTTGAAATTGTCGTTTTAAAGTTTCACTGTTGGGATCCTGTTCAAGCTTGGTTTTTGTGAGATTAAGATTATTTATCGCAGTGTTCTTCTCGATGACATGCACGCCGCCAAAGACAATGACAGTGGAGTTGATCTGGTGTTGTTCCAACAGCAATTGTGGTTTTGTGATCTCAAGAAGCATCCGAACCCCTCGCATCGAATCAGATTCCATCAGGTTTTGGTCTTGATGAGCCAGCTGATACGCCTGAGACTTCAGTATGGCCTTTAAATTATTGTTTACCAATTGATTGTCTTCGTTAGGTGATTGCTCCTGTACGTACTTTGTTTCAACTCCCATTGCAATTCAATTCCCAATTGAAAGTATCTAAGAAGAGAAACAAATCTGCTTGCGTTTTGACGTTGAAAACGTTACAAAAAACCTTGACTTGGTTGCTGAGATCAAGAAAAATATCTCGCTCGCTTTGAATTGTTGGGTATGGAATAGAATTAGATATTGCCTCTGAAAATCTGACCTTAGGATTCAAGCATTAATATCTTCGTTCTGATTTTGAAATTGTAATGAATTAATTGCTTTTAGTGTCTAGAAATAGTACCAATTCATCAATGTGAGTCAAGGACGTCAGATGATAAATTTACTTGATCGAGCTGCAATTGTTTTGATCTTTTTGTTTGTCGGTCGCAATTTTCAATTTCATGAGCACTTACTGCAACTGTTGAAAACGGGAGCTGGATGGCCCTGAGAGAGCGACTAAAGTGTTGATTTCGGCAATGACAGGTGCGATATTAAATAATGCAACCAATTGAAGAGGAGTGGCTGCTGCAATAAATGAGATCATCGCAGCAGTTAATGTTGATCCAGTAATTAAAATAGAATTTAAATTAGCGGCCTTCTCGAAATTTCGACTGAGCAACATCAAGCGAGACAACCACATGATATTTCCGCCTAATGTCACATCACAGAGAGTTTTTGAAATGAAGCCAGTTGTATCCTCTGCAAAACCGATGGCCACATCAGCTTTTGCCATCGCTGCGATGTCATGGATAACATCACCCAGATATGCCACTTTATGACCTTCATTTTGAAGATTCTTGACCATTGATGCTCTGGAGAAGGCTTCTTCATTGGTTATTTCTGGTGTGAAATGATGAATATCGCCGATAACCTGCAAATCAATATTGATTGATTTTAGCTGCTCGAAGACGACCGAATAGATCTCATCAACAGTAAAATTAACTTCAAGAGTTCCAATTGATTGAGAGTCGTGTGTAAATTCCGCGACAAAATTTGCACTGGGCTTGAAGGAATCTTTGCATTGGTGTGATCGGTAAAAGCGGATAATGTATGGATTTTTGATCTCTTCTAAATAGACTGTGTATATGCAGCATTTTTCTTCTGGCTTTAATTCGTCAATTACATCAACGATAGCCAATGGCACGCAATTGAATTCCGTAAATATTCCCCAAAAGATTAATGTTGGGTCTGCTTTAAAAAAATTGACGACAGAATACAAAAGTTGGTGCAGAAAGTCAGGGCTCAGGTTCTGGTCGGTGTGATTCTCTGTTGTTGAGAAGGATCCACATTTTTTAAGCATATTGATGCTTATCAGAACTCGAGTGACCTTGGATAATTCAGCAAGAGTTCTAACATCTGAAATGAATACTTTGTTGATGGCCATATCAACAAGAGCTGTCTCAGCACATGAATCTTTTGAAAGTTGACTGTCTTTAAATGGATTAAAAGCAAAGAAACCAATGGCTCGTTCAGTCAACCCCAGGCTTAGGGACCAAAGTCCAAGTGCTAGTTGAATTGGGGGAGCAATAACTTGGTATGTTGAGCTGTTGAAGGTTTCTACTGTGCCAGGTGAGCAATCCGAGAGGAATGTTTCATCCAATTTGAACGCTATGCACGATTGAAAATCCTCAAGCACCCTACAAAGTGCCTGTCCTTTGATGATTGCTGCACCAAATTCAACCCGATCTCCTTTTTTGTATCTACATGGCAAAGTAGAACCGTCAAGTAAACTATTGACAACAATAACTTCTCCTTCAATAATCTCTGAGTGGACCAATACATGTTGACCTTCCTCCACTTTGAAATGCATTCCTTCCTTTACTTCTCCAAGCTTTAACTCTTTAGTTGTACTTGAGTTTTCCTGTATATTTTTGATCATTACGTTCTCTTTGATACGATCAATAAAATGATGGAATTCAGGATTCCCCCCTTCTGTACTTTGAGATAAAGCACGAAGTGCATTTGTTGAACTACCAAATAACCCATCAACAAGGGTCTCTTTTGCTAGACCGCTGCCGATTAATGTACTTGATAGCGCGATTTCCAAAACGGAATGGGGCAAGATAATATTCTTGTGTTTTTGATTAACATAATGCTCTTGAATCTCTTTGAAGAGTTCTGCAATCGTTGGCCCGCTTAAAATTATTGCCGCTGATAGCATGGCCAACGGCGGCAAAATGAAAGCGGTATCAATAATTAAAATGATTGCGCAGATGCTTCCCGCTTTAATTGCATTTTGAAAAGGCTTCCTGCGGAATATGTCTGCAAACTGGTTTTCTTGTGACAGAACAAATTCGAGGCTTGTATCGGAGAAAGGATCAACGAAACACCGTTCTAATAACTCTAATAACTTCGAACGTTCATGGTTTGGAAAACGTACAACAACTGTTGAAGCAACAGCATTGATGCGATGACTGTATAACCAGCGAGCATGATTCAGCGTTTCACCACAGTGCCTTCTCAAGCCGGGCGAGTTTGCTAGCCCAGGATGATGAATTCGCAGACGACCATCTAATTCACTTTTAACTGTCCAATGCTGATGTTGAAATGTCGAATTCATAGTGCTAGAGAAGTCGGCTTTTTCTTGCAGGCCAGCAAGGGTGGGATCAGCCCTGGTTCATGAGGATTGATTCTGGAGAACGGCTTTCCGATCGTTATGCTGCAAGGATAACGTTCTGTAGACGCATTCTAGTGAAGACTAGTGCTTTTTCGATTTCTGGATGAATCTGTCAATACTCTTTGGTTAGCCCTATGAAACAAAATTGAATAACGTCATTTCAAAACCGCTTTTTCTAACATTTAGGATTTCCAAATCTCGTGATTTGGAGTTTGATCCTGGCGAACCATGGACCCCATGATTTTTGACAAAGAGAAATTTTTGATGTTTTAGTTGTTTTGTACTTGGCTAATTCAGCATTTCTATTTTCTTTGTTCGTTGATACTATTCTTGAATTGCTGCTGGCATAGGGCTGATAATTGTTTGCAATCTGAAGCACTGACGAATTTTTTTGCTGAAATCGAGTGAAAAAATAAGTCACGAGATTAATGGATTCTTTTTGTTGAGTTCTAAAAAGTTGTGTTCATTTTTTATTATAAATCTGTGCCGATATGTGCTGAAAAGTGATTATCGGTTATTGGGCTTTGCAGTGGTTGGTACGTGGTTTGTAGATTTAAGGTTGTGAATATTTTTGAGTTAGAGTCAGGTCGAATTTTTAATGCGGCCGATAATACATTCGATGGCGTAATGCCATTGACATATGCTCCTGATAGTCTGTCAACGATGTTTATGGAGAAATATTGATTAATGAGCCAGTTGATTTCAGTCGTGAGGGTGCTCGCCAAATACGATCGTCCACAGTGTGAATCTTCATTGCACTTTTTACCACCGAACAACGACTGTATAGAAGGGCCTATTGAAACTTTAATGTTCGTACGATTGTTTTTAAACAGAGTGTAGCCCAATCCCACGGATATTGTTTGGTCATGCACGCCGACTGTATTCATCGCATCCATCAAATAGTCCGAGGAAGCAAATCCAGTCAGTCGATCATTAAGTTGTTGGTCGTAGCGCAGTATGAGACCACCTTTATTTGTGTCTATAGAAATATCGGAATCGCCTTGATCACGGGATAAACCATAATTCCAATTACCATCGATCTTGAATTGATGCACATCTTTTTTGTAGATCCATTTTGTGGTGAGTGAACTGCTTCCACTTCGATCACCCCCTGTGTTCGATCCATTCATTCCAAGCGCTAGACTTCCTTGCCACGACTTGTATTCAGGACGTGTCTTCAGCTGAGACCGATCCAGTTTTAGTTTGCCAAGCTGGGGGTGTGTTATCACAACCACATCATCGCTGCTTTCCTCAAGGTTGATCATTCCGTGCAAAATATCCCCATTTTGGAGCGTCACCGTATCTGCCCTGCAAACATGGTTTTGTGGGTAGATGATGACTAAAAGAATCCATAGGCTCTTTCGTAACGATCTATACAATTTGAATGTTGAATTCAATCTGCCCACTAAAGCAGAAGTTCCATAGGGCGAACCCTCTGGTGAGGAGAAACAAATATGCAAAGACCAGTGATCTGTATCTGGATGTTCTGATGGAGTCGAATCTTGTTCAAGCTACTTCTCTTCGTTCCTTGAAGGTTGTTCTACCGATCAGCGATTACGTTGATTCATTGGTCTTGTGATGGTGTTTCCCATGTCCTTTTAAATTCTCTTCATGCTGATGTCCTGGACAGCACATATTCGATTCAGTTACAGCTTTCTGGCTCTCCCACGAATGATGCTGACTCAGAGCCGCATTCGCGATCTACATAATAATCATGTTTTTTTGGTGATTGCCTGGATCGGATTGGTTCAATAAAGCTTCTATATTATTGAGTGAGGTTGTGATGGTTAGAAGCATTTATTTTTAAAATTTCCTGGATCATATTTGTATGAATTTGAAGAAGTCATTGTTCCTCGTTTTTTACTGTCAGGATGTGTCTGCTGCCTTGTTGGAGTCAACTGCTGTCAGGTATTTGCATAAATGAATTGTGTTTGCTTTTCGATTGTCAAACTTCTAATATTGATGCAAAAAGCGATTTTCAATCTTTTGTTGTTAAGCGGATTAAATATTGATAGGCCTCATTGACACGTCGAAACTGCTCGGCAGATCCGCCCATGTCTGGGTGGTGTTTCTTCACCAGCTTTCGATGCGCTTGTTTGATGTCTTGTTCTGAGGCTCCCTCTTTTACGCCGAGTACGGCGTTTGCTTCTGCCTTGTTTCGAACCCTTGTTTGCATCTGGGGATTGTCGTCCATTGAAGGATCTCGATCACTGGCACGTCGATCGCTTCTTGTTCGACGTCCGCTTCGTCGTTGCCCTTGCCTTCGCTGGAGTTCATCAACGACTCTTTTCGGATCTTCGTCAAGCCATTCCATCGAGCGAACACCATAGAGAGCGAAAGCGGCCCTCACTGCCCAATCAGCTTTGGTTCGTGGTGTTCCCATCGCCCGGCCCAGGCTTTGACCCAGACCTGGTTGGAGTCGCTCAAGTCGTTGTTCCAGGCTGAGGTCGCTATGGAAGCTTTGTCGATTCAGGTCCTCAATGAGGTGTTGCAAACGTTGTTGATCGAGGGTGATCCAATGTGGTTGCTGCTGAAGGATCTCACCCCAGCGCTGAATTTGTACCGCTGTGATTTGATCAACACTGGGTTCTGTTCTGTCCCAAGTTCGATCTGTCCTCCCTTGTGAATTTTCCTGGCTCAACAGCCGACGTTCAAGGCCGTGGACACGTCGCTTGAGTTGCTGGATCTCCCGTTGGAGTGCAGCGTTCTCTGCAATCAGATCTTCAATATTGCCTGTGACCCGATCACGGGCACGGACCTTTTGTGCTTGAGACCAATTCCGTGGATCGAACCCCATGTTCCGTTTTAGGGTCCACCTTTGATCCAACCAGCTTACCTGCCCTTTGATCTGCAAGCGGTTGACTGTTCCGCTAAGGCTGATTGGGGGGAGTGATAAAGGCTGACGTGAACGTTCATGAATTTAATTTTGCTGCATCCGAAGGATCAATGGATTGATCCTTCCAACGTTCGTTTAAGTGATGATCGTTTCCTTCACCTACGCAATGTCCTTCATGCGGATGTTGGGCAGTTGGTCCACGTTGGTGTTGTTGGCGGACGCATCGGCGAGGGTTTGGTTACTTCAGTGGATCAAAATGGCGTTTGTTTGAGGATTCGGCTCAGCTTATTGCCGCCACCACGTCATCGTCTTGATTTGATTATTGCGTTGCCACGGCCAAAAATGTTACGCCGGATCTTTCGTACTGTCGCTGAATTTGGTGTCTCTAATCTTCATTTGATTAATAGTGCCCGCGTTGAGAAAAGCTACTGGCAAACTCCTCTGCTCAGCAGCAACAAAGTTCATGATGCCCTGTGCGCCGGACTGTCCCGTTCCTCCGACACGATCTTGCCCCAGATCCATTTTCACCGTCGCTTTCGCCCATTTGTTGAAGACGAATTGGCCGACCTTTGTGGTGGAAGACCTTGCTGGCTTGCTGATCATGGTGCCCCCATGGCATTAACGATGACAGCGAGTGTTCCATCGGTGGTCATGGTTGGACCCGAGGGTGGGTTCGTTCCTTTTGAAATCAGTCTTGCCGAATCTGTGATCGCGCAACGTGCACATCTCGGTCAGCGCATTCTCAGTGTTGACACGGCCGTGACGAGTGTTCTCGCCCAAACCCTCTGAGTGACCAGGGTCTCTTGTGACCAGAGTCGAGTCGATCTACTGATAACTTTCTTCGCGATTCAGCTTGATTTTGCGTCAATTCTCCTGCCAATTGATCGAGACACCACGACCTCGCTTGCTTTTTTGCCCGCTTGTTGAGTTGAAATACTTACTGATTTTGTTTTTCTCTCTCTGTGAATTTTCGTGTGGTGCTGAAACGTTTTATGTTTTCGCTGAATGAAATTCCGTCTTCCGTTTATCTTGCAAATCATTCCTGATTCTGCTATGCGTTCCTACCACGAGAGAAAGCGCCACAACGAAGTCGTCATGGGATTGTCGTTTGTATCCATCGCGCTCCTCGTGCTCGGTTTCATGGGCATGGCTCACCATCTTGAATTGGTCAGCTACCTCTAAGACCAGGCTTTGCTCAATGTTTGCGGGTCTTATTCCAAGGAGCTTAGGGTTAAATACTCACGATGCTTCTTGAATGCAGCAGCTTTCATGGGCTCAGTTTGACCTTGCGGTCGCAACTCTGGCCCAGCGCCTCACTCCCCAGTCTTTTTCTGGAATTTATGGCGTTCCAAGAGGTGGACTCTGTCTTGCTGTGGCCTTGAGTCACGCGCTTGAGCTGCCTTATCTGATCACTCCGCAGGCCGGCTGTTTGATCGTTGATGATGTTTATGAAACCGGACAGACCCTCAACCCTCTTCATGAGGAATGGCCTGACGCCGTCTTTGCTGTTTGGATCAGTAAGTCACCTCCAGAATGGTGGATTGCAGCTGAGGTGTTCTCCAGTCAGGAGTGGGTCGTCTTCCCCTGGAGTCAGCTCAACCAGGCTTCGGCTGATGAACAGAGTTACAGACAATCGAGAGGAATGAGTTGTGATTAAAGATATTGATTCTGTTTGGCTTTTTGCTGCCTCGCTTCATTCAGCCACATTGGCTTGTGATGTTGTGCCTCAGGCCGTTTGATCGATCTGTTCGATTTGCATCATTGTTAGCAATTCCGCGGCTACGGCTTCAGCCAATTCATCACCCACCAGCCTCTGCATCGCATCGGATCGAATCGCACACGTTTGCATTCTGATTCGCAAGGATTCCGGGGCGTTGAAGCAGCCCGCAAGTCGTTGAAGGTCAACAACAGCGACACAATTCAACTGAATATCGGCTCGGAAACCAGCTGGTCGATACTGCGGTATCTCACGAGCTTCGTTTCGCAGGGCATCAAATTCACCGTTGATTTCGCTTCTGAATCGGACGATGCGCTTTGGATGGCGTTTGAACCAGCGTTGGTCTGATCGATGCCACGCAGTTATTAGGACCTCGTTTTTCAGCAAGCCTTGTTATCGGTCAATGCCCTTCATAACGTCTGAGGTCTGCCTGTCCAGGGGCCAGTGTAATGCCCGTTGTCTCGTTCTCAGGCGGTTGTCCTGTCCTCCTGTCTGGGGCTGGCCTGATTGTTGGTCAAATCCATGACCGAGTGCTTGTCGGTGGCGCGGTTTAGAGGATTAATTGAACACAATCCTGATAAGCTTGAACGTTGTTTGGCTTCGTTTTAAAATATTGATGACAAAAATATTGTTTTACCCTTTGCTTTCAACCCTGCTGATTCGGTGTTGGGGGCAGCGTCTGTCTGTCCCTGATCATCATTCACAGTGTTTCCGGCCTTAAGCGACTCGGTCGATAGGAAATCAGAAACTGTTGATTGTTGCTTGTGTCTCGCTTTACAGCGGTGATGAGGTCCTCCCCCGTGTTCCACACCCAGATCTGTTCTGTGGAGTTGGCGTCGTCCTGACTTGTGGTCAGTGGTTGCCCATGTCGAGCTCTTAGGCCCGACAAGACTTCAGACATGTCTTCGATGGAAAATTCATAGGCAAGGCCACGAAGCCCCTCAGAACGGTCGACTTCGACGGTCATTAGGGAGACGGGCAATCGATCCAAAAGCACGCCTTTCGTTGAAAATCGCATTGACTGGCTGCTGTTTGAAGGGAGTGGACTTCCCAGGTGTGTACTTACTTCATCCACCGTCATCCCCCAATCCAATCCTTGGATGCAAGCCAATGCCGAGTCGCCACCCCAACACATCAAAATGCAGCCAATGAGCAAGATGAATCCCATTCTCAACCGCTTTGTCATTGCAAACTCACGCGTCCTATCAATTCTGCCCAGCTTTGATGCTGATGGCAGTCTTCGACCATGAATCAGCATTTGGATGTCGGGGTCACTCCAGCTTTAACGGAAGATCTTGGAAAACAGCACATTGGCTCACAACGGTTGTGGTTTCTGTAGGAATCTGTTTGGGCCATTTGAATCTGCTTTATCTAGGCGTATGGCTCTAGTGAATGGCTCTATTTCATATCCGCAGAGATTTGGTGATTGACACTGTTAACTATTTTTCCTTCGATTTTAATTGTTCTCGGTTTTTATGATGGCTTTTAATTTTGTTGGTGTTGACTAATGTTGCCTTTTGGCTGCCAGATCTTCTTCTTTTTTCAATTGGTTGCTAGTTAAGCGAACCCTAACCCCTGTCGTTTTGAGGTTGGAGCCTTGCCACCGGCTTCCATAAATTCAACCAGGTCAGTGGCAGGGTCATACAGCGTGTAAGCCGTTTGTTGTCCAATCCCAATTACGCTCCGTTTGGGTACAGCGTGATTTGCTTTCTGCATCCCTTCATGGTCTTTAATGTGTGATTGGATGGTTCCACCTGTTAGTTTCACACGAAACTGCTGACCTCCTTTGGCAGTGAACAATCGGTTGACATCGAGTCGCGTTAGTCGATCAAGAAGGATGAGCGGCGACGTTTCGGGAGTTAGTTTGTCTCCAATATCGGCTGAACTGGCATGGATCAAGGCACAATCCAATTCAATGAAGCCAAATTTCAATGAGGCGAGCCATGGAACATGACTTGAATCCACAGCATTCATCAATTGATTGACTGCTTCTTCCCCATCGCTCATGCGAAGTGCTTGAGCCCTACGATCGCCTCGATATCCGCATTCAGCGAGTAGCTGTTCCTCCCACCAGCCGTAGACACAGTCCGGTTTAATGTCGCTGCGTTTTGGGTTTCGTATTCGGTCCAACAAAGCATCACAGTTTCGATCAGGGCCTATCAAATCACCCAAAACAAACAAACTATCTATGGATCGTTGATGTTTTAGGTCATTTTGAATTTGTTCATACAGTTCTAGATCGCCGTGCAATCCACTGATCAGAGCCCAGCGTTTCATGACCGCTCACATACGTGATCTGCGTCGTCTGCCCGTTCGGCATATTCGAAGCCATGGCTCAATCGCCAAGCGAACACTTCGGGTAGGCCTTGCTCAATAATGGCTTGGCATGTTTTGGCTACATCGTATTGAACTTCGCGGATGATCACCTTTTCGTTGATTTCATCATGAATGACGTATGTGGCATGAGTATTGCCATGGCGAGGTTCACCAACCGATCCTGCATTGACGATGCGCCGTATTGGCAACGTAATTTCCTGTTCTACAGATTGATCTGTACCTGGCTTCTCTAATTTCATTCGGATCGAACCATCTCGCAATTCGCGGACATACGGCTGATGTGTATGTCCGCAAAATAGGGTGTCTGCTTTCGCGCTTTCCACTCTTTCAAGCGCAGCGAAGGCACTCATGCCAGGAAGAAGATATTCGTGCTGGCTGTTAGGGCTTCCATGCACGAACAGAAAGGGTCCCCTTCGCAGGGTCATGGGTAACCCCGCCAGAAAATCCTTGTTGTCCTTTGTGATTCGTTCAGCTGCCCAGTGGTGCGCCCGATGTCCACGCCGCTCGGCAAGCTGTGAGGGGTAACTGCACTCGCAGGCGTTGAGGCCATCAATGATGTCTTCATCCCAGCATCCTTGGCAGGTTGGAATGTTGCGCTGCCGCACCAGTTCCACCACTTCGTTGGGTTGGGGGCCATACCCCACGAGGTCGCCGAGACAGGTAATGGTTTCGATTCCCTGCTGGTCAATGTCATCCAGCACCGCTTCAACGGCGGCGAGATTGGCGTGAAGACACGAAATCACTGCATGGGCCATGATCAAAGAGCCGGTTGGTAAGGGTTTGGTTGTTGACTTCGTCGCTGCGCTTGGTGCATTTCCAGGACGTCGTCATTCAGCAGACAGTCATGAATTGTGGATTGGACGTCTGGACCGTTGAGAGCCTTACCTTGCAGCACCAATGCCGATTGACGCTTGGGACGACCATTCGGTTGTTCAACAGCATTGAGTGGCAGAAATTGTGATCCTTTCTGTGTCACGATCCAGTTGCAATAGAAGGCCCGTCCATCTGGCAGATTCATCAGTGCTTTCGCTCTGTAGACATCACCGTAGGCACCATTCACCAGTTCGAACCAGAAACTGCTGAGGCTGTTTGGATCCCAAACTTTTTGGTTCAGCTTGATGCTCAATGATTCCAGGGTGTTGTAGTCAAGCGTGTCACCCTTAGGGAGTTCTGGGTCCTCGCCAAAATGTCTGATTCGCTGTGGTTTCAGATTCAGCTCCTCTAGCTGTGCCTTGACTATGGTGTTGACTCCATCCGGTTCAGTTCCTCGCAATGTCTGAAACTGTGAGAGTTCAACAATCTTGAACGTTGATTCATGTTGTTCATAGTCTCCTGAGTCTTCATTGGAGCGCAGATCTGTTAACTGCGGAATCTGATCTTTTAGCCAGTTCCAATCGATGCTTGAATCGCGTCCTTGTTCAAGGCCGGGTCGGCTTCCCCCTTCAAGCCGCAGGTATCCACACGGCCCTGCGTGAGATTTAAGCGCGTTGAGAATCCAGTTGGTTTTGCCACATCCCGGTGGCCCTGAAATCAGCCAGGTTTGCGTCATAACCTTTCACCGCAATGGAGACGCTTGTTGATGGCACTTCTCCTCGAGAATGGGGTGGTGCAACTTGGCTCAGCCTCCAAGCCGTTCATGCGAGAATGGGAATCATTCTCATTCTGCGTCGACCCCGCTGCCTTTGTCCAGTGTTTCGGGGCTTGTTCGCCACACGTTTTAACTTAATTGATACGCCCTCTTGACCAGGCAGGTCTCCAGAACAGCTCCCTTGGTTTGATGTTCGCTAGCTCAGTGGTTGCCTGCGCAACTCATGACACCTAACCTCAACGTGCAAGTTTCTATTTCTTTTTACTGGTTTCTTGCCAGTAATTTAGATAGTTTCTGATTTCTTCTGCGCTCAATTCGATTTCCGAAGTTTCTTTTGTCAAGGGGTAGCAGCCTGAATAATGTTGGAAAATTTCCCATCGTAGTATCTTGCCTTCTGAATCAATCAGAGCCGTTAAGCCAATTTGATTGTTCAGTGATTCTCCTTGTGGATATAAATCGACTCTCCTAAAGTAATCTTGGTTGAATGTCTTGCCAGCTATTTCTTCTATGTTTATAGCCTGAAAATATGGTGACATTGAATCACCTCTTATTGGGTACTGGTTTAAGGATTTTCGCCATTTCTGTCTTATTAATTCAATCATTAGATGGCTCGCAGTCCGTATTTCAGCCAAGCGCTTACTCATCTGACCGATCGACTCCTGCAGGTAGATTTGATTTTGGATCGTTAATAGTCGCTCAAGTGATTGCTTTTACTTTTCTTCGCTAAGCATCAATCTCTTCGGAGAACGTGGACCTATTCCTTTGTTTTTGAACCATTGTTCGGTGGCGACCGTGTCTGCCTGAGCTTCTTAATGCAGTGTTGGATGGTCGATCAGTGGATTGACTTGACTCACCACCCCTCCGTCTGGTGAGACAAGGCGACACAACACGCCTCGTCCAAGTGATTTGCTTCTTGCCAACGCATAGGCAGGTAGCTCTCGCTCGATCTCAGCTTCCGTTTGCCACTGCTGCTGCTCTGTTTCAAAGCATTGAACACGAAATTTCATCGGTTGTTAAAAGCTCCTCCTCTTCTGTGGCACCGGTGCGCTAGTGAATGATGTACCAAGGAGCACTTATCTGGGCCTTGCTTTTAAAACAGTATCAACGACATCCAATCCTGTCTTGCTTTCTTGAATAAAACTTTCTGGCTTGGTATTGCTTTGGTCAATGTGACTTGTAGCCGCTCTTGTTCTGTTTCTATCTTTGGATTATATTGTTAAAGTTTTTTAATTGCTTGTAATTGGCAATATCAATTTATTGGTCGAATTCGTTGATTTTTGATTTGTTGCCTTTTTGCAATTGGCCTTCGCGTTATTGGTGTTTTCTGTTGGCTGTCTAGCTTGTATTAAAATAGAAGATTATTGTTTGATTTTCTATGACAATAGATGATTTTAAGAAGGATCTATCGCAAAGACTAGGGGTAAGAGTTGTTTCTATTTTTACGCGCGATGGAGACCCCGCTGCTGATGTGATGGATGTCTATCAAGCAGCCCCAGCTGGTTTTGGCGGGAAACTCATGGTTTCTGACGGTAAAGTGTACATGTGGGAGCTGTGGCTTGAAGATGAAACCAATTGGAATTTTCAGGCCAAGCAGATTCCACGTGTTTGATCTGCCTGAAGAGCTCCGCATCGATGTTTTTGCGAGTTGTATGTACTTGTTGTCGTTTTATTATTTAGATCAGCAGTCCTTTTGTTAAGAATCTGGAGCTTTTCACTTTATTTAGCTGAATTTCATGGTGCCGATTGTTGTGATCTGTCTTTTATGGTAGTGGCTCTTACCTAATATTTTATATTTTTTGAACTCTAACGCTGCTTGATGCTTGGCAAAGAAAAGAGCGCAAGGGTCTATTTGCTCCCTTGTTTGACTGCTCCGCGTGGGTATTGTAAGGAGCTCATTTGAAGGGTTTTCTCTCAATATAGACCTATGATTTTTTCTTGGATGTTGGGTCCATCAAGTGCTTCTTAGTGTTTTTTCCTCGGCCTATGTGATCGCGTCGCTGATTTATTGCCTCCAAATGCTGACATGTGGGCAGCCATTGTCGTGGTTACTACCTCTTGATCGTCCTTCCCGCGCTCTTATTGGCTCAGCTACGTTGCTCTCGTGGATCAGACGGAAATTAACAACTGGGCACGGATTGCCGTTGATTGCGAAGCCGCTGGAGAGACGGATAGCGTTTTTTATGAGAGGGCACGTGCTATTGCTCTTGGTGAGCAAGACCCTCTCGCAGGGTTTTCTGTAATCAAGTCTGCAGATTTCGCACAGGCAGCTTAGTTATATGTAGATCTTTGTTGGTATTAATTAGATTTTGCCATATAGCGTCGTATTTTGACACTCTGGCTTTTAGTTTACGATCAAGCTTCGTTGGTGACTGTCGTTTAAGCCTCATCGCCCTACATTAGCTCTTCTGCTTTGTATTTAGGGCCAGAGAGTCTGACAGTACTTGCCTTTTCGTCTGACTGGTTGTTGTGTGTCTCTCTTGATCCATTGATTTTCAACCAGATTGTTTTGATTGCAACAGCCCATACCGTGCTGTTGCAATCCGGTATTGGTTGGAGAGAGTCAAGGTTTGTCTATGTCAGCAAATCATCTTCCTAAGTCATGAGATTGTTGGGAGAAGGAATGGAGTGTTGTTGTCATTGAAGGAATCAAAGTCGGAGTTTTGCTGCCCAAACAGTTTTTGGGATTCGATGGCCTTAAGTTAGTTTTGGCCTCGATCAGGCGACGACGCGGTCAGCTGTCACGTTCGGGTGATGGCGATGGAGCAGAAGCTGGTTCTGGTGCGGGTGCAGGCCTTGGTGCTGGGCTGGGCGCAGGGAGTGCTGATGGAGCGAGATTCGGCCTAGTGCTTGCCCCCGCCTTGGGCACGGCCACGCTTCACAAAACCAAAACCAATCCATATTGGTACAGAGCGCTGTAAAAAACGATGCGACCGAGCAGCTTTACAAGTCTTTACATTTACAAGGTTTCCAGTTCCATCATGCCTAACACTCCCGACCCTACAAAGGTTTTTTCTGAGAAGCTCAATGGCAGGTTGGCCATGCTTGGTTTAACTATTGGTCTTGCCACTGAATGGCTCACTGGTCAAGGAATTATTCAACAGGTTTTCGGTTTCTTTAACTAAGAGATTCTGATTTTTCGTAGTTCTCGCTGCTATTGCCTGGATTTTGCGCAAGCTTGAATGTTGTTTCTTAGCTACATTCGCTTTCGTGATCATGAATCAAGTTGCGGGGGATGTTGTTGGCACTGCTTTGCCGGCAGATGGTTACACACACATTAGATTATGAGGTCGAGAAACTGATAGATAGAAACTATTCGGAAAGACGTCTTGTAGATATTGATAATTAGTTCAAACTGCACCCTTGGCTGGTTTGATTACGTTGCCAATGTGGAGAAAGCGCCAATACTCCCCACCCCCAATTGGGGGATATAAATCCACCTGATCCATGTGAGATTGAACACGCAGATGCAATGAGATCGGCTTGTGCCAGAACCTTCCCCACAACATCGCCGCTACCTTCGCTCGTTAATTGAACAAAAGGCTTCTCTTGTTAAGCCGATGGACTCGCAGCCAATCCCTCCTGTCAGGGCACCACAAGTCCGTTTATGGGCTGGGAAACACGGTCAACGAGATGCAGAAAAGACACTTGTAGAGCCTTTGAAACGTTTACGCAAAGCTTGATTCTTATCAACCCAATTCACATTAATGCCTAGGCCGCAATTAGTCTGAATCGCAGTAATCAGCAACATGTCAAATAATGATTGACGAATTGGTCGAAAATGTATATTTTAAAGACCCAAAGAATTTAAAAAAATAATCAGTTAACGAGCCCCGGTTTGGATAGCAGATTCTTGAGCGATCTGTCTCTCTCTTATTATGGTCTAGATGTTGTGTCAGATGCCAGCCAACGCAGGTGATCATTACCATAGGTAGCGGTCGTCTTAGGAGGTGCAATATCCGTATGACTTGTTACTCACAGTTGAGAGTCGACGTGACTACGGTATGAATACCTGGAATAATTCTGTTGTGATTTTGTTCTTGACTAACGCTCAACCTATTGGCTCAATTATCCGCGAAGGAAAATATTTGCCGAGAAGGGCTCTTGCTTGTCCAATAACAGCTTTACCATCTTCAGCCGTAGGACATCGTGACTGGCTAGAAGCACTCTAACCCCCCGCATGGACTGAATTTCTGTAGAGGGCAGATATCTTTCCCTATTCCTCAATTTATAAAGATATCTCCAGTGCCGGACAACACTCTCGAATTTTGACCGTTAGCGGAGCTTTAAAGCGTTTAACAGCTGCCAACCCGAGGCTTACAACAGCCAAGTCGCATAGACCAAAAGAAGGATGATCGTGTTCCGTCGAAATCCTGTTGATTGAATCAATACCATGGCCCATAGCTACGAGATGGATCGTCACTCAAGGCCAATGCATCGTTATCAGGTTTTTTACTGCGAGCTGCCCGATGGTGCCGCAGGTTACAAACCGATTCTCGCTGAAGACGCCTATGCAGTTAAATAAATTGTGGAGCGACTGCACTCAGGAGCTGTGATGGTATCCCTGGATGGAGAATTAACGGATAGCGAGCCTACAAGAAAGCTATTTTTGTTGGCCAAGCATGGTTTAAAAATGTAAATGCACTGACCATATTGCATCGATGCGCATTCCGATCAGTGCTGGAACTTTTCACTTGTATCGTGCTGCTTGAATCCATGAATGACGTGTTAATATCGCATAATAGCCTGAAAAGCAACCTAAATCTCGGGAATCAAGAGTTAGATTCACCAATGATATGTCTGAACGTATGCACGCAAAATTACGAGCATTGTCTGCTGATAAGAATGTGCGAATGACCAAGTTAGTGAGGATGGCAGTTGTTGACTTGACCGCACGATTGGAAGAAGACTGACTAAAAAATCCGCTATTTTTGACGGGGGAATGCCTTGAAAGAGTTGAAATTACACAGCTTCAGGTGTCAGCACTGATCTCTTACCCAGTCAGCGACAGGTGACTTATCACCTAATTCCGCTGCCTTTTTCCAATCAGCACAAGCACCTTCAAGGTCTGCTAATTGTTCTTTATGGAGACCACGAACTCTGTATGCAAAGGCATTTTTGGAATCCAAATTGATTACTTTATTAAGATCTTTTATGGCCCCTTTAATATTGCCTAGCTCCATCTTTGCTTGACTACGCACTAGATAGGCGCCTGCAAAATTTGGATCAATCTTTATCGCTTTAGTAGAATCCTTAATGCTGCCTTTATATTGCCCTGTGTTTAACTTTGCCATGCCGCGAGCATAGTATGCAGAACGATTCCGAGGATCTATTTTTATCATTTTACTAAAATCAGAAATTGCTCCTTGATAATCGCCGATATTGAACTTATCTAATCCTGAGTCATAAAGGCTTATTATGGTTTGTACTTGTGCCGTCTGTGTTGACAGCAACCCTGCGCCAATTCCAAATACAGGAGTCAGCCCAACCATCAGCGGGCGCCCTAATGGCAGGAACAAGGCCAAGCCAGCAGCAAAGGCAGTTGTAACGCGAGGCATCCTTTGCAGCATGTACCTACTCCATCTCTAGCCCTTATTGACGATCCCTGTCTGTATCTGATCTGCAAATACAGAAACCACCGCCATTCCTGACGGGATGATGCTCGTAATCTTTGTTTGACAAAAGGTTCTGCTTAACTTATTCAGAACAGTATTCAGGTACTTCGCGATAAGGAGGATGTCTCCCCTTATAGCATTCAAAAAATATGCTTAGGACACCAAACATCATTATGCTAATCAACGTCAACTGACCCGCACAGATAAGCCTTTTAAACCATGTATGTGGCTTTTGCATGAGTTGAGGCTAGATTCAGTATTGGAAAATGCAAGCCTTGTGGTGCGTTTAGACGTTCTATGGCATCAGAAACTTCTCTGAACTGGTGCAGGTGCAAACCCCCTATCTGGCAATGCGCGCTCTAAGTCATTAGTAAGGTGACGCTCTATGGATGCTTTCCATGCCCAAGGATGCAACCCACGGATACAACGCCTATTACCACCAACCACGGATTCGAGTTCTTCATCAGTCAATGCATCGAATGCTTGGTGCTTTTGAAGTTCAGTGAGATTAATCATTCGATTAACTGGTGTGATTGTGTGTGGTGTGAGGTTGTTTTGTCCTCGACATTCAGAAGATCACAGCCTGTTTGGTGAGCAGTTCTATTCCTCTGTGGTGTGGATGGATCGTGTTGGTGGTGTGGATCTTGTGTGATGAAGCAGAGAGGCTGATTACAGCAGATCCACGACCCCCACGACCCCAAAGTGGTGTGCCACCAAGCTGCACCAGCAGCAGAGAGGGTCTGATTCGAACCCACGAACTCAAGCGCACGAGCGTGAAGGACCAGCCGGTTAAAAGCCGGATGGTCGACCTCAGGGTTATGAATCCTGTGCTCTTACCAGTCGCCTGATTCCAGCTGAGCAAGATCTGAACTTTCGACCTTCGGGTTATGAGAAGGCACCAGATTCTCCAAACCCCTGTCACTAAAGGATGGTCCTTTTAAGTGAACTCCACACGTTCCCCCTCCCCATCAGGCCGGGGTTTCGCCATCGAAAATGGGTTCCTGTGGTTCACCAGATTCCGTGCAGATCGTCATCGGTTCAACCTCTTTCCCTGCCAATCGACCGGGCACCAGGCGATGGATGTCGTAGCCGTTGCCGATGCGCCGTTGCATGCGCCGTTGCCGATTCAGGGCTCTCTCCCATCCATGTAAAACACATAACTCGTAGTTAAATTTCGATTTAGCTGTCAAAGGCCGGTGAAACGTCGCAATGTTCTGTTGTCCACCGGAGTGGCGATCGGCGGTGTGATCGCGAGTAGTGACACAAGTGCGAAGCCAGCTTCTGCGGAACGCAAATCTGACCCTGGTGGCACAGGCAGTGACATCGTCGACGTGATCGTTGTCGGTGCTGGTGTTTCAGGACTTACGGCAGCGCGCTGCTTAGCTCAAGACGGTCGCCATGTTCTGGTGCTTGAGGCCCAAGAACGGATCGGCGGGCGCCTCCAGCGGGTCGAGGTCGGACAAAAAGGGCGCGGGGCCGTTGGTGCCGCGCCCGGATGGGTTGATCTCGGAGGTCAGTGGGCGGGCTTCACCCAAACCAAGACAGTTGACTACGCGCGCGAGCTGAAGATTCCCACCTTCCCAGTGCCGGTTGGTGGCAAGGACACGTTCCTCTATGACGGTCGCCTAAGTCGGCACAACCACGCTTGGCCATCGACCCCGTACAACGCCAACGCGCTGAAGAGCGACTGGCCCGACCTCGACGTACCGAGAGAGCAGCGTGATGACGTCGTTGCCACTTGGCGAAAGATCGAGGCCCTGGCGGCAACGATTGACCCCGCCGCGCCATGGACCCATCCAGATGCGCGCGCGCTCGACACGATGACGATCACCACATGGCTGGAGCGCCATGCCCGCACGCCGATGGCGGCCTGGTGGACAGACGTTGTTGCACGCAACTGGGGCGGTAACGGCGCTTTTGAATCGGGCTCGGCGTCAATGCTGCACTTCGCCTGGGCGCAGCGCGTGTCGCCGCAGAGTCAAACGCCTGAAGCGTTGCTGTTCGACGGTGGGGCAGGGCAGTTCCCGTCGCGACTTGCAGCCGCGTTGCCCTCTGAGGCGATTCGTATGAACGAGCCGGTGCTATTCATCCAGCACACCAGCTCAGGCGTGACGGTGACCACGCCCAAGGGGACGTACCGAGGTCGAGCCGTCATTGTCGCGATGCCGCCGCATCTCACTGGGCGTATTCATTACGACCCGCCGCTGCCGGCGGCACGTGACCAGCTGACTCAGCGCTCGCCGATGGGGGCCATCATCAAGGCGCTTGTCGTTTACGACTCGCCCTGGTGGCGTGCTAGCGGCCTCTCGGGAAATGCCATTGGAAATCTTGACGCCATTGAGCTGGTTGCCGATTCGACCAACCCACGGCCCGGAAGCCCTGGCGTGTTGGCAACCTTTTTGACCGGCGAGGCGGCGACGCGTTATGGCGCTGCTCCTGTGTCTGAGCGCCAAGCTGCCGTGCTGGCTGATCTTGCCACCCTTCTAGGGCCCGAGGCCCGTAGTGGCGTCCTCGAATATCACGAGGGCAACTGGCCAGCGAACCCCTGGGTCGGCGGGGCTTACTCAACCTTTTACACTCCCGGAACTTGGACCCAGTTCGGCAAGCATTTGCGCCAACCGGTGGGTCGCATTTTCTGGGCAGGAACCGAAGTCAGTACAGCGTGGCCGGGTTATATCCACGGTGCCTTGCTGGCGGGTGAGGAGTCTGCCGCCGCCGTCACGGCCGTTTTGTAGTCATTCATTGCTGCGCCTGCCAGCGGGCGGAACGAACAGCGCCGGGCCTTCAGGTCATCAACCCGTTGTCCCCAGACGCTTTTTGATCTGACCCGGCCGCGGGCGCCGTAAATGTGCTGATGTGAACCTTCTTTTCATGTCAGATCGGGGGTTTCCAGAGTCCAGGGGGGGAGTCCTCTAAACGGTGAAATCAGGGTCGAATGCCTGACACCTGGGAATGGCATGCAGGATGCATCGCCACTTGTGAAGTACCGAACTCTCTAGATAGTGACAGCCAAAAGCCCCTGAAACCAGTGGTTCCAGGGGCCTTGTGATGTGGTGGCGGGGGGGAGATCTGAACTTTCGACCTTCGGTTAATGATCCCGACGAGCTACCGGACTGCTCTACCCCGTAGCTGGTTCTGTCTGAATTCAATTAACTAGGAATTGATCGATTCAACCCCGGCTAGGCAAGGTGGGTCATTGACTGCGCCCTGGCCTCGTGCTCGATCGGCCACCCTGCAACCTACTTACTGGGACAGGTCCCAAGTCGAGCACCATCAATCTCTGGTGATGTACCAAGTGGCGGGGAGAGTGATTGACTAGATATACCAACTTATGATTCTTTTGTCTTGGTGAAAGGGGCGGCAAATTATGCACTTGAAATTTTCGTGGTTGGTTCCGATGTTGCTTTTGGTAGCCGCTGCATTCTTTTACATAAAAGATGCTAGAAAATTTCAAACAAGTGAGCCTAGTGTTGCGCCGGAAACCAATCGTTCTGACAACATCTTTCCAAAGCCATTAATCTCTGAGGACCAGGAGATAGATCAGGATTGTCTGCAACGCTCAACAGCGATCTACGACAAGGAGATCGCCACATATGAATCGATCGAAAGGCAGGTTGGTTATGGAAGATTGCGCGATGACGGTTATGGAAAGGGCCTTAACACGATTACAAAAGAAAAATTAGTTCGTGAGGGTCAATGCTCGTGATGGAGATTGACCACCCACGACTTAGTGACTGGGACGGCCTGTATTTAGTTATAAAGGAGTGCAAAGTTGTAGGATGCTGAAATATTCTTAAGGCAAATATTTTAGCACTTAAACGTTAAGAATGGGTTGAGATTGGACTATGATTTAATTTGCATTGGGCTAAGAATAGATTAAGGTAAGTTTTGCTCTATTTCCTTTAATCCTTTCTCCTATTTTACATCAAAATCGCGGTCTGGCAAGTTGAACCGGATCTTCAATCCATAGACATAGTCCATCTCCTAGCTGTTGATTGGCTACAGGAATAGCGATTTGCGATGAAACGCTGGACAATTGAGCTATCGCGACGAGAACACGCACTGTCCTTTCCTCAATATCTTCGCTGGCAGGGCAATTGACCTGTGGGCGCTATGACTCAACCAATCTCGTGGGATCTGCAAGCTTGAGAGCGTTGGCCCTACTGTTTGTGTTATTAACGGGTATTTCCAATCCACGTTCGAATGGGTTTGACTTTTGGTTTGACAGGATTTTTAAACTTCAACTGATAGAGAGTCACCGGAATGTTGAAACCGTTACCATCTTGGATTTCAATCTCAATGGTCTTAGAGTTTTTCTGAATTACATTGTTGAAAAATCCCATTTGAAATGGGACAGAAATCTTTTTTGCATTTTTGCTGCCTGGCTTGTAGATGCAAAACAAGCCGCTCCCGTCACCGTAACGAGCAGCGTAAAAAACATGGTTCCCTTTTTTGGTTTCAACCTGGAAGGTGTGATCAACGCGAAAAGCTCCCCCCCTTTGCATCACAGCATATGTTGTGGCTTTGCATTCATTATCGAAATAAACTTGCTGAGCTGATGTTTGATAAGGGATCGCCAAAACAGTCAATGCTGTTCCAGTGATAGAAGAAAAAACAACACGCACCCAGCGACTTTTCATTGAAGGATTGGGAGACAAAGTCATTGAATTGATACTTGTTTTTGTAACGATAGACTATCAATGAAAAAATGTCATCATGAATATATGCGATTCTGCGGAGGTATTTAGTCTCATCCAGCTAGGGCTTGTGACGCAAGAGGTTGTCTATAAATGCAAAGCTATTGCTTTTGGCTCAATGCCAAGAATTGCTTAATCCTGATACATTCCCCACTGCATTGTGATGACTGTCGTCTCTGCGATAAAAGCGAGGATTACGTGATTTGCGACGATGCTTCACTGATTTGGTCATGGTTCACGTGTGATGTGTGAGGCTCTCGCAGGATTAAGTGCGATGAATGAAGTGCCGATAACAGCAGCGGCAGCGATTGAAGTAATGAGTTTCATTTGATTGATTGATTGGGTGTGTGGAGGTCATTCCTCCGATGCACATACCATCGCTGATTCACTTTCAGATTCCATCACCCATGCGGGTGATCTTTATTGCTGCTCATTGCCCATGTTTAGGGGATTGCTCCAGGGCAATAAAAACCCCCGCACTTTGCGGGGCTCTGTAGTTCTAGATATTTTTATCAGTACATCTGGCCAGGGATGGTAATATACATTTGACCAGGAACATACTTCATTTTTTTAACAAGCTTCCCAGTATTCGCTAGCTGCTTAATATTATAGAAACCTTTTGCATTGCGCAGTTTTTGGTTCCAGTGGGTTTCTGTGCCCGTACCGCTAACTGATTGCAGTTGATCGAGAGTCAGTGCGCTGGTCATTGCTTTTTGTGGGTTGCGGAGGTTTCCGCCTCCGATGCACATACCATCTCCGGAATCCCTGCTCAACTTGATGACCTGCGTCAGCAGTCCCTGTGAGGTTGGTCACAGAGACCAAAACCCCGTTCAACGGCAGGTCTTTCTTGACCCCCACTAACCCAAAGTGGTGCGCCTCCTGGACGGTGATCACCCCATTGAATCGAGCAATTGCCTTCTAAACAGTCGGTTCATTGTCAACGCTCGCTAATACCTGAAACTGGCGCGTCGAATGGCTTGGCTGGAGGTTCAAGCAAGTTGATCGAAATGAACAACGCCGGAGAACTCAGCAGAGAGGGTCGGATTCGAACCGACGGTGTCAGTTAGGGGCGAGGGAGGGTTTCGCTCCCTCGGTAGATCTGCAGCAGGCTGCTTTTTTCGGTGCTGCACCTTTGATAAAAACGGAGTGGGTGGGATTCGAACCCACGAGCTCAAGCGCACGGGCGTGAAGGTCCAGCCGGTTAAAAGCCGGATGGTCGACCTAGGGTTATGAATCCTGTGCTCTCAGCGGTAGCGGGACGATGGCAACAGCAGAAGCCAGTAATCCAACGGAGAGGCGGCGGAGCTGCTCGTGACCCGAGCATCCACATCCTGTTCCAGATCGCCGATGTGGATTCAGGCGTGATCCGCTGGGTCAACGCTGATCTGGTGAGCCACATCCTTCCGTGCGATCCAGGGCGATAAAAAACCCCGCACTTGGCGGGGCTATTATCCGTATGAGTTGTTTTGCCGGGAGATCGAAAGCGACAACATCAACGCTCCCTTCAGGCTTCCAGAATCGAACGGGAACTAAGATCAAACCAGACGACAGTGATAAATAGCTACCGTAAAAGATTAGTTTGTTCGTGCTCGGAGGTTGATATTAATGAGCATAAAAGTAATTATCTACGCAAGATGATCGCGTCCATAATGTCGTCAGTAGTGAGGAGTTTCCTGGAAAATATATTGGTTGTACTTTGGCCGAAATCAAGAATAAAGCTGGAACCCTGCGGTAAAATTTTAAGCTTGGCCATATCCTTGCTCCGAACCAGAAGTTGATCGCCCCCAAAAGGGTCGAAATCGAAGATTAGGTTTTCAGCACTTTTCAGCAGAGCGAAACGGTCTGCACCTTGTCCACCCGCCAAAGTATTAATTCCTGGACCGCCCATCAAAAGGTCGTCTCCTTGTCCTCCTCTAAGAATGTCGTCACCTTTAGCGCCGAAAAGACTGTCATTACCATCACCTCCTTCCAATGTATCGTCTCCAAGGCCACTGCTCAAAATATCAGATCCTGCATCTGCGAAGATCATGTCATCACCCTTGTAGCTATACATTTTATCGTCACCACCAAAACCATGAATCTCATTTTCTGCAGCATCTGTGCCTTGAATAAAATCGTCACCGTCCCATCCAGCCATGGCCCAGAAATCGGAACTTGCCTGAGGAGCAGCAATCCAGTAATTAACAAATGAACGAGAAGTTATCGGTTCATTTAAAGAATTTTTTGCCGTCAAAAGTGTATGGTCGCCTAAACCAAATATATCTTCTAGAGGATTATCGTTGGACATGTCCAGGTAGACCCCTTTATTCTGGATAAGGCCTCGTTTCGTCACATATTTTTTTAAAGCCCTTTAGATTTGTACGAACCTTGAATGGCATACCATTTTCAAGAAGCTTTAAAGCCATCAATCCAGCAATTCGAGTTCTTGTTATTGAAACATTAGCAAGCTGATGACTTTGAGCAGAATATTTTATCTCACCAATAGATCCTGGAGACATACCACCCATCCGAGCTAGCATCCATGTACTGCCTAAGGAGTGATGATGGCTGAGGGCTGGTTGATCCATCTGGAAGGGTTAGTAGCCAGGTTCCCCTCAACAAAAAACCTTTGCCATTGCTGACGGGGTGGTGAGTGTGAGATTTTGTCTGAAGATGTTTAGCGGCAATCACAACGCCCCGGCCAGGAACACGGCCTGGGCGTTGTCAGTGATTCACTGACGCTAGCAACATTTTTTAGTCAAATTCGCAATAGAACTGGCTGTCAATCCGGGCGCCGAACCCATTGATTGCTGATCTCGTTTTTGAGTCAGCGAAGAGGATGGATTTCGAACAGAGCTTGTAATCAGAACTTGTTTGCCCTCAGCCAACCAATGGCACCTTCTCGCGCATTGCTAGATGCTTTTTGAGTGGATTGATTATGCACGACACGTACCTCATACCAAAGACCTTTTTGCCCTGAAAGAGTTCGGTTTACTCCCTGTAGAAAAGTGACTGTTGATCCGCTGCCAATCAAGCCTTGCTGCACATTCGGGCAATCTGAGTTGATGGAGGCCACTGATGCCGGCGTTTGCCCAGCGCAGTCGCGAAGAAAACCCGCTGAGAGTGTTGTTTGATGCAAATGGGGTTCATCGCATGCATAGGCAGTGCCCAGGGCAGTCGCGACCAAGCAACCGATTGCTCCTATACAAAGGCTTTGCTTTAGAACAAACTTTGCAGCGATCGATGGATGGTTATGTGTATCCATGCCGTCATCAAGGCTCTGCTCTTGGCTTTCAGTGTTTTGGGCGTCATTCATGACGTCTAGTGCGTTTGGACAAGGACATCAGGAGCGTCTGCTCCGATGCACACACCATCTCCACAATCAACGACCCAAGTGATGACCGCAATCATCTGCAGCTGTGATCTTAGTCACACGTTTAAATAGGCAATAAAAACCCCGCCATTGCTGTCGGGTAAGTTTGTGTAAGTTTTATCGGGAATCGACAAGAGGTGCATCAAAGCAGCTATGAATGGTTTAAAAACGATTCGGCCTTGCCGAACATTTGATCAATGATCCGGAATTCACTGCGCATTTCCATTGGAGCCCTGGCAGCTTCATGCGTCCTGGCCGTACCAGCTACTGCTGCCACCTGGGTCGATACCGATAAAATCAGCAATTCCAGAAATTTACAAATGCAAGTAGATGTAGACTCAATTAATTACAAAAAAAACTGGATTTACTTTCTGCAAAGGGTCAAAAATCTTGAAGACATGGAAGCTTATAAGCCCTACAATGTTGGAATTAACTGTTCAAAAGGCGTGCTTGCTGAAATTTTCCCAAATGCAAGCGAGGAGACTCAGTTCCGTCGCAATGACAAGTGGTTTATGGACTTTGCCAACGGAAATAACCCCAGCGACGTAATCAGCATTGAGATAAAAGCTGACGACGACAAATACAGAGAGAAAACATATTCATTGATTTGCAAAAAGTACAAGCGATAGCAGGATGCCAAGGCGCACCATCCAGCCATTGTTGACCGGATGGTGCGTTTAAACGTTCTATGGCATCAGAAACTTCTCTGAACCGGTGCAGGTGCAAACCCCCCCATCTGGCAATGCGCGCTCTAAGTCATTAGTAAGGTGACGCTCTATGGATGCTTTCCATGCCCAAGGATGCAACCCACGGATACAGCGCCTACTGCCACCAACCACGGATTCGAGTTCTTCATCAGTCAATGCATCGAATGCTTGGTGCTCTTGAAGTTGAGTGAGATTAATCATTCGATTAACTGGTGTGATTGTGTGTGGTGTGAGGTTGTTTTGTCCTCGACATTCAGAAGATCACAGCCTGTTTGGTGAGCAGTTCTATTCCTCTGTGGTGTGGATGGTTCGTGTTGGTGGTGAGGATCTGGTGTGATGCAGCAGAGAGGCTGAGTACAGCGGATCCATGACCCCCACGACCCCAAAGTGGTGCGCTATCAATCTTCGCTTCAAGGCGTAAGAAAACCGGGCTATACCCCTGCATCAGCCCTCTTTTCTCGGTGCTGCGCCTTCGGCAGAAGCTGAACCATCAGTGTTTCAGCACGCCACCAGAGCGCATTGGCGTGGTGCAAGCGACCTTGCGAAACTCACGTGCGCAGTCGGGAGGTTGGCGAGCGATGACGCGGGTTTTTTTGCACATTGGCATGCACAAAACCGGCTCGACAGCCATCCAGAAACGGCTTGAGGCCAACGGCCAGATGTTGCAGCAGCACCGGATCACTTTCTACAAAGACCGCGACAATCAGCTCAAACCAGCTGTTAAAAAAAGGGATTTCAAGCCCTGGCAAACGAAGCTTGATCAGGCTCGCGCCAACAACAACGCCTTGCTTGTGTCCAGTGAGGTGCTCTCCCACCTGCTGACGCGCCAACCATCGGATTCAGACCGCTGCCTCGGCGACTGGTTGATCGACGCCTTTCACAGGCAGGGCTGCAGCATGACCTTGATTGCTTTCCTGCGCGATCAACCCAGCTATCTCAATTCCCAGTACACCCAGCACGTCAAGAAATTCGGTCTGAACTGCCGTTTTGACACCTACGCCCGTCAAATCATGGGGCACACCCTTGAACGTGGTGAATGCGATCCCCAGAGGCTGTTCGGCTGGATCCGTCGCAAAGCGACGACATCGGCACACTTCATCCCTTATGGCGGATCCAGATCTCTTGATCCCTTTGAACAGTTGTTGTCTGTGATCGGTGCTGGCCCAGCAACGGACTGGATGGATCTGCCCAGGATCAATGAACAGCCCGGACGCCTGGCCATCGAGACAGCTCTGGCGGTGCAATGCCGTCTCACCACCAAGGGGCAGGCCGTGATCGAGCCTCTGCACCGCAGACAGGCCTTCCGGCTGCTCAAGGCAACGGCGAACCTTTACGGGTGGCCGAAACAACGCTTCAGCGGACTCACACCAGAGCTCTATCGCGAGATCCGCGCCCATTACCGAGCCAGCAACGACGCGTTTGCCCAAGAGGTTTGGGGAGCTGCTGATTGGGCAACCGTGTTCCCCGAAGAATCGCCGGAGCCTCAACCGGAGCTGCGTCGTCACCAACGCTGGCTGGTGGCCTGGGAGAGCCGCAGGATCAGCTGGATGCTGATGCGCTGCCGATGGCCCAATACGCCTTAATCATTCAAGACAACGATGGGGAACGGCTCCTTATGGAAGCTGCGCCACACCGGTGCCCCTGACGCCCCCAGCTGATGCCACTTTGATCAGCTTTTGGAGGAGGGTGATTCAGCTGCGAGGCGGCATGACGCCGTCAACGTCAGCCTGAGGCATTCGTTCCCGTCACGAATTCGAATCATTTGCTCGGCAGTGCCGCGTTACTCAAATCCCATACAGAGAAATGCTTTTAGCGAAAAACACCAGCAGTGCTGAGAGCTTCACCTGTATTTCACCAAACCCCCTCTAATTGCTGACCAAAAGATGACCAGAACGTCAAAAAGTCAGCTGAGATGGTGAAAGCATTCGGGAAGAGATTCCCCCAACACTTGTTATTAGTCATGAAAACAATTGAAATTGAATGGTCTCACATCGGGGATTTCAAGGGCTCATCCGATAGTGAAAAGATCGTTGGGAGAAATGTCGACGACAAAATCTTCGGCGAAGGAAGTAATGACAGGCTGTTTGGCGGCAGAGGTAACGACAAACTATTTGGCGGTGAAGGAAATGACGGTCTGTACGGTGGCGCAGGTATTGATCTGCTGCGCGGAGGCTCAGGCGTTGACCACCTGCACGGCAACGAAGACCATGATGTACTGATTGGCGAGGAAGGAAATGATGTGCTGCATGGCGACTCAGGCCACGACATTCTGTGGGGCAATGAAGGCGTTGATGTGCTCCAAGGCGGCGAAGGAAATGACCTCCTTACTGGCCACGAAGGAAATGATATCCTTGCTGGCGGTTCAGGCAATGACACGTTGATTGGAGGTTCAGGTAAAGATCAAATTACAGGTGGACTCGGTAATGATGAATTCCATCTTGTTCCAGGCACAGGGCACGACATTATCAATGACTTCAACAGTGGCGATGACATCATTCCGATTGAGGCGGATTGGATACTGAATGGGGTAAACGGTGGCAGCGACACCGCAATTATGGAGGGTGATGATTTATTGGCTATACTTAGAGGAGTTAAACTTGATGGAATAATTAGACATACTTGGGGAGGCCGATTGATCATTGATGGCATTTAGAAGCCGGATGAATCCAAGTATTGAATCACCTTCTTCATAAACCACACCTTCCCCTGCTTCTGCTGGGGCTTTTTATGACTATTGAATCGAATGACTAGATGAAGGTTGACTATAAAATCTGCACTTCGCTGGACTTGATTGGTCGTCTTCCCTGTAGTGCATGCGGGGAGATTGCTGCTCAGGAATCAGTAATGACAGATGCCGATCTGAGTTAGAACAAGCCGGGTGTTATCCACACTGCCTACCCAAGCACCACCTTTGTCTTCAAGGAATTCAAAGCGCTTAGGCTGAGGACGGGGAAAAACTCCCAACTCGTTTCACTCTTTTTTAAAACTTCTTTAAATAGGAATAAACCATTTTCTTTAAGATCTATATGACATCTGAAACTTGTTCCTGGCTTTGGCTACCAAGGCTTTTTGAGTCTTGACTCATATCCATGTTCAGGTTTAACAGCAAAAACAGGAGCAACTGAGAGGAGCAAAACTCCAAGGAGGGGTAGGTATTTCATGAATCTAATTTAGAGGCGAATCTAAGGTTCAGCTCATTCCTTCATATGCTTAAATCAGCTTCAGATGATTTTCTGGTTTCGTCAGTAACTGTTTGCAAGCTGAAGACGGAATATAGGATTGATAGGGATGAATTTTAAAAAGAGAAGTTTGGCAAGGATAACACCTTGGTCTTTAAGGCAAACAGGATTGTCGATGAAGTCTGATGTTGATTGGCAATTTTGTTCATGGATCACAATTAAGCACATTTATTTTGTTTAATATGCCCCTGAGTTGCTTAAAGGATTTGAAGTTTCATTGGTTCAATGCTTTCTCAAAAACGGATTCATCAATTGCATTGCATATCCCGCCTCACTTGCAGATTGAGATAAAATATCATCAAGAGTAATGCAATTAGGTGATGATTTGATTTTACAAAGGGTGATTCTTGCAGGAACCATTGATGATCGTGGTATACAAAATACCACCTTCCATGACTGTGCCCCAGTCGGTTCTATCAAAAATGGCAGTATATACAGAGGCTAAAGAATCCTTCTCAATCGAAATGCTATAAGTATGAAATTCTTGAAAACCAGTACTTTGATAAGTGCTTTCACCAATCGGCCGCCTTTTCCTGATTAACTTAATTTGATCTTTTGTCTCTTGGATAGTATAAAACATGACTTCTGAGCCACGCTCTACAACGGCTTCTTTTGTAATTGAGTTGAACTCAATGGTATACGGATCATTCTCTCCATAAATGGACATTGCTGCACAATCGTCATCCCAAAGCTCATCAGGGTCGCATATTTGTCGTTCAACTCTATTTGAACCAAAATGCTCCTCTAGCTCATCTGCTTCATAGAAGTGCACTCCATCAGTTTCGGAGCACAAAAGCCTTGTCGGCAGAGCACTAACAGGTGATACTAAAAGGAGCAGCGCACCTAGGAGGATTGGAGGTTTCGTAGCAAACAAAATAATCTAAACCTGATTGTTCAACGACTCAATAAGTAGAATAGATCAACCGCCGCTTGAACTGATGATCTGGGTGACCTCTTCTCCATTAACCCAGTGGATTTCCCATTCGAGTGGCCTTCGCTGCTGCCCTATCCCCCAGAAGCTCTAAAGGCTCTCCCCCAAGTGCCAAGCAACCAGCCTCTCACTCCTCTTCAGTCAGGAAAGAGTTGAGCCAGTCCAGCTGCAACGCATCCAATCCAAGCTTTTCCATGGTCTTGTACTCCTCAAGACAATCGCTTGAAGTGATCAGGCTCGTTGGTTCCTCATGCGGCCACCAGCTCTTCACGTAGATACAGGGCCATGCGGTTGTCGGTGGCATGGTTCAGTCGTGATTGCCATGAGTGTTCACCACAAGAATTTTCGGCCCCGAAGCCACCAACTTAGTGAAGGTGACTCGGGATCAATTGATTGGATGTCGTCGTCAGGAATTGACCTTAACGCTCAGAGGATGCCGAGAGGCCCCTTTTTCTTCTTGCAGTACCCGGCGCCGATGTTCATCCAGCCCTCTTTACAGGCTTCACCATCGGTGGGCGCCACCTCGTAAAAGATGGGGGAGACGCAAGTCGTTCCGAGGGTGTTCACGTAACCCATTGGGCACTGGTCATGACCAGGAGCTTTGGGGATTTCTTTTTGGGCAAGGGCCGGTGTGGCGATGGCTGACGAAGCAAGGACGACTGCGGTGAAAACAGCTCTCATCAGAGTTGGAGTTTGTTTTGGATAGGTTTTAGGAACAGGGGCAGGAAATTTCAACCCAACTGAGGGGTGGGTATTGCTTCCCTCTTGCAGGTCGCATGTAAGCCTCAGAAAGGTTCATCTGCGCATGAGCCGGCTGTGATGACCTGGTTCATGCCCTAGTGCTTCAACAGGCTGGGACAGCAAAACCCCGCCATTGCAGGCGAGGTTGGTGATAGGTGTTGTTCTGCCGGGGGATTGATCAGGAACCACACGACCTGCCCTGCTTTTCCCTGAAAGAGTGTTGTATGGCTTTCAGTTCATCGAATGAACTTCAGGCGCCCCGGCTTCTGTAACGCTTAGAGCGTTAAGTAAGGAAGGATCTAAATAATTTCAAATCCCACTTCCCCTCCGCCAACGAATCTTGCCTCACGCGCATGGATGCGGTCAAGAAGATTCTCAACGGTGCAAACCACTTCGCCATCACTCATCATCACAAAATCACTGCCATCAAACCGTGAGCTGGGATCTGAAATATTCTGGAAGATCACTTTGTCGCCAACATCTCTAAGGTCACGAACGGTGCTGTTGCGCTGATTGTTGCTGACTACAAAAGCATCAGCACCACGTCCACCCCAAAATGTTGTGGTTCCAGCGACATCTTCTAAGCGATCATTGCCATTGCCGCCGGAAAGGATATCGTCACCATGGCCACCCTTGAGTGTGTCATGATCGTTCATTCCAGAGAGATAATCATTTCCATATCCACCATCAATATAGTCATTGCCACTGCCTCCATATCCTCGATCATTGCCTGGACCACAATCGAGGGAATCATGTCCATTCTGTCCCCATAGTTTGTCGTCTCCCAGGTGGCCATAGAGGCGGTCATCTCCGTCACCACCCATCATGAAGTCATTACCAAGGAAGCCCCGCAGTAGATCAATACCGGCATAGCCGTAAAGGGCATCCTTGCCATCACCACCCCAGATCAGATCGGGGCCATCGGAACCCCAGGCCTTGTCGTCACCATTGAGCGTGTAAATCTGAGATCCTTCAGGATTGTTCCGAGTGGAACGGTGAACATCGTTGTTGTTGGTCAGGGTGAAATACTCGCGTGCCATTGTTTTGAAGCTTGTGGATGTGTGATTGATGTGGTGGGAGGTCTCCCCCGCCGATGAACACACCATCTCCGGAATCACTGCTTCACTCGATGACCTGCGTCAGCGCTGCTTGTGAGGTTGGTCACAGCTGCCAAAAACCTTTAAGCGACTGGTTTTCCCACGACTCCAATGTGTTGACCCTTTCTGCAAATTCATTGGTATGAAAGGGCTAAACCTGAAAATCGAAAATGGCTGGGCCTAAAACGGGCCTTCATAAAATGACGATGGTCCTGCGTCAGGGTTATGTCGATACGTCGCAGAACCAAGAAGGTGGCCTCTCAGCAGCCGTCTGACAAAGTTGCTGAGCAGCACACTGGCGCATACCCTCAAGTACCGATATGGCAAAAGGGAATGGAGCTGGCTCCAGAAACTGCATAGGTGGTAGTCGATCCATACTTCACAAGAGAGGATGGAGCTTGAACCCACAACCTCAGGGTTATGAACCCGACGAGCTACTGGTTTGCTCTACCTCGTAGCGGGTTCTGTTTGGATTCAACCTACTGGGAATGACAGAGAATGGCCGAACCGTGAGCGCCAAGCCCCAGCGGAGCGATGGGTCGGGGCTAGTCAGCGTGAGTTTTAGGGTTTGCGATGGGGGATCTCAGTGACGCCGTTTTGGGTGCGGAAGATGGTCAAGTCCCTCTTTCGATCAACCTGCCACGTAGCGGGAAAAACCTTGCCGTCGCTTTCAACTGAAATTTCACCAGAAGCAGGTTTCCAATAGATGACACGCTTGTTGTCACTGGCGTAGGTCACCTCGATTGACTCAGTGTTCTCCCGGACGAAACAAGCCTCTGAAACGCCGTTGAAAGTGCAGATGCCATGAAATCCAATGATGGGACGAGCGACAGCTACACAAACGGAGCAGCAGGAAGCGGCAGAGATCAGTGCAAGACGCAAATGGCTCATCAATGGCTCGTATTCGACATTAACGTTACGTCCACGAATAAGTGGGCGGTTCTTGTTCGGAATTGGTGGAGTCTGGCCACCATTCGAAACTGATATCAAAAGACAGAAGGGTGATTCAGAGGGCGCGTTTTCATGACACCCCGAGAAGAAGACGATCTTTCGGCTCTGTGATCTGTTGGAACTTGGCTGCGTATCAAAATGAGGCTGGCACGCGACTCTTAACAAGTGCTCTTTCAATCTGCGTGTTCGGCTTAGGGGCGGGTTTCAACGTCATCACTAGGTCATTGGGATAGCCACAGTTGTTGGGTCCTTCATCGACATTGAAAATGTCCACCGAAATCCGCAACTGGGATGTTGTTGCTAAAGCAATGGAAGCAGCTGGTGCAACCTCAAGCCAGATGTATCTCCGCGCGAAAGCATTGGCGCAAGGAAAACTCGATCCCATGCCTACAAGCTCCCCTGAAGCGCCCTACAGCATCTCTGCTGTTGCTGGCTAATCACTGAGGAATGAAGCCTCACAAATGTGAGGCTATTATCTTGTTGACCAATGAATACTCAGCATTTCATCCATTAATAGATGACACGATACAAATACCTTGAAGGTATGAGTTGCTTAGACAGTTTGTTTGCATCGGATAGGATAGAAACTAAAGATTTAGCGATTGAATTTCATTTTGAATTGCGTTAAAGATTTACCGCTCTCAAAAGCAAATAAGATTATATCTTAATTGCAATCATACTTTTGGTCTCACGCAGCATTCGGGTTTGTGGGATGCTTTTTCAACAATTTTTTTTAAGTATTTGGACTACACCCCATGGCTCATCAGTAGCCCTTGAAACACTTTTTTGATAATGAAATTGCTGTCCTCAAAAAATTAAGTGAACTAGTTATTTTTTGCAGAGGATTAAATAAAAAGTTCTATCATTCACAATCTTCCCTAACCCATTTCGCAGCACTGGTGTGACCAAACTTTGCTGCCTTTTTCCAATCAGAGCAGGCACCTTTTAGGTCACCGTATGTATTAAACTTGATTAGACCACGGTTACTATAGGCCATAGCATCTTGAGGATTGATCTTTATTGCCATGGTGTAATCAACAATAGCTCCTTTGTAATCAGATATTTTTTCTTTCGAAAACCCACGATTGCCGTAAGCTATTGAGAATTTAGAATTGATTTGTATCGCCTCTGTATAATCAGCTATAGCGCCCTGATAATCCTTCAAGTCATGCTTGATATTTCCGCGATTATAATAGGCCCATGCATAATCGGGTAATATGTCTATGGCTTTCGTGTTATCTGTAATGGCCCCCTTTAAATCACCTAATTTACGTCTTGCAAGCCCTCGATTGTAATAAGCAAATGCATACTGAGGATAGATCTCTATCGCTTTGGTCCAATCGGCAATTGCACCTTTCAGATTTCCGCTTTTTGCTTTCACCATACCTGAGTTGTACCAATCTTCAGCGCTCTGTGCATGGGCTGTCTGAGTTAACAGCACCTCCGCTCCAATACCTACGGCAGAAGTCAATCCAAGGAGCAGAGGGCTGGTTACAGGTAGCATCAAGGATAAGCCTGCAGCCAGGACTGTGGTGATGCGAAACATCTGCTTAGACTGCAAGAACAAAATATTTAACATCAAATAGCTTGATTATACTGCATTGAATTTAACGAAAGAGAACCCCATATTAGACGGGTCTGCTGACTGTTTTGTCGAGTGCTTGATGGCGACATTCGCGAACACCAAGTATTTTTAATACGACCCCCTTCCCTTCTTGCAAACAATGCCTTGTGTTCTAGTGCAGTATCTTCCATAGGACATCTCCAATCCAGATCTGTTTCTACATCTAAGGTTTTCGTCAAAGTTGATATCGCCATTTGCAAAATAATTCGCCAATTCAGAACATTCAATGTTTGAAGCTCCAGAGGGAAGAAGAGTGATGAGCAGCGAAACTCCAGAAATAACTAGAGACGCGGCTACTGAGGAAGATGTTTTCATTTATTCGGCGTAGGATTTAGCCTAAATTATATCTAATGGCAAATTGCTTGGCAACGATTTATACGACTAATTCTTTGCACGTAAAACCATTCTATGGCTGGGTCTGCGACCCCCACAACTGCAAAGTGGTGCGCTCGAATTCTGTCCCCATCATGTCATCCAGCTTCTCTATCAGTGGTGCTGGCTGATCTGAAGAGAGCAGCTTTGTTCTCAATCTAAATAGTCGGTCATCGGTTCGAATCCATCAGGGGCCGTCACCGTAATACCAACGATTTTCAGCCAAAAGTTGTGAGCCAAGTTTTGTAGGTCAGCATCGGCTCCAAGCGCACCATATCCTTTCGCCATATTTATGCGAGTACAGGAGCTTTTGATATTGGCCCGAGCTTATCCCGTTTTTAGTTGGTAGCACGTCAGCCTAACGGGTATCAGATGATCCCCCCTCAGTGTTTGTCATCCATCGACTCCTCTTCATCGCATTGCAGCTACTTACTGTGCCTGCGAGCTGCATCGATATCGGTAGTGATTTTAGCGAAGGGCCTGAACAATTCCTGTTGACAGATCAACAGAGCTGAGGTTGATTGCGGAACTGCCAATGTGATCTATTTCTATTTAAGCAACCTCTTTACGCCCCGCCTTGATTTTATTTTTGGCTGATGTCAAACCCACGAATAACAACAGGAGCAAACCTGCATTGATACTAATGAAGAAAAATGAATCCATGATCACTTGGTGGCTTTACCCTTCATAGGCAGCCAATTGCAGACCATCCATAAGTCAAAAGACTCATTTTCTTATTGTTGATACTGAAAACCTGCGACAAGTCCTTTACATGAGAGATATTGCAGCATCCATACGTCTCTCTTCAATCACGAGGAAATCAGCCCACATACCAATAAGAAAACTGAGTGTTGTCAGCGCACGGATTTGTTCTTTAGAGCCCGGTGGTGTGTACTTGAAATCCATAAACATCCTGTCAGCAACGTCTCGTTGTTCTCTGCAGCGATTATCAATTGTCATCAGTCGACTGTTTGTTTTTGAGAAGGTAGGCTTGTAGGTTGAGCAAGTCGGTTAATCGCTGCATTTGAAACAAATGCTGTCAGTGCAATCAGACTCCATCTGGCAGTTGTGTCGTCGTTCATTAGTTGATGCCAAAGACGCCGAAGCTAATTTGGTTGATGATGCCTTGTCCAGTGACTGCTTCTGTAATGAGGCCAATGGCAAATCCCAGCATTGCCAGACGTCCATTGAGTAGATCAGCTTTTTGCGTGCGTTCAGCCTTGATTTGGGCTGCAGCAGCTTCCTGATACCAATTAGCGTCGGAGCTGGAAGTCACTAGTGCACCTTTTGGAATCTATAAGAATCTTACTGCTCTTGTAACGAAATGTGAATAGGCGGATTTCCCTATTCGCCTAAGCTCACCTCAGCAGCCCATCCCTTTCGTTGTCCCAGTGAATAGCGATGAACATCGAGGTGGAGACGATGACATGGCAGATCAACCTGCACAATGTCAGACGATGTCACCTTTCGGATTAGAGAAGGTGATTGATGCTCTCTAAGCACTCAAACGCTGAACCAGTACTGCGAGCCGACGTTAAAGCTTAATTCTCCTCGATTGATGGCAGTAATGGAAAATCTTTTCAATATAACCAAGAAAGACGATTTAAAAATAAATTAGATATCGGAAATATTGCAAGAGCAATTTCATGGTTAATCAAAGATTTTATCTATAAATCTGTCCTTATATGCTTTTTGACAAGCTGCACCGGACGTTGCCCAACCGATTGATCCTGGCTTACGAAGTTCCCATTTCTTTTCGATAGTTTCTCCGTCAACAGCTGTGAATGTGTGGTTCATGCGGCCATTGAACATCTGGCAATTGGTTTCACTCGTAAACATGTATTTTTGAGTTTTTGTATAGTGGGTAACGGAAGGCCAATTGTTTCGTATTATTTTTATCTTGTCGCATTCATTGGGGCCAGAACAACCTCCTATACACCATTCTTGATCATCACAAATTAGTTGCGGTAATTGAGTTTGAGCAGTCGTAGGAATTGCTATAAGAAGAATAGCTAAAATAGCAGCAGATTTTATCACTCACTTTGACATAACTCCTTGAATTGTAATGACTCCATTCCCTCTTAAACCTCTGCATCAGCATGCCATAACAGCTTACAAGGTTTCCAGCCACCACGCTTCATTGGCTGCCGAAGCTCAATCGCGCCTGGTTTTCGTAGATGTCGTCTGCTCATGAGAAGGGCTAGTTGACTGTCTAACACCTTCTTACAGTCATCCACGAACAGCATCGGATCATGCAGCTAGGTTTGCTTGTCTCGTTGAAACCTGCCTTCCAGCCGTGCTTGATGAATCACCCACCCTTTCGCCATGGTCATGCTTTGAATAGTTTGGGCTTCTTAATCAGATGGATATGATCAAGCATTCAAGATGGTTCCAACGCATTTCTGGTAAGGAAGTTGGTAATGGCCGTCTCCTCTCGATAAGTAGCAATCAGTTAATGATGATGCATTTTTAATTGGTGAGACGATTAAAAACATCAATGAGTCACTAATTTGTTGAATATCATCGCGATATTGGCTCGGTTCGAATATTGTATCAATATTTTCGCCTAATAATGGATCGTCAGTAATAAACTAGGTCTTGGTCATCGAGCCATTGGCAGAAGTTTTCTTGTCCCTTGATTTGCCTCGTGACGATATCAACAATATGTCATCAATCCTTCATGGTATCAACTGTATCGTGTGCAATTATTTTCGGCATCAACTGGGATCTTCGTTGGAAAAGGTGTGGTTTTGCCGCCTATTCTTTTTTTAATTTTGCCTCTTCGTTTTTGGACTTCACGAATTGCGTCAATTGTGTGGCTTGATTGTAATCACTATTCTATCTAATTTCTAAAAGCGATGTGTGGTCGAGAGATTCCTGAAAATTTTAGTCAAGATCGCTTATAGTGATTCATGCCAGCGCTGATTTGAGTTGATATAAGCTTTTAATGTTATTAATGATTTCATGAGAATTTGTCTTGATCTGACTTATCAGCTATCGAAGAATAGTTAATTGTTTGTTTAATGGTATCTATTTTTAACTGACGTGAAATTCCATTGGATGTTAAGAACGATTCCCAGTCCGTAAAACTTTTTAAATAGACAGATTCTGCTTTCTTTGTTTTGCGTGCCTTCTCTGATGAGTAAAGTTTTAAAATTCGTTTGACGATCTTGCTTGGTTTTTGGGTTTTGTTTTCGATTCTTTCAATATTTCGCTGATACCAGATGTCTATTTGCGTAAAAACTTGAACCGATGCTATCACATCAAATATCTTGAACAGTTCGGGCAAGAGAATTAAATTCTCTTTGTAGCGTGGCCCTGTCGTGTCGATGTGCAATATAAAATCTCTATGTCCTTTTATGGCATCTAAAAAGTTTCTTTGCTCAGAAAAAATATCGCGCAGTTTATTCCCCTTTAGTCTTTTGGCTTTGATGCGATTGCATGACAATGTTTTTCTGAGAACTTCGTTGGTGAAAATGTTTTGATTGTTGTCGGTCATCAGTCGAATGAACGTTGACTTCCCGCTTCCTGATGGGCCAGCCACCATTAATAGCCGTCTTTTAGCAAAAAACATCAATAATTTTATTCGAGATTGCAGGACGTTAGTATTTTAGGGTGTGGAATCGGTTCGTACAAGTCTTTTTGCAATGTTGCAACGTCTGCACTGCTTCTCGCAAAATAGTACACCCTTATCGCTGGTGCTGCTCTGGTAATCTAGCTTTTTGTGTCATGTTTAGCCGTAGTATTAGTTATTATTCTGATCTTAATTTGTATTGCTCATGGTGTATCTCTGATGGATTGACTTAAGCAGTGACCATTCATTTTAATGCAAAAACCCGCCATTGCTGACGGGGATGCTGTTGATGTTGACTTAAATCAGTCTTTTTCAATTGTGCCTGAGCTGTGGCCAGCGGCTACAACTGCTGCACCAACACATTTGCCGTCTTTAAGGTTCTGGTACAGATCTTTGTAGAATTGAACCGCTTTTGCCCCTTCCTTGGCGATAATGTAACCCGCAGGAATCCATGCAGCTCCGCCGCTGCAGGTTTCGAGTTGTTCAATCGAAAGTTCAGAGTTGTTCATTGGTTGTGTGTGAGGTAGTGAATGTGATGAATAAAATGGATCAGAATTTAGAAGAAAGATCTTTCTTTCCCCCAAGAAACCACGGAAGAGCCTTGCCAGGATTTTGTAACTTCCACATCAGAACCAAAGGGTCAACGCAAAAGTCATCATTTGCAGCTGTTCCAGCTGAGATGGATTGAAGCTGTGAAAGATCAAGTTCAGGTTGGTTGGTCATGATTGAGAAAGTGAAATTGGCGTGTGTTCCTCCGATGAACACACCATCTCCGTAATCAGTGCTCGAATCGATGACTTGAGTCAGCGGCGCATGTGAGGTTGGTCACACGCACCATCCTTCGCCTGATTTTGGTCATCTGCACGACCCCTAGGACACAATGTGGGGGCAAGGGTGAGCTTTAGGAGTGGAATTTCATCAATGACCGGGGTTGCAGCGCTGAAAAGTTTCTTGCATCTTCACGACCGTTTAAGACTTTTCCTGCGGAGTGGATCAGCACGGCAGAATCCTTTTGGGCATTAATCTCCTCAAAAGCAGCCACCACATCACTCCAACATTAAGACGGTTGTCGTCAGCTAGACCTCCAGTGCATCGGGTCCTGTGCCATCCAAAGTGATACCGAAGATCTGCCGTTCGCGAAGCAAAAAAGAAGCCTTTCTATGTCTCAGCTTCAGCCGCCAGACGTCCAGCGTCGATGTGAAGATGCCCATCGATCTCATCTCCCTGTTGCAGTCGCTGACGTCCGTCCCTGGCGCCTTTACCCTCCAGTCGTCGCGTTGAGGTTCCATGACCGACGCCCCGTCCAGTCCGCGTCTTTCCATCGGTCTCGCCATCCAGGAAGGCTGGCAGACCTTCCGTCGTGCTCCATGGCCGTTTGTTTTCTTTGTGCTTGCGGCCTTCATCCTGTCCACTGTGGTTGATCAGATTCCAGGCTTGGCCGGCATCATCGCCACCACCTTGGTAGACCTTTGGGCCACGATCGGAATCATGCGTGGTGCATGGGTCGGCCTGAATGGCAATTCTCCGCGTTTTCGTGACTTTATCGCCATCAATCCGGGCGCGATCTGGAGACTTTTCAGCCGCCAGTTGATCCTGGCCATGTTGCTGCTGGTGATCGGCTTTGCCGTTTTTTGGCTCGCCCTGATCGCCGCTGATGCCAACGAGATTTTAGGTGAGCTCTCCATGCTTTTGATGGAGATCGATCCGTCGGATCTCGACCAGATCACCGCCTTGATTCCTGTCGTCCAGGATCTTGCGACGAAAGTCCTACTGAGTCCCAGCGCCCTTGCCGTTCTGCTGGTTGGGTCCGTGCTTGGTATTTACATCCAGGTGAATCAGGCTTTCCTCGGCTATCTCGCTGTTGTTAAGGGTCTGGGACCGATCGCAACGATCCAACAAGGGATCTGCACCGTTCAGAGCCAGTGGTGGCAGGTGCTCGGGCTTCTGGTGATGCAGGTTGTGATCCTGTTTTTGGGGGTCTGTGCCTGTGGTTTTGGTCTGCTTGCAGCGGTTCCAGTGGTCTTCGTGATCACAGCTTCGGCCTATCGACAACTGTTTGGAGCAGACGATTCGGCCGGATTTCTCAACGGCAGCTGAGCCGCACACTGGCTCTGGCTTCCAAGCGCCGATAGGGCAAAAGCAAATGGGGTTGGCATCAGAAACTGAAACTGCATAGAGCAACTGCCTAGAAAGCAGTCGGTCAACGCTTCACCTGAAAGGTTCTGATTTGATACCCACGAGCATTCGAATTCTGGACCCTCGGGCTTTCAGCTCGGCGCACGACTGAACTCTTCTACCTCGTCGCTGGTTCTGGCTCAATACCGTTACCTGGAGAGGTTGAACAAGGAGTCTGAAGCCAGCGCTTCGATGGGTCGGTTTTGCGATCTCAAAATGACGGTTCTCCTTCTTGAATGACCACTTGAGCAGGAGTAGACCAAGGTCAGAAAATAGGAAAAGCAAATGCTCAATGCACTCGCGCTGGCCACCATTCTTGGCCTCGGCATCATTCTTGTGATGACACTGTTCTACGGAGAGCTTGAGCTGCTTCAAAATAAGCATTAGCTGAACAGTGATCGGAATGAATGATTGGCGAAACGCTTTAATTAACAAAACCTCGCCTCTCATGGGGGCGAGGTTTTTTTTGAGTGAAATTAATAAATTAATTATTTTTTTTTGTTGGCCTCTTTTGCGATCGTATTTAATATAATAGGTGTTGCGATAAGTGTCGCCAGCTGAATTCCCGCAGCCCCACCAATACCAGCGACAATTGCTGCTGCAGGTAATGCGCCTGCGTTGATATTAGATAGTTCATCAATAGAAAGTTCTTGATCGTATTGGTCAGTAGAAGATGAAATCGAAGAAGTCATTGTTATGAGAGGGTTGAAGTAATGGTTGAAGACAAAGATTTTATAGGGGTTCAAATGTACCAAGATAATGGCTCTGGCACTGCTTTCCGTGCTTTGTCAAGAGCAGTATTGATGGGCCTGTCTTTGGTTTGTTGATCGATACTTTTTGCAAAACTGTATCCATGAGCTGCCTGAACAATGGTTGAAACAAATGGGTTGAAACCTAAACCACCATTGCAGCTCTCGAGTTGCTCAAGAGAAAGTTCAGTGTTGTTCATTGATCGAGTAGATGGGGGTTGTGTGAATTGCCGTGAGCTGTATTGCCCTCGACATTCACAAGATCACATCCTTTTTTGAGAGGCGTCTGATGCTTTCTGGTGTGGATCTCCCGTATTGGTGGTGAGTTGCTGGTGAAGCCCTGCCGCTCCTGAAATCCACCACCCAAAGTCGTGCGTTGACATCTCCATGACCCACCAACACTTCTTCTATGGGGTGGTTCTGAACTGCAGAATCCTGTTCTGTTGCTACATCAGGAAAAAGCAGTTGCTGCGTTTCGCCTATTTGAAAAGGAAGTTCAAGCCCTGGGCCCATTTGGCACAGGGAAATGGACTGGGCTCTTGATGCAGGCAGAATATCTGAATTGCTGGGAACGGTGGGGCAAGACGGCTTGAATCTGGAGTTGGCCACCACTCAGTGGTTTCCCGATCTGTTGTCTATAAAGATGACGATGGGCCCGGACCCGGATCTCCACAGGGATGACCACAACTCCCTAATCATTAACCAAGTGAATTTTTAGGAACAGCTACCTTCAAACTGTTATCGAGTCTTTCTACCAGTCCCCAAACGCCCTTGGGTAATAAAAAGTCATTAGAATTTAAAACGCAGCCCCCGGAAGAATTCGCCCAGTTGCAGGCATAGCCTCGCATCACGGGTTCATAGCGACTCCATGCATGCGGTTCAACCATGCTTTTACTTTCTGCAACGATACGCATCGAACCCGTTGGTGTGATCTGCGCGATGGGTACAGACTGCGCAAGATGATGATTTGGCATCATCTGAACTCTTCCCTGCGGAGCTTGGAAGGTCACTCCAACAAGTGCTTCACGTACTTTAGGTGAAGCGAATGACTTTGCTTTCTCAACAGCTTGTTTCCATTGATAAACCATTGTGTATGCGGATTCCTGAGGACCCGTTAGCCATCGATCAGCTCCATAGCGTTGTTGAAATGAGCGTACAAACTTTTGGGATGAGCGCGATTGATCAGACATCATGTAATTCCAAGTTACATAATGACCAGACCAATAATGGTGGTCGATCAGTTCCAGTTCTGGGCCGTGCAGTGTAAGATTCATCATCTAATAACCATTGTCAGGGGTCAGTGTTTTTGCTTTCCATCCTCTGAAAAATGCAATATTTTGATTTCCGTTCAAATCATTGATGAGACCTCCATCGGGCATCGTTGCCTTGATCATTTGAATGGTTGCTCCGACATCTGTATCTCCCAATGGCAAGTACTATTCCCCAACAACTGATGCCCCGAGTCCTTTCAACTGTTCTCTTGTGATCATATGTTAGGTTTGCGGGAATACATAGTCAGAACCGACGAGAAAAAAGGTTTTCCAGCTGCCGTGGGTTGTTGGTGCATGAATAGGATTGCTGGTTCTGATTGTTGATTTGGTGTAGCACCTGTATAAAAAATATTGCGCAAATATTCTTGTCCTTCATAATAGATTGGATAAAATAAGAGATGGTCAGCGCCTCAACCACTGGCAACATTGCTTTACGGCTGGCTGAAGTCCATCCACGGAATAGGGCAGCGACTTGGTTTCGAACAATTAGGTCATTGGCTTGGCGGGCGTGTTCTGGCCACTGAGGCAGCATCTCTCAGGATCGGTTAGATGAGATTGTGCTGTTTGTTGATCCGAATTTCCCCCATTTGCATTGATTTCTGCGATCGCCATCATTTCTGCTTCCACAAGCCCCGTTTCCTCCACGGCCATTGTTCCTGTGAGTGAGTGAATCATCCCCACTCGAACCTTCTTCAGTTCAGCCCCATGACTTGACTGTAATACAGCTGTAAAAGAAAGAATTGCAACTGAAAGCAATTTGAGTGTTGTTGATATCAAAACTGATTACATTTGCAACGTGGACATCATGAACTAAGTATTTTTTGATTTTAACCATTTTTCTTCCATTTGTTATTTTGTGCATTCATGTGTTGACTTTTGCAGTCAAACCAGATTTTAGGGTGTCGTATTCATGATGAAATTCTTGGTTTCTATGAGAGTCAAAAGCCGCTCTTGAGACGCCCAGGGCGTTGAAGTGACCAATCAGTCGTTTTATTCGTTGATTGAATGTGTGAAGATAAAGGGTCGGCATGTTTTTCAGATGGAATGTGAATTCATGCGATGCGCCCATGAAGTTGTTTCAACCTGAATATTAAAATGTTTGTTTGCTATCAATTTCTATTCTGACGTTTTCTTGGCAACCAAAGAAGCGAGCCAGATACAATAACAATACATGACAGTACACCTAGAATAATGGAATATGAAGGCTGCAGGTTAATTGCCCCAAACCTGCCAGTGTGTATTTTCAACAGCCAAAATGCATCAATGTTGAATTCCAGAAGGCCGCTGTAAATCGATCCCGTCAAGGTAGTGATCAGCAGGGGGGCTGCTGCAATGGGTACTAAGAGCCGATGGAGTCTACGGACTTTCACTGTTTTCGAAGTGCCTTGTGCAGGTCTGCTTCATCGCGACATGGCATCCATTTTCCGTTGTTTTCATGTGTTCCTTCACAATTGAGTTCTTTGGCTCGTTCCTCTGCGGCTGCTTGTGTTGTATACATTCCTTTCCCATGGGCATGAGCGTATTCAATATTTACTGCATATGCACAAGTGAGGAACGCAATTGTTTTGATGCAAGTATTTGTTAATGCCAAATTTTTCATGTTGGTTGTTTGCTAAATAGAGTTTTGGATTGAGTATGTTTTGGCTTTTTCATTTTACGAGGGTCGACCCCACGTAGGAGTTGTACACCGCTTTATCTCCCTGATTGGAGACTGCGATGACTGAATAGGAATCTCCCTTCACCATTGGTGCTTCCATCCCGGGAGAACCGAGTGGCATTCCAGGAACTGTCAAACCTGCAATGTTCGGCATTTCATCTAACAACCTATCAATAGATTCAATTGGCACGTGTCCTTCAATGAAATAACCGCCAACAAATGCTGTGTGGCATGACGACATGTCGCCCGAGATTCCTTCGCTTTTCTTTAGTTCTTGCATGTCGTCTGTGACATGGTCAACAACCTGGTAACCGCCTTTCAGCATTGAATTCCCCCATTTTGTGCAGCATCCGCACGATGCCTCTCTATAGAGATGAATGACGGGCCCGTTGTTGTTGTGTTCTGTATCCAATGTTGTCCCGCCACCATGTTCATTGCCGTGGCTGTGCGCTGCTGTACTTAGAAGCATGCTTCCAAGGCAGGCGATCATGACGAGTTTCATGTTCATGCAGATCTAATTTGCTAATCCTAGCTGATTCATCTTTCATATGTTTTATTTCTCTCCGATCGGTTGATTTTAGTGATTTGGTTATTATGACATGACGTCAAACCCTAAAATCCGGCTGTCGTTTGTTGGCCCTAAGTATTTCATACCTTGAATAGAGGTTTTTCCCGATTACTGGTTTTTGAATCCATCTTTGAGCCAGTCTGTTTGTTGTCGATTTATCTTGTTTAATTTGTGATTTTTTCCCTTTGTTTAGCAATCGATGCACGGCAACTTGTCTCAATGTTCAAAAATGTATCTTGTATCGTCACTTCAATCGTTGTTTTGGGGCCTGGTTGATCCTTTCGAATCAATGCGTGCATTGGAACCGCGTCAATTGCTGCTTTCCTGATTGTTTTGCCTCTTGTCTCTCGGTTCTATTCTGGATGGTTGCCTTTGATCCAGTCTTGTCTTCTATTAATTGTTTCGTTCTCCAAGCTTTTTGTTGAACCTGAGGTCTTGATAAGCATTTGTTGCCGTCAATTCGAAATGAGAATCATTCTCCCGTTGAATGAATTTTGTATGAGGATTTTGCTGTTTTCTGCTTACGATGCTGTAGGGTTTAGAAAATCAATTAGGGGTCTCGTTTCAAATGTCAGCAGTTCTCTCAAAGTGCGCATGTCCCTCTTGTTCCTGTGATGTGCAGGAGTCAAGTGCTGTTGTTAGTCATGGACAAAGCTTTTGTTCCGATGCCTGTGCAACGGGTCACCCCAATGGTGAGCCCTGTCATGGGACCGGTTCCTGTGGCTGTACTTGCGGTGATTGATTGTTTCAAGCAAGCACGTCTCTCATGACATAGCCCTTTTCTTGCGGGGGCTTTATTGCTTTGTTCGCCATGCAGTTGGCCTTCAATTTGGTTGTTTCGCTTTCTTAATGGTTTCTGAGATCCTGTTCCAGAATTCTGCTCGAGCAAAGAGTGTCTTTTTTTTGATGACTTCAACGCGCTTTTTCGCTTCAGGGTCGTTGCCTATTAGCTTCTCGACGAGTTGGATCGCTAGCGGACCATGGGTTTCCCCATCAAGACTGATGTGGCGCTCCAGGTACCAGTTCAGTGTTGGACAGGGAAGTTGAAGTTGGATGAGCCGATTTCGAAGCTCTGCAAACAGCTTTGGCATCAGTAACTCTCGGCCGTAGGTGTAAGCGCCAGCAACCACTTCAGGCTGTCCGTCTTCCAAGCAGTTTTGCGTGTTGGTCATGAAAGCACGGCTTGCCTCAGGCACTGTTGGATCAGCAAGCATCTCCTTCAAACTGCATCGCCGCATGTTGTCGATCCTTGACGTCATTGCCCCTGTATCTGCCTCGATTTCACGCATGGCACAAACATAAATCTCAAAATGACTCAGTTCAGCTGGTCCGCCCAAGCCAACCGGTAAGTGATCGCTTTCTTCTTCTGTGATGAGTTCATCGACCAGAGTCTTTAATTCAGGTTGATGTTTGCCAACTGTCCGCTGAAGCCCTTTGAGGAGATGCATGAAATCCCACACGGCATAAACATGCAAATCCATGAAGACTCTCAGATCATCGACATCGTTGATTTGCTGAACCAGCCGACTGAACGGGTCTCCAGCCATTAAAGGCCCAGTTCGGTGAGACCTGGAAAATCCTCAGGTCGTGCACCATCTCCCCAAGTGAATTTTCGATCTTCCAATTTGATCGGTATGTCGTTGATGCTTGCTTCGCGTCTTCTCATCAAACCGTTGTCTGAAAACTCCCAGTTTTCATTCCCATGGGCTCGAAACCACTGATCAGCACCATCATGCCACTCATATTGAAACCGAACAGCTATTCGGTTGTCGGTGAAAGCCCAAACTTCTTTGATTAGTTTGTAATCAAGCTCTTTGGCCCATTTGCGTTTCAGAAATTCTAGGATTTCCTTCCGACCATAAATGAATTCACTGCGGTTTCTCCATACGCTGTCTTCTGTATAGGCCAGAGATACTTTGTCAGGGTCTTTGCTGTTCCAGGCATTTTCAGCCATTCTTGCTTTTTGTTTGGCAGTTTCAAGGGTGAAGGGGGGGAATGGTGGCTTTCCAGTCATTGAAGAAGATTTGTTTAGGGGAGTTGGTTCATGACACGTACGATCGCTTTGGGGTCGTATCGAGCGACCCATTCGCGGAGTTGTGCTTCCTGTTCGTCCGTGCGTGTGCAGGAAAAACCAAAACGTTCTCGAACCCGTTCAGAGGCTTGTCGTAAAGCTTTTGTCCCTAACGATTCGAGTTCGGTGACACTCATTGAGTCACCAGTTTTGAAATAGTTAAGGATCACTGTTGATGGCGAATACAATGTACTGCATTGCCCATCAGGCCACTCAAGTTCGAGTTGAACCTCGGGCATTGAATCCATGAATCTCACTGTAACTATCGCTGCTATCTGCTCCCACCTGCTGTCGCATCAAGCACATCCAAAACCGGTAAGACCCTCGTCCGATCTCCACAATGTGTGTGTGCTGTCGCCATCGTTAATGAATACCCCTGCTTCCCCCGCGGAGAAGCAACCAATTGGGCAGTAGGTCAGGTTGTTGGTTCGATTCAGGTGCCCTCGAAGCTGATTCGTTTTTGATGGCTGAACGGCCAGCAAGAATCCGAAACTTGGAAAGCAAGTTAACCATTTTAGTTCACCCACCCCTGATGGTCGTCTGATGGCGTTTCGATTCAACGTGATGGTCAGTCCGCAAGCTTCGGCAAACATCGCTGTTGTACCTGTAATGCCACCCATGCTGATGTCTTTCGCAGCGTGAATTGTCTTGTCTTTGGCCAATGCGGGTAGAAGTGCCAAATGATCGCGCAGCTGTTCTCCAGGCGCTGCTGTTGCTGCATCCCAGAACGGATAGTGCTTGTAAAACGAGCCGTTGTGGTTGATCAGCCACCAAAGCTCATCTCCAGGTTCAGCTGCTCGCGCTGAAAGTATTGGCCCCTCCGTTACTCCCAGCACGGCGACAGATAGTGCGTCGTAAGGGCTTTGTTGGTTTGAATGCCCTCCCACCATTGGGACGGCAAAGCGTTCACAAGCCGTTTGCATGCCGGCTTGCATTCTTTCGAGTTCCCCCCGTCTGCGCGTCCAGATGCTGTTCAGCACCGCGATTGGCCGCCCCCCCATCGCAGCGATGTCGGAGAGATTCACCAACACCCCGCACCAGCCTGCGAACCAGGGATCGTTTGCCACCAGGGTGGGATGCATCCCCTCACAGGCCATCAGCAAGCTGCCGTTTTGGGCCGGTAAGACAGCGGCATCGTCTCCCAGTAGCGCTGCATGGCCCAGGTTTGGAAACGGCTGATGGGGAAAGATCTGAGCTGCGGGCTGAATGTCCCTCTTTGAACGCAGTCCCTTGTTCTGACGCAGTTGCTGAATCAAGCGTTCAACGTTCATGCAACTGAGAGCTGATGGGGGCGGCGTTCGTTGGAGGGTGTGTAGTAGTTCAAATCGGCTTGCATCAGGTGATGGCGAATGCCCCTTATCTCGATTTCCCGGATCGATGTCCAATGCAACCGTTTGAAAAAACGCACATTCTGGATTTGGACAGTGGCCAGAAATTCAGCACAACCCCAGCCATTGGCCCGGGTGACTGCTTTCCAGATCAAGCCTTTTCCAATTTGGTTGTGGCGCCGATAAGCGCTGTGAACGCCGAGGCGGCCTCCATACCAGAGACCTGGTTCTGTTTCGACAATCCGAACGACGCCCACGACCCTTGCCGTGTCTTCCTCTCCGTGATGTAGCGCGGCAATGGGAATGGCGGTGGCGTCGTGCCCATCTCGGTCTGATGTCTCAAAGACATGTTGCTCGTCGCAAAAAATTTTTCGACGAAGCTTCCAGTAGCCCTGCAGAAGAGGGGTATTGGGCCCCAGCACATGGAAGGTGAATTGTTCTGAGGTCGCCGTTGGTGACAACCGAAAGTCATCGGCATCGATGCCAACACCGCAACGCACCGATGGGGTGAACAGGTGCGGGGCAGAGCTGAAGCTGCTGCCAATGTCGCGACTGCTGGGATCAAGGAAGACCATGGTGTTCAGGCGTGGTCTTCAAACAGCGATAGAGCCGAACATGCACCGCATTTCGCACAACCGGCTTGCATTTGATCAGATCTCAGATTTCCGTCTCGCAGGATTTTGGCGACGCCTTGGTAGACGTTGATCATGAAGTCTGTGCTCGGTGCGGGGTGATGTTCGAGTGGCGTTCCAGAGATGGGAACAAATGGCACCACGAAGGGATAAACCCCGATCTCAACGAGCCGACTTGAGCATGCAAGCAGAGCGTCATGACTATCCCCCAATCCGGCGAGCAGATAGGTCGACACCTGCCCTCGTCCGAACACCTTCACCGCATCAGCAAAGGCGTTGTAGTAGCGCTCCAGAGTGAGTTCCGACTTTCCTGGAAGAATGCGGCGACGCACATCCGGTTCCACCACCTCGAGGTGCATGCCAAGGCTGTCGATTCCCGCCTGTTTCATGCGGTCGTACCAGAGCGGATCATCCGGGGGTTCGCACTGACCCTGGATCGGAAGATTCACCCGTTGTTTTACGGCGGTAGCCGTCTCAGCCATCATCCGTGCGCCCCTGTCGTCGCTGTTGGGCGTGCCGGTCGTCATCACCAGTTGGCGCACACCGTCGAGACGTACCGCAGCCTCGGCTACTTCAGCAACGTGTTCCGGGCTTTTCCGCACAACGGTGCGGGCATCCTCCAACGATTGTTCAATGGCGCAGAATTGGCATGACTGACTGCGGTCTCGGAAGCGAATGCAGGTCTGCAGCAACGTTGTTGCCAGCACATCCCGACCGTGCAACAACGCAATCGATCGGTAAGGAATTCCATCCGCCGTTGAGAGCTCATAGAACGCCGGCTGTTGTGTTGTGGAGATCTGATCAGTGATGCCAGCCTGCGGTCCTTCAAGCTCCACACCTCCCTGGGAGGAGGCATTCAATCTGTATTGAGAGGTCGATGCGGAGGCGTTGTACACCGGTACCATCACCGTGGTTCCATCGAGGGTGAGCGCCCTGTGGTCTGAAGGGCCTGCTCCACCGCGACGACCACGGTTCCCCTCAACCGATTCTGTCTGCACCCCTTTGACCTGCAGTTCGGTTACCAGTCGCCCCAGTTCAGACATGGTTCATGTCCTCGTGCTGGGGTGTCGCCGATGTAATCGGGCCTGGATCAATACGTCTTGTCGATGGAGCCGTCATGGTTTGCATCGGCGAGTTTTCTGCGTTGTTGATCTGCAACGACAAAAGCTCCGGGCGGCTGTAATGCCCAACACTGTCCATCATCCGTTTGCGCTTGGTGATTAAGGAGAGATCAAGCTCGGCGACGGCTAAGCCTTCTCCATCGGGTAGCGGACCGGCCAGGTATCGACCCTCCGGACTGATCACTGCCGTGTGACATCCCCCGCGGAAGGCTCTGTGAAGAGATTCGTCTGATGTGATTAGGGTGTGGTCACTGGGATCCAGCCAGCCGGAGGAACAGATCACGAAACAACCGGCCTCTAAAGCGTGGTGGCGCATGGTGACGGCCGTTTGTTCGCTGAAAATCGGACCGACCAGCGAACCAGGAAACTGCGCACAATGCAGTTCTTCTCCCTGAGCCATCAGGGCGTAGCGAGCTAGGGGGTTGTAGTGCTCCCAGCAAGCCAAGGCTCCAATGCGTCCAATCGCGGTCGGCACCACCTTCAAACCGGAGCCATCGCCTTGGCCCCACACCATTCGCTCGTGATACGTGGGTGTGATTTTGCGCCGCTTCAACACAAGCTCACCACAACTGTTGAACAGCAGTTGCGTGTTGTAGAGAGTGCCCCCGTCCCGTTCGTTCACTCCCAGTAACACCTGCATGCCGTGTTGCTGGGCAGCACTCGACACTGCATCAGTTATTGGCCCAGGAACAACAACCGCTTGCTCGTACAGCGCCAAATGTGCTTTCCCCATGCGAACAGGAGGTTCAACGAATGAGAAATAGGGGTAATACGGGAGAAATGTTTCTGGAAAGACAATCAGTTGAACACCCTGAGCCGCAGCTTCGGCCATGGCATCCAGAACTCTTTGTAGAGATCCATCCAGGTTGAATAACACTGGACGGATCTGGGCTGCAGCAACTTTCAATGGGGAAACCATGAATGCAAACTGTTTTGAATCAGAGAGTCCACGTGTCAAGAATGAAGGCACCTTCCTTCCGGTGCATCAGGACGATATCCAGAACATCCAATGGATTAACAGGAGTAATCCCAGGCATCAATGCACCTTCCCCATGGCCGTAAAGCGCCTGTAGAGCAAAACGGCACGCATAAACTTTCCCCCCCTGATCCATAAATTTTTGAAGGCGTGCATTGAAATTGAGATGTCCGTCAAAGGCGGCATCACCGAGCTTCGGGAATCCTCTTTGAACTCCCAAGGTCACACCAGGACCGTAGAGCAGAACTGACGTTTCAAATCCCTTGGTAATTAATCGGCTGGCTTGCAACAGGTTGACCAGCCCGATCGAACCTTCAAATGCCACGGTGTGAAAAGTGACCAGGGCCTTTTCGCCGGGATCTGCCTTCACATCAGGAAAAACCTTTTCTTCGTAGTCAACGAGAAAATCACCCGGTTGATTGGCAGGACGCTCAACGGAGGGCATGTCACAAAACTCCAAGTAAGTTCAGGCTGACTCGCCCCGGCGCCAAAAAAAGTTTCTAATGCGACAAAATGCTGCGTTTCACATGCGGATTGACCGTCGATAAATTGTATTTACTGCTACATCTTTTGGCTGTTGAATGGGGCAAAGTTAAAATCTAATCTTATGTCTTTTCATGACTCAATCGTCCGATAGCTGCAAGCTGAAGACGGTTGTTGTGATTGGCGCAGGCCAGGCTGGCCTTTCCGTTGCCGAAGCATTACATCGCCAAGGCCTTCGGCCCCTTGTCTTGGAGAAAAACAAGATTGGTTTTGCATGGGATCAGCAACGCTGGGACTCGTTTTGCCTGGTCACGCCGAATTGGCAATGCCGGTTGCCGGGATTTCCCTACGACGGTCACGACCCCGATGGCTTTATGGACAAAAGGGCGATCGTTGATTTTTTGAGGCGCTTCGCTCAACACGTGGGTGCCGATGTCCGTGAGGGTATCGCTGTTCGCCGACTCACGCACAGCGGCGGTCGTTATCGCCTGCACACCACCGAGGGTGTGATCAACGCTGATCACGTGGTTGTGGCAACAGGCGGTTATCACATCCCCAAGCGCCATCCTTTGGCTGAACGTCTACCAACTACCGTTCGGCAACTCGATGCTTGCGACTACCGCAATCCTGAATCGCTGCCCTCGGGTCCGGTCCTTGTTGTTGGTAGTGGTCAGTCCGGAAGTCAGATCGCAGAAGACCTGTTTCTTGCCGGCCGGGAGGTGCACTTGAGTGTCGGCAGTGCACCTCGTTCTCCCAGGCGTTATCGCGGTCGTGACGTTGTTGATTGGCTCGATCGTATGGGGTACTACGCCATGCCAATCAGTGAGCACAGCGACCCCCGTTCTGTTCGCGCCAAAACCAATCACTACCTCACTGGCAGGGATGGTGGTCGTGAGATTGACCTTCGCCGACGCGCTCTCGAGGGCCTCAATCTGCATGGTCGTCTCTCCACGATTGAAGCCGATCACATTGGCTTCGCCATGGATCTGGCTGAAAATCTCGATCATGCTGATGCCGTGTATTGCAGGATTCGTAGCAGTATTGATTCGTGGATTGAGCAGCAGGATTTCGAGCGATCCATCCCTGAGGAGGATGTTTATTCACCGTGTTGGCATCCATCCACGGCAACAGACCCAGGTTTGGATCTAAGGCATACACCCCTTGCTGCAGTGATCTGGTGCATGGGCTATCGCAGCGACTTCAGTTGGGTTGATGTGCCTGTTTTCGATGGTTCAGGACAACCCGCCCATGAGCGGGGCGTCACGACCAGTTCCGGGCTCTACTTTTTAGGGCTGCCCTGGTTGCATACCTGGGGTTCAGGTCGATTCTGTGGGATTCAAGAGGATGCCAACTACCTGGCCAAGCTGATCAGTCTTCGGGTGCAACGACGGGATGCCAGTCAGGAACGCTTGGAATGTACGGCGATTCTGGGCAGTTAAACCCAACCTGAGCTGTTTGGGTCTCTATCGACCTTTGTCTCTTGTTTGGTTCCGTTGAGGTTCATTTTTCGATTTCACTGTTTTAAATTCAACTTGTTTGCCTTGAATCGATATGTTCAGCTTTTTTCTAAGAAAAATCAGCAATTCATTACTACTGTCGGGCGGCTTGGCAAAAATGGCAATCAGCCTTAATACGGGTTGTCTTTTACTCTTGAGCAGCCAATAGTGAGTGTCTGATAGGCGGAGCTGCCATGAATGATCGGAGATTTAAACCATCGTTTTGCCATCTGATCTTGCATGGATCACACCACTCTTGATCAGCGAAGATTGGGTCTAAACCATTCTTTGCCCTTTCATTGCAGATGGTTCGGATCCTGAATCGGATCCTTTGTAATCAACGCGATGCCAGTTCTGTTCACCCCGGAGTGTTAATCATGCGACTTCACTTCATACCAATTCATGTTTTCAGGGAAACACCTTCTGTGACCTTTTTTGATGCTGGCGTTCCAGGTAGCAATGGCACGGATGTTGTTGCGCACTATGGCGCTGCCATCTCTCCTCCAGATCTGGATGGCTCGGAGCAGTATTACGTCCACCAACATCAAGTGGACCATAATCTTGTCATTGAAGGCGAACGTATTTTCACTCTTCTGAATCCAGCCTGGCCCCAGCCCCACCATGTGATTCATATTGTTCGTGCCATGGGTGCTTTGCAAATTCCTGTTGGTACCTATCACCGGTCAGTCTCTGGTGATGCTGGCAGCCTGGTGCTCAACCAGTCCTTGAGAGATCCTGCATTCAATTACGCTACGGAATTTATTCCTGTCTGCCTTGGCGATCACCATTGTTTGAGTTGGGTGCGCCGCAGCCTTCCTTGGGTTTGGAGATGGAATGATGGGCATATCTGCAGGCAACATGAACGGAAAGGAGCTCAATGTGATGCCATTATTGATCCAATTTTGGCTTGATTTTATATTTCATCCATGCATAGAGTATTAGCACAATTGGAACCGTAGCAATGCGATTTGTTGCTATTGATTTAGTGATTTAAATGCGCCTGTAAAGTTTGGAGTATTTAGAAATCGAATGCATTAATCTAAAGTTTGTGATTTAACTGTTGCTTTGGATATTGAGAATGAAGGAGAGGTTGTTCTGGAACATATTTTTGCGTTTCTAGTCTATGGAACTGCGGAATTGTTGTGCGGCAGCGGAGAAATTTGTGTCAGCATTGCATTTTCCTTTGGGGATTTGGTTGAACTCGATGCGTTCACCATTGGGACCAGACATAAAGAAGCAATTCCAACCACCAAGGGCTCCATCCGGACCGAGGTGATGCAAATCATCCTTATTGAGTGACACATATGGCATGTCTTTTGTCGCTTCGCATAGCTTTTTGAGGAACTCTTTGGCATTAATATCTTCAGCTAAGTTGAACGAAATATGCTTTCCAGCCACGCCCTGTTTGTTGGCATCCATGCATGGGTGAGCACTGTGGGTCTTGCCGGTCTCTTTGTTGTAATAGCGAAGCAATTCAATTGCAGAATTGCCGAATGAATAAAAGCAAACGTCTAATGCATCGCCAGAACCCAGTTGTGGTGCTGAATCAACCAGACCATTCAAGATCGTTGTCCACTCTTCTCCATCGATTCCCGTGATCTCTGCAATGAAAACTCCACCGAGAATCTCGCCATAAAATTTCTTTGATACATCCATATCATCTACATTTACACCGACATGCTGAATAGCATCTTTGGCGAGGTAGCTGCGCAGTGACATGTTCAACAGAGTGTTACGTGAAAGAACAGGGCTTTACCAATATCATCATCCCCAGTCTTAGGACGATGATCTTTGACCAAGATTAGTTGCCAACCCTACTTGTTTTATAGGGCTTCAACGTCATTCTGATTGTACAAATAGCTACAGACAAGTGCCTCGGTTCAACAGGCCTTGATGAATTGAACGTGTATTAATCAATCAGAGTGATCTCTGTGAATTGACAAAATTTTTTGGAACTCCAGCTTTGCATACAGTAAACCGTCTACTTGTTAAGCAATCGTGTGATGATCCGTTTTTGGGTCCCTCCTTGATTTTTTTATGGATTACCAGTTGTACACGTTGGTAGACCACTCCCATCATTCCCTTTGTCGTTATTGATGTGTTCCGATGCTAATTGCCCATCAGGTTGGTTCACAATGGTTGAATAGGCGTTGATCCATTGCTAAAACACATGAAATTCAGTTGTCCTATGATTCGTGCTGTTTCTGCCTCTCTTGCTGTCGCTGCCGTTATTACGGGTTGTAGTTTTGATGTGGATAGCATCAAACAAGAGGCTGAGAAGCTGCAAAAAGAAATTGATTCATCCATTTTGAAGGACTGTAAGGATGAAGAAGGCAAGCCCTTGCCGAAATGGATGTGCCGCAAAGATGAAAATCCTGATGATAGTAAAGGTCAATCCCTAAAATGAGAACCGAATCAGATTCAGATAAATATTGAATATGCACTAAAATAATATCAGAGTATGCAGTAGAATTTTATAATGCTTATGTTTTAAGTTTGAGTACTCATAATTATTTGATACTCATCGGGGTAATAGTTGAATTGTCACTCAATAATATTGTTTGAATTTTCTGCGGTTGATTTGATCTTTCCTCAACTCTCGGTTGTGGCGAGCTGATGAATTTTTACCATGGTGTTATCAAGTTCTGCAATATCAGTCAACCCATGGGCATCAAACCATGGTGCACTTGCCCAGTTGAAACCCTCACCAAATGTATTGTCAGGAGCAACGATGTACCAATGGCAACTTGCATCGGGGACGTCGACGGCACACCTCGACCAATCATCTTTCCATTGCGGTACCTGTACCCACATAACGGCTGCGAAAAAAATGGCGATGATCGATTTCATGATGATCGGAAGCGGGCGTCAATTATAACGAAAATTGCGACTACAGTATGGTCAAAATGGACTTTTAAATGTTGAAGCAATTAATGCGACCAATGATTGAACTCATCCTTTTATATTGATGCACTAAAGTTGTTATTGAATTATTGGATTAAAGTATTTGTAATTGCAGAATGTGAGCAAAAAGCTGTTCTTTAAATTATAATTATTTGATCTTTCATATGTTCTACTAGGCGTAGCAGAGATCTCCGTTACCAACGCCAGCAGCTGTTGACATGCTCCCTGAAGCGACTCCACTTAAACCATCCAGATAATTTGCGATTGCTTGGCAGTTACCTGTGGATAATGCATTGGATAAGATGTTGGCATACGTCGTGTCTTCATCAAAAATACTACGGAGATGTTTGGCACTCTTTTTAAAGCTTTTGTTGTTTTCTAGCTCGAATGAATGCGTAAAAGCAATTCCGTCGGAATCTCCAATGGAAAATCCATATGATGTTACACCGCCTTTTTTGTTGAAATCATATGAGCCAGTCACAATTGTTCCAGTTAAAGAGTCAAATCCTTCGAAATAGACAGAATTTTCGTCAAAATCTGATGAAAAATAAACTTCTCCTTGATTGCCGAGCAAATCTTTCTCTACAATTTTATTCGATTTCTTGATTTTTTTCTTGAGCTTTTTAGTCATTTGAATTCTTGTTTTAAGTACTATATGCTGTTTTCATATTTTCTGCAAGGCGTTTTGCTTTTTGCTTCAATATTGGTTTGAAGAATGCAACCGCTCATCACTTTTCTGGTGAGTGTCGTGTGGGTGGTTATAGGACGGTTATGCTGCTCGACAATTCACGCCCTTTCGGCGTTAATGAATCGAGAGTCTTTGTTTTTGCATGGTAACGATCCCTACTGTTATTTCTGTTTGTCGTTCGTTGTTGAGCCTCAAATCGATGAACCCCTACATTTGTAGGATGTATTTCAAGTTAAGCCAAGGCATGATGGTATTGTCAGATATTTAGCATTGGTATCTGACAAGCCACCATTATTTTATGGTGGTTGTGTTGAGTTTGCGAGGCGTTGGGGGGCTAGGTCAAACTAGCCTCTTTTTTTGGACGGCTATTGCGTATCGCATGTTTTCAACCACTTTCAATCTAATCTGAGTTTTATGGGAGTTGGTAAGGGATGCGAATTGTGGTCTGTGAGATTCGTATCACTTAACTCCAGGTTGAAGAACAATGCACTTGAAGCAAGAAAAAATGGACCCGCATGCCATGTTCCCTGGTGTAACTTCATGGCTTCACCCGCTTCAACCCTCACCAAAAGTGTTGTTGCTTCGCTGAGTTGCTCCCCAGCCAACCCAGGTTCAGCTACAACCATCCACCATGGTTGAGCATCGGCTGACCCCAAGCATTGCGTTGCTTTTTGATGACGGGTCATGCTTGACACTTTCGCTGGTCGTCGCCGAAGGCGCATGATGTAGTACCTCAAGTTTTCATCATCAAATTTGAGGATTGCGTCCTTATCACTCTGGGGGGTCATGTCTTCGATCGGCAGTATTGCAGTACCAAAACGTTCAAAACAACAGTCGCTTAGATTCACTGCCGAAAGCATAAATTTTGACATTCTCAGACGGCAAAGGTGGATTCACCAACACTAGAATTCTATCAAGGAGGAATGCGTTGTTCAGCAAACAGAAGAACAAACTTCTATGAACCATAGATATCGGTTGAAAAAATTATTTTTGATTGCATGATAATTTTGTGCAATGGCTATTCGCTAAAACAATGATAAGACTTCTTTTTGATGTTCCTGGTGTTCAATAGCTTGAGTTTGAAGCGTGTTGTGAAGCCTTCTGGATTTATTATTTGCCCTCAAGAACAAAGCCAAAGCTTGTAAATACCTCTTTGTTCTGATGCTTAATGACTCGACTGCCTTGATGATTCTCTAACTGAAAACCACTTTGATCCAGTTGGCGCATCAGGGCGGCTGCTTCTTCAAAGCGCTGTGCCATGGATGCAAGGCTTGGACAGTCTGCGGAAAGTGTGGATTCGTCCCAAGTGAATGAGGCCATGGCTTCCTGGAGAGGTGTACGGGTTTTGTTCGCTCTATCAATTATAGGTGATTCTTTTGGTTTTCTTTGGATTGCATGCGCAGCTTGACTGTTGGTGTATCGCTTACTACTTATTTGTCCTGATATTGTTCAAAGGGTTTTGATTTAACCTTCATTTTAAAATAATCTCGTCGTTATTATCCGCTGAGTTATTGATTGCGGTTAGGAGTTTTTTCCCTCTCTGATTTTAAAATCCCACACATTGATGCCCCCTTCTGCATCGATGGCTGCCAAGGCGCTGTCGTTCGGCTTCCAGCACACTTCACTGACGCGTTCACCCACGAACGCCCCTCCTAAAGGGTTCCCATCGCCGTTTTTATCTAGAAACCACACAAACACTGAGCCGTCTCTTGAACCTGAAGCAAGGACTAATCTTTGATTTGCAAAGGCAAGGCTTGAGATTGGCTCCGGATGAAGGACGAGTTGCCCGGGCAGTGACCCTTCAGGGCCCTTCCCCTGAAAATTCCAGACGATGATTTGATCACTTCCACCGGTTGCCAAAAATCGGCCGCTTTGATCAAAGGCAAGTTGACTTGGCTTGCCTGGATAGCCTGTCATTTCAGCATCCATTCCTGTTGTCCGCCGCCAGAAATGAACAGAGTTGTCCTGACTTCCACAAGCGACAATGTCACCATCGGGGCTTAGCACCATGGAAACAAGTGATCCTTGCCATTCAAGTTTCTGATCTTCTTGCTGTTCGGTGAGGTTGAAAAATGTGACCCGGCCATAACAGGCCGATGCCAGCTCATCAGGCTTCGACCAAGAGATTGCGCTAACGGTGCTTGGATGCGCATCTGTTTTCCATTGTTCTATGCCATCGCTGCTGTAAAGGTGAACGTGTCGTCCAGAAGCGACTGCCAGCGTTTGTCCATTGTCCGACCAGGCAAGATGTTCTACCCAGCTCTTGCCGGGTTGAATTTGGTGGAGTACATCCCCGGTTGTTGCATCCCACACCACGACAGATCCATCTTGTCCGGATGTTGCGACTCGATCTCCCTCTGGGTGAATCGCTAAGGCGAGCAACCCTCCTTGATGGACCTCTTTCTTGGTCCAAATTAAGTTGCCCGAATCAGCATTGAATGCATAAAGTCCCCCAGCAACGTCTCCAACGAGAAGTGTTTTGCCTTTCTCCCCCCATCCACAGGTGAGGGCATAGTCATCTGCTTGTGCGCTCCAACCCTCATGAAGCATGCCCTGAGGGGCAAAGGCTTTCATATCAGGCATTGATCGAAGTCCTTGCGTATTTGATCTTCATCGAGATTACGGCCGATAAATACAAGCTGGTTGCGCCGTGGTTCATCCCCCCACTCTTGACCAGGTTGGGCAGTGAACAGCATATGCACCCCTTGGAAAACGATTCGTCTGGATTCATTTGGGTAGCTGATAAAACCTTTGGTTCGAAAGATATCCACTCCCTTCTCGGCTAGGAGTTGCCCGATCCATTGATTCAGTTTGTCTGGATCCACGTTGCCAACGCGTTCAATTACCATTGAACCCACTTCATCATCATGCTCATGCTCTGCTACCCAAACGCGTTCTTTGATGGGCTTGATCGGGGTAAAGGTTTGTTCTGCTGTGGGTGATGTCGTTACAGAGGAGGTTTCTTTGATGATCTTCAAATCGAATTCTTCGGCAGTATGTTGTGCATAAAAACCAATAGTTGTGTTTGCTTTTGAATTAAAGTGAAATGTTTTGGAACCACTTGATTCAAGTTGAAGATTCAGATGCTGGTTCATCGGAATCGAATCACCAGGATTGATAGCCGTGGCAGGAAGTGCATACATTCGAACGCATTGTTCCGCACTCTCCTTTAAGGACTCTTCATCCTCTTTCTGTTCAGGTATGCCTATGAGTGACATTTCTGGATCAGGGCCCTCCTCCAGAATCATCTGATAATGTCCCTCATCTAATTGATAAACACCTGTCCACTCAAACGGATATTCAGGTTCGAGAAATGTAGGACGCCGTTCTAATACTTGATCTAAGTCGAATGCGCTCAGATTTAGGACGCTTTCTACCGATACATCAGCTTGTGTACTTCGCACAACCTGCGCCATTGAATTCATATCGCGTAACCTGGATTCCAATTTGACCAACGAATCCTCTTTGACTAAATCTGATTTATTCAGAATCAGTACATCGGCAAATGCAACTTGTTCCGAACTCTCTTGGCTGCGTTCGAGCTGTTGATCAATATGGGCGGCATCAATAAGTGTCACGATGCCATCCAGGGTGAACTCTTCTCGAATCTCCTCATCCATAAAAAATGTTTGAGCAACAGGACCCGGGTCCGCCAGTCCAGTCGTTTCAACAAGGACATAGTCGAACTTGTCTCTTCGCTTCATTAGATTGCCCAAGACTCTTATTAAATCACCTCTGACTGTGCAACATATACATCCATTGGACATCTCAAATACCTCCTCATCTGCGTTGATCACGAGCCCTTGATCAATGCCAACTTCTCCATATTCATTTTCGATTACCGCGATTCGCTTTCCATGTTCTTCGCTTAAAATTTTATTTAACAGCGTAGTTTTTCCGGATCCAAGATAACCCGTCAGAATTGTAACTGGTACTTTTTGATACATCGTTGGATCACATACTTCTGAAGCCAGCATAATGACACTGGCGTGCACCTGTGAGAATGATTACCATTCTTACAGATGCTGTTAAGCATCTTTTCGATTTTACTTTCTCTGGCTTTCGTCGCTGAATGGCTTCTTTGTTTTCTCGGTTAAGTGCGGTTTCAATCCTTTTAAGCATTGTCGCATGCGGGACGCCTACCACCACCGAAGATGTTGCTTCCAAAGATGAGGGGTTGAAGGTCGTAACGACGTTTCTTCCAATTACATTGTTTACTGAAGCTGTTGCTGGAGAATGTGCAGAGGTCACTTCCTTGATTCCACCGAGTCTGGGTCCTCATGACTTTCAGGCTTCACCCTCAGACTTAGCTGCTTTAAGCCAGGCGTCGGTTCTTGTTCAGAACGGATTGGGTATCGAGGAGTTCTTGGAAGATCTGGTGTCTTCTGCTGGAAATCAGAATCTTGTTGTGATTGATTCTAGTCAGGGTGTGGCCACGATTAAGGCGGCTGGGGGAGGTCATGAAGATCATGAAGATCATGCTGAGGCCCATGATGATCAGACTGTCGCTGCTGGCGATAGTGGTGGGCACTCACATGGTCATGGCGAGTTTGACCCGCACATCTGGTTGGATCCTCTGCGCGCTGTTCAACAGGTTGAAAACATCAGAGATGGTTTAGTTGCAGCTGATCCAGCCTGTGCAGATGGGTACAAGAAAAATGCTGAATCCTTTACGGCAAAGCTGGAGGATTTGAATACCGAACTGACAGTCTTGTTGAAGCCCTATAAGGGAAAGACCTTTGTTGCATTTCACGATTTTGCAACATATTTTGCCAATCGTTATTCACTGAAGGCTGAATTTTTGGTTGATCTCCCCGAAATGAACCCAAGTCCTGCTGACCTCCAGCGTGTGAGTGCGCAGGTTAAATCTTCAGGCCTCAAGGCTCTACTCACCGAACCGCAAGAGGGGAACCGATCTTTCAACGCGTTGGCGAAAGACCTGGGGGTGAATATCGTTGAATTCAACCCATTGGAGACTGGCTCTGAAGATTCGTCAAAGCTTCCAGACACTTACCTTGATGTAATGCGCTCCAACGTCAACAACCTTGTCAAGGCCATCGGGAACTGACCTTTGATGCAGAGCCCAGTTCTTGTCGTGAGCGACCTCTCGGTCGAACGTTCAGGTCGTCTTGCTGTCGAGAAGGTCTCGTTTGAACTTGCGAGTGAAAGCGAGACCGCTGTCGTCGGTCCAAACGGTGCTGGCAAAAGCACCTTGGTTGCTGCCTTGCTAGGTCTGCTGCCAAGGTCTGCTGGTGATGTTGAGATCCTTGGCCGTTCCCTGGCTTCCAACGGCCACCTTCCGGGTTTTATCAGATCAAAGATTGCTTATGTGCCCCAGAGTTTGTCTCTGCAGGGCCGTTTCCCACTGACGGTTGCAGAGTTTGTCGGTTTTGGCTTTGATCCCCCTGGCCCCCGTTGGCCCTGGCGCCAGACGATGCAACGGCTTGAAGCGGTTGAGACCGCCCTTGATCGCACTGGATGTCTTGATCTCCAACATCGTTTGCTCAGTGAATTATCCGGGGGCCAACTGAAACGTGTGATGCTGTCGTTCTGTGTTGTGCGGCCTCGCCAACTTTTGGTGCTTGATGAGGCACAGGCAGGGCTTGATGTGCCATCAAACGAACGATTTCAGCAACTACTGCTTGAGTTGCGTCGTGAAGAAGGATGGACTGTTTTGCATGTTTCCCACGATCTGGACATGGTGCGTCGCAGCAGTGACCAGGTTCTCTGCTTAAACAGGCGCCTCTGCTGTAGCGGCACACCGGACAACACACTCACTCCGGAACGGCTAACTGAGCTGTATGGGTCCAACGTCGTTCCCTATCGACACCAGTGCCATGGTTGATGCCGGTTCCTTGCAGTTGATTCTCGCTGAATCGTTTATGCAGCGTGCGTTGCTGGGTGGGTTATTGACGGGAGCGCTGGGTGGAGTGCTCGGCAGCATTGCCGTTTTGCGGCAGTTGTCGTTCTTCAGTGATGCTCTTGGTCACTCAGCTTTGTTGGGCATCACCATCGGAATCTTGATTGGTGTCAATCCAACGCTGATTCTCATTCCGTTTGCGGTGGTTTTTGCCATTCTTGTCAACCAACTCGTTGAACGTAGTTCACTCCCAACAGATGCCCTTCTGAATATCGTTTATTCGAGTTCCCTGGCGGCTGCGATTCTTGCCCTGAGCCTTGTAAAACACTATCGCGGTGGTATTCGTCGGCTGCTTTTTGGAGACATCCTTGGCGTCAGCAATCTTGATCTTGTTGTTATTGGCGTTCTGCTCACAGCTGCCGTGATCTATGTCGGCGTTAGTTTGCGTGCTCAGGTTCTTCTTACGTTGAACGAACAACTTGCTGGTGCTGTTGGTGTACGCACTGGCTGGCACCGGCTTGCTTTCATTGTGTTGTTGGCCGTGGTGGTTGCTGTTTCCATTAAGGCAGTCGGCGTTTTGTTGATCAGTGCTTTCGTGGTCATTCCGGCCTGTGCCGGTCGTTTGCTGTGCCGTCGTTTTCCCTATTACATCTCTGCTTCCGCTGCCTTGGGGGGAAGTTGCGCACTCCTCGGTTTGCTTGTTTCCGGACTAACCAATCTTCCATCGGGTCCATCTGTGGTGATGGTTCAGTTTTTGGGGTTTGTGATGGCGCTGATTTTGAGTTCGAGTTTGCTCAGTGGGAGATCAAGGCAGCCAGCTCGGCCCCGAATTCCTGGTGCAGGCCCAATCGACCTTTGATCACAGAGACTCGATCGGCTTTGCTGGCCAGTTCTCGCATCTCCCCCTTTGATCGTGGCGGCGCCTGTTCAGCCAAAACAACATGCAGCGGACAGTGCAATTTTTCAGCCTTGTCCAACCACCAGTCGCTGTGCGTGGCAGGGTCAAATCCTCCACTGACAAATGACACGCTGGCGAAGCGTGCACCCTTCCTGCGACTCAGACGTTGTTGTTCTCGAATCTGTGCCGGGCTGAGCATTTCCGGGTTGACCCACACGTGTCGGCGCAGCATCAGCTTCAGAACGGCACGGCTGGTGTTCAGTCTGTAGAGAAGCGAACCGATCACCGGCAGTGACACCAGCTTCCGCAGCCAATGGAATCGTTCTGGATTCCAGCCTGTCATTGTTGGCAATGGTCCACGCCAGGTTGGCGCCACAAGCACCAGTTGTTTCCACTGCTCTGAGCGCTCTTCCGCGAGGCCCAGTGCAATGGATGCACTGTGACCAGCCGCCATCACATTGATTTGGGTTGTTCCGTTACTTACCAGATAATCCAGAACAGCATTCAATGCGATGCTAAGTGTTGAAGCGTCATAGTTAATTGCAGGGCGATCGCTTTCACCAAAGCCTGGCCAATCGAAGCTCCACAACTGAGCCTTTCGGTCAATATTGTCGGCCAATGTGTCCCATTCACTTTGGCTTGAAACGGTGCTTAAAGCAGGGAGAAGTAGCCAGATCTCATTCGGTTCCGATCCCCGTCTTTCAAGGGCAAGTCGCACCTTTTTACCGGCCAGGCTGATCTCGAGCTCTTCGGCCACCGACTGGGATTGTACTGTCATCACAATGTTGAAGTTGTCGGTGTACTTGTTGCGTTGATGTCGTTTTGTTTGTGTGGGTGTGGAGTCACTCTTTTGGGACTTTTTGTGTTTGTCTACAAGTGTATCTGTAGCTGTTTTTCATGGCCTATCGCGATTTCATTGTTATGGTTGAGTGGTCAAGCACCTGGCTTGCAATGTTTGTCTTTGAGGTCGATCGATCCGATTAAATTATGATACTTAATGCGCGGCGTGCCAACATTGAAATGATCGCTGAGCCCATGACTGTTGATCTCATTGTTAGTGATTGTTCTTGCCTTGGTAAGGATTGCCGTCTTTGGTTTGTTCTTGTGTGGTGTTAGCAGCTGATGCCTCCCCGGGTGTTGATTCGGCATTAGCCTATGAAGCAGGCAATACTCCAATCCTTTGAACATTAAGACTGTGCGTGTTTCACTTGATGGGTCTTTGCGCACCGATACTTGCCAGCTGTCGAAGCGGGGATCAGGGATTCTCTGCGATGAACATGGTTGTGAGCTTGATCCTGGGGAGCAAGGTTTGATGGAGGCTCTGGGCAAGCAACTTGGATTTGCTTACATCGACTGCAAGGATGGCTTGGGAGAGTGCGCCGAGCTCACCACCCAGAATCATGACAAATCAGAGATGGATCGAGAGCAACATGGTTGATCTGATCGTTATTTTCAGACAAGTTGGGAAATAAGGTTTCAATATTTAGACAGGTTTTTTTAAGTAATCGTCTTAATCAATTTTCAATCTAGCCTGTCATGGATTGATTCAACCAAATACCTGTTGCTTTCTAGTTGCCTCTTTGTGCTTCTCCACTGTCTGAATGAATGAATTGTTCTTCGGCTTTTTGATTTTTAATATTTTTCGATCCTAGAAGCTGCGTAAGAGGTGGCTATGGGTGATTGGGTGGTAAGCAATAAATAACCTTTTTAACCACCTATAAATCCTGACAAATGACCTATGACATATTCAACTGGTTCAGCTCTTCGGCTATATAATTGTGTTTAGCGGATAAGAGAACGTGAGAAGACCCATGAATTTCGTTTTGCTGTTGAGCGTCCTTCTGTTGACGAGCTGTAAAGCACTCAACCCCAACGCTTATGCGGATCAATCCGCAGCCATGAATGCATGTCAGGAGAAGGGGCAGGACATGCCGGTGAAAAGATGGACGTGTCAATACGACAGCACGAAGGGGAGTTATTACGAACTACTGGTCCCACCAAAAAGCTCTGGCTTGGGATTGGAACCACATCAACGCTTTTGGTTCTAATCACGCCGTGACAAGGATAACTTGCAGGCATCAACTAGTGAAGAGGTTTAATTGGACAATTCGGATATCTTTTTAAAGCAAATTTTATTCCGGCAATCGCCCAAGTGCTCTCGGTCCCAAAACCTCTGCTAATTACCTCCCAGTTTCTAATTATATCCTCTGCTGCAATCATGCCATCTCGATAAAATTCACAAAGCGTAAGTACCGCCATTCCTGAACCAACGTAATCAGCAACTCCTTGACATATTTCACTAATCTCTTTTTTTGCTGCACAAGCACTTTGTAATTCCTCCCATGTCTCATATGCCTGAACTGGTGCTGCTGAAAGGAGCAGAGTACAGATGATTGGAAGAAGTTTCATGGGACTAGCCTGAAAGAACTGTGATGTTGAAGGCATCAACTAGGGAATAGGTTTGAGTGGACAATTTGGATATTCTTCCAATACAATTTTTATCCCTTCATTCCACATAACCTTTTCATACTCTTGTTCTGTTCCATTCCCAAGTCTTTTCTCTGTCTCTGCAAATACCTTTGGTGTTATTTCACCGGCTTCCCTTAGCATACAAAGCACTGCAAACCCTGTGATCGAAGACATATACATTCCTGTTCCATAACATGCATCCAATACTTTTTCTGAAGCTTCGCAGGTTTGTTTTATCTACTCAGGTGTCGGAGAGGCTTGAGCTGGTGCTGCTAAAAGAAGCAGTGCACCGATGAGTGGAAATAGTTTCATAGGGTTTTCTGTTTACAGCTGATGCCTGCTACATCTCCATGCCATTGTAGATACCAGCTTCTGGAAAGATAGATTTGTGTGTAGCGCAGAAGTCAGCTGCGAATTGATCCGTTTGCTTAGTAAGCTCATTAGAGTCTTTAAGAAGCTGGTCATTGGTAGCCTCAGGCACAATCCACCCACCGATAGTTGCTACAGTTTTGCAATCAATAATACTAAGCGAAGGCATACGCAGATCCCATCTAACAGCACTACCTGAATAGATAAAAGCAACTGCAAATTCAGACCCATTTCCCAGAAACTTGTAAGAGGCAAATTGTTTTTTATCCTCCCACTGGAATGCACCTCGGTGCCAAGTTTGAGTTACATCTTGTTTCGACAATTGTGCATTCATAGGAATGGCAAGGGCTGAAAGAACTAGTGCACCGATGAGTGGAATGAGTTTCATAGGTCTAGCCTGAAAGAACTGATGATGCTGAAGAGTAGAGCACCCAAGAGCATTGATAGTTTCATTTGCTCGCCTCATAGGCAGAAGCATCCGATGCTTCACAACTTCCACTGAGAGTGCCCCCGTATTCCAGATTGCGGTCTCTATCCTTTTGGAACAATGTGCCAACAACTTCACCTGGAGGGTCGTATTGAAGATGTGTAATGTCTTCACTAAATGTGCTTCCCATTGTATTCACTGCTTTCCACGCAGCTCATCCAGGCCAATTTAAATCCGTATCAAACTGATTTGCAATCTCAGGTTCTGGTGAAACAAACACTATTTTCTTATTGATATCTAATTTGTAAAAGATTACAGCGTCTTGCCCCCATTCTTTGACCTGCTTGATGAGGTTCCAATCAAACACAGTACTTTTAATGGTTGCCTTGCACTTAACGTATACAAAGTCATCAGCAATGACAGGTGACGCTGAGAGGAGCAGTGCTCCGATGTGTCGAATGAGTTTCATAGGACTAGCGTGAAAGAACTGATGATGAAAACTAGGGAATAGGTTTAATGGGGCAATTCGGATAACTATCTGGCAGCTCTTTAACTGCTCGATTCCAAGCCATCTTTTCAATTTCTTCTGTCATCGATCCCGCAAGATCTCTTAGTGCCTCAGTAAACGTCTTTTGGGTTATGTCACCGACTTCCCTTTGACGACAAAGGATCAAAAGACTCTAAAGCGAAGCAAAATAAACAGCCGATGCAAAACATGCTTCCATTGTTTTTTCTGATGCTTCACAAGGTTTCACTATTTCTTCAAATGTTTCAAAAGCCTGAACTGGTGCCGCTGAAAGAAGGAGAGCACCAAAGAGTGGAAAGAGCTTCAAAATTAACTACTTCAGTAACTCTGTCCATCCTAATCCCTTTCTATGCCTTAGTGGCCTACGCCAGCGCTCGAACTCAATCGCATCTACCACTCAATCCATGGAAAAGATGGTTCTTGGTCTACGCATACGCATATTCTGCTGGTGCTTTTGCGCAATTATGTGACCTATATCTGAACGAAGAAATTTCAATGGACAATCTCCATGTAGCCCAGAAGGGCTACATGGAGGACAAAGTAGGATTTGTATCCAAGAAGCAAGCAATCGACGCTGTTCTGGCTGAAGAAGTTTTTAAGGACTGTCCCTTGCTGCGTTATTGATTGAGCGGCTGGCCATTCCTTTCATCTACTATCTACGTGCCTTAAGTTCTAGTGAGTTCGTGAAAGCCTTCGTCTCATATGAACCTAACAAGTGCTATGGAAAATCTTTAGTTATATGCGGAGACCCCCTTTCTGTGTCAGCATCTGTCAGAAGTTAGGGCTTTCCCGAACTTAAGTTGCGATGACGCTTGGCTGGCAATAAAAATACTACTGCTGGTGTTTTCCCGAAGTAAAAAAACCTATAGAACCCTAAATGTGCTGTGAGATTTTTTAGACATTAAACCCCCTCTGTTCCTCTGGGGTGGCTCAAACAAAAAAATAAACTAGTGGAGGGATTAATTGTAGACAACTTATTGTCACTTGCTTGTGACGTGAGCGCAAGTCATCAGCAAGAAACTTCAGCGTAACTTTTATTCAGCAAAAGTTTTACAGCAAAAGTTTTCTGCAGTTCCTTTTTGTTTGATAGCTTTCGCTTTGAAGCGAGGCAAGTATGATTGCAAGAATGGCTTGACGTCGAGGGCTAATAACTTAGGACTTTGCTAGAAAGGACAAGCTGATTACTCACATTGAATTCGGATAAGGTTGCAATAGCTTTAACTCTTGGAATTGCCGCAGTCGAACTAGTAATCCTTTTAAGCAAAGGAATAGATATAGGCAGTGATTGGCTCTTTTATCTTCTCTATGCTATACTTTGTTATGTATTATTCCAAGGATTGCGACCCATAGCTGATGTAATCACTGGGAAGGCGACAGCGGCAGTGAGCACTGCTGGGCTCGTATTGGTAATAACTCAATGGAATATATTCGAAATAACAAATACGATAAAACTGGATTCACAGCATTCATGAACTGCTCCACTCGCCACCTTAAAGCGACTGTCATAATTCACAATCGAGCAGGAACCATCGAATAGTCGCAAACTGCATCTCTTGCCTTTTGGGCCACAACAATGTTATCTTTATAAAACAACAATTATAAATGGGGTTCAAAGAAGTGATGTTGCCTAGCCAATGGTCGATTCTAGATTTTTCGACTGAGGACATAAATGTAGGCAACCGAGAATGGTCACCGATCATTCAAGCAACTGTTTCCGAATGATTTTATGTTTTGGATTCATGCTGGACCACACAAAACAGCTAGCAGCTATATCCAAGACATCCTTCAAGTTAATAGACAACACCTACAGCAAAGAGGTGTTTTTGTTGCCAAAAAGTCGGACGCGAAAACGTTTGCTCGTCACTTCAATAATGGAGAGATAGACGCCATTCAACAGTTAAAGTTTATTCGTAAAAAGGGAAATAAATGCAAATTACTGAGTTCTGAATGGCTACACCCAACAATCCTAAACAGTGGAAGCATCTCAAAGCTGGAACTTCTTTCCAACAAAATAAATTCGAAAATAGGTCTTATCTTTTTCATAAGAGATCAAGCAAGCTGGATCAATTCAATGTATTGCCATACCATTAGACGTTTGTATCACCGAAGAGACTTCGCAGAATTTGCGAAGTCTTGGTGCGTACAAAAAAACTACTGGACACTTGATTGGTGTACGAAATTCGAGAATCTCAATACCAGTGGAATTGATCATAAATATATTGTGATGAGCAGCATTAAAAGTAGTGATCCAGTTGAGGATCTCATGCAGGCAATCGGTTTCAACTATCCACAAAACGAATGGCAAACGAAAACAATCAATAGCGTCAACATACAACCCGGAACAAGAGGTATTTGGCTATCAAAGATCTGCAAGGAAATTTGTGACAGCTTGGATGTAAATACTGAGGAATTAAAGAATAGGGGACAAGAAATAAGGGATATTGCAATCAAAAAACGTTGGCATTTAGAAAAATTTTATGGATTCAATCAGGATCTCTACAACGAAATAACAGCAAATTTTGATCAAAGCAATAGGACGTTTGCCGACAACCACCTGAACAATGAGTGGCGGCATTTCTTTCCACACAAATCAGTTGTCAAGAGTGTTTACCATTACCCCAAAGATGAATATGAACTGATCGAGCTTGAGAAGAGTCTGTTGGGGGCATTAGAGCGTATGAACTTCCCAAGATCAAAATTAAAAGAAGCCTCAAGCTTATTTCAGGACTATGCAACTAGAGAGCAACCTAGCTGATCGTAAATGCCATTAAAATACTGAAGAAGATTTGGCTTAGAACAGCAACAGTGTCGTTATACTGACAAGGTTTTCAATTAATTGATGATAGAAAGCGAGAGAAAAATAAGACCAATACAGATGATGACGACATAGCACAATCAAAACCGCACAATCAAAACCCCGTCTTGCGACGGGGCAGACATGATGAAATAAGCTGCTGAAAGAATCAGTTGTTCGTCAGGCCAAGGTGTTCGTTAGACAAGGTGTTGGAAGAACTTATCAACGAGATAAAAGAGTGATGGTTGGAGTTCCAATCAGACTTGGGTGTAAAACAACCATTTACTATCTCTTCTTACTATTAAGGATTAGAGCGCTCTCTCCCGTTCACTCTTTGGATGATGACTCTCTTGGAAGCATCAGCGATATTAGATTTGTCCAAAGGTTTCACCCATGACCTTTTTGCTGATTGTTTATGGATGCCATCGCGATCAGTGGGGTGGATATCAGCGGTATTGCGGCTCTGAAGGATCTTCATCGGAAACGGAAGGAACGCCGCATCCACCTGGTTTGGGTTTGTCGAAAGAGTGAGATCGTCGACAGTCTGAAACCGATGGGACTTTTCAGCGAGCGTGCGAAGAAGGTGACCTATCCCAGCTTGAGACAGGCTGTGAAACCTTCAAGGCTCGCTGATTCAAGGACAGGCCTCTAAGCCAGCCAGCGGGTGATCACAGTGCCGTCGTACACATGACCGGAGGCTTCCACGACAGGTTTGGTTTCTGGGTTCATAAAGACGTCGTACAGGACATTTTCCGGTCCCTGGAACATGACCGTTGCCCTCTTTGGGTTGTCCTTGCAAACTCCGATGTAGAAGGTTTTGACCCCCATCTCCGTAAACATAGCTTGCTGTTCAGGTGCATTCATATGTGCTTGATACTCTTCAAAGGTGTTGCTGAGTGTGAAGTCCAGAACAGTGGTTTCAGTCATGGCCAGAGGGCGTTCAGCTCGAGTACAACACAACAAACCGTTTGATGCTGCTGTCCAAGGCACAGCTGGGTTCCTGGGCCAACAACTCCACCACTTTGGGTTGATGGCGGCGGGCACTACATTTGTCGAGGTTTTATATCAGGGCAAGATCGCGTGCCAAAACTCGGTGAGATCAAGCTCAAGCAGATCCAACAACTCAATACTGCTGATAGTCCACTTCTCATTCGAAAGCACAAAGAAGTCCTCAACCTGATGATGCGTACCTTTCAACTGGATACGTATGGGTTGACCTGGGCTCAGTTCTTTAAAGGAGTCGTTCTGGGCGGTGCTGTTGTTTGGCTTCTGATGCGTTGAATCATCTCTCAATCGGCAGGAAAATCTTTCAATCGGTGTTGAAGCGTTTTGAAGATTTCCATGAAAGGTTTCATTGAATTGGCCCATTCCATCGCCAGCAAGTTTTTTGCCCTCGTCATTGTTCACTAAAAAACGTTGTTGTTCGTGTTCCAATCCATTGAAGAAGCCCTCGCAGCTGCTCACCAGTCGCGGCCCTGGCTTGAATCCCTAGGTTGAACTCCTGCAGGACCCACCCATGACCGAGGCGGATGTTCGGGGATCAGAGCCATCCCATGTTGTTGTCATCGGTGCTGGCTGGGCAGGCTGGGGCGCGGCCAAGGCGCTTTGTCAGGCCGGGGTTCGTGTCACCCTCATCGATGGGATGGCAGATCCAACCGGACGTGAATCGCTTGAAACGGCAAGCGGCAAGCCGTTCGAGGCTGGAACACGGGGATTCTGGAAGGACTATCCCAACATCAATCAACTCACCACTGAGCTGGGTTTGGGGACCATCTTCACGGAGTTCACCACCAGTGCGTTTTGGTCGCCAGATGGTCTGGAAGCAACAGCACCTGTTTTTGGTGATGCGCCCATTCTGCCGAGCCCGTTGGGCCAGGCTTTTGCAACCCTCAACCATTTTCAACGACTTCCTGTTCAGGATCGGCTCAGCATCGCGGGACTTCTCTACGCCATGCTCGATCTGAATCGCAGCGAAGACACTTACCGAAAGTACGATTCGATTAGTGCGCTAACGCTGTTTAAAAAGATTGGAATCACTGATCGGATGATCACTGATTTCCTGAGACCGATTCTTCTCGTTGGTCTGTTTAAACCGCCGGAGGAGTTGTCAGCCGCCGTAACAATGGAGCTTCTTTATTACTACGCACTGGCTCATCAGGATTCTTTTGATGTTCGTTGGATTAAATCCAAAAGTATTGCTGAGCATATCTTCGCTCCTCTGCACCGGCAGTTGTCTGAAAAGCACCAACTTGAAGTGATCGCCGGGACTCTCGCTACTCGGTTGCATGTATCGCCGGAGACCCGCGCGATTCACTCGATCGAGACGCGCAACTTGAAGTCAGGGAACAGCGGTGTGCTTGAGACGGTCGATGCTGTGGTGCTTGCGGTGGGCGCCAAAGGGATGGGTGCCCTGATGTCGCAATCACCAGTATGTAGCGAACTGGCTTCGGAGCTTGTGCGTGCGGGATCGCTCGGTTCCATCGATGTGGTGTCGATCCGTTTGTGGTTGGATCGGTTTGTGTCGGTGTCAGATCCCGCCAATGTGTTGTCGAGGTTTGACTGTTTGAAAGGTGCCGGAGCCACCTTTTTTATGCTGGATCAATTGCAGCGTGATTCCCAACAGGCCCTCTGGGGCAGGGATTCAGCGCAAGGGTCCGTGATTGCCAGCGATTTTTATAACGCCTCAGCGATTGTTGAATTAACTGATCAGGAGATCGTTGATTGCCTGATGCAGGACCTGTTACCCAACACTCAACCCACCTTCCGCACTGCTCGCGTTGTCGATCAGGAGGTCCGGCGTTATCCGAGCTCGGTGTCACTGTTTTCCCCTGGAAGTTTCAGCAAGCGGCCACCGCTAGAAACTGCGCTGGATGCGGTGGTCTGTGCCGGTGACTGGGTGCGTATGGGTGAGAAGGAACATGGCGCCAAAGGGCTCTGTCAGGAGCGGGCTTATGTGAGCGGCCTGGAAGCGGGGAACTCACTGCTCAGGCGCGGAATTGTGAAAGGTCGCACGTTATCCGCCAACCAACAGCATCCGGTGATTCCCATCCGCGCCGATGAACCTCAAGTGGTGCTCGGCCGTGCCCTCAACAAGTTGGTGATGGATCCTCTTGATGCCCTGGGGCTTCAGTGGCCCTGGCTTAGAAGCGCTTTTTGATCACAGCGGAAATGCGGGCGGGGCTGGAGTTCTTTCCATGTTCAGATCGATGCGCTGCGATGAGACGGTTATTGGTATGCAAGCCTGTAATTAGCAGTTAATTCAATTCGCGAAGCGATTGAAACCAAAGGTGGTGAGCGGTTGAATCAATATATTGATTACCCCAGGCTTCGTGAGGATCTGAAAGCTTATGGGGTGTTCAGTCTGGCTCAAGCAGCTGCTCCAGAGTCCGAGGAAGATGGCGATGATGGCATGGCTGCACTTGGTACCACTATTGCAATTCTAATTGCAAATACATTGCTCGACTCGTATTTGACCTGCAATGTGGTTGCGGGTTTGATTGATTCCACTGGCGAGAAAGATGTGCCACAAAAAAGATGTCGTCGAATTATTGCGTTTCAGGACATATAAGGTGAAATCATCAAGAGTAGGCAACAGATTGATGGTAAAATAAATCAGGTTGCCGATGTTAAAATGGAATAGTAGGGTGTGAACAATTATTTGGTTTCTGGTCGATTCGAGCCTGGCATCAAACTTGGATTTGAAATGTCGAGGCAGGGGATTGGAAATTGGAAGATCGCTGGTTTGATTCTCCCTGCTTATCAACATTTGCAGGCATTGGCCCCCCAGTCTGATTCACCTTTCGATGCTAGGTAATCATGTCTTGCGCAACTGATAGTCTTAAGTCGTCATGCTGTTGGCTGAATGAGGAGAAGGCACATTGCTCAGCTCCAATAGTCTCTCTAATTGATCTGTTTTTCTGCGTGATTTACAACTGGCAACTTTTGACTAACCTTTGAGTGGACACATGGATAAGGACACAAGAGATGTCTGTTTTTTTGGTCACAGGCGCAAACCGTGGAATTGGTCTTGAATATTGCCGCCAACTGAAGTCTCGCGGGGACACTGTTATAGCAGTTTGCCGTGAAACCAGCGCCGATTTGGGGGAGTTGGATGTACGGATTGAGCAGGTTCCTGATCTGAGTCAGCAGGAGTCAATTGCCGATCTGATTGGCCGCCTTAATGGCCTTGAAATCAATACAGCAATACTCAATGCAGGTATTAACCATGTTATGGATTTGAACAATCTTGATCCTTCAAGTATTCGTCAGCAATTTGATGTGAATGCCTTGGCACCTCTCCTTCTTGCGAGTGCATTGATTCCTTCCATGTCTGCAGGCGGTAAGCTCGTGTTTATGAGCAGCCGTATGGGCTCAATTCAAGACAATACCTCGGGTGGTGAATATGGTTATCGGATGTCGAAGGCGGCGCTTAATAGTGCTGTCAAATCTTTGTCAATTGACCTGAAGGATCAAGGCATTTCAGTTGGTGTTTTACACCCAGGGATGGTTCAAACGCGTATGAATTTGAACTCAGATGGCATCCCTCCACAAGAGGCTGTTTCCAATCTCTTGGATAGAATTGGTCAATTATCTCTGGAAACGACTGGTTCGTTTTGGCATGCTGAAGGGAAGGTTTTGCCGTGGTGATTGGTTAATTCCAACAATTAGATGTACTGTCATTATTGGCAGGCTTTAGCTTGGTTGGCCTTGATCATTAGTCAACCACCTTTTAACTCAAGCTAAATCTTCCAACGGCTGAATCGATCCGGCCGGTTTTGCTTGCCGGATCGATTTTTTGCACTGTTGGTCTTTGTTAAATGATATGGATCGATTCAGCTGCGAATCCATTTGGGTTGTCGAGGATGGCGACCAGGCCTTTCCCATTCCCAAAACCAGGAATTGAACCATTGTCGTTGACCATCAACATCGACATGGGCTTGTGTTTCTGATCCCAGATGACAAGATCAACATCCGTGCGGCTGATTTGTTTTAACTCCCGCCGATTGTCGACTCTGGCGATCTCGATATCTGTTTGGCCATCGAACAGCTCTGCAGACAGCTCGATGACATCTCCCTGCTCTCCCCTGAAATCGAGGATTCTGTCTGCATGGCGTTTGCCAAACCGCTTGTGAGCTTCCAGGCTGAAGACATCACGCCCACGGGTTTCGTTGAAATGCCCGTTCTCAGCTGAGCTGTGGTGCCGGGTGATCTGATCCTTTAGGCGTTCCGGACCAGTGACGATCTCCAGGGGCCGACTTGAACCCCCAGCTCGGCTGAAAAGGGTAAGGTCGTCGATAGAGAAAATGTCGCGATCTCCGGCACGATCGCCGTTGCCATCGTATTCCTCCCTGAGCACGAATCGTCCGACATCCTCTTCCTGTTCACACACATGGAATGCAATGTATTCAATGGCTGCATCGCTGGAGGAGACCCCTGCTCCGTGGGTTAATTCGCTGGTGATTAGATTGTCGTTAACGTCATAAACGTCGAGATAAACATCGCGTTTGTCCTCACGGCCCATCAGGTAGAAACCAAAGCCATAAACGGGGTTTTCCCAGGCCGTGCCACTGAAGTCTGTCCCTGAGAAGCGCACTTCCAGGCTTCCTTCGGCTGATTCACTTGGGGCAACCTCGAGAAATTGGTTGTAGGCCTCACCACTCACTGAATCGAATCCTTGGGTGGTGTTGATGCCTCGATCGATATTGCTTCCCGACTGTTCGCGGGCGAGACCTGGCTCGTCGGGGCCACCAACGTTTCCAATTTCGCTGAGGCTGAAATCAACTTTGAAATCACTTCCCACATCCAAGAAGCGAACGGTTCCTTCTGCGTTGGCATCTGGGTTGTGAACACCGCTGAAACTGCCGACCACTCCCGTGGTGCGTCCATTGGCTCCAATCGCATAGGGACTCATTGATGCGTAAGGAGACACCGAACCTGTCATGGGCTGATATGTCGCACTTGGATCCGCTGCATCCACATCGAACCAGCCATTGTTCATTTCGAAGTTGATCAGCTGCTCTTTGAAGCCACCGGAGGAGCGAAGCTGCGTGGTGAAGAACTTTTCAAGGTTGTAAGCGTTCTGATAATCAGTGGTTCTGATCGATGCCACCGGAGTCGTTCTTGAGATGTCGTCGGTTCGGCTCAGGAGCATGAACGTGCTGCCTTCAGGGCAGCATTCGCCATAGTCTTCGCCTTCGGTGTCGCCATGGCCAGCGTGATCCGGGCCGTGATTGTCGTGGTGGCCAGCATGGAGATGAGGACGCTCCTCCCTCAATCCGTGGCCGAGGTGTTCTGGGCGATGCGGTTTTGGTTGCCCCCGTCCCTTTTCGTGGTCGTGGTGTCCTCCATCGACAGGTCCGAAGGAGAACCGATCCGGGCGTTGCGAAGTCGTTGGTCCTTGATCAACAACACTCGCGTGATGACCATGCTCGTGCGGGTGTCTCTGGCCATGTGGGTGTCTGTGCTCGTGTGGTTGAGGCTGTCCCTGGTGCAGGGGGCGGGCGATCTGATCTTCCAAGGGACGTTGCATGATCTGTGGATGGACGAGGCCATAGCGGTCTTTGCATCCACTGTTTCCGCGATGGCGAGGGCAAGAGTTGATCTGCCCCACACCCCCCTGTGACCTTGGTCAACTCTCTTGTCGACGACTGCCCCGATTCATCCGTCTGCCCACGCTGATTGCCCTAACGTCTACTGAAAAGTTTTCATTTCTTTCCATAATTTCGTTGCTTCTCATGCTTGCCGTACCACTGTTTTTGGTTGAAGCGATTGCGTCTTGGACTGACGCTGATCTTTTGTACTTATGACTATCATTGCGAACTTGACCTTGGCGACTCTTCCAAATCACAATGGCGGATGTGGATGGGTTTAAAGCCTTGATTGATGTCCTAAGAGTGGTCACATCATCTAAGAATGGACGTTCCCTTTTTTCGTAACTTTGCTGCTGGGCCATTGAGCATTTAGGGGTAGTTTCATCGCAGGTACTTAACGTTGATGTGAAGCAGCTTCTCTCCGCGGTGATCTGCCTCGGTGCCCTGGCCGCTCCGGTGTCTTCCGCAGAGCGCATCAGCTTTCAGCTAGGTGAATTCGAACGATCCATTCCAATTGACGAACTCGCCAGTTTCGCGGCAGGGAATGTCCCAGGTACCGAGCTCGCCGATGCCCTTCGAGTGTTCAAACCCTCCGAGCAGCAGGATTTGCGCAAGGTCCTCAACCAGTCGGCGCCCGTGAATGCCGTGATGGCATCGAACTATCTCTCCACAGCCTTGGGCCGGCGCACGGTTCAACAGCTGGTGAAGTTGATCAATCAGCCCCCAGATGTTGCTGGCAACGCTCTATCCGCGGCGTTAATCGAGGGAGCAGCCAATCACGGCAGTCTTCGCTTGATTGATGTGCTTCAGGCCTATCCACTGCCCACGATTCCTGTGAATCTGAACGCTGTTGGTTCGCTGCTGCGGTCGCTAACTCAGGAGTTCAATCTTCAGAACAAGCTCTATTCGCGTCTGGCTGACCTGGGAGGGACCCCCGAGGTTGGTCCGAACCTCCTGACAGCAGCACAACCGGGCAGCATTCGCTTCGATCAGGTGCCCTTCAGCTTCAAAGGTCGTGTCGTCGACAGCATCAAGGCCGGTATCTATCTGCCTGAGTCGGCAACGGCCCGGAGCCAGGCCCCCCTTGTGGTGCTTGCTCCCGGACTGAACACCGATATGACTGCCCTTCTGTACCTGGGGAAATCCCTCGCCAGCCATGGGTATGCGGTGGCGTCGCTCGATTTTCCCTTCACCAGCGCTGACACGATGACGGCGGCCATTGAGGGAACAGGAGCGATTCCTCCTGCTAACGCTTGGTACCACCAGCCGATCACCGTCAGTGACCTCATCGATCAGGTGGAGAAGCGCTGGGGCAGTCGGATCGACACGCAACGGGTTGGTGTGCTCGGGCAGTCCCTCGGGGGCTACACGGTGACGGCCCTTGCCGGTGCTCAACTTGACTGGCCCAACCTGGTGCGGGGATGCCAGCAGCTGAATGACCCCAAAACCGTGGTTTTGAACCCTGCAGTCGTTTGGCAGTGCACAGCGCCCGATCGTGTGGTGGAGCGCACCAATTTCCGAGATCCCCGCGTAAAGGTTGCCGTGGCTGTGAATCCGGTGACCAATCCAATCTTCAGTCGTCAATCGGTGTCCCGCGTGGCGGTGCCGATGCTGGTGGTTGCTGGCATGAAAGATGTCTTCGCTCCGCCGGTCTCCCAGCAGCTCTCGCTCTTCACGAGCCTCCGCCAGTCAGGCTCGGTGTTGGCGATTCAGAAGAACGGAACGCATCTCTCATTCCTGGATGCCACCTCAAACCTGCCAGCGGTGATCACCGGACCGGATCAGTCCCTTGCCAGACAAGAACTCCAGGGAATGGCGAAACTCTTCTTTGACAGTCATCTGTTCGGTCAGTCCGAGACCCCTGCTCTCGCCCCAGCCGGCAATGGATCGTTCCAGTCTGGTTCGGCGCCCCTACCTCTGCTGTTGCGTTCTTCTCTAACAATGCAGCAACTTGAGCTGGTGGAGCCAGGTTTGAAGGAGGTTCCCTGAGAGCAGCGCAACAGGTGCAGAGTTGATGCCTCAATCACGTCCTCTTGGGCGTTGTGTTGATCCTGCGGATCGATGATTTTTCCATGCCATAGAGGTTGATTTAGCGTTTCTGAAGCATTGCTGCCACCGGTTTTTACCCCTTGAGCAAGACAGGGCTTATCCCTGTGATCTCTGCGCCATCAAGCAAAGACCCAAATGACTTGACACTTTGTTGATCAGATTGGCGGGTTTCCTTGTTGCCCTTAATGGCCTCATCTGTAGTTGATCTCACAACCTCGTTGGAGATAGATGGCTTTGCTTAGCCTCTGATTGTTTGTGCAATGGGGCTTAGTGGTTTGTGACTTTCGGTTTGTGACTGGTGAATGTTATTGATGTGTCGATGGAAGATTTATTCGTTTTGCATTGTTGACGAAAACAGCTTCGGGAGTGCATCAAGCAATTGCTCTGGTGTGATGTCGGTGTTGAGGAGAGTGGTGTTGATGCCGTTGCTGGGATCCAGGAGGAGCAATTGATCGGGCTGGGGCTGGCTGATGCTGAGCTTGATCGTGCGTTTTGCTGAGCTGGTGGGTGGCAGCGTGATGCGATCAGCGTCGAGCAGATTGAAATCCAGGATCTGATCGTTGCCGGATGAAAGCCTGAACAGATCGGCACCGCTGCCGCCACTGAGGCTGTCGTCGCCCTTGCCGCCATCGAGGCTGTCGCGCTGCGGACCGCCAAGGAGCTGGTCATTGCCGGAGCGTCCTTTGAGGCGATCATCGCCGCTGCCGCCACTGAGGCTGTCGTGATCCAGGCCACCCTTGAGGCGATCAGCGCCTGAGCCACCGCGGAGGCGATCATCGCCGGCCAATCCCCGCAGGGTGTCATCACCATCGACACCTTTGAGGATGTCGTCTGCTGGGCTGCCGATGATTTGATCGGAACAGGAGCTACCAAGCAGCAGCGTGAAGCGATCGCGCTGGGATTCGCTGATGGCGTTGCCTGCCTCGGGGTCACAGGCGGAGCCGGGTCGCGCCGCTGGGGCTGGTAGTGGTGTTGGTGTTGTTGGTTCAGGTGTGGGTCGGGGAGATTCCTTGGTTGGTTGGCTCAGGGCTGCAACGGCACCCGGTGAGAGCGGAGCGGGAATGGGTGTTGTTGTTGGTGTTGGTGTTGGTGTTGGGAGTGGAGCGGGCAGCAGCGTGGCTGGATCGATCACGGTGGAGTTGTTCTCGACGATCAGCCCTTGAATGGCGATGGCATCGTTGCCATGGATGTCTTGAATGGCGAAGCGGTCATCGGCAACGGTGGGATCGCGGTAATTGAGCAGAAGCGCTTGGCCATGAAACAAGGGAGCAGAGAGGCCCAGGCGTGCGGTGCTGCCAGCTAGGGAGAGGGAGGAGAAAGCGGAGCGCACCCCATCCACCGCGAGTGAAAACGCGGAAGCGGGAGGAGCAAGAGGAGAGAGGGTGTGGTCGTAGCTGAGGGAGACAACCCGCCCATCAGCAGATGTCACCGCAGCGTTGATCGATGGTGGCGTGCCGGGAAGCGTGGAGCGGTTCTGAACGGGGAAGCGTGCAAAGGAGGCGAGATCGTTGCCGGAGGCATCCCCAATGCTCAGCTCATTGCGATCGTTGTTGCTGGAGCGATCGGTGTAGGCGAGAGCAACGGTTTGATCGTTGCTGATGCTGCGCGTCAGGCTGAGGGTGAGTTCGCCGCCACGGGTTGTGGCATCGATAACAGGAATGGATTGACCATCCACATCAACAACAAAGGCAGCTGATACATGCCTTGAAGTGGAAGCCAAGGGTTCATTGAATTTGAGAATTAAGGAGAGAGCATCGCTGGAGACAACAGCGGATCGGAGCTCGGGAGGGGTGGAATCAGCATCGTCATCACCAGATGGTGTTGGTGATGGACTCGGTGCTGGAGGGGAATCGAGCTCGATAATTTGAACCCCATCATCAGATCTGGAGGCAACAAGTGCATACGTGCTGCCATCTTTTGTGTATGGCTCGATGAAATAGGGGCCAGCAAGCTCGTGAAACTGATTGCCTTGGCTGTCTAAATCTCCATCCTTAATGCTGAATACAGCCAGTGGATCGCTGGGATCGCTGATGTCGATAAACGAAACTCCATTTTCTAGATCGTCTGTTTTGGAGGCGGTTAATGCGTAGTGTTTATTATTGATTGAAACCGTGCTGATGTGCCGAATTTTGGTGAGAAGGTCAAATGTGCCCCCCTGACTATCGAGATCACCTTGGTCAAAATTAGCGGTTGCGGTTGGGGCTGCAGGATTGCTGATATCGATGATTTGAACGCCGTTGTCATCTTTCGCTGCGACAAGGGCATAGGTTTGCCTCCAATGGAAGCTGCGGAAACCATCCTGGCGGCTTCAAGTTCATTGAAGCCGCCTACTCCATCAGTGATGCTTGAAACTGCGCTTGGATTTTCTGGGTCCGTAATGTTGACGATTTGTACTCCATCGTCACTCGATGATGCGATTAAGGCGTACTTGCTTCCTGCAATTTCGACTGTTGTTAAGCCTCTTGCGCCGTTAAGTTTCTCGTAACCACCAGCTCCATCAGTGATGCTTTTGGCAAGGCTGGGATTGGTGGGATCTGTGATATTGATGATTTGTAAACTGTCATCGTTATAGGATGTAACAAGAGCAAAGGTTTTGCCGCCGGTCGAGGTTGTGGCAATGAAATAAGCACCATCTAGTTTATAGTTTCCCTCTCCTCCATTGTCTCCATCTCGGATTCTTCCTGCTGACGTTGGGTTGGCGGGGTCTGTGATATCGGCAATCTGAATGCCATCGTCCAAATATCCAGCAATTAATGCATATGTTCTCCCGTTGGAGTTAGTGATTGCAGAGTGCCTAGCTCCTTCTAATTCAGTGTATGTAACGCCATCTTGGAGGACTGCGACAGGGGTTGGCGTGGATAGATCTGTGATGTCAACAATCTGAACACCATTATCGGAATACGCATGAATGAGCGCATAATTTCTGCCATTTATAGTTGTTGTTGTGATTGTTCTTGGCGAATCAAGTTCGTCGAACCCTCCGATTCCATCGCTAAAGCTTGACGTAGCAATTGGGCTTGTGATCGTGGCGGCTTCGATGGCAATCTGCTGGCCATTGATGACTAAAAATTGATGGTCCTGCTCCTGATAAATCGATTCAGGAATGCTGCGATTGTGCAAAGACGCTGCAAAGGCTGATCCTTCATCTCCTTGGCTGTCTTTTCCCTTGTTGATTTGATAGTCAATGGCATGGCCGATTTCCTCGAGGAGGACAGCTTCGATCGCCTTGGGGTCGGCCCTTTGCAGCCAGGCGGCATTGAGATAGATGCGTTCCTGCCCATTGGGATCAGAGGCTGTGTATGCCCCGCGCAGACCTGCCATGGTCTGGCCGTCGAGCAGTTCAACGGGCGGTAGCAAATGGTGATCACCGCGACTGAGCTCAGCAATCCATTGCAGCAGCAACGCTGGAGTGTTGTGCAGGTTGAAGGCTTGGCGCGCTGCTTCCAGCAGCTCTCCACTTGCGGCCCATCGTTCAAGCTTGTCTAATATTTTTTCTTTGTCGATCATTTCTGAAAGTTTGTTGGAGAGATTGAGGTGACAGTCCGTTTTTGCAAGGTTGGGGGAGGTCAATCACGTGCACGCTCTCTTGATCGATCTTATCGTGTCTTCATACAGCGTTCTTGAATTATTGACTATCGGTACCTTTCGAAAAAAAATTGTTGATTGTTTGTTTGCGTTGGCCTGTGAAGCTGGCATGCCTAACGGAAATCACATGAAAAGTTGCTTTTAAACTCTTTTTATTTTAATAAGGTTTACCCATTTAATTGCTAATAATTTTTATCGGATTCTGTTCTTGTTTGACTAGGAGTGTATGTTTAAGTGTTTGCTGTTGTTTATATTTTTTCTGTCCTGAATTTTTGTCGCTGAGATAGATAATGAGTTCAGCCATAAGGTGATGGCATGACTTTGAGGGTTCTTTCTGTTGCTTGGAGCAATTTGGCCACATCTGAGCTTCGAATCAATAGATAAAAAAAGGCCCCGGAGGGCCCTGTGATTCATTCTTGTGAAGGCGGTTCAAGTTCAGCCGTGGCTGATGAACTCGCCGGCCCGCTCGCAGACGGTTCCCATTGATCAAGCTTCCCCAGTAAAGGCAAGCTGTGCAGCGCGAAGACGCTGTTCGCGGGTAAGACGCCGCTTGATGATCGAGAGAAGCATGGGAGAAAACTCCACAGTGTTCGGGTCCCCGTTGCATGCCCCGAATCTGACTGCAGCCGGAAGTCGACCGGCTCAACGTGGCGAAATTTTACCAGGGATAAAGCCAAATCGCGAGTGTGGTCAACTGAAGCTGACGGTCAAAGAATCGATTCGTCATCGTATTGGTAGTCAAAAAACTTGATAATTTCCATCACCATCTCTGGTATCTCATCGTAATTTTTAGGTTCGATGGCCGGGGCTTCCATTCCAACAATCTCAGAGGATTGGTATTCCTCTTGCCCGTCGACGCAAATCCTGTTGTTGTCCTCAACCCATTCATTGGTGTAGTAATAGAATTTGACACCTCCCTTTTTCCATTTTTCGCAAGCATCGATCGCTTGTGATTTAAACTCATATCGTTCTATAGAAGCCGGTTTTGACTCGCTAGGTAAAGGCATTAGTGTTAAGTGTGATGATGCCATAATTGATACTATTAAAAGTCGGTGTCGCATTTCATTCATGTCGGTAATCGAATTACCCAACGCCAGGTGCTAAGCCAGTCTAGTGGCTTCGTGTCTGTCTCGCCCGTCAGACTTGCCCTTTGCTTTCTTTTCCTAGGTGTACCTGTTCGTGCTCGTTTTCGAATTGTTTTGAATGCAACTTGCACAATGTCTTGTCTGTATGACCAACCCGGGTCTTGAAGCAGTTGATTTATTGGTGGCAACACTGGAGTGTAACTGAGGGCACCGTATTGTCCAATCAAGGCTGCCTTTGGTTGTTAGCGATGAAAGTTTCATGTGCCCGATTGTACTCTAATTAGATATTATTTTTGAAATTTTATGCTGCTTTTTTATTGCTTGTGCGAGCCAGGACTTATTATCTCATTGATGAGCGAAAATCTTTGCTTGATTCTCGATAAATAAAAAACCTTCCCCCAAGTTGTGAGAAGATTTTGAGGTTCAGCTATTTAAATTTCTGGCTACTTATTGTGTACGCAATCACACATAAATCGTATAATTGGAATGATTCTCATTCATCGATGATTCATATGACACTGACGCTAATAAATCGTCTCCCCCATCCAGCTGTTCGGTCCCCCTCGGTGATCCACTATCAAGATAAATAAACATTTTTTGCGATGCTTGATTAGGAATGAATAAATAATCCGTACGGTTTCCTACTAATTGAATTCGATCATCATTTGGATTGAAGTTTTCTATTTTTGCAAAATGCTTTCTGCCGGTTTTCACTGACGGTGTATCCTTGTATAATACTAGCTCGTCTGCTAATGCCGCTTGCCTTATATCTGAGACGCCTTTTCTTCCGAGAATGAATAGGTCAGAAGTTCTATCTCTTCCCGTAAGAGTATCTATTTCTGAAGGTTCACTTGAACCATGGGTTTGAGAGTAGGGGTGTGCACCGTTGAATACTCTTGCTGCTCCAAAGCCTTCTTGCGAATCAGATTGATCCAGTCCAGTTTTGCCCGCTATTCCATACGAGTATTGATCTCTAAATAGATCAACGGGAGCTTCTACCCAGAAGTCTTGCAGGCCAAAATTAGGCTGATTATATGAGACCCATGCATAACCATCTAGCCCCCAATTCGTACCCCAGGAGTTTTTAACATGCCATGCTTGCCTGTTATCGTCCCAACCCACAATCTGAACTGCATGATTTGCACTAGCTGGTGATATAGACAACCCGTTCAAATTATCGAAATACACATCACTATTACCCGAATTTGGAGATGGTGCGCGATATGCCATGAAACTATTTGCAGCCCAAAGCAATGTGTTAATCGGCCCATGATCGACTAACGCTTGCTTGACTTCCTGTATGGTAGAAGGTGAATTATTAGTTGCTCCGACTGCGCCTATAGCATCTGCACCATATGATTTTGGGGAAAATCGTGGTCCATCAGCAATTCTAGGAGCGTTCACATCGTATGGAACGACGGATTCAGTTGTAAATCCCTTATATGTACCATCCTCAACTGCATAAAATAAAGCAGTGTTAAATGTACTTGTACCATCTGATGAAATTGCAGAAGTCCCGTCAGATGTCCCAGTAGTCCCATTAATTGACGTACTTTGATGTTTTGCAAAATCCGCAAATTGCATCTCCGAAAGGTTGGGCATGTATCCATTTCGTATCATGTAACTTGATTCCAATGCTCCCAAAGTGGAAAATGCCCAACAATACCCCCTTGGGTTTTGATTCTTAACAGGAGGTGTCATCCCCCAGTCAGCCCATGAAAATCTATTCGATTCAGTATTTTGCAGTGCAAGCCTAAGTATGCGTTGCCAATTAAATTCAATGCCTGGATTAAATGTTTCAAAATATTTCAGCCTTAAATTTAAATCATCATATTTTTTGTTATTTGAAGCAAGGGTTTTTGGGCTTATGTCTACATTCTCATTCAGAGCTGGATCCATCAAAAATTCACCCGATAGATCCAGTACGTCTGTATGCCCAAATGCGCCTGATAGTTTATTTGACTTTCTTTTGGATTCAATACCAGCCAATATCTTTTTAGCAGACAATGATTTGGTTTTGTTCGCATAAAATTTATCTATCCGTGCCAAATCATTTTTATCCAGCTCAAGCGGATCAAACCTTGTCTCAATAAAAGATGGATGCTCAAGATCTTCGTCTGACAGAATGTAATCCTTTTCCAGTTTGGATACCTTTCCTGTTCCTACATCCTTTAAGTCTTCAGTATCATCAGATTGATCAGCAATAGATCCCATGCTGGGTTGAGTCACTGATCTAATATCGGAGGGAGTTCCTAAGGGGGTTGTAGGTGTAGTTTCTGTGGATGATTCGGAAAGTATCTTTGCTTTAAAGGATTTAACGTCTGCTCCCTCTATGCCCTGCAATACATTCATTTTTTGATTTCCTTTTTCATCCCTGTATATGATTTTGATTTTAGATCCATTATTGATTTTATCGGTCAATTCTATACTGACTTCATCATCCTCTACAAGGATATTCTCAGGCTTTAATTTGGTTTTGCCACTCTTAACTTTAATTCTTCGTTTTGATAGCGGATTTTCCTGAAGCTTGTCACTAAATCTCAAAAGAATTTCGGAGTCCGAATTGAAAATTCCTGAAATAAATTTGGGTGACATGACTGCATTTCCAACATTTATATTTTATTAATAGCTATATTGCGCAATTGTAGGGGTTTCGTATTGCTTCTTAACCTCCGCTGCGACCTATTTTCTCGTTGCATCCATGCCCATTGTTGCCAAAGTGGTGGTCTTTTTACTCTGCCCAGCGTCTGAGATGGAGTTACGTTGTGAGGCTCAAAAGCTTGCCTCGCTGGATTGGCGTCGGTTTCCCTAATCCTGGAATCGATCCTGACAAATGAGTAATTGAGTACTATAACAAGATCAAGCAAGCATTTTGTTCCCCATGTCAGAGGAATTCCTAGCCTTGTTGGAGAGGGTTGAAACTGACACGCGTCTTCAGCAGAGGCTCAGTAAGGCTGCTGATACAAGCGCTTTTGTCTCCATTGCTAAAGAAGCAGGTTTTTCTATTACCGCTGAAGACATCACAACGGATGACGGAGATCCCTCGGAACTTTCTGATGATGAACTCAAAAACTTAGCTGGAGGAGTCCGGCCGAACCAGGTAAAGGGTTCATCTAGGAGGAAGCTTAGAACTAAGATGAATATCGGAAGGTTTAAGGCCAAAAAAAATGTTGACCCCCTTGACAACGGAGGTTGCTGGAGCCGGGGCAATCCTTGCCAAGGCTCCTGAGTCTTTTGTGTCATCGATAATGCAATACAATAATAGATTGCATACCACTCTATATATATCTAGTTCTTTGTATTGATGATTCCGCTTGTCTTGCATCAGATTGGGGCTGATAAATCAATTTCGCGGCATTTGGAGGGTTTTCGTCGTAGCTGGAAGATCTGGAATCCCGATTTAGAGGTGATCTATTGGTCAGATGCAACTCTGAGGCAATTCATAGCTCAACATGTTCCAACTTTTTTGCCTTTATTTGATAGTTATAGCAAGGGAGTTTGTCGAGCTGATCTTGGTAGATACCTGCTGCTTCAGTATTTCGGCGGTATTTATGCAGATCTTGACTGCCAATGCCTACGCCCTTTGGCTCCTCTACTTGAAGATCGAGAGCTGTTGATAGCGACTGAACCAGCGATTCATCATCTGCAGAAAAATGTAATACTTCGTGGCCTAAAGAGGGTTATTTGTCCTTCATTTATTGCTTCAATTCCTGGTCATCCATTTTGGTCTGATGTTCTTTTATCCTTAACGAAATATCCTCCTTCCTCGATTAAAACAACTGATGATGTACTTGATGCTACTGGCCCTTTTCTGTTAAGTCGTGTTCTGGTTGCTCTTCCAAAATATAAACAATATCTTGTTCCAGAGGGTTTGATTAATCCGTTTAGCAAAGCTGACTGTTGGCAAGGTCTTGTTTTTGATCCAATCTTCTGGCTTGAGCGCAGTTCAGGGGCCTATGTCGCTCATTACTGGGACGGATCATGGTTTCGATCGTCTCGTGGGTGGCAAGCATTTGTTCCTTCTCAAGCTCCTGTTAGTTTGCAGGAGCCTGAGGGGCCAATAACCATCCCTGGTGTAGTCAAGAGGAATACTGGCGATCAAACTGATTTACCACTGATTTCTTGTTTGATGGTCGTAACGGAGGTCTCTCTGCTGGCGACGCTAGCTGTTGAGTGTTTCCTCGAGCAGAGTTATCCGAACAAAGAATTGATCCTTGTTGATGCTTCTTGCGATGATCAGTTAGAAAGTAAAGTCAGGCTGCTTAACTCAGGCTTGATCCGTTATGTGTTAATAGAATCTAAAAGTGTGATGTTATCAAGTTTGAATGATATTGCCTTTGATTGTGCGTTGGGTGGCTATATATGTCAATGGAATAGTGATGACTTACACGATCCATTGCGACTTGAAATGCAGTGGAAAGTGATGCAATCCACTGATGCGCAGGCTTCTGTGTTGGCGCGCCGGATGACGTGGTGGCCAGGTGAGCACACTTTGAGCATCTCGTCTTATCTCGATGAATATCAATCTGTCATGTGCGAGCGTTCTTTGTTTCCTCGTTGTTCGGCAGTTCACTCTGATGCACCATGCAATATTGTAAATCTAATGAATAACACTGTACGCATTGCAAAAATAGATCTACCACGTCTTTGTATCCATATTAATTTTAACTCTGTGAGCTTCTCTTGTGATCTCTCGAAATCTAGTGATATTCAGAGCTACACTTGCCTATGGACGAATTGTGATTGTGAGCGATTGCTCAATGAGCTTGATAGACGAATTCCATTGCTACGTTGTCTGTTTTTTGAGAATAAAGCTCCACTTAACGTCTGCAATACCATTGATGTTCCAAAAAAAGATCCAAAAATTTTAATTCTGACGCCGGTACGTAATGCGCAGGAATATTTAAGTCGTTATGAGTCTCTTTTGCAATCATTAACCTTTGATTCCAGAAGATTGTCTTTCGCTTGGCTGGAGGGTGATAGTACAGATCAGACTTTTCCGGTCTTAGAACAACTTCGCGTTAGTCTCTCAAATAAATTTAATCGTATTTCTTTACATCGATTCAATCATTATCCTTCGTGTTCTAACGCCGAACGATGGAGTCGTGTTTTGCAGCGTGATCGTCGTGAACGCCTAGCAAGGGTCAGAAACCAGCTGCTAATGATGGCTCTCGAGGATGAAGATTGGGTTCTTTGGTTGGATGTTGATGTTTGTGATTATCCTTCTGATCTTCTTGAAAGGTTACTTGCGGCGGGAAGAGATATTGTTACAGCAAACTGCCTGAATGCTTTTGATCAGCCATTCGATTTAAACAGCTACCGATTGCAGCGTGAATCTCCACAAGCTGATACCTTGCCTGAGGAGTATATGTTCGACGGCCTGTATCAGCCTCCGATCGGTTTTGCTAGAAATTATGTTAATGATTTTCGTGATCAATCCTTGATTGAGCTTGATTCAGTTGGTGCGACAGTTTTGTTGATACGAGCTGACCTCCATCGCCAAGGGCTTAATTTCCCTCCTTATCCAATGAATAGCTTGATTGAAACGGAGGCACTCTCTCTAATGGCTCGCAATTTAGGTGTACGGAGTTGGGCTTTGCCACAGTTGATTGTGCGTCATGATTAATTCCCTGATCTGCACGATGACTTGCTGAAAATGACTCAGACTATTCCTCTGCTCTTGCATCAAATCGTTCCTGATGATGGCTTTCCTAGCCATCTTGAAGGCTTTAGCCATAGCTGGAGGGAATGGAATCCTGATCTGCAAGTGTCCTATTGGTCCGAGCAAGAACTACGTTTGTTTGTTGCTAACAAGACTCCAGCGTATCTTCCTTTGTTTGATTCTTTTTTTCACCCCTTTTGTCGAATCGAATTATGTCGTTATCTTCTTTTGCAATATTACGGTGGAATTGTTGTTGATCTTGATTGTCAGTGCTTACGTCCTCTTTCACCTCTGTTGCAGGGACGTGAATTATTGATTGCTTTGGAGCCCGTGTTACAGCGCAAGCATAATAACCTGCTGGACTTTGGAATGAAGGAGTTAAGACGTAATGCCTTCATGGCCTCTAGCCCCAGGCATCCGTTTTGGAACGATGTGTTGGGTGGTTTATGCCATTATGAGCTGCAGTCTGCTCGGGCTAAAGGCGAACATCTGGATTTTGCAGGTTCCTTTTTGCTTGATCATGTTCTCCAGATTCATCCCGAATACGAATCTTGTCTTGTTGACGAGGCATTCATCTATCCATTTAGCAGAGCGGAATGCCGTCAAGGCCTTGTGTTTGACCCTGCCTTTTGGCTTGAGCGTAGCTCAACAGCTTTTGTTGCGTGCTATTGGGATCTCACCTTTCTTTCATCTACCGTTCCTGAAGGTTGGCATGCGTTTGTTCCGTCCACAGCTCCGGCCAACGTGAGTGCTCCGTCGCAGGGCAAGGACAAAACAGTGAAGTATGAGTTGGAACCATCTCCAGCAGGTTTGATCAATAACCGCCCCCTAATCTCTTGCCTGATGATTACACGAAATCGTAATTTTCAAGCTCGGCTATCGATTCAATCTTTTCTAAGACAAACTTATTTTTGCAGGGAACTGGTTGTGGTCGATGATGATCCAGATTCCAAGCTTTATGACTGGATCATATCCCTTAACAGTAAATTGATTCGATATTTCCGCTTACCAGATCAGGGTTTGAGTCTTGGGGAGCTGCGTAATTTTTCAGTTCGCCAGTCATTAGGAGACTATGTCTGTCAATGGGATGATGATGATTTATACGATCCTCTTCGACTCGAGATCCAAATGGCCACTTTGATCAGTACAGGATCAGATGCTATCGTCTTAGCCCGATTTTTAATTTGGTGGCCACAGTACAAGCGTTTAGCATTATCTTGTTATCGTGATTGGGAAGGTTCTCTTTTATGTAGGAAAGGTTGTTTGCCTGCTTACCCTCATCTTCGACAGGGGGAAGACAGTGTTCTTTTTGAAGAGTTGCGGCAACAATGCACTTTGGCCAGGATTGATATGCCCAGACTTTATCTCTACATCGTTCACGGCCGTAATACATTTGTTCCCTCGCACTTTGATGATCATTGGAAGAGTTCTACTTCACGTTGGCAAGGTGATGATCTAAACCGTTTATGCTCAGAATTACAGCGGCGCCTGTTCATACGCGAATATTCAGAATGCGTTTAATTCTTGTAACACAAGGTACCCTCGGTGATCATCTCCCGATGATTGGGTTGGCACAGCAGTTGATGCAATCGGGCTTTGAAGTTCTGCTGGCTTGTAATCATGCGATGCACCGGCTAGTTCAATCAGCAGGTGTGCAGCCCTTATCATTTGGCATTCCTCTTTCTGAGATCGAGGCTTCTCATAAAGCCTTATGCTGGGATCATTGGAAGACTCCTCCACTATCCCAAATTTGGTCTGAGGATATTGAGGAAAGGTTGACTTCCAATGTTGCTTCATTGATCGAACAGCTTACTGCAGGCGACATTCTTATTGGCGCAAAGAATATCTATTTCCTTTCTTTGGTAGCGCAGGTTAGCAATTGTCAGCTGATCGAGATTGGTCTCAATGCAGGTTCAATGATTGATTTCTCTCGTCTTGCTGTGGCTAAGGATTCGAAACATTCATGGGCAACGGGCTTGAAGCGCCTTGAACTTAGGTTGAGGCGCCGCTGGTTGCAATCCTCTGACTCTTCGTTTGATTTAGTGCCACTGCTGCGTTTGCATGCCATACCTGATTTCTTGGCACCACGTCATTATCCGTTGCTGGATGCAATACGCACAGGCTTCTGGTGTTATCAGCATCCTCAGTGGAATGATTGGAAACCTGCTGATTCTCTTCTTCTAGCCCTCAAAGGTCGTCACTCTCCTTTGGGGTTGGTCTTCAGCAGTCAGCCATTGGATCAACCTGTTCAGGTCCTTGCCAAACATCTTGATGTGGCCCAGAGATTAGGCAGACGCCTGGCGGTTGTGAAAGGCTGGGCTTTTGGTGAGGAATCTCAACTTCTTACTTCTGATTTGGTCGTAATGTTGAAGCATCCAGATCTCATTGTTGTTGATCCTCTCCCTTTAAATTGGTTGTTCCAGCGTCTTGATGCTGTTTTCATCCATGGTGGGATGGGGACCCTGGCTCGTGCCCTTCAGGCAAGGTGTCGTACTGTCATCGAGCCCTATGGCAATGATCAATTTTTGAATGCTCGCCTTGCGATCGAGCATGATCTGGCCCTTGCCGTTCATCCTTATCGTTTTGATTCTGTTGAGGTTGCAGACGCGCTCAGGTTTCAATTGGCTCGTACTCAATATGATTTGCATCACGATGTTTTTGAAGGTCTGCCTAGAGCGGTGTCGCTGATTACAGAACTCTTGCTCTAACTTGTTCGATGTGCTAATTTTATAGGATAAATCTTAGATTTATGGATAAAAACTCAGAGTCCAACAAAAGCGAGCATCCATCTTTAAGCCAGCAACCTATTGCTGTTTTTAAGCCAGTATCATGTTTGCTCACTTCTGATGAGCTAGACGAAAAATGCGATGAGCAATTTAGTGTGATCTTGAATGGAGTTAATGTTCCTCCCTAAAGTGTTGACACATCATGTTTGTCTTTAGCCTGGCTGATTAAAGAAAGTCCTTTTTGCGCATTCTTTATAGCTTTGATTATGAAGTTAATTAGAGAATTTCATGGCTCCAATTTTTACACCCCCAGATCAGGATGGTTTCTTAGTGCTGACTTGAAGGTTTGGCAGGCCTATGGTTCTATTCATAGGGTGATGATTTTTGGTCTTCTTTCTGATTTAGCTATTTTTCTGGGAGAAACTTTCACTGGATTTAAGCCTTCAGTCCATTGTTCTCCATTTGAAGCTTGTTTGGAGTTGGCTGATTGGTTGCTTGGTCCAATTGATCTCAAGATTCAGTTTTTTCCTGGTGCCAATAAACTTGAAGCGGGTTGTTTTGTTTTTAGTTCATATCACGACCTTGCGGGGGAATCTCTACGTTCATCGGTCAGCGTTTTATTTGACTTTTTTCAGAATTCTATTGATGGACATGTCGTTACCCTCCAATGTGATTCTGCTCTGAGCCTGATGAGGCGAGCAGAGTTGATAATGGCTGACGCATTTTCCAATGCTGTTGTTGTGCATGCAGCTCAATTGGGACTGAACATTGATTTTCACGTTCCTATTATTGGACAATTTCCATTGTTGCAGATCGGTCTTGGTGCAAATTCGAGAATCCTGAGTGCAACTGGCACAGATCGTGATAGTTATATTGGAGTGCGTTTGTGCGGCCAGAAACCAAAATGTAATGAGTTTCTTCGTGCTTTGGGTTGTCAAGTGCCCAAAAGCGTTTATCTGGAAGGCAAATTATCTTTTGATACTATTATTCAAAAGGCATCTGCTATCGGATTTCCGTGTGTGGTCAAGCCATCCGACAGGGACAATGGCATTGGTGTAACCACTGATGTGTGTGATTCAACAGCGCTTCTTCAGGCTGTAGAGAGAGCTGGTGCATCAACATCTATGGGGGTCTTGATTGAGGAGCAGGTGCCTGGCGATTATTACAGGCTTTATGTGATAGGTGGAGACCTGATTAGTATCAAGCGGATGCGTCCTCCATTCCTACTTGGTGATGGAATCAGGTCAGTTCAGGACATTCTCAATTCTCCTTCCAGCCCCTCAGAGTTGCCCGGCGGTGTGGTCACAGGATCTGTTGTCTCAATCGAAGATCCTTCTGTGCTGTCCCAGCTGGCCCTTCAAGGTTTGTCCGCTGAGTCCATTCCTAAATCTGGGCAGAGGGTTGTGATCAGATCAGATTTGGTGGATCGCCAGGATTGGTCGTCGAAATCCTTTGATTCCAAAATTGACTTCAGCTTGTCAAGCATGGCTCGTAGAATTTCACGTGCTCTCGGTTTGGAAAATGTAGGAATCGATGTGATCTCCACTGATATCACATCTCTCTGCTCCTCTCGCAAGATCTGGGTGATTGATGTTAATCCTTTTCAGTTGCTTCACCCAGCATGGGCAACTATCTTTTTGGATCAGGTATTTTCAGTGTGTGAAGAGGCGAAAATTCAAATTAAGGTGATCGTGTTTTCCGGTGATACTTTAGATTTTGCAGATCTATTAAACTCTCTCAACGAGCAGCCATATAATATTTGGGCTGTTCCAAAAAACCTGGTGGACAAGCATGTATTGGCGGATGATATTTTGAATCACGAACTTTTTTACTGTTACAAGCATCCCAGAGAGGTGCTTTTGAATCGAGATTTGCAGTCAGCTGTTTTTTTGATTGATTGGCATGAGCTATCTCAAACTGGTTTGCCTGTCATGTATATCGATCAACTTCAAATGATCGGATCTCTTTCTGGAACAAGGCTGGAGCAGTGGAACAACCTCTCGATACGTTTAGGATTATCTAAGTCTAGTCAATCCTATTGTAATTTATTCCACGATTCTTGCGTCACCCATGGGAATTCCGCATGAACTGTGGATAATGCTCCTTTCATTCAGTGGTGTTTGATTGCAGTGAAGGTGGTGGTTTGTTGTTGTGTTTCCTCTGGTTTTTTGTTCAACATGGCTTGATCGTGTCCGTTTGAATGTGATTTAGCCGTGTTAGCATTCTTTGAAATATCAATTAGACTGGGGCTAGACCTTGATTGCGCGCTCTGAATGATTGTCCAATTAGTTTGCAGTGTGTTGAGAAGAGATCGTTGAAGAGCTGGATGGGGATTGTTGTTTTCATTGAAGGAATCTAAGTCTGAGTCGTTTTGTGCAAACAGCCTGAGAGATTCGACGACTTAAGGTTTCGATCTTCAAACGCCGTCCATTGCGGCCGTCACGACGATCCGGCCTGTGGTTGCGCAGATCTGGCTTTCTTGGCCTTAGTTTGCTGCGAACGGATCTTTTGCCGTCGTCATGCCTTCAACGACTGTCGTTGCCAATCCGCGTCGACAGGCGTTGATTAACTCGCTGCGGGATCGCTACCGCCTGGCCAATGACCGCTCTGACGCCCTGGCCAAGCAAGCCCTCTTCCGCGAAGCCATTTATCTCGGCATCCAACCCACATTGTTCACGCTTCCCTAATGAACCCGGCCGCGCAGCTGAGCGTCTTCCAAACGCTTTGGGGCTGGACTGGGTCATTTAAAGATGCTTCCCACCAAGCAGCTGAGACAGGTTTTGATGGCCTCGAGTGCAATCTCGACCATCCTTGCTTACTGAGCAGCAGCGCTGTTGAGGTTGTCTCGGTGATTCGAGCTTGTGATCAGCACTTGATCCTCGAATTGGTGAGTGGCGGTGATTACTGCCCAGATCTGTCCTGGACTCCTAAACAGCATCTCGAGCAGCTCAGAGAGCAACTGGCCAGAGCCTTGCAGTTCGAACCGCTGAAGATATCTCTGATCACAGGCAGCGATAGCTGGGATAGCTCTGTTCAGCACTATTTCCTTGAAGCCGTTCTCGATCTGATCGACCCGCTTCCGGTTCCGGTCAGCCTTGAAACCCATCGCAGCCGCAGTTTGTTCAATCCTTGGTGTCTGCCCTCCTGGCTGCAGCAGCATCCACGCTTGAGGCTCACCGCAGATTTGAGCCATTGGTGCGCTGTCTCAGAGCGCCTGATGACGCCGGATCTTGCGCCGATCCAAGCGATCGCAGCACATGTGGATCACATTCATGCCCGGGTCGGTCACCCCCAGGGTCCTTCGGTGCCCCACCCTTTCGCACCGGAATGGGCGGATGCGCTTGAGGCCCACCGGGCTTGCTGGCAGATGTTCTTGGACAGCGGCAACCGCGACCGTTGCCAACCCGTCACCATCACTCCGGAATTCGGACCGGATGGCTACATGCCGTTGCAACCCTTCAGCGCTGAACCTCTGGCGGATGTTCAGGCACTAAATGCCGCGATGGCATCCTGGCTGCGCTCATCGTTGACTTTGCCGGCAGCGGTGAGTTGATCGCGGTAGATCGCCTGCCAATGCAAAATCCGCTGCTCCAGCCGATGGGCTGGCCCTGGGACAAACCCAGTGGAATAGCCCCGTTGCGCTGATTCGATCAGGCGTTGATCCTCTGCCAGAAAAGTGAGGAGCTGCTGCAGCCATGCCTCGATTGCGTCCTCGTCCCCGTTGTTGGGGCTGCTGAACAGTCGCAGTTGAAGCGAACAACGGTTCAGCTCTTGGGGCAGAAACTCCAAGAGGGCCATGCGCTGATCGGGCCATACCAGCAGATGGGTCCATGGCGGTAGACCGAAGGTTTGGAACATTCCACCCTCGGGATGTGGAGTCTCCAGCAGATTCACGTAGGGGCTGAACTGATAGCTGTAGTGACGCACAGGCCCTTGTTCTCGGTGCAGAGTCGTTGGGTGAGCAATGGCGACGTGGTAATCGTCGAGTGTGTTGTCGTGAGCGATTTTCCAGTTGCAGGCCAGGCTGACCTGGATCAATCGGCATTGCTTCTGAGGCCCTCGCCAGGCGATCGCCGCCTTGCGATGGATCAACGCCAGCTGGTCGTCGAGCTCGATCACGTTCGGATCCAAGGCGACCCAGATCAACGGACCGTCGACGCAGCAGGGGAGAGATTGCAGATCCCAGTCGCTTCGATCAAACGGCTGAATGAAGTCGTGTTCCCGCGCTGCTGCCAGTAGCTGGCCCTGCAGGTTGTAGGTCCAACCGTGATACGGACAGATCAGTCGACGGCAGGTTCTTGCTTGATGCTCCTCTGTCTGAAACGCCACACCCCGGTGCGGGCAGCGGTTGTGAAAAGCCTTGGGTTGCTCCCGCTCGGGCCAGGTGATCAGCAGCGGTTGTCCCAGCAGGGTCAGGGCCAGGCTCTGGCCTGGGCGGAGGCGGCAGGTTGCGGCGACGGGATGCCAGAAGCGATGGCTGTAATGCTGTTGATCCCATTGGTGGATCGTCTCCGAGTCGTAGAGCCAGCTCGGTAGAAAATCAGCGCTGATCGGGTTGGGAGGCGTCAGCACAAGGCGGCCTCAAGGGCTCGGAGCGTGCCGGACAGGCTGCGGCGCAGGTCCAGAAAGTCTTTGCTCAGCCTCAATTGGCTGAGGTCTTGCTTGTCGAGATTCACATCGATCGAGCGGATGATCCGGCCGGGATCAGGGGCCAGCACGTGGATGCGTTGCGCCAGCACCAAAGCTTCTTCCACGTCGTGGGTGATCAGAAGCACCGTGAGTCCGGTGCGTTGCCACAGCTGAAGCAGAAAATCCTGCATCGATTCGCGGATCTGCAGATCCAGCGCCCCGAACGGTTCATCGAGCAGCAACACCCTTGGGTTCGTGGCGAGTGCCCTGGCGATCGCCACCCGTTGTTGCATCCCACCGGAGAGTTCTCGAGGCAACTTCGCGCCAGCATCACTGAGGCCGACCACTTCGAGAAAGTAGCCGGTGCGTTCCCGAATCTCCTGGGGTTTGATCCCCTGAAGCCGCATCCCGAAGGCGACGTTGTCGGCGGCGCTCAGCCAGGGATAGAGGCTGTATTTCTGGAAGACCATGCCTCGATCCGGGCCGGGTCCGGTGACGGGATCACCATCAACCAGGATGCTGCCCTCACTGGGTTGGTCCAGCCCGGCGATCAGGCGCAGGATCGTGCTTTTCCCTGAGCCCGAGCTGCCGACCAGGGCCAGGAACTCCCCGGATTGCATCGAGAAGTTGATCTTTTCAAGAACCGTTTTGCTGCCGAATCGTTTGCTCAGGTTCTCAAGATGCAACTCCATGATCAGACCGCCCAGCGACAGGTGAAACGCAGCAACAGGCGGAAGGCCATGTCGATCGCGAAGCCGATCAGGCCGAGCACGATGAGCTCTGCAAAGATCTGGTCGGTGCGGAAAAAACGCTGGGCGAGCTGGATGCGTTTGCCCAGGCCCACTTCAGCGGCCACGAGCTCTGCTACTACCACCAGGTTCCAGGAGGTGGCGATGTTGATGCGGAGGGTATCGATGATGCTGGGCATGCTGTAGCGGGCCACGACTTGCACCAACACCTGCCGGCTGCGACCACCGAGGGTGAGGGTGGTTTCGATCAGTTCTTTGGGAACGAATTTCACGGCATCCATCACCATCAGGATGTTGAAATAAACCGTTCCAAGAAAGATCAGTGCGATCTTGGGCTCTTCTCCGATCCCGAGATAGATGATCAGTAGTGGAATGAACGCGGCCGCCGGCATATAGCGGAGCATCGCGATCAGCGGTTCGCAGAGGGCGCACACAGCCGGGTAGACACCCATGCAGATCCCGATCGGAATTGCAAGAACCGTGGCGAGCAGGAAGCCGGCGAACACCCGCCCGGTGCTGGCGAGGATGTCTTGAAACAGGATTCCGCTTTCGGCCATCGAGGCCAGGGAGCGGAACACCGCTCCAGGGGAGGGCAGAAATTTCTCATCCACCACCCCCATGCTCGCGATGGTTGTCCAAGCGAGGAGTGGGACCAGCAGGGACGCAATCTGAAGGCCGCTGATCACCCCTCTGGATGGGGTGACACCCAGGCTGAGCAGGGAGAACAGCCCGAGGGGCCACCCTGTCTTGGCAGCAGCGGCCCTGGTGCTCATCAGGACGCGGCGACCTTCTTGATGAAGCTGGAGTCGAACAAATTGCTCATCTCAGGTTTCTCCGGAATGAAACCCACCGAGACCATGAAGTCCGCCATCGATTCGGCTGCGAACGGCATGAACTGCATTCCTTCACCAGCACTGAAGGCCTCGAGGTTTTCATCAACGGTGAAGAAACGAGTGCCGTCCTTGTACTGCTCGTATTCCTCGGTGGGAATGCCGGCGCGCTTGGCCATGATCGCCTCGGACTTTTCAGGGTTCTCGGCCATGAACGCCCGCACGTCCCACCAGGTCTTGACAATGTTTTGAACATCGTCAGGCCGCTCTTTGATCAGATCACCGCTGACGGTGAGCAGATCGGGGATCGCGCCGGGATACTCCTTGGAGCTGGCAATCACTCGGGCACCTTCACGGGTCATGGCCGTGCCGGTGTAAGGCGGGAACGCACCGACGGCATCCACCTGGCCTGCGGCGAAGGCGGTGGCGGCCTGGTCGGTGGGCATGCCCTTGATCACCACATCGTCGCGGCTGAGACCAACATCCTTGAGGGCAAGGCTGAGAAGGTAGTCGTCCACCACACCTTCTTCAACGGCGACGGTCTTGCCTTTGAGATCGGTGACGGACTGAATCGAGGCGTCGGCAATGATCTGATCATTACCAGCGGAGTTGTCGTTGACCAGCACCACCACTTCGCCGCCGTTCTCGCCCGGCAGGAAGGAGATCGTGTCGTTCAAAGTTTGGGAATTGCCATCGATTTTGCCTGCAGCGAAAGTTTCCATCGACTGCACGTAGCCATCAAACCACTTCATCTCCACATTGACGCCGTTCTTTTCAAAGAGTTTTTCCTCCACGGCGATCGCCCACGGCCACCAGCCGGCCCAGTTGCTGTAGCCGAGCACGATCGGTGGCCCACTGACTGCGGTTGGCGTCGGTGCCTTGGCACAGGCGACGGCGATCAGCAGGGCTAATCCGGCGATGAGAACGTTGCGAAGTTGTTTGGTCATGGCATGGGCGCAGGGTGGAGAGAAATGGAGCGGAGCTCAGGCCGTTGCCAGAGCAGTTGTGGGTGTCTGGACGTTCTGGAGAAGAGCCTGTTGAACCCACTGATGCCAGGTCGCAATGCCTTCGCCCGTAAGGGCAGAGACCTCGATCACGCTGGCGTTGGGGTTGATGCTGTGGATGTTGTGCCGGATCGTCTCCAGATCCACCGGCAGATAGGGCAGAAGATCGATCTTGGTGATCAGCACCACATCCGCCTGGCGGAACATCAGTGGGTATTTCAAGGGTTTGTCGTCGCCTTCGGTGACACTCAGCAGGGCCACTTTGTGGTGTTCGCCTACCTCAAATTCAGCCGGGCAAACGAGGTTGCCCACATTCTCGATCAGCAGCACATCCAGAGCGGTGGGATCGAGACGCTGCTTGAGCAGGGTCAGGCCACCGCTGACCATGGCGGCATCGAGATGGCAAGCCCGGCCGGTGGTGATCGGGACCACGGGGATGCCGACAGCCTCGAGGCGCTGGGCATCGAGCTGGGTTGTCATGTCGCCCTCCAGCACAGCCATCTGCAATGTTTTGCTGAGCTGTGGAAGCGATCGCTCGAGCAATGCCGTTTTGCCTGCACCTGGACTGCTCATCAAATTGAGACAGAGCAGGTTCCAGGATTGGAAATGCTCGTGATTGTGCTCAGCCTGATGGTCGTTGGCGGCGAGCAGATTCAGGGCGAGGTTGTCTTCGAGAGGCTTGTGCATGGTTGGGTCGGTTATCGATCATTGATGAGAACGCTGGACTGAACTGGACTCAAGTTCAGCGCCGGTGTCGATGCGGTAGTCGATGCTGCGGATTCGCAGTTCACGGCCGCTGACGATCTGCTCCAGTGGGTGATCACAACAAGGCGACCGGTAGGCGGAATCCGGCATAGGTGTGTAATCGCTCGCGCAGACAATGCATCTGCCGACGAAGGCAATCTCATGGATGGCTAGCCGAGAGCCATCCAACCAACTTCCTTGAACGGCGGCGTTGTAGGTGGTCACCAGCTGGTCGGGTTCAACGCATGTGAAACGACCAACATCGAGATGGACCGTCTCCACCATGGCTGTGGATTCCTGCTGTAGTTCTCGCCATTGGTTCAAGGAGATCAGAAGACATTTGGTCATGTCGACTTCGTGCATGGCTCACCTCCACTTTTGATCGACGTTCATGTTGCAAACCTCGCTGATCCATTCCGGCTTCCCCTTGCGTGGCAGCTGCCCGCTGACAACAAGATGAGCCATAGAGTCGCAGATCACGCGCGTGGCCATGAGTGAGGTCATGTCACTGATGTCGTAAGGAGGAGACACCTCCACGATTTCCAAACCGCAGACCGACACATTGCGGATGATGAGCTCAAGCAGCTTGAGGGCCTCGCGTGGCAGAAGGCCACCAGGCTCGGGCCAGCCGGTGCCGGGAACGAAGCCGGCATCGATGCAGTCGATGTCGAAGGAGATGTAGACGCAGTCGGTGCCGTCGGTGGCCCGTTCGATGGCGAACTGCGCAGCGGCGTCAAGCCCCATCTCGGTGATATCGGTCACCGTCAGCACATTGGTGTCGCGCTCCCGGCAAATCTTCACGCCTTCTCTTGGAACCTGCCAGCCGCCGATGCCCAGTTGCACCAGATTCTTTGCCGGGGCGTTGGCCATGTTGGTGGCGTGGAACCATGGGCAGGTGTGCATGCGCTCATCGAGGTCGATCTCTTGGGTGTCGACGTGGCGATCGAAGTGGATGATGCCGACTTTCTTGTCCCCAAGGTGCCGGCAAACCCCTCGTACCGTTGGGAAACCGATCGAATGATCGCCTCCAAGAATGATCGGGAATGCTCCGCTGGAAAAGATGTGAGCAATGCCTTTGGAGATCTGATCGAAACTCTTTTCGTTATTAGCGGGAATGGTGAAGATGTCGCCGACATCGCAGAGCGTGATCTGTTCACGCAGATCCACCCCCATTTCGTAGTTGTAAGGGGTGTAAAGCGCTGAGATGCGACGGATGCCCTGGGGGCCAAAGCGCGTTCCCGGGCGGTATGTGGTTCCGGAGTCATGGGGAACACCAACGATGGCCACGTCGTAGTTGCCAACTTGGTTCACGTCCTCGAGATAAGGCGCCTTCATGAAGGTGTTGATGCCCGCGAAATGTGGCAGTTCCCCCCGCGAAAATGTTGAGATGTTGCGATCAACAATGCTCTCGGCTGCCTCGAGTCCCAGGCGCTTGGCCTGATCAACTTCCTGTTGCCATCCAGTGAGTGGCAATTGGCGTTCCTTCTCCAGCGCCTCCATCCCTTCACTGGGATGGAGGCGCTGGAAGGCCCCGCTTGGTTCTATTGGGGATGACATCGGAGGGGAGGTTGTGTGTCTGGCGGTCTCCCGGGCTTTTGTCCCTCCGTGCAGCCGGTTGATCCGGCCGAAACCTCTTGGACCAGGCATTCCCGTAGGAATCGGAACCCTAGGTTTCTCCGCTTCCTAAGTTGTGCCGTCGTTAAAGAAGTGGTGAGGTGTAATCCACTACCAAAGAGCCACCATCTATGGAGTTCGCTTCAGCTTCACTTCCTGGTATCAAGCTGGTATCAAGCTTGGCAATAAACGCAGCAGTACTAACTTCACTGGTGGACGTGCTGCAGACAAGGCCTGTTGAGTCCATTCAAGCCTTCACAGATTCTTTTCATCAAAAGGTCGACCGACCGATCAGATTGCCGCTGCTTCCTTACACAATCCCCTCGTTGTTTTGGTTTCAGGCCTTACTTTTGCGACGGGTTTAAGATGGAACACCTTATGCTTCAGTTGAAGGAGGCAGGGGTCGAGTGATCGAATCACGCCATGACCATCCTTGGGAATCCTCATCTAGCTGATTTGGTTTTCAGTGCAACAACAGCAGCTCTTTAACCATCATCTAAGCGCCTTCAGCGGTGGCGCACTGAGCCTTGAGCCGATGCGATGAACCATTGCAGCAACCAGTTGACTGTGTTTTTTTATGATACGAATTCATGTTAATAAGCTGAAGCTATAGCCAGATTACCTTTTCAAAGTGTAGAAAAATTGTAAGCAAGCAAGGCGCTATAAAAATGAAGAAGGCTATATGTATTTTGGAGAGGAAAGTAAGCGGCGTCGACGGATCGCTACGGATTTTCCAGTCAAGCCTTTAACACATCAATAATGACAGGTTTTTCGTGGTTAAAGTGATTTTTCATTCACACCCCAAAACCAGCACACATCTCACAGCAAAGCGAAATAAATATTCATTTTGCCGCAACTGCATCATTTGACACGCTTTCTCGTCAAAAAGGACGCGGATGGAACATTTTTGATTTCCCGAAGCATGCAGATTTATTCTATGCACCTGAAACGCAATGGAATTACTTATTGGCCTCTGCATGATTCTCCCATTATCAGCTTTGTTCATGCAAGCTCAAATGGATGATAATGATGAGCAGAATGATTTTCTATGAGGTAAAATAGTCGTTAGATCATTAAATGGCTGAAAATAATTAGCTAAAGCCAATTATTTTTTGGTTGTCTTGGATTTGAGTTCGCTATTTTAAGTTTTGCTGGCCTGGAACCCCCACATCGGAGGCTGTGATACAAAGAAAAATCTGCCCTTGGCAGCGCCACAGAACGACACTTCACTTGTGCGTGTTGCTTAGCTTTGATTTGTACGGTTTTCTCTAGTTGATCATGCCCACAGCAGACAAAGGCACCTTGACATAATTTAGGTGTTAACTTGATTGTTGGAATGGAAAAGTTAATCACACTTCGAATTATTGGTAGTTGTTTGGTTATTGCTGCATATTTTATTATTTTGCACCTAAATGTGATGGTTGGCATCGTAACTCATATCTTGGCCATGACTATTTCAATGCCCTATTTTGTCAGATCAAAATCATGGGACGTTGTGATAATGTTTGCTTTCATTATTAGCATTGGCATAGGGAAATTATATTCACTCTCTCTAGCATGAAAGATCGAAGAGAATCTAGAACATCAGCTCGATGTGAATCTGAGTTCGCTATCAAACGAGAGCGTCTTCGCCAAGCCTTTTTTCTAAAGCAAGGATATAAAAGCCTTGCAGAGGCTTCTGCAAAAAGGCTTTATGAGCTGGAGTTGCGCTACGCAAAGCAAAGAATCAAAGATGGAACCCCAGAGTCAGTTTTTGAAATTGAAGACGATCCTTCAGAAAAGAGAATTTAGTTCAAGTTTGAGAAAATTTTTTTCTCAGATGATTTAACACTTCGACCTTCGCAACGATACGCTCACAACGTCTCCATTCATATTTGTCCTAACAACTGCATTCAACATTGGGGTTGGAACCTTTATGACCGCCATGCCAGCGATGGCGAGTTCAGTTGCTTGTCGGCGACTCGCGATGGACTTCTCTACAAGTCCAACGGTCTTCACAAGAATCTACAGACCTTTCGTTGTGGCCGACTAAGTTCCACTCACGCTGATACAGCACCTGCTTCTCTATGCTGTAACAGCAAGGCAGCTATGGAGTGAATCACTACTCCAGAAACCTTTGGTTTGCAACATCAAATTAGCTGCCGAGACTCCATCCCATAGTAAGTTTTACTGCAGAAAATTGATTTCCCCATGAACTCCCTGAAACTCAGTTCAGAAATGATGCCTTAGTAAAGTTACTTGATTTGCTTGTCACAGCTTAGGTATTCTCTTCTCTACCACGACTGACAAGATCTCAAGAGCCGAATGGACCAGAAGAACATCCTTAGAACAGTTGCTGGCGTACAAGAGGACCCACTATTGCCAGAGGTTTAATAGGGGAATGGGGAGTGAAAAATTTGATGTACTGATACGCTGCTCGATCTTCTTCACGAATCAGTCTGAACCCTGACGAGGCTTAATAGATACACTAAATTGAATATTTGAGAATTCATTGATCATTGCTGTATCTATACCATTATTAATTCTTTAAATAGGAAATAAGAAACAATCGGAACACACCTTGGTCGAGATTAACCTTGCAGCATATGAAGATGACAATAATTCAAATAAGGGATGTATAACTTTCTAAGCAATACTAAACAACGAGCAGGTCAATTGACAAATTATAGAGGAACAGAGGTGTAAATATTTTATTCAATTTTTGATCGAATCATAAATATAGACTTATTTTTAGTCTAGCTAAATGATCATAAGATGGGCTGGAAGGAGATTATTCATGATCCCAGTCAGCTAGTTCTTGATAAGAGCGGTCAGCTCATATTCAGCACAAGTGGAACTGCTGGCAAGGGTTTGCAGCGATGGAGTCTCGACCCTAAAACCGGAGTGTTGTCGGAAAAGGCTTCCATATTTAATGATAATAAGCCAAAGTGGACCAAAAAAGTACAGAAGTGGAATAAAACTGGTGAATTTGATGCGCCGGCAATGCCTAGTGCTGATGTTATTTATTATACTGTCTATGATGAAAATAGAAGAACAGTCCATGACTACATTGGTAGAGCCTATTATTCCTCAGGAGCATGGATAGATGATGGAGTAGTTGTTCACTCAGAGGGAGAAAAAAATCACCCTAGAGCTATGGACCCTAGCGTATTTAATGATCATTCGGGAAATCCTTGGCTGGTATTTGGTTCTCATGCTGGTGGTATTTATGTTTCAAAACTCGATCCTGATAGTGGGCTGTTAGCTCATAAACCAAAGAAAACTTGGGCTGGAGATGATAACAGTGATGCACGTTTTAAACACATTGCTAGTGGTTTGATTATCGATGAGGAGAATATTATAGAAGCACCATATATTTATCCATATGATGGCTACTATTATCTTTTTGTGAACTGGGGAGGATGTTGTTCCGGCTCAAAAAGTACCTATAATATAAGAATTGGTAGATCAAATACACCAAGTGGTCCTTATTTAGATAAGGACGGATTTGATCTCAGTAATGCCGGAGGTACAATTTTTCTTGATGCCGTTGGTTCACAGAAAGGCCCTGGACACGCTGGAATAATTAGCCTCAGGGATGGCCGTCATTTATTCACTTATCATTACTACGATTCATTATTAAAAGGTACATCTAAGCTAGGCCTTAGAAAATTGATTTGGGAGGATGGATGGCCAATTTTGGGATCAGTAATAAAGGTAAAACATGCCGATAACTTAGCGTACAACAGTGAAGTTGATGACGAGTATGAAGGAGTCTTTGAAGAAATTAGTGATGACATTGATGAATTTCTTAAAGCCTATGAAAATGTAAGCTCTCCCTTCAAGTGGCGCTCGATTGATGGAAAAGATATTCTTACATTGACTGAAAAAATTACTGGCGAAGAGCTTGATTCCAGGGATGTCGTCAACCTGCTTGATATTAAAGCTAAAAGACCGATTGAATTGCATGATCTTGAGGACAGTCTCTATGATCTTGCCGACGAATATGGTCATTTTGATGATGATATTGATTTCGAGGACGGTTACGATGATGTCACTTTAAAAATTGATGAATTTTTAGAGGAATATGCTGATTTGAGGTCTCCCTTTAAGTGGCGCTCTGTTGATGGAAAAGATATTCTTACATTGACTGAGCAAATTATTGGCGAAGAGCTTGATTCCAGGGATGTCATCAACCTTCTTGGTATTAACCCTAAAAGACCGATTGAATTTTATGATCTTGAGGACAGTCTCTATGCTCTTGCTGATGAATATGGGGATTTTGATGATAGGCACTATAGGTTTACTGGTGAGAAAAGCTTTGATCCAATCATCAATAACAGTGCCAACATAAGGACTCCTGCCTGTGCTTCGACAGAAATAAATTTTATTTCCGATGAAAATGATAACTTAAGAAGTGATTTCCGATCAATTAATGGTTTAGAAAATAATAACCAAAAAGAATATTTTGCTCAGGAACTAGGTGTTGATACCTTTACGCTTGTCCCTGACCATTAAGTGCAATACCTCTTGCAGAAATCTTGATGATCATGCTTGATACTCATTAATGATTTGGTTGTTTGCAGATCCTATTGTGCCTTGCATTAAATGTGTGTAGTACACGCTAGTTCAGTGTTGGATATGCAGGTACCGCCTTGGAATGCCATTCGTTGCTTCTGACGATCAAGAAACTCCGGCTCGAAGCCTCCTCTTGCCATCAGGCTTTTTTGTACAGCTGAACTTTGATCTGTATCTAGTTTTTGATTTCGCTAATTACTACCCTCAGTCACAAATAATTTTTGGTGAAAGTATGTCTATTCATAAAAACTCAATCTGGGCTGAGGGGTGATTGGATGTCTATTCATCGGAGACCAAATTCAAACAGACCCAAATGGCCATGGCGAGGTGAGCACTGCCGCTGCAATCAGAAGATCAATCATCAATTTTATGTTCTTGATCCCATCGATTAAATGAGTTGGTCTTTGTTCTTTGGTGAGGAACTGAGGTGTAGTTGGAACTGCTTTGATATGTATTGCCCTAACATGTACAAGATCACTGCTTTGTTGGTGAACACTCCTATTCCTCTCTTTTGCGGGTGGAGCGGGTTATTGGTGAGAAGCTGGTTTAGCATTGCTGCTTTGCTTAAATCCACTGAAAAAAAGTGGTTCCAAGAAAAAGATCGCCCTTGTTAGCGGGGTTGGTAATTCATGGATTTTGTTGGGGGTGTATTGCTCAGGAACCAAATATTTTTCCTGCTTTCTACTTGACCTGGATGAGCGAAAAATCCTGAGGTTTGCGATCGGAGTCAGATCTTTAATCGCTGATCTCAATCTTCAGTGATCCTATTTGAACCATGTGTGCATCAAGTCGTGTCATTCCCGCTTCAACGAGTGTATCAACTGCTTGCTCAGAATTATCTGTTACAACTATGAATCCTTTAACCTGTAGTTGCGCCGCAGGGGAAATGAGAAGACCTGGACCTTGTTCAAAGTCTACCGAGTTCACAAATTGTTTCGGTGATAGAAGTTTCTCCATTGTCTGCTTTGAACGATCGGTCATCCCAAGCTTGATTGTCGATACGTAGCTGATTCCTGCCTGATTTTTGGGGGCGATCGGTCCTGTCGTTCGAGTTGGATAAAAGGTATGGCAGAGTTGCAACGCCGTTTGCCCTTCAGCCAATGAGGGCAGACCGACTCTGGTGTAAATGGGCTGTCCGTGAATCACGACGGCATCGAATGGATCGTGTTCAATGCCGCGCAGAGCTAGCTCTTGCGAAAGGTTGTCGAGGTCCACTGGTTCAAACGTGAGCCAGTCGTTGAGCTTGTTGAACCGACGATCAACTGTGCAAAGTTCTAAATTTAGATTGCCGAAACGGATCCCTGCAGTTGCAAAGCCGGGTTGCTCAGAGAGGGGCCAAGCCTGAGGCAAGCCGATTTTGAATAGCGCTTGACTGATTGATCGTAATTCTTCAATCGTAAGGACAGTGGTGATATGGTCTGCAAAGTTAATGATCAATTGATCTTCATTCAACATTTTGGATCGATAGTAATTCTCTTGTTATCATTATATGATAGCTATTGATTTTTTTCAAGCGTCTAGTTGCATCTAATTAGGATTCAGGAAAATCTTCGCCCTTTGCGATAACAGCAAAGGGCGAATTGGCCAGATTTGCAAGGTTATTCTTCTTTGGATACTCTTCAAATGATGTAGAAATTTGTGTATATTTTTTTATTAATATAGCAGGTCATAGTGAATCTTTCTGGGTATCAAGAGCTAATTTTTTGGCTTTTTGGTGTTACTGAGAAGATCATAAATCATATCGATGAGCATGAGATGTCTGACGAATTGGCATGTTTCATTAGCTTGATAAGCACCGATTGAGCATCTCCTGATTTGTGAGCCACCCGACCCCAATCTGGTGCGCCTCTAAGCCAGCGATGACCCAGTTGGATCGAGCAACTGCCTTCTAAGCAGTCGGTCGATAGTCAACCGTCGAAAACCCTGCAGCAGATCCATTCCTCGGTTATGCGCCCTCGGCTTAGGCGGATTAGTTGGGATTTGAAGCCACGACCTCAAGGTTATGAATCCCGTGCTCTAGCCAGTCGCCTGATTTAAGCAGAGCAAGATTTAAGCTCCCGATCTTTGGCTTTTGAACCCAACAAGCTACCGGACTGTTCTATCCCATTACTGACTTACTCTAGATTCTTTCTTCTTAGAAAGATTCAACCTTCTCGCTACTGTTCACGACAACCTGCGATCCAGCCGGATGGTGGCCAAGCTACAGCAATGCCGATCAACAATCGTTCAACGCAACAACGACTGGAACAACACCACGGTGAGGGCTGGCTGGCCATCGCTGATCAACAAAAGGTCGTCCACTTCAAGCCAGATGTGCCGACAGCCCATGGTGAGTGGGTGATATTGCGAACGTTCCATTGGCGGCCACCGGATTAACCAATCCCGCAAATGCAGAGACTAATTCCGCGTTAAAACGCAATAGAGGCATGGAAAACGATGCTGAAAATGGGTTGGCAGCGGTGCGCACCTCCATTGCGATGACATTGACACCAAAAAAACCGCATTTGGCAAGGCTGGTGTCCGTGTTTGGTTTGTTGGGGATAGATTGCGACTATTAATCCTCCCTGCTTAACTCTTTCCGGTTCGTATCTGTTTTTAATCACTTGCCTTTATGAATTTTTTTTTGTAGTTATCAAAAATGTCCCGTCGAGCTATTTTATGGTTTTCAATTCTGCCGTTAGAGATTTTAGGAAAATCAGAAGACTGTCGAGTGCAAAGCAAATTATAATTACTGCCATCATACCAATTAATGATTCCACCTTGCTATGGATATATGCAGTGTATGCATTGATGTAGTATTAATAGCTATCAGTACCTGGTCTAGACTCAAATCTACAAGCTCAAATATTGCTGCAGACATCGCGAACATTGCGTGGTAGGAAAGGTTTTACGATCGTTCATCCTCTCCAGGAACTGCCTTGTTCCTTCTAGTATTGGGGAGATAAGCACCACCCTCTTTTTGTGCATTGAATTTTACAAACTCCCCTACTGCATAGCCAATAAGTGTAGGAACCAGCATGTCCTCCTGAGCGCTGAGATCTTGCCTTTAAGTATCCTCTTGATTCTTAAGTTGGCAATCTTCTTAGCATTTACTGAAATAAACTTGATATTATTGCTACTGAACTATGCCGATTCTGCGATTGAATATCAACAATTTCAAAAATGATTGCCCAAGCTTCTGATCGATAGCCGCTCTAGAAGTACCTGCAAGAATGATTACAACAATTGCGCCAAAAGATTCATTTGATTGATGCGATGATTGATTTCGCCTCCCAAGCACTCCAGGGCCGTTTCATCTGGGAACCCATCTCCCATAAACGTGTGGTGTCGAAATCCTGACACTCCGCCAAAGGCTGAATTCTCGTCCGTATGCGAACCAGAACTAACTGCTTAAGCGATGCAACAGGAGGCTGAACGCGGCGAAACCACTCCATATCCATCGAAACATCACATCCCCATTGGAACCTCCTGAAAACTAAGTGATGAGGCTTGGTTGTTGGATCTGTCTAGTTGAAGTTCACATAAACAAGGAGCCCGACGCCGTTTCTAGCCGTTGCCAAGTTTCATACACCTGGCCAGGATCAGCGGCATAGCTTGTCGCTCGTTCGTGTCCAGGAAAGGCCAGCACAAGACTGACAATTTCGCCTGAGTCATCAAGCTTGAATACGCCCTTCAGGGCTTGGCCCGCAAATTGACCGCCATCAGGCGTCATGTCCAATGTGCCCGTGGCGTCATCTGCTACAACATCGCCAGTAGCGTACTTAACAAAGCTGCCTACATAAGCTGATGGGCATACGTCATGGTTGTGCAGCTTGAAGCGTCCATTCTTGATCTCCCAGATGTAATGGCTCCAGATCCCAGGTGCCAGCCAGTGAGCTTTGAGCTGGCAGGCAATCACCCTGTATTGACCGTCAATGCTGGTCGCCATGGTTCATTTAAGTGGTGTTCATTGTCATTTCTAGCCAAGTTCTACTCACTCATCTGCTCATCAGGTAAAAGGTTTCTGCGGATCACCAAGGATCATCCGGGCTTTGACGAAGCAGGGGAACGCTTGATGGTTGGTAGCTCTCGCAGCCTTGATCCATTAAGGGGGTGACTCAAAATGGAGGTTTATGACGCTGCCTCTTTTAACGCTTCCTTAGCGGCCTTCTCTGCTTAAGGGCATCGAAGCTGCTTGGCAAGCCACTGGTTTGCAACTTTCCCCTCTTGATGCGGCATAAAGTGACTTTAAAGTTGAACTGCCCATTTGCCACGAAGCTGGATTGTAATCCAGCGTACATGCATCTTGCTATGGGCTGCTTGAAATAAGCCACAACGATACTGACCTAAGAATTTCGACAACTTGTGTAATCGATCTGTTGAAAAAAGATGTTTCAACTTGTCAATTCCCTGCTGCTACAGCTATTTCAGCCTTTGATGCTGGCTCTGCTTGTCGTGAATCGTCTTGATGACACAGATATTTCCTTCAAGATCATCATCCAGATGGTGTGATGGTGTTATTGCTTGTCTTTGTTTCTGGTGATTAATGGTTCGTTATTAATCGAGGATGAGCAGGATTTAATTCTTATTAGCAGATTATTGCTATGGCGTGTCATCTGCCGCTGATTGTGCCAGCTTTGTGATGAACAGATCGAGCTTCTTAATGATTGGCGTGTTCGGATCAAACCCGTAGACGTTTGCTTGGCTGCTCAGAAGCCTGTATTGAATACGGGTTGAGCATCCCTCGCTGTACACCAGCAATTTCAAAGGTAGTTCAAGGGCAATCGGTCTGAAATCTTGCATCAGCAGTGTGCCAACTGCTGGATTGCCAAAAAGGATCACCTGTGTTTCATCAAGCTCCAGGTCGGCCTTTTGAGCAGCCGCGCCATGATCAACTACACCAAATACGTTTACACCCTGTTCGTCGAGCAGTCGTTGAATGCGCTGGATCGTTACAGCTACGGATTGCTTAGTTTCTCTGGAGATCACGCCGTTAGTGTCTGCTTTGTTCATCTGTGGATAGGGCCATGCCGTTGTGTAGGCCTATTACTTTACTTAGCAAATGTTGGCTTTGTACGGCATCTGAAACAGGTTGTTGAGAGATTGCCGCTGGTCGACGATGGATAACCGATCTAACTTGATTTTCGATTTTTTGCCTTTAGGTCCAAATTCTAGGTTACTACTGGTGTCTGTGTTTTTTTGATTGGCCATCGATTTCGTTTTATCATTGCCCTCTGCTTTACCCTTGAAGAGGCTTGTACAGTTTTCAGTTCATTGAATGAACTGGAAGTGCCCCGCCAATTGAACTAGATATTTTCATTTCCTCCATGCTCGTCCCACCATCGCTTCAGAATATGCCATCAATGAATATATCAGTTGCAGTGATTGCATCACTATTTTGTTAAATCAACCAGCTTTACTGCCTAGATTTCATGCCATAGAGCCAATAGAGACCCCAGGATAAGTAATAGGCTCTTCTATGAAATGATTCTATAGTTGCTATTTTGATTTTCTTTGGTTGTGTTTTTTGTGGGTTTAGTCCTTTAAGTATTTTCATATTGAGATTTTGGCTGCCACTCATGAGCGGATCGTTGCTGCCTGCACCGCCCGTAATGTCATCGGGGTTTTCATGGTAAAGCCCAATAGTGTCTTCAAGACATCAGTGTTCGTTAGCCAGTTTTCTTGCCCATTTGCCGCGCCACCAACCGCCTCAACAAGTTGATCGATTTTCGCATCAGTGTCAACTTTCTAAGCTGTCTTGGCGTACTCAAATGTTCCTCGGGCTGCGTGTATGGCATTCTCTAGAGTGTTGTAAGTATCCACAACATTTTCTACCACTTTTAAATTCGCTTCAGATTGATCTTGATGAGTTTTTACAGGACACTATCACATTCCATGTTGAATATCTATTCCATCATTTTCCATGAATGGCTGCCAGTGATACAGGCATTAACTTATCCATTCGTTTGCTGTCACTGGTTGTGTGAATAAACCTACAGACTTTTCTGATAAATTATTAATATTTTTGCACTTACTTGTCGCTCTACCCAGATCACTTTCGAGGATAATGTTGTGCTCAATCTTACTGATATCGACATTTTGGAGTGGCTCAATTGTCATGTTCACTCTTTTGCTTTTCGACTCTGTTTTATCGAAGCCTTGTAAAATTTGGAAACCGTTCTTGGAATGAGATTTAACGCGATTGAATGGATCGGTTTTCTTATAATTTTTCATATTTGTTGTGGATCAGTTTGATGGGGTAGATCCCGCTGATGTACGCTCCTTCCTCTGAATCTCTACTGCTCGACCCGATTACCTGAGTCTGCGATTCCTGTGTTGTTTGTCACTGGCTCCAAAACTCTGTAATCGACTTGTCATTCCCACGCTCTCCCCGCAGGACCCCAAAGTGGTTCGTTCGATGTCCTTACCCTCTGGATGCCATGCTGGGGATCGACCAGTGCTTCCGCCTGATCTGATCTAATCCAACACAAAATAACATGCCTGGCTAAGAGGGAAGAATTTTTGTATTTGCATAGGAAGACTGTGCATTTGAAATCGTCTTCAGGTTGTTTAGGTTAGTTGTTCTGTTGCCTGGTTGTCAGGCATCGTCCGACTGTTTGTATGAGTAGGATTTGCAATTCGGGTGACAACCTTGATCTTACAACTACTTTTTGTGTGACTCTCTTGTGCTTAAAATTTTTGGCTTTCTCAACTCTGTCCAATAATTTATATGCCTGTGTTGCTTTAACAGAAGAGTGTGGTATTATATTAAAATATCAACGTTTTGACGTAATGAAGTTTTTTGGAGAATGGATCCCTCAAAATTCATCAAAGCGAAAAATAAAAGGTTATATCGATGGTTCCGACGAGCATGGTTACGGCGATACAATTAAATACTTTGAGATCAGCAAGAATGGGTCTCATAAAATCTGGGGTTCTAAGATCAATAAGCAAAATAAATTCAAGCGAGGTGGTCTCGAATACAAAAATTCGGCCAAAGTTAGCAAGTTAGATGGTTGGGACAAAAAGACAAGCTTTGTGCTATTCATGATGGACATGGAAGGCTTGAATGAGTCTTTTGGATACACAATGATTGATTCGGGATGTAATATCATTTTCTACCCTAAGGAGCAATTTAGTTCTCCTCAGCGGGTTTATAGTCAGCATTCCTATTGGGAAGAGGATGTTTCTTCGGTTACCCAGCTTTTAAATGTTTATCCCACGGATAGCAATTATTTAGATCTTGCTAACCTTTTTGACAGTGGTGATCAAGTGCCAACTGGACAAATTACCTTCTTTTCTTCAGGCTCATCAATTTGCTGATCTGACTCATATCTGCGATTTTGCGCCTTCGAGAAAAGACGTGGTGGTATTCGCCCACGAGCATGTGAACTCTCAATGAAATTCACAGAATTGTTCTACATCAGGCATTAGATGGTGGTTTAGTTATTTTTAGTTCAACTCGTACCTGTTCATTGTAAATCATTTAATGTTTTTTGCGATAATGTCGATGCTCTTCATTTGTAAATCAATCGATTGATTGCCCTGAATGACACCTTCCAAAAAAATGACCACACTGTAATTGTACAACATTATAATTGACAGGGTCTTGATTTTTGTTGATCATTAATTCAAGGAATATTGATATCTTGGCTTTTTCTAAAGAGTTGATCGAGTTCAATGCTCCGCATTAATTGTGAACCAAGAAGAAGAGTGGCGTGCTGCCCTCAGAGGCAATTGAGTTTCTCTAATTGATATTCGAAGCCAAACACCACATCCGCACAGCCCTAGTATTAAGCAGCACCATCCTTGCCACTGCCTTTCTTTACCTTTTGGTATATACCATTTAAAACAACTTCTTTATTCGTCGAAGGCGAAGTAATTGTCAAGTTCCATAAGGCCACGCAAATTATGCGTTTCAACTTCACTACTCGATCCTATCTTGGATTCCTCAATGACTTCAATCTTGGGGTGATACATATAGACCCCTTGGGTCTTCGTCTCAATTGGATCGCAGTAGTGCTTGAGGATTGTGCGATCCGTATACTCATCACTTCTATACCAGCTATACTCAGTTATTGCCACATTGATTTCTTCTTGGCAAGCCCTGAGAGCTTCCTGCTGAGACGTGATTGGCATTAAATTTTGCATTTTATCCAATCGTTTAAGACCGGGAAGGAGGCCGTAGACCAGACCCCCTCCCATAGAAATTAATATGAACAATGCAATTAAATTAGACTTAGATATTTTTAACTTGAAATTCCATTCTTCTGTAGGAGGTTGACGATTAAGCATAGTTGTTGCGTTACTGTTTATTCGCATCAGTATAAGCGTCTTTTCTGTTTATGTTTTGATTTTTCCTTGATAAGAGCAAGGGTAGCCTGTTGCACAAATGGTTTCAAGCTTGTGTTGGGTGATTTTTTAGTGGATTCAATCCTTTGAATTTATGGCATCTTTGGTTCAGGCGCGCCATGTTTAACATCAACAAAAGCAGGCAAGCCACCGATAAATAAGTTAACATAGTCCCAATTGGCCGTGGCAACAGGACCACAACTATTCACAGCATCTAGATACTCAAGAGATTGCTCCAGGTTGCCATGTTTAGTAGGAATAGTACTTGTAATATTATTGTTTGAGGAGGTCCAAGTGATGGTTTATCAATGGCGTTAGATGGATTCAAAGAAATCAGGATAATGGTCTAGCCGTCACCCTGTTGGCTTGATCAACAGCATTATTGCTCGGCCTTTCTTTTGAGGTTCAGTCCATTCTTTGACAATCCTGTATACAGTTAAAATCTCGCGAACGAAACCACCGTTGCCGCATTCGATCTGCTCAAGGGACTGTTTAGTGATGTTCATTGTCTTGGTTGATGGATGTGCCATGAACCCAGCGATCACGCTGGCCGTCTCGTTTATGGCAGCAGCTGCAGGTCTTGATTGACTTTCTCCTGATCCTCGGCGCGCTTAAAGGGATAACCGTGAGCGTTGGTAAGCAGCTAGCTTTTGAGTTGAGTTGAGTTGAGTTGAGTTGAGTTGAGTTGGGAAAGGTATTGCTATTTAATTATTGAGCTGGGTTAATGCAACAAGTTCTTTCATATCTACAATCTTTATTTGGAAGACTGTACTGCTATTCCCACAAGTTTGTTAAGTTCTTCGCAAACTAGTTTGGACCGATCGAGTTGTAAAAAGTGACCGCCACGGGCCTTGAAAATCATGCTCTCAGGATTTTGATTCAGCCATTGCTTTTGTAGGGCATACCAATCTCCTTTGATTGGAGCATTCTTTTCCATGTCAGAGGAAGATATGATTGTGATTGGAAATTTGCTAGTCATTTCGGGTAATTCAGCCAGCTGCTTCTTGGTTTTGTTGAAGCCAAGTTGTTGGTAAAACGAATCGGCTGTCATCATATTGCTTTCTCTTGGGCTTTCGAGGTTGTACCGTTGATAGACTTCTTTGCTTGTAGTATTTTTCAATTTCTTGAGGGTGAACTTAAATTTTTCCAGGATTTGACCTGAATACTGATAGTTTTTCGGTACAGGGTCGACCATTAGCATGCCAGCAACTAAGTGAGGGTGTTTGCGAGCAAAATATCCTGCATACAGTCCGCCGTAAGAGTGTGAAACAAGAACGTAGGGTCCTCGTATATGATTTTTTCCCAATAACTTCATTAATTTTGAATTAACGAGTTGAGCTGTTATTGGTTTTTTTAAAGAGACACTTAAATCTGGTGGGCTTTGGCCGAGGCCGCTTCTGTCGTACATAAACGCATTGCCGTTTTCCCTGACGCAATCAAAGAAGGTTTTGTTGATAGTCCATACTTTTAAAGGCGACTCAGACCCATTCTGAAAGATGATTGTCCCTTTGAATTCCGATTGAGAATTCGGGTAGTACTCCGAATATAGAATGGACCCATCAATTTCTGTGAAATTGGCTTGGGCGGAGGCCTGGATTGGATGGTAGAGGCAAGATAAAATGATTAGTTCTGTGAGAATTTTTTTCATGTCTTTTGTCAATGTCTCTTGTGCTATTTAAGTCATTATAATATCTATGATTTGCGAAGCACATTCGAGATAGACCAGAAAGAACGCGTTGTTCATTTTTCTAATAACGGGATGGCGAACAAGCTTGAGGGGAGATGCCGCGACATCACAATTCATCAGTCTGTCTCTTGGCAGAAGTCCTGTTCGCTCGCTTAAGCGATCAAATGAGGGCGGTCGTGATGTGTCAATGACCATCGAAGCTCTGTCGGACTCAGTTCTTCGTGTCTTCGTCAGGCTCCGCAGGATTGAGTACGTTCATTGTTCGGTTTCACTGAGAGGCAGTCAGTGGGTTTTGCGGCTGGGTTGTGTTTTCACAGCACAGGTCGATGACATTGTCTTCAGGCCTGTTTAATAACAGCCGCTATATAGCACCGTCTTTGGGTAGAAGCGTGGGTATGGTATGGGGTTTGAACCGCGCGCTTTCAAACGGCTTTCAATCTGAGGAACAGCGCTGGCCCTGGTGGCCGATGCTCAATTTCAATAGACGTGGTTTGGTTGATCGATCCGATGGCGCCAAACAGAGTGTCCTCAACTGAGTCATTGCTAAATGGGCCATCGTCATTGGCGCCGTCGCGATCTGCTCTTCACGATCGCAGGGACTGCGTTGAGCCAGGTGGTCCAAGGCTTGCGGCCCAGTTCAGCCAGAGCCGCCAATCGTGCTTGGAACAGCGCGTCTTTTCAGGCACTTCGCCGCCAGTTGCGCGGTGAACTCCTCAAACCGACGTTGCCTTGGCATCAAGCAACGGCATCAGTGCTAACCAAGCTGCGCAACCCCTTTTGGATCCAGGAACAACCGGGAGGGCTCCAATCCACTGGCTGGTTGCGTGGATGGACAGCCAGCGCTAGTCGCTGGGCCATCGCCGCCACCTGCGCTGAAGATCTTGCTGCTGGGGTGAACTTTGCGCGCGAGAACAATCTGCGCTTGGTGGTGAAGGGCGCTGGTCATGACTACCTCGGCCGCAACTGCGCACCGGATTCACTGCTGCTCTGGACGCACCGGATGCGGCAGGTCACCGTGCATGAAGCCTTCCTCCCCGAGGGGGCACCCGCTGGTACCAAGGCCGAAGCCGCGATCACCGTTCAAGCCGGTACCCGCTGGCTGGAGGTTTACGAGCAAGCCACCCGTGCAGGGCGCTATGTGCAGGGAGGGGGCTGCACCAGCGTTGGTGCCTGCGGCGGCTTCATCCTCGGCAGTGGCTTCGGCAGTTTCTCCAAACGGTTCGGCAGCGGAGCGGCCAATCTGCTGCAGGCCAAGGTGATTACCGCAGATGGCGTCATCCGCACCGTGAATGCGCATCGCCACCCTGATCTGTTCTTCGCTCTGCGCGGCGGTGGTCCATGCAGCTTTGCTGTGCTCAGTGAAATCACCTTGCTGAGCCATCCCATCCCGCAGCGCCTCACCGTCATCACTGGAGCGGTCAAAGCCAGTACTGATTCGGGCTATGGCGAGCTGATTGAGGCGTTCATCCGTTTTTGCCCCAACAACCTCGACAATCCGGCTTGGGGAGAGAAGGTGAAGTTTGGGCCTGACAACAAACTCAGCTTCACACTCACCGTGCTCGATCTGGAGGACAGCGAAGTCCGCAGCACGTTCGAAGCCTTCTTGCAGCCATTCCGATCCCGTCCCAAAGACTTTGATGTTCAGCCGGTTTACACGGATCTGCCGTTTGAGCAGCTCTGGAATGCCAGCTACTGGGATGAACTCGACCCAGGCATGATCAACCGTGATCCACGGCCGGGCACTCCAGCCAGCCGCTTCTGGTGGGCCAGCAATCAGGGGGAAGTGGGAGCTTTTTGGAACAGCTACGACTCTCTCTGGGTTCCAGCTGCCGCGATGCGCGATCAACCAGCAGCAGTAGCCGACACTTTTTTTGAAGCATCACGCCACGCCCCGTTTGCGATACATCTCAACAAAGGACTCTCCGGTGAGCACCCAGAAGCCAAAGCACGAGATCAGCAAACATCACTGAATCCAGCCTGCTTTGATGCCATTGGCTTGGTGGTTGCCACGTCGAAGCAGCAGTACCGATACGTCGGTCTCAAGGGTCATGAACCTGATCTCAAACGGGGAGCTGCTGAATCTGCACGCATTGCTGCTGTGATGGAGATTCTTCGTGACCTGCTGCCTGATTCAGGCACCTATTCACCACAGACCAATTATTTCCAGAGCAATGCCGCTCAAGCGCAATGGGGCAGTCAATACCCAAAGTTGCTGGCGATCAAACGCCGATGGGATCCCAACAATCTGTTTCGCGTGCACAACGGCGTCGGCAACATCAAGCCAGCAGATCCAACACCAGTGTCATAAGCAGTGCCAGCACTTGGCTTTACACCACATATTGATCAACTTCACGGCTGAGCTGACCATGGGCTTTGCCCTATGCCGAACGGCTTTATTTGCCGAATAGGCAAAGGTTGGTTCCTTCTGCTGCTGACGGCAGTTGCAAGGTCATTCCATGGTTTCAGTTTTCCCACCAGCAGGGAGGTGGCGAGATCCGTTTGCGTGGTGTTCATCCCTGCTGAGTGCTCTATTCCATGATTCTGAAGTGGCCATTTAAGATGGGCAACTCTTAGGGTTTTGTTGAGGGTGTTTGCGAATCTGCTTTCACCATTTTGGATCGTGGAAACTATTGATTTGGGATGTTGATATTGAGGTTTTATTAATCACTCATCCTCCTGTATCGAGGAGCTTCAATGGTTTTGTCAGGCAATGGTGAGGATGCCTGAAGCATTGATAGTCAACCAATCCACGAACCAGCGAAGAAAAGCATTTGTTTTTCTATCCAAACAAGCATTGTTATTGCGATTTGCTTGAAATGGGCTGGGTGGATATCAAATAATCATCGAATCAATCGTGTGGCTCTTGCTATTCATTGGTCCCTCAATCGCTGTTCAAGTCATTTGCACTTGGTTTCGCCCTGATGCATAACCCGGGTCCACGGAACCATTGAATTGAGTGATGCCAGTTAATCTGAGTGCAACTGAGGGCGTCCCTGCCAAGGACCAGAACTGGGTCTTGAAGGAGAGCAACTGAGCCCTGCATGAGTGGTTGAGGTTGATGGATCAGAGGGTGATCTATGTGTGATGGCTTTGTGGGTGGTGTTGTTGCTGTTGCGGGTGTTGGGGAAGTGGAGTGTGTTGCTGATGATTTTTGCTGGTGTTGCAGAGGAGAAGTGTGGTCGTTGTTTAGAGATTGATGTCTTGGAGTGATTGGATGGTTTGGTGCGTGTAACTCCAGGAGCTGGAGGAGTTGTTGAAGATTTGGTTTGAGAAGAGGTCTTGATAGGTGTCGGCGAGGGAGGAGTTGCCGGTGTTGTTGATATTGTTGTTGTCGCTGTTGTTGATGTTATTGATGTTATTGATGTTATTGATGTTATTGATGTTGTTGATGTTGTTGATGTTGTTGATGTTGTCGTTGTCGAGGCCAAAGGCATTGACCTGGATGTTGGTGGCGGGATCGGTGGAGTGATCAGCGAGGCGATCGAGGGCCGTATTGAGATCATTTTGCATCGTCTTCCACTGCCATTGGCCCTGATTGTTTTTGAAATAGTGCGGCTTGCTGTTGTTGTCGTAGAGGAGTCCTGAGGTGGTGATGTCTTCTTTACCGAGGCTTTCAGGAAGAGGAATGGCCTGGCCAATGATGGAATCAGAGGCGGCGTTGGTTCTGGTGTCCCACCAGCTGCGTCGTTCGGGGCGGCCATGGAGAACGAGGGAGATGGTGGTGGAGTGGTTGCGCTGATTGGGGTCGTTGGCTTTGTTGGTGAGGAGATAGTCGAGCCCTTCCAGTGCACCAAGCAATTCGGTGCCGGCGTAGAGGTTGGAGGGCTTGTCTGGATGGCCCTGATAGAGGTCGTAGCGATTGGGCTTGGGGAGTCCAAGCTCCTTCCATTGTGTGTTGTTTTTGAGTGAGTTTGTGAATTGTTCTCCTGCCATTTTGAGAGACAGGATGGCTTGCATGGTGCCGATGCCGCTGTTTGGGTTTGTGCGGGAGAGGGTGAAGGTGTTGTGCTTGACGTGATAGTTGTAGGTGATCAGGTGAAGGTGGAGATTGTCAGCATTGTTTGCATCATTGGGGTTGTCAATGATGTTGTAATGATCGAGCTCTTGAATGGCTTGCTTGGTGGTTTTGCTCGCCAGTGTTTGGAGTAATTGTGTCGCAGTGATGGTGGTTTTGTTGTTGCGGCGTTGAAATTGATATCCAGCTCGTTCGGCGTCTTTTGTGAATGCTTCAAGGGCGAGGAGTGATTGGAACTTGCGTCGATCTTCTCCCCCATTGTGGTGCATGGATGTGGAGGTATCCAGCAAGAGATAGATGTCGCTGTTGTTGTGTAGGGGCTTGTTTTGGTTGGTGTCTTGATTGTTGATCGAGAAGGAGGTGAGTGTGGAGGTGTCAAAAACTTTGAGGAGGTCATCAGGATTGGTATCACTGATGGCGCTGCTGGGCGTGAGGGAATCAGGGTTTGGGTTTGGTGATGGAGCAGGAGAAAGAGCAGGAGAAGGAGTGGTGGTATCGACGGAGAGGGTGACGGAGTTGTTGCGATCGGAACCGTCGATGTTGGCGTTGCCGGCTAAATCGGAGAATGCGGCGGAGCCAACAGAGATCACGGCATTGGTGGTGCTGCCTGGGTTGGGAGTGAAGGAGGCGGTGTAGGAGCTGGAGGAATGAGCGGTCCAGTTGGAGAGCGTCCCGCCGGAGATGGAGACGTCGGATTGGAGGAAATCTGTGGAAGGCTCAGAAAGTGTGAAGCTGAGGGTGGATGTCTCGCCGGTCGTTAAGGATTGATCCGGATCGTCATTGGTGATGGCGATGGTTGGCCTGAGGGAATCAATGGTGAAGGTGAGGGAATTATTGGGATCGGCATCATCGTTATTGGTGTTGCCGGCTGCATCGGAGAATGCGGCGGAGGCAACAGAGATCACGCCATCTGTGGTGCTGCCTGGGTTTGGAGTGAAGGAGGCGGAATAGGAGCTGGAGGAATGAGCGGTCCAGTGGGAGAGCGTCCCGCCGGAGACAGCAACGTCGGATTGGAGGAAATCTGTGGAGGGCTCAGAGAGGCGGAAGGTGAGGGTGCTGGTGTCGCAATCGTTGAGGAGGTCATCCGGATCGTCATCGCTGATGGCGATGCTGGGCCTGAGGGAATCAATGGTGAAGCGGACGGAGTTGTTGCTATCAGAGCCGTCGATGTTGGCGTTGCCGGCTAAATCAGAGAATGCGGCGGAGCCAACAGAGATCACGGCATGGGTGGTGCTGCCGGTGTTGGGAGTGAAGGAGGCGGTGTAGGAGCTGGAGGAATGAGCAGTCCAGTTGGAGAGGGTGCCGCCGGAGATGGAGACGTCGGATTGGAGGAAGTTTGTGGAGGGCTCAGAAAGTGTGAAGGTGAGGGTGGATGTCTCGCCGGCAGTGAAGGAATGATCAGGATCGTCATTGCTGATGGCGATCGTGGGTCTGACGGTATCAATGGTGAAGGTGAGGGAATTATTGGGATCGGCATCATCGTTATTGGTGTTGCCGGCTGAATTGGAGAAGACCCCAGAGCCAACAGAGAGCACCCCGTCTGTGGTGCTGTTTTTGGAGGGCGTGAAGGAGGCGGTGTAGGAGCTGGAGGAATCGGCGGTCCAGTTGGAGAGAGAACCGCCTGAGACAGCAACGTCGGATTGGAGGAAGTCTGTGGAGGGCTCAGAGAGGCGGAAGCTGAGAGTGGATGTCTCGCCGGCAGCTAAGGAATCATCCGGATCGTCATCGCTGATGGCGATGCTGGGCCTGGGGGAATCAGGGGTTGGGTTGGCTGATGGAGAAGGAGAAGGAGAGGGAGCGGTGGTATCGACGGAGAGGGTGACGGAGTTGTTGCGATCGGAACCGTCGATGTTGGCGTTGCCGGCTAAATCGGAGAATGCGGCGGAGCCAACAGAGATCACGGCATTGGTGGTGCTGCCTGGGTTGGGAGTGAAGGAAGCGGTGTAGGAGCTGGAGGAATGAGCACTCCAGTTGGAGAGCGTCCCGCCGGAGATGGAGACGTCGGATTGGAGGAAGTCTGTGGAGGGCTCAGAAAGTGTGAAGGTGAGGGTGGATGTCTCGCCGGTCGTTAAGGAATGATCCGGATCGTCATTGGTGATGGCGATGGTTGGCCTGACGGTATCAACGGTGAAGGTGAGGGAATTATTGGGATCGGCATCATCGTTATTGGTGTTGCCGGCTGCATCGGAGAAGGCGGCGGAGCCAACAGAGATCACCCCATCGGTGGTGCTGTTTTTGGAGGGAGTGAAGGAAGCGGAATAGGAGCTGGCGGAATGAGCACTCCAGTGGGAGAGCGTCCCGCCGGAGATGGAAATGTCGGATTGGAGGAAGTCTGTGGAGGGCTCAGAAAGTGTGAAGGTGAGGGTGGATGTATGGCCGGCAGCTAAGGAATGATCCGGATCGTCATCGCTGATGGCGATCGTGGGCCTGAGGGAATCAACCGTGAAGGTGACGGTGTTGTTGTTATCAGAGCCGTCGTTGTTGGCGTTGCCGGCCAAATCAGAGAAGGTGTCTGAGCCAACAGAGATCACCCCATCTGTGGTGCTGCCTGGGTTGGGAGTGAAGAAGGCGGAATAGGAGGTTGAGGAATGAGCAGTCCAGTTGGAGAGGGTGCCGCCGGAGATGGAGACGTCGGATTGGAGGAAGTTTGTGGAGGGCTCAGAAAGTGTGAAGGTGAGGGTGGATGTATGGCCGGCAGCTAAGGAATCGTCAGGATCGTCATCGCTGATAGCGATGGTGGGGCTGACGGTATCAATGGTGAAGCGGACGGAATTATTGGGATCGGCATCATCGTTATTGGTGTTGCCGGCTGCATCGGAGAAGGAGCCACTACCAACAGAGACAACAGCGTCTGTGCTGCTGTTGTCTGGTTGGAAGATTGCAGAATAACGATCTCCTGCACCGGAGAATTCTGCGAGAGTGCCTCCAGTGACATCGATATCTGAAAGGGTGAAGTCAGTTGAAGATTCTGAGAGGATAAATGTAATTTTTGCTGTTTCGCCAGCCTTTAAGTAATCTTGGTCTGAACGGATGGCAATCGTTGGCCGATCTGTGTTGATATGGAAGCTGATTCGATTGTCGGCATCGGAACCATCCTCGTTGAAGTTTCCAAATGAGTCAGAGAACTTGGAACTCGCGACTGAGACAACCCCATTGGTTATGCTGTTGCTATCGGGTGTAAAGACAGCGGTGTAACTTTTGCCTGAGCCAGTGAAATTTGAGATTGATCCTCCAGCGACAGTTAAGTCGTTGACGTTGAAATCGGACGTTGATTTTGATAGTTCGAATTCAATGATTGCTTGATCGCCTGCGCTCAGGGATAATTTATTTGCTTTTAATGCGATTTCAGGTAGGACTGTATCTGTGCGTATGATGACGCTTTTGGTTCCATTGTTGTTGAAATTTCCTGCTTTATCTGAGAATGAGAAGTTTGCTACAGAGACTTCTGAATTGCTTGTTCGATTTGCTTGCGGTGTAAAGGTCGCTTTGTAGTTTTTGTTCGAGACTGGATTCCAGTTCGATAAAGTCCCTCCAATGGCCGAAATATCGGACAATGTGAAGTCTTTAGAGGATTCGGTTAATGAAATATGGATTGTGTTTGTTTGTCCTGTTCTGATCCAACCTGGGCTCGCGCCAATCGATGCGATGGCGGGAGCGGTTGTGTCTTTGGTGGTGTTATCGGCGGCCTGGGCTGCAGAGTTGCCGGCTCGATCGTCGACATCGGCAGTGATGGTGAGTGTGCCGTCGTTGAGTGAGGAGAGATCGAGATTGGAGAGTGAATAGCTGTTGCTGTTGGTGGTGGCGGTGGTGTTGATGGGTGTGCCGCCACCAGAGGAGGAGATGGCGATGGAAACGGTTTGTCCGTCTTCTGCGCCAGAGGTGGTGCCAGCGATGGAAACGGAGCCAGCTTCTGCTGCGTTGAGGAAACCATCACCGCCATCGTTGATGGCAACAGAGATGGTGGGAGCGGTTGTGTCTTTGGTGGTGTTATCGGAGGCCTGGGCTGCAGAGTTGCCGGCTCGATCGTCGACATCGGCAGTGATGGTGAGTGTGCCGTCGTCGAGGGAGGAGAGATCGAGATTGGAGAGTGAATAGCTGTTGCTGTTGGTGGTGGCGGTGGTGTTGATGGGTGTGCCGCCACCGGAGGAGGAGATGGCGATGGAAACGGTTTGTCCGTCTTCTGCGCCAGAGGTGGTGCCAGTGATGGAGGCGGAGCCAGCTTCTGCCGCGTTGAGGAAATCATCACCGCCATCGTTGATGGCAACAGAGATGGTGGGAGCAGCGGTATCAACCGAGAAGCGGACGGAGTTGTTGCGATCGGAACCGTCGTTGTTGGTGTTGCCGGCCGCATCGGAGAAGGCGCCACTGGCGACCGAGATCAGGCCATCTGCGGTGCTGTTGTTGGAGGGTGTGAAGGAGGCGGAATAGGAGGTGGAGGAATGAGCGGTCCAGTTGGAGAGGGTGCCTCCGGAGATGGAGACGTCGGATTGGAGGAAATCTGTGGAGGGCTCAGAGAGTGTGAAGTTGAGGGTGGATGAATCGCCGGCAGCAAGGAAATGATCCGGATCGTCATCGGAGATGGCGATGGTGGGCCTGATGGCATCAGGGGGCGGGGAAGGAGAAGGAGAAGGCGTAGTGGTATCAACGGAGAAGGTGACGGTGTTGTTGCTATCGGAACCGTCGGTGTTGGCGTTACCCGCTGTATCGGTGAAGGTGCCACTGGCGACCGAGATCACGCCATTGGCGGTGCTGTTGTTGGTGGGCGTGAAGGTGGCGGAATAGGAGGTTCCGGAGCCAGAGAAATTGGTGAGGCTGCCGCCGGAAACGGTGACATCGGATTGAATGAAATTGGAGGAGGCTTCTGAAAGGGTGAAGGTGATGGTTGCGGTATCACCAACCCCTAGGGAGTCATCACCATCGTCTTCTGTGATGGCGATGGTGGGCGGAGTGCCAGCAACGCTGGAGTTATTGGTGGCTGCAGTGCTGCTCAGCGTTGCGGCGTCATTGCCGGCTGAATCCTGGATGGCATTGGCGTCGTTGGAACCGGAGGGATCGGTGTAGGCAACGGTGACTGCCTGATCGTTTGTGACGGTGTTGGTGAGGGTAAGCGCAACGGTGGAGCCGGAGATGGCAACAGCGGTGACGGCATTGGTTACACCATCGGTTGTGACCGCAAAAGCAGAAGCGGCTGCTGTTGTTGAGGAGAGCGTTTCGTTGTAGGTGAGAACAACTTTGGTACCGTCGGTGGATGCGGCAGCCGTGGAGTAGATCGGCCGTAAGGAATAAACACGTGCGAAGCCTGCTTCGTCATTGGTTAGATCCGCATGGGATGCACCGACGGCTAAGAAGTTGCCATCGCTGGTGAGTTGGCAACTGCTACCAAAGTTATCCCCAGATCCAGCTGAATCAGCGGTGATTCTTGAATCAACAATGCTCCAATTGCCGCTAGAATCAATATCAAATACAAAAACTTTGCCCTTGAAAGAATACTCTCTTGTTGTCGGCGCACTTGCTGCAAGCCTTGTCCCGTCAAAGTTGAGACTTAGGGAAAAGCCCAGGGCATGGATGGCGTCGCTCCCTAGTCCATTGTGTTGCCAAAGTTCCCTTGAATTTATCTCGACAGTGGTTGGCCATGATGTCCCATTGAAATCCTTGATATATAGACTCCTTTTATTAATGTCATAAGCAGCTGCATGCACAATCCTGGACCCATCTCCTGATATGGCGACTGAGTTTGCATTGGTTTTCCCTACGGTTATATCACTTCCTACTTGGTTCCATGACCCGCCAGAAAATTCATAGACAATTACCTCAGAATTTGTGCAATTTTGATAGTCTCCACTGGAGCATCTTGCCGCTATGACTAAGTGCTGGCCATCATCTGATAGCTCAATGGAATATCCAAAATCTCCAATAGAGCCTCCGCCTACATGAAATCTTCCTTCGATTGTGTCGCCCAGTGGAGACCATGAACCCCCGGAATATTGGTATGCATAAACATTGCCAGGAGTGCGATATTGCCAACCTGAATAATGTCTATCAGCGGGGGCCGCTATGGCTAGAACGGATCCATCTGCTGACCAGCTCAGTGATCTCCCGAAGCCCGTGTTGGCATACCCGCTACCATTTAGGGTGCCAATTAAATTCCAGGATCCGTCGATATATTCGTAGGTTCTAACTATGTTAGAGATCTCGACAGCAAGCCGATTTCCATTTCCTGAAAGTGCGATGGATTTATTGTATCCTTGGCCATCTATTGGGCTTCCGAGTTGCTGCCAACTTCCATTTGCGTTTTCGTAAACAGTGATTTCGCTCTCGCCGCTTTCGCCAACGGCGATGCGTCTGCCGTCGTTTGAAATACTTACGGCAGAGCCAAATCTACCACGAGTATTTGTTCCCTCGATATCGCTATTGACTCTTGACCATCCTAGTGAGCCGTTCCATTCGTTGAGCGTTTTTGGAGCAATGATTTCACTGAGTAGGCGCTGATTGTCATGCCGATTGTCAACAGCTAATTGATCGCGGTTGATAACAGCTGTGCTGGAAAAGATGTCAGCACCTGTGAGTTCTTGTAGCTGTGATACGAAGTGCTGATTCTTGCCGATCTCGCAGGTCCACAAAACAATGGTGTTCAGTTCCCAGGTTTTGAGGGCTTCGGCGTGGAGTTTCAGCGTGTTTTCAGTAATCCACTGATCCGCAAGCTGAATTCCGCTTTTGCTGCCATGGGCAATGAGGTGCAGCTCACGGATTGGTTGTCCGAGCTGATGTTGCTGGTCTAACTTCCGGCTGATCTGAAGAAGCGCTGGCGCACCTGCCTTCAGTGTGAGCCGGGTTTGCTTGGCTTTGGCTTGAGGCAGCGGAAGATCAGTTCCACTGTTTCCCTGGGCGATGAGGGTGTGGCTCAATTCGCTGGAACGAAGCTTGTACACAGGCGGATCAGCCGCCACTGAGCCGTACTGCCTTGCTACAGCAGCAGGGTGAGTGTTGACGACGTCTGCATGTGCTTGGCTGAACGGCGTCAGCGCCAAACATCTTTCTGGCACGCGCTGATCTCCCAAATCGAGCCAGCGAACAGGCTCCACTGGAAAGGCCCCGACGCCAGCGTATAACTCCCTGTTCCAAGGGAGCAGCTCCTGTACGAGTGGCGCGGGAACAACCAAGAACAGGCTTTGTTTGCTTAATTCTGGAGCTGAAACTCTGATTAAGCCACTGGTGTTTAGCCGATTCGTGCACGATTTGCTGAGAACTTCGCTCGGTTTCGTTGAGAGGCGTCAAGAGGGGGCTGAGGCTTGGTTTCGGCTTTAGAGAAGTGGACGATGCCACTGGCTGCTGGCCTGCCTGAAAGCGGCCGCTGCATGACACCACCCTGGTCAGAATCGTGGATACGAAACCTGAACTGCGTGGCTGCAAACGGCATCCAATCTGAGGATCAACGCTGGCCTTGGTGGCAGCTGCTGCCACTTAACTCCAAGTTGCCGGAACCGGTCTAAGAGGCTTGTCTCTGAGATATCCCTGGAATGTTGTGCAACTGGGCCTGAATTTGTGCAATTGGGATGAGCCCTGCGTCCATTGGTGTTTGGATTGCTCAACACCCTGGTTTCACTCAACACCCTGGTTTCAAGTGAGGAGATCTGGTTGTGCAGCGAGAAGTTGATCGAGGTTGATGTTGAGGATGGCGATGTGATCGCCGTGCTTGGGATTGAAATCGGTGATGGTGTCGTTGCCTGTTGAGAGAACAAAGCGATCAGCACCATCTCCCCCGATGAGGGTGTCGTCGCCGTCTCCTCCATGGAGGTTGTCGTCGCCGCGTCTGCCTTTGAGTGTGTCGTGTCCAGAGCCACCTTGGAGCGTGTCGTGATGGCTGCCGCCTTTGAGGGTGTCATCACCAGCAGCACCCCTGCCATTCTTTCTAGATTGATTGCTACGACATTGACGTTGCATGTCTTTGGGCTGGACCTCGATGCAACGTGATCGTCAACCCGAGGTCATGGATCAGCCTGGTCTCGATCCTGCAGATCATGACCGAGCTCTTCAAGGTCTTCGACGGATTAATGGAATCAGTCGCTGCGTGCCAGGGCTTTTTCGTCATTTTGAAACCCTTGCCTCTGAGACCCCGTCGACCCAGTTGAGTGTGCTTGAACTGGCTTGCGGCGGTGGCGACACGGCCATTGCGCTTGCTGCGCTCGCCCGAAGACGCCACTTGAATCTGTCATTCCAAGCCTGTGACCTGAATCCTGAAGCTGTGCGTATCGCACAGCGCAACGCGGCCAAATCAGAGAGCAGTGTTCGCGTGTTTGTTGAAGATGCCCTCGAACCGTCTAGATCCCAACAATTTGATGTGGTGTATTGCACGCTTTTTGTTCACCATCTCGATCCTCCTGATGTGATGCGGCTCCTGAGAGGGATGGCAGCACGAGCCCGTCGGCTTGTGATTGTTGATGATCTGATCCGCAGCCGTCTTGGGTATTCCTTGGCTTGGATCGGTACACGGCTGTTGAGCCGATCCTGGGTGGTTCATCACGATGGACCATTGTCTGTACAGGCGGCCTTTACTCCCAAGGAGATCCTGGATCTCGCAGCTCAGGCTGGTTTGCGTGATTGTGCCTTGGAGCGCACTTGGCCTGAGCGCTATCGACTCTGCTGGAAACCCCACTGAGATGCAGAACAGTTGGGATGTAGTCGTGATTGGGGCAGGAGTTGCTGGGGGGCTGGCCGCCTTTGATTGTGCACGTCGTGGCCTGCGGGTTTTGCTCGTTGAGAAACGATCGTTCCCCCGCTGGAAGGTCTGTGGTTGTTGCTTTAACGCCAATGCCATGGCAGCACTGACTGCAGCGGGGCTGCCGAACCTTCTTCGTCATCAAGGTGCCGTGCCTCTTGATCAACTTCGGCTTGGTTGGAGTGGCAAGACGCTCAACCTGGGGTTGCCAGGCGGTTGGGCACTTTCGCGGGAGACCTTTGATCAGGCATTGGTCAACGCTGCTGAGGCTGCTGGCGCAACTTTGCGCTTCCAGACCGGCGCTGTGCTCGAAGAGATGTCCAAAGGTGGGCGAATGGTGCGATTACGACCACCTGGTGGTGCTCCAGTGGAGCGGATCAAGGCCGGTGTTGTGCTTGTCGCTGCCGGTCTGCAGCATCAGGTGCTTTCCCCGTCCCACGCGGCCAGCTCATCGAGCAAGCCGGGATCGAGGCTTGGGGCAGGCTGCCTCATTCATGAGGATGGCGGCCTTTATGAGTCCGGGGTGATTCACATGGCGATTGGCAGGAGTGGATACGTCGGCTTGGTTCGACGCGAGGATGGTGCTCTCAACATGGCAGCTGCTTTCGACCGCGCCTTGCTGAAGACCTCTGGGGGTGTGGCTCGAGCGGCAGAAGTGGTTCTTACTCAAGCTGGCTTCGCCTTGCCTCGGTTATTGGAGTCGTCTCGTTGGCAGTTAACTCCCGCGCTGACCCGTCGTGCCGGTCTGTTCGCAGGTCATCGCTTTTTGTTGTTGGGTGATGCCACCGGATACGTAGAGCCTTTCACCGGTGAGGGCATGGCCTGGGCACTTGCGGCTGGGGCGGCGGTTGCTCCTTTTGTAGAGGAAGCTCAGGGGGAATGGTCAACGGATCTCGAGCGGCGTTGGCAACGGAGACTGGTGGATCTGACGATCAGTCGTCAGCGTCTTTGCAGTGTGTTGTCGACGTTGTTACGCCAACCGCTCGCGACAAAGGCAGCGTTCAGCATCGGGTGCCAATGGCCGGCCATCCCGCAGCGCGTGATCAGCAGCCTCAATCAGGTGTCCCCACTGATGGCGAGCTCCTGATCCATGCCTCTCACACTTCACGGCATTGGTACGGCAGTGCCAACTCAGCGACTGAGCCAGGCAGAAGCGGTGCAAGTGGCGCATCGGATCAATGCCGACAGCCCAGAGCAGGCAAGGCTTTTGTCGCGGATCTATCAAAAAACCAAGGTGCTCAGCCGTGGAAGTGTGCTCCTCGAGAATGATGGAGTCGATGGCTCGATCAAGGAGCGTCTCAGTTTCTACGGCTCAGAAAGCCCTGGAACCGCTGAACGGATGCGGGCTTTCGAGGAATATGCCGGGGGTCTGGCTCTTGAGGCCGCTGCAAAGGCGCTCAGCGATGGCGCTATCTCATCAGCAGCGATCACCCACCTCGTGACGGTTAGTTGCACTGGTTTTCAGTCACCTGGTGTTGACCTTTTTCTGATTGAAAAGCTCGAGCTAGCACCGAGTGTTCAGCGGACACACATCGGATTCATGGGATGCCACGGTGCATTGAATGGGTTGCGTGTTGCCCACGCCTTCGCGGAGATGGATCCCAAGGCGGTGGTTCTGCTTTGCGCTGTTGAGCTTTGCAGTCTCCACATGGCTTATGGCTGGCACCCAGAGAAGGTTGTTGCCAATGCTTTGTTTGCTGATGGTGCGGCTGCCGTTGTCGCTTCCGCCAATCCTTCCCCCGCCCATCAGTCCCTGGTGTTGCGACGTAGTGGCTCGATGGTGATTCGTGACAGCGCAGATCTCATGCACTGGGAGATTGGTGATCATGGTTTTGCAATGGGTTTGTCGCCTCTTGTTCCTGAAACAATTGGGGCTGCCTTGTTGCCCTGGTTGCGAAATTGGCTCAAAGATCAGGCCATTGATCTTGAGGCGGTGAATAGTTGGGCCATCCATCCAGGTGGACCCAGGATTCTTTCGACCTGTTCAGAGGTTCTGTCGTTGGACCCGAACCTACTGCTCGAATCCCGAGGCGTTCTCCAGGATCATGGCAACATGTCCTCGGCAACAATCCTGTTCATTCTTGAGCGGTTGCGTCGGCGGTCGACTGCTGGACCTTGCCTCGCGCTGGCCTTTGGCCCTGGTCTGAGCGCTGAAGTGGCGGTTTTTGATCTACAACGTTGATATTGATCCTTTTGACTGCTGCATCTGATTAATGATTCTGGGGGCGAAGTTATTCACTGATTGTCCCGAAAAGCAGCAGCTACTACCAGGATCATTCAGCATGTTCTGGAGAAGTGGCATTCGATCTGTGCGTTCAGACTGCATATGTTTTCATGCGAGCAAATGACCGCCTTGGCCGCCGAATCAGGTGTTCTTCAGGTTGTACCAAGCGTCTCTCTGCAGTCAGAAGCAGAGCTGGGTGCCTCATCGGTTCACTGAAATAGGTTGATCAGCACTGGCCTTGGTGGCTTGGAGGCTTGGTGGCTGCAGCTGCTAATAAGCTATTTATTTATTGGTTTGTGCACTTGGGTATGAGTTTGTGCAAATGAGAGAGGGCTCTTGTCTCTCCTATGACCTTGGCAATTCCATTCAGCAGTTGCCTTGCTAAAAATTTTGGCATGGCCTCGTGGGTTCGCATTGTTTTTTTTATTGACCCAATGATGAAACAACTCATTCGCCGCAGCACGCAGCTTTCTTGTTTTGTTGAGCTCAGCACAGGCACAGCGCTTGTGCTTTTCCCTGCTTTTGTGATCCAACTTCTGCTCGGAAAATCTTTACCTGATGGTGGTCATCAACTTGCCCAGTTGTATGGCGCAGCACTGATTGGGCTTGGCATCGCTTGCTGGTCATCTGTTCAGGTTCCTGTTGCAGGATCATCCAGGCTGCGGCTAGGGCTGATGCTCTACAACTTCGGAGCAGCATTTTTGCTAGCTGGCTTCAGTGTGAACGGCACTGCTCAAGGATTGATGGTTTGGCCCGCCGTCCTCATCCACTTTGCACTTGGTGGTTTGATGCTGATCAATCAACAAAGCAAGCGACTGTTCTGATGGATCAGTCACTACCTTCAATCGAGATCAAATGCACAACGGAATCCCATATGGCAAGTAGCCGTATCAAGAGTCTGCCCCATCAAAGCTGAAGGTCGGAAGCGATGGCAGTAGTTCTCTGCACAAAGAAAAGAACCACCTTTGATGATACGCCTTTCCTGCTCGTCGCCTGATACCGGAAAGTCAGTTGACGTCCATTCCCAGACGTTGCCACAGACGTCAACCAATCCGTAGCCGTTGGGTGGAAACTCGCCTACTGGTGACGTCCAATACCAACCATCGATCTGTTGATTTGTCCAGGGGAAAGGACCTTGCCATATGTTGGCTAGCCAACGCCCTCCAGGGGTCATCTCCTCTCCCCAGGCGTAGTCCTGTTGAACAAGTCCACCCCGAGCTGCCGCTTCCCACTCATCGGCACTTGGCAAACGTTTGCCTGCCCAACGCACGTAAGCAAGAACGTCTTCATAGGCGACATGCACCACTGGATGATTCATCAACCCATCAAGACTGGTTTGCGGTCCCTGAGGATGACGCCAATCTGCACCAGCAATTAACGCCCACCAAGCCAATGGCTGGCTGCGATCCACGGTTGGACTTGGTGGAATAAATACAACCGACTCTGGAATCTGCTCCTCTGGAGGCAGATCTGGATAAAGAGCAGGATCTGGCGGACGCTCCGAAACAGTGACGTAATCGGTTTCCTGAACGAAGCGTGCAAATTCTGCGTTGGTCACTGGAGCCCGATCAATCCTGAAGGAGGAAAGACTGACCTGCCGGATCGGTGATTCTTCTTGGTAGAAGCGATCTGAACCAAGCTGATAATCGCCCGCCGGGATGGTGACCATGTCATCCAGGTCAGTCGATTGTTTCATTTTCAATCCTTCTATTGATCAGACTCTTTGGGATAGATCTGAATTGTCACCTTGTCAATCTGTCCGCCGTAGGCGCTGTTGCGACGAGGGCCGATCGTTTTGACTGTGACCGCAGACCCTCGGTCGAGGCCAACGTCTGAGCCCTCATCGATTGAGAAACGTGAGGCAATTGTTTTCTCCAGCCTTCCCTTAGCGACAACCTCACCATTAAGTGTCATCTGAACATCAGCCCCCTTACCCGTACCACCGCCGTCGTAGTCGAGCTCAAAGCGAACGACTGACTTGCCAAGAGGGAGTGACTTATCGCTCTTGAAAGTAAAAATTTCCCCCATGTAGTTGTACGAATATGCAGGAGAACTATTCTCAACATATAAAGACCAACCGCCAAATCGTCCACCTTGAGAAAAAATAACACCGTCTTCGTCTCTGCCTTTTACATCAAGATAGGCGGTTATACTATTCGATGTATTTTTGACATTTAGAATCGAATCTTCCACCATATTCCAAGCCCCTGGGTAAAGATCCATCGATGTTCTATCTCCTAAGAGTGTTGGTCGACCAGCAACAGAAGGCACGAGACGCTGGAGAAGACGATCATCTAATGGCAACACCTGATTTTCAATAGCCTGCTCCATGAATATTTTCTTCATTTCCTTAAGACGTTCCGGGTATTGATCTGCAAGGTCGTTGGCCAGGCTGAAGTCTTGAGTGGTGTCATACAGCTGCCAACCGTCATCCTTTTCAACGCTGTTAATTTTATTTGGCGCCTCCCAGGGATACATAATTGTTGTTCGTGCCATCCAGCCGTTGTGATAGATGCCTCGATTACCGATGATCTCGAAGTACTGGGTGTTGTGCCTTTCTTTTGCATTGGGGTCATTGAATGTATAAATCAGGCTTGTACCTTGCATTGGAATCTGCTGAATGCCATGCATGGTGTTTGGCATCGGTAGATTGGCTGCTTCAAGAATCGTTGGAGCGACATCATTCACATGCGAGAACTGGGTGCGCACGCCTCCACCTTGTTTGATGCGCTCAGGCCAATGAATCACTGTGCCGTTACGCGTACCACCGAAATCACCAGCCACCTGCTTAGAAAGAGCAAACGGTGAGTTAAATGCGATCGCCCAGCCAAGGTGATACATGGGATAAGTGGTTGGGCCACCCCACTCATCGAGTTTTTTCTCCTGTTCATCAGGAGTCTCTTCAACACCATTGAGAAAATGATTCCAATTCCAATGTCCGCTGAAATCTCCCTCAGGACTTGCTCCATTGTCACCGGTGATATAAATAATCAAAGTATTATCAAGTTCACCTAAATCATCAATTGCCTGGATTAGACGACCAGCTTCATAATCTGAATGTTCTACATATGCAGCGAACACCTCAGCCTGGCGGGCATAGATTCTCTTCTGCTGATCGGTGAGACTATCCCATGAAGGTACACTGTCTGGTGTCTTTGCTAGTTGAGTCGCTTCAGGAACAATGCCAGCTTTGATCTGATTCTGAAGATTCTGTTGTCGCAGGACATCCCAACCTTGATCAAATTTGCCTTTGTATTTGGCAATCCATTCCTTACTTACATGATGTGGTGAGTGAGCACCTGCTGATGAGTAATAGATAAAAAAGGGCTTGTCCGGCTTAATCGATTTCTGCTGCCTCATCCAACCGATCGCCTGATCCGTCATATCTTCGGTGAAGTGGTAGCCCTCCTTTTGAGGCGCATCAACCACGGTGACTCCATCATGGATAGTGGGATCCCACATGTTGTCTTCTGCGCCCACGAAGCCGTAGAACTTCTCAAATCCTTGGCGCGTTGGCCAACGAGTCTGTGGACCGGCAGCAGTCGTTTCCCTCCCAGGGGTTTCATGCCACTTGCCGAAAGCACCGGTGTTGTAACCATTCAGCCGGAGAATCTCTGCTACTGGTTGGGCATAGTCAGGCACCACAGTTGAATTACCCGCATAGCCGGTAGCGATTTCAGGGATCGAGCCCATGTTGACCTTGTGGTGATTGCGGCCAGATTTCAGAGCTGCTCGCGTTGGTGCGCAGAGGGCTGTGGTGTGGAACTTGTTGTAACGAAGGCCATTGCTTGCCAATTTCTCCGCCGTTGGCATGTTCACCGCTCCACCAAAAGCTGAGGGAGCTGCAAAACCAACATCATCGAGAAGAATAATCACCACGTTGGGAGCCCCTTGTGGAGCCTTTACTTCCCATTGCTCTGGCATCGGTACATCGGCCGGCAGCGTCTTGGTGACTTTCTCTGGCTTAGGCTCCGCGATAGGAAGTTTGGAACGGTCAAAGACGACACTGCTGCTCGAGTTCGGTGAAGCCTGAGTGATCGATGCTGTTGAAAGGATCAGGATTCCACCTCCCAAAGCAACCTGTTGGGATAAGTGGGTGAAACGGGATCGAACAGACATGGCTCAGGCGAATGAAGAATGCTTAGATCAGTTGCGTTTGGTCTTTGGAACGACTACCAAAGCCCTGCTTGTAAAAATCCATTTCTTGCAGTGTTGTTCTGCCTGGGTGGATCGGTAAGACTCCACTCAGATCGATACCAAAACCCTCCCTGCTCTACTAAAGCCAATAGATGTTGAAATCGCATTCGCTTTTCTAGCCGGCTCAGAGACATTTGTCTGAGGATCCCTGTAAATTTTGTTCGATTAGGACCATCCCTCAGTCCCAAAACCCAATACTGGATCCAATTGGCTTCTTCAATCAGAAGGACCTGAGGCTTCTCAGCTTGTCCAATGCTGGCCCTGGTGGCCAAGCTGCCACTGTGTTTCCTGACTCTGAAACTGGTCTAAAAGGCTTGTCTCTGAGATATCCCTGGTTTTTTGTGCAACTGGGTCTTGAAGGAGAGCAACTGAGCCCTGCATGAGTGGTTGAGGTTGATGGATCAGAGGGTGATCTATGTGTGATGGCTTTGTGGGTGGTGTTGTTGCTGTTGCGGGTGTTGGGGAAGTGGAGTGTGTTGCTGATGATTTTTGCTGGTGTTGCAGAGGAGAAGTGTGGTCGTTGTTTAGAGATTGATGTCTTGGAGTGATTGGATGGTTTGGTGCGTGTAACTCCAGGAGCTGGAGGAGTTGTTGAAGATTTGGTTTGAGAAGAGGTCTTGATAGGTGTCGGCGAGGGAGGAGTTGCCGGTGTTGTTGATATTGTTGTTGTCGCTGTTGTTGATGTTATTGATGTTATTGATGTTATTGATGTTGTTGATGTTGTTGATGTTGTCGTTGTCGAGGCCAAAGGCATTGACCTGGATGTTGGTGGCGGGATCGGTGGAGTGATCAGCGAGGCGATCGAGGGCCGTATTGAGATCATTTTGCATCGTCTTCCACTGCCATTGGCCCTGATTGTTTTTGAAATAGTGCGGCTTGCTGTTGTTGTCGTAGAGGAGTCCTGAGGTGGTGATGTCTTCTTTACCGAGGCTTTCAGGAAGAGGAATGGCCTGGCCAATGATGGAATCAGAGGCGGCGTTGGTTCTGGTGTCCCACCAGCTGCGTCGTTCGGGGCGGCCATGGAGAACGAGGGAGATGGTGGTGGAGTGGTTGCGCTGATTGGGGTCGTTGGCTTTGTTGGTGAGGAGATAGTCGAGCCCTTCCAGTGCACCAAGCAATTCGGTGCCGGCGTAGAGGTTGGAGGGCTTGTCTGGATGGCCCTGATAGAGGTCGTAGCGATTGGGCTTGGGGAGTCCAAGCTCCTTCCATTGTGTGTTGTTTTTGAGTGAGTTTGTGAATTGTTCTCCTGCCATTTTGAGAGACAGGATGGCTTGCATGGTGCCGATGCCGCTGTTTGGGTTTGTGCGGGAGAGGGTGAAGGTGTTGTGCTTGACGTGATAGTTGTAGGTGATCAGGTGAAGGTGGAGATTGTCAGCATTGTTTGCATCATTGGGGTTGTCAATGATGTTGTAATGATCGAGCTCTTGAATGGCTTGCTTGGTGGTTTTGCTCGCCAGTGTTTGGAGTAATTGTGTCGCAGTGATGGTGGTTTTGTTGTTGCGGCGTTGAAATTGATATCCAGCTCGTTCGGCGTCTTTTGTGAATGCTTCAAGGGCGAGGAGTGATTGGAACTTGCGTCGATCTTCTCCCCCATTGTGGTGCATGGATGTGGAGGTATCCAGCAAGAGATAGATGTCGCTGTTGTTGTGTAGGGGCTTGTTTTGGTTGGTGTCTTGATTGTTGATCGAGAAGGAGGTGAGTGTGGAGGTGTCAAAAACTTTGAGGAGGTCATCAGGATTGGTATCACTGATGGCGCTGCTGGGCGTGAGGGAATCAGGGTTTGGGTTTGGTGATGGAGCAGGAGAAAGAGCAGGAGAAGGAGTGGTGGTATCGACGGAGAGGGTGACGGAGTTGTTGCGATCGGAACCGTCGATGTTGGCGTTGCCGGCTAAATCGGAGAATGCGGCGGAGCCAACAGAGATCACGGCATTGGTGGTGCTGCCTGGGTTGGGAGTGAAGGAGGCGGTGTAGGAGCTGGAGGAATGAGCGGTCCAGTTGGAGAGCGTCCCGCCGGAGATGGAGACGTCGGATTGGAGGAAATCTGTGGAAGGCTCAGAAAGTGTGAAGCTGAGGGTGGATGTCTCGCCGGTCGTTAAGGATTGATCCGGATCGTCATTGGTGATGGCGATGGTTGGCCTGAGGGAATCAATGGTGAAGGTGAGGGAATTATTGGGATCGGCATCATCGTTATTGGTGTTGCCGGCTGCATCGGAGAATGCGGCGGAGGCAACAGAGATCACGCCATCTGTGGTGCTGCCTGGGTTTGGAGTGAAGGAGGCGGAATAGGAGCTGGAGGAATGAGCGGTCCAGTGGGAGAGCGTCCCGCCGGAGACAGCAACGTCGGATTGGAGGAAATCTGTGGAGGGCTCAGAGAGGCGGAAGGTGAGGGTGCTGGTGTCGCAATCGTTGAGGAGGTCATCCGGATCGTCATCGCTGATGGCGATGCTGGGCCTGAGGGAATCAATGGTGAAGCGGACGGAGTTGTTGCTATCAGAGCCGTCGATGTTGGCGTTGCCGGCTAAATCAGAGAATGCGGCGGAGCCAACAGAGATCACGGCATGGGTGGTGCTGCCGGTGTTGGGAGTGAAGGAGGCGGTGTAGGAGCTGGAGGAATGAGCAGTCCAGTTGGAGAGGGTGCCGCCGGAGATGGAGACGTCGGATTGGAGGAAGTTTGTGGAGGGCTCAGAAAGTGTGAAGGTGAGGGTGGATGTCTCGCCGGCAGTGAAGGAATGATCAGGATCGTCATTGCTGATGGCGATCGTGGGTCTGACGGTATCAATGGTGAAGGTGAGGGAATTATTGGGATCGGCATCATCGTTATTGGTGTTGCCGGCTGAATTGGAGAAGACCCCAGAGCCAACAGAGAGCACCCCGTCTGTGGTGCTGTTTTTGGAGGGCGTGAAGGAGGCGGTGTAGGAGCTGGAGGAATCGGCGGTCCAGTTGGAGAGAGAACCGCCTGAGACAGCAACGTCGGATTGGAGGAAGTCTGTGGAGGGCTCAGAGAGGCGGAAGCTGAGAGTGGATGTCTCGCCGGCAGCTAAGGAATCATCCGGATCGTCATCGCTGATGGCGATGCTGGGCCTGGGGGAATCAGGGGTTGGGTTGGCTGATGGAGAAGGAGAAGGAGAGGGAGCGGTGGTATCGACGGAGAGGGTGACGGAGTTGTTGCGATCGGAACCGTCGATGTTGGCGTTGCCGGCTAAATCGGAGAATGCGGCGGAGCCAACAGAGATCACGGCATTGGTGGTGCTGCCTGGGTTGGGAGTGAAGGAAGCGGTGTAGGAGCTGGAGGAATGAGCACTCCAGTTGGAGAGCGTCCCGCCGGAGATGGAGACGTCGGATTGGAGGAAGTCTGTGGAGGGCTCAGAAAGTGTGAAGGTGAGGGTGGATGTCTCGCCGGTCGTTAAGGAATGATCCGGATCGTCATTGGTGATGGCGATGGTTGGCCTGACGGTATCAACGGTGAAGGTGAGGGAATTATTGGGATCGGCATCATCGTTATTGGTGTTGCCGGCTGCATCGGAGAAGGCGGCGGAGCCAACAGAGATCACCCCATCGGTGGTGCTGTTTTTGGAGGGAGTGAAGGAAGCGGAATAGGAGCTGGCGGAATGAGCACTCCAGTGGGAGAGCGTCCCGCCGGAGATGGAAATGTCGGATTGGAGGAAGTCTGTGGAGGGCTCAGAAAGTGTGAAGGTGAGGGTGGATGTATGGCCGGCAGCTAAGGAATGATCCGGATCGTCATCGCTGATGGCGATCGTGGGCCTGAGGGAATCAACCGTGAAGGTGACGGTGTTGTTGTTATCAGAGCCGTCGTTGTTGGCGTTGCCGGCCAAATCAGAGAAGGTGTCTGAGCCAACAGAGATCACCCCATCTGTGGTGCTGCCTGGGTTGGGAGTGAAGAAGGCGGAATAGGAGGTTGAGGAATGAGCAGTCCAGTTGGAGAGGGTGCCGCCGGAGATGGAGACGTCGGATTGGAGGAAGTTTGTGGAGGGCTCAGAAAGTGTGAAGGTGAGGGTGGATGTATGGCCGGCAGCTAAGGAATCGTCAGGATCGTCATCGCTGATAGCGATGGTGGGGCTGACGGTATCAATGGTGAAGCGGACGGAATTATTGGGATCGGCATCATCGTTATTGGTGTTGCCGGCTGCATCGGAGAAGGAGCCACTACCAACAGAGACAACAGCGTCTGTGCTGCTGTTGTCTGGTTGGAAGATTGCAGAATAACGATCTCCTGCACCGGAGAATTCTGCGAGAGTGCCTCCAGTGACATCGATATCTGAAAGGGTGAAGTCAGTTGAAGATTCTGAGAGGATAAATGTAATTTTTGCTGTTTCGCCAGCCTTTAAGTAATCTTGGTCTGAACGGATGGCAATCGTTGGCCGATCTGTGTTGATATGGAAGCTGATTCGATTGTCGGCATCGGAACCATCCTCGTTGAAGTTTCCAAATGAGTCAGAGAACTTGGAACTCGCGACTGAGACAACCCCATTGGTTATGCTGTTGCTATCGGGTGTAAAGACAGCGGTGTAACTTTTGCCTGAGCCAGTGAAATTTGAGATTGATCCTCCAGCGACAGTTAAGTCGTTGACGTTGAAATCGGACGTTGATTTTGATAGTTCGAATTCAATGATTGCTTGATCGCCTGCGCTCAGGGATAATTTATTTGCTTTTAATGCGATTTCAGGTAGGACTGTATCTGTGCGTATGATGACGCTTTTGGTTCCATTGTTGTTGAAATTTCCTGCTTTATCTGAGAATGAGAAGTTTGCTACAGAGACTTCTGAATTGCTTGTTCGATTTGCTTGCGGTGTAAAGGTCGCTTTGTAGTTTTTGTTCGAGACTGGATTCCAGTTCGATAAAGTCCCTCCAATGGCCGAAATATCGGACAATGTGAAGTCTTTAGAGGATTCGGTTAATGAAATATGGATTGTGTTTGTTTGTCCTGTTCTGATCCAACCTGGGCTCGCGCCAATCGATGCGATGGCGGGAGCGGTTGTGTCTTTGGTGGTGTTATCGGCGGCCTGGGCTGCAGAGTTGCCGGCTCGATCGTCGACATCGGCAGTGATGGTGAGTGTGCCGTCGTTGAGTGAGGAGAGATCGAGATTGGAGAGTGAATAGCTGTTGCTGTTGGTGGTGGCGGTGGTGTTGATGGGTGTGCCGCCACCAGAGGAGGAGATGGCGATGGAAACGGTTTGTCCGTCTTCTGCGCCAGAGGTGGTGCCAGCGATGGAAACGGAGCCAGCTTCTGCTGCGTTGAGGAAACCATCACCGCCATCGTTGATGGCAACAGAGATGGTGGGAGCGGTTGTGTCTTTGGTGGTGTTATCGGAGGCCTGGGCTGCAGAGTTGCCGGCTCGATCGTCGACATCGGCAGTGATGGTGAGTGTGCCGTCGTCGAGGGAGGAGAGATCGAGATTGGAGAGTGAATAGCTGTTGCTGTTGGTGGTGGCGGTGGTGTTGATGGGTGTGCCGCCACCGGAGGAGGAGATGGCGATGGAAACGGTTTGTCCGTCTTCTGCGCCAGAGGTGGTGCCAGTGATGGAGGCGGAGCCAGCTTCTGCCGCGTTGAGGAAATCATCACCGCCATCGTTGATGGCAACAGAGATGGTGGGAGCAGCGGTATCAACCGAGAAGCGGACGGAGTTGTTGCGATCGGAACCGTCGTTGTTGGTGTTGCCGGCCGCATCGGAGAAGGCGCCACTGGCGACCGAGATCAGGCCATCTGCGGTGCTGTTGTTGGAGGGTGTGAAGGAGGCGGAATAGGAGGTGGAGGAATGAGCGGTCCAGTTGGAGAGGGTGCCTCCGGAGATGGAGACGTCGGATTGGAGGAAATCTGTGGAGGGCTCAGAGAGTGTGAAGTTGAGGGTGGATGAATCGCCGGCAGCAAGGAAATGATCCGGATCGTCATCGGAGATGGCGATGGTGGGCCTGATGGCATCAGGGGGCGGGGAAGGAGAAGGAGAAGGCGTAGTGGTATCAACGGAGAAGGTGACGGTGTTGTTGCTATCGGAACCGTCGGTGTTGGCGTTACCCGCTGTATCGGTGAAGGTGCCACTGGCGACCGAGATCACGCCATTGGCGGTGCTGTTGTTGGTGGGCGTGAAGGTGGCGGAATAGGAGGTTCCGGAGCCAGAGAAATTGGTGAGGCTGCCGCCGGAGACAGTGACGTCGGATTGAATGAAATTGGAGGAGGCTTCTGAAAGGGTGAAGGTGATGGTTGCGGTATCACCAACCCCTAGGGAGTCATCACCATCGTCTTCTGTGATGGCGATGCTGGGCCGGATGGTATCGACGGTGAGGGTGAGAGATTGCCATGTAGTCACACTGTCGGCGTCGATTGCACGCTCGCTGGCTGTATTCCCTGTTGTGCTGACAGACCCCATGACGTGAACTTCATAAATTCCGTCGGAGTTGATATCAGTGTTATTTCCAGCAGTTGGAACAGAACTTTCGTTGATAAATTCGAGTTCTCCTGTTGTATTGTCGATACTAAAAAGTGATGCGTCAGCGCCTCCTGCTAGAGACCAAAAGGTTGATTGCGAGTCGCTAGGGTTACCAGTATTTGAGTAGGTGTGCACACTCAGAGTGTTAGGGGCTAGGGTGAATGAAACGCTGCTATCACCAGCCGTACCGCTCGGACCGTTGATGAGAATTTTTTGCCCTAATAGTGGATTTAGATCATTGTGACCTCCTGTGCCATTGATTCCTGCAACCATGTCAGTTGGGTGCTTGCCTTGGACTGTATTTTGTGCGTTGTAGTCGAACTCAAGGACCAAGAAATTGGTGTTATCAGTGCTGAAAAAATCTGTAGATTTGGCACTGTAAAGGACAATCAAACTAAAGTCTTCATTCCAGTTTGTGCTTTCTCCTGTTGTGAATGAGCCGGAATAGTTGCCGGCCTGATAGCTGTTTTTTTGGCTCGAGTAGTCGGAATGAGACCAGCTTCCTTGAATGAAATAGTTTTGTCCGATCGTTAGGTCTGTTAGAGAGTCTCCGCTGCTGAGTAAGTTAAATGAATTGTTGGGAAGGTAGAGATAGTATTGGGAATGGTTGAAGTCGTAGATGACATCAGTGCCATTTCCAAATGTGATTGTTTCGTTGTTCAGCAGGGTTGCACTGCTTCCAAGATTTCCTGCGTCTGTCCAGATTGTGGAGTCACCATCATGTTGGTAAACAGTTTCAAACTTCCCGTTGCTTGCTCCTCCACCATTGATGATGTCGGCGCCTGGGCCGCCCTCAAATCTGTCTTGATCGGCCCCTCCATCAAGGAGGTCATTACCGTTGCCACCAGTGAGTAAATCACTGCCACCGTTGCCTTGTAACCAATCATTGCCATCATTTGTCGATGCTTCTTGGCCAACTTGATTGCCATCGCCACGCAGGATATCTCTTGCGACGCCACTAATAAGCGTGTCGTTTCCTTCGCCGCCAAATAAGTAATTGGTGAAGGTATCCCTTAAGGCTTCAGTCTTTCCGTAAATTCTGTCAGCACCGCCGCCTCCATAAATGTAATCAGCCCCTCCTCCTCCCCCTATAGTGTCATTGCCACCAAATCCATAGATTGTGTTGCTAGGACCGGTGCCATTGATGGTGTCATTGCCTGATGTTCCATTGATTACTTGAAACTCTGCGCTCAGGGTCTGTCCATTAACACTGATCCAGCCATGGTCATTTCCATTGATGAAATGTGTTTGGTGGTTGGAAAATGTGTTCTTTGGGTTAGAATTAAGTAGTTGTTTGGAGAAGATTTCTCCTTCATCTCCTGGCGTATCTTTCTCCTTGATTTGGCTGTCTAAGTGATGCCCAAATTCCTCTGTCAGGAGTATTAAGACATCAATCTTCTTTGCTGATTTGATCCATTCCTTGTTGATATAGATCGTTCTTGTAGCCTTCGCATACGCTCCAGCGGCGCCCGGCATGGCGCTGCCCGGCAGCATCTCAATGGGTGGAATATCGCGTCTGTCCCCTTTGGCCAGTCGTTCGACGATGCGTTTCAGACGCTCTGTCGCTTGGCCTGGCTTCAGCTTTAGTGCATCAAGGGCTGCTGCGAGAAGGCGACCATCTACTGCCCATGTCTGCAGCTGGTGCAACCAACTCTGATATGGCAGATCGTCAAGCAACACCCTTTCAGGAAACTCTCAGTCCCTTCAATGAATTATGGGCTTTTCTCACAATATTTGAGGGGCCGAAACGTACGCAGTTGCAGATTTAAGCATTTTATGGGGCTTTGGTGTCGCTTCGCTTGAGTGTCTCGCAAGGCAGCCCATGAACGTGCTGTTAAAAGCGATTGGGTTAAGTGGCAACGGCTGCTGAAGCACATCTCCTTTGCGATGTCGCCAACGACCATGAAGCCTCGGTTGCGGCGCTGCTTGGGGTTGAGCAGCAACTGCCGAGCACGATCCAGGCGGATGGAGTGTCACAGGGCGACAATCCGCAGTCCGCAGACCCCCTTGAGCTGTCGTGCTGGTTTGGCTCATTCGTTCCGCCATGTGCAGACCGGTGAACACCGATGAGCGCAGTTGGGAGAGACCCTCTCATGCAAACCCCTGATGGAAGGCCAGTCCGCCCACGAAGCCCGGTAACGCACAAAGTGGTTGAAAGGTTCCAATGTTGTTCCAGCCCAGTTCGCTGGTGCCTGAGTTGAGCAGCCACAGCCGTCCGTCATGCCAGCGGGTTTTGGCAAGCCGAATCGGTGCTTGAGGACAGCCCCGCTTCTAAGTGCACTGATCAAGCTGATCAGTTTCTAAAGTTATTGTTGAAACCATCAATCAAGCATTTCGGGTTGAAGAGTATTTTCGAGGATCTTCAACGGCCGTAATGTTTGTTGCGTTATGCACAAGCTTTTGAGGTTGCGACCTCTCGCTTTATTTAACGTTTAGGCTAAGGGTTCAATCCCTAGAAGGAGTACTGACTCATCGTCAGATTGAATTAGTGGTTCAAAAGTACGCATGGTTCGTTTTGAGACGCCTGTTGTGAGTGCTTTGCTCTGTTTCTTTGTCAAGTCGTCAACAAAGTCCTTTGCTTTTTTGATTTGTTTTTTGCTCAGACTCGCGAGCTGATTGTTTTTAAATGCTCGGGTTTGTTTCTTGTTCAATGCATCAAGTGATGCGGGTTTCAGCCCAGAGATGCTATCAGGAGCAAACTCCATAAGAACATTTGGCTTGAAGGTGGATAGTTCTTCTCCATTGAGAGTCTTGAGGTGCCCTTTCTTCAGGCCTGTCACGGCATCTTTTGTTAGTCTGCTCAACTGATTTTGATCTAGCCCTGAAAAGACATGGCTGGATAAACTCGCTATTTGCTTTGTGGAGAATCCTTTGATGGCTTTTGGTGAGAGGTCAGAAAGCTCAGGCTTTGAGACCCTTTTAATATCCTTAAGTGAGAGTTGTTTGACTTGCTTATGTGAGAAATCTGCGAAATTCTCTTTGGGTGCTGCTGGCTTGCCCTTGATAGTTGAGTTGTTAGTTACGATAGTTCTTTTTAATGATGCAACATCATTTCCTTTTTTGTCTTGAATAGCATTGGCATCATCTGCGTTACTTGGATCTGTGTATGCAACGGTGATGTTCTGATTGATTTTAACAGGTTTAGCGAGTGTTAGCTTGAGGGTGGCATCACGAATAGTGATAGCAGTCACTTTATTAGGAATACCATTTGATCGAATCAAAAAGTCATTATTGTTAGCTGATTTTGCTGAGAGCTTTTCGTCGTAGTTTAGTAGAACTTTGTTGCCGGCAGCGTTGGTAGAGGCTGATTTGAATGTTGGTGGTGCGCCGTCAATAATTGAATTATTGGTCACCGCCGTTTGGTTTAAAGATGTAGCATCATTTCCTTTCCTGTCTTGAATGGCATTGGCATCATCTGCAGTACTTGGATCGGTGTATGCAACGGTGACGGACTGATTTTTTTTAACAGGCTTGGCGAGGGAGAGTCTGACTGTTGCATCAGAAATGGTAACAGCTGTAATTTTATTTGGGAAGCCATTGGACCTAACGAAAAAGTCATTATTATCAGCCGATTTTGATGATAGCTTTTCATCGTAGTTGAGTAGAACTTTGCTGCCGGCAGCATTGGTAGAGGCTGATTTGAATCTTGGTGGTGTTCCGTCAAGGCTGGAATTGTTGGTCACAGCAGTTTCACTTAAAGATGTAGCATCATTTCCTTTCCTGTCTTGAATGGCATTGGCATCATCTGCAGTACTTGGATCGGTGTATGCAACAGTGACGGTCTGACCCTTTTTTATAGGTGTAGTAAGGGTGAGATTAACCGTTGCATTATTAATGTTGACAGCTGTTGCTTTATTTGGAGCGCCATTTGATCTAACGATAAAGTCGTTATTGTCAGCTGTTTTTGCTGAGAGAATTTCGTCATAGTTGAGTAGAACTTTGCTGCCAGAAGGATTGGTAGAGGCTGTTTTGAATCTTGGTGGTGTTCCGTCAAGGCTGGAATTGTTAGTCACAGCAGTTTCACTTAAAGATGTAGCATCATTTCCTTTCCTGTCTTGAATAGCATTGGCATCATCTTCAGTGCTTGGATCGGTGTACGCAACGGTGACGGCCTGTCCCTTTTTTACAGATGTAGCGAGATTGAGCTTGATGGTGGCATTTAAAATGGTGACAGAAGTCACATTATTTGGAGCACCATTTGATCTAACGATAAAGTCGTTATTGTCAGCTGTTTTTGCTGAGAGAATTTCGTCATAGTTGAGTAGAATTTTATTGCCAGCAGCGTTGGAGGAGGCTGATTTGAACGTTGGTGGTCTGCCATCGATCCTTGAATTGTTGATCACTGTAGTTTTGCTGAGAGATTCAACGTCATTGCCCTGCCTGTCTTGAATGGCATTGGCATCATTTGCAGGGCTTGGATCGGTGTATGCAACGGTGACGTTCTGTCCCTTTTTTACTGGTGTCGTGAGAGCGAGCTTGACTTTGGCACCAGAGATAGTGACGCCTTTCACTTCATTGGGAACCCCATCAGTCGTGACGGAAAAGTCCTTATTGGCAGCCGTTACTGCTGAAAGCTTTTTGTCATAGGTGAGGACGACTTTGCTGCCGTCTGTGGACGTGGCAGAGGAGGTGACAGTGGGAGCGGTGCTGTCGTCTTTGGACTTGCCGGCGCTGTCGTAAACATCGTTGGTCAATGGGTTGGCAAAACCAACAACTCCGGAGGAGAGTTGAGCGGAAACGGAGGACGAATTACCGCCGTAGTTGGTGTTCCCCCAGGTGATGACGGAGCCGTCGTCTTTGAGTGCCGCGAAGGCACTTAACGTAGAGAAAAGTTGGCTAACGCCGGAGGAGAGGGAGGAGGAGACAGAGGATGAATCACCGCCGTAGTTGGTGTTCCCCCAGGTGATGACAGAGCCGTCGTCTTTGAGTACCGCGAAGGCACCGAAATTGGAGAAGATTTTGCTAACGCCGGAGGAGAGGGAGGAGGAAACGGAGGATGAATCACCGCCGTAGTTGGTTCTGCCCCAGGTGATGGCGGAGCCGTCGTCTTTGAGTGCCGCGAAGACACCGTTATTGGAGAAGATTTTGCTAACGCCGGAGGAGAGGGAGGAGGAGACAGCGGATGAATCACCGCCCTCGTTGGTGCTACCCCAGGTGATGACAGAGCCGTCCTTTTTCAGTGCCGCGAAGGCATAATTATTAGAGAAGATTTGGCTGACGCCTGAACTGAGCTCTTCTTCTACTGAGGATGAATCACCGCCCTCGTTGGTGTAACCCCAGGTGATGACAGAGCCGTCGTCTTTGAGTGCTGCGAAGGCAGTTGAAGTGGAGAAAAGTTGGCTAACGCCGGAGGAGAGGGAGGAGGAGACAGAGGATGAATCACCGCCGTGGTTGGTGTAACCCCAGGTGATGACAGAGCCGTCGTCTTTGAGTGCCGCGAAGGCACTTGACGTAGAGAAAAGTTGGCTAACGCCGGAGGAGAGGGAGGAGGAGACAGAGGATGAATCACCGCCCTCGTTGGTGCTACCCCAGGTGATGACAGAGCCGTCGTCTTTGAGTGCCGCGAAGGCACCGAAATTGGAGAAGATTTTGCTAACGCCGGAGGAGAGGGAGGAGGAGACAGAGGATGAATCACCGCCCTCGTTGGTGCTACCCCAGGTGATGACAGAGCCGTCGTCTTTGAGTGCCGCGAAGGCACCGAAATTGGAGAAGATTTTGCTAACGCCGGAGGAGAGGGAGGAGGAAACAGAGGATGAATTACCTCCGAAGCTTTTGGAGCCCCAAGTGATGACGGAGCCGTCGTCTTTGAGTGCCGCGAAGGCGTAATTATTGCCGAAGATTTGGCTGACGCCTGAACTGAGCTCTTCTTCTACTGAGGATGAATCACCACCGGAGGTTCCGTTGCCCCAAGTGATGACGGAGCCGTCGTCTTTGAGTGCCGCGAAAGCGGTGTTATTTCTGTATTCCTGGTACGTCCTGCCGGGGCTGGCTTGGGTAGTTGGTGTGTTTGTTGTAAATCCACCCAGTTGGTGCTTCCAGGCCAATTGATGGCTGGTATCGATGGGGAACTCTGGAGAGTCTGCTAGTGCTTTTTTTTGGCTTGAGCTTGAGAGTTTCCAGGAGCTACTGCCGTCTTGCAGCCTGCCGAGCGGTCGATCGCTCGTCCACACAGATGCTCCAGTGAGCTCCTCTAAAACACTGGTGAAGGCATGGTCGGCGCCGGTGCAACAGCTCCACAGTGCGATGGTGTCGACTTGCCAGGTCTTGAGCTGCTCCTGTTGCGAGATCAGGCTTTCCCTGTTGATTTCGGATCCACCGAGCAGCAGCACACCAGGTTGGCCATGACCAACCCAGTGCATGGTTTGCACCGGTTGGCCTTGTTGGCGTCGTGTTGATAGAGCTCGACTGATCAGTGCGAGGGGCTCTTGATCTGCGGCCAGCCAGAGCACTGGACTTTGGCTTTGCGTTAGGAGTTCGCGGATTTGTGGGCAGTGTGCATCTGCCACCAGCAGAGTGGACGCGAGATTCGTTTGCGTGGCGTTCATCTCTGCTGAGTGCTCTATTCTTTGATTGTGATGCAGGTATTGGAGATGCACAACTTTTATAGTTGATCTTGAGTAAGTGTTTGAATTTATTTCACCATTTTGGATGGCAGAACCCGTTGATTTGGGGTGTTGATATTGAAGCCTTATGGATGACTCATTGTTTCCTGTTGCGAGGGGACTGCAACGGGTTTGGCGCGGTATTTGGGCATTGCTGAAGAATAGGAAGTTAACCATTAATTGTCACAGAGAAGAAAGTTGTTTGTTTAATCGATTAATTGATCAATGTTTGTTGATGCGATTCCCTCGAAAGGGGCTGGGTTGAAATCAACCTAATCAGCGAATCAATCGCGAAGCGCTTGCTATTCATTGGACCCTCAATTGCTCTTCAGGTCAATTTCACAAGGTTTTGTTTCTATGCACAGTCACGTTCTATGGAACATCAACTTAAGTGATTTCAAGCAATCTGAGTGCAACTGAGGGCGTCTCGGCGGAAGACCAGCGCTGGCCCTGGTGGCCGGTGCTGCCGCTTAGTCGTTAGTTGTTGGAGGAGACCTGGGGGACTTGTCCCCTAGTTGCCCTTGGAATGTTGTGCAACTGGGCCTGAATTTGTGCAATTGGGATGAGTCCTGGGCCAAGGGTGTGTGGATTGCTCAACACCCTGTTTTTACTCAACACCCTGGTTTCACTCAACACCCTGGCTTCAAGTGAGGAGATTTGGTTGTGCAGCGAGAAGTTGATCGAGGTTGATGTTGAGGATGGTGGTGTGGATGTTGTGGGCCGGATCGATCACCAGTAGATCGTTGTTGTGTTGTTCGATGCTGAGATCAAGGCTGTCTTGGATCGATGCTCGGATGGCGATGTGATCGCCGTGCTTGGGATTGAAATCGGTGATGGTGTCGTTGCCTGTTGAGAGAACAAAGCGATCAGCACCATCTCCACCGATGAGGGTGTCGTCGCCGTCTCCTCCATGGAGGTTGTCGTCGCCGCGTTTGCCTTTGAGGTGATCGTTGCCCTTGTTGCCATTGAGGTCGTCATCACCATGGCGACCGCGGAGGCTGTCGTTGCCGTCCTGGCCATTGAGTTGATCGTCTTGATGGCCTCCGCTGAGGTGATCGTTGCCGGTTCCGCCGTGGAGTGTGTCTTTTCCGCGTCCGCCTTTGAGCGTGTCTTCTCCAGAGCCGCCTTGGAGCGTGTCGCGATGGCTGCCGCCTTTGAGGGTGTCATCACCAGCAGCACCGATGAGGAGATCATTGCCGGCTTTGGAGCCGATGCGATCGTTGCCGCCTCCACCATCGAGGGTGTCGTGATCAGCGCCAAGGTTGATGATTTGCGGTTGTTGATCGGCGCGGAGGATGTTGCTGCCTGCGCCGCCTGAGATCTGAGCGCTGCCAACGATGACGGTGTAGTCGATGTGATGGAGCTCGAGCTGGGGTTGACCGGGCAGGTTGGTGAGATCAACCACCAGGGCTGTTGTGGTGGTGGCTGTGGATGTTGTTGTGGAGTTGTCGTTATTGGAGGAGTCGTTGGTGTTGGTGTTGTCTTGGTCGTTCGTCTTGTCTGTCTTGTCTGTTTTGTCTTTGTTGTTCTTGTTGTTGTCTGAAACGGATTGCGGCGGAGTGCCTTCAATGGTGATTGGTTGTCCAGCGATGGCGAATGCGCTGGTGGGAACGAGGGTATGAACGTCGACGTTGCTGCCCTTTGGAAGCTGATTGAGGAAGGATTGCGCGCCTTGAATCAGTCCGGCTTGTGAATTTGAGGTTGTGTTGCGGGTGCGGATCGCCTTGGTGAGGGTGTTGAGGGCCTGTTTGCTGTTGGTGTTCTGGCTTGAGTTGGCCTGATCGAGGTTGAGCTCAACAGATTGAGGCCGGCGAACGGTGATCGGATTGCTTGGTTCTGCGTCTGGGTTGGCGCCAGTGGCTGCAGGGTCGCCATTGCCGTTGCCGTTGTTGCTGTTGTCAACCAGGAGTGTGGAAACGATCGGCTGATCGATCGTCGTGGTCGTTGTTGTCGTTGTGGGCTCGCTGATTTTTTGTGGTGCTGCAGGCGCAGGGCGCGCCGGGGGTGTTGGTGTTGGTGTTGGAGGTGGAGGCGCGACAGCTAAAGGCAGGGGTGGTTTTGTTGGTTTTGGAAGCGCTGGTTTAACAAGATCTGGTTGAACCAGGCCTGGCGGGATGGGTATGGGCCTGGGTCTGAGAGGGGGACGCGGCGCTGCTGTGGGAGTAGGAGTGGGATCGGGGGATGGCGAGGGATCGGGTGATGGCGCCGGTGCAGGTGCTGGAGGAGGAGCGATCCCTGAAACAGTGATGGCGTTACCGGTGAGGTCTTGACTGTTGGCGGAGGGATCAGAACCTGGAGCCCAGCGGTTGGCAGCAGCAATGTTGTAAGTGGTGCCCTGGATCGATGCGGTGCCGTTGTTGTTGAGCAGGGAATCGAGATTGGTCTGGTCGGCGCTGTTGAGGCTGATGCTGGCTGATGTTTTGGAGGTCAGTTCAACATCAGAGGAGGCGAGGGTGTAGGTGCTGCCGGAGCCACCGGTGATGGTGAACTTGGAGACATCGATGTCGTTGTTGGAACCGGAATAGGCGGGCAGGTTGCTGCCGGTTAGAGCGAGAACACCGCTGGAATCGTCGTAGCTGGCGGAGCTGAGGCTTGGTGCAGCGACATTGGAGACGGTGATGGCGTTACCGGTGCTGTCTGCTGGTGAGGAACTAGCGCCTGGATTCCAGTTCAGAGCTCCAGCGATGTTGTAGGAGGTGCCGCCACCCGAGGAGGTTCCGTTTTTATTGAGTAGGCCAGCGAGTTGCAGTTGATCAGCAGCGTTGAGGGTGACGGAAAAAGCCGTTGCTGATGTGCGTTCAACGTCGGCCGATGTGAGGGTGTAGGTGTTGCTGCCTTCTCCGGTGAGGGTGAGTTTTGAGACGTCGATGTCGTTATCTGCGCCTGAATTGACCTTGAAGTTTGTCCCCGTAACAGACAGGACGCCGGTGGAAGCGTTGTAGCTGGCAGATGTAATTGAAGGCGGATTCAACCAATTGCCGTTGCTATCAAGTTTGGCAATAAAAATATCATTACTGCCCGCTGAAGTGAGCGTGGTACTGCCAAATGTGGCGGTGCCGCTGAACCGGCCGGTGACAATCGAGCTGTTGTCACTCAGGCCGGTAATGGCAACGCCCCGATCACTCGTATCTCCACCGGCATTTTTGGCCCAGAGATAATTGCCGTTGCTATCAAGCTTGGCAATAAAGACATCAGAATTACCTGCTGATGTGAGCGTGGTGCTACCAAATGTGGCGGTGTCGGTGAAATAGCCAGTCACAATCGAGCTGTTGTCGCTCAGGCTTGTGATGGCAAAGGAAATATCCCAACTTGCGCCACCGCCTTGTTTGGCCCAGAGATAATCGCCGTTGCTATCAAGCTTGGCAATAAAGACATCAGAACTGCCCGCTGATGTGAGCGTGGTACCGCCAAATGTGGCGGTGCCCACAAATTCGCCAGACACAATCGAGCTGTTGTCGCTCAGGCTGATAATGCCACGGCTTTCATCGCTGCTTGTTCCACCCGCTTTTTTAGCCCAGAGATAATTGCCGTTGCTATCAAGTTTGGCAATAAAGACATCATTATTACCTGTTGAAGTGAGCGTGGTACTGCCAAATGTGGCGGTGCCCTGAAATGTGCCAGTGACAATGGAGCTGTTGTCGCTCAGGCTGGCAATGCCGTTGCCATTATCACCACTTACGCCACCGCCTTGTTTGGCCCAGAGATAATCGCCGTTGCTATCAAGCTTGGCAATAAAAATATCATCATCACCCGCTGATGTGAGGGTGGTACTGCCAAATGTGGCGGTGCCGTTGAAATAGCCAGTCACAATCGAGCTGTTATCGCTCAGGCTGGTAATGCCACGGCCTGAATCCCAATTTGCGCCACCGCCTTGTTTGGCCCAGAGATAATTGCCGTTGCTATCAAGCTTGGCAATAAAAATATCTTGACTGCCTGCTGAAGTGAGCGTGGTACTGCCAAATGTGGCGGTGCCGTTGAAATAGCCAGTCACAATCGAGCTGTTATCGCTCAGGCTGGCAATGCCATAGCCACTTTCCCAACTTACGCCACCGCCTTGTTTGGCCCAGAGATAATCGCCGTTGCTATCAAGTTTGGCAATAAACATATCTTCATTGCCCGCTGAAGTGAGCGTGGTACTGCCAAATGTGGCGGTGCCGCTGAACCGGCCGGTGACAATCGAGCTGTTGTCACTCAGGCTGGTAATCCCATGGCTCATATCAGAAGTACTGCCACCGCCCGATCTTGGGAACGCTCCTAGTTGATGTGGCCAGCTCAGAAGCTGTTGCGCATCGATCGGTAATTGCGGTGATGGAGCATCATCACGGGACGTCAGTTGCCAATGCGCGGATCCATCCCTTAAACGGCCCAGTGAGTGACGACTTGACCAAACTTTTGCAGCAGTGAACTCCTCCAGCAGGCTGATGAAGCTTGATTCGGCCCCTGTCGAGCAGCTCCAGAGCACTAGTTTCTGCAGGCCCCATTGCGCCAGTTGCTGATGCCGATCAATCAGCGACTTGCTGCTGATCGTGTGGTTGCCTACATGAAATTGGCCTGCACTGCCGTGGCTGATCCAATGCAGGAATGCAACAGGGTTGCCTTGTTTCCGCCGCCAGTTGAGCTCCTGGCTGAGGATGTCGAAGGGGTGATCTTCTCCTTCCAGCCACAGCACAGGTGCATCTGCCTTGGCGAGCAGTTGGCGGATCTGCGGGCAACTGCCATCGGCAACGACCAACTCCATTGGCTGATTAACTCTGACTGTGGTTGTTGATGAAGCAGGGCCAGGCTGTGCTGATCTTTGCAGGCTCACCACAGCACTGCTGATGGAAGCGGAAGGATTGCGGCAGGATGGGTGATTCGCCCCAGGGAGATCAAGTACTTCGTCAATATTGCCCAAACAGCTCAAAATTGGTATCCAATTACACTAGTTATTTGCAGGGTCAATGATGTATTGCTTGCTACCTAGTTTTAAGACGATTTGCTACCGGATTAAATGTTCGGCTTAATACATCTAGTGAGGCGGTGTCGTGCCTGCGAGGTGGATGGCCGGTTTGCTTAATGATGAATTCATTGTGGTTCATTCGCTTCCATTTTCATCCCCAAAAGATAAGAGTTAATCTGCAATCGGTGAAGGTGGTGGTGCTGTTCAAGCTTGCGTCGATCGATTCGCTCTCTTGGCAAATGGTTTAAATCGTTGTTGAGTTATTGAATCATTGATCAGAAATCGATTGAATTCAAAAAGTTTGTTGATTGCCCGGGCGTTTGAGGCTGTGTGTGGCATCGGCGAGAGTTGAATTGGATTCACTGATAGTGTTCAGGGCTGGTATGTGTGCATTGAATCGGTTGGCCAGAACACCTGGAAGAATGGGATGGGGCTGAGATCCGTCCATCAGCTTGAGATCAGAGAATCGGGGGATGCCAAGCAATCTGCATGCAACTGAGGGCGTCTCGGCGGAAGACCAGCGCTGGCCCTGGTGGCCGCTGCTGCCACTTAACTCCAAGTTGCCGGAACTGGTCTAAGAGGCTTGTCTCTGAGATATCCCTGTAATTTTGTGCAACTGGGATCAATGATGTGTCACCTCTGAATGGCAGCTTCTCGGCAAGCTTTGTTTCGCTGGGCGGATGTAAGACGCATTCAATAGAGGTCTAGGTGGTATTTGCCCACCCTTAAGCTCAATCCATCAAGTTTTCTTGATGGATTAATGGGTTGGTTCGAGCGCTATCTCTCTGTCTGGATTGCCCTGGCGATCGTGGTTGGGGTTGGCCTTGGCGCTTTGTTCCCTGATGCGGCGGCAAGCATCGCAGCCCTGGAGGCTGTGGGGATCAATCTGCCGATCGCAGTGCTGATCTGGGGAATGATCTTTCCCATGATGCTGGCGGTCGACTTCTCCTCAATCGGAGCGATTCGCCAGCAGCCACGGGGGCTGTTGGTGACAGCTGTCGTGAACTGGGTGATCAAGCCGCTCACCATGACAGCCCTTGCCTGGCTGTTCATCCGTGGTGTTTTTTCCGCCTGGATCCCGGCAGCCATTGGCCAGGAGTACGTGGCCGGGATGATTCTTCTTGGGGTCGCTCCCTGCACGGCGATGGTGTTCGTGTGGAGTCGCCTTAGCGATGGCGATCCCAACTACACCCTGGTGCAGGTCGCGTTGAACGACGTGATCATGGTGTTCGCCTTTGCCCCCATTGCGGCGCTTCTGCTGGGTGTTTCGGATGTGTTGGTGCCTTGGGAAACGATGCTCACGGCAGTGGGTCTGTTCGTCGTGGTCCCCCTGGTGGCCGGATGGTTCACGCGGCTGAGTCTGCACAGTGCTCGCCGGATTGAGCGGTTGGAGACGCGGCTTAAGCCCCTGGCGATCGGCGCGTTGATCGCCACCGTGTTGCTGCTGTTCATGGTGCAGGCCCAGGCGATCCTGGCCAAACCGCTGGCCATCGTTTTGATCGCCATTCCTCTGATCCTCCAGACCTATCTGATCTTCTGGATCACGGCGTTTTGGATGCGCTCAGCATGACAGCCACGATCGATTGCGGCACCCGGGGCCATGATCGGCGCATCCAACTTTTTTGAGTTGGCGGTTGCGGTGGCAATCAGCCTGTTCGGTTTGAACTCCGGGGCTGCCTTGGCCACGGTTGTTGGCGTGCTGGTGGAGGTTCCGGTGATGCTGTCGCTGGTGGCGATTGCCAACCGGAACCGCCGCCTGTTCCCCGTCTGAGAGGAGCAGCGTGATGCCCGGTCCGCTGCAGGTGTTTGTTCAGTTTTTCGTGTTGGGGCTGACCTCCTTCAGTGGCCCCGTGGCGCATCTCGGCTACCTCCACGAGCGCTTTGTGCAGCGGGAGCGTTGGATCACCGCTGAGGCCTACGCCGATCTGGTTGGGCTCTGTCAGCTGTTGCCCGGCCCTTCGAGTTCCCAGGTGGGCATGGGCTCGGGCCGCATTCAGACAATCAGGGCTTTGGCTGATGATTCAGCCACTTATGTCACGACTGGCGAATACCTAACGCCAAGCGGTAGGGCATTGCGTATAAAAGGGATTCAGCCCGATTTTGCTGCTGCTCTGACAACGGACGAGGAAAATATTTTAAAGGCGGACGACTTAGGCACCGCGAAGGACAGGGTTTACAAGGCTGCTGAATTGTCACTGCTCGAGCGCGTCAATCAGTGATCCATGGCTGGACCGGTGTGCGAGAGCTGATGGTTGAATAGTTGATGTTTTGGTTGGATGTATTGATGCGTACAAGTATTCCTTCGTTGCGTCTCTGGTTCCTGGGTTTTGTGTTGACCATATCATTGGCCCCTGCCTCGGCTAACCAGCAGAACGCTGGTTGTCCCGACGATGTTGAGTCTCTAGTGCGCTTGCTTTACAGCGAAGAGGTAAGGACTGACTTCTGGAACAAGAGCCTCTCAAAATACAGTTATCTATTCGAAGCAGCTATTCACAGGCAGTTGCTTGATGTTGCGAAAAAACATGCCCACTTTCAAGCTTCAGGAAACGGTTATGTGGTTGTGGATATTGATGTTTTTTCAGGACACCAAATGGGAACGGATGAGATTGAATCGATTCGATGCCAAGTTGTAAATCAAGACGAAGTCAGAGTGAATCTTGTGATTCTTTCTGGTGGCAAAACTCGTCAGTTTCAACATCCTGTTGTTGTATTTCTCAAGCGCGATCGACTTGATTCCTTGCGATGGAAGGTGGTTGATCTTGGTGCTTATGAAGATGCTTCCTTGGAGCGTGGATATGGCTATTTGCTCTCAGAAACCTTGGATGATTGGATGAAAAGGTAGACGAGTCGCGTTAAGGCCCTGCTTCTGCTTGAGCGTGGATTGAAGTTTGCTTCGTGGGGGTTTCGGTATCCATCTGAGGATCAGCATTGGCCTTGGTTGGTGGGTGGTTTGACCCAGGCCTGATCCATGCCTCTGCAGAATCACTGCATTGATGGGGGCCGTGGTGGCCGGAGCTGGTGTGAATCCTGCTGATCAGCGCTGGGGTTTCTGGCCTTTGCTGCCACTTAACTCCAAGTTGTCGGAACTGGTCTAAGAGGCTTGTCTCTGAGATATCCCTGGTTTTTTGTGCAACTGGGCCTGAATTTGTGCAAGTGGGCGTGATTGAGTCCTGCGGCCATGGTGTTTGGATTGCTCAATAACCTGGTTTCACTCAACACCCTGTTTTCACTCAACACCCTGGTTTTAAGTTAGGAGATCTGGTTGTGCAGCGAGAAGTTGGTCGAGGTTGATGTTGAGGATGGTGGTGTGAATGTTGTGGGCCGGATCGATCAGCAGTAGATCGTTGTTGTGTTGTTCGATGCTGAGATCAATGCTGTCTTGGATGGATGCTCGGATGGCGATGTGATCGCCGTGCTTGGGACTGAAATCGGTGATGGTGTCGTTGCCTGTTGAGAGAACAAAGCGATCAGCACCGGATCCACCGATCAGGGTGTCGTCGCCATCACCCCCGTGGAGCTTGTCGTCGCCGCGTTTGCCTTTGAGGTGATCGTTGCCCTTGTTGCCATTGAGGTCGTCATCACCATGGCGGCCGCGGAGGCTGTCGTTGCCGTCCTGGCCATGGAGTTGATCGTCTTGATGGCCTCCGCTGAGGTGATCGTTGCCGGTTCCGCCGTGGAGTGTGTCTTTTCCGCGTCCGCCTTTGAGCGTGTCTTCTCCAGAGCCGCCTTGGAGCGTGTCGCGATGGCTGCCGCCTTTGAGGGTGTCATCACCAGCAGCACCGATGAGGAGATCATTGCCGGCTTTGGAGCCGATGCGATCGTTGCCGCCTCCACCATCGAGGGTGTCGTGATCAGCGCCAAGGTTGATGATTTGCGGTTGTTGATCGGCGCGGAGGATGTTGCTGCCTGCGCCGCCTGAGATCTGAGCGCTGCCAACGATGACGGTGTAGTCGATGTGATGGAGCTCGAGCTGGGGTTGACCGGGCAGGTTGGTGAGATCAACCACCAGGGCTGTTGTGGTGGTGGCTGTGGATGTTGTTGTGGAGTTGTCGTTATTGGAGGAGTCGTTGGTGTTGGTGTTGTCTTGGTCGTTCGTCTTGTCTGTCTTGTCTGTTTTGTCTTTGTTGTTCTTGTTGTTGTCTGAAACGGATTGCGGCGGAGTGCCTTCAATGGTGATTGGTTGTCCAGCGATGGCGAATGCGCTGGTGGGAACGAGGGTATGAACGTCGACGTTGCTGCCCTTTGGAAGCTGATTGAGGAAGGATTGCGCGCCTTGAATCAGTCCGGCTTGTGAATTTGAGGTTGTGTTGCGGGTGCGGATCGCCTTGGTGAGGGTGTTGAGGGCCTGTTTGCTGTTGGTGTTCTGGCTTGAGTTGGCCTGATCGAGGTTGAGCTCAACAGATTGAGGCCGGCGAACGGTGATCGGATTGCTTGGTTCTGCGTCTGGGTTGGCGCCAGTGGCTGCAGGGTCGCCATTGCCGTTGCCGTTGTTGCTGTTGTCAACCAGGAGTGTGGAAACGATCGGCTGATCGATCGTCGTGGTCGTTGTTGTCGTTGTGGGCTCGCTGATTTTTTGTGGTGCTGCAGGCGCAGGGCGCGCCGGGGGTGTTGGTGTTGGTGTTGGAGGTGGAGGCGCGACAGCTAAAGGCAGGGGTGGTTTTGTTGGTTTTGGAAGCGCTGGTTTAACAAGATCTGGTTGAACCAGGCCTGGCGGGATGGGTATGGGCCTGGGTCTGAGAGGGGGACGCGGCGCTGCTGTGGGAGTAGGAGTGGGATCGGGGGATGGCGAGGGATCGGGTGATGGCGCCGGTGCAGGTGCTGGAGGAGGAGCGATCCCTGAAACAGTGATGGCGTTACCGGTGAGGTCTTGACTGTTGGCGGAGGGATCAGAACCTGGAGCCCAGCGGTTGGCAGCAGCAATGTTGTAAGTGGTGCCCTGGATCGATGCGGTGCCGTTGTTGTTGAGCAGGGAATCGAGATTGGTCTGGTCGGCGCTGTTGAGGCTGATGCTGGCTGATGTTTTGGAGGTCAGTTCAACATCAGAGGAGGTGAGGGTGTAGGTGCTGCCGGAGCCACCGGTGATGGTGAACTTGGAGACATCGATGTCGTTGTTGGAACCGGAATAGGCGGGCAGGTTGCTGCCGGTTAGAGCGAGAACACCGCTGGAATCGTCGTAGCTGGCGGAGCTGAGGCTTGGTGCAGCGACATTGGAGACGGTGATGGCGTTACCGGTGCTGTCTGCTGGTGAGGAACTAGCGCCTGGATTCCAGTTCAGAGCTCCAGCGATGTTGTAGGAGGTGCCGCCACCCGAGGAGGTTCCGTTTTTATTGAGTAGTCCAGCGAGTTGAAGTTGATCAGCAGCGTTGAGGGTGACGGAAAAAGCCGTTGCTGATGTGCGTTCAACGTCGGCCGATGTGAGGGTGTAGGTGTTGCTGCCTTCTCCGGTGAGGGTGAGTTTTGAGACGTCGATGTCGTTATCTGCGCCTGAATTGACCTTGAAGTTTGTCCCCGTAACAGACAGGACGCCGGTGGAAGCGTTGTAGCTGGCGGATGTAATTGCAGGATCAATCCACCCATCGCCGTTGCTATCATATTTAGCAATAAAGACGTCATAATTACCCGCTGATGTGAGGGTGGTACTGCCAAATGTGGCGGTGCCGCTGAAGTCACCAGTCACAATCGTGCTGTTGTCGCTTAGGACGGTGATGCCACGTGCCATATCCCGACCTGTTCCACCGGGATTTTTAGCCCAGAGATAATTTCCGTTGCTATCAAGTTTGGCGACATAGACATCTCTGTCACCCGCTGATGTGAGGGTGGTACTGCCAAATGTGGCGGTGCCCTGAAATTCGCCAGTCACAATCGAGCTGTTGTCGCTCAGGTTGGTAATGGCAATGCCCCTATCAGCAGAACTGCTACCGCCTTGCTTAGCCCAGAGATAATTGCCGTTGCTATCAAGCTTGGCAATAAAGACATCTTTACTACCCGCTGACGTGAGCGTGGTACTGCCAAATGTGGCGGTGCCGTTGAAATAGCCAGTCACAATCGAGCTGTTGTCGCTCAGGCTGGTAATGGCAATACCCCTATCATCCGAACTGCTACCGCCTCGTTTGGCCCAGAGATAATTGCCGTCGCTATCAATCTTGGCAATAAAGACATCATAATTACCCGCTGATGTGAGCGTGGTACTGCCAAATGTGGCGGTGTCGTAGAAAAAGCCAGTCACAATCGAGCTATTGTCGCTCAGGCTGGCAATGCCATAGCCCCTATCATAGTTATTTCCACCACCTTGTTTGGCCCAGAGATAATTGCCGTCGCTATCAATCTTGGCAATAAAGACATCTCTATCATCCGCTGTGAGCGTGGTACTGCCAAATGTGGCGGTGCCCTGAAATTCGCCAGTCACAATCGAGCTGTTGTCGCTCAGGCTGGTAATGGCATAGCCCTTATCATCAGAACTTGCACCTGCTTTTTTAGCCCAGAGATAATTGCCGTTGCTATCAAGCTTGGCAATAAAAACATCATCATTACCCGCTGATGTGAGCGTGGTACTGCCAAATGTGGCGGAACCACTGAACCGCCCGGTGACAATCGAGCTGTTGTCGCTCAGGCTGGTAATGCCATAGGCCGTATCATCAGAACTGCCACCGCCTTGTTTGGCCCAGAGATAATCGCCGTTGCTATCAAGCTTGGCAACAAAGAGATCATCATCACCCGCTGATGTGAGTGTGGTACTGCCAAATGTGGCGGTGCCGTTGAAATAGCCAGTCACAATCGAGCTGTTGTCGCTCAGGCTGGTAATGGCATAGCCTTGATCCTGAAGTGTTCCACCGCCTGATCTTGGGAACGCTCCTAGTTGATGTGGCCAGCTCAGAAGCTGTTGCGCATCGATCGGTAATTGCGGTGATGGAGCATCATCACGGGACGTCAGTTGCCAATGCGTGAATCCATTTTCCTGCTGCCCCAGCGGCAGACGACTCGCCCAGACCGTTGCGCCGCTGAATTCCTCCAGCAGGCTGATGAAGCTTGATTCGGCCCCTGTCGAGCAGCTCCAGAGCATCAGCTCTTGCAGGCCCCATTGCGCCAGTTGCTGATGCCGATCGATGAGCGACTGGCTGCTGATCGTGTGGTTACCAACATGAAGTTGGCCTGCACTGCCGTGGCTGATCCAATGCAGGTTCGCAACAGGGTTGCCTAGCTGACGTCGCCAGGTGAGCTCCTGGCTGAGGATGTCGAGGGGATGTTCCGTTCCTTGCAGCCACAGCACAGGAACTGCCGTGCTGGCGAGTAGATCGCGGATCTGCGGGCAACTGCCATCGGCAACGATCAAAGCCGTTGGCTGATCAGCTCTCACTGCGGTTGTTGATGAAGCAGGGCCTGGCTGTGCTGATCTTTGTAGGCTCACCACAACACTGCTGATCGAAGCGGAAGGATTGCGGCGGGATGGGTGATTCGCCCCAGGGAGATCAAGTACTTCGTCAATATTGCCCAAACAGCTCAAAATTGGTATCCAATTACACTAGTTATTTGCAGGGTCAATGATGTATTGCTTGCTACCTATTTTAAAGATGATTTGCTGCCGGATTGAATGTTCGGCTTAATACATCTAGTGAGGCGGTGTCGTGACTGCGAGGTGGCTAAAAGGCTTGCTTAATGATGGATTAATTGTGGTTCATTCACTTCAATTTTCATCCCCAAGAGATAAGAGTCGATCTGCAATCTGGTCTCGGTGAATGTGGTGGTGTTTAGCTTACGTCGATCGATTCAATCTCTTGCCACAGGTTTTAAACCATTATTGAGTTGTTGAGTCATTGATCAGGAATGGATTGAATTCAACAAGTTTGTTGATTGCCCGGGCGTTTGAGGCTGTGTGTGGCATCGGCGAGAGTTGAATTGGATTCACTGATAGTGTTCAGGGTTGGTATGTGTGCATTGAATCGGTTGGCCAGAACACCTGGGAGAATGGGATGGGGCTGAGATCCGTCCATCAACTTGAGATCAGAGAATCGGGGGATGGCAAGCAATCTGCGTGCAACTGAGGGCGTCTCGGCGGAAGATTAGCGCTGGCCCTAGTTGACGCTGCTGCCAATGAAGAGCATGTTTTTGCCGAGGGTTTAAGAGGCTTGTCCTTAAGTAGTCCCAGCTTTTTTGTGCAACTGGGCTTAGTTGTGTGCAAGTAGGTGTGATTTAGTGCTGTTGTTGATTGGTTGGGATTGTGAGGCAAACACCCATCGCGCAGCGGTGACAGTGGGTTGTTGGCACCGGCGAGCGATTGATTGAGCGATCTGAATGCGTGTTAAATCAAATCGGAGTGCGTTGAGAAGAGATCGTTGGCGAGAAGGAAGGGATTGTTCGTGTTGTCGTTGAAGGGATCAAGGGCGGAGTGTTGCTGACCAAAGAGCCAGCGGCGTTCGATGTGTTGAGGTTCGGGCTCGAACCGACGACGACGGGGGCCACCACCGCCACCACCGCCGCCACCACCGCCGCCACCGCCGCCACCGCCACCACCTTCTCCACCACCACCGCCGCCACCACCGCCTTCTCCGCCGCCGCCTTCTCCGCCGCCACCACCACCGCCTTTGTTGTCATCACTTGGTGCTGGCTTAGGCCCGGATGGTGGGGCTGGTTTTGGAGCAACGGGTTGCTCGGGTCCAGGCTGTGCAGGAGTTGGTTTGGGTGTTGCAGGGAGTGTTGCTCCTGGTTGAGGGGCACCGGGTTTGGTTGCACCAGGCTGTTGTGGACTTCCGGGTTTTGGAGCAATGGGTTGCCCAGTTCCAGGCTGACCAGGCGCTGGTTTCGGTGTGGTGGGGAGTGTTGCGCCGGGCTGTGCCGGAGCAGGTTTGGCTGCACCAGGCTGTTGTGGGCCACCAGGTTGTTGTGGACCAGCAGGCTGTTGTGGACCACCCGTGATCGGTGATGGCTTGTTGTCGTCCGTAGGGGTATCAGGAGCGGAGGGTTGATTGGGCTTGTCGTCGTCCTTGTCGCCTTTGCTGCCCTTTCCGCCTTTACCGCCAGAGGGTTGGTCGTCATCTTTCTCACCCTTACCTCCCTTATCTCCTTTACCGCCTTGATCTGCTGAGGGTTTGTCGTCGTCTTTGTCGGGTTTGCTGCCTTTACCTCCCTTATTGCCAGAGGGCTTGTCGAGGTCTTTACCTCCCTTACCTCCTTTACCGCCTTGATCTGCTGAGGGCTTGTCGTCGTCTTTGTCGCCTTTGCCACCTTGATCTCCTTTACCGCCTTTGTCTCCAGAGGGCTTGTCGAGGTCTTTATCTCCTTTGCCACCTTGATCTCCAGAGGGCTTGTCATCATCTTTCCCTTCCTTAGTCCCTTGATTGCCTTTGCCGGGTTGATCCCCTTTGCTGCCTTTATTACCTTTGTCGCCTACGGGTTTGTCGCCGTCTTTGGGTGGTTGGCCGGTGATCGGGTCGTTGCCATCAACTAGGTCATCACCATCGAAATCGATGGAATGTTTTTTCTCGAATTTTTGGAGTTTGGACTCAGAGAGATCCTTGGGTTTGCCTTTGGGGATGGCAGGACCTTTTTTGCCTTTGAATTGATAGTTGCTTTGAGTAAAACCATCGTTTTGCTCAGCGATCACACGGAAGCCTTTTTTCGTTGTGATCGCCCCGGTGACATCATCAGCGGCGATGAGAGCACCATCTTGATTTTCGAGTTCGTTGAATTTTCTTGTTGATTGGCCGGGTTTGAGTTTTTTCTTGGAGGTGATGATGGTGCCATCGGCAATTTCATACACGGCTTGACCATTTTTGGCCTTTTTGTGGTTAATGAGAACTTTTTTGATGGTGGAGTTGATGACATTATTGATGACGGTTTGTGTGTCAAATGATTCAACATTGCTGCCATCGCTGCTTTGAACGGCGGTTTTGTCTTTGTTGGGTTCCTCGTATGAGACGGTGACGGGTTGATTAAAGGAAATGGCTTGATCGAGGGTGAGTTCAACGGCATTGGTTGAGACCGTTGCATCTGTAATTGAGATGTCGTTATCAGCAGCGGTAACGGTGAATTTATTGGCATTTAAATCGTTATCACCTAAGGCCATGTCAAAGGTGAGAGTGATGGCGGAGCCGTCGTCATTGGTGGCGGCATTGATCAACTCTGGAGCATCAGTGTCTGCGGGGATGACGTTATTTTCAGCGATGAAGGAGGAGAGTGTTTCAGCGCGATTGCCGGCGGCATCTTGAATGCCGCTAATCACGGCCCTGCTGCCCTCGGGTGGGTTGTAGGAGATGGAGACGGCATCGCCAGCGCTGATCGTTTCCGCTGGTGTGAGGGTGACGGTGCTGCCGGAGATACTGGCGGCAGAGGGTGAGTCGCTGGTCAGCCCAGCGATGCCGATCAGGAAGTGGCTAGGGCTGACTCTGTCTTTGAGGAGTTCGTTGTAGAGGAGGCTGATGGCGTTGCCGTCCTCGCTGGTGGAAGCGGAGACGAGGGATGGAGCGGTGGTATCGAGAACGTTGTTGGTGATCGCTTGAGCGCTGAGACCAGCAGAGGCATTGCCGGCGTCATCGCGAAGGGCGGTGCCGCTGTAGCTGACGGTGACGCTGTCGCCGTTGTTGATGGGATCGGTGGTTAGATCAAGGCTGACGGTGCTGCCGTCCACCGACACCGAGGCTGGAGTGAAGGATTGATCAGCGGCGGTGATCGTGAAGTCTGAGCTGAGGGGTAGGGAGGTTGAAAGGAAGGATTCGTCGTAGTTGAGGTTGATCAGGGTGCCGGCAGTGTTGGATTCAGCGCTGAGGAAGGCTGGAGCGGTGGTATCGAGAACTTGGTTGACGACGCTGATGTCGCTCAGGGCGGCAGCGGCATTGGGGGTGCTGGCGAGATCCTGGAGGGCGGTGCCGGTGTAGGAGAGGCTGACATTGCTGCCATTGGCAATGGCAGTGGCTGGTGTGAGGACGACGCTGTTGCCGGAGATGGCGATCAGTGTCGGTGCCGCAGCAGTGCCATCGACGCTGATGCTGAAGTCGGAGAGTGCTGGAGTGGAGGAGTCGCTGAGAGTTTCGCTGTAGGAGAGGCTGATGGCGTTGCCGTCGTTGCTGGTGGAAGCGGAGGCGAGGGATGGAGCGGTGGTATCGAGAACGTTGTTGTCAACCGGCTCGTCAATCAGGGTCTCAGCAGCGTTTCTGGCGGGGTCTTGGAGAGTGCTGCCGCTGTAGGAGAGGCTGACGCTGTCGCCATGCTGGATGAAGCTGTCATCAGAAATCGAGAGGACAACGGCATTGGCATCGATGGCAATGGCTGAGGGGCTGATGCTGAGATCGGAGCGATCGGTGCTAATCGAGAAGACCGTTAGGTCGTCTGGGATGTCGGAGGGATCGAGCTGTTCGGAATAGAGCAGGGTGAGCTCGGAGCCGTCGTCATTGGTGGCGGCAGAGCTGAAGGTTGGCGGTGTGGAATCGATCGTGTAGTTGACAACCGATTGATTGCTCAGATTTGGAGCAGCATTGCCGGCATCGTCGAGGATGGATTTGCTGTCGTCATCTGATGGCGAGTAGGAGAGTGAAAGGGTGTCGCCAGCAGAGAGGGGTGTGTCAGAGGAGAGGCTGAGGGTGACGTAGTTGTTATCGACGGAGACGGAGTCGATGACGGCATCGCTATTGCTACTGCTCTCGATTTGAAATTGCTCGACGGTTGGAATCGCAACGCGGCTGAGCGATTCATCGAAGATCAGGGTGATGATGGTGCCTGTGCTGTCGGTGCCAGCCTGCTCCAGTTCGGGAAGCAGGGTGTCGATGACGAAAGCGGTGGTGGAATCCTGGAGTGCTGCGACATCGCTGTTGGTGTAATCGAGGATGTCAGAAATGGTGAGTGTGGTGTCGCTGCTGAAGGAGGTGTCGTAAGTCTCAATGACACTCTGGAGTTGCTCGAGCGTGCCTGTGATGCTGGAAAAAGAGCTTGGCTCGAAGGTGTCATCACCAGCAAGATCAAGGAGGATGTCTGCTGAGATATCACCCTCGATGGTTTCAATGTTTGAGAAATCAAGTGTGGCTTCTGTTTCAGCTTCCAGAAGCGATTCCAGTTCAGTGCCGCTTACATCAGAGCTGGAAACTGTTAATACTGTTTCAGCTGAAATGTTTGAATTCTCATTGATGTAGGTGATTAAATTATCGATTGTGTCTGTAAGATCGCCAGCGCTGCTTTGATAAATGTCATTGGTGAAAGGGTTGGCCATGCCAACAACACCAGAGCTGAGCTCTTCTGCAATATCAGATGAATCACCACCGTTGGATCCCCAAGTGATAACGGAGCCGTCTTTTTTCAGAGCCGCGAAGGCGGACCCAGTTGAGAAGATTTGGCTGACGCCAGAGGAGAGATCTGCTGAAACATCAGATGAATCACCACCGAAGGAGTCGTAGCCCCAGGTGATAACGGAGCCGTCGTCCTTCAGAGCCGCGAAGGCGGATCCAGTGGAGAAGATTTGGCTGACGCCAGAGGAGAGGTCGACGGAAGCTGAATTACCACCGTAGGAATCGTTGCCCCAAGTGATAACGGAGCCGTCTTTTTTCAGAGCCGCGAAGGCGGATCTAGTGGAGAAGATTTGGCTGACGCCAGAGGAGAGGTCGACGGAAGATGAATCACCACCGTAGGAATCGTAGCCCCAGGTGATAACGGAGCCGTTGTCCTTGAGTGCCGCGAAAGCGTAACCAGTGGAGAAGATTTGGCTGACGCCAGAGGAGAGGTCGACGGAAGATGAATCACCACCGTAGGAATCGTAGCCCCAGGTGATAACGGAGCCGTCTTTTTTCAGAGCCGCGAAAGCGTAATTATTGGAGAAGATTTGGCTGACGCCAGAGGAGAGGTCGACGGAAGATGAATCACCACCGAAGAATTCGTAGCCCCAGGTGATAACGGAGCCGTTGTCCTTGAGTGCCGCGAAGGCGTAACCAGTGGAGAAGATTTGGCTGACGCCAGAGGAGAGATCTGCTGAAACATCATCCGAGTCACCACCGTAGGAAGAGCCGCCCCAAGTGATAACGGAGCCGTCGTCCTTCAGAGCCGCGAAGGCGGATCCAGTGGAGAAGATTTGGCTGACGCCAGAGGAGAGATCTGCTGAAACATCAGATGAATCACCAGGAGAGGTCGAACCGATGAATTGGGAGCCCCAAGTGATAACGGAGCCGTCGTCCTTCAGAGCCGCGAAGGCGTTCCAATTTGAGAAGATTTGGCTGACGCCAGAGGAGAGATCTTCTGAAACATCAGATGAATTACCACCTAAGGGTTGGGAGCCGAAAGTGATAACGGAGCCGTCGTCCTTCAGAGCCGCGAAGGCGCTGCTAGTGGAGAAGATTTGGCTAACGCCGGTGAGACCAACTGCGTCAGATGATTCAGTGCCATTGTAGGAGCTCCCCCAGGTGATGACGGAGCCGTCCTCCTTCAGTGCCGCGAAGGCGTAACTATTTCTAAACTCCCCCGTTGTTCTGCCTGGATAGGTTGGAGGGATATCTGTGTAGGTCGTGAATTCTCCCAGTTGATAGGACCATGCGCGTTGTTTGACCTGAGGGATCGGCAGTGCAGGTTGCCGGTGGATGTCGCTATGGCGACTGGAGAGTTGCCAGTGGCTTGTGTTGCGATCGAGGCGACCGAGGGCTTGATCGCTGGCCCAGACCCTTGCACCGCTCAGCTCTTCTAAAACACTGATGAAGCTGGGATCCGCTGCGGTGGAGCAACTCCAGAGTGCGATGGTGTCGACATGCCAGGCCTTGAGCTGCGCATGCTGCGCGATCAGGCTTTGCCTGTTGATTTCTGATTGACCCAGCAGAAGCACACCGGGCTGGCCATGACCAACCCAATGCAGGGTCTGCACCGGCTTGCCTTGTTTCCGTTTTGTTGAGAGTGCTCGACTGATCAGTGCGAGGGGCTCTTGATCCGCGTTCAGCCAGAGCACTGGACTTTGGCTTTGCGTTAGGAGTTCGCGTATTTGTGGGCAGTGAGCATCTGCCACCAGCAGGGTGGACGCGAGATTCGTTTGCGTGGCGTTCATCCCTACTGAGTGCTCTTTTCTTTGATTGTGATGCAGGTATTGGAGATGCACAACGCTTACAGTTGATCTTGAGTAAGTGTTTTAATTTATTTCACCATTCAGGATGGCAGAAACTGTTGATATGGGATGTTGATGTTGAAGCCTTGTTGATGACACATTATTCCCTATTGCGTGGTGACTGCAATTGTTTCGGCGCGGTATGGGGAGCATGTCTGAAGCATTGGAAGTTAACCATTAACTGTCACAGGAAAGAAAGTTATTTGTTTAATCGATTAATTGATTAATGTTTGTTGTTGCGATTTCCTCGAAAGGGGCTGGGTTGAAATCAACCTAATCAGCGAATCAATCGTGAAGCGCTTGCTATTCATTGGCCCCTCAATTGCTCATCAGGTAATTTGCATAGGCTTTTGTCTCCATGCACAGTCAGGGTCTATGGAACATTAACTTGAGGGATGGCAAGCAATCTGCGTGCAACTGAGGGCGTCTCGGCGGAAGATTAGCGCTGGCCCTGGTGGCCGCTGCTGCCAATGAAGAGCATGTTTTTGCCGAGGGTTTAAGAGGCTTGTCCTTAAGTAGTCCCAGCTTTTTTGTGCAACTGGGCTTCGTTGTGTGCAAGTAGGTGTGATTTAGTGCTGTTGTTGATTGGTTGGGATTGTGAGGCAAACACCCATCGCTCAGCGGTGACCGTGGGTTGTTGGCACCGGCGAGCGATTGATTGAGCGATCTGAATGCGTGTTAAATCAAATCGGAGTGAGTTGAGAAGAGATCGTTGGCGAGAAGGAAGGGATTGTTCGTGTTGTCGTTGAAGGGATCAAGGGCGGAGTGTTGCTGACCAAAGAGCCAGCGGCGTTCGATGTGTTGAGGTTCGGGCTCGATGCGCCGACCACGAGGACCGCGGCCGCCGCCACCGCCGCCACCGCCTCCTCCACCGCCTTCTCCACCACCACCGCCACCGCCTCCTCCACCGCCTTCTCCACCGCCGCCACCACCACCGCCGCCACCGCCGCCACCGCCACCGCCGCCACCTTCTCCACCACCGCCGCCGCCGCCACCTTCTCCGCCGCCACCTTCTCCACCACCGTTGTTGTCATCACTTGGTGCTGGCTTAGGCCCTGATGGTTGCGTTGGTTTTGGAGCAACGGGTTGCCCAGGTCCAGGCTTTGCAGGAGTTGGTTTGGGTGTTGTGGGGAGTGTTGCGCCTGGTTGTCCCGGAGCTGGTTTGGGTGCACCAGGCTGTTGTGGACTTCCGGGTTTTGGAGCAATGGGTTGCCCAGGACCAGGCTGTGCAGGAGTTGGTTTGGGTGTGGCGGGGAGTGTTGCGCCGGGCTGTGCCGGAGCTGGTTTGGTTGCACCAGGCTGTTGTGGGCCAGCAGGCTGTTGTGGACCACCCGTGATCGGTGATGGCTTGTTGTCGTGCGTAGGGGTATCAGGAGCGGTGGGTTGATTGGGCTTGTCGTCGTCCTTGTCGGGTTTGCCACCTTGATCTCCTTTACCGCCTGAGGGCTTGTCGTCATCTTTCTCACCCTTACCGCCCTTATCGCCTTGATTTCCTTTGTCTCCCTTACCTCCCTTATCTCCTTTACCGCCTGAGGGCTTGTCGTCGTCCTTGTCGGGTTTGCCGCCCTTATCGCCTTGATTTCCTTTGTCTCCCTTATCTCCTGTACCGCCTTTGTCTCCTGAGGGCTTGTCGCCGTCTTTGGGTGGTTGGCCGGTGATCGGGTCGTTGCCATCAACGAGGTCATCACTGTCGAAATCGAGTTGATATTTTTTCTCGAATTTTTGGAGTTTGGACTCAGAGAGAGCTTTGGGTTGCCCTTTGGGGATGGCAGGACCTTTTTTGCCTTTGAATTGATAGTTGCTTTGAGTAAAACCATCGTCTTGCTCAGCGATCACACGGAAGCCTTTTTTCGTTGTGATCGCCCCGGTGACATCATCAGCGGCGATGAGAGCACCATCTTGATTTTCGAGTTCGTTGAATTTTCTTGTTGATTGGCCGGGTTTGAGTTTTTTCTTGGAGGTGATGATGGTGCCATCGGCAATTTCATACACGGCTTGACCATTTTTGGCCTTTTTGTGGTTAATGAGAACTTTTTTGATGGTGGAGTTGATGACATTATTGATGACGGTTTGTGTGTCAAATGATTCAACATTGCTGCCATCGCTGCTTTGAACGGCGGTTTTGTCTTTGTTGGGTTCCTCGTATGAGACGGTGACGGGTTGATTAAAGGAAATGGCTTGATCGAGGGTGAGTTCAACGGCATTGGTTGAGACCGTTGCATCTGTAATTGAGATGTCGTTATCAGCAGCGGTAACGGTGAATTTATTGGCATTTAAATCGTTATCACCTAAGGCCATGTCAAAGGTGAGAGTGATGGCGGAGCCGTCGTCATTGGTGGCGGCATTGATCAACTCTGGAGCATCAGTGTCTGCGGGGATGACGTTATTTTCAGCGATGAAGGAGGAGAGTGTTTCAGCGCGATTGCCGGCGGCATCTTGAATGCCGCTAATCACGGCCCTGCTGCCCTCGGGTGGGTTGTAGGAGATGGAGACGGCATCGCCAGCGCTGATCGTTTCCGCTGGTGTGAGGGTGACGGTGCTGCCGGAGATACTGGCGGCAGAGGGTGAGTCGCTGGTCAGCCCAGCGATGCCGATCAGGAAGTGGCTAGGGCTGACTCTGTCTTTGAGGAGTTCGTTGTAGAGGAGGCTGATGGCGTTGCCGTCCTCGCTGGTGGAAGCGGAGACGAGGGATGGAGCGGTGGTATCGAGAACGTTGTTGGTGATCGCTTGAGCGCTGAGACCAGCAGAGGCATTGCCGGCGTCATCGCGAAGGGCGGTGCCGCTGTAGCTGACGGTGACGCTGTCGCCGTTGTTGATGGGATCGGTGGTTAGATCAAGGCTGACGGTGCTGCCGTCCACCGACACCGAGGCTGGAGTGAAGGATTGATCAGCGGCGGTGATCGTGAAGTCTGAGCTGAGGGGTAGGGAGGTTGAAAGGAAGGATTCGTCGTAGTTGAGGTTGATCAGGGTGCCGGCAGTGTTGGATTCAGCGCTGAGGAAGGCTGGAGCGGTGGTATCGAGAACTTGGTTGACGACGCTGATGTCGCTCAGGGCGGCAGCGGCATTGGGGGTGCTGGCGAGATCCTGGAGGGCGGTGCCGGTGTAGGAGAGGCTGACATTGCTGCCATTGGCAATGGCAGTGGCTGGTGTGAGGACGACGCTGTTGCCGGAGATGGCGATCAGTGTCGGTGCCGCAGCAGTGCCATCGACGCTGATGCTGAAGTCGGAGAGTGCTGGAGTGGAGGAGTCGCTGAGAGTTTCGCTGTAGGAGAGGCTGATGGCGTTGCCGTCGTTGCTGGTGGAAGCGGAGGCGAGGGATGGAGCGGTGGTATCGAGAACGTTGTTGTCAACCGGCTCGTCAATCAGGGTCTCAGCAGCGTTTCTGGCGGGGTCTTGGAGAGTGCTGCCGCTGTAGGAGAGGCTGACGCTGTCGCCATGCTGGATGAAGCTGTCATCAGAAATCGAGAGGACAACGGCATTGGCATCGATGGCAATGGCTGAGGGGCTGATGCTGAGATCGGAGCGATCGGTGCTAATCGAGAAGACCGTTAGGTCGTCTGGGATGTCGGAGGGATCGAGCTGTTCGGAATAGAGCAGGGTGAGCTCGGAGCCGTCGTCATTGGTGGCGGCAGAGCTGAAGGTTGGCGGTGTGGAATCGATCGTGTAGTTGACAACCGATTGATTGCTCAGATTTGGAGCAGCATTGCCGGCATCGTCGAGGATGGATTTGCTGTCGTCATCTGATGGCGAGTAGGAGAGTGAAAGGGTGTCGCCAGCAGAGAGGGGTGTGTCAGAGGAGAGGCTGAGGGTGACGTAGTTGTTATCGACGGAGACGGAGTCGATGACGGCATCGCTATTGCTACTGCTCTCGATTTGAAATTGCTCGACGGTTGGAATCGCAACGCGGCTGAGGGATTCATCGAAGAGCAGGGTGATGATGGTGCCTGTGCTGTCGGTGTAGGCCGCTTCCAGGGAGGGCGGGATGGTATCGCTGACTAAAGCGGTGGTGGAGTCTTGTAGTGCGGCGACATCGTCGTTGCTGAGGTCGTCGATGTCGGAAATGGTGAGGGTGGTGTCGCTGCTGAAGGAGGTGTCGTAAGTCTCAATGACACTCTGGAGTTGCTCGAGCGTGCCTGTAATGTTGACGGCAAAAGAATCAGCGAAGCTGGCCGTGGCGACATCGGCCATGCTGAATAAATCAGCGGCATCAAGTTCGCTGCCGGTGATGGTTAATGTGAGCTCTGCGGATTCATCTATTTCAGAATGATATGCCTCGATGATGAGAAGAGAAGCAAGATCACCTTCAATGGAGCTAAGCGTTGAAAGATCAAGCGACCGTGTTGTCTCTGCGATGGAAAAAGCGTTAACGAGCCCGACATAGTCCGTTGTTGAGAGGTCGCCTGTGACGCTGATGGTGACGAATGTATTGATGTCGGTATCGTCTGAGCTTGCGATGAGCTTTAGATCAGAGACTTCACCGGAAATGGTTGAAACATTGGTAAGGTCAAGAGTCGCATCGGTGCCTGAATCAATCAGTTCTGCTAAGTCAGCTGCATCAGCATCAGAGCTGGCAATAGTTAATATTGTTTCGGAAGATAGATCTGGATTATCGTTGATATGGGCGATTAAATTGTCAATGGTGTCTGTAAGATAGACAGCGCTGCTTTGATAAATGTCATTGGTGAAAGGGTTGGCAATGCCAACCACACCGGAGCTGAGCTCTTCTGCAACATCAGATGAATCACCACCGTTGGATTCGTAGCCCCAGGTGATAACGGAGCCGTCGTCTTTCAGAGCCGCGAAAGAGTAATTATTGGAGAAGATTTGGCTGACGCCAGAGGTGAGTTCTTCTTCTACTGAGGATGAATCACCGCCGTAGTCGGAGTCACCCCAAGTGATAACGGAGCCGTCGTCCTTCAGTGCCGCGAAGGCACGACTAGTGGCGAAGATTTGGCTGACGTCAGAGGAGAGATCTGCTGAAACGTCAGATGAATCACCGCCGTAGGAATCGTTGCCCCAAGTGATGACGGAGCCGTCGTCCTTCAGAGCCGCGAAGGCAGAAAGAGTGGAGAAGATTTGGCTGACGCCAGAGGAGAGATCTGCTGAAACATCAGATGAATCACCACCGTAGGTGTCATAACCCCAAGAGAGGGCGATCCAGAAGTCCCAAGTGATGACGGAGCCGTCTTTTTTGAGTGCTGCGAAGGCACCATTATTGCCGAAGATTTGGCTGACGCCTGAACTGAGCTCTTCTTCTACTGAGGATGAATTACCACCGAAGGAATCGTTGCCCCAAGAGATGACGGAGCCGTCGTCTTTGAGAGCGGCAAAGGCACCTTCAGTGGCGAAGATTTGGCTGACGCCAGAGGAGAGATCTGCTGAAACATCAGATGAATTACCGCCGAGGGTGTCATAACCCCAAGTGATGACGGAGCCGTCTTTTTTGAGTGCTGCGAAGGCACCATTATTGGAGAAGATTTGGCTGACGTCAGAGGAGAGATCTGCTGAAACGTCAGATGAATCACCGCCGTGGTTGGTGTAACCCCAGGTGATGACAGAGCCGTCTTTTTTGAGTGCTGCGAAGGCGGACCCAGTGGAGAAGATTTGGCTGACGTCAGAGGAGAGATCTGCTGAAACGTCAGATGAATCACCACCGTAGGAATCGTTACCCCAAGTGATGACGGAGCCGTCTTTTTTGAGTGCTGCGAAGGCAGTATTAGTGGAGAAGATTTGGCTGACGTCAGAGGAGAGATCTGCTGAAACATCAGATGAATTACCACCGTAGGAATCGAAGCCCCAAGTGATGACGGAGCCGTCTTTTTTGAGTGCTGCGAAGGCAGTATTAGTGGAGAAGATTTGGCTGACGTCAGAGGAGAGATCTGCTGAAACATCCGATGAATCACCACCGTAGGATTCGTTACCCCAAGTGATGACGGAGCCGTCCTCCTTCAGTGCCGCGAAGGCGTAATTATTTGTGAACTCCCCCGCTGTTCTGCCTGGATAGGTTGGAGGGATATCTGTGTAGGTCGTGAAGTTTCCCAGTTGATGGGACCATGCGCGTTGTTTGTCCTGAGGGATCGGCAATGCTGGTTGCTGATTGCTGGTTGCTAGTTGCTGGTGGATGTCGCTATGGCGACTGGAGAGTTGCCAGTGGCTTGTGTTGCGATCGAGGCGACCGAGGGCTTGATCGCTGGCCCAGACCCTTGCACCGCTCAGCTCTTCTAAAACACTGATGAAGCTGGGATCCGCTGCGGTGGAGCAACTCCAGAGTGCGATGGTGTCGACTTGCCAGGTCTTGAGCTGCTCATGCTGCGCGATCAGGCTTTGCCTGTTGATTTCGGATCCACCGAGCAGCAGCACACCAGATTGGCCATGACCAACCCAATGCAGGGTTTGCACTGGTTTGCCTTGTTGCCGTCGTGTTGACAGAGCTCGACTGATCAGTGCGAGGGGCTCTTGATCCGCGTCCATCCAGAGCACTGGACTTTGGCTCTCCGAGAGGAGTTCGCGGATTTGCGGGCAGTGTGCATCTGCCACCAGCAGGGTGGACGCGAAATTCGTTTGCGTGGCGTTCATCCCTGTTGATTGCTCTTTTCTTTGATTGTGATGCAGGTATTGGAAGATGCACAACGCTTACAGTTGATCTTGAGTAAGTGTTTGAATTTATTTCACCATTTAGGATGGCAGAAACTGTTGATATGGGATGTTGATGTTGAAGCCTTATTGATGACACATTATTCCCTGTTGCGAGGAGACTGCAATCGTTTTGGCGCAGTATAGGGAGCATGTCTGAAGCATTGGAAGTTAACCATTAACTGTCACAGGAAAGAAAGTTGTTTGTTTAATCGATTAATGTTTGTTGTTGCGATTCCCTCGAAAGGGGCTGGGTTGAAATCAACCTAATCAGCGAATCAATCGTGAAGCGCTTGCTATTCATTGGCCCCTCAATTGCTCATCAGGTAATTTGCATAGGCTTTTGTCTCCATGCATAGTCAGGGTCTATGGAACATTAACTTGAGGGATGGCAAGCAATCTGCATGCAACTGAGGGCGTCTCGGCGCAGGACCAAAGCTGGCCTTGGTGGCCTCTGCCGCCACTTAGCTCCTAATAGCAGCAATCTGTTTGAAGTGCTTGCCCCTGAGTTGTCCCTGGAATTTTGTGCAACTGGTCTTGATTGTGGGCAAGTTTTTGCTATGCGATAACTGATTTCAATCAATCGAAAATCTGAGAATGTTCAAAGACCAGCGTGGATAGCAACAAGAGCAAGCTTGACCCTGTCGGAGAAGCCCAACTTTTGCCTCACGCTTTTTAGATGCGACTTCACTGTTTCCTCGCTGACAACCAGTTTTTGAGCAATCTCGTCATTTGTTAGTCCTTTACCAAGCTCTGACAGAACTTCTCGCTCCGCTCTTGTTATCTTTTCGCACATCTCCAGTGCATGGGCATCTGATCTGCTTACGACCTCGCTTACTGCCTTAGGAACCCACGTACCACCTTTTCCGACTGCCGCAATTGCCTGAGTAGCGCCACCACTGCAGGCTTCCCAAGGTCTTGAACCCCGCCACAAAGCCAACGCTCAAAAAACAGTGGACTGCCTGTGGAACGGCACCCCAATCTCCTGCACAGTGGAGCACACAATCAACGCCCTGAACTGGAATGTTTACATCAACGGCAATAAAAACAGTTACAGAATCGAACAACAGCGCGTTTACCTGACAGACCGAAATGGTCGTCAATCATCAGAACCGGTCAGCGCCAATCTTGTTCCCAGTCTTGGTTTGGTTGTCAAAGACAGGCAAGGCGGTGTGTTGGTTGTGCCTTTCCAATCACCGTGATGCGCAGTGAACGGTGCTGTCTCGCCAGAGAGTACAACCTCCGCCATTGCTGACGGGGTGGTGTGTGTGAGGTTTTGTCGGGAGGTCGATCAACATACTCAAGCTTCTCTATGAGTTTGATTATGTAATCAGCGAAAAGACTCATAACTTGCGTAAATTCATTCCGGGAAATGATTTGGCATCCATTATTCGGAATTATGCCTACATGGGGCAATACTAATATTTGGGAGCAATGTAGAACGGCTGTGATTGCAGTTCACTTCTTAGGGCTTGGAGGCTGTCGCCCTGATCATAGATTTCAATCGCCGAATAAATTGGCAATAACTCGCGGCCTGATTCATCCTGTTTGAAATTCTTTGAAAAACTAGATTTGCTGTCGGGCATTGATCTTTATTTAACTGCCTGAGTATTCCGATCAATCCGTCATGGCTTCAATAAGATCGATCATTTCTGTGAAGGTTCCCGTTTTTGTAGTGGGCTGTATAGACCTAAAGACCCCACTACAAAATTTGGAACCCCTAGAGGTCGGTTACTTCGTATCGGTAGCCCAGTTCTCCGGCTCGCTTTACCCGTTTCCCCTTGGTGGTGAACCCTGCCACCTTCAATAGCGCCTTGGCGAATGTTGCCTTCACGTCATCGTCTGGCCCTGGAATCACGATGCGACCGCCAAGGACATCACGCAGTTCCCGGGCTTCGTGCTTGTTGAGGCTCTGCACTTCCGCTGCCATGGCGAGGAATTCAGGACTGTCAGTGGTGAAAGAACCAGCCGAAATCAGGTCGTGCACCCTGACCTGCTGCAGCCAGTGATAGGCATGTCTGGGGTCTACTGCTCCCAAGTCCACCCATGTGCCGTGCTTCGCTTCCCTGTCCGCTTCTGAGCTGGCCTGCTCAATAGTCTTCTGACCAGTCATGACCTCATGGAGCAGCTCAGTGCGACGGTCCAGCTGAGCCTGCTTGGTCTGCTTGTCCCGCTGCGCCTTAGGGATGACAACGGCGTTGTCGCTGATCAGTTCATCAAACGATCTGAGGTTGTAGCCCTGGTCAATGAGACGGCAACGCAGGATGTGTTTGTTGTTGAGTGCTTCGTAATTCGTGCGAGCTTCGAGGGCGACTGAGTAGCGCACGGTTGCCGGGTCAACCCCTGACAGGTGTTGCCCGTATAGCTTCTGCATCGTCGGATCAATCGCAGTGAACCTGGCACGGTTGACCTCTTCTGGAGATGTCCGCCCAGTTCCGATCTTTGCCATCGGTGCTGATACAGGCGACAGAATGATCCGCCGCTCTGCGCTGCGTGCCCTGGCGACGGCCTGCATGGCGTCTTGGGGGCCCATCGCGAACTGCTGAACACATGTTGCGATACCAACCGTTGAGGCCTCATAGGAGATGCCCGAGACAACGGCAGGGCTGTAGCCAACTAAGGGGTACTGAGCCGCGACAGAGTTGGTGTTAGCCATCAACGCAGCGACTTCTTCGCTCTTGGAGTTGTCGCCGTGGATCAAGAAGCTGCGAGAAAAAGGAGCGCTGAACGATTCAAGAGCCGACTTCTCTCCCATCGAGATCCAGATCTGCTGGCCTTGATCAATGGTCTCTCCGCACAGCTGTTGGAGCTTGTCGATGTTGTCGGCAGTGGCGGCGCCATAGAAGAGGTTGGCCCGCCGGCGAATGGTCGTGTTGATGACCTGTGGTTCGACGCCAGACAGGGCCTGCAGCCATTCCAGTTCGATGTCGCCGATACCCGCCTCAGCAGCGATGACGATGACTTCAGGATTCCGGATCAACCGTTCGAGCGTCTTGATGGCTTCTCGTCTGATCTTGGGCATTGCATCCGTGCCATCCAAAAGCAGATGCAGTGCTGCCTGGGTGACTTCATCGAGGAACAGGACTGCTGGCCTGGGGGTCTCCTTTAGCTCGTTACTCCACCTACACAGCTCCCATTCGCCACTGTCTTTCTTTATCGATTCACAGCAGCAGAACAGACCGTCCCGGAGCTTTCCCTGTTCACGGTCAACAGTACCCAGAGGTGAACTGAGATCCCTGACGCCGAACTCTGCTGCACCTTTATGAACAAGCGAGGCCCGGTGATAAAGACCCAGCACAATGATTTTCTGCCCGAAGGCCTCCTCCATTAGGTCGATGGCACCAACTGAGGCTTTCGTCTTGCCAGTACCTGTGGGCCCCTCCAGGGCGATCACTCGACTTTGCTTTTGGGCTTGGATAATGTCCATCGGTTCGAATTCCCGATCGATGGTGGTTGTCCTCCAGTCGCCTTTGATCCGTGAGTAATGCCCCTTCTCGACCTCGTTCAGATTGAAGCTGTCGGTTTGATCAGCTGAGCGGTCGAACGTCCCAGCGACCAGCGCCTTTCCTTTCGCAGCGAAATAGTCGTCTGTTTTAGCAATGTCTGGATCTGTCCAAGTGAACCAGTTGGCATAAGCTCCGGCTCGATTCAGTTGCCCTGTCAGACGTTGTGCCGCGCGTTCTGAGTGACTGCCGTTGTCGAATCGGACCACCATCCGACGGCCGCCCTTGGCGAGCATCCGTAGAGGCACGCGGAGGCGATCTGAGCGGGTCTTCTGTCCACCTGAGTTGATGCCATTAATGCCAACAGCGAGCTGACCATGAGAGGTCGAAGACAACGCCTTTAGAGCTGACTCCTCGACCCAAATAGGGACTGCCGGGTTGCTGAAAATGAACTTCCATGCCGTCTCAGGTGAGTAATCCTCACGGGGGCAAATGAACCCGTGATGATCCAGTAAGCGCATTGCGTGCTCCCATATCAGCGGTGGGAGGTAAACCTTCACCTCGCAACCGGTGCAGTCGAATCGCACCTCTCCCTTTTCACCGGTTCGAATGCTGGGGTGTTTGCGTTGGCCTGCGAATTGCAGCCCAGGCTTGATCACACCTTTTGTAGTGATGTGGACGCTGTAGAGGTTCCAGTTCTCGGGTGGAGTTGATCGGAACTTGCGATCCTTCAGGCGGCTGATCGATCGCTCTCGACAGGCGACCTCGTTGTTTCTCAGATCAGGGTTTTCCCTAGCTGCATTGATCTTTTCCCGTGCTTTGCGGTCGAGAGCATCACGCCAGCCTTCGTCGGCCCCAAGGGTGAACGTTCCGCTGACGTAATCATCTGGATCGATTAAGTGATTTAAGACCAACTCGTTTCGAAGTTGCTCAATTTCGCTGGGCTTGTTGCCCTCAAAAGTTTTCTTCATTGCACTGGTGGAAAGTGGAAAGTCCGGACCCACCAACCGCGCTCCACCAGGGGCAATGAAACCCTCTGACGCAGTTGGCTATCCGGTTCGGGAGATCAAGCCCGAAGTTGTTTGGCGAAAGCGTCTTAACTGCTCTCGCCGGCAGTTTTCCGAAGGCTTTAAGCCTTATCTCGAAAAAAGGCGACCCATCAAGCTACCCATCGTTTCACTTGTTCTCCAGCGCAGAGACTCCTGGAGCTATCACGGACTGTTAAGTAGGTAGAGAAACGCTTTCCCTGATAAGGCACTCCATCACAATCCTGTTAACATCTTTTCGCGTAAATAGACTTGGAAACAGAGGATGCCCGCTACGTTATGAGTGTTTCCCGGGTAGTGAATTCACTTGAACTCAAGATCCCAATTATCAGGAAGACATAGACCTCATAAATGAATCTCAATGAAGCTGAGTGGAGCTCATTGGAAACCTTAGGGAAAGCATGTTTATCGATGTCCTCCTTTCCCCAGCTTCCCGGCGAGCCTGCAGATGCCTTCGAGCAGCTCTTATTACACCGAGACTTTGGTCCTGGTCGCCAGTTCAGTCGGACAGCGGAAGTTGTGGGGTGTTCTGAATCGACCCTCCGCCGACGAGCAGAACAGTGGAACTGGGTCGAGCGCCTGGCCAAATACGACTCGGGGGTGCTTCAACAGACCTCAGAAGCACGAACGGTGGAGGATCTTGAGCGCTACAAACACCAGCTCGAGGGCTTCCGAGAGGAGCAGCTAGAGCGCGCGCGAATCGTTGGAAAACGTGCAGAGGAATTGCTTGTTCTCGTCGAGCGCAGCTTGAGGCACCATCTCGAAGCAGGCACTGTTCTGCAAGGGCGAGAACTACCTTCATTGATTGCCGCAGCTTGTAAGGCCTACGAAGGGGCCATGAACATCGAGGCGACTGCTCTTGGGGTCGCAGCTTTTCTTGAGGATGACGCTAGAGCATGAAACGCTTGCTAATTCCCTAGGTCAGAGGCATTCCCATAGGTTGAATTCACCACTGGTAGGTTGATGTAGTGACTTAACTCAGATGTCAAACGCGCCTATTACCTGGATGCGCACTCGTGAATTGGCTTCTTATCTCGGAGTTCACCGAAATACTCTTGGAAACATGCTTCGGCAAGGTCTTTTGCGCGATGGTATTCATCGTCGCAAGATCAATCCACTTGCTCCACGGGGTGAATTTCTCTGGAACCAAGAAGCCGTTTTGATGACTCTTGGCCGTCTTTGACTTTTTAGTGCTGACATAGGGATAAGAGGTTCAGAAAGCTCGTTATGCAAGTGCCTCTTAGTGGCTTACACAGCCTCTTTGTTTTACAGTCGTAGGTCTGGTGAAATGATTTCAAAGATCCTGCATCTGCTCTACTTAGATAGGCATTATTTCGATGGTTTCTGGATGCATTTCTTTCGCTTTTTCTAGGATTTTATATACGTCCGACGAAGGGTCTTCGATGTGAAGTATAAGAGTATCAATTGCTCGGGTAAGTGGAATCATGAGCCATTGGTTGGCATGCTCTATCTTTGCCTTCTGCTCGTCTATCAAGAGATCTTCGCTTAAGTCAATGTCACTGCTCTGAATTTTGTAATCGTAAAATTTATCTAGAGCAAAGCAGACTACAGTCCAGCCTTCGAGGCCTCGGCAGGAGTCATATTGCACAATTCTAAACTGATCGACGCTTGTTGGGTAGTTTTCTCTTGTGTCTTTTTGGGTTCCATCCCAAGTCTGTTGACCCCACTCGCTGTATTGATTAGATAGTTTTGATGCTCTACCTTCGTTGGTTTTTTCTACCCAGGCTGGTGGCACGCAGTACAACAGGTCAATTGGTTTATTCCCATTGGATTGAGACGTCTTTAGGAGCTTTCTGTGTAGATTTTCGCTTAATCCGTCACCTGTTACGACATACAGCTTGCCACCATCTACCTCGGGCATGGGTTCAAGGTCCCAGTCTGCAATATTTAATAAACTGGCGATTGTATTGATTGCTCTGCAGAGCTGATGTTTTGTGCGCATACACTTGTATAGCCTTACCACCTGCGACTCTTTGTTGGTAATGCCAACTCTCCAGTTAATCGGATCGTTGCTCCGAACAAGCTGATCTACTCCATCTGCTATGACAATATTGTGATGTGAATAAAACTTGTACAAAAGATCTCTCTCTGTTTCTGGCCAGTCTTGAGATTCGTCAATGAACAGAAGGTCCCACATTAGCTCTCTGCTGTTCTTTCTTTTGCACTTTTCAACGTCGTTTTCTTGAATTACTTCGTTCTCGATGAGTTCTATTGTCTGTTCCTTCATTCCTTCGTATTTTTCCAGAAAATTGTCTGTTTTATTTTCTATTACTCCAAGGCCTACCATCCATTGCCGAATGAATGAGTGTATTGTTTTTACTGACATTCCTTTGCTGCCAATAGAATTTCTTATTCCCTGAATCGCCAGTGTTCTATTGATGTCTGCCACGAGTGATTTGTTGTATGTAAGGATTAACGCGCGAAGTCCAGTTTCGTCATATGCATAATTTGCAATCTGAATGAGTCGAACGGTTTTTCCGGTCCCACCTCTGCCTCGGATGATCAGAAGTTGACTCCCTAGATTTTTTGCCCATTTCTGTTTCTCTTTATTGATAATATTTTTGCTTAAGGCTTCAATTGATCTTCGGTCTTTTTTGGACATAGTAATTTTTCGGCTGAAAATCTCGTAACTCTCTTTCACTCCTGCTGAGTTTTTCCAGCATGCTTTTATGCTCTTATAGCCTCTGTCGGGATTTAGAAGTATTATTTTGTCAATGAAGTCTTGCCACTTAGCGTCACTTCCTAGAATGTTGTGGTCAGTTTTTGGCAGGTCTGTGCTGGGCAGGTTGGTTAGCCAGATAATATTGTTGATAAAAGGGGATTTAATTTTGTTGTTAATGCTACTTTCGATATATGATTTTGCTGAATATTTCTGACGTTCTGATTGGTCGCTGACGTTATGCCATGAGCCGTTGTACTTAACTTCGCATGTTGCGCCTTCGAATTGAATGCTGTCTCTCGAGTGCCCTTTTACCTCTATAGTTGCTATGAATGAGCAAATCCTTCTTCCATCCTCTGTCGCTTTATGTCCCTCGGGATCGTCGTAGAAAAGCATTAGGTCTATGTCTTGAGGATTTTGTCCATAGCATTGGACATTTGATATCACGTAAATTTTGCATGCGGTCGATAAATTTTTTTCGTTTTCTTCGATCAATTCTCTAAGCTTGTTTGCCGCAATACTTTCTTCTGTCTCTGATTGTCTGAGATTGACTTCAATCATTTGACTCGAAGGCGATTGTGAATTATGCATCTTGGCACCGTATTATTTTACACTGAATTATCAAATCAGGATTTTTATTATCTACATGATTTCAAAATGCTGTAAATGCGTCAAGTGACTGTATCGGAGTTGTTCTAGATGTTCTTCAACCGAAGACTTCTTTGATGATTTCGTGTGAGCGGAATCTGTGATGGTCCGCGTAGGTTTTGCGAAGCATCTCTTCTGAAGTTGAGAGCAGACCTGCGATCTGAAGTAAGTCCAATTGCCTGACCTCCAGTAGTCGTCGGGCCGCGTTATGGCGCAATGTTCGTAGGCCAATCAGATCGCGGTCTTCCTTTAAGCCTTTTTCATCCGAGAGTTCCCGCCAAATCCAGCCATGCACGGCGCCAAGCTCTTGCTCTGTCTTGCGTTGCTGATCCTGAGTGGGCTTCTCGTCCCAGGGGCTTGCTGCGAGTCGAAGTCGCTCGGGTGCCTGTTGTAGACGTTGAGGTCCGACGTTCTCTAAAAGATCACGCCAAGAGGGGCAGAGGTTGGCGGGGCGGTTTCTGCCCCGTTTGTTGTCTTGGCAGCGCACGTAGCTCCCAACGGCTACTTCGACATTGCCTTTCTCCTTCCACATCAACTCTGAGGACATCACCATGGATCCTCTTGCGCCTGTAAGGGCAACCCAAGAAGTGAGCCAGGCCGCGGCGTGGGCAAGCTCGGATGACTTGGCTCGATCCCAGAGCGACAGGATCACCCTTTGTATTTCAGATGGCTCAACAGGTTCTCCCTGCCCTGCCGCTGGCTCCTTGTAGGCGTTTTCTTGGCCCGGGTTCAGTCTTTTCCCATCAGTCGCGATATCGAACAAGAGGCATGCAGCAGAGATGGAATCGCGCCGGCTTCTTGCTTCTGCTGGCCAATGTTGGATCCATTTCAGTAGGTCTTCACGACTAGTGGCTCGACCGTTGTGATCGCTCAGCCACTGCACGCAGGATTTCAGCCATTTCACCCTTCGTGCAGCATGTTTCTCGGAATTCCCTGAGGCCTCGATGCGGTTCAGTGCTTGCCGCTGGTAGACGCCCAATGAGCTTCCAATAGGACCCCCTGCGGTGCGCCTGAGGTCTTTGTCGAAGTTCGCCAGGGCTTGGTCAACGGCTCTTGAGATCGCAACGTCGGGATCGTCGTAGGAGGAAGACAGCTTTAGCCACTTCTGATCTCCCGATCCGTCAGCTCGTGTGTTGAAGGAGAGATAGATGAGCTCTTCCCCTGATGGCCTGGTTTTACGCCGCAACGAGAGGCCGTATCGATCAGAGTGAACCGTCCGGAGATACTGGGAAAGGCGCTTCAGCCTTGCGCTGTTGCGGCGCTGCCCAGTCGACTCTGACATTTAGGGACAACGTGGCATGTTCGCCAAATTTATCCCTGAAATGTCCCTAAAACCACTTGCACAAGGTTTTGCCCACATGCACAAAAAGAGTTCATGGAACAGCTGATCTAAGTGATGCCAGTTGATCTGAGTGCAACTGAGGGCGTCTCGGCCAAGCACCAGCGCTGGCCCTGGTGGCCGATGCTGCCGCTCTATCCGTATGGTCGCCGCCGTACCGTCTTCAGTGAGCTGATCCCCGGGCAGCTCTGGAGTCTGGAGCAGCTGCAGGGGGTCTATTACGTGGCGGTGCCCGTGCGGCTCACGGTGGCCAAAGTGCCAGGAGGGCTGATGCTGGTGAATCCCTTGCCACCAACAGGCGAGGTCCTTCAAGCCATTGCCAATCTGGAAAAGCAACACGGCCCGGTTCGCACGATCGTGCTCCCTACCGCCTCCGGCTTGGAGCACAAGTTGCCGTTGGCGCCGCTTGCCCGTGCCTTTTCGGATGCGGAGATCTGGGTGTGCCCCGGGCAATGGAGTTTTCCATTGCCTCTTCCGTTGTCCTGGTTGGGAATTCCAGCCTCACGCACCAGAGTGTTGCTGGAGGACGGGGTCCCTCACCCCGAGGTTTGCCAGTGGCTTTCGCTTGGGCCCCTCGATTTGGGTGTGGGTCGCTTTCAGGAGGTGTCGTGCCTGCATCAACCCTCAGGAGCGTTGCTTGTCACCGATGCCTTGGTCGGCATTGCGGCCGAGCCCCCGTCTTTGTTTGATCTTGATCCCACGCCGCTGCTCTTCCATGCCCGTGAACGGGGAGTGGAGCCGCTCAAGGATTCAGCCGAAGCTCGTCGTCGCGGCTGGGCACGCCTGGTTCTCTTCGCGTCTTATCTGCGGCCAGAGCTCCTCGATGTTCCCGATTTCAGTGCTGTCATTGGTGATGCGCTGCGTCCCGGTTGCCGTTCGGGCCGTGCCCATTTCGGCCTGTATCCCTTTCGTTGGAAAGCGGGTTGGCAAACCGCTGCAGCTTCATTGATGGGCGACGATGCGCCACGGCTTCAGATTGCACCTGTTCTTGAGCGCCTGGTTTTGCCGAGGGCACGTTCGGCCATGGAACAGTGGCTACAAGCCGTTGCAAAGTTAAAGGGCTTGGCCTGGTTGGTGCCGGCCCACTATTCAGCTCCGTTGATATTTAGTGCGGAACAGGCTGTTGCGCTGCTTGATTCTTTGGCCTTGCGCGATTGGGCACCAAACACAAAAGATTGGACGTTTCTTGCAAACTTGGATCGTCAATTGTTGAAGCGGGGCGTTGTTCCAGCAGAGCCAGAACCACCTGATTGATCCCCTTAGAGATTGAGTTCGTCGTCTGCAGAAACAGCCATCTGGTCATCCGAAAACAACGTTTCTTCCAGTTCCTTACGTTGCTCCATCTGGCGCAGGAAATAACCAGTCATCATCGCTGAAGCCAGCATGTTGGCGAGGTTGTCACGATTGGCAGTGACTTTGACTTCAAAGTGTTCACCGGGCAGCATCCCGAGCAACCCTTGAACATTGTGGCGAATGATGTCTTGGATATCGTTACTGGCTGATTTTGCTACGCGTTGGAGTGTGTCTGGTGATTGTTCCTGGAGGTATTGGATCAGGCTGTTTCCCGCTTGACCGTCGTTGTTCTCAGTGGTCAAGAATTCGGGGTTGAACATCCCGTTATCTCCATCACGGCCCTGACCCTACCGCAGGCACTGCGTTCAAGCTTGATCATTTGGGGTGGAGAACCGAATTGGACCGAAACGGTTCAAGGGCCAGTACCGCCAAACGGCTGTGCCAATCACGTTCTTTTCAGGAAGCGGGCCCCACAGGTGCGAATCGAGGCTGGCATTGCGGTTGTCGCCCATCACCCAGAGTTGATTCTCAGGGACAGTGACCATGTCCATGGCGTAGTCGATCGGTTGATCAATCCAGGATTCAACGATCGGCGTTCCATTACGTCTCAGTGTGCCTTCCCGCACCTCGAGTTGATCGCCTGGCCGACCGACCACACGTTTGATCAGAGCTGCGTTCGGGTCGTACCCGGCATCCACGAGCTGTGATGGAGGGGCAAACACCACAACACTGTTGAGGGGTAGATGCTGGTGTTGTTGATGGGCCAGAGAGGGCCTGATCTTCTCCACCAGGATTCTGTCCTGTAATTGCAGGGTTGGAAGCATGGAGCCGGATGGGATCCAGCGGGGCTCGATCACCAGCCAGCGCAACAAAAGCGCCACAAGTGCCCAGAGGATCAGGCTTCTCCAGAACCCTTGTGGCGAATCAGGACGTTGCTCGTTGGAAGACGGTGTCAACTGGATGTCGTGGCCACTGAAAGTCTGATGCTTCATCGCGACGGTGGCTCCGTTGGATCAGTGCAACGGGTTCCAGTGGCTTAAAGAGCCCAAGCCCAGCACCACCCGGCTGTGCTTTAACCACAACCCCTTCGTGCGGGCAAGATGGATTTGATCAGCAATGGATTACCTCTGGGCTGCATCAATGTTTCAACTGTCGGATCTGATCACATTGAAGACAGAAAAGACTCTTTGATCAAAGGAACGCCAAAGGAAAAGGAGTCTTGCCTGGTTTCTTGATTGGCGTTGGGCTGTTGAAGAGTCTGAGGTTGCTCAAACTGATCATCGGTTGGTTGAGTCCCTAGGAAAGCCAGCGATTCAACTTTGCAAAAACGAAGTGTTTTTCAGAATCTTCATCTCTCATCCCGGGTGGGTTGGAAAGCACATTGTTCATCCTGGAACGATGCCGATCATTGTTTGAATGCGTTCAATCCAAAATACAAATCTGCGTTCATCAAACCCCTGAACCCTTGTGAAAGTTTGCATGGCTGCATCAAAGATTGCTTGCTGCTCGGCAGGGCCTAATCGATCAGCGTTGATCCCATGCGGCTCCAGGGCTCAAAGCAGGCCACACGAGTGATCTTGAACTTCAGCTTGTTGCTTCGTGCTGCTTTGGGTTGTTTGTTCGATCAAGACGTTGCAGCAGGATTGAAGAAGCAGGAGCTGGTTGTCTGTCGGTTTCACGCGCCAATCTGGAGGCTGCGATTGCGCTGGTTCAGTCGCTGATGCGCCAGGGCCTGCGTCGGGTTGTGCTCTGTCCAGGCAGTCGGTCTGGTCCCCTTGCCGTGGCATGCGGCCTTATGGCAGCTCGTACTGACCTTGATCTATGCACAGCCATCGATGAGCGTTCAGCAGGGTTTCTGGCGCTCGGGCTGGCGATGGCTGAAGGCCGCGCCGTTGCGGTGATCACCACCTCAGGAACAGCCGTGGCCAATTTGCTCCCAGCGACGGTGGAAGCCGATCGCTCCTGCCAACCGCTGCTGCTGCTCACGGCCGATCGGCCGGTTCGGTTGAAAGCCTGTGGTGCCAATCAGACCGTCAATCAGGAGGACTTTCTCCGTCCAGCCTGCCGATGGTTTGATTCTGGTCCCCTCGATGGTTTGCATCATGCTGATGCTGTTGCTCTCGAGGATCTAAGCCAGCGCTGCTGGCTGAATGCCCATGCTCCTGAGCGGCTCCCGCCTGGGCCGGTCCACTGCAATCTCCCCTTGGAGGAGCCCTTGCATGCACCCCTGGCGGATCAGGAGGCTCTTCTTCAGCAGCTATCCGCCATCGCTTCTCCAGCGGCGGTGCTGCTCCCCGCTCACAACGACGCTTGCTACTCCACTGCGGGTAACCCGACTGCGTGCATCCCTGGCCTCGACCCCAGCAAGCCAGGTGTTGTGGTGGCAGGCCCTTGGCGCGGGCTTGCCTCCCAACGTTCTGCTTTTCAAGAGGCCTTGGAGCATTGGTTGCAAATCAGTGGTTGGCCTCTCTTTGCTGACCCCCTCGCTCGATGCCCCCTCGATCATCCGCAACGCATTCACCACTGGGAGTTGCTGCTGTCCAAGGAGATGGGGCATCCCGCAGATTGTCAGGTGCTTCGCCTTGGCCCTCTGCCGGCCAGTCGTCGGCTGGAGCAGTGGTTGAGCGATGCCTCGGGCGATCAGCTCTTAATCACCGAAGCGGAGTCTCGGCCGCTCGATCCCTGTCGTAAGGCGTTGCAGTGGAGTGGTGGTTTTGCCACCTGGCTCGCCGCGACCCAAGAACGGATCACCACTCCAACAGCACCGTTTTCAGAGCCGCCTTGGCTTCAGGCGTGGCGGCTGAAGGACCAGGCGATTGCGCGTTACCTCGACACAACCCTGCCTGCTGTCGGTGCTTGTTCGGAGCCCGCCCTGGTTCGTCAGCTCGCTCGGCTTCTACCGATTGGCTTTCCCATGATGCTGGCGGCCAGTTCGCCCGTTCGCGATTGGATGATCTGGACAGGGAAGCAGGGTGTTCAACGCGATTGTTACGGCTTCCGTGGGGCCTCAGGGATCGACGGCACTCTTTCGCTGGCCATGGGCCTGGCGCTGGTGCGGGGCCCCCTTGTTCTTCTCACGGGAGATCTTGCCTTGTTGCACGACAGCAATGGCTGGTTGCATGCCGCGCAACGGAGCATTCCGTTGTTAGTAATCCTGATTGACAACAACGGGGGTGGGATTTTTCAGCAGCTACCGCTCGAATCGTCGCCAGAGCGTTTTGAGCAGTTGTTTGCCATGCCCCAGCCGGTTGATCCCCTGGAGTTGGCAGCAGCTCATCGGATTCCAGGTCGGGTTGTGTCCTGTCTCGAGGATCTCGCTGTTGCCGTCGACTGGGGGATTGCCCAGCAGGGTCCTGCGCTGCTGCGGATCTGCACCAACCGCAGCAGGGATGCCCAGCTCCGCCAGCAGCTCAGGGCTCAACTGCCCTGATCGAGGATCGAGTTCGGATCCATATGGCCCATCCAAGCGTTTAAAACAAAAAAGCAGTCGCACACGCTGGTGCAACTGCCTGGAGGAGGGATGCGCGAGAGTTCAACCTCCCGCGGTGGGTGGAAACACCAATCACATGGTGAGTTGATCGAGTTTTGCGTTCTGCAGCGTCGCTCCCAAGTTGAGCAGTTTGTCCACCGCTGCATCGGAGAGTGAATCACCGGGCAACAAGTCAGTTCGCAATGATGCTGCCGCCCGTTCACCGAATCCATCGGAATTGATGATGGCGTTCCAGTCAGCTTTGTTGTAATCAAAGGAGCCTTTGCCACGGGTGCGGGCGAGGTTCACTTTGTTCCAGTTGGTGGACTCAATCTGATCCTGGCTTAACGCATTGGTGTCCATGGTTTTGGTGTCCATGGTCTTGGTGATCAGATCCTTGCCCAATTGTCTTGGGGTGGGAATCAAATCTTTGATGATTAGCTCAGGCAACCGGTCAAATGGTTTCAGGGTTGGAGCATTGGGCCCGATGATCACGCCACTGTCATAGATGTGATCCTGAGCGTCGGCAATCATGGGTGCGATCGCATAGACCTTGCCTTTCTGGAGCACAGCTTTCTTGGAGGTCCAGGCATCTTGTGTGGTGCCGTCGTATTCCCAGCTGAGCGGGCCACAGGGCTCATTCATCTGCATGTAGCGCTTGAAGTCGTGATCGCTCTTGCTGAATCCGTTGACGGAGAAGTTGCTGCCGTTAGGACCTTCCAGCAGATTCTTGGGGTGGATGTGCTGCAGGGGTGTGCGGCGATTGCGAACCTGGCCGAAGAAAATCGCAGCCTTGTCATCAAACACACTCGGGGACCATTCATCAAATTCCTCAGAACCGAACTGTGCTTTCCAATCCAGAACCATGTCTTTCTTGGGAACGAACCTGATCTCCATCCCAGAGAGATCTTTGCTGTTGCCTCCCAGCAATGAAATGCCGGGTAAGCCCCATGCCGTAGTGGTGTTCGGAGCACTGTTGGGGCCGATGGCATCTTTGGCGCGCCCTGTGGTGAAGATGGAGCCCTGTTCGATCTTTAGGCCAGTGGCCAGGCCCTTGCTGAAGGTTCCAAATGAATCCCAGTGGCCATAGGGCTTGACGGACAGAAGTTTGTAATTGTTGCTGGTGGCGCCACCATCAAAGAGGAATTTTCTCGCCAGAGAGTTGAGATTAAATCCGCTGCTGTTCAGCGCGCTAAATGGTTTGACCTCCAGAGGTGATTGTTGATCGCAGGTGCCATAAATGTCGAGCTTGGCGTTGGAGATTGTGGCACTGTCGCCATCCACATTGGTGTCGAGAACTTCGATGCTCCAGTCGCCACTGGAGTTCTCACCCCAGAATTGGTTTGTGATCAGAGTTCTTTCACTGTTATATCCAGCTGAATTATTGCCACCGGGAGCCATGAGTACTGATCGTGTGCCAGAAGGGGACTGAACCGCCAGCATCACTTCATCCTGTTCTGGAAGATTCAGATCGAGTGTCAGTTCAACCCACTCCACCTTCAGGGGATCATTAACGGTCCAGCTTCCTGCATCAGAGAGAGAATTGAGGCCACCAAGGTTTCCTTCAGGGATGGTGTAAGGGTTGGAGAGGATTGTGTTTGTTGTTGCAACTAACTCATCACTCACGTTGGTCCACGTGCTGGCGGCATTAACGGCAGAACCTGCATCAACGATGCCAAATCCAAAAGAATCACTCACCCAATTCCCTGCACCGTTTTGGAACCAGCCTGTGTTGTGGCCGTCCGCGATCACAGGAGTGGTTGCCATTGTCGTGCTGAAGCTGTCTCTCAGTTCGAGTGTTGATGCTCCAGCAGGGTTATCTGGGTTAGCGGCATCACCACCAGCGTTGGGATTGATGCTTTCAAGCGATCCATCTCCGTCACTGTCCATTAACCCGTTCTTGACTGATGTTTCAGCAAGGATGTGTTGTACATCCCGGAGCGTTAATGATGGGTTGGCTTCCAACATCATTGCGATGGCTCCCGTCACCATTGGAGCTGCGGCTGATGTTCCGTTGAAACGAGAGTATGTGCTTCCATCTGCATATCCTCGATTGTCAGTGTTATTTCCTGCTTCATCCGTCACATCAGATGTTGTGGTGAATTGAGAAGTGCCAAAACCATTATCTGATGCCCACCGCACATTGGATCCATTAACGGGGGCAGAGACAAACAGACTGGCTCCTGGTGTGCTGTAATCTTCAACTTCACCATTGGCCATCGTTGCACCAACAACAATATTTTTTCTGTTGGATACCATGCTGTTGTTCGTGTTATCCCAAAATCTACGACTGTTGCCCGCAGATTTCACTTCAATTGCTCCATCCAAAGCCGTCTGCCAGTTGGCTTGAAACAATGGCGTTGCTGTTCTCAGTTGACCGAGAAAGTTTCTGCTCCCCCAGCTGTGATTAATCACATCGGCCATATCAAAATAATTACTTGACGGCCATTGGTTTTGATGGTCGAGAAATCCCTCTGGCATAAAGTTCGATTCTGGAGCGACGCCGATGCCTGATTGACCATTGATTCGACCCAGCGCGATCCCTGCAACGGAGGTTCCATGCGATTGTGATCGGCCTCCGCCTGGAACGACGGGCCAATCAATGTCTCCGCCGGGAAGTGTGAAATGTTCATCTTCGAAAACATCTGGCATGCCATTTGCATTGGCATCGATGCCATCATTAAATCCATCGCCATTCCAATCGAAGTTGGTTGGCATTGCTGAATTTAGATCGCTATGATTTAGATCAAAAAAGGAGTCAAATACACCAACATTTACATCTTCACCGCTGACGCTATTCCAGGCGCTGGTTGCATTCACGCCGTATCGAGCGTTTGCTGTATCACTGGGGAGGAGATGCCAGAGTGGATCTGCGGTTCCATCGCTGTTGACGTCCGTCGCTGTATCGGCGTCGTTGAGATTTTCGTCGAAGGTTCCTTCTTGAATTGTGCCGGTATTGATTGGGCCTGTCTCACCCACCTCCTGTTTGACCTCTTGCCACAATTCAAGACCAAGTTTGTCGGCGTAACGCTTTAACCTGCTGAATGCAGAGGCTGATCCCGGCTGTAGAGATGTGAGCTCTAAGCCTTCGATTCCAAATCCTTCAGTATTCAGTTTTGTGCCGTCGCTTTGAATGCCGGATCGGCTTGCAATCTTCTGAAACTGTCTGATTGTTTTTTCTGAATCTCCAGCCACCAACCAGCGTTCAACGCTTTGGGCTTCTTGTTTGCTGAGGTTTTTTGGATCTGAAAAGAACTTGATAGATTGTTGAATCGGCTGACTCAGTTGATCCTGCCAGCGTTCAAATCTGGAGGTGATCAGCGGTTTTGTGTTCCGTTGCTCTTTGGTCATTGTTGTGGGAAATGTGTGGAGGATTTCCCTCCTGTGCTCTCGTTATCGCAGCACTTCATTCACACAAACTTGATGGCCATCAGGGCTGGTTGTGATCTTGCTCAAGTTTTGTCTGCCCATGCAGGGTGAAGCCTTCACCGTGCATTTCACCGCTCAAAATGGTGAGGGTTCGCTCCAGTTGCTGTGTCCACTTCTCGGTCGGTTCTCCCTGGACCAGCTTCTGCAGACTGGCAATCCTGGGGGACGTATGAGGACATCCTGGTTGACCGTTGCCGCGATGGCATCGCACGGATTGCCATCAATCGCCCGTTCAAGCGCAATGCGTTTCGCCCTCAGACCGTCAACGAGCTTTGTGATGCCTTTACGCGGGTCCGCGATGACCGTCAGATCGGCGTTGTTTTGTTCACCGGTGTTGGTCCGGCGGAAGATGGCGGCTTTGCCTTCTGCTCCGGCGGTGATCAGAGCGTTCGTGGCGATGGAGGCTATGTCGACACCGATGGTGTGCCCCGCCTGAATGTGCTTGATCTACAGCGCATCATCCGCAGTCTTCCCAAGGTGGTGATTGCCTTGGTGGCTGGTTACGCCATGGGGGGAGGGCAGGTGCTGCATCTGCTTTGCGATCTGAGTCTTGCTGCAGAAAATGCTGTTTTTGGTCAGACAGGCCCGAGGGTCGGCAGTTTTGATGGCGGTTTCGGTGCTGGTTTTCTGGCGCGTGTTGTCGGACAGCGCAAAGCGCGTGAGATCTGGTTCCTCTGCCGTCGTTATGGAGCTGAAGAGGCCCTCAAGATGGGTTTGGTGAATGCTGTTGTTCCTCTCGATCATCTGGAGGAGGAAGGGGTTCGCTGGGCACGGGAGGTTCTGCACCACAGTCCTTCAGCGATTCGTTGCCTGAAGGCCGCTTTTAATGCGGAAACCGATGGGCTCGCCGGTCTGCAGGAACTGGCTGGCCAGGCCACGCACCTTTTTTACCGGACAGAGGAAGCTGTGGAGGGGCGTAATGCCTTCCTTGAGAAACGCTCACCCGACTTCTCCGAGACAGGCTGGTTACCTTGAGCCCATGCTTCCGTTCACGCTTCCCGAGCCGGTCCCGCTGATCCAGGCAGCGGCGGACGACTCGGTGATGATGGCCTTGGCCAGCCTTCCGGACCAGCTGCGCAGTCGCATGGAGCGTCACATCGTTCTGCTGCGGGGACGTCGCCGTCTGCTTCTGCTTGAAAACGGTGCTCTGCGGAATGCGTTCCCCGTGGCTGTCGGCATGACGAACTGGGAAACACCACTCGGCCAGTTCGAGGTGATGCAGAAGATTGACAAGCCGATCTGGGTTCACCCGGTTACGAGTGAACGGGTTGTGGAGCAGGGCCCCGATAACCCCCTTGGCAGCCACTGGATCGCCTTTCATCGCGATTGTCTTGGCCGCGATGCGCACGATGGTGATCGCTGGATCACGATCAAGGGCTGCACCACCACAGGGTTCCATGGCACACCCCACCGCTGGACGGTCGGGCGTGCCATCTCCCATGGCTGTGTGCGTCTTTTCAATGAGGATGTGCGATCCCTCTACCGGCAAGTGAAGCTGGGGACTCCGGTCACGGTGCTGCCTTGACGTAACTGGGGGTGAACAGTCGCCGTGATTGCCCTTAAAGTCGCCGCGCTTCCTTGATTTGATCCATGCGCATCCTGTTCGCTGCTGCGGAATGCGCCCCGATGGTCAAAGTTGGTGGAATGGGCGATGTCGTGGGCTCGCTTCCCCCCGCGCTGGCCAAGCTTGGACACGATGTTCGGCTGATCATGCCGGGCTACAGCAAGCTTTGGAGAACCCTGTCGATTCCGGATGAACCCATCTGGCATGCCCAGACGATGGGAACGGAATTCGCGGTGTTTGAAGCCCGCCATCCCACGACCGATCTGCCCATTTATCTCGTGGGTCATCCGGTCTTTGATCCGGAGCGGATCTATGGCGGTGAAGATGAGGACTGGCGGTTCACATTTTTTGCAAGTGCTGCTGCTGAATTTGCATGGAACGTTTGGAAACCCCATGTTCTCCATTGTCATGACTGGCACACGGGGATGATCCCGGTGTGGATGCATCAGGACCCGGAAATCAGCACGGTGTTCACCATTCACAACCTCAAATATCAGGGCCCCTGGCGCTGGAAACTGGATCGAATCACCTGGTGCCCCTGGTACATGCAAGGGGATCACACCATGGCCGCTGCCCTGTTGTATGCCGATCGTGTTAATGCCGTTTCCCCGACCTATGCCCAGGAAATCCGTACGGAGGAATACGGAGAAAAGCTCGATGGCCTTCTGAATCTCATTCACGGCAAGTTGCGGGGCATCCTCAACGGCATTGATCTGAAGGCCTGGGATCCCTCAACGGACCGGTCCCTGCCGGCGCGATTCAGTGCTGATGATCTTTCGGGCAAAGCCGTTTGCAAGCGCGTTCTCCAGGAACGTATGGGTATTGAGGTGCGTGATGACGCCTTTGTTCTCGGCATGGTCAGCCGACTTGTCGATCAGAAGGGAGTGGATCTGTTGCTTCAGGTTGCCGATCGGTTGCTCGCCTACACCGACACCCAGATCGTTGTTCTCGGTACCGGTGACCGTGGCCTCGAATCTGGCCTCTGGCAGTTGGCGTCGCGCCATCCGGGACGCTGTGCCGTGTTCCTCACCTATGACGACGACCTCTCCCGTTTGATCTACGCCGGGAGCGATGCATTTTTGATGCCAAGTCGTTTTGAACCCTGCGGCATCAGCCAGCTTTATGCCATGCGTTACGGCTCAGTCCCTGTGGTGCGCAAAGTGGGCGGCTTGGTGGACACCGTTCCCCCCCACAATCCTGCTGAGTCCACCGGCACTGGTTTCTGCTTCGATCGATTTGAACCTGTCGATTTCTACACCGCCCTTGTCCGCACCTGGGAGGCCTACAGGCATCGCGCCAGTTGGCAGGACCTGCAGAAGCGCGGTATGACGCAGAACTACGGTTGGGATCGATCCGCACTGGAATACGACGCGATGTATCGCGATGTCTGCGGTATCAAGGCCCCAACCCCTGATGCTGCAGCCGTCGAGCAGTTCTCACTCGGTCAGGAGGCCGATCCCTCCCGTTCGGCAGCGGATGCCCTGGACGACTCCAGCTCCAGCTCCCCCCCGGTCCCGGTACCGCCGGTGGCTGCTGCCAGCACAACTCGTAACCCTCTGAACCGTCTCTTCGGTCGCCGCAAGAGCTGACCTTGCCCAATCTGCCGGCCCCATACGTCAGTCCCTGGCGGGAACTCGGTCGGAATTTGCGCGCCGCGCTGGCTGATCTCAGGCTGCGGCTTCAGCGGCTGTGGCGTCGCAATCGCGAGGGTGATCTACCCGTACCTGATGCCTGGCCACAGGATCTGGCCCCTTGGTTCTGGCCGCTGCTGCTGGTGTTGGCTCTCGTCCTGACCGTGGCACTGGTTGCTCTGGTTGCGCAGGGGTCGGGATTGATGCGGCAGAAACCGCAATCCCCAGCCCAGAGCGTTGATCCCGTTGTTCTGGTCGACCCGATTCCCGCGGATGGGCTTCGCTCCTCTTCAACTGAGGCTGATCTGGAGGATGGTGGCGAGGACCGGCTCTCTTCCGATGTCGCATCGCCCCTGCTGCCGCCGGAGATCGATGCTTTCGCTGCCGAGCGCGTGGAGGCAGAGACCGAAGAAAGCCCCGACTCCTTTGAGATTTCGACGTCTGAAGACGACTCCCACAGTTCAGCTGAGCGCCGTGCTGATCCGTTCTTCCAGGCCTTGCAAGCCGTGCCCGGTTCAGTGGATCTGGTGCTTGAAGCCAACGCGGTCGTTGATCTCAACCGGATGGTCCTGATCATTTCCTCTGGGAAGTGGACTCACCTCACCAAGCTCGAACGGGCCGACCTGGCGGCCCAGTGGCAGGACCTGGTTTTGGATTTCGGCTTTGGGGAGCTGATCCTGGTCGATCAGGATGACCGTCCCTTGGGACGCTCCGCACGAGTGGGTGAAGGCATGATCCTGTTCGAATCCGAGATGAAGGCATGACCCTGCGGGTGCAGCAGCTGATTGATCTCTGGGGACTTCCCCGAGGTGGGTCGCTCCCTGCGGATGAGCCGGTGGGTCAGATCTGCACAGATAGTCGGCAACTCAGAGCAGGAGGGCTTTTTGTTCCTCTCGTCGGTGAACGGTTTGATGGCCATGCGTTTCTGGCGCAGATTCAGACCCTCAAGCCACAGGCTGCTGTGGTTGGCCGCAGCTGGGATCAGCCCGTGCCCGAGGGCTTGGTGCACTGGCAGGTCAACGACACGCTGGATGCCTACCAGCAGCTTGGATTGCTTCATCGCCGCTCGATGGCACAACCGTTGGTGGCGGTGACAGGTTCGGCCGGGAAGACCACGACCCGCGAACTGATCCGAGCAGCACTGTCTTCGCTGGGTCCCGTGCTTGCCAGTTCAGGCAACAACAACAACGACATCGGTGTACCGCTGACGCTCTTGCAAGGGCGTCAGGAGCATCGTGCCCTGGTGATTGAGATGGGGATGCGCGGCTCTGGGGAGATTGAGCGTCTCTCGAAGTGCACGGAACCGGACCTTGCTGTGATCACCAACATCGGAACCGCCCATATCGGCCGTTTAGGCAGTCGTGAGGCGATCGCTGCAGCCAAATGTGAGATCACTGCGGCGTTGCAACCGGATGGTGTGGTGGTGATCCCGGCCGGGGATCCTCTCCTCGATGCTGCTCTCGCTGAGGTGTGGAATGGGCGTGTGATTCGGGTGACTCTGAACGACGATTCAACAGCTGATGCCGATCTGATCGGCGCCGTTGATTGTGATCAGCTCGTGGTGGATGGTGAACGTCTCTCGTTGCCGTTGGATGGTCGTCATAACGCCCGCAATTTTCTGTTGGCTCTCGCCGTGGCTAGAGAGCTTGGCGTCGGATTCCCTGCCTTGAATGCCTTGCATGTGGAGGTTCCGGGCGGCCGTAATCGCCGCTTGCAACTGGGACGTCTCACCATTCTCGATGAGACCTACAACGCCTCTCCCGAAGCCGTGCTTGCGGCACTGGATTTGTTGGCGGCTCAGCCCGGTCGGAGATTTGCGGTGCTGGGGCAGATGCTGGAGCTTGGCGACAGCAGCGTTGCCTTGCACGCTGAAGTTGCGGCGAAAGCAGCCGATCTGAACTTGGATGGTTTGGTGGTGGTGGCCCCTGAGCCGGAGGCAACGGCAATGCAGCGGGCGGCGGCAGCCCTGGAGCGCTTGGAGGTGGTGCCCACACCGGAAGCGGCTGCGGTACCTCTTCAAAACTGGCTTCAGCCCGATGATGTAGTGCTTCTCAAAGCAAGCCGTGGCGTGGCTCTTGAGCGTTTAATGCCCTTGCTGCCGAACTTTTGAACGTTATCGGCACTGATTCCGGATCCATGCCTCGACTTGAGTGTTGCCGAGGCGTTTCGCTTCTTTCCAGTCTGTGCAGGCACCCGTGAGATCGCCCATCATTTCTCTAGCAATGCCCCTGCTTCTGTAGGCGTAGGCGTAACTCGGAGAAAGAGCGATCGCTTTATCGTACCAGCGGATCGCCCCATGGGCATCTTTCAGTTGGATCTGCACATAGCCGAGGCCTGCCATGGCAGAGCTGTTGTTGGGCGAAAGCTTCAGTAGTTGGTGAAAGTCCTTGGCGCTTTGAAGCAGATCTCCGTCTTTTTTGTAGATGTTCAACCAGCCACGCTGTTGATAGCCGTAGGTGTATGTGGGGTTGAGGGCGATCGCTCGATTGATGTCGTCCATCGCACCGTCGTAATCTGATAGGTAAGTTTTGGCGTCAGCTCGATTGCCAAGGGCATACACGTACTTCGTGGATAACGTCAGGGCCTGATCACAGGCTTTAATCGCCAGTTTGTATTGCTGGGCCTCCACCCGCGCGCTGCAGAGGTGATTCCACAGACTGGCGTTCTCGGGATCAATCCGAACCGCCTGTTCAAAATCTTGAATCGCCGCGGTGTAATTCCCTTGCTCCCTGTTGCGCATTGCGCTGTTCAGCAGTTCAGCCGTCTGCTGAGCTGCCGCAGGAGAGGCTCCGATCCAGCTTTGGAGGAGTCCAAAGAGCAGGAGGCCGATCCAGCGGTTAACCATTCCACCCCCTTGCCTCGATCTGCAAGATCAGTGTGCGTCATACGGATCGGTCCGCCCATCCCTCTTTCGTCATCTGTTTGGAACGCCCGATCGCCAGGGCGCCATCGGGCACATCCTTGGTGATTGTCGATCCAGCGCCAATGGTCACCTTGCTGCCAATCGTGACGGGGGCCACAAGCACCGAATTTGCACCGGTCTTGCTGTGATCACCAACAACGGTTTGATGTTTTCGGACGCCGTCGTAATTCGCAGTGATGGTGCCGGCACCGACGTTGACCTGCTCACCCAATTGTGCATCTCCGATGTAGCTGAGGTGATTCACCTTGCTGCCATCTCCAAGACGGCTTTTCTTGACTTCGACGAAGTTGCCGATGCGGCATCCCTTGCCGATCTCGGCGGCGGGTCGGAGGTGGGCGAAGGGGCCAATGCTCACCGCATCCCCGACGACCGCCCCACGCACCACGGAGTGCACAACCTCCACGGAGACTCCGAGCTTGGCATCTTCAATCAAGCTGCCCGGACCCAAGCGACAGTTGTCTCCGATCTGACAGTTGCCGCGGAGATGGGTTTGCGGCTCGATCAGCACATCGCGTCCGAAGTTGCAGTCTTCGCTCAGGGTGCAGCTGCAGGGATCGACGAACGTGACGCCCTGGTCCATCCAGTGGTCCCGCAACCGTTCCTGAAGCAAGGCTTCGCATTGGGCCAGTTGTTTGCGGTTGTTGATGCCATTCACTTCCGCGGGATCGGAAACCTCAAAGTGCACGGCGTCATAGAGCATCCCAACCGTGTCTGTGAGGTAAAGCTCTCCCTGATCGTTATCGGTGCTCAGTTGAGGCAGCACGGCTGCGAGCCTTCCCCAGTTGAAGCAATAAATCCCTGCATTCGTGAGGTTGTTGCTGCGTTGCTCCTCGCTGCAGTCGCGATGTTCCACGATTCCACTGACCCGTCCATTCTCATCAGCGAAGACGCGGCCGTATCCGGTTGGATCGTCAAGTCGAGCTGTTAGCAGCGTGACATCGGCGTTACTGCTGCGGTGGCGTTGCACCAGAGATTCAACCGTTTCCGGCCGGAGCAGGGGCACATCGCCATTCAGCACCAGCAGCTCACCATCGAAATTCTCGAGCACTGGCAGAAGTTGCTGCACGGCATGGCCCGTGCCGTTTTGGGGATCCTGGAGCACAAATTCCAGCTCTCCGGAGGCCCCGAGCTGCTCTTCCACACGCTCAGCTTGATGGCCAACGATCAGTAGCCTGCGTTCTGGCTTGAGCTGGCGGGCACTGGCGAGAACCCGTTCCACGAGGGTGGAACCCGCCAGGGGTTGAAGCACCTTCGGCAAGGCGCTCTTCATGCGCGTTCCCTTTCCTGCAGCCAGAACGGCAACGGCAAGCATGTTGAAGAGTGGTGAGACGGCCGGAATCTACCGGCACCACTCCAATGCTGGAAGCTTCAGGGCGACAAGCTATCGATCTGGAATTGAGCTCAAAAATCTTGATCTCTTTTTTTGTTGTTCTGTAATTATTTTATTCGAAAAGTAATTTCTACTGTTGTTGTGCGTGTTTTGAAGATACTGTCGCCCCGCTGTCGACAAGTAATACATCCGACATGGCTTCACTTGAAAAAGAACAGGATGCACGTGTCGCCAAATCAGTGGTTTATCTCGTGGCGAGTGTGCTGCTGATTTTCGCTTTTTTCTTGATCAGTTTGTTCCTTGAGGCTGAGCTGAACAACCAGCAATCACTCCAGGGGACAGCAGAGCCCGTGGCGATTGAGCAGGTGTCTCAGGCCCCTGTGGCCAGTGCAAAGCGCCGCTCGTGGTGGTTCAAAGGTCGTCACGACGACGCAGGTCCTGGATCCATTGAGCCAGGCGATCCGCTGGGTTGATTTTGCGACCGCAGGATTCTTTTGGACGGCAGTTGTAAAAAAAGCTACCCATGAAGGGTGAATGGCTGATCTGCCGTGTTCGCTAAGTCAGTTCGGAGATTCACCAGTTCCCGCCAATTCGTTCCCGCCAATCAGTTCCCCTTAATCAGTTCCAGCAATCAGTTCCAGTTAAGTTTTCACAGGCTCTTTTTCAACTGTCCTGTTTTCAACTGTTGTTCGATGAATGCCTTGGCTCTGGATTGAGTCACCGATGAACATGTCAATCCCTTTGACACTCAGGCCAAAAACAAGCCAAATCTCGCATCGATAATGGGTTTCTTATCTCGACCTTGGAATCAATGCTCAGCGTTGAGGTCTGAGCATGAATGGTGGTCGATCCTTTGTTTTGAGCGGTTGTGTGCCCAGCGCCGCTGCCAGGCATTGGTGGCTTCCAGGCTGCAGCGATGTTGTTCGTCGCAACGGCGCTGCAAGATTGTGCCGTTGGAATCGGTGCCGCATGGATCACGGAACGGGATCGCCGCCCGCGTTTGCAGATGTTCCTCCTCCATCTGGCTGAATGCGCGCCAACCGGGCCCGTTGTCGGAGATGGGTTTGATTCCTTGCTGTACAGCGAGGGTGCCGCTGCTCCATCCCGGTCGTTCCCCGGGGGCCGGCAGAAGAGAGAAGAGGTCGAGTCCGGCACGCCGCAGGCTGGCGCGAATCGCTGCTGCTCGGCTGTAGGTCAGCAGTCGGCCGCCAGGTGCCAAACGAGCGGCGAGGGCATGCAGGAACTCCTCACTCCAAAGCTCTGGGCAGCGCCCTGGGGAGAAGGCATCGAGCAGGATCAGATCAAAGCGACGATCAGAGGGGATGTGGGCGAGGGTTTGCCGCGCATCTCCCCAAAGCATCGTTCCTTTGCCGTCGCTGCTGGACCAACCATCTTGATCGCGAATCGCCTCGAGGCGTTGCAGCACTGCAGGCTTCCAGAGTCTCTGAAAGTCGCTGCGCTTGAGTGCAAGCTCCAGGGGGCGGCGATCCAGCTCCAGGCCCCACCACTGCAGTTGTGGCGCTGGCTCGGGACGATCCTCCAGTACAACGGCGCTGTTGTAGCCAAGCCCCAGGCATACATCGAGAACACTCAGCGGCTGGCCCCTGAAGCGGTGCAACTGGGCGGGCAGGGCGAATTTCGCCTTCGCTTCATTGAGTGCTCCGAGCGAGTTGTGGAAAGCTTCCCCGAAATGGCCACTGCGAAGGCTGAAGCTCCCGTCCGCGGTCGGAAACTCCTCCAGCGTGCCGAGATCAGCAGTGCAGCCGTTCAAGGTCGTCCCAGAAGGTGGGGTAAGACACGGCTGCCGCCTCACTGCGGGCCAGCGTCGAGACTCCATTGGCCATCAGGGCGGCAACCGCCAAGCTCATCGCGACGCGATGGTCGGTTTCGCTGTCGAGGGCTGCTCCTGAGAGGGAACGGCCTCCGCGAATGGTCATGCCGTCCTCATGCTCCTCGAGATCGGCACCCATGGCCTTGAGTTGTCGGGCCATCACAGCCAGTCGATCGGTTTCCTTCACGCGCAGCTCAGCCCCGCCGCTGATCCTGCTTTCCCCATCACAGAAGCAGGCTGCTACACAAAGAATCGGCACCTCGTCCACCAGTCGAGGCATGATCTCCTCACCGAATTGGAAGGGTTTCAAATCAGTTTGCTTCACACGGAGGTCCCCCACCGGCTCCCCGGCGACATCGCGACGGTTCAGCACCTCAACGTTGGCGTCCATCTGTGTCAGCACCTCCAGGATTCCGGTGCGGGTTGGATTGAGGCCCACGTTCTCAATCGTGAGATCTGCTCCGGGGATCACGGATCCAGCCACTAGCCAGAAGGCGGCGGAGCTGATGTCTCCTGGAACCACGACGGTCTGCCCATGCAGTGTTCCGCCAGGTTTCACACGGATATGACGACCCATCTCCCCGTTGACCTCCAGGTCGGCGCCGAAGGCCCGGAGCATTCGCTCGCTGTGGTCGCGCGACTGGGCCGGTTCGATCACGGTGGTTTCGCTATCTGCTGTGAGCGCTGCCAAGAGGAGCGCTGATTTCACCTGTGCGCTGGCGACGGGGGTTCCGACAACAGTGCCGCGCAACCGACAGCCCTGGACGGCCAGAGGTGCGAGGTTGCCCGCGTTGCGACCGCGGACCTCCGCACCCATCGAGGCCAGTGGCTGACCCACCCGTCGCATCGGACGCCGCCGCAGGGATGCATCCCCATCCAGGATGAAGTGGCGCCCGTCACGGCCGGCGAGCAAGCCGAGCATCAGGCGCATCGTGGTGCCTGAATTGCCGCAGTTCAGAACCTGGTCCGGTTCCTGAAGTCCATCCAGTCCGACGCCGGTCACGCTGACGAGGCCGCCCGCTTCGATTGGGCTGATCTCAACTCCCATCAGGCGCAGGCACGCTGCCGTGCTCAAGGGATCTTCGGCGGGCAGCAATCCCTCGATGGTTGTCGTCCCTTCGGCGATCGCTCCGAAGAGAAGCGATCGATGCGAAATCGACTTGTCCCCAGGCACACGCACGTTGCCTGAGAGGCTCCCGCCCGCTTTCAGGACTCGAGGGGAGCTGATGCCGTCAGTCGCGCTCAAGAACGGGAGTTCATCGATCGCTGATTTTATGGGGCGGTGATGGTTCGCTCGTTCCCCGTTCAAAACGTGTCGTCAGCACATTCATCGCCACCATCACGAGGCCCACTCCGCTGAAGACCAGTCCGCGCAAACCCAGCTCGGCCCTCCGCATGTCCCAGCCAACAAGACGGAGCAGGCAGAATCCGAGAAGCATCAGTGCACTGAGCCGCAAGGGCCTGTCGCGGCAGAGAATGCTCAGGCTGTAAAGCACCAAGGCTTCCACGGCCCAGATCAGGGTCAGCCAGGTCCCGTCTGCGCCTCCCTGAAGCACCACAAGAACCACTGCCATGCTCAGAGGTGCTGCCAGAAAGCGCTGCGGCTGCCGGCAGACCAGGGCGTCGATGGCCGACATCCAGCCCAGCACGGCTGGGCTGGGCTGGGCATGGGTTTGGGGTGTTCTGGGATAGCTGCAGGCTGCGATGACCAGAAGCGTCAGGTTTGCCGTTTGCAGAGGCCAACCCGTTGCTGGAGTGGCCACCAGCAGCACAAGGCTCAGCCAGAACAGCAGCACACCCTGCACCCGTTGTCGCGGCCAGATCGCGTCGACGGGCAGCCGCCAGAGGATGAGCGTTAACCCTGCTGCAGATGGGGCCAGCAGCGCTGTCGGTCCACGGCTGAGGATGCAGAGGATGAGACCGAAAACGGCGAGGTCGCCGCTCACCCGATGAATTGCCTTCCAGAGCGGTCGCTCTTTTAAAGGACTGTTGGTTCTCCAGAGGCGCAACAACATCAAGGTGAGGATTCCGCTTCCATCCACGAGGGCGAGCACAACCGGGCTCAAATCGGTCGAGGTTGTGGCCAGTCGATTCAGCCCGAACGACAGCAGGGAGATCCAGGCCAGGCTGAGCAGAACGTCCGCTTCACCCTGCAGACCTCGCTTCAGGCCCCGATCGGCCATCACCAGCAGCATGCCCATCAGCATCAACCAGGCGAGGGGGGCAAAGCCCAGTTTGGGCAAGCTCAGTGCTGCCTGAAGCCCCCATCCACCAAGGGCCAGCGTGGCTGTCGAGAGCACAAGCCCAACGCTTCGGCCTCTGCACAGAGTCCCGTTCAAGCGATCGGTTGCGATGCAAACCCCGGCGGAGAGCAGGAGCATCGGCGGAATGGTTCCCCCGAAATGGGCAAGGCTCCAAAGCGTGCTGTTGACCCCCACGGACAACAGCACGGTGATGCAGATGTTGATCCAAACCAACACCGCACCGATCAACACGATCTGTCGGTGTTGCTGCATTGGCTTGGGCCAGCGGGCCAGGGCCAGGCTGATCAGCAGGAAGCCAACCTTCAGCCAATCGCGACTGCCTGATAAGGCGAGGTCGTTCATGGTCCAGATCGCCAGCGCCGGCAGGCCAACACCAGCAAGGGCAAGCCCCGTGCGGATCCATGCCAGACCTGAAGCCTCAGCAGAGCGGCGGATCAGCCATTGCTGCCCCAGGCCGATGCCGCTCAGAACAATGAAATCCGCTGCGGCACCGTGACCATCAACCAGGAGGACAAGGACAACTGTGTCGAACAGAAGCAGGGCTGCTCCTGCCAGGCGAGTCATCCATCCATCTCTGCGCTGCAGCGCATCGATCAAAAACCCCGCGCTGAGCAGGATCAGCACCATGGCCAGCATCAGAGGCTGATCCAGCGGTTGCAGCAGACGGCCGATCGCCGTAACAGCCAAGACGAGCGCTGCCGACCAGTCGGTTAGAGCGAGGGCCTTCGCCACTGGCAGCCGCTTCAGTCTGGAGAACCCTCCAGCGCAGAGGGCTGCAGCAAACAGGCCGGCTGCACCCCAGTGGGGTGCTTGCAGAAGAACCAGAACGGTGATCCAGGCAATCGCGCTTGAAGCCCGCAGCCATGATTGGCTCCGTTGCACCCGATTCGGTGGGTGCCAGTGCAGTCTCCAGAGGTCGAAACCAGCGACGACGCATCCAATGACAGCAGCAATGTCCGACTGTCGGGGCCCGTCTCCGATGGCTGTGGCGGGGTCGATGTTCATCCACAGCAGCGCCACCAGACATGACGTGGTGATCAGAGTGCGGGTTGGCCCCTGCCGGCCGGCAGGGCTGATCAGCCCGATCAATGTGATCAGGCCAACCAGTGCTTGGGTTTCTGTCGATGGCGCCGCCGCCGTAATCGGTACCAGGCTGATCAGCACATGGGTCGCTGAAAGCCAGGCACTTGGAGCGATCTGGGCCAGCAAAAGATTGATGCCGATGGCCGAGCCCAGCAGCGCCAGAGCGAGCCCGGCGCTATCGACCCACTGAAGGCCGAGACCAGGCCAGGTGATTGCGGCAGCGGTGGCGAACAGGTGCAGTGCTCCCGCTCCGCTTCGCAGCCAGAGCGTCAGGGAACGAAAGCTGCTGTCGGATTTGACGAGCAGCGATGGGATCACCATCGCGAGGCAGATCCCCTCCACGACCAGGAAACGCAGCACCGGTGCCATCACTGAAATGGCACTGATCGCAACGAAAGCAACCCCCGCAACAATGGCTGCGACGCCGAGCACTCCCGTCCAGTTCTTCAGGAGTTGGGTTTCAAGTTGACGCCAGCGCCCCGTGGAGGGTTTGGCTTGCGGCTTTGATTGGGCTGGGCTTGATATGGCTGGCTCTGATTGGGCTGGCGTTGATTTTGTTGGCGTTGATTCGGCTGACGCTGATTCGGCTGGCGCTGATTGGGCTGGCGCTGTGGTCGGTTGGGGTGTCCCAGACGTTGGGGCTGGGTCACCTTGAAAACCTCGCCGAGTGGATGGCTCGGGGCTGCCCCGAGTGGCCATGCCTGGTGCCGACCGCTCGACGAACCCCGGTTCAGCGGCCTGACGCTTGAGCTCCAGTTCAAGGGCCGCTAGCCGCCGCCGCAGTTTCGACAGTTGGATCGTGTTTTGGATGATCAGTACGGGCAGGCCGATGGCCAGCCCAAGGACGAGAGCGTCTCCAAACATCCAGACCATGGCTTCAAGCGCCTGGATGACAGCATTCATGGGCCGATTGAGCGTGAAGCGTTAGCTGATTCTTCAGCAAATTCGCTGCATCAGCCGATCCAGGGCATAACCGAACAGGTTTGGATCAGGTTCCTCGGCTCCCAGGTCATCGAGGCCAAGTTCGCTCCAACGGTCTGCGACGCGGCGTTCCAGCTCCTGAGGGCGGCTCAGGGGCTCGCCCCAGTCATGGTTTTTCTCCGGTCCCACCTTGGTGGTGGCATCGATCGCCAGTCGCCCGCCGAGTCCGAGCTGTTCGCTGGCGAAATCGAGACTGTCGAACGGGGTGTCTTCCAACGTGAAGAGATCCCGCTGCGGGTCCACCTGGGCTGCAATCGCCCACACCACCTGACGTGGATCACGGACGTTGATCTGGCTGTCCACCACCACGACAAACTTGGTGTAGGTGAACTGTGGCAGGGCGCTCCAGAAGGCCATGGCGGCACGCTTGGCCTGGCCGGGATAGGCCTTGTCGATCGAAATGACCGCCAGCTTGTAGCTCAGTGCTTCCATCGGCAGGAAGAAGTCGGTGATCTCCGGGATCTGCTGACGCAGGATCGGGGTATAGATGCGGTTCAGGGCGATGGCGAGCATCGCTTCCTCCTTCGGTGGACGCCCGCTGAACGTGGTGAGAAAGTTGGGGTTGCGGCGCTGCGTCATGCAGTGGAAACGCACCAGTGGTGAGTCCTCGACACCCCCGTAGAAGCCCATGTGATCACCGAACGGGCCGTCAGGCATCACCTCCCCAGGGGTGATCGTGCCCTCCAGAACAACTTCGCTGTGACTGGGCACCTGCAGGTCCAGGGTTTTGCAGGGAGCGAGCAGCACCCCACGACCTGCATAGATCCCGGCAAAGAGCCATTCGCTCAGTTGCACAGGGATGGGAGTTGCCGCGGCCATGACGAGCAAGGGGTGCACGCCGATCGCAACGGCAACCTCCAGTTTTTTGCCCAGGGCTGCGGCCTTGCGCAGGTGGCGGGCTCCACCGCGAACGCTCAACCAGTGCACCGTCATCGTGTTGACCGACTGTTTCTGAAGGCGATAAACGCCAACGTTCGGAACCCCTGTCTCCGGATCCTTGGTGATCACGAGGCCAAGGGTGATCACGCCACCGGCGTCACCTGGCCAGGGCCGGATCAGGGGGATGCTGTTGAGATCGACGTCACCTCGATGCAAGACCTGCTGATGGCAGGGGGGGATCAGGTCACGATCTGGCTTGGCCTTCACCAGATCCCAAAACACCCGGGCGAACTGCTTGGTCTCTTCCAGACCTTTGGGAGGGCGGGGCTGCTGCAGCAGTGCCAGGCGGCTGCCCAGCTCTTCGAGCTCTTCAGCCCGTTCCAGCCCCATGCTCCACACCACCCGCTCGACGGTGCCGAGCGTGTTGACCGCAACGGGCATCGTGGAACCGATCACGTTTTCGAACAGCAGGGCAGGCCCTCCCATGGCCAGCACCCGGTCAGCGATCGCGGCCAGCTCAAGATCGGGATCGACTGGCGCTGTAATGCGTCTGAGCTGGCCTCGTTCCTCCAGCAGCTTCAAGAAGCCGCGCAGGTCGCGGGTGGCCGCTCCGGATCCGAACAGGGCCATGACTGCGCCAGGTATTGCAAAGACGATCCCGGTACTGTGTCGCACGCTGATCCGGAGCGTGGCCTTGCAGATTTCCTATTTCCATGTGCCGGCGGACATGCCTGAGGACTGTCGCCCGGACGCCGCCGTGGTGATCGATGTTCTCCGGGCGACAACCACCATCGCCTGGGCACTGCATCACGGTGCTGAGGCGGTGCAGGCGTTCGCTGATCTCGACACGCTGCGGAGCACTGCTGCGGCATGGCCTGCCGCTGAGCGCCTGCTGTTGGGTGAACGGGGCGGCCAGCGGCTCGAGGGTTTTGATCTGGGCAATTCACCCGTGGCGGTGACACCAGACACCGTTGCCGGAAAACGGCTGTTCATGAGCACCACCAACGGCACCCGTGCCCTTGATCGGGTCCGTCAGGTCCCTCTTTTGATGACGGCTGCACTGCCGAATCGAGACGCCGTGGCTCGCCGATTGCTGGCGAAACAGCCCGCTTCGCTGGTGATCGTCGGCAGCGGTTGGGAGGGTGCTTATTCCCTGGAGGATTCGTTGGCGGCGGGGGCGTTGGCTGCCCGGCTTCAGGAACTCGATTCCAACGCTGGAGCGGATGCCAATGATGAGTTGACGGCAGCGATCGCTCTGTGGAACCAATGGACTCACGATCCGGAAGCATGCCTTCGGGTCGCCAGCCATGGGCGACGGCTAATTGGGCTGGGCGACCACGATGCCGATTTCCGCTGTTGTGCAGGAGTGGATCAGCTCGATGTCGTTCCCACCCAAGTCGAACCTGGCGTTTTGAAGGCGGCCTAAGCGGTTTTAAAGTTCATCCTCTGAACCGAACTTGTGACCGATTTCCTGGCGGCCGCCGTGCAGCTCACGAGCGGCCGGGACCCGGAGGTCAACTTCAATGCTGCAGAGGAGCAGATTGACCTTGCGGCTCGTCGTGGAGCCGAATTGGTGGGTCTGCCTGAGAACTTTGCCTTCATGGGCGACGATGAGCGGCGCCTTGAACTCGCTCCCTCCCTCGCTGAGCAGTGCAGCCGATTCCTGGTGACGATGGCCCGCCGTTATCAGGTTGTTCTTCTGGGTGGAGGGTTCCCCGTACCTGTTGGAGATGGCAACAGCACGCTCAACCGTGCCGAGCTCGTTGATCGTGATGGTCAGATCTTGGGCAGGTACGACAAGATCCATCTCTTCGATGTTGATCTCCCTGATGGGAACACCTACAGGGAATCGGAAACGGTGACCCCGGGAGATGCGCTTCCTCCCGTGGTTGATGTGCCTGAAATGTGTCGCCTGGGGGTATCCATCTGTTACGACGTGCGCTTCCCTGAGGTTTATCGCCATCTCGCCAGTGCCGGCGCCGATCTGCTGATGATTCCCGCTGCGTTCACGGCGTTCACGGGCAAAGACCACTGGCAGGTGCTTCTGCAGGCCCGCGCGATCGAGAACACCGCCTATGTGCTTGCCCCTGCTCAGACAGGCCTTCATTACGGACGCCGCCAGAGCCATGGGCACGCCATGGTGATTGACCCCTGGGGAACCGTTCTTGCCGATGCCGGCGTTCAGCCGGGTGCCGCTATCGCTCCTGTGAACGTCTCCCATCTGGGCCGCGTGCGTGAGCAGATGCCGAGCTTGCGGCACCGACAGCCAGCTCTGTTCTGACCTGATGATGGCTGCCATGCGGTCCCGTCGACTGGCGCTGCTTGCGCTGGTGGTTGTTCAGTTCTCGACGCTGATTTCAGCGCTGCCCGCCCGGGCAGCCAGCGCCTTGGCGGCCTGGGCCCTCACGGAAGACGGCAAGCTTCAGCTCCGAACCAGCCGCAATGCCAGCCTCCAGGCTTTTTTTCAAAAGGCCAGCGATGGGCGGGGCACACGGGTGTGGATCGACTTTCCTGGTGAACTGCGTTTTCCGAGAAAACTGACAGGACGCGGTCCGGTCAAGGAGGTCCGCCTTGGAAAACCGAATCCGGGCTCCACACGCCTGGTGATTGAGTTCCGGCCTGGGGTCAACCTTGATCCGTCGCAGTTGAAACTGCGGGGAACGGCTCCTGATCGTTGGGAGCTGGCGTTCAAGGGTCTGCAGACGCGTGACCTGGTGGATATGGGAGAAGGGGATCTGACGGCCCGGACAACGGCATGGCGACCTCCCAACCGAAATGTTCCGAACACAGCCCCTGTTAACCCAGCTGGTCTGCCAACGGTCGCTCGCAATCGTTATCGAGTTGTGATTGATCCAGGCCACGGCGGTCCGGATCCTGGGGCCGTTGGGATCGGCGGATTGCGCGAGACCGATGTGGTGCTGGATGTGTCGTTGCAGGTGGCGGCGCTGCTTCGGGCTCGGGGCGTGGACGTTCGCATGACGCGAACGTCGGAGATTGATGTGGACCTGCCACCTCGCGTCAGCTTGGCCAATCGGTCCGGCGCCACAGCTCTGGTCAGCATCCACGCCAATGCTCTGAGCATGAACCGGCCGGATGTGAACGGCATCGAGACGTTTTATTTCTCCGATCCGCGCTCCGGCCGCTTGGCTTCCTACCTCCAACAGCAGATGATGGTGGTCTCCCCCGGCACCCCTGACCGTGGCGTGCGGCGTGGTCGCTTCTTTGTGATCCGCCGTTCCACGATGCCGTCAGCCCTGGTGGAGATGGGCTTTGTGACCGGCAAGATCGATGCTCCGCGTCTGGCTCGCGCTGATCACCGGCGTCGTCTTTCGCTGGCCCTCGCCGCTGGCATCCTTAATTATCTCAAATTCGAGGTGCGGTGACTCCCGTTCTCGGCTTTTTTGATAGCGGTGTAGGGGGACTCACCGTTCTTCGGCGTGTGCTCGAACGGCATGGCCCTGTTCGATGCATTTACTTGGGGGATACAGCGAGGGTTCCCTATGGCAGCCGTTCGGCGCCGGAAATTCGATTGATTGCGGCGGAAGTGGTGGGGTGGCTGCGCCAGCAGGGTGTCACCACCGTGGTGATGGCGTGCAACACCACCAATGCCTTGGCGCGGGATGTGGCGGAGGGCCAGGCAGGTGTTCCGGTCATTGGTCTGATCGGAGCGGCGGCGGCGATGGTTCGGGAGCAACGGGTCGGCGTACTGGCAACACCAGCCACGGTGGAATCAGGGGCGTACCGAGCCAGCATCGAGGCCCTCCACCCCGGTTGCCTGGTGCTGGAGCGGGCCTGCCCTGACTTTGTTCCTTTGATTGAACAGGGTCTGATCGCCAGCGATCAGATCCGACGGGTTGCGGCTGCCTATCTCGAACCCCTGCTGGCCAGTTCCGTCGAGGAGATCATTCTTGGTTGCACCCATTACCCCCTATTGGTCCCGCTGCTGCGGGATCTTCTTCCGCCTTCGGTTCGCCTGATTGATCCGGCGCTGGGCGTCACACAACAGCTGGATGCTGTTCTGGGCAAACCGCAGCCGTGTTCAGAGTCTGCGATGCATTTGGATCACTGCCGTCTCTGCGTGACGGCGGATGCAGAGGGTTTTGCAGAGCGGGCCGCATCTTGGCTTGGGAAACGTCCAGCCGTTCGGCTTGTGCATCTGCGTTCCAGCTCAGAAGGCCACTAGGATCGCGGCGCGAAGGGGGTTCATGTTCACTGTCACCGAGTTACTGGAGCCGGTCGAGAACGACCTCGAAACCCTGCTCGGCGACCTTCGCAGCCTGATTGGTGCCGGTCACCCGATTCTTCAAGCAGCAGCTGAGCATTTGTTCAGTGCAGGCGGAAAACGGGTTCGGCCTGGAATCGTTCTCCTCATCTCCCGAGCGTTATCAAGCTCGGGTGAACTCACGCCGCGGCACCGCCGTCTGGCTGAGATCACCGAAATGATTCATACGGCGTCTCTCGTTCATGATGACGTCGTCGATGAAGCGTCCACTCGCCGAGGCGTCGCCACGGTTCACAGCAGGTTTAATGCGCGGGTGGCTGTTCTCGCCGGTGATTTCCTGTTCGCACAAGCGAGTTGGCATCTTGCCAACCTTGATGATCTCGATGTGGTGAAGCTGCTGAGCCGCGTGATCATGGATCTCGCTGATGGTGAGGTCAAACAGGGGTTATTCCGTTACGACACATCGCAGAGTTTCGAGACCTACCTGGAAAAGAGTTACTTCAAAACCGCTTCGTTGATCGCCAACAGTTCCAGAGCTGCGGGGGTCCTCAGTGGTTGCCCTGCCGATGAGCTCGATGCTCTTTATCAATTTGGGCGGCAGCTCGGCCTGGCGTTTCAGGTTGTTGACGACATCCTGGATTTCACAGGCAACGACCAACAACTCGGAAAACCAGCAGCAAGCGACCTGGCAAGTGGTTATCTCACTGCTCCATGCTTTTATGCCATGGAAGAGCATCCTGAACTCAAGGCTCTGATCAAGACGGAATTCAATCAAGAGGCTGATCTCGAAAAAGCTCTCAGCATGGTGCGTTCGTCCCGAGCTATCCCACGAACGCTTGAATTAGCAGAAACATTTGCCCGTGAATCGCGCGAATCCATCGCCTGGTTACGGGATTCCTCGTACAAACAGGCTTTGCTGGAGCTGCCTGACTTTGTTCTCAGTCGCCTGTCCTGAGCAACGCGTTCTGGACCACATCAAGGGTTGAAATTTTGCAGGGATTCCTCCCAAGAACGTTTTGCTCAATTGTTAAATCCAGGACCCACACCTGACATCCAGCTGCAAGTGCTGCGGTGGTTCCGGCCTTTGAATCCTCGAGTGCCCAGCACTGATCGGCGTTGCTCCCCAAGCGTTGGGCCGCGAGAACAAAGGGTTGCGGATCCGGTTTTCCCCTGTTGAGTTCAGGGTCGTCCCCGTAAACCCTTTCCTGGATAGAGGACAACCAAGGGTGTGGTGCGCTCTTGAACTCCACGGCGTCTCGGCTGCTGCTGGTGACCAATGCCATTGGAATGCCCCGGTGGATGCAGGTCTGAATGAGTGACTCAGCACCAGGCATTGCAGGGGCTTTCGGTAGAAGTTTGCGGGCGATCGGCTGTTGGATCGCCAGCAGAGCATCGTTGCCTACAGCACTGGGTAACCAGCTGTCGACTTCGGATGCACAGTCCTGTCGGCGACGTCCCCGCAGTTCAAGCAGCTGAGATGGCGACAGTTGAGCTCCGAAGTGTGCGGCCGCTTCCGCCCAAGCCCGACCATGCAGCGGTTCGGTGTCGAGCAGAAGTCCATCGAGGTCAAACAGGCAGGCGGCGGGAGTTTGGAGGGCATCCAGCACGGTTGGTCCAGCCGATGTTGGTAGCAACAGTCAAGCGTCCCGTCTCGGTGGATTGAGCAATGCCGTCATGGGTGGCGTCGATTTGTGGACTGAACGGAAATACGTTGTTGTTCCTTTCTCGGTCCTTGAATCGTCTCCGTGCCTCCACAAGGAACTGATTGATCTGTCTTAATCAGGGCTCAAAACCGCATGGTTTGAATTCAGATGCAACGAGGATTGACCCGCAGGGTTTGTTCTTTTTGCCAGGTGTTGATGTACTGCTTCACTGAGCAGAATTGTTGCTGTCCGGCGCGGCAGGGTTCACGTTCGAGCCGATTCTGGACAGACTTCTCCTCGGATTGAAACGTCTGCTTCCGTGACCGAACCCGCGACCACCACGATTGAGAGCGTGCTGCATGAGCAGCGGGTGTTCGAACCTCCCGAGGAGATGGCGGCGAAGGCTCGGATCAGCAGCCTGAAGGCATATCGGGCACTGGCGGAGGCGGCTCAAGCGAATCCTGATGCCTTCTGGGGAGATGCTGCGCGGCGGGAGTTGCACTGGTTCGAGCCGTTTCACACCGTTTTGGATTGGAGCGAGGCGCCGTTTGCCCGCTGGTTCGAAGGTGGCACGACCAACCTGTCCTTCAACTGCCTTGACCGTCACATTGACGGCCCCACCGCAAACAAGACGGCACTGATCTGGGAGGGGGAGCCCGGTGATGTGCGCCGTTTCAGCTACCGCGAATTGCATGCGGAGGTCTGCAAGGCGGCCAATGCCCTCAAAGCCATGGGCATCACCAAGGGTGATCTGGTGGCGCTTTACATGCCGATGATTCCCGAAGCGGCTATTGCGATGTTGGCCTGCGCGCGGATCGGCGCCCCTCACTCGGTGGTCTTTGGTGGTTTTTCAGCCGAAGCCCTTCGCGATCGGTTGATTGATGGTGAGGTCAAGGCAGTGATCACTGCCGATGGAGGCTTTCGCAAGGACAAGGCCGTGTCCCTGAAGCCTGCCGTGGATGCGGCGCTTGCCGATGGGTCCTGTCCGACGGTGCAGTCGGTGTTGGTGGTGCAACGCACCAAGCAGGACGTGACGATGGTGGAGGGCCGTGATCAGTGGTGGCATCAGCTGGTGGAGGGGCAGAGCGCGGACTGCCCGGCTGAACCGATGGCCAGTGAGGACCGACTCTTCGTTCTTTACACCTCCGGCTCAACGGGAAAACCGAAGGGTGTTGTTCACACCACAGCCGGATACAACCTCTGGGCCCATCTCACCTTTCAGTGGATTTTCGACATTCGTGATGACGATGTGTATTGGTGCACCGCGGATGTGGGCTGGATCACGGGGCACAGTTACATCGTCTACGGACCGCTATCCAACGGTGCCACCACGGTGATGTTTGAGGGTGCGCCTCGCCCCTCGAAACCAGGAGCCTTCTGGGAACTGATCCAGAAGCATCGGATCACGATTTTCTACACCGCCCCGACGGCGATCCGGGCGTTCATGAAGAGCGGTCGCGAGGTCCCCGACCAGTTCGACATGAGCAGCCTGCGCCTTCTCGGCACGGTTGGTGAACCGATCAATCCCGAAGCCTGGATGTGGTATCGCGATGTGATCGGTGGGAACCGATGCCCGATCGTGGACACCTGGTGGCAGACCGAAACCGGGGGCGTGATGATCAGTCCGCTTCCCGGTGCCACGCCAACCAAGCCTGGCTCCGCAACGCTTCCATTGCCAGGGATCCAGGCCGACATCGTCGATGCCGAAGGAAACAGTTGTGCCGCTGATGAGGGGGGCTATCTCGCGGTGCGTGCCCCTTGGCCAGGGATGATGCGCACGGTTCACGGCAATCCGCAGCGGTTCCGCGAGAGTTACTGGGAACACATCCGTCCCGCAGACGGTTCTTATCTTTATTTCGCCGGTGATGGGGCACGGCGGGATTCGGATGGTTATTTCTGGGTGATGGGCCGGGTGGATGACGTCATCAATGTTTCAGGTCACCGGCTTGGCACCATGGAGATTGAATCCGCTCTCGTGAGCCATCCCGCTGTGGCTGAAGCTGCAGTTGTTGGTCGGCCTGACGATCTCAAGGGTGAAGGCATTGTTGCCTTTGTCACGTTGGAGGTCGGTCGTGAGGCAACCGATGCGCTAGTGAGTGAATTGCGTGGCCATGTGGGCCAGGAGATCGGTCCGATTGCTCGGCCTGATGAGATTCGCTGTAGCGATGCCCTGCCCAAGACCCGCAGCGGCAAGATCATGCGACGGATTCTCAGGGCACTGGCATCGGGTCAGGAGGTCAGCGGAGACACCAGCACGCTGGAGGATCGATCCGTTCTCGATCGCCTGCGGGCGTGATTCTCTGATCAGGATCAGCGCTGCTGCATCGAGGCTGAGTCGTGCGGTGCTGGGGTTGGGGGATTGGTTTTTGTCCAGCTCACAATCAAATCCTGGAGCCGTTCAATCTGCCGCTGGCGCTGGCTGCTTTCAGCCCATGCGCCGAGGAGGTTGCGACGCAGCCCCGCACTGGCTGGGGTGAGATGGTCGCCTGGGAGGTGCCGAAATTCGGATGCATCCTCTTGGCGCCGTTGCAAGGTTCTGATCAGGTCATCGCTCTGATCCAGTTCATCCTCCCCGAAACGCACTACAAGATTGCGTTGCTGGAGGTAGCGGGATTGGATCAGACGCAGCGTTTCCTTCGGACTGGGGCTGAATTCGGTCTCCATTCCCAGGCGCGGGGCAATTTCGCCGAGCAAGGGAATCGAGCGGTCCGCTTCGAAATTGTTGAAGCTCAGGGCGATGAAACTGCCGCAGCCGCGCCCACCATCGGGAGCGAGCAGGTGGAGCTTGCAACCGAGGCTGTGGCCCAGCCGTGCAGGTGATGGTATTGGTCCGACCCTTTCCTCAAGGCGGCGACGAGCACGGCGTAGATCCTTCCAGGCCTGTTGGGCTTGGTTTTGGTGATCGAAACCGGGCACGAAGGCCCAGGCGTTGATGGCGAAACCAGAGGCAACAAGAGTTTCCAGAAGCCGCCGATAGCTCACCTGTGGAGTGGCAGCGAGGTAGCTGCCGCCGATGAACTCAATCAGTCCACGAGGACGGCTCGGTCTCAGTTGCCAGATGCTGCCCTGTTGCCGCCAACTGGTCATACCGGGCAGTGGTTGAGGTCTTTCAGGATCCGGGATGCTTCGCGAACGTGGGCAGGGCCATCGAGAAGGTTGCTGAAGATATGCCGAACGATTCCTTCGCCATCGCAGATGTAAGTGACACGACCGGGGAGCAGACCCATCGCCTTGGGGACGCCGAAGCGTCGTCGCAGCGTGTTGCCGGAATCACTGAGGAGCGGGAAAGGGAGATTGTGGCGTGCTGCAAAACGTCTGTGGCTCACCGTGTCGTCGCCGCTGACCCCCCAGACCACTGCCCCGAGCTGTTCCAGAGCGTTGTTGCTGTCTCGGAAACTGCAGGCCTGCATCGTGCAGCCAGGGGTGTCGTCCTTTGGGTAGAAAAAAAGAACCAAACAGCGGCCGTTTAGTTCATCGGTCGAACGTCGCTTCCCATCCTGATCGGTCAATGTGAATGCAGGGAGCTGATCTCCGACGCTGAGCCCCATTGAATGAATCTCGTCTTCGATCACCCTAGAAATCCTTGGGGTTGTTCCGAGCCCGAGAATTGATGCAGCCAATGGCGCAGGACGTGCAATGGGTGATGAGACAGGCGCACAGCTTGATCTACTGAGCGGTTTGTCCGGCGTCGACCCGGCTTCCCGGGATCCATCACCTGGCGCCGCCGCCGCCGATGGCCCTGGCTCGGATCCTCAGCATCAACTTGCCGTTCCAAGTCCTGCCCCGGTTTCTCTCCCAACAGGCGCGTCCTCGCCAGCTCCGGCGCCAACGCCATTAGCTCCGGGCACGCTTTTGATTGTCGATACGGAAACCACAGGACTGGACCCTGAGCAGGACCAATGTTTAGAGGTTGGAGCGATTCTGTTTGACGTCGCTTCGCGCGCTGTCCTCGCGCAGCAGTCGTTTCTGCTGCCTGTCGAGCGCAATCCAGCTGAGTCGATCAATCGGATTCCTGCTGCGGTGAGTTGCCTGAACCAACCATGGCGCCCTGCGCTCTCTTATCTCCAGGCCTTGCTTGATGCGACAGATGTGGTGGTTGCTCACAATGCCTCGTTTGATCGCCAGTGGTTCGGTCGATCTCCTCTGCCCGAGATCTCCCATCCCTGGCTCTGCACGATGGAGGACATCCGCTGGCCATCTGAACGGCAATTGCGCAGTCGCCCCTCGGTTCGTGACCTGGCCCTTGCCTACGAAATACCTGTATGGGCAGCTCATCGAGCTCTGACCGATTGTGTTTACATCGCGGAGGTGTTCCGTCGATGTGAAGATCTGGAGTCGCTGCTCATCGCTGGCTTGGAACCACGACGCCTGATGCGCGCATGCGTGAGCTATCACGATCGGCAATTGGCAAGGGACGCCGGTTTTCGCTGGAACGATCCCGTCAAAGGCTCCTGGACCCGCCGCTTGAGTGATCGAGACATTGCTGCTCTTGACTTTGCTGTCGAGCCGATCGAGATGGGAGGGATGCCGGAATCCGGGTGAAGCAGTGGTGTGGTCGCGGCTTAAGTGTGCTCATTTGCTTCAGCTCTCCGAAGGCAGTACGAGTTTTTGAGGGATTGGGCCTGGATCAGTTTATGGTGTAAGCATGGCTGCTTTCATTCACCATCGAGAACGTCCTTTGCACGCTCGTCTAAGACAGTGGCAACAGGTAAGAACATGGGCACGTTTGATCCGCGAAGCCGAAGCGCTTTGGCATGTTGATGTTCGTGCACTGAAAAGAATGGGTGCACTTGAGTTATCGCAATTGCTTGAAGAAGTCCCCCCCATGCATCGCCATCGTGTCAATCGCTGGTTGACGTCTTATTACGTTGCAACACGGTTGAACACGATGCCAAAGGAGCCGGAACACAAACAACAATCTATGCCGTGAAACTAGATCGTCGCTTCAGTATGCTACATAATATTTAGACTTTTAAATTGCCGTTTGTTAGGCTGTTGATCACCATTTGATATTTAGCTTCTTAGATTGTAATTATATATAACCAAGAGGTGGTCTTTCGGTCAAGCTTGGCGACGTTTTCAATAGGCGAATTCAAGTCCTTTGTCTATACATAATTCTGTGTTTACCAAAGCTTGTTGACTGCTTAATAAGAAGTTAAAGACATCTGTGCATGCCTTTCGTTATGAAAGATTTGTATTCATTAAGTCATTCATGATGAGCTTTTTCAAAAAGGCTCTTGTCTCTTCCACGTTGCTGGCCCTTGCGTCCGGTTTATCCGTTTCAGCTTCTGGCAGGTTGAACGGAGCTGGGGCAACTTTCCCTGCCAAGATCTATCAACGCTGGTTTGCTGAACTTGCAAAATCTGGTGGTCCCCAAGTCAACTATCAAGCTGTCGGTTCTGGCTCAGGTCGGAAAGCCTTTATTGATAGAACCGTTGATTTTGGTGCTTCCGACGACCCAATGAAGCCGGGCAGTATGTCCAAGGTTAAGCGTGGTGTTGTTCAAATTCCAATGGTGGGAGGAACCATTGCCTTCGGTTACAACAAGCCAGGCTGCGATTTGAAACTAACCCAGAAGCAAGCTGTTCAAGTTGCAATGGGGAAAATCAAGAACTGGAAGGAGCTTGGCTGCAAGCCAGGCACTCTCGTCTGGGTTCATCGCTCTGATGGATCTGGCACCACGAAGGCGTTCACAAACTCAATGCAGGCTTTCTCTTCCGAGTGGACTCTTGGAACGGGTAAGTCGGTTAAGTGGCCAGCTGGCGTTGGTGCCAAAGGGAATTCAGGTGTTGCTGGCGTGATTGAGAACCGCGAGGGTGCAATTGGTTATGTCAACCAGTCCTATATCCGAGGCAAGGTTAAAGCAGCAGCACTTCAAAACAAGTCTGGTGAGTTCCTTCGTCCCAGTGTCACTTCAGGTGCAAAAGCATTGAATGGCATTAAACTTGATGCCAACCTTGCTGGTAAGAACCCCAATCCAACGGCGAAAGGTGCTTATCCCATTGCCACTTTGACTTGGGTTTTGGCATACAAGACTGGCAATGGTCAAAAATTAGTTGATATTAAGAAAACTTTGACTTATATGTTAAGTGACCGTGCTCAGAAACTAGCTCCTTCTCTTGGATTTGTCCCTCTTAAAGGTAATATACTGAGCAAATCTAGATCTGCCGTTAACAAGATTGGAAAATAGATTTGATCCGATTGTTCCAAAATCATAAAGTTAAAAATTATTTTGGAAAAAAGAGGGGCCTTTGGCCCCTCTTTTTCGATTGAAAGAATTGTTAGTAACACTTTACTTTTTCTTGTATTAATCTTCAACCCTTCTTAAAGAAATCTATCCCGCTTCTTGACTTGGTTTGGATGTTTTTCGCCATACAATTAATTCGGATCCGTGAGTCATTTCCATGGCTGCAATTCCTTTTCGCGAAGTGCCTTCCCCACGTCGGGACCTTCGTGAGTTGTTGGAAATAAACTATAAAAATCGCAATCTTGTTCATTTGACATCAGGAAATGTTGTCCCATTGTTGAAAAATAGTATTTGGCTTGTCGTGCGCGGGATGGTTAAGTTAGGTGCAGTCTCCCTCCATGGAGATGAGATGTTGTTGGGTTTAGCGGGTCCGAACGAACCTTTTGGGCAACCGTTCACCGTGGTTGAGGCCTATGAGGCTGTGGTGTTGGTCGATAGTGATCTGCTTTGCATCTCAACGGCTGAAATCCAGCAGTCTCCTCAACTCGCTATTGCATTGGTTGATGCTATCGCTATCCGATACCGCCAGGCTGAATTGATGCTTGCTCTGCTTGGTCTCAAACGAGTCGACGAACGGGTCTGCGGCTTTCTTGAGCTGTTGGCTCAGGACTACGGTCAACCTTGCTCTGCAGGATTGCGGTTGTCTGTGCGTCTCACACATCAGGAAATCGCCAGTGCCCTCAGTACGACACGTGTCACCGTGACGCGTGTCATTGGTCAGCTTCGCAATGAAGGGTGGCTTACTCTCGACTCAGATCGTCATCTCGTCATTTCCCATTTGCCAAAGATAATGTGTTGAATGATTGGCTTATAGTCAAATAAGACACGTTTCTAAATCCTGGGGTTGAAAATCATTTGACGGAGATCTTCTTTGTCTATACATCATGAGTCAGGTCATGAGACCAATCATTCTTATGCTTAAATATGACTTTTTATAAAATATATTTCTTCATTCTCTCAACTTCTTCTATATTTAATGTCATCAATTCAGTTAAGTTCTCGTCTTGGCTATCTAATCAATTCGTAATCTCACTCTGTTGATTGCGGTTCGTTCTCGCTCCTTTCGATCTGTTTTCAGGGGACTCGAGGTCAAACATTGTCGCTGCGGTGGTCAACCCAAAACTGAAAATTTTGAGCAGTAATGCGCCTAGGCTCTCTATCTGTTCAAATCCCGCCCATGTAGGCCAGCCATCCCCCTAGCAGTGCTGCACTGATGCCGCAGACAAGGGCCTGGAGGATGAAGCTCTCGGGATTGGGTTTTTCCCATTGATTAACCGTCCTGCTTGCTGAAGCAAAGGTCTCCAACTCTGTCTTGCATTTGTGCAAGTACCGCTCAATCACCGCATCAGACATTTCAAGACGACGCAACTTGGCTCGAATCCGGTTGCGTTCAACCTCCGTCATCCCTCTCATCGTCCATCCGTCTAGATGCTCCAGAGCATTCATAGCGACTCGCCGGGCCTGACTGCGTTATCCCCTCAGAACGCGCATCAGAGCTGTTCATTTGCAGCCTGCAGCACTCCAGATGGTGCTGGATGTGGCTCTGATCGTTAGCGAACAGCTTCAGTCTTTCCTTCAGAACCGCTGTTCGCTCTGCCTAACTTGCGTTCGCCTGCACATATCGAAACGGATGGGATCATGCGTCACTCCAGTCACTGCAGCTGGATTCCAACGCTTCCATTGCGTTCAATTGCCAATGATCGCTCCTCTCATCAAGCGGTGAAGGGAGGGAGTATGCGAAAATGAGTCCGAACGACTAGCCGGTTCAGTTTTTTGACCATTTTCATCGGAAATCTTTCCTGGGATACCGAACGTGAAGATCTGATTCATCTTTTCGGACAATACGGAGAGGTTAAGAAATGTTCTCTGCCCCTCGACCGAGAATCAGGGCGCAAGCGGGGCTTTGGTTTTGTTGATCTAGCCAATGGAGATGATGAAACCAACGCGATCAATGATCTTCAGGATGTTGAATGGATGGGTCGCAACATCACTGTGCGTAAGGCTGAGCCTCGCCGTTGAAGCAAATTCAATGGGTTGGGCTTCGTAAAAATTACAAAATATTAGCAATAAGTTTAAGTTAGAATATCGTTCGATTGAACATATTTTGCATTGAATGACTTTTTTGTATTGTTTCACTTTATAAACTCACATATTTTGGATTTATATATTTGGATATTTTTATTGTTTTTGATTAGAGTTCCGCAGTTTCTTTTCGAGGCAAAATCCAGTTCAGGTTAAAACTTTCTGTCTCGAGTTTTGTGCCAAAGCTTTAGGGCGCGTTTGATGTTGAGGCGAAGAATATTAGTCTCTTTGTTGTTTAATTTATAAAGCTTGCTCGTCTTTTTCGGAGATTTCTTCGATTGAAAGGATGTCCTGCATAAGTTCTAATGTGTATTGGTAATAGTCGGAAACGGTTTGATTGCTTCCTTGATTAAATGCATCGCTCAACATGACAGTTGGTGTAACCAGTTCGAGTACTTTGGCTATATAGGTTAGACCTCCCTCGTCAATGGCGTCAAAGAAGCCGCGAATCTCTTTGAGTGATTCGGGCGTATCGTCGTTTGCTTCGCTCGATTTGTCTTCAGTGTCTGGAAAGTACTTTTTTAATGTACATGCAACAAATGAATTGATTATTTGTTCGGTTCCTCGTGCAAAATTTTCTGCGTCACGCTTGCTCTCGTCGTCGAGTGTTTTAAATGTTTCTTGAATGGCTGCATGAACTGGAGGTGCTTTCATCACCCACATCATCTGTTCTTTTTGGTTCTCCGACGTTGCCATTCCTGCTTGAACCTGGCTTTGTGCCCACATACTTGCAATGGTTAGAACTGCAGTGGACGTTGCACGTGCCCCTGTGATTCCATACTGCCTAAGATGATCGGTCGCCTGCAGAAGGAGATTGGCCTTTTGCGTTGTCTCCCTTTTGTTGACCGCTTGGTTTCCATCCTTGGCGACTTGTTCTTCGATCCATCCCGTAATCGCAACAGTTAGCATACTGATAGCTTTTTCAAAGTTCTCCCTGGATATTTCAGTGTCCTTCCCTGGAACGTCCAACATTGTCGTGTTTAGCGAGTTAACCCCTTGATAACTCCCCCTACGAAAGAATACCTAAGCTAATGTTCGGTGATCTAACCGGTTTGGTTTGGCTCTTTTTGAAACCTATTGGTTTATGTATTGCGAAAAAATCAATCTATTGTGCAAAATTTGGCTTTTGCTCTGGCGTAGCACATTATTTTAATTGTATAACCTTGAACTGTTTAAATCGTGATATTTTGCGGAGCTTGTTCTTTGCGCAAGAAATCTTTTCTATAAAGTCAGTAAATCCCTTTTGAATGTAGTGCAGAACAATTTGATGGCGTGATTAAGATTGCGACCTTCTGCTTTTTTGATTCTTAATCTCCAATCGGACAGACATTCTCTGTCCATCCCTCAATTTTTGGTGTGAGGAACCTCATGAAACTCTTCCAGCAGCTGCTGGTGGCGCCTGCCGCTCTCGGCCTACTGGCTCCTATGGCGGCCAACGCCGCTGACCTGAACATCAACGGCGTGTCGGACTACGCGTCCGACGAAGACATTGAGCAGGTCACCAGCATCACCCAGTTTTCTGACGTCTACCCAACCGACTGGGCTTACCAGGCACTGGCCAACCTGATCGAGCGTTACGGCTGCGTCGCCGGCTATCCCAACGGCAGCTTCAGCGGCAACCGGGCGATGACCCGTTACGAGGCTGCCGCTCTGCTGAACTCCTGCCTCGACAGCGTCACTGAATTAACTGACGATCTTGCTCGTCTGATTAAGGAATTCGAGCGTGAGCTGGCGATCATCCGCGGCCGTGTTGACGGTCTGGAAGCCCGCGTCGGCGAACTGGAATCCACCCAGTTCTCCACCACCACCAAGCTCAAAGGCAAAACGGTCTGGGTTGCGGGTGCAACGCGTGCCAAGGGCGACAATTTCAGGGTCATTGCTCCTGGAACGAGAGATGATGACGGTAATTTGGTGGATCGCCCTGGTGCCCGTAATCAGTACAATCAAGACTGGGGTGCATTCAACTTCTCCTATGATTTGCGCCTTGGGCTGAAGACGTCATTCACTGGAAAAGACCTTCTATTTACTCGGCTTCGCGCAGGCAATATGGGCGATACAAGCCCATGGGATGGCAACGGAGTCTCACTCAACAAATTAGATACGGCAGCTCCTGGTGGGAATGGGGTCGAAGTTGACCGTTTGTATTATCGATTCCCAGTTGGATCAAATGTCATCATTCAAGCTGGCCCGTTAACTCGTAATACCGAGATGATGGGATACAAAGCGACGGCTTATGCCAAAGGGGGCACGAAGGTTCTTGACTTCTTCGGTGGATCTTTGGGGGTTCCAGGCGTATGGAATAAGGAAACTGGAGGTGGTTTTGGCGCTATATACACCAACAAGAATAACGTTTCGAAGGGCAATCCCTATTTTACTGTTGCAGCCAATTATGTAGCGGATAGTGGAGAAGCCAATGATGGCAACCCTTCGAGCGGAGGTTTTATGACTGATAATTCGGAAGGAAACATAACAAGCCAGATTGCATATGGTAATAAAAAATGGGGCATGGCTCTTGGTTATCGCAAAGGCCAGTGTGGGGCTAAGTTCCGTACTCCCACAATGTTTACAGTAGATGATAAATTTGGTACACCCTGTACCGTAGATAATAAAAAGGGTGAATCTGTTCGTTCCGGTGCTTACAGTAATAGCTGGTCTTTTAACGCCTTCTGGCGTCCAGATGATTCAAGTTGGATTCCATCGGTCAGCGGTGGTGTTGGAGCATCTTATTTGACAGGTAATCGTCATTGGGAACACCAGGTGATTAAGCGATCTTATGCAAGTTGGATGATTGGTTTGACTTGGAGCGATGTGTTCATGGACGACAACGCCATGGGCTTCGCTGTTGGTCAGCCTCAGTTCACGTATAACGTTGATCGCAAAAATGATGATAGTGATTTTATTGCGGATGGAGGATATGCAAAGGAATTCTGGTACAAATATCAAGTCACCGATAACATTTCTGTCACTCCGTCTGTTTATTGGTTGTCACGCCCCTGGGGAGACAATACCCGTAATTGGAATGGCGACTATAAGTCTCTTGGAGTCTTTGGCGGTTTAGTACAGACTACATTCAAGTTCTGATATTAAACAAATCTCTTGCTTATATTTTAAAAGATTCACTAGCCCCCTTCAGTGGGGGCTTTTTGATGGTTGATTCTTCTTATTGGCCGAATCATTTTTGCCATAAAAATTCTTGTTGGTTAATCCTCGCCTTGGGCGGTGTGCGTGGCTCTTTTGTCAGATCTTCTTTGCGGGAACCATTTTGGTGGACATCTCCAATCAGCCAAAAAAAAGGCCACTCAATGAGTGGGCCTTCGGGGTGTGTGAGGTGTTGGTTCCTTGTGTGAGGAGGCCAACAACCCTTTTGTAGCATCAATACGGTGCCAGTCCGCGATCCGACCCAGAGATACTGGCACAGTGCCAGTTCACTGACTATTATTAGGTTGTGAGGAAAAAGCGTCTCGAGGGGTGGAAACAAGGCAACACTCCCTGGAAATGTTTCAAAACCCCTGCCTTCGGCGGGGGTTTTGTTTTTTCTGATTGTTCAACTGCGCCTCCCAATTCAGAAATCGAAACCGAATCGGACAGGGTGATCAATTTCAGGATTCAGATCATGGGCGATTCTCCTAGAGGAATTATTTTCAGCACGACAGAACAGATCACCTGTTGAGAAGCAGCTGTTAAGAAGCGACGTCTTCGAGGAAATTTGTGTGGCCGACGGCGGTACACCACCGGAGCGATTCGACCACCAAGTGACAATGATGCCGAACGAACGATTAAACATCACACCAACTGAATTTCTTAAGAAGATCTGCCTTGCCAGCCTTCAATCTGGAGGGAAGCAAAACGGCTTCACTCGTTGAGGATCGCTCACCTCTTCTTCCAGGGTTAAGGCTCTGGCCAGCCAACTTTGGTCCTGAAGCTCCGATCGTGCTGCACGATCGGCTCGAATTTTCGATGTCCACAAATTCCAACGGAATGGATTGTTTTTTCGATGCGAGTCTGCTGAAAAATCAGGGATGCACTTCCCTTGACCAGTGCAATGGCGGCGCGCTACTCCCGTCAACGCGCAACGGACTTGATCCGTCAAACCCTGCTTGGTTGAGATGTCAGTCACCAGTCCTCTCGTTGTCCTAGGACGGATGGGTGCTGGTGATCTCTGCGGTTTTGGTCTGCTGAATATTTCTTTCTGCTGATCAATTTTACCTGGCTTGTCTGGCCCTTCTGTATTTTCTGATTTTCCTGTTTTCGTGATGTCTTTGAGGCGAGGTGTCGCTCCGGCATCGGGAAGATCAATTCTGGCGGCTAGGCACACCAGCGCTTCTTACCCGTCATTGTTGATAGAATCAAGCATTATCCTCATGCTAGATCTCCTCTATCGTTGATTGTTCATTGATTGTGAAGTCACTCTTGTTTGTCCATTGTTCTTCAAAGGGGTGATGCTTGCTCTTCCGTAGTGCAGCTTCAGGTCGTGCATGGTTTTTATGGCAAAATTATGGTGGCAAATGTTGTTGCATCCAAGAAGGTTATCTGTTGTATGGACATTCTGATCAATGGCGATGTCATATCGGTTCGATTTAAAAGTGATGCTGTCGTTGTTCGGCGAGTGGCTGCACACATTGAGCGGCGTTTGAACGACAACGATTGGCGGCCTTACCGAACCAAAGACGAAGCGATTGCGGCTTGGTCGAAACTTGGCGGCCTCCGTTTGGCGGTTCTTCGTGCTTACAAGCTGATCCCTTAGGCCTTGCTCGAATCCGTTTGTCCAATCCTCGTTTCCATCCCTTGTCGCCACTCTCTGGCTTAAGAGGTTGGGCGAAAAAAAAGGGCGACCCATCACTGAGTACGCCCTTCGTCTCTGGGGTGACAGGAATTCAAGCAATCGGAGCGGCGGGATTTGAACCCACGACCCCCACTACCCCAAAGTGGTGCGCTACCAAGCTGCGCTACGCCCCGTCAAATTCAAGCTATCACAGTGCTTTACGGCGTCTTGCCCGTCTTAGTAATCGAGTGGTGAGCTTGTCTCGGCTCTCCGATGAATAGCCATACAACCTCAGCTGACGGGCGAGTTGACGCAGTTCAGCCAGGCTCATGGATGCCAGCCGGAGTTCGGGAAGCATTCGCCACGCCCTCGCACGCATCGGTAAGTCGCTTGCTCGTGCTGCATTTCCAAGCGTGATCGTGCCTTCTGCCAACCATTCGGGGATCAGCACAACCACCACGGCAATCAATCCATACAGCTCAACGAGGCCCCTGGGCAGCGGGTGCAGCCGGCGACGTTCGTCTCTCTCCTGCGGAGCGTTCACGCCACCCAAACAACGCTCGATTCACCACACCTTGGCACTCAACAGTTCAGATGTTTCTGTTGGTGGTCAAATCTGCAAGGTTCCTGTTGGTCGGCTGGGGGATGGATCTGCTGGTCCCGAATCCCGCCACAACAAGGGGGATTCTCGGGTTCCCCCTGGCGGACGGGTTGAAAAAATCAGCCCGAAAAGCAGCAGGATCGTCAGAGCGATCGCCAGAATCACGGTTCGATCGGACAGCTTGTCCGGCATCAGACGAGGCTGATCGGTTGGTTGTCGCTGCGCAGGACGCAGTGGCTCACCTCCCAGTTGTATTGAGCCCAAACATGGCTGGGAAGTTTGAAATTGGCACCTTCAAAACCCTCGAGGACGACCTGGGTCGGCATGGCGGAGCAGTAAGGACGGCTGCCTGGCTTGGCGAGGTATTGCTGGTGGTAGGTCTCAGCGAAGTAAAAGGGCTGATCGGCCTTGATTTCGGTTGTGATCGGCCCGAAACCTTTTGCAGCAAGCCCGTTTTGGTAGCTCTCCTTGCTGGCCAGAGCCAGCGTCATCTGTTGCGCTGTTGTTGTGTAAACAGCGGAGCGGTACTGACTGCCGGTGTCATTTCCCTGCCGATCCCCTTGCGTTGGATCGTGACATTCCCAGAACAGCTTCAGAAGATCGGAGAAGTCAATGGCTGGGGTACTCCACACCACTCGAACCACTTCGGTGTGGCCTGTTCTTCCAGAACACACTTCTTGATAAGAGGGATGTTGATTCTGCCCTCCGGCATATCCGACAGCAGTACTGACGACCCCGGGCAGTCTCCAGAAGCCCTTCTCGGCTCCCCAGAAGCAGCCACACGCAAAAATCGCTTCTTCCTGATCGCTCAGCAGAGGTGCTCGCAGAGCGGTGCCGAGAACGGCATGGCGTTCGTTGGCTGAATCCGTAGAGGGTTCCTTTGAAGTCAGCCAGGAGGGAAACATGCCCGAACGGTGTCTGCTTTAAGCCTAGGCAGAACTGTTAGGACCCGATTTTTAGTTGGATCCCGCGATCGGGATCAAGGCGTTGGTTCCGCTCCTTCCCCCGCCGGTTCGACCTGGATGTGGTTTAGCAATGTTGTGACGAAGGCGAACAGGAGAAACGGCAGGCTCAACACAAGAATCAATCCGACACCAACTAGGGCGAATAAGGGGCGGGACGACCCCATTAACGCGAGTCCGGCAGCGAGGCTGACAAAAATCACAGCCATCCAGGCCAGAACCTGACCGTAAATGTCTCCGAATGTGAGTGTGCAGCGCACGGCGAACGGGTTGCTGCTGGTCATGGCCTTGAAGGACTTCTCAACAGCTAAGCCCCTCGGCGGCCAGTTGTCCGTCACTGTTATGAACTCTTTCAGGATGCCAGTGCATCCATCTGCTCCACAGCCTGCTGGCGTTCCCAGAGCCGTTGATAAACACCGTGGGTGTGAATCAGTTCACTGTGATGCCCTTCCTGAACAATGCGGCCGTTTTCCATCACAAGGATTCGATCGCAGGCCGCAGCGGCCGAAAGTTGATGACTGATCATCACAATGGTGCGTCCGTCCTGACGGCGGATTGAGTCAAGGATCGCAGCAGCGGTGTTGTTATCAACGCTTGCCAGAGCGTCATCGAGCACCAGCACCGGGGTCGATACCAGCAATGCGCGGCCCAGTGCGGTGCGCTGGCGTTGTCCACCACTCAGGGTGATGCCACGCTCACCGACAAGGGTTTCAAAGCCATCGGGGAAACCGCGAACATCGTCAGCTAGACGGGCTTGCTCCGCCGCATGAACCACCTGCTCCGATGTGGCCTCCGGTTCACCAAATCGCAGATTGTCCGCCAGGCTGCTCGTGAATAGATAACCCTCCTGCGGCACCATGGCCACCTCACCCCGCAGGGTTTGAAGCGGGAGTTCGGTGATGTCGCAGCCATCAAGGAACAACTGGCCTCCCGCGACGGGAACCATCCGACCAAAGGCTCTGGCCAGAGTGGTCTTCCCGCAACCCACCGGGCCCACAACAGCGACAAGCTCACCAGGTTTGATCGAGAAGGTCACGCCAGTGAGTGTGTCCCGATCCGCTCCCTCGTAACGCACGTGCAAATTGCGGGCTTCGAGATGCCCGGGGCCCTTTCCAGCACTCCGATCCGGTTGTGCAGTTCCCACGTTGCTGTCGCGGATCAAAGGCACCCTCTGCAGCAGTTCCTCAACCCTCTCGAGGCTCACCTGGCCGATCTGGAACGTATTGAGTGTGAAACCGAGCAGGGCCGTTGGGAAAACAAGCCCTTCCACATAGAGGATCAAGGCCACCAGCCCGCCGATGCTCAGCGATCCCTCTGCCAGTTTTCCGCTCCCGAAAGACAGCAAAAGCAGTAGGGAAATCGATGAAATTCCCTCCAGCAAGGGAAACAGGGTGCTGCGTGTCCGAGCCAGGCGAATGGCACTGTCCCGATAGAGCCTGTTGCGTTGGCTGAACGCCGTGAGTTCGGCCTCCTCCTGGCCGTAGATCTTGATGGCGCTGATTCCGGAGAGATCCTCCTGAATCAATTCATTCAAACCGGCCAGATTTTCCTGTTGACGTCTTTGCTGGCGCATCATCTGCCCGCCGAACAGTCGAACCGTGCCGAGCATCAGCGGATACAAGCCAACGGCTGCGAGCGTCAACCATGGGTCGATCGCCAGCATCGCTGGCAGGGTCAGGCTGTAGGCCAGAAGTGTGTTGGTGAGGCTGAGGATCGCGAAACCCAGCAGCCTCCTGATGTTTTCCACATCACTGGTCGCCCGAGAGATCACCTCACCACTGCCGGTGGTTTGCACCCAGGCCGGTTCCTGACGAAGCATGTGGTCAAACAGCCGCTGCCGCAGCTCCACCTCCACCTGCCGACCTACGCCGAACACCAGTTGACGCGACAGCAGCCTCACAACAGCCATGACAGTGGCCAACATCACAATCCAGCCGGCCTGGCGCAGCACGTTGCTGTAGGCAAATCCCTCCTGAAGTTCGTCGACAACGCGACTGACCTCGAGAGGGATTGTCATCTTGAGGATGTTGACCACAACCAGCGCCACAGCCCCGATCAACACAGTGCGTCGATGGGGCCGGAGATAACGGCCGATCAAATCCAACCGCATCGCGGCCATGCATTCTTCACAGAAGGCCGTCAACCTAAACAGCCAGCTCCAGCAAGCTGGGGTGCAACGGTCTCTCCATTCCGTCCATGTCCGAACCCTCCGGCTCCGTCAACCAGACCCATCCACTGGAAGCGACCGATCGGGACCACATCGACCGTCTGCTGGCGCGCGAATCACCTCAGGATGGCGATCTGGCCGAACTTGCCCGGTTGTTCATCCGTTACGACGGCTTCCCCGGATCTGAGTCGCTTCAGCTGGACATGGAACGGCTGCTGACGATTTGGAAGATCAGCCGGGAGGAGTTAAACGCGAGGGCCCGCAAGATCTGGGCATCGGGATATCGCCCAGGCCCTGCCGTGGAGGAGGCGGTTGGATCAGGTTTTGATACCTCTCAATCGGATGGGGGTTGACGAATCGTGGCTCGTCCTGGTGTACCGATCGACGAGTGAGGGATAGTGGAGTAGTCCCCATCATCCGGCCCGGTGTGCATGTCACCCGGGTTTTTTGCTGTCACGGTCTGTCGAGATGACATCTGCAATTCCTTCATGGTCCGCCCTGCTTGAGACCGTTCTTCAGGGCGATGATCTCTCTGCGGATCAGGCGAAGGGGCTGATGCAAGCCTGGCTCGCTGAGGAGCTGACCCCTGTCCAGACCGGTGCCTTCCTGGCGGCGATGCGCGCCAAAGCCATGGTGGCGGCTGAACTCGCAGCCATGGCGATGGTTTTGCGTGATGCTTGCCCACTTCCCTGTGAACGGCCTGGGTTGGCCATGGTCGATACCTGTGGAACAGGTGGAGATGGAGCAGACACGTTCAATATTTCGACAGCTGTTGCCTTCACCGCTGCGGCCTGTGGGGTGGCCGTGGCCAAACATGGCAATCGCAGCGCAAGCGGCAAGGTGGGTTCGGCCGATGTCTTGGAAGGCCTTGGTCTCCACTTGAAAGCTCCCCTCAAAACCGTCGTAGACGCGGTGACCAGCACCGGAATCACGTTTCTGTTCGCCCCTGCCTGGCATCCGGCTCTGGTCAATCTTGCCCCCCTACGTCGCAGTCTCGGGATCCGCACCGTCTTCAATCTTCTGGGTCCTCTGGTGAACCCGTTACGTCCGCAAGCCCAGGTTCTCGGTGTGGCGCGGGCTGATCTGTTGGACCCGATGGCCGGCGCACTCCAACAGCTCGGTCTTGACCGAGCTGTGGTGGTCCATGGTGCTGGGGGATTGGATGAGGCCTCTCTGGCGGGCCCCAATCAGTTGCGATTGATTGAGGCGGGAACAATGACGTCCCGAACCGTTTCTGCTGAGGAGCTCGGTTTGACTGCCGCACCCCTCGACAGCCTCATTGGCGGTGATCTGCAGACCAATCAGGGAATCCTTCAGGAGGTGCTCCAAGGCCGAGGAACGCAGGCTCAGACTGATGTCGTGTCGCTGAATACGGCTCTCGTTCTCTGGGCGTCTGGTGCTGAACAAGACCTCACAAAGGCGGCTGTGAAGGCGACGCAGGTGATCTCCGCTGGTTTGCCCTGGGCAAGGCTTGAGGCGCTCAAAGCTGCTCTTGACGATGGAAATGGAGAATGAATGGCTGAGCCCTGTTCTGCTCTCTTGCGATGACTGACTCCCCATCCGCAGCAGCTCATCTGGTGTTGGCTGATGGAACCGTTCTCACCGGTCGTTGCTTCGGTCATCGAGGCACGGTGATCGGCGAAGTGGTGTTCAACACCGGAATGACCGGTTATCAGGAGGTCCTGACCGATCCCAGTTACGCCGGGCAGCTCGTCACCTTCACCTATCCGGAACTTGGCAACACCGGTGTGAATGATCAAGACCAGGAAGCGGACTGCCCACACGCCCGAGGAGTGATTGCGCGCGAACTGGCCATTCGGCCCAGCAGTTGGAGATGTCAGCAGACCCTCGAAAACTGGATGGCAGAGCATGGTGTGGTGGGGATTCACGACGTCGACACCCGCGCCCTGGTCCGACACCTTCGCGAGGTGGGTGCGATGAATGGCGTCATCAGCAGTGATGGCCGATCGCCTACTGACCTGCTTGCACAAGTCCGTGACGCCCCCTCGATGCAGGGGCTCAACCTTGCTGATCAGGTGAGCACCCGCTCGGCTTACCGCTGGGCCGAACCCTGCTCGGCCGTGTTTGATCAACGTCTCAAGCCGAGTCGGGATCCCTCTTATCGGGTCGTTGCGATCGATTTCGGAATCAAGCGCGCCATCCTTGATCGCCTCGTGGCCCATGGCTGTGAGGTCAAGGTGATGCCGGCAGATTCCGACCTGGCCAGTGTTCTTAGCGAAAATCCAGATGGTGTTTTCCTCTCAAACGGGCCTGGGGATCCCGCTGCAGTGACCGGCGGAATTGCGCTTGCACGTGCCCTCCTCGATCAGCCGGCACTTCCTTTGTTTGGAATCTGCCTCGGGCATCAGATCCTCGGCCTCGCTCTCGGGGGCAGCACCTTCAAACTGACCTACGGCCATCGCGGACTCAATCATCCCTGTGGAACGACTGGTCAGGTGGAGATCACGAGTCAGAACCATGGTTTTGCGCTGGATGCTGATTCCTTGTCCACGGCTTGCATCGACGTCACGCATCTGAATCTGAACGACCGCACAGTCGCTGCCTTTGCTCACCGTGAGCAGCCCGTCTTTGGGGTTCAGTACCACCCTGAAGCAAGCCCAGGCCCGCACGACGCTGACCACCACTTTTCACGCTTCGTGTCTCTGATGCGCGATCGCAGGTCATCACGTGGTTGAAATCGGCCGGAATCCCTAAAATTATCGCGTGAATGTAATGGAGGGGTTGGTCCCATCAGCGAATTGCAGCGACTGACCGTCTCCCTCAGAGGCGGCTTTGAGCAGAAAGAACGCTGCCTTGTGTTTCATTTCACTGGACAGCTCGATGCCTACTCCGAAAAACAGTTCATGGAGTACGTCCAGGACGTATTGAAAGCGATTGCTCTGCCGGCAGTGATCGACCTAAGCAAAATTGATTTCCTTGATTCCTCTGGGCTGGGAGCTCTCGTGCAGTTGGCCAAACACTGCACCGATGCAAAGCGGGATTTTCTGTTGGTTGGCAATTCTCGTGTGACCCAAACTGTGAAATTGGTCCGCCTCGAGGGCTTTCTGCACCTTGTGAATGACCTCCCGACAGCCCTCAGTCAGATAGCAGCTTGAGCAACTGGATTTCGGGACAGTGTTCCGGAGCGAAAACCGCTGATCTTGGTCCTCTGCAATTGGCCTGGCTGGGTGATGCCGTCTGGGAGTTGCACCAACGTTTGAAGCATTGTCGGCACCCAGGCCGTGCCGATGATCTGCACCGGGCTGTGGTTGCGGAGGTTCGAGCGGATGCCCAGGCGCAGCTCCTCCAGAAGCTTGAACCACTTTTGGAGCCCCAGGAGCAGGAGCTTGTGCGCCGGGGTCGCAATCGAGCCGGTCGCGGACCCCGGCGAAGTGATGCCGCGATCTACGGTCAGGCCACAGGCTTCGAAACACTGCTTGGCTGGCTGTTTCTGAACAACCCTGTTCGCCTCAAGGAACTCCTGGACCACCTCGATCAATTTTGAAGGAATCCCACAGCGCGGCTGATCGTGATCTTTTCAGCTCTGGGGTGAGGCGTTTGAGAGACTTGATGACTGGCTGCAGCTGACGCTGGAGAACGCCGGAACCTTCGATAACACGTTCATTAATTCATGGCTCCTCGCTACGACCGCCGTTCCGGTGGACCATCCCGTGACGGGCGTCCAGCCCGTGATGGGCGTCCAGCCCGTGAAGGACGGGTTGGGTCGGACCGGCGTCGTGCCCCCCAGCGCAGTTCCCGTCCGGAGAATGATCGTCGCGACCGGCGGGACTGGAAACGGGATGGTGAACGATTTGGCGAACGAGACCAGGGACGCCGTGGCGCAGCCGATCGCTACGGAGCCGATCGCTATGGAGCTGAGGGGCGCTCCAGGGTGGGATCATCCGGCCGTATGGGATCGGACGAGCGGTCTGGCCCTTCCGGTCGTTCGCGGCCTGTCAGTCGTCCTGGTTCGATCCCCCGTTCTGGCCGGGGGGCAACCCGATCAGGTCCGGGTGACCGCGGGCGTTCCCCTGATCGCAATGGTTCCTTCCCTGTCAGAGAGGGAAGCCGCCGCCGTTTCCCCGAGCGGGGGCGGCCTCCTGCCATGCGCTCACAGCGTGAGGTCGAACCGACCGCAGCAGCGGCGACTCCGCCTTCGGATGATCTGATCTGGGGCCGTCATTCCACCCAGGCGGCGTTGGAGGCTGGTCGTCCGATTCATCGCATCTGGTGCACACCCGAGATGCGCAGTGCAGCCAAGTTTTTGCAACTTCTTCGCGATGCCAAAGCCTCCGGCGTTCTGGTGGAGGAAGTCACTTGGGCGCGCCTTGGCCAGATCACCGGAGGTTCGGTTCATCAGGGGATCGCTCTGCAGGTTGCCGCGGCAGAGACCCTCGATCTCGACACACTGATTGAAGGGTGCTCTGATCTCGGTGAAGCACCTCTGCTTCTGGCGCTGGATGGGGTGACTGATCCGCACAATCTGGGTGCTGTGGTCCGTTCTGCCGAGGCGATGGGTGCCCACGGTGTGGTGCTCCCCCAGCGCCGCAGCGCTGGCCTCACCGGATCCGTGGCCAAGGTTGCCGCGGGTGCCCTCGAGCACATGCCGGTGGCTCGGGTGGTGAATCTCAACCGCTCCCTGGAAAAGTTGAAGGATTCGGGATATCGCGTCATCGGTTTGGCGTCCGAAGGTGACACGACCCTCATCGATGCAGATCTCGATGGCCCGCTGGTTTTGGTCACCGGTTCGGAGGGACAGGGACTCTCGTTGCTGACCCGACGTCACTGCGATCAACTTGTTCGCATTCCTCTCCGGGGCATCACACCAAGTCTCAATGCGTCTGTGGCGACAGCCCTTTGTGTGTACGAAGTGGCGAGGCGTAGCTGGATGAAGGACATCCACGGTCAGTCGCCTTCACCGCCGATCGCACGCCCCAAAACAGCTGCTGCAGAGTTCGGGAGCTTGGAACAGGTCGATCCATCCGACCATCAGCCAGCGGCGTCTCCTCAGCCTGAATCTCCAGCAGAGACCATGGCTGAGGCCGTTGAAACCGAGCGGATCCAGCTGGATCTCACCCCCACAGATCAGAACCAGGGCATCCAATTTGATCAGAGCATCCAGCTTTCTCCCTGATCTGGCATCGCATTTCGACGTGATCAGGTCAAAATGCCAACAAGTTTTCTCCCCAGCATGAGTCGCCTGATCCGGCCACTGCGCAGTCTTGCCAATGGTCTTGGTGTTGCCTGGTGGGCTCGGGTGGAAACCACGGGCCCGGATGTCACCTATTGGTTCGGACCTTTCATCAGCAAATCCAGTCTCAAAGCCGAACTGAAGACCTTCGTCGACGATCTCGGTTCCGAAAACCCAGAGTCCCTGACTCACACCATGCTGCGCACGCGGCGGAGCGAGCCGTTCACCATTTCCACGGATGGTTGATCTCGCGGCTGATAGCGTCGCTCCTGCATGAATCGCAGGTCGATGACGATCAGCGCGTGGCGTCAGCAACTGCAGAGCGGCGAGATTTCCGCCCGGGAACTGGTCGACCAGCACCTGAAGCGGCTTGCCGCTTCTGACCCGGCACTCAACGTTTATGTCGAGGTGACAGCGGAACGGGCCAGGCTCGAAGCCGATCGCGTCGACGCGCTGCGAGCCGCTGGTGAGAGTCTTGGCCCCCTCGCCGGCCTTCCTCTGGCGATCAAAGACAACCTTTGCACCAAGGGTGTGCGGACCACCTGCTCTAGCCGGATGCTCGAGCACTTCGTCCCCCCCTACGAATCCACGGTGACCGAACGCTTGTGGAAAGCCGGCGGAGTGCTGGTCGGCAAGACCAACCTCGATGAATTTGCGATGGGGGGGTCCACGGAAACCTCCGCATTCGGTGCAACCCGGAACCCCTGGAACAAAGATCATGTTCCAGGGGGCAGTTCGGGAGGCAGTGCTGCCGCTGTCGCCTCCGGCAGCTGTCTTGCATCCCTTGGTTCCGACACCGGCGGGTCGATTCGCCAACCCGCCTCGTTCTGTGGAGTGGTGGGTCTGAAGCCCACCTATGGGCGGGTCAGCCGCTGGGGGCTGGTGGCGTTCGCCAGCTCACTCGATCAGGTGGGCCCCTTCGCCAACAACGTGGCGGATGCCGCTGAAATCTTGCAAGTCATCGCCGGTCCTGATCCGAGGGATTCCACCTGTTTGAACGTGGATGTTCCTGACTACACAGCTGGCCTGACTGAATCGATTGCGGGTCTGCGGGTCGGAGTGATCCGCGAATGCTTCGACGCCGATGGACTTGATCCCGAGGTGAAAGCCTCGGTTCAATCGGCGGCTCAACAGCTTGCGGCGCTCGGCGCTGAGGTGGTGGAGGTCAGCTGTCCACGCTTCACCGACGGGATCGCCACGTATTACGTGATTGCTCCCTCGGAGGCCTCCGCCAATCTGGCCCGCTACGACGGAGTGAAATATGGTTTTCGCGCCGAGGATGCTGAGAGCCTCGCAGCGATGACCTCCCGCAGTCGCGCCGAGGGGTTTGGAGCCGAAGTGCAACGTCGCATTTTGATCGGCACCTACGCCCTCTCCGCCGGTTACGTCGATGCGTATTACAAAAAAGCCCAACAGGTGCGCACGTTGATCCGGCGCGACTTCGATGCAGCGTTTCAGGCTGTCGACGTTCTGCTGACACCGACAGCCCCTTCAACGGCGTTTCGGGCAGGCGCCCACGCTGATGATCCCCTGGCGATGTACCTCGGTGATCTGCTCACGATTCCAGCGAATCTGGCTGGGCTTCCTGCGATCAGCGTGCCCTGTGGTTTCAGCAAGGCGGGCCTTCCAATCGGTGTTCAGCTCATCGGCAATGTCTTGGACGAGGCCAGATTGCTGCAGGTCGCCCATCAGTACGAACAGGCTGCAGATGTGATGGCCAATCGGCCTGAGCTGGATTTTTGAGACGCCCCAACAGAGTGCTTCGGCACGAGGGGTGATCTCGGATCGTCATAACGCGTATTTGGCTGTTGTGGCGCTTCCTTCCCGTTCCTCCACCAGTAGTGCTCGGTGATTTGTGAACCCCCACATCTTGAGTCTCGACCTAGGATGGAAGCATGGCTTTCGTTCCCCTCCACAACCACAGCGATTACAGCCTTCTGGATGGTGCATCGCAGTTACCGGCGATGGTGGAGCGGGCCAAAGCGCTTGGGATGCCTGCGATTGCCCTCACCGATCACGGCGTGATGTACGGAGCGATTGAGCTCCTCAAGCTTTGTCAGGGATCGGATCTCAAACCGATCATCGGCAATGAGATGTACGTAATCAACGGATCAATCGATGATCCCCAGAGAAAAAAAGAGAAGCGTTATCACCTTGTTGTTTTAGCGAAAAATGCCACTGGCTATCGCAATCTGGTCAAGCTCACCAGCATCAGTCATCTGAGAGGAATGCGAGGCCGCGGCATTTTCTCTAGAGCTTGCATCGATAAGGAATTACTGAAGCAATACAGCGAAGGTTTGATCGTGGCTACAGCTTGTCTGGGGGGGGAGATTCCACAGGCAATTCTCCGGGGTCGGCCGGAGGTGGCACGCGATGTAGCGCTCTGGTATCAGGAGGTTTTTGGAGACGATTTCTATCTCGAGATTCAGGATCATGGTTCACCAGAAGATCGAATTGTCAATGTGGAAATCGTCAGGATTGCCAAGGAACTTGGGATTTGCCTGGTTGCAACCAATGATGCTCACTATCTGACAAAGCAGGACGTTGAAGCGCATGATGCCCTGTTGTGTGTGTTGACCGGAAAGCTGATCACGGATGAAAAGCGTTTGCGTTATACCGGCACGGAATACATCAAAACAGAAGAGGAGATGGCTCGCCTCTTTGCGGATCACCTTGAACCGGAAGTGGTGCTGGAGGCCATCGCAAACACAGTGAAGGTGGCCGAGAAGGTTGAGGCCTACGACATTCTCGGCAACTACCAGATGCCTCGCTTCCCGATCCCGGAGGGCCACACACCAGTCACGTACCTCCGGGAAGTCACTGAGCAGGGTCTGCGAGCCCGGCTTGAGCTGGGGCAGAACGATGCGATCGCGGAGAACTACTCAGAACGCATGGTTCATGAACTGAAGATCATGGAGCAGATGGGGTTTCCTACCTATTTCCTCGTGGTCTGGGACTACATCCGATTCGCCCGTGAGCAGCACATCCCTGTCGGCCCCGGTCGTGGATCTGCGGCTGGATCCCTCGTGGCCTATGCCCTGGGGATCACCAATATCGATCCCGTGAGCAATGGCTTGCTGTTTGAACGTTTTCTGAATCCAGAACGCAAGTCGATGCCGGATATTGACACCGACTTCTGCATTGAGCGCAGGGGTGAGGTGATTGATTACGTCACTGAGCGATATGGAGACGACAAGGTTGCCCAGATCATCACCTTCAATCGAATGACATCGAAGGCGGTGCTCAAGGATGTGGCCCGTGTTCTCGACATTCCTTACGGCGACGCAGATCGTCTCGCCAAGTTGATTCCTGTTGTGCGGGGTAAACCCGCCAAACTCAAGGCGATGATTGGCGCTGAATCACCCAATCCCGAGTTTCGAGAGAAGTACGAAGCTGATCCTGTTGTCAAGCGCTGGGTGGATATGGCGATGCGTATTGAAGGCACCAACAAGACGTTTGGTGTGCACGCCGCTGGTGTTGTGATTGCTGCTGACCCGCTCGATCAGCTTGTTCCATTGCAGCGCAACAACGATGGTCAGGTCATCACCCAGTACTTCATGGAAGACGTGGAGTCCATGGGTCTGTTGAAGATGGATTTTCTGGGCCTGAAAAACCTCACGATGATCGACAAGACCCTTGAGCTTGTTGAAGTCAGCAGCGGCACCCGTGTTGATCCCGACAAATTGCCACCCCAGGACCCCGATACCTTCGCTCTTCTGGCCCGGGGTGATCTTGAAGGCATCTTCCAGCTGGAATCGAGTGGAATGCGCCAGATCGTGCGGGATCTCAAACCTTCATCTCTGGAAGATATTTCATCGATCCTGGCTCTTTATCGCCCCGGCCCACTCGATGCAGGCCTGATCCCCAAATTCATTAACCGTAAACATGGCCGTGAGGCCATTGATTTTGCTCACAACATTCTTAAACCGATTCTGAGTGAAACCTACGGAATCATGGTGTACCAGGAGCAGATCATGCGAATCGCCCAGGATCTGGCGGGTTATTCCCTTGGTCAGGCTGATTTGCTGCGCCGAGCCATGGGAAAGAAAAAGGTTTCTGAGATGCAGAAACATCGTGGAATTTTTGTCAAAGGTGCTGCTGAACGTGGTGTTGATGAAAGAGTTTCCGATGAGCTCTTCGACCAAATGGTGCTCTTCGCTGAATATTGCTTCAACAAGAGCCACTCCACTGCATATGGTGCAGTGACCTATCAAACCGCCTACCTAAAAGCCCATTATCCGGTGGCTTACATGGCCGCTCTGTTAACGGTTAATGCAAGCTCAGCTGACAAGGTTCAACGCTACATCTCCAATTGCAATGCCATGGGGATCGAGGTTCTACCCCCGGATGTCAATGCCTCCCGCACCGATTTCACCCCAACAGAAAATAAGATCCTTTTCGGTCTCTCCGCTGTTCGTAACCTTGGTGACGGGGCCATCCGTCACCTGATTCATGAACGAGAACGCGAAGGGCCATTCCGCTCACTCGCCGATCTCTGCGATCGCCTGCCTTCGTCGGTGCTGAACCGTCGCAGTCTTGAATCCTTGGTTCATTGCGGTGCACTGGATGCTTTGGATCCTGAAAGTAATCGTGCGCAGCTGATGGCTGACCTTGATCTTTTGATTGATTGGGCTTCTTCACGAGCGAAGGATCGTGAAAGTGGTCAGGGCAGTTTGTTTGATCTGATGGCATCTCCCACCGAAGAGGAAGGACCTGCGGATCTCAGTCTTGCCCCTAAAGCATCGCCGGTTGCCGACTATCCACCCACCGAGAAATTACGCCTTGAGAAGGATTTAGTTGGTTTTTATCTTTCCGATCATCCGCTCAAACAGTTAGCACCGCCAGCACGTCTTCTGGCACCGATTGGTCTTGGCGCTTTAGAGGAGCAGGCAGACAAAAGCAAGGTCAGTGCCATTGCCATGATCAGTGAGTATCGCCAGGTCACCACACGCAAAGGTGACCGGATGGCCATCCTGCAGCTGGAGGATTTAACCGGAAGTTGTGAAGCAGTGGTGTTCCCGAAGAGCTACGCGCGCCTTTCGGATCATCTTATGGCTGAGGCGAGATTATTGATTTGGGCTGGTGTGGATCGCCGTGACGATCGCGTTCAACTCATTATTGATGATTGTCGGGCAATCGATAATGTTGAACTACTGCTTGTTGAATTGTCCCCTGAACAGGCATGTGATATCGCTGTACAGCATAAATTGCGTGAATGTCTCCAGCAACACCGACCTGATCGTGAAGAGCTTGGCGTCAAAGTTCCTGTGATCGCAGAAGTTCGTCAAGATCATCACGTTCGTTATGTTCGTCTTGGTCCACAGTTTTGCGTTAGGGACGTGGGGCTTGCCCAGTCTTCATTGAAAGCCCAAGCTTTTTCCGCACGAACCAGCGGCCAACTTGTTCTGGGTTGATGAGAAACCGGCGCAAACATCTCTTGGCCTGATGTCTTGGAAAATGATGTTGATGCTTCGATATTGACTTATGAATCAGTCAGTCAATTGAATCATTGTGCGATATGCATGGTGCGAATTCTTTTCGATTATTTTAATCAATTCCGATAACCAGTTGTTGTAAATGGCTTATTTCTTGCTGCCTTTCTGAGACCGAATTGAGGTTCGCAGCCTTTGAAGATTTGTGCTGATATTTTCGATCCCCAGCAAAGTTCCCGGCTGGGGATCCCAACTGGCTGAAAGAACTCCGTAGCTCAAGCCAGCCAACCCCAGCAAAAAAAACAAACCTGAGACGCCAAGAGTTGTTCCCGTTGGAATATCAGCAATGCCCTGTGTAATCAACACATAGCTTCCAACAAAAACTCCCATGCTGGCCATTGTTGGCAGGCCTGTGAACACGGCAACCCGTCTTGCCATCCTGTTGGCTACAACTTTCGGAATGGCTTCTGACGCCGGGCGACTTCCAGCTTCCCTGCTGGATGCTGATTCGGCTCGCTTGTCCGGTTCAAAGGGAAGCGGCGTGCGTTTGTCGCCCATGGCGTGATCGTTGGATCAGAAATCTGCTGATGATTCGGATCAGCCGCGAATGCCGAGTTTGCTGATGATCTCGCTATAGCGCTGCTCACTCTTGCTGCGCATGTAGCCAAGCAGGCGCTTACGACGACCGATCATCTTCAGCAGCCCCTGCCTTGAAGAGAAATCATGGTTGTTCTGCTGGAGATGGCTGCTCAGCCTCGAAATGCGCTCAGTCAACATGGCCACTTGCACCTCAGGGGAGCCGGTGTCTGTGCCGTGCGTCTGATGGGTATTGATCAGCTTCTGCTTGTCGGCGGTGTCGAGCGTCATGCGCGGGGGACTGACCCTTGAGGTGCAAACAGCAATCCTAGCTTTACGCCATCACTCTCAGGCTGATTCACGGCTAAGCCACTGCAAACAGGCTCTAATCCAACCTTCGGTATCCCCGCATTCCGGATGTTGCTTGCTGTCCCGGACGGCTCGGATCGCTCGTCGAATCTCGAGGTCTTCGTAGCCGAGTGCAGCGAGTGTTTCCTCAAGCTCGGGGCTCACCGGAAGCGATTCCGAAGCTGCTCCCCCATCCACAAGGGAGGGCTCGGCTTGACGGCCATCCAGATCAGCCAGTTTTGTGCGCAATTCCACGGCCAGGCGCTCTGCGATTCGTTTCCCGATTCCCTGGGCTCGACAGAGCCGGCGCAGATCTCCTGAACAGATGGCATCAATCAATTCGGAAACAGACCCGTCCTGTAGGAGTGCCATCCCCGCCTGTGGTCCCACCCCATTCACGCTGATCAAATGGCGAAACAGGTCACGTTCCTGTTGTTCTGGAAAACCAAACAGGCTTGAGCCGTCATCCCTTTGAATCTGATGAATCCAGATCGCGGTCTCTTCGTTGCCCTTCAGTTGGTTCTGGTGGCGAGACGTGATCTGAACCTCGTAGCCCACATGTCCACACACCAGCAGAATTCCCTTTCGGTTGCCCTGTGTCCAGCACCCCATGGGCTGACCTTGCAACCACGCGATCATGAATGAGCTGTCGATGACAACCATGTTGCCCGATTTTGTGCAGCTGAGATGGAATGCACTGATCTGCAGGGTGATCAGTTTTGGATTGGTGCTGGTCCTGACCGCCTGCAGCGGTGGTGCGGAGCCGCCGCGTTCAGCTGTGCTGAAGGCGTTATCTCTGCAGATTCAATTAACGCAGCGTTCGATTTCACGAACCCTTGACCTGCCAGAGCCAGCAGAGGATCCAACGGTGAGCCGTGTTCGGATAGAAGATCAGCAAACGGTCCTGATCGGGGAACAAAGTGGTATGAAAATCAAAGGACGCTTCGACTGGCAACTTCCAGGTGACACGTTTCAAGTGGATAGCCCTTTTGAGATCTACCTGGAACGGGGTGACCTGGGTGAAAGTTGGCGATTGGCTCGACCAACTGGTTCCCAAGACGGTTTGTCTCAGGATTGGTTGACTTTCCCACTTCCACTGAGTTGAGTGATCGCGTTGCTTGAGCGTGGGGCTGTTGCGCGTTCGATTGCTTCAAGGATTTGTTTTTTGAGCGTCCATCCTTCAAGCTAGGGAGATGTGCTCGTAGTAGTGAATGGAAATCCACTATTTATTTTACGGAATAAATACTTTCATTTGGGGTGTATTGGGGGATTGGATTCTGTTCGTCGGCCTCTTCATGACTCTGGCGATTGATTTCCAGACAATCTGGAAGTTGCCGAAGATTTTGCATTTTTTTGAACGAAGTCTGCGGACACCATCGTCGCGACGCTTGGATGTATTGCCAGCATGGCAATCTGTTATTTTGAATAGCTCAGCCATCATTGGTGTTGGCAATTTCGTTGGTACAGCTTTAGCGATTTACATAGGTGGTCCAGGCGTTGTGTTTTGGGCGTGTGTGTCCATCATGCTTGGTTTTGCACCTCGGTTTGCGGAGGCCTATCTCTCATTCACTTACCGCTTGAAGAACGATTGTGGTGAATGGGTTGGTGGACCTATGTATTACCTTCAGGCTAAGATGCCCAAGGGGTTGAAGTGGTTTGCAATTGTTTTTGCATTTTTTACATTACTGTCAACACTTTATTCAGGTAATTTTTTTCAGGCCAAAGTCATCGGCGTCGCATTTCAGCATTGGGTTGGCATCCCTGAGTTATGGACATGTGTATTGATTTCAGTTTTAAGCGCACTAATTATCTCTGGTGGTTTGAGGCGCATTGTCAAAGCATGTATTTTTCTCTCACCACTAGCATTGGGTTTGAGTGTTGTGATGTGTACATCAACGTTGCTGATGCACGCCTCAGACATTCCACCGGCCGCGACATTGATCCTTCGTGATGCCTTGAGTTTGAAAGCGATCATGGCTGGATCTCTGGCAGCCGTGATCGGTCATGGCGTCAGGCTTGGAGTGTTGACCAATGGAGCAGGGCTGGGCCGTGAGGTGATGCTTCAAACAGCCTCCGAACCTGCAGATCCCCTGTCTCAGGCCTTTACGGCTGTCGCAATCAGTTTTTTTGAGCTCATTTTTGTAATAATGATTGCACTTCTCATCGTGATGAGTGGAAGTTATCTGGACGTAAATTCACCTGTTCAATTGATATGGGCAGCTTTGGATTGGGGTTGGGAGGGATCTGGCCTGCTTTTTTTGTTGGTTGGCTTTTCAATGGGTTTCACGACGATTATTGCATATTATGTGATTGGGGAACGTTGCTTTGATTTCCTTTTTGGGACAGCGCATCGATGGTTGTTCCGTTCGTTTTGGGTGTTGATGATTATGGTTTTTCATTTTCTGCCTACTCAAATTTCTATGCAAACTAACACCATTATTGTTTCCCTTGCCTGCATGCCAAATTTGCTCGGACTGTTAATCTTTTCATCCACTATTTTCCGATTTATGCGATCAGGATTTGAGCGGATCGATCATGACTCCCTGATCAAAGGTGCATCTTCAGGCTGATGGTTGACCTTGCTTTATTGAATTTGTTCTCCGTGTCGGAATCCGTTGCTATGGAGCCGCATCTACAGATTCCCGTGGCTGGAATTGTTGCCTTGGTTGCTGTTTTCTTCCTGGGAGCTCTGCTGGCAACGAAGCTTTCTATTCGTCTTGGATTACCAGCAATTCTTGGAGTATTGCTCTTGGGGATAATGGTCAATATCCCACTTTTTGATTCTCTGTTGAGTGAGACAATGGTTGAGGTTCTGCATGCCTCGTCCCTATCACTTTTGTTGTTCTATTCAGGATTGTCTACCAATTTTTTCTCTTTGCGTGGTTTGGTTTTATTCGGAGTTCTTCTCGCTGCTGGTGGAGTAATTCTCTCTTCGTGTTTGCTTGCCCTGTTGATTTGGCTGGTGGTTGTTGGTGTTCACCATGTGCTTCCTTCAATTCCATCCTTGCCCATATCAGCCTGTTTTTTGATGGCCGCCTGTCTGGCTTCTACAGATGCCGGGGCCACCATCAGCATGTTGAAGAATGTCGAAAAATTTGTCCCAAAAAGAGTTCGGTCCGTTCTTCAATTTGAATCATCACTGAATGATCCGGCTGCGATCTTGTTTTTAACCCTTTCGGCTGGAATTTTTACTGCCTTGAACAACAGTAACGTTGATAAGTTTGTGCCCGTTGCCATGGAAATTCAGGTTTTTCTGAGAAATTTGGGTAGCGGTATTCTCTGTGGGCTTATTCTCTCCTATCTCTCTCAATATATTTTGAAAAGTGTGTTGACAAGCCGTGATCAGGTTCTGGTACTTGGTCTTTCAATTGCGATGGCTTCGTTTGGATTTACAACATTGATTGGGGGATCTGGGTATGTTGCTTGTTTTGTTACAGGCTTATTTCTGTCGAATAATATTTACAATAATCCTCATATAACCCATGAATTATTAGAAGACAGTTTGGAGTCATTTAGTTCGATGATGGAATTGACAATCTTTCTCTTGTTCGGGCTTCTTTTTGACCCATCTAATGTTCTGATGTATGCCGTGCCGGGTGTATGCATTGCCTTCGGATTGATGATTGTTGTTCGTCCTCTGAGTGTGCTTGCCTTCCGACGTCTCTCTCCCTTGTCTGATCAGAATGTCGCATTGATATGTTGGTGTGGCCTCAGAGGGGCTGTGCCTTTGGCTCTAACCTACGAGTTGGCGCGCCAACTACCATCTGTGACGGGATTGGCCGGCGTTGAGTTATTGAACCTGCAAGATTATATTAAAACGCTTATTTTTATTGTTGTGATTGTCAATCTTTGCTTCCAGGGTTTTACGTTGCCCCGATTTTGCCGATGGCTTGGTTCTCAATCCGTGCCGATAAACTGATTAATGTCGCGATCAGAATCAATGCTGCTCCAGTGATGATCCATAGGTTCATTTGCTCTGAAAAAAACAACCAGCCCCAGATTGCAGCAAATAACACCTGCACGTAATTGATCGATGTTGCTCTTGCGGCCGGTAAGCCGCTTAAGGCTTGCGTCACCCAGATCTGCCCCAGTTGCGTTAACACACCAATTCCGATCAACCACAGCCATTCCATTCCTTGGGGCCATAAACCCTTTTGCAGCATGGTTGGCAATGTGATCGGAACCGAAAGCAGCGGAAAGTAAAAGATGATCACCAGTGGATGTTCATCGGCCGACAATCGTCGAACGCAGACGTAAGCCAGTGCCGTGAACAGTGCACCGCCCAACCCAATCATCACGGCTGTGATCGGCAGAGGCCCAACTCCTGCGTCGAGCCAGCTCGGACGAACCACAAGCGTGATTCCAATCCAGCCGATCAGGACAGCAAGCATGATCCGTTTTCGCAGCCTTTCTCCCAACATCAGCCAGGCAGCCAGCGCTGTGAATGTTGGATAGGTGTATTGCAACACCGTGGCCGATGCCAGAGGCAGATTTGCGATTGCTTCAAAGAAACACAGCAGAGCAATACTTCCGCACAGGCCTCGCAACATCAGGAGCCCGTGATGTTGACCCCATGGCGAGACCTTGGCGACGCGTAGGCCAATCAGGGTGAGGACAATGCTGATCAGTGCCCGGAAGAAGACGATTTCGGCGACCGGCAGACGATCACCCAGCTGTTTGACGCAGATCGTCATCAGGCTGAAGGCAAGCGAACTCAGCACGCAGGGCATGCCCAGAGCCAGATTGTTTTTCCAGGTCGACCAGTTCACACCTTGCGTCAATTCAGATTGAACCCGTTAGAGAGCAGCAGTCTGAAGCTTGATCCATCAGCTTGTGTGTTGCCCCAGCTTGGCTCGAGTTGTCCCCATGCAGATTCCAGGTCGTTCGGATCTGTGGTGCTTCTCCGGTTCAGAAATATTGGCTTTCAGTTCTTTGTTGTTCTTCCCAGGAGTTTGTTATTGCCTTTGCTTGTCTTGCTAATCATATTTAGATTGTCCTCTTAATCGTCCTCTTAATCGTCTCGTGCCTCGACGAATTCAACAGTAATGCCACTGTTGTTCGTTTTAAATCGTTCCTTTTTCAGTGTGTGGTGCCTAAATATTTTTGGCGTTTCAGAGGAAATCGGCCGGTGTATAGGTCACGCGATAGGTGTCATGGGCTGAAATCGATTGCGGAAATTTTTGGGTCGCTGGTCGTCGATTGCTGGATTGATCCACGCTTGTCACAAGACTGACCATCAGTCCGGCCAAGGATGTCACCACAAGTGCCTTCAGAAATCTGATCTGGCTTCGCACCATCACGCTGTCTGCCTCTTTCATCACTGTTGTCGGTGGGACGGCGAGCGATGGGTGGATTCACTGGTGATTCCCTGAGCGTTGGCTGAGGAGCTGAATTCCCCGTCAATCGCTGCGGCAGGTGGGCTGGCTTTGCAGAATGTCCCCATGCTGAATGCACGTCTGCACCCGCGCACGATCGAGGCCGTCAAGGAGCGGGCAGACATTGTTGACGTGGTCGGGGAGCACGTCGTCCTCAAGAAAAAGGGACGTGAATTCGTCGGTATCTGTCCGTTTCACGACGACAGCAAGCCGTCGATGACGGTGTCGCCAGCCAAGCAGTTTTACTACTGCTTCTCCTGTGGTGCTGGCGGCAATTCCATCAAATTTCTGATGGAGTTCCAGCGTCAGAGCTTCAGTGATGTGGTTCTGGAGCTGGCCCGGAAGTATCAGCTTCCCGTTGAAACGGTCGATGGGCCACAGCAGGAGCGTCTGCGTCAGCAGTTGTCCCGGCGCGAGACCCTTCAACGGGCGATGGCTCTGGCGAGCGGTTGGTTCCGTTCCCAGTTGCGCTCTCCCGCAGGTCAACAGGCTCTCCAATACCTGACATCAGACCGTGGCCTGAGTCCTGCAACCCAGGAGTCCTTCTCTCTGGGCTACGCACCGGATCAGTGGGATGGTTTGCTCAAGCATCTTCAACAGGTGGAGGGTCTTTCCGCCGAGGTGCTGGATGCCGCTGGTCTGGTGGTTCCGCGCAAGGGTGGGAACGGTTTTTACGACCGGTTTCGTCATCGGGTGATGGTGCCGATTCACGACCGCCAGGGACGGGTCATCGGCTTCGGTGGTCGCAGTCTTGATGGGGCGGAGCCGAAGTATCTCAATTCACCTGAGACCGAACTGTTTGAGAAGGGCAAGCATCTGTTTGGTCTCGACAAGGCCGCCAACGCCATTCGAAAAGATGACCGCGCTGTGGTGGTGGAGGGTTATTTCGATGTCATCGCACTGCATGCCGCAGGCATCACCAATGCTGTTGCTTCGTTGGGCACAGCGCTCAGCAGCCAGCAGATCACGCAGCTGTGCCGTTGTTGCGACGGCAAACGGCTCGTTCTCAACTTTGATGCCGATGGTGCTGGCGTTCGTGCTGCCAATCGGGCCATCGGTGAAGTGGAGCAGCTGGCCTTGCAGGGGCAGTTGGAGTTACGGGTCCTCCACCTCCCTTCCGGAAAGGACCCCGACGAATTTCTCCAGGCGCATGGACCGGGTGACTACCGCGCTCTTCTCGATCAGGCTCCGCTCTGGTTGGACTGGCAGATCGAGCAGTCCCTGGAAGGTCGTGATCTCAACCGTGCCGATCAATTCCAGCAGGCCGTTACGGATCTCGTTGCCCTGTTGGGGAAACTTCCTCAGTCCGCTGTTCGCACCCATTACCTGCAGCGTGTTGCCGAACGATTGAGCGGTGGCCAGGCCCGACTCGCCCTTCAGCTCGAGGAGGATCTTCGCAAGCAAGTCAAAGGACAACGCTGGCATGGTCGCTCCAGTCGCCATGAACAGCCTGGAGAGGCCGGGCAACGGGAACGTTGCGAGGCTGATCTGTTGCGTCTCTATTTGCACTGTCCCAGACACCGCTCAGCCATACGCCAGGAGTTGCGGCGGCGGGAGCTCGAAGATTTCGCCCTGCAACATCACCGTCTTCTCTGGGCCACGATTACAGAACTGGAGGAAACCAATCTCGGAGCCGGTCGTCTCGAAGGCATCAGTCGCGGCGACGACGCAGGAGATGAACTGGCGGATCTGGATCTGCCCCGTCTTTTGACTGATCAGCTGCTTCTGGAGAACAGCGCCCTTGTCAGCCGACTCACCCCGCTGCTTGAACCCGGAGAACTCCAGCGGGTCTCCTTGGCGGAACCGCTGGTGCAGTTGCGTGGCACTACGGCGTTGCTGGAACGGCAGAAAAGCCTGAAGCGTTGCAGGCACCTGCTGGAGGCATGGGGAGGACAACGTCTGCAAACCCTTGAGCGGTGCATTGCTGTATTGATTGAGCGTGAAAGGAATGAAGCGGAGTCGGAGATGGATATGGAATCAAAAATTCAGCAGTTGTTTGACGAATTGAATCGTGATGCTTTGCGCTACCAGGAGCTGTACTACAGCGAACGGCAACATATTCATCATCTGGATAACCAGCGTTGCGCTGGTTATACGAGTGTTGTCGCGAACACGGACTGATGTTGTGTGTTTAAACCCTCTGGTGATGGCAAGTTCACCTGCAGGGTGGTTCAGGGGGTTCAGTGATTAATTGGACCAACACCTTTTGATCTGTTTCTTGCTTCCCTCGTCGTTGTGACTCATACAAGACGCGGGTAGCAGCGCCTCTCTGTTGGCAATGTTTTTTGTGTTGGTTCGCTCCGTAGGCTCTATGTGAGATCTGTTGGCTGTTGCGAGAATCGTCTTGGTGTGTTTCCTAGAGTGGTGAATCATGCCTGCTGTGCATGTCCGAGTTTTTTGAAGCGATCTGGAACGGTCAGGGAATTGGTGATGGCGCTGACCTGGAGGAGGTTCTCCAGGCTTATGTGCTGGTTAAACCAGAGGATGGCGATTGGATCGCGGCCTGTGCTGCCCATGCATCTCAGCCCTATGTTGAACGTTTTGCCTCTTTTGATGCGTATCTCGACAATGCAGATCCGCTGGAACGGATTCCAGTTTCTGCTCAGATGATTTCGGATGCTATAGCGCTTCTACCCGGTTCATGAGTGATTCTCGCGTTGATTTTGCCGGCTGTAGCCCTGTGAACCACCTCTGGCCGCAGTTTGTTGAACGTCTTGGCAGCGATCGAGCGCAGCGAGCTGTTCGACAGGCGCTTGATGTTCAGTCGATTCATGGAAACTCCAGCACCCTGCCTGTGTTGGTGGTGGAAACCTGTGGTTCAGCGCTGGCGAGCACAGATCTGATTCGTGAGCAGATCGGGCTGAATGCCCATGGTGAGCGGATGGTTTTACTCTTGAGCACAAGAGAGAAACTGGTGCAACTTCTGCAACAAGCTGTTTAATAGCACGATGCCAACGGGTCACCTTATTAGGTGCAAATTTTGGAGTATTTGTGTATTCATAAACGGATTTAATTGGAAGCATTGATGCTTTTCGTCAAGCCGTTGCGACGATTGAGTTTACATCCCGTTTTCTTTAGCTGTACTGTTCTTGACGTGAAGGAATCTTCCTCTCAATAGTGTTCAATCTGACCAGCCTTTTGTTGTTTTTTGATGTCAAGAATTGCCATTGATTCATTCTTGGCTTTTGCTCGTTATCTTTCTTTTGGCATTTAGTGGGTCACTAACCACTGCCTTCCGTCGGCGCTGAATGTTGCGCCTGTCTGGACTGGATGGCAGGAGGACGTCTCTGATCGGTGTGCACCACAGGAATATCACTGAGACGGGTCGTCGCTGCTCGGCTGAGGCGTTCGCGGCGCATCGTCCAGCTCGGCTTCAGACCGGTGGCGGCCCATTGAATTGTGCCATTGCCGTAGCGACGGTTGAGCTGATCAACGGTTTGCATCAGGCCTTCCCGTTTGTGATGCTGCGCATCTGTCATCGGCACCATCAGGTGCGCCTGCAGGATGTCCGTCCCTTGCAGGTTTTGCATCAGAACACCTGCCTTGGCAAGGTCCCGGTTGGGCCTGAAAATGTGCTCAACAAGCGGAATGGCGGCTTTCAGCAGCACGCTGGTGTCATTGCTTGGCAGATCGAGTCGGATGCTTGCTGTTTGGCTGTAGAACGTTGAAATGAACGGGCTGGTTCTGGTGTACACGGTCAATGCACCAGCCCGTTGTTGTTGCTTGCGAAGTTTTTCGGCCGCACGCACCACATAGTTTGCAATCGCCTGGCGCAGATCATCAATGTTGGTGATCGGTCTACTGAAGCTGCGGCTCACACAGGTTTCCTGCTTCGGTGCGGGTGTCAGATCGAGTGGAAGACACGCCTCGCCACGGAGTTCCCGTTGCAGGCGCAGGCCAACCACGCCACATTTCATCTTCAGTTCTCCACTGGGCATATCGCGCAGCAAGCGGGCATTGGTGACCCCCCGCAAACGACACCAGTGGGCCAGCTTGCGACCAATACCCCAAACATCTTCGATGGCGATGCTCTCTAGCCATCGTTCCGGTTGATCGCACTGACCGAGATCAAAGATTCCGGCATGGTTGGGGATTTGTTTGGCCAGGCGGTTGGCCAATTTCGCCTGCGCTTTGCTGGCGCCCAGTCCGATGGCGATGGGCAGCCCAAGATCCTGTTTAAGTCTGGCGCGCAAGCGCATCGCCCAGGGACGCAGGCTCTCATGGGTTGGCCGATGCAGTTTCGCGAATGCTTCATCGATGGAATACACCTCGAGGTCTTCGGTGTGGGCTTCCAACAGGCTCATCATGCGCTGACTCATGTCTGCGTAGAGGGCGTAGTTCGAGCTCCGCACAACAACGTTGTGCTGTTCCAGTTCCCGGCGGGCCTTGAAATAAGGCGTTCCCATGGCAAATCCGAGCGCCCTGGCTTCAGCGCTTCTGGCCACGATGCAGCCGTCGTTGTTGGACAGCACAACCACGGGACGACCAATCAGTGCTGGATCGAGACTCTGTTCACAAGAGGCGTAGAAATTGTTGCCGTCGATCAACACCGTTGCCTGGGCCATGGCGTTTAGAGCGAATGGATGACGTGGATGGCGACGCCCCAGATCTGAACGTCGCCGCAGCGATGCAGCTCGATGACGGGATAGTCCGGATGCGCAGCCTCAAGCCGGAGCCGATTGCGATGGAGTGTCAGTCGCTTGAGCGTGAAGGCCCCGTCAAGAATGGCGATCACAATCCGGCCCGGTCGGGGATCCAGGCTTCGGTCCACCACCAGAAGGTCACCGTCATGAATGCCTGCGCCGCTCATCGAATGACCGCTGACGCGCAGGAAAAAAGTGCTGGTGGGATGGCGAATCAGCTGTTCATTGAGGTCGATTCCCACGTCCACGTAGTCATCGGCTGGCGACGGGAAGCCAGCCGCGACCCGTTCACCAGCCAATGGCAGCTCCACTCGCAATCGCTTCTGTTGCAGGGGCTGTGGGCTGGTCAGCTGGCCAGGATCCATCGTGTCTGATGTAGTACATCTGTACTGTAATCAGGCCTGAGACGTTCTGCAGCCGGCCGGCAGGGGCGAAGCGGAACGCGATGCAGGGGATTCGTCGTCCAAACCCAAGGGCTGGTAAGAGGGCTGAGAACGATTCCTTGGCTTTGGTGATCAGGATTGATCGGTTGATTCTGTGATCAGAGCGCTTCGAATCAGGTTGAAGTCGGCGCGTCGTCTTCGCCGCCAGGGGCAAGGGGAGACACGACTTGGGTGATCAGTTCTGATTCAAGGATGGTCTTTGTGGCTTGGATTGGGTTGATCACTCGGTCGACAGGGGACGTCGGGATGGGATTGAGCCCGGTCTGAAAGCGGGGTGACGCGGCAGGATGAGTCCCTGTGGGTTTCAGGAATGGCGTCATGGCGGATCAGCCGTATCTGGTGGCCTTGGCCCTGATCGAGCAGCAAGGGCAACGGGCTTTGCCGTTGGCAGGTCGATCGCAGTCCGCTGTGGCGCCGAAGGGAGGGGAGCCAAACGAGCTTGGGCACACACTCGCGCTAGAGCTTCTGTTGAGGGTCTGGCAGCGGAGTGATGCTGGGGTATTGAAACGGGCAGCCGATTCAAGGAGTCTGCTTCTGGTGGAGCTGCCGATGGAGTGTTTGCCGGAACAGTTGCCCGTGCTGAAGGCGAATTGGCTGAACAGTGGTGATACGGACGCGTTGATGGAGGGATTGCGCTTAATTAGTCCTCGGGCATGGACGGTTGGTGTCGAGAAATTCAAACCCGTCACCCTGACATCGATTTGGTGAGAGGGAGGCGTCAGGGGACGGGTGCGACGCCCTGCTGATATCAGCCGGCGCCGAGCTCGTTGTCTTCGGGTTTGAGGTGAACCTCCATGCAGCGGGTTACGCAGGCTCTGTCATCAAGACTGCATTCAGAAATGCATACGAGATAGTTGTCGACGGCATCCCAGCGATCAACTTGTGATGATGATGTTTCGCGTTGGAACGTCTCCATAATCACTGGGTTTGTGGATGGTGAATGTATTTATCACTGGTGATGAGAATTTCAAAGTAATCGATGAAGGTGGGCTAAGTACCTAGGAGAAAGTGCTCAGGATGCGTGCCATTTGAGTCATTAAATTGACAAGGGCTGAGCAGAGCCAGGAATACTTATTTGCGAAATAATAAGTTCTTGTTCCTTGTTGGAGCAAAGCCACTAGTTTGCTTTCATTCAAGTCAGGAGTTGGGAATGAATGCCCTGATCCAAGCTCCAGCCTGTCATCTGCGGTGGACTGTAACGAGAGTTGCTGCTCATCTTTATGCTGTTGCAGCAACAAAGAATGGCGCTGATTATGACTTTGTTGGCAATTTCAAGTCGCTCACAGACGCGCATCGGGCTGGACGTCGTTATGCCGAGCACATGGCCCATCAATCGCGCCAGCCAAGCGATTCGCGGGTATTGATGCGTCAGGTGGCTTAATCAACAGCGTACTGATTCAATTCTGCAGGGCATGTCCCCAGATATTGGCGGCGATTGAGTAACGATCCCCCTCAAAAGGATTGATCCTATGAAGCAGTCCGGGTGAAAACAACACCAGTCGGTTGATGACGGGGGGGATGGAGATCACGGACTGGAAGGTCGGCAACGGTTGCCTGCTGCCTTGCGCAACAGCTGGGTGGTGTGCGAGCAGCAGTTCTCCTCCTGCACAGCTGATATGGGGATAAAACACGGTGGAGAGCAGCGGTAAATCATGGCGACCTGTGGATCTGTAAACGCTTTCATCTTTATCGATATGCCAATCCAGATCGTTGTTTGTATTGCACCACCATTCGATTCCCGTGTGCTCAGAAGCAAATGACGTGATCACAGGAAGCAGATAGTCGTTCAGATAGCTCCCCATCAGTTCTTGATTTGCTGTGGTGTGAACCGAGCGCATGGTTTCGGCGTCGGTTGCGTACCAGCTGAACAAACTATCTCCATCCCGCCGATCCTTAAGAACGCCATGGCTCTCACAGAGCTTGCTCAATGCTGGCAAGTGCTCCATGGGCACAAGATCATCAATCACATGCAACATCTATTCAGGCGCGGTGGTACGGACGTCCTTGCAGGATTGTCTGAGCGCGAAACAACTGTTCGATCAGCATGAGACGCGCCATTTCATGGGGGAAGGTCATTGAGGACAAACTCAGTTGCCATTCGGCCTTCGCTTTCAACGCATCACTCAGTCCATCTGCACCACCCACCACAAAAGCAAGTCGCTCCATGCCGAACTGCTCGAGCCGCTGCGCAAAAGCGATTGAAGATAGAGGTGGCGCCTGTTCCATCAGAGCAACCAGACGTTCATTGGGCTGAAGCGAAGCGCAGATTGCATCGGCTTCTTTCTCAGGAGAGCTGTCGCGAAGTTCGATGATGCGCAAACCCTTCAGACGTTTCAAATACAAATTGATTCCATCCTGAACCCAGGCACGGCGAATCTTGCCAACGGCAATGATTCGGCAGCGGGAGGGATTCAACCGTTGTCCTCGTCGTCTTCAAGCAGAAGTTGACCGAACGCCACATAAAGACGTTCCTCCTCACTGCCGGGTGTCACCTTGGGACGGCTCGGTTGTGTTGTCTTGCCCTTGGAAGGGGATGAGGCCGCACCAGCTGCCAGTGGATTCGGAGCCTCCGGTGCTGCCAGAGAAGATTCAGAGGCAGGGGAGCGTCGGGCTTCCAGCGACTTCAGACGCGCCAACATGTGCTCAGGAACGGACCCATCCCGACTGACATGCATCAGCTCGCGGAACAGAGCCTGGGGGTCGTCCTCTGTTTCAATCTTATGCCGTTTCTGCTTCGCAGGGGTTGGGCTTTGAACCTCAGCCTTGGGTTCCTCCAGCTTCTGAGGGAGCTGCCGACCAAGATCGCGGAGTCGTTCGAGACTGCGGGCGTCGAAACTCATCGGATCGTCAGCTCAACTGCACCCCAGGCTGGCGCGGGTGTCGCGGCCTGTCTGGGAATTTGTGCCTGCGGCAACGAGGCAGAGACTTTTGAGCTGGTCTCCACGCATGGGGACATCGGTGAAATCCGCCCCCTGAATCGTGACGTCCTTGAAGCGTGTGTTGAATGCGAAGGCGCCTTCAAGAACTGCGTCGCTCAGATCGGTTCCAGTCAGTACAGCTGAATCGAGGGTCGCTTCGCGCAAATCCGTACCGCTGAGATCCGCATCCTGGAGCTTGGCGCCATAGAGGCTTGCCCCACGCAGATCAGAGCCCGACAGATTGGCTTCACGCAGATTGCTGAGGTTGAACGTTGCGCCGCGAAGGTCCTTGTTGGAGTAATCGGCGCCAATCAGGACTTGTTTTGCCACATCCATGGCGGCATTGGTTTTGGAGGGGTTAACCAACAGCAGAGGCAACACAAGCAAAACAGCGCCGAGGAAGGCCAGCAGTCGTCGGGTCATGGCAGCGCTGTTCAACCCAATGAGCCTAGTTCGCGTGTCAGTGGCTCAGAGGCATGCCCGGTTTCGGTTGGTCTGCATGTCTGTTTGTGGTCCCGCGACCCTCTGCCTGAACAAGCCGGAGTTGTTACTGACCTGTGGGGGTCGTGCCGGGCGGTTTGCATGGCCACGCCTTCACCACAACGAGGGCGACAAGAATTCCCAATGAGACGTCAATGAATCGGGTTGCGGCCGTGATCCAGATGTTCGGATTCGAGGTGTCCGTGACCACAACGGTCAGTGCGATCGCACCAAACCGAAATGCACTCGGATGTAACGAGAGTGCGCTGCAGACAAGGCCCAGCACGGCGATCACCAAGGCGTAGCTCGGCAGGCTGTGGGTGGTGAACGACATCTGAAGAGCTCCGATGGTCACTCCCAGGGCCGTTCCGAGAAGCCGCCGTCGTCCCACCCGGAGCGCGCCATCCAAGGCATCGAGACTGCAGACAATGGCAGAGATAGGTGCCCAGAAAGATTCTGGAAGTTGGAACAATCGTGCCAAAAGCAATGCAAGTACAGCGGCAACTGCCGTTTGCGCTGCAGCGTTGATTTCGGAGGATTGCAATCGCCAGCGCATCCCAGAGATCACAACGTTCGGCTAAGGATGCCAGTTCCATGGCGATCAGCAACTCTGCTGATCGCCGCAACCTGTTGCCTTTTTCGTCGGCGCACGGGGAAGTCTTTCTCTGAGCTCCACAGCCAAAAAATGGATCGATGTGCGGCATCAGGAGTTGATGCAGAACAACTGGTTTTGACGTTGTTGCAGCTGCGGGGCTGGCGAATGATTGCGCAGAACTGGTGCTGGCACTAATCCGCTTATAGGTTCAACTTATCATCAAGGGCAATCCCCTAGCCTACGGAAAGTCTGAGAGCAATGAGAGTGGGTTATCTGAGAATTTCGGATAAAGGCCAGACCGACAACGTCACCGTCTTGATCCTCCACCTGCAACGCCGAATGTTGGCAAGCATCAAGGATGAGAGCTTCGAAACTTCAGTGATCAACTCGGCGGCGTAAGAGTGCCGCCCATGCGGTTAGTAAGACTCCCAATCTCTTATCTATTCCGTAGGCTCCCTTTCATAAGCGAAACAAATTATCTTCATATAATAATCGAATCAATAATATCGTCAACGGTGGTACCTGCGTCTGAGTCAAGAGTCGTAATTCCCATCTTGCCTTCAAGATCAAAGATTGGGCCGAGAGGATCACGCTTTTTTAGAATAACCTCAACAGTCGACATATGCTTACGACGAATTAATAGACGTTCGCCTTCTGAAGGATCGAAATCCATAATGTGGTTATCAGAACTTTTCAACAAAGCGAAACGGTCTGCACCTGAACCACCCGATAAAGTATTGAAACCAGGGCCAGCCATCAAAAGATCATCACCTGCTCCTCCTTCAAGACTGTCGTTACCGATGGCACCGTAAAGGCTGTCATTACCATTACCTCCAAACAAGGAGTCACCTCCACGGCCACCACTTAAAAGATCAGATCCATTATCTCCATGGATGAGGTCATCGCCTTCATAACTATAGATTTTATCGTTACCATCACCACCTATTATATTGTCATTATGGTTCGCGGATCCATGCAGGTAATCGTCACCACCAAAACCATGAATTTCATTCACTGCAGTATCTGTGCCTTGAATAAAATCATCACCTTCCCAACCAGCCATGACCCAGATGTCGGTACTTTCCTGCGGAGCAGCAATCCAATAATTGACAAAAAAACGAGGAGATAGCGGCTCAAATGGAGTAGTTTTTATCGACAAAAGTGTATGGTCACCCAAACCAAATATTTCTTCAAGAGGATTATCGTTGGACATGTCCAGGTAGAACCCTTTGTTTTGGACAAGGGCACGTTTCGTCATATACTTTTTAAAGCCCTTTAGGTTTTACGAACTTTGAAATTAAGACCATTTTCGAGAAGCTTTAAAGCCATTGATCCAGCAATCCGAGTTCCTATTATTGAAATATTAGCAAGCTGACGACTTGATACTCAATTTTCCAGCACAGTAAATATATATCAAAACATTTGGCGACAACACTAAGAACCATGCTTTAAAACATTATTATTTTGGCCGAAATGCTGTCATTTATGCGGCCAAATCTCCAATAAAGAATCGTGGCGGGAGGAATATTAGCCTGCTTGAATTATATTGACTGTTGAATTTTGAGCGCGCTCTGCGCTCTTCTCATCTAGCGATTTACAGAAAGTGAACCATTCCTGAATGGATACTGGGAGCACCTTTAAATTCAGCCACAACGCCACCTTCGCCAAAGCCATCCTCTTTTGAATTTTCATTAAAATAGAACATTCCGCTGCTAAGATCGTAAATAAAATCGTATTCTTTAGTTGAGAGCTCGCTTAATTTAGATTTATTTTTTGCAGACTTAAAGCTCGCTGAATTATCCAAGCCAAAGCCTTCAATATTAATGATTACGGCTCCGGCCGAGGAATTAAAACCAGTAATTTTGTCTGCGTGGTTTTTATTAAACCTTTTAGGGCGATTAAGTGTCTCAATATTGGTTGACTCGGGATATCCGCCAGGATCAATGATGTAGTCCAAGTCAGAAATCGTGGTTATAAATGTTGTCCCATCTATCGTGGTCATTGTTTTCGCTCGTTTGAGCTTGGAAGTACTTTTAGTTTTCTGCTCTAAACCTACGTAATCCAATGTGATTAAATTTTTCTTCCGCATTATCCCTTCCGTAAACCCTTCGACATACTGTATTCCGTCACCTTCGGCCTCAATAGAAGATTGAGGGCTAATATTGGAAGAAAAAAATGTAATATCTTCGTTAGGTTTTTTATTGATATATTCATGATCTCTAATTAAAGCACTTCCAGTTTGTCGATGCCAATTCCCAGACCCCCCTCTAAACCAGTTAATGTAATTAAAGAAGGCAGGATGTTCGGTTGGCTCATAAATTGCTATTAACTCATATTCATGAATTTCCCCCCATACATTTTCTGGAGGATCATTAGGATTCTCCCATGGCTCCCAACATGTATCTGGTAGATCGGGGGGACATGTACTCTCGGGCGGGAAGTAGGAAAAATCTTTTCCATGAAAAATTCCTTCTAAATTGCGTAATTTCATCAGAAATTATAATTGAACCATTACCATAGCTCTTCTTGCAAGAAAGCAAAGAATTTGTTATTAATACGGTTTTAAAGGCTTGTTCTGGATTGATGATGGCGAAAAGATGCTAGCGAATTGATTCCGGTCTAATTCAACCCCGCCCTCAAGGCGGGGTTGTTGCTCGTCCTGCTCGCTGAACTGACTTCCCTTATGTTCGTAGCTACCAAGCAGGCCAACTTCATCTCACCCGTAGCAAAACCTCCTGCTGGCTCATCCCTGGTTTTCGCTGCTCCTCCGCTTCTTATTTCTGCAGTGCCCGCTGTTTCAACTCCGAGGACTGTTGAGTATCAAGGCAGAGAGTATCCCGTGGCGGACCAAGTCAAAATTGGTGGTGTTTGGATCTCAATCCTTGACAATAAAGAAACCGATTAAGATCACCTTGTCTTTGAAGGTTTCACCGGTCAGAAGGAGTATGTTGTTGTGATTTGTGGCCTCGATCAACATACAAACTACTTTACTTCAACACTTTCACCACGAGGCTATATAGCATCGCTGATCAATGGTTATTGCGGTAATAGCTATAAGCCCTGAATGTCACTATCCATCTCCCGACAAAACCTCACACAATCCACCCCGTCAACAATGGCGAACATCGCCAGCAGCGGGGAACACTTCTGGCCAGTTGACCTGGAAATGTGCGATGACTCACACGCGTGAGACAGGACGTTTTGCGGAGGACCGTGTTGCTGCGCTTCTCGGGCAATCCGGCTGGAGATTGCTGGATCGCAACTGGCGCTGCCGCTGGGGTGAACTTGATTTGCTCATGAGCAAGCCAGGCAGGCTCTTGCTGGTTGAGGTGAAAGCAAGACGGCAGGCCGGTTTTGACGCTTGGGGAGCGGCATCGCTGGATGACAGGAAACGCCGTTGTTTGAAGAGGACCTTTACCTGCTGGCTATCACAACACGCTGACTATCAGCCTTATCCAGTTCGCATGGTTTTGGCGCTTGTGCGATTACCGGTCTCAGCTGGCCAGGTTCGGTGGATCAACATCCTGGAAACCTCGCTCCTCAGGCAGGATCGTTAACGCTTGCGGCATGAACGGCTGATGCCGACACCAAGTCACGACATGACCATGCACAACCAAGGAGAGATGCTGAACTGTGGACCTTGCATGGATCAAGGCCTTTGAGGAATCGAGGATCACCGCAGACACGATGCGACGTTGTTTAAGGTTTCGTTATTGTTGATATTGTTTTGAACGCTGAGCGCCTACGAGCAGTGTTCACTAAGCCGTACGGAATGGAGGCGCCTACCGAAGCGCAATGTAGAGAGTTTTTCGACGAAAACGTCCATTTCGAAGATCCCACTCAGAAGCGTGAGGGGATCAGGGCTTATATCGAAGCCCAGGAGGGACTTGTTAGCCGCTGTAATGATGTTTATCTCCTACCCGGAGCTATCACGATTGAGAGGAGAACTGCTTTTGTGGAGTGGGAGATGGGTTTAAAAATTAAGGGGATTGAGTTTATTTATCCTGGTACCAGCCGTCTATGTTTTAACGAGGAGGGTAAAGTTTGCGATCATCGCGACTATTTCGATTTTGTCGGTTCGACATTTGAACCCGTTCCCGTTGTTGGTGGATTGGTGCGATTGCTTTACAAACGCTTTGTTGATTGAGTATTGAGAAGGGGGCTGGGTGTTGTGACGTCCATTATCCCTTTTTCACCTGTCAAGCGCTTGTCTAACCGTCGACGGGCTGTAGCTCGCCTGCTTTGGTCTTCGGGGCGTGGGACGACTCATTGGAAAGCAGGTCAACTCTCATGGGTCACCCAGGACGCCGCCGTTCGCATTGGCGATTCTCGAGGGGTCTCCACAACGGTTATGAACTGTGCAGTCAATGGCTTCGATCCAAAAGCTGCGCAACAACATCGATGGTTAACACTATCGGTTTTTGTTTTGATCTGTCGTGTGATTTTACCCTGCCTCGTCAGCTTTGGTTTGAGCAAGGTACTGCATCAATGGACGTTGTGATTGTCGCTATTAATTTATTGACAAAGCTCAAACGGATATCTGGCCCGCCAAGATCGATTTCTTTTATTGGGTTTAAGCCATTCGGCAATCCTAAGATACCCCCCCCCATATAGTGCATGTGGTGTTTGCCAATCCGTGAAAGATTGGGCAGGTAGATGAAAAGGGGATTTAAGCATTGACAGAAACTTCCCCACAACATCGCCGCTATCTGAGGTCAATGATTGATGAAGTGTCATCATTAATCGCCTGTGAGATTCGCCTAGAAGGCTCTGTAAGGCGTACCGACCCTGCTGAGCGTCCCATTTCAGCATTTCAGGGGCTAATAGGGCCTCTCAAGGGTATATATTGAGAGCTTACTTTGCATCAGTCAGTCTGCTTACTAGAGAGTCAATCTGTCGACTCTTGCAGCAGCGAGATTGCATCAATTCCACAGGTCTCGTAGAGAAAATTTAGTACACCTGCTGCGGATTTACAGCGCTACTGTTTTGTTGGCGATAATTTTTCAAACAGGGCATTGTTTTTCATGATCGTCCAGCGTTGGATAATTATTTCGTTCTTCTTTGCACGTAAGGATTCTTTCTTCCGTCTTGCCTGAGGTATTTCGTACGAATGTTCCCAACCACGTTCGCCGATTCTGACTTTAGAGAAAACATTCAAATTTGGTTTAACCGGACCCTCGATGCCCCCCTGTTGGTTGGTGTTGAGCAGGGTTCTTGCCCTTGTAGTGATAAGTACCGCCAATACTTATGTCAACAGCAATCACTGAGGACTGAGCGGTGATGGGTTCGGCTAGCCAAAAGCCTGTGATGCGGTCGAATTTTTTAGACATTGTTTGTGGTTTTGTTCGTTTGTTGTTCCCGAGAAATTTGTACGCATTGTTAGCGATCAGCAGAGCATCTGGATTCAAGGCGTGATCTTCAGCGAGCATAATTCGTTGCTGCCTTGACGGTTCGATTGGCAAATGAATGCTTAGTTTATCAATTTCAGGTTGAGCGATATTTTTTATTTTTTCCTGTTGTCTCCGTACTTACCGCACTTCGTGAACACGAACATATTACTGTTCAGTAAGCATTTTGAATATGATACTACGAAACATAAGAAATAAAAATCTTTATCCTACTCATGGGGACATAAAAATCTTCTTTGATCTGCGGATTTTTTCATGATAGCTAATATACTAACAAATTGGCCTTTATTAATCTCAAGTTTTTCGCGTGCTTCTTCTTTGAGAAGGTGTGGATTTGCAAAAATAGGATAAAGCTTTGAATCAAATGTATGTAAAGTTCCACTTTGGGTGAATGGAGATATTTGAAGATCTATTATTTTATAATTATTTGAGGACGCTAAATTTCTAAAGAAATTAGGTTGATATTGATAGAAGCCATGACCCCATCCATTTCCATCTGCCCATCCTTGACAAGGAACAGTGTGAAACATTATGCCACCGCTTTTACAAATATAGTGCATACACTCGAAAACAGACATTTGATTGAATACATGTTCAGAAAATCCATGATTTGTAACCATGTCGAATTTGGCCTCTATTTCAGGAAGCGACAAAGCAGAATGATTTAGATTAATTCGAATGTCAGCATTTTCTGAATAATCAATACATATTCTATTGCAAAGACCCATATTCTGATAAATAAGTGACACACACTTGAAACTATCAATATCCTCGTCAAGGATTTGATTAGAAATTTCTGGAAACGCTTGAGCAGCATGCTCGCGAGAATATAACAATTGATCGCCAAGATCTGCTATTGATCCTGTTGGAGGCAGAATTTTCCGATGCTTCTTTAAGAGGCTTATAGCGGATGGAATAAGCATAAAACTTCCCAGGTTAATGCATTATATATTGTCATTTTGGCAACTGCAAACTTATTTGTGCAGGTATTCTCAATACTGTTGCCAATAAATAAAAGCCAAGCTTTAGCAGAGAGTTCAATTCCATCTTGTTCAACAAGTAAATTTACAGAACAACAGACCTTTGCTCATTTATCCAAGGCCTGGTCGAGCTGCAGTGGTCTGGAGTGACTTTCGACTAGCTCTCGCAATTCGCCGGGTGTCTTGCTGGCAAGAATTTTGAGGCCTAACGACCAGTGACCCCGAACGGTTTTGGCGATTCCGTCGATCATGACGCCGCTCAGCCCTGCCTTATAACAGGTCAAATGAAATTCTGACTCTGTTGCTCTTTTCATTATTACGCATCAGATACTGCTGAACACGAGCACCTGACCATTAGGGGTCGGGACTTCTCAGATCGAATCGAACAGAGCGTCGCGGGTGAATTTTTCGAGGTCGAAGTAGCGGGTCAGGATGTCGTCAACACCATCGAGCAGGCCGCTTGGCTCCGGATAGTCCGAGCACAATATTCCTCAGAGTCTGACGAGATGCCTTGAGAGGCGTCAGAGAAGGTTTTAGATCCTCTCTACTTTCTCAGGAGACGAAGGCGGCAAAGGCTTAGCGGACAGTGTCTGAGTCCAGCATGAGGTGATCGGGGATGGTTTTGACCGCAGACCCCAGTTTTTGCGATGCGTTTGCTGTGGCTATGATGGCTAAAAAAAAAGTCGCCTCCTTGCAGTACCGCTGGGGTGAACTTGATTTGCTCATGAGCAAGCCAGGCAGGCTCTTGCTGGTTGAGGTGAAAGCAAGACGGCAGGCCGGTTTTGACGCTTGGGGAGCGGCATCGCTGGATGACAGGAAACGCCGTTGTTTGAAGAGGACCTTTACCTGCTGGCTATCCCAACACGCTGACTATCAGCCTTATCCAGTTCGTATGGTTTTGGCGCTTGTGCGTTTACCACTGTCGCGGCAGCAGGTCCGATGGCTTCCTGTTCTGGACACCACGGTCGGGACCGATGGGTTTTGACGCGTCAATTGTCAGCTGACGACGCAGGCACCAAGGGCAAAGAACAGGCGCGGGCTGGTGGGATCAAATGGTGTAAAAAAGACCAAAAAAATGGGCCTGGCAGGGCTCTGACGGTGGCTGATTTTTGCCGCAGCGAGCGTGCTGAATGAAGGTTCAGGTGATTAAGCCGTATGCGGCTTCGATTGCAACGCTTGTCATCGGTGACTTCAAAAAAGGTACGAAAATCGCTACATCACTAGAAATGTTGATTTCCTGGCGGAAGTGGACAGGTGCATGGCTGCGGAAGTAAAACTGAAATGTAGCTACAGCTACTAAACGTTCACCTTGCATCTGCAAGGCGCAGCTCGATCTAAGCCAGGGAACGGGGGCTTGGGCTTATCTAAGAGCTGTGATGACTTCCTTGTACTGGAACGGTTCAGCATTTGCGCCAGTCAATAAGGCAGATGCAAAAAGAGAGGCCTCTGTCCTTCGTCTTGAAACAGCGTTCACAGCAGCGGACGCGATTCATTCAGAGAAATATCGTGGTCTCAATTACCTCCGCAAAAACGGATTCGTTTCAGTGCCCTGAACGCCTCCTTAGGAGTTGTGGCAAAGAAGAGTTGAACTCAGCTAAATCTGCGGTTTTCAGTTGCAGCAGGTAGGGGCTGACGCTTCAAGCGTCAGCTGCCGGTTCAGGCACCAGGGCCAACAATGGGCGCGGGCTGGTGGGATCGGACTGATGCCGGTGTGAGCACAAGGCCCTTGCGGATGGGAAGATCCCAGCGGAAGCGATCCGACTCTGCATATCGTTGAACCATCTTCAGTTGAAATCGCTTTGAACGCTGAGCGCCTACGTGCACTGTTCACCAAGCCGTACGGAATGGAGGCGCCTACCGAAGCGCAATGGAGAGAGTTGTACGACGAAAATGTCCATTTCGAAGATCCCACTCAGAAGCGTGAGGGGATCAAGGCTTATATCGAAGCCCAGGAGGGACTTGTTCGCCGCTGTGATGATATTTATCTCCTACCCGGAGCTATCGCGATTGAGGGGAGCACTGCTTTTGTGGAGTGGGAAATGGGTCTCAAAATCAAGGGCATTGAGTTTGTCTATCCCGGAACAAGTCGGCTCAATTTCAACGAGGAGGGAAAAGTTTGCGACCATCGCGATTATTTCGATTTTGTTGGTCCGACATTTGGACCTGTTCCTCTTGTGGGTGGATTTGTGCGCTGGCTTTACAAACGTTTTGTTGATTGAGCAAGGTTGTATAGATATTGAGGTCTAATAGGTCGCCCGGAGTATGTGGATCGTTACAAGACTTGCTGATCGTGCTTTCGTTCTGTGAGATGCAGCTCGACTTGGGAGACCTGGGCGGCCAAAATTTTCGACAAGTTTTAGTCCGCCCTGAAGATCGTCGATTGGACGACGGTTTCATCAAGATATGAGTATTACCTTAGTGGATCAATCCAGAGGTTTGACTGTTGGTATTAGCCATAATCTGCATCGCTTGATGTTGAATCTTGCTGTGCCTAAATTGTGATTAAAATGTTATAGGGTTTCAGCCTCTGGGTTTTCAGCAGTTTATTAGGCCCTCTGATACGAGTCCCAATCGTCATGCGTCATTCTTCGGATCATAGGCTGATCAGTTGTTTCATAGGCGCTCCATAATGATTTGGCGTTTTAATGGATGCTGATCCCGGCCTTAGAGACATAGTAATTGCAGTGTGGGTTATCAACGATCAATTTCGTTTAACTTTTACCCCTTGATTGTTGGCCGCCATGCCATGCCCCAACAAGACTAGAGTCCTATTAGGAAAATAGTTGAGCGCTTTGTGCAGTCGACAAGATGCATTTGGTCAACACTTGCAAGAGGTCAGGACATGTGTACCTCGGTGTCTCCAAGTCTCTAGGCAGCTCTTGGGTTGGTCACGCCGCAACAGAAACCTCAGGACCTTTGACATCATATTAGGATCAAATAAAGACTACAGATAGTTGGGTATCGATATCAACCCATTGACCCGTTTGTGATGCAAATCCTTAACATTTGGAATTTAGTTATTCTCGCTAGAATAATCGTTATTTTTGTCGATCTGGAGAAATGTGTGGACAAATGATGGTTACTTAAAACCGCAACCAACTGGTTATAGATCAATGTTTTGGATGACGTTATCCAGCACCTTGCTCAGAAGGATTTTCGGGTTCGCTTGAGGTCTGCACTCGAAGAGATCGATCTCAAGCAAAAAGTTCGCTAGTGCTTGATGCTCACTGCCTCTTAGGGGGCTTCTCTGATACCCAAGAGAGTAAACGGTGGTTGATCGAGTGGAACTCCTCACACCTAAGCTTTTAGAGGGTTGTAGCTGCGATGCTGTCGGTGCTGTTGCTCAACTCGAAAGGCTTTGTCGACTACCAACTTCTTGCCAATAAGTCGATAGCCCTTTGAGGGATGATCCATCAGATTCTTTTCTCAATCCATAAAGGAATTTCAAAGTGATGTTTGATGGCTTTACAGCAGGGAATCACGAAGGTAGTGATCACCCATGCACTGGGCTTTGCCCGTGCCTGAGAGATCGAGTGATGTTTATGGCTCAGGTCAGGTCGTGAAAAGCTCTGATCCCCAAAGCTTCTTCACTAGCGCCAGGGAAGAGCGCAATCGGAGCTTTCTCGGTCAGATCAAGCTGTGAGTGGGCCACATGCCGGGAATGAACTATTCAGTGGAAAAAATTGTAGTTTTTGCTACGCATTTGACAAGTTGTTCAATTTGAACCATCGTAAGAGTACTTAATTCTTGTATATGTCTTCCTACGACGACTTTCTCAATGACTCTGAAGGATCAGATGACATCGTTACTGGATCCGTAACGTTGGATGAGATTCTGTACTTCGGTCAGCAAGCTGATTGGGGATGGAGTCGAACAAAATATCTTGGACTCTTCAAATTAACTGACAATACGGTTTTGCTTGCTGCTGCAGAGCCCGGTATAAGTCTTGCTGATCAGGATCTCGAGGTTCTCGGCACAGTTGTGAGTGATTACAACCCTGAGTTTCTTACGAATACTTGGATCGCGATGGCGGGCTGGAGAATTGGAAGCGGCGGCCATGATTCCGCTGAGGGATTCAGGATCATTTTCTCCAATGGAGATAGGAATGGCTATGGCGATAAGTATTGGCTGCAAACATTTGAGTTTTATGGGGATGATTTTCATGAAGATTCCAGAGCAATCTCAGCACCTGATCCACTGAATTCAAAAAATCTAGGTCTTTTAGAAGACCTTCACGAGTTCGATATTAATGGCGACGGATCAATTGGGCAAACTCATTTAGGAGGCTCCACTGACACTCCCGGAACGTCAGAAGATCTGACGCCTGGGACGCCAGATTCGACAGTTTCAGCTCCTAACAGTGGATCAAGTGATCCGCCAAATTTCAATCTCGAAGGTTTGCTTGATCAAGTTGGTGGTGAATTAGCTGGAAGCGGTCAAAATATTAATATTAACATCGTCAACAATACCAATACAGGCTCAGGCAATATCACGACTGGCGACATCAACCAAGGCAATACATACATCACATTTACGATTGGCACAATCAATCTCAATATGAGCGAAGCGATCTTCGATCCAAGCCCTAAAAATAATCGTATTGAAGGTACCTCAGATGACGATACAATTGCAGCAGGGTTGGGGAAAGATAAATTAATCGGAGGTGGAGGAGAGGATCATTTTGTTGTCGGCTCGGTGGATGAGGCGGCAAAGAAGAAGTTTCTTGATACAATCACGGATTTTCGGCCTAATGATGATCTGCTTGTCGTTGATGATGTCGTCCATGATATAGATGAAGACACTGAGGTCGCCATCGTAGAAAATAAAAAAGAGTTCAAGCAGGCTACTAAAGATGCAGGCGCTGAGCTTATCTATAATGAGAAAAAGGGCACATTATTTATTGATGCCAATGATGGGAAAGGTTTAGGCAAAGATGGTGGACCTATTGTGAAACTTGCTGGCAAGCCTGATCTTGATCCTGAAAATATCGTGATGCTCTCTGAAAAGAGTGAATCCGTCTCTAGCTTGATTAGTGAGCCTGATCCAAGTGCAGACCCGTCTATTCAGAGTGATTTAAATGCAGAGATTGTTCCTCTGTTTGGTGGATAAAGTTATTTGCTTTGTTTGGTCCAAAAAAATAAATTTGGTGAGGGTGATCATAGTTTGTGCCATGGCAAGCTGATTTATGGTTGCTTTTTTTGGCATCCTCCACTTAATCATGGATTCAGCTTATTTTTTACAGAACAACTGAGGGGATTGTGCTCGGAATGAAAACTTTGGTGGTTGCTTTTTTGACCATTGAAGATGGGTGCAAAAATAATTTCAAAGCAATTGCATAATAATCCTCGTCCCTGACCGGTGGCGAATGGCCCACTGATGAGGAAGGGGCCAATTAGGTAATGGCTGATTTGATCTGCTTCTATCGTAATAATAATGGACTTTGATTGACCATTTGTCTGCCTCGCAAGTTAGAGTTATAGTAATTAATCGTGCTTACATATCAGGTGTTACTGTATCAATCACCATTTCTTTGAACTCTCCTCGGAAATGCAATCTTCATGTGTCATCCCTCGGATCACAGGCTGATCAGTTGTTTCATAGGCGTTCGATAATGGCCTGGCGGTTGTATTCCCCATTAGCGTGTCATCCGTCGGTCGTTCAACATCAAGCCAGTCCACGATTCACAAGGGAATCAGTAAAAATGGCTCATGCAATCTGTTGAGCCGATGAGCGCAGTCCATGACGAGCTTGTGCTGCTCCTCAAGCAACAGCCAAATTCCCCCGACATCCACGACACACTTCTCGCTGTTGAGAAGGAAAACACGGTCGATCTCAGTCGTGATGCCGATCTGCTGGAGGGTGTTTGGGACTTGCGTTGGAGCAGTTCAAAGCAGCCTTGGCTGAAACAGGCTCCATGGCTGGAGAATTTGCAGGTCCTGGATCCGGCGAATCGTCGTGGCTGCAATTTGCTTCGTCTTTCCGGACCGTTCGGACCTGTGGGCGGAATCAGTGTTCAGGCCGATTTGAAGCCGGTCAGTGACCAACGGGTTGAAGTGTCATTTCGTCGTGGCGGTTGGGTCGGACCTCGGCTTTTTGGATCGAACAGACTTGAATTGATGCGGGATGTCAAGCAAAGTTTTCCAGCATGGCTGGACATCACTGTGTTGGACAAACAGCTGCGCATTTGCCGTGGAAATGCAGGAACAACATTTGCTTTGCTGCGACGCGATGACCTTGCCTTGGATGACTTCTTTGATTGATCCAATGCCCCGAACCGTCATTGGCTTCTTTCGAAATCTTTTTTATAGCCTGTCCAAAAACAGTTCAATTGCATCGGATCAATATTATCTAGCTCGCTGGTGAGGTGAAATCAGTTCAGATCGGGACCCAATCGCAAAGCAGAAGAACTCCAAAGGCTGCCCATGACCGCACTGTTGAATCTGGCTATGTATGGGGAATACAAATTGGAGATGGTGTGAATTGAAGCCAGTCATCGAAGCATTTCAACCTCTATTTTGGCCTGTTTCTGCTGTGATGATCGCAGCGCTGATGGCGCGAGCGATCATCACCGTGGCGCGTGTTGGCATTCGGGTTGAAATTTTCACGCGAATGCCCATATCGATCAAAACTGGTTATCAAGGAATCGAGGCTCGCGTCACCAAGGTTCGGCTCTAATCTTAATCGGATTGTGAGGTTGAATCAGGTTAACGATGTTGTGATCTTGGCTGTTATTTATTGATTCAATAGCTAGAATTATTGTGCCGCTCACACTTCAGTTTCCGTATTGGTGAGTGATGCTGTTAAGCATTGCTTTCTAGTAATAACGAACTCTAAATGCTAGCAGATTTGTCGTTCAAACACCTCGATTGGGCATCGTCAGCAGACTCAGATGCTGTCTTCCCTTAAGGCTGAAACCCGCATATCGAAGGCTTTCTTGATGTCATTGCGTTGCTCACTTGTGTGCTTCCATCCCATCTTTTTAAATGCTTTGAGCAGATGTTTCAGCATTGTCTTGTGCTCAATATCAGTTGATGGTCCTTGATAAATTTCCTGTTGTTTTTGCTTGCAAGACACCATATCTTCCCAATTTTGTCCCCAGATTGCCTGTGAAAAGTTATTGTTGCTTTCCGAATAGAATTCCCGAACCTGGTTGTAGCTTGAGTCGTTAAAGCCGTAAAATCTCTTCTTGGTCCATTGATTGGATAAGGCGATTTTTCGGATGACGTTTCCACGATTGTTAAGCGTTTCCACTGGACGCTCTAGCTCTTGGCAAACGTCATAAGCGACTCTGCTGAGCCAGATCCCTTTGCTGCCCGGCTGTGAATTGGTTAAGGCCGAACTGTCTAGATTCAGAGCTAGATTGTTTGGCCATTTTAGGTGTTTAGCCATCGACAGAAATGGATCATGGCTGCGAACAAGGGGTATAAATGTTAAGGCAAGATCGCTTCGTTGGAATAGGGCACTAAATTTGGCATCAAGGTTGTAGCCTCTTTCGATATAATTTGAATCTCTTTTAAAGATTTCCTGGAGGAAGTCGTTGAAATCATTGGAGCGATAAAATCGCCGAATGCCGTGGCAATACTGCGAATTGATCAAATCGGCCTGGTCTCTAACGAAATAAATAAGATTCAGCTCTCGGCCTAGTTTTAGGGCGATTTTTTGCAGGAAATCAATGTTGCCTGGACCAAGAATATTGTTGGAGAAAGATTCGCTACTGAGAATGATCTGTTGGAAATTGGATAAGCGCTTAAGCTTTTTTAGCCAGTATTTGTCGCGTTTGTCATTCATCTTTTTTGAAAAGATGCGGTGTTGACTGTGCGATACGGGCTTCATGCCCATTCCGATCTGGTTGTTTTCTAGAACCGCTGTGTTATCACGCAGCGCATCTTGAATATATGTCGTCGCTGTCTTGTGAGGTCCAGTGTGAATGACGAGCTGGCGTTCCATCTTCTTGATGTTGTCTATAGTTCGGATCTGTCGTGCTTCATCTTGATTTCGCGAAAGCTGAATCGCACCTGTCGTTGTTGTTGAGTTGAATCACCACGGATGAAAAGTTGTGCAAGGCATGTGGCAAATTCATTGCGTTTATATGATTTTGAGAAGCTCATATTATCATGTTTGATTGAGAGCCTCAATCGCTCTTGCATTGGTGACGCCTGTTTTTTGTTTTAGAGCGTTGATTGAGGCTGTTTCCATTTTGTTGCATGACAGGCTGTTGCCCTGATCGCTGAAGGATTGCCGCGTCGTTGATTCATGAGTTTTTCAGGCCACAATCCACGCAAGCGGTTCGGCCAGCATTGGCTTCGCGACGCTTCTGTGCTGCAGCACATCGTCGATGCTGCGGAACTGGGGTCTGATGACCGTGTTCTTGAGGTCGGGCCAGGCCGTGGTGCGCTCACGGAACGGTTGCTTGCGTCTCCCTCAGCAGCTGTGCATGCGGTTGAACTGGATCGGGATCTGGTGTCAGGCCTGCAGCAGCGCTTCGGCTCAGACAACCGCTTTTCCCTCATCCAGGGTGATGTTCTCCAGGTGCCGCTTCACCTGCCCAACGGTTCTCTGGCCAGCAAGGTGGTCGCCAACATCCCTTACAACATCACAGGGCCGTTGCTTGATCGGCTGATCGGCCGTCTTGATCGGCCCGTCGATCCCGCTTACAAGCGCTTGGTTCTTCTGGTTCAGAAAGAGGTGGCCGAGCGCATCCGCGCCCGCCCGGGGCACACAAGCTTCAGCGCCTTGAGCGTGCGCATGCAGTTGCTCGCCCACTGCAGCAGCGTTTGTCCGGTACCTCCCCGCTGTTTTCAACCACCGCCGAAGGTCCACTCCGAGGTGATCCGCCTCGATCCCCTCGCTGTTGATCAGCGTCTTGACCAATCGGTGTCCAGAACTGTGGAAAGCCTGCTGAAACAGGCCTTTCTCAGCCGCAGAAAAATGCTCCGCAACAGCCTTGGCTCTGTGGCGGAGCCATCAGTTCTCGAAGCGCTCGCCTCTGCCGCTGGGATCGGTCTGGAACAGCGTCCGCAGGAGGTGCCGCCTCCAGCTTGGGTGGCGATGGCGAAGAGCTTGAATCGGATCGACTGATCAGCACCGCCGGATGGGCACGATCACGGTGACAGCACCGGCCAAGGTGAACCTTCACCTGGAGGTTTTGGGTCTTCGTTCCGATGGATTCCATGAGCTCGCCATGGTGATGCAGAGCATCGACCTCTGCGACCGCCTCAGTGTTGCCAACACGGCTGATGGCCAACTGCAGCTCAGTTGCGATGCCCCCGAGCTGACCATCGCCGATGACAATCTGGTGCTGCGTGCAGCCCAGCTCCTTCGCGATCGCTCCGGATTCCAGGAACTCGGGGCCTCCATACATCTTGAAAAAAGGATTCCGATCGGTGCGGGCCTTGCTGGTGGCTCCAGTGATGGCGCTGCCGCACTGGTCGCCTTGAATGCTCTCTGGGGACTGGGGCACAGCGACAGCCAGCTTGAAAAGCTGGCGGCTGAACTTGGATCCGACATGCCCTTTTGCATCGCGGGTGGCAGCCAGCTGTGCTTTGGCCGTGGAGAGCGGCTCGAGCCCTTGCCGGCTCCAGCGGATCCCCTCGCTGTGCTGTTGGTGAAAGATCCAACGGTGAGTGTTTCAACGCCGTGGGCCTATGGCCGCTGCCGGGAGTTGAACGGCAAGAGCTATCTCAGTAGCGAGGTGGACTTCGAAACCCGGCGCCGCATGCTTCGACAGGCTCGCTGGGTGCATCCCATTTCTGCTGACACCCCGCTCCCGTTGCGGAATGACCTCCAGGCTGTGGTGGAACCCGAAACCGAGGCAGTTCAGGCCGGTCTGAGGTTGTTGAACAGCCTCCCCACCAGCCTTGCCGTGGCCATGAGCGGCTCGGGGCCGAGTTGCTTTGCCCTCTTCCCGGATTTGCCAAGTTGTGAGCAGGCCCTGAACGCTCTGCGCAGCGAGCTCGATGCATCCGGCCTGAAGGCCTGGTGCTGTTCGCTCCGCAATCAAGGGGCGAGAATTGAGTCATGACAAGCAATGAGCCAAAGGCGGACGCGCCAGATCCCCGAAAAGGACCGTTGAGTTTTCTCTCCGGTGCCCTGACGGCCGGTCTGATTTCTTGGCTGGCCCTGGGGATGAGCCGGCGCATGGTGGTTTATTTCGCCATGCATCCGCCGCATTACAGCTCCCCGATTGCGCAGAACATCGCGGTCACGTTGAAGACCCTTCTCGTGGGCCTGGCCTTTCTGGCCACGTTCAGCAGTGGATTTGTCGCCCTTGGTTTGACCCTGCTGTTTCTTCGCAGTCTCTTTACAAGGCAAGGTGCTGATCCTGCCTAGCGTCGAGATGCGGACGGATACCGCCGATGACACCCCACGACCTCGGACAACTGGCATTGCTGTTGTCGCCAGCCATGCTCCTGTCTGTTCTCCTCCTCTTCACCTTCGCTGCCGGGGGTTAGCGCTGCGCTGACTGAGATAGCTTGGCCGCACACCCCGGAATGGCCGGGATTTCAGCGACGCCGTGGCAGGAACCCTTCTTTTCAACGCTCTACGGGAAGCCATCGATGAGGAGATGGCCCGCGATTCCCACGTTTGTGTGATGGGGGAGGACGTCGGCCATTACGGCGGCAGCTACAAAGTCACCAAAGATCTCTGCGAGAAATACGGCGAGCTGCGCGTACTCGATACGCCCATCGCCGAGAACGCCTTCACCGGAATGGCCGTCGGTGCGGCGATGACGGGTCTTCGTCCGATTGTCGAAGGCATGAACATGGGCTTTCTGCTGTTGGCCTTCAATCAGATCTCCAACAACATGGGGATGCTGCGGTATACCAGCGGCGGCAATTTCACGATCCCCACCGTGGTGCGTGGCCCGGGAGGTGTGGGGCGTCAACTCGGAGCCGAACACAGCCAGCGGCTTGAGGCTTATTTCCATGCCGTCCCTGGCATCAAGATCGTGGCCTGCAGTACCCCCACCAACGCCAAAGGCCTGATGAAGGCGGCCATACGCGACAACAATCCGGTGCTCTTCTTCGAGCATGTTCTTCTCTACAACCTCACTGAGGAGCTTCCGGAGGGTGACTACACCTGTGCCCTTGACCAGGCTGACCTGGTGCAGGAAGGCACGGATGTCACGATCCTCACCTACTCCCGCATGCGTCATCACTGTCTCAAGGCCGTGGAGCAGCTTGAGGCGGACGGCATCAGCGTGGAGCTGATCGATCTGATCAGTCTCAAACCGTTCGATATGGAGACGATCGCCCGTTCAATTCGCAAAACCCATCGGGCGATTGTTGTGGAGGAATGCATGAAAACCGGTGGGATCGGTGCCGAATTGATTGCCCTGATCACCGAACAGTGCTTTGACGACCTTGATGCGCGTCCGGTCAGGCTGTCGAGCCAGGACATCCCGACGCCTTACAACGGCAAGCTTGAAAACCTCACGATCATTCAGCCCCATCAGATCGTTGAGGCGGCCCAGGCCATCGTGAACAAGGGACTCTGATTCGATGGCACGTCAGCAGGGCTGGTTTGCCCTCGTCCTCGCGCTTGCGATTGCAGCAGCTGCACTGCTGTTCACAACTCCGCTGCAGCTGGGCCTCGATCTAAGAGGTGGCAGCCAGATCACGGTTGAAGTGCAACCGGCTGGGGAGATTAAACGGATCAGTTCAGACGAACTCGAGGCGGTCAAGGCGGTGCTTGATCGGCGGGTCAATAGCCTTGGTGTCTCCGAATCAACGCTTCAAACCGTTGGTGACAACCAGCTCTTGCTTCAGTTGCCCGGGGAGGAGGATCCCAGCCGTGCGGCTCGGTTATTGGGGGAAACAGCCTTGATGGAATTCCGATCCGTCAAGGAGGGAGAAGAAAAAGAATTTTCCAGTTTGAGACAGTTGCAGTTCAGGGCAAAAGCAGAGCGCGCCCTGCTTGACGAGCAACAGCGTGTCGGTGGCAGTTTTCCTGAGCTTGATCCAGAGCGTTGGTATGAGGTTGAGACCCGTCTCGGGATTTCCGGATCGGTTGACGATGAGCAGGAACGTCTGCGGCTTCTGATCCAGGGCTTGGAGGCTGAAATTCTCAAGGTGCTCACCCCCGCAACGCTGACCGGCAAGGAACTGGTGTCAGCGGGCAGTCAGCCAATGCAGGGCAATTCTTCCAACTGGGAGGTCACGCTCAATTTCAACGGAAAAGGCGGCGAGGGCTTTGCCTCTCTCACGAAATCGATTGCTGGTACACAGCGCTCCCTTGCCATCGTGCTCGATGGTGAGGTGATCAGTGCCGCCAGCGTCGGCCCTCAGTTCAAAACAGCTGGTATCACTGGTGGTGGCGCCACGATTACCGGCAATTTCACGCTGGATGAAGCCAGGGATCTGGTTGTCAAGCTCCGTGGAGGGTCCTTGCCACTGCCCGTCGAGGTTCTCGAGGTGCGATCGATCGGGCCGACACTCGGGGCTGACAACATCCGACGCAGCTTGGTTGCAGCTCTTTCGGGCCTGGTTCTGGTGGCCGTGTTCATGGTGATCGCCTATCGGCTTCCAGGTGCGGTCGCTGTCATGGCGCTCAGCCTTTACGCGTTGTTCAATCTGGCGATGTACGCCTTGATCCCGGTGACGCTGACGCTACCGGGCATTGCTGGATTCATTCTCAGCATTGGTATGGCAGTGGATGCCAACGTGCTCATCTTTGAGCGGATCAAAGACGAACTCCGTTCGGGCAATACCTTGATCCGCTCCATTGAGACAGGATTTTCCGAGGCGTTCTCGTCGATTGTTGATGGCCATCTCACCACCCTGATCAGTTGTTCAGCGCTCTTTTTCCTGGGCACAGGTCTTGTCAAGGGGTTTGCTGCCACGCTCGGTATCGGAGTGCTGCTGAGTCTGTTCACGGCTCTCACCTGCACGCGCACCCTGCTGCGCTTCCTGATGGGATATGCCGCTCTGCGCAAGCCGAACAACTTTCTGCCGTTTCGACAGCTTCCTTCTCCGTCCGCTTGATTGATGACCGTTTCATCGTCTGCCCAAGCCCCCTCCTCATCTCCGGCTCCGATCTGGGGCCTCAGCGGGATGCGCGCGCGGGTGTGGATCATCTCCTCCGTGCTGGCGTTGATCGCACTGATTGGTCTGGTGCTCTGCTGGCTCAATCCTGAGATCGGGGCTCCGCTGCGGCCGGGGCTTGATTTCACTGGCGGCACTCAGATTCAGCTGGAGCGCCGCTGCGGTGACCGCTGCTCTGAACTCAAAACCTTCGAGGTATCGGAGCAGCTCAATCAGCTCGAGTTACCGGATGAAGCAGGTCAGACCCTGCCCAACCTGAGCACCTCCCGGGTTCAGTTGCTCGATGGCGGTGAATCTCTGATGCTGCGGATGCCGACCCTCTCAGCGGCTCAGGGCCAGGCCGTGATCGTCGCCCTTGCGGATGTGTCCGGTCCATTCGTTGACGGTGGTCAGTCTGTAGACACCATCGGCCCCACTTTGGGGGCACAACTATTGCGCAGTAGTTTGATATCACTGCTGGTCGCCTTTGCAGGGATCGCGGCCTATATCACGATCCGCTACGACCGCCGTTACGCCTTTCTTGCCCTCGTGGCTCTGGCTCACGACATCCTGATTGTCTGCGGGATCTTTGCCTGGCTTGGTCTGATCACGCAGCTGGAAGTCGACAGTCTGTTCGCTGTTGCACTGCTCACCATTGCCGGATATTCCGTCAACGACACCGTGGTGGTGTTCGACCGTATCCGTGAACGAAGCCGCGATAACAGTGAATTGTCATTGTCCCAGCAGGTTGATCTTGCCGTTTCTGCCACTCTGACCCGAACTTTGTACACAAGCGGCACCACACTGATGCCCCTATTGGCCTTGATCCTGTTCGGAGGATCGACGCTTTATTGGTTCGCCATCGCCCTTGCCTTGGGTGTCGTTGTGGGCAGCTGGTCCAGCATTGCTGTTGCCCCCACTCTGCTGACCTTGTGGGATCGAGAGCGTGCGTGATTCCCATTCCGCTGCGCAGCAACGGCGTTCAGCACGCTGGTTCCCCATCCTGCTCATGGTGCTTGCGTTTTGGGACCTGAGGACAGACCTGCTGCTGCTTCTGGATCACTTCACCTTCACCACTCTGATGTATGCCATGCGATACCATCTTCTCGCGTTTGTTGTTCTTTTTGGCAGCGCATCGCTCTGGAAGCGTTATTATTAGTTGGTTGATTATCAAGTATTGATTTGAAAAGAAGTGCATCAAATAAAGTTGTATGGTTTGGTTTTTATTTCACGTTGCAGAACTATTGATAGCTAAAATGCCCTGAATTCTCAATGCTGAATCATGTCTGTTTTACGAGTCAATGATCTGCATCCCCTTGTGACTTGCAGACGTGCGGACAGGCCTTCATCAAGGAGGGCAACGGCTTGTTGCCTTAGCCCGAGAACGTTGCTTGACATCATTTTGCGCTTCAGATCTACGCCTAGTGCATCCTGATGCATTAGCGCATGGTTGAGATTCGTACTGCTATGCGCGTTGACTTGATTAGAGAAGACGAGCTGGTTGAATCCAAGCATTTTGTCTGGTGCATCACTGCAACCGTAAGTGGGCCGCCAGTGAATTTAGTTTTAGTCATGGGTTGGTCAAGAATGTAGTAGTTGAATCACTTCAAGAATATTGCATTATTATTAATATGAAGCTTTAGATACATCAAGTATAAAAAATGAAACGATGATCACTTTATGTTATGGCTTCATTTGTTATCGTTTTAGAACTAATCGTTTTATTGGCATGGTCTCACGAGACATCCATTTTTCATTGGAATACAACACAAAGGAAAACCTTGACTATGTTTATCAGCGCATCATTCAGTTAATGGACCAAGGTCATAGCAGTGCAGCTCACTCAGTAGCAAGTGAGTTTGAAGAAAGGATAGATGAACGATGGCTCCAATAAATAAAATCCCATCAAACCATAGATTTTTTAGTAGGTTTGACTGGTTGGGGCGGAAAATATTAATTACTTCTAGATGCATTACGTTTGCGTAGATTTTTATTGATAATCTTCTCCATGCTGACTATCGTTTCGAAAATAGGACCGTGATCTGATTCGTTAAGTGGCAATCTCTGTGAGTCTAAGGAGATTGTTTATGCTCATGTTTGCGCTTTTCTTTACATTCTGGTTGAGACTGTATTTGGTTCGGAAGCCACTACTCTCAAATTCTGCTCTTACCGCCAACATTGGTTCCTACTCTGATGGTAGATTTTTGGTCTATTTCGTGAAACGGAGACATCTACCAACCCTCCCTGCTAATCTAGTTGAACTAGCTACTTTTTTTGCAATTACAGGCAAATCAGAAAGAGCAGAGATAGGAGGTTTGCCAAAATTGGTATCAAGAAACAATTCCTTGATCTTTGGCAAAATGATCTCTTTAACAGACGGTACTTCCCCCAGTCAGAACACTCATGAGTTAGACCCGATCGGCACACTATTCATTCTTCTCAACTCACTTGGCCAGGGATCGTCAAGTATTAGCTAGATCGCCTTTTTCTCTGCTTTGGTAGACGGGCCATGACGGCATGACTTGCCTTGTTGACCAAGCTGGACGGACCACTACCCACAGGGCATACAACGCCATCCAGGACCATTCAGATTGACCTGGTGGCCACAGAGCAGAGTTTCGCTGCGAAAGTATCAGTAGATCTGCATTTCTTCGCTACTTAATTTAGATATGCTGCATCCGTGATTGAGATTTTTACGAGCTCCAGCAAACCGCGACCCCGAACCCGGCCCGATTGATGATTTTGTAACCCTGAGTACTTGAGATCTAGGTTATGCTTCAGAGATAATAACTTTTTCATATGTTATTTAGTATTATGTTAGTGACAATTAAGAAGTCTAAACCATATTGGATTGGGGAAGAGATCTATTAAGAACGCGATCCTCTGCATTAAGCATGTTTCTGCTTTATTTATTAGAATAATTTTGATTTTTATGCTAGTATTGAATTTCTTGAGTGCATTATTAATGTTAAAACCAATCCTGCTGGGAGTGATGTTGTTTTTTCCTGCAGCAGTTCAGGCTCAAGATCGTGACACATGCACACGGTTAATGGAAAGGGCTACGCGTATGGGAACAGAAATCGAACAAGCATTCGCAGAAGCAAGTGCATTGATGAACTCAAATGCTCCTCTAGAAAAAGTGTGTCCTGCTATTATAAGGAGACAAAATATTTATGAGGCATTTAACGCTAGTTACAAAGCAGACATGGACTGCAAATGTCAATACATTCAATGTGATCAAGCTTATTATGATGAGTACGCGACCAATATGAAGAGAGCCGCTGCTGACAGAAAAGATATTGCAGCTGGTCCTTGTGCTAGGTACTTACCCTAATTTAAAAAAGTACGAAACTTGTCTCCTTTTACAGCTCTCTATGTTCTTGGCTCTGAGCTATCAAAAGTGATCGTTGCAATAGTTTTGCAGTTCATGATCGACACCTGATTGATAATCTTTTGACTCAAAACACAATAGACTGAGGAACAGAGCAGGTAAGGCTTGAATCTGAAACATACCTGTTAGAAGATTGCCAATGAGCAATTACTGATTCCACTAAGGCACTTTAGATTAATCCTAATTGTGCCTATGCCTATGCCTATGCCTATGCCTATGCCTATGCCTATGTTGATTGTGAAATTGCAAGAGAATTGGTCAATGAACTTGAGGGCGCTTTTAGTGATTGGATAAAGGCAATAGATTCTGGTATTGAACTCCCTGCTGAAGAGATACGGAAGCGCTGTGAATTTGCAGTAGTGTACAAACGCAATGCGGTTCTCTACCTTTCACAACTATTTGAACCCTACTTGATATCAGAAGAATGTAAGGGAGAAGGAATTGGCGAAGAAGAACTAACTCTATTGCTCTAACTCTTCTGAATCGGCTTTCTTTAAACGTTTGACTGCCTTTTTGAGGAATTTTTGATAGTCTTCATCCGTATCTGCATTTTTTGCTTTGGTGACAAACTTGAGGTATTTTTTAAAATGCTTGGATTGCACAAGTTCTAATGAATCAATATCCATTATGAAACATCCGCATGAAAGCCGGTTGTATCAAAGTTAACTTTTTGTATTCACGACGTCGCTCTCTCCACCGTGCTCAGTTTGCAGATATGGTTTTAATTTGGCAACAGATGTTTATTACCAAGACTGGTTATCATTTAAGGAAGATTAGATTTAGTGTTTGAGTGGCAGAAACCGTCTCGTCTGTGTTTCCAGTTCTTTCCTCAAAATCAATACCAATGTAGCAAGCTCATGCGAGCGGCATTTGACGATAATATTTGATAGTCAGATAAACCTATGCATGGAAAAATGAGATATTAGTATTTTGACTTTAGGAAAAAATACTTGTTTCACTTCTGGGGTTGGACATTATGCCTGACCATCAGAATAATGCTGAATAGATGTGGGAAACGTTGCCAAGTATATGTTTTGTGACTAATATAGGACATATGCTTTTGTTCTAATGCCCGATCCTAACTCCGAAGCTAACAAAGAACTGTCTGTTGAACAGCTGAAGAATGCAAGTGGTGGATATAATGCAGGTACCAACTGGCTAAAGAGGAAAGCATCGTTTTCAGAACTAAGCAACATCTCTCGTCATTCCAAGCCTAAAAATAAAGCGTCAGATTGGGATTGCCCAGACTGGTGCAAGTGAATTGGCTAAGTTGATGAGAGCAGCCTTATCCCTGGCAGGATATTGTTCTGCTCTATCGCACCATTTTTCGCCGATGCTGATGTTCTCGCATTGGATGGCGAAGTTGAAGAAGAGGCATTTAATGTAAAAAAAGGAAGATTCGGAAGAAACAATTGATTGCTCATCTAGAGTGTTTTCCATGGCAATTGACAAGAATGATTTCACTTTTGATATGATTCAAGGCGGCAGGGTTGAGAAACTAATTTATTCGAATAGATTTGATTAAAGGGAGATTTACTTGCGATAGAATCATGTTCAGATATTTTCAGCTATACTAGGTTCAAGAGCATGTTTCGTGAGATATCACGACAAATGAAAGTGAAATCATCTCATAATATATAGAGTTGCAAATTCATCTTGTGGATTCCGATATGAATGGTTTCCACGTCAGGCATCCGTTGCCATCGGATCTTCCCTTCTGCGGTGCACATGTCATTTCGAGCCTGTTTCCGCTCTTGCGAAGTCATGCTGCAAAGCTCTGCCCAAACTTCTTGAATCTCATCTGATCCAAAGCGGGTAGAACCTAGCTGAATGAGTTTGTCTGGATTCCAGTGAGTGATCCATTGCCACGCTTGAGAGACGTCGGTCAGGACGATGTCGACCAGGGTCCCTTCAGATGTGTCGAGCTTCGCCCTTGTGCGTCCTGCGAGAGCAGGCAACACGAGAGCGAAGCTGTTCCTTACGGAAAGTGAGACAAACACTGTTTCACATCTGCATCCTTCTTCTCGTCGTGGCTAAGAATGCTCCGCGACATAAAACTCATCATTAGTTCCAACTTGGTTGAAGGTTGTCTCGAACGGATCACGCTTCAATAGTGCATTGAATCTGTGCTGATCTTGAAGCTCAATCTTGTGCTGATTCTTCGTCGCTTCAGCATGGGTTTCACCAGCTTTGATAACTCATGAATTGAAGCTGATAGGACCAGCATTCATCCGTCTCAATTCATTTGGCAAAAGAATCGCCAAAAACCTGTCAGATCGCCCTTCTCTCTGCTTTGGTTGGCGCTGAGAACATCCGCCGCAGTTTGTTTGCAGCTCTCTCCGGCCTGGTGTTGGTTGCTGTATTCATGGTGATTGCTTATCGGCTGCCCGGTGCTGTTGCTGTTATGCCTCTCAGCCTCTATGCGCTGTTCAATCTTGCGATGTATTCCTTGATTCCCGTGACGCTGACGCTTCCAGGAATTGCAGGATTCATCCTCAGTATCGGCATGGCAGTGGACGCAAATGTGCTCATCTTTGAACGGATCAAGGTCGAACTCCGTTCCGATAACACGTTGATTTGCTCCATTGAGACTGGATTTTCAGAGGCGTTCTCATCGATTGTTGATGGCCACCTGACAACTCTGATCAGTTGTTCAGCATTGTTTTTCCTGGGGACAGGCCTCGTCAAAGGATCCGCTGCCACGCCCGGAATCGGTGTGGTACTGAGTCTGTTCAAAGCCCTGACCTGTACACGCACTTTGCTGAGGTTCTTGATGGGCTATGCATCCCTGCGCAAGCCGATCAATTTTCTGCCGTTTCGACAGCTTCCTTCTCTTTCCGCTTGATTGATGGCCGTGTCTTCGTCTGTTCGTTCTTCTCCTTCGTCCCCTGGTCCCATCTGGCATATCAGCGGAATGCGCGCGCGGGTCTGGATCATCTCCGGGGTCTAAGTATCAATTGCACTGATCGGTCTGGTGCTGTGCTGGATCCATCCCGAGATAAGTGCCCCCCTGCGTCCAGGGCTCGATTTCACCGGCGGAACTCAGATTCAGCTGGAGCGACGTTGTGGGGACCGTTGCGCCGAACTCAAGACCTCCGAGATCACCCGGCAGCTTGTTGAGCTTGAGTTCCTCAATGAAGAGGGACAAAAAGCCCCCAACCTGAGCAGTTCCCGCATCCAGCTGCTCGATGGAGGCGAATCTTTGATGCTGCGGATGCCGACGTTGTCTACTGCTCAGGGACAGGCCCTGATCACCGCAATTGCAGATGTGGCCGGTCCGCTCGTGGCCGGTGGCCAGTCTGTTGACACCATTGGCCCCACCTTGGGGGCGCAACTTTTACGCAGCAGTTTGATTTCGCTGTTGGTCGCCTTTGCAGGGATCGCTGCCTACATCACGATCCGCTACGACCGCCGTTACGCCTTTCTTGCCCTCGTGGCCCTAGCCCACGACATCCTGATCGTTTGTGGAATCTTTGCCTGGCTCGGCTTGAGCATGCATCTGGAAGTCGACAGCCTGTTTGCCGTTGCATTGCTCACGATTGCCGGTTATTCCGTCAACGACACGGTTGTGGTGTTCGACCGGATCAGGGAACGAAGCCGCGATAACGCGGATCTGACCCTGTCCCAACAGGTTGATCTTGCCGTTTCTGCAACACTGACGCGAACCTTATACACCAGTGGCACCACCTTGATGCCCCTCTTGGCTTTGATTCTGTTTGGAGGGTCAATGCTGTATTGGTTTGCGATTGCCCTTGCCTTGGGTGTGATTGTGGGCAGCTGGTCCAGCATTGCCCTGGCACCTTCACTGCTGACGTTGTGGGATCGAAAGCGTGGGTGATTCGCGTCCTGTTCCTCGGCAGCATCGCTCAGCACACTGGTTTCCCATGCTGTTGATGGTTTTAGCGTTTTGGGATCTAAGGACAGTTCTCCTGCTCCTTCTGGATCAATTCACATTCACAAGTTTGTTGTACGCCATGCGCTATCACTTGCTGGCGGTTGTTGTGCTCCTGTGAAGTGCATCACTTTGGAAACGTTATTATTGATTCCATAATTTATTGTCTGCCACTAATCAATGATTTATGTTCTTTTCAGAGTTACCCCATTTGCAACTTAGTCTTGATTAGTTCCAGGTCGTGATGATAATTGTTTTGGCAATGCATGATTGGCAGAAAACTGTTGGTACTGAATTGTTGGTCATGCAGAATTGGGAATTGGTAGTTGGTAATCGGTTCGGAGGTGAAGCCGTAACTGAGGAAGTCTCGAATCATTTCTTTTTTCTCAATTTTACGAGCAACTTTAAGCCTGAATTTCTTTTGATTTACATAGTTGATCCATTGTACTGCATAGAATATTTTCACTAATTTCCAGGAATTGTCACATTAAATCGTTCAGTTATATCATGAGCTTGAGAAGCCCGTCTTATTCAACCTATTCAATCAAAAACAACAGCAGACTTACCAAGCTTCCTAACGCCAATTACTTTGATTCATTCAACAGTTTTCTTGGTTTATGAGGCCATCGCGAGAATGATTTCATACAAAGACTCGGGCTCTGAGGATCTGATTTTTGTCTGGCCTGAATCATCACCACCAACAATTATGACGCTATTTTTCCTGAGTAAAATCTCATCGGATGGTTTATGATGATAGTCGATAACATCACCTTCGGTAAGATTAAAATCTTTAATTGTATCTTTCCCTCGTGAGATATAAAATAAATCTGCACCTCCACCACCAACTAACAAGTCGTTTCCAAGACCTCCACGGAGAACATCATTACCAAGGCCACCATAAAGCGAATCATGACCTTGCCCCCCAATTAAGAGATCATTATCCTGATGCCCCTTGAGAGAATCATTACCATTATTTCCTGAAATGTAGTCGCTGCCGTGATGGCCATGAAGTTGGTCAGAACTATTACCGCCATTAATGTAATCATCGCCATGATTACCCATTAAAACGTCTCGACCATCCTCCCCGTACAGAAGATCACGATGCTTATTGCCACTGAAACGATCAGTTTTATGTTGACCAAAGAAAACATTCATTGTTGTCAAATCTTGATTAAGTGCTGGATGCGCACTTTGATAACGTTCTTGCAACAACAAACTTCTAGCTTTGGAGTTGGTAACATGGTGCAATCCATCAGTGATATTAGATATTTCTCGACGATATTGATCGATATACAGCAGCTTTAAATCATCAATTTCATGACGCGAAATTCTGCCTTTGTCCATCAGACTATTGATCTCACGAGAGAACTTTTCAACTAAATTGACCGTAAAGGTAGCAGCCTGCAAGAGATCAAATCGTACCTGATCAGATTTACCTAATGATAATTGATCCACAGTTTCAACAAGTGCATTTCGGAATCTTGTCATTCGATCGAAAGTATCAGGCTGTTTCAGTAAAGACTCTGTGAAATGCTCTATAGCTTTTAGACCATGATTGATTTTATCAGTTTCAGGATTAGACAGTTCGAATGTCAAGGAAGATATTACATCCAACATAATATGAAGCTCAATATGCCCTACATAGGCGGACAGTGCATCTCGATAATTTGTAGTTTTAAAATTCTTCTTAGCAGGTAGGACTTCGTGAGGCGCTCCTTCAAGGTAATTAAATGAACCAAAATTGAATAGACCACTTAAGAAATCAAAGATCTTCTGTTTCCGATACCCCATCTCACTTGCGAATGAATGTAAGGTTGAAAATGGAGTAATCATTGATGACGTTGGAGAAGCTGCAATCATTGGTATGCCTAACGGCAAATCAATTGACTGATCAATCCCCCCAAATGCAATAACCCTTCCCTCGCGTTTGCCAATTGAATTATCGTTATTAATATCAAACAAGCGATGATCTATATCAAGAGAATAGCTGGAATCCTCAGCAACAGTTGTACTTGGTTCAGAATTATCAATTACACCGTCAAAATCATGATCAAAAAATACTGTAGTTCCTTCTAAATACCCCTGAGCGACTGTGCCTGACGCTGTAGACTTACCAACAGCAAAATCAAAAATTTTAATCTTGGCTAATGTTTTCTCCCAAACCGTTTCCCAATACGACCAAAAATAAAGATCAATTCCCACTTGTACTTCGGCACTCAGATACGCAGATAAATCTCCAGCAACCTGAAATAGATTTAGGGGGGACTGAACATTATCGTATATATAATCGGCATAAATCTTGGTCAATTCTTCCTCGTCCGCAATACCAACTTCCCCCTTATGGATAAGATCAAGATTGGCTTCTGCAAGCAAACCTCCAGTCATGCTTGCTCGAGCGATGTAGGCATCAAGTGATAAACCCGCACCAAGAGAAGAGTCCAGTGTGAATTCATAGCCAGGCTTGTCATAAACATAAAAACCATTGAAAACTTGCGAGGCTTTATCAAATTCAAAGTTATTATCCTTCCACTGATCTAATCCACGAGCATCATAGCCAAACTCAAAGTCTGAATTTGTATTAATCTTACCTTCTATCATTCCATCAATTGATGGTGGAGACCAAATTGGAAAGCTTTTTTCTAATGTTGAATCCATATTCATATCTGGCATCGTATACGTAAAAAGATCAATATCCTCAGGATCAGAACCGCCCATTAACAATTTCATCATGACACTAGGATCTTTTAACAGAGGGAATTCAAAACCTAAGCATTGAAGTCTTTGAAATGCTTTAGTAACAGAACTAACTTTGTCAGAATCAGCCACACAGACATCATCATCCGGCGGCTCAAGAATAGAGTCGTCCTCACTTTCAGTGACGGTGGGGGTGGCTGGGATGTTTGAATTGTCTAGCTTGGCTGTTTTAGTACTAGGGCTAATAGATTTAGCAGATTTAAAGGCTGGATATATATACTCATCGATCAATTTTATAGATATATCGTTATCATTATCAAGCTCAACTTCAAAGGAATCTACGAGATCAATGAGAGACTTAACATCTTCCATATATTTAAGCGTGTTATCGTAACCTGTTTGTAAGCTGCTATGGTCGACCTCTGGTTCGGTAAATTTCTTAAAATCGATATACCATTGGCCCAAATCAATCACTGATACGCCAGGCATATTATCCGGATTAGGAAACATTGAAGCAATGCCGATTTCTGAGAATACATGTGTATCCGCAAAAAGGGCTTCGACAACAGGCTTAATTGGGTTTAGTACAACATCTAAACCGTCCAAAACAGGTTTCATCATATCGGAAACAAATGAACCAAAATCTAATTCCACATCTGAAAAGTAAATATTGGTTGCACTGAGATCTATCATTGCTGGATAACCATTCTCTGTATATGTTTGAGGTGCTGATAGGTCAGATTTAAAATTGTAGGAATTTTGGTCAGGGTTCCATTCACCTGTAGTATCTTTTGACAGCTTAATCTGTTCACTAAGAGTTAAAGACGTTGAAGGATTATTATCCACAGCCGGCAGATCAATTATTGTATCCTTAGGGATAATGATTTGGCCGTTGGTCGTTGGTAGTTCATCTGGGTTCTGTATTGATATATTATTGGCAATAGAGCCTTGATAGCTAAATGGGGTATTTTTAGTATTCGAAAGTTTGGTAAATCCAGTGAAGGGTAATTGAATGGAGCCTAGATCATCATCATCTTGATCCTTATTACTATAGGAGAATAATGGAATATCACTTGCCATATTGAATGACAAAGAAGGAAATGCTGCAGAATTGGCAGAAGCTTCTGTATCAACCTTAAACGAGAGTGAGGCATCACCTGAAATATCATAAATAGGTTCAAAATTTGACTCTTTCAATTCAGTGAAAGTTAATTTATTTTTATTATCTTGCGTTATAGTATCGACTTTTTTCAAAGTGATACTTGCCTCGGCCTTTAATCCCGTACTCTTTTGTGTACCGTCTCCGTTATGGATAAAGTCACTAGGAGTATCAGTAGCAGATATCTGAACGAGGCCGAGACCACCATGGAACTCAAAATCGTTTAAGTGAGCTTCAAATGATGCTTTTAAATTAGTATTATCGCTATTAATATCAATATAGGGATCCTCCCCATTATAAGGAAAGACGACTGTTAATGCTCCATCTAATCCATAAGATGCATCGACAGTACCTCTTGTTTGTAGGCCGAGCCCATCAATACCAAAGTTTGCATCAAGAGGAAATTCGAGTGGATTGTTAGTGTCATTAATATCAAAACTAAATTTAAGACTGATAGCATCAGGATTAGAATCACTATTATCCTCTACGGTGACACCACTTATAGGACTGTTCTCATTCAAGTCAGAAACAAGGATATCTTGGACACCTTTAGGGGTTAAATTCTCATTACTCATTAACCTACTGATAACGCTATTGATATAGGCATAGACTCTTGTTCCAACTGTGCCAGCTGGATTCCCAATCATTGGCAATTCAACATTGTTAATACTTTCTTGAACACTATTTAAAGAATGATGCAACATTGACGCAGTTGCCTGAGGCATTGCTGCATCAAAAAGTTCTAGATCGACGCTCGGATCAACAAAATCCTCTTCAGTAGAATTAAAATATGAATCAGAACTTGTAACCTTATGGTTTATAGTAACTGATTTACTTTTTACAAATTCTCCAACTGAATCGGTCATTATTGTATTATCGTCTTTGGCCGTTAATACGATGGTTTTTGTTGATGTCCATTCATCCTTTTTAAATACAATCTCATCCGGCAATACAATATTTGGATTTTTTGAATTAGGTTTAATAGTAACATCATCTGTAGGTTCCGACAACAAACCTACAGAATAATAAACTGAACCTGCACCTTCTTGAAGACTCAGTGGCGATCCTGGTGAAACTACATATAAGCCAGCGCGATCGTTATTTTTTACTGATATAGATGCGCTCGTATTATTGGGGTTAAGTTTATACTGATTAGGACTTTCTTGTAGTTCTATCGTATAAAGTCGATCATTATTTGTAATGGCATCATCAATAGGGACAACAATAACTTCACTTTGCGTTTGCCCATTTCGGATACGCACTTGCCCATTAATTGGATTTTGAAGGTACGGCAATTCTAAATTTGAATCTATTGGTGTAGCTGTTATTTTGTAATTGACTAAAATACCCTCAAGTGACGCATTTGTCACAGGCTTTGATAATTGAACAGCAAAACTGCCAGGTTTTGCCTGTTCAGTTGCATCTGTGATAGGGACAATGGATGCAGTGGGAGTCGTATTGTCGACAATAGTGACTGGTATCGAATCAACCTCAACTGGATTATAAGGATTGATTTTGTACCAATGATTATTTTCTTTCTTTAGATTACCATCTGGTCCAAACAATATATCGCGATTAAAATTTTGAGATGATTGGTTGTTACCTTGATATTTTTTTGGCTTCTGATTCTTTGAATTACTCGTGGGCGACACACAGTATTCCTCCAGGCATTGAGACCATGGTTGCCACGGGTCTGGATTTGGATCATTGACACCTCCACCTCCCAATAATGGACCTACTGAAAATTTTAAATCGCTTGTCTTTGTTGATTGAAGTTGGCTATTGGGAAGTGATTTGAGTGTTACTGCTTGATTGATATCCCAATTATCAGGAGTAAATACGATTGTCTTCTGAAGTGTCGTAGTGGGCAGATCACTAAATTGATAGTAGGCATTGTTGGCTGGTATCTCAATCGTTACGGCAACATCTATTTTGGGTTGCGCTGATAAACTTAATTCTATAAGTCCTGAATTTTCAATATCCATACTACTTGAGACAACTGGTGATAAGGCATTAATATTGACACCGGGCATATCATCATTGATAACATCAACTGCAAATAGTTGACTTCTTGTTTGTTGAGCATGTAATGAACTGCCATACGGCTCTGCATATATTGATGCTGAAATTTGATCGTCGACTGTATAATTATCGATCGGTACCAAAGCAATTGGTTGTGGCACATTCCAATTGTCGGATGTAAAAACAAGGTCGACTCTCGGTCGACTGTTCGTTACTTTATTTTTACTTGTATATGATGCTAGTTGAAGCGCCGAACTATTGTCCGACATTAAAGAAACAAAAACAGGATCAGTTCCTGTTGGAGCACTGCCAAGCTGGATATATCTTTTGACGAGATTTTCTGAAGTTTCATCGATTTGAATGGGTTGATCTGGATCAACAATATTTTCTCCCAAGCGATCACTCGTCACTCTAAGAGATTTGGTATCATCATCTTTGACAATAAAGTAATCTTTATCAAGACCAATTTTGAGTTGCTTATTTTCAAGATATGTTTCGAGATCTATGCCTGTTGGTATATTTCCAGTATCAACTAAAAATTCTAGTTCATAATTATTTTCGCCTGATTGAAGTTCAACATCGTCTTTTAATTCCAGATTCAATGGCATATTTATTTCTGCCGTGAGAGATTCAGATTTTGCATTGGTTAACGTGCTGACATGATCTTGAACAGGGATAATGACTGAAATATCTTGAGAATTTCCTTTGGTTTCGTTAGAAATAACAAGATCTTCAATTAATTGAACAGCATAGATTGATGGTCTAGCTTCTCCAAAGTTATCTTTGGAGAAGCTTATAAAATGACCTTTTGGAATTGTTATTTCTTGACCATTTGAAAGCTCTCCACCAACATTGATTGAGATCGTATAGACTGACTGAGCGGGAGCATTATCATCTTTATTAATAGATCTGCTTGTATCCTCTGTAATACTGTCAAACACAAGTTCATACTGATTATCATATTTTACCTTTGTACCAGAATTAAGCTTGTCTTTTGATGTATTGTTTGTGATGGTTGCAGTTACAGTAAGTATGTCATTAGACAATTTGTTATTATTACCAATATTGGCTTCTATAAAAGAGGGAGAGGGTTGATAACTTGACAAAGAGATTGCATCAGCAAAATCAGCATTATTTGGTAGTATTGTACTTCCTACCATTCCACATACACTTTGATCTTGAATACTTTGTTTCAGTGTTAAAGTTCCACCCACATTTGTTGATGAGCTGTTATACAAAATTGTTGGTTTATCGAATTCGAAAATTGCTTTGTATTGACATTCTGAATCCGTCGATTGACTAACACATAATTGATTTTGATCACCAAGATAAAGTTTAAAGCCCTGCGGTATTTGGATTGATGCTTGTGCTGAATCTTCGAGTTTTAAAGATAATTGTACGGTTTTTTCATTATTATCTAAATTATCATTGGTGGGGATTGTTGGATTGTCAGTCACAACAATAGTTGCTCCGTCATTTGGTAATAATTTAAACGCATATTTATGACTACCTTCGAAACTAAGATTTTGTGCCGGTCTAATTGAAAAATTCCCAGTTTTTTCTCCTTTGTCAATTGAAACAAACCAATGATCTTTATTAACTAGATATTCACCTGGTATGATTTTTTCTGTTTGATTATTTCTTTTCCATTTAAGCGATATTAAATTTTCATCTGTTTGTCCTGTAGGTAGTTGTAATGGGGGCATATATTCCATGTGGATGGGAATAAATGATCCACTCTCTAGATATTGTCGATCTTCAGCCTCTCCCCAGAAAGAACCACTAAAATCTCCTTTTTTCTTGATGATATTTTTGTTATTAATGTTGAGGATAACGCCACCTTGTAGATCATCTACTCCAAAGTCGTAATAACCTGACTGTTGAATGTAGATATATCCATTCCAATTAATAGATGGCAATGGCTTGATTTCATCACTTAGAACAGAGGACTCTTCATCTGGTTCAATTAAACGTATATTTTCAAAGATATCATCAATAACTTGCGTGCCTCCTGCTGGCAGATAAATATCATTGGCTATAAATTCACTTTTAATTATATCACCACTTTTAAAGTCTGACGTTATATAAGGCTCAAGTGGTGACAATGTATACTGATATTTTCCATTACATTGATCCTGTTCAAGATCAGTAAAGCTTTCAAACAAGTCAGAATTACGTCCCGTTCCATATATTCTTTTGAAATCATATTGACTGTCAAATCTTAGTTTCCAACCTTCTTTGATGGGCTGATCTGAAATATTTTCAATAATCATTTGGCCTCTACTTTCATCACTTCCTTTGCCTTCTGCCCACGCTGGCCAAGTATCAGTGGTGCATTCTCCAGAAAGACATGGTGTTACCTCTGGAAATGTTACACGGATCTTTTGCGTGCTTTTGTCGACTGATTCAACACTATCGTTAGCTCTTAGTGCTCCAAGCGAATTTACCTCAAAGCCAAGTGATGAAAGAGTTTCCTGAATTGGACCCTTATCAACCTCAAAATTACTAATATTTTCATTGATACTGAAATTTCTTATTAGCCCTGATGCATCATCACTATAATCAACAAGAATTTGCTCAGCTGACATACTTGGCTGTTCACAAGTTCTTTTTGAATCTTCTGTAAAGCATAAGGGAGTGGAATCCAAATCAAAATATACTTGCGTATTTTCCTTTGCTGGTTCTGAAAGACTAATTGTATATGTTAATGAACTCTGATCATCATCCTCATTCAATGATATTCCTGATGTTTCATTTAGGTCTATTGTTGCAATTGATTTAGTGTTGTTATAATTGTTAATTGATTCGCCTTGTTGGTTGTTGTCAGATTGATTTGATTGGGTGTCTTCTTTTAAAAGATCTAATAATATTGCTTCTTCAAAAGCAGCACCTTGATATGTATAATCAAGATCAGTCGATTCAACCTTGAAACTAACGCTATCTAATTGATTTCTTGTTAAATCAACACCATCTTTAAGACTTATGTAAAATGATTGGACTTGATTCCAATTGTCGGTTGTAAAAACAATGCTATCCAAAGATTGTTGCGATGTTTCCGAATTCGTGATATTGGTAATTGAAAACTTCTTTTTAATGGGTATTAATGTTACGTTTGCATTTGGTTTTGAGGACAGGGATAAACCGATTTGTTTTTTCTGCCCATGACTGATTGCATGCGTAGTCTTGAATTGATTGTTTTTTCCGGTATCGTAAACCTCAACCCAATCATCATTCGTATAATCTAGAGTTTGAATATTAGATGTTTGCCCCGAGCTATTTGTATAATCAGTAGTTGTACTTTGAGGTATTGTTTGTTGCTTATAGATACTTAAGCCAGGATATACTGATTTTTTAACTTTAAATTTAACTGATGATGCATCAGGTTCGATGAGATATTGCTCAGAGTTTATGCTGTCTATACTGACATTCTTTAATTTTATTTTGATGTTTTCAATGGAATCCCAAGCGACCACGTTTTGAAGATTTGATTTCAGGTCCGCATTGGTTATTGGGTTAATCGTTTCGCTATTATTGCTGCCAGCCTTGATTATAGTTGAAAAAGCATTTTTATTGCCAGGTCCTTTGACCCATTTATTATTAATCTTGATCCGGTAATTGATCGTCATATCTGTTTTCAATGCCTTACCAGAAGACAGATTTACCAAAACATCATTATTAACGGGTGATCTTGTCAGGCTCACATATTGAGGGATTATTTGAGGTACTCCCTCTTGATAGAGTTCTAAAGAGGGCTTCTCAGACCATTCTTGAAATGGAATAACCTGTTGAGATGCTTCAAGATTATCGTAAGACGAATCACCACGACTCGAACTTTTTGCTTTGATGATGATTGGAGTATCAGTATCAGTATCAGTATCAGTATTCGAGTCAACTAGATTGACGGTTCTTGGCTGATCCCAGTTTGTTGGTGTAAAGAGGAGATCAACTGTATTAGCCAATTCACTATTCGTGTCTTCAGGAAGAGAAAGGCTTCCGATCCCGGTGCTAACACTCACTGTGACATTATCGATCGGTTGCGTCCCGATATGAACATTAAATAACCCATTGCCTTGCTGATCTGTTTTGATGCCCTCCTTTTTTGATCGTTCAACTGGAGTGATAATTATTTCAGGATTAAGAAGCAAATTTTCACTTGATGGTACAAACTCAGTAGCACCATCTGATTTTTCTAATTGCAACCCATCCCAATAGATTATATTTCCTTTTGCACTTGTTGTAGGGCCATCAAGCCGAATTCGTAAATTTGTATCCGTATTCACTTTGTAGGGAAACTCTATACGCGTCCATTCAGTTGTTACTGGAAAATCCTTTTCAACGTCTTGTGTGCTAATTTCATCTTGAATATACATTTGCACATCGCTGGTGTTTGGCAACTTTGATTTCACATAGGCACTTAATGTCCAAGTTTCTCCCTCCTTCGCTGAAACAAACTTGCTGAAGTCTTGCCATACATAGGGATCAAAACCCATGTTGGACATTTTTAACGGGTGCTGCCCTGTTGGTGATTGAATATTGCCTTGGCTGATTGTTGCTGCGTGAGTGTAACCAGGTATTGCTGAAGGAAATGGAATTAATCCAGTGCTCTCATCACCACTAAAAAGATCCTGAGTGTTAAAAAATAACGAAAATGCATTCTTTGAATTAAAATCAGAAGTTGCCTTATCAATAATATCTATGGATCCTGTATCAGATTGTTTGTCGACGCGATAAGCCTTATATTCTACCTCTTGATTGTCTGGTTTATTAGGATATTGAGGCCTGTAAATCTTAATAGGAGATGAGTTTGTTCTTTCTTTTAACTGTATATCAACAGATTCACTACTTTCATGGATTGCGTCATCAATTGCGGCAATATAAACCTTTGCAGTTGATTGCCCATAGGGTATATAGATAGACCTTATTGGTACTGGATTCTCATCATATCTTTTGGGATAATAGGCCATTGGGGCATAAAAATCTTCTTCTTCTGTTGCACTAGATGAGCTTTCAATGCTGTAGTCAACATAAAGCCCTGGCTCTAGAACTTTTTCAGATACATTGACTGTAAAATAGCCAAAATCTCCCTCTGTAGCATTTAAATAGTCTTGACCTATTGAAACAACAGGTGCATCATCCTTGATTTTAATCTCATAGATATTTTCACCGTCAATACCATAAGTATTGTTATCTGAATTATAGTCGAGATTGAACTGTATCGATTCTTCCTCTTCTGCAAAAATATCGTTATATGTCTGAACCTTTACTGCTTTTGCAGAATATATTACTGAATCTGGCTCACTTGTAAATTGGGAACTAGAAATTGTTAAATTTGATGGTATAAACCAACTAAAATCGTAATTTGTTTGCGATAGTGATTCTTGAAAGTCAGTGGCTTTGTTTCCCTTCTCTAACTGCAACCCATCCCAATAGATAATATTTCCATCAGCACTTGATGTTGGCCCGTCGAGCCTAACAAGCAAATTTGTATTGTTTTTTACTTTATAAGGAAATTCTATCCTTGACCATTCAGTTGTGACTGGAAAATCACTACTTGCCACAGGTGCTGTTCCTTCTTCCATAATATACATTTGTACAGCGCTAGTATTTGCCAGCGTTGATTTAACATAGGCGCTTAATGTCCATGTCTCTCCCTTCTTAGCTGTAACTTTTTTGCTTTGATTTTGCCATACATAGGGATTAAAACCCATGTTGGACATTTTTAACGGGTGCTTCCCTGTTGGTGATTGAATATTGCCTTGGCTGATTGTTGCTGCGTGAATGTATCCAGAAAATGGTGACAATCCCCAAGCTGCTAGGCCATTCATTAAATTCTGGGAATAAAATGAACTCGAAAGTGGATTCCTTTGTGACACACCAATTTTTTTACCTTTCCACCATATTGTGTTACTTTGATCAGAAGATGAAGGTGGTTTTAGAGCATAATCATCACCCTTTGTATCGGATAATTTGATTTGCCTTGTCGCAAATTGATCATCTATGTGGGGTACAATTGAGGAGGTTGAACTTTTAAGATTGACGTCAATTGAGGCGTTTGGTTTGGAAGTTGCATAGATCTTGATGTCTTTATTGCTCCCTTCAACGATTGTACTACTTGCAGCCTCCTCAGTTAGAAACATTGAAGTAGCCGGTACGCTTTCCGAGATAATGTTTCCATTTTCGTCGGGTCTTGACCACTTCAATTGAACACTATTTGTACCTGAATCTCCCGTTTGATACTCTACATTGATCTCAACAATATCTCCTTTTGTCCAATTGTTGAATTTCTTTCCACCCTCTACTGTCATTGTTTTTGTTGAACCAGACCCTTCTAAATCGAACTGATATTGACCAGTAATTGGAATGCGTACATATGTAGTCCATTGAATCACTACATTATCATTTAACCCTGAAAAATCTTCAATACCAACATTATTTGTGACTCCCTCATTAATGCCATCTTGATCAAACTGAACTATTTTTGATGATGAATCAGATGAAGAACTGATTATTCTTACTGCCCCATTACCAAGGCTAAGTTGCGGTCTGTTATCAGCAACAAAAATGCTTTTTTTGATTTGATTGGCAAGTGGCAATCTATCTGCTAGAAGATTTTGACCAGCACGTCCGAATGTTATATTGTAATGGCTCATTGGTTGCCATTTATTCATTTTTATAGTCTCAAAGTTTATCACCATCGGGTAACTCTTTAACTTATTATCCCACGTTAATTGATTCGCATAAAACAACTGGGTTGTGTCAAGACTCTGCGAAACTGTCGCTGGAGATAGAGTTACGTTTGGGGTTGTAAATGTTGCGTTAGTGACATTTGTTTGAGCATATTTCTTTGAAACTGCTGGTCCTGAAAAGACTATAGGGTATTTTTGCATTGAAAACGACCAGCAGCCTGCCTGCTGGCTACAAGAAATCCGAGGATTATTAAGAATATTGTTTGTCTGAGCATCCCTAATCGGAAATGTAATGATGAACTTTGAATTTTCCTGAGCATTATTACTGCTTGATACAAGAATTTTGGGTAAATAACCTGCCATCTCGCTCTATGCCAAATTTTAATTATAACATTTTGAACGATTATTTTTTTGCGAGTATAAAGTCATTTAACTTTCTCATTTAGGTCCTTTGCCACGATTTCTCTAGACCCTCTTCATTTGTTGTTGGGGTCAGGGGGCCTGGCCTGGTTTGACCACCCCTTTGCTGCATCGAGATCAGTCATTGTTTCCCTGTGCTGCTGCTTCTGGATTACTTCATATTCACACGTTTGAAGGACGTCAAGTGGTTTAACCTGCTGGCTGTTATTTTCGAACGGCACTTCAATATTCGTCAGTTATGAGCCATACCCTGTTTGAATGCATGGATGGATATCCTCGTGCATCCAATTGATGTGGAATATAATTTGAAGTGATCCATGGATTACTTTAATCGTTGATTTAGCGTTTCGATTGCGCAGATTAAGCATAATATCGTCCTGGTTTTCTGCGGCTTTATCTATTTGAGTCAATATATTTATATTGACCCAGGATTATCGCAGTTGTAATTTTTTGTACGAACTCAACTCTTATTCTTAATCAAGTTATCGTATTGCCTTGATCCTCGTGGATGGCTGTATTCGATCGATATTGTTTGTTGTTTGATGCTTATTGTTGCTGGTATCGGCATCTGCCTGGCTTCGGCGATATTGAGCTGATAAGCATGCGCCAGGATTATTTTGTGTTTTGATATTATGCTCGCTATTCATTGCTGTTGGTTAATAAGAAGTTTCGCTTGTCAAATTTCTGGTTGAATCTTGTTTTCGTTACCTGCCCAATCGGAAAGCATGTCGTTGTAAAATGAATCTTCTTTTCTTTGTTGTTGATGCAAGCACAATGTTGCAGAACGGACGATGCAGTAATAACTTTACTATTCCTGACAGTATTCTCAAGTGTTTTACATAGCAGCTTCTTTCTCTCTCTGTTGCCGCCATTACCGGAGAGATAAAAAAGAAACGCAGGAAGGAAAAAGAAGCCTCATGAGAAATAAAATGTTTAATGAAGCTCTTAGTTTTGGCATTGAGAGATGTATCGTGAAGAGAATTTTTTTTATATAGTAGTGATGATAGAATTGATTGCCATTCGTTGTCTTGAATTTTTTGGATGCCTTTTGACTAGGGTCTGGTATCAATGCACCTATGTTAGCACCATGACTCTAAGAGATCAGAGGACCTGATTTAGTAAAGTTTTTTCCTTTGCATAACAGAGAAGCGCTTTTGAATGATTGTCTGGTTATTCGAAATGGAATAAATAGATCGTAGTATGCATGTAGCTGCAACGCTTTTCTCCCTAACTTCAACATTCATACCGAGTGTCTTCCTTTTCAAGTTATTATTACTCTCGCATATTGCATCGTGGCGGATTGGCGGATTGTAGTCTGACGTATCCTTCTACTCTATCTATCTAATAGACGCTTTTCTGGCACAGCGTAAGCAGTTCTGGGCACGCATTGACTTCCTCGAATTTACTATTAGCTTGAACGAAAACTGTTGCGACGAGAAGGAGAGAGGCAATAAGAATAGGTCTTAAACGTTCAATATCCGTTGGTTAGCCTTGATGAGGATAATCAACATTGTTTTTTTGGCTTATATCTGTCATTTTCAATGTTATAGATGACTCCATCTGTCCGTTGTTGTCTTAGTCCATTGGTTAACAGGTCTAGGCTGATGACAATCTCAAGATTCATCTCGCCCTTTCTTTCTACTGAAGATTTTATTTCAGACCTCATCAATGAATGAATTGGATCCTGTTGGTTCGCTACTGATTTGGATCAGTTCCCTGGTACAAGAATTCTCAGGGGCCAGTCCAACTTTTCTTCGCGTTGCTTCGGTTGACGTGACATCACCGCCCTTCAAGACCAGCCTAGCTTTGGCTTGTCATGAATTCCTCCGTCATGGCTTGCCATGCACGTTTTTTGGCCTCCTCGCTCCAACCGTTGGACGTTTGATTCGATTCCCACCAGGCATCGAACAGATCGTGGGCTTCGTCGTAGAGATGATCTTCATCGAAGCTTTCCTGAAGGAGTTGTCGCACGGCCTGGCGCAGCTCCTCATAGCGAGAAAAGTTGAAGATGACTTCCATGCGTGGAGCGCTGCTCCGGAGATCTCATCACGTTATTGGAACGGTGGTGCAGCCCAGCGCTGAATGCCGTCAGACCCAGCGATCCATCACCTGCTGCACCACGATTTTCTGCATCACCACTTGCAGAACAACAACGAGGGGCAAAGCCAGAAGAACACCGGGAAGCCCCAAGAGCGCTCCAAGGCTCAACTGGGCCATCAACGCGACGGTCGGAAGCAGGTTCACCGTCTTGCGCAAGAGAAGAGGGGTTAGCAGAAACGCCTCGAGGTTCTGCAGCACCAGGCGGAACATCAGCACTGTCACCATCAGTTGTGGAGACTGGAGCAGGGCAAGACCAGTCGGCAAGAGTGTTGCCGCTGTCGGTCCGATGGTGGGCACAAAGGTGAGCAGTCCGCAGACCAGTGCACTGAGCAGCGCCAGGGGTGCCTTCAGCAAGGCCAGTCCTGCCCAGGTCATCAGAAACACGGTCATCGCTGAGATGGTCATTCCAGCGAGCCATCCACCCAGGGCACTGCGGCAGTCAGTCAGCAGAACGGCCATCTGATCCCGTGCAGGTCGGGGTGTGATGGCGAGAAGCATGCTGCTGTGGGCTTGTGGATCAAGAACCAGGAGCAAGGCCAGCAGTGCCATCAGGAAGGCTTGTACCAATGAATTGGCAGCTCCTCCAGCCACGCCCAGCAACTGGGCTCCAATTGGTTGCAATCGTTCGAAATTGAGACTGCCGTTGATGGATGCCTCCAATTCCTGCAGCCTCGGATCGCCGCTGAGGATGGAGGAAATCTTGTTCACCAGTTCAGGCAGGTCTTGGCCGAGTTGCTGAATCTGCAGAACCAGCTCAGGAAACAGACGACTGCCAATCAAGGCGCTCGTTAGGACCAACATCAGAACGACCAACACCAGAGCCTGGGGCCGATTCAATCGGCTGCGGGCCTGGAGCTGAACGATCAATACATCCAGGGCGACTGCGATGACGACAGCGCCGAACAACACCAAAAGCACCCAGCGGAGATGCCAGATCAGCAAGGCCAGCACAACAAATGTCAGCGCTACCAGGACACTTCGTGCACTCATGCCGACAGCCTCCTAGGCCTCCAACGATCCATGACATCACGAATCAGGATCTCGCGGACCAAAACCTGAAGAACCACGGCAAGGGGCAACGCCATCAGTAGTCCGAGCGGACCAAAGATCACCGTGAAAATGAACTGTGCAGCAAGAGTGAGCCCCGGCAGCAGTTTGACTTGGTGCTGCATCACCGAAGGGGTGATCACATAGCTCTCGATGTTCTGAATCAGGATGTAAGCCCCCAGCACCGCAGCTGATTTCCAGGGCGCTTCCAGCAGGGCAACAGCCATGGGAAACACGGTGCTCATGGTCGGCCCCACATTCGGAATCACGTTGAGGAGACCTGCGAGCAATGCATTGGCCAGCACCAGTTTCACCCCCAGCAAGGTCAACGCCAGTCCACAGAGAAGTGACACAGCAAGTGAACTGATCAGGACACCAACCATCCAGCTGCTGAGCGCTTCGCCGCACTGCAACAGAATCGACTTCGCCCGACGCCGATAAAACGAGGGGACCAGAAGAATGGCGACGTCCCTATAAGCCTTGGGTTGCACGCTCACCATCAGGGCCACAGCCAGGGTGAACAGAATCCTCAGGGCCACGTTGCCAAGGTTTCCAGCCAGACCGAGAAGACCCACAAGACCGGAACTGACACCGGAGGCAAGAGTGCCGCCATCCGGGATGAGCCCAGTGCTGTTCAGGCCCTTTCGATCCAGATCGGGGATGGCGTCATTTCCATAGATCGCATCACTGATCTGATCAACCCCACCCAGGGCGAGTTGAACCAACTCCCGGGCAGCTTTCGGAAGTTGTTGGAGCAGGGTTGTGAATTCATCGATGAATGGTGGAATCACCACGGCCGAAACGACGGCGATCAGCGCGATGACACCCCCAAGGCAGATCAACAGGGCGGTTGGCCTGGCCATAGGACGCCTGGCACGCAAGAGGCCTACCAGGGTGCAGAGGGCCATCGCGATGACGATCCCTGCAAACAGCATCAGCACGACCTCTCTCAAGCTCCAGATCAGAGCAACTGCCGCAATGAGGGCCGCCAGCGAAAGCCATTGCGGCAGTTTCACCCGTCAGCTTCTGGGGATTCTTCAGACTCGCTGGAATTTTGATTTTGTGAATATCCCAAACCATTCGCCGCCGCATAGCGCTGCGCGAATCGCATGAACCGTTCGAAATCGTCTTCGGTCTTCCAGGTATAGGTCGCTTCCAAGGCGCTGGGTTTGCCATTGACAAACTTGCCGTTCACTTCGCGGGTGACCATCTCCCCTTCCTCATCCACCATCCACATCCCGCCGATATCACCGAGGGTTTCCGGAGCCAGGGCCTGGGGTTGTTCGAACACGAACTTGGCCTGCCCTGTCCTTCCGTCTCGGCTGCGGGTGAGGCGGATGTCGGGAACGACAGGTTCGTTGACGCCACGGAAGAACTGTATGTAGGCGCTGCCGGATGCGTCACTCATTTCATCATTATCAAGAAGCGGGATCTTAGGCGCAGAATCAAGCCAAGTTGAGCTCCAGCATGCGTTCAGCGGCCTGGTCCGCATCCAGTCCACTGATGTCGAGGAAAGTGCGCTCGGGCGACAGCTTCAGTTCACGGTCGTAGCAACGGTCGTAGTAATCCAGCATCGCTTCACAGGCTGTTGTCCAGTCCTCTTCCGCAATCGCCTTCAGCGCTTGGGCCGTACGTTGTGGACCAAGCCGACGGCTGATCCGTGCAGTAGCGTCCGCCAGGGCCTGTTGTCCCTGCTGCCCATAGACGCCAACCAGCTGCTTCACCCGTTCGCGAGGACCGCGTTGGATCTCAAGAACCGGGGCCTGTTGCATTTGATGAAACAACTCGGCGGGAATTCGGCAGCACCCCACCTGAATGCTTTCCGCCTCAAGCCAGATTGCCTCTGCACCATTCAGACGCCAGTGATCCAACTCTTCGGCCAGGAGATTTTCATAATGCTCTGTCGTTGGTTGTGGTGGTAACCCCAGTCCGCCAAAGCTGCTGCCGCGGTGGTTGGCAAGTCCTTCCAGATCGACGACGGCAACACCTCGCCCCCGGAGGCCCAGCAATAGGTCCGTCTTCCCTGTCCCAGTCCGGCCACCCATCAGGCGGAGCGGCCAAGCTTTGGAAAACTGCTCGCGGACCCAGTGCCGATAACTCTTGTAGCCGCCGCTGAGGAGTGAGGGGTTGAGATCGAGAAGGTCGGCCAACCAGGCCATGCTCGCGGATCGCATCCCGCCTCTCCAGCAATAAATCCGTGGAGGTCCTTGATTCCGCAGAGCTTCCAGTTGATCCGCGAGAGTCGTGAGTTTTTGTCCGGTGAGAGACAGGCCGAGGTGAATGGCATCCCGTCGGCCGCATTTTTTGTAGGTGGTTCCGACGTCGGCCCGTTCCTGATCACTGAACAGCGGCAGATTCACCGCTCCAGGCCAATGCCCCCTGGCGTATTCCGACGAACTCCGTACATCGATGATCACTCCGTCCTTGGCGCGAAGGACATCAATCGGTTCAGAACGCACGTCTGCCATGTTTGACATAGTGGGCCAACGCCATGCCAGTCAGGGCCGGTTGCGACTCATGCTGTCTGGTTCTTCTTCCACCACAAGCCTCAGTGCCGATCAGTTGCTTGATCGGTTCGCAGCGGGAAGCGCCCGCCAACGGCGTTCACTGATCCGTAGCGTGGAGTCCCGCGCAAGTGATCTTGCTGACTTGGGGCCGGACGTGATGCGTCCTTTCGACCCGAGCGGGGATGACTGGGCCGCCGGTTGGATTCTTCAGGTTCTCCAGCGTCATCAACCCGCAGCGCTCAACGCTCTGCTCCCTTCATCGGAATTGGGCTGGTTTCAAGCCGACTCGGCTGTCGGTATCGATTACGCGCCACTGCAGCAGCACTTTCTTCGCGAGGAGTTTGAAGCCGCTGATCGGTTCACCAGTGCTGTCCTGCGCCAGTTGGCTGGTTCCCAGGCAGAGCGTCGCGGGTACGTCTATTTCAGTGAAGTTCCATCCATGGCAGGTCAGGACTTAGAGACGCTGGATCGTCTCTGGATGGCCTATTCGCAGGGACGGTTTGGATTCTCCGTTCAAGCACGTTTGCTGGCTGGTTTTGATGGTCGCTATGAGCGTTTGTGGCCGCGCATCGGGTGGAAAGAGGATGGGGTTTGGACGCGTTACCCAGGCGCCTTCACTTGGTCGATGCAAGCGCCGGAGGGTCACATGCCACTCATCAACCAGTTGAGAGGGGTTCGACTCATGGATGCTCTGCTGAACCATCCAGCCCTGTGTGATCGACGTTGACCCAATGGTTGTCATTTCGACTGACCGGTTGACCCAGACCTATTAGGTTCAGAAGAAGTGAATGCTCTGCCGGTTGGTCCATACACCCCGCCGGGTCCGGTTTCGATGGGCGGATTTTGTCCTCCCCTCCACCCTTCAGTTAACTCCACTAATGGAGCTGCTGATCGAGCCAGTTGGATGTCTTGTGACGTGTCAGAGGGTCGAACTGGGCCTCCACGAAGCGCTCGTCAATGCGGTTCGGCATGGCAACAGCGAGGACCCGAGCAAACAGGTGCGCGTTCGACGCATCCTGACCCCCAACTGGTTGATCTGGCAGGTTCAGGACGAAGGCGTCGGACTACCAGACCATGCCCGGCAATCTGTCTTGCCGGAGCAGTTGGATGCGCGAAGCGGGCGCGGGTTGTTTCTGATTCATCAATGCTTCGACGACGTGCGTTGGAGTCGGCGCGGCAATCGTCTGCAATTGGCCTGTCGACGTCCGGTCAACGATGGGGACAACCTGGATCTTTGAGTTCTCCCCGGAGCCAGCTCAGGGCCTGTGCTGTTAGTTGCTCAACCTCCGTATCAGGTCCGTTGTTGACCAATCGCGCCAACGCAGCTGACAGCAATTCAGCCGCACGGCGATCACGGCGTGTTTTCAACTGATGCCATTGGCGATCACCGATGCTCAGATCTGCGTGAAGCTCTCTGGATTTCTCCAGTGAGCCTTCAGGCCAAACAGGGGGTTGTCCGCTCATGCCGGATGGTCAGGATGGATCCAGTTGCATTACAAGCATGCAGGCGGAACGGGGCGTTGGACCAGGGAGGCCCAGACATCCGCTGCGCTGGTTGCATGCTGCCTCAAAACTGATTCAGCAGGGCCAGTGCCAGTCCAAAGCATGCAAGCTCAGCGGTGTTGCGAGCCGACGCTGGAAACAACGGCAGGCAACGGGTGAACTCCTGCTTCAGAATCGTCCCACAGGCTGGATGATCAAGCCCCAGGGAGGAGCTCAATTCTGGAGGATTCTGCGTTGGGGGGGAACCGGATTTGCCGCTGCTTGGTTCCTGGCCAAACTTTGAGTGATCAATACGAAGGTTGCAGAGTCGTTATGCAACCAATTCCGGATTGTTCTGCTCGACGACCACGAGAGAAACGGGACGCTCTGATTCGGAATCTGCCAGCGGTGGAACGGGAAGTTCGGCTGGTTGAGGGAGATCTTGACTACGCAACCAGGCGTGATGGAGGGCTCGACGGCGCCGATCTTCTCCCAGGACAAGACGATCTGCTGCCGCGCTCGGACTTTCACCAGGAAGCACTGCAGTTCTCAGGCAGATACCGAAACCATGGGCTTCAACCTGCACGTGCCCTTCCATCAGGACAACCTGGAACTGCCAGCCCTTCAGCCATCGGACTCTGAAGGGATTGGTCATGAGAGTCCTCATGGAACGCGCTTACCCTATGGCCCCGCGTGAACCCCGCAAGGTGTGGTGTCAGGGAATGCGTTCAGACCTCGATTGGAAGAGGTTTTTTTGCAGACCAGATACGAGTCATGAAGTGGGATTCGGCGTGAATACCGTCAAAACCTGCATCGGATAAACGTGTCTCGATGTCATCACTGATGTAATCCCGGTAGTAAGGCTCGTGGAACACCTTGCGGAAGTTGTCGAGCGCGGTGTCGAATTGGGGCGAATCGGCCAGCTGCACTGAATCGGCAAGAACCAGAACTCCGCCCGGTTCAAGAACTCTGCAGCACTCATTCAGAACATTTTGTCTGGCGTCACCAGGTAGTTCATGCAGAAGAAACACACAGGTGACAGCCTGTAATCCGTGATCCTTGAACGGAAGCTGTTCGGCATTGGAGCGGACCAATTGAACAAGGTGGTCATTGCTGTCGTTTAACCAGCGATTGGCCTGTCTGAGATAAGCCGCAGAGAGATCGGCTCCAATCAATTCCGCATGGGGCAAGGTGCGTTGAATCTGCTGAAGCATCCGACCTGTTCCTGTCGCCACATCAAGAACCCGCAGTGCAGACGGGGAGCGGTCGGAAAAGTGGCGAAGCCCCCGTTTCAGAGGGGCAAGCAAACGGCGACGCATGGCATCGGCAGTTCCGTTGAACAGGATCTCGACCTGCAGGTCGTAGAGAGCTGCAGAGTGATCGCTCAGATAGCCGTCGGTCTGGTGGTGAAAATTCTGGAGGTAATAGTCCGGATAGATCGAAGCCTCCGTTTCATCGGGAAGATCCCGGACGTTCCGATCACGGCGGCGGTCCCAGGTTGAGGGCAGGTCCAGCCAAACGAGCGGATAGCGGCTGGCCCAATCGAGCCATGGTGCTTTGAAAAGAAGATCCACTGGATAGACGCCCTCTTCGGCGTCCTGCCAATCACGCTCCTGTAAGGCGGACATGGACCGTCTCAGCTCATCGAGTAGTTCAGATGACACCGGTTCCGTCTTCGGAACCGTTTCCGGTGCCATCAACTCCATCAGCTTGGTGCTGAGCTCCTTATGGGCGAGACCGGCGATGGTTTTTCCCTGCTGGAGGGTCTGGTACGCCAGCTTGCTAAGAGGAGTCGACGCCATGGACCTCAGCGAAACACCGACCATTACAGCCGAAATCACCCGCTGACGTGACCAGATGTCGTGTCCTGCTTCATGCTGGAAGGTTGGGGTCGATCCCTTGAAGAACGTGGTGATCAATCTCGTCGCCGCCTCAATCGCCCCTGATCAATCACGGTTGACTGGAATGGAGAGCATTTTTTGACCGACAGGTTTCGGATAGATCAAGAGTTTCCCCTTGATGTTTCAGCAATGCAAATCACTGCATTGTTCTACAAAAATTTCCAATTTTGTGGGTGGCTTGGTTGGTGTCAAGTGATATTGATTAAACAAACAATCATTCGACGGTTGTTCTGAGGGTTTCTGAGAGATTAATTGGAGATTGAAATCATTTGATGCTTGGAACCCGTCGCCCTGATTGGCTTGAGGTTGCATATGATCCTGCCTTAATTGTTCGGACGTGAACCTTTGATTCGACAAATTCTAAAACTGAGAAGCATTGTCGATTGATTTCAAATGTCTAGTTTTGTCAAAAAGGACAAACCAATTTGACCATGGTTCAGCGGATTCCGCGTGGCTGCAACCAAGCATGTTCAATGTTTTGCCCTGCGTTCTTGTGATGGTTCTCATCTCTTCCCTAAAGCCATTCATCTCCATTGAATGGCAGGCGAATTCTGGTCAGGTGGCAAGGTTGGTTGCATTCTTCATGGGATTATTTGCATAAAAAAGCCCCCCATCCAGGAGGGCTTTGTAGGCTCAAAACTTGAACTATGTCGAGCGACTGAGCGCTGTCAGATCTGAATGATCAGGCGTCGTAGTACATGGTGAATGTCGTAATACACTGTCAACATCGCTAAAACATCAGTTGCAGCCTGCATTTTGCCTGTATCGCGGTTCTGCCGTTTTGGTGACGTTTTTGGTGACAGCTTTGGTGGCGGTTTTTGGTGACAGCCGACCAGTTCATCATTGAGTGGCTAGTACTGGTGTCCTAGCCTCGCCAGCGTGTCGGTTGATCACGGGGTCTACAGCTCGCCCGAGTCAGACAGGCCGATGTTCCTGGACGTGGCCCCAGGGATGACGGTCATCGTCCAGCACGACCTTCAGACCGGAGAGAAGGCCGAGAAGGATTGGTGGATGGGGCAGGTGATCCACTGCGGCGGTGCTGCCCGTGACCCGAAGATCCACAACCTCTTTCAGATCGCCGATGTGGATTCTGGCGTGATCCGCTGGGTCAACGCTGATCTGGTGACGCACATCCTTCCATCCATTGACTGAAGAGATCACCCGATTGGGGGTTTTGTGAAATCCGCTCATCGCATATATAAGGGACATGGGCACACCTCCATCAGAAAAAACAATTGCTCGATTTGATGCGGCTCAGCGCAAATCGATCGAAGAAATGTATTTGAGGGGAGCGAGAGTCGAGGAAGTTGGAAAAGCACATGGCACCGGAAGCCTGACCATTCGCTTCCTCCTGAAACATATGGGCGTGCCCATGAGAAAAGCTGGAGAAGCCTCCAGGAAGGACCTCACCAATATGAGTTTCGGAAGGTTGGTTGCTATCCGTGATTTGGGAAGCCACAACTACGGGAAAAACAAGGCTCGCCTTTGGGAATGTCGCTGTGATTGTGGGAAAACAACCAAAGTCACAGCTCCTGCACTTATCAGTGGCAACACCAACAGCTGCGGCTGCTACGGCAAAGACCGCGTTGCAGAGACTCAACGCCTTGATGTTGTAGGCAAAACCTTTGGTGACCTCACTGCTATTCGTTTCAGCCACAACCGAACAAAAGCCAATGGCAACAAAGGTGTTGCAATGTATGTTTGGCGATGCAAATGCGGAAATGAGTTAACACAAGCCGCATCAACAATTACACATCGATTCAAGAAACAAGGATTCATTGGATGTAGTGATTGTGGAGATAAACGGCAAGCTGAGTCAAGAAGTATTGACCAAACAGGCAAGCGCTGTGGCATGTTGGTTGCTCTTAAACAGATATCCAAAAACAAGTCACCTGCTCAGGCCAAATGGCTTTGGCAATGCGATTGCGGCAATACCTGCGAGCGTTACGTTGGCAACGTTCGGATTCACCGCAACGCCAACTGCGGTTGCAGCAAAATTACAAGCGCTGCTGATCGGACAGGTGAGAGATTTGGCTCTCTCGTAGCTCTGCGGAGCCTGGGGAAAAAGCCAGGCGAAGCCACATATACGTGGGAATTTCAATGCGATTGCGGAACAATTTGTCAAGCAAGACTGAGAGATGCTGTATCGGGCTTGCAGCAATCTTGTGGATGCAAACAAGGCGGATGGGACAGTATCGGAGCTTGGCTTGAAGGAAGTTTCAGAAACCCTGAAATTGATGGATATTTCTATGTCTTCCCACTCAAAAAATATCCTGAGTTTGCAAAGCCTGGTATCGCTGATGACTTGGAGACCAGAAAGAAAGGTTCACGTGGTGAATACGGAGAACTTTATGACTTCATTGCCTTGCCTAGGTTAGAGGCATGGCTTGTGGAACAAGCCATTTTGATCGCCACAACCAGAGCCTCAGATTGTCCACCTCGGCTGGCAAAAACAAAGTGGGAAGGATATAGAGAAGTTAGGAAAATGAAGCCTGAGGAAATTTTTGAAATTGCACTCAGCCTGCATGAAGAGCTTCAGCTTCTAGGCAGAGAAGAATTTGCCGTTCGGTATCTGACTGTTACCCCACTCGAACGGCGAAAACTACTTGCTGCAAAACCCCATTAGCCCGATTCCTTCAACGTCCAATCACTCAGCTCACGCGAAAGCCGGTGATGCCAAGGCTCCAGGGCAGCAATCCTTTCTGGAGCGCTATGCAGGCGTATCCGAGGGCATCGGCCATGTGGCTGAGATCGCCAGCTTCGGAAATATCATCGCCACCTGCAGCAGCTGCCTACCGAGATAGCCACTGATTCAGCCAGTAGGAGGTCCTGGCATGTGCTGAAGGGGTGTGCCTGAATAGCCGCCATAAATGTATTTCGGGGCGGGGGAGTTAATAACAGTAACCTAATATTATTGAGTTGTTATTAGTATTGGAGCCTGATTTGCACTATAAGCACTAAATATGGTAGTCGATCAGTCGCGAGAATGCAGACGCTACGGGCCAACTTGTTTAACATCATTTAGCAAGATGCCTGAAGACGCTTCCTTGACTTTTCGCCCTATAGTTGCTAGCAAGGAAGTCAAGAAGTCAGTTGGCGGCAGGAAGTGGTACCTCAAATGGTACCGGCTTGGCTGGATTCTAGTTATCACTTGAACGCCTGATGCTTTCTCAGCATAGGCCTGAGCTTGAATATCGCTTCAATCTTTTTCTCGGGTATTCGCAAGCCTCCGAAAGCCGATCCATAACTCAGTGAATCATGCCTAATGCAGAGGCAAGTTAGTAGAACTCTTAGACGAGTTTCATTGAAAACTAATTTTCAATGAAAGTATTGTATTTACTATTCAGATAAAAATTGCTATGCGCTATGAATAAGTTACTGCTTAGTGCGAACTTCTTTTCGCAACGCAACAAACTCTGCCCTAAGAGATGGAGATTGTGAGGGATGCACTCAAGACAGTTCCGTACTTCCTGAAGCAAGCCGCTGGTTTTCAAGATGGATGGCCCATCGTGGTGACCTTCTACGGGGGTGATGGCAGTAGGCACCTGAGATGGCGTCCAGACGCTGATGGCGGCGGCGCCTTACCGGTGATCTGGGATGAGGCGCTCTCTCAGGAGGTGCAGGAGAGGTTGCTCATTGAGCTGAAGAAAGGACGCCAACTGGGGTTTATCGCCGGGGTGGGCGGCTCGAAGAAATCGCAGATCACCCACGTTTATGGCTTGCGTGCCGAGATCGATCTACCGGATAGCCACGAGCTACAGCGGCAGGTTTATGCAGCGGTGGAAGAGCGCTACGGCATCCGATTCACGCTTCTCGATACCGGCGGGAAGTCTTTGCACGCATGGATTCCTGCTGCCGAGGCGATCCCTGTGGATCGCTACAGAGAGACCTCAAAGCGTTGGCATGCGCTGATCACGGAGTCTGCACGGGAAGCGGGGCTTGAGCTGCCAGAGGGAGCACTGGATGTGGCCTGCCATCGCCCCACACAGGTGATGCGACTGCCGGGGGCGGTGCACCGCAAAACCGGGAAAGTAGCGGCGGTGATCCAGTGGGGAGAGGGCTCAGTGGCATTGGGGGCACTCGGGTTGTCCTGGCCGGAAGTGGAGGAATGGGCCAAGCGAACAGCTGTGCCGCGAAGCGTTACCCAACAGGCGCTCGCCCGCAGTTGCGAGGGCAGGCAGTTCCTGGGCCTCAGCGGTGATGACCGGATCGATGCGCTGGTGGACCTCGCCCGTGCGGTGCCGGTGCGGATACCTGGAGCCGGCACCTATGGAGCAGTGCTATCGCTGGTGAGCGCCCTCAGCAGAGCGTTGGGAGCGGAGACCGCGGCAGAGGTCCTGCATCGAACCGGTCATCTGGACAAGGAGGGTCGGTCATCGCTGGATGGCCTGCGGCAGTGGTGCAGAACATTCGATCTGGATGCTGCGGGGACTGCAGATCACCTGGCCTGGCTGGCGGCTTGGGCAGAGCGGGAGTTCGGCTGGAAGCGGCCAACACTGCAGCTTCAGGGTGTTCTGGAGCCAACCGAGCTGGTGGAGCCGACCCCTGAGGCAATCAGCGAAGCACTCTGGACGATGGGTGGAGCAATGGTGGTCTGCCGGACGGGCACGGGTAAAACCCAAGGGGCCTGTGGGTATGTGGATCGCCTGGCTGAGACCTGGGTGGGTGCCAGATGCAAGTTCTCGGTGGTGGCAATCACGCCGAGGCGGACGATCAACAGTCAGCTGGCCCCACAACTGCGGGCCGTGAACGTCTCAGGGCAGAAAACAGGCAGAGGCGATCCCTTCTCTCAGCCGGGGACCCAGCCCGATCGCTATGTCTGTTGTCTTAAGTCGCTGGGAAACCCGTCCAAGCGCAATGGCGGGCCTGAGGTGTGGGGAGAGTTCTGGTCCTACGGCGACACCGGCCGGCTACCGGTATTAACCGGACAGGGTGTGATGGCCATCGTCCTGATCCTGGACGAGGTGCGGCAGATGATCACCGACTTGCTGCTGTCATCGAGTGGACCGGGGACGATGTGGGAGACCCCTGCTGAGCGTTGGCGAGCTGGAGTGGCTTTGGTGAGGTCTATAGCTGCGGCCGGGGTGGTGTTGGCCATGGATGCGCAGGCCGGTGAGCCTGAGCGGGAGTTGCTGGGCGGCATTGGTCGTCGAGAGGCAGCGCGGGTGTTGGGGTGCCCACCTGCAGCTCCCACGCGCTTGATGCACTGGACCTCGAAGCAGAACCGTTGGCGGGACTGCCTGCTGGGCCATGCCAAGGCCCGCTCTGCAACAGACAAACCTCTGCTTGTTGTGACAGGTGCTAGGGGCAAGGACGGGGAGGGACAGCGCGGGCTTTCGGCCAGGGGGCTGCGTGATGCTCTGCTTCAGGCGGTGCCTGCCATCCGAGTGCTGGTCATCGATGCCGAGAGCAAAGACAACGAAGCAGCCCGGCGAGTTCTCCGGGGTGAGGTGGAGAACTGGGACGTGGTGATCTGCACACCGGTGGCTCAGTCCGGGGTGAGCTGGGTTGGGGCATTTGCCGAGACGGTGTTTGTTGCGGGCGGGAGAACACTGCCGCCGAACATCTGTGGCGGCCAGGCGGGTCGGCGCGAAAGGACCGCAACTACCTGCGTGGCTTATGTACCCACGGCGTCATGGGACCGGTCGTTGCCGCTGATGGGGCGGGAGATCGAGACGATCCGACAGGAGCTGCGCCAGGCGCGTGAGCAAGCGGCTGATCTCGCCGTTGCAGATGGATGGGAGATCGAGCTGCTGGAAAGGGTCTACGTGTTGGCAGCCCAGCGCCAGATCGAAGAACTGGCCCTGTTCCGGGACTACACGCTGCACTACGCGGCGGTGGACGGCTGGGCCACAGAAGAGCTGGCAACTGTTGAGCCACTCCATCGGCCGAAGGGAGCTGGGGGTCAGCGGGAGAAACGCACCGAGCCGATGAACTACCGGGAGCTGGACCCGTGGCGTCAGCTGCTGGTGCACAGCTTGCGTTTGCAGGCAGCCGGAGCTGAGCAAGAGGTAGCCGAGACCAAGGCAGAGGCCATGGCAGCGACGAAGCAGGCAAGGGTCGGAAGCGCGGGCGCGGACCTGCTGTCCGCAAACCTGAGCGAGGTGCAGGAGCTGCTGCTCAGCGCTGGGCTGGGGCGGTTATGTGATGGAGAGCATCGTGCGGGAGACGACGCGCTGGTCAAGTCTGTTGCGGAGGCCCTGCAAACTTCTGAGGCGGTTCGGATGCTGCGTAATGCGACCTGGCTACAGGTCGACATAAAGGGCACAGGTGCCAAACCGGCGCGGACGATCGGGACTGTTGTGCGCAGCCTGGGTGGTGTGAGTGATGCAAAGAGAGTGGGGCCCAGGGGAGCGCAGCAGCAGCTGTACCGATGGGTGTTGCCAGGGGATCGGTAGCTAATAACTCCGGCTTTTCCTACTGGAACTCTGGAGTTATTGGCTACGGACAAGGCTCGGAAGCACTTTCGCTGTGTTTGCGCTTCTGGCCTGCAACTCATTGGGGCTTGTTGAAGCCCGTTGGAAGCCTGTTGGAAAGCGCACAAGTCGATGAACTCTTTTCTCCAGCTTTCCGACGAGCCAGCAGATGCCTACGAGCAGCTCCTGCTCCATCGAGACTTTGGTCCCAGCCGCCAGTTCAGTCAGACAGCGGATTTCGTGGGATGTTCTGAATCGACCCTGCGCCGACGGGCAGAACAGTGGAACTGGGTCGAGCGTCTGGCTGACTACGACTCGGGGATGCTTCAGCAAGCATCAGAAGCGCGAACTGAGGCTGAACTAGAGCGTTACAAGAACCAGCTGGAGACGTTCCGTCAGGAACAACTCACCCGGGCTCGAATGGTTGGAGATCGAGCTGAAGAGCTACTTCAAATGGTGGAAAGCAGTTTGCAGCATCATTTCGAAACAGGGAACATGCTCCAGCTCAGAGAACTTCCCTCAGTAATGAGCGCAGCTTGTAAAGCATTGGAGGGGGCTATGAATATCGAGGCGACTGCCATAGGAGTATCAGAGCTATTGAAAGAATTGGATTAATCTTCAAATATCGATTAAACTACAAAAAACAAAAGCCAAAATGTCATTTCCGAATAAGAATCAAAAAATTGCCCAGATGTTCAAGTATAACAAGAATAGTGGCCTAATTGTTTGGACAATATTTGTCAGATTCAATGAGCCGGTAAGCTTTTTTGCAACGAGATGGACCGCGACGTCAGAGGTCAAGATATATGAATACACTGAAGGTTATTGTCACATGGTTAATGGCTACAACAAATTGGTTGCAGGAGGTGGCGAGATAGGGGATCCGTATACAGAAATCGAGCCATTAATCAGCAAAGAGGCAATATGGGATTTGATCAAGAAATGTCGAGCGAAAGTCGAAGAGGCAAAATCATTTAAGCCTAAGGGTGGCCAGCGCAGGTTAAACTGATTCTTGCTTGGGGAACAAAAAATTAAATTGCTAAAATCCAAGAAATTGTTGCTTACTCTTTAGGACTCACCATTATTTCAACTTCATTTGCTTTAGCCAGCTATTGCAAAACTCAATAAATTCGATCAAACTTGTCGTCAAGATAATGCCAATATGTGGTCTGAAAGTGCGACTTGCCATGCTTGGCTGATCTTTTAACCGCGGCAGTACGGATACAAGATTTGGAATTTCAATAATTGGTTGCTCAACCATGTGCCGCTTGTGATTTTACGTACTGTCCTTCCAGTGAAGGCTCAGAGAATAAGTACCACCTTCGATCGGCATACTCCAAGTTATATCCTTGACGGCCAGAGATATAGCTGAAGTTGAGCTCTCTAGAACGACGACATCGAACTCCATCTCCGCATTACCAAGGGCAAGACATACAACAATCGCAGTGGTCTGAAGAAGGAGACAGGCCAACACTGGATAGAGGCGGTGGCCGTCAAAGGCACCACATTCGATCTTGTGCAAGGCTGGGATCAGCTAACGCTGCCGACTAAAGTCAGTGGAAAATCCTCGGCGTGTCCTGCGGAACTCGCATTAATATCAGGACTTCTTAAAGGAATATGCGACCCGCGATGAACGTCTACGTCACTACTCATTCAGAGAAACCTTCAATGTCAAAGCTCACGGGATCGTGAAGGACGACACCCTGATTGCAGTAGCAATGTGCCACATCGTTGAGGAGCATCACAGTAATAACCTAACAACAGAGTGAAGAAGTGTTCTGGAGTTCTTTAAAGATATCAATGTATTAAAAGGATCTTCTTAAAAAACAAATATCAATTACTAAAGCGAGTCTGCTTCCGATGGCATACCCTAGGAGCAGATTTTCTACTAAAACTCTTTGTATGACTATGGAGTTTGTATCTATAAAAGAAGCAATTCAGATTTTCGGCAATCTCCCCGAAGTCCTTCAATCTTTCATAATGTCAAACGGGGGGAGATACGGGATACCGCCTCAAGAATTATTAATGAAAATACCAAAGCATTTACTAGAAAATCCAATAGAAATTTTTAAGTTCATTAAGAGCAAAGATATTTCACACAAAATATCTCTTGAAAATGGTGGAAGCCCAAGCAATCCAAATAACTGGATATTTGAAGATGCCGGTCCGAACAGAGCTCGCCAAGCCGATCCCATGGGGCATGAAGAGTATCTAGATGCTCAAATTGATAATATTAATGATGGAATGAATATAGATTTTGGAACGCCTGATCCTGGAACCCCTGGCTACAACGCTGCATATAAGCAGGCTTTTGGCGAAGAGCCTTATGAAGTACCAAATGATGTTGGAGACGGTTTTCAAGATATCTTTGAAAACATGAGTGATGCCGCCGCGGCAGATGCAATTTGGGACGGAATGTTTGACGCGCTTGCCGAAATTGGCATTCCTTTTGGATACATAACTTTCAAATTGGGATTTGGAGGAATCTTTCCGTTCCTAAAGTCAGTTGACTGGAAGCATTATAAAACTGATGCAAAATATAGAGCAAAAACTCTTGCAAGAGCTTTGAAGGCATTCAGGGAGGGAGGATGGAAAGTGGCGGCGAAGGCACTTCTAATAGGTTTCCTGATAGCTGTATTTCCACCAATTGCTTATTTTATGGCAGCAGTTGGGCTTACTGGCATTGCAGCTATGGGAACGAGATGGCTGGCCAGCAAGACGATCAAGTCAAGCGGAAGAGTCGGCAGATTTTTATATTCGATTTCCGATTGGCTGGACAGAGTACATAAGTTTCTGAAGAATATTTTAGCGGGCCTAGATAAGATCGTCGACGTTGTCCTTAAAAATGCTTCTACAGCTGTGAAGGCTATTTATACTGTAGGGAAATCGTTCGCCTCAAGTGTTCACACAATATCCAAGAAAGTCGCAAAAGATCTATATCGAGTAGGTAAAGATACGCTACGCCAAGCCTCTCAAGCGATCAGCAACTGGATCTTTTCATGGTTCAGTGATCCTGACGATTTGTCATATGCATAAAAGTTTTTTCGGCATCGCCTCCTTTTCTGTTACAGAGGGCTATTTCATTGTGTCAGCGACTTGGAAGATTAGGATCTCTTCTCAAGCGAATAACGGATTTTAGAGTAAGATCAGTAAATAACTTCTGTAAACCGTACAAGGTATTCTTATGAAAAACACAAATCCAACATCTCGTCTTGTTGGTTCAGAACTAATTGAGTACTACAAAGAACATAAAGACAACGAAGACAAGCAGCAATTAGCTGAGAGCGCGGGATACACATACTATCCCGCATTCGAATCAATGCTTCTGCGTGCGTTAGGCAAGCTTCCACTGCCCATCACTAAAGACCAAGATAGCAACGATTGGCGTGATGCGATTACAAATTTGTGCACACTTGTTCCTTTAGAGATTTGCTTTGCTCAGATAGCTAATTCGGACAATTCTTCACAAATAAGGCGCGTATCCATTTAACCGCCTGCATCATGCCAAACACCCTGCTATCACAAGCATCTCAGCCCTCTACTGCCCACCATTCCGTCATTGAGGGTCAAATGATCAACGCCCTTTGGGGATCCGTCACCGACTGGAGAAAGGGAAACACCGCCATCAAGAAAGCTAGGGGTCACTCAGGTCTATCTGCACGGCTCGCTTATTTTGTGAATTCGACCAGCGCCAGATTGCCGTATCGCTCGCTGGCTGGGTCGCCAAGACGAACCTGTGAGTACTACTCATCTCACAGAGGCGGGGCACGTACTACTAGACCTACTTAGAGCCCCTCGCACCTTGGCGAAACTTTGGAAGGGAGTTCATCAACATCTCCAAACACACTATCAAGTTGAGCATATTGCAACTAGAAAAGTTTGCCAAACCCCTACCCGCTGCTAGCTTTATAATGCTTAAGCTCTTGCAACATGCCAATTCTTAAAGGAACAAATTTCGCAGACGATTTGGATCAAGGAAATATTGACAATTCGAAGATTAACCAACCAACTTTAGCTTATGGATATGGTGGAAATGACTACGTAAGTGGAGGCCATGGAAACGACAGTCTTTACGGCGGGAGTGGTGATGATGTTATCAGTGGTTTTAGAGGAACTGATATTATTGATGGCGGCACTGGTTTTGACATGTATGTTACAGGTTGCTCTTCAGCAACGCCACCGACAGAAGCGAATTACATTTACCTTGGTAATTCAAACTCATTCCAAGATACAGGGTGTAACGGACGAAAGTTGTTTATATCAATTGAATGGATAAATATTAGCAGTGGAGACGCTCTTGTGTACGGAACAGATACTAGTGAATCTTTTATAGGGGCAACTGGTGAAGCCAGTTTAAACTGGATAGGTGATGATCACTTCAAAGCTTTTAGAGGCGCAGACACATTAATTGGGAATGGAGGCAACGACACGCTCAGGGCTGGAAATGGGAAGGATCTCATCTCCGGAGGTGCTGGTGCAGACGATTTGTATGGGGGATTTGGACAAAATACATTTGAGAACGAGAGAGACGGAAGCTTTGATGAACTTTATATAAAAAGCGACCATCTTGCAGTCAATCAGCTTAATGGCAAAGCAGGGAATAACACAGGAAATAAGAAAGCCGATATCATCAAATCCCTTGATCCTACTGACGAAATTAATATTCAAGGGGCTAAAGATTCGCAGCTCACTTTTGGAGCTACCACACACGTTGATGCAACTGGTCGGCCGATTAAAGGTATTGGCATTTTCGCCTCTGATTCTCTTGAGGCCATCTACATAGGAGGAAATCTTACTATTGATCAGTTGATTGAAATGACTTGGGCCACCCCTTAGACAATCTCTAATTTAGAGACACTTTTAAGCTGATATATTGCAAGATACATAATCACCAACACCAGCCATGGGGGGATGGATGCGCCCGCCAAACCCGATCCAGATACATTTTCAAAAGAACGGATTGGGGAGAGGGCTAGAGAGCATGCAAGGGAGATTATTGAAGCTAGAAGAGAGAAACAAGCCTTGTTAGCCAACAAGAGAGATCTGATGCTGAAGCGGTGGACAGTCGAGAAGAAGGGCAGCTTGTTTGCGGTGCTATCACCTACCAAACACCATTTGTTGATTTATATAGGATCTCTATGGACCGTTACGATCTGTTTGATTTAGATTTCTCTACCCATAATAGTTAGCAAATGATTTCGATTCATCCTCGCACGGAGGATTTTCACATCGAGCAGATAAACCGTGTTCCGTCAGGAGCACGGTTTACTCAGCTTTTGGTATAACCTTCTTGGCTGTAATTGGCCTTTTGCTGGCATCTGCAAAGCGCGTTGAAGCCCCCCTGCACAATCGAGACAATGTAACTTGGCAACATCTAACAATAAAAAAGAGTCGAGGCACTACCCCCAGCTCCGTAACTCTTTCACCTGTGCTTGTCCGTTGCACGATCAAGGTTTCCCTGATTAATCCTTACCTGTTCAGCCGGCTGTTCTTGGCTGTTCAAAGCTCACGAAGTGAGATTAACTAACTACGGTGAGAACGCCGTGGCGTTCGTAACGAGCGAATCTCTGATTCGCGAACCCGTAGGGCGGGCTGTTCTGTATTACTACGACACGATTAATGCGAACGGTCAGCCTTGGTGAGAGCGAGGATGTGATGAGGCTTGCTTGGGAAGTCCTGGGAGATCCCGGAAAAAAGCAGACTTACGACCTGCAACAAGCACCTTCAAGGCAATATTCAGCGACCAATACCTGGTCAAGAGCTCCTCGTCCGAGTTGGGGATCCACCAGGAGATCTGCATCCACCGCAGGCACAAGTAGCGGCTACGAATCAGTCAGAAAGACCACATTCCGCGAGATCTGTACTTGCGGGTGCCGTGGTTACCCATTTACGCACGTGAGCTGGAGGATCGATTTCTCCGAGTATTCAACTTGCCCTGCGAGGAAACTCAGAAAGAGATGCGGCTTTTATTACAGCGATTCGGGGGCTTACGTCTCTTGGGACGGAGCAAAAACCGCAAGATGGACTCGCCGCAATGAAGCACGCAAAGATCCAGAAGCTGCCAAGAAGGCGAAGCAAGCGAAAGACAGAGCCAGTAGTCAAGCCAGACGCGAAGCGGCTCAAGCTGAGCGCGAAGCCAACCAAAGACGGGAAGAGGAAGTCCGTATCAGAAACCGAGAAGCACCTCTTTCACCGGCTGAAGCTCGGCGAAGGGGGCTTTCTTACTACAGAGGTAAGCCATATAAGTACGGTCATGATTCCATGAGAGACCTCAACTCAAACTGTTTGAGATGTAGAGAGCTGGAGAGGTTGAAAAGGGCCTCCCAGAAGCTTGCGGAATGATTTTCAGATGACCTAAGACTTTCGCTAAAGCAACTTCGGCGCCATTGATGCCTGTATGGCATCAGTGTCTGCACGCCGCCGCGAAGCGCCTGGCACGTCACCTCGAGGAGCTATAGGATGCGTAATCCGAATTGTCGTGATGCTGAGCAGAAGATGCCGTCGGAGTAAGGAACCATCTACCAGCGGCTGCTTGCTGCAGGAGGAGCACGAGCTTACTTATGCCACTACTGTATGAATCGAGAGACTCACTACCTGTGGCCGATCTCAACTGGCTCGAACAACGAAGAATCGAAGAGTTTTTCTCATCAAACGATTGGTTCGCTACTCATAATAATTTAACTGAACTTTTTCGAACATACAAACAAGATCAACACGACTTCTTAGACGATGGATCGAAGAGAGATCGAATCCGTTCTATGCTCATTAATTGTCCAAATTTAGTGGCTGCAAGCATTCTTCTTGATCTACTAGAAAATGGATGCGTTAAGAATAAGATATATCCATGGGACTGGATGAACGATTATAAAGAATGCAAGAAGATTCTCGAATCATTGAAGTTAAGGGATGAAGGTCCGCCACAGGTAGAGCTCGCCAAGACCCATTTCCAGAAGCAGAAGGAATCACTGCTTAAGGACTGGAACGATGCAAATCTTGGCATATGGATTAGCATGTACCTCTTTAATGACCAAGATCTTGCAGATAAGCTTCTTATAAAATACCAAGAGGGCTTAACTATAATGTTAATCCTTCAGGAAGACGAACAAAATCATAAGCTCCAAGAGTCGCATTGGGACAAAATGCCCTGTAGTGTCTGGTGGTATCAAAATAAAATGCATGGGCGTGGTGGAATCAACCATCGCAAGTTCTGCATCATTGACGGGCAAATCCTTTGGCATGGAAGCTATAATTTTACTTGGAGTGCCTCTAACTTGAATGAAGAGGAATTCACAAGAAATACCAATATTCCAAATGTCAGAGAATTCTCTGAGGAGTTCACTCGCCTCCGACATAAGATTGACGAAGAGGGCAGAGCCCGTAAATTAATTACCTGATCCGAATAATTCAGAATACTACTGACAGTAATTCAGCTCAGTCAAAGCGTGCGCCACACCTTGGACTAAAGAACAAATTGCCGCCCTAATTCTTAGTTTCGGTGCCGCTAATACTTCTGGTGATCCATTGCTTCTCCAACCCCTGGAATTCTCGGCGGTGTTATTGCCCTCAAAGCGACAAACGTGGCCTGAAATTCTGCTGGGATTCCATTTGGATGACCCCATGGAAGATGTGTAGCCTGAGCTGAACCCAGGGATGATTACACGCTTGACACCATCGATTCCGTCTTAGCTCACTGCTCGACCGTAGACCCAAGTGCATTCGGTAAGGCCGCTGTCGGCATTAAGTATTCTCTTTTTCTCTAATTTAATATTTAATTTAAATGTGTCGCCATTAATAACTAGTTTGACTAGCCCAATGGCCTAAAACTTGCCTTCCGTTCTACGCACTGGCAACCAACATCCTTAACAAAGGGCATCTAGGGCCTGTTTTCTTAAAACCGGATGAGTCATTGGAGACAACCTTCTATCTCGTCCATGCGCATTGATGAGCGTATTTCTAATAGATCTCAGCTCTACAAGCTGATCAATGATGGCTACCTGCACGAGCATGTCCACATGCAGCAGCACAAGTGGCAGCGTTTGGTTGACATAGAGGGGCTGCGGGAGAAGCTGCAGGGTCTATGCCAATGGCGGTAGATAGTATTTTTTTGGGCCCTCTTTAGCTATTGAGTCTTGTAGTTTGTTTTATATGATGGCGGCCGCGAGTAACTTTACTTTTTGCCCTGGGGTGGTAGGTAAGAAATCTGCAGCAAAGGCATTTCTCCCGGAATCAAGTAATTCATCGTGGTAAAACTTTAAAGTTTTGAATGCCATTTCTGCATTCATTTTTCTCAATTCAGTCGAACCCGCCCATTTCTTGCTTAGTAACTCATCAGGACAATCCCATAAAGCCCTGGTCGAATAAAGGGACGCTTGCTCAATTAGCCAAGCATCTAAACGAGGCAATTCAATAAAGTCAAATAATTCTCCGTACTCTTCATCAGATCTATGATCTAGATCCCACGCAATTCCTATTTTTATCAAACCTGGATAGTTTTTCATGTAAAAGACATAGGCAAACTCATTCGATTCGGGATTTCTAAAAGCCCCATCGATCATCCCTTTGATACTGTCGCGACCTCCAACATTGCAACCACATGATTGCTGTTGCCCTGAGACTGCATCTCGTAGGCGTGCTTGGCAAAGATTCCCGCAGTCGCAAATAAATTCCCATGTGTATGTTGTATCTACATCTTTCTTTCCAACAGACCTTAAGGCGACTAAAGAGCCGAAGCGATCGCCTGTGCGATTAGCTTTGGTCTTGCTTCCAATCATGCATCCGCAACTCCCGTCAATTTGATTTCCTCTAGCAATTTGAGGGGTTCTCTCTACAGTATTGCCACAGTCGCAATCCCAAACCCACAAACATTCTTTCGGGGTTTTTTCGGGGTCAAATTCAATTCTTTCGACGGCTACAAGGTGTCCATATCTAATTCCGGTGTAATCCTTGGTTCTTGCCTTTGCTGATCTTTCAAGAGCGCAATGCCTACAGCCTACAGAGCCATTCTTTTTGAGCCTATGCCTGTATGCAGCTCCATATCCCTGATCTTTTTTTCCGCAGTCACACTGCCATTCCCACAGTCTTCTCTTTCCTTCAATCCTCCTTATTCCTACAACACTACCGATGCGAACATTTTTAAAATCCTCAGCCTTTGCTTTAAATTTCTCAGTTTTTAAGCAGCCACAACTCTTGGTATTTCCGCTAGTTACCGAACCTCTGCATACTTCAACTATCTTACCACATTCACATTTAAATACCCATTGAGCTCTGCCGTCTTTTGTTCTATTTTTAGATGGGAGGATAGCAGTTAAGCGATTGATTTTTGTGCCGGAAAAGTTTTTGTTGTTTGCCATTAAAACCTCGCACTTATCAAAGAGTTGATGGAGGCTTCGACCGCCGACTTCGTAGAAGCGTCGTCAGTCCACTGCCCGTAGTGGCGAATGCGTATTTTCAGATCGTGGCTCATGTGCTTGGCTCGACTTCCATCAGGTGCTTGCGGACACAGAGTTGCATGAGCCCCATGAACATCTTGATGTCCTGTAGTGCTGGATTGCCGAGCAGAATCTTTCGGATGCAGATGCATTGTGGTCTGAATGGGGTCTGCTCGAATTCCTCACTGGCGGCGACTAGAGCAACCTTGCAGCTTCAGTGATGGCATGCTGACGGAAACAATCGCTGTATGTGGCCTCAATCTGCGCGACTGATGTGGAGATCAACTCAGCCACCGTGAGAGGTTGCATGCCTGACTTCAACAGTCTGGCGGTAGCTGCGTGGCGTAGGGCGCGGAATCCGAGCGAATGAGCTGCATCCTTATGAACTTTGCGTCGGAGCATTGCCGCGTAGTTACTGAGCAGGTTGTTTGCTTTTTCGATCTGTTCGTTTGTGGCAGGCCGGTCGTGTGGCATCCAATATTCCTTCAGTTGATTTGGTGGCAGGGTTAGGTCCCAGTGGTCCCACCAGTCCCTCACTGTGGGTGTGCAGAACCCGGCTCGGCCTCGCTTTGAATCCCAATAAGGGAGCTGTACTCCTGGCTGGAACCCACCCTCTGGAAACTCGTCACCGTCAAACGGGCCTGGGATCTTCATGCTGAGGGCTCCATTTGCCCGAACTCCAGTCACAACAACGACTCTGTAAACCGAAATGGCGCCAGGGTCCCCGAGCTTGAGCAGGTCAGTGTCGAGCGCCTGGAAGATTGCCGGATCGTCAACGGCAGGTCTTCGGGTCGGGAGCGGGTTCCGGAATCGCAGGCCCTCTATATCGAGGTTCTCTCCGGCCACGGTGGCTAATAGGGAAGCAGCCTCCAGAACACTTCGACGCTTGCGGTTCTCTTCGGGTGCCAGCTCCATGACGGCCTTATGTAGCGCCTTCTCATCCACTGCCAGGGATCTTTCCGCCAGCCACTCACACACTTTTCTGACGCCTGAAACCTTGGCTCTTCCGGTTGCGTCGCGGTAGCCCTTTGAAGTGATCGCCTCCAGAGCAGCCCGCAGGTGGTGTTTGGTGAAACTCTTTGATGAAGAGCGGCCACTGAGCTGCATCATCAATTCCCTGGCACCGTGGAAGGCTTCAGATTCATTGCTGGCCTTGAGTTGCCTTGCGATGGTGTCGCCGTTGCCGTGGACTCCCACCAGCTGCCAGACGGTGCCTGATGCCCGCTTCGCTTTCCTGATTCGCAATGACTCAGCTTCCGGAAACTCTTGCCTCAGCGAGACCGTGAATGCATGGAGGTTGGTTGCTCTCATTACTGTTGCTCCCCCTTGTAAGCAGGCAGTGCAAGGTGGGCGGCATGTAGCTCGATCGCCCGCGCCATTGATGGCAGGTCATCAGAGGTGTATTGGCTGAGCGGTGTGTTCCCCGTCTTGCCTGTGACCATCTCCACGATCCGGGCAGGGACCGCACTATTGAGCAGGTGGTTGATCAGCGTTTCCCGCCAAGCATGGGTACCGGGAAAGTCAGGGATCTTGTCCCGCATCCTTCGCGCCAGGTTGTCCCCCCAGTGAGCGCGTTCTGTCTTGGGCTCTTCCTTCGGGAATGCAGGTTCTTTGCTCTTTGGCCCAGCGTGTTTGTTCCAGATCTCCTCTGCGCACTTGGGTAAAGGAACGATCCGTTCTGACTGTGGAGTCTTGAGGCCGCCACGCTCGCCCAGAACCGCAATGCCCCTCTTGTTCCACCGCACAATCTCGATGCACTTGTAGGTCTTGCCGTCGAACTTGCGCTCGGTGAAGTCACATCGCCTGAGACCCGCCACCTCCTGGATTCGGGTGCCAGTAACGGTCTGTAGATAGAAGAGATCAAACGCTGAATCACGGTTGCCGCGCTTGTCGCTGTTCATCCGTTCGTAGATCGATCGCGCTTCCTCAGGGCTGATCACCTTGTTTGAATCAACCGTCTTGCGGGCATCCACCTGCTGTTGCATCGCAGCCCGTCGATCCTCTGGCAGGTTCCTGAATGGGTTCTCATCTAGAAGGCCTTGCCGGACAGAAGCATTGAAGATGGAGTTCAGGTAGCGAACCTCTTTGCTGACACTTGAAGACGAGAGGCCGGAATCACCACTGAAAAGCCAGCTCCGGTACTGCTTCGCAACCTCATCGTCGATGGCTCCTGGAAGGTGCAGGGAGTAGTTCGCTTTAGTCCAGCCCTCCAGTCGTTCAGCGGCCTTTGTCATGCCAGCCAGGGTGCCGACAGCAACGCCTTCCACTTCCTTGGCCCCCAGCAATCTCTGCCAGGTGGTGCTCTTCTCTTCCAGTGCTGGTTTTGGTGCTTTCAGTCGACCCTGTACGCGGGCAACGTCGGCGATCTCCATGTGGTCTTTAACCAGATCAGAGAACCGTTCCAGGATGCGATTTAGTCCGTTTTCTGTAGGCCTGAAGCCGTTATCCCAGCAGAGATGTTCGAGCTTCCTGCCTTCTTCCAGCTTTGCTTTGTCGATGACATAGATGCCGCCATCCACGTCCAGATCGTCAAGGGTGATTGGCTCAAGCAGGAACTCCTTTAGTAACTCCCGCTCTTCCCTTGTTTGCTGAACAAAGGGCTTGTGCTCTAGCTGCGGATGCTTTTTGTAGAACGCTTTTTCTCGCTCGCTCAGCTGTATCTCTGCAAATAGAACCTTCCCGTCTTCTGTTTCGTGGTGACCCTTCCCGCCTGCAGCCGTATTGGCAAAGGCTTGCAAGACAGTGGAGTCCATGTCCTGCAGGTTCAATCCACGCTGTGCAGCTGAGATCCATTGATTGGCCAGCTGTTGAGCGATTCCCTCTAGGTCTGCGCCGCTGTAGTCAACGGTGTCGCCAGCCAGTGTGAGCAGCATTTCTTGGATTTGGCCATTGCGCCGGTGGCAATAGCTCTCGGCCTCCTTCTGGCTCGTGACCATCGTGCCGTCAGCTCTCTTGATCCACTCGTCGATGTACTTCGGCTGGATCTGGCCTGGGTAGAGCTTTGCCTGTGCTGACAGGTTCTTGATAAAGAAAAACCCATCGCGACCCTGCTTGCGATACAAGCCAAGACCGTGACGGGTTGATTGAACTCTGGTTGGGGCGTCACGCCGTGGCATGGATCACCTTGTTTTGGTGACCATTTTGGTGACGATTTTTGGTGAAAGTCAAGTACCCCAGTGCTACTAGGCCCTATTGATCAAGCGTCGTAGTACATGGTGAACTCGTGCGGATGGGGCCGCTGACGGAGTTGTTGTACTTCCTCGTACTTGAGGTCGATCCAGTTATCGATGAAGTCATCGCTGAATACTCCACCAGCTGTCAGGAAGGCACGGTCGGCATTCAGCGCTTCAAGAGCACCATTCAGGGATGCCGGAACGGTCTTCTCGGGATTTTCTGAGAATTCAAGCAGCTCGTCTTCAGAAAGCGAGAACAGGTCGCGTTTCTCGATGGCACCCGGGTCGATCTGATTCTTGATTCCATCCAGGCCTGCCATCAGCATGGCGCTGAAGGCGAGATAAGGATTGGCGAGAGCATCGCCGGATCGGAATTCGAGTCGTTTGGCTTTGGGGGCAGGGCCTGTGAGAGGGATCCGCACCGCAGCTGAGCGGTTGCCTTCGGAGAACACCAGATTGACAGGCGCTTCAAAACCAGGCACCAGTCGCTTGTAGCTGTTGGTGGTTGGGTTGGTGAAGGCCAGGAATGCCCTGGCATGCTTCAGGATGCCACCGATGTACCAACGGGCTGTCTGAGACAGGTTCGCGTCGGTTCCCTCGCCAAACATCAGGGTGTCGCCACCTTTCCACAGGCTTTGGTGGACATGCATGCCAGAACCGTTGTCGTTGAAGACAGGTTTGGGCATGAATGTGGCGGTCTTGCCGTATTTCTTGGCGACATTTCGCACGATGTATTTGTAAATCATCACGTTGTCTGCCGCCTGGATCAGTTCGGCGAACTTCATTCCAAGTTCGTGCTGTCCTGGGCCGGCCACCTCGTGGTGGTGCTTCTCAATCGGAATACCCAGCTGACCCATCATCAGCAGCATTTCCGAACGGATGTCCTGTGCTGTGTCGTTCGGGGCGACGGGGAAATACCCCTCCTTCAACTGAATTTTGTAAGCCAGGTTTCCGCCTTCTTCGACTCGTCCGCTGTTCCAAGGGGCTTCGATCGTGTCAACGCTGTAGAAGGCACCCCCTTCACTGGAGTTGTAGCGGACGTCATCGAACAGGAAAAACTCCGGTTCCGGTCCGAAAAAAGCTTGATCGGCAATGCCGCTGCCGGTCAAATAGTCCAGAGCCCGCTGAGCGAGTGCCCGTGGGCAACGTTCGTAGGGCTCATTTGTTCGAGGTTCATTAATCGAACAGATCAGGCTGAGGGTTTTATGGCGATAGAACGGGTCAACCCAGGCTGTGCTCGCATCAGGCACCATTGCCATATCGGAAGCCTGGATGCCTTTCCACCCACGGATCGACGAGCCATCGAATGCGAGCCCTTCTGTGAACGACTCTTCTTCAATCAGGTCCGTGCATACGGTCAGGTGCTGCCATTTGCCGTGCAGGTCAGTGAATTTGAGATCGACGAGCTCAATGCCGTCATCTTTGATCTGACGCAGAACGTCCTGGGGTGTTTTCGACATGGGGAGACGTTTTGCCCTGTGGAGTGTTAGTTGGGACCGTAAAGATGCCCCAAACCCCATTTTGTATCAAGGGGCACCCTCCTGTCTCCATGTTTCTCACGGCTCGAGAGAACGGAGTAGTGCGTAACCGTTTCTGTCAACTTCGCAGCAACTTCGAGGTGCTGTCGTTGGTGGCTTGAATAGCAGTGTTACCTTCCGCCTAGGGACTGTCTGGAGACCCCAGGGAATGCGTGATGCCATCACCGGGTTAATTGGTCGCTATGACCAGCTCGGTCGCTATCTCGATCGCCAGGCAATTGAAAGGATTGAATCCTTTCTCGATGAATCAAGTGTTCGCATTGCAGCGGTTGAGCTGATCAACCGCGAAGCGACTGAAATTGTTCGCGATGCCAGTCAGCGCCTGTTTCTCGACGAGCCTGAGCTGCTTCTGCCAGGGGGCAATGCCTACACGACACGCCGGTTGGCAGCCTGTCTTCGCGACATGGATTACTTCCTGCGTTACGCGAGCTATTCACTGGTCGCAGGCGATATCACCATTCTCAATGAGCGGGTTCTTAATGGTCTGGATGACACCTACAAGAGCCTGGGCGTGCCGACGGGGCCAACGGTCCGGAGCATCGTTCTGCTCGGGGAGGTGCTGATCGAACGTTTGATGGCCGGTGGTCTTCCGTCCTCAATGCTCGCTCCGATCAGACAGCCGTTTGATCACATGGCCCGTGGTCTTGCCGAAACAAATGTGCGTCAGCGCTAGTCAGATCGGACGTCTGCGTTTCAAACCCGTCGTAATCCCGTCTTGAGGGGTGGACGACTGCGTAGGCTCATCGGCCAGATCAACCGTTCAGGTCCTTGGTGTCGAACCCTCTTCCTTCCGTCGACGACCGTCACCGAAAGGCCTTCGCTCCAATTGCGACTCCCGACCGACTGCTTCTAGGGCCCGGTCCGTCGAATGCCCATCCGACTGTTCTCCAGGCCCTCTCGCGCACACCCATCGGCCATCTCGACCCTTTGTACGTCGAATTGATGGGTGAGGTGCAGGAGCTGCTTCGCTACGCCTGGCAGACCGATAACCGCCTCACCTTGCCCATGAGCGGCACAGGCAGTGCGGCGATGGAAGCGACACTCGCCAACACTGTTGAGCCTGGCGACACTGTCCTCGTTGCGGTGAAGGGATATTTCGGTCTCAGGTTGGCCGATATGGCCGGTCGGTATCGAGCCGAGGTCAGGACGATTGAAAAGCCCTGGGGAGAGTGGTTCTCTCTGGAGGAACTTGAGGCTGCGCTGATTGAGCACAAGCCCGCCATCCTTGCGATGGTTCATGCCGAAACCTCTACCGGTGTCTGTCAACCCATGGCGGGGGTCGGGGATTTATGCCGTAAGCATGACTGCCTGCTTCTCCTCGATACGGTCACCTCGCTAGGTGGAGTGCCCCTTGCCATTGATGAGTGGAAAGTTGATCTGGCCTACAGCTGCAGCCAGAAAGGCCTGAGTTGTCCTCCTGGCCTGGGTCCCTTCACCATGGGAGCGCGCGCTGAGGAGAAGATGAGCGCCCGTAACAACAAGGTGCCGAATTGGTATCTCGATGTGTCCCTGCTGAATCAGTATTGGGGAAGTGATCGGGTCTATCACCACACAGCTCCGGTGAATATGAATTTCGGAATGCGAGAGGCTCTGCGTCTTCTCGCTGACGAAGGTCTCGACAATGCTTGGGCTCGCCATCGCCGGAACGCAGAGGCCCTTTGGGCTGGTCTCGAAAGTCTTGGCCTTTCCATGCTCGTTCCAGAGAAGCACCGTCTTCCGACCTTGACCACGGTTCGTATTCCGGAGGGTGTTGACGGAAAGGCCTTCAGCCAGCATCTGCTCAACAATCATGGCATTGAAGTTGGTGGGGGCCTCGGAACCTTGGCAGGCAAAATCTGGAGGATTGGCTTGATGGGATATAACTCAACTCCAGAAAATGTGGATCGCCTTCTCAACCTTTTTGAGACGGAGCTTCCCAATTTCAGTGGTTCATTGTCCTTAGCTGCTTGACAAGCAAGATTAAACAAAAAAGCCTGAAAAAGCTCAGGCTTTTTTTATTGCGATTGAGCGCAAATTAAGAAGGCTTATCCGAGAAGACGCCGAATTGCATCGGCGCCTGACTCCCACCACTGCTTAGTTCAACAGCGGCATCTGATTGGATTGTGAGAAATTCAATGTGAAATCATACATTTGGTCGTGAATTGTCATTTCGAAGGCATTGGATCCAGTGATCTTCGTCGTTGCATTGTTAGGGGTAAAGTAAGTGCCCTCATGCCGGACAACGGGCGTATAGATATTTCCACCTTCGATGGTGAGATGATCCTTTGTAAAAGAAGGCATATCATCGGATTCCAGAGCGGAAGCGATGATGCGTTGTAGATTGTTTGAATTTGATTTAACAAATTTCTCCTTTTCAAAGTCATAGATCTTACCTTTTTTATTGGATTTTATTAAACTGATTTTGTCTGAGTCTTCACTCGGCTCAAAGCCACTGAAGGACGCATGCAATTGGCGTCTTGGTTGCTCTCTTGTATCAATCACCGCAAACCCTTCCTCCTGCATCACGCTTGTGACTTTGCTCATGCCTTGGATGACATTGCCAAAAGCACCACTCATGTGATGATAATTGATAATTCCTTTGTCTTCGTCAACACTCAGGTCGGAACGATCCTTCGGTAGATCAAGTTGAAGATCAGAATCAAAGGTCTTCTTACTAAAAATGTCTTGATGCTTCGACTTGGTTCTAAATGGTAGATAGTGGACCCCCGTGTTGACCTGAACACTGCGAGACATCATATGATTATTCTTGTTGCTTGAAGTTTCAAACAGCAAGGTTGCATTTTCTCCTGCTTCTTTCATCCATTGTTCTGAAGGTTGGTCTGGATCGCCAAGCGCAACCCCATTGATTTCCCCTGAATCATTGTCAACCTCAATCACTCCATAGAGCCATTCCTTCTTTTTGCTGTGAGAATTATTGAATTGAAGAAATGAGCCAAATCCTTTGGTGTCTGTCTGATTAGTAACGTAAACTGTTTGAATATCTTTTGGTTCAGGTGCTTCAACTTTCATGCTCAAATCTGGCATCGATTCGAGCATATCTTTGAACATGTCAATGCCATTTGCTTGCTCAATATAAATCGAAGCCTGCGGAGTATTGACTGGATAGATGGTGACTTGTCCATCAGCCAGGTAGCCACTCTCGAGGTGTTTTGCGAAATCTGCAAAGAATTCAGTTGTGTATGACTTTTGTAGGTGAAGTGATATATCGCTGCCTTCTTTGTAATGTTCGATGTAATAAATTGTTGTATTGTCGCCTTTCTCTAGGTAGTAATCAAAACTAAGATTACCAGTCTCCTGCCTTGTTTTTTCTCGAAGCTCTTCTGATAAGGAGAGAACTGCATCGATGCTGTCATCCTTGATTTCAAATTTGCCAAGGAGCATTTGTTCTGGCGCATTTGATTCATAATTATCTGACAGATCATTATGAACACTACTGTTGGTTGGAGTAACGCTACCGCCTCGTTTCAGTTGTTGAAATGTCTTTTTAAAGGCTTTATCGTCTCTAAGCTTGTCGAGGCTCGAAAAACGATCCCAAACAGTCAGGATTTCATAGGTTGCATCTGCTGATTGAGGAAGCAGAAGATCACTTGATTTAACACCATTCGATTCGTTGTAAATGTTGGCTAATTTCTCGGTTGATTGCTTGAAGTCTGTCTGGGAAATACCGTTCTGATTATTAGGGTCATATTGCAGTGCAACTCTCTGGATCACCTCGGGATCAAACGGTGTGCTGAAATTAACGGCCTCTGAGGGGGCATTTGGTGCGGGAGGTGTGTAATAACTATCCGATCCTTCTTCCCCAGGTGTTGCCAGCCATGGTGTCGCTGATTGTTCATTCCAGGCCGCTGGTGGTGGTGTTGCAAATGTTCCAGTATCCGTCGGTATTGATGGATTCCAATTTCCACCCATTGTGAGAGCAGAGCCATCTGCAGCGAGTATCGAGTCACTTTCAACAGCTGTAAAGCTGCCAAAATTCCTACTCATCGCAACATAATATTCTGGAAACGTATTAAAATAATCGACAAATCTTTGTTGATTGCTAATGCCATCTTCACTACCTACATTCTTGTTGTACAGATTTCCATAGCCGGCAGCCTCATTGGATGTATCGTAAAAACGACCGATAAGTGGATCACTTAGAGTGAAAAATTCTTCGATTCCACCGTCTGGATATCCTGGAGTGCGAGACCACAGTGTTAAGAAGACGAGTGGATCACCATTGGGGCTTGCATTCCGGTAAGCATGGGCATGTCCCCGTGGCAAGTAAACGCCATCCTTGGCCATCAGATGGCCGTAATAGTAATTTTCAACGTTGTCTGCTTCTAGTTGTGGTGTTCGAACATCTGCGGGTAAATTGTCACCAGTGACGTCATTTCCTTCTGGGAATTCATAAAGCTCGTAAGCATCCTTCGTAGGATCACCGATCCACGAATCCATTTCGCCTTGCAACATGATGAAGGCTTCATCTTCCGCCCAATGGATATGTGGAATGGGGCCAGCATTGTATGGGGTGACAGATAAAGATATCGTGAATGGACGCTCAGTATCAGAGCTTGATTCTGCCCTTAAAACTACGCTCTCTCCAGTATCGCCATTGTAGGGAGATCGTGAATTAATTGTATCTTGTTCAACACTAAATACCAGAAACTGCTGTGCCTCACCTGCTGGAAACGAATCCCACTGATAGGAGTCTTCTTCGGTGATATTCGGTAGAGTAAAATATAAGGGAAGATCATATCCGGCATCGTAGGTGTCGCGATTATTTCCTTTTTCAGTTTTAATAAATGTATCAAAATTAAAGTTGTGCGCTAATGGAAGCCCAATTCCGTTCGGAACACTGAAGTGTGGAGCTTGATTGTAAGGAGCATCAGCATCATATCGATTTTTATCGCTAAAATTAGTGGTTGGATAGTAACTAGGATTTGTTGGATTAGGGTCAAAGATTGGTATTGAGTTCGTCGATCCATGATCATGATGATTGCCGGACCCTGAATTTGAGGATCCAGAGCTGGATTCGCCGGTTTCTGCATGGCTGAACACGTATCCATCAACGATGCGACCAAGCTTGTTCATGAAGCGGAGAATCTCTATTTATAGTTTATTTTTTACGGCCAATATCGTGTCACTTTCTAAGCTTTATTTAGGTTTTGACTGAAAAACTTTATTTTCCACTACGTATGATTCATTCAATGTAAGATGTGTCTATTGAGTGTGTTCAGCTGAGGTATATGAATGCATGTTAATTTGATGCGGTTATCAGATTTTTATCACTTGCTACTTAATGCAAAATATACTGGTTTTCAATCCGTGTATGATATATCAATCCCTTGTTTACTTTAATGCATTCCGAAAGTTAGAAGGAAAGGTTTGCTTGCAGTCCTCCAACCCATACAGCTGACGCTGATTCATCGCCTAATGGTTGCATGATTAATTGCAAATTTGGCATTAATTGAAAATTAGGTGTAATGCTAAAACTGTAATTGAGTTCCAAAGCGTGTTCGGTTCCAGCTATAAAGCCAATCGAGGGTGTTGAAGGGTTGTAATCTGCAAACGTATATCCAAAGGCGAGGGTGTCAAAAGGGCGATTGGGGAAGACTCCTGCCAGTACAACACCTGCGTTGCCTCCTCTGCGGAAGCTTTGAACATCTTCAGAGAGCCCTACTCCACCGGATGCAAACAACCGCCCATCCATCGCAAGTTTTCCAGGGTTGATCGGAATACTCATCAGCCCATAGACACCATTGTTGTTGCTTGTTGTTTCTCCGAGGACATCGACGCGTTCGTAGACACCGCCACCAAGCCAACCGCCTATTTTTAGGACTGGTGGAGGGAGTGGTGATTGGTACAACACGTTGGCGTTCTCACCTTGATTCGTTCGTCGAATTTGGCCGGCGTCGGATTGTCGTGCTGGAATAAGATTCTGAGTGGGTAGTTTGGCGTCAATTTGGAAAAATTGTGCGTAACCTGTGTTGTTATCAATTCTGAAATCTAATCCGTGATATTTCGTCTCAAATGATTCTGGATAAATCTGATAAATACCATACTTAAACGATACATTATCCGGATTGCCAACACGAGCCATTGCACCATAGGTATTGAAAGGGTTTCCAGGGATATCAATCATTGATGGTGTTCCTTCTGCCCATCCACACATTCCAAAATTTGAGAAATAGCACATCACTCCATCCATTGTGAAATCAACGGATTGTTTGAGCTTTCCAATTTTGAACTGCGAAATAAAGCTCTCCGTATTTTCGTATTCGAGCGCCAGTAGGCTTAAGCGGCCTATCGGTCCATTGCCAAAGCCCCACTGCGTATTCAGTTTATTAGGTATCTCAAATGACAGAATTTCTCCAGCACGTTGTGTGCCAATGGCATGAATGTTGAAGCCATTTTTTTTGTTATCATCCATCCAATGATCTAACCAAATTCTTAAATCAAGTGTTGCGAGATTCGATGATGTAAAAATTCTTCGATCGTTGGCGTCTGGAGTTCCGTTGTTCTGGCTGAGGATCGACAAATTGAGATCAAGCCAGTCTGGGTTCCCGATTAAGTTATTAAGAGTTGCATGTGGGTTGTTGGAAATGATCGGAAGCTGTTCTTCTGCTGCATTCTCGTTGGAGAGTTCAGGGCTTTGTTGTGACCAACTTGGTAAGCACAAATGGCCGAGAGAAATTGCCAAAAAAGCAATGAGTGCCCCTGTTCTTGGAACAATAGATTTGATTTGATTTTGCATATTTTTGATCAATGACCTTCCCGATTAAGCATGAAGGCAGTTATGTTCTCTAAAATTGCATGGATCAAAACGAGTGCAAGACCAAAGTAGAAGATCATGGGTACTGAAATCTGGGCTAAATATCCACTTACAAAAGTAACGATAATGAAACCAATACTCAGCACAAAGCTGAAAATGGCCCAGCCTTTTCGTGCTAGAACAGGACCTAAAATCTCACCTAACCGGGCTACTAGCAAGCCGATATAGGCACCATTCCAGATGCCAAAAAGTATGCCTCCAATCGTCACAATGCTAATGGCTGGTGAAGCGACGAAGAGTAATGTTCCGAGAACTCCAACCCATGCTGAAATTTGAAGGAGAAGATCTGTGCTGAATTTCTTGGGAACAAGCCCCCCTATGATTGCACCAATCATGTATCCAAAAACCACCAAAGAGTATGAACTGCTGGCATCAGCCTCACTCATCTTGAATACAGAAGTGAGAAATAGGGGCTCATAGGTAAGGATGGATACCTGGCCAGCTCCAAAGAAGAATGCTGTGATTGCAAATAAGACAAGCGATGGGGACCACTTGATTTTTTCAGAAGACGTGTTGGGCTGTGGTGGTGGGAGTTCTGTTGCGGCTTCTTGTTGCTCAGCTACGTCCTGAGGATGAAGACGCAGCGACTTCATCTCGCGTTCAATCAACAAATAAATCGGTATCCCCATCACAATCGATAAGCCACCAATCAAAAACCAGGATCCAATCGTTGAGCCAGAGGTTAATGCGCTGATCAGCAAGGAGCCGATCACTGCCCCTAAGCCAGCACCTGCGAAAGTAAATCCAAGCGCCGCACGCTTTTGGTTGGTTTGGAGACGTTTGACTCCGAAGCTTGGAATTCCCGTCACCAGCTGGGCACAACCCCATCCGGATATCAGTCGCCAGAGCACTTGCCAACCCATTGCCGGGATCAGTGGTTCTACGAAAAATGAAATAATGCAGACATAAAGTCCAAGCCGATTGACTCGCAGGGACGCAACATCACTCTGAATGCGTGCCTGATGTACAGCTCCCACCATGTATCCAGCTAGATTGAGTCCGACCAGTTGGCCGATATTTTCCGGCTTCATCCAGCCTGAACTCACCATTGAGTTCCCGAGGACTGCAAATTCAGAACGCTCCAATCCAATACCAATCGCCAAGGCGCATGACGCGGCTAAAACACCCAAATAATCGTATGAAGATCGCTCAGACATCAAACATCAGGTCTTTTTATAAACCTAGCTGTTCAATGCTGTGCGTCAAGTGAAAAATGCTTTAAGGTGATTTATCTTTTACACGAGCTGATTTCAGTTGATTACTTTTCCTGCTGACTGTAAGCTGATCGATAAGGATGCATTCTCAATTTTGCTTCATTTCGATCACTGAATTGAATTTTTGCTTGTATTTAAAAAGATTGAATTACTTTGACATGGGATTATAGATTCCCTAAAATTCTTTATATTCAAGCTTTGATTCCCTTGTCGATTCAAATTATTTTTTAAGAATTTAGCGATCTCTACCAGTGGTTGTGTCTGTTTTCCCTCACGATGTCTTTAAGAAGCGTTGCGTTGTTGCTTGGTGTGTGGGGGATGGCTAATTTTTTTGTGACCCAATCCATTCTTCGCTGATTTTGCCTGGATGTTGGCTGTCTCAATCTGATGGCAACATGCCGATCACTTGAGACAGCAATTGAAGCATTTTATGTCTTTCTGAACTATTTTTTCACATCATTATGAGTTCCTTCGATTACATCATTGCTGGTGGCGGTAATAGTGGCGCAGCCATTGCGGCTCGCTTGTCTGAGGATCCCAGTATCAAGGTCCTGCTGGTTGAAGCTGGTCCTCATTACAGTTCGTTGGAGGATTTGCCTGAAGATCTTTACAGCTCCCGTGCCGTCTCTGTCGATAAGCACGATTGGCACTACATCACTGATGTGATTCCTGGTCGTGAGTTCCCCTACGGACGCGGCAAAGTAACGGGGGGCTGTTCAGCGGTCAATGGCACGATTGCGCTGCGTGGGCTTGAACAGGATTTTCGTGAGTGGGAGGCTCTGGGAAATGACGGTTGGGGCTGGGCTGATATTGCACCGCTCTACAGCAGAATCGAAACCGATGTTGATTTTGGTTATGAGCCACACCATGGAGTGAATGGCCCAATTCCTATCCGCCGCTATAAGCCTGAGGAATATTCCAACTGTGTGAAGGCCTTCCGTCGTACAGCTATGGATCTGGGATACGAATGGATCCCCGATCACAACAATCCAGCTGGTCGCGATGGTGTCGGCCCGATTCCGATGAATCGAGGCGACGACGGCGTTCTGCGCGTTTCCAGTGCGGTTGCTTATCTGCTGGGAGCTCAGGATCGTCCCAATCTCACGATCATGGATCGCACGCTTGTTAATCGTGTGGTGTTTGACGGCAAAAAGGCCATTGGCGTTGAGGTGATCAATGCCTCAGGTCAGTCGGAAACGCTTCTCGGCGGAGAAGTGATTGTGTCCTGTGGATCGATCAACTCGCCCGCTGTTTTATTGCGTTCAGGGATTGGTCCCTTCTACATCTCTGAGACCCTTGGTATAGACCATGTCCTTTTCCTGCAGGGTGTTGGTAGCAATTTGATCGACCATTCTCTGGCTGTTGTTGCCTCATATCCGAAGCCAGGAATCGTCAGTGAATCCGATGCCGACGTCCAAGTGGTCATTGGGTATACGGCTACAGGCAGTGCCACAATCGATGACATGCAGATTTATTGCCTTGGTAAATTAGGTGCTGAGAGATTCCCTGGTGCAGATCCATCCCGAGGCTTGATGTTTGGGGCTGGTGTTGTTATTAATCGACCCGAATCCCGTGGTCGAGTCATTGTTGAATCAACGGATCCGAATGTCCAGCCACGCATCGACCACCGCTTGAATTCTCACGGCGAAGACATCCGCAAGATGGTTGAGGGTGTTCGAAAAGGTTATGAGTTGTTGACAACTGGTGCCCTCAAGGATATCTCAGACGGCATTGCTGTTCTCAATGATGAAATGATTGCAGATACACGCGTCATTGAAAAGTACATCACGGATCGATCGGCAACGATCTGGCACGCATCTGGTACCTGCAAAATGGGCCCAGTGTCTGATAATCATGCCGTTGTTGATTCTTCGCTTCATGTGCATGGCGTTGAGAATCTTCGCGTTGCTGATTGCTCGATCTTCCCTGACCATGTGAGTCGTAATCCGATGCTGACTGCTTATGTTATTGCTGAAAAGTGTGTTGACATTATTCGTGAAGGCCGATAATCGCTTGCCCTTTGTTATTTGATTGCAAATTTCGCTCTCTGAATCTATGTCAGCTTCTCAAACGTGGGTTTCTTGGGTTATCCAATGTGAGGTCCAAGCTTCAAATCGAGACAAATTGGTCTCCCTTTCTGAGGAGATGTCTTCGGATTTCCTGGCCAATGAACCAGGAACCCTGAATTTCGAATGGTCTGTTGATTCCGCTTTCGGCGAGCTCCATCTCCACGAGCGGTACGCCGATTCTCCAACTGCTCTTGGTCATATTCAGACCTTTGGGTCCAAATATGCAGAGCGTTTTCTGGCTGCAGCAGCTATTAAATCTGTAACGGTGTACGGATTTCCTTCAAAAGATCTTCTCGACGCATTGTCCGCGATGAGTCCAAAGATCCTTGAGCGCTTCTCTGGATTCACACGTTGATTTGAAATCAAGCTCAATGGCAAGATATACTTTGCCTCTTGCCATTGAGGTTTTACTCTATTAACTTCTTGTACCCTTGCAAGGTGATTGATATGTCCTGATCAATGCGTCCAGATCAATATGTCTAGATACTCATCACGCCAAATGTTCACATTGAGTGTGTTTCGTTTTGGCTCGTCGTCGTTTGAACCAAGATTCAATCAATTGGCGTGCGTCCTTTTCCAGAACACCACCAATCACTTGCATGTGATGATGAGCGCTTGGATGGGCTGCAAGATTGAGGCTTCCTCCTAATCCTCCACGTTTGAAGTCGTGCGCACCGAACACAACGCTGCCCATGCGTGCCTGAACCAAGGCGCCTGCACACATGGGGCATGGTTCCAGCGTCACGATCAATGTGCAGCCGTTGAATCGCCAGTCGTCGAGAATTAACGCTGCCTGACGCAAGGCGATCAATTCTGCGTGTCCCAATGGATCTTTCTTGAACTCGCGGCGGTTGCGCCCATGGCCAATACAACGCCCGGTGCGATCAAGGACCACGGCGCTGACCGGAACCTCACCCTCCTCTCCGACCTGCTCTGCTCTCAACAGCAGAATGTTCATCCACTGCTCCAGGGTTCGGTCAGTCACACTCTGTCTTCTCTGATCCATTGACATTCGATCTGTGAACAGGGACCCCCGAGACGCAAGGATTGGGCGAATTCCAGTTTCTCCTTTGCACGCAGGTCCCGGATTCAAATCAGGATCGACGGACCTGGCCCCGTTCGCATCACCGGATGCCTTTGATCCTGTACTGCGTGACTTTCTTCACCAGTCCAGTGAATTGCTGTGTCGCTGGTTGGGTAGTTCTGATCAGAGGACACCGCTGCCAACCATTCGACCCGCTCCGGAGGTCAACCCCGCTTTGCATGGTGTTTCCATGCCTCAGCTCCTGGATGATCTGCAGATCGTCATGGACGGCGCATATCAGCCCTCCCATCCCGGGGCCCTTGCTCATTTGGATCCACCTCCGCTAACAGCATCGATCGCTGCAGATCTGATCTGTGCAGGATTGAACAACAATCTCCTCGCTGAGGAGCTATCACCTGGACTCAGCGCCTTGGAGCTCGAGCTCTGTCGTTGGTTTGCTCAACGACTTGGTTTTCCAGATGGCACCACCGGGGTTTTGGCAAGTGGCGGAACGCTCAGCAACCTGATGGCTCTGGTTGCAGCTCGTGAGCGCGTTAAGCCCGAGCATCGTCAGAGGGGGGTGGTGCTTTGCAGCCGTGATGCTCATGTGTCGTTGCTCAAGGCCGTCCGTGTCATGGGACTGCGTGACGATGCGCTTCAGCAACTGTCTGTTGATTCGGAGGGGCGCCTCTGCCTCGATGCTCTTGAAGAGCGTTTGGTGGCATTGCATCACCAGGGCCGCCCGTGTCTTGCAGTGGTGGCGACCGCCGGCACCACCGTGCGTGGTGCCGTGGACTCGATGGACCAAATCGCTGGCCTGTGTCAGCGGTATGGAATCTGGTTGCATGTTGACGGGGCGATTGGTGCGGTGTTCGGCCTTGCCCCTTCAACCGCCGAATTGGTGCGCGGCCTTTCGAGCGCCGACTCTTTGACCGTGAACCCGCAGAAACTCCTGGGGATCACCAAGGCATCCTCGTTGTTGCTGATGCGCGACCCCACCCAATTGCGTCTTGCGTTCTCCACCGGGCTTCCTTACATGGAAGCTCCTCTCGGCGAGCACCATGGCGGAGAGGTTGGTCTTCAGGGCACACGCCCGGCAGAGGTTCTGAAGCTGTGGCTCGGTCTGCGTCAGCTCGGCGAAACCGGCATTGAAACGGTGCTTCGTTCAGCTCTCGATCGCTGCCGACAGTTCACCCAACGGTTGGACCCTCATCAGTTCACCCTTCACAACGGTTCCCTTCACCTGGTGGCCTTTCGACCCTCCGGCCATTCTGATCAGCAGTCGGATCGCTGGTCTGAAACCACCCGTCGGATCTTGATCCAGCACCGGTTCATGCTCTCTCGCCCCTTGTACGGAAGCAGTCATTGTCTGAAAGCGGTGCTGGGAAATCCCCACACAACCAGTGAGCATCTGGACCAGCTGGCCTCACTGATCAATCAATCCGTGATCTGATCCACCTAACACTGATCCCATTGATGCCCCAGCCGTCACAGCGACCTCGCTGGGTCGCGATCTTGACCGGCGCGATTTCTATCGCGATCGGTCTTGTTTATCTCCTAATGATCACGGTTCTCGACGCCCGCGGCCCGATGCGCCCCCCGCCGCCGGAGGCTCTGGCCGAGGCGGCAAACGTTGCGCCTTCATCTGCTGAAGCGGCTCCACAACCTGGCGCATAGCCATTGCCAGGAATCGTTTCAGGGACGCATCGCGGCGGTTCAGGTCGAATTGCTCCTGAAGCACGTCCTGCATGCCGCCATCACCCCAGTCCTGATCATGTTCGAAATAGCGGATGAAGCTGGCACCGGCCACGCGGGTCAGCCATGCGGCGGCGACGGCCTGGATTGCCCGTCCGGCCAACATGGTCGGCAGGCTGAGGCTTAACGCTGTACCGATCACAGTCACGGCACTTTTGATCACTCCCAGTCCGGCCAGCGTTCGACCGACTGAAACCGCCAACTCCCTGGCCTGCTCCTTGGCAAGCTCAATGCCATAAACGCGCGCCAGCTCCATCACCATCTGAGCGTTCACCGCGGCTGTTCCCAGCAGGTCCACGCCTGGTAGGGGATTGGCCGCCACGACGCCAGCGCCAATCCAGCTGTAGCGATCAACACACCTCTGCGCTTCCTGGCGGCGTTGCCGTGTGAGCAGATCGCGTCCCCTTGCATCGAGATGACGACACTGCAACAGGATGTTGTCGGCGATTAACTCTTCACCTTCAGCGTGCAGAACCGAGGCAAGACGCTGAAGCAGTTCGTTCACATCAGCATCGGGTTGCAGCGGTCTGCCCCCTGGACGAGGAATGGACTGGGGCGCAGCGCTGCAGGCCAGGATGTCAGAGGGTTGCAGCATTCCCTTGCAACGGGAGCGCAGGATGTCAAGGAGTCTCCGCTCTTCGTCGACACCCCTTAGATCCCGCTTGTTCAGGATCAGAAGAACGCGTTTTCCCAGGTCCGCAATCGACCGGATCACCTCCAGCTCCGAAGCCCGTAGATCTCCATCAACAACGACAAGAAGAAGATCAGCGCGAACTGCCCGATGTCGGGCCGACTCTTCCCTGCTCCGTCCATCCGGCCCACTTTCAAGAATTCCCGGGGTGTCCACCAACTGGAGGCTTCGGGTCAGTCCATGAAGGCGCATCCGGTAGCGGCTGCTTTGCCGGGTTGAGCCCATCGCTGCGCTGGTGGTTCCAACCATCTCCTGAAGCAACGCCCGGATCAGCGAGGTTTTCCCGCTTGATCCGGTTCCGAACACCACGACGACAAGATCGCCGCGGTTCAGCTCCTGTTCAACACGCTCACGTTCCTGTTGAAGGCCAGCGCGTTGTACATCATTCTCCAGTCGTTCGAGCAACTGATCAAGGCTTCCAAGACTCCGGTTTGCGGCTTGACGCCGATCCTTCGGAATCTCGAGATCGCGCGCCGGCTGTTCGCTTGGCTTGGATCGGCGTCGCTGCCAGGCCTGCCACCAGGGCCAACCGAACTGCACAATCAAAGCGGCGATCAGGGCCACTGTGAGCAGCAGAACCGGAGTGATCAGCCAGCCCGGCAACAGGTAACTCAGGTCCCAGAGGAGGGTCCTGATCATCTGGAGCAGTGTTCCCAGAACGATCAACCCCAGCAGGCCTGCGCCGAGAACCAGAAGCACTTTGCTTCGGTTGATCACGAGTTCGTCACGCTGCCTCGACCAGCGGCTCGGATGATGTCCCTCCAGAGGGCTGCGGCCAGCGCACTGGAGCTGGAACTCGGACTGTTGTCGTCATTGCCAAGCCAGATTCCAAGTACCCAGTGGCGGGATGGTTCGTAGCCCACGAAGAGCAGATCCCGCCCCTCGTTGGTGGTTCCTGTCTTGCCTCCCTCCTGACCTCCCAGGAAGGCGCTGCGGCCAGTTCCGCTTCGAACCACTGTCCGGAGCATCCCCTGCATCGCAAGGGCCGTCTGCAGTTTCATGGCCCTGCGTGCTTTGTTCAGACTGCCCTGACCTGCGCCAAGAAGACTTCGGCACGATTGCGCCTGTTCCTGCTGACAGGTTTCAGCGTCCACAAGCCGGCGGATTGTTGTGGGTGGGAGCCATAGGCCATCGTTGGCGACGGCTGCATAGGCGCTTGTGAGCTCAATCAACCTGACCTCGCTCTGACCAAGGGTGAGACCGGGAACTGGGTCAAGATCTGTGGTGATACCCAGGGCTCGGGCCTGTCTGATCACCTGCTCTAGTCCGACCGTCTTGGCGAGGCGAAGCGCGGCGGTGTTGCTGCTGGAGGCGAACGCACGGGTGAGGGAAAGCTGGCCTTGGCATGGGCTATCGAAACGCTGACCACCCCAGTCCAGCGGACTGCAATCCAGCTGACTCTCCGGCGAGATGCCCTGCTCGAGAGCGGTGAGATAGGTCAACAGCTTGAATGTGCTGCCGGGCTGGCGCAAGGCCATCGTGGCGCGATTGAACTGGCTGAAGCGGTAGTCACGACCACCGCTGATGGCGAGAATTCCACCGTTTCGGCTATCGAGCACGACCACAGCCCCCTGGCTGACGCCAAGTTCTGCTTTGGTGTTCAGCAACGTGCGCAACTGCCGTTCCACAACGGTCTGAAGCACAGGGTCCAGATACGTTTCAATCAGGAAATTGCCTTCATCGGCAACATCCGCACCCACCAGATCAGTGAGGTCTCGTCGAACTTGATCGCTGTAGTAAGGAGCATTGCTGCGATGGACCTGGCTGCAGGTCTTGGCAGACAACTCGATCGGACGACGACGCGCTCTTCTCGCTTCATCGATCGACAGGCGTCCTTCATCGGCCATCTTGTTCAGCACCCGATTGCGTGCCTCCAGGGCTCGTTGTGGGAACTGGCAGGGGTCATGGCCGTTGGGTGATGGCAGCAGACCGACCAGAAGTGCTGCCTGATCCAGGTTGAGATCAGCCGCGGATTGATTGAAATAAACCTGAGCGGCGTCCTCAAAGCCGAAGCCAACCCCGAGATAAACCCGATTCAGATAGCTCAGTAACAATTCGGCTTTGCTGAATCGAGTTTCCAGTTGCAGAGCCACCATCAGCTCCCTCCATTTGCGCTCAAGCGTGTCTCCCTCTCCCACTTGCTCTGGATAAAGGCTGCGAGCCAGTTGCTGGGTCAGGCTGCTGCCACCCTCCAGCAGCTGCCCTCCGGAGACATTGGTGATCAGGGCTCGTAACGTGCCGATGGCATCGATGCCTGGATGCCACCAGAACCGATTGTCTTCACTGGCAAGAAGGGCCTCGATCAATGCGGGGGAAAAGGCGTTGACCGAATCAAGTTCGCGGTGGCGTTGAGAATGAACCGATTCGATCGGCTGATCGTTGAGGTCGTAGATCGCGATCGGTCCCTGCACTGTCGCCAGGCGGCCGCGCACAGGCACGCTGACATTCGCTAGCAGGAGGATTGCTCCACTTGTGGCGAGTCCTGTTGCCACCACTGCAGCAGCCAGCCCTCTCAGGCGACGGGTCCGTTTGGAAGCAGGGTCATGAAATTCAAGGGTCGGTGCACCTGGTTCCGAACTGGGAGCCAATGCGAGTTGGTCTCCGTCTCGGAGTTCCAGGGTGCGAACACGGCGTCCTTTCCACCAAAGTCCGTTGGTTGAGTTCTGATCGGTCAGGCTCCAACCACTCCGGTCCCGTTCGAGCAGAGCGTGCAGACGGCTGATCGCAGGATGACGCAGCGCGATCTCCAGTTGTCCTTCACGGCCAAGCCGGTAGCTCTCTCCATGCAGGGGAATGCGGCGATCCGCTCGATCCAGCTGGTGGATGATGAGGCTTGCCGTGTCTAAATCAGATCGGAGCTCAGTCACGCCGTGCTGTCTCCCGGTGCATGAGTAGATCCAGCAGGAAACAGACCACGGCGAGATTGATCGCGATATCGGCGATGTTGAAAACTGGAAAACGAATCGGCACGAGGGCCAGAAAGTCGATCACATAGCCGAGGCGCCAACGGTCCAGTCCATTGCCGATGGTTCCCCCCAGCAGGAATGCAACAGCAAGCGCCTGCCACGCCGGCAGCCGCCGCTGTCTCCAGAGCCAGATGATCACGGCCACGCTGACGGTGAGGCTCAGCACTGCCAGGGGCAGAGTGGAGTCTCTGAACAAGCTGAACGCCGCTCCGGTGTTGCGAACCAGTTGTAGATCCAGCAAACCGGGCACAGCGGTTCTTGTCTGCCCTCCACTGAGCAGACCGGTCATCCAAACCTTGCTGCATTGATCGAGGATCACGACGACAGAAGCCAGCGTGAGAACTGCAAGACGATCGATGGCCCGGGTCTTCATCCTTCAATCAGAAGCAGGCGCCTTAGCCCTACGGCCAGCACGCCGACCGCTGCACAGAGAAGCAACTGGGCTGGAAGGGGGCCCAAGGAGAATTCGTACAGCAGCTGTGGCAATGGCGTGGTCCAGCGGCTGAAGAGAGCCCCGAGTCCCAGGTTGAGCATTCCGCACAGCTGAATGCTGAGTAGTCCGGCGATCGCGGCTCCGGTCTGAGCGACCACATCGCCCATCCCGTTCTGCTGAGCAAGGCGTCCTGTCAACCAGGCAGCAGGAATGAATCCGGCCAGAAATCCAAACCCAGGATTCATCAGATAAGTCACTCCACCTCCCCCTTGAAACACCTCAAGATCCGCCAGCCCGATGGTCAGGTAGGCCACTGCGGTGATCACCCCGGCGCGTGGGCCGCTGACCAGGGCACAGAGGAGCAGGGACGGAACCTGCCAGGTGGCGGGTAGATCGACGAGATGGGGGGAAACGGGCAGAAGAATGGCCGACGGTAGGAGGCTGCCGATCAGGATCAGCAAAAGTCCGGCTAAAGCACCGCTCCAGGTTGCGAGGGCCCGCACAGGGGTGGATCGTTTCGGCCCATCCTGCTCGAGAATGCAATCCCTGCCCAGATCTCATGGCTTCGATCGGCGACAAGATGCGACTGAAGGACTCGGTTCCGTATCTCAAAACGGCCGATCCGATGCCGATGCTGCGCCCACCTGACTTGATCAGTTCTGGGGAGATTGGTGAAGTAGTGGCTCTCCATCCACTCAACGTGCTTGCCGTTCGGTTCAGGCGCGGCACGTTCCTGATTGCTGAGGACCGCCTTGTCTGCGTTGATCAGCCGGATTCAGCGCCCTGAATCTGCATTGTTTGACCAGACGCGCTCCAGCTCGGTGAGCCGACCACTGGGGCCGCAAAGGCTTAACCGAGGAGCCTGAAGGTGCTTTTGCGCCACCCTGATCAGATCTGTGCTCGTTACGGCCTCCATGGTCTGCCTGCAGAGGTCGTCATGGTCGTTCTGCAGACCGAGTCCTCGAAGCTGAACACGTCGTTCGGCCCGTTGCGAACTTGTTTGGCGTCCGTGAGCCATCTGCCCGAGGTACTTGCATTTCGCTAGATCGAGGTCGGCGTCGGAGAGGGGATCGGAGAGAAGTTCCTGCCAGCTCTCCATCAGCAGCCTCAGAGACAGGTCGGAGCGGTCCGCCCCGCTGGAAGCATGCATGACGAAGGGAGCCTGGTGAGCGCGGCACGGGAAGTGAACACCAACGTCGTAAGCGACGCCGTGCTCCTCCCTCAGCCGGCGGAAGAGCAGGCTTGACATGCCCACGCCGAGATGGCATTGCAGCAGGCGCAGGGGCAGGTCGTCGGCATGACCATGGGGAACGGTGGGCTGTCCGAGCATGATCACGACCTGCTCCGTCGCCAGCGGTTGACTGATCAAGGTCTCACGACGGGTCTGTCCGATCGACTGTGGGTCTCCAGGCTCGACGGATGGTTCGCTGTTGCTCGAGCTCCAGTCACGGAAACCGGGCCACTGCATCAGATCTGATTCCAGTTGATCCGGCCAGAGTCCCGCCACCGCCAGGACGGCGGGAGAATGCTTCATGCCCTCGGCCAGGGGTTGGAGTGCATCCCGGTCGAGGCTGGCGACATCGGTTTCCAAACCCAGGGGATCGTGTCCATAGCCGCCATTGCCGTAGGCAACCTGTCGCCACCCATCGAAAGCACGGTGAAATGGATCCTCCCGTTGGCGCTGCAGAGCCTGAAGACTCAGATTGCGTTCAAGGGCGATCTGGCTTTCCACAAGATGTGGAGCGGTCACCATCCAGGCCATCAACGGCATCAGCTCGGAGGCGTCGCTGCTGGCGCAGCGAAGACTGATCAACAGACCATCCTCATGGGCTTCACAGCGCAGTCCGGCGCCGCTCCCTTCCACGAGATCAGCCAGTTGCAGATGATCGTGGGGCCCACAGCCACGACTCAGGACCGAAGCCAGCAGCTGGTGGACGCCGCGCTGGCCCTCTGGATCCGCAGCACTTCCACAAGGAATCAGCAATTTGGCCGCCATCACATCCGGCGTGCTGAGGGGCTCAAGAAGGAGCTCAGGCCTGGCGGTCACGATGCCTCTCCGGGGAGAGCCACCAGCGTGCAGGCCTGATCGGGTTGGAGATGGGTGAACAATCGCTCCTGCAATGTGACGTCAGTCCAGCTCTTCAGGACCTCAAGCGGCTGGAGAAGACCTTGAGGACGATCCCAAAGCATTTGGTTGGCGGCCATGCCCGCCACCTGTGTGGCCGATTCGAGCGCGAATCGCAAACCGTTACCCACCAGGCGATGGCTCCGTTCCAGTTCCCAGGGTTCGATCGGCTGGTCTGCTGCGCGCTTGAGCTGGTCTTTCACGGCCCGTTCGGCGCGGGCCACATTCTCCTCACTGCAACAGATCTCCAGGGTTACCAAACTTCCCTGTTCCAGAACGGTCAGATCCATGTCGACAGTTTCGACGATCTGCAGGTTCTCCCGTAGTTCGGAGACGAGACGGCTGCGCCGACCTTCTCCCAGGACGGTGGTGGCCAGATCCGCGCCCATCACCGTGGTCTGCTCGCTTGCAGGAGCCATCGACCAGAGCATTAGCAGACGGGCGGATTCCAGCCGATCAACCCTGATCTCATGGCGCCCGGGCTCCACGGCCGCTAACGGAGAGGGAACTTCTTTGTAGGAAGCGCCAGGCAGATCTGCAAGAGCCGACGCGTTAATCCTGTCGCGAAGTCCATTGAAAGCTGGTCCGGCAACGGCCAAACAGCAGTTGCTGCCTCGATAATGATGGGTGTGGAACCCCCGCATCACCTCAGGTGTCATGGCCAGCAATGAAGCGGGTTTACCCAGGATTGGCCGGCCGTAGGGATGACCTGGACAGGCTTTGGAGAGGAGTTGTTGCAGGACCTGCTCATCCGGTTGATCGGCGTATTGGGCGATCTCTTCAAGCACCACATCGCGTTCCAATCCGAAGGCGTCGTCAGCCAGAGATGGTTGAAGAACTAAGTCGAGAAGCAGGTCCAGGGCCTGGTTGGCCTGGTCTGCTGGGATCAGAACGTGGAAATGAACATCGTCAAAACCTGTAGCAGCGTTGCTACTGCCACCGAGGGCTTCGATCTCTCTGTCAAAGGCCCCTGCCGCGAGTTGCTGGCTTCCTTTGAAGACCATGTGCTCCAAAAAATGGGCCAGCCCCTCCTCCCGTGTCCGTTCCCAGCTGCTTCCCGCCTGGCACCAAAGATCAAGGCAGGTGAGGGAGGCATCGGGCATCAGGGCCTCAACGCAGCCCACACCGTTGTTCAACGACCAGTGATCCAGCGACGGACCGGAGGGGAGGGAGTTCAGAACTGCGTGGCAAAGTTCCATTCTGTGCCTGTCTGACTGAATGCAGCCCCCGATGACGGATGGATCAGAGGGCATGCACCCATTGGTCTATGCGCTGGCGGACTGCATCCGCGGCAGTTGGATCGATTTACCCGACCTCAAGCCACTCAGGCTGGCGTCGGATTTGGAACAGATCAGTGGCTCCTTGGACGGGGAACGCCTTTTTATTCGCAATGAGCTCAAGCGCTGCCGTGGTTTGCGCAAGATGCATCTGGAGATCGCCCGTCTGGGAATGGGATTGCAGATCCTGCACTGCGTTTGGTTTCCTGATCCCAGATTCGATTTGCCGATCTTCGGAGCTGATGTCGTTGCAGGTCCCGCAGGGATTTCAGCCGCAATCGTTGATGTGTCACCGGTGTGTGGTCACCTCCCAGCGGTGATCGAAAGCGATCTCTCTGCTCTGCCACGTCCGACGTTCCGCCAGGAGCGGACCTTGCCAGGTTGGGGAACCATCTTTTCCCCCCATGTCTGCTTCATTCGGCCCGATGGTCTCGATGAGGAGAAGCAATTCCTATCTGTTGTTTCGCGTTACCTGGAGAGTCTTGGTTCAGCGGTGATGTCTGCTTCTCCAGATTCGTCATCACACCGTTCAACGCTGGATCGCTATGAAGGGCAGCTTAATTACTGCGTTCAACAAAAACGCAATGATAAAACCCGTCGGATTCTTGAAAAAGCCTTTGACGTCACTTGGGCTGATCGTTACATTACAGAACTTCTTTTTGATGATCCTGAAAAGCCATGTTGAGCCTTGATTTCATTGGATTGGCACATTTACTGCTGAAGCAACATTTTTTGATTAGATTTGGTTAGACATCGCGATGCTGTTGGCATGAACGGTCTGAAAACAGCAAGTATCTTCAACAGCTTGGACGATCAGACGTTTGCAGAGCTGCTTTCGCTTGCAGAAACAAAGCTTTTTGATCAGGACGAATTGATCATCGAGAAAGGTAAAATTAATGATTTTTTTGTAATTTTATTGGAGGGTCGTTTTGATGTTACTGATCAAATCGGGGATCAAAAGTATGTCGTAGCATCCTTATTCGAGCCCGGGGAATTTGTTGGTGGTCAGTCTCTGCTTGGGCGCCCTGCAAGTATGAATGTGGAGGCTCGTGGTCAGACAAACTGCCTTTTATTTCCTCTGAATCAGATAAGGAAATATTCTGATATTTACAATTTATTGGTGAGGAATTCCGCTGTTGACACAGCACGAAAGCTTGAGTCAACAAATCAAACCTTATTGCTTCAATTAAAGAAGGCTTCGAATGCTTCTTCGACGATACTTCTGTGTTTGTCCGGCTTCAGTATCGCTATGATATTTCTTTCATTCATGGCTTCCATAAATTACCCGACTGATGGGCTATGGAGTTGGTTGTTTATTTTATTTGTAATCCCTCCGCCATTGATATTTGTTGCTGCGACGCGGCAGCCCTTGGCTGCATTTGGGGTGACATCAGAACATTTTGTTAAAAGCCTTCTCGATGGTGTGATTGGAAGTATTTCTATAGTCGTTCTCTCTTTTCTCGCTATTTACTCCTTCCCTAATGCCTTTGGTATTAGTGCGGTTGATGTTTTCGAAGCCATGCACTTGAGTCGTTTGCAAACATATTTTTATCTACTTCACTGCTATCTTCAGGAATTCTTTGTTCGTGGATCAATTCAAACATCACTTGAAGAAGTGATTCAATTTCAGTGGAGAAAGCCATTAGCAATTGTGTTGGCATCTGCAATTTTTTCTGTCCTTCATTATCCACTTGGTTTTACTCCGATTGTTGCTACCTTCGCAAGTGGCTTGTTGTTCGGTTTTGTTTACTCACGAACAAGAAATTTAATTGGTGTGACTTTGATTCACTACGTTGCTGGCAAGATCTTTTTTGGTTTATACAATGCTCTGTCTTAGGCGAGTGGGGAATTGGTTCGGTGGATGGTCGATTGATGCGGTCATGACTCGCGTCTGACGGTTAGCAGTTCCTAAAAAAATACGCCATAAAGTCGAAGAAATTATCATGAACTTAGCAATCTTGCCCTGCTACGGCTAGGTATTAAACATCTTGGTAATTTACTGTGAAAGCCGACGAAGCAAGCTCAACCGCTTACACGGTCTCTCAGGGAATCGTTTACAGCGGCAGGTATTCAGAAGATCGAGGTCACGTTCCAGGGTCACTTTTAGATAGCAACGAGTTTATTCTTCGATCTTCGAGGGCGGGGAGAAAACTTTTGCGACGTCTAGAAAGTCCTATTCATAGATTGCTTCTGCGGTTATTTGAGCGATTAACGCTTCCAGGAATGGCATTTCACTATGTGCTCAGAAAAATGTATATCGAACATTGTGTACGTGATGCGATTTCTGATGGTGCCCAACAGGTTATTGTTCTTGGTGCTGGATTTGATACTTTGGCCTGGAGATTGTCGACGGAGTTTGGCTCAATTCGATTTATTGAAGTTGACCATCCGGCAACTAGCAAAGATAAGAATGAAGCTCTTGTTGAACAAATAAAATTGACAAAAAATTATTATTTTGCTGCGGTCGACTTTGCTCGTGAAAACTTGCTTGATGCTTTATCAGGTTGTCAATTTTTTGATCAAAGTCTTAAATCTGTCTTCGTGTGCGAGGGTGTGTTGATGTATTTATCTTTGTCTGATGTTGAGCTTTTGCTGTCTTCTGTTTCCCAATTGACAAGTCAAAGATCACAATTAATCTTTACCGCATTAGAGCCTCTCGATTCCCCAAACAATGACAGTGGCTGGCTCTTAAGATTATATTTGCGTATTAAGCAAGAGTCGCTTGGTTGGACATGTGCACAAAGCTTGATCTCCCCTTTCCTCGAGAAACATCATTATCACTTGATAGAGAGTGTGGACGATCGACAAATAGCCAGTATGTTGGCTTCTGGTCTGTTGCGTCAACGTTTTCATCGTGGTGAATATATAATTAATGCTATGTCAGAACATTCATCACAAGGCTGATATGAGTATTAAGATTAAGCTTGCTGAGACAGCTGCAGAGATTGATGAAGCTCTGCAATTGCGACATAAAGTATTTGTCGAGCACGATGGTCGCTATTCTCCAGCACCCGATAGACGCTTGTATGACCGTTTTGATTGCTGTGGCACTTCAGTTCTTGTAATTGCTATGGCGGCCGATCAGATTGTAGGGACAGCCAGACTCAATCGGGATGATCCAACAATTGGTTTCCCCGCCGATGAATATTTCGATTTCCGATCGTTTTCTCCCAAAAACGCCGCGACTGCGTCGCTGAGTCAGCTTGCGATTGACCCTGAACTACGTGGAAATCTAAAAATATTAAATGGCATGATGATGTTAACCTATTATTGGGCACACCGAAATAATATCAGCCATTGTGTTGCACCATTTAACCCAGCATTGACACGGGTAATGCAACGTATTGGCTTTGAAAAAATTGGTGATGTCGTTCAATCTCATCATCATGATCTTGCCATTCAGCCAATGAAAATTAATATGCTTGAAGTCCGTAAAAGTTTTATTGATTTCGTTGAGCGTCAAGCCTTTATTGGATTTATGGAGCCTTTCTTTCGAGAATATTTTGACGACGGCGAAGTTGTTGTTAACGAGGGCGAGGTGGGGGATTGTGCTTATTTTATTGTCGATGGGTCCGCCAATGTTGAGGTTTCCTCTAACTCTGATGGGTCGAAAAAAGTGGTTGCCACCTTAGGTAAGGGAGATCTTTTTGGTGAATTATCGCTGATCTTGGATCAGAAGCGATCGGCGAGTGTTGTTGCCTCTAATAATTTAGAGGTTATGATTCTAAGTCGCCGCCAATTTATCAATTGTATTCAGAACGACTCAAAAAATGCCATGTATACTTTACAGATTCTGGCATCACGTCTTGCGGCGACCACGTCCAGCATGGATAGCGCAGAAACCTAATCCCCCTATGATGGGCAAACGTTAAACGGTTAATTGCAAGCGCCGCTCAGATGCAATCTCGTCTCATTGTTCTTGTTGCCGGTCTTGGCATAGCCGCCGTAAGTCTGGGCTATTTACAATTCCGCAAAACCTCTGAAATCTCAGAGTCAGCCCCCTCTGAACCTGTCGAGCGACCGCAAATCCGAACTGTTGCTGCTCTCGGCATCCTTGAGCCTGAAGGCGATGTCCTTCAACTCGCTGCACCAACACTTGGTGTTGTCGGTGCCCCTCGTATATCCCAACTCCTTGTCAAAGAAGGTGATCTGGTCCTCGATGGGCAAGTGTTAGCGGAATTTGATAATCGTCAGGAGGTACTGGCGGACATGGCGGAAATTCAGGCAAAGGTCCAGGGTCTTGATGCTCGGATCAAGCTTCAGGAACGTGAGTTGGATCGATATCGGCAACCAGCCTCGTCTGGCGCGGTGGCTTTATTGAGTGTTGATGACGCACAGGACGAATTGATCCAGCTTCAACAAGAAAGGTTGGTGTCTTTGGCTCAATTAAAGGGTCTTAATGCAGATTTGCAGAAAACACAATTACGTTCGCCGATTGAGGGTCAGATCCTTCGGGTTCATGCTCAAGTGGGTGAGCGTCCCTCAGATATCGGGGTGATGGAAGTAGGAAAAAGCAGCAAGATGCAGGCAAGATTAGAAGTTTATGAATCAGATATAGGTAGAATTCGTCCTGGTCAATTCGTAAACTTGAAAAGTGAAAATGGTGGTTTTAGTGGTTCTCTGACAGGAAAGGTGATATTGATCACTCCGCAGGTACTGCAACGGGAGGTACTTTCAACGGACCCGACTGCTGATGCCGATGCGCGAATTGTTGAAGTACTTGTATCACTTGAACCAAAGGATTCTGCCAAAGTAAGCCATCTCTCAGGATCGAAGGTAATCGCACGCTTTGAGTCTAAATGATGTTTGGTCTTTTAAGACAAAAACGCATTTCTCTCTCATGGTTGATGCTTACACGTCAACCAGTACGTTTGTTAATTGCTCTGGCTGGGATCAGTTTTGCTGGGATTTTGATGTTCATGCAATTCGGATTTCGTGATGGTTTGTTTGAAGCTAGCGTCACCGTCCACCGTCTCTTTGACGCAGATCTCGTTTTGATCAGCCCAAGTTCGGTGAATTCGGTTCAAATGGAGGGATTCCCACGCCGGCGTCTGGTCCAGACGCTGGCTGATTCGAGAGTCCAAGGCATCTCGCCCGTGCACTGGGGCCTCATGCTTTGGAGGAATCCTGAATCGCGCGGTACACGTTCTTTGTTGGCCCTTGGGTACAACCCAGACGACCCTGTTTTTCTCGATCCCGATTTTGAGACAGAAAATGACCAATTGAAGCTCAAGGGCCGAGTTTTATTTGATGAATTGTCCCGACCAGAATTCGGGCCGATTCCTGAAGAATATCGTGAGGGAAAGTTGGTGGAAACTGAAATTGCTGGGAATCGTGTTCGGGTTGCCGGTCTCGTTAAGATTGGGACGAGCTTTGGTGCGGACGGTAATCTTGTTACGGGAACAGAAACGTTCCTTGATTTGATGCCAAATAAGAGTCCGGGGTCCATAGAAGTTGGACTGATAAGGCTTTACGACGATGCTGATGTTGATAAAACGAAGCAGTCTTTGCAAAAGTTACTACCAGGCGATGTTCGCGTTTTAACCAAACAGGAATTCATTGACTTCGAGCAGGATCATTGGCGTAGTGGAACTTCAATCGGTTTTATTTTTACGCTTGGAGCCGCGATGGGATTTGTTGTTGGCTGCGTGATTGTCTATCAAGTTCTTTATTCTGACGTCACTGATCATCTGCCTGAATATGCCACGCTCATGGCTATGGGTTATCCACTGGGCCAGTTGCTGGCAGTTGTGATCCGTGAAGGTTTTTACCTGGCTGTGATGGGCTATCTCCCTGCTTATCTTGCAGGAGAAGGACTGTATTGGCTGGTGCGCGATGCGACTCGGCTGCCTGTGTTAATGACTCCAGAGCGGGCCATCACTGTTCTGGTGATGATTTTTTCGATGTGCCTCGCTTCCTCTGTGCTTGCCATGCGCAAGCTGGCTGATGCTGATCCGGCGGAGATTTTCTGATGACAACCGATACCGTCAAAATTGATTCACTGGTCCACAGTTTTGGGCATGGATCGACATACCGTGAAGTTCTCCGTGGCGTTTCTCTCAATATCTCCGCAGGTGAAGTTGTCATCCTCACCGGCCCTTCGGGTTGCGGCAAAACCACTTTATTGACTCTGATTGGTGCTCTACGCACCACCCGTTCTGGATCGGTCAATGTTCTTGGTCAGGAATTGAGAGGTGCGGGTCGTCGTCGTCGTCAGCGGCTTCGACGACGAATTGGCATGATTTTTCAAGGGCACAATTTGTTGAAATGCCTCACGGCTGAAGAAAACGTGCAAATGGGTGCGGATCTGTTGCCGGGGCTGTCATTTGCAGCAAGACGCGCTCGCTCCAGGGAATGGTTGCGTGCTGTGGGTTTAGAGGGTCACGAGATAAAAAGGGTCGACCAGCTCTCCGGTGGTCAGCGTCAGCGTGTGGCGATTGCACGTGCCCTGGCAGCGGAACCTCAGTTGCTGCTTGCGGATGAACCCACGGCTTCATTGGACAGTGTTTCTGGGCGTTCCGTGGTGGAGTTGCTGAATAAATTGGCCCGTGAGCAGGCCTGCGCTGTTCTGATGGTCACCCACGATCCACGCATTCTCGACATGGCCGATCGGTTGTTGCGGATGGAAGATGGATGCTTGCTGGAAGCTGGAGAGTAGAATCATTATTGACGTTTCATTGATTTCATCGAATGGCGAAGCGCCGGAATCTCAAGAAAGAAAAGCAAGAGCGAAATCGCGCCTACGCCCGCAAGTTCAAGAAGCGCAAACTGCGCAATGACGGACGTGGAGAGGGTGCTGGCAATGGTGTCACGGGAACTGCCAACAACGGCGGCGCTGCCGACTAGGGACCAGCCTTTTCGATCCATCGATGAAAGGGGGCCGAGGAGCCCCCTTTTGTATGCGTTCAGGCTTTCCAATCAGCTCTGATTATTGAGGTTGTTGTGATGTTTGCCAGTGTCGTGATTCCGACCTACAACCGGAAGCCGATCCTGGAGAAGTGCCTGGAGGCTCTTGAGGCTCAGGATCTAGGTGGCGTTCTGGAAAAGTATGAGGTAGTCGTCATCGATGACGGCTCAACGGACGGCACTCCGGACTGGTTGCGCGCCAAAGCAAAGCGTTTCCCCCATGTTCGTTTGTTTGAACAGGACCATGGCGGTCCCGCTGAAGGACGCAACAACGGGGTCCGACGGGCGCTAGGCGACGTGATTGTGTTCATTGACAGTGATCTGGTGGTGACCCCCACGTTTCTTGCCTGTCATGGCAGGGCGCTGAAGCGGGCCTGGAAAGGAAACGACGCCAGGCTCTCTTTCACCTATGGGGCTGTCATTAACACAGCGGATTTCGATAACCCCACTGGAGAGCGACACAAATTACGTGACCTTTCCTGGGCCTATTTCGCTACGGGGAATGTGGCGATTGATCGCCATGTGCTCGAATCATCAGGACTCTTTGATGTTGGATTCAGGCTCTACGGCTGGGAAGATCTTGAGCTGGGCGAGCGGCTACGTCGCATGGGTGTGGAATTAATTAAATGTCCAGAAGCTGTTGGATACCACTGGCATCCAGCTTTGAGTCTGGATCAGATCCCAAATCTGATCCGTGTGGAAGGTGAACGGGCCCGGATGGGACTGGTGTTTTACCGAAAACATCCAACCCGGCGCGTGCGCTTCATTATTCAGTTCACCTGGCTCCATCGGATCCTCTGGGAACTTCTCACTCTGGGTGGCTTGATCAATGAACAGAACCTCCGGCCCATCTTGCGCTGGTTGATTCGCCGAGGCCATTCGGGCACCGCGATGGAGTTGCTGCGGTTGCCGTTGAATCGCATTGGTGTGAGGGTTCTCTTCAGGGAGGCCAAGGCATCTGGAATCAACTGCCCCTTGCTTTGATAACTTCTACTAGTCCTTTCAAACCGCACACCTGCTCGTTTCGGGTGAATGCGATCGGAGCTCATGCCACCAGGCAGATCACCGATCCGTCCCTAGCAGGTGGAGGCGAACCCGAAACCCTCGAACCATGGCTGTTGTCACACTCTCCGAGATGATGGAGGCCGGTGCCCATTTTGGGCACCAGACTCGTCGTTGGAATCCCAAGATGTCGCGCTACATCTACTGCGCGCGTAATGGAGTTCACATCATCGATCTTGTGCAGACTGCTGTCTGCATGAACAATGCCTACAAGTGGACGCGCTCTGCAGCCCGCAGCGGCAAACGCTTCCTTTTTGTCGGCACGAAGAAGCAGGCGTCTGAAGTGGTGGCCCTTGAAGCTGCCCGTTGCGGTGCTGCCTACGTCAATCAGCGTTGGCTGGGTGGCATGCTCACCAACTGGACAACAATGAAGGCCAGGATCGACCGTCTCAAGGACCTCGAACGGATGGAAGCCAGCGGCGCCATTGCCATGCGCCCGAAGAAAGAGGGGGCAGTGCTTCGTCGTGAACTTGAACGTCTGCAGAAATATCTCGGAGGATTGAAAACCATGCGTCGGCTTCCCGATGTTGTGGTGCTGGTTGACCAGCGCCGTGAATCCAATGCCGTCCTCGAGGCTCGCAAACTCGATATCCCACTGGTCTCCATGTTGGATACCAACTGCGATCCTGATCTTTGCGAGGTCCCGATCCCCTGCAACGACGACGCTGTCCGTTCGGTGCAGCTTGTTCTCGGTCGTTTAGCTGATGCGATCAATGAAGGTCGCCACGGATCAAATGATCAACGCGGCGGTGACGACATCGAGGGCTGAGCTCCTCGATCGCCCTAAACGCTAAGTTCGCGCCGCCGTCCTGCTTCAGCTTGACGGTGGCTCTTCACGTTCCACTTTCTTCCCTTTCTCAGATGGCTGCCGTATCCGCCAAGCTTGTCAAAGACCTGCGCGACAAGACTGGCGCGGGAATGATGGACTGCAAGAAAGCCCTCTCTGCTACAGACGGGGACACAACAAAAGCAGTCGAATGGTTGCGTCAGAAAGGAATCGCGAGTGCTGAGAAGAAATCAGGCCGCACCGCTGCAGAAGGCGCAGTCGGCAGCTACATCCACACCGGTGCACGCGTCGGTGTCCTGCTCGAAATGAATTGCGAGACCGATTTCGTAGCACGCGGTGACATGTTTCAGGAACTCGTGCGTGACGTCGCCATGCAGGTCGCTGCCTGTCCGAATGTGGAATATGTCACGACGGATCAGATCCCCGATTCGATTGTTGCCCGTGAGAAGGAAATTGAGATGGGACGCGATGATCTCGATGGCAAGCCCGACAAGATGAAGGAGAAAATCGTTGAGGGTCGCATTGGTAAACGCTTGAAGGAATTGGTCCTCCTGGAGCAACCCTTCATCAAGGACAGTTCAATCACTGTGGCTGAACTCGTCAAACAGACCGCCGGCAAGATTGGTGAGAACGTTCAGGTTCGCCGATTCACGCGTTACACCCTTGGAGAAGGCATTGAGGTCGCTGAAAACGACTTTGCCGCAGAGGTGGCTTCGATGCAAAACGCCGGCTGAACCTGGTGCCCGAAGCGGAACCACACAACGTTCACGATCCATCTGAACAGCTGGCAAAGCTTCAATGGCTTTGTCAGCAACGTTCGGCGTCGTTGTATAGGGATGAGGCCCTCTATCTTCAGATCCTTCGCGACGAGTTGCCGAGCAGGATCCGTCAGGCCCTGTATCGCCTGGTCAGTGATGTTGATCCAGGCCGTTTCGCAAACCTTCCTGAGTCAACCCGTCAGCAATTTCACGTCGCTGTTGAAGAGCTCGGGAGCCGCTGTTCTGTTTTGCTCACCATTGAACAGCTGGTCCACCTGGTTGGCCAGATGGAGGAAGAAGCGCGTCGCCACCAGGCGCGAGCGAATCGGGAATTGCTGAATGGATTGGCACAGCAGCAGGAACAGCTGACGCAAAGCTCAACGGAGATGTCGTCCCAGGAGCCGACAGGATCGGTCAATCTCAGTTTCGATCTGCCCCTCAGCGAGCCCCAGCGGTATGGGGCGCTGCAACCGCGTCGCGACAGACGCGAAGCAGCGGCAGCTCAGCCGCCAACGGATGACAGTCCGGACAGCGGCGACCTGGGTGTGCTCCGTTCGCTTTTTCAGTTGGCGGGGGAGGCGCTCGATCATTCAGCTGGCATGGCTGAAGATGAGTTGACGTCACTTGCCGTTGCCGGGAGCGATTCAGCCAACAAGGGCATGATGCCCGACATGCCGGATGGCCTTCTTTACTGGATGGAGGCGCTGGATCAGGCGCTCAGCCGTCGCCTTCGCAATCTCTCCCACGCCATCAACGTGCAAATGTTGCGTTGCGGTCTGGCCAGCACCCTGCTGCCGGTCACGTTGTTGGAGGCTGTGTTGAACGGACAGGTTGAAACCCATTCAGCGGCATCAAATCTGCTCCGCCTGCGCCTTCCCATGGCCGTCGGTGATTTGGAACAGGGCGTTGATGTGTTCTGTCTTTTGCTGCGATCCGGCGAACTGGAATTTGACAGCCATCGTTTGCGTCGATGTCGGCGTCGACTTCGCCAGCATCAGCAGGAACTGAACACAATGGTGCGACAGCAGCGGCATTGGCAGCGCCGATACCTCGATCACGAGGCGAGAATTCTTTGGCAGAGCTCGACCGATCCGAAACCACCTCAGGCACCAGGGGGCTGACCCAGCACCAGTTGCAGCAGCTCCTGGGGTGGCTTCGTCCACTGCAGCAGGCTCTGACCCTGGAGATCGAACGTGATTGTTCCGACGTTCAGGGACGTCAGCAACGGTTTCATCAATTTCTGGAACAGCAGCTTGCTCAGCCTCCGGCCCTTCCCTTTCCCGAGGGCAGCCCTGAACGCCTGGAGACCCTTCAACAACGCTTTGGAAGCTATCCGGGTCTTGAACGGGCTGAACGTCGACGGCTGATCACGGAAACCCGTCAGTGGCTGCACGGTCTCCGTTCTCGTCTTGAGCCTTCGGCGCCGATGGCTCCCCCGACATTGAAGCTCGTCTCTGATCGTTCTCGAGATCGGCCAAGCCGGGAACCCCTGAATCTCGATAGTCCCCTCTCCGCTTTGTCAGGCGTTGGCCCCAAATTGGCTGCACGGCTTGCATCGATGGGGCTGTTGCTGGTGCGCGATTTGTTGCGCCATTACCCCCGCGACCACGTTGATTACTCCGCGATGCGCCGGATCAATGCATTGGTGGCAGGTGAAACGGCAACAATCGTCGCCACCATCCGCCGTTGCAGCGGCTTTGTGAGCCCTCGCAATCCGAATCTGGCGATCCTGGAATTGCAGCTTCAGGATGCGACAGGCAGGCTCAAGGTCAGTCGGTTCCTGGCTGGCAAACGCTTCAGTTCAACGGCATATCTGAAAGGGCAACAGAGGCTCTTTCCCCCGGGAGCCACTGTTGCCGTCAGTGGACTTGTCAAGGATGGCGCCTATGGATTGTCTTTTCAAGATCCGTTGATCGAGGTGCTGGAAAGTGCCAACGCTCCGGTGAAGTCGGATCGGATCGGGCGCCTGCTTGCGGTGTATCCACTCACGGAAGGGATCGCTGCGGATCGGTTCCGTGGTTTGGTCGAGCAAGTGCTTCCCCTGGCGGGCCAATGGCCGGATCCGCTCAGCGCGGAGGAGCGCCGTCGCTTCGATCTGATTCCCCTGGCAGAAGCCCTGCAGGGTTTGCATCGACCCGTCGATCGTCTTGGACTTGATCTCGCGCGTCGCAGACTTGTCTTCGATGAATTCCTGTTGCTGCAGCTGAGTCTGCTGACCCGTCGTCGCATTCTTCGCGCCAAGCCCGCCCCGGCCTTGGGGCTCTCCGGAGCGCGCGATGGCTTGGTGGGCCATTTTATGGAGCTGCTTCCCTTTGCTTTCACGGGGGCTCAGCGTCGTGTCCAGGCTGAAATTGAGGCCGACCTTCAGCGCCCAGAGCCCATGGCACGTTTGGTGCAGGGTGATGTTGGCTCCGGGAAAACAGTGGTGGCCATCGCTGCTCTGCTCAGCACCGTTCAAGCTGGCTGGCAGGGGGCATTCATGGCTCCTACCGAGGTTTTGGCCGAGCAGCACTACCGGAATCTCTGTGGCTGGCTGCCCCAGCTGCATGTGAGCGTCGAGCTGCTCACGGGGTCCACTCCCAAGCCCCGGCGTCGCCGGCTGTTGGAGGATCTCATCAACGGATCGCTGCAGGTCCTGGTGGGTACCCATGCCCTGCTGGAGGATCCAGTTCTGTTCTCCCGTCTTGGTCTGGTGGTGGTTGATGAACAGCATCGTTTCGGCGTGCACCAGCGGGATCGCCTGCTCAACAAGGGATTGCAACCGCACCTATTGACCATGACGGCAACTCCGATCCCCCGCACCCTGGCGCTGTCGTTGCACGGGGATTTGGATGTCAGTCAGATCGATGAGTTGCCCCCAGGTCGGACGCCAATTCGTACCGCGATGCTCTCCGCTTCACAGCGCGATCAGGCCTGGGAGTTGATTCGCTCTCAGGTTGATCAGGGTCAGCGGGCCTATGTGGTGCTGCCGCTTGTGGACGAGTCTGAAAAACTCGATCTGCGATCCGCTGTGGATGTGCACGATGAATTGATGTCAGGGGTCTTCTCCGATCTCGGGGTCGGCCTGCTGCATGGTCGGCTCAGCAGTGCGGAGAAACAGCAGGTGCTGCGAGCCTTTGCTTCGGGTGAACTTCAGGTTCTTGTGTCCACAACCGTCGTTGAAGTGGGGGTGGATGTTCCCGAAGCCAGCGTGATGGTGATTGATCATGCGGATCGCTTCGGACTCGCCCAGTTGCATCAGCTGCGGGGTCGCGTTGGGCGCGGTGCCGCTGCCTCCCACTGCATCCTGATCAATGGCAGCTCGAACCCCCAGGCCAGGCAGCGTCTGGATGTGTTGGTGCGCTCGACCGATGGCTTCGAAATCGCTGAAATGGATCTGAGATTGCGTGGTCCAGGACAGGTTCTTGGAACACGCCAGTCTGGTTTGCCCGATCTTGCCCTGGCCAGCCTGGCCGACGATGCGGCTGTCTTGGACGACGCTCGGGCCGCTGGGGAGAGCATTCTTACGGACGACCCTGACCTAGGGCAACACCCCACCCTGCTTCAATTGCTCGCGGACCAACAGCGACGACTGGCAGGTGGCACGCCGCTGAATTGAAGATCGTCCCTTGTTATGAAGGGTTGACTCTGCGCCACTGGATGTGAGGCCTTGGAGTGATCGGCCGATCGTCGATTGTCAGGAACCCCTGGAACCTCTGCCGGATGCCTTGCTGCGACTGGAGCCTCACCCCTATGTCAGCGTCGGTGCGCCCTATGGAGCAGGGGCAGACCCCTTTCGTCTCCGTTCCGGGGTGATTGCACGGTTGCTCGGCGCTGAGGACCAGTTAAAAGCCCGTCATCCGGAGCTCCGCCTTGCTGTTTTCGATGCCTGGCGGCCTATTCCCGTTCAGTCCTACATGGTGGCCCATGCCATCAGCGAGGAGTGCAATCGCCGTGGTGTGGATCGCCTGGATCCAGCCCAAGCCCAGGATCTGAAGAGTGTAGTGGCCGATGTTGGCCGTTTCTGGGCACCACCGAGTGATGATCCTGCTACACCACCTCCCCACAGCACCGGGGCTGCAGTCGACCTGACCCTTGCATCGGCATCCGATGGGTCTCCTCTTGACATGGGAGGAGCCATCGATGCGATCGGTTCAATCTCCGAACCGGATCACTACAGGGATCAGGCGGATCACCAACCGCTGTCTTCCGCGGCGGTCTGGCATGGACGACGAATTCTGTTGCGCCAGGTGATGACCGCATTCGGGTTCGAACAACATCCGAACGAGTGGTGGCATTTCAGCCATGGAGACCAGCTCTGGGCCTGGCGCAGTGGAGCCGCTCGAGCGATTTACGCAGCGACTCCCAGCAGCTCCGTCACCGCCTGAGCCCCAAGCTTGTTGACGTGGTCACCCAGGCTGCGGCGACCGCCAGCATCCCTCCAACTGCGGAGGAGGGGCTCAAGTGTCGCTTCGAGCTGATCGAGGGGCATCCTCTCGATGAACGGCTGTGCCAGGCGCTGCAGGTTGGGGGTGCCCCCAAGCCACAGCTGATATTGGTTGACTCCACTGCCGACCAACCCCAGTTCAGCCATGTAGGGGCGTGCACAACCATTCGGACAGCCGGTCATTCGCACCAGGATCGATTTTTCAATGTCGAGGCGTCGCAGCAGTTCATCCAGCCGTTCAAGCACGCTGGGGAGGATCCGTTCTGCTTCTGTGATCGCCAGTCCGCAGGTGGGCAGGGCAGGGCAGGCGATCGCATGACGGGCAAGAGGCGCTGGAGCCTCGGGAACGTCGAACCCAAGTGCGGAGAGTTTGTCTCGGATTGTTGCCCGTTGAGGCGTGCCGATGTTGCAGAGGAGCAGATCCTGGTTGGCGGTGAGGCGAATCTCAAGCTGATAGGTCTCAACAAGGCGACGGAGCCCGGCTTTCATCTCACCGCTGAGGCGACCGCACATCAGGGGAAGGCCCACGAACCAACAGCCGGCGCGTTGGCGGTGCCAGCCGAGGTAGTCCATCAACTTGGCCTTCGGTTCATTGCGCAAGCCTTTCAGTTGGCCTTTGAAATAGCGCTCTTTGAGCATGCTCCGGAACCACTGAATTCCCTTGTCGTGCAGGAGGTATTTCAAACGGGCGTGCTTGCGGACCTCCCGATCACCGAAGTCCCTTTGCAAGGCCATGATCGATTGAACGAGATCAAAAATGCCATCGGCATCGACGTAGCCGAGGGGATCAGCGACACGGGCGAAGGTTTCCTCCTTGTTGTGGGTTCTTCCCATGCCACCGCCGACGTAGACGTTGCAACCCCGAAGCACTCCAGAGGGATCGGTGAACACCACCAGTCCAATGTCCTGGGTGAGCAGATCGACGGAGTTGTCTCCTGGAACCGTGACGGCGACCTTGAACTTTCTCGGCAGATAGGTGTCTCCGTAAAGCGGTTCGTCTGCACTGTTGGAAAACACCCCCGTATCAATCTGTCGTTGTCGGGCCTTGCGAACTGGACGACTCGGTTTGAATCGATAACTCAGATCACCGTCAACCCACAGATCGAGATAGGAGCACTCTGCGGCTTCAGGGCTGAGCAGATCGGCAATCTCGTCGGCCAGCTGCCGTGCCACGGGGTAACCACCCTTCTCAAATGGCGCTGGAGGAGCCATGACATTGCGGTTGATATCACCACAGGCCGCCAGCGTGGAGCCAAGGTTGCGCACAATTGTGCCGATCACCTCTTTCAGATCGGCCTTGGCGATGCCGTGCATCTGAAATGCCTGGCGGGTGGTGGCCCGTAAGGTTCCATCCCCGAGGCGATTCGAAAGCTCGTCGAGAGCCATGAACAGTTGCGCAGGGATCCGTCCACCCGGACTGCGCAGGCGGAGCATCATCTGCCAGCAGCGGACCTTGTCCGTCTTTCTCAGCTCCCGGTGATTCTGTTGGTAGCTGCCATGAAACTTCAACAGCTGAACTGAATCCTCGCTGAATTTGATCTCTTCATTCTTGAGCTCTGTGGCAAGCGGTTCCCTTAGATGACCGCTGTACAGCTTGCGTTTCTCTGCTTTAGAGAGCGCCGTATCGATCGATTCGGTCGGCGGTGAAGGTCCATCCAAGACCAAGACCTCGCTTGAGGCCTTGTCCATGGCAATCACTGCAACCTGGCCGTCGCTCACGAGTCCGATTGATGTTTCATTTGAAACTAGCTAAGGGGCTTCCCATAAAGTCTCCTACGGCACTGACGGCGGCGTGAATTCAACCTTTCTTCTCGAGATCGGCACAGAAGAGCTGCCTGCCGATTTCGCACGTCTTGCCCTGGGCCAGCTTGATCGGATGGTGCGCCGGGATCTGCGTGAGAATCGTCTTGATCATGCGGCCGTCACCTCTACGAGCACCCCTCGCCGTCTTGTAGTGCGTGTCGATGCGCTTCAGGAGCGGCAGGAGGATCTCACCGAAGAGCGCAAGGGTCCCCCGACTGCGCAGGCATTCAAGGATGGTGTCCCCGGCCAAGCCGCGATCGGATTTGCGAAACGATGCGGCGTCGACCCGGCGGACCTCAACGTGCGGGAGACGCCGAAGGGACCATGTGTCTTTGCCACGGTTTGTACACCAGGCCAAAGCAGTCAGACCCTGCTTCAGGAGATGATTCCTCGCTGGATTGATGGTTTGCAGGGCCGTCGTTTCATGCGTTGGGGTCAAGGCACGCAGCGGTTCAGCCGACCGATTCGCTGGCTGCTTGCTCTTCAGGGTTCTGATCTGATCCAGGTGGATCTTCAGGATGGAGATCCTCAGGTCAGAAGTGCTCAGTTCAGCCGAGGCCACCGTCTTCACGGTGATCAGCCCCTAGCGATTCAAGACAGCGACAGCTATGAAGCCACCCTCGTTGCCGCTGGGGTGGTGGTGAACCGCGAGGAGCGCTCACGCAGCATTCGCTCTGCCATTGAGACGGAATCTCAAGCGCTTGAAGGGATTCCCAACTGTCCTTCCGCTCTGTTCGAGGAATTGGTTGATCTGGTGGAAGACCCACAGGTCCTAAGGGGACGGATTGCCGATCGCTTTCTCAAGCTGCCCCCCGAGGTAATCAGCACTGTGATGCAGGCTCACCAGCGCTACATCCCTCTGGACGTTCCTGGAGTGCAGTCCGATCCATTGCGTTTGGAGGCCGTTGCGGTTCTGCGCCCTGAATTCCTTCTCGTCGGCAATGGCTTGAAGCAGGCCTCTGAGCTGATCATTCGCGGCAACGAACGGGTGCTGAGCGCGCGTCTTGCCGATGCTGAATTCTTTCTTGGTGTTGATCGGCGTCAGTCGAGCGCTTCAAGGCGCGATGCCCTTCAGCGGGTCACGTTTGCGGATGGCCTTGGCAGCCTTCGGGATCGATCCGATCGCATCGAACGTCTCACCGATCAGTTGATCCAGTCCTTACCTGTTTCACCAGAGGTCGCCTCGACCGCCTGCAAAGCCGCTCGGTTTTGCAAACACGATCTGGTCAGCCAGATGGTCGGCGAGTTTCCTGAACTGCAAGGCTTGATCGGCGGGAAATATCTGCTTGAGGAGGGTGAACCGAGGGGTGTGGCCCTCGCTGTTGTGGAGCATTACCTTCCCAAAGGTGCGGGTGATGAGCTCCCTTCCACCGAAGCCGGAGCGGTGGTGGCTCTGGCTGAACGTCTGGAATTGCTGCTGAGCATCTACGCGAAGGGAGAACGGCCCAGTGGATCATCCGATCCCTATGCATTGCGCCGGGCCGGGAACGGGGTGCTTCGTCTTCTTTGGGACAAGAGTTGGCGCATCGATTTTGTCGCTCTGCTCAGTGATGTTGTAACGGTCTGGTCTGAGCTCTTTCCCGCTTTCAACGTTGATCAGCAGACCCTTTGTGGGGATTTGATGCTTCTGCTGCGGCAGCGAATCGTGTCTCAGTTGGAGGAGGACGGCAATGCACCGGATCTTGTTCAGGCTGTTGCCGGTGCAGCCATTTCGGATCAGCGTTTGCTGCGTGATCCTGTGGATGTTCAGGATCGAATCAAATTGTTGACCAAGCTGCGCGACCAGGGCGGGCTTGCCGCCTTGCAGGCGGTTGTTCAACGTGCGGCACGATTGGCTGAGAAAGGTGATCTTTCTGTGGACAATCTTTCTCCCTCCGATGTTGTGGATCCCTCGTTGTTCGCCTCTCCGAGTGAGAACGGGATGCACGCAGTGGTAGTAATGCTCGAGCCATTAGCCACTTCAAGAGCTTATCCGGATCTTGCTGCCGCCCTTGTTGAGGCCACACCGGTGTTGGAAGCCTTCTTTGATGGAGACACCAGTGTGATGGTGATGGCCGACGATCCAGCCCTGCGGCGGAATCGTCTCAATTTGCTTGGTGTGCTTCGCAACCAGGCCTCAGCTCTGGCTCGGTTCGATCTGATTCAGTCTTGAAGCGTTGGAAAGACTCGACCCCCTTGGCTAGCCAGGGGGGTCGAGTCTGTGGAAGTCAGCTGATGAGTCCGTCAATTGAGCAATCCACCAATGCACGGCACCCGTGGTGATCAAACAAGGTGGAAATGGTCTGGGATTGGTTCTGGCCGCCTTGACTGTTGCAGGTGCTGTGATTTATCCCGTGAATGTCTGGTCGACGACCAAGAAGGAACCAGCTCCTGGAAAAAATCATCAGCAGGGAATCGAACGGGTTAAGGAAGGGGTCGGTACAGCGATTGAGTCGCGTCAGTAGTGACCCCTCTATGCCGAATCGCTCAGCTGATCGACGCGGTCTCCTTGTCCTTTCCTTTGGCCTGTGCCTTGACCGCCTGAGAAGCTTCTTCCGCTAAAAAATCACCATCGGACCGCCCCACCGCCGACGGCACAGGGTCGTATTGGGTGGGTGCGAGTGCTTCGCCGCGAATCAGACTTCCCAGGGTGCGCAGTGTCAGTTTGATCTGCTGCCAGGGGTTCATCATCACGACCCGTTTGTAGAGGTAGCTGTCAAAGGTCAGCTTCTGAACGTCCTTGTCATCACACATCTCCACAAAGGCTTCTCTGGCCGCGTCATTGCGGTAGAAGATTCTCTGGAGAATGTCTAGAACGGCATAAGTTGCGCCGTATTTGCGATCCCAGCGTTTGAGATAGGTGGATTTAATCTCTTTTTCGTTGGGAATTTTCGTCCCACTTTTGCTGATTTCAACAATCGCCTCAGCGCACATCCGTCCACTCTTGGCAGCGAAGTAAATGCCTTCTCCCGAACTCTTTGTGACGTAACCAGCTGCATCGCCAACGAGAGCCATCCGTCCGACCACGCGTCTAGGCCGGGGATGCTCTGGAATCGGATGCGCTTCCACCTTGATGACCTCTCCCTTGAAGAGTCGTTTGTTGGCCCGCTCGCGTATTCCCTTCTGCAGGCCTTTGATCAGGCTTTGGTTTTGCTGCATTGTTCCGGTTCCCACCGCAACGTGGTCGTATTTCGGGAACACCCAGGCGTAGAAATCGGGGGAAACGTCAGTTCCGACGTACATCTCCGCGAGATCCTCGTAATAGGTCATCTCCTCGGCAGGGAGTTTGATCCGTTCCTGGAAGGCAATGGCGACGTTGTAGTCGCCGGCATCCATCGCTTTGGCAACTCGGGAATTGGCCCCATCGGCGCCGATGATCAGATCAACCTCAAGGGTTTTCTGCTCGCCGGTGGGGCCTCCACCGCTGTAGTCCGCGTAATGGAGGGTGTAAGGCCCCTGGCGGTTCTTGCCCGTGTCGATTTTCTGCACAAGCCCGTTCACAAGGGTTGTGCCGAGATCGGCTGCTCGGTTGCGGAGAAAGGCATCAAACACTTCACGACGACACATGCCGATGAAGGCGTTGTCGTCATATCCCAACGGATCCAGTCGAATATCCACTTCCCGATTGGAAGGGGAGATCATTTTCATGTTCCGCACCTTGCGGTCGATGATGCTGTCCGGAAGGTCGAATTCCTCAACCATGCAGAGGGGGATGGCTCCGCCGCAGGGTTTTGCATTGTCCAGTTTGCGTTCAAAGAGCCAAGTCTCTATTCCTGCCTTGGCAAGCACTTCAGCGGCACAGGATCCACTTGGACCGCCGCCAACAACCGCGACACGCAACATCTAAACCAATCTCCGATGGATTGTTTTTTGAAACTACCACTGAGCAGATGCTGATTGAGGAGACCACTGGCACCCGCCCTTACGATTGATACAACACGCATCACCGATGTGGCCCGGGCTGCTCCCGCTCGACGTGCTCAGAGAGATGACATCCCTGTTGCTCGTCGATCAAGACCGGCACCGCGACGATCCCGTGGCGGTTTTGGGCTGTTTCTTTCTTGCGTGGTTGTCTGTGGAGGAAGTGTTGCAGGTGTGCTGTTCGGACCTGAGTTGCTGGCTCGTCTGAATACAAATGACGTTGAAGCAGAACTTGTTTCAGGGTTCGATCAGCTATCAGGGTTCGATCAGCGTCCAGCTTTAGACGGCCGTCTTCTAGGACACTTTCCCTATGACGAGGTAATGGATTCGCGGCTGATTGTTGTCGAGCCGGGAATCGAGCTTCATGAAGATGCGGCGAACGCTTTTGATGCCATGCGTCAAGCTGCAGCCGCTGATGGGCTGGATCTCCGGCTCCTGAGTGGATACCGATCCCACGATCTTCAGGAATCAATTTTTTTTGATGTGGCCTCTGAACGGAATCAGACAGCTGAAGAAAGGGCGATGGTGTCAGCGCCACCTGGTTATTCCGAACACAGCACCGGATACGCCCTTGACATCGGCGACGGTGAGGCGCCGGAAACCCATCTCTCACCGGACTTTGAACAAACTCCCGCGTTCCGTTGGCTGCAAGATCACGCCGCTCGATATCACTTCATCCTTTCCTTTCCTGAGGGCAATCCGCAAGGGGTGAGCTATGAGCCGTGGCATTGGCGATACGAGGGCTCTGCCAGCGCTCTTCGTCTGTTTGAACCTGCACGACGTCTAGTGCAGCGTCGCCCTTGAAACGGCCTGAACTGCTCGCACCCGCGGGAGATTGGGAGGCGTGCAGGCCGCCGTGGCCAATGGTGCTGACGCTGTTTACTTCGGTGTCAAGGCGTTCAATGCTCGTCAGCGTGCCGACAATTTTGAACTCGAGGAACTCGCGGATGTGATGCGTTGGCTGCATCACCGTGAGGTACGGGGATTTCTCACATTTCTCACCTTCAACGTGCTCGTGTTCAGCGATGAGCTGGAACGGGCCGCTGAGCTGCTCCTAGCCGCGGATCGGGCCGGTGTTGATGCGGTGATTGTTCAAGACGTTGGACTCTGCACGTTGGCGCGGCAGCTCGTTCCGAACCTTGTTCTTCATGCCTCCACGCAGATGTCGATCACTGCAGCGGCTGGTGTTGCCCAGGCCGCTGCCCTCGGTTGTCAGCGGGTGGTGCTTGCTCGGGAACTCGCTTTGAAGGACCTCGAACGCTTGCAGCGTCAACTGACTGAGCGGCATCTCTTCATGCCGCTGGAAGTGTTCGTTCACGGTGCTCTCTGCGTGGCTTATTCCGGCCAGTGCCTTCCAAGTGAGTCCCTGGGTCAGCGCAGCGCCAACCGGGGTGAATGTGCCCAGGCTTGCCGCCTTCCCTATCAGATGGTCGTTGACGGGGATCCCATCGACCTGGGGGATCAGCGATATCTGCTGTCTCCGCAGGATCTCGCTGCGTGGGAGCTCCTGCCTCAGCTCCAGGAGCTTGGGGTTGCCAGTCTCAAGATCGAGGGTCGTCTCAAGGATGCGACCTATGTGGCAGCTGTCATTAGTGCCTATCGGCAGAGGCTGACGGCGAATGGGCAGGGGCAGGGTGACGGGGACGGCTCACCCATGACGGGTTCAAAAACACCGTCTTCAAAAACATTGGGTTCAAAAAACTGGGTTTAAAAACACCATGTTCAAAACCTGCGGATCGAAAACCAACGGTGCAGCGTCAGCTGGAACTCGCTTTCTCCCGTGGCTTATCCAGCGGTTGGCTGAAGGGTGTTAATCACAGGAGACTCGTTCATGGACGGTGGAGCAAAAAGCGCGGCCCCCTGGTGGGATCGCTGCAGCGGGTCAACCGCGGTGGTTGGTTGCTACTCCGCAGTAGGGAACCATTGCTTCGTGGTCAGGGCCTCGTTCTCGAAGTCCATGGTGACGATCCCTTGACCCCTCCGCTGGAGATTGGCGGCCGGGTGATGGATCTGGAGCGCATTGATCGTGACCAGCTGAAACTACGGCTGGGGCCTGGCCGGATCGACACCCGAGCGCTTGCCACCGGTGCCTCCGTTTGGCTGACCAGTGATCCCGATTGGGAGAGCCAATGGCAGAAGGCGTCTCGGCGCACGACTGTCGCCTCGCCCCGGCCGCTCAGGCTTCGGGTCCGGGGGCGGTTGGGTGCGTCCCTGGAGCTGGAACCGGTGGTGCCAAAGGCAGCTGGAGTGCATCTGCGCAGCACCATGCCGCTGGAGCCTGCTTCACGGAGGCCTCTGGATCGTCAGAAACTTGAAGACCAGCTTGGTCGCCTGGGCGGAACCGGCTGGACCCTTGAACAGCTTGAGCTTGATCTGATCGGTGATCTTTTTCTGCCTGTAGCGGAGCTGAATCGGTTGCGCCGTGAACTGCTCGAGCGTTTGCAGGCCGCTCATGCAGGCCTGAATCAACCTTCATCTGTCGTTGAAATTCCTCCAAAGATCACTGAAGTTTTGCAAGGGATTCTCGGTGATGTTCAACCTGCCCAGGTGACGCCGGAACCTGGGCTTGTGGTGCTTGTGCGCAGCCTTGAGCAGCTGCGGGCGCTCACTACCCCAGGGCTTGACGGTCTGCCGATCCGCTCCGTTGTTGCGGATCTCGACCAGCCACGTCAGTTGCGGGAGGCCGTGGCGCTTGGACAGGGCCACTGGCCGGAGGGGATCTGGCTCACCGGTCCGCGTATCACCCGCCCAGACGAACGCTGGACCCTCGAACCGTTGATCCGGACCCGGCCTGACGGCTATCTGGTCCGCAATGCCGACCAACTGGAAATCCTGTCAGGACTAGCGCCCTGCATGGGAGACTTTTCCATGAACACCGCCAATCCGCTCAGTGTTCATTGGTATTGCCGGCGTTGGGGTCTTGAGCGACTGACCGCGAGTTATGACCTCAACCTTCAACAATTGCTGGATCTGGCCTGCGCAGTCGATCCATCCCTTCTTGAGGTGACCGTCCATCAGCACATGCCTTTGTTCCATATGGAGTATTGCCTGTTCTGTGCCTTTCTTTCAGATGGCTATGACCATACCGATTGCGGTCGGCCCTGTGAGCGTCACACAGTCACCCTGAAGGATCGGAGTGGAGTGGAGCATCCACTCCGGGCTGATCTGGGTTGCCGCAACACGCTGTTCAACGGAACGGCTCAGACGGGTGTTGAGGGCTTGCCTTCTCTCCTCCGTTCCGGAATCCGATCATTCAGGCTCGAATTGCTTGATGAAGGCCCAGAGGATGCCATTCGCCGTGTGCGTCTGTATGTGGATGCTCTGCAGGGTCGGCGGCCATCGGACGACGTTTGGCGGCAGGAGAGCATCAACCATCAACTTGGTGTGACGCGAGGTAGCTTGCGCGTGAAGGGTCCGGAACGAACCAGCCAATTCTCACGTTGAGATATCCTTTCGCACTGCGCCTATGGCGTTCTTCACAATTTCAAACGGTCAGCCCGCATGAGCGCCCAGCAAAAGGCGATTCGCAACATCGCGATCATCGCTCACGTTGACCATGGCAAAACCACCCTGGTCGACGCTCTGTTGGCGCAATCCGGCATCTTTCGGGACAACGAGGCCGTTCCAACCTGCGTGTTGGACTCCAACGACCTGGAGCGCGAGCGTGGAATCACAATTCTTTCGAAAAATACCGCTGTCACCTACAACGACACCCGGATCAACATTGTTGACACTCCTGGACACGCTGATTTTGGGGGGGAGGTCGAGCGGGTTCTAGGCATGGTTGATGGTTGCCTTTTGATCGTTGATGCCAACGAGGGCCCAATGCCTCAGACGCGTTTTGTTCTCAAGAAGGCATTGGAACAGGGCCTTCGTCCGATTGTGTTCGTCAACAAGATTGACCGTGCTCGTGTTGATCCTGAAACAGCCGTGGACAAGGTTTTGGATCTATTCATCGAGCTCGGGGCCGATGACGACCAATGCGACTTCCCTTATCTCTTCGGCAGTGGTCTTGGCGGGTTTGCCAAACCTGATATGAAGACAGATAGCGACAATATGCGTCCGCTATTTGATGCCATTCTCCGTCATGTGCCGCCCCCGGTTGGTGATGCGGAGAAGCCGCTTCAACTACAGATCACAACGCTTGATTATTCAGATTTCCTCGGACGCATCATTATTGGCCGTGTGCATAACGGTATGATCCGTCAGGGTCAAAATGCTTCCCTGATTAAAGATGACGGAACGATAAAACGCGGACGAATCAGCAAACTTCTTGGTTTTGAAGGACTCCAGCGTGTGGAAATCGCAGACGCCAGTGCTGGTGATCTTGTTGCTGTCGCGGGATTTGATGACGTCAACATCGGTGAGACGATCGCTTGCCCTGACGAGCCCACGGCGTTGCCTCTGATCAAGGTGGATGAACCCACGTTGCAGATGACTTTCGTGGTGAACGACTCTCCATTCGCTGGAAAGGAGGGCAAATTTGTCACCAGTCGCCAGGTGCGTGATCGTCTTGAACGTGAATTGCTGACCAACGTGGCACTACGCGTTGAGGAAACCGATTCGCCTGATCGTTTTGCCGTGAGTGGCCGTGGTGAGCTGCATCTGGGCATCCTGATCGAAACGATGCGCCGCGAGGGTTACGAATTTCAGGTCTCCCAGCCTCAGGTGATTTTCCGCACCATTGATGGAACGCCCTGTGAGCCCGTTGAAACTCTCGTGATGGATGTTCCTGAGGAGGCTGTCGGTGCCTGCATCGAAAAACTGGGGTCTCGGAAGGGTGAGATGCAGAACATGGAAACCGGTCAGGATGGACGCACCCAGTTGGAATTTATTGTTCCTGCCCGTGGGTTGATTGGCTTTCGAGGTGAATTCATCCGCGCAACCCGCGGTGAGGGCATCATGAGCCATTCCTTTTTCGAATACCGCCCAATGACAGGTGATTTCGATACAAGGCGCAATGGTGTTCTGATTGCCTTTGAAGAAGGCACAGCAACGTTCTATGCGCTTAAGAATGCTGAGGATCGTGGTCAGTTCTTCATCACACCTGGAACGAAGGTTTACAAGGGGATGATCATTGGCGAAAACAATCGCCCCCAGGATCTTGAAATCAACGTTTGTAAGTCGAAGCAGCTCACCAATATGCGTTCTGCTGGTGCCGATGAATTAGACACGCTTCAATCTCCTATTCAGATGACCCTTGAGAGGGCTCTGGAGTACATCGGACCGGATGAGATGTTGGAGGTCACTCCCGAATCGATTCGCCTGCGCAAACTTCCTGCCAAGAAAATGGCAAAACGCTGATGGTTGAGGGGGATCCCCGCTTCCAGCAGGCTGTAGATCTTTTCAATTCAGCTGAGTGGTACGCCGCCCATGATGTTTTTGAAGAGCTATGGCATGAAACGGCCGACCCAGAGCGTCGCAGTCTGCAGGGAATTCTTCAGGTTGCTGTGGCTCAATTGCATTTGCAGAGGGGCAACAGGCGTGGCGCAACGATCCTTTTCGGTGAGGCTCTTGGTCGGCTGAAAAGACCAGGCACGCCAGATCTAGGGCTGGATCTTGATTTCCTTTGTCAGAGCGTCGGCGATCGACTTCGTTGCCTTCAATCAGAACAAGATCCCGAGTCCTGCACTGTCCCAGGCCTTCGTGTCGTTGATTGAGATGGCAGTAGGGTCCGCTTCAAATGATGCAAGGCTGTCTGTGGCCGCGAATGTGCTGCCGGTAATCCGCCGTTTTGGATTGTTACTAACAGTGTTGGCCACTGTTGTGCTGGGTTCAGCTGAAGCCCAAGCTGCCGATCCATCCTCGGATGGATTAATTACCATTGAGTCTGATGTTCAATCCGCGGACAATGTCACAGGGGTGGTGACAGCCAGCGGGAATGTTCGACTCGTTCACGCTGATCGTGGCGTGGTGGCAACCAGTCGCCAGGCCCAATATTTTACGAAAGAAGCCAGGATTGTTCTCAGCGGCGATGTTGATGTTGTGCAGGAGAATGGAAATTTGTTGCGCGCAGATCGTGTGACATACAATCTTGATGATGAGCGTGCGGTTGCAACACCCGAGGAGGGTGCTCAGGTGTTCAGTCGATGGCAGTTGGAGCTTGAAACCACCGGCTCAGAGCAAACTCTTCCATGAGTCTTTCGCTGGATGAGGTCTCGATCGGCCTGGGTGGCCGGTTGCTTGTCAAGGGTGTCTCGCTTCAGTTGCCTCCTGGAGAAATCGTTGGTCTACTCGGGCCGAACGGCGCTGGTAAAACCACCACGTTCAATCTGGTGATCGGTTTGCTCCGTCCGGATTCCGGCCAGGTCCTGCTCGACGATCTCGATGTCGCAGGCTTGTCCATGCCGCAACGGGCCCGTCTTGGTATGGGCTACTTACCTCAAGAGCCCAGTGTGTTTCGCCATCTCACCGTTCGAGAAAATCTTGAACTCGCCCTGGATCAAACAACACTGAGTTCGGTTGAACGGCGTGACCGGCGGGATCAGCTCATCGACGATTTCCATTTGACGGCATTCATGGACCGGCTTGGCTTTCAACTCTCCGGAGGAGAGAGGCGGCGCTGCGAAGTGGCGCGGGCCCTTGCAGTTGGTGCCAATGGCCCGCGTTATCTCCTGCTTGATGAGCCTTTCGCCGGCGTCGATCCGCTTGCCGTTGCAGACCTCCAGGGACTTGTACAGGATTTACGGTCCCGTGGCATGGGAATTCTGATCACGGACCACAATGTTCGCGAAACACTCGCGATCACTGATCGGGCTTACATCCTTAACGATGGTGCAATTTTGGCCTCCGGTCGGTCCGATGAGGTGGCTGCCGATCCCCTGGTTCGACGCCATTACCTCGGAGAGGCATTCCAGCTGTGATGAAACAACTGAAGCGATTGACGTGGATGCGGTTGCCCCTGTTGGACAGGTGGATGGTGGTCGAAGTGATTGGTCCTTTGCTGTTTTTTATCGCGCTGTTCACGCTTCTCCTGCTCACTGGCGGCGTGATGTTTGAGCTGGTACGCCAGATGGTGGATAAGAATCTTCCACTTGCAATTGCAGTACAGGTTCTTCTATTCAGCATGCCGCGATGGTTGGCGTTTTCTGTTCCGATGGGAACATTGATGGCCTGCCTGTTTGTTTTTACCCGTTTATCTGCCAATAGTGAACTGACAGCTCTGCGCAGTCTTGGGGTTACGACAATCCGAATGATCACGGCTGCCATGGTCCTCTCGATCGTGATGACGGGTTTTACCTTCTTTTTGAACGATGTTGTTGTTCCAAGAAGCAACCGCTTTGCTGAGGTGACGTTGCAACGCGCTTTGGGGCGTTCTCTGGCAACAGAGAAGGGAGAAGATATCATTTATCCACAATTTGGACGTTTAAGTTCTGATGCTGATGAGGAGTCTAGACGCGGTTTAACACAGCTGTTTTATGCGCGCAGTTTTGCCAATGGAGAGATGCTGAATGTCACAGTCTTGGATTTCTCTCGCGTTGGTTTTACTCAGATGCTTGTTGCAGAAAAAGCAATCTGGAATGAAGCGCAGGCTCAATGGGATTTTTTTGATGGCCAGAATTTAACTTTGAGTCCTAATGGCAGTTCAACAAAAGTTGAATTTGACCGTTATGTTTATCCTCTTGGCTCGGGCCCACTGCGGTTAACGCGAATACAGAAAGATGCGGTCAACATGACGGTTGCGGAGGCAAGGCAAGCCGAACGGCTTTATGTAGAAGCAGGAAATAACAAAGACGCACGCAAAATTCGTGTTCGAATACAAGAGAAATTTACGTTTCCCTTGGCCTGTGTTGTGTTCGGGTTGTTCGGTGCAACACTCGGTGCTCAACCCAGCTATCGAACCAGTCGTAGTTTTGCATTTGTGTTAACTCTTGGAATCATTGTTGTTTATTACGTCATCAGTTTCAGTTTCAGTTCATTGGGCGTCAAGGGCACCCTCCCTCCAGTTGTCGCGGCTTGGCTCCCGGTTTTGATTGGCATTGGCGGTGGTAGTGCTCTGCTGTGTCAAGCCAGTCGGTGATTCAGCCAGGCAGAATTGGGTTGTATGGACTGGACGGATGCCGTGTTGATTGACGCCGCCAACGTGGTGACCACCCTTGGTTTCACGGCCTTCGTCCTGTTGCTTCTGGCGATGCCCGTGGCGTTCTGGTCGGTGTCCAGTCGTGAAACGTCAACGGCGGTGAGGAGCCTGGTCGCTATGGCCAACCTTCTCCTTACAGCTCAACTGGTCTTGCGCTGGTGGCAATCCGGCCATTTCCCAATCAGCAACTTGTATGAGTCGCTTTGTTTTCTCGCCTGGGCCTGCACTCTCACCCAGCTTCTTGTGGAACGGAGCTGGCCATCTCCCCATGTTGCGGCGGCAGCTACTCCTATGGGTCTTGGTTGCATCGCTTTCGCAAGCTTTGCTTTACCCGACACGCTTCAGAGCGCAGCGCCCCTCGTTCCGGCCCTGCGTTCAAGTTGGTTGGTGATGCATGTGAGCGTGATCATGGTGAGTTATGCCGCTCTGCTTGTTGGATCTTTATTGTCGTTGGCTGTTCTGCTCACGGATCGAGGCGAAGCACTGCAATTGCGGAGTAGTTCGATCGGAACCGGCGGTTACCGACAAGCAACGGCCATGGGTGATGTGGGGATTCTCAATCTCAAATCGATCCAACTAAGTCCGGTAGAGCAGCTCGACAGCCTTAGTTATCGCACCATCACTGTGGGATTTCTGCTGTTGACTGTTGGCATTATCAGCGGTGCAGTTTGGGCGAATGAAGCATGGGGAAGTTACTGGAGTTGGGATCCAAAAGAAACGTGGGCTTTGATTTGTTGGCTCGTCTATGCGGCGTACCTTCATAGTCGTCTCAGTCGCGGTTGGCAGGGTCGACGACCTGCGTTTGTCGCTGTGATTGGCCTTGCTGTAATTGCTATCTGCTACATCGGCGTTAATTTACTCGGTATCGGTTTACATAGTTACGGTTGGTTTCTTTGAAAACCAGTGATTCCATGGATCTGCTCTTTTAAATATTTACAACCAACCTGTTTAACTGCAAGATTCGCGATAAAACAGGAGAGTTCAGATCACATTTTCGTTTCTTGGGGCAGTTGTCAACCTTGTGGATGCAGAAAATTTTTGATTTGCCTCAGGAGAATTCAAACCATTCACTTCTTATCAGTAAAAGAAACTCCTCACACTTCCGAACTTATACCAATCCACTTGATAAATAAGATGAACCGCCTACAACTGACACTTATGCCCTCTTGACCAGTACGCCTAACCCTTTGATTTTTGTCAGAAATCTTTCTATGCTACACATCTAACAGTTCCATTGATTCCCAAATTCGAATGCGAATGTCGATCAACAGGGCAATGTCGGGATTGGTTATAGTATTGGTTTGTTTGGCTACATTGGGCTGCACGCCGATATCAAATTCTTATTATTTTATCTTGGCAAGATATAAAGTCAATGATTATGATCATGAAGGTGCAATTGTTGATTACACGAAAATAATTGAGAATGATCCTGGTAATGTTACAGCTTACGTGCAACGTGGCCACGCAAAGGCCAATTCAACTCAATATAATGATGAAAATAATCCTGCAATTGCAGTCTTGAATCAAGCAATTTTAAATTCTTCAATTTCTGACTTTGATAAGGCACTTAAGCTTGAACCTTATAAGGCCGATGCCTTTTTGGGCCGTGGACAAGTCAATCATCAATCAGACAAATTTCAAGCTGCTATTGATGACTATTCAATTGCAATTGAAATCAACCCTCGACTATTCGAAGCCTATTACTGGCGAGGGATTTCCAAAAAAGCGATGGATAATAATCCAATGAGAGCCTGTACTGATTGGAAAATGGCAGCCCAGCTCTGGACTCCAACAACACTATGGGAGAAGTTTTACTCCTCGATGCCTCGGGACCTTCGCTCAAAGCTTGGGATGACTCACAACGCTGCTGAAACAGCTGCAAATAATGTAAATCAATTGTGCCAAGAATACCTTTAGAGCTGGATGTGGTTTGGTTGACTCATCGCACCACACCAACCTAAGAGAACCTATGTCTATCAGGAAGGCCCTGTCAGGATGTCAGTCCACTCAAATACGAAAATGATCTGCAGACAGACCAAAGACTTCATTAAGCTATTTTAGTTACTAGCAGAACTCAGGGTCAACCTCATATTCATTCTAGTATTTTCCTGATCCTCAAGCTTGATGTGCATTGGGTTTTCAAAATATTCAGTGCGTTTTTTCCCGTGCTCATGAAAACCAATCATGTTCAATAGTGTGAACACAAGCAATCATCTTCTCCGCCATCTTTAGTGCATATTAAAGATGTATTACTCAAGTCGCCATTCAAATGATTCACATATTTGAGCTGATCCTAATGGTTGATTTTTTTGTGTTCAGTATTGCTTTATCAGAAAGGGTCGTAGATGCCCGGTATTTCCCAGCACTTCATTTCAATCCAAATTCCCTTCTGATCAGTTGGTGGATAGGCTCCATAGCCGATCGAATTCGTGGATTTAGCATAAGGACCGTCTTGGCTTGGATTGTGCGGTCTATTTTCCATTACCGATCGACAAAGATCAAAGCGTTGTTGATCAGATAGGGCATGTACGGGAAGATTGCCAATTGCCACGGCTCCAATTAGCAGAATAAATAGTGATTGGTTTTTCATAAATGATATGTAACTAAATTCAATCCTATCAAATAATTATGAAGACGATGCGATTTTTTTATTTATTCAAATGCTCAGCTTCTTCAGTGCTGTCGAGTCAAATTTTTGCTTTTCAAATCAGCTTTTGATATAGGAGTAATGTGCATGACTTTTCTGCGGTTCAGGCTTCATTCCAGATTGAAATTCCAAACAGAGCGATGCTGTCAACATTCCTGTGACAACAGCAAACCAGTGACTGATCTTCATGTGCCGCTTGGGTTGGCGAAAAATAAAGCGTGTCATACGAAAAAGATCTGTCTTGATCTGGTTTAATTGTTTTGTCAAGCGGGTATTAAAGCGTTAGCATGAAAAAGACTTGGAATTATCTGAGAACGCTTCTGTCTGTTCATTGATCTCGGTATGGGAGTAATCCCAATCTCTAAGGAACACATATCAGGTCGGTTGAGGGGGACAATGCCTTCGCTGCTTAAAGGATCCAGATGCTGCTCTCATAGAGTTTTCAGCTAGCGTTGAGAGGGCCCTTAGACGTAATTGCAGCATGGAATCACGCTGTCTCTAAACAATGATGATTCAGGGATGAAGTTCCTATTAATAATCCCACTCGTCGTTAACTGTCTTATGAACGATGGTCTCTCAGCTACCACTGGTGATGTTCATGATGTTATGGGCACGTTTCTCGTGATCGATCGGGAGAAACGTTCGGTATGCACTGCGGGAAACGAATGTTCGATTTGATTGCAGGTAGTTCCTGATCTACATACTGGCCAATCCACTCGCACTGGAATCAATGGAGGCTTTTAATGCTGGCTTATGCGGGTTGGTTAGACCTTGGTTTTGATGGAGAAGCCATCCAAGTCCTCAAAACGTACTGCCCATAGCTCCTCCTCGGTTACAACTCCGTTCTCATCAAGGAGCTCAGGGTGAATTGTTTTCAGCCCTGTTCTGTCAACGTCTCTGTTCTTGGCTGTGGAGGTACCATGGCCATGAGAAGCCATCCATTGGATGACCTTGATCACCGTCAAGACAATGCCAGCGGTATAGATCAAAGGGAATAGACTTGAAAGCATGGTAGTTTAGAAAATTGTTGAGTTATATTAAATGATTTTGTTCATGGTTCGTGGTTTTCCTGAGTTTATCCGGTTGATGACCGATAGAAGTTCGAAGATCTAAACCATGGAATGAGCTCAATTTGTTTCACATCATCCTCTCTAAGTCCAAGTCAATAGATGCTTTTCCGTTGGAAACTCCATCATCCCAGCTGCCACCGAGGAGTGTCTCCTTTCTACAACCTTCACCGTCTAATATGTGTTTTCAATAGATGAAAGAATGAGGAGCACAACTGTTAGAGCGCAAGCAACTGATAGATTCACTCAAGAGACCGTAGATTTTTGATTAAACATAATAGCTATTCTTTAGGTATCTATTCATCTTTCATCATCAGGTTGTTTTTTCAATAACAACGGAATGACGTTCCCCTATATAACAATATCTTGTTATTGGTTGTGATCTGTTGATAAGACATGGAATTTTCTCTTGATCGAGCTAAAGTATTTAGGAGACGTTCTAGCATCAAGGTACGGAATGAGTGGCAAACTCCTTGTTGTTGGAATCATTGCCTTCTTTCTTTTATTTTTCGTGTATGAGAGTTGGTTGATGAGATCACTCCCACACTGAGTAATAATAACAACTTTCTTCTTGGTAAAATTCTCAACGATTTTAATTTGAAAGTTTCGATTTATCTTAAACATCACCGTTACTCCATTGAACTATTTTTCATATTGAACAAAATAAATATTCTATCAATCTTGCTTTTATCGTTCTTTAGAGTATACTTACTAAGATGTCTTTTTTTAACTATATTCTACGCCCTGCAGAGAGATTGGCATATGGTGAATCAAACGCTAGTAAAGAGTGAATCAAATGCCCTCTTTTTATGTGATTAAATATCATTTGACTAGCAGTTTATTTAAATTAGAATATTACTGGAGTCAACGTGTTAATGGAAGCTAAAATTCGTCAACTGATCGAAAATGCGGAGCTTGGCTTCGTACAGGGTCTGCTGGTTGATTCTGCTGATTGGGGTGTGAATATTAGGATGACAATGGATGATGAATTTATAGAAATTGATCTAATTAAAAATTGGGACGGCTTTGAAGTTATCTTCATCAACAATCAAAGCGGACCTTTCCAGATTGACAATTTTGAGGATTTACCTCTAATCATAAAAAACAATTGTTGACTAAATAATGAATGATTTATAGCTCTTTTTCAAAAACCTTTTTCATAGCCAGTATCGCTAGATTTAGTGCCAAGGTGAATGTGTTTGCGATCATTACCGGTCTTGCATCCACCTGATATCCATAGACCACCCAACAAAGGCATCCTGTGCTGAATGTTAAGAGAAGAGCATAAGAAACATCATCTGCTGATTGCGACCTCCATGTTTTGATGACTTGCGGTACAAATGCAATTGTTGAAAGAGTCGCCGCTGCGAAACCAAATATTTCAGAAGAGTTCATCGTTAATATCAACTCATCCATGTCCATTGTTTTATATTGTGAGCATAGCTAATGGCCAAATGATCTGAGTGAAAGATAAACGATAGAAATGTCTCCCTTGAGCGTCGTCATGACATGTATTTTCGTAGCTAGCGACGAAAGGTGTTGGTTGATTCTTAATAGAGTGTGCATTTTCAGTATTGTTAGTACCGATAATATATAAGTACTCTCCTATACTCTGAGAAAATGGTGGATGATCTTATTCATTAAGCTGATTTATTTTTCAATTGTCACTGTGTTTTATTAACTTGTGGTTTCAAAATGAATCTTATTTTTTAAACGTGCAACCATCAATTGAGTTTTGTGTTTTATACCAAGCTTTTGAAGTATATTTATTATATGCTTTTTGATAGAGGCCTCTCTCAATGAGAGTACTTTTGCTATTTGTATATCTGAATTCCCCTCTGTCACTAATTTCAAAACATCTAACTCTAGCTGCGATAATTCACTTATATTCAATCGTTCCGCATTATCAGGTGTAATTTCCTGCCGCACATCTATAGGAAAATAGGTATTGCCTTCAGATATATTCACTATTGCTTCTACATAATTACCATTAATTGTGCCGATAGATGTTGTAAATATTATACCCTCTGAGCCTGCGTCAACACACTTATCGACCAATCCAACATTTTTACTATCAATGAATACGAGTGTTTTCAAGCCAGGCAGAATAGATTTTGCTTTTTCTACCAATGAAGCCGCACACCCTGACTCTAAATATTCCGTTATAAATAATAAATCTGGTTTTAAATTTACTAAGTCGGATATACATTCCTGTTCAGTCGTCGAATGGCCGACTAATCGATCATTTATAGCTCGAGATAGACAGAATGCGTTAAGGAGTAAGTAGTTCCCCATGCAGACGTAAACACGTTTGCCCACTAAGGCCTCTTTTATTTTTCTTCTATTTGGTTCAATTAAACGACTATCTAATTCAAATTTCATGTGTGAAATTATAAGTACATCATTCTAACATGTTATGCAATGAATGTAAGGGGAACATAGATCAACCCTTTGTTTTTCTTCGCTGTGTTTTTGATTGATCGAGATGCTTAAATTTCAATACTTATTTGTATTAATTAAAATAATTACTAGCTCTTTTCGTAAGTTTCAAGCAGGAGCTGCAAATTTCTGAATCCAATATGTGGCTCCAGATAAATCATCGATTGCATAACCTACTCCAATTTCACTTATCTCTTTATTCAGTAGATTGGCACGGTGTCCTGTGCTGTTCATCCAGGACTTAACAACATCTTTTGGTGAACCCTGGCCTGAGGCAGCATTCTCAGCAATGTAAGTCCATTTGTACCCCACTTGATTAATTCGGTCCCGTAGTTCTCGACCATCACTGCTGTCATGTCCGAGATAGCGGCCCACCGTATCCATATCATCGACATGCGCCTGCGCCGCTTTGGTCAACAATTGACTTCTCTTCAGAGGTTTGACATCATTTCGTCGTCTCATCCGATTCGTGAAGCGTATAACATTCGAGGTGATGTCATCAAGATCGCCATGATCAATCATTTTGATCTTGTAATCACCTCCGCCACTCATTGTTAATACTTTTGCGACCAGGGAATCTTCTCTATAGCGCTCACCATCAATTGTTCCTGTTTTGCATTGATTGCTATAGCATGTCGATTGTTCAACAATTTCTGTACTGTTCTCTACTGTGATTCTTGGCGAGATGCTCCTTGACCTCAATTTAATCGAAAAAAAATGCCCAGGTTTTTTGTCGATTTGAAATATTTGCTGGTTGTCTCCAGGCTGGAGACTTCCATGTAATGATTTTCCTTTTGAGAGAATGAATGACATTGATAGAACAACACATTTTTACTCCTTTTTACAATAACACTTTTTCGTTTGTAAAAGACTATTTTTCGCTTTTGATTCGGTTTAAACTCGCGTTTTCTATTTTGTTATACATATTTCTTTTATCCAATACTTTTTGTTTCGACTGATTTAAACGGCTATTCTAGAATACTTCCGTTTATCCTCCCGAGACTATTGCTGTCTCTATTATCAAGCTTGGTTTATTTATGCCTAGTTCTTGACCCTTTCCAGCAATCAAGTGCTACTAGCAATTTTGTCCTATCAATTTAGTCTATATGCATCATTGGCGGTGGCCTATCTTTTCTATTCTTATGCAGTATTTAAAGGTCAAGGCTGGAATTATTTTAGTCATTTTTGATTTTAATGTTTAATTGTTAGATTGTAGATTTTATCGATTAATGATTCGCTCCAGCTCTTTACGAAACTCTTTGGAGTTCAGTGGTTGCCCGAATGTCTGTCGCCTATTTCTATGTAAGAGGGACGTGATCCACCAGATTTGCAATGCCATGAAAAGCCCTGATGTGATAAGTAAGCCGAGAATGCCATTACTCGTTTCTAGCTCCATAACTGCGCTTGATCTTGTAGTGGTCTGTCATAACTAAATTTATCATTTAACGTCTTTACTGGCTTACTGTATAGTAAGTTGTATTAATCTCTTTGAAAATACCTATTCTTAGCTCAAATGTTATTCATTGTTTCCTAGATGACGAGAAAAGAATTTAAAGGACTGTATTTACACCTTACTGCTTATCGTAGTTGTTATTCATTTGTTACCTACACTCCACAGACGCGCGAGAAAATGATAAGATCTGGTGCTTTAAGTATTTCTGAGGAGTATTTCAATCCTGTTATTTTAGATTTTCTTTTGTTCATATCTGAACATGTCCTCGAACAATCATTGATTGATTGTTTCCCAATCACATACGATGATATAACAATTATCTGCTCGCGCCCAAGGGGAGATGGTCGTCAACATGAGTATCTGCTAAGTATCAGTAATGATGGTTTAAGTCAACCAAAATCGGATATATTAAATCGCATTAAAACATTGCTTTCGGATAAAGACTGGAGAGGGTATTTCCTATCATAAGAATAATACTGTGTTACAACTTGTCGTTCTTACGCAAAGAATTTCTAGAGTCGATTCTCTACGACAAGAGAATGGGTTATGTCATGTAGATGTTAAAAGATATCTTTAACCATAGTACGATACTTCTGAATTGACGGACCTGGTTTCCTCAGTTTCGTGTTAATCGTTTGCCCAGGCAGAAGATGTGTGCATGAAAAATTAGTTAATTCAACAGCCGGCATTGATTTAAGACTTTCCTGTAGCTCTCTTGCTATCGACTCCGCAGTTGTTTCCTCTATTTTATTCTTCGCCATATCCTCATCATTCATCGATAGTTCATCGTTAACTTCATTATCTTCTTGAATGTTATCTGTATCCTTGTCAGTATTATTTGATAAAGTCTGAGTTTTGACTACAGCTTGCTGAAGCGGCCAAAGAAACAAGAAACCAAAAACCAAAGCCAAAATGGAAGTTATTGTGCCGGTTAGGCCATATTCCCTTCCCTGGAAGTTCCATAAAATACCAGATCCGGCGAGCCCTAGCGTGCCAAAAATTGCCATTACGATTCCTATTAGGGATCTTTTTGGAGCACGTACTTGAATCATCGTTTTTACTCGTTACGAATTTTTGACTACAATTGAATTGCAGCCTCATAGGTTATAACAGATCAGTTGAAGTTGTGTGGCTGAAAAACTTCAATCACCTGTATTCTTTTGTTTTCTTCTAATCCATACCCTTTCAACTTTATTTTTCTCAATTGATTAGGGCTGTCTAATTGTATTTAGTTATAAAACTAATTTTTATGTTTTTTGTTGATCATTCTTTAGGGATTTTCGCCTACATCAGTGTCCAAATATCCGCTACAACTGATGTTCATGTATGACCTTATTCTCTTTTGTCCACTTGTCTATTTTGTGTTGTTAATGCCAGTTTATTCTCTCATATTTAGGCCCTATATATCAATTGTCTATAACTCCTTTCTCTATTTTTAATGGAATGAGGTGTATGTCTCCATTATTACAAGCAATTTTTTCCAGGCCAAGCTGTCAACCTTCCAGGTTTCGTCTTCTATCAATAGGGATGGAATTAGTAGATTTTCAACTCTTCTTGCAAATGAGTAAACTTCCGATAGAGGTCTTTTATTTAGAAATCTAATTACTCCTTGTAATTCTTTTAAATGCGATAAATTATCTGCAAAGTGTATAACACAACAGCATAAGTTAAGGAATTTTTTGTCAAAGGTTGTTAGCTCATAATAATTCATTTGATTATTAGTCGATCTAACCAATCATCTTCTGGCTTCGACCTTCTCTTTGATTTTATTTTACGAATCTGTGTATTGAAGATTCTTGCTAGAGGTCAGGATTAAATTGTTCCTCTTCCCTTTCAATAAGCATAGGATATTGAATGATGTGCTTATTGAATGTTTTTAATCTGTTTTGCTGTGATTCTTCTTAAATTTGAATTTACGCAAAAAAACAGGAGGTCTCCCTCCTGTTGCCCTGTCATCGGGGATTTGTGGGGATTAACCGAACAAATCGTGGGTATTTAAGATGATGCTAATCATATTTGAATGAAGAATGTTACATGGTGTTGTGCCATTGATGGTTTCGTCATTAAATAAGATGCATCTAATTGACCAATCCGCAGTGTCAAAGTCAGATCAATTCGGTCAAATCTTGGAGGGTCTCCCACAGGGATTGAATAGCAATGTTTCCACCAATCCCTAGGGCAGCCATCATTAATCCAAGATAAAAGAGCGAAGCATACCCACTCTTGTCTTCAGGGACCCAGAGGTCTTGTTCTGACTTCGATGTCACCCCAGACCAACCTGAGACAAGATGCCTTGGCCCGTTAAGAGTTCGGTTCCTAAACCGATCACAAATCCCATCATGGCCAAGCGGCCATTCCATTGTTCAGCGAAAGAGGAAAAACCGAATTTTGCGTTGTCCATGAGAAAATTTCGGAACATGTATGTTGTAACAGATTATTACGTTTGTCTGGCGTCCTAATGCACCATACCACTGTGATATTTGGACGGCGTCTACAGGACGACCCTTCGTCCCACCCTCCTTTTTTGATTCTTGTTTCTTGGTTGATAGATCGCTTCAAGGAGTAACTTCAAATTTTTTGTGATCATATCGATTTTATGTCTCAATATTTATGAGTAATTGAATTCTTTCTTGCTGTTATATATTTACTTATCTAGATCATCTGGCCTGTAGCGATATATCATCTGCATAACAATTCAAAGTCTCTCTATTATTTCGTTGTGTCAATGACTTTGGTTTGATTGTTTTTGCTCGGCTTTACTCTTTCTTGTGGATTTAGTAAAATATTTTTGCGCAATAGATATAGTCTGATTTCAACATTATTTTTTCTATTGGTAATTTATTCTCTCTACTTTATCTAAACCAGAGGATGAGGATGTTGTGTAAGAGATGGATACAAATGTGGATGTCTTCCCTGAAACTGAAGTCTTTTCATCTGCGGATGTTGGTCCCATTTTTGTCGCATTAATTCTCGAACACGTTGCCTCAAATCATCGTTGAGCTCCATTGGGTACCTCCTCTCAGTAGATGGGATGACACAGCTCGACTCCACTACCCTATACGACCAGCTTAAGCAAAGTAATTTTTTATACATACTTCTACATGGGTTTCTTTGTTCCCCTTCCGAAAATTGTTAGGCATTAGAACTTTACTTTTCCGATTCGGCAATATATTCAAATCCTTCACTCTTTCTTTTTTTATCTGAGCCTGTGGTTTTGATGCCGATTGTTTTAGGCTCTGTTTTATTTTCACGTTGCTTTTAACGTTACACTCATCGCTTATGAATGATTTTCTTTCATCTACGAATCAGATCACTTCAATCCTGAGCAATTCACGCTTTTGCCTATCTCTGCTTGACGTTTCACTGAATTTCACTAGATTTCTTTTTGATGGCCTATGTTTTGGTTTCTATGCTAAATGTCAAGCTGATCAATGAATTAGCAGGCGATTCAACCCGAACTCTTCAACGACCCCAGCTATACCTTGTTATAAACGCATTGTTGTGTCATCTTCAAACTCTCGATCCTGAAAGGTCGGCCTTTATCTTTGACCTTGCATCAAAATTTACTACCAATATTCCTGATGACAAGCAGGAAAAAGAATATGCTTTACTGAAAAGTCAGTCAATTCTTGATCAAATTGTTGTTCCTGAATTCACGGAAAATTCTAATAATGAAAATTCACTTGCGATTACGATGTTCATCGCTTCAGTTTTAACGACTTTGAATGAATATCATCCATCTGCTATGGGAGTCATGGGTCTAACGGGTGTTTACTCAAATGAATTGAAGCGTTCATAGTCCCATATTGTTTATATCAATTTTTTGATACTATTTCTTTTCACTTTTTATTTCTTTTTTGGATTTATGCGCTGGTGGTTCTTAAGGCAGGGTCGTCTATTGTCTCAATTGAATTTTAAATGCTTTTTCAGAGTTTTAGATTGTATTTTGGGTCGCAATTGTTGCAATAATGTTATTTTTATTACTCCGACTTCAGCCGTTTGAATGTGTAGCAGCCACCGTGGTATCCGGTAAATGGCTGAGCATAAGTTGCTAGTTCCCACCCTTGTGAGCCAAGCTCATTCATCAGCCCCACGAGAGTGACGCTGCGTTGCGGGTGTCGTCTTGAGATAATCTGCTGATCATCGAGCCATAGCTCTTCGATTTCCCCTGTCCAGGACTTGCCACGTGGAACAAACCTCAGCTGTGTGTACTCCCACTTCGTCAATTGCCTTGCCTGATCGGTTTGATCTCTATTCTTGCTGATCACGATCAATTTGTACATCCCTGAAGCTGCAGTATTGTTTTTGGGACTTCTGTTATTTTCTTTCTCATATTGCAAGAAGATATATAACTTATTGGTTTTTGTCGCAATTGGTTGAAATTGTCACTTCGATTTTCCTATCTAGTTTTTAATTATTTGGCTCATATCGTAATTCTATTTTATGCCTCTTCGTCTCTGTCCCTTCCCTGTTGACGTAACATCGATTCCAAGTGATTCTGCCATTGCAATCGATCACCTATCCCTGCGACCAAGCCCATTTCTTCTGGCATTGTTCTTAATGTATTTTGCCAGCGATGAATCTCCTCTGCTTGTTTAACCCAGCTTCGAATGATGATCCTATTCACATCTAGTTTATTCCACTGTTTTTTTTCGGCTATTTGATGAGACCATCCAAGCATGTCGTCTAGGCCGAGTGGTCTAAATCCTGAAATACTCAGGCCTGTGAATTGTTCTAGTTCAAATTGTCTCAGAGAATCGCCAAATCCAAAAAAATGCAGAATCAGCATGTTTGCTCTTGCATTGATTGTGAGCACAATGCCCTATCTTTCTTCTTTAATTCGTTCGCTGTGATGTTTTTTGATGTCTATTCTATGATTCTCGGCACAAGCTATTTTTGCACTCATCCTTTTAGAGTGCTGAATTGCTCTCTAAGCGTGTGTTGACCCGCTTTGGCTTTGTTTCTTTTCTCAATAATTACGTGTTTTTCTGTTTGTCAGGCCAACTTTCAGAGATGATTAATTCTTTTGGGTTTTATTTTATCGTTTTGCGGTAACAGCTTCTATTTGTTGCCGTCATGGCGAACAATCGTATCACTCTTGTTTGTCTATCTGATACCTTATGTTTTTCTCGATTTAGTTTTGCAGACTTGTCTCTGTTGTCTGGTTTGACTTGTTTTCCGCTTAAACAAGTATTGCTTTGTTAGCGCTACTGTTCCTTATTCCTCTGATCGCCTCCGCATAATTCGGCTGATTAAAGACGCCTGAGCCGCTTACAATTGCATTTGCACCTGCTTCAATCACTTTCCATGCATTATTGGCTTTAATCCCTCCATCAACCTCTATCCAAGGATCGAGTCCCCTTTCGTTACAAATCTTGCGTAGATCTCTGATTTTCTTAATTTGATTTTCAATAAAGCTCTGTCCGCCGAAGCCAGGATTGACACTCATAATTAAGACTAAATCACACAATTCGAGGCAATATTCAAGTGTGTCTAGAGGTGTTCCAGGGTTCAACACTGCTCCGGCTTTTTTGCCAAGATCTTTGATTTGTGCAATGTTGCGGTGCAGGTGAGGACAAGCCTCTACTTGTACTGAAATAATATCAGCGCCTGCATTTGCGAAGTTTTCTACATATTTTTCTGGCTCAACGATCATCAGATGTACGTCCAGTGGTTTTTTAGTCACGGGGCGTAGTGCTTCAACAATCAGGGGGCCAATCGTGATATTGGGTACAAACCGTCCATCCATGACGTCGACGTGTATCCAGTCTGCCCCTGCCTCATCAACAGCTTTAACCTCTTCCCCCAAGCGCGAGAAATCCGCTGACAGGATGGATGGTGATACGACTAGCGAGCGATCTGACATCACGGACCATTGGTTGATGACTCCGTGATGTTACATCCGTTACACCGATCAGTTCGGTGTTGGCAGAACTGTTCCTGCTTGCGCTTCCGTTGCGACTCGGCGTAAGTCGTCACATCCCTCTTTCAAGGTTGGGTACGCGAACATGCCACTGCCGGCGATGAAGCAATTGGCCCCTGCAGCACAACACTGGGAAATGGTCCAGTTAGCCTTAATCCCCCCATCAACTTCGATATCAACATCGAGATTCCGTTCAATGATTGCTGTTCTCAGCTCTGAAATCTTGTCCAGCATGGTCGGAATGTAAGCCTGACCTCCAAATCCTGGATTGACGGTCATCACCAAAACATGGTCCACCATGTCGAGGACATTTTTCACCATTTCCATTGGTGTGTGTGGGTTCATGGCCACCGATGGACTGCCCCCTAGTTGCCGGATTCGTCCGAGCACCCGATGCAGATGGGTGTTGGCTTCAACGTGTGCGATCACGACACCTGGTTCACCGTTCGCCCCTTTGGTGGCCTCGACGTAATCCTCGAGCATGGTTTCGCAGTTGTACTGACTCACCATGAGCTGCGTTTCGAACGGAACGCTGCAATAGCGCCTGCACGCTTTGATGAGTTCGGGGCCAAAGGTGAGGTTGGGTACAAAATTCCCATCCATGACATCGAATTGAATACGGTCAACCCCTGCATTTTCGAGATCTTTGACGCATTGCCCCATGGCCGCCCAGTCCGCTGGAAGGACTGATGGAATGATCTGAATCGGACGATGAGGCCCTGCCATACGAGTCCAAATAAACCGCAGAATTTTAGTGAAGCCCTGTTGGCTTGGGATGACCAGATGACACTGATACACTTAGCCGCGCTCAGTCGTCGAGATCCACTGCGGCAAGGGCAGACTGCCCTCCCTGATGGACTTGCATACCCCTTCACCCCACAACCGGAGTCCCGTGGATCAGACCCTCATTCAAGAAATTCTCGAGGTTGTCGAACAAGCTGCTATCGCTTCCGCCAAGCTCTCCGGCAAAGGCCTGAAGAACGAGGCAGACGCCGCTGCTGTGGAAGCCATGCGTAAGCGTATGGGTCAGATCCAGATGCAAGGTCGCATCGTGATTGGCGAAGGCGAGCGCGATGAGGCACCGATGCTCTACATCGGTGAAGAGGTGGGAAGTGGAACTGGTCCCGGAGTTGACTTCGCCGTTGACCCCTGCGAAGGCACCAATCTTTGTGCCTTCAGCCAGCGCGGTTCCATGGCCGTCCTTGCAGCATCCGACCGTGGTGGATTGTTCAACGCACCTGACTTCTATATGAAAAAGCTGGCTGCACCACCAGCAGCCAAGGGCAAGGTTGATATCCGCAAAAGTGCTACCGAAAACATCAAGATTCTCAGCGATTGTCTGGGCCTTTCGGCCGATGAACTCACGATCGTTGTCATGGATCGTGCTCGCCACAAGGACTTGATTGCTGAAATTCGGGCTACGGGTGCACGTATTCAGCCGATCTCCGATGGTGATGTCCAAGCAGCCATCGCCTGTGGATTTGCCGGCTCAGGAACCCACTGCCTCATGGGCATTGGTGCAGCTCCTGAAGGCGTCATTTCCGCTGCCGCTATGCGGGCTTTGGGCGGTCACTTCCAAGGTCAGCTGGTCTATGACCCTGCTGTTGCCCAAACCAAGGAGTGGGCTGATCTGACCAAGGAAGGCAACCTTGCTCGGCTTGCTGAAATGGGTATCTCTGATCCGGACAAGGTCTATGAAGCTGCTGAGCTTGCTTGTGGGCAACATGTTGTCTTTGCAGGAAGCGGCATCACTGATGGCCTTCTCTTCGATGGAGTTAAGTTCGAGCAGGACTGCACCCGCACAAGCAGCTTGGTGATCAGCAACCTGGACAACACCTGCCGCTTCACCAACACCGTGCACATCAAGGACGGTGCTCAGAGCATTGCTTTGAGCTGATCGTTATTCACAGGTCTAGAGGAACGTCTCCATGCACATTGCCGTCGTCGGCCTCAGTCATCGCACGGCACCGGTCGAAATCCGGGAGCGACTCAGTATCCCTGAGCAGACGATGGAGACGTCCCTTCAGTCCTTGAAGGGCAATGAACAGGTGCTTGAGGCCTCCATCCTCAGCACCTGTAATCGTCTTGAGATCTATACCTTGGTCAGAAATCCCGATCTTGGTGTCTCCGCTGTCAGTGATTTCCTAAGCGGCCACTCCGGTTTGGAGACGCGTGAACTTTCTCCCCATCTCTTTAGTTACCACCACGAAGACGCGGTCGACCATCTGATGCGCGTCTCAGCGGGGCTCGACAGCCTCGTTCTTGGGGAAGGACAGATCCTTTCTCAAGTGAAGAAAATGATGCGCCTGGGCCAAGAGCACAAGTCACTCGGCCCCATCTTGAACAGATTGTTGACCCAGGCTGTCAGCACCGGTAAGCGGGTTAGGAGTGAAACGAACCTCGGTACTGGTGCCGTCTCGATCAGTTCAGCTGCCGTTGAACTGGCTCAACTGAAGTTAGGTCAGTCCAGAGGTTTGGATCAGCTTGTCAGCCTGGACAGTGAGCAAATAGCGGTTGTCGGCGCCGGGCGGATGAGCAGATTGCTGCTTCAGCACTTACAAGCTAAGGGTGCTGCCGGGGTTGTTCTGTTGAACCGCACAGTGGCTCGCGCTGAACAATTGGCAGCCGACTTCCCCGAACTTCCAGTGCAGTGTCGTCCACTGGGCGATCTCGATCAGTTTCTGAGTACGTGCTCTCTGGTCTTTACGAGCACGGCCACTGATGACCCCATCATCACGGCTGCAAGGCTCTCTCCACTGAATCGTCGCAGCTGTCTGCGACTGATCGATATCGGAGTTCCTCGAAATATTGCCGCAGATGTGGGCGACGTCGACGGTGTCGAGTCCTACGACGTCGATGATCTGCAGGAGGTTGTCGCCCGGAATCAGGAAGCTCGACAGGCGATTGCACGGGAAGCTGAAGAGCTTCTCAGGAACGAGGCGCAGCAGTTCCTTGATTGGTGGGACAGCCTTGAAGCGGTTCCAACGATCAACCGGCTTCGCTCCTCCATGGAAGCGATTCGCCATGAGGAGCTACAGAAGGCTCTGAGTCGGATGGGACCCGATTTTTCCGCCAGGGAACGCAAGGTTGTGGAGGCCCTCAGCAAAGGAATCATCAACAAGATCCTCCACACCCCCGTGACGCAACTCAGGGCGCCGCAGGGACGACAGGAACGTCAACAGTCCCTCAGGACAGTCGAACGGCTGTTCAGCCTTGATCCTCAAGCGGATGGTTGAAGATCTGTCGCGTTCTGATTCGCAGCAATCTCGTCGGATCTGATCGGAATTCGCTGGCGGGGACGCAAAGTCCAGTAAGTTCTTTCGGCAACGCCGAAATCGGTCAGCGGCATGAAGCGTGTTTTAGCCATCATTCTTGGTGGCGGAGCTGGTACAAGGCTCTATCCACTCACAAAAATGAGGGCCAAACCGGCTGTCCCTCTTGCAGGTAAATATCGTCTGATCGATATTCCGATCAGCAATTGCATTAACTCGAACATCAACAAGATGTACGTGATGACGCAGTTCAATAGCGCGTCCTTAAACCGTCATCTAAGTCAGACATACAATCTCAGCGCCTCCTTTGGACAGGGCTTCGTAGAAGTCCTCGCCGCCCAGCAAACTCCCGACAGTCCGTCATGGTTTGAGGGAACTGCTGATGCTGTTCGTAAATACCAATGGCTCTTTCAGGAATGGGATGTTGATGAATATCTGATTTTGTCAGGTGATCAACTTTATCGAATGGATTATAGTTTATTTATCGAACATCACCGTCGCTCGGGTGCCGATTTGTCTGTGGCTGCTCTGCCAGTTGATCCTGCCCAGGCGGAAGCCTTCGGCCTGATGCGAACCGATGGCGACGCCAATATTCTCGAATTTCGCGAGAAGCCCAAGGGTGACTCCTTGTTGGAAATGGCCGTTGATACTTCACGATTTGGACTCAGTGCTGAATCGGCAAAGGAGAGACCCTATCTTGCTTCAATGGGTATCTATGTTTTCAGTCGAGACACATTATTCGATCTTCTTGATAAAAACCCAGGCTTCAAGGATTTTGGGAAAGAAGTTATTCCGGACGCTCTTGCACGCGGTGACAAACTTCAAAGTTATGTATTCGACGATTATTGGGAGGATATTGGAACGATTGGTGCCTTCTATGAGGCCAATCTCGCCTTAACCCAGCAACCAAAGCCAGCATTTAGTTTTTACGACGAGAAGTTTCCAATCTATACTCGGCCTCGTTATCTTCCACCCAGCAAACTCGTCGATGCTCAGATCACGAATTCTGTCATCGGTGAAGGATCAATCCTCAAATCTTGCAGTATTCACCACTGCGTTCTCGGAGTGCGTAGCAGAGTCGAAATGGATGTTGTCCTGCAGGACACCTTATTAATGGGTGCTGATTTCTTTGAATCAAGTGACGAGCGCGCACTTTTGCGCGAGCGTGGAGGGACACCTGTTGGTGTTGGCCAGGGAACAACGGTCAAGCGCGCCATCCTCGATAAGAATGCTCGGATTGGTTCGAATGTGACGATCGTCAATAAAGACAACGTTGAAGAAGCTGATCGTGCAGATCAAGGCTTCTACATCCGAAATGGCATCGTTGTTGTTGTGAAGAATGCAACGATCCCTGATGGAATGGTGATCTGATTCAATCTCACGCGCACTGATGCTTCACGCTCACGGCATCCTTCATTCCTGACAGATTCGTGTTGTTTGCGGACGGATGCCGTTGTTATGCGCACACTGACGTCAGTTGTTGGTGGTCCTGTCGACCATGTCTAAGTCTCACTTCGGTCTGATCGGTCTCGGTGTAATGGGCGAAAACCTTGTCCTGAACGCAGAACGCAATGGCTTTTCAAGTGTTGTCTACAACCGCACCTACGCCAAAACAGAAGACTTTTTGAATGGTCGTGGCCAGGGAAAAAACATTCAAGGCGCAACCGATCTCAAAGATTTCGTTGGAAAACTTGAGCGTCCGCGACGCATTCTGATGATGGTGAAGGCTGGGCCGGCTGTTGACGCTGTCGTCGACCAGATTTCTCCTTACCTCGATGAGGGGGATCTTCTCATTGATGGGGGCAACTCCGACTATCACGACACCGAGCGCCGGGTGAAGCAACTGGAAAGCAAGAGTTTTGGTTTCATCGGCATGGGCGTATCAGGCGGAGCCAAGGGCGCTTTGGAGGGACCCAGCATGATGCCGGGTGGTACCAAAACCTCTTACGAGGCGATCGAGAGTCTGGTCAACAAAATGGCGGCCCAGGTTGAGGACGGCCCCTGTGTCACCTACATCGGTCCTGGTGGATCAGGCCACCTCGTCAAGACGGTTCATAACGGCATCGAATATGGCATCGAACAGATCCTGGCCGAGTCCTATGACCTGATGAAGCGCGTCAAGGGGATGTCCGGAGAACAGATGGCCGATGTCCTTGCTCAATGGAATGCCACAGAGGAGCTGTCTTCTTACCTCGTCGAAATCACGGAAGTCTGTCTGAGGACAAAAGATCCGGACGATGGTGCTGATCTGGTTGAAAAGATCATGGATCAGGCAGGGCAGAAAGGCACAGGTCTTTGGACGGTTGTCACCGCACTCCAGATGGGAGCGTCTGTTCCGACGATTTATGCCTCCTTGAATGGACGGGTGATGAGTTCCATGAAAGAGCAACGTGTAGCAGCTGAATCGATTCTGAAAGGACCTGCCATCAAAGATTTCGACCTGGGCACCCCTTCTGACGCCATGTCACCGCTCATGGATGCAGTGGTCTTGAGCTGTGTCGCCAGCTATGCCCAAGGGATGGAATTACTGCGTATTGCTTCCCAAGATCTTGATTATGAGCTGCACATGCCGTCGATCGCCCAGATTTGGAAAGGAGGTTGCATTATTCGCGCAAAACTATTGAAGAGGATTCAAGATGCCTACAACCTGAATCCACAGCTTGAGAACCTGATGGTTGATCCTTGGTTTGCGGATCAAATCAATCGAAGGCTGCCAGGGTTGGCTCAGGTCGTTGCAGGGGCAGCCCAGTCAGGTATTCCAGTGCCATGCTTCAGCAGCACACTGGATTACATCAACAGCTATCGCACCGGTCGGTTACCTCAGAACCTGGTCCAGGCCATGCGTGATTGCTTCGGATCACATACCTACAAACGTGTTGATAAAGAAGGATCGTTCCACACTGAATGGCTTGCTTAATTCACAATAAGAAATGACAACTTATCGCATTAATCGAGCAAGTGATCCAGATGATCTCGCTCGAAAGACATCTGATTTCATTGCATCTCAGATCAGCTTGACGCTCGATCAACGTGAGCGTTGCCAAATCGCACTCTCGGGAGGCAGCACTCCAGCCCGGGCTTACGCGCTCCTGGGGAAGGAACGTCTTCCCTGGGACAGAGTTGACGTGATGCTGGGTGATGAGCGCTGGGTGGATCCTGATGATGCATCCAGCAACGCCAGAATGCTTCGAACAACGCTTCTTGCGGCTGAACCTGGTTCAAGGGCAGCATTTCATCCGGTTCCCACCGTGGAGTTGGCCAATGCTGAGGCGAGTGCTGATGCCTTTGGTCGATCCGTTGCGGAGCTTTGCGAAGGAGAACCACCGATCTTTGATCTGATGCTGCTGGGTTTGGGAGACGATGGACATACTGCTTCGTTGTTTCCTGGAACGCAGGCAGCTAAAACCACGGACCGCTGGGTCACCGTTGGACGGGGCAAAGGGTTGGATCGGATCACGCTGACAGCTCCTGTGCTGAGTGCTGCCAGACAGGTTGTGTTTTTGGTTAGTGGCGCAGCGAAACAGGTTGCCCTGAAAAGGCTGTTAGATCCCGATGAATCACCGGATCGCACCCCAGCAAAACTTGTTAATTCAAGCAAAGAGATCGTGGTTCTTGCAGATGCGGAAGCAACAAACAATCTCTAAGCAGCGATGTGGTTGATAATGCGACTGATGTTTTTTCTTTGAAGGCATTGTAATTGATTTAAAATGTACTTTTCTTTTTTAAATCCGAGCATTAAACCGCTGTTTTAAGTTCACTTGATCAAGGAGTCTTTATTGACTTAAAACGATTTATTTCGTTCAATGAATAGAGTCTAATCTGATTACCTTAATCCATCACACTACTAAAATGAACTCTGCTTTATTGCTCAATCTCAATGATTTATGAAAATGTTCTCAGTCGTCCAGATGATTTTGACTTCAACATCAAAAATCTTGGACCCTCCCTACTGAAAGCACCTGGAATAAATCATCAGTTTGTTTCTGATTCAGATCGGATCGCCTTTTCCAGTCAGGTTCACAATATTTTTCAGCAAATTGAAAGCTGTAACACTTTTCCAAGCTTCGAAAAGGCCGGCCCCAGGCAGTCAATCTTTCACAATCCAGCTGAATCTAGAGCTGCCATTATTACCTGTGGTGGACTATGTCCAGGATTGAACAATGTGATTAAGGGAGTTGTACGAACGTTAGAAGGCGACTACGGGGTAAAGCACATCGATGGAATTCGCTATGGATATAAAGGTTTAACAGCGGAGGCTGCTCATCGGCCCTTTAGCTTAAACTCTCAGGCTGTTGATCAGCTCCATACTCGGGGTGGAACAATTCTTGGTTCTTCCCGTGGTAATCAAGACCCAAAAGAAATGGTTGATCAATTGGTGAAGAATAAGATCAATCTATTGTTCTGTATTGGCGGTGATGGAACCCTACGAGGAGCGAGTGCTATCGCTTCAGAAATCGAGCAGCGCCAGTTGCCGATCAGCGTGATTGGAATCCCGAAAACGATTGATAATGATTTAGGTTTTATTGAGAAGACGTTTGGATTCGAAACTTCAGTTCAGGTTGCTTCTGAAATCATTACATCAGCACATTGTGAAGCAGAGGGTGCGGATCGTGGGATTGGTATTGTCAAAGTGATGGGTCGTGATTCTGGCTTCATTGCTGCAACTGCTTCCTTGGCCAACTCCGTTGTTGATTTTTGCTTGATACCAGAAATAGATTTTCAATTGGATGGAGAGAAAGGGTTGATATCAGCTTTAACACAAAAGCTTGAACACAACCAGCATGCTGTCATCGTTGTAGCAGAAGGAGCAGGACAGAGGTTGTTTAACGAACGTGTTCAGAAGACAGACCCGTCTGGCAATATTTTAAAAGACGATATCGGAGTTTTTCTAAAAGACGAAATTAGTTCCAGATTTAGTCGGATGAATCAGAGCGTTACGATGAAATATATTGACCCAAGTTATCATATTCGTAGTGTGAAGGCTAATGCGGCTGATGCTGTATTTTGCTATTTACTTGCTGAACATGCTGTTCATGCTGGAATGGCAGGAAAGACCGATGTTGTGATTGGACATTGGAACAACTTCTTCACACATGTTCCAATTGCACTAGCAACTCAACAACGACGGATGGTCGATCTTGATGGGGCTCTATGGAAGGGAGTCATCAGTGCCACTCAGCAAGAATCATTGCTCTAATCGCCTTCAAAGTCGATGTGCCTTAATTAATTTCAGTCCGCCCCAATGATGCCTGGATCCAGCCCGATGGGATGAATCTGTTCTCCTGCGTCGACGGTTTCCCCAGCCCGTGTCGAGCCTACAGATGCGATCAATCCGATTGCTGTGGCAAGTACAGCTGTTGTCGCAGCCCTTGGAAGTGAAAGTATGGGATCGATCACCATGAGAAGTGGTATTACAGGTTGCGTTGGTACTTGGAAACTCGACAATGCCAGACTGATTGTCCGTATTGTTGTTACTCCTGTTAAGCCTGCGGTTGAGAAACCTGTTGCAATTCCGAAAAATAGAACCTCAATCATGATCAAGGGATTCAACTGGACTTCGTATAAATTAAGTGCGAACATGATTGCAATAACATTGTAGGTGACATTGCCAAGTCTCGCGACTAGCAAACTTAAAGAGACTGATGCTTCAACCTCAGCTTGATCTCTTTTTAATTTCATTAATGTATCGAATATCAATGAGTAGGCTGACATACTGCTTCCTGTAGACAAAGCCAGCAAGAAGATTTTGTCGATGGGATTCGTAGCAAACAAAAGACGCTCATCTCTAGTCGTAAAACGTTTGAATATCAGTCTCGAAATACCAAGGGATATAACAGCTGTAAAGAAAACACAGATTGAGAAATTTAATAAAGTGACTATTATTTGAGAATTTATTTTTGTTACGGCCGATGCAATCACGAAAATCAGCACCAATGGCGCAAGATTCAAGACAATGTTTAAAACTTGAACCGAAATCGAATTAATACTCCGAAGCAGATTGATTAGAGGTTTAACTTTCTCAGAGCTGAGACGTGACATCGCCAAACCTGCAATTATTGAACCACTAATTACTTTCAGTGTGTTATTATTTGACGCGTCAAATAGAATGTTGGTAGGAATGATGCTGTCAAACCAATATGTTGGCTCGCTTTCTACAATTGAACCACCAATACGAATATCTAATTCATCAAGCATAAAACGGCCAATATTTAGTCTGCCTTCAGGAGATAATATTCCAGGTGATTGATATATCGAGAGAAGAAGAGCAAGGATTGATATAAAAAGAACAACGCAGGTCAATGCCACTCCAAATCTGCTGGCAAATTTGAATCGATCTGGTTTCGAACGTTCTTCAACACTAAAAATATTTGCAATTGATACCATCACTGCTGAAAGTACAAGAGGTATAGCGGGGAATGCAATTAAATTGATTAATCCTTCACTAATTTCATTAAGTAGAACCGAATAGTCAGATGCAAGTCTTCCCAAAAGTAGGGAAAGTGGCAGAATAATTAAAAAGAAATTTTTGGGTCTACGAAGCTTAGGTAGGGTTGCGATTAGCCAATTGAAGACAATTGAAATGTAATTCATGGTTGAAATTTAGAAAGCGAGTTGTAGTAATCTTGAAACTCTTCAAAGATTGCGCTGTCATTTTTAATTTCACCCCATTCTCTATCAATAAAAAATTTTAGAAAATCGCTAAAGCCAAATTTCCCAGATTCAGACATAAATATCGATGTCATTGTTAATTCATCCTCAAAAAGTATAGGTACATATTGAATCGCAAGGTTGGGGTCTTGGTAAACAATGGCCTTGATTTCAGTTGCATCTCTATAAATTGCATCAACACGACCCTCAAATAATGCTTCCTTAACTTCCCCCCAATCTTTAAATTTGATAATTTTAGCATTTGGAAATACACGCCTTACTTCCGTATCCCAAATTGAACCACCCATTCTACCGATTCGAATTGACGAGTTTTTGAGCCTGTCTCCAAAATCTGGAAGCCCACTCCTCAAATCATTCTTTTCAAGCGACTGACGGTTCGCCAGAATCGCATGTCGAAGTTTCATATACTGTACTGGAAACGCATTGAACAAGCGTTCATAAGTTGTACCTAACTTGCCCATCGCGAGGTCAAATTCTTTAGCTCCTACACGTCTGACAAGATCATTAAAATCTTTAGAGTTTCGATAAAACTTAACATCAACTTCTAGTTCGCTGGCTAGTTTTCGTGCGAAATCGACGTCATAACCACTCAGTTCCTTTGTTTTCGGATCAATATAATAAGCTGGCGGAGTGTTATAGGGTGGCAATCCTATTTTAATGTATCCTCGTTCCTGAATTCCATTTATAAAATTATTTTCAACGGCCATGCTCATGCTCGGATATATCAATAGGAAGGTGCAGATAATTAGGCAACCAAGCAACCACCTGAAGATTGCCATACGACTCACTGCATGGAGGCAGTCCCCGTTCATTCAGCATGATGACAAGTGCCATTATCGTAAAGGAGAATTCTGAACTTATCCATCTTTATCATCCTATTGAGATTTTCTCATTACTACCTTCTCATTTCCTATCCCTAATGGCAAGTTTGCAAAGTTGTTATTTTTTGCTTCCTTATAGGGTTGAATTGAATTGGTAACAAAAGCAATTTCCAATAAATTATATTTGATCGTATGAATTTACAGATAATTTTTTTGTATTGCATGTGTAATTTTTTTCTCGTGATACTCGACTAAATCACCCCTCTCTTAAGGATATACAATCGCAGGATCGACCAAGATCCAATTGTCACCTTAAATGCCGCAACAACATTAAGTAAGGGGATATAAACACGTGGTGATATTGATGCAGCAATCGAGTCAGGGATTAAAAATGATGCGAAGGTTGTAAATGCAACGATAACAAAACAAACAACAGCAAATTTTTCCATTGCTGCAGCGTTTGCCTGGAAGTAAAGCCGCTCAATACGTTGCAGCTCTCCCGTAAGCATCAAGATCGTCACAGCAGTGGCTCCGGCAACACCTGAAGCAAAACCCCCGCCAGGAGTGAGGTGCCCTTTGAGTGCTAGATCTATTGCAAGAATAAAGCTTAAAAGAGCTGCAAAGTTTAATAGAATACGAATCGATTGGTCTTTAATTCCGAATTGTTCAGCTTCCGTTTGTTCGTGGCCAAGTAATATTTTTACTCCTAAGCCAGCTACTGTAAAGACCGTTACCTCGCCAATGGTGTCAAAAAGTCGCGTACCAAGTATTACAGAAGTTACTACATTTGGTATCTTAGTGTATTCGCTGAGTTGACTAACAATCAGATTTGTATCACGCGCGAATGAATCTGATCTTGTAAATAAAACCATTAACATAACAACGCTAATTGCCACCAGATAGACCGCAGATTTGGCAACATCTGAATTAATTGTGAGCTTTAAAGATGGCTTCATGATGAAATCGGTTGTGACGATTGTTGATGATCGGGAATAAGACTGACAGTAATTGATTGATCTGAAGAGATATAGGTTTTTGTATTAATGATGTCTTGCTTTAAACTTTCAACTTCAACATACAAATTCTTATCCAACAGAATCGCATGTGGTGATCCAGACATTGATGATGAATGTAAGAATTTAATATCCTGTAAAATATTTGATGAGAGTTGTTCTAGCTGAAAATCAATACTTAAATTTAGTTCTTCAAAAATATTTTTCAGTGCTTCATCAGTTTTATCTTCAGGCTGACTTCTTTTGTCGCGTATAACCACAACTGTATAGCATGATCGAATCGTTACGATATAAAGCAGCGAAGAAAGTAATGTTCCCACCATGACTTCTGTTAAAGCTACGTCGGGGGCACCAACCAATGCATAGAGCAATGCTGCAATACTTCCAAGAAAAGATCTATAAATTAATGTATTAATCGGTGAAACTGATCGAATTAATAAAACTCCCAAAACGGGAAGTAGAACTTCAAATGGAAGCAAAAAACCAGTAGATAAAAGTGATTGATTCAAAGCTTTTTCTCCGCAATATTTGCGATTATGTAACTAAAAATTGTGTTCCAAATTGATAGTGAAATCGCAGTTACAACAAGAAGTGGCCAGTAGTCTGGAACACGACATAATAATCCGAAGAGAAGAATCAATGATCCAACACTATCAGACACTGTTAAAGTATGCAATTTGTACAAGAGTGAATGCTGTTTGTTTACGATTGGCAAAGTACCCCACAGCCAGAATAAAAGACCAAGAATAATGAGAAAATTAGATAATATAATCATGATCTTAACTTCATTTCCAAGAGTGATAGTAAAAGCATGCCTGCATCACCAACAATTAAAATAAAGGCTCCAATACAGCCGATCATCCAGTCCTGCCTGAAAATGCCTGCTGCAATAATTAAACATGCAAGTTTTGTACTGAAACTGGCTGCGAAAGCAATTCTTGCAGCAGGATCATTCGATCTTGAAATTGCAATAATAGGCACAAGGCTAATCACTAACATCACATAGATGAATACATAGGTGTACCATTCTGGTGTGTGGAATTCAATCATTTATGTTCTCCATATTGATCAGATTTAGATGAGACAATAGTATGAATTTTCCAATGATCATCATCAGCACGTCCTACGACCATGCTCATCGGCGTAAACGTTATTCGAAATATATCCATGAAAATGGATAATTGTGAATTTTTCTTTGCCATCGGACTGATTTCTATGGTTGTAAATTTATCACGAGGATTCTTGATGGCCATCACTTTTATACTTTCTATCAGCATATCTATCGGTAGCTTTAGTGTCAACAATAGTTCTGGTAAAACAGATCGCAGCTGCAAGTTTTTATATTGGCCAAATGGAATAAGGCAGCTGATAATTAACCCAAAACCAATATTTTTTGCATCAAATGATGATGTCATTAGGCACCATAATAGGAGCCTGAATGAGATAATAATAAAAAGCCGGATAAGATTTTTCACTAGATTTTAAAATAGAGGAGGTTTGCGAGCAGTAGAGCTGCAACGAGAAATGGTGCTCCAACTAAATCAAGTGTTCGAGTGACTGGTTTCACCCATTGGTCGGCTTGGATCCCAACAACTGATGTGAAGAGGATCCCGCCCAAAAACGCTGACAAAATGGCTGAGCGAATACTGTAACTTGTGTATAAATCAATTTGTGATAAAGAAGTAATCACAAGCATGATTATCGAAAATATTAGTATCAACGATCTCGATGCAGAGATGCTCATTTTTAGCTCATTCGGTAATTTGAGGCTGGCGAAGTAATTTGGTAGATCATAGTTTGTTCTAAGTGTATTGACTCTGTCAAATATCAATCTTGCGTATACGGTCGATGTCAATAGTGCGCTTGTTGTAAAGATGATTTTTGCTTCATCTGCCAAATCATTTTTAATCCATGCTTTTGTAACAAATCCTGCTAAGAGTGGGAATCCCATGATTGATAAGCTTGCCATGATAAATGTTAAGACCCTCACAATTTCTCTTGTTGTTTCCTCATGGTTTCTAATATTATTCCTTGCCCCATCACTTTTCGTTATTTGGGCCTCATCAATATCGTTATGCAAGGTTGAAAAAAGAAGCGTTTTACAGATTCCATGTTGCATGGCATAAAGACATCCGTAAGTTGGGCTAAGTATTGCGATGCCAAGTTGTGATACTGAACTCCATCCAAGTGCACGACCACTATCACGTTCAAACACTGCATAAATTGCTGCGATTACCGCGCTCAAGACACCCAGAACACTTAATGTTTCACCAATCGGCGCCAGTGTGACACTCATTCTTTCAATCGGAGCGATTGCTGCGCATGTCACGCACCCTGATAAAACAGCTGCTGATTGACAGTTGGCATGGGAATAGACGTTGGGGACCCATAGACCGCAAATAAAGACGCCTGCCTTCGTAAGTAGTCCAGCGATGATCAAACACAAGGCTGTCTCAGGTGCATTACCAAGATCAGCAATTAAAAAAGTACCTGTAAATGTGAATGCTTGAATAACACCTATCAAGTAAATCAGCATGGCTAGGCCGCCACCGATTAAATACTGGAAAGATAGGAACAAAGCTCTCTTGTCGTTTTTATCTGCAATAAGTAAAAAAGCCGTAAAGCCCAGCAGTTCAAGGGCAATGAACAAACTAATTAAATCAACAGTGCTAAAAGATACCAATAATGCTGTAAGCAGCACCAGGCATACTTGATAGTAATAGTGAGAAAACCTCTTGGAGAACAAACCAAATACGATTAAAAGTGTTAGTGAGCTTCCAAAGATAAGTGGAAAACTGTAGCGGTCAATTGAAAATTGTATGCCACCTTCGCCAATCAGTGTGAACGCATAATTTATATCGTGGTTCAATGCATACAAAGAAGACAATGCATACCCTGCGAGCATCGTAATGCTCAGAGGGAACGTTATTTTTGGGAAAACACAGCCAATGAATCCAAGTGTTGCGGGTAGAAAAATCAGAAACCCAAGAATAATCGCTTCATTCATCTTATTTCTCTAAATCGCGGTATCGAAGCATTGGTGAGACTCTGCCAAGCCTTAATGCAATGGCACATAGTAATGCTTGAGTCGCGAAACCGATAACGATGGCAGTTAGTATTATCGCCTGTGGGTATGGGTCTGCATAGTTGCTATACAAATTCTCAGAAATAATTGGAGTTTGCGTGCCATTGCTGGCTGCGATTAACACAAAGATGCTGATTGTCGCAGTATCAATAACATCAAGCGCGAACAATGAACGCAAAATGGACTTTGAAGTTAAAAGCCCAAAGCAGCCAATAACCATCAATATAAAGATTGGGATAAGTTGAATTTTTTCCGGAGCCAAGTCCATGCATTACTCTTGATCTTATTATTCTAACCCTGCCAGCAGTGTCGTCAAGGTTGCTGTTGCATTGCAAACATATATTATTTGTTCTTCGAATTCACCTTGGTGATTGCAGGTAGAGATGCTCTGTGACTACTTTGTCTGTTTTTTGTTTCAAAAAAATCCCGTAAGTTATTGAACTATGCAGTTGTTTAAGCAGAAAATATTCGATTAATTTGACGTTTGTTGTTCTCCATTTCTTCTCTCTCGCGCCAGCAGCGAGCCTACTTGTTTCTGATTATTATTCATTGAGATAATTTGCACCATGCAATTTTAGGTTGAAGTATAGATTGCTGGGCTTGTTTCGTAATTTTCCTTTGGTTGTTGGCCATTGATCCGATAATGCAAATTCTTTGGATATTTTTTAGTAATTTTAGCCAGATTTGACACAGTGATTTTTGTTATTTGCAGGCATTAGAGCTATTGCTGAAGAATATTGTTTTTGTTTGAAGTTAATCCAGTTTTTCATGGTTTCAATCAGGTTGATCAGTGACGGCACCACGACTTGCGCTGGCAACCAAACGTGAATATTTGCCAAGGATCCCCGTCCGATAACGAGGTTTTGGCTTGACCCACTTTGCACGCCTGCGGACTAACTCCACTTCATTCACATTCAATTGCAACAACAACTGATTGGCATCGACAGTAATGCTGTCACCTTCTTCGACAAGTCCGATGTTGCCTCCGACCGCTGCTTCGGGAGCCACGTGGCCTACTACTAATCCATAGGTACCACCACTGAAACGTCCATCAGTGATCAATGCCACTTTGTCTCCAAGTCCCTGACCAACGATCGCTGAGGTCGGTGCCAGCATTTCACGCATTCCTGGTCCCCCAACAGGTCCTTCGTAGCGGACCACCACCACGTCTCCTGCGTTGATCTGTTTGTCCAAAATTGCAGCGAGACAATCCTCCTCACTCTCAAAAACCCTGGCTGGTCCGGTGAGAACAGGCTTTTTGACTCCACTGATCTTCGCCACCCCACCCTCGATTGCCAAATTTCCTTTCAAAATGGCCAGGTGCCCTTTTGAATAGAGCGGTTTGTCCATTGTTCGAATTACATCCTGATCTGCCGGAGGTGCTGAGGGCACATCGGCCAGAACCTCTCGCAGAGTTTTACCCTCAACAGTTCGGCATTCCCCATGCAGCAAGCCAGCCTTCAGCAACAACTTCATGACTTGGGGTATGCCGCCGGCATTGTGCAGGTCAACCGTGACGTAACGCCCACTTGGTTTGAGGTCACAAATCACGGGAACACGCTGCCTGATTCGTTCAAAGTCATCAATGCTGAGTTCCACTCCCGCTGTACGGGCGATGGCCAACAAATGCAGGACTGCATTCGTTGAACCTCCCACCGCCATGATCACGCTTACAGCATTTTCAAAGGCTTCTTTTGTGAGCAGGTCCAAGGGCCGGATATTGGCTTGAACAGCATTCACCAAGACTTCAGCAGACCGAGCAGCACTGTCGGCTTTCTCTTCATCCTCCGCTGCCATTGTTGAGCTGTAGGGCAGGCTTAGGCCCATGGTTTCAATGGCCGCGCTCATCGTGTTGGCTGTAAACATCCCTCCGCAACTTCCTGCTCCTGGACAGGCATTTTTTTCAACGGCCGTCAGCTGCTCCACATCGATTTTTCCACTTGTGAGCTGACCGACAGCTTCGAAGGCACTAACGACAGTGAGATCACAACCTCCGAGCTTTCCAGGTTTGATCGTCCCGCCATAGACGAAGACGGATGGGATGTTCATACGCGCCATGGCCAACATGGCCCCCGGCATGTTCTTGTCACAGCCACCCACCGCCAGCACACCATCCATGCTCTGGCCGTTGCACGCCGTCTCAATTGCATCGGCGATCACCTCGCGACTCACCAGCGAGTACTTCATCCCTTCCGTGCCCATCGAAATTCCATCGCTCACGGTGATGGTTCCAAACATCTGCGGCATGCCACCTGCTTGTCGTGCAGCGTCCTCGGCGCGACGAGCGAGATCGTTCAGACCAACATTGCAGGGTGTGATTGTGCTGTAACCGTTGGCGATACCGACGATGGGCTTGCCGAAATCCGCATCACCAAAACCGACGGCTCTCAACATCGCTCGGTTGGGTGAACGCTGGATCCCTTTCGTCACAGCATCGGAACGAAGCATGGTTCGATCAGCCTCTGGTGCGTAGCTGCCAACCTACCGATCCCCCCTCGCTCAGCTGCCTCCCCCCATGCTCTCCAGTTGACGCCTGACATCAGCAATCGCTGCGTTGAGTTTTTCGACCCGCTCTTCAAGTTGTTTGTCGCGGTGATCTCCGTTGGGGTGTGGTTCGAGAACCTCAGAGCCGTCCTGCATCCGGGGTGCGTAGAGCATGGCCCGCTGCTTCCCCAGACGTCTGCGCCGTTCCGTCTCATTCAGCAGCCACCATGCAAGTCCTGTTGCACCAATCACTGCACCGGTGATCAAGGTGACCAGGGTGGCGGGAGCGGTGTCGTGATGCTGGCCCATCTGTGACGAAATCCCTGTCTTGATGCTAGTTACGAGCTGTAGATCTGAAATCAAGACGTTGCATCGGGTCACCAATCCCAGGACTGATCAGTCCAGATGCCGTCAAATCTGCGTCGATGCATGCGGTGTAGACCGTCAGATCCGGAAAGGATTCACCCAGAACTTTGAGTCCTGGATTCGATGCAACAGCGCAGATCACCCTCAGGCGTCGACCATCCAGTTCCTTCTCCTGCAGTTGAATGAGAACCGATTGGAGCCGTTTTCCATCGGTGATCTGGTCGATGTACACCAGAACACCTGCATTGGCTTCGATCTGATCGGGGACACCCTCGAGGCAAAGGATGGCGTTCGGCACAAGTCCTCTCGCCCCCTGCCAGAGGTCGAGGGCGGTGGGGAGCAGAGGAATGTTGATCAATGGGATGCCCTGTGCGATCACCGTCCCTTGCGTCGGTCCCTGTTCGGAATCAACGGTTTGTTGTTGGTGTGGGAGCCAGTCCCTCAGGGCCTCATAGGTCAGCCACTTCCCCAGTTCCTGAAAAGCAGTGGCGTATATGGCTGATGGGGTCTGCCGCTGCCGCAGGACTGTGAGCCAATGTCCAATCAAGGGGTGGGGGGGGACGACCACCCTCAGGCTCATGGCCATGGAACTCGCTCCGCTGGCAGCTGCCATATCGTGAGCGGACAAATTAACCGTCGGTGTTCAGTTCCCTGATGCGATCTAGAGCAGGTCTTGCTTCTTTTCTGGTGTGTTTGACGTTTTTGTTTCTGGCGGTCTGCGGTCTCTCCGAATCGGTCAGTGCCATCACTGCGCCCGAATTGCGAGGACAGCGGGCTGTTCAGGAGATCACGGCCGACATGCACGGTTTGGATCTCAAAGAGAAAGAGTTCCTCAAAGCCGATCTTCGCGATGTCAACCTCAGCGGCACCGATTTGAGGGGAGCAGTGATCAACACCTCTTCGTTGCAAGGTGCTGATCTGCGTGATGCCGATCTGTCCGATGTTGTTGGATTCGCCAGTCGCTTTGACAGGGCTGACCTGAGAGGGGCCGTCTTCACCAATGCGATGTTGATGCAGAGCCGGTTCACGGATGCGCGCATCGAAGGCGCTGATTTCACCGATGCCGTTCTCGATCTTCCCCAGCAGCGGGCTCTTTGCGCCACTGCCGACGGTGTCAATCCTCACAGCGGTGCTATCACCCGAGAGAGCCTGGGCTGTCGCCCCTGATGTCAATGCAGAAACGCCTGCCAGTGACAGTGATCACCGGATTTCTGGGTTCCGGCAAGACAACCGTTCTGCGACACCTGCTGAAAAGCAGTGGGCAAAGGCTGGCGGTGATGGTCAATGAGTTCGGCAGTGTCGGCCTCGATGGAGATCTGATCCGCAGTTGCGGGTTTTGTCCCGACGACGAGCTTGATGGTCGCCTGGTTGAGCTGAACAACGGCTGTCTGTGTTGCACCGTTCAGGACGATTTCCTGCCGACGATGGAGCAATTGCTCGAACGTAGTGATCGTCTCGATGGAATTGTGGTGGAGACGAGTGGTCTTGCACTGCCGGAGCCGTTGCTTGACGCCCTGAGCTGGCCTGAAATCCGCCGACGTGTTCACGTCAATGGTGTGGTCACCCTCGTTGATGGGGAGGCCCTGTCCCAAGGGAGTCCTGTGAGCGATCCGCAAGCTCTTGAAGAACAACGCCGGAATGATCCGAGCCTCGACCACCTCACGGCCGTCACTGATCTCTTCCGGGACCAACTGCAGGCAGCCGATCTTGTCTTGATCAGTCGGGCTGATCTGTTGTCGGAGAGCGCGATCGATGCTGTGGCCACGTCCTTGAAAGCGCAAATTCGCGAAGGGACTGCACTGCTTCCGATCGCCGCAGGTTCTGTGGATGCGGATGTGGTGCTCGGGCTGGACCATCCGTCACCTGAGGGCTCAGAGCAAGACCACGATCATGTCCAACACCACGGCCATGACCACAGTCAGGACCATGACCACCATCACGACCACACGCATGTGGACATCGCCAGTGGCGTGGTGCAGCTGGAGGGTCTGTTTGATCGCACTGAACTCGAGTTGCAGCTCCCGCAACTGATCCAACGGCTTCAGGTGGTGCGTCTGAAAGGTCGGGTCTGGTTGCCAGACAAGAGTCTTCCTCTGCAAATCCAGATGGTCGGTCCTCGTTTGAACAGTTGGTTTGAATCAGCTCCCAATTCCGCCTGGAGGCCAAGCCAAGCTCAGGGCTTGGATTTGGTTGTTCTTTCTTTTCAACCCGATGCAGCCGAGCAACTTGAACAAAGCCTCAGTCCTCTGATGCAAGCTGTGCGCTGTTGACCTCTGACCGAGATCAGCTGGAATTGAAATGACCCAGGTTTCTTGTTGTTGGAGCTTGTTTAGGCGCCGGTGGAACCAGCCATCACGGTCAACGCCACACCAGTGACAGCGAGAGCCGCAGCACATGCGTCGAGAATCTGAATCTTTTCACGCTCAATCGGTGAAATGAGCAGTGCAAACACTGGCGCCGTGCTCATCAAACTGACCCCCAGGCCAACCGGCAAGGACTTGAAGACAATCTGTTGGAGCACAATGCCGAGATTGGTGCCAAGTAAAACCGCAGCGACTACAGCACCGCCTTGCATCCGGTTTGTCAGCCGGAGCTGATTAAGCGCTCGGCCGCAGAAGGGCAAAAGGCATAACCAACCGCCGAGCAGACGCACGGCCGCTGATTGCACCGGTAAGAGCGAGCTGCTGGTCAAGACGTGACGCGCCAGGAAGGCACCAGCCAGGCCACACAACACAGCCAAACAACTGCAGATCAATCCAGTCGGGTCGGCTGGACCCATCGATGCTCCGTTCTTGGCGACCAACAACACAGCGGCTGTGACGCAACAAGCTCCAACCCAGGCTGAGGGTTCGAGGACCTCTCCCATCAAGCTGACCGAACCGATGCTCGCGAGGACGGGACCGATCGCTTCGACGGTAAGGGTGCGGCGGGTGCCAAGCCTGCGTAGTGCCAAAAGATAAAACGTGTCTCCGACGGCTATCCCAACAGCGCCACTCAAGAGAAGCCAGATCAACCCAGAGCCGGATCCTCCCCAGGGAATTGAGAGCAACACGGGCAGGAAACACAGGGTTGCCAGGCTGTTTTTCAGGATATTCAGCAACCATGCAGGTCCGACAGTCGATAGAGACCGCCACAACCCACTGGCGGCAGTCCAAGCAATCGCTGCCCCCAGGGCCGCTAAAACACCTGTCATGGTATGAGCGTTTGAATTCTGTAATTCTGTCGAAGAGGACTCAACGAATTGCGTTGGGTGTTATCGCGCATGAACAACTTTGTTCTGGACCTCTTTGAGATGATTTTGAGGCAATGGAAGCTGAATTTTGAAAAAACTTTCAAAAATTCTGCTCTGCAAAAAGCGCATCGCATTATCATGCCCATCTTTTGAATGTTTTGATCTGTTGATCAGTTTGTCAATCATTGCCACCTTCAAGCTGAGTTCAAATAGCACAGCAGTGACCATTAGAGCGATGGTTGTTGTACCTTTGCTGGATCCAATTCTCAATCTCTTTTATTGGCTTGTCGTATCAGATGGCAGGTTAATGCGCCGTTCTGTTGTCACAGGCCAGACAGGTCGAAACAGTCTGTCCGGCACGATGTGATCTTAACTATAAGTGTTATTCCAAATCGACGTTTTTGCTTTCAATCAGCAGCTTTCTCGGAAACCTCCTGGGAGGGATTCTCCAAGAAGGGTGTCTCCAGGCGTTGATTCAGTGAATGCTCAATTAGGTTTTCACATAAATCCCATAAATCCCTGGCTTTAGAGTCGTCTAAAGCTTCATCACTTGGCGATATTTCCTCAAATTGATGCAAGCCAGGGCGTACCAACTGGTTGCTATAATATCTAAATCCAGCACAATTATATTTGTCGTCAAGAGTTAGATCGACCAGCAATTGTCCAGCAGTCTTCAGAGATTCTGTCACTCGCAGCAGGTCACGGGCAAAGAATGCAAAAAGCATCATGCCAAGTGGATTTTGTTGTCGACTGGTCCGAAAAAAACCTTCGCCAGAGCGAGGTATCACAAGACCAGGGCTCCAAGCGATAACGGGAATTCGAGGATTAATGGTTTTCAAACGCGTTGATAACTGCTTGGCCAAGAGCACATTGCAGAGCTTGCTGTCTTTGTAGGCTTTATCAGGATCAAACGGTGTTGTGCCATCAACCATGGGTTCAGAATCGGTTGTTCGTAATCCCTGCATGGTTCCCAATCCAGCGGCTCGGCCGACTCTTCCCCCTCCACTGCTGGGATTGTGGACATCGGAAGCTGTGATGATCACCCTTAAGTCATGGTCTTTGGTCCATAGCGACATTAATCTCATAAGGATCAATTGATGGGAAAGATGATTTACAGCGAAAGTTAATTCATATCCCTGATTAGAAAAAAGTGGTTTTTTTAAGCCTGCATACTGCATTCCAGTATTTAAAATGATATGGCTAATCACATCATCTGAGTTCATGATTGTCATGCAGCAACGATCGACACTCGTCAAATCTGCTTGGTCCATCACTAGGATTCTGAGCTTTCGACCATCAATTCCAGCTTGTGTTAAGGCCAAATTTGTTTGATGGGCTCGTTGTTCTGAACGACACGTCAGGATCAGATGGTGGCCCAATCGACCCAAGCTGCATGCCGATTGAAGTCCAATTCCGGAACTCGCACCTGTGATCAGAATAGTCTTCATTTTGGTAATTACTTTAGGTTATTTTGTAGGAGTAGAGCGTGCAATCGCGTTCACTTACTGCATAGAGATATTCACCCTTCCAATCCACGGCAACACCTTCTATTTTTCGTATTAGTTTCTTTTTGCTTTGCAAGCTCCTCTGCAGGTCAATACGTTGTACAACGCGATTTTGTATCCAGTCATAGAGATAAATGCATTCACCCTTATCACTGGCAATCCAGATCAAATTCCGAGAGCAATCAAAGCTTAAGCCAGAGTAATCTAATTTCTTTTCCGTTAGTTTAGGATGCTCAAATCCGTTAGATTGATCCAAGACTCTTGCGTCGAGAATGGTCTTTAGATCTGCCGATACTTCGATGATCAAACCTGGCTGTCCCTCCTTTACGACGTAGACTTTGAGGCTCAGCGGATCAATGGTTATCCCTTCGAGGCCTTTATTCGTGATGCCATCTGAAAAGTATTTTTTTATCTCTTTATAATTTTTCATACCGGAGAGTGGGCAGTGTCGGAGTGATAGACGACGCTTTGGATCAATACAGATGATTGCGTTCGTTCCTTCTTCAACAACTAATAATTCGCTTCCGTCGGGGGAACATGCAATGCCTTCAAGATCACTCACTTCAACAAAGAAGCAGTCAGTGATCAATAACTTCCCCTTGAGATCGATGCGGAAAATAGCTTTTGTATCATCGCTAACCGTAAACAGCGACCTGCCCTCAGCATCCAATGTTAGGCCTGAAGGTTCATTCAGGCCAGCTGCTTGATCACCAATGGAATTGATATCCACCAATTCGAGTGTGAGATTGTTGTGTGCGGCCACCATGCTTTCAGAATCGACGCGAGTGAATTGGTATGAGGGAAGACTTGGCTCACCCATTGATCTTAGAGCAATAATGTCCAAAATCTGGATCGTTGATTAGCAGAGCGCCATGCACCAACTTAATTGCGTTCCAACTGATTGATTGGATCGACGCTTTTGCCGCCCCTGTTGAACCCAGGATAGAGAATCATTCCCACTTATTCTTATAAGGATAAATTTAATTCAATAACACTGGAGAGGATTCCAATGCAGAGTCAAATGTTTTGTCTTTATTATCGTTGTCAACTTTGAAATTTCCCTCTACTTTCAATTTTTTTGGTTGTGCGTCCACTTTGATCAACAGATTCGATAGATTCAGCTTCACTTTCCACTACCCATCCAGTGTCAAAGCGCGTCGTGATGATTAGTGGTGCGAACCGCGGTATTGGCTACGCAATTGCGCGTCAGCTGTTGAACGATGGCCACCGCATCAGTCTTGGAATGCGTGATCCTCATAAATTTCGCTCCTCTGTGGCCAGTTCTGCGTTTCAGGCTTCGGATCTGGCACTCCTGCATTCTTACGAAGCTGCGGATCCTCAGTCTGGGGAGAGGTGGGTTGCTTCAACACTTGACTGGGCTGAAACAGTGGACACACTGATTCACTGTGCGGGCATTCTTCGAACAACACCTCTTCTATTTCGTGATGAACAGGTCTCCGAACTTGATGATCTTTGGAGAATCAATGTAATGGGACCTTGGTGGTTAACACGTGCAGCATGGCCTCAGCTCTGCCAGAGCGGCCACGGCCGCATACAGGTCTTGGTCTCGATGAGTGGTCAACGGGTGAAGGGACGGCTTGCTGGTTATTCCGCCAGCAAATTTGCCCTGATGGGGTTGTGTCAGTCCATGCGAAATGAAGGTTGGTCCTCAGGTCTTCGCGTGACAGCGATTTGTCCCAGTTGGGTCAATACGGAGATGGCACGATCGATCAGCTCCGTCAATCCCGTTGCGATGAGTCAGCCAGAGGAGATCGCAACTCTTGCCAGTAACCTTCTGGGTCTTCCGAATTCCTCAGTGCCCTTTGAGATCAAGCTCAATTGCGGGCTCGAGACGGTGTAGTCGCAGTCAATCAACTCCGTCTTAACCAGTAAGGGGCACCTTGGAACCAGTCCCCGAGATCATCCTGATCCGGACAATATTCGGAATGGGGTTCACTGGGATCCAGGTCTAGAGCGCTCAGCAAGGGATCTCCGGCGTGCTTTTCCCGTTCTTTGCGCTGTTGTCGCCTTGCCCGTCGCAACCATGCAGCGACCGTCGGATCGTGGTCTGAATATTTTTGAAGTTCGATTCTTTCTTTTAAACTAACAGTTTTCCCAGCTGCCAAGCGCTGGAGGATGTTTTGCAGACGAAGGCGCGTCTGTGTTGACAGCATTCCATCAATCCAATTTTCTATTTATTAGACCTGCTTGTCCAAGAAGACCACTTGGCAATAGATTTTCTCCAGCTTGTTCAAGCAACTTCATGAATATTGGCTAGCGCTGTTTAGATTGCTAAAAATACGCTGCTGCCATCGTCTTGTGTGTCTTTTTGCTGCGGTTGGTTTGCTTGCGCCCCGACTTGTATTGATCTTGGCTTGGATTTTTAACAGCGGTTTTGTATTCTTGCCATTCAATGGATTGGATCTACCCAGCCCTGTCGCACCAATTCTTGGTTTGATTTTTTTGCCAACAACAACACTTGCTTATTGTTGGGCGTCGGCATCTTTTGGTGGTTTATCAAACTTTAGTGGAATGTTGATTCTTGCCATTGGTGTCATTATTGACCTGGGCTTAATTGGGAACGGACGGGGTTTGGCCAAGCGCTGATCTTCGAGACTCCTGGTTATATTTCTCTTTTCGAAGGACCAGACTCTCTGAATCGCAGTTAACACGACAGCGATCCATAGGATTAAAATAACAACTAATGATCCATTTACAATCCAGTTTGGTAGAACTAAACGGATTGCCCAACTTAAGTTTTTGATCAATCCGAGCATTAATATCGGTAAAATGGTGCCGAACCAACTGATTGCTATTGTTATCGCAAAGCGCCAGATCATTGTGCTTCGACTGATGGCATTGGATGCGATTCACGTATCACTGCTCTTCAGGATGCGGGGAAATGGCATGAGTTTAAGCCTTTTTATTGTTTTCGATTCACTCTCTAGAACTTGATCGGCTTTCTGTGGCTTTCGATTCCTTCAGCGAATGTGCGATCTGTGCACTGCATCAAGACCCAATTCAGTGTCAGGACCATGTGATCTTGCACTCAGATTGTTGGATGATTCGGCATCACAGCAATCCTGCGCCACTACTCGGTTGGCTTCTTCTTGATTCCGTCCGTCATTGTGCCGGCCCATGGGAGTTCACTGATCGTGAGATGGCGGACTGGGGTCGAGCGCTGAAGGACGCCTGCGATCTTGTTCGGCGCAGAACAGGTTGTGATCGTGTTTACACGATTGCATTTGGCGAGGGTGCGCCTCACCTCCATGTTCATCTCATCCCGCGTTTTGGCAGTGATGCAGCAACAACCGCATGGAAGGTTGCTGATCTCTATCGAGACGTTGCCTCTGGAAGCCGGGATGCAGCTGCTCCTCAAGCTGTCCTCGAATTCGTCAAGCAGGCACGATCGGAATTCCTGTGAAAGATTGAAGTTCTATCGCTCACTGTGCTGGATGCTCTTCATCGGGGACGGGCATCGCCCTTACTTGTCTTGATGCTGTTCCAACAAAAAACCCCGCCGTAGACGGGGTGTCGGGAAGTGGCCCATTGAATGAACGGAGAGGGTCGGATTCGAACCGACGGTGGGCTTGCACCCACGCTGGTTTTCAAGACCCAGGCTCTCTCTAGTCCTGATAAGGCTTCTGCGGGTTTAGGCAAAGACGGGTGGACCAGTAGTGGACCGTTTTATGCCTTGGATACTGAGCCATTGGTATGTCGAGCTCATGGATCCAGCGCTCGCTAATTGCCCGTTGAGTTCCCTCGCTTGGGGGAGGCGAACAACACCAATCCGCCGCAAAATCCATTTAGGCGATATGCACCAGTGACGTCTTCGGCCAATACCCCACTGATTAACGATGCAGACCAAGCACCTGCTGGTCTGGATGACTTGCTGGCATCCGTCATCTCAGGCGAAGACGAGCAACCCAAGAAGCGAGGACGCAAGAAGAAAGAGGCACCCGCCAAGGACTTCAAAGCAGTGCTCTGGGCATCAGCGGACAAACTCCGTGCCCAGATGGATGCCGCTGAATATAAGCATCTGGTCCTTGGACTGATCTTCCTCAAATACATCTCCGACACCTTCGTGGAGCAGCAGCAGAAGGTGCTGGCGACGGTGAGCAACCCAGAGTCCGACTACTACCTGGGCGATGACCCAGCAGATCATCAGGAAGCACTGGAAGATCGGGACTACTACACCCAGGAGAATGTGTTCTGGGTGCCTGCTGATGCCCGCTGGGAATCCCTGAGGAACCAGGCAAAGCAACCCGACATCGGACAACTGATCGACCGAGCACTGGTCGCGATCGAGAACGAGAACCCCACGCTTCGGGGGAAGTTGGACAAGCGGTTTGGTGCTGCCCAATTGGAACCAGGACGGATGGGTGAATTGGTGGACCTCATCTCACGAATCGGATTCGACGAGGGCAAGAAGTCAGGCGATGTCCTGGGTGAGGTCTACGAATATTTCCTCGGTCAGTTCGCCAGTGCTGAGGGCAAGAAGGGCGGGCAGTTCTATACGCCTGCCCATGTGGTGAAGACCCTGGTTGCTGTGCTGGCACCTCATAAGGGTCGTGTTTATGACCCCTGCTGTGGATCGGGCGGCATGTTCGTCCAGAGCGAGCGGTTCGTCGAAAGTCACGGCGGGCGTCGTGACGACATCTCGATCTACGGGCAAGAAAGCAACCCCACCACCTGGCGGTTGGCAGCGATGAACCTGGCGATCCGTGGGTTTGCTGCTGACCTCGGACAGGAACCTGCTGACACCTTTGCCCGTGATCAGCATCCCGACCAGAAGTTCGACTACATCCTTGCCAACCCACCGTTCAACATCTCCGATTGGGGCGGCGAGAAATACGACAGCGACCCCCGCTGGACCTTTGGGCGTCCTCCTGCCGGGAATGCCAACTACGCCTGGTTACAGCACATGCTCTGGAAACTTCGCCCTGGTGGTGAAGCAGGTGTGGTGCTCGCCAATGGATCGATGAGTTCCAACCAAAGCGGTGAAGGGCAGATCCGTGAGGCGATGGTTCGTGGCGATGTAGTGGAGGTGATGGTGGCATTGCCTGGACAGTTGTTCTTAAACACTCAGATCCCCGTTTGCCTTTGGTTCTTGACGAATGACAAGACACAACGTGGTCGGGACAGGAGAGGTGAAACCTTGTTCATCGATGCCCGTCAGATGGGTTCGATGGTCAGTCGTGTGGAGCGGGTGCTGACCGATGAGGACATCGCCAAGGTTGCTGACACGGTTCATGCCTGGCGTAGTGATGGCGAGGTTGAGAACCCCTATGAGGATGTCTCTGGGTTCTGCTACTCCGCCAAGTTCGACGAGATTGAAAAGAACAGTTTTGTATTGACTCCTGGTCGCTATGTGGGAGCAGCAGATCAGGAAGAAGACGATGAACCCTTTGATCAGAAGATGAAGCGTCTCACTTCTCTGCTCAAGCAGCAGAAGGAAGAAGGGGCGAAGTTAGATCAGCAGATTTCTGAAAATCTGAGGAGGATTGGATATGGATTCTGAATGGAAAGATTTCCGCCTCGGAGACCTCACTTCTTGGTCCTCTGGATCAACCCCATCAAAGAAGAATGAGTCCTTTTGGGGTGGAACAGTCCCCTGGATCAGTGCCTCTTCAATGAAGCAAAAAGCACTCACCTCGTCCGACGAGATGCTCACTGAGGAGGGAGTTGTCAACGGGGGGCGTCTCTGTCAGAAAGGTGATGTCTTGCTTTTAGTGAGAGGCAGCGAACTTCACAAAAGGATTCCCATAGGTGTTGCTGATTGCCAAGTTGCCTTCAACCAAGACGTCAAAGCGATCAGAACGAGCACTGAGAATCTGAAACAAGATTATCTTTACCACCTCTTGAAGGGGAGCGAAAATCTTTTGCTTTCTTCGGTTGAGTTTACGGGAATCGGGGCGGGGAAGTTAGATACCCCATTCCTTCAGGGTCTCGTATTCCCTCTGCCACCAATAAGTGAGCAAGACCGTATTTGTGGACTTGCCTCTGCCCTTGATGACAAGATCGAACTCAACCGAAAGACCAATGAAACCCTTGAAGACACAGCGAAGGCGCTGTTCAAGTCCTGGTTTGTGGACTTTGATCCTGTAAGAGCAAAGGCAGAAGGGCGACCGACTGGATTGCCTAATGAAATCAGTGATTTGTTCCCAGATTCTTTTGAGGAGTCGGAACTGGGTGAGATTCCGACTGGGTGGTCACCATCCTCCGTTGGGGAAATAAGTAAAAATCTTGATCGATTACGAGTCCCTCTCTCAAAAAAGCAGAGAAGTGAAAAGCAGGGGTCATTTCCTTATTACGGGGCAACTGGCGTTTTTGATTATGTTGACGATTTCCTCTTCGATGGCGACTATCTGTTGATCGGGGAGGATGGATCCGTCGCCAAGGAGGATGGAACTGCTTTTTCTCAGTATGTCTCTGGGAAGATCTGGGTGAATAACCATGCCCATGTTCTTGAAGGTGTATTGCCTGTTACAACCGAGTTTCTTTATTGCTTTTTTCAGTTTGCTCGGGTGACTCCTTATGTGACTGGTGCTGTCCAGTTGAAGTTGTCTCAAGGGAGGATGAATATGATCCAACTTCCACTTGCTGACGAAAAACTCCTTTGCCTGTTCGGCGAAATGGTTCGACCTATTTTCGGCAGAATCCAAAGCATTCAAAAGGAAATACTTTCTCTTGGAGAACTTAGAGATGTCCTTCTACCCCGCCTCATCTCAGGCGAACTAAGAGTCCTTGATGCCGAGAAGATGCTTGAGGAGGTTGGCATCTGATGGCATTCATCTCAGAAGACGATCTGGAGCAGATGACCCTGGAGTGGTTCCAGGAGATCGGATACACCTTCATCCATGGACCACTACTTGCTCCTGATGGAGAGACGCCTGAGCGGGATGACTTCCGCCAGGTGGTGCTCACTGGTCGTCTTCGTTCGGCACTGACGAAACTCAACCCAGGGGTGCCAGCGGCAACCATCGAGTCGGCAGTGCTCCAACTGGCGAACCCCAACACCCCTGGTTTGCTGGCGTCCAACCGTCAGTTCCACCGCTGGATGACGACGGGTCTGCCCATCACCTACATGGATGGGAACCAAGAGGTCGGTATCCGCCTCAAGGTGATCGGGTTTGATGACCCGAAATCCAACGACTGGTTGGTGGTCAACCAGCTAACCGTTAAAGGTCCAAAGCATGAGCGCCGTCCTGACGTTGTCGTCTATCTGAATGGTCTCCCGATAGCAGTCCTGGAACTGAAAAACCCTGCCGACGAGAAGGCAGATATCTGGGCAGCGTTCAACCAACTCCAGACCTACAAGGACAACATCCCAGACCTGTTCACCTCCAACGTGCTGATGGTGATCAGTGATGGCACCTATGCCCGTGTGGGGTCGCTATCCGCCTCAAAGGAACGCTTCCAGCAGTGGCGAGTGATCGATGCCGAGCAGGACCTGGACCCTCTCGGCAAGTTCCGTGAACTGGAGACCTTGATCCGTGGTCTCTTCGATCAGAAGCGCCTACTCGACTTCATCCGCTACTTCTGCCTGTTTGAGGACGACGCCAAGATCATCAAGAAGATCGCTGCCTATCACCAGTTCCACGCCGTAAGAGCGGCAGTGGAGCGGGTGGCAGAAGCAAGCAAACCAGGCGGCGACCGAAAGGGTGGCGTGGTTTGGCACACACAAGGTGCTGGCAAGAGCATCGAGATGGCATGTCTGGCAGGCAAGTTGCTCGCCGACCAGCGTCTCCAGAACCCAACGCTGGTGATGGTCACCGACCGCCAGGACCTTGATGGGCAGTTATTTGGGGTCTTTGCTGGAGCAGGAGATCTGCTGGGTGAGAACCCTCAACAAGCAGATAGCAGGCAGGAACTACGGGACCTGCTCGCCAACCGACCCAGCGGCGGCATCATCTTCACCACGATCCAGAAGTTCGGCACCGAAGACGGGGAAGACAAGTTCCCAACCCTGAGCGACCGCCACAACGTCGTAGTCATCTGTGACGAGGCACACAGGACCCAATACGGATTCAAGGGTCGCCTCGACAACAAGACGGGGGAGATCAAATACGGACTGGCAAAGGCACTAAGGGACGCCCTTCCTGAAGCAACCTTCCTTGCCTTCACGGGAACACCCATCTCCCAAGACGACCGTGACACCCAGGCGGTCTTTGGGCATTACGTCTCCGTCTACGACATCCAGCAGGCAGTGGAAGACGGTGCCACGGTGCCGATCTACTACGAGTCCCGATTGGCGAAGTTGGGGTTGAAGGAAAGCGTCCTCTCTGGCGTAGACGACCAAGTCGATGAACTCTTCAGCGATGAGGACGACATCCCTGCTGCTGAGCGAGCGAAGAGTCGTTGGGCAGCTTTGGAGGCACTGGTGGGTGCTGAACCTCGCCTGAAGCAAGTGGCAGCAGATCTGGTCTCTCATTACGAGCAGAGATCCAAGACCCAACCAGGCAAGGCAATGGTTGTGGCGATGAGTCGGGATATCTGTGCCCGTCTCTATGACGCCATCGTTGCTCTACGCCCTGATTGGCACGACACCGATACGAGCAGAGGTGCCATCAAGGTCGTGATGACGGCATCGGCATCAGACGAGCAGCACCTCCAACCTCACCACACCAGCAAGCAGCAGAAGAAGGATCTGGAGAAGCGGTTCAAGGACCCTGCCGATCCCTTGAAGATCGTGATCGTCAGGGACATGTGGTTAACGGGATTCGATGCCCCGTGTATGGCGACCATGTATGTCGACAAACCCATGAAGGGGGCGAACCTTGCCCAGGCAATCGCCCGTGTGAACAGGGTTTTCAAGGACAAACCAGGCGGTCTGATCGTCGATTACATCGGCATCGCTCCTCAACTGAAGGAGGCATTGGCGACCTACACAGCAGCGAAGGGCAAAGGCAAACCCACCCTCGACACCAGCGAGGCAATTCGGATCCTCAAGGAGCAACTCCAGATCGCCAAGGACATCCTTCACCCCGTGGATTGGAGCGGGTTCAGGGAGAAGGGCAAAGCACTTGAACTGATCTCCAACTGCCTCGACCACATCCTTGGCATTGCCGATGGCAAGCAGCGTTTCTGTGACACCGTTCTGAAGGTGACCAAGGCATTCGCTCTCTGTGGCACGACTGATGAAGCGGTCGAAGTTATGGATGAAGTGGCGTTTCTTCAGGCAGTGAGAGCACCCCTGATCAAGGGTGATGGTCCTGGTCGTGTCACGGACGTGAACTACGAACTCCAGCAACTGCTTTCTGAGTCGCTGGTGGCAGAGGGCGTCATGGATGTCTTCAAGGTCGCTGGTCTGAAGAACCCCGACATCAGCATCATGTCGGACCAGTTCCTGGCAGAGGTTGCCAAGATCCCCCAGAAGAACCTGGCGGTGGAACTGCTCCAGCGCCTGATCAAGGACGAACTGAAGACCAAGTTCAAGACCAATGTCGTCAAGCAGAAGCGGTTCAGTGAACTGCTGACGGCATCGCTGAACAAATACTCCAACCGTGCTGTTGAGGCGGCACAGGTGATCGCTGAACTGATCGAGATGGCGAAGAAGTTCCGAGAGGAACTGGAGCGTGGCGTAGCCCTCGGTCTGACCGATGCCGAGGTTGCCTTCTACGACGCCCTGGCAGACAACCCCTCAGCACAGGAATTGATGAAGGAAGACGTGCTGGCGACCATGGCAAGGGAACTGGCGGAGATGCTTAGACGTGACGCCACCATCGACTGGCAGTTCAAGGAGAACGTCAGGGCGAAACTCCGCCTCAAGATCAAGACTCTGCTCAAGCGATATAAGTACCCGCCAGATCAGCAGGTCACTGCCATTGATCTAGTGCTTCAACAGGCAGAGACCTTGGGAGAAGAGCTAGTAGAGGCGGCATGAGGAAGTACTACAGAGTGATGCTGGGCAGAGGAAGCATGTATGCCGATGTCTGTCGACAGCAGGGGTTTATCGGCGCTGGGTTCGACATCAAGCAAGACCTGAGCAACTCTCTCCCTGAAAATTGGCGTGAGTTCAACCAGAAATTCATCCCGAATTTTCTGGAGGTGAATCCGAGTAAGAGCAAGATCGCAGCAGGTCTCAGTTGTGGTGCTCTCCACACGATCTCAAAGGGGATACAGGTAGGCGACATCGTGTTGTCCCCAAACGGGCAGGGGCGTTATTTCGTCGGTGAAGTGACGGGTGAATACCGCTTCGTCCCTGGTAGCGACCAACCGCATCAACGGTCTGTCTCCTGGCATGAGGAACTCGTTGATCGATCCGACATGAGTGAATCGCTGCGGCACTCCGCAGGGTCGATCGGAACGGTCAGCAACATCTCCAAATACAGGGAGGAATTAGAGCAACTGATCAAGGGAGAGGTGAAGACCCAGGTGCTCGTTAGTCAGGACCCAACAGTTGAGGACGCCACTGTCTTTGCTCTGGAGAAGCACCTTGAGGACTTCCTCGTTGCCAACTGGTCCAGCACGCCTCTTGGACAGACTCATGACCTCTATGAAACAGAGGAATCGAGTGGACAGCAGTTCCCAACAGATACTGGTCCGATTGACCTACTCGCCATCAGCAAGGACAAGCAGGAGTTGCTTGTTGTGGAGTTGAAGAAGGGACGTGCGAGCGATGCGGTGGTTGGACAGATCCAGCGATATATGGGTTATGTCAAAGAGGACGTTGCTGAAGACCACCAGCGGGTGCGAGGCGTGATCATCGCTTTGGACGATGACAAGCGGATTAGAAGAGCACTACAGGTTGCTCAAGGCATCGATTTCTATCGGTATGAGGTCAAATTCAACCTGATACCCGCATCTTGAGACTTTTTACTCCCATTGCCTGAATGAAGGTATCCGGGAGGTCACTACTTTGATGAGGTGCTACTGACTGATGTAAAGAAGAGGATTTATACGAATGTCTTTTGTAAAAGCGTTGAACAATAAATTGTCAATTTGGCTCTTCCACAACTGAAACTACCTCAACTTCTTGGGAGTCGGCCTGGAGGTATTTAATCACTCTGTTTTTCATCACACTGACTTCAATTGCGTTCCAGCTGGCGCCTATGAATCCGCCCACTATCGGCAATGTCTTGGTAATAATACCTTTCTGAGTGGCCTTTATGCCAAAATACTTCAACATTATTTTCTTGAATTGCTTAAGTGTTTCCTTCGATAGATGCTTCTTTATCAAGTCCTTGGTTAGTTCTTTGCCTGCCCTAATGCCGAGCTCTGCGGCGAGCTGATCCATTGCTCCCATACCAAAGACAGGAACGAGCAATTCCATCCTTGCGGTCTCACTGTCAAGGAAACCTTCGTGGAAGGTTTCGGCTGCACATGCTGCAGCAAAAACTTCTGTTTTTGTTGTTATTGTTATATCAGCAATGGCGGAAGGAACGATTGCTAAAGGGTTGCCTGCTACCCCAAGCCCAAAACCTGCAGCGGCTGCTTTCAGCCTGGACTGATCAAAGAAATTGGTGGCTAGCTCCAAATCACTCATTAAGGGATTTGCCATTCGAGCGTTTTTTACGGCATTCCTGACTTTTTCTTTATCAATATCCGTGATTAGCTCAAACGCTTGATGTAATTTTTCGTTGGCAAAGGAGTTCATTTTGATTTAGGTGAGGTGAACGTTGTGTTTGTCCTTTTGTGTTGGAGGATAGATAGAGGTCGTCAAAGGCTTTTGTCTTTTCCTTGCGGGAGGCTGTAGCTCTCAGTCAATTAGCTTCAGGCTCCCCGACATAAATTTTGATTAGAGCCAATCAACCTCATTGCTTGATGGAGCCATGGTCTGGGCGCATGGGCAATCGTCTTTTAAATCGCAAAACCTGCACTCTTGAAATGAAGGTGTTGGTTCTGGTAGAGGGCCAGATACTAGAGACTAAAGATTCCCTACTTGCTCCTTGAATTCAGGCGTAATTTCTTCAGGATCTATTTCGTGAGTAGTGCCATCCTTGTATTGCACAATCCCTATAGGTGTACGAGAAATGTGAGGAATATCTTTGATCGAAGGAAGTAATGCCATATAAAGCATGACCTGAGTCCGATCTTTAGGTTTTCTTGCCCCTGTTTTTACATCAATCACTAAACCAACTTCATGCCCAGATCTATCTTGGCCAACGACAACGTCACACTTACCGCTTAGGCAAATACCCGTCTTCGAGTTAAACTTGAAAGAGTTTTCATCTTCTACTGTTACTGTGCCTCCTTCATCTTGATACTCGCTACTTATCTTATTGACAAGCCTACTATGTTCTTCAATCCAGCTACTAAAATCTGCTGATGCCCTAGGGGTTTGATAATTAATCTTTTGATGCAGATACATTAGGCAGTGCCTGTCTCCAGACAGGTATGGAGACAGCCATGTAATCCAGCAGAATTGATTTGAACGTGGGCTATAGCCCATTGGAGATTTAGTAACGGAGTCACTTACAACCATTTGATGCGTTCGATGTGTGCGGCTAGAGCCCCCGGACAAATACACAATCGCCGTTCTTCCTTCAGATCACATCACCCGTTCGGGGGATTATTTCTTTTATCCCAATCCCCCAATAGAACTAAAGGCTCACCCCCAAGTGCCAAGCAATCAGCCTGTCCTTCTCTGTTTCAGTCAGAAACGGGGCAAGCCAGTCCAGAAGCAGCTCCTCCACTGCAGGCTTCCCAAGGTCTTGAACCCCGCCACAAAGCCAACGCTCGTCACACTGATACGACGCATCAACGCAGGAATCACCCGAACATGAGAACAGCACTCTTCACAGCGGCAACAGCCCTGCTGATGTCAGCTTCTGCATCGGTGCACGCTCAAAAAACAGTGGACTGCCTGTGGAACGGCACCCCAATCTCCTGCACAGTGGAGCACACAATCAACGCCCTGAACTGGAATGTTTACATCAACGGCAATAAAAACAGTTACAGCATCGAACAACAGCGCGTTTACCTGACAGACCGAAATGGTCGTCAATCATCAGAACCGGTCAGCGCCAATCTTGTTCCCAGTCTTGGTTTGGTTGTCAAAGACAGGCAAGGCGGTGTGTTGGTTGTGCCTTTCCAATCACCGTGATGCACAGTGAACGGTGCTGTCTCGCCAGAGAGTACAACCTCCGCCATTGCTGACGGGGTGGAGTGCGTGAGGTTTTGTCGGGAGATCGATCAGCACAATCAAACTGCCCTGTCTTTCCCTTGCGGGTTTTGTATAACTCTCAGCCGCTCTGCTTTGGCATCAGGCTTCCCAACTCACAACCCAGCAATAATTAGCGGCAAGTCGTATTGCCAAACATGTCTCTCGCTCATTAGCCCAGCCGCATGGTTGAGCAGGAAGAACCGCTCAAGCTCCGTGGTATTAACAGATACTCGGATTAAGCGTTAAGAAGAATCTCTCATGCCAGCCCAAAAATGGATTATCAACAATCTCGTTTGAAATCAATGCGATGAAATGGCTGTTTTCGAAACTTGGTTTGCTCAGACAGGACAAGAAGACCCAGCTCCTGAAGCAAGATCTCTCGTTTTTTAAGACCTCGGTTTGCTCAAATGCCATCGCGTGCCAATGGGGCCTAAGGAAGCAAACTCAGGTCTTGCTGAGCCAAAGTAAAGAAGCAGCGTTGATGATCAGAATCAGAGATGCATCCGGTGATGGCACTGTTGCTACAAAGGTGGTGGAACTCGGCCCCAACGCAACAAAAGCACAGATTGATATACCATTTATAAGCGGCCAGGTTCTTCTTGAGCTTGGTTATCGAACTGTTGGAAGTGACTTTATTACGCTTGAGTATTCATTCGTTGACCTTGGCCCAAAAATAATTATGCAGCCAGAGTTAGCCAACTGGTTTAGTAAGGAATCGGAGAATATTCACCAGGAAATGTACGATTTAGCGACCAAAGGAAGTGCCCTTGGTGGGTCCGAGCTCATGCCTATCGGCCGGTAATCCTGATGGTCACTAGGCATGCCTCGCCTGTTAAGGCTTCGCGTGTGGCGTTGTGGGTGAGTTGACGTTGAAATGCTTTCATTATTTTGAGGGTGTGAATCATCTTTCTGGAGCCCTATGAAGCAAGTCGCATTGACTTTTCATATGCTCTTGGCTTTGCCTTTAAGTCCGCTAGAAGTCCGTGCTGATGACGGTCATGGGGCTGAGAAACTTGGTGTCACGATTAAAGAATTAGTGAATTCAACGAAAGAATGGGACGGACAATCTCTTCCTTCTTACCCAGCTGGCCTTCCGGAAATCAAAGTATTGCGCATCAAGATCCCTGCAGGTGTGACACTGCCATGGCACTTTCACCCTGTTATAAATGCGGCAGTCATCCTCAAAGGCCGATTAGAGCTTTATTCAAAGGATGGGATGACGAAGGCTTTTGGGCCAGGTGAGGCTCTGATCGAAGTTGTTAATACAGTCCACGCAGGTAAGGCTGTGGGATCTGAAGATGTTGAGCTCAGTGTGTTTTATGCAGGTAGCCAAGGGCAGCCGACAACCGTTTTGTCCAAATGACATTCATGCTTTGAGCGCTCCGCCGCGCCTACCAGTGCGGCATAACGCCATCGAGGCATGGGAGACGATGCTCAAGACGGGTTGGGAACGCTGCTCACCACCTGTGCGTTGAAGCTCTATGGACGACCCATGAAATTAGTATCTCTCTAGGCAGCACCTTCTTGGCGGTCTAACGACTCGCGAGAAGGGAGCTACAGGACCGCGAGAAGAACGCTGTTCTTCCCGAGCGATGCGATCTCTGTAATTGCACGTTTGCCACGAAACAGAAATCTTCGGCAAACACACCAAATTTCTACTGATTTTTTGTCGCAGAACCCCTGTCTCCCGCGATCGCTCACGCAGGAGACAGGGGTTCTGCCAGCCGTCGGGTCGCTCTCCCGAAGCCGTCGCGTGTGGAAGAACTCCCCATATCCGCGTAGGACAAATATGGGCCGAAGCAAAGCGATCCGCAACGGATCATTTGGTCATTTTATGAATCCCGAAAATCTCTCGTAACGCCTTATGACTTTGGTTAAGGAGCACACCGACAGCATGGACAGTGCCATCCAGATCGCTGTTCACAACTGACTTTTGGGGCTCTCAGAACAAGGCAGCACCTCTCTGCGTTGCACCATCAGACCCGCCACTCATGGTTGTTGTCTACCCAGTGGTCGTCATGCCATTTCTGTAGCTGCCTGCTGTCGCTTTGCAGTCGATCAGCCAGCATCACGATCCGAGGCTTCAGCTCATCACGACGAGGGCGGGGCAAGGAGGCCACCATCTCCGCCAGCAGCTCATCCCATCGAGTTCTCACGGCAGCTTGCATCTCCTGCCAGCCCTCCAACCGCATGTAGCTGTCGCGCTCGTCGGCCTCGAAATCACGCTGGTTCAGATCACCAGCACGACGAAGCCGACGAAGCTCCAATTGCTCCTCCGCGATTTTGTCGATCTGGGTTTGGGCCTCTGACTCGAATCACTGCAGCCGTCCCAGCTCAACGATGGGGTCACGGTTCCACAGCACCCAGTATGCCGTTGCTGCCTCCTCTGCCTTGGTGAACCGGCCGTGGGCCAGGCGGTAATCAATGCCGGGCGTCATTGAACGAAACCGCAACTTGACCTGACTATCTCCGCTGGTCTCTCGCGGAATCTCGCACCACCACGCTGCACGTTGCTTCGCTCCAGCAGGGCGACCCGTGAAAGAAGGCAGTTCATCCCAAAATCTGAAATCAAACCACGCCCACCGTTCCAACAGCACCGGTGTAGACGAATGAATGGCATGACATTGCCGCCTGACGCCTTGGACAAGGCTCCAGAGGCATCTATGTCTTCGATGCGCCCAGTATTCAAAAGCTCCGCGTCGATCCCCTAAATAGTTGACTTTGGCTTTTTATATTGCCGTTAGACCATTTCAATTACGCCAGCTAGCTCGTATTTATTGACTTTGAGCACAGTTGTCATCCCATAATCGTGCTGGATGAGTGTGTGTTTCTTTTTTTGTACAAGTGTATAAACAATATCGGAATCAATCTCGATAGTGTCGCCTTCTTTTAGCTTGAAGCCAAGGATTTTGTCTTTGCCAGATGAAAGAATATAGTTATCTGCACCTTTCTTCCCAGTCAAGACATCATTCCCATCACCCCCGTCAAGGATGTCGTCTTTAATGCTTCCGATTAATTTGTCGTTGCCGCTCATTCCTTTGAGATGAGCAGCTATATCGCCCCCCTTCAATACGTTATTTTTAGTTGAACCTATGATTTCTTTTGTGCCTATTATGTTGTCTATTGTTTGATTTGGTCTTGAATTAGTGCCCCAGATTTGCTGCAAAGCAGCTATATCCCTGTCTTGATATGATTCAAAAATATCAATATATTCATCCGTATCATATTTTCCGTATCCGTTGTTGTATCCCATTATGGTTTTAAATGGAGCATTTTCATTTATCGTATCTTCAGTATAGTTTTTGGCAAAATCTTTGTCGCCATCATTTTTGTCCCAGGGGTGCTCAAGGCCTATGAAATGTGCAACTTCATGCATCAATGTTTTATTCCATGCTTTCTTACTAATAGCATCGTGATTGTAGCTATAAGCTTCTCTATTGTGATAAGGGGAGGGCAATCCATCTTGGTACGACATAAACAGAACATGGTCTCTAATCTTGTCGTTTTTGCCAGAAACTGAGCTTGAATTAGGGATTCCGGTGATTACTATTGGCATGTCGGCTTTTTCAAGTTTGTTGACTTTTTTGAAATCTAAATCAATAACAGATTTGAGAAAATTAAATGTTTTTTTAATAAAATTTAATTGCCATTTTTCAGGAATTAGAGACTTCTCTGTCCATACTTTTAGCGCATCTTTCATCTCCGAGCTGTTAGCAAGAAACCTTCGTTGGTCTCCAGTAGCTCTTAGCAATTCATCGCTAAGAACATAATATTTTATAGTTTTTTCGCGACCAAATGCATCGTAAAGGCCCTCGATCCAAGAGTCACTGCTAATTAACTCTAAGTTCTGCTTAGTTGTGTAACTGTTGATACTTTGCTGATCAAAAAGGTTTTCGGTCACGAGATTAATTGTTAAACAAAGTGTTACTTAAATTTCACTCTATTACTTAGATGCGCCCCTGACTGAACAAACTACCAATCAGTTCTTCGATCTAAGAAATGTTGTACCCCACGGAATCCGGTAGATCGATTCAAAAGCGCGCTGAGAGCCTCCTAGAAGCCGCTCAGACAGGCGCTGATCCTGAAGGGTCTACCCGTGCGCCCCACCCCAAGGCTCTTTTCAGCAGTCTCAGAACGAAGGCAGGCCCAGGCCAACTCAACTGGCACACCGTCAAAACAGAGAACGGTCTTGGACTGAGACACGCGCATTTCTGGACGCGGTGCGAGCTTGATTCTCAGCTTCTGAGACAACTAGATCCCTACCGCTACTAGCTAAACCGGCACATCCGTTACTTGCGTAACTGTCTCGATCACAGACACGCAGCAAATATTGCTTTATGGGCCGGAGCGGCGTCACCGCAGCTCCGAAAGCGCATCACACAACACCCCGATCAACCCCAAGTTCTTGGGCTTGGCCGGGTCCAGCCCTGGCTTCAGCCAGGCGTATGCCGGGTCACCTCGATCAGCCTTTACCAAGGCATTGGCGAGCTGGAGGAGCCAAGGGTCATGCCATACCTCTCGCGGATTGCGGGTCGTCAACTGATCCAACCGCAACCTGCCACTTCCAGGCGTGAAGCCCAGCCACCTCGGCCGCACACTGCAACCATTAATCGGGACAAACATCGAGAGCAGCTCACCCTCGGTCAGCAGCAGAAATTCCTGCCCCGGCTCCCACATTTCAAAGCCTGTCGCTTCATCCCATCGCCGGGTAGGTGGTGCCGGCTTCCGATGCCAGGCCCAAAACTCCGCCTCATCTGATGGCCGCCACTCAATTAGCGGCTGCTCTTCTGTGCTGCGATAGGTCTTTAGATCAACCCTGCTCAGTGCTCTGCGAATCGCTGTATCCGTTGAGGAGCGCTCGATCCGGCGGATCTCCTGTTTCGCTGCCTCCCTCAACAGCTCCGCCCAGATAGTTGAATTCTTGGCTGCGCGTGAGGACATTGAGAACTTCCGAGAATGTGGATGGTTGGAGTTCGGTGCGGAGGGTGGTGATCAGCTGAACCGCCACCTCCTTTCGATGCACCACCTCTGCCTTTTTGACCGGCTGAACGTCGACGGCGTAAAGCCGTCGCTTTTCAGCTGAAACCTTGAGGGCGGAATCGATCCGGCCGGTCTCCCCCTCCTCAAAAATCTGCTGATCGAGATGAGCAGACATCCGCTCTAAGCGCTCAAACTCTGCCGCTCGGATTGCAGCAACGCCCTGCATATTCTCCTGATCCAGGCGTTTCATGTATTTCGCGATGTCTCGCTGAATCAGCGCATAGGAGACACCGAGCTTGTCGGCAATTGCCTGAAGCGTCAGACAGACCTTCGAAGAATGATGGCTTCGGACCGTCTTTCATCTGCCGACAAGCGGTTTGCCTGGTTGATTAACGGGCTCACTCCTTCTTATTGCTACCACCCCTCAATTTTGCCGAGGCTGGAAAGGGCTCAACCATCCACAGCAGGTCCCTCTCGCAGCTCTCACCCCCTGCAAGTGCTGAAAAGCCTCTTTTTCAGCAGTTCGTCAGCACTTGTTTTCAGCAGTTCCCTCTCGGCCCAAATCCCAGTAGTAGTAAGGGTTTATATATATATATACATATATCTATCTACTGCTGAAACTGCTGACACCCCCCACCCCTTTCAAATGCACAAGACAAAACCGGGACCTGCTGATGTGTATTCCTTCAATATCCCCATAGGGCCCTTTCAGCACTCAGCAGTTTCAGCACTAGGGCAAATCGCCTGCAGCGCAGTCGATCTTGGCTTCAGCAGTCACTCGCGCAACTGCTGAATTTTCAGCACTCCCCTGGCACCCAGAAGAACTGATCCTTCCGTTTGCCCTGCTGCACCTCCCCATATCCCCACTTCTCTTGCAGCTCCTTCAAAGCGCCCAACGCCTGCCGTGAGGTCTTGATGCCCCGCAGTTTCCAGCTGACCAAGTCTCTTGGGCTCACCTTCTCCAACTTCTTATCCCCCACCTTTTTGAGGAACGTCGTCACCCATTTCGGAATCCCCGCCCCCGGTGCAACTTCTTCATGGGTGAAGTCCCACTGAGCCAGATAGAAACGCGTCAACGTCACCGCCCGCAGCATCACCCGCAAATCCACGTTGTATGTACTCGGGAACTCTTCAATAAGCTCTGCCTCGGATGTTTGCAGCCACTGCCAAGAATCCTTCTTCTCTGCAGCTGTCGCGAAATCCAGCAGGGTGAGCACCCCCATAAACCGGACGTAATACCCCCTCAACTTCTGAAGGAAGGCCGCCCGCGTTCCCCCTTCCTTCTCAGCCAACACTGCGAAATCTTCCAACATGGGAGCGACATGCTCCTCCATCAAATCCAAATCCACCTGGAGCTGCAGACCCCCCTTCCCTAATTCTCGATCAACCCGGACCAGCAGCTCCTTCACCTGTGGTGTCGCATCCACCTCCAAGCGATTGAACTTCCATGGACGGCATTCAGGTCTGCACCAAAGGAAGCGAGACCACAATCCATCACCCCCCTGTCCTTGTTCGCCCTTTTCTTCGCGAAGCAGCGTCTCCAACCGGTCCGGCTGCAAATTCCCGAACAGTGAAACCCCCGTCTTCGGTACATAAGTCGACTCCGCCACCTTCCGATCCACTGTCCCCACACCACCAGACCAAAGACTCAACCAATTCGCCCGCAAATTGGGATCTCTCTCCAACTGGGAGAACATCCCCCCCAATTCATCCCGCATCGACAGCAGCCCATCCACATTTGGCTGGTTGTGAATAGCGAGCAACTTTTCATAAGTGCAATCAACCACCATCGCCCGCCTAGCGGGGGGGAGCTGCTGAAGACCTGGATCATTCGGATCCCCAGCCTCAAAAGTCTCCTGTTCCCGTTTCGCTTGTTCCCACTCCTCACGCCAATCCCTTTCCATTGACTGCAGTGCTTTTGTCACCACAGCTGCGATCGGTGACTTCATCGAGCCCGCCGGCATGAGATTCGCGAGCCACAACACCAATGGTTCAGACCACCCTTTCTTGACTCTCACCTCAGCCCTTGTTCCAGCGATCGAAGCAACGGCTGTAAGCAACGGCCCTACGAAACCAACCGGATCCACCTCCATCGCCTCAGCCGTCTCCTCAAGAAGCTCAGCGACCTGCAGCGGCAACACAGTTTTGAGATCCAACTTTGTGCTGATGTTGTCCCTCAGCTCCTTAAACCGCCGCTGCAACTCCTCAGCATCTTCCTGCTCCAGCGCATTAAGAACGGACCCCCCACCTGCAGTGCTCCCAATTTTTTTGATCATCTCCTCCAGAGATGCTTCCCATTCCTCATCGGGATGCCGCCAGCCGTTCTGCCTCGCCCAATGGATAAGAGAGCCAATACCCGCCGCTTCATCACCGTGATCGGTAATGGAGGCAGCAATCTCTTCCACTCGCCAATGTTCTGGATCTACCCAGCCAGCTTCCAGACAAATTTCAACGGCCAGCTCTGCTCCGAAGTGGTGAACCATTCCGGCGAGAGTTTTCTGCGAGGGGTGATACAACCCCTTCCCCTCTTGAGTTCGTAAAGGAAGTTTCTGCACCATCTCCACAGCCAAAATCCGCTGTTGATCGAGCGACAGTCGTCCAAACCACCCTTCATGTTTTTGTTCCCCCTCCAGCAGCTGCGGTTTTGCCAACTCCTCATCAAGTGGCTTTATGGCCTCCAGTAATTCAGCTGCGGTGTAATGAGGTCCACCATTCTGATAGATCTCAACGCGCCCCCCAGACTTGGGATGAAGTGATCCCGGCAATCGCATCACACGGCTTGGATTGCAAATGGACCGATCCGCGCCCGCTTCTTCCACCTTCCCCAAATAGCGAGCAATACGGCGATTGAGCGTGCGAAATTCATTTGGCCTTAGCCGCTCCCCCTTGACCAGCCAGTAGTGATGAAGGGACCGGTTTGAAGTCGTGACGGAGAACGACGCCGGAGGCAGTCCAACTTTGAGGGGCAGCTCCTGCTGCTCCTCCATGGACAAAGCTCCATCACATTCACCGAACACAGCAACACATCCAGAGATGTGAGCATTGGAAGCTCCCCAAGCCTTGGGCTTTCCTCTCTTCGTTTGCTGCTCAGGAAGCCTTCCCCACCCCTTAGGCCGTGGACCTGCTGGGTTCACAATGACTCCCAGACCGTGGTCTGGGTTGTTTCGCAGAGCCCTCTTTACCTCTGCGAGGTAAGGGCGCATGGTTTTAAAGTCCTCCATCACCTCGATGGGGAAGTGGATGCAGGGACCTTGGTCTGGAGGAAAGACCACCAGAACTACGTGGTCATCGGCTCTTCCGATCTGATCAAAGAAGCGAAAAGCCAATGGCCATTCAATCAACTCGGCCGTGGATCCACCTCTCCCTTTCTTCGCAGCGCTTGCCATTAAAATGTCCTCAGAAAGTGTTTTTCACTTAGCCGGGTTCGGAGTGGCGTCCGTCCAGGCTTTTTTTGTGCCTATTAATCAGTGGCCAAATCGCTTCAGTTCAAGCAACCGCTCCACCAACAGTCGCCGCACGAGATGCGACCTGCTGATCCCAAACTCAGCCGCCAAAGAATCCAGCAGCTGCGTTTCATTCCTTCCCAGGCGTGTTTGCGCTTTAAAGCAAAAACGCCCGGCCTCGGTATCAAGCAACTTGCCAGGGATGAGAGAAGCCGTCGCCATCATTTTTGCGCTCTAGGTGGATACATAGAAACCTAACGCCGGCTAACCACAACGGATAGCGATTATGCGCTGAGCGTATATCTTGCCCCATCTATTTACGCCTCTTATGTATTGCTGACTTCGCCTGGGTCTGATCCAGCGCAATCCGTCTGAGCAGCCAGAGCTCATCGCTTGCCTGATCCAGCTTTTCCCTCGCCTCAGCCAACTGCTCTGCAATCGCCTCCGCGTGCTGATGGATCTGTCCGGGTGTCACTGCCCGCCTCCAACTTCTGCGGGTGCGTGGAGGGAGTGGAATTGATTGATCTTCTTCCCACCCGATGTGATGTGGGTGCGATGGGAACGCTCAGAGAAACGTCCCTTTGCCACCCATTCCCGGATGGTTTGCGTTGTCACTCCCATGATTGCAGCAAACTCACACGGATCCATCCATGTTTTGCCTGGAGGTGTGACTTTTCTGGCGAGATCTCTCATCGCCGCCTCCATTGATTCCATGCGCGATAAAAGAAGCTGCATCAAGACAGAACTTCCCGCCGCACCCTTTTCGGTGGGGGTCATGTGTTTTTGAAAAAAGTGTTCTGCGGATCACCGCATGACCACAACGTACGGCGACATTGCAATTGCTGACAATATCTTTGTGCCACTAATTGTTACCCTGCCTGAGTGACTGTGATCACAACTTTTTCACTAATGAGACAAGAACTGACCCAAACAAGATACTTTCGTTCGCAGTTGCTACACATCCTTCGCCTATCGGCATGCTTTTTGCATTATTCGCGAAGCTTTTTCACCACCACTCAGTGGTTGAACTAGACCCAACTGTCACAAGGCCAGGCGTGCCATCGCTTCACGCAGGTCAGTTGCTTGAAGCCAACGGTGATATTGCCGCTCATGAACCTGAATGGCGTGTCCCATCGCCTTCGCTGCCAATGACACCGGCAGCCCGGCCTTAATCGACCTCACCGCCCAGCAGTGCCGCAGGGTCACGTTGTCAAATCCCTCCGTGAGGTGCTCTTGAAGTAACGCCTGGTTCTTCTTCGTGCGCAATCCATGCCTCCAGGCACTGACCCAGCGGCGGCCTTCATCGCTGCTGTAGTGCTCCGGCCTGATCCAGCGGGCTTCACCGGGGATGTCGACGTTTTGCAGATTCCACCGCTCCACCCAATCGCCCGGCAAGGCCATGCAAGTCCGGAGTGTTGGCTTTCGCCCGTGACGTTTCAGGGTGATTGCCGAAGCTGTCCCATCCCCATTCAGCTCCAGTGAGGGCACTTCGGCCGGCCGCACCCCGAAGGTGGCCGCCGCACACATCACCCAGCCCCACTTGCTGTCTCGCACTTCATCCAAAAGCGCGATCAATTGCTCGTCACTCGGCAGCTCACGTTCCTCGGGTTCGTAAGTACCCCGGAGTCGATCGAGACGTGTTGTCTCCCCTATCCCTGCGAATACGGCCAGTCGCTTATAAACCTTGCAAGCTTCGAGGCGGCTCCGCGTGTCGGGCTCGGTTTTTGCTGATGCCGTCGCTTCGAGGAGTTCAATTGTCAGTGCTGCCTGGGCCGGCAGGCGCTGGAGTTCATTCCTGATCCGTTGCCAGGTCTGTTCGGCTGCTGCGGTCCTCGCCCTCGATGACCAGAAGTCCTGCTCAAAACGGTCCACCACCTCCGCAACGGTGGACCGGTCTGGACCTTCACCCCCTGGGCCAGCTTTCACCACTGGTGTCAACACGTTGATTGGATCAACTCCTGCAGTGATCGCGACCCATGCCTTTGCTGCGGCTGCATCTGCTTCGGTTACCCCTTTCGGGGTTGCAGCAATTCCGAGAGGCAGGCGCTGCCGTTTACGAATGCCAGTGCCATCAGTCCATGTCCCACGCAGGCAGAGTGACTCCTTGCGCTGCTCAACCACCAAGCGAATCCCTCTTGCCTTGAGGCTGGCATTGGTTGCAGTGATCAATAGATCGAGGGTCATCAGGCAGGTGGACCGGTGGACCGAAAGTGGACCGTTTTGGGGTCCAAAGCCTTGCCAGATCTTGCAATGCCGCCAAGGGCTGCGCAACTCCACGTCCCAGCGCAAACAATAAAAAACCCCGTCAGAGACAGGGCTTTAAGTCGGTGACTGATTTTAGAAAGCGGAGAGGGTCGGATTCGAACCGACGGTGGGCTTGCACCCACGCTGGTTTTCAAGACCAGAGCCATAAACCACTCGACCACCTCTCCAGGGGGTCCAGGCCCAACCTTGTTGAACCTGGGCCAATCTAATCCAGGGCCCCTGCTTCGATCAGCTTTCCGGTTTTGCCAGTGGCAGCAGACACTTGTCTGAGTCGCAGCCGGCCGGACCGGCTTCTGTGAGTTCTCCTTGGTCGTAACGCTTCAAGGCGTCGAAGAATTCGTTGCTGACACGCCGTTTGACAACGTCCGCCTGAAGCTGTTCATAGGTTTCTGCATCAATGGGCTCGAATGGCAGGCGTGGGAACGTCGCATTGGCGTCGAAACGCGCCAGCAGTGCAGCCGAGATATAGCCCTCACCATCGTCCATGGCCTTGTGAAGGGCATCGGCGAGTGGCTCGATCTCATGCTCACGAAATTCGATGGTGGCCGAGGTGTTGTGGGCTGTGTAGTGGCTTTGCACCTGCATGTAGAAGTCGAATTGCGCCATGGCTGAAAAGCCATTGATATCGACTGCGTCTGCTCCTGGAAGATTGGCCCAGCTCACTTCTGTGGGAATTTCCACCAGCCATTCGGTGCAGCGTGGGTCGAACGGATCGTTCAGCAGACGACCTTCGTCATCCTTATCGGATTGAGACGGCACAATTGTGTAGCCGTAGTCCATACAGGCCATCGCTACAGGGTCATTTTTACGAAAGGTGATCCGACGAATGAAGCGCTGGGCCTTTGGTGGGTGCCAGCCAGGAGCGGCTCCGGTTAGCAAGCTTTTCGTCCCCGCCGGCTGAACTGTGGTGCACCGGTTGGGTCGACGCAGGCCATGCCGGTCGCAGTAATCCCACACTGTTTCGTTGACCACCGTCTTCCAGCGGCTCAGATAGGAGGCCTCTTGTTCCTTGAACTTCTGGCCTTGCGCGGTGTCAGGCCGACCCGCTTCCCACCAACGCAACCAATCGCTGCCAAAGGCATGGACGAAGAAGTCAAAGAGGCCTGTGAAGCTCACTCCAACGATTGGATCCCAGGCACGGCTCTGGCGATAGCGTTCGACCTCGAAGCGGTGGTTCAGTAAGCACGCCACGGACAATGCACCGGCTCGGAAGGCATCGTCCTGTGCTTGATGATCACTCGGGTCGATTTGGTTGAGGTGAATTTCCGCAAGGTTGCAGTGGAAGTCCGCACCGAGAATCTCCCCACAGGGATTGAGCCCGTAGCGCCCGAGCCGGTGCGCCAGCTCGGCCTCATCCATGGGGCCGTGATTCAGCTGCAACCAGCGACCAGCTTCTTCTCGCCCCTGATCGCAGTAGATCTCGATGAATTCCCGACGTAACTCCGCTGTCGACAGCAGGTCTGCATTCGATCTGGCAATCGCTTCGGGGGCGAATTGGATGGCCCCCTCGCCGGAATGGAACTGTTTGGTGACCGCCGCGAGCACAACCTCTTTACAGGGTCGCGTGTGATACACACGGGTGTGGTTGGCCATTCGCAGGGCATCGCGGTCGGGATCGATCCGCCAGTTGCCCTGATCATCCTGCTGCCACAAATTGTCCTTCGCCGAAGACGCTGCCTGGTCATCGGCAGCGAACTGACGCATTCCCGCGCTTCGGCGGATGTTGCCTGCAACGATTGTGACCGCTGCCTCATCGATCAGAAGGCAGCACTCCACTGAGCTCAGCTGTCGCCCAACCGCTTTGTTCAGCAGCTTTGAGACCCGGTGATAGAGATCCTTCAGTTTCACGGGATTGGCCATCCCGCCAAAACCCTTGAGGGTCTCTCCCACGGGCCGCACGTCGGAGAGATCCACCTCAACTTCGACGGTTTGTCCCTTGAATCGCGCATCGCTGCTCAGCTCCAGCATTAGCTGATAGCTGTCCACCCAACCGCGCCGGGTATCGCCGACCTTGATCTTGACCTGGTTGCCTTCGATTGAGTGCGTGCAGGCATCCTGACGGGAGCCGGCTGGGGTAACGCCGATGTCCGACACGTTCAACACCGTGATCGGATTCCTGATCTGCGGCAGCCGATCAATCAGATGCGGTTCGATGATGGCGCCGGTGCCACACCCCATCATCGCCAGGTCCATCATCAGACCAAAAGCATCCCAATCGACAAGATTGGTTGAGGTGCAGTTGTAAGCGCCTGAAAAATTGATGGGTTGTTCAATCCAATCCGTGCCCCCGATCCAGAGCCAGCGGCCGGAGGGCAAGGCGGTTTTTGTTGCCTGCATCCGAGCCAGAAAAGCGACTTCCTCGTCGTTGAGATGGCCCAGTCGGCGCAAGCCATTCAGATTGCGCTCACCGACCTGTGACCAGCTTTCTCTGCCCTCGGGAGTGCGGCGGCTGTAGGTCCGGTAGAACACCGGGTTGGCTGCTGGTGCAGTAATCGGAAAATCGCCGAAACGGGCGCGGTCGTTGGCGGCGACCTCAGTGCGACTCGGTGTCAGGGTCACGTGCGGCTGGGCACAGGGATTGACCGAACCCTAACGCCATAGATGGGGTCAGCAAGGTTTCATTCCCACTATCGGCAGCGCTTTGTTCAGACTGATGGTCCAGACAGCAGCTTTCGATGCAGCGGCAGCCAGAACCCGAGCTGATGAATGATCAGATCCAGGTGCAGGCCTATGCCGAAGCGGATTTCAACGAGGGAGATGCCCATCTGGTGGACCTGGTGATGTCCATGTTGAGTTCCGAATTTCAACAACGATCCGATCTCTGCATCGTTGATCTCGGTTGTGGTCCTGGAAACATTGCCCTGCGCTTAGCCAGTCAATTCGACCAGGCCCGCATTGTGGGGATCGACGGCTCGGCTCCAATGATCCAGCGTGCTCGTGCGAAGGCTGGCCAGGGCAACAGCCGTTTTGATTTCCGCGTTCTAAGGCTGCAGGATTGTCTGGACCGCGGACCGTGCTCCGATCTTCAACACAGGGCCGATGTGGTGATCAGCAACAGCCTGCTGCATCATCTGCACGAACCTGAATTGCTCTGGCGGGTCACACGCCATCTCGCCGCACCTGGATGTCTGACCCTGCATCGCGACCTCAGACGTCCGTGCAGCATGGCGAATGCCCATCAACTTCAGCAGCGTCATCTCCCCGACGCACCGGATGTTCTGATCCGTGATTTCTTGGCCTCGCTCGTGGCGGCATTCACCGCGGAGGAAGTGAAGCAACAACTTCAGCAGTGCGGGCTCCCCTCCCTCTCCGTCGAGGAGGAGGGAGATCGTTATCTGGTGGTGTCAGGCTTGGTGGATTGAGGACGACTGATGAGCGGCAGTTCAACAGCAAAGGAAACTGACCTGGCCCAGGTCGTGGCTGCCGCGGTCGATAGCCGCCGAAACTTCGCGATCATTTCCCACCCAGATGCGGGCAAAACGACACTGACCGAAAAATTGTTGCTCTACGGCGGTGCCATTCAGCAGGCTGGTGCGGTCAAGGCAAGAGGTGAACAGCGCAAGGTGACATCCGATTGGATGGAACTTGAGAAACAGCGCGGTATTTCCATCACCTCAACCGTTCTCCAGTTCGACTACGACACCACGACAATCAACCTTCTGGATACACCAGGTCACCAGGATTTCTCTGAGGACACCTACAGAACCCTCGCCGCCGCCGATAACGCGGTGATGCTTGAGGATGCCGCCAAAGGCCTTGAACCGCAGACACGCAAGTTGTTCGAGGTCTGCAGGATGCGAAAGATTCCGATCTTCACGTTCATCAACAAGATGGATCGGCCTGGGCGGGAACCGCTTGCTTTGCTCGATGAAATCGAATCGGAGCTAGATCTAACCCCTTGGGCCGTGAACTGGCCGATCGGTAGCGGTGAGCAGTTCCGTGGCGTGATCGATCGACGCACACGAGAGGTGGTGTTGTTCAGCAGAGCGGAGCGTGGCAAGCAGGCCAGCGAACAGCGTCTTTGCCTCGATGATCCAGCTCTTCGGGACCTTGTTGAAGAGGACCTGCTGGATCTGGCTGTTGAGGAGATGGACCTGCTGGAGGCCGCGGGTGCTGAATTGGATCTCGAGATGGTTCATGCCGGCGAACTCACGCCGGTGTTCTTTGGTTCAGCGATGACCAATTTCGGTGTGCGTCCCTTCCTTGATGCTTTCCTAGAGATGGCACAGCGCCCGATAGCTCGCTCCAGCATTGAGGGGCTCGTTGATCCGCTGCGCGAGGGATTCAGCGGATTTGTGTTCAAACTGCAGGCCAATATGGATCCTCGCCATCGGGACCGCGTTGCCTTTGTTCGGGTCTGCAGCGGTCGTTTCGAGAAGGACATGACGGTCAAGCACGCCCGCACAGGCAAAGCGATTCGTCTCTCCCGTCCCCAGAAGTTGTTCGGACAAGATCGAGCCGTGGTTGAAGATGCCTATCCCGGGGATGTGATTGGACTGAACAATCCAGGGATGTTTGCGATCGGCGACACCCTTTATGTGGGTCCAAAGGTGGAATACGAAGGCATCCCCTGCTTCAGTCCTGAAATCTTCAGTTGGCTTCGGAATCCCAATCCCTCGGCGTTTAAGAACTTCCGCAAGGGTGTCAACGAATTGCGCGAAGAAGGTGCCGTGCAGATTCTTTACGACACCGACGAAAGCAAACGGGATCCCATCCTCGCTGCGGTCGGACAGCTTCAACTTGAAGTGGTCCAGCACCGGCTTGAAAACGAGTACGGCGTCGAAACACGCCTCGAACCCCTTGGTTTTCAGGTGGCACGGTGGGTGTCAGGTGGCTGGTCTTGCCTCGACAAGGTTGGTCGAATTTTCAACTGCAAAACAGTGCGTGATGCCTGGAACCGACCGGTGTTGCTGTTCAAGAACGAATGGAATCTCAATCAACTCAAGGAGGACCACCCCGAACTGAAACTCAGCAACGTTGCACCGGTGGTGAGCGGAGTGGAACCCATCAGCCTCTGATGATGAGCTGTGCTCCGGAACAGGCCAAAAACTGACCCGTTGGCATCGGGGGTCAGTTGCTCACAAAACTCATGGGCCGATTCGGTCCCCAGATCTGTCGACGCATTTGCTCGGCATGTCGGATGCATTCCTGAGCATCTTTGCGTGTGAGGCAGGTCCGAGCCTGCTCCTCAGTGCGCAGGAGATCCACCAATGCATGAATCGTTTTCATCATTCAGCTCCCGATAACCCACCTTTAACCTCTTCTTAAACCCTGTCAAGCCTCACCTTTCGGGCTGTGAAGTCCGGATGTCTGTTCGCATCAACACACGCTTTTCCTCGCGCCTGCAGCAGGGCCTCGCCAAGATGGATTAAGAAATAGGACGTTTTGTGGACACTCTCTGGCTGCATCGAACGCGATCAGACGGTGGCACGGACTACGTCTGCTTTCGTGGCGGAGGAGACCCGATCGAGATCATCGAGGCCTATCACCTCCCACCCCAGATGCCATTGCTGAAGAGACGTCGCTGGGTGAACGAGAAGGATGCAATCAGCTGCAGGCTCAGATTGGAAAGTTCGGAGGGTTTTTGTCATGGCACCCCCCTCTTTTGAACTGTCGTCGATACGCTCTACTGAAGTTTGTTCTTGAACCTCAATGGCTGCGGTGAGCGAGCCGAGTCCAGAGTCTGGGGCCAACGACCCTTATCAGCGGCTTGGTTTGAAGCCTGGTGCGAGCTTTGAAGCGGTTCAAGATGCCCGCGAGCGGTGCATCACTGAGGCGGGAGGTGATCCGCAACTTCAAGCGAAGATTGAGGCGGCCTATGACGCTGTCCTGATGTCTCGGCTCCGGGACCGGCAGGACGGGCAGCTCAGCCAGGCGGCAGCACGGGCATCGGCCAGAGAAGAGGTGGCTCCGGTTGAGCCAGGACCTGCGCAGGGGCTTCCAGGAGTTGGGGTGGTTCAGCGCCTTCGGGCCAAGCTGCCGGATCCGACCCAGTCGTTCACAGGGCTGACCCCCCAATGGAGTCTTGCCGAAGGTCAGGGCCTGATCGTTCGACTGATTGGCGGCTCCCTTGGCCTGCTCTTTCTGGTCTTCACCAGAGGCAGTACGGAATTGATCCTGTCATTGGCGGTGATCGGAGCTTTCATCAGCAGTGTCCGCCGAGGACGCCGTGCCCTTCCTGCCCTGGGCTGGAGCCTGTTCTTCTTGGTTGCCGGTCTCTTAATCGGGGTGATTTGTACGTCCATCACCGCATCGGTGTCCCTTCCACCGATTTACCTTGGTTCTGATCAAATTCAGGCTCTGCCTGCATTGCTGCTGCTCTGGATATCGATCCTTTTTCTTGCTTAAACTTTTCTAAGTCAGACTGCTAAGTCAGGCTACGCTTGGAAATTCGGCGATCAGATCTTGCAATTCTTCTGCTGATATTTGATATTGCGTGTTGCAGAAATGGCAGGTCAATTCAGCACCTCCATCCACTTCCAGCATGTCGGTTAATTCGGTCGGTCCCAGCATCTTCAAAGCATTAATGCTGCGCTTACGCGTGCAAGGACAATGAAACTTGACTGACTGGCTTGCATCAGCATCTTCGAGGGGTTGTGGATCTAGATCAGGAAAAACATCCATCAGAAGCGTTTCCAGATTCCCCTGACAATCTCTGAGTCGAGTGCTGAAATCCTGGATCTCCCTGCAGCGTTCCTCGATCAATGCCACGAGCGCCGGTTCTTCGGCCGCCTTGGGAAGAATCTGAACCAGAAGTCCACCCGAGCAGCTCAGGTTCGTGCTGCTGATCTGCTCGCCAACGAACACACCGGATGGTGTCTGCTCAGAATGGAGCAGATAGGACGCCACGTCCTCACCAATACCCCCACTCACCAGTTCAACCGTGCTGGTAAAGGGCTCGCCCTGACCATCATCCCGGACGATGTGAAGGTATCCGGTCCCCGCAGCGGCCTGGAAATCAAAGCAGTAGTTCCCGAGATCATCGGCGACCGGATCCAATTCCAGATCGGGTTTTCCCACGTAACCGCGTACCGAGCCGTCTCGTCCTGCGTCCACCATGAGCCCACCAAGGGGGCCATCGGACCCCACGCGCAGGTTCACGCGGCCATGGTGAACTTTCATCGAACTGGCCAACATCAGTCCGGCACTCATGGCACGTCCAAGCATCACTGTTGTGATGTACGAGAGCCCATGACGGTCTCTGGCTTCCTGCACTGAAGCTGTCGTGGAGACTGCAACAAGACGGATCCCACCGCCGGCTGCCGTTGCCCTGACCAGCCGATCGGCCATCGTTGATTTGCTTCTTCAGGGCAATGTAGTCAGAGAGGTCAGTTGGCCGGCCTCAAGACGATGACGATCACAGGCCCAGCGCTGGAACAGTTCAGGCTCATGAGTAACAACAATCAGCACCTGATCGCGGGCCAGATCCGCCAGTAAAGACAACACATCGTCTCGAACCGACCAGTCGAGGCCTGCAGTGGGTTCATCCAGCAGCAGAACCTGGGCACCACGTAGCAGTTGAACGGCAAGGGATAGGCGTCGTTGTTGTCCACCGCTCAGGCGTTCTGGAGCCATGGTTCGATCAATCTGTTCAAGACCGACGCGGCACAAAATCTGATTGATCCTGTCGGTTGAAAGACGACGATGCCCCAATTTCAGTTCCTGAGTAATGGTTAATCCCAGAAAATATCGCTCGGGAAATTGGAACACCATTCCGCACAAGGCCCGTCTCTGGCGTTGATTAAGGATGGAACCGTTCCAGCGGATTGTGCCCGACTTGTTGGATGCCAACCCGCTGATCACCTCCAGCAGACTGGATTTACCGGATCCACTTTCACCGGCCACAAGGACGGGCCGTCCCGGCGCTGCATACAACTCGATCCCGCGGAGAATGGGCTCGCTGGCAGTGGCCGGTGCGTAGTGGATCTGCTGGAGTTGAAGCATGTGTTTCAGCTTGACTCATGATGAAGGCTGACCCTTGGTCCCATGGACGTCCGATTCCGCGAAGTCGATCCGTTCAACTGCTGGTTGTGGCTTCGTTTCTCCGAAGTTCCGAGTCAAGGTGAACGCAATTACGTCGATGGAGTCTTCGACAGTTGGTACGTGATTGGTCGCCTTGGGGGTTTCAATGCTGAAAACCTTCAGGTTCACGATGAAGGTGCTGATCTCAGCTGGATGGGATACGACAACGAAGAGGCAGAGTCTGTGATACCTGCCCTGATGCACAACATGGGGCAGCTCGAATACCAGGGGGATTGGGCACGTTGCTGGTTGGATCTTGGGACCAGCGATGGAGTGGCGATTGATGTGTTGATCAATGCCCTGCGGCAGCTCGATACGGATGTTGTCCAGATCGAGGAACTGGTTGTGGGAGGTGTTAACACCGACTGGCCGGTGGAAGACCATCCCGACAGCATTTTTCCCCCAAGTGGCTGAACTGCGTCGTCTGTTGGTTGACCCAGCCCGTTTGGAGGATTTGAGATCCGACGAGCAGCTGTTGCCCCTTGATCAGGAGGAAGGTCACTACCTAAGAAGGGTATTGCGAAAGCGAGTGGGGGATTCAGTTGCCTTGATCGATGGGCGGGGGCACCTCTGGCACGCCCAGCTTGTGCGAGGCCAAGCGCTGCGACTCTCCGATGATGTTGAGAATCCACGCGATCAGGAGCCGATGCCAAGTCCCAAGCTGGGGCTTGCTGTGGCTCTTGTCCGGCGAGGCACGGACGATTGGCTCAGGATGGCCACTGAGCTAGGCGTTGATGTTTTTCAACCGCTTCATGCGGATCGCTGCACGTCCCAGGCCGAACTACGTCCAAAGCGTTGGCAGACCGTGGTCCGAGAAGCCACCGAACAGTGTGAGCGATTGTGGAAGCCCGAACTGAGGGTCGCTTGCCCGCTGGAGCACTGGGATCCTGGACCATCCGTGCGCATCGGGTTTGCGGTGTCGCGGGCAGCCGCAAGACAGCGTTTGGATGAATGGTTGTTGAAGTCCCAGGATCCCCTTGAGACCTGGTTGGTGGTGGGACCGGAAGGTGGATGGACCGAAACAGAAGTAGACCGAGCCCTCAACAAAGGTTGGGAACCTGTGGCGATGGGGCAGACCATCCTCAGGACTTCAACAGCAGCAGTTCGGGCTGCCGTGAGTTTGGTGAGTTGGCGCTCACTCAGCTCTTGAAGAGTTCTTCGGCCATCCCGCTGAACGATTTCATGCTGGCGCCAGGCCGTCTGCGCCGTTGAACCAGGGCTTGCCCTGGCAGCAGATTCTCAGGAGCGAATGTGGTGAAGGTGAGCGCAGGGCGTTCGGCCTCTGCAGCAGCGAGCTCGGCAGCGATCGATTCAGCGGTGGTTATCACCACACTTGGTGCTGGCTCTGCTGGCTCTGCCCCTGCTGGGACTGACTCTGCCCCGGTGGCGGTGGTTGCTGCAGTGTTCACCTCGTCTGGTGAAGGATCGACCGATGTGGTGGCTGGGGTGCTGGTTTCGGTTGAGGAAATGGTTTGGCCTGAGGCTGGTGCCGAAATCAGGAGAACGGGCGGCTTCGATTCAGCTTGTTCTGATGAACTGGCCTGCTCAGCAACGGAGGGTGCATCTCCCTCTGGCTTGAGATCGACGGGAGTAGTTGCGCCGCTCTTCTCAAGCACCAGGAAGAATTTGTTTCTCTTACTGCTGAACACCATGACGTTGCCTGCACTGCATATAGGTTGAATTCTCTCGTGCAACGCCGCGCAGCTGAGCCTTCCTTAGGGGAGTGCAACATGAGGAAGGCGTGTCGATCGATCGAACGGCGGGTGACCCCGCAGCCGAAGAGGTGCCCACACGAATAGGGAACGCTCTGTTGTCTTCATTACAAGCAGCGATTGGATCGCTCAAACCGTGTCAGGCGCTCGATTGTGCATCGCATTCAAGCTAGAACCACGACAGGCTTCTCTCCACCTCTGAGATGGCATTACGGCATTCGGTTCATCACCTCCAGAGTGAAAATTCAGATGCCTGGATGGGACTAATCGATGCCGTTTATGCCGTTGCGATGACATTGATCGCGGTTGAGCTGCCAGAACTTGTCAACAAATTGGTAAGTGTTCCCCCAGGAGCCATCGATGTCTCGATGAAAGTCATTGTGATTGCATATTTATTTGCTGCCTATGTCATTACTTTTATGGTTCTTTATGAGCTTTGGTCGACTCAAAAATGCATCATAAAAATCGGGGGATTGAACCGTCAGCTGCAGAATTTTATTAATGGATTGCTTTTGGCGTTTACATGCCTAGGGGCTGGAGATGTCATCTTAATCATCAAGGTGAAGTCAGGAACGTTTGCTCAAATGATGAATGGTGAAATGAATGGTCGCAAGGGAATAAGTGGATTTCATTCCGTGATTATGGAGTGGGCCAATTTGCATTATTTGTACTGGATCATGGCCTTTCTGTTAATCAGTGCCATGTATTTTCTGATGTACATCCATTTTTGTATCGGCCAACCGCAGACACTCTCCTCTCATGTCAGTCAATTGCGACGAAGCTTGTTGGTTAAGGCATGTTTTTTTATGGTGTCGACCGCGATCTGGTTGCCCCTTGTCTGGGGAGGTTCGTGTTCGATTCCACCGATTTACCCTGTAATTCTGTTTCTGGGTTTCAGTTTTTTTGAAGCAAGCATCTTTTCTAAATTGAAACGGGAAAAATCAGATACATAACAGCTTTGATTTGACCCTTCCTTCATTGTTGACCTCAATTTGATCACTGGCCTCTTGGATGATTGATCATTCTCTTAGTCTCACCGTTGCAGCGCAACTCCCGTGATCTGGGTAACGGCATTTCTTGTCAATGCAGTGCTGATTGGGCTTGCACAGCGGATTCCACTGCTGACTCCAGCAGGTTGGGTGAATGCTGGAATTTTGGGCACTGTTCTTTGGGGATCCCTGGGATGGCAGGGCTGGAGTGCCGTTGTCGCTTATCTCGTTCTGGGAAGTCTTGTGACCAAACTCGGTTGGGCCGTGAAGCAGCAGCGGGGTTTGGAGGAAGGTCGTGGGGGACGACGCGGCCCAGAGAATGTTTGGGGTTCTGCAGCTGTGGGCGCAGGGCTAGCTCTGATGGTCGCAGGCGGTCTCCAGCCCGCAAAGTTGCTAATGATTGGATTTGCTGCCAGTTTCGCGGCAAAACTGGCAGATACGTTTGGTAGTGAAATCGGGCAACGCTGGGGCCGGACCACATTGCTGATCACAACGCTTCAACCCGTACCCGCAGGGACCGAAGGAGCCATCAGTCTGGAAGGAACATTGGCGAGTGCCGTTGGAAGTGTGGTGATGTCAATGGTGATGTTGCTCTTCGGATTGATCACAACGACATCTGAATTGTTGTTGATCAGTGTGGTTGGTTTGATTGCCACCTTGGCCGAAAGCTTGCTGGGAGCACTAGCGCAACATCGGATCAATTGGCTCAGCAATGAAGCGGTGAATGGGATTCAGACCCTTTTCGCGGCACTCCTGGCAATGGCATTGGCTTCAGGACTCCATCTCGCTTAGCCCATGCTTTCAAAAGTTGAACGGCATCACGTAGCAGGATGCGCATCTGTCCTGTATTCATCCCGCAATGACCCGCTAGATCACGGAGTGAACATCCATCCACATAGTGAGCCAGTAGCCAGTGTTGAGCGAAAGGGTCAAGTTTCTTTAGGGCTGAGATCAGCCAGGCGTGTTCATCATCATGGCTTTGATCGCCTGTCTTGATGCACCCCATGAGTGGATCATCAACCTCGTGATTTCCCCGGTGTTGGGGTTGGTCAAGGCTCAAGGTTTTGCAGTTCTGAACGCCTCGGCAACAAGCTTGCAATTTCTCAAGACCCACACCTAGATGCATGGCTAATTCCGCCTCACTCAAGGCTGGTAAGCCACGGACTGTCTGCTGTTTTTGAAGCCTTTCAGCTTTGATCGCGAGATCACGATGTCGCCATGGCACCTTGATGATTGAGGAACGATCGCGGCGATAGTGAAGAATTTGTCCATTGGCTCGACTGACGATGTAGGTGCTTGGTCGACAACCTCGTTCTTCATCAAATCGTTCGACAGCAGCCAGTGCACCCAACGCCGATTCCTGCACCAGATCGTCATAGGAGTCTGTGCTCTTTTGAAGCTGACGTTGTGCCACCAGATGGACCAAACCAAGGTGGTCGAGAAATGTGATGTTGCGACGTCGAATTGATTCGGGCAATCTCCGGTGCTTTTCATGTGTTTTTTGGTCGTTCTTTGCGCTCATAAGGGGGTTCTGCATGACCCCCACAAGTTGCTTTGTTCCTGTTGTTTTGCCAGGACACTCAGGTGTCATTGAGCGACACCAAGGTGTCGTGTCGTGACCCACTCACACCAGCGCTGCGGACAAGATCAGTGAAAAAGTTTCACTGGAGATTGTTAGACCTCCGATGTCATGAATCAAAGCAAGCTCCACAAAGGGGAATCAGGCTGATTCGAGATCACAGCGGTTCAAGTCGGGATGGGTGAGCCGATCAATGATCCTCGCCATATCAACCGCTGTTAGCTCGCCGTTCGCATCCCATTTGAGCGTCGTTTTGCGCTGTGCGGGGACCTGGCGATTCGTTGGTTGTGGGGTTTGCTCCGGTCCCATACCGTCGGCCATTATCAGGAAACACACACATTAGCGAGTGGCTCCAGTCCTGCCCAGCCAAGCAGGGCATCCCATTGAACCAACTGTTGATGAATCCAGTGATGGCCACTGGCATTGAGATGGATCCCATCCGGTTCGATCCAGCTGAGCCACTCCGACTGTGCACGCATCGATTCGTGGAGGGCCAGAAACGGAACGTCGACCTCCTGGCAGACCTCTCCAAGAGCCCTTTCGTAAGCGGCAACCTCCTGATTGCTGTACCAGAGACAGTCCGCAAAGGGCATCACATGTTCATCAACCGGTGTCAGTCCAAGCACCAAAACGGAGGTCTGGCTCTTGATTTCGTCAAGGAGCTGCCCCATTCCGAAGCTGTAGCCATCGAGGTTCAGCTGGGGTCGGCCGTCAGGACGACCGACACGGGCACTGTCGTTCAATCCGATGCTCAGGATCACCCCATCGGGTGTTTTGCGCCGTAGTTCACCACGACAGGTCCATTCCTGCTCCCAACGGGCAGCAACACGCTCAAGACCATCACCACGGACACCTAAGCCGTAAACCACCGGTCCTTTTGGCGTCCCCATCCAATCCAGCCTGAGACGCTCGCACCAACCACCTCTTTCGCGATCTCCCCATCCGTGGACACCACTGTCTCCCAGGACCACCAGTTGCTTGGGAGCTATCGCCATCGACTCGACCCCTGTTGCAGCTGGCCAGCTTTGCAGGCCCATCGCTCCAGCATCCAATGACTCAGTCCTTCACCAAGACTGGTCAGGCAGGCGTAGGCGATTACCAGCCAGAACACCATCGCCCAATGAAAAGACGTTAGTGATTCGATCAGTTGCCAACCGAGTCCTGCACCTCCAACCATTCCCACAACCGCCGTGTCGCGCAGGATGACATCGGCCCGGTATGCGGAATAAGCCAGATAGCTGCGACAGCTCATCGCCAGTTTTCCGTAGAGCCATGCGATGCGAGGCCCCGCCCCCATCGCCTGAACGGCGAGATGATTCTGATCGGTTGAGCAGTCCAGATCATCTTGGAGGACCCGCCCCATCATTCCCAAATGGTGCAGACCAAGAGCGAGGGCAGCAAGGCTGAGACTGGGTTTGGCCAGTAGAAGCAAAAGCAAAGCCGTCAGTGGGGGGGGGAGCAAACGCAGGCCGCCCCAGACGAATCGTTGTGTGATGTTGCTCAAGCGTCCTGGGAGGAGCAACAAGCCCAGGGGGGGGCCAGCAATCGCGATGGCGCTGGCCAGCAGGGTCAGTCCGAGCGTGGACAGCATGAGATCAGCCCAGGGCGCGGAAGCCAGTGCCGAAGCGAGGGACTCTCGAACCGTGCCAGTGAACAGCGGATTCGCTGGCAGCAGGATCGTTGGAATCGCAAGATCCAGATCCAGGGATCGTCCCCAGGGGATGGCGATGAGGGGTGCGAGGCCCATCGCCGGTAGAACAAGCTTCGAGCGGCTGCGGTGCACCAGCAGTTCGAGCATCGCCATCACAATCGCCAGCAACCAGAGTCCACTCCAGAGTTCACGGAATTGCAGCGACTGGAGGCTGAGTTTCAGGTCTGTTCCCAGGCCCCCCAAGCCGAAAACACCCAACAACAGTGCCGAGCGCAACGCGCACTCCAGTCGATGGTCCATGTGATGACCGAGAGACGTGCTGACGGCAGGCCAGAGCGCTGTCAGCAGGTTGGCAAGAGAGCCGGCTCCCATGCACTGAAGCGCCATCAGTGTTGGGGTGTCGTGGCTGTCGATCTGATCAGCAACAACCCTTGCCATTAACGATGTGTAGGGGAGGGCGATGGCGGCAACTGCAACCCAGGCGTTCAATCCACACAGCTGCAGCAGCAGCAATCCCCAGATCAGTTCATGAAGCGATCGCAGTGGAGCGAGAACCCGCCGAAGCCATCGGGAAGGCGCGGCTGAGCTGATCAACAATGTGCAGATTTTTTCGGAACTGAGGAAGCCGAGAACGCAGCCGAACAAGCAGCTCCCGCTCCAGGACAACATCGCCGTGAAGACGGTGATTTGAAGCCCGCGCCACAGGGCTTCGATCAGAGTCAGATCCCATGAAGGGTGCAGCGCTGCGCCGAAAAAACCAGCAAGCAGATCCAGTCCACCTCCATGCAGATCCAGGGCGACCTTCCCTGCGAGCACTGGTATGACCACTCCTGGCAAAAGCGGCAGCAATGGCAGTGCTGGCCTCAGATCGTTGTGTAAAGCCATGTCAGATCGTCCGGGTTGAGTCCCGTTGCCGGTTCGTCCAACACCAGCTCTCCATCGACCAGGCCAATCACCCGATCGAAGCGGCAAGCAAGGTCGGGACGATGCAGACTCACGAGGCAGCTGCTCTGGATCAGGAGTCGGTCGAGAACCAGCTCACTGAGCGCTGGATCCAAGGCTGATAAGGGTTCATCAGCGAGAACCAACGATGGTTCCTGGCGGAGCAACCTCGCGAGGGCAACCCTCTGGCGTTGCCCCCCCGACAGCGCAGCCACAGACGTGAACAGCAGATCGCTCTCCAATCCAACTTGGAGCATCACCTCGTGGCAGGCGCCCTCATTCAGAGTGCCCACAAGATTGCGAAGCGCCCAGAACAGGGAATGCCGCCCCAGCGCCCCTGCGTTGATGTTCTGAACGACATTGAGTTCTTCGACAAGCAGCAGGTCCTGCCACAGGGTGCCGATGTCACATCGTCGTCGTCGCGAGAGCTGTGGAAGCGCAGTACCGTTCCAACGGACTAGGCCGTGATCTGGCTTGAGACTGCCATTGGCCAACCGCAGCAGAGTGCTCTTGCCAGCGCCGCTGCGGCCGAGCAGGCAGATGTGTTCTCCCGGATTGATTCGGAGACTGAGTGGACGGAGACGGCCTGTGAAGGCCACCTCCTCCAACTCGAGAACACCGATCAACGGATCTTTCCTAGCTGACGGCCCACCTTCTCGATTGCTGCGTAGTCGTTGGCGTTCGCTGGAATGAATCGCTTGGCACCAAACAGTGACAACACAAGCTCACGTCGGCTTGTGTCGGGTTCTAACCCGATCAGAGTGGTCTGAATCCGTTGGGTGAACCCAGCCCCAAACCGCTGATCAAGGCCAGGTCGTGCGACCCAGTGGTAATCGACGTAGGAAGGTGTTCGCCAAATCACACGCACTTTGGCTGGATCGATACGGCCATTTTTGACGTTGCTCTTCCAGACCTGTTCGTTGAGAGCACCAACCTGATAAGCACCGCTCTGAACCAGGGCAATGGTGGCGTCGTGGCTTCCACTGAATCCAGGGCGACCGCCTGCGAATTGGCTTGGCAGAACACCAACCTGTTGCATGAAATATTGAGGCATCAGGCGACCTGAGGTCGAACTCTCAGAGCCGAACGTGAATCGTTTTCCTTTCAACTGGATGAGCTGATCCTGGCTGCTCAAAGGGCGTAAACCACTGCTGCCATTGGCGATGAACACACTCGTGAACCGAGCATCGATATCGCGCTGGGCAAGAACACGGGCACCAGGTGTTTGCAGGCGCGCCTGGACTCCGGTCAAGCCACCGAACCAGACAAGGTCGAGGCTCCCGGCTCGAAAAGCGCTGACCGCTGCGGTGTAATTACTAACCGGTACGTAACGCACCTTGACCTTGAGTTGTTCACCTAACTCGCTGGAGAGCGCCCCGTAGAGCCTGTTGAGCTTTTCTGGATTTTGGTCAGGAATCGCACCGACCCGCAGGACTGGTGCTGCAGGGGTTGGTGTGGCCGCGGTTGCAAGGCTGAGGAGAAGTCCAGCGACAACTGCGGCCTTGTTTTCTCGAATGGGCATCGCGTTTTGTAATGACTTGGGCCAAATCAATACGTTCTGAGGAAATCACTCAGACGTTCAAGGCCTTCGCTGATCGTCTCATGCGAGACAGCGCAGGAGAGCCTGATGCACCTGTCATTGCCGAAAGCAATCCCAGGAATCACAGCCAATCCTTTTTCATCGAGGGCCCGTCGGCAGAACTCCATTGATCCACCTTTGATATCGGGGAGCTCAGGGAACGCGTAGAAGGCACCTTGTGGCTCAGACAGCGTGATCCCATCAATGGAACGCAAACCCTTACTGAGCAATTTGCGACGGACGTTGTAGGTCTCGGCCATCGCTCTGACGCAATCCCTGGATCCCTGAAGGGCCGCCAGGGCCCCTCGCTGGGCAAAGCTGCAGACATTGCTCGTGCTTTGACTCTGCAATGCAGCAGCTGCTTTGATCACTGGCTCAGAACCAGCGAGATATCCGAGCCGCCAACCGGTCATCGCCCATCCCTTGGCGAATCCGTTAACGGTGTAACAGCGCTCGAGAAGATCGTCATCAATGGAGGCAAAGCTGCAATGTTCCTGACCATCTGCCAGCAAATATTCATAGATCTCATCACTCATGACATCGACCTGCGGATAGCGATGCATCAGTGCAACGACACCCTCCAGATCAGCACGTGACATCACATGGCCGGTGGGATTGCCAGGGGAATTGAGGATCAGCAGTTTGCTTTTCTCTGTGATGTGCTCTTCAAGCAGAGAAAGATCCAGGCGAAACCCATCCGCTGATGAGGTCGGAATCACATTCACCTTGGCTCCGGCGAGACGAGCCATTTCGGGATAACTCAACCAGTAAGGAGCTGGCAGCAGAACCTCATCCCCAGGATTCAGCAGGACCTGAAAGAGGTTGTAGATCGCCTGTTTGCCACCGTTGGTGATCAGCACCTGAGTGGGCTGGGTCGGAATTCCGTTTTCCCGAGTCAACTTTTCAGCCACTGCCGCCCGAAGCTCTGGCGCTCCCGCTGCTGGTCCGTAGCGGGTCACCCCATCACGCAGTGCATTCTGAGCGGCCTCGATAATGAAATTTGGAGTATTGAAATCCGGTTCACCAGCGCTGAGACTGCAGATGTCATGCCCCTGGTTCTGAAGGACTCTGGCCCGAGCCGAGATCTCGAGCGTCAAGGATGGCTTGAGGGCGTTGGCGCGATCTGAGAGAACAGGCAGACGGGGCATCGGCGACGCACCACCCCAGGTGCGCTTAAAAATCTCATCCTGCCTTGCCTGGTGCCCCGCACAACCTGTGTTCATGCTTTCAGGATGTCTACAACGCAGTTCAGCTGGGTCCTTGCATCACACAATCCAGCGCAGTTGGTCCTTTTTTACGCGGAGCTGTTGGCGGGTCAGCCGCATCAGGGTTTGGCGCAACACCATTGGATCCTCACCATTTCGCAAGACCTTCGGATCGAGTTCTACAGGCCCTCAAGGACGCGTCCGTTCCCTTCGAAAGGTCGTTGCTTAGCACCCTGTCTGAGGCTTCAAGAACACGAAGAACCCATCAAACAACTCCAGACTGTCGTGACTGATCTCCGAGCGAAAGGCGCAACGGTGCTGGAAGCACCACGCTCCGAACCCTTCGGTGCAGAGGCCTGGCTTCTTGATCCAGAAGAGAACCCGTTCCTGATCGTTGTGCCCAGCTCCGGTATCGCAATGGATAGGCATGGATCCTGAACAGCTGAAACAGTGCCGCGACTGCACCGCCTGTCCCCTTGCGGATACACGTCAGAACGTTGTGATTTCACGAGGGAACCCAGAGGCCCGTTTGATGTTGATCGGTGAAGCCCCAGGCGCGAAGGAGGATGCTCTGGGGCAACCCTTCGTGGGGCGTTCAGGGAAGACCCTCGATCGGCTGTTGCAGGACGTTGGCTTTCAGCTCGATCGTGATCTGTATATCTGCAATGCCGTCAAGTGCAGGCCGCCTGGCAACAGACGCCCCAAACGCGGTGAGCTTTCAGCCTGTCGACGCTGGTTGGATCTGCAACTTGCTCAGGTGGACCCGCAGGTGATCGTGCTCGCCGGGGCGACAGCGGTGGAAGCCATCCTTGGCTTGAAAGGTGGAATGACGATGTTGCGTGGAACGTGGACGACGTGGCAGAACCGGCTGGTGATGCCGATCTTTCACCCCTCCTATCTGCTCCGCCACTCCCCTGATGCGAAGGGCGGTCCATGGGATCTGACCCGACATGACCTGGCCACCGTTCGACGGCGCCTGTGCGAACGTTGACTCGATTGCGTCGCCACACGCCATGACGGCCACTCTTCAGACCACTCAGGCTGATCTCAACCGTCGTTACGACACGCAGATTCATCGACGCCGGACGCGGACCGTCTGGGTAGGGAAGGTGCCGATCGGCAGTGACCATCCAGTGGTCGTGCAATCGATGATCAATGAAGACACGCTCGATATCGACGGAGCTGTTGCAGGGATCAGACGCCTGGCCGATGCAGGCTGTGAAATTGTGCGTGTTACGGCGCCATCCAGATCCCATGCCGTGGCCATGGGTCAGATCCGTGAGCGGCTTCGGGCGGAAGGCTGTGATGTTCCACTCGTCGCAGATGTGCATCACAACGGGGTGAAGATCGCCATCGAAGTGGCAAAACACGTTGACAAGGTCAGAATTAATCCTGGCTTGTTTGTCTTTGGAAAGCCAGATCCGGATCGCCAGGAATTTTCAAAGGAAGAATTTGATTCGATCGGTCTGAAAATTCGTGAAACATTTGCGCCGCTGGTCACTGTGTTGCGCGACCAGAACAAGGCCTTGAGAATTGGAGTGAATCATGGCTCCTTGGCTGAGCGCATGTTGTTCACCTATGGAGATACACCTTGGGGGATGGTCGAATCCGCCATGGAATTTGTACGGATCTGTGATGAGTTGGATTATCACAACATCGTGATTTCAATGAAGGCATCGCGGGCCCCGGTGATGATGGCCGCTTATCGCATGATGGCTGACACACTTGATCGCGAAGGATTCAATTACCCACTCCATCTCGGGGTCACTGAAGCGGGTGATGGTGATTACGGACGGATCAAAAGTACAGCTGGAATCGCCACGCTTCTGTCCGAGGGCCTGGGGGACACGATTCGGGTTTCATTGACGGAAGCACCTGAACAAGAAATTCCGGTTTGCTACTCGATTCTCCAAGCATTGGGACTCCGCAAAACCATGGTGGAGTATGTGGCATGCCCCAGCTGTGGACGAACGCTGTTCAACCTCGAGGAGGTGCTCAAGCAGGTGCGCATCGCCACGGATCACCTCACTGGTCTCGACATTGCCGTGATGGGCTGCATCGTCAATGGGCCAGGAGAGATGGCCGATGCGGATTACGGCTATGTGGGAGGTGCACCGGGAGTGATTTCTCTGTACAGGGGGCGAGAGGAGATTCGGCGTGTGCCGGAGTCGGAAGGAGTCGAAGCCCTGATCCAGTTGATCAAGGATGACGGTCGCTGGGTCGATCCAGCTTGATGTCGTTAATGTAAAGACATTGCTGAGGGCTCATGCCCAGACCGTTCCAGTTGCGTTCCATTCTGCGGTCGGGTCCTCTGCTTCTCTTCCTAGGGATCGGAGGTGTTGCTACAGCCTTCAACATTGTTCAGCCCAGCCTGAGTCTTCCGAGTGCATCGGGTGGATCAATCACTGACAGTCCAAAAGAAGTCATTGATCAAGTCTGGCAAATCGTTTATCGTGACTTTCTTGACTCAAACGGAAGTTACACCCCAGACAATTGGAAACAATTACGGCGAGATTTGTTATCAAAATCTTATGCGGGAACGGGTGAATCCTACGAAGCAATACGTGGCATGCTCGCCAGCCTGAAAGATCCATACACACGCTTTTTGGATCCAAAGGAATTCAAAGAGATGCAGATCGATACCTCCGGAGAACTGCGGGGTGTCGGCATTCAATTGAGTCTGGACAAAGACACCAAAGAACTCACCGTTGTTTCTCCGATTGAGGGGACACCAGCATCGAAGGCGGGTGTTCAACCTCAGGATGTGATAGTCAGCATCGACGGAGAAAGCACAAAGGGAATGACTACGGCCGATGCGGTCAAGCTCATTCGTGGTCCAGAGGGCACAAAAGTGGTGCTTGGGCTCCGGCGGAAAGGTGTGTTGTTGGACGTGCCGTTGGTGCGGGCACGCATTGAGATCAATGCTGTTGAAACCTCCCTTAATTCTGCTCCAAATGGGCGGAAGGTTGGGTATATCCGACTCAAACAATTCAATGCCAATGCTGCGCGTGAAATGCGTGATGCAATTCGTGAGTTGGAGGAGCAGGGAGCGCAGGGTTATGTGCTCGATTTAAGAAGTAATCCTGGCGGTTTGCTAGAAGCCAGCGTCGATATTGCTCGTCAATGGCTAAATGAGGGCACCATTGTTAGCACCAGAACGCGTGAAGGGATTCGCGATGTTCGACGTGCCACCGGCAGCGCGATCACGGATAAGCCAATGGTTGTTTTGGTGAATGAAGGATCTGCAAGTGCCAGTGAGATTCTTTCTGGGGCACTTCAGGACAATGATCGAGCTCAGCTAGTCGGCAAGAAAACCTTTGGGAAGGGTCTTGTGCAATCCGTGCGGGGTCTGGCTGATGGTTCTGGATTAACGGTCACCATTGCAAAATACCTCACACCCAGTGGTCGCGACATCCACAAGAACGGCATTGAGCCAGACGTTCAAGCTGAGATGAGTGAAGAGGAAATTCGCTCGATCACAGCAGATGATCTTGGCACTGGTAAAGACAGCCAATATCGTGTCGCTGAAGTAACACTGATCAATGTTTTGCGCAAGGCAAATTCAGCACAAACTTATAACCCCAAGTCAAGCAACATAAATTCGGCTCTCATTAATAAGAACCAATCTTGATATTCAATTGGCCAATGAATTAAACAGCTCGGTCGTCATCGAAGAGCCAATGTATGAACGTTTTAGATAACATTAAATCAATCAACAGAAGTCCGTTGGTCTGATCCAATCCGGATCCTAATGCACGAAACAAAAATGTCGGAATCAAGATGCCACGCTGACTGCAAATTTGTCTCGCAACAGGCCAGACCCCCTGTATGCCAAAGAACAATAAAGCCCTCTCCCGCAAGAGAGGGTTAGAGCCGAGGTCCCGATCACCCGGCAAAGCAGGGCATTGCAAGCCCTGCCATAGTTTGTCGTGATTACCTGGCAGAAACAGTTGATGTTTATACTCTTTACCACTTTGCATCAATGAGTTGATATCTCTTGATGGATCTTGATACGAGTGGAGTCGTTCACTTAATAAGCGTTCAGAAAGCTTTCAAGCCAAAGGTCTAAAGGCATTAACTGCCGACGATCTCAACCGTTCAACGGTAGGGATAAAGCCCAAATCCTTCCTGTTCACTACGACTAACAGACGTGCCGGAAATTTGAGTTATTCCACTTGTCGCTTCCCCCTGAACTCGATCTAAGAGTGCTGCACATCCCCCTGATGATGCAATCGTCCGATCAACCACCTGGAGAGGAATGTTGCGACCCCAATTTGGAGACCAACCCAAACGCTGACCTTGACGGTTCAGAATTGAAATGGCCTGTCCGCGATCAATCTGGCCAGACCGTAACAAACATGTTGTCGCAGCAAGAGTGCCTGCTTGCATCGTCGATGATTGTTGCGGATATGCAGGGATCCTTGGCCTTGGAGCAGACATAACAGGGACTTGTGGGTACCGAATAGGTATGGCAGGACGACTTGGAAGACCAGGATTCATCGCCATTGGCGCGTGCATCACTCCCCCAAATTGACTCATCGCTACCATCGCAATTTGGAGTAACAGTGATTCCATAATAAGTGTTCTCGTGGTTTAAATTACCGAAAAAGTCTGACATCAGGAATTGCGTCTTATGCAAATCAGCTGCAACAGACCTATGACCAAATCAAACTGAGTGACAGTCGACAAACTTAAGGCGATCGGTCAAGATGAACTAGCTTAGGCAATATCAAGGCATGCAGATTAATGACATCTCAATGAACAACTGGGCTGATCAATCAACTGGTAGGCAATCTCACGGGGAGAGTCCAAGGGATTGAGATCGGTGCTGATCCGTTCAGGCCCACGGACAGCTTCCAGGACGGCAACACTGCCGATCAAAACGACGTGGAGAGACCACTCTTGAATCATGAATTCCATGTCTTTAAAAAAGTAAAGGGAAGGGGGATGAACCCAGATCGTTCAATGATGTCACTGCTTGACCTTCACGATTGAGATGCTGGTCGTCAAAAGCTGTGATGTTGATCACAATTAAAAAACGTTGATTTGAAATTGTCAGGCACGTTGCATTCCTTCGCAATAGCGATCAAAGAGCTGCAGGACTTGATTGGGCGGTAATTTGGCGGTGTATCGGGCTTCGATTTCAATGTTGTGCTGGGAGCGTGGATAGGCTCTGAGTGAAGCGATGTCTTCAGGAGAATATTTAGCGAGGGTCCTGACCATGGATTGCAGGTGTTCGGGCCTGGAAATCATTCCACCTGCGCAATCCTGCATCCGATGCGCTGCTTCATGGGCCAACGTGTTCCAAACTTGCCTGGGGGTGCGATGGGATCGACAAACAATGAGGTTGTTCCGTCGTGCGTCGTAGGCCCCTTGCAAACCCCTTTGGCAATCACGCTGCGTGACGCGAACACCGTTTTGTTCCAGCCGTTCTCGAAGTGCATCAACATCCGACCATGTTCCTGCTTTTGCACCGTTCGAAAGGGTGGCCATAATTAGAAACAACAAGGCATACCCAACTCGCATCATGAATTGATTAGCTGTACTCACTATCCATTTAACTTTCGCAAGACTCATCACTAAAGTGTTGTAGAGGTGTGACCAAACATGAACCCAACCTCCATACTCGATCATGAGAATCATTTACTTGGGCATAAATTCGAACATGTCTAAGTGAAATCCTTGTTGAGTCTGAATGGTAATACCCGAATGCTTTCACCAAGATCCATGTGGCAATCAAAATGAAATAATAGGAATAGATAATCCTCAAAACAGCTTTTCACAACAGAGTGCATTTAAATTGATCTTGAAATATCATAGGATTTTATGTATTATAATGAATGAATGATTTGTATCTGCAAAATCTTGAGAAGAATATAAAATGCAATTCGTGTCTCCAATGAAGCATGACGGTCACTCAACAGCAGGCAATGGAATTGTTTTCTTATCTTGAGACAGGGCAAGGAGATCGTTTTTTCGATGCCGTAGCTGATGATGTTGATTGGTTGGTGATGCCAACACATCCAACAGCGGGTCACTACACGTCAAAAGAAGAATTCCTAAACCATACAATAAGGCGTGTTAGTAAATTGGTACATGGCTCACTTCAGTTGAAGACAACAAATATTCTAATTTCTGGTGATTGGGCTGTTGTTGAGCTGAAGTCAACGGCGGTCGCGAATAATAACGTACCCTTTACTAATTGCTATTGTTGGCTGGTTCGATGGAAAGACGGAAAAATTGTGCAAGTGAGGGCCTATCAAGATTCATTCATCGCAACTCAATTAATCGAAAATAATGAATAACTTTAAGCAAATTCCTATCTTTTGGATGCAATGACCACCAAATTACGAGGTGAATGAAACGATTAAAGTCTGGTCCATCTCTGAGGAGGCATAAAGGCAAGGCGGGCACCACGTTTTTGCCCTATTTTCCAACTTCTCAGGTAATCCTTCAGTTATTCTCAGAATCCAGTCAAATTCTCGACTTAGTATTAATGCATTAATCGTTTTGAATCAATCAACCATAGGCAAAGACATTCATGACATTCACATCAACACATCGACATACAGGTCAGGATCTTATTACTTTGATTACCGAACTCAATCATGTCTCCAAGGAAGAAATGACCTTGGCGGCGGGTTATTCCAAGCAAGATGGCACTCCTGATTACTTTCCTTATTACCAGGCTCTACTAGAAGCATGGCAGATCCCTTCTCAGCAAGGGCCGCCTGTCCATAATCATGGTGAGAAACGCAGTCTGCTTGAAATCCTTGAAGCCATCAACGCAGACCCTGCTGACCTAGAGGTGGAGTACACGGCGAATCGTGGATTAACCCTGTATTGGAGAGACGGTTCTAGCAATGATGATCCAGATTTATGTGATGAATTATTGGATTCGTTAGATACATTATTGAACAAAAAGGGATGCTTTAAAACCCGAGAAGGGGATGTTGAGGCGATGGATTTGGCATTGAGATTTCAGGATGGAACGTGGCAAATCGAAGGACAACGATATATATGCAATGTTATCGAGGAGAGGTTATCGCTATGAATACTTTCTAATGGGTATTGCATCGGCAAATTGCTTTTTAATCAGCTGCAAAGATTTTGGATTTTTTCTGCAGCAAATAGCAATGGAGTAAACATGATTCATGATGAACAATGTTCAACAAGTGATTGCTTTGACACTATTAATGAAACTTGAAATAATCAAAAAAAGCACACTGAAACAAAGAAAAAAATTGAAAAGTTGAAATTATAAAAGACAAAATAGAACGTTATAGAAGGTAAGCAAAAAATTCGCTGGAGTAATTCTAAATAATAATTTGATTCGTTCAAGTCAACATTCTTTTCATCAGCTGATTGGTTGCATCAACCCACCTCCACCACCGCCGTTGGAATCATCGTCATCACTCTGGTCGGTTTGGAATAGGGCAAACAGGCCCAACGCTCCAACACAGAACACACCACTGATCAGGTTGAACAGGCTGGGACCTGCGCTGACCTCAATGAATTCACCCATGCGCGCCCGATGACTAGGACCAATGTAACGAAGAATTGCGCCGCTGTTGGAAAATTCTCAGAAATGAGAGTACGCAGTCACACCCGCAGCACCTCAGCATTCTTTTGCTTCTGCGTCTCCTCCCTCTGGGACTGGGTTGTTCCGTCGGGATCTGGGATCTGGGCGACCATCAGCCGCAGCCAGTCCATCAGTTGTTCCAGTTGCTTCTCCATCGGCAACACGCCGAGCCCGCGGGCCATCACCTTGTGCTGGATTCCATTGCCAGCCTGGTAAATCAAACGGCCATGAAGATGCTGCGGCAGGCCCTGTCGCAGCAGGCGGAAGGCGGGCTCCTCCATCGGTGTTTCCAGCACGATGTTTGGTTTTTCAGGCTTGATCCTTGAGAAGCCGCAGCGCTTCGCCATCAATTTCAACTCCATCAGCTGCAGCAACGACTGCACAGCGGCAGGTAGGGCGCCGTAGCGATCTGCCCAGCCAGCGGCCAGTTCCACGAGCGCCTCGGCTGTGCCGCAATCGGCAGCAGCACGGTAGGCGGCGATCTTCTCGTCGGGGTCGGTGATCCAGTCTGCTGGGACAAAGGCAGTCACCTGCAGATCAACCTGGGTGTCATCAACGCTGGGGATGTCTTGTCCTTGGATTTCGGCCAAGGACTCCTGCAGCATTTCCATGTACAAGTCGAATCCGATCGTCTCCATCTGGCCGCTCTGCTCCACCCCCAGCAAGTTGCCGACACCGCGAATTTCCATGTCTCGCATCGCGAGCTGATAGCCACTTCCCAGCTGGGCAAATTCCTGAATCGCCCGCAACCGTTGCCGTGCGTTATCGCTTAAGGAAGCATTGCCGGGATAGAAGAGCCAGGCATGGGCTTGGATGCCGCTGCGTCCCACGCGTCCGCGCAGCTGGTAAAGCTGCGCAAGGCCGAAGCGATGGGAGTCCTCAATCAAAATGGTGTTAACGCGGGGGATGTCGAGGCCGCTCTCCACAATCGTGGTGCACAACATCACATCCGCTTCGCCGGCATTGAACGCCACCATCGCGCTTTCCAATTCGCCCTCGGCCATCTGCCCATGGGCCACCAAGAGTTTCAAACCGGGCAACATCTCGCGCAACTGCGCTGCCACATCTTCAATGCCCTCCACCCTCGGCACCACATAGAACACCTGGCCACCGCGGTCCAACTCCTGGCGAATTGCACTGCGAACCGCTTCGGGATCAAGGGCCGCTAAATGGGTTTTGATCGGACGGCGCAGAGGGGGTGGAGTCGTGATCAAACTCATTTCACGTACCCCCGACAAACTCATGTAAAGGGTTCTTGGAATCGGTGTTGCTGAAAGGGTCAGAACATCAACGTCCTTGCGAAGCACCTTGATCTTCTCCTTTTGATTCACACCGAATCGTTGTTCTTCATCAACAACCAGAAGGCCCAGTTGATCGAAGGCATCACCCTTACTTAGCAATTGGTGGGTGCCGACAACGGCATCGATGGTGCCGGCCTTCAAGCCATCAAGGATGCTTTTTCGCTCCGTGGCGGTTCGAAATCGATTCAGCAGGGCCACCTTGATCGGATAGGGCGCAAAACGCTCCGAGAGGGTTCGCCAGTGTTGTTGGGCAAGAACAGTAGTTGGGGCCAGCATCGCGACCTGTTTCCCCGCCGTGATCGCTTTGAAAATGGCGCGAATGGCCACTTCTGTTTTCCCAAAACCCACATCACCACAGACGAGCCGATCCATTGGCTCGGCTTTCTCCATATCCCGTTTCACCTCCGAGGTTGCTTTCAGTTGATCCGGCGTGGGCTCATATGGGAATGAATCCTCCAATTCTCCCTGCCATGGACCATCACCTGGGAAGGCATAACCATTCGCTTGCTGCCTCTGGGCATAAAGCTTCACCAGATCAAGGGCGACCTTGCGGACCGCTTTACGGGTTCGCTCCTTGGCTTTCGACCAGGCTGTTCCTCCCATCTTGCTGAGCTGAGGAGGTTTTTCAGTGGTGGCGCGATACCGGCCGAGGCTTCCGAGCTGGTCGGCGGCCACGCGCAGGATGCCATCGGCGTACTGAACGGCGAGGTAATCGCGCACATCCCCGGAAATTGCCAGTTTTTCCATCGCCTTGAACCGGCCAATTCCATGGTTGCGATGCACCACGTAATCGCCAGGACGCATCTTGTTGGGATCGACCGTTCTGCTGGCGGCTTTGCGGCGACGCCGCACATAGCCGCTGGAGCCAAGTGTTTGTTGTCCGAAGAACTCGCGGTCGGTCACCAGAGCGATGCGCCATGCCGGAAGTTGCAGGCCTTCCAGTTCCGCTGTGCCGCCGGCCTTCAACGCCACGGGGGTGTTCTGTTCAATCAGGCGGCTGATCGCAGGGGAATCCGCCGCATTGGGTACGAATCGACTGATGCAGTCGTGTTCTTCCAGTAGCGCAACAGCCCTGCTGGGCTGCGCTGAAACCAGCCACACCGCAATGCGATCCTTCTGCCATCCCTTGATCAGTTCGCCAAGTTTTCCGAACTGATTCGGATGGGACGGTACCGGCCGACTCGCCAGGTCAAAGCTGTTGGGATGCTGATCCTCTTCAAGCAGTTCCGCCAGATCGAAACCCTTGAAGGTTGCTGCAGCGGCATACGCCACGTCGATCTCCCGATGCAGCAGCGGCGGCCAGAATTGATCCCGTTCCACTTCTGATAGCCCGAGCTCAGAAGCCATTTCGAGGTGATGGTCGCGGGCATGATCCAGCCATTGCTGACCGTGGGCCAAACCCTGCCGGCGTTCGTCGACAACGACACAGCAGCTTGATGGCAGGTAATCCAAAAGGCTTGAGGGCTCATCCCAAGCCAGACCCATCAGGCGACGCATGCCCTCAGGCGTTCCCCCATTCAGCAATTCGTCGGTAGCCTGATCGCTGAGAAGTAGTTCAAGGCCTTCAGGCATGCGCTCACGCAGGCTGTCGGCAATCAGTGGGCTGAACCCCGTAGGGGTCAGACGAAGCTGATCAACGCCGTCAAGGGAACGTTGACTGGCTGGATCAAATTCCCGCAGCTTGTCCAGCTCCTCCCCGAAAAATTCAAGACGCACCGGCAGTTCACTGCTCACCGGATAGATATCGACAATGTCTCCGCGACGACTCCAGGTTCCTTCCTGATCGATGGTGGACACGCGTTCATACCCCAGGTGCGCCAGTCGTTCCGCCAGCTTCTCGAGATCGATGACGTCCCCTTTCTTCAGGGTCTTGCATTGTTCAGCGAGGACTTCCGAAGGTGGGAGATGGGGTTGCAGACAGCGTTCTGTCGCAACAATGGCGCGGTCGGCGCAGCTTGGATCGGAGAGCAGATCACTGAGCACCTGAAGTTGACCCCAGATGATTTCACTAGTGGGGTCGAAAGGCTCGTAGGGAGACCCTTCGCTGGTGGGGTAGAGGCTGGTGTTCTTCCACCCCATCAACTCCAGTAGTGCGGTCCATCGCCCCGCTTCCTCCAGGGTTGGCACCACAATCAGAATCGGACGACCGTCCCGCCGGGACAGGGCACTGGCGATCAAGGCTCTCGCTGCCCGACCGGCACCTCGCAAGATCAGACGATCTGAACGACCCGATCGCTCAAGAAGCTCTCCAGTCAGAGGGGAATCCTGGAGTTTCTTGACGAGGGATCTAAACGGCATCCAGTCCGGTTCTGCAGTCCCTGATCCTTGCAGCGCCGACGAACGACTGTGAAGCGCTGCAAATGATCGAGCTCAAACAGCGGATCAACAAGCCACCAGACCCCAAGCTCATTGCACACCCAAGTGGATCTCGCCAATGATCAGCTGCAGGTTGTTGGAATCGATGGTTGATTGTGGCTCGTTGAACGCAGTGCCGAAGAGTTCAAACAACTTTTAGAGTGACGAGCACAGCTCGAAGAGAACTTTTAGATGCTCATCGAATCAATGCAAAGGATTGATTCGATGCTTAGGGCTAAAGAGTGATTGATGGACTGGAGGCCTATAGAGTTCTGTTGAAAAGAGTCCGGAATAAACTGTGACAATGCACCAACGTCAGTGGTGATCGGCATAATCAAAAAACCGCGTTTGAACAGATGCCGCGATACCGCTGTCCGTCGTGTTGTTGTGGACCAGCGATCGTTTTACGACCACCCCCGGGCGCAGTGCCGATCTGTGCCCAGTGCCACACTCCGCTCGAAAAACAACCGACGGTTCGGTTGATCCCCTTGCTTGTTTTGCTGGGTGTGGGAACCGTTCTTGTCCTTTCATCATTTCCAAGTCTGATGGTGCCGAGTCCAGCTCCGGAGCCTGACCAGCAACCAACAACTGACTCCATCGTGTGATGTGAGCAGCGTCACAGATGATTGTGTCTCGCAACAATGAGAAATACCTGAGAATGCGGAATGCTTTGGATGTCAACCTCAAAGCATTCAGTGATTCTGATAACAATCAGGATCCATTGGGAGCTATTAACCCTTGCAGATCATGCATTTTCTAACGCGTGAGGAATTGCAATCGATTCCGCTTTTTCAGTCGTTATCAGATCAAGAAGCAGACTGTTTAACAACCCGCGTGTACCGATCAGATCACGACAAGGATCAACTTCTTGCAATGGAACAAGATTGGGGGGATTGCATTTACCTTATTTTTAGTGGATTTGCGAAGGTCAGATCGTATTCCGAGCAGGGTGATGAGCGGGTTTTTTGTCTGCTTGGTGCGGGAGACATTTTTGGTGAAATGTCATTCCTCGATGGACATGCAAGATCGGCAGATGTCGTCGCTTTAACAGGAATCTCTCTCATCAAATTCCCAGGTCAGATGCTAATGAATATGATGCATTCCAATCCAGACTTGGCACTGGAAATTGCAAAGCTTGAGGCTGGCAGGCTTCGCGATCTAAACAGAAGATTTTCACTGCGAACGGAGGATGCGCTGACAAGAATTTTGGACGCTATTGCATATATCGCTAATAAGTCAGGAGATCAAGTGGAAGGAGAATGTACATCTCTTCCAGATATTGCCCAGCAAGAAATTGGGCTTCTGGCTGGGGTGTCACCTGAAACGACAAGCCGTGTCTTCAAGAAGCTGCGAGAGCGCGGTGTGATCGGCAAATATCAAGGCAACTTAAGTATTCTCAATTCAGGGCCCTTAACCAAACGTGGACTGTTGATTCGTTGTTAATTATTCATCCAACCTGCCAGCGGCCTCCACAGACGGCCACATGGCGGCAAATTCCTGATCAGAAACAACTGCCGTTACCTCAAACTGAATGCCAAATCCCTTGATCCAAGGCGCAAGATGAGCCCAAACCTTGCCAATATCGGTCGCACAGGCGATCGCAACTCCACTGCCACTGATCGGTTCACAGACGCGATATTTCAGTTCAAATCCTTCAAAACGATCACCAGGACAGCCAGCATTGATGTACTCCGTAAAACCAGAGGATGAATTCCAGGCACCTTCTACCGTTGGGAACGTCCAGACAATCAAGTAATGCTGCATGGTGGGAGCTGCGAAGAAGTGATATGAAATGAATAGATTGGTACGGAAAATACATGCCTTAGAACATTCAATCGCCGATGACGAGTTCTCAAGCTTGATTCAGCACATTTCTACAATTTAATTCTGTAATGAATCGGCTGAACAACAAGTGAATGTGAAGCGATCAACACAGAACGATTCGGATAACCTGGCTAGTCGATGCGATCAACACTTATTTATCAAAATTGTTTGATCACGTCTAACTGGCGTTCAGCTGGTCTTCGAGCAGGATATTAAATTGCAGGAGCTGTTCATCGCTTAATTGTTGGCGGCTATTGGCCTGTTGGTGTTTCAACAGAAAATCCCGAGCCTGTTCCCTCGTCCATTGCAGCTGATGCAACATCTGATCACCCTGCTGGATGAGATCACTGCGTCGTATCGGCACCGATGCAGTTTCAGGTTTTTCTCCTGGCTCGATCTGGCGCAACTGACGCAGAAATGCCACAAGATCGGCGTAACGGGTTAGCCGGTGTCGACTGCCATGCCCGAAGGCCCGTTCGAGATAAAGGCGTTCGAGCGAACGGTCCCATCCGATTCGGCGGAGTTCAAGATCAATGGCCGTCAGTTCCTCACTCCAGTCCTCCGGATCCGTTGGGGCTTCCGAGGGCAGATCCGGCTCAGTGGCCTCTGAAGACGGCAGATCTGATGATGGTTGAGTACCTGCATTGGGTGCAGAACTTGTAGGGGCCACTTCAGCAGTAGGCCGCACAAAGGAGTCAGAGCTTGTCGCTTCCTGTTCCGTTGACGTCTGTGGAGCCTTCACCACAGGGGAAGGATGATCAGGACGATGCCCTTGGTCGTTGTGCACGCTGCCGAGACGGGCCTTCAAGCGTCTGATCGCGCGATCCTCAGCTGCTTCACAGGTCTGATCCTCACCCAGAGCGCTACCAAGGCTCTTGTTCCCATCCCAGCCTTCCACGCGGACAACACATCTCAGCGTGTCGACATGACAAAGCACGGCCTGGATCTGCATAGCCATGGCTCAGCTCTGCACTTTCTAGGCTGCCATGATGGACGTCACGACATTGCCCTCGATCAGCGATCTGTTTGAGGGCGTTGACCAGTGGGGAGAAGTGTTGACACTTCTGCCTGTACTGGTGCTGTTGGAATTGGTGCTTTCTGCTGACAACGCCATTGCGTTGGCAGCCCTTGCCCGCAACTGCAAAGCCGCCAACAAGGAGCGCCAAGCTTTGTCGATCGGTATCAGCTTGGCGCTCGTGCTCCGAATCGGATTGATCGTTGTGGCTCAGTGGGTTCTCAAAAACCCTCTGATCCAATTGGTGGCTGGTTCCTATCTGCTCTGGTTGTTTATCGATCATGTGCGACCCAAACAACTCACTGAGCTCCAGCCGGGGCTTTCTGAGCAGGAAGACGCAGCACCAGCCGTGTCTCTGATTCGTACGGTTGTTCTGTTAGCCCTGACAGATCTCGCGTTCTCAATCGATAGTGTCGCCGCGGCGGTGGCCATCAGCGATCAAATCATTCTGGTCTCCACTGGTGCCGTCATCGGAATCATTGCCTTGCGATTCACCTCTGAATTGTTTATCCGTTGGCTTGAAATCTTTCCTCGGCTAGAACGGGCCGGATTTTTAGCCGTTGCATTTGTAGGGTTACGACTGATGATCCATGTGGTCTTGCCTGGACTTCAGCAACCGGATTGGGTGATCTTGGTGGTCGTTGCCTTTCTGTTCAGTTGGGGGTTTTCGATGCGATTGGCCCCATCTCTAGATACAGAACATGCTGGTTGAACTTCGGCAGGCTGAAAGCCTTGTACTGCTGAACCGTGTTCAGATTGAGGATCCACCCCAGCCTGGACGTTGGATAACTGTTGAGGGTGAGAGCTACTTGGTGCTTCAAAGGCGACATCGCTACCAGCTGCGTGGTGGTCGATATCAGATGGCCTCGATCACGCTGCTTGTAAAGCGGCAGAGGCGTCCCGAAGATGCTGTGGTGTGGGGACAGAGATGGGTGATCGGGGATCCGAATTGTCGTTTCAACGCAAGGAGCCCATTGCTTCGCTGTGCGGTTCTGCCTGCAGGCCCCTGCGACCGATGCAGCCATCGTGAGCCTCGCTGAGAGAACGATGGTGATTCTGAAGGGTGTTGTTCAACGCGGCCATGGAGTGGCTTCTGGACGTTCGAATCAATCGCCATATCCAGTTGGAAGCATTGAGATGCAGAAGCCTTTTTTTGCTGCTGCTGGAATCAATCTGCACAATTGCTGGCATGGAACCATCAATCTGAGTTTTTCACCTTTTGAAGTCCGCCTCACTCATCCAGACCATTGCATCAAACAACTGCACTGGACAGACCTTCATCCACCTGAAACATTTTCGTTTTGGAAAATTCAATTGCGCTTTCGCGATTCGCAAAACATCCCAGGATGGATCTACAGACCACACCCTGAAACCAAACAGCGGCACTGGCAACCAGACACCATGGTTGAATTGCTGGCTCCCTATCTGGAGGGAGTTCAGACAGGTGAGTTCATCGAAATCATGGATCCTCAGAATCGCCTTCAGCTGGTTGACAGTGTTCGACTACGTCTTCAGCTACTAGAGTTTTTGAAATTCCGAGTGTTGGCATCGCAAGAGCAATTTTTTTTGGAAACATCAGGTCTAACAAAACGGAAGTGGCTGTTTAATATGGCTCCTCAATTTCTTGCTCTCTCTGATAATGACTTGAATTCGGTGTGGGATCAAGCACGGAATCTGTACACGGAGAGTTGAAGATCAGCACAGTGATCATCATTCCTGACAGCAAGACGGTTGACCAGCATCACTGCTTTAAGACGCAAATGTTTTTTAATGTTAAAATAAATTGTCATTATTAATTGACGTGCCACTGAAGTTAACAACAAATATCTTGCTGGGACTCGCCTTGTGCGCTCATCCAAAAGTGATGGCGAGCGATCCTGCGTCACATGATCAGCAGGAACAGCAGAATAAAACCAATAAAATTCTCGAAAACATACGAATGCCAATTGAATTCAATGCGTTCCCAGATACACAATGGGCGCCTCGTAATGTTGATCCATATGCACGACATAATAGAAACTATTTCTCGCTCAAAGTCAAACCTTTTATTCCAATAAAACTGAACAATAACTGGACGCTTCTTAATTATACAGTTTTAAATTTCATTTCTCGTCCCTGGGGTGAACCTGAGGTTTCACTGGGCCCAGCAGGTGTTCCGGTCCTTAGTGGCTGGTACCCAGCCACTCGCACAGGGTTATCAAGCATCAGCCCTACATTCGTACTCTCGCCGATGACCGGGCCAAACCTTGTTTTGGGTATCGGCCCATCCTTCTCTGCGCCAATAGGAAAGTACCCACTCAGTACAGAACAATGGAGCATTGGACCTGCCCTGTTCGCGGCTTTTCAAAAGGAACGATGGTTCGTTGGTGCGCGTGTACACAACATGTGGTCTTTTGCAGGAAATCAAGAACTGAATGCTGTCAATCTATTGATTGTAAGGCCCCATATTCAGTATGGACTCAACAAAAATTGGTTTCTCATCTCTTCCCCCTTAATCACAAACGATTGGACGAAACCAAGCGGGGAAGGATGGTTGCTTCCGCTTGGCGGTGGAGTCGGCAGAAGATTCAGAATGGGTTTGACGCGTGTCAATGCTTCCATACAGGCTTATTACAATGCAAAGAGACCGTCGACAATGGAGGAACAACTTCTTGGCGAGTGGAATATTCGCACAGAATTCAATATTATAATTCCAAGATAAATACGTGCAATGATATAAAAAGCCGAATCGATAGAAGGGCTTTTGTGAGTTGATCAGCGCAATCAAATTAAGTATCAATCTTGGTTTTTGAGATCACTTCTAAGGGTTTTACATGTCCTGGCTATCTTTTAGGCTCAAGCTCCTAATACCTCACCGATCTGAGGAGTCAATTGTTGGACGAGGGAGTGGCCTCGGCTTCGTTTCTTGCCTTCTAGCTGTCCTTCGCGGATCAAAATTGGGCATCCGGATGTACTGACGACAATACCAAGATTATGTATAACTTGAAGAATTTGTCCTGGTTGATGTGTACCAGTACCCCAACGACCCACAAGAGAAATAACATCTTGACTCAACTGGTCTTTAAATCGTTCTATTAATGGCTCAGTATCCAGTATTTTGAAACGTTTTTTTTGGTAAAAGGTGGCAACACCAGGAAACAGTCCCATCACTTTGCGGTGAATTTTCAGCGCTGATGCTGACCAGTCAATGGTGAAGTCCTCTTTCTTAAGTAGTCGCGCATAGGAACACTCTCCTGCCTGAGGTTTCACATTAAGACGCGTAAGCCGATCGGATTCAGGACCTTGTCCAGCGGCCTCAATGATTGGCATGGCTTCCACCATCAACTGAGCCGTCAGCTTGCTTAATTGATCAGAGAGCTGTTGTGCATTATCCAGAAGACCGATTTTGATTCGACGCTCCATCAAAACAGGGCCGGTGTCGAGACCTTCTTCCATCGCCATCACACCAACACCTGTTTCAGAATCTCCTTCCAAAAGACACCATTGAATTGGACCGGCCCCTCGCCATCGCGGTAGAAGTGAGCCATGTCCGTTCCAACAACCGAAGGGTGGTTGTTGGAGAATCTCTTTCGGGAGAATCTGACCAAATGCCACAACAACTGAAAGATCCGCCTCCAGAGAAGCTAGATGAGAGCAAACAGCAGCATCAGTGCGAATCTTTTTAGGTGTGAAGATTGGACATCCGAGTTGTTCAGCTGCGACCTTGACCGCTGATGGAACCAACTGCTTGCCTCGACCGCGTCTCCTGTCAGGCTGAGTAACAACCCCAATGATCTGATGATCAGCTCGATGTAGCTCCTCTAAAGTTGGCACTGCATAGTGTGGAGTTCCCCAAAAGAGAATCCTCACGCCTCGCCCGTAATCGACAAACCTTCAACCCAAACATGTGGACAAACACCACGGGTTGTAACTTCTGATTCGGATTCAAGCTGAAGAATAGTGTTGAGAAGAGTTCTGATGTCACCGGCAACAGTGGCCGCTTCAACTGACGATTTCACTCCATCTTTAACAAGCCAACCGTCAAAGGGTAAGGAAAACGAACCCTGACTAGCCTTGACTCCTGCATGCAGCGCACTGAGATCTTCGACCAGAACAAAAGAATCGCTTGCAGTGTGGTGATCGAGATCAGAGCCACTTGTTGTGCCTTCAGTAGTGCTAACCACAAACCAATCCGCACCCACAGACACTTTTGCACCGAGCCCGGCATGGCCGGTAGGTTTGACATTGAAAGCTCTTGCAGTTGCTTCTGAATGAAGGAAACTGCTGAGAATTCCTCCCTCAATCAAACACAACTTCTGAGTCGGCGTTCCTTCACCATCGAATGCAGCGGCTCCGATATTTCCAGGATGAAGTCCATCATCATGGAGTGAGAAAAATGGAACTGCCACTTTTGATCCCACGGAGTCACGCTGGCTCAAACTGACACCATCAAGTACCGCTCGTGCATTCAACATGCTGCTGAAGGCTCCAATTAAGGAGAGGAATGCTTCAGGAGTGAAACACACCCGATAAGTTCCCGTTTCAATCGGGCGATAATCAAGGTGACTAATGGTGCGATCGGCGGCTTCCTGAATGCAGCCCTGTACATCGAGATCGGAACTGCCCAATGCGAGACGAACGGCCCCTGAACTTCTTGGTTTGCGCCCGGACTGTTCAGCCCGGGCGTACAGATACAGGCTCGCCTGGGTTCGTTCCATTTGCCGCAAAGCCCCTTCACTATTGAGATAGAGGCTTTGGGACAGTGATTCGGCTAAACCGTTGTAGGGAACGGTCTGAATGGCGTCATGGCGTCCAAGCAGATCAGCTTCAGCTTCTCGCAGTGTTTCAAGAAGGGGCAGGATCCCTTGACGTTGTTTGAGAGGGCGATCCAACGCTGGCAGTGGTGCTGTCGCCAGAGGGGAGAAAGCTGGGATCTCATCTGGGTTACCGAAACGACTTGCCTCATGGGCACCCACCAGAGCCTGTTCCAGTCCATCGTTCGAAAGATCTGTGGTGCTGGTGATGCCCACAAGTCCGTCGCTGTTCCAAACTCTCACGGTGATTGAACTTCTTTGGGCAGCCTTCATCTGCTTTGCTTCGCCCCGATCGACCTGAACAGAACAGTCATCACTGCAGGCAGCACCAAGATCCCATTGCTTGATGCCTTGCTGGTTGGCCAGAAGCTGGAGACGGTCTCTTAGGGCTGCAGCATCAAGTGAATTGGTGTTGCTCATTTTCAACGGCCTCCGACCGTGATCGAATCCACCTTGATGTGGGGTTGTCCAACGGTGACGAAAATGCTGCCGCTGACCGATCCACAGAATCCCGCAGCGAGTTCAAGATCATTTGCGCACATGGAGATGCGTGGCATCACTTCTTTGGCATCACCGATCAACGTTGCTCCCTTGACAGGTTTAGTGAGGTTGCCGTTTTCGATGAGGTAGCCCTCCTCCACGGCGAAATTGAATTGACCTGTCGGTCCAACACTTCCACCACCCATTGCTTTGCAATACAAACCTCGGTCCACCGAAGCAATCAGCTCTTCCGGTTGATGGGGGCCAGCATCGATGTAGGTGTTGCGCATGCGGCTGGCAGCAGCAAACGCATGGCTTTGACGTCGTCCACTTCCCGTTCGCTGATGACCGGTCCGTAGCTCCCCAGCACGGTCGCTGATAAACCGCTCTAAAACACCATCTTTGATGAGGACAGTGCGTTCCGGGGCCATTCCTTCATCATCCATCGATAACGATCCGAAGGCACCGCCACTAAGGCCTTCATCGATCGCGGTCACAGCTGGATGCGCAATCAGGCTGCCGACGCTTTCGGCGAAGGGTGTCGTTCCTCGTTCGATCTGGGTGGTTTCCAGAAGATGACCACAGGCTTCATGGAAAATCACGCCACCGAAGCGATTCGCCAGCACAGCGGGCATCTGTCCTGCATCGACATAGTCGGCACGGAGCATGGTTCCTGCGCTTTCACAAACCTCCGCAGCACTGGCCTGACAATTCCAGTTGGCCAGGTCATCGGGGCGGTCTGTGCTTCCGTACCGTCGGCCGACACTGGATCGATGATCTCCATCGGCTGCCAGCACAGACAGTCCGGTGGACTGATGCAAGCGGATATCGCGGGCGAACGTTCCATCCGAGGCGGCCACCATCACCTCCTGCCAGTCCCTTGAGTAACTACCCCGACGCACTTGCAGGTGCTGACCGAGCCGTTGCAGCTGATCGGTCCCTTCCAGCATGCGAAGACTTGCCGATGCAAGATCGGGACATCGCTGCAGCCAATCCTGCTTGCTCAAGCCGTAATCGTTGAGAGCCTGCAAACCTGAGAAAGCTTCGGATTGCTGCAGTGCCTGGGACTCGAGCCCCAGCATGGCAAGGGCCTGATCAAGGGCACGGGTCAACCCATCCCGACTGAGATCATTGGTGCTAACAAAACCATCACGACCGTGGAGGAACACCCTCAAACCTGCCCCACGCGAAAAGGCCGGATTCACACTTGTGATGCGGTCTTGCTCAGCGAGGAGACCGAGATGATCCGTGCGTTCGAGAAAGACCTCAACAAGGTCTGCTCCGGCACAGGATCCGCGCTGGAGAAGATCCTCCAGGAGATCCTTCCAATTCGACGTAAACGAGGCAGTCAAGAGATCTCCTGGTGAAAATCCGTCTCAGCGGACAGCGGGTTGAAACTTGTCGCTTGGTATTGGAGCCATGAAAAAGAGTTTGGCCATGATGGAAACATTCCCAAGCCAATGTGGAAGTTTGCGAACAAGCTTTATAGGGGCTGGTGCGTTACTCGCATCGGTCTCACTGAGGGCAGCGTTGTTGCTGACAAGTCGTTCCAAACGGTCCCAGAACTTGTCGTTACGAACATCAAGAACAACCGGAAAAACTCGGGCTGATGTTTCGTTTGTCTTGTCAATGACCATCCGGTCGTAGGTCCGAGCGTCGAGTCCCAATGACTCGTAGAACTCCTTGCGTGCCACATCGCGCACATACATAGTGGCGAACACAGCGAGCAGGAAGAACCGACACCACAATTTGGCAATGGGCCCGCGAACTGTGCTGGGCTGAGCCTTCATCAGAGCATCAAAGAAATCACCATGACGATTTTCGTCTTGGCACCAATTTTCGAAGAAATTGAAGATCGGAAATATCTTGCTGTCTGGATTTTGCTCAAGATGACGATAAATGGCTATATAACGCCAGTAACCAATTTTTTCTGAAAGGTATGTGGCATAAAAGATGAATTTAGGCTTGAAGAAAGTATATTTTTTATTGGCTGTCAGAAAGCCCAGATCAAGCTGAACTCCAAAGTCGCTCATCGACTTGTTGAGAAATCCTGCATGGCGCGCTTCATCACGTGCCATATGTGCAAAACACTCTGCAAGAAGAGGATTTTTTTGTTTGATCCTTCGACTCAACTCCTTGTAAAGCAGAAATCCAGAAAATTCCGACGTGCAGCTTTGCTCAAGGAATTCGACGAAAACCCTGCGTGTCTCGGGATCTAACTTATCGGCAGCACCGTCAAACTCCTCGTTGCGGACGAAATGGTGACGGTTGTAATCCTTACGAAATTCTTCACAGATGGCTTCCAGTTCTGCCTCATTCGGACGAAGATCCATGGCAGCCATGGCGTCGAAATCGGTCGTGTAGAAGCGTGGTGTGAGGATCGTGTCCTTGACGGGATCCTTGATGGAAACAGCATTTCCTGCTGTCTGATTGGCCACGGCGGTGGGAGGGACCATCAGCTCCGGTTTCACGGTGCCAACTAATGTAGGACTGACACCTCGAGTTTTGATGGCTTTAGTTGCCCCCCAGCCACTTCTGACCGTTTAATCGTTGCATTAGGCGCGAGACCAGCAAGGCAAGCGATATCCGCTTTTCATCGATCAGAAACGATTCCAACAGGGTGGGTTCACTGCCTGGATCGGCAAGGGTGATGGTTTTGCCGCTGGCGATGTCATCTTTGGCAAAACAAAGCCAAAAGCGTCGCCCGCCAGGCAGCTCTCCCACCACCATCGGGCATGGCCCTCCGACTACGGGCCGCTCACCTTGCAAGAGCTCGAGACGGTCTGCTGTTAATCCATGCCCCTTGAACTCCTTGGCAATGCTCGGCAGAAACTCTTCAGCCATGAATTGATCAAAGGGTTTGTCCTCAGGCTTGGGGGGTTTGGGTTTCGCCTTGGGCTTCGGTTTTGGCTCCGCCTCTGCCTGAGGCTTGGGGTCTTTCGACACCTCTGCAGGGGGTTCGCTCACTGGCTTTAGCTTTCTGCCCAAACTGTACGCAGATCCAGCACATATTCACCAATCCTGATCGATGTCATTCCCCCAGTCATCGCTTTCAGTCCCGGGCTGCCGTACTTGTTCGGACGAGCTGGCCGATGATCTGGATGGATGCCGCGACGCAGTGGCACGGGGTTGGTGAATGATCCGAAAAGGGACTGCAACGGTGGGAGCCGGATCCCTGATATCACGCTGCAAAAGATTTGGATCCGATTGTTGAGGGAGCGGGGTATCGGTTTCAGGCGTTGAATCGACGGGTTGGCGGAGTGTGCGTCGGAGCGACTTGCCGGATGGGGCTAAGAGAAGTGATGTACCCGCACCGATCGAGGCTCCCGCGGAGACGGCAAGCGCAGTCCAGACGCCCAGGGGCAACAATGGTGATTTCCAGATCAAAATCTGAATCGAAATCGATCGTCCCGGGTTGATCCCAGAGAGGATCAACACGGCAAGAACTGGTGCCAGGCAAGGGATTAGTAAGAGTTGACGCAGCGTCATAGGAGCGGACCTGTCCAACGGTCCAACGGAGCCAGATCCTCTTCAAGGCCGTCAAAGATCCGAACCACCATGAAGGTCACCATCTCATCGAGGGATTTGGGTTGGGTGTACCAGGCTGGAATCGGTGCGGCGATCGACGCCCCCGCCTCGGCCAGCGCAGTGAGATTCCGTAGGTGAATCAGGCTGAAGGGCATCTCCCTGGGCACGATGAGTAGGGGCCTTCCCTCCTTGAGGTGAACATCGGCGCTGCGCTCGATTAGATCCGATGCAAGGCCAGCATTGATGCGACCGACCGTTCCCATGCTGCAGGGCACGATCACCATTGCCTTGGAACGAAAACTGCCACTGGCGATACAGGCGCTCTGGTCATTCCAGCGATGGCAGATCAACTCTCCGTGTGTTACTCCAAGATGCTCCCTCCAAAACATCTGCTGGGTTAGGGGATCGACAGGGATGCGAAGCCCCTGCTCAGCCCGGAACACTTCATGGGCGCCACGACTCAAAACAAGGTGAACCGTGCGACCACGATTGAGAAGCAATTGAAGAGCACGCTCCGCGAGTGGCTGAGCGGAAGCTCCAGTAACCCCCAGGACATAGGGGCGCATTAGATCGAATCGCTGAGCATGACGGTGATTGGTGCATGGCCGTCGGCGCCGGCAGCATCAGTAGACGTCAGATCTGGCAGAACCTCGAGATCGATCTGATTGCGCAGCACGTCGACCTTGATCACCTTGACCCGAACCGCGTCACCCAATTGGTAAGTCCTGCGGTTCTTTCGACCGACCAGTCGATTCTGGCGCGATCGATATTCGTACCAGTCGTCGTTGAGAGAACTGACATGAACCAGACCTTCCACAGAGGTGTCACCAACCTCCACGAAAAAGCCATAGCTCTGCACACCGCTGATCTGACCCATGACTTCACTGTTGACGAGAGGTTCAGCCGAGCGAGCCTTCACCATCGCAATCAGATCGCGCTCCAGTTCCTGCCCCTGACGACGACGACTATTGAGACGTTGAACAAAACGATCGGTGCAGACGCTCCGAAGCTTGTCCTCCTGGCTGGCTGTGAACAATGGCCAAGTCAGATTGTCAGCACAGCCATGCTGACCGAGAGCCAACCGGTTCTTATGGCGCACCGTGGGACGATCCTTGCCATCCTGCAGTAGTGAGACAAGCACCTGTTGATTGATCAGATCGACATAGCGAAGGGCAGCGCAAGTCCAAGGTGTAAGGGGAGTTTGTGATGCTGTTGTTAACACTGCTTCCGTTGCTTCCTGAGGCTCAGGGGCGTTGTCTGAATCCTCGGAAACCGCAACTTTCTCTGAAACGGAGACGAAAGAGTTGTCAGGGAAAGCATGACTGAGCTGTTGTTCGAGAACGCGTCGATGATCAGCCTTGGCGATCACGTCCAGCAGTTCAATTGCGGATGGACTTCCGTCGTCATCCAGTTCAAGGGGAAGGTCGAGGGCAACGGCTGTTTTAGCCACATCCGTGAGAACCGAATCATCCGGTTGCCCTCGCAAAAGTTGAATTGCGGGTAAATCCAGTGATGTTGCATGGAGGCCCCAGGCTCGATGGGCGGCTCGCAGGAGTGGTTGGAGAATTGACTGTGGATCTGCGACGTCAAGCTCATCCAGCCAGCGATGCCGGAGCCCGGAAGGGTCGGACCAGACCAAATCTCCCAATGCATCCAGGGCGGGTGGTTTCAGGTTGAGCTGAATGGCACCACGGCGCTTCTCACCCTCAGTCAGACAACGGGCACAAAACAGAACCGTCTCGATCTGACTGAGCTGATCCTTGATCGGTTTGAGAACAGCGGGAACGGTGCGGGCTTTCGGCTTGCGTTGAGCAACAGCCTTGAGGTGATCCGGTTGGATGGAAGCGGCCGGCTGAATCGTGCTCAGCATGAACTCCCAGTCCGTCAGGTCTCCCTCAGCGGAGATATCCATCCGGACGCTGACGGCATCCGAAGAATTGCCAACACCAAAACGGGATGCCTTGTTGACAGAGGCGCTCAGCAAAGGCTGCCAGGTTTCACCAAGACAAATCGCTTCACCACGATCACGGAGCCAGAGGTCAAGACTGTTACCAGCGCCGATGCGTTCAGAGACCGCTGGAGCATGAACCCACAATCGACTCCCACCCGCATGCGCTTCAACGTGGATCGCTGGCAATTCGGGGGCATCCATGACCGACCAGCTGCGCAGGATCAATGCGGGCTGCGATGTGAGATTGACCCGTCCCTTGGCTGAGGGTGCCTTACCTGATGATCTTGGGGCAGCTGGTCGGTCATGCAGACCTGCTTTGGTCAGCAGCAGATCCCGATCAGCTGCTGCACCACCATTGAGAGGCAGTGGACGCGCCACATGGCCCTCCGCGGCATACTGCGCCACCGGATAACGGTCGACCCGGACCTCCACCAGGGATGTGGGCGGGTCCTCAGGGAGATGTTCCGCATCTTGATCCGGTAACCGAATCGTGGTCAGCAACCGATCATCGAGTGGGATTGCCAAGAGTTGATTGTCCTGTCGTTCCACCTGTCCAATCAGGGTTGTAGTGGAGCGCTCAAGAATGCATTGAACGCCACCTTCAGGTGAACGGCGCCGCCCACCATCCCGGGTGATCCGCACAAGAACACGATCTCCGTTCCAGGCGTGATTCAACTGATGGTCGCGGATGTAGATGTCATCTCCGCCGTCATCCCGGATAGCGAAACAGAACCCTTTGCTGCTGCATCGCAAACGCGCTTCGATCAGGTCGGGATGACCACCAAGCCTGATTCCGTCGTCTTCCTGATGGTCGATGACCCCAAGCCGTTGCAATGCGTTGAGGGCTAGATCAAGGGTCTGTTTTTCATTGTTGTTGGAAAGTTTCAGCGTTTTGGCCAGCGTTGCTGTGCTCGTCGGTGCATCGATGGACAGCTGATCCAACAGGTCGGCAACCGTAAATTTCATTTGAGTAGAGGGCGGAATCGATCTTCAAGATCGGGGGAAACCGAGAACGAAGGCATCCGGAACCAATGCCGCGGACCTGTAGAGAACTCCGTTCCTTCTGAAACTTTAGGAGTGCGCAGTCAGTCGGATTCTGACGATTCCTCCCTGGTGCTCCAAAGAGGCCTCAGCAGTCGTGCACCAATGATCAGAAATCCGACGGAAGCAGCCAGTTGCAGGAAATCTGAGGGGATGACCGTGGACATCGAACCACCCGCAAGAGCCCCGATCAAGCTGGCGAGCACCAGCGCTGAGGACGATCCCAGAAACACGGCGAAGGGTCGGTCGGATGTTCCACTCAGGGCCACAGTGGCCAGTTGTGTTTTATCACCCAGTTCGGCGAGGAAAACGGTGACGAATGTGGAGAGAAGAAGAGCGAAATCCATGCCTCAAGCTGCCGTGGATGAGATCAGCAGCGAACGACCAGCCTGGAGCCCTAGCCAGATTCCCAGCCCGATCATCAGCACGCCGGCCATGGTCTCTAGGCGTTCAGGTGGAAGCACCTTGGCCAGCCAGCGTCCAACAAGGACGCCCACAAGGCTTGATGCGATCAGTGCGGTTGCCGCGCCAAGGAAGACGAGCCATGGAGTACCTGACTGAGCCGAAAGGAGAAGAGTGGCCAATTGGGTCTTGTCACCCAGTTCGGCAACGAAAACAGTGGTGAACGTGCTGAACAGAACGGCTGTGAAGGCCGGTCGTTCTTCGGCACCGGTGGACGTCACGACGGAGGGCGCTGGGCACGGTTGAACCTACGCATCACGAGGCTGCGACCGCCATAAAGGGAGCGGATTTGCTGGCGGCAACAGCTGATCGCAAAGGCATCAAGCTCGGAATCAGGCACCGCAAAGAGAGCACCGAGCTGACTCACATCGCAGAACTCAGGCCGGTCCTCATAGATCCGGCAACGACGTCCGCCGCTGTCGTAATGGATGCACCAACCATCCTCACCCACCATTGATAGATATCTTGCCCGCTGAATGTCAGTCAGGGCCTGCAGGGCTTCCTGCCGTTCTTCAGGACATAAACGACAGCAGGCACCGCAATGGCTGATGCAATGCCAGTGTTGCTGGGCATGATTCATCACGGGTGCTGTAACAAGCGGTCACATTGGTTGAGGAGCATGGTTCATGAAGGGATCAGAGCCCCGTAGCCTGTAGGTCCATTCTCCTTCTGAGAGCGCCGTACTTCCATGGGCTTCGACATCCATCTGATCGCCAATTTCGCCGCCCTGGCGCTGATCACCATCGCTGGTCCAGCTGTCATTTTCATTCTTTTCTATCGGCGCGGAGCTCTCTGAACCCATCGTCAGGAACGCAGGCCCAGCCCCAGACAGGCTTCTTCCAGCAGCTGTCTGACCTGGGGATGGTTCGCCTTCGTGTCGCTGCAGATCAATTGCCCGTTGTTCATCAGCTGCGCTTCGAGTTCGTCTCCGTCGCCATTTCGTAGCTTCAGCCCTGATGGGCCAAGTCGTTGGGCCACATAACTTTGCTGTCCCCTCTGCAGCGCCACACTGCTGCTGTGCTGACGCAGCGCCTTCACATCCAGCTGAAGACGATTCTCTCCCTGCCAGCGGTTCATCCCGATCTGAAAGGCGACATCACAGCGTTCTGGCACCGGTTGATGCATCGGCCATCGCCATGCGATGGCACGCCGTTGTTCCGCATCCTGCAGAAGGGTGATGGAAAGGTGCCGACCCTTCAGGAGCCTGGATTCAACAATTTGACAATCCCGACACCAGAACAACGGTTGTGCGTGGCCAGCACCGAAGGGCTCAAGACGAGCGAGATCATGCCAGAAGTCCCAGTTGACATCGCTTAATCGGATCAAGACTTCAGGCTGCACAGGAATGCCGTCACCCTGTTGCGACAGCCATGAGAGCGCGAGGGTGTTCAACCGTTCATGCAACCGATGCACCTGTGGTGCATCGACGGTGAACCCGCCCGCTGCAGGGTGGCCCCCATAACGATCGAGCAGATCCCCACACTGCTTAAGGGCAGTATCAACTGCAAAGCCGTTGGGAGCGCGAACCGAGGCACGCATCCGTCCATTGCCCTCGCCGGCGAGCAGTGCTGTGGGTCGGTGATACTTCTCGACAAGCCTTGCGGCAACAATCCCGATCACACCGTGATGCCAGTGCCCCTGGGCCAGCAGTAAGAAGGGTGGCAATGCCTGTTCATCCGCTTCAACAAGCGCGATTGCTTCGGCCTCGATGGCATCGCAGAGATCACGCCTCTGGCGATTGAAATCATCACAACGCCGCGCCAGAAGCATCGCTTCCTCCGAATCCTGAACCGTGAGCAGATCGACAATCAGTTGAGGCTCTCCCAACCGGCCGACGGCATTGATGCGCGGGGCGAGTTGAAAACCGATGTCCTCCGCACGCAAGGGGTGTTGACCAAGACCCGACAGCCGTTGCAGTGCGCGCAGACCTTCGCACTCACTTCGATGCAGTTGCTGGAGCCCCTCCAGTAACCAGAGCCTATTGGCACCGCTCAGGGGAGCCATGTCGGCAACGGTTCCAATGCAAAACAAATCTCTCGCTGCAGCAATCGCATCCGGCTGCTCCAGCTGCTCAGCGACGGCTCGTGCCAGCACATAGGCCAACCCCACACCTGCCAACCCACGAAATGGAGATTCCACCGGCGTTTCCGCCGGATGCAACAGGGCCGTCATCGGAGGTCGTGGATCCGGGATGGAGTGGTGATCCGTGACGATCACTTCCAAGCCAAGCTGCTTGGCCAGCTCCAGGGCATCCCAGGCAGCGACGCCGTTGTCAACTGTGATCAGTAGGCGGATGCCCTGATCAAAGAGGTCCTGAACCATCCCCGGATTGAGGCCATAGCCGTCCTCCATCCGGGATGGAATCGCGGCGATGGGGTTTGCTCCAAGGGGGGTGAGCGCACGCAACAGCAAAGCGGTGCTGGTCATGCCGTCGGCGTCGTAATCCCCGCAGATGGCGACCGACTCACGCTCGTGACAGGCCTGACAAACGCGTTTGACAGCGGTGGTCAGGTCAGGAAATTGTGTACTTGGCTCCGGAAGGTCATCAGGCTCGAGCAGCGTTAGCGCAGCCTCAGTCGTTGCGATCCCGCGTCGCGAAAGCAGGCATCGCAAAGGGAGAGCAAGATCGAGCCCAGGCAAAGGATCGTGGTGCAACACCCTCGGCAGGGACCAGGACCAGCGGGTGGTGAGATCAAGCAAGGAGCCCACGCATCGGAAGCTTCAATTGCACAGTGGAATCAAGCATTGTGGCTCGATTCGGTTGTCTGATCAGCGATGGCGGAGCTTCGGGCCGTGTTTTGGGATGTGGATGGAACACTTGCGGACACCGAAATGGACGGTCATCGGCCGTCATTCAACGCAGCCTTCGCCGAACTCGGCCTACCGATCGTCTGGGATCCGAAGCTGTATTCAGAGCTCCTTTCGATTCCCGGCGGACTGCGTCGCGTCCGTACCCATGCCGCACAACTAGGGCTGACCATCTCTGAATCCAAGTTGTTGGAGCTCAGAGATCGCAAACGGTTTCATTACCTGCGGCGGGTCCGTGACGGCCACGTCGGCTGGAGACCAGGCGTTCTGCGCCTGCTCCGCGAACTGCGCGACAACGGCATTCAACAGTGGATTGTCACCTCCAGCGGGAAGGCATCGGTCTCAGCGCTTCTGGACGCCGGTCGCGCCGAACGTCCAAGCTTCAATGGAATCGTGAGCTCCGATGATGTCCGCCAGGGAAAACCCGCCCCTGACGGATATTTCAGAGCGTTAGAACTGAGCTGCTGCGATCCCGAAAACGTCCTGGCGATTGAGGATTCGGCGGCGGGCCTTCTGGCAGCTTGCGCTGCCTCGATCCGTTGTCTGTTGACACCTTCCCCGTGGGACGGTGATCTGAAGCCGCTGCTTTCCAAGGCTGCAGCGGCCTTTGACCATCTCGGCGAACCGTCTCAACCCGCGGCGTTGTTGTCAGGGCCCCCTTGCCCGGGGAGAAAAGTGACGCTGGAGTATCTGAAGTTGTTGCTTCCAGAGTTGACCAGGTGAGATCCGTTCAGGACACACGATTGGCACGTGTTCAAACACGGGTCGGGCAACGCCTCCGTCTAGGCATTTCTGGTCCCTGGGCCCATCGAAGTGCTGTTTTGATTGCCTTGTTGGCCGGATTCTTTCTTGGTGAAACCACGACGGTTCACCTGCTGAGTCAAGCCAGTGTGAGAACGATTGTGGCGCTTTACCTGGTGACCTTCTTTGAAATGTTCGTTCGACTTCGCTCGCGTGTTGATCGTGTTCCCCTTCCCCTTCACTGGCAGGTGATGGACAACATCCGGGTTGGGTTCGTCTACTCCGTGGTGCTGGAGGCTTTCAAGGTTGGATCCTGATCGTTGCCTTGATCTTTCAAAAGCGGAGCTGGATGCTCTTCTCAACTATTTGGAACTCGATGAGTTTGATCGTTGGAAAACTGGCTGGAGCGATCTAGGGGCAGCCGAGATCGGTCGTGATCTGTGGGCAGAAGGCACAGCGGCGGACTGGCTGTGGTGTCTCGCTTTGCCCCTGCTCTCGTCCGCGCAAGCCCAACCATTGGGACAACGTCAGTTGATCGGACTAAGTGCCCTGCCTGGCTGTGGCAAAACAACGCTTGGCAACTGGTTGGAGGCTGCTGCTGTCCGCTTTGGCATCTCCCTGTCGGTGGTCTCAATCGACGACTTTTATCTAGAAGCAGCAGCGATGGAGCCTGCCATGGCGGGAAATCCATGGTCTGTACCCAGAGCACTGCCAGGAAGTCACGATCTCCAGTTGATGCAGGATCGAATCGCGGCTTGGAAATCTGGACAGTGTGTTGAGCTACCGATGTTCGACAAAACTCTCCGCAATGGTCAAGGAGATCGGTGTGGCTGGCGGCGCTGTGATTCCGAGTGTCTTGTGCTGGAAGGCTGGTTCCTTGGTTGCAACCCACTAAGCGAAGGTTCAGCATTGGACACGGGTTCTGAGCATCTCAATCCTGAACTGAATACTGATGAGCGCGATTACCGAAAAATTGTTCAGGCGCGACTGCACGATTACAAACCGATCTGGAATGCAATCGATACGCTCTGGCAGCTGGCAGCACCTGATCTGAATGCTCCCGTTCTGTGGAAGAGACAACAGAACGAAACCCAGAAAACCGATCGGGGCGTCGGCCTTCCGGATCAGGAACTGAAAGGATTCATACGGATGATCACAGCATCGATTCCGGCGAACTGCTTCCGGATCGATCAGGCCGATGTTGTGATCTCGGTTGACCTGGAGCGTCGATTACGGCAACTCCAAGTCAGGAGCTGATTCAGGATTCAGCGTCCTCACTCTCTGCAACCGGATAGACAAAGCCCTGGGCACGGCCACTCAGCACGGATTTGCCGATAGACATCGCTCGGTTTGCTGCATCCGCAGCTTTCGCCTTCCAAACCGCGTGCCGCTGATTGCGCTTGGCCTTGGAGGTTTTCTTCTTCGGGACGGCCATTGCGGCTACGACATTTGCAAACGCTGATTGTCTCGTCCGAATGGGCCTTGCGTCAAATCGCTAGGCTCACTGCAGAGCAGCGTTGTTGTGAGTTCAGGCACCGACGGTTCGAACACTTCCGCCCAACCCGAGGCAACTCCTTCGTTTTTGCTGCCAATGCAGAAACGAAAGGAACCACCGAGCTATTCAACGCTTCTTCGACAGATCGAAGACGAAAAAATACGTTCACTTGAGCTGATCCCTCAACGCAGGGAGGTCAAGGCCGTGTATCAGGACGGAAGTTCCGTAACGGTGCCGTACTACATCACACCCCAGCAGATTCTGAGGGCAGCGGAGGAATCGAATATTCCCCTGACCTCCAAGGACATCCGCCAGGAACAGGCGATGGCCGGAATGATTGGCAACCTCGCGTTGATCCTCCTGATCATTGTTGGGTTGACATTTCTGGTTCGGCGATCGGCACAGGTCGCCAATCGAGCCCTCGGGTTTGGACGCAGCCAGCCAAGGGTCAAACCACAGGATGACCTTCATTTCCGTTTTGAGGATGTTGCCGGGATCAACCAGGCCAAAACAGAACTTCAGGAGATCGTTACCTTCCTGAAGCAACCGGAGTCATTCATCCGCCTCGGAGCCAAGATTCCTCGCGGTGTTCTGCTGATTGGTCCTCCTGGTACCGGTAAAACCCTGCTTGCTCGAGCCATTGCCGGCGAAGCAGGGGTTCCATTCTTTTCCATGGCCGCATCTGAATTCGTCGAATTATTTGTGGGAGTCGGTGCCAGTCGCGTCAGAGATCTATTCAAGAAGGCAAAGGAAAAAGCACCTTGCATTGTGTTCATTGACGAAATCGATGCCGTAGGGCGCCAACGCGGTGCGGGAATTGGAGGCGGAAACGATGAACGTGAGCAAACGTTGAATCAGTTGCTGACGGAGATGGATGGATTTGAAGACAATTCAGGCGTCATCCTTCTGGCGGCAACCAACAGAGTTGACGTGCTGGATGCCGCTCTAACAAGGCCAGGACGGTTCGACCGTCGCATCGAAGTCGGCCTGCCAGACCGTCGCGGTCGTTGCGAAATTCTGTCGGTGCATGCACGCACAAGACCTCTCGATGACAGCGTGAACCTTGAGGATTGGGCCCAACGCACCCCTGGGTTTTCAGGTGCCGATCTATCCAATCTGATCAATGAGGCCGCGATCCTCACAGCCCGTCAATCAAAAGTTGCTATCGAAAATTCTCATATCGAGGCTGCTCTTGAACGCATCACCATGGGGCTGACTGCGGCCCCGCTTCAAGACAGTGCCAAAAAAAGACTGATCGCTTACCACGAGGTGGGTCACGCCCTTGTGGCAGCCCTACTTCCTGACGCTGATCGCGTGGACAAGGTGACTCTTCTTCCTCGCAGTGGCGGTGTTGGTGGGTTTACGCGCCTCTGGCCCGATGAAGAAGTGCTCGATTCAGGCCTGATGACCAAAGCTATGCTGATGGCCAGACTCGTCGTCACCCTCGGTGGTCGCGCTGCCGAACTTGTGGTGTTCGGCAAGGAGGAGGTCACGCAAGGTGCAAGTGGTGACCTCCAAATGGTGGCCCAACTGGCCAGAGAAATGGTGACCCGATTCGGTTTTTCGACCCTGGGGCCCGTCGCACTGGAATCAGGCGGTGGTGGTGAGGTGTTTCTTGGACGCGACTGGTTCAACCAGAAGCCGGCCTACGCCGAAACAACTGGGCAGGAGATCGATCAACAGGTTCGGCAGCTTGCCTCACAATCACTGCAACAGGCCGTGGATCTTCTTCAATCGAGGCGGGATGAAATGGACCGTCTCGTCGATGCATTGATCGAGGAGGAAACCTTGCAGGGCGACCGGTTCATGGCTCTTGCCGGGCTCACATGAACCGGGCACTCCTCTTCCTGCTGCCGCTCATTTACCTGACGGCACGCATGACGGTGGAGTGGATGTGGTTCAGCCAATTCGAATGGGAAGCAGTTGTTCTGGACAGGTGGCTGCTGCAATTGCTGTTCGGGTTTATCGCTCTCCTACCTGTTTGGATTGCTCAACGTTGCCGAGAGCAACTTTGTCGGAACGATGCAGAGAATCCCCAGAGCCATCCTTGGCTTTCCGGTAAACGCTTCAGCGTGGTCCTGCTGGTGTGCTTTACGGCGATGGTCGGCAGCTGTGTGCTGATGGCATGCCTGATGTTCTTGGCAATCAGTGATCCTTTTGCCTTGGAACACTGGCATCAGGCCATCGCCGTTCCCGAATCAGGAATGCATCTGGTCATCCCTATTTGTGGGCTGCTCTGCACCATGGCGGTTCTGCAACGGAGATCAATGCGCTGGCTTGGCACCAGCGTCGGTCTAGCGATGATCGTCATCGTGGCGAGGGCTTGGGGGCTTTGGGCCTTGGCCATGAACATCCCTGCGTCTGGTTTCAGGGATGAAGTGCTGCACTCCGACTCCAGCTTTGCGCTCGCACAATTCGCAGCCTTGCGCCTTGCCGTCGAACTGATTTTGTTGCTGGTTGTCTTCAATCTTTCAGCAGCAGTTTGGGAGCACCTGACGGGTCGCAATGCACTCACTGATTGGCGTGTTAACGGCTTCGGACCTGAAAATGTCAATCAGCTGCGCCGTTGGTCAGCCACAATCCTGATTCTGGGCGCAGGATGGATCTGGTTATCGCGCCATCAACTGCTCTGGACCGCTAATGATGTTCTCGCTGGTGCGGGTTGGCTTCAAACGCATTTGACATTGCCCTTTCGAACATTCTGGAGTTATTTGTGTTTAGCGATCGCAGGTTATCTTTTGGCAAGTAGTTATGGATTGCGAGTAAGAGGCTTAAAAAAAGCAATTCCAATCAGTATTGCTGTTCTGATCACATTGGAGTACACCATGACTCCATTGATCAACTGGCTTTGGCTTCGGCCTCAAGAATTAACGCTGCAGACCCCTTACATAGAAGAAGCAATTCGCTCGACAAGGCACGCCTTTCAGTTGGATAAGATTGTCAAAAATACTCAAAATCCATCCCAAGAAATCACTAGAAATGATCTATTTAAAGGAGCAAGCACACTGCTCAATGTACGACTATGGGACACGCAACCCCTTCTGGAAAGCAATAGTCAATTGCAACAGTTGCGGGTCTTCTATAAATTTTCCAATGCAGCCGTCGATCGATATCCGCTTCGTCCAGACGAACGCACGTCACAACAAGTGATCCTGGCTGCACGTGAGATGGATCAATCAGAACTACCATGGCGTTCACGATCATGGTTAAATCGGCATTTTGTCTTTTCCCATGGTTACGGATTCACAGTCAGCCCCGTTAATGCTTTCAGCTCTGATGGATTACCGGCTTACTTCATCAGCGATCTAGGCTCTGCAACCACAATTGAAGGGAACAAAACCTTAGGGATCACCACAGAGGATGTTAAAGCAGCTATTCCTGTCGATCGATCCGCACTGTACTTCGGAACATTGCGATCGCCCTATATTGTTGCCCCAACAGAAGTCGCTGAGTTTGACTACCCCGAGGGTGATGACAATGTTTATAGCCGCTATGACGGATCAGGGGGAATTCCAGTGGGTTCGATCTGGCAGAGGCTAGCTGCCGCGACCTATCTGTTTGAGCCGAGGTTGTTAACCACACCAGCGATCAAAGCAGAAACCAAATTGTTAATGCGTCGTGAGGTGAGGCAGAGAGTACATGCTTTGGCACCTTTTCTTGATCTTAGAGGTGATCCGTATCTTGTTTCAGTGCCAATGAACGATGATGTTCGTGGATATGAACCATCTCAAAGCCAATTTTGGATTGTTGAAGGCTACACAAATTCAACGTCTTACCCCTACAGCTCGGTTGTTGAGGAGGGTGAGTCAGAGCGTTATCTGCGGAATGCAGTCAAAATCGTAGTGGATGCATACAACGGAAGCGTACACTTCTATATCAGTGAACCCGATGATCCACTAATTCAAGGCTGGGCCAAAGTCTTTCCTCAAATGTTTGAGCCAATTGATGCAATGCCGTTTGCTTTGCGAGAACACTTAAGAGTGCCAGTGGATCTTTTCAACGTTCAAGTCAACCAATTGCAAAGGTATCACGTTACTGAGCCTAGAAAATTTTACAGTGGTGATGATGTGTGGCAGGTTCCAATAGAAACGTATGGACGTGAACGTGTTCCTGTTAAGCCGTATCACATCACAGCACAAGTTGAAGGTCGTGAGGATTCTGAGTTTTTACTGCTTCAACCTTTAACACCACTGGCACGACCCAATCTGAATGCTTGGCTTGCAGCTCGTAATGATGGCGATCATTACGGAGAACTTCTGCTGATTGAATTTCCACGGGATACAGCCATTCTCGGACCAGAACAGGTTCAGGCCCTGATTAATCAAGAACCTGAGATCAGTCGATTGTTTGGTTTATGGGATCGTGCAGGATCAGAAGTTCTTCAAGGGAACCTTTTGGTTGTTCCTGTTGGTCGCAGTCTTCTCTATGTCGAACCTGTCTATCTGACGGCAGAAAAAGGCGGTTTGCCTTCACTGGCTCGCATCGTTGTCAGTGACGGACGAGATATCACGATGGGGACAACATTACGTGAGGCTATCGCCAATTTATTAAAAAAGCCCTCGTCGACGGAAGCGTCGGACGAGGGCTCAAATGGATTAATTCCTAAAGAGTTCTAGCCAATAGCTGAGAAATATTCCTTGCTACCAACGGGGTCTTCCTTCATGGTCTTATCACCAGGGGTCCAGTTAGCTGGGCAAACTTCGTCAGGGTTCGACTCAACATATTGATAAGCCTGAAGAATGCGCAGGGTCTCATCAACGTTGCGTCCCACAGGAGCCTTGTTGACCGTCATATGCATCACCATTCCCTGGGGATTGATGATGAACAATCCACGATCTGCTTCACCATCCTCATTCAGGACGTTGTAAGCAGCACAGATCTCCTTCTTCAGGTCAGAGACGAGGGGATAATCGATGTCACCGATGCCGCCCTGATTGCGAGGCGTCTGGATCCAGGCGAGGTGGCTGTACTTGCTGTCAACGGAAACCGCCAGAACTTCCGTGTTCTTGCTGGAAAAATCTGACATCCGATCACTGAATGCAGTGATCTCAGTTGGGCATACGAAAGTAAAATCCAGCGGATAGAAGAACAGGACGACGTACTTGCCCCGATATTGGGACAGACTGATCTCCTTGAACTCCTGATCGACCACGGCAGTGGCTGTGAAATCGGGAGCCATCTGGCCCACACGCAGGCAACCGTTTTCAGGCATGTTCAGGAAGCGGTAGTGATCAACCGAAATCAGAGCGCGACTTATACGTAGTCGGACCGACTTCCAGTTGAGTAATTCAATTTATCACATACTCAACCAGCCGACCCCATAAACTGGCCACAGCCAAAGACAACAATGAACTGGGAACCCACATTGCTGCGAAAGTTCAGTACAACAGGTCACTTCAGGCTCCTGAATCAGCTGAAAGGTGATCTCCGCAAAAAGCCTCTGGATCGTGATTCTCAGACTGGAAAACTTCGAGTATCGGGCTCCGGCAGGCCTGCACGGATTAGCAGCCCACGACAGATCAACCCTCCAGTCACTGCAATGCGGATTGAGCAGACAACCAGAACTCAGACCGAATCCGTCAAGGAGAGTCCAAGAACATTTAGAGAGCGCCTTGATGCCATTGAAATGCGCTAGATAAAGTCATCGGTGTGTTGAAGACACCTGTACATCCAGATTAAAAAATGGCTCGGGGGAGACTTGAACTCCCGACCTTGGGGTTATGAATCCCACGCTCTAACCAGCTGAGCTACCGAGCCTTAAGACCACGAAATTTTAGACGATCGCTCGACCAGGGTTCAGACTTTTCGGGCAGGCAATTTGCTGAGAGGATTGACGGCTGCACCACCGGAACGACGAATCTCAAAATGAAGGTGTGGTCCAGTACTGCGTCCAGTACTGCCCATTAGAGAAATACGAGTGCCTTGCGCAATCGGCTGGCCTTTCTTGACAAGCAGTCGACTGTTGTGGGCGTAACGAGTTGATTCACCATCGAGGTGGGCGATTTCAACCAAATAACCATAACCACTGCTCCAGCCGGCATAACTCACGATTCCATCCCTCGCAGCATGGATCGGAGTACCTGTGTTGTTGGCGATGTCGATTCCCTTATGCATGCGACCCCATCGCCAGCCATAGCCAGACGTGAACACACCTTTGGTTGGCCACACATAGGTGTCAGTGAGACGATCCAATTGAGGAGCACCCGGGAACTGAAGCGTGTCGGGCCAGCTGGCACCGCCACTGAAGGAAGGGCGGATCGCAAGAAGTTTCTGAGTGGAGGACGCCTTTGTGATGCGGACTTCCCGTCCAGCCGTCATGGTCGCGAGATCAAGACCTGGATTGAAAGCACGAAGCTCAGTACCGGTGATGCCGTGTCGCTTCAAAAAGGAATGAAGGGTGTCCTGTGCTTGAAATTCGGCGTTGTCTTCGAGCGGGGGCAAGGGTGCGACAGGCGCTGTATCCCGGAGTGATGAGGCATCCAAACCAGCGATATTCAGATCGATCTGCTGGTCGGAAACAAGCAACTGGATCCACTCACCACGCTTGAAGACTCGTCCCTCACTTGTTTTATTCGTCGCAGCAAGATCAGATACAGGCAACTCAAGCCGCCGTGCGATTGAAGCGAGGGCGACACGATCGCTGGCTTTGATCCAGACAGGTTCAGGATTAGTGGCAGGGAGGGAGGAAAGCTCTGGAAGCGGAGGAAGTTGGGCGATCTGAAGCCGACGATGATCAGCCTGGCCTGGCAGAGCACTCCAGAGGGAAAGCACCAAAAGAGGAGTGGCTGCAGTAACCAGGGTCAGCGAAGGCTGCATACAAAGACCACGACGTGCGAACTGAATGAGTCCAACAAATTCAGTCGGGCAAAAAGTAACGACAAGAACACTCAGGTGCAAGCCGAGCTGGGGCAGTCAAGGGATCACCACATCCCAAGGCGAGACCCAGCCGAGAAGACCGCAATGGCGCAGGCAACAGAGAGATTGAGGCTTCTGACCCCTCCCTGTCCGTAAGCATTTGCAGCCCCCGGCATCGGAATCGTGAGCAGTTCCGAGCAACGTTCACGGACTGGATCTGGTAATCCGGTGTCTTCACGCCCGAACAGGAGGACATCCCCTGCTTGGAAATCAAAGCTGGGAAGCGCTATGCCTCCATACCGGCTGCAGCCAATGATCCTGCTTCTGGCGGGCAGCTGCCCACACAGATCACTGAAATCGCTATGGGTCGAGAGCTGAACATGAGGCCAGTAATCAAGACCAGCGCGACGCAAGTGACGATCATCGATGCTGAAACCGAGGGGTTCAACAAGTGCGAGTGGAACCTGAAAAGCAGCGCAGGTTCTTGCAATGTTGCCCGTATTGGGAGGAATCCTCGGCTCATAGAGCGCCACCCTCAGAGGGGATTCAGGACAAGGCAAGCTCATGGCACGGCGTGACCGAGATCCCGAAGATTGATTGCACGACCTTGCACAACCAGCCAGCTGTCATCGGCGATGGACTGAATGCGTTGCGTGAGTTCACCAAGACGATCACGGAACAGGCCTCCCAGAGCCGTGGCAGGCACGACCCCCCAACCCGTCTCCTCAGCCACCAGCACACGGGTTTGAGGCATTGCCTGGAGTTGGTGAATGAACGTGTCAGCGGTGTCGAGCCATTGACCCGTTGGTTGATCCAGGCAGGAGGCCACAAACCCCCCAACAGCATCCAGGAGAACGGAGTGTTTCCGCTCAATGCTGGTCAGTGCGGAGGTCAGGTTTTGATCAGCCTCCAGGAGACACCAATGCTCTGGACGGCGGCGGCGGTGTTGGTCAATCCGTTCCTGCCAAGACACATCATCAGGCCTGTTGGGCAATGTGGCGACATAGGTCACATAGGGATCCCCATGAACAAGATGTTCAGCCCATCGGCTTTTCCCACTGCGGCTCGGCCCACTCACGAGTACGAGTGAACCGCAGAGAGGTTTGTGATCAACCTCCGCCATTCATCCCCTTGAGAGTGGCCACCGAAGAAGGCGACACACGATTGAGGTAGCGGAAAATCCAGTATTTGAATATTGTTGCCAGAATCACAGGAAATGTGGCGATAAACAGCATGATGAAACCCTGCTGTGCTGGTATACCAATGTGATGCGCAATTCCCTCCAATAAAACAGTCCAACCTTCCGGACTATGGTATCCAACAAAGATATCGGTAAATAAAATAATTGCGAATGCCTTAGCCGAATCACTCAATCCATAAACAGCTTCGTCAATAAAGCCACGCAGGACCCTTAAATCATCTCGACTGAATAGGCAAACAAAGACAAAGGCAAAAAATGCTGCAAGGTCCGAAAGCACATTCTTAACGGCATGCAAGCTCTCATCTTCTGATGTCTTCTTTAACTCTTCCGCCTTGACGCTTAATTTGGAACGCAACTCCTCCTGCGTCGGAGGTGCGCTTCCCTGCAAGAGGGCCTCAAATTCAATTTCTTGCTTGTATAAACTAAGTTTTTGAACAGCTTTGTCCTGAAGGTTTGGTTGCGGATAACTCAGAAATGTGAGCTCAGGGGAAAGTCGATTCACAAGTGGTGAAAAGACATATGTATGGGAAATCTGTTGAACAAGAAGAGGGATCAGAATAAGTAGAAGCAGGATTCGCAGAGACACCAAAGTGGAATCCCTACGTCTTCTGAACCCAGCCACCAAAGTCTCTTCCGAGGTTGGGTCCAGTTGACTGCGAACGGAATCGAACAGCCCCAACAAGGAACGGGGTAATGGGTTAGGAGGCCGACTGAGCTTTGGGCTATTGGCTATGCGCTCAGGGGAATAACGCTGGACCACAGCTTCAATCAACTGAAGCTGACGCAACTCTTGCGGGTCGAGTTGGCCGCGATTGGGCTCCACAATCACACTGACTGATCTGCAGATCTTCAGTGCCGTTCGAAACCTCCTCAGGATTGTGGCTTGAACCGAGCGGGGCACAGTGAGTTCAAGATCCGGACGAATCGGTCGATCGTCGTAAAACTCAAGTTCGAGGCTCTGAATCAACAACGCCGCTTCATATCCCCGTTCCAGTTCATTGGTGAGGTCGAACGCCTGGCTGTCCGCGAAAAATCCAATCCAGTTGCGACGACTCATGGCGTGGGCTCAATCAGCGGGAGAACACCCACCAGGTGGCCATCGGAATGATGGTTCCCAACACGAGCAAAACGATGATCCATGTGGTGGCATTACTGCTCTGGGTTTCCTCCTGTGTCGGAATATTGGTGGGGATCGTTGGCCGCACCATGTCTTCTGGAGGGCCTGGATCTTCACCACCGTTCAGCACGGTTGAGAGGCGATTGAGACCATCGAGGGAGGACTGACGAAACCGTTCACCCTCACGCAACGGGATGGCCATCGTTGTGCGACCTGTGCTGGACAGAAGCGAATCGGGCAGCTGTGTCTTCAACGTCGGATCGGCCACAACAACGGCACGTTTGTTCTGAGTTTCAATCAGCAAAAGCAGCAGAGGGTTGCTTGGATCACCATCAACAGTCCACTGATCGATCAGATCACGACCGAATCCATCCAACGTGAACCCGTAATCAAGCCGTCTCAACGTCACCAATCGTGCATCGAGGCGGTAAGCACCGAAGTCCTCAAGGCGCCGTTCAAGTTCCGCACGACTGGAGCGACTCAGAACGTCAGCCTCGTCAACGATGCGATTTTCAGGGCGTTGGGCAGAGAAGTCGGCCGGTGCGATCGCCATTGCAGCCTGAACACCCAAACCCAGTGCAAGCCCAAGAGCTACCAGAGACAGCAGGATCGGTTTGAAGCGGTTCAGGAACATCGAGAGCTAATCCACAGAACATGAGCCCCAGTTTGCCTTCACTCGTCCAGGCTGTCGCGATTCAAAGCCTCGATTGCTCGAAGAATGGCCTGGGCCTGACCATCGGCAAGATCAAGTTGGTTGGCCAGCTTCTGGAGAAACTCCGCTTCAGCAGCCATCACTTTTCGATCGGCGTGGACCAGTTGGGCTGCAACTGCCAATGCGGATTCCTTCTGAATCCCTGTCAATACAGGCAGAGCTTCACTCACCAACCCATCCACACCGTGTTCACGTAGACGGCGCAGAAGCAAATCGAAGAGATCTCCCATGTCCGCCTCGCTCGACGCGCTGTACAGCGAACGAAACTCCAGCTGACGGCGAAGCGCATGGGCTTCATCGCGCCCCAACGTGCCATCACAAGCCACAGCAGCCAATGCAACGGCCGCAAAAGCTTCCTTCCGATCCATGATCAACCCCCTCTTTTTCACATTTGAGCAGGATGTGTCCGATCTGACAGCCATCAAATCTGATGCCAGGACCTGCCCGCGTTGTACTCGGCGTTGCCCTGTTGATCCTGGTGCTCACGATCCTGAACGCCGCCTTGGCCTCGGCGATCAGTCCTGAACTGCAACGGGCTGAAGTGCTCAGCGGACTAGCCGCAGTTGGACTGATGTTGGTGTCTGTCCTCTGGACACGTGCCAACCCTCGTAGTGCTGAACGGCGGGAGTTGAAAGGGGAGCAAGGTCTGCAGCTGGCTGAGAATCTGGACGCACTCCAGCGTCAGGAACTGGCCTGGGGCAGCCACATGCTTCTCACGGCGACACCGGCAGCGACGGTTCTTGTCCAATGGAAAGGCCAGATTGTGCTCCGCCGAGGTCTGCTTGGCACAGGCGAGTTCAAACCAGGACCGATCAGTCGCCGAGTTCTGGATCAGCAGAAGCTCATTTCATTAGTCAATACAGGACTTTTCCCTGGTCGAGTGGAATTTGATCCAGTCCTACCGGATCTCCCTTCAGTCATCGTCTGTCCGGCAGGATCGATGGGACTCGTGATCATCGGCGGCTGGTCCGAACGATGCTTCAGTCGATCCGATGAGCTTTGGCTTCAGGGATGGAGCGAACGTCTCAGAACGACACTCGAGGCTGATCCCGCTTCTCCCCGGTTGAATTCTCCTCCAGCTTGATTCTTGACTGCACTCGTTGGCCGGGTGTTCCAAAACTGAGTGCTCCGTTCTCTCCGATCCGACCCTCCAACCGACCAGCTTGGGTTGTTTGATTAAAAGCATCGCGGCGAAGAGTTACATCACCATCGGCAATAACCTGGTCGTTGCTCCAGTTCCAGCTGCATCGTCGGGCCTTCAGCTGTTCGCCGGGCTGCTCAATGAAACAGTCCTCAGGAACAATCACGTTGCTGTTCAACTGATTCACGACGAAGCCGGTTCCAGTCGCCCGACCCTTCTTCAACGCAGCTTCAAAGGGCGAATCGGATTTGAGTTGCTGCTTCACGTAATTCCATCGTGTTGTTCCGGCTGAAATTTGACCCTTCCCCTCGCTCAGGGTCATCCGCACAGGAGCAAACAGATCGATGTAGCCATTACGAGTATTGCCGGCAATCCTGGAGGCCGTCACGACCTGACCATCATCCTGGTCAGCCTGGACCGGCCCAGAGGCCACAAGCCTTCCATCCTCGAGATTCCAGGAGCCGTCGCCACTGCGAACGACAGTTTGCGGAGGGAGATCTGGCTTTCGTTCTTTCAACCACCGTTTCAGTTGGGTTGGGCCACGAAAAACGAGTTTGTCCTTGTCCTGATGGAAGGTGAGGTGGTTCACCATCAGGCTTGAATCGCGATCAACGGCTCCCGGGCGCTGATCAATCACCATCTTTGAATTTGATGGGGTCCAGACAAGACGGTCGCCAGTGATCAAAACCTTGCGCTGGTTTAGTTGTTGCAGGCGCACCCCACCCTCGAGAACAACGAGGGCTCCGTCATCGAGAACAACCGCCAGATCAGCACGAATCCGATAAGCAGGTTTGTTGTCGCGATACAACACGCCACTCGGTTGCCGGGCGCGGACCGTGCGGCTGTTCAAGTCGTAACGGGCCTCTGGACTCTTCAGATCCCAGTCCTTCGTTCCATCTGGATGACGCTGATTGAGATCAAGGGCGCGCAGCACAAACGGTCGGGGGGCCTCAACGGGCTGAGGTGGACCATCGCGGCAGGCTGTCAGTGCAAGTGCAAGTGCAATGCAGAACAGAGCCAGACGTGGGGAGGGAGACAGCATGAATCTCAGAGTGGTTCCTCCAGCTCGAGACGCTGCATTACGGGGCTGGGTTTTGGCAGAGCGGAACCGGATTGGAGCACTCCCCAGACAAGCTGATCGCTCCAGGGGCCTGAGCTGGATTGAAAGCCGAGCTGCGAAAGAATTCGGCCACTCAGATCGGGAAGAAGTGGAGCCAGGAGAACACCCACGACGCGAGCCGCCTCCAGGACAACATAAAGATCATCGGCAACCTCCAATTCCTGGCCGGGTTGTTTCATGCGACTCCAAGGTGCCGTTTCATTCAGATGGCCATTGGCCGCGATCGCCAGTTGCAGAATCGCCTCAGCCGCGGGTTTGAAGGCAAGCTGATTGAGGCGATCGCGAACAAGCTGGATGGTGTCATCAGCCCTCACAGCGAGAGGATGTCCATTGAGAGCAGCATCGCTGCAGGGGGGCACAGCATCGTCGAACCACTTTCTCGCCATCGACGACGTGCGATTGAGAAGGTTTCCGATCGTGTTGGCAAGATCATTGTTCACAAGATCTACAAAACGCTGCTGCTGAAAATCACCGTCATCGCCGAACTGGATGTCACGAAGCAGGTACCAACGAACGGCATCGGGACCACAACGTTGCAACAGCGTTTGTGGATCCAGCACGTTTCCAAGAGATTTGCCCATCTTCTGCCCCTCACGGGTCAGGAAGCCATGACCGAAAACCCTCTCCGGCAATGGCAATCCTGCTGAGAGCAACATCGCTGGCCAGTACACCGCATGAAATCGCAGGATGTCTTTTCCGATCACGTGGACCGAAGCCGGCCAGCCCGCCTGCACGAGTCGATCCAAATCCACGGTTCCCCCATCGTCGAGGAGAGCACTGAGGTAACCAAGCAACGCATCAAACCAGACGTAGAACGTATGACCGGGCTGATCAGGCACTGGAAGCCCCCAGGTCACATTCGCTCTTGAAATGGAGAAATCACGCAGCCCCTGGGCAACGAAATTGCGCACTTCCTGGCGACGGCTTGGCGGAGCGATGAAATCGTCTCGGGCAACGAGCTCCTCAATCTGCTTTTGATAACGAGACAGCCGGAAAAACAGGTTCTCCTCATCTCGCCACTCCAGTGGGCGTTGATGGATCGGACAGTTCGGCTCGACAGCATCTGCCGCATCGTCTTTGTACTCCTCACAACCAACGCAGTACCAACCGGTCTGCCGTCCCTTGATCACATCTCCGGAGGCCTGAACGCGGCCGTAAAACTGTTGGACCAGTTCCAGATGACGTGGGTTCGTTGTGCGCACAAACCGGTCCTGACTGATTTGCCAGCGGCTCCAGAGGTCCTGGTAAGTGGCACTGATCCGATCACAGTGTTCCTGGGGACCGACCCCCTGGTCTTCCGCTGTGCGCTGAATCTTTTGGCCATGCTCATCAACACCTGTGATGAAGACCACCTGCTGGCTTTCCAGCCGCTGAAATCGCGCTAAGGCATCACAGGCGATTGTTGTGTACGTACTTCCCAGATGTGGACTGGCATTGACGTAATACAGCGGAGTTGTGAGTGTGTAGGTCATCCTGAATGTGGTCTCTCCACAGCTCCGCGCGACGCCGGATCCTAACGACCAACTTTCTTCCCAACCGTTGGCTGTCTCTTTACACGTCAAGAATCAGGCCGGCAGAACAGAGAAACCTTCAGGATTTCCACTCGGTCGTCAGGAAAGGATCGGCTCATGCCATGGGATGTCATCGTCTGGGGAGGTGGATCCGGAGGCATCGCCGCAGCGCTCCAGTCCGCCAGATCGGGGGCAGCGACCCTGCTGCTCACGCCAGGGATCTGGCTAGGGGGAATGCTCAGTGCCGCAGGTGTCAGCGCTCCTGATGGACATGAACTCAGCTGCTGGCAAAGCGGTCTTTGGGGGGCCTTGCTCAGGGAGCTGGATCGACGTGTTCCCGAAGGCCTTGACCAGAACTGGGTGAGCTGTTTTGGTTTCAGACCCGATCAGGCGGAAGCGGTCCTCCAGGACTGGGTGGATCGTGAGACGAAGCTCTGTTGGTGGAACAGCACCCAGCTGCTGGACGTGGTGCGAAGCCAAGATCGCATCGAGGCAGTGGTCGTTTGCCGCGACGGGGTCACAACCCAACTGAGGGCTGATGTGCTGATCGATGGCAGCGACCTCGGCGACCTGATGGCTCTGGCGGAGGTTCCCTTTCGTTTTGGCTGGGAAGCTCAGGAGGTCTGGGACGAACCCAGCGCTCCATCGCAGCACCGGCTGGAGCGGGACCCTTTCTTCAAGGCCCAACCGATTCAATCTCCAACCTGGGTTGTGATGGGCCAATGCAGTCAAGGACACGCACCGGAGCACCCTCTGCACCCGCCTCAAGGTCCCTTCGAACACTGCTTCGATGGATTCGGTCTGGAACGCATGCTCACCTACGGCCGCCTTCCCGGTGGTCTGGTGATGCTGAACTGGCCGATCGATGGCAATGACTGGCATCAAGGTTTGGAGCGTTGCATCGCAGCCGAACCCGACCGCAGGGCTGACCTTGACGCCGAAATGCAAGCCCACAGCAACTCTTTTCTGAACACCTTGCAGAGTTGCAGTGGCGGTTGGCTGCAGCCAGGCCAGGGCTTCCCAGGCAAGAATCCTGAACTCGCCTTGATGCCCTACTGGCGTGAGGGCCGGCGACTGAAAGGGCTGGAGGTGGTGTCGGAACGCGACATCCTGCCGCTGCACCCTCAGGCAAAACGTGGCCCCCTGCCCCTGGATGCAGGTGGACTGTGCACAAGCATCGCTGTGGGCACCTACGTCAATGACCATCACTACCCAGGCGATAACTGGCCCCTTGCACCGAAAAGCTGCCGCTGGGGAGGGCGTTGGACCGGCACCCCCTTTTGCATTCCCTACAAGGCGCTGATCAGCCCATCCACCGCCAACCTTCTGATCGCGGACAAAGCCTTCAGCGTCAGCCACATGGCCAATGGCGCAACGCGGCTGCAACCATTGATCATGAACATCGGCCAAGCTGCTGGATTGGCTGCTGCCATGGCAGTGGATCAGCGCATGGCGGTTTCAGATCTGCCGATCCGACCACTTCAGGAGGCGTTGATTCAGGAGCCGCAGGCGCCCGCCGCCGTGATGCCGATTTGGAGCTGGCCCACCTGGCATGCCGATTGGCGAGACGCTCAACTGCGGGCCTGCAGAGATCCAGAAGGGCTGACGGATGAAGGGGAAATTAGTCATGAACTGGCGGCCGGACTGAGGCTCCCAGCACCAGATCAGGGGCCATCTTCGCCGCGCGCAGAGACAGTGAAGGGACGGCTACGCACAACTGCCGAGGGCAGTTGGACACTCGATACAACGAAAGCTTCACTCCCCTTGATCACGCTCGAACCGGGAGTCCAGGCTTCACTCCAGGACACCCGAGACGGCCAAGCCCTCACTCTCCTGGCTGCTCACAATCCCTGGGGACCGTGGCTGCGGGTGCTTCGGATTCTCAGCTGACAATCAAGCGCAATTGCTCTGACTCATCCCCATCGGCGATGACACGCAGGGACAAGGCGTCGCCGGCAATCGGATCAGCCTCTTCGAGAATCCCGACAAGGGCCATCGCCATGGCATCCACGTGAACGAGGGCAAGACGATCCTGAGGGCGTAACCAACGCAGAAACTGCGTCGACCAGAGCTGGTCCATGCGCTCAGAAAACCAGATTCGTTGCCAGTGGCGTTGATCTTCGCGACTGATCTGAATCGATTGCCGCAAAGGATTCTCGAGATCGCTGATGCATTCACTCAGCTGACTTTCCGTCATGGCTGGCGTCTCGTCCAAACAGGCAATCAGTTGTCTGTGCACAAGCAGATCGGCATAGCGGCGGATTGGTGAGGTGGCCTGCACATAAGCAGAGAGACCAAGACTGAAGTGGGCCATGGGGGTGGTGCCCTGCACACCGCGACTCAGACAGCGTTTAACCGCGGTGTCCCGAGCTGGTCCTTCAGGAATCCGCTGCAATTCCTCCGCTGAAGGAAGTTCTGCCGGCGCCTGGCTCCGAAAGGGGAGCGGCAGATCGGAATCACGGCCGAATTCAGCAACAGCAGCCCCCATCAACAACATGGCCTCACTCACCATCAGGCGGGACGGACACGGGTCGATGATCTGAATGTCCAGCTGGTCGTCCTTGCGCCGAAGGCGTCCTTCAGAACGATCAAAAAGCAACGCCCCCTGGGATTCCCGCCAGCGTTGTCGATGTTGAAGCAAGGACGCCAGACGAGAGAGCGCGTCATCCCCAGGCGGGGCAAGCTCGATCAAGTCGTCGGCATCCTCGTAGGTCAGTCCATAGCGAGGCTTGATCCAGGTGCGTTCCAGGCGCTGGTCCGCGATGGCGCCGTGATCATCGAGGCGAACAGCAACACTCAGGGCAGCGCATCGGTGACCTGCCCGAAGGCTGAGCACACCCGCAGCGAGCGCCATCGGCAGCATCGGTTGGGTTCCATCAGCCAGGTAAAGGCTTGTGGCACGTCGTCTGGCTTCGACATCCAGCGGGCTGCCTGGGGCGATCAACCGCGCAGGGTCAGCGATGTGAATCCAGATCCAGAGGCCATCGTTGGCGACTTCCAGCGACAGGCCATCGTCGATTTCCCTGGTATCGGCGTCATCGACGGTGTAGACGCTGTGACCAGTCAGATCCAGGCGCAGCCCATCGCCGTCGCAGAGCTGCAATGAGTGTTCAATCAACCGGTCTGCTTCAGCACAGAGGTCATCTGAAAAGCCTGCGGACCAGACGCTGCCTCGCAACCCGGCGGGTTGATGGGGGTCCAACAAGGCTCGCTTGATCAGCCACTGACGCAGAGCACCACGCTCCGGACGAATCCCCAGTGCCTTGAGATCGTCCTGAATCTCCGTATCGGCTCGAATGCTGGCGTCGTCAAGACACGCCAGATCAAGACACTGCTCCAGGGTCTGCCGCCACCGGGGCGTCAGCTGTGCCAAGCGATCGACACTGATCGGGCCTTCGTTAGCAAGAAGGTCAAGCTGGTGCTGAGCTGCCTGCTTGGCCAGTTGAGCGTGCCGCTGCTTCTGTCGATCACGGCGAATGTCGTTGCGATTGCGAGGCTGAACTGTTTTGTCACGACGCAAGCGGAACCATTGCTGCTCCCCATGCAGCCAACGCCATAGCGCCGCAAGCTCGACCAAACCAACCTGATCGAGCAGGAGCTCAGCAAGATCCTCCACAGAGAGGACAGGACTTTCATCTGGGGTTGCAGAGGCCTTCAGGTCTGAGGCGAAAAGCCACCAGGCAGCTGCCAGATCACGTTCGGGTAATGCGTAGGCCTGAAGCACTTCCACCGCAGGCAAGACATCGCCTTTGGTGTCATCACTCAGCGCTGCAAAATGGTAAAGCTCCCTTGCGGGAACATCCTGGTCCTGACGGGAGCCGGCAAAACCGACGACAACCCGGTTGCCCTTGACGGATTTGACTTTGCCAAGGATTGGCTGTCCCTTCAGAACAACACCTACGACATCCTGGGGGTTGAAACCAGATTTCTGAGAAGTTCCGATCAGCCTTCGGGGTTCACAAAGGGAAGCAGTGCAACGATGCGAGCACGTTTCACGGCGTTGGTGAGATCCCGCTGTTGTTTGGCGGTGAGACCGGTCAGGCGACGGGGAAGAATCTTGCCGCGTTCGGTAATGAACTTCTTGAGGAGATCGACATCCTTGTAATCGATGGGATCCCCGGGCTTGATCGGAGAAAGGCGCTTCTTGAAAAAGGAGCTGGACATAATGCTTAGAAAGGGTTGGTCGGCTGAATTCAGTGACGGCTCACTTGATCTCTTTGTGAAGAGTCATCTTGTTGAGCTGTGGGCAGAACTTCATCAGTTCCAACCTTTCAGTGGTGTTCCGACGGTTCTTCTCAGTGGTGTAACGAGACACACCGGGAGAGCGTTTTTCGGAAGCGGGAACGGACCGGCATTCGGTGCACTCAAGTGTGACAACGATCCGGACGCCCTTGTTCTTAGCCATGAAGGACGTAGCGCCGCAGTTGCGAAGCGAATTGACAAACAACAATCTTACCTTCTGGAGCAGATTGCTCCCGCAAACGCACTTGGGTGCGATGGATGTTCGTAAGATCTCCTGTTTTTAACGCGACCAACCCATGCGGGTGTCCCTCTCCTGGCTGAAGAGACTGGTGCAGCTGGATAGCGATGTGGACACGCTTGCCGACCAGCTGTCCATGGCGGGCTTCGAGGTTGAGGAGGTCGACGATCTGAACAGCCGGGCCCAGGGGGTGGTTGTGGGATATGTCCAGGAGAGAAACAGACATCCGGATGCGGACAAGCTGAGCGTCTGCAAGGTGGATGTTGGAGATGGAACACCGCTCCAGATCGTCTGCGGTGCCCCCAACGTCAGAAGCGGCCTGCATGTCCCAGTGGCAACGGTGGGCGCTGTTCTTTCGGCTGTCGGACTCACCATCAAGGCCGGCGCTCTCCGGGGCGTGGCCAGCGAAGGAATGATCTGTTCCTTGTCCGAACTCGGCCTCGCCAACGATTCCGAAGGCATCGCCGAACTCAACACGATGACCGAGACCATGCCGGAGCTTGGGACGCCTGTCGCAGCCATGCTGGGACTGGACGATGCGGTGTTGGAACTGGCCATCACCGCCAACCGGCCCGATGGCCTGTCGATGGTCGGAATCGCTCGGGAGGTCGCCGCCTTAACGGGGGGAACGCTCACCCTGCCTGAGCTAAACATGAGGCCTTCGCACGACGGACTCAACTGTGATCAGGAGAGTGCGAGAACCATTCGAAAGGGCGGCCTCTACAGCCTGACCTTGATTGAAGGCGTTGACGGATCCAGGCCTTCACCGCCAGCAACCAGACAAACCCTGGAGCGAGCAGGAGTTAACAGTGTCAATGCTGTTGTGGACATCACCAATCTGGTGATGCTCGAGCAAGGGCAGCCCCTACACGCCTTCGATGCCGATGCCCTCGAATCATTGACGGGGGAATCAGTATCTGCCGATGATTTCGGAGTCCGGCTGGCCCGTGATGGGGAAGCCTTCACCGGGCTTGACGGCCGTGAACTCAAGCTGACCAACCGCTGCCAGCTCGTCACCTGCCATGACCTCCCGATCGCCTTGGCAGGGGTGATAGGAAGTCTGGCCAGCTCCGTTACTGCATCCACTCGACGAATCTGGCTTGAGGCGGCGATGTTCAGCCCCGCTTCCGTTCGCAACACCGCTCGGGCCGTGGGTCTTCGCACAGATGCAAGTGCCCGTTTCGAGAAAGGACTTCCGGTGGATCTCACCCTTCCCTGCTCAGCGCGGGCTTCCGGCTTGCTCTGCGATGAATTTGAGGGGTCGGAACAGGGACGTTGGGTCTGTGGAGACGTGCCGACGGATCTCGCACCTGTCAGGCTTCGCCGGAACGCGCTTCAGCGACTGCTCGGGCCGCTCGCCACCGAGCAGGGACCAGAGACACTCAACGACCAGGCCATCGAACAATCCCTGACAGCGTTGGGCTGCCAGCTCACTCCATGTGATGAAGGTTGGCAGGTGGTGCCACCACCCTCCAGGCGCCAGGATCTTCATCGGGAGGTTGACCTGATTGAGGAGGTAGCGCGACTTACTGGCTTTGATCAGTTCGGCGCTCATCTGCCCGCTCCGCTTGAGCCAGGCGCCCTGACCGCCAAACAGCAGGCTGAACGGCAACTCAGACGCCTTCTCTGCGCCAGCGGCCTGCAGGAAGTCACAACGCTCTCCCTTGTCGGCGCTTCAGATCAGGATCCGGATCGCATAGCGATCAGCAATCCACTTCTCGCGGAAACCAGCCACCTCCGAACCAATCTCTGGGAGGAACACCTCCAGATCTGTGCCCGCAATATTCAGGCTTCACGCCCCGGCTGCTGGATTTTTGAAATTGGCCAGACCTACGCGGGAACATCTTCAGCCGTAACGCAGCATGCCGTTCTGTCGGGAATGATCTGCGCCGAACGTCGACTGGAGCGTTGGACGAGCAGTGGAAAACCAGCGCTGCCAACCTATTACGACGCCCGTGGCTGCCTGACCCAAGTGATGCAAGGACTGCATCTGGAGATCAGCGATCGTGTCCTCAATGATGATGAGCGGCTGCACCCAGGCAGGGCTGCAACCCTTGTGCTCGAAGGCCGTCCTCTCGGCTCTTTCGGTCAGTTGCACCCCTCCATTGCCGAACAGCGAGATCTCCCCGAAGCCACCTATCTGTTTGAGCTCGATTTTCAACGGTTGCTGGAGGCGGCAACACGGAGCAACCGCTGGATCCCAGCGTTCAAACCTTTTGCGACAGTTCCTGCCAGTGAACGGGATCTGGCTGTCGTCGTCGACCGCAACTGTCCTTCAGCTTTGTTGATGCAGGCAATCCGCAAAGCCGGTAAACCACTGCTCGAGCACGTCGATCTGCTGGATCGCTTTGAAGGGGCACAACTGGGGGAGAACAAAGTCAGTCAGGCCTTTCGTCTCCGCTACCGCGGCGAAAGCACCCTTAAGGATGAGGACGTCCAACCTGTTCATGACAAGGTGAGGACGGCGCTTGTGAAGCAGTTCAAGGCTGAACTCCGCAGCTAATTCGCTCCAGCAGAGCCAGTGACTCCAGATGGGTGGTCTGAGGAAAAAAATCCACCGGCTGAAGGCGATGCAACCGGTAAGCACCCTCTGGGCCCATCAGGGCCTTGAGGTCCCTTGCCTGGGTTGCGGGATCGCAACTGAGATACGCCAGAAAGGGAGGAGGGCTGCCCAGAATGGTCTCCACGACGCGTTGGTCCAGTCCACGCCGAGGCGGATCCAGGACAAGAGCGTCTGTGCCTGGCAACGCCTGCGCCAGTTGATCGGCGACGTCTCCCGCGATGAAACGACAGCGTTGGGCCAAACCGTTCAACGCAGCATTGGACACAGCCTGATCGACGGAAGAGGCATGCAGTTCGATGCCCAACACATCAAACCCAACCGCAGCCAAGGGAAGACTGATGGTGCCGACGCCGCAGTAAGCATCGACCAGCCTTCCGCTGCCAATGGTCTGCAGAAACCACTGGCGCAAGACGGTCACGATCGCCTCAGCCTGAAGTGTGTTGACCTGGAAGAAGGTTGTTGTGGCCAGCTGGAGCCGTTGACCGCAAATGCGTTCCTCAACCGTCTCGCATCCTGCGACCAGCCGCGTTTCCGTCCCGAGAATCAGGTTGCTCCGTTTGGGCTGCAGGTTGAGTGTCACGCCGCGGAGCTCCGACCATCGGGCCATCCATCGGTCAGCGAGAGACTTCAGACCCGGTAGAGCCTCATGGCTGCTAACCAGTGTGATCAACAGCTCACCGGAATGATGGGCCAACCGCAGACCCAAGTGCCGCAGTCCAGTGCCCGTCTGCAAGTCATGGTCAGCGGGCCATCCGGTGGCCTGCAAATCGTTTTTGAGTGGCTGAATCAGCGCATCGAGGCGCGGATCGAGGACAGGACAACGATTCAGGTTGACGATGCGATGGCTTCCGCGTTTGAAATAACCGAGACGCAGGCGACCATCAGCTGCGCGATTGAGCGGGATTAGGGCCCGATTCCTGTACCCGAACGACCGATGCAGATCGCTGAGAACGGGCTCCGGATCGGTGCAGATCTGGCCGAGACGGCGCAGTGTCTCAGCGAGGGAAGCATGTTTCCATCGCGCCTGAGACGGGTCGTCCAGATGCTGAAGTGTGCAGCCTCCGCAGTCAGCCGCGAGGATGCAAGGCGGCCGGCGACGGGCATCCGAGGGGTTGATCAGACGAACGCGACGGCTCAACCAGCGCGAACGTTGACGCTGCTGAAGCTGAACCTGAGCCTTTTCGCCAGGGAGCAGATCCGGAACAACGATCACCCAACCCATCCATCGGGCTAAGCCGCGACCATCTCGATCGAGATCCACGGCTTCCACCTCGATCAGCCGGCCTGGTCTTGGTGCCGCGTCGGTCGCTGACGTGATCGAGGTCATGGATTCGCCGTCTCGGCATTGCAATGGCGTAACAGCAGGTGCTACTCAAAGCGGCTCCACCCCATATGAGCACTACAGTCGTCAAAGCCTGCCCAGTTCCATGAGTGTCGTCCGGGATCTCATCCTTCAGGCCGATGATGATCTGCGGTATCCCACCAGTGGTGAACTTCGCACCATGGTCGATTTCCTCGATCAGGGTGCCATGCGTGTCTCCGTTGTGAAGGTGCTGACGGAGAACGAAAAGAAGATCATCGATGAATCCGCAAAGCAGTTGTTCAGTCGCAAGCCTGAATACGTCGCTCCGGGTGGCAACGCCTACGGACAACGACAGAGGGCTCAATGCCTCCGCGATTACAGCTGGTACCTCCGATTGGTGACCTACGGAGTTCTGGCAGGCAGCACCGAGATGATCCAGGACATCGGTCTGATCGGTGCTCGCGAGATGTACAACAGCCTCGGCGTCCCGATGCCTGGGATGGTCGAAGCGATGAAGGCGATGAAAACAGCTGCTCTTGCCCTTCTCTCCGACCAACAGGTGAAAGTGGCATCGCCGTACTTTGATTTCCTGATCCGAGGAATGCAGACCCCCACCTGACCAAACGTCTCAATTGAGACGCTTAAAGAGTCCAATCCAGCGTCTCAAGCAAGACCCTTGATCGGATTGCTTCTAGGGCCTTGCTTCCCGTCGTTAAACAAATCGGCAAAAGCAAGTCAATTTGAATCCATTGACCCAGGCAGGGCTCACTCTTGGTCTTACTTCGAGTCTTGCCAGAGACTATGACCACACTTCTGCACGTCTCTGGTTGCTCGTTGCACGATGGATGGCCTAACGCTGATCTACAACTCTGAGAGCGCGGTCTGCGACAGGGGACATCGTTTTGTCGAATCAAAACTTCGATTCTTATTGCAAAGGTTTTAAGGGGGCAGACACAACCTGGCCATCCCTTCCACTCCCTCTCGATCGACGCGAAACCTGGTGGGTCAAATGGATGGAGCAAACACCGGTACAACAGCGCTGGTCGAAGCTTCAAAAACATTTGCCTCAACTCAGGATCCAACCTGGTCGCAACACGCGACGAACTGAGAGGTACAAGAGGCTTGTCTTGCAAGGCAAACAACCAAATACAGCCGATCGGGAATGTGCCCCCCTGCTGGCAGACCCCAGAGGATTCAACATGTTTCTGGCAAGTCAACCCTGGGGGACGGTGCCCGTCCTCAGCTTCAACAAGCAGGACGATTTCAAGTTGGCCCTGCGATGCCTGGCCTTCCGTTGTGAGGACGTCAATCTGCCAGCAACGGTTCACTCCCAGGCCATTAGCGGCTTGCCCCACTGGGGCTTGATAAGAGAAATCGACTCCAAGTGTCGCTGCCAGATTCTGCTCCTACATCGAGCCCCTTACAGCTCCATCCCTGCAGACCAGGTTCCTGGTGAACCAGATGCGGCGACATGGATTGAGCAATCGCAACAATGGCGACTAGCCCATGAACTCACCCACATTGCATGCCAGCGACTGGTGGGAGAAATGCGCATCAATCTCTTCGACGAACTGCTGGCCGATGCGGTGGGCATGCTTGCCGGGCTTGGCATGTATAGCGCCAAACTTTTTCGACAAGGATTAGGCCTCAAAAAAGACGCCACATTGATGCACAACGCTCGGGCTGAAGTTTATGTATCCAACCTGAAGCCAGAGGATCACAGGCGAGCGTTCCTCGCTGTTCTGGAACGAGCAGAGGAGCTAGAAAAACTTCTGAACGATGGCTGCTTGCCGCGCGAACCGATGCCTTTGCTGCAAATTCTTGTACGACATCGCCTCAATCAGCCGATCACCGTTTGTGGAGCTTGAAATCATGAACTGCATCGGCTCACCGCTTTCAATCAACACCAAGCCGCGAAATCCTTCCCAGATGCCTCACGCATGAACCAAAATGAGACACATCAATAGATTCAGATAAGACTAGCAAGACAAAGCGATCGAAGGCTTCAATAAAGTTGCGTACCTGTGTTTAAGACAGGTACGCAAAGGGCAGAATCATTTCCAGGACTGTCGTCCAACTGCAATGCCATGCTTCTGGACTGGACCTGGACAGCGCAATCCTGCTTTTTAACTGATTTGATGCTGACAAAACGGAAGCCGAACCCCCACCCCCCACACGCGCTTCCCACAATTAAAAACATCAAAAATTGCCAATTTAATATTCTAAAAAATCGCAAATTAGACCGAAAACAATTCTAGTCATAAGACTAGGCCAAGCTCTCTAAGAATCTTCCATCGATCCGCCTCTGCCTGGGAGCCAATCAAGGCAAACAATCAAGAGGCATCAGCAAATCGCCCCCAACAACAAAAGAGAATGGTGCAAGTGTCTCGTATGAGACTAATTCTAGGTCTTAAGCCTGGAGCCAGCCGAGACTTGCAAGACAGAATCTCCCATGCCTCGGTTTACGGTCGAAACATCTGATTCCACTCCATGCCAAGCAACAGCGTCCTTGAGCGACGCTTCGAACGGCTGATCTGGCGTTTTCGCCTGGTCAGCATTGTTCCAGTTCTGCTCAGTCTGATGGGGAGTGTTGGATGTTTCCTCGTCGGGGCGCGGGAAATCCTGCAGGCCCTCGATGAATTGCTCTTCCACACATCGGCCCAGGCACATGAGACCGCCCTCGAGAAAAGTGTCGCCCAAATCGTTGGTGGAGTGGATTATTTCGTCATCGGCATCGCCTTATTGATTTTTGGCTACGGCATTTACGAACTCGTGATCTCTGACATTGATCCACGCCATGAAGGGGAGCTGGAGCAACACCGCAATCTTCTTTCCGTCGGAAGCCTTGAAAGCCTCAAACACAACCTCACCAACGTGATTGTGGTGGCCTTGATCGTCTCAGCGTTCAAGAAAATGATTGGCTTCCCGGTGGAAAATACCACCGAGATGCTGACCCTCTGTACCTGTGTCGCCCTCTTGGCGCTGAGTGCATGGTTAATTGTGCGGAGCCACAGCACCACACAGCAATTCGAACAAAACAATCACACGCCCAGGATGAGACGCAAAAAAAGACTTAATTAAGGTCTCATCCGGTTTCAATGCGACTTGAAGCAGCAACAGACGCTTGTGAGTTTCGAGAGCCTTGCCGATGAAGTCGGAAGATCAGGACAGAACAACATGCAAGTCAACTGAACAATGCAAGACGCAAGATGAGACCTGGCCTGCGTCTCGCCTGAGACCAATGAATTAACCCTGGCGGTACACCCCGCTCAGCAATTGGTAAGCCTCAGAGACGCGACGCATTGATTCCTGAGAACCACCAGTATCAGGATGAGCATTTTTTGCAGCTGTTTTAAATGCATCCTTGATGGATTTCAGGGTCACCTCAGCACCTGGCTGGGTGGAAATCCCTAACAATTTCAGAGCGCCCAACACGGTCATGGTGGATTCAAGCGTCTCAAACGAGGTGACTTTCTTGCTGCGGCGGAACCGATTCACGAACCGTCGAACCATCGTTGGCATCCGTTCGGCCAGGGTGCTCGTGGCAAACGGATCCTCAAGCGTTCCTGCAACCACCATCACGCGACCGAGACTGGGCTGATCCATTCCCCACTCCGAGCAGAGTCGCTGAACAGCCGAATTCGCTCCGGTCCACGTGAAGGGTTCCCCTTCACTGGCCTCCACGCTGGGCCACAGATCCCGCGAAAGCCAGGTGATCGCTGCCTCCACAACCGTGTTGCCGGGTTGTTGACCGTAGAGCGAAGTCCAGTGAGCGTCGGCTGCACGTTCAGCTTCTACAAGGTCCTGATGACACACCACCGAAACCACCGGATCAGATTCCGACGCTTGAACAGATGATCCTGCTTGAAGAGTCTGTTTGAGCGTTTTGCTGCGACGACGCACGAAGCCGGGCAGATCGATCCCCCCTCCTGAGTCTGCGCTAGGGCCCGCAGGCAGTGATGCGGAAGGATCGGAGGCCTCAGCGGATCGACTGTCTTTCGTCTTGATCAGAACCAGGCTGCTGGCTTCATGGACACTTGCCTGGGGATTGACGGAGACCGGATCCGATTCAGGCTGTTCGTCACTGTCATCCTCCTCAGGTTCAAGCAGATATCTCAACAGATGCTCAATGACCGCTCCACGGGAACGGACACCGTATTCAGGCTTTAGGCCATCCAACGCGCTGATCAGGTCATCCGACAGAGTCAGCGATGTCTGACGTTTTTTAGAGCCCTCGCCTGACAATCGGACTGCGTCGCTGCCAGCAGATTATCGACCTTGCAACTGACGTAACCACTCTTGTTGCCGACGAATGGCATTGTCATAACCTTGGTTCTGCTGGGGAATGACGGGCAGCAGCGGTGGCGGTGGTGTTGTCCGCATCGTGGACGTGCCCGCAGCGGGCGGAGCGATAGTTAATGCAGGAACGGACTTGATCGGCGGCGGCGGCGTCTTGGGTTGCACCGTGCGATCCTTCTGTTGATCCAGGCGCTCGCGCGCTTCTCGTTGCTGCTCTTTTCTGCGGTGCAGCATTGCCAACTGCTGAACGGGAACCACGCTGAGGAGATGTCCAGGGGTGGCATCAGCTGGGTAGACCAGACTCACTTTGACGGCATTGGTCTGCCCAGGGACCAGATTCAAATCGGTTAATGCCAGGCTTTCACCGGAGCGGAGTCCAACATGTACCTCGCGGTAGCCCTCCTTAGTTTCAATCCTGATCGAACCTCGAAAAGCGGTGAAGGTCTTCTTTCCTGACACCACAGGATGACTCATAACCAGTTGGTGCGCACCAGAGCCGACAAGGTTGAGAGTGACGTCGTAACGAACGCCATAGGTCCCGATGTTGTTCAACGCTGAATCCACCATGCGTGTAGCCAGCTGATTTACCTGAACATCACGGGTGCCGAAATTGTGTCGTGCAGTGCTGGTCAACGGCACATGCAGTGCACCTTGCTGCAGATCGTGGCTGATCGAGGCGCGATACGCATCGCCAAGAGCCACCCCAGCCACTCTTGAAAACACACGCCCCATCTGGATTTCACGGATTCGGTTTAAATAGATCCGTCCTGGAGCCAGTCGTCCAGCATTAAGAACCGAAAAAAGTTCGGCTTCATTCTTGGTTTCCTCCGCTGCAACCACCGCTAGGGAGAAGGGCCCATCACTTCGGCCACGCAACAATCCATTGGCGATGCCGCGCGCAGGGAGCACGGTGCTCACCACAACTTTCCGTCCACCGGGCGGGATGACAACACTGGATGGGAGCTGACGATCCAACTCATTACGAAGCATCTGAACAGCCGTAGCGTCACCGGGACCGGTGTTCCAGGGACGCTTCCCAAGGGGCTTCACCCCCATGAGGTTGTTGGGGTGATAGGGAGCCTGAAAGCTGTTCTTGACTGAACCCCGGTCAAATTTCAAGGTGACGGGGCTTCCACCAGGGTTGCTGGCAATCAGAGCCAGGGTGAGCAGGCCCCGCGCCCGACGTCCACCCAGTTTGCTGCGGTCGTCTGGGTAGTACTTGTGGTGCATATGCACCCCAAACTCACCATTGAAGGTGTAACCAGGATTTCTAAGGGGGCGCTTGGTTTCTGCAGCAATTGCTGATCCTGCAGCGGTATTCACGAGGATTCCTGGTCCAGTGACGATTTCCGGCTGATTGGAATGAAGGACAGGAACGTTATTGAAGTTGCCGTTGAGAGCTCTCGCACGTTGACCAGCCATCAGCGCGACGTAGGCCGACGCTGTGGGGGCGATCACCATCTCGGCGGCAACAACCGAGACTCCAGCCAGGACCAGAATTGGGACTCTGCTGCGCGTCATGAGCGGCTGTGGGTCTGTCGCTGCGGACGACTGGATTTGAAATCCCTTTCAAGTTCCAAACCTAATCGCCGCCTTTCAATGCGCCAAGCAAAACCACCAGCTGACGCAGCGGTACGAAGAATTCGCCAGGATTGGATTCTTGGATCCCATCTTCATGCTTCCTCCCTTCTGCTGCTCCGAAACTGGCGATCTCAATAGCCGTAAACAGCATCATCAGAAGCGCAAAATGGCCATGCTCACGTTCTGGCGCGATGGTCTGGAACGCCAGCTGTCAGCCATCAATGCAGCAATCAGCACGCTCGAACAACAAATCGAACGTGATTCTCATGCAGCTGGTTGATACGACGCCAACGCAGGAGCAAGCCGTTGTAAGCCCTGCTTCAGGCGTCGTTGCACGGTCATGGCAGAGGTATTGAGTCTGTTTGCTGCCTGTCTCAAACTTCTCCCCTCGAGGATGACGTGCTGAACCGCCTCCTTTTCCCGATCTGGCAATCCAGAGAGGGCATGCCGAACAGCTGAAGCTCGTTCACGCTGTTGCACAAACTCGAGGTTGTTGGGTTCCTCTCCATGCAGTTCGTCTGTCAGAGGAACCCAGCGATTTTTGTTTCTGTAATCCAGAAGCAACGATTCCTGATCAGAACTAACGGCTGAATTCAGCATTTCCGTACGACGGATCAAGCCTTGAGCCTCCTCCTGGACACGACGCGGAAGTCGAACAAGTCCGACGTGATCACGCAGGTAGTGCAGGATTGCGCCTCGGATGTGAGGCTTTGCAAACGTTGAGAAACGGACCCCCTCCATGTTCCGAAATCGCTGTGCTGCTTTGATCAATCCCAGCATTCCGACCTGGAGCAGATCGTCAGCGTCATGGCCAGTGCGTTGGGCAAACCGCAACGCGATCGGTCGCACGAGCTCCAGGTGTTGACGGATGCGAGCATTTCGCTGCGAGAGGTTGTTTGTGGTCATGGCTTGATCGGGGCGAAAGAGTTGTGCCCTCTAACAAGCGATGACTGACAGAACTGCGTCCTGCATCCGGAAAATCACGGAATCAGGGGTACAACCTCTCTGAGCAGAGCCTCTGGCCCCGCCTGTTCAAGCCACGGCAGATCCGACACGCTGGTACTCAGCAGGTACCCCGCAAAGCCAAGAGCGTTGACACTGAAGCCGTGGACCCCCTCCTGTGAGCGAAGGATCAACGCCATCCACTGTCGGTTGAACAGGATGTTGTAAGGGCGTGCGGGTTGGTCGAGCAGCTCCGGCGTGCCAAGTCCTGCCCTCGAGCAGAGACTCCTGTAAGCATCACCAAGACACTCGGCCGTCAGCATGGATCCCGGCAAGGCCTGCACGACACAACTTGCTCTCAGAGGGTCGCGATCACGATCTGCGGACGGACCGGAATGCTCCAGGAACCATTTCGCCCTTGGACAGATCGGTTCATCTGCGCGACGGGGCAGAAGCTGAAGATGGCGATGGGGTTGACTGGCGCCAGCGGTGGGACCGCTGTTGAAAAACCACAGACCGCTGGTGTCCTGATCGACGTGTGCCACCGCTTGCCAATCGACTCGACCCAACCAGCCGATCTGAGGCGCCCAATCCCTGCTGATCAACAGCATGTGACCGATCTGAACGGGATATTTGTTCAGGATCAAGACATGATGTTTGTCGATCTGGTCCACCTGAAGCCTGAGATCCCAGGGCCGAAAAGGATTCAGCCTCGGCCCTGCAGCGCGCAGATGACGGGGGGGAACTCCCGTGAGATGACGGATCTCAAAGATCACTCCCGCCTCTCCATTCAACGATTCAAGCCGTGTAGCGAGCGGAACGAGAGCTGATGCAGCCAGGGCTGCTTCGCTCTGAGCCAACGCTTGTTGCCAGAAACGCTCAGTCCCCATCAGGCCGCAGTCGTGCCAAGGAAGCACCCCTGTAGTAGCGCCCCAGAATTTCATTGAAACGCAGGCCCTTGGCGGCCAGATCCTGCGCGCCCTGCTGACTCATGCTGGCACCGAGATGGCCGTGGGCTTCAGCGCTGATCTGGCTGTTCGCTGCGTAAAGGCTTTCCACGATTCCGCCCCTGTAACTCAGGATGATGCCACGGGTCGAGGTTGCGGCCTCCAGGGTGCGCTGACTTCGACTTGCTTCGCCACCAAAAACCTGCCAGCGGGTTGTGTCACCCAGGTGGTAGTCCCTGGATGCAGGCCTGGCGAGATGGGCCATCGCGTAGGAGCGGGTCGCAACCGCCTGGGCCTTCAGAGCTTCAAGGTCCCAGCTGCTGGGCATTTCCGCTCCAACCACGGAGGCCACATAGTGTTCCAGATCGAGTTGGTTCACCGCCAGCCAGCCCTGATCGGCGGGAATTAGATCAACATCCTGTCTATAGGTGGAACCATTGATCTGAACCCATCCGCCCCGACAACGGATGGGTCTGCGAGGCTGAGAACGCAACACGAGAGGGAGTCGCATTTTTGGAATCTCTGGACCGTTCAGCTGGCGACAGGTGGTCCCTGGAGCAACGCGAACCGTCTGGACCGGCGCCTTGCTGAAGAGAGCCACGCGAACGGAAAGAGGCACGGACTCAGCTTCCGGAGGAATGATCGGAACCAGCGCCTTCGGTGCAACCGCTCCGACGCTGGACGGCTGCGGTTGCGCTAATCGGGCCTCTGCGTCCGGTGAAGAAGAATCAGCTGAAACCGAATCCGAGTGCGTGTCCTGAAGAAGTTCCTGGAGCGTGAGTGATTCAGCAGTGGTCGCCAGCTGGAGCTCAGGACTTGGTCGACGAGACGCCAGAAGGACAGCGGTTGTCGCCAGACTCGCCAGAAGCAAAACAACAGCTCGACGATGGGGTGGAACCACCGACATCAGGTCCAAACTCGCCGAATCATGACGGAGTCAGAGGCGAAAGCTCCGATCAAAGTGGCAGATCAACGATGACGGCACCGACAAGACCGTCAACCATCAAGGCGTCATGGGAGGGGTTGGCTCTAATCGTTGGAGCTGGTGGCATCGGCTCAGCCATTGCTACACAACTGGCCCAACGCTGCCCGGCTCTCCAGGTTCTGACCTGTGGGCGCGGGGGAGCTCCAGATCAGGATTTGACCCTGAACGTCGAAAACGACGAATCGCTTGCGCGCTTCTGCGAAGCCGTCAGGCAACAGGCTCGCCCTTTGCGCCTTGTGTTCAACTGCAGCGGTCGCCTTCATGGACCAGGCCTGCAACCGGAAAAGCGGTTGCAGCAGGTGAACCGTCGTCAGCTTGAAGAGCAGTTCTCAATCAATGCAATCGCACCACTGCTGCTGGCCAAGGCGATTGAACCGATGTTGAACCGCCACGAGGCTTTTCACTTCGCCAGCCTGAGCGCCAGGGTGGGCAGCATCTCGGACAATCGCAGTGGCGGCTGGTACGGGTATCGCGCTGCAAAGGCCGCACAGAATCAGCTGATTCGCTGCCTCAGCATCGAATGGGCACGCCGTTGGCCGTCGGCCACGGTCACCTTGTTTCACCCGGGAACAACGGATACAGCCCTGTCAAAGCCGTTTCAATCCTTTGTGGCTCCGGAACAACTCTTCAGCCCGGACCGAGCCGCAACCCAGCTGGTTGATCTGCTCCTGGAGCAGACGCCTGCGCAAACAGGTCGGTTTCTGGCCTGGGATGGTCAGGAGATTCCCTGGTAAGCGTGTTCCCTGAGCTGTTCCAGGGTCACGACCAGCAAGGCCGTGTCTTCTGTTGCCTCCAGCCGAACCTTCGGCGCCATGCCGTCCTCATAGGCCTGCTTCCAGCGAGGTGCGCAAACACACCAATGGTCTCCTGGTTTCAGCCCTGGAAATTGGAAAGCGGGCATGGGGGTGGAGAGATCGTTTCCCTGCGCCTTGCTGTAGCGGAGAAAGGCTTCAGTCATCACGCAGCAGATGCTGTGCTGGCCGCGATCAGCGGCGTCCGTTTCGCAAAAACCATCGCGATGCCAACCGGTCATTGGTTTACATCCACACACCAAAAGAGGCTCACCGAAAACGTTGCGAGCGGTGGCGCTGACCTGATTAATGCTGGTCATCCTGAAGGCCTAAATCCAGGGGAGTCTGCCGAAGGAGTGGCACATTTTGACGACAGATGGTTGACGGACCCCTAGGGGAAGGCGTTAAAGGTCAGTGAGTTATGTCCCCCCGATGGATTGGGAGTTCACGGAAGACGCCGCTTTTCTGGCGCTCTGCGACGCGTTTCGCGAGAGCGGCGAAACGTCAGCGATCGAGTTCCTAGCCAACGGTGAAGGGGCCTTTCATTTCCAGGATCTGGCGCAGAACGCGGCTGGAGAAGGCCTCGATCTCAGCGAATCCAGCGCACTGGAATCGTTTCAGCAGGAAGTGATTGAAACCATGGAGAAGCTCTGCCAGGACTGACAGGCAGAACTTCTCCATCGGGGTTAGCTGAAATAAAAGGCGATCTCTTTGTCCTTGAGGCCGTCCCAGCCGGCTTCAATCAAGCGTTGGTTCAGCGTGGCCTGGTCGAAGTGCTTAGCGCCGGTCTTAACGACTCTGTTGCGCATTGATTTCAGAACGCCGCTTCGAGCCCGCTGACTCTCCAGTTCCATCACCTCCCTGTAGAGGGCCAGCTTGTCTGCAGGAATCGGAGAGCCATCAAGGTCGACCCCCGATTGAATGGCGGAATCAACACCGTCGGGTCCAGCAATCGCCATGTACAGCCTTTGAAACCGACCAGGCTATGGCGCCTGGATGCCGCACTGAGAATCGATCAAGCGCTGAAGTAACGGGCCTTGCTGTGGATGGCGACCAATGCGGTTGTGCTCTGCTCTGGGGAGAGTTGATCACTGGCATCCATTGTCAGACCGATGCGTCCTGCATCCAGCCAATCCAGTTGCTGACGAGAATCCGCCACGTTCGGACAGGCTGGATACCCGAAGGAATAGCGGCTGCCGCGATAGCGCTGGGCCAGAACGTCGCGAAGCGACATCTCAGCAGGATCGGCGAAGCCAAGCTCCCGGCGGATCCGTGCATGCACCCACTCCGCCAGCGCTTCTGCCATCTGGACCGCTAGGCCATGGAAATAAAGGTAATCGCTGTACTGATCGGATTTGAACAGCTCCTGAGCTACCTCACTGGCCTTATCTCCCATCGTCACAGCCTGCATGGGCAGCACATCGGTCGGACGATCGTCAGCCGGTAAGTCCTGGAAGAAATCAGCGATGCAATAGCGATTCCCCGCGCGTTGGCGCGGGAGATCAAAGCGACCGAGTTGCGTGGAGCCTTGAAGATCGAACACGCGCAGGGAATTTCCATCACGGCCGACTGGGAAGTAGCCATAGGCAACCCTTGGGGTGAGTAACCGCTCCGAGAGACACCTGTCAATCCATTGCTGCAGGACGGGCTCAGCCTTTTCCTCCAGTAGGGCCTGGTAGTCGTCCCGGGATTGCTTCTGCGTCTTGCGGATCTGCCACTGACCGGCGAACAGAGCATTGCGATCGAGATAGGGGAACACCTGATCGAGGGCAATCTCTTTCTCGTCCAACAGAGCTGCTCCAAGGAAGGGTGGGACGACAGCCGGCTCAGCCGGCACAGCTTCAGAGCGTTCTGTGCTCACAACAGCGGGCACCGTTGGCGGTGCTGCGGCGGCGACGTCTCCCTTGGCGTCGTTATCTGGAGAGCTGGGCTCATGATCGTCATCGAGCCCGACACCAGCGGGTGCGCCGTTCAGAAAACCAGCCTGATTGCTCCAGCTGTCCTGGTTCTTGGCCTCCATCAGGGCATCCATGAAGCGAAGATCCGCGAAGGCATCCCGGCCATAGACCACCTTGCCGTTGTAGGCGGCTCGACAATCCTTCTGTACAAAGCGGGGGGTCAGGGCGGCACCACCAAGAATCACCGGCACATCAATCCCGGCATCGTTGAAGGCTCCTAGGTTGTCCTTCATGAAAGCCGTGGATTTCACGAGCAGACCACTCATGGCGATGCAATCCGCCTGATGCTCATGCTGCGCCTCAATGATCGCGTCACAACTCTGCTTGATACCGAGATTGACGACCTCGTATCCATTATTGGTGAGGATAATGTCGACCAAGTTCTTGCCGATGTCATGGACATCGCCTTTCACGGTGGCGATTAAGAACTTGCCCTTGCTGCTGCTCTCCCCCTCCATCTTCTCCATGTGCGGTTCCAGATAAGCCACCGCTGATTTCATGGTCTCTGCGCTCTGCAGCACGAAGGGAAGCTGCATCTGGCCACTGCCAAACAGCTCACCCACCACCTTCATGCCATCGAGCAGGAAGGTGTTAACGATCTCCAACGGTTGATGGGTTTGGAGACCTTCATCGAGAGCAGGTTCAAGCCCGATGCGTTCACCGTCGATAATGTGTTGCTTGAGGCGCTCCTCAATCGGCATATCAGCCAGTGAAGGACCTGATGCACGAGCCTCTTTGGTGCTGACCCCCTCGAACAGTTTGGTCAGTTCAGTGAGCGGGTCATAGGTGCAGATCCCATCGTCAAAACCACGGTTGTCATTGATCAGGTCACGACATACTTTCTGATGGTCGTCACTGATTTTGATCAGCGGCAAGATCTTGGCCGGACTGACAATCGCTGCATCCATGCCGGCCTCGCAACAGTCATGCAGGAAGACCGAGTTCAGAGTGATCCGCGCTGCGGGTGAAAGACCGAAGCTCACATTGCTCACCCCCAGGACCACATGCACACCGGGGAGGTTGTCGCGAATCATCCGGATGGCATCAACGGTCGCCTTGCCGTTAAGGCGATCCTCCTCAATGCCGGTGGAGATGGGCAAAGCGAGTGGGTCGTAAAAGATTTCACGGGCCGGGATGCCGAACTCCAGTGCATCGCGATAGGCCCGCTGAGCGATCGCGAACTTTTTCTCCGCTGTGCGGGCCATCCCATCCTCATCAATGGTGCCCACCACAACGCCCGCGCCATAACGGCGCGCCAATTCCAGAACCTTGAAAAAACGCTCGTCGCCGTCCTCGTAATTGGTTGAATTGAGGATGCACTTGCCACCGGCCACCTTGAGGCCCGCTTCCATCTTCTGCCACTCGGTGGAATCAAGCATGAGCGGCAAATTGACGTTCGTGACCAAACGACTCACAAGGTTGTGCATGTCCTGCTCACCGTCACGACCCACGTAGTCGACATTCACATCGAGCACGTGGGCGTTCTCTTTCACCTGACCACGGGCCACAGACACCAGGCCATCCCAGTCCTCCTCGGCAAGCAATTCGCGCACCTTTCGGCTTCCACTGGCATTGAGCCGTTCACCGATGATCAGGAACGAATTGTCCTGCTGGTAGGGGGTGACGCCGTAAATGGAGGCGGCGGCGGGTTCATAGTTCAGTGAAGGCCGCACTGTTTCGGCCTCGGCCAGGCGCCTGGCGGAGCGTTCCGCCGGGGTGAGTTCAGAGGCCAGCTCCGCCAGGGCTCCGATGTGGGCCGGCGTTGTGCCGCAGCAACCACCGATCACCTGCACACCGAGATCTTCAACAAAGTGCATCAGCTGCATCTTCAGCTCGATTGGTGTGAGCCGGTAATGAGCCACACCCCCGACGTTCTCAGGCAGGCCGGCGTTAGGGATGCAACTCACCGTGAATGGTGAATGCTCGGAGAGATAGCGAATGTGTTCCTTCATCTGCTCCGGGCCGGTCGCGCAGTTCAGGCCGAGGATGTCGATCGGAAACGGTTCGAGGATCGACACCACGGCTGCAATGTCGGTGCCGACGAGCATGGTGCCGGTGGTTTCCATCGTCACCGACACCATCAAGGGCCGGCGTTCTCCTGCAACCGCAAAAGCCTCTTCAATCCCCTGCAGCGCTGCCTTGATCTGCAAAACGTCCTGACAGGTTTCAACGATGAAGAGATCGACGTCTCCTGCCAGCAATCCCTCCGCCTGTTCGCGGAAGGAGGCGCGCATCGTGTCGAAATCGATGTGTCCCAGGGTGGGCAACTTGGTGGTGGGACCCATCGAACCCGCCACAAAACGCGGTTTATCGGGTGTGCTGTACTCATCTGCCATTTCACGAGCCAGTTCCGCCGCCCGTCTGTTCAGTTCGAAGGCATCGGCCTCGAGCCCGTATTCCGCCAAAACAATCGATGCGGCACCGAAGGTGTCGGTTTCGATCACATCACAACCCACTTCCAGAAACTGCCTGTGAACCGCCTTTACGGCATCGGGCTTAGTAACAGCAAGGTTCTCGTTGCAGCCCTCGAGATCAGCACCCCCAAAATCGTCGGCGCTCAACTCCAGGCCTTGAAGGCTGGTCCCCGTCGCACCGTCAAACACGAGCACGGGTCGCTTCGGACTATGGAGATAGTCGAGAAAGCGTGAGGCGGTGACCTGTGCCTTCGACTGCGTCACCGTCATGAATACCCTGAGCTCGAGCTGTCCTCCAATCCTAAGAAAAGCTCAAACTGAACTTCAGTTCAGTGGAACGCGCGTCACCCAGTGTTCATAAGCCGAATCACGGCCTTCTGTAATCGCCACCAGCCGCTCCTTCAGGGCTTTCATCATGGGGCGAGTGCTGTTCAACACCGTTGATTCGATCTGACGAATTGGGGTGATCTTGGCGGCCGTGCCCGTGAGAAACACCTCATCGGCGATGAAGAGCTCAGTTTTGTCCACGGGCCGTTCCACCACTGAAATATCCATCGCCTTGGCCAGCTCGATCACGCTGGCACGGGTGATTCCTTCAAGGATGTCCTGATCAACACCCGGGGTGATCAACTCTCCATCCCGGACGATGAACAGATTCATACCGCTGGCTTCGCTGATCTTTCCGCGACTGTTCAGCAACAGCGCTTCATCGAAACCGCTCTGGACAGCTTCTGTTTTGGCAAGCGAACTAGTGATGTACGCCCCGGAGATCTTGCCGCGCAATGGCAAGGAACGATCTTCCTGTCTGGTCCAGCTGCTGATTCGGCAACTGACACCCTCGGGGGAGAGATAGTCACCCAGGGGTAGGCCGTAGATGAGGAAATCCGTCTCAATCTGATGAAGTCGGGGCGCAATCCCGAGATCACTGGTGTAAACGAACGGTCTGAGATAAATCGGCTGATCCGGCTTGTTCGCCCTCAGCATTGAGGTGAGCGCTTCAAGGATTGTGACTTCGCTCAGATCGGTCAGCAACAACCGAGCGCTCTGACTGAGACGTCGAGCATGACGATCAGCTCTGAACAGCAGCATGGTGTCGTCGTGCTGCGGGTCGGGGATGGCTCGCATGCCCCCAAAGGCTCCGGTGCCGTAGTGGAGAGCATGGGTGGCAATCGAGATCCTGGCGTCCTCAAACGGAACGCACTGGCCCTGGAACCAGGCGTAGGGCAGGAACTGATGCATCGCAGACGGGCCCAGTGGCTCTGTGCTTCAGAGGATAAGAGACCAGGGGGTAAACATCAGTTGTAGCAAGGGATCTAAGAGATCATGAACCGTGGGCAACAGCGGATCAAACCAAAAAACAGGATCCGAAGCGATGGACCGATTATTCAGATCCCAGCTTCGGGAGTGCATCAAGCAATTGCTCTGGTGTGATGTCGGTGTTGAGGAGAGTGGTGTTGATGCCGTTGCTGGGATCCAGGAGGAGCAATTGATCGGGCTGGGGCTGGCTGATGCTGAGCTTGATCGTGCGTTTTGCTGAGCTGGTGGGTGGCAGCGTGATGCGATCAGCGTCGAGCAGATTGAAATCCAGGATCTGATCGTTGCCGGATGAAAGCCTGAACAGATCGGCACCGCTGCCGCCACTGAGGCTGTCGTCGCCCTTGCCGCCATCGAGGCTGTCGCGCTGCGGACCGCCAAGGAGCTGGTCATTGCCGGAGCGTCCTTTGAGGCGATCATCGCCGCTGCCGCCACTGAGGCTGTCGTGATCCAGGCCACCCTTGAGGCGATCAGCGCCTGAGCCACCGCGGAGGCGATCATCGCCGGCCAATCCCCGCAGGGTGTCATCACCATCGACACCTTTGAGGATGTCGTCTGCTGGGCTGCCGATGATTTGATCGGAACAGGAGCTACCAAGCAGCAGCGTGAAGCGATCGCGCTGGGATTCGCTGATGGCGTTGCCTGCCTCGGGGTCACAGGCGGAGCCGGGTCGCGCCGCTGGGGCTGGTAGTGGTGTTGGTGTTGTTGGTTCAGGTGTGGGTCGGGGAGATTCCTTGGTTGGTTGGCTCAGGGCTGCAACGGCACCCGGTGAGAGCGGAGCGGGAATGGGTGTTGTTGTTGGTGTTGGTGTTGGTGTTGGGAGTGGAGCGGGCAGCAGCGTGGCTGGATCGATCACGGTGGAGTTGTTCTCGACGATCAGCCCTTGAATGGCGATGGCATCGTTGCCATGGATGTCTTGAATGGCGAAGCGGTCATCGGCAACGGTGGGATCGCGGTAATTGAGCAGAAGCGCTTGGCCATGAAACAAGGGAGCAGAGAGGCCCAGGCGTGCGGTGCTGCCAGCTAGGGAGAGGGAGGAGAAAGCGGAGCGCACCCCATCCACCGCGAGTGAAAACGCGGAAGCGGGAGGAGCAAGAGGAGAGAGGGTGTGGTCGTAGCTGAGGGAGACAACCCGCCCATCAGCAGATGTCACCGCAGCGTTGATCGATGGTGGCGTGCCGGGAAGCGTGGAGCGGTTCTGAACGGGGAAGCGTGCAAAGGAGGCGAGATCGTTGCCGGAGGCATCCCCAATGCTCAGCTCATTGCGATCGTTGTTGCTGGAGCGATCGGTGTAGGCGAGAGCAACGGTTTGATCGTTGCTGATGCTGCGCGTCAGGCTGAGGGTGAGTTCGCCGCCACGGGTTGTGGCATCGATAACAGGAATGGATTGACCATCCACATCAACAACAAAGGCAGCTGATACATGCCTTGAAGTGGAAGCCAAGGGTTCATTGAATTTGAGAATTAAGGAGAGAGCATCGCTGGAGACAACAGCGGATCGGAGCTCGGGAGGGGTGGAATCAGCATCGTCATCACCAGATGGTGTTGGTGTTGGCGAGGGAGCGGGAGTTGGAACGGGTTGCGATAACTGAATGATCTGAATTGCTTGATCACCATTGGACGTGATCAGCGCATAGGATTTCGAATCGATGGTGAACGGAATGGCATCAACAGCTGTGGCAAGTCTTGAAAAGGTCGCGCCTTCTAAATCCTGACTGCCATCAGCAATGCTGCTGTCATAATAAAATTTCCCTAATCGTCCTGTACCAGGATTCAATTCTGTTGGTTTGAATTCAACAAATTCAACGCGGTTCGATCCACTTTTGCTGTTGGGTAGAATCACATAATATTTGCCATCAACCTCAGTAAGCGCAATCTGACTAACCCCTTCAAGAAACGAATTGCTGTCATCCGGCAACAAAGCATCCAGATAATCAGAAGGATTGGAAGGGTCCGTGTAGTCATAAATTGCAAGGGCAGGTTGGGACTGCGTGTGACCGGGGTCATCATCTGTTGATACAACAGCCACATACCGCTTCGTACCTAAGGTTCCAACAGCAACCCCTGAAGCTACACGCCCAGGCCAACAATTTGGGTTGTTTGCTTTCTGAAGTGAATTTTCTGAAGGATTAAATTCAAAGGGCTGATACCATGTTGAGGTTCCACTGCAAGCACTTTCAGCTTCTTGCGATGTAACAAGAGCATAGGCCTTACCACTCTCAGAGAATGTTTTGATGTCCCAAGCATCGCTCAATTTGTTGGTATTACCACTATCCTCAATCTCGGAGACCAGCGCAGATGTATCGTTTCCATTGTTGCCATCAATGAGATTGTCGAAGTCATAAACTTGCAGAAATCCTTTGTCGTCAGTATTGCGATTACCAGTTGTAAATAAATACGTTTTTTCACCTAACTGCTGTAAAGCAAGGCCTCTCGCGTTTTTAAATTGTGTTTTGTTAGAACCGTGAAAAGAATCATCCCCATCCTGAATCTGCAGAATTACGCTGGGGGATGTGGCCGTGATATTTCCATCGTTGTTTGTAAGCTTGACAATCGTGATCCCGCCCTTGCTATTGACAGTACCAAGGTTTTGAGAAATCACCGCATAGGGAACAGAACCGACAACTGCCGTTGCGACATCAAAAGAACCGTTTAGTAATTCCCAGTTACTGGAAGGATTGTCATTATCACCAGTCTGAAGATCAGTTTTTTCGACAATTTTAGTTGGGCTGCTCGGATTAGAGATGTCAACAACAACAAATCCTCCTGAGGCCTGATCTGTTTGATATTTGGTAACGACGGCATAGGTTGCCGATGCATACTCAAAAACAGAAGCCTGATAGGCTTTGGGAATTGAATTTGAAGATGTAGATCCTGCTGCCTGGCGAACAAGGGCCATCGACGTTTATCTATTGTCTTAATAATACTACAAATCAGTTCATTTGAACCTAAAAGCTTGAAATCAAAGCTAAGAGCCAATAGATCATCGGTATCGAATCACGAATTGATCAACTGGCAGCCGGCTCAAAAAACAGGTATCTCATAAAAAATACTGCCACCAAATCTAACAAGCATCCCCTAAAAGTGAATACAAAGTCTTCAAGCAAGAATTCCTTAAATTGGAACGACGAAAACCTTGGAACGACGAAAACCCATCCGCCTACCCATCATTTAATTGATCCGGGTGTGACCGGACAAGTCATCAATCACCAAACCATCAACAAACAGGATTTTGATATTGATGATGAAGAGGTGCTTCCAAATGACAAGAGACTTCCAATTGAAGCTGACATGTCTGATCACTGATGCAAACCCGTCAAGCATCAGCGAACAAAGCATTGAACCTGGTCATCGTCAGCACTGATCCTGCTGAACAACGCCTGAAGCACTACTTGAGAACAGCAAAACAAGGCCATTTTTCACTACAGCAACAACCAAGTTTGAAACAGTGCAGAGAGCCCTCAGCAAGCTGTTATTGGCAAGGTGTGTCCGGCCAGCCAGACCCGTGATGGGGAGAATGGCGGCATGCACCGCCTCGCCAGTTGCCCAGGGCTTGACCCTCCAGAGGATGTGGTGCTCATCGAGCAACCGCCTGCTGACGTGTTGCTGCTCTCTAGCGCCGGCACCGACCTCAGCACCCTGGAAAGTTGTCTGCAAGAACCGCGGCATCACGCCTGGGTCGATCGCATCCGGGCATTGGAGTTGCCACAGCTCAGCCACCCCGCCCAGGTGGATCACTATCTGCGCAGCACCGCGCAGCAGTCCCGGCTGATCGTTGTGCGCCTGCTCGGCAGTCGAGGCCACTGGAGTTATGGATTCGAACGTCTTCAGGCGTGGCAGAGGGCTCAACCGAAACGCCACCTGCTGGTTCTGGCCGGGACCAGTGATCAGAACGCTGTTCTGCATGGCCTCGGGTCCATCAGCATTCCCCTGGCGGATCGTCTGGCGGCCCTGCTTCGGGAAGGCGGTGAACAAAACATGGGCGAACTGCTGATCGCACTCGAGCAGCTCCTGAGCGGGGTGGAGCCCCAGCCCGAAGCAGTGGGCCTGCATCGCCTGGCTGACCCCCTTCCCTGGGACTGGCAACGCGATCCGGGCCCTCGGATTGGCGTCGTGCTCTATCGCGCCCTGCTCCAATCGGGCGATCAACATCTGGCCCATGCCCTGGTTCAGGCGTTGCGTGCCCACGGCCTCTGTCCGCGCCTGCTCTGGGTCAGCAGCCTGCGCGACCCTGCCGTGCAGTCAGGTGTTGCGGACCTGCTGCAGGCTGAACAGGTCAGCGTGGTGATCGCGGGGACGTCCTTTGCCTCCGTACGCCAACAGGAGGCTGGGCTCGGCAGCCCGCTCTGGGAGAAGCTTGATCGGCCCGTGCTGCAAATGCTCACCAGCTCCCAACCGCGCGAGCGTTGGCACGCCAGCAGCCGCGGACTGGATCCCCTGGATCTCTCGCTTCAGGTAGTGATGCCAGAACTGGATGGACGCATCACCACACGGCCCTGCGGCTTTCGCCAACGGCGCTCGGACCAGATGCAGTTGTCGACAGCCGTGCCGCAGCTGGAGCCCGACCCCATCGGCATCGAATGGCTGGTGGAGCACTGCGAACGGTGGGTCGATCTGGAGCAGACGCCAACCGGCCAACGATCCATGGCCCTGGTGCTGGCCAACTATCCCGTCCGTGATGGACGCCTGGCCAACGGCGTGGGGCTCGACACACCCGCCAGCTGCATCTCGATCCTGCACTGGCTTCAAGCGTCCGGTCACGATCTCGGCGAGGAGCTCTTACCGGCAAACGGAGCTGAGCTGATGCAACAGCTGCTCAGCGGACGCACCAACGATCCCGAAAGCTTCTATCGCAAACCCCTGGCTCATCTTCCGGTCGACACCTACAACCACTGGTGGACAAGCGTTCCGCTGCAGGCCCGCACGCGGATCGAAGCCCGCTGGGGATCGCCCGATCAGGCCTGTGATCGTGATCCACAGGGCTTTCCGATCCACGGCTTGCGGTTCGGACGCGTGGTGGTTCTGATTCAGCCCGACCGGGGCTACGACCCTGATCAGATCGCCGACCTACATTCGCCCGATCTGCCACCACCGCATCGCTACCTCGCCCAGTACCGCTGGCTGCGAGAGATCCATGGAACGCAGCTGCTGGTGCACGTGGGAAAACATGGCAGCGCTGAGTGGTTGCCCGGCAAAGGGGTAGGACTCAGTGCGGGGTGCGGCCCACAGCTGGCGTTGGGAGCGATCCCTCACCTGTATCCGTTCATCGTTAACGACCCAGGCGAAGGATCCCAGGCGAAACGGCGTGGTCAGGCCGTGATCCTCGATCACCTCACGCCTCCGCTGGGTCGAGCCGGACTGCACGGCCCGCTGCAACAGCTTGAAGCACTCCTGGATGAACTGGTGGAGGCGCGCGAGTTGGGTGGCCAGCGATCCGCGTTGTTGGAACGGCAGATCCTCGAAACACTGCAGTCGATGAACTGGCCAGGGCTACCCGCCCTGGAAGGCTTGGATGCACGCCCAGACCAGCGTCAGGCCTGCCTTGATGCGGCGGAGACCTACCTCTGTGAACTCAAGGAAGCCCAGATACGAACCGGGCTGCACCGTTTGGGCCAACGGCCAGAACCCAAGGCGGAACAAGAATTACTGATCGCTCTGGCCCGGCCACCGGTGGGCGAAACTGCCGGGCTAACCCAGGCGATGGCCGCAGCACTCGGGCTTGGCTTCGATCCCTGGCAGCAGGAAGACGGCGAACCGCTTGACCAGGCAGATCAGCAACGGCTGCAACAACTGGGCTGCCCAAAGACCCGCCGCATCGGCGATGGCACCGCCTGGCTGGAGGAGCAGGCTCTACTTCTGGTTGAAGCCCTGCTGGGCTCAACGTCGGATCCAGCCGAACTACATCAAGAGCTGCAGGATTGGATCCAGCAAGCACCGCAGGATCCTTCGCTAGAAAAACTCCAGAAGGAGCTTTGGCCAGCACTGAGCCGCTGCGCTGAGGCGGAACGCCAGGGGTTTCTCAAGGTGGCCGGCGCTGGCCGACTCCCCGCAGGTCCATCCGGAGCACCAAGCCGTGGGCGACCAGATGTGCTGCCCACCGGGCGCAATTTCTATTCGGTCGACTTAAGGGGCTTGCCCACCGAAGCCGCGTGGGATCTGGGCCGCCGCTCCGCGGAGCAACTGCTTGATCTTCACCTGCTGGAGGAGGGAGAACCGCTGCGCCACCTTGCTCTTTCGGTTTGGGGGACCGCAACGATGCGCAACGGCGGCGAAGACATTGCCCAGCTGCTTGCCTTGATGGGCATTCACCCTGTGTGGGATGGCCCGACGCGGCGGATGGTGGATCTCGAGGTGATTCCCCTGAGCCTGCTGGGCCGGCCTCGGGTGGATGTGGTGCTGCGCATTTCCGGCTTGTTTCGCGATGCCTTCCCCCAGTTGGTGGGCTGGGTGGATCAGGCGCAGCAACGGGTGGCGGCACAACCAGAGGACGCTTCGCTCAATCCTCTGGCCGCACTCACCCGTGAGCAGGGCCCTCAGGGAAGGATTTTTGGATCCGCCCCTGGGGCTTATGGCGCCGGCCTACAGGCCCTGATCGACAGTGGTGCCTGGGACAGCCGGGACGATCTGGGTGAAGCTTTCCTGTGCTGGAGCGCCTGGCGTTATGACAGCGAAGCGGAGCCGAAAGCTGACCGACATGGGCTTGAAGCAGCGCTCAAACCGGTGCAGGTCGTCTTGCACAACCAGGACAACCGCGAACACGATTTGCTCGATTCCGACGACTACTACCAATTCCAGGGTGGCCTTTCTGCAGCCGTTGAGAAGAGTTCAGGATCGAAACCCGCCCTTTGGTTTGGCGATCATTCCCGGCGCGAGCGGCCGCGTCTGCATCGCCTCGAAAAGGAACTCGACAAGGTGATGCGAAGCAGGCTGCTCAACCCGCGCTGGATCGATGGAATGCAGCAACATGGGTACAAGGGAGCGTTTGAAATGGGCGCCAGCCTCGATTACCTGTTTGCCTACGACGCTGCAACAGATCGTGTTCCCGACTGGTGTTACGGGGCACTCTGCGAAATCTGGCTCAACAATCCAGTCACCCTGGAGTTTCTGATCAACAACAACCCGTGGGTGCTGCGGGATATGGCCGAACGCCTGCTCGAAGCGAGTGGCCGCGGCTTATGGACCGGGGCCAGTAACGAACAATGTCTGCGTCTGCGCGAACTAGTGCAGGACAGCGAAGCCCGGATTGAGCGGGGCGGCCTCAGCTGTTGAGATCCTTCACCATGTCGCGGAATGGATCAATCGAACCAGGGGCTGAGGATCTTGCGGTCGTGGATGTATTGGATGTGGGAGCTTGCTTAGGCTTCAGTTCCTCTTTCCGAGCCATTGGTGCTGCATTGGCCTGCATCGGAACGTTCACACCGCTGACCGCACCCCCCTTTAAACGCTGTTTCATCTCGGCGGTGCTGACCTGCTCCGCGAAGGTCTTCTTCACGGGCTTGGGAACGCCACCCGTGACGGATGTCGTCACATCCTTCTGAACCGCACCTCCGAGGCCATCAGTGCGGCGAGTGAGCTGTTGGGTTTCAGCATCAACCTCAATTACCCGTTCCTTCGTGCCTGGGGAATCAGCTGTACCAGGGAAAGTGCGGCGGATCGTCTTTGATTCCCGCATGTAATCGACATTCCCCATGCTGGAGGAGGAATCAGCGTCGAGGAAGAACGCTTCAGGCTTCTCCTCCTTGGAACTCCGTGGCTGGATCGGCGAAGACTTCTCAGAACCCTTCATCAATTTGTTGAGGAGTCGATCAAAGAGGGCCATGCCGATCGGTTACATCGTGGGTTGAATTTAGCGGCCACCCAGATCCATTCCGTGGCTGTCCGTGCCACAAGTACGTAAAAGGCCAAGATCGGCAAGTTGTGAATCGATCGCTTCGCAGATCAACGGACTCGGTCGCCAGCTGGGATGCATGTCGTAGTCATACCAGGCTTCACCACCGTCGATACCAAGATCGGCAGCAGCAGCGATCAGTTCTGCATGGCCGAGCCTGTAGCGGGCGGGATGGGCCAACACCGCCAGACCGCCAGCGCGATGAATTGCGGAGACCACCGCCTCAATCCGCAAGGCCTCTCCAACCGGCGCATCACCTCGGCCATAGGACTGGAGCGCTGGGTGGTTGAGCTCAAAGCCAAGGGCCAGAACATGAACCAGACATCCTGAAAGGAGACAACTGATCTCCATCCCACTCCAAAGGGTGGGCACCTTGTCACCGTTATCCCTGCGCTGCTTCAACCAGGCATGCATCGGAGCATGGGCCAGCACACTGTGATGGTCCGTGACGGCGAGATGACTCAGGCCACGGTCTGAGGCCTGTTCAATGAGTTCGAGGGGCTCAAGGCTGCCGTCGCTGCAGACGGTGTGGCAGTGAAAGTTGAAGTCGGCAGGACAGCTAAGGGGTCCGACCTGTTCCAACACTGCAGCAAGGGGGTGTTTGGAGGATCCCATTTCAAGTTCCTGCAGCGGCTTCACGCCTCAGGCGTCGCCAACGGGCATAGAACTGAATCGAACCCGCCATGAACACCACCAGAGCCACCATGAACCAGGTCGCTGCTCCAGTGGGGAACTGATTTTTGAACACCACCAGCATCACCACAAGCACGAGCATCAACGTCGGCAGTTCATTCAACGCACGCAATTGCCGCCCCGACCATTGACATTCGCCACGCTGCAGCTGCCCCATCAGGCGATAACAAAGCCAGTGATAAGCCAACAATCCCGCCACCAGTGCGAGCTTCACATGCATCCAACCCTGTTGAAGCCAGCCTGGCTGGCAGACCAACAATCCGACGGCCATGCTCACAGCAACCGCCATGCCGGGGGTGGTGATGATGTTCGCCAAACGGCGCTCCATCAAGGCGTATTGGTCTCGAAAGGGTCCCTGAACAGCGGCATCAAGCTCCTCCACTTCCACGTGGTAGATGAACAGGCGAACGAGATAGAACAAGCCGGCGAACCAGACCACCACACCAACGATGTGCAGCGTCTTGAACCAGAGATAGGCCTCAGCAGTTAGCGCCATGACGAATGTCGATCCCTCTCGACCCTACGAAGCGCTCATCCCAGGCCGTCAAGAAACTCTCGACTGCGCTTCAGGTGGGCATCAAGCGTTTCCGGTGCCATCCGATCCAGATTGCGCGCCATCATCGCCAGTCGATACTGACCCCGGAAAAATGTTTCGTGGCGTTTGATAAACGACCAGAAAAGGGCATCCCAGGTGCTGCACCAATCACCCTTCCGATAATCAGACATTTTTCGCACATAATTCGAGCCGGATAGATAGGGCTTGGTTGTGAAAATGCCGCCATCAGCAAACTGACTCATTCCATAAACATTTGGCACCATCACCCAGTCGTAGGCGTCCACAAACAGTTCCATAAACCAGAGATAGACTCGGTTGGGGTGGAAACCACAGAGCAACATCAGATTGCCGAGCAACATCAGCCGTTCGATGTGATGGCAGTAACCGGTTTGCAACGCATGGGCGATCGCATCGTCAATCGGTGCCAGACCTGTTGTGGCTGTGTAGAAAGCGTTTGGAATCGGTTGATCATCAAAATTCCAGAAATTACTGGTGCGCATGCGGCCGCCAAAACGGCGATACATGACGGCCATGAATTCACGCCATCCCACGATCTGCCGTACAAATCCTTCGAGCGAATTCAGAGGAACATCACCGGCATCGGCACGCTGAAGGGTTCGATCAAGAACCTGCTGGGGCGTGAGCAGGCCAATATTCAGCATCGGTGTGAGCACGCCATGCCACATCACACGATGGGTTTGGCTGATCGCATCTTCGTAGGCACCAAAATCAACGAGTCGCTTTTCGAGGAAATCATCCAGCCAGCTCTCCGCCTGCTCATGGGTGACGGGATAGGCAAAAACGTCCGTTGACCCGATTCCTGGCAGGCCCTCGCCAAGCAGGTCTCGCTGATGGGATTGGAGGTCATCCGTCAGTGGGAGCCCAGGTTCTGCCGGCACTGCAATGCCCTTTGGCAGTTTCTTGCGATTGTCTGCATCAAAACTCCAGCGGCCTCCGAGCGGCCCGCCGTCCGGATCGAGAAGCAACCCGAGACGACGGCGCTGCATTTCATAAAAACGCGCCATGGACGGTTTTTTGCCGGTCGCGACCTGCTCGTCGATAACGTCGAGGGGCGTCAGGAGCATCGGGGTCGGCACCACTTGGAGCACGGCCTGATGGGATGTGATCGCAGCACGAAGCCTCCGTTCGAGGACGTCATCCACGGGATCGGAGAGATGGAAGCTTCGATACCCGGCTCTCAAAAGCAATTCCAGATGGCCGGTCGTATCCGCCGCTTCGTGATGACGTTGCACCAGAACCGTGCAACCCGCCGACCGCAACCGATCGGCATAGGCCTGCATCGAAGCGCGATGCAGCAAAAGCTTTCGCCAGTGCACGCGTTGCGGCCACTGCGGGTCCGTTCCAAAGAACAGAGGGTCTTCGATCAGTGCAACATCACGTCCCGGTTGAACAGCCGGATGGCTGGCGAACAGCTGATGCGGATAGACAAGCGTGATCTGCATGGCGATCAACCGGTTTCACCGGCAAGTCGACAAGCCCGCTGGCCAAGCGCCGTGGCGTAGCCGCGATCCACTAGTCCCGCACGAGGGCTGAGCACACCCGCTCGACAGTCCATCACCACCTTTTCTCGATGCCCCTGTTGGTCATCGAGACGCAGCACAAGCTGCCAGTGGTTCTTGGCGCTTCGGGTGATCCCGTCAGCACAGACAGGCCCCGTGCAAAGCCCCGGCGCAGCAACTGCAGAGGGGATGAAGATCATCGAGATCAGGACGACCGTGCTGATCAGAAACCGAGCCATGTCTTCCGCGTGTCAAGCTCCGCACTCTGGCTGGAACATCGCCAATTTGTGAAAGCAGTGCTGCTGAACTGCGTCGCCAGAAATGGAATACACGAATTGCACGACGCCTTGTCTTCTCAACCTGAGAACGAATGACGGCTCATGAGATCCACGTAATGAGATCTTCCAAAAAAAGGATCCAACAAAATACGGCCTGCAATAGTTTGCAAGCCGATGAAATAGACTAATTATTTGACAACGTGTGTACAACTGCGATTGGCCAGGAAGAAATTAGGCAAGCAGCGAATTGTTGTAGAGAGCAATTTGAATATATTCACCACTGTCGAGAACGTCCGTGTCGGGAAAGCCGGTCAGGTTCAGCAAGCCGGCCTCACCCAAGTCGGCAAAAGTAGCCGTATCGAATGAAAAAATTTCAGGCATTTGTTCAGCGTTTTTCTGGAGGATTTTGTAGAACTTTTTGAACGAATATTTCTTCTTGCCGAATTTAACTTTTTCAAGCTTATTTTCGGAATATTCGGATCCAAAAGGGTCTGAGAATAGGACACCAAAATCCCTTACGCCAGTGTCGAGATTGGTGGTAGCGATCATCACGTCACGATCATTAATGAGGATAGTGCTGATAGCGGAATCGCTAGTTTTGAACTTGGGGTTGAGAATGTTGTTTTTCGAAAATTGTATAATATCTTTGCCGCTGCCTGCATCAGCGACAAAGCCCCACTCCTGGTCTGTCATGAACATATAACGATCATTCCCTGGGCCTCCGGACAGGACGGAAGGAACTGTTGCAAAGCCTCCAGAAGCCGAGTCGTCTTCAATCTGATAGCTGCCATTGGTCAAGATGTCTTTGCCTGAACCTGCATAAAAGCCAAATCCACCCTCAACCTCCTCGACATCCTTTTTATTGGTTCCTAATGTTGATTGATAAGGTCCAAAATCAAGAGCTGTCATTGGAAAAAATTAGAATATTTATCACTATAGCGACAATGCAATCAACTTGCAGCAAAGACATGTTTCCAATGACTGAGCCAAACATTTAAATTTTTAGGAATACGAACGTGTAACGACATCGTCCATTCATACAAACGCGCCCTGAGCTCATTTGATTAAGACTGTCGCTTCAAGCATCAAATCGATAAATCACCGAACACAGCAACAACCGAGCCATCGGGGTGCATGAAGCGCAACCCAACCCCGGCAAGCAGATCGATGTGATCCTTCGATCCATTTGACGATCCAGGCGGTTTGTCCCGAAGCGGCGAGGTATCTGCAGCGTTTGACTCGACAGCGTTGAACGCAATAATCTGACCGACCTGTTCATCGGGCAAAAGATCGGCTACGACGTCAAGACGATGCCGACGGGTGATCTTCGTTTTGCCCAGCAGAACATCTCCCCGGGTGAACAGGCCATTGCGATCAGTATCCACGTACAACTTCAAGCGGTCACGCCTTGTCTGTTTCAAAAACCCCGGCGCACCGTCATCAAGATCCCAGATGTAATCCACCTGTTTGACGCGACGTTCGACGGCCTTGCCACGCTGGTTCCGCACCTGAACGCGTCGTGGATGGGTGGAGAACGTCGCGTCGGCCTGGCTCCAGATGCACATCTCAATCGACTCCGCAATCAAAGCGAACGGTCATGGGACAGGATTGTGCGCTCATGACGCCTCCAGTGAGGTCATCGCCTGGTCTGATGGCGTGAATCCATCCTGGGATGGCTCCTGATCGAGTGCAGGGTCGTCTTCGGGATGGAAGAAATCGTGGATCTGCTGTGCCATCGACGGACCCACACCAGGCGCTTCACTTAACCGCTCGACACTCGCCAGCTGGATGGCATCGATCGAGTGGAAGTGAGCGAGAAGATCCTTGACCCGTTTCGGGCCAACACCTGGAATATCACTTAGGCGAGACCGTTTCATCCGCTCGCCCCGCTGCTGTCGATGGAAGGTCACCGCAAAGCGGTGGGCTTCATCCCGCAGCCGCCGCAGCAGGGCGACGCCCAGCTGATCCGGCTCACTGTCGAGCGGTTGTCGCTCCCCCGGCAGAAAAATCTCCTCACGCTGTTTGGCCAGCGAACACACATTCAGATCCTCATGGAGATCCAATTCACGCAGCGCCTCCATCACGGCCGATAACTGACCCTTCCCGCCATCGATCATCACCACGTCAGGCCAATCATTCAGGCCATCGGTCTGCAGTGCACTGCCTCCCTTCTGGCGAAGAGCACCCACGTCGATACCCTCTGCTTTGGCCCGAGCCCAGCGACGGAAGCGCCGGCGCATGATCTCCGCCATGGCCATGAAGTCATCGCTGTGTCCTGAACGGATGCTGCTGCTTCGAATTTTGTATTTGCGGTAGTGCTGCTTCGCGGGCAAACCGTCGATGAACACAACCTGAGAGGCAACAGCGTCACTCCCCTGGATATGACTGATGTCGTAGCCCTCGATTCGCCGAGGAGGAATCGGAAGCTCCAACAATTGCGCCAGATCTTCCGTTGCCAGGGCCTGCTGCTCCTGGCCTTGTTTTGCGCGGAGAAGTTCGAATTCAGCATTGCGCTGCACCAGCTCGATCAGGTCCGCTTTCTGACGTTGTTTCGGGCAATGAATGTGCACCTTGCGCTCTCGCTGTTCACCAAGCCACTCCTCGAGCAGATTTTGTTGGGGTAAAGCGTGTTGCACCAGCAATTCAGGAGGGACCTCCACGGCATCCACCTGGCTGTAGTGCTCTTCGATCACCCGTTGAAGAATCAACCCAGGCTCCAGGCCGGACGCATCGGCTGTGTATCCGAGGCGGCCCACAAGCTTGCCGGCACGCATTTGAAACAACTGAACGGCCGCCACCCGCTCATCCATCGCCAACGCCAACACGTCTCGACTGATCGAAGAATCCGGGAGACTCATCTTCTGATCCGCCGTCAGCTGATCCAGCCCCTGGAGTTGATCACGCACCCGTGCAGCGGACTCAAAATCCAGCCGTTCCGCGTAACGGCCCATCTGCTCGTGAAGAAGGGTCTGCAGTTCATCACTGCGCCCCTGAAACACCATCGCCACTTTGCGCAGCGTGCGGTGATAGTCCTCGGAACTGATCCTTTCCTGACAAACCCCAGGACAGCGTCCGATGCTGAAATTCAGACAGGTGCGATCGGGATACATCGGTCGGGGACGCTGACGCAATGGGAAGACCCGTTTGACGAGAAACAGGGTGCGTCGAAGCAAACCCACATCGACATAAGGTCCGTAAAAACGATCCAGGGGACTGCGAAACCGGCGCCTGCGGGTTATGAAGATGCGTGGATAGGCCTCACTCCAGGTAATGCAGAGATAGGGATATTTTTTGTCGTCCTTCAGCAACACATTGAAGTGGGGCTGATGGTTCTTGATCAGGTTGGATTCCAACGCGAGCGCTTCCGCTTCACTGTCGGTGACGATGAATTCAATGTCACAGACCTGCCTCGTCATCAAGCGAATCCGCGGGGAAAGGTCATGGCGGCTACGGAAGTAGCTGCGAACACGACTTCGCAGGCTTTTTGATTTACCGACGTAGAGAATGCGGTCTTGCCCGTCACGCATCAGATAACAACCCGGCTCAGCGGGAATATCCTTCAGCCGCTGTTCAAGGCGATCCGGCTGCGTCAGCAGCGGAGCGCCCGATCCTGAAGACGCCAAGATGCGCTCAACCGCCGTAATTCCAGCCGGTGCTGGCCAGGTTCAGCGCATCGCCATCGGCGATCAGCCGTGCTGATTTGACCTCCCCAACGAAAACGGTGTGATCGCCATGTTTCACAGTGCCCGCCAGCTCGCACTCAACACCACCGACAGCGTCGTCCAGGAGGGGGAGGCCAAGCTCACCTTCCTGGAACGGCGCCGCTTCAAACCGTCCTCCCATCGCCTTCTGAGGTTTGAAGAACACTGCTGCCAAATCCTTCTGATCGGCACGCAGAACGTTGAGTGAGAAGCGGCCTGTTCGTTCGATGATGGCGTGGCTGGCACTGTCCGAACGAACGGACATCACCACCAAGGGGGGTTCGAAGGAGCCCTGGGTCACCCAGCTGGCGGTGAAACCATTCACCTCGTCGCCTTCTCGCACCCCACAGACAAACAGCCCATGGGGGATCTTGCGCAGAAGGGTCTTCTTGGCATCGAGATCCAGGCTCATGGGGAAGATTCGAGGTTTCCATGAAATCTAGGCAGGGTCCGCTGCATAGGATTGAGCTGTTGCCTGATGTGTGATGCGGGCGCTTTACCCGGGGAGTTTTGACCCACTCACAAATGGACATCTGGACCTGATCGAACGGGCGTCATCCCTGTTCGGTGAAGTGGTGGTTGCGGTTCTCTGCAATCCGAACAAAAAAGCTGCTTTTTCTGTCGAGCAACGCATCAGCCAGATCCGAACAGCAACGGCCCATCTCGAAGGGATTGATGTGGTCAGTTTTGACGGGCTAACCGTCCACTGTGCAGCAACGCATGATGCCGGTTTGATCATTCGCGGCCTGCGTGCAATGAGCGATTTTGAATATGAACTTCAGATTGCAAACACCAACCGGTCACTGGCGACTGAGCTCGAAACGATCTTCATGGCCGCCTCCGCCCATCACAGTTTTCTGAGCAGTTCCGTTGTCAAGGAAGTGGCACGTTTCGGTGGGCCGATTGATCACATGGTCCCCGCAAAGGTTGCGGAAGACCTCAACAGGTTATTCAATTCGGCTTTAACTCCCTTGCAGCCATGAGCGAAGCTCGGTTCACCGTGCTCGATCAACTGGATCAGCTGGAAGAGATCGTTCTCGAAGGGAGTCGGGTTCCCTTCACAGGGGGACGCCTGGTGAATGAAGGTGAAGCTGTCGAAGTTCTCGACGCTGTTCGTGATGCCCTGCCAAAAGAGGTTGAGCGTGCAGATCAGCTGCTGCAGCGGCGTGATGACTTCATCAACACCGCTCGGCAACAGGCTGAAGAGATTGTTCAACAAGCCAAACAGCAGCGCGAGCAGCTGGTCAACAATGCAGCGATCCGGCAAGAAGCCGAGCGCCAGGTGAATGAGCTGCGAGAGCAAACCCGTCAGCAATGCGAGAAGTTGCTGCAGAACACGCGCCAGAAAAGCGCGTCTATGGAGCAGGAGATGCAGGCCAAGATCGTTCAGCAGGAGCAGCAATTTGCTTCCCGTCGTCAGCAGCTGGAACAAGAAGCTCTGCAACGGCGTCAACAGCTCGAGCAGGAAGCGGTCGAACTTAAGCGTCAATACCTGGAGCAGCACGAGGGCAATCGGCAACAGGGTCTGCAGGAACTTGAGTCGATACGCCGTGAAGGGCTGCGGCTGCAAAAGGAAGCTCGCGAGGAAGCCGAGCGCGTGCACAACGATGCTCTGCAATTCCGGCAACAAACGCAACAGCAATGTGAGGGACTAATCCAGCGAAGCCGTCAGGAAGCCGGCAGCGTCCAAGAGGGTGCCAACCGCTACGCCGAACAGACCCTGGGTGAACTGGAAGTGCGTCTCAAGGAGATGGCTCAGGTGGTGATGGCCGGCCGGCAGGAACTCGTCAAAATTCAGACGATTCGCCACGAGGACGAACGTCCCGTTGCGAGTGCTGAAACCACCAAGACCGTTCCGATCAACCGGGCACGCCGGGCTGCATCTCGCCTGCGCTCCATGAAGGGCACCGGCTGAGTCGTTGAGCCGATGTCAGCACCTGACCCATCACCGAGTTGGGTGCTGACGCTCCATTGGAAATCATGCTGACGAAACGCCGACCGTCTGGAGTGTCAAGGATCCCAGAAATCGAGCGGACACCCGTGAGTGTGCCGGTCTTGCCCCAGAAACGGCCTTGTAGTGGTGTTCCCCGGTACAGATAACGCAGCGTTCCCCGTTGGCCTGCGATCGCCATCGAGGCCTGGTAGTAGGAGGAAAGCGGGTGACGACTCATGCGGAGCAACAAAGCCGCAATCGTGCGGCTGGTGACCCGGTTCCCCCGTGAAAGCCCACTGCCGTCGCGGATCTTCATTCCAGTGATCGGCAATCCTTGCGCCTGCATCCAGCGTGTATTTGCCAGAGAGGCACGTCCCACGTCCCAGTCATCAGCGGCAGCCCGCAGCAGCACCTCGGCAGTGAAGTTGTGGCTCTCTGTGTTGGCCAGGCTCAGCAGAGCATGCATCGGTGCAGAGTCTTCACTGTGAAGAACAAGGGGTTCCTCTTCACTGCTGGCCAGGGTGGCCTCACGTCCCTCGTTATCCACCATCACCATCTGGATCTGGCCGCCCTGCTTCTGAACACTTGTTTTCAACACCCGCTGCAGACGTGCCGCCGGATCCATCACGGCCATATGAAGCGCATTGCTCGTCAGAGCCAGGCGCGTGATCGGGGCTCCATAGGCGTAACTGCGATCGGCAGGATGCCAATCGTTTGGCCACCATCGCTGGCGTGGCTCTTCACGCACCATCAAACGCACTGGACCTGCAGCCGTCTGAGCAGTCCTGGCGCCGCCCTGGCCGAGAACGACCATGGCAAATCTCTGCATCTCAACGATGCTCAGGTCAGGGTCTCCTTCCCCGACAATTTCCATGGACCCATCGGCATGGCGAAGCAACTGGGTGCGAAGCCGGAAATCCGGCCCGAGACGATCAAGAGCGAATGCACTGCTGATCAGCTTTTGGTTTGAGGCCGGAACACGGGGTGAACCCCCATTCAGATCGGCCAGCAGCTGTCCGCGATCATCAACAACGCTGATGCTCCATGCGGAGCTCTGCCCGCCCACAGCTCCTTTAATGGCCTGTTGAAGCTCGGGACAGACCCGACCGAACTGGAGGTTGGGCAGTCCCTGGCGTTCAACCGGAGGAGGTGGGGAGATCAGAGCTGGTTGAGGCTCAGCAGCGAGGGAGGGTTGCAGGCTGTTGACACTGAGCAACAGACCGGTCAGAACTTTGATCACGACTGCGACACCCCACTCACGACGCCGTTCAGCCTGTACAGACGACCTTCCAATTCCACTGGCACACCAATTTTGAGCTTGGTGCCGCCAATGACGACGCCGGAAGGGCCCGCCTCTGCGTCAGCTTCAAGGGAGAAACGGATGTGAAACAACGTCCCTGGGTAGGGGTTCTCAGCCGAAACAACCCGGCCGTCAGGCTGAACAGCCACCAATTTTTGAGTGACATTTTGAACATCGAGAACTCGAACGCGACCAGCAGGCTGGTTCCGGATCACGAAGTTGAGCCCTCCCTCGTCTCGAATCGAATTAAGCAAAACGGCTGAGTCTGCAGCGACAAGGTGCCGGACATCCACCGTCAGTTGAACGGGCTGAACGGAGCCGGTTGCCCGTGCGACAGCGTTGCTGAGCTTCGGGGACCAAATCACTCCAGCCAACGCCGTCACGGCGAGCAAAGAGGCAATGCCATCAACCGGTGATAACCGTCGCAACCATGGGGGACGCTGCATGGAACCCAACCTCGGACACGAACCTTACGGACTGTTTGATCTGTGATCAAGAAACAAACCCCTAGTTGCGCAAACCGTCAATAAACCGATCCACCTGATTCAGCTGCTGCTTCAGTCCATCTCCTGCCTCTCCCGCCAACGAGGTTGCGATGGTGTCTGGATCAGGACGACTTTCAAAAACGGCAACCTGGCGATACCCATCCGGATCGGACCGATAAATTCGCCAATCCGCAGGAAAACAGCGCATCAGCGCGCCACCGTCCAGAGGTTCAAGCCAATAGGCCTGCTTCCAGGAGGAGACGAAACCTCGGCGTCGTTCGCGGGCCACACTACCGATGCCGACAGCGGCATCCTCCAACCGGCCGTTCAACATGGCCACCTGTCCGTGATGGGCTTCGCAGATACCAAGAAATTCCTCGTAATCCGCAGGCGTCGGCATCACGGCCAGAAGCAGTTCGTCAGAGGGCTCCTCAGCCGAACGCCTCATCCACTGGCGAAAATCAAGGATGCAATCTGCCAGGTCTGAAGCATCGCGACGGGCCAGGGCTGCTGCCCCTGCATCGGGCCAGAGCACAGTGACTGGGCGTTCTCCAGCCATCAGGGCCCGTGCCAAACGAAGGGCAACGGGCAACAAGCGCAAATTTTCAAATTTCAGAGCCGCACCCCAACGACTGCCATCGCCTGAATCAAGGGCTGCGAGGAGCGAGGCATGCATGGCTTGCTCTGCAGCAGCGAGATCCGAGGGGAGCGGCTGGACAGCTGGTTCGGTGGTGGTCATCGCGCCAGCATCTCAGGAATCGTTTTGGACATGGTGGATGGCCCGCTCCAGCAACTGCGGCACAGGTCCGAGATCGGCATCCGACAACCAGGAACCAAGGCTGAAACGCAATCCAGACTGTCGCCAAATCGAAGGCACCTGCATCGCACCGAGCACAGCGCTGTCCGTGGACGTTCCAGATCTGCAGGCCGTTCCACTGCTGGCGGCCACTCCCGTTCTGGCCAGCTCTCGCACGACGGCCCGCCCGGAAAGCGGTCGCCCATCAGGCGTGCCGATCAGGAGGCTGATGTGATGGGGGAGGCGCGCTGCGCTGTTCGGTCCGACCGCTCGGACACCGGGAATCGCCAACAACCGCTCGAGTAAAAGATCACGACAGGGCCGGATCCAGTCGCATGAACCTGGGGGGACACGATTGTTCAGAGCATCAAAAGGGGGGAGAGAGCCCATGGCTTCAGCACATCCGGCAACCAAGGCAACGGGTTCGGTGCCACTGCGGAACCCCTGTTCCTGACCACCCCCACCCTGCAGGGCACGCAATGGCAAGCCATCTCTGGTGAGCAGGAAACCGACACCACGAGGGCCCTGAAATTTGTGGGCTGAGAACGAGAGCAGATCCACCGGCAAATCGGCCCAATTGACCCGACCCTGAGGGATCAACTGCGTGGCATCCGTGTGGAAACGAATTCCACGTTGCCGGCAGGCATGGGCGATCGGGAGTAACGGTTGAAGTGCTCCCACTTCACTCTGTCCCCAGATCAGGGAGACAAGTTGCGTTGGAGGGGCGATCAATCGTTTGAGTTGATCAAGACGAATCACTCCCTGAGCATCAACGGGCCAAAACTCGAGCTCCCAGCCAAGCCCGACGAGCCGTTGAGCAGCAGCATTGACTGCGGGATGTTCAACGCTGGAAATCACCAGCCGCCCAGCGGGCAGAACCGCAGCACTTCCCAGCAGAGCGAGATGGATCGATTCCGTGGCACCCGAGGTGACGATCAAATCGTCCGGCGCTGCCGTCAGCAGGGTCGCAATGGCAAACCGGGCGCGTTCCAAGGCCTCTGCGGCAAGCAATCCATACCCGTGCAGGCTGCTGGGGTTGGCCCAAGCCCTTTGTTGAATCGATTGCATGGCATCAAGCACCGCTGGCAAAGGCGGTGTTGTGGCAGCGGCATCGAGATAAAGCTCAGAGCCCACCGCCACGCTCAAACCGAGCTCTGGTGCGCTGCTCAAGGGACTCACTGGCGAGATTGAGCAATGAATCGAGCGAGGTGTTGTTCAAAAAGTCCTGAACCTTCTCAAGAGCAGCTGCCTCCTCCTCAGGGCTGGGGTCCGCCGAAGGACTACTCGACTCAGCTGATGAATCGAGCTCAACAACTTGAACACGTGTCATTCGGTCCTGGGAGGGACGTGAAGGCATCAATTCAGGCGTCAGCACCCCATCGAACACAGCTTCAGCCGGACCGGTCATCAGGACTGGACCGTTGCGATCACTCCATTCAATCTGAAGCGGACCACCCGGCAACATCACTTCAGCGCTGGTATCAGCCAACCCCAGCAGCACGGCGGCCACAAGGGTGGCGCAGGCCCCTGTGCCACAGGCCAGGGTTGGGCCCGCACCACGCTCCCAGACACGGATTTCCAGGCGGCGGCTTCCATGGACCTGAAGGAAATGAACGTTGGTTTTGGCTGGGAAAACCGGATGCACCTCCAGAGCTGCGCCCCAGGCCTCGAAGGGAATCGTGGTGAGATCCTCGACAGGGATCACCACATGGGGATTCCCCATGCCAACTGAGGCCACGTTCAGTTGGTCACTCGCAAGCTCCAACACCCCTTGAGGCAGACCATCCACCACATTGAGAGTGGTGGGAATGCTTGACGGCTCGAGGAAGGGCTTGCCCATATCAACCCGCAACTGTCCATCACGCATCAGTTCGGGTCGGATCATCCCCGCCAGAGTTTCAATCGCCCAACGACGGCCAGGGGCGTCACCATCACTATCCGCCAGAAAGCGCGCCAGACAACGAATGCCGTTGCCGCACATTTCGGCCTCCGTTCCGTCTGCGTTGAAAATGCGCATCCGCAAATCTCCCTGCGCATCGGGTGGGAGCGCCAGGATCAGCCCATCTCCACCCACGCCAAAACGCCTGTCGCAGATCAGACGCACCCATTCAGCATCAGGCTCAGAGACTGAACGAGGAAGTTGACCCTGGCGCCCTTCCAGAATGAGAAAGTCGTTCCCCAGCCCCTGATACTTACTGAATGCGAGCATGTGAGCCGAACCGCATAAAAGCCTTAAACGTTGAATATGTTAGCAATTGCAGTGGTAGAGGCCAAAAAAACTAAGTCTGACAAACCTATGATTTGTTGATCAACAACTTCGCAGAATAGATCATTTTGCCGGGTCACATCATATTAAATTAGGCATTAAAGATTAGAACCGAATTCCTCAATCATGAATCCTTCGCAAAACAAAAAATTGAATTTAACTGGCAGACAAGGTTGCAATTCCAGACAATGTCCCTACAACTAAAGCAACGCTTCAAAGCATTAACAGCGTTAACAAGTGATACTCACATTCGAATTTGGCATCAGTTCCGTTGAATCATCATAAACGCTGAGAGGTACACTAGAGGATGAAAACAGAAAGAATGGTATTTTCATGAACAGACCAAGAAATCACCCATGACTCAAACTTATTGACCTAATCCTTGACTTAACAGCCCCAAAAAGAGACTGGGCGTTGATCCGTGGCGTAGAAATAATGGCACAAAATGCAGTCTATGCTTCAAATTATATTTCCAAATAGCGGGTTAGACGGTAAAGGAATTATAAAAATCTGCGGCAATGGGAATCGAATTTCAGCAGAATCAAATAAATCATAATGCAACAATAGAATACACAATGGATGAAAGAGTATTGGACAATCTAGACCATAAATTAAAACACATAGTCCTTGAAATGCGCAAATAAACCATTCACCAAAAGCAGCATTAGGAGCGAATCGATTGATGCTTTTAGCAAGCTAAAAACTCTTTCACCCTCATCCCCAATTGGATCGAATAAAAAAGAATTGAATAATATTGGAACCAAACCGTGATGGGCATATTGTTTGAACAATACCACTAAATACATCAATAAGCATGCATACAATTACAACCAATCAACCTGAAATACTCGCAACGTCAACCCATGCAAATGAAAGAGTCCGTCAAGTTAATAGGAGGATCGCTTGGCTGGGCCAGGTCCTGGCTGAAAACGAAAATCAAAGCTTACGCGCGTCGAAGCTGTTGTGTTGATTTTTGATCCATGGCCAAGGTTGACACCATCAAAAATCAAAGCTTGGCCAAGATCCAAACTGAGTGGAGTGTAATCATTGGAACCGATTTCACTTTCTATCCAAAGACTGTTATCTCCCCAAACCTGGGTCAATGGCACCCAAACATTAATTCTTCCATCCTCGACACCAAAATCACGATCACGATGAAAGACACTACTTCCGCTTCCACAATAGTGGAAGCGGAAGGATGGCGGACATTGATAAGTCGAGATCCCTTCAAACTCCTTGGCTACAACATTCAGTACAAACAATTTGTAAGTTTCTAAGATGTCTGAAAAAGATGAAGCCAATTGATTGATCGTTGGGCTCCGATTCAGCTTTTTTACTTCGCTCGACTCATGGGCAACCCCCAAGCATGCCACGCCAAGCACTCTGGAAGCCCAATCATGAAATCGATATTGACTTGGATCATAAGAAACAATCAAATTATTCATAGAAAAACTATATGGGGCGCATCATCTCACAGAACACAAGGCAAATAAGGTTTAAAAAATGTTATTTATCAAGCTCGCTATTAATATATGTGCCTAAGCAGCAACGCGCAATTGCGCAATACTGCAATCAAGCAAATGCGAAATCCAACAAGATCAGCATCCTTCCATTGCACGTCAAAAATCAAGTGAATCCACAAAACGACGAAAAGCAAGGCTGAAATGGTTAAATAAAGCACCAGAACAGCTTTGATTCAGCCATCTGGAGCTTTGCTCTTCATCAATCCAAAACAATAACAAAAGACTAAAAAATAAACGCATTCGCAACAACCCAAACGAACATTTGCAGAAATCAAAAAAACGTCAGCTCAAAAAAATTTTTGATGAAATCCTTTAGATAAACAAAATATTGATCAACTTAATATTTCCTGACAGCCGAGATGTGCTCCAACATGTAAAATTCATTATTAGTTGAATTCATCAATGCGATGCAAGACGAAAATGACGACTTTGAGCTGTCGACCAAGGAGCTTGAAGAGACCACAGCAGCCTTATCTAACAATGCATACAAAAGGAGTTCAGATACTTCAAGCCCGTTTAACATCAATCGATTGAACTATTTCAAAGCACTAGAAAAAAATGCAATGAAGCTATATAATCTAGTAATGCTTGCCGCAAAGTCTGATCGGGGCAAGCAAAATGTTTCAAACAACAAATTTTAGTCGCTAAGCCTTTAGACGTTGACCCAAAAAAGGAAATAAAGTTAGAAAAACTTTGCATATATGCTCTGCGGCAATCGTCACCAATAACAAGTATTTCTTTGTTGACTAACCATAGATTTCCGCTTAATAAGCAAAAAATTAATCGATAAACATAGTCATCGGAATCATTATTTTTCCTAACCAGTTTGGGGAGATCTGATTCGAGATGATCAACGCATTTGCAGTTTGGATTCATCAGTCAAAGAACTGGTTCGTAAGCACCAAGTTCACGTTCAATTTCTGGAAGAGTCTCCAGAGGCGTGGAAAATCCATTGATGAGAAGACTCTTCTGCAGCCGGCGTTCCGCATCCTGCGTTGAGACAGGCTCGGGTGGTTCCCATTGAGGTGACTGATTCTTCCCGGAAGGTCGACGCCCTTCAACCCTGTCTTCATCAGTCAGCACAAGAGGACTGTTAGCTCCAAGCTGACCAAGAACAGCCTCTAGATTGTCAAGTTGTCCCTTCACATCATCCATTTGGCGCTTTAGGTCAAGCAGCAACTGCTGTCCACTGGTCAAGGTAAAGCGTTGACCATCCGCTGTGTCCACTCGAACAGTCCCTTCCCAACTGAAAACCTCAAATTGTTCGTCGTTTAACTCAACCAATACTGTCGTTCCCTGAATCGATGCCGTTGCCAACCGTGTGCGGATTTTGAGAGGGCTGCTTTGCGGTGTTCCTGGCTTGATCCAACCGATCATGGATCCCTTCAGAAGCTCAACAGTGGATCGTCCGAGACGCAGTTCGGCATCCCCACCCATTCTGAACTGGCGTCCGTCTCCGAGCATCACCTGCATGCGCCCCGGCTTGGTCGTCCTTAATAGGGTGTTGACCTGCAACGCCTGACCACTGAGCGCATTCGTCTCAGAGCTGCCAGGCAGTTTTACAAAAGCCGGACCGGCCGGCACTTCAACAATCTTGGGCTGGCGTGCATGGACCGGTCGAAACGAAACTGTGGTGCACAGCAGCAACACAAAAACCGAAGCAAACCAGGAAAAATTCTTCAACACAACATGGAGGAGCTTCTCTGCAAAACTGACAGGAAGCTGTCAACTCTGCCAGGACGCAGCAACAAAGAAGTGAGAACGACGCCTCATTTCACACGTCCTATATTTGGATTATCTGCATCTAAATTTAATTTTAAAAATGAATCAATTGTTTCTTTCTCAGGGCTGAAGTTTGCCAATCAACGAATGATTGCACGTCCTGTCAATCGTGAATCGGATCGCAGAACAGAGCAAAGCGGATTAATTGGTTTGGTGTGCTACGAAACCCGTCAAATCCTCCTTTCTGGTTGCCGTTGAAACCGAGCCATGACCACGCCGGCAATGGCTCGGATCCAACCCTCAACAGCGTCTCCGATCACCGCAACATGAACACCCATTGCTGGTAACGAGACCTCACGACTTCAGGACCTCCAGAAGGGATCACCGGTCTGAGGTCAGTCATTGTGCCGGCTACGCTCGGGTGAGGAAAACCCTGATGCGGCACTGCTGCGAGGGTCCAGTCGACCACCCGACCCTATGGAGACCACTCCGCTCGATCCCAGCCTGCCCGGCGTAAGGGTGTTGCAGAGCTGGATCAGGGAGCAGTTGCCGCTCAGCATCGATCTGGTGAGCAATGAGCGCATCGAAGGACGGCTAGTCTGGCAGGACTCGGAATTTCTGGCCGTCGAACGACCCGGGGCCGTTCGACCCGTTCTTGTCAGCCGTCGTCACGTCATCGTGATTCGAACACTCGGATGAAAGCAAGGCATGTGGCACGATCGCTGCCTCGCTGTGCGCCTGTTCTGTGAACGCTGCCTCTTCTCCGTCCGACAACGGTGCACAGCCAAGTCGTTATGAGCCCACAGCGTTGGAGGGGCGCTGGCAGAGCCATTGGCGCAGCGTTGGGCTCGATGCCACGGATGAGAACAGCAGCAAACCTGCCTTCTACGCCCTGTCGATGTTCCCTTATCCCTCAGGGAGCCTGCACATGGGTCATGTGCGCAACTATGTGATCACGGATGTGATTGCACGCGTTCAGCGGATGCGCGGCCACGCCGTCCTGCATCCCATGGGATGGGATGCCTTTGGATTACCGGCTGAGAATGCGGCGATTGAGCGCAATGTCGACCCCGGTGATTGGACGGATCACAACATCAGCCAGATGCGCGCTCAGCTCGACAAACTCGGGCTGTCCATCGACTGGGACAGGGAACAGGCCACCTGCCATGGCGACTATTACCGCTGGACCCAGTGGCTCTTTCTCGAACTGTTTGATGGCGGCCTCGCTTATCGCAAGAACGCAACCGTCAACTGGGATCCGATTGATCAGACCGTTCTGGCCAATGAGCAGGTCGATGCCGATGGTCGTTCATGGCGCTCCGGTGCCCTGGTGGAACAACGCCAGCTGAATCAGTGGTTCCTGCGCATCACTGACTATGCCCAGGCTTTGTTGGACGATCTAGACAAACTTCAGGGCTGGCCCGAACGGGTGCGAACGATGCAGGCCAACTGGATTGGCCGCTCGGAAGGAGCTGAAATCACGTTTCAGGTCAAGGAATCGACAGATCAAACAACCACGGATCAGAGAATCACCGTCTTCACAACACGACCCGACACCCTGGCGGGAGCCAGCTACGTGGTGCTTGCCCCGGAGCATGCCCTGGTGGACGGGCTGACCACATCTGAACAGGCCGACGCGGTTCGATTGTTTCGACAAGAGGTCGGGCGCCTGAGCGCCATCGAACGCACCAGCGACGACAGGCCCAAGCGTGGTGTGCCCATTGGTACCCACGTCACCAACCCTCTCAACGGAGAGACGCTGCCGATCTGGATTGCCGACTACGTCCTGGCGGAGTACGGCACCGGCGCCGTGATGGGTGTACCGGCCCATGACCAGCGCGACATTCAATTTGCCCGAACCAACGCCCTCCCGATCCAACAGGTCATTGATGGAGATGGGGCAAGGGAAGCAATCGCCAATGGCAACGCCTGGACTGAAGCCGGAACGCTTGTGAATTCTGGGTCCTTTGACGGCACCCCGTCCACAGAAGCGAAAGCAAGCATCACCGAGCATGGTGAATCTGCTGGTTGGGCCCGAAGCAAGGTCACCTATCGCCTGCGGGACTGGCTGATTTCACGTCAACGCTATTGGGGCTGCCCGATTCCGATCGTTCATTGTCCGGACTGTGGGGCCGTGGCCGTGCCCCGCGATCAACTCCCGGTGGAACTTCCCAGAGGCATTGATCTTTCCGGCAAAGGGGGATCTCCCCTTGGCCAGAAATCCGACTGGGTGAACGTGCCTTGCCCGAACTGCGGCAAACCCGCCAAGCGGGAGACGGACACCATGGACACGTTCATGTGTTCGTCCTGGTACTACCTGCGTTTCGCCGACCCCCACAACAACGCGCTGCCCTTCAGCAAAGAGGCAATCAACCGCTGGTTACCGGTAAAGCAGTACGTGGGTGGAATCGAACACGCCATCCTGCATTTGCTGTATGCCCGCTTTTTCACCAAGGCCCTGAAGGATCGTGGCCTGATTGATGTAGACGAACCGTTCGAGCAGCTGCTCACCCAAGGGATGGTTCAAGGGGTGACCTACCGCAACCCTGAGACCGGCAAATACGTGGCGCCGGTAGATGTAAGCGATCCTGAGAACCCCCGTGATCCTTCGACCGGAGCACCGCTAGACGTGCTTTTCGAGAAGATGTCGAAGTCGAAGTACAACGGCGTTGACCCCGCTGCGGTGATCGATCGCTACGGCGCCGACACGGCGAGGATGTTCATCCTGTTCAAAGCCCCTCCGGAGAAGGATCTGGAATGGGATGACGCTGATGTGGAAGGTCAGTTCCGCTTTCTCCAGCGCCTCTGGCGACTGGTGGACGCAGCGTCGGTGAAGTTGAACACCATGGACCCGATCGATCGGGGAGTGAATCTGAGCGATGCGGATGGTGGCGTGCGCCGTGCTCTCCATCTGGCAATTGAAGCGATCAGTGAAGACCTCAACGGCGAAATTCAACTAAACACAGCGATTTCCGAGCTGATGAAACTGTCCAATGCCATCAATGCAGCGGACATTCATGCACTGCATCCGGCAGTGCTTCAAGAAGCCCTCTCAGGCCTCATCCGTCTGCTTGCACCATTTGCTCCGCACTTAGCCGAAGAGTTCTGGAGTCGTCTCGGTGGGACGGGCAGCGTGCATCAACAGCCTTGGCCAGAACTCGATCCAACGGCTCTGGTTCTGGACAGCGTTGAGCTGGTGATTCAGGTGAAGGGCAAGGTGCGCGGCAAATTGCAGGTACCCGCCAACGCAGATAAAACCGAGCTGGAGCAGCTCGCTCTGGCGAGTGATGTGGCCAAAAAGTGGTTAAACGGAGCAGCACCGAAACGGGTGATTGTTGTGCCGGGAAAATTGGTCAACCTCGTTCCCTGATTGCCGTTTTGTGAGCGGCTGGGCACCGTCAGCGCAAACTTCCGGATGATGCACTTCACTCGTCGAGAACAGGCATCAACAACGGGATCGAGACATCCGTTGTGCAGCCTCAAACTCTGGTCGTGCTGAGAAAGGTCCAAATCGTTCAAGACGGATATCGGATCGGCATCACGGCATCACGGCATCAAGCCTGAAACGTTCCTCCTCCATGAAACTTTTCAGGTCGGAGCCGTTGCAGTAGATCACAGCAGCCTCCTTGCCGATGTCCAGAACAAAGACATGAGGATCGAAATTGGGCGCGGCCGATGCAGCAAGATCCGATACGCGGCAGCCGTTCAGAGCGAAACAAGCGGCGATTCACCAACTCAACCCTTGCTGAACCGCATCGTTGCAGGGCTGGACCAATCTCCAACCGCGCTGTAGCCACGCTCGTTTCCCGTGAGATGGCGCATGATCCAAAACACGGATTCGTCGGTTCCATCGCCCAAGGCCTGGCGAATTTCCGAGACAGAGCGAGAGGCTCCGTCATTGAGCACCGCTTCCACCCTGCTCTGCAAATCGAGAACCGCAGCAGCAGCCTTTTTGCCGGCCTCAACGCCGGGTTGGTGATACGCATTGATGTTGATTAATTCGCCATACAAACCAACAGCGCGCTCAAACAACCCGATCAAAGCTCCCAATCGACGGGCATCAAATCGACGCATCGAAATGCTGATGCTCTGCCTGCCACCTTCCGTCAATGCCGATCGGGTGCCCTGCAGAAACCCATCAAGAAAGTCACCCGGACGTTCGGATTGGATAACGGGAATATCACCGGCGTCTTGAAGAACCTCGATGAATGTTGCAAAGAAGTTGTCAACTCCGTCCCTCAATTGTTGAACATAAGCGTGCTGATCTGTTGAACCTTTGTTTCCATACACAGCAATGCCTTGATTCACTGTGTTGCCGTCACGATCCAGGCGTTTTCCAAGGGACTCCATCACCAACTGCTGAAGGTAACGACTAAAGACTTCGAGGCGATCCCGATAAGGAAGCACAACCATGTCGCGCCTGCCCTTGCCCTCTCCGGCCAAAAACCAGGATGCGGCCATCAGCGCAGCAGGATTCCTGCGCAAGTCCGTCACCCGCGTGGCTTCATCCATTTGCGCCGCTCCAGCCAGAAACGATCTGATATCAGAACCGATCAGAGCACCAGGCAAGAGACCAACGGCACTGGTGATGCTCGTTCGTCCTCCAACCCAGTCGAACATGTCAAAACGATCAAGCCAGCCCTCACGCTGGGCCTGCTGATCGAGTTTGCTGTCCAGCATGGTGACGGCAACAGCCTGGCCAGCCCATTGGCCTCCGTTGGCTTCAAGACGATGGCGAGCCTGTTCCATCCCGAGATGAGGTTCTGGAGTACCCCCGGATTTGCTCACCGTCACCACCAAGGTGGTCTTCAGCGTTTCACCGAGCTGAGCAAGCACGGTGCTCATGCCATTTGGATCGACATTGTCAAAGAAGTGAAACGGCAGGCCCTGTCCGGAGTTCTGGAGGGCCTCGATCATCAGCTTCGGTCCCAGACCGCTGCCACCGATGCCGATCCACAACACGTCGGTAAAAGCCTCTCCACTCGGCGTCCTGATCCGACCACCAATCAGATCTTTTCCAAACTGCTCAATCCGGTCGACTTCCTGGGAAATGTGCTCACGAACCGGCTCCGAGGGGGCGAGTTGGGGAGCCCGCAACCAGTAATGGCCAACTTGCCGCTGCTCGTCTGCATTCGCGACGGATCCGGATTCAAGATCCTGCATCGCGGCAAACGCCTTCTCGAAACCCGGTTGCAATGCCTCAAGGTGTGAGGTGTTGACATGCATTCGACTGACATCCAGCCAGATCCCAAGATCGTCGTGATACCAGATCAGGTCACAAAAACGCTGCCACTGAACCTGAGCATCACTGCCGTTGAAATCCGGGAAGCTCATCGTTGATGGAGGGACCATTCCTGCCGAAACTATCCATGTTCTTGAGGGTTGCCCATTGTTGGCGGCACTGCGGTTAGGTTCAGTCGTCAAACCTTGTTCAACCACATCGGTTTATGCCTGAGGGTCTGCGCATCCTCGCCACCCAGAGCATCGCCGCCCTCGGCCTGGCGATTGTTCTTGGTGTGTTGGTGAAGCCTGACGCACCGAAGCTTCAGGGCCAGACCGAAACCCTGCCCGCCGAGAGATCCAAGGCGCTGAGCTCCAAGGCTGACCCCACGGCTTTTTCCCCTGAGGAATTGCGCCTTCTGCAGCAACGTTTCGGTGTGCACGGACCCCAGACACCGATCGCCCAGCTGGTCACCCGCGGCGTGGATCAGCTGCGGCCGCTACGCAGGCAAACGCTCAACAAACTCAGGGCTCTGAAACCTGTGATCGTCCGCGAAGCAAGACAGCGCCATCTGAATCCGATGCTGTTGACCGCAATTCTGTTCGATGAAATTCAACATTCAAAACCCGGAGAAGACCTTCCCTTCATCGTTCACTCTGGCTTCGTTAAAACCCACGGTCCAGCGCAGATCGGAATCACTGAATTGATTCATCAGAACATGCTTCCCGAAAATCCAAGCGATGAAGACATCGCCTGGGCGAGGGACATTCTTCTGGATCCAATCGAAAATGTGATCATCTTGGGCGGAAAAATCCATCGCCTCAAACGAGCACTTGGATTGCCAAATGATTCAGCCCTCCAGGCGAGCCGAAGCTATTTCGACGCCAAAGCAATCGCCACCCTTGCGTATCTGCATAACGGCAAACTTGACTATCCAGCGCGCATAATGCGGTATATGCAAGATCCTGAACTGCACGGAGTCATCTACAGCACGCAGACAACACCAAGCTCAATCTTAATCTGATTCTGCGTTGATTTGATTCTGGATGATTTCAATCGCCGTTGATTTGATTCGCCGCCCGATCGAATCATTCCCATACAGAATAGCGTCGACCAATACACCAGATCAACTTGCCGCACCCACGCGATGGCCTCTGTAATCGCTTTAAATCATCCCTTTGGAAAGGGAAAATCATCTAACTTACGACAACAGGGAAGAGCTGTAAATTTGAGCAATAATCTGTGGCATGATCGATCAATAGTGAAGACCAGAACAACCGAAATATGCTGACGAAGTTTACTCCAAACTGATCAAGTGATGGATGGGAGATATCCAATCCAAAGGGAAAAATTTTGGAAATGGATCAGAGCTCAATCAAAAATTCTCCGTGATCAGCACACCGCGTTAAGACACACAAAGATCTCCCAAGGCCGCCAGACGAATCTGAAGAGCTGACCAGTCAAAACTGCGCGGATCACTGCGCTCTCCTCCGTTGTCAACATGGAGATGGGTGGTAATGGCAGCAGGAGCTAGATCAAAGCGTCGAATCCAGCCCGACAACACCAGAGCCAACGCGTCGTACTGATTTGCCGTGTAACCGCTATGGCGACTGTTGGCGTTGGCTCCATCGGAAGGGGTTTCCAGACTGATGTGCAGCGCGAAATTATTCACTGAGCCCTTCAAATTCTTGTTGGTGACTGCCCACTCACCTAAAAAAGAAGAGTTGCCGGAGCCATAGGCCCTGTTGATGGGTGGCACCAGATCGAGAACGGCTCCATCAAGACCAACCAGGGTGTGATAACTGACCTGATCTTCATCGCGTGGGTGAGGCGTCATGAAGGTATTGACCGCCGACTGCATCGAGTAGACGGTCTCGTGCATCACAACAACACGGGGGTTGATGTCGAGGGTCCGTCCAAAGGCATCCTGACGATGCCGCTCACCGAAGTTGGTTGGGTCAATCGGCCGATCCTTGCGCCAAGAATCCTGGCTGTTTTGAAGAGAGAGAAGCCGCTGACGCACCTTGGAATCGAGACCTGAACACTGTCGGGCCAGGGGGGACGACCATGAGCGTGCCCTGGGTGGTTTAAGAGGCACCCCTGTTGGGTTGTTTTCAGGAGCCCTGCCGCTTTCCTCGCTGACTTCATCCAGCAGTTCCAACAGGGAACGGCGCGAGCTGGCATGGGAATAGCCCTGCTGATCGGAGAGGACCCACCCCAGAAACAACATGGTGAGCGACCCGGCAGACATGGCCGTGATCAACACCAGCGGATGACGCCTCATCGAGCTCCAGCCCGATTGCAAACCCTGCTTCAGAGAATCTGGAACCATCGATCCCGCAGCGCTCGTTGATCGGCATTCGCCCCAGGGTCCCAATCCAAGAGCCAGTGGTCCACACCTTTGTCAGGATTCAGATGAGTCTCAGCGAGACGGCCACGACGGACATAGGTGATGCAGGCGGCCGATCGAGACTGAAGAAGGAGAGCGAGGTCCGCTGCACGTCGGAGGCGATAACCATTCACCGCGAGAAGTTCATCACCAGGAACCAACGCAGAATCAGCACCTGGACCGTCGGAGGCCACACGCTTCACCAGCACCTGTCCCTGCTCATCCTTGAGGGTCAGTCCATGGTGGGGACGATCGGTTGGAACCGAATCGAGGCGAAGCCCAAGATCTGCAACCACTGCTTTCAAGGGCAAGGATGCTGGTTGATCCAGCCAGGTGGTCAGTTCAGCAGCCAATGCTGGGGTATGACCATCCAGTGCGGCGTGAATGTGTTGCCTGCTGTAGCCACGCCCCTGAGGTCCATGGCTGAACCAGAGTTCACGCAGGACTTCCGCCAAAGAGGAATCGGCTTGTCGAAGCCGTACATCAAGGCAAAAAGCTGTGGCTGCACCGAGCCCGTAGTAGCTCACCTGCGAGTCGCGGGAGGCGGGGGTTGCCTTGTAGAGCTTGACCCATGCTTCCTTGGCACTGTCCGAAAGGCTTTGTAGTGATCGTCCCGGTGTCATCAACACCCGCGAAAGCTCTTGGCCGAGATCCTTTAGGAATGTGGAGCGGTCACTGAAACCAGCGATCAGAGTTGTGGCCAGATCGAAATAACTGGTGATCCCCTCAGCAAACCAGAGACCTTCACTGACCACTGGACGAGCGTAGTCATAGGGGCGGTACTCCACCGGACGGAGTCGTCTCACATTCCACTGGTGCAGATATTCATGACCGACCAACTGAAGCAACTGACGCCGTCCATCGGGTTTGGCCAGAGCCTGCCAGTTGAACTGAAGAACAGCACTGTGGTCATGCTCCAAGCCGCCATAGCCCTGTTCCAGCATCTGAATCACCAACTGGTATCGGTCACCTGCTGGGGGAGCTGTTCCCATTAATCGACAGACACCCGAACACACCGAAGCAACATCAGAGCTGAGTTGGTCCGGCCATCCACCCGGCGGAGTGCCAATCAACAGCAGATCATGCCGATGCCCCTCCACTTCAAAACCTTCCAGATCAAACTCTCCCGCATGGAGCGGGCTGTCGACCAATGCATCGAAATCACTTGCCAACCAGCCATCGGTCCCCCTCTCAAGCGGAACGTGCACGTTCCAGGGTTCTGGGGCCAGCACCTGGAGATGGTGGGGATGCCAGCGCTGATCGTCAACATGCATCGCCACTGCTGCCATGCAGAGAGACGCAAAACTGGAATCGACGTAGCAGGTCCTGACAGTCAGATCCCTCGCCTCAAGGCAATAGGTGAGGGTGAGAGGCGTGAGATCGGGAAGATCGGCTGACCATGCCGATGGGCCCGTTCGTTTCACAGCCACAGGGTTGGTCCCCGACAGGAGCCCCAGGCTGTGCAGATGCTGAACGTGATCGCGAACCGTGTAAGACCCAGGGGTCCAAACAGGAAGCTGAAAGCTGAGGCGTCGTGACGTGGGCGACCAGCACTGACGCACCTGAATGACCTGGCGGTCGTTGTGCTGCAGGTCAAGCTGGATGCAGACAGGGTCGGTCACGTCAGAGCGAGCTCACAGACACCTGACCTGTGGGGAGTGACAACTGCTGAACGTCGTCGAGTGCCTGCAGAAGGGCGTAGCGACGTGACACACGCTGAAGACGGTGGGACAGCCCCCCGTAAAGACTGATTCGCTGTAGATCTCCATGCATCACAACGGTTCCATCCGAACCAGTGACCCAACCAATCGGACGGCAATCGGACCAGTGCGCCAGAAGGTCAACAGGACGGGGTGGACCGGTCACGTCGTTGAGACATGCATTCACCCGCACTTCAAAGCCTTCGTCGCGAAGCGATTGTTCGAGGAGATCGAGCCGTGTGAAGACGGTCGGCAGGATGGACAGATGGGACATGAACCGGATGCCCGCTTTTTCAGACCTTAGCCAGCAAGACCCTTCTGAGCAGGCCTTGTTGCAACCAGCAGGATGGAATGGACAAGGCTTCGATCCTCCTCTCCAACTTGGCGTGATGGCCTCCGGAAACGGAAGCAATTTCGAGGCGATGGAAATGGCGATCAGGCGTGGAGATCTCTCTGCAACGATCCGATTGCTTGTCGTCAACAACCCTGGCTGTGGAGCCCAGCGGAGGGCAGAACGGCTCGGGATTCCCTGCAGTGTTATGGATCACCGACTTCATCAGGATCGCCGTGAACTTGATCTGGAGCTGGTGCGACGCTTCCAAGACGCCGGCGCGGAAGCGATCGTGATGGCGGGATGGATGCGCATCGTGACGGACGATCTGATCCAGGCGTATCCCAACCGTTTGTTGAACATTCATCCATCTCTCCTGCCGAGTTTTCGGGGATTGGATGGGGTTGGCCAAGCGCTGCAAGCGGGCGTGCAGATCAGTGGCTGCACGGTTCATCTCGTTACGGAGGATCTGGATGCGGGGCCGATCGTGGCCCAGGCTGCGGTCCCCGTCATGGCTGACGACACTCGAACAAGCCTTGCGGAGCGAATCCATCGCGAGGAGCATCGCTTGCTGCCCATCGCCCTCATGCACATCGGCCAACGCTGGCGTCAGGGATAGAAGGCCTGAAGTGGCAAACCTGTGTCAGGGGGGAGACCAGCCATCAGATTGAGGCATTGAACGCCTTGTCCCGCCTGACCTTTCACCAGATTGTCGATCGCGCTCATCAAGACCAACTGACCCGTTCTTGTGTCCACCTGGACGGACAGCACAGCTTTGTTGGTGTGTCGGACCCATTTCGTGGCCGGATACGTACCAACCGGAAGGACGTCAACACACGGGTGATGCCGGTAGACGGCATCGAGAACCGTTGTGCAGTCTTCTGCCGTTAAGCCGGGATCCCGTAAGCGTGCATACACCGTTGCCAGCAGGCCGCGCACCATCGGCACAAGGTGGGGAGTGAACTGAAGATGCACATTCCGACCAGCGACCTCCTCGGCCATCTGCTCGATTTCGGAGGTGTGTCGATGACCGACGACTCCATAGGGCGCGATCGACTCGGACGCCTCGGCTAGCAGCATTGCCTGCTTGGGAATCCTCCCCCCTCCAGAGGTCCCCGTTTTGGCATCGATGATGATTCCGTCGGTCTCGATTAATCCCTGCTTGAGAAACGGGAGGATCGGCAGGAGGCTTGCCGTGGGGAAACATCCTGGTGCCGCGATCAACGGAGCCTCCGCGATGGCAGGGCCATGCCATTCGGGCAAGCCATAAACAGCGCTGCGGCAAAGCGTCGCGTCATCCCGTTCGAGAGAACGGGCTTCCTGGGCGTAGACCTGACTCCATTGCTCGAGGGAGCGGTAACGGAAGTCAGCGGAGAGATCCACCACCCGCACACCACGGTTCAGCAGCTGGGGCGCCAGCTGACAGGCAAGACCGTTCGGAAGGCTGAGAACTGCAAAATCGGCCGCTTCAGCGATCCGACCCGCATCCACAGCTTCAACGAGCGGATCGTCTGGAAGTGGCAGAAACGGACAGATGGCACTCCAACGCTGTCCGGCGCTGCGTTCACCTCCCAGAAAACTGACTGCTAATCGAGGATGATCTCGCAGAAGCCGAATGGTTTGCAGACCGCCGTATCCAGAGGCACCAATCACGGCAACCCGTGCGGGCCCACCTGCTGCCATGTCGGCCAAAATCGATGGCTTGCGGCTCTCCATGGGGGCGGCGACAACCGCGGCTGATCGTACAGGTATCGATAATGACGGAATCTCAACTTTTGACTGGAGCCCTGGAGAGTTCAAAACCAGCAAGCGACCAGGAACCGATCGCTTTCGACACCATCCCCGATGCCCTGGCCGCAATTCGCAATGGCGATTGTGTGGTGGTGGTTGATGACGAACAACGGGAGAACGAGGGAGATCTGATCTGTGCAGCGCAATTCGCAACAGCGGAAGCGATCAATTTCATGGCGACCGAGGCCCGTGGTCTCATCTGCCTCGCCATGGAGGGGCAGCGCCTGGATGAGCTGGATCTGCCCCTGATGGTGGATCGCAATACCGATGTCAACGAAACCGCCTTCACGGTGAGCATCGATGCAGGACGGGAGCACGGGGTCAGCACGGGAATCTCAGCAGACGACCGGGCTCGAACCATCCAGGTCGCCCTCAATGCCAACACCCGGCCAGCGGATCTACGCCGTCCCGGTCACATCTTCCCCTTGCGTGCTCGCAAGGGAGGTGTGCTCAAACGGGCAGGTCACACGGAAGCCGCCGTCGATCTAGCCGAGCTCGCAGGCTTGAATCCCGCTGGAGTGATCTGTGAGATTCAAAACACCGACGGCTCGATGTCGCGCCTTCCGGAACTGCGCGAGTACGCCACACAGTGGGGATTGAAGCTGATCAGCATCGCTGATCTGATCAGCTACCGGCTAGCGAACGAACGCTTCGTCAAACGCCAAGCGCATGCCGTTTTGCCAAGCCAGTTCGGTTCATTCCAGGCGATCGGCTACCGCAACGAACTGGATGGCTCAGAGCACATTGCTCTGGTCAAGGGAGATCCCTCTGCGCTGCAGGAGCCGGTTCTGGTGCGCATGCATTCGGAATGCCTCACCGGAGATGCGTTCGGATCCTTGCGATGCGATTGCAGACCGCAACTTGAAGCAGCGCTGCGTCAAATCGAACGTGAAGGGGAGGGTGTTGTTGTTTACCTCAGACAGGAAGGACGAGGAATCGGCCTGATCAACAAACTCAAGGCCTACAGCCTCCAGGACGGAGGGCTCGACACCGTGGAAGCGAACGAACGTCTGGGCTTCGCGGCTGATCTCCGCAACTACGGCGTCGGTGCTCAGATCTTGTCCGATCTCGGCATTCATCACCTTCGACTGCTCACCAACAATCCGAGAAAAATCGCTGGTCTTGGGGGCTACGGCCTGAGGGTTGAGGAGCGCGTTCCATTGATCATGGACGCCGGCGACCACAACGCGGACTACCTGGCCACCAAGCGCGACAAGCTTGGCCATATGTTCAACCAACCCGGTCCTTGCACCGTTTTGGCACTGGCTGTCGAAACGGAGAGTGGTGAATGGTCATCGCTTCGACGGAGAGCAGAACAAACTGCCGCAGATCATGGATTTGAGCTGGTCTCCCTCCATGCACCCCGCTTGCTGGCGTTGTGGGAGCGCCCTCAGTTCGTCTGGAAGCTCGAACCGGGGGAACGGGATCCGATGCTTCTGCTGAAGACCATCGCCTCCTGGGACGAAACCAACCGCCTGGGCTTGCTTCGGGTCATCAACGAGCAGATGGCAATGCATCCACCGCAGACCTTGGAACGCAGCGAACGCAAGCTTTCTGAGCTCCTCGATGACGAAGCAAATGGTGCGTTAGCCAACGCACCATTCCTGATTCACTGGGGGACGGCCTGACTTTTCAGCTGTCCTGAATCGTCACTTTGTTGATCTTGGACCCGTTCTTGAGCTTCATCACGACATCCATGCTTCCGGCCAGGCCGAAGACGGTATGGACGCCATCGAGATGCGGTTGAGGCTCAAAGCAGATGTAGAACTGGGATCCACCGGTGTTTTTGCCGGCATGGGCCATGGCCAAGGTCCCAGCCTGATGTTTCTGGCTGTTGATCTCACAATCGATCATGTACCCGGGGCCGCCAGTGCCCGGCATGCCTTTGGCTCCAGCTCTTGTGTTGGGGCATCCACCCTGGGCCATGAAGCCTGGAATCACCCGGTGGAAGGCAAGACCGTCATAGAACCCCTCCTTCACCAATTTGACGAAATTGGCAGTGGTGTTCGGAGCATCGGTCTCGAACAGCTCGAGCTCGATCAGGCCTGCTTCCGTGTCCATCAAGGCCGTGGTCATCGCTGCGCGAGCAAAACTGAAGTTTAGGGATGAAGCATTTGATGACCGAAACACCCGATCTGCTGCCAGCACGCGTGGGCGTGATCGGCGGAAGCGGTCTGTATGCCATGCCTGGCTTGACGCCCCTGGAAGAGATCGAGCTTCCCACGCCCTTCGGAAGCACCTCAGACACCCTGCGCTTGGGTCGTTTGCATGGGATGGAGATCGTGTTCCTGGCTCGCCACGGTCGTCAGCACCATTTGCTGCCAAGTGAGATTCCTTATCGAGCGAACCTGTGGGCGATGCGCAAACTCGGCGTGCGCTGGCTGGTGTCCGTTTCAGCGGTGGGATCCCTCCAGGACAGCATCCGCCCCCGGGACATGGTCGTACCGGATCAGTTCATCGATCGCACGCATCAGCGCCCCCAGACGTTCTTCGGCGACGGCTGTGTTGCCCATGTGAGCCTCGCCGATCCCACCTGTCCTGCGCTGAACACTCTGTTGGCCGATGCGACGGCATCCAGTCTCCCTGCTAGCCGTCAAGTGCACAGGGGTGGAACCTATCTGTGCATGGAGGGTCCCGCTTTTTCCACCAGGGCCGAAAGCGCTCTTCATCGAAGCTGGGGCTGCGCGGTGATCGGCATGACCAACCTCACTGAAGCTCGTTTGGCGCGGGAAGCCGAGATGGCGTATTCATCTTTGAGCATGGTGACCGATTACGACTGCTGGCACAACGAGCACGACGATGTCAGCGTGGAGCTGGTCATCGGCCATCTGAGGGCCAATGCCGAAGCCACAGAACCAATCCTCAGCCACCTGATCCAGCTGCTTCAGGAGAAACGGCCAACCTCCCTTGCACACACGGCCCTCTCCGATGCGTTGATCACACCAGCAGCCGTTGTGCCAATGGAGACGCGCCGGCGTCTGGAACTATTCACCATGCCTTATTGGGGACCCTACAACCCAACCTGAAGCTCGCTCCCACAGGCTCTCAGCGCTGCTCTCAGCTGCTGGTCATGGGCCTGCAGCAGGGAAACGGCATCGTCTACACCCAATTGGCCAGCAGCCATCAGCAACGCCAATTTCACCGATCCATCGGATTGCTTCAGCAACGTAAGACCTGCATCCCGCTCAACACCGGCCAGATCGCGAAGAATCCTTAGTGATCGATCCACAAGCTTGCTGTTGCTGGCAGACACATCAACCATGCGGTTGCCGTAAACCTTGCCCAACCGGACCATGACGGCTGTCGAGAGAATGTTGAGGGCCATCTTTGTGGCCGTTCCGGCTTTCAGGCGCGTTGATCCCGTCAGCAATTCAGGTCCGGTGAGCAGTCGGATGTCGATATCACAGGGGAGCGGAGCCTGATCGGATGGAACGCAGGCCATCGCGATTGCTAGCGCGCCGATCGCCTTGGCATACGCCAAGCCTCCACGCACATAAGGCGTTGTTCCACCAGCAGCGATCCCGACAAGGCAATCCTCAGCACAAAAGCCAAGGGCATCGAGATCATCCCGCCCCGCCGTTTCGAGATCCTCCAATCCCTCGGAACTGCGTAGAAGTGCAGGGGCACCTCCGGCAAGAACCCCCTGCACCATTTCCGGGTCGCTGCAGAACGTGGGAGGACATTCGGCAGCGTCGAGCACTCCGAGGCGGCCGGAGGTCCCCGCACCGAGGTAGTAAAGGCGGCCACCGCGGCGGAGGCGGGACGCAATCCCATCGACTGCAACAGTCAGTTCTCGACTGGCGCCCTCCACAGCTTGCTGTGGCCGGCGATCCTCCTCGATAAACAGACCGACGAGATCGTCTGTTTGGAGTTGGTCGAGCTCAGAACTGCGGGGATTTGGTTGCTCCGTCAGGAGATGGCCACGGTCGTTGGATGGTTGGAGATCACCTGAAAAGCTGCCCATGTTTAGAGCAGGCCCTCGAGTCGCTTCCGGAGGGCGTCCAACTCTTCACTGGATTCAGCCGTGGAAGGGGATGGGGCGGCTTCTGGATCGGACTGCGTTGTTGACCCCTCAGAAATCGCTTCATCAGTCTTCCAGTTGGTCACATCCAGGTTGGCTTCGGGAGGAGCGATAAACTGCCGCTCCTCCTTCGAGCTGGGAACGAAGCCTGACTCGATAAACCGGGCTTCATAGCCAGCATCTCTGCAGAACAGCTCAACATCATCACGGGCCATGGTCTCAACACTCGGCACCGGAAAATCCTGAGCTTCCAGAAGCCCTGCGTACCGTTCGGCGTCGTCCGGATTTTCGAAAAGCAGCACGACGGTCTTACCCGCCATCTCAAGCGAGTGGATGCCCTCGCTGTCACTGCCGGCGTCAAAGAGGAGAACGTGAACCTTCATCCCGACGTCATCGACCAGTGGAGTCTCTCATCGATCTGCATCAGAGCGCATCGTCCTCGAGTGCCAGTTCCTGCAGACGTCGATAGAGCGCTTGCTCAGCCTCCCCCAGTGCCGCAGGAATCACAATCACGATTTCAACCAGCTGGTCTCCACGACGGTCATCCCAGCTCAAGCCACGCTCCCGCAGACGCAGCAACCTGCCGCTGGAGGACCCTGGCGGGACCTGAAGGGTGACGGGGCCATCCAGGGTCGGCACATCGACAGCGCAACCAAGAGCTGCATCCGGAGGGAACAGCTCAAGGCGGTAATGGACACGGAGTCCGTCAATACGCAGACCCTCAGGAGTTACCACACGCAACTGCAGGAAGTGATCACGTCCTCCAGGCGCGACACCCTCCAGTCGAAGCCGCCAACCATCACCAGCGAAGGGAGGGGTGTCCAATTCGACCACTGTGCCGTCATCGAGATTGAGCTCCACACGGGTGCCTTCCAACGCCTGCTCCGGCGTGAGCTCCACCAGAGATTCCAGATCCTGATCCGCACGCACGGGTGGTGGATTGGTGGATTGTGTCGCCGGTGACTCCTGAACAGGGCTGTGATCCTCCACGGCCCTTGCAGCGGGGGTCTGATCACGGGGTGATTCGACACGGCCAAGAACAACGTATAGATAATCCTCAAAAGAAGGAAATCCACTGGCGAACGGGTCATGGATCTGCCGTTGAGCAGCTTCACCCCGTTCCCAAGCGGAGCGACGACGGGGGTCGCTGAGAACCGCATACGCTTCGTTGACAAGTTTGAAACGCTCTTCAGCAACCGAATCGTTGCCATTGAGATCAGGGTGCCAGCGGCGCGCCTCGCGCCGAAACGCCCGTTTCAACTGTTGGTCATCACTCTCAGGGTCCAGCCCAAGGAGCGACCAGTAATCCGGTTCAGCGACGGAATTCATCGTCCCAGGGATCAAAGTCGCGTCGGCTCATGCCAGGACTGCGGGCTGGTGGTCGACCAGGGTTTCCCCAGGGATCATCGTCCCAGTCATCATCGGAAAAGAGTTCATCCTTGAGGGATCCAAGGGTGTTGCGGATCCCCTGTAGGGGACTGCCATCGCCTTGTCGTTCTGCAGACAGGCGGCGATTGAGGCCGAAAAGAGCCTCCTCGAGGCTGCTTGCAGCCATGTCGATCTCATGCAAATCCCCCTGATCCAAACAATCCTGAACATCACGCATGGCCATTTCCACAGCGCGCTGCTGGCGTTCCGCACCGTAAGGACCGAGTTCGAGGGCAGCATCACGGAGTCGGCGCTCGGCTTGCGCAACCAGCGTCTGCGCTCGATGTCGGCGCTCGATCTGATTTCGCTTGCGCCTGTCTTCATCTGCACGCGCTTCCGCCTCAGCCAGCAGGGCCTGAATCTCGTCCTGATTGAGGTTGGATCCCCCTTGAATCGAAACGGACTGCTTGCGGCCGGTGGTTCGATCTGTGGCGCTCACCTGCAACAGACCATTGGCATCGATGTCGAAGGCCACTTGAACCTGGGGCACACCCCTTGGTGCCGGAGGAATACCGGATAAACGGAACTTGCCGAGGGATTTGTTGTCCGATGCCATCTGGCGTTCCCCTTGCCAAACGTGAATTTCAACTGAGGACTGGTTGGCTTCTGAGGTGCTGAAAACATCGGACTGGCGCACCGGAATCGGGGTGTTGCGCGGAATCAACACCTTCATCAAACCGCCCACCGTCTCCAGTCCTAGGGACAGAGGCGTGACGTCGTTTAAAAGAAGATCTCGCAGTTCACCGGTGAGAATGCCCGCCTGCACGGCAGCACCAATCGCCACAACCTCATCCGGATTGACAGACTGGCATGGGTCCATGGGCACCAAGGTGCGAACCAGCTGTTGCACCATCGGCATGCGCGTCGCACCACCAACGAGAACCACATCATCGATGTCATCAGCGGCCCACCCGGAATCACGCAAGGCTGTCTGAACGGGACTCAGCAAACGGTCCAGCAGATCCGGGCACAGGGACTCGAAGGTTGCACGGCTGAGGTTCGTTTCGATATGGAGAGGACCATCACTGCCCGTGGCGATAAAGGGAAGAGAAATCGGTGTGCTCAAGACCCCGGAGAGTTCCTGCTTGGCTTTTTCAGCGGCCTCGGTCAGCCGTTGCAGCGCCTGGCGATCCCGACGCAGATCCACCTCGTGCTCACTCTGGAAGGCATCTGCGAGCCAGTTAACGATGCGTTGATCAAAGTCGTTGCCGCCTAGTTGCGTATCTCCGTTGGTGGCCTTGACGTCAAAGACGCCATTGGCGATGCGGAGCAGCGATACGTCGAATGTGCCGCCACCCAAATCAAAGACAAGAACGCGTCGCACGGCGCTGCGGTCGAAACCGTAGGCCAGGGCTGCTGACGTCGGCTCATTCAGGATTCGCTCAACAGAGATTCCCGCCAGTCGTCCGGCGTCTCGCGTTGCCTGCCGCTGGGCGTCATTGAAGTAGGCCGGCACAGTGATGACGGCGGCCTCAACCTGCTCACCCAGGTAAGTGGAGGCATCGTCGACAAGCTTGCGAATGATGCTTGCCACCAACTCTTCTGGGGCATATTCCCGTTCGGTCACTGGACAGGGGACGCGGACCTGGCCGCGATCATTGGCGCGAACGGTGTAGGGAACCGTCAGCGTGCTGTCATCGAGTTCATCCCAGTCGCGTCCGACGAAGCGTTTGAGATTTGAAAAGGTGTTCCGCGGGCTGAGCACAAGTTGACGACGGGCAAGTTGCCCGACAAGCAACTCCTGATCTTTGCTGTAACCAACCACGGATGGGGTGGTACGACTGCCCTCTGCGTTGGCGATCACGTGGGGGCGACCCGCCTCGAGTACGGCCACGACAGAATTTGTCGTACCAAGGTCGATCCCAACGATCCGCCCCATAACCGAACTCTTTCGAGACCCACGCTACCGGCATGTTCCAGCCCTGAAGCCTCACCCAAAAGCGTTAATGGGCTCTTAGTGAACTGAGGGAGCTTGGCGAATACCCTATCGATGCCTGGATCACTGGAGCATGTCCCCGAAATCGGACAAGCTTTATGAACTCAGAAGACGACGACCGTCTGAACGATTTCTGGACGTCGGTTTCAAAAATCTGTTCACCATCCTTGCGGCTGTGGTGGCTCTGCTGCTGTTCGCTGTCCTCTACGTGGTGTTCATGGGAGGACTGGACTCAATGGGACGTTACGGATGGGGATTTCTGGTGACCTCAAGCTGGAATCCCGTCGATGACGAATATGGTGCAGGAGCTGCAATATATGGAACGCTAATTACTTCACTATTATCACTCACAATTGCCGTGCCACTTGGGGTTGGAACAGCAATATTCATCACAGAAAACATCATCCCTCTGAAGATTCGAAATCTTATTGGACTGATGGTGGAGCTTTTAGCAGCAATTCCTTCTGTTGTTCTTGGATTGTGGGCCATCTTTGTGATGGAGCCCTTCATCCGACCGCTTCTGGAAATTCTTCATCAACGTCTTGGATTTCTACCGATATTCAGTACAGCACCGATGGGTCCAGGCACATTGCCCGCAGTTCTAATTCTTGTGGTGATGATCCTCCCCATCATCACGGCAATTTCAAGAGATGCACTTCATCAGGTTCCAACAAGTCTGCGTCAAGCTGCTTATGGAGTCGGCACCACACGATGGGGGACCATCCTAAACATCATCCTTCCAGCAGCAATCTCAGGAATCGTGGGAGGCATCATGCTTGCACTGGGTCGCGCGATGGGAGAGACGATGGCAGTCACGATGATCATTGGCAATTCAAATAATTTCAGCTTTTCACTCCTGGCACCAGGAAACACGATTTCATCCATGCTTGCCAATCAATTCGGCGAAGCCGATGGTTCTCAAGTATCGTCACTGATGTATGCAGCATTTGTCCTTATCATCCTTACATTGGTAGTAAATATACTTGCTCAATTGATGGTGAAGCGTCTGAGATTAAAGTACTGAACCATGGGCTATCTATCCCGCTCGCTAACAGATTCTGGACAGCCAGATCTAAGCTATAAGCCAAATATTTCACGGAATATCACAAGTCGATTGCTAACAATTTCAGTAGGATTTTTTGCCATAATCAGCGTCTTACCATTATTTCTCGTCCTTTCATACATCATAATCAAAGGCGGCTCAAAGCTGAGTCTTCAACTGTTCCTTGAAACGCCCCCGCCGCCCGGACTGGAGGGAGGAGGTATCGGTAGCGCATTAATGGGAACATTGATCTTGACCGTCATCGCAGCATTGGTGGCGATTCCAGTTGGCGTAGGTGGAGGTATTTATCTTGCAGAATATTCAAGAGGAAAAAGATTCTCACAATTTGTACGATTCGGCACCAATGTCTTATCGGGTGTTCCTTCCATTATTTCGGGAGTTTTCATTTACGGAACCGTTGTTGTTCTATCAAACTGGTTGTTCCAGCGGTCATTCAGTGCAATCGCCGGCGGATTGGCTTTATCTATTTTGATGATACCTACAATCATCAAAACAACTGATGAAGGGCTCAAGTTGGTTCCCGAAGACCTTAGACGTGGAGCGTTTGGCGTCGGAGCATCGCGTTTCATAACAGTGATGAGAATCACATTACCATCTGCATTTCCATCAATTGCTACAGGAATTGTGCTTGGAATTGCGCGTGCTGCAGGCGAAACCGCCCCATTAATTTTCACAGCTTCCTTCTCCTACTTTTGGCCTGCCCGATCATTTGGTGACTTCTGGTCGGAAGGCTTGTTGTCGCCTATTTCATCTCTCTCTGTTCTTATCTATAACTTTGCCGGAATGCCCTATGACCTGCAACAGGAATTGGCGTGGGTGGCATCTTTTGTGTTGGTAATTATGATTCTAATTCTTAACCTTGTCGCACGCTGGCTAGCAAGATTAACAACACGCTGATGATTCTTTAAGACCAAGTGTTCTTGCTTTCACCTTACAGATCCCCATTCACTTCAATTAAATCAATGGCAAGCTTCTTCAAGGGTCAAGACATCAAGAAAGAAACAGAGACATGCATTTCGATGCAGAATGTCACGATTAAATATGGTGGCTACGAGGCTGTCAAAAATATCTATTGTGAGATACCAAAAGGCAAAGTCACTGCGTTTATCGGTCCATCTGGCTGCGGGAAATCAACAGTCCTTCGCTCGATGAATCGCATGAATGATTTGATCGAAGGCTGTTCATTACAAGGAAAAATACTATTCGATGGCGTTGACCTGTACGGTTCCAATGTTGATCCGGTTGAAGTAAGGCGAAGGATAGGGATGGTCTTTCAACAGCCCAATCCATTTCCCAAAAGCATCTACGAAAACATCGCATTTGGCGCCAGAATCAACGGATTCAGAGGGAATATGGATGAGCTTGTTGAACGTTCGCTTCGCAAGGCAGCCGTATGGGATGAGTGTAAAGACAAATTGAATGATAGCGGTTATTCACTATCTGGCGGACAACAACAGCGCTTGTGCATTGCCAGAACCATCGCCATTCAGCCTGAAGTCATTTTGATGGATGAGCCTTGTTCGGCTCTGGATCCTATATCCACCTTAAAAATTGAAGAGACAATGCATGAGCTTAAAAAAAGCTTCACGATTGTAATCGTGACACACAATATGCAACAAGCCCTGCGCGTGAGTGATATGACCGCCTTTTACAACGCTGAAGAAGTGGATGGAGGCAACGGCAAGGTTGGCTACTTAGTTGAGTTCAATCAAACAGAAAAAATCTTCAATGACCCACAACAACAGGCGACGCAAGATTATGTATCAGGCAGGTTTGGCTAACACCATTGCATCAGCTTGTAAGCAAGGAGTCAAATCATGGCTTCAAACAGAAACTTCGTTATGACATGTCACTTCCAATAGAGATGCTTTAGGATTTATATCGTTTGAAGTAAGATGATGACCAACAGTGAACGCTTCAAAATTAGTTTTCTTTTGAGTTGCACCCTGTTTACAGCAACGATCATTCCCTCTCCCATTGCCGCAAGTACATCAACACAACTCGCTCAGGCATCATCGATCAATGCGAAAAGCTTGGTCAGCCATCTGAACCGTGTTGGCATCCAATTTTTTGGAACCCACTGGTGCCCCGCCTGCAAACAACAAAAGATTTTATTCGGCCTGGAGGCGGCAAGGCTCCCCTACGTCGAGTGTGACAAACCGAAGGAACGCCCTGACGACTTAACTGCATGCCGAGCTGCGAACATTCGCTCAATCCCAACCTGGCTACATCCCAATGGACGTCGCCTCGAGGGGCTGCAAAGCCTAGAAACATTAAGCCGCTGGAGCGGGATGACCAATAGTCAATAAATAGTTCCTGACCTCCAGCCTCTAAACATGTACACATAAATCAGAATCAATGAACGCCAAGAAGAGAATTCAGATTTCATATATCTACCGATTTTTAATCAACACCAAGAATTCTGAATATCGACCTTAAAGGAATCACCCAAATCCATGCAGCATTCGTTGATAGATCGCATGAATGATTGCTTAATATACTACGGCTCCTTAATGACCATCCAAGAATCAACGAATTACATTACCCGAAAGCCATATGTCGCTTAAGAATCAAATTAAAGGCAGGAAACTGGTGTTAAATTATGATTAATGCAAGGTTGATGATTTCATCCCCGATGAATTATCAACCTTGCAACGAGAAATATAGCGCAGACCGATTTTTTTTAAGAACTATGCAACTAAGGAAAATATTTCTTGATGACACGTTCAATTGTGAGTCCCTGAACAATGACAGAAAAAAGGACAACAAAATATGTGACTAATAGAAGCATATTGCTTTCCGGTGTATTCGGCAGCGATAGGGCTAAAGCAACCGAAACACCACCACGTATTCCAGCCCAGGTGAGAATCGGGACTGTTCCGGGGGTAACATCAGCCATGGTTGCTTGAATTTGCAATGGCAAGGAGATAGCTGCAAAACGAGCGAAGATCGAAAGGAAGGTTGTTGCAACCAATAAAATAAAAACATGGCTAAAGGGCAGATCACTCGATGAGTGCTGAAGCACAAAAACCAGTTTCAAACCAATCAGCAGAAACAACACGGAATTGAGAATCTCATCAATTAATTCCCAGAAGGTTTCAACATGCTCACGGGTTTTTTCCGACATCGCCAACGAGGTGCCTTGGTTACCAATCAGTAGACCCGCAATCACCATGGCGATGGGGCCAGAGAGATGGAGATGAAGCGCCACTGCATAGGCTCCCGTAACAAGAGCCAGAGTGATCAAAACCTCCAAGACATAATCATCGATCTGCTGAAGCAGCCAGAACGCAGCGAATCCACCTGCCAGTCCAAGCAATGCACCACCAAAAGCCTCCTTTACAAGCAAAACACCAACTGACGAAAGTTGAAATCCAACAGGATCGGCATTGCCGCCACTACTGAAGGCCAAAGATGCAAGAACGCTGAATAAAACAACAGCAACACCATCATTAAACAGACTCTCACCTGCAATTTTTGCCTTCAAATCAGCTGGAACCCGCAGAGTTTTCAAGATTCCCAGAACGGCAACGGGATCCGTGGGCGACACCATCACTCCAAGCAGGAGACACACCGGAATCGGAATAGATAGACCAATGGCCCCCGTTACAAACCAAAAACCAGTGCCAATCACCGCTGTTGAAAGAAGAACACCCACACTCGCTAATATCAGAATGATCCATTTGCGGGATAACAGCTGAGCAAGATCAACATGCAAAGCACCTGCAAACAACAGGAAAGACAACATGCCTTGCATAAGCGTGACATTAAAATCAATATTTGCTAAAAAGTTATTCACTAAGTCGCTTAAACCTAAAGTCGGATTAATGAGATCAAGCCCTACCAGCCCCAAACTGGCAACCAATGCAATCACCATCAGCCCAATGGTGTGCGGCAGTTTGATGAACCAGTAGTTCAGGGCACCAAAAAGAGTGGCCAGAACGAGCAAAATTGCAGGAATATCAAGAGGCGTTGTCAAAACAGTTTCCCCGAGAGAAATGATGGCATGCCATCGAGTAATGAGTTGAATATTGATCGATGTTTACAGCCGTTGAAGTTCTCCACGAACCGATTGCCGGTCACCGTTCAGCAACCTCGGAGGTGTTCAACTATTCAGCTTTGCCACTCTGGATCAAATGATAATGGCAGGTAGACACAACCTGGCAACGTTTAAGGACAAACCTGCAAAAGCATCTCGATCACGAGACACGGACTGTCACAAATGAAAACAACTTGGTCATACCTCGCGTGGTCAGACCGCAGTTGAATGTGATGTACGGACCACGGGGAACAATGATCAGATGCATGGTGGCAACTTCAGCGGTTCTCGCCTGCCTGTTGAACAATGCACTCCCCAGCCCCTCACAAGGCAATGATCAAAGCTCGATCAAAATGTTGCATTTTGCTCAACAGATGAATGACAATCTACCCCAAAACTTTGTGATCTAGCAGCGCAATTATAAAGGAGAGTTCATGCCAGAAGTACGAACCAATTGGTCGCTTGGTCTTAAGAGCAATTCTTTTTATGGTCGCAATCTAGACATACCAGTCATAAATCCTTGACCATCAAGTCAGCATTTCGACTTCAAACCATGGCCTCAGATCTCATTCAAAAATTGTACTAATGAGGGTGATCATTAAAATCTAAGGCACTTCAAAATTCAACTGCACAACTGGTTCGATGGGTGCGTCATCAGCCATTATTCATAATAAAAACCCCCCTGCAATGCAGGGGGGTTTGGAGTTAGCTAACGGAGAGGGAGGGATTCGAACCCTCGATAGAGTTGCCCCTATACAGCATTTCCAGTGCTGCGCCTTCGACCACTCGGCCACCTCTCCAGCGGCGGACGTGGGGCAGATGCGAATGTAGCAGGGCGTTTCCATCAGGCCGGCATGCGTCCCAGGCACAGGATCACCATTCACTGGCGCCAGGAGAACCGCACGATCAGCCATGACGTGCCCGAGGGGGACTACATCCTGCGGAGTTTTGAATTGCAAGGAGATCCTCTGCCCTTCTCCTGCCGAAACGGTTGTTGCACGAGTTGTGCGGTTCGCGTGCTGGATGGGTCGATTGATCAGCGCGAGGCGATGGGCCTGTCACGTGAACTGCGTCGCCAGGGCTACGGCCTCCTCTGTGTAGCCAGAGCCACAGGCCCACTCGAAGCAGAGACACAGGATGAGGACGAGGTGTATGAACTGCAGTTCGGACGGCACTTCGGCCGTGGTTCGGTTCGATCTGGCCTCCCCCTCGATGAAGAGTGACGATGAATACCACAACCTGTGCAGCAGCCGCTGCGGCAGCGGGTTTAAACCAAGACCGCATTGCCCAGCTGATCGAAATTGCTCGGTCAACGGCTGATCTCGGCGGAGCCGAATTAATGCGGCACTACGGCAGGGTGTCCTCGATCAATAACAAGGGTCCTGTCGGAGACCTGGTGACCAATGCCGACCTCTCCGCAGAAGCATTGATTCTGGAGCGGTTGAAAAGCCTCACGCCGGAGGTCGCTGTATTGGCCGAAGAAAGTGGTCCAGAAGGCGAACAGGAAGGTCTGCGCTGGTGTGTCGATCCCCTCGACGGAACCACCAACTTCGCCCATGGGTACCCTTTTTTCGCCACCTCTATCGGGCTGACTTGGCGACAACAGCCGATTCTCGGCGCCATCGCAGTTCCATTTCTCCGGGAAACCTATTGGGGTGCACCGGGACTCGGGGCCCATCTCAACGACACACCGATCAAGGTGAGTGCATGCAGCAGCCTTGATGAAGCCTTGCTCGTCACCGGGTTCGCCTACGACCGACAGACCCGCCTGGACAACAATTACGCCGAATTCTGCTGGCTTACGCACCGAACCCACGGCGTGCGTCGAGGTGGCGCAGCTGCGGTAGATCTGGCCTTCGTCGCCGCAGGACGACAGGACGGTTATTGGGAAAGGGGGCTGGCCCCCTGGGATCTGGCGGCAGGGGTTGCCCTGGTGGAATTGGCAGGGGGAGTCGTGACGGGGTATGGGGGCGGACCGTTCACGATCAGCTCGGGCCGGGTCTTGGCCAGTGGTCCAGATCTTCATCCAAAACTGGTGAAGGAGCTCGCCCATGTCAGACCCCTGAGTGGAGACTGTTTCGGGGCCCCAGAGATCACGGCCATGGGATCCTGATCAAGGACGACAACTACTTGATATGGCGCTGCAACCTGCAGCTGGCGCAAGGGATCTGAATCCTCGTCAAGTCGAGAACAATCGCCGTTTGAGTGAGCGTCTGGCCACCGTTTATCGACTCTGGGGATACGACGAGGTGTCTCCTCCACGGGTCGAACGTCTGGACACACTGATGGCTGGTGGGGCAATCGACAGCGGGGATGTGGTCCGACTGGTGGCCGATGAACCGCTCGGGCTGCGACCAGAGATGACCGCCTCCATTGCCCGGGCAGCCTGCACCCGACTGGCATCCAGACCACGACCTCTGAGGCTTTGGGCCTCAGGAACCGTGTTTCAGAGCCGCTCGGCCGATGAAGGAGGCCTGTCGATCGAAGAGAACCTCCACAGCGGCGTTGAACTCTTTGGTGTGAAAGGGATTGAAGCTGAAATGGAGCTCCTCTCCCTTCTTCTCGCTGCCGTAGAAACGCTGAGGCTTGGGGATGGTCAGCCACCCAAATTGCTGATCGGGCATACAGCGCTGATGAACCTGGCACTGCAGTCCTTCGATCAGCAGACACAAAACACGATTCGTTCAGCGCTGACCCGATTCGATCGCCTCGCCATCGAACAGATGGAACTGGCGGACATGGAGAGAGACGGCTTGCTTCAGCTCCTGGACAGTCGGGGAGAACCGGAACACGAAGTGCGCAGGTTGGAGGAGCGTTTCGGACCCCATCCGGTGTTCTCCGATCTGAAACGGCTCAATGATCTCCTGGCGCCCTCAGCTTCTGAACAGGGGGTGCTCCTTCAGCTCGATCCAACGTTTCAACCTGTCTTTGAGCTCTATACGGGTTTGGTGTTCCAGTTGGTCTGCCAGGGGAAATCTGCACCAGTGGTGATTGCCCGTGGGGGGCGCTACGACGATCTCGTCGGCCGTTGCGGCGCCAAAGGCAGCGCAGCGGCAGGGGTTGGATTCAGCTTGGCCATCGATCCGATCCGCGAATTACTGACGGATCCGGCCGAGGATGTTGATCGGCATCCAGCCGTGATGGTGGCCTTTGCCAAAGGGACCGCCTTGGAGGTTGCCCTTCAGAGACAGAGAACATGGCATGCCCGAGGCATGCGCGCGATGGTGGAACTGTCTCCTTTGGAAAGCAAAACGGAGGCGGAAAAAATGGCTGAAGCGCGTGGTGTCTTCCAGCTCGACTGGATCAATCCGTAGGATCCGGGAACCAGGTTTTAGGGAATGCCTCACACCATCGTCACGGACGTCTGCGAAGGCATTGCCGATTGTGTTGATGCATGCCCCGTGGCATGCATTGATCAGGGATCTGGAAAAAACAAAAAAGGGACGGATTTCTACTGGATCAATTTCGACACGTGCATCGATTGCGGGATCTGTCTTCAGGTCTGCCCGGTTGACGGGGCGATCATGCCGGAAGAGAGGCCAGATCTTCAAAAAGCAGCTTGAGCGTTAACTCAGAGCCGTCCCCGCAAGGGAAGTCTTCTGAGCGCGATGACCGACAAGACGAATTACCAAAAGAAGGAGTGTGAACACGAGAAACGGCAGGTAAAAACCCTTTGGCCCCTCTTTGGTGTGTTGGACATAGGTCAGAACGAACTGAGCCCAGAGCCAGTAACTGCCGACGAGATGCAGCCGTTTCCAGCTTTTCATTCCCATCCAGCGCTGGGCTGCATTTGTTGATGTCACAGCCATCAACAGCACAAAGGCATAACCAAGACCGCCGAACAGCCACTTGCCCATGGACTGCTCACTCAAAAATGGTTCCGGGAAGCCGATGGAGATGGCCAGGATCAGCGCAAGGTGGATGAAGTGAGAGCCGGCGAAACTCAGGCCGATCCAGCGTCTGTTTTGCAGTGTCCAGGTGGTGAGAGGAGATCGCCAAAGGCGATGAACGCTGGAAGCGATGAACGCGATCGAAAAAAGGATGAGAGATGATCGACCGGTGGCATCGATACCGCTCGTGATTGAGGCTGCACTCCAGCCGGATACTGCAAAGTGAATCGCAAGAAACGCAAGGACAAGAACAACAACCGAAGTTGTGATCGCCGATCCCTGAAGTTTCATCTGTACTAGCCCATAGCATCATTCATCATTCTGATCGCAATGTTCAGGCCGTTCAACTGAGGTACGGAGACCCCCCCTGATCCCGCCATTGAGGAAGACACACTTTCATTCCTAAGGTCAGTACTTTCAAGTTGCAGACATGCCGGTGCTGGACGAGCAGGGTCAGATTCAGATCCACACCGAAAATATTTTTCCAATTATCAAAAAGGCCGTTTACTCCGGCCACGAAGTGTTCCTGCGGGAACTGGTCAGCAACGGTGTTGATGCGATTAGCAAGCGACGCATGGCCGCCATGGCCGGTGACTGCAGCGAAGGAGAGGAGGGCGCCATCAGCATCCGCATCGACCGCGAAGCAAAAACACTCACCATTTCCGACAACGGCATCGGAATGACGGCCGATGAAGTGAAGCGCTACATCAACCAGGTCGCCTTTTCAAGTGCTGAAGATTTTCTTGAGAAATACAAGCAGGAAGACGATGCCATCATCGGCCACTTCGGTCTTGGTTTCTATTCAAGCTTCATGGTGGCTGAGCGGGTCGAACTGATCAGCCGTTCAGCCAAACAGGATACGGAAGCTGTTCGCTGGAGTTGTGATGGTTCACCAAATTTCAACCTGAGTGGAGCAGAGCGTGAACAACCGGGCACTGATGTCATTCTGCACTTAATGGAGGAGGAGCTTGAATACATAGAACCGACACGGATCCGTACTCTGATTAATACCTACTGCGATTTCATGGCAGTACCGGTGCAGCTCGAAGGCGAAACAGTTAATAAACGCGAAGCACCATGGCGCAAAAGCGCTCGCGATTTGTCAGACAAAGACTACATCGATCTTTACCATTATCTCTATCCATTTCAGGGAGATCCCTTACTTTGGGTTCATCTCAACACAGATTATCCGTACAATTTGCAAGGAATTTTATTTTTTCCAAAGCAATCAGGTCGTGCCGATTGGGAAAAAGGCGAAATCAAACTTTATTGCAATCAGGTGTTTGTGAGTGATTCCATCAAAGAGGTCGTTCCGCGCTATCTCTTGCCCCTTCGTGGAGTCATTGACTCCCCAGATATACCTTTGAATGTCAGCAGGAGTGCGTTGCAGACCGATCGACGCGTGCGCTCGATCGGTAATTTCGTTGCCAAGAAGGTTGCCGACCGTTTGCGCAACTTAAAGCAAGACAATCCAGCCTCCTACGCAGAAGCGTGGGATGCATTGGCACCTTTTGTGAAGATCGGAGCCATGGAAGATGAAAAATTTGCCGACCAGGTTGCTGAATTGATTCTGTTCGGCACCACGGCTGAACCCCGTGAAGATAAGGATTCTCCGGACCCGATCGGAACTGCAGGCAAGGCCTACACAACCTTGGAGGGGTATCGCTCGAGGCTTTCTTCGGAAAATAGCAGCCGCATTCTTTACAGCACTGATGATGTCGCCCAGGCCAACGCATTGAATCTCTGGACATCCCAGGGCTCGGAAGTTCTAAAACTGGAGACGGTGATCGACACGCAATTCATTTCATGGTTGGAGCATCGCCATGAGGAGCTGAAATTCCAACGGGTTGATGCCGAGCTTGATGACAGCTTTAAAGATGAACCGACCGAACTTGCCGATCAGGATGGCGAAACGCAATCTGAAACCTTGCGAACCCTGGTGAAAACGGCTCTGTCCAATGACAAGGTCACCATTCAGGTTCAATCCCTGAAAGCAGACAATGCGCCACCGGCCATGATTCTTCTGCCGGAGCAGATGAGACGGTTGAACGATATGGGTGCTCTGATGGAGCAACGCCTTCCAGGACTCCCAGACCACCATGTTCTGCTGATCAACCGACGTCATCCACTGGTGGAGGGCCTTCTCAAGCTGAAGTCCGGGGCTGTTCTGGTTGGCACGAGTGCAGCGTCACCGAGCGAGCAGCTGGCCATGGATCTCAGCAGACACCTCTATGACATGGCCCGTTTAGGAGTCGGTGGGCTTGAGCCCAACGAACTGGCAGGCTTTCAAACCCGCAGTGCTGAATTGATGGGGGAACTCATGAAGCGTTCGCTCTAAGAAAAGGACCCAGCTTTGTTAAGCTCGTTGTTTGGCTCTTCCTTGAAGAACCAAGCAACTACACAAGAAACAGGACGACGTCATGTCACGGGTGTGTCAGCTCACGGGGACTCGCGCCAACAACGGCATGGCCGTGAGCCATTCCCACATCCGCACAAAGAAGCTGCAGCAAGCCAACCTGCAACAGCGTCGCCTTTGGTGGGCTGAAGGAAAACGCTGGGTCAACCTTCGCGTCACCACACGGGCTCTCAAAACGATTCAAAAGAAAGGTCTTGGCGCCTATGCCAAGTCCCTCGGCATCAATCTCGCCAAACTCTGATCCATCCAGACGCATGCAGCGACGCGACCTTCTGATCCGATCCGCCGGGTTACTCGCTGCCCTGACGTTCAGGCCAAACCAACTGAGTGCCCTTGGCGGCCCTGTCCTCGAAACAGGTCGCATGGTGCCAAGCTTTGACCTCCCTGGGTCAAGCCGAACCAATCCAGAACAAAATCACTGGACTCTTGACGATTTCCGCGGCAAGTGGCTTGTTCTCTATTTTTATCCGAGAGATTTCACAGGTGGATGCACCATCGAAGCCAGGGGCTTCGAGAGCACGCATGAGGATTTTCTCTCCATCAATGCTGAAGTGGTAGGAATCAGCGCTGACAGTGTTGACGATCACGAATCTTTTTGTTCCAGCGAACAGCTGAGTTTTCCATTGCTCTCCGATCCCGATGGCAATGTGAGCAAACAGTACGGATCGTGGATGGCTCCTTACTCATTGCGTCATACCTTCTTGATTGACCCAGAGGGAGTGCTGCAAGAGCGCTGGGTGGCCGTTCGACCGTCGGGTCACGCCCAGGAAGTGATGGACTCACTGAGGAATCTGCAGAGCGACACCTCAATTTGACAAATGCGCTCCACTCGTGAAGGGTGGATTGAGCTTGCAGCTCCAGGACTGAATGGCAGTAGACGAGGGGCGCAGCTCATTCATCATTCTTTATCACCGAACCCCTTTCGATGAGGGAAAAGGTGAGCATGGGCAGCGGATCTGGATGGATCAGAAAAGCCCAAATGGCATTATCCCAACGCTGAGAAATCTTTTCCGCACAGCAAAGGATGGAACGTGGATTGCCTGGCGCCGTGTGGATGAGCCCGATAACGTTGAAGACGAAAGGATTACAATGGATAACCCGTCAGAGTTTACGTTACGTCGTATTCCATTACACGAACATCAAATTAATAGCTTTTATCACGTTACTTCGAAAGAATCTTTTTGGCCGATCCTCCATACATTTCCAACCCACTTCAATGTCAACAATGCTGACTGGGGGATCTTCGAGGAGGTCAACCGTCGTTTTGCAGAAGCTGCCTGCCGAGAGGCTGCACCCGGAGCCACAGTTTGGGTCCACGATTACAATCTTTGGCTTGCTCCTGGTTATCTGCGTGCACAACGTCCCGATCTAAAGATTGCGTTCTTCCATCACACCCCTTTCCCCAGCAACGACGTTTTCGCGATTCTCCCCTGGCGGGAGCAGATCCTTGAAAGTCTTCTTTGTTGTGATGTCGTCGGATTTCATATTCCCCGGTACACCGAAAACTTTGCTCGTGCAGCAAGCACATTGATCGGAGCGAAGCGTGGTCCCAAACAACCTGTCGACACAAAGTTCATCACGGTTGGATCTGCGCTTTGTGAAGCAACTGTGACGGAATGGCTGCAGTACAAGGATCAGAAAGTTGAGCTACTGAGTTCCCCGGTGGGAACCTCACCCGACGTGATCCAGGAACTTTCCTGGAGCGCCTCCGTTGAGAGTCACGGTGAGCTGATCGTGCAGGACACGAAAAAAGGCAGGAAATTGATCCTCTCCGCCAGCCGAGTTGATTACACCAAGGGCAACGAAGCCCTGCTTCTGGCCTTTGAACGTCTCCTGGAACGTCGAAAAGATCTTCATGGTGAAGTCGTCCTGATGTTGGCCTGCGTCGCAGCTGCCAGCGGCATGAAGATCTACGAGGAAACCCAAAGAACCATCGAAGAAATGGCGGGTCGAATTAATGGACGCTTCAGCCAGATCGATTGGGTCCCTGTGCGCTTCTCCACACGGCGAATTCCCTATGACGAAATGGTTGCCTGGTTCTGTCACGCGGATATCTGCTGGATCACTCCGTTGAGAGACGGTTTGAATCTCGTCGCGAAGGAATACGCAGCTGCAAGACGAAACAGGGGGGGTGTCCTCGTCCTCTCTGAATTCACTGGGGCGTCCGTTGTTCTCGATGGTGCGGTTCTCACCAATCCTTATTCCAATCGGCGCATGGATGAGGCCATTGAGGGTGCTCTGGCCATGTCAGAGGATGAACAGAGGGATCGCATGGGGCTGATGACAACAGCCGTTGAGCGATACACCGTCAAAGACTGGGCGGAAGAACAGATGACTGGCCTTCAGGAGCCCGTGGCCCCATGACGATCGGGCGACGGCTCCTGATCATGGTTCTCACTGTTTTGATGGTTCTTGGTTTCGGGGTGGGATGGAGCCGTGGCCAAGCAGTTGAAGACGTCAGGATCCTGATGCCTGCCCCGTTTGTTGATGCGACGGCATCACTTGTGGAACGCTTCAACGTCGATCATCAAGATCGGATCCATTTGTCGATCACGCGGGGCCCACTCGAAACGGAATCGATCAGTGATCTAGCGATCAGCAGCCTGCTGCTCGGGGACCCTCCTTTTGACAGTCTGCTGATGGATGTCACATGGCTTCCCAAATATGCCGAGGCGGGTTGGCTTGAACCTTTGGATCGCTGGTTTGACAGTGGCGATGAAGACGCCCTGATCAAAGGGGCACGGCTGGGCAACAGCTACAAGGACCATCTCTACCGCTGGCCTCTTGTGGCTGATGTGGGGATGCTGTATTGGCGAACGGACCTGATGGAGGAACCACCCACCACGCCTGATCAACTGATTGAAATCAGCGAGCGATTACAGGCCGATGGTTCTGCAAAGTACGGATTCGTCTGGCAGGGACGCCAGTACGAGGGGCTTAGCTGCGACTTCCTGGAAATCATCAGTGGATATGGAGGGCACTGGTTGAATTCGGTGACGGGTCAACCGGAACTCGACAGTGCAGCCGCGAACCAGGCGGCTCAATGGATGGAATCTCTCCTGGCCAAGGGCATCAGCCCAAGGGCTGTGACCAACTTTGCCGAGTCAGAAACGCTGCAGGCCTTCAAATCCGGAGACGCTGCCTTGATGCGCAACTGGCCCTATGCATTTGCCGAGCTGCAGAAGGATGACAGCTCAGTTCGAGGGAAGGTCGGGATTACAACGATGGTGGCCGAGCCTGGGCAACAACCAAGAGCAACCTTGGGAAGCTGGGGTTTGTCGTTGCTGAAGGGGTCACCTCACCAGGATGCGACGGTTGAAGCGATCCGCTTTCTCACCTCGGAAAGTGCGCAGCGCGAACGGTTCATGGAGAGGGGGTACACCCCGACCCAGCAATCGCTTTTCACTGATCCGGCCCTAACCACTCGTTCACCAGTGCTGCCCGACATCGGAAAGGCCCTGGATGTGGCGATCGAACGGCCACCCACCCCGCTCTATGCCCAACTGAGCGACGTGTTGCAGCGACGCCTCAGCGCAGTCCTCACGGGAGAGCAACCGGTGCAGCCCGCCATGGATGAGGCTCAGGCCAGCAGTGAAGTGATTCTCAAATCAGCAGGAGGAAGCGGATGAATGTTCTGCTGGCGTTACCGGCACTGCTGCTGATTGCCCTGGTGTTCGGGTGGCCAATGGCCCGCTACACCTGGCTCAGCTTCCACGCTGATTCCGTTCTTACCGGGCTGGTCCCCATCCCGAATGGGGGTGCCAACTGGGTTCGACTGTTGTCCGATGCACGGTTCTGGCAGGACAGCCTCCAGACCGCACGTTTCGCCGTGATGTCGGTGTCCTTGGAGCTGTTGCTCGCCTTAGCGATTGCGCTGCTGCTGGATCAGCGTTGGCGCGGTCGTGGTGCCGTACGTGCACTCACCTTGCTGCCCTGGGCACTCCCCACAACGATGATGGCCCTTGGTTGGCGATGGATTTTCAACACGCCCTACGGCCCGCTTGAGCAGCTCGCAGCTGCGCTCGGCCTGCCCAGCCTGAATCTCCTTGCTGACCCGAATTTCGCCTGGATGGCCACGGTCGCCGCTGATGTCTGGAAAACGACCCCGTTCATCACCTTGATTCTTCTGGCAGGACTGCAAACGATTCCTGCAGATCTTTATGAAGCCTTTCGCTTAGAGGGAGGCAAGCCCTGGCAAAGCCTGCGATCGATCACTCTGCCTCTTCTGACGCCATACATCCTGCTGAGCCTGTTGTTTCGACTGGCGCAAGCCTTCGGCGTTTTTGATCTGATTCAGATTCTCACCGGTGGGGGACCAGCCAGCAGCACGGAAAGCCTTGCTCTCTACGCCTACCTGAATGCGATGCGTTTCTTGGATTTCGGATACAGCGCGACGGTGATGCTGGGGGGATTTCTGATGCTGACAGTGATCATCGTTTTGGCAGCGATCGCACTGAGATCCATTGGCGTACTTCGACCCGTTAAATGATGAAACAACGGCAACTCTGGATCGTGCTGTTGCTGGCTTGGTCCCTCGCTCCGATGGTGTGGCAACTCATTAGTTCCTTCAGCACGAACGATGCGTTGATTGCAACGCCTATGGCGTTTCAAGAGCGTTGGACATTACAGAACTACAGAGAGCTCTGGCAAAGTAATCCACCATTCTGGCTTTATTTAATCAACAGCTCCATTGTTGCCAGTGTTTCCACATTGCTGACCTTGCTCCTTGCCCTTCCTGGTGCCTATGGAATAGCGCGGTTACCAAAATTATGGCGTCAAAATAGCCGACTATTCATCACGGCCGCAGCACTATTTCCCTACGTGCTGCTGTTTTTGGCCCTGCTGGAATTGGCAAGAACGTTTCAACTTGGCAACAACCTGATCGCTCTGGCTTTGCCTTACTCAGCACTTTCAATGCCCTTGGCCCTTTTGCTGCTCAGCGCAGCATTTGAGGGATTGCCTCAGGATCTTGAAGATGCAGCCTGCCTTGAAGGAATGGGGCTTCTGCAACGATTGCGCTGGATTTTGATTCCATTGATTAGTCCTGCCACTGCAAGCACGGGAATCCTTGTTTTTCTGTTTGCCTGGAATGAATATCCCGTAGCTCTAACTTGGATCAGCGATGCCAAGATGCTGACATTACCGGTTGCCATGGCCCGCATTGCTGGAACATCCGTTTATTCCATTCCCTACGGCGCCTATGCGGCAGCAACGGTGCTTGGATCTATACCTCTGCTTGTGCTTGTCCTGATCTTCCAAAGACAAATCGTTTCCGGACTGACCAATGGCGCCGTAAAAGGATAAATACAATGCCTATGCAAACTGCATTAACACGTTTCCATTCCAAGAAAAATCACTCGATAAGCACTCACATCGAAACATGATTCATCACCTGATCAACACCAGATCAATGGCCAGATCGATAAAAGAAAATAACAAGAACCAAGCATTAATCTACAACAACCCTTGCAAAAAGAATGGCCAAGAGCAACTGCCGACTTTCTTTGGTTAAAATACAAAATAGGTGGGCATGTTAACTCAACACATCGATGGAAAAATCTCAACCACTTTGAAGATTGAGAACACAGAGCCAACCTGCTGCCGCAACTCAAAATCGAAACCGCGCGCCGAACGAGTCCTCTGCGTTAAGATATGTAAAGCAGTATGAATGCATGCTGTTCGGCTTGTGCTGATGTTCGTCATCCATCAGCAGGGCAAAGAAGACAGTTTGAGCAGGGGGTGGAATCCCTGCTTTTTTTTGGAGAGTCAACGGAGCCAACCCGTCAACGGATGTGGGACAACCCCTGGCGTCGGCATAGAGGATGGAAGCGTTTACTGTCTTGGAGTAACCGAAGCCTCAAAACCCCACGACAAGCGCAGCCGATAAGACAACCCCGGTCTGCATCAAGCCTTGTCCAATCCGTACAAAGCAATCATGAAGGATGAGAGATCCCGAGGCTGGAATGCATTGTTCTGATCGACCCTGTGAAGCGACCTCTCTGGCTGGAGCATGACAGCGATGACGCTTGAGCTTCAATCGGTCGGTCGACGCTTCGGAGAGAACTGGATCCTTCGTCAACTTGATCTCAGCGTGAACGAGGGTGAATGCGTGGCCCTCTTGGGTGCAAGCGGATGCGGCAAAAGCACAGCCCTACGGTTGATTGCTGGACTTGATCAACCCGATGCAGGCCAGATCCTGATTCATGGACGAAGAGTTGATGGAATCCCGGCTCGTCAACGCAGGATCGGCATGGTGTTTCAGAGCTATGCCCTCTTTCCGCACCTGAGCGTTCGAAACAACCTGGAACTGGGTCTGAAAATCCGAGGTCTCCCAGTTGAAGAGCGCCAAAACCGCATCAGCGGCATGCTCGATGTCGTGAAATTAAGTGCACAGGCTGATCGTCTTCCTGCTCAACTTTCGGGTGGTCAACGTCAGAGAGTCGCATTGGCCAGAGCTCTTCTGCGCGATCCCCTCATCTATCTGCTGGACGAACCGATGAGCAATCTTGATGCCCAGCTGCGAGATGAACTACGTCCTGAGCTGAAAAAACTCATTCTTAATGGTCCTCAGCCGGTCATTTATGTCACCCATGATCAACAAGAGGCCATGGCTCTCGCCGATCGCATAGCCGTCATGCGATCCGGACAGATCGAACAGATCGGAAGTCCTCAGGAGTTATACGACAAGCCGATGACAACTTACGTCGCACAATTCATCGGCCGACCACCCATGAACCTTTTAGAGGATGACGACGTCATGGTCGGAATCAGACCAGAACATCTCTATTTCGATGCTGAAGGGATGCCATGCGAACTGATCAATCGTGAATGGCACGGTGCCAGCCAGCAATTCATTCTCAACAGTCCTCGCGGCGAACTTCAGATGATCTCTAGCGGAGACACAATCGTTCCGGAGCGACCCGCTGTGGCGTGGAAGCGGGACCTGGAACATCGTTTTTCAAAAAGCAGCGGCTTTCGTCAATAGGAACAGGTACAGAAACAAAAGCAATGTGGACATAACAACATTGCAGAGCTGGGGTCTTAGCTCAAGACAACTCGCCCCTAACTGCCCAAACTAAAGGGAGTCAGGCTGAGGACAGACCTGCAGGATGCATAGTGCACAAGACAATCCACTGAGAGCGACCAACACAGAGCCCAAACTTCTTGATGAGCGGCCAGGTTTTTCATCACGAACATTGGAACGTACTGGCGGAAGAGCAACAACTCAGATCCGAGTTTTTAAGTTTAAACGTCCATACGCCTCAATGATTACACGTCCCAAGGCAATGAATTGAATCAGCCAAAAGCTCACATACCAGGAATTGCGAGCAATAAAAAACCATGGATCGGATGTTTTATGGATCCAGATCAAAGGGCTTGCCGATCTGCAGACAATCGAAGAAACCTTGATGGCCGTCAACGTAGAGCAAAATGATATATCGTTGTTAATCTCTCATCCACAAGCCAATCATTTCCAGATCTTCAATGGCAATCTGTTAGCAACACTGCATTATTTATCAATCCAAGAAAACAGAGGCATGCGATTAGAGAGAGCATGCAATTTTGCTTGCTACTCAAGCCAGGATTACTGATCAGCATCGAAGAAGATCCTCACCAGAAAGCCTTTATCACTGTCGAGAAACTAGTTCGGGAAAAAGCGCAAAAGCAGGCACAAATAAGACTCGAAAAAATTGCTCAACTCCTGATCAATGAAACGTTGTGTGCATACAACAACGCCCTCGATAGAATTTCATATCATCTCGACGGATTAGAGGAAATCTGCCTCAACATGCCCTCCTCGAGAATTCTGAATCATCTCATCCTGGTTCGAGGGATCCTGAGAACAATTCGACGGCAGTTAATGATGCTGCAAACATCTCTTTCACCACTGCTACACGGTCAATACACTCACCTGGATTCTCGACGAGAAGCCTGGCTCAGAGAAAGCCAAGGTTCATCAATCAAATTCTCCAACTCGAATCCAACGCTCATCAGAAAGTCTCCAGTGTGATTGAGACATGCATAGCCAATGCGTCCTATCAGATGAATCAAATCATGAAAACACTTGCAATCGTAAACACAATTTTTACGCCATTAACATTTATTGTTGGCATCTATGGAATGAACTTCGAAAACATGCCCGAACTCCAATCACAATATGGCTATCAATTGATCCTGGGCGCAATGGCATTGATCGCATTAATGACGGGCATCCTGTTGTGGCGAGGCGGCTGGATTATTCTTCCAATGCAATTTAAAACTAAGGGGCAAGCAATTAAAAACAAAGAAAAGACACTTCAGAGCAAGCACAATTGATCAACCAAAACATATATCCCAGTATCAACCAAAATCAAAAGTGTCGTTTCAACCAACCGGCATGGGCTGATGCCTGATCACGGATCTGCTGAACAGCATTGGGATCGGCAGGCTGATCGAGCACAGAACGCCACTGTGTAATCAGCTGATCTGTCGATGGGAGTGGTCGCAAAGAAGACCAAACCACACCAGACATTGACGCTGCTGCTTCAACTTTTGGATCATAACTTAAAGCAGCCATGGGACAACAGGTGAGTCGAGCCAGAATCAACGCATGCAGCCGCATCGGCAGAACTATCCTGGCCTCACGCACCGCATCAAAGACCTCTTGAATAGAATTCGGCACTACAGTGTTACTACGTTGTATCAACGTTTCAGGAACTAAATCAAGGTCGCAAAGATCATTCAGCAAGTTGGCATCCTGATGTTGATGAAAGGCAAGCCAATGAACAGGTGCATCCAGTTCCGAAGCCAATTGATCAACCGCTGAAAGCAAACCTCTCCAACCCTTGCCATCGAGCAGTGGCGTAGGTCGCCAACTGAGCACAATTGAGACACCACCGGTCCAGGATTGCATCGGCATCTGCCAAACGGGATCGGGCCCTATGCAGCTCGGAAGTCTTGGCGCCCAGCGCCGCGCCAGGTCGAAGGAGCGTTGATCACGCCAACTGGCAGATGTGCATAAAGGAAGAACCCAGTGCACGATCAACCGGCTGAGACGATGATCCAGAGGACCCAGCCCTTGACCCCAAAGAAAAACGCGACGACCTCGACAACGAGACCAGATAATTAGAACAAGGTAATAGAAAAGACTCTTCTGACTGGTGCTGTCCTGAAGCAGGCTTCCACCTCCAAAGATCACAGCCTGTACGCGATTGACACTTCCAAGAACAGCACGAATGGAACGTCGGTTCACGACCATCGCATCGGCACAGAAAGGCTGAACCGAGACAGAATTTCGAGCCGTGATCAGAGGACGGCAGCCCCACGGCAGATCCTCCAGGAGGACCTGAAGCAAAGCATCGTCACCAAGATTGTCTTCTCCGTAGTATCCGCAGAGCAGAACGACAGTTGCTTTGGTCGTTCCGACGGTCATCGTCACTGGAGGATGCAGCCGAGTCAAACTCTATGCGCAACCGAACCCCAGAGAGCAGCCTTTCGTTTCGAGGGGAAAAGAACCCTACGGAACAGAATGATGATCAAAACGCGACTCTCCAACTCAAAATCGAGTTGGGTCCGATGGATTGACAAGGCTTGGCAGATATCATTCAAAAAAGTTTCTCTCACGAAGATATTGGCATGACATCTTCAAACAAGATTACAAACAACGCCTCATAAATCCGAAAGCTTACTCACATCGAGATGGACTGAATGATGATTTTATTCAGCGGAAGAGAGAGCAAGTATTCTCCAGCAATCGACGCATTGATTTCTGCATGAATCAGGCGGTTCAGATTTGAGTCAAATTCAATAATCGCGCACGCGTTAAGCAAATTCTTCTCATCGCAAATCAATTTCAAAACGCGCATACTGCCGACGAGACTCGTATAGATCAGCCAGCCAGTGCTGCAACAGATTTCGAACACAAAAAAGAATGATTCAAAACCCATTCAATCTTCAGCCAAAAGCAACAGTCTTATGAATCGGAATGCATGAGGAATAAACGCGATGTTTATAACAATGAATTCGCCTTATTGGCTGTCTGAATCTTGGTTCACTAGAGATAGAAGGACTGAATTCACCTTGCCTTCCTGAAAAGAACCGATTGATCGGACGAAACCAATACTGCGTTTCCCCTTGTGATGCGTCTCTGAGCGCTTGTTCCGCCCCGATGCGATTGTTGAAGCACCTTCGCCCCCATGAACTGAAGCGGCCAGAGGGCTGATCTGTCTTTCTAGTCTTGGGACGAAATCGACCTGGTGCATGCACTCCCTATCGATCGGCACCTGGTGGATTCACGTGGCCTCCGTCATCGAGTGGTGCCTAGCGATCGTCCTGCTTGAACGACGTGGTTTTCGAGGCATGGCCCTTGCGATGTTGCCCGCTCTGGTCAGCGCCATGGCCGCCTGCACATGGCATTTGTTTGACAACAGCGAAGACCTGCGCGGGCTTGTGGTGCTCCAGGCCGGATTCACGCTCCTGGGCAACACGGCATTGGCTTTCGCCGCTTGGAAACTCAACCAGGCCCAGGAGGTTTAGATGAACTTGAGCAGCATCGATCCTTCCCCCTTTTTTGCGCTCTCTCTTGTTCCATATCTGTTGTTTCTTCGGTGGGCTGGCCGGTGCGGTCGCTTTTCCGAAACCGTGTTGTGGGGATTTCGGCTCACCCTTCTATTTGTTGCGGTGACGATTGCTGCGGCGCTTGTCGCTCTGCGCTGCTGTGAGGCGGAACTGGTCGCCATCGACCCGCTGCACGGTGGTGCCGAAGCGTTCCTGACCCTTAGCAATGCGGTGCTTGTCTGGGGGTTACTGCAAAAAGGAAAAAAAGAGTAAACAACTCTTAAGAGTCCAAGTCAGTTGACGGCTGACCTCAGATGATGAGACGTCGCTCCATGGACTGAATGCTGACTCCCCTCTTCGCTATCGCTCCCGCAACCCTGTCCTGGTCGCCGAAAGTCGCCCTGGTCATGATCGTGTGCAACGTGATCGCCATTGCTGTCGGCAAAGCCACCATCAAGCATCCCAATGAAGGTGCTCAGCTTCCTAACCCTGCATTCTTCGGCGGCATGTCCCATGCCGCACTGTTGGGAACCACAAGCCTGGGGCACATCATCGGCATCGGTGCGATTCAGGGTCTGGCTGCTCGCGGAATCCTCTGACATACCTTTTCAAATTGATTCACCCGCCGATCAAAATCCCAATCAGGTTGGGGATTTTGATCGGCCTTTCTGTTGAAAAGCTTTCCAAGGAGAAGCATCAGAAAACATGAGAGGTCAAAACACATAGGGAAGCAGCCTTAATCCATACCGCTCAAATCGGTAGTCAAAGAAGAGAGACGAAAGATCCGCAGCATCCGCTCTCTTTGACAGGCCTTCAATCAATCGGGACATCCTCAGGTCAGCACGTTCCGACTTCAGACCAAACCAGGTGCGTTGTGCCAACCGTCCCGACCATCCCCAGCGTCGGCCCAGCTCCGAATGGAGCGTATGCCGATAACTTCGTCTCAACTTCTGCCAAGACTTTGCAGACCCCTGTTGGTCCTGAAGCAACGACGCCAGCAGATCAGCACTTTTGATGGCGTAGCGAATCCCTTCCCCCCCAAGCAGATTCGCCGTGCTTGCTGCATCACCAATGGCGATCAGTGAGCCGCCACCCAGATTTTCCAAACGCCGAACAGTGCTTGACACCACCCCTCCATGGCGATCGAGAACGGGACATCGATTGAGATCAAAACAGATCAGAAGCCGTTGAAGGTCGCGCTGAAGACCTGAAAGATCACTTGCTTTGCTCGAAGGGGGAGGCAGCCTGCACACGCCGACTTTGAGGCGATACCCATCCATCGGGAAAACCCATCCGTAGCCATGCCTGATCCATCTGCTGCCCAGCAGGAAGCTCAAACGATCTCTCCAGCGTGCTGAAGACTTGGGGTCAGCCTGGAGAATCCACTCCACTCCATGGCCAGTCAGCAGGGGATCGCGGCTGGAATCAACAGGGATGCCGGCCTGACGAAGCAGGGCACGCCGTGATCCTGTGGCATCCACCAGAAGATCAACGCGGCGCTCCTGGCGATGGCCATGTCGTTGATGAATCCAGACATCAGCCCCTTCCGAACGCAACCGCTTCAGCTGAACACGACAACCTTTCAGGAGCTCGACACCAGACCGCTCAGCCTCTTGCCATAACAAGGCTCTGAATTGAGCGAAATCAAGAACGACCCCCAGTGAATCTGTAGCCCACCACTGGTATTCAAGTCCGCGCGGATCGATGACCTGCCAGCCGCTCCAAACTGATGACCAGCATTGCCTAGGGATCCTGAGAACCTCTGCCTCTGATTGAGACAATGCAGCACTGGAGAAGGCATTGGTTGCTGGAGATGAAATTTGATCAGCGAGAACAACCGCATGACCCGCTGATGCCAAATGTCTTGCCAGTCGAGCACCTGCAGGACCGGCACCTGCAATCAGAATCTTCAGCAACGGGCGGGGAACTCAGGGCGTAGCTCAGGACGAGAGAAGTCCGTAATGAGCTTCTGACTGCTGTTCAAGCGAAGGAGCTAGTTGAAACCTCTCGCGGATCCGTTCCGCCATCTGAACAGGCGTGAGACCGAGCGCTTCCTTGCTCTGCTGCGGCGTGGCGTGATCGACAAGCTGGTCTGGAATACCAATCCTGAACAGTTCCACGGGGATTGAGGCATCGCTCAGTGATTCCAGAACAGCTGCTCCAAACCCCCCGGCAAGAGCACCCTCCTCCAAGGTCACAACACGCTTGATACGACGGGCCAGTGGATGAATCAGGGCCGCATCAAGGGGTCGCAAGAAGCGCGCGTTGACCACAGTGGCCGACAGCCCGCTTTCCTCCAGCAGGGTTGCCGTGTCAAGCGCTGGTTGAACCATGGCGCCATAGGCCACGAGCAAGAGGTCATCCCCCTCGCGCAACGACTCGCCACAACCGAGTGCAAGCGGTTCCCAGCCCTCTTCCATCAACGGAACACCGATACCGGAGCCCCTTGGAATACGAAGCGCTGTTGGCCCGTCATGGGACAGACAGGTGACAAGCATGCGTTGCAATTCAGCTTCATCTTTCGGAGCCATCACGGTGAAGTTGGGAATGGCCCGCATGTAGCTGATGTCGTACTGGCCCTGGTGGGTTGGTCCATCCGCGCCAACGATTCCGGCGCGATCGAGCACGAATGTGACGGGCAGGTTCTGAATGCCCACGTCGTGAATCAGTTGATCGAAGGCCCGCTGAAGGAATGTGCTGTAGATGGCAACGACAGGTCTGAGGCCTTCGCATGCCATCCCCGCTGCAAGGGTGACGGCATGCTGTTCAGCGATGCCAACGTCGACGTACTGATCGGGAATGGCCTTCTGAAGCAGGTCCAGTCCGGTTCCCGTGGCCATCGCGGCCGTGATTCCAACAACCTTGCTGTTCTGCTCACAGAGCTTCACAAGCGTTTGCCCGAAGACCTTGCTGTAACTGGGCGGCTTTGGAGTCTTCGAGGGTATGGCCTTGCCCGTGGTGAGATCAAAGGCTGATTGCGCGTGGTAGCCGACCTGGTCCGCTTCGGCATAGGGATAACCCTTGCCCTTGGTCGTGACCACATGGACCAAAACCGGCCCTCCTTCCCGGTGAGCTGCCTGGAAAGTCCGCACCATCTCGGCGATGTCATGACCATCAATCGGACCCATGTAGGTGAATCCAAGTTCCTCGAAGACAGCACCGACCTTCGGCACGGCCAATCGACGCATGCTGCCTTTGAGACGGTTGAGTTCCGCAGGTAATTCACCTCCCATAAACGGAAGATGACGGACGCTTTCCTCAACACTCCCGGAGAGGAACTGCATCGGCGGACTCAACCGGGCCCGATTCAAATAGGTCGATAGGGCTCCGACGGGCGGGGAGATGGACATGTCGTTGTCGTTCAACACGACAACCAAAGGAGTCTCAGGGAGATGTCCGGCATGGTTGATTGCCTCAAGCGCCATGCCACCGGTGAGAGCTCCATCACCGATGACGGCGACACAGCGAAAATCCTCACCTCGCCGGTCCCTCGCCAGGGCCATGCCCAGGGCGGCGGAGATGGACGTGCTGGCATGCCCGGCGCCGAAGTGATCGAAGTCGCTCTCAGAGCGCTTCAGATAACCAGCCACCCCACCTTTCTGACGCAGGGTGTCGAAGCTGTCGTAGCGACCGGTGATCAGCTTGTGCGGATAGGCCTGGTGGCCCACATCCCAAACGATTCGATCCCGATCAAGATCAAGTGTTTGATACAGAGCCAGAGTGAGTTCAACAACGCCAAGTCCAGGGCCGAGGTGTCCTCCACTGGTGGACACCACCTCAAGGTGGCGTTCACGGATCTGACGGGCAACGTCCGTGAGCTCAGCGGTGCTGAGTCCATGCAGCTGGTTCGGATGGCTCAGATCTCCGAGATGCATGCACATGCACACCAATTCCCGCAATCTACGAGGTCCATCCCATCAGCGAATGAAGGTCGACTGGAATGAGAATGGCGAGATGACCGACTACCTGCAGAGGATCCTCCGAGCACGCGTCTATGACGTCGCTCGGGAAACCCCCCTGGATTACGCGCCAAACCTCAGTCGTCGACTGAGCAACAGCATCTGGCTGAAGCGGGAGGACCTGCAACCGGTGTTTTCGTTCAAGCTGCGAGGCGCCTACAACCGCATGGCCCAGCTCAGCGAGGCGGAGCTGCAGCGAGGCGTTATCGCATCAAGCGCCGGCAACCATGCCCAGGGGGTTGCCTTAAGCGCATCGCGGCTGGGATGTCGCGCCGTGATCGTGATGCCGAGCACCACCCCGGAGGTGAAGGTCCGTGCCGTGAAGTCCCTTGGGGGTGAAGTGGTGCTCCACGGAGAAACCTATGACGAGTGTTCAGCAGAGGCTCGCCGACGCTGTGAAGCGGAGGAATTGACGTTCATCCATCCCTTTGATGATCCAGAAGTCATCGCCGGCCAAGGCACGATCGGACTTGAGATCATGCGTCAGTGCGACAAACCACCGACCGCGATCTATCTCGCCGTCGGTGGCGGCGGTTTGATCAGTGGGGTTGCGGCCTACGTCAAGGCGCTTTGGCCCGAAGTGGAGGTGATCGGTGTTGAACCGGAGGATGCCGCAACCATGACCCGCTCTCTGGAGGCTGGAGAACGGGTGGAACTGAGTCAGGTTGGCTTGTTTGCTGATGGAGTGGCCGTTCGTCAGGTGGGGCAGGAAACATTTCGCCTGGCACAACGGCATGTCGATCGGATGGTCACCGTCGACACCGATGCCATCTGCGCAGCAATCAAAGATGTTTTTGAAGACACCCGATCGATTTTGGAACCGGCAGGGGCCCTGGCGGTGGCGGGGCTGAAACGCGATGTAGCGGACCGTGAGCTTCGAGAGGAGTCACTCGTGGCGGTGGCCTGCGGCGCCAATATGAATTTCGACCGTTTGCGATTCATTTCTGAACGGGCCGAACTCGGAGAAGAGCGTGAGGCGATGCTGGCGGTGGAAATCCCTGAGGCCCCAGGAAGCCTGAGGTCGCTGTGCAACGAATTGGCGAGCCGAAGCCTGACGGAGTTCAGCTACAGGATGAGTGAAGGCCAACGGGCCCAGATATTCATTGGAATCCAGGTCCGTGGGGAACAGGACCGGATCTCACTGGTGAACAGCCTCACGAGCCGTGGATTTCCCTGCCATGACCTGAGTCAAAACGAGTTTGCCGTAGTGCACCTCCGGCACATGGTGGGCGGTCGACTGCCCGCTTCGGCACGTCCTGCGCAGCGGAACTATCAGGAACTTTTATACCGCTTTGAATTCCCGGAACGCCCAGGGGCTTTGATGTCCTTTGTCAGTGCCCTTCACCCTGAATGGAGCATCAGCATTTTTCACTACAGGAACCACGGCTCTGACACTGGCCGGATCGTCGTTGGCGTGCTGGTGCCCAACGAAGACATGGCGGGCTGGAACCGCTTCCTCGAGAAGCTCGGCTATCCATGCTGGGATGAAACTGAAAATTTGGCCTACAGCCTGTTCCTCTAAGGGATCGGACGTTACTTTGATGCATTCGTGGGGTTGCGATGCATGCTGAGCCATCCCTTGCTTCCCGGTTGGAGGCGATCCTTTATCTGAAAGGCCGACCGGTCTCAGCAAAGGAGCTTGCGGAACTGGCTCAGGCTGAACGTCAGGAGGTGGAGCAGGCCTTGTTAGTGCTCACAACTGGGTATGCCCAGCGCGATACCGCCCTCGAAATCATTGAACAGAAGGGGCGTTACTGCCTTCAGCTCAGACCAGGCCTCAGTGATCTTGTTCAAGACATGTTGCCTGTGAATTTGTCCACAGCAACGCTGAGGACGTTGGCGACCATTGCCCTGAAAAAACGGATTCTTCAGTCTGAACTGGTGGATCTAAGGGGTTCAGGTGCGTATGACCACATCAAGGAACTGCTGGCTCAGGATTTCATTGAACGCAAACGACAGACCGATGGTCGGTCGTACTGGCTGACGCTTTCAGAAAAATTTCACAGGACATTCTCCGTTCTGCCTGACATGTCCACCCCCGGACTTGCCGGGCCTGCATAAAGTCAGCACAGTCCCAACAAGCGTCCGTGGAAACCGCAGCTCTTTCCCAAGGCCTGGCAGTACTGCTGAATGTTCTCTCGGTAGCGATCAATTTCTACCTGCTGGTGCTGTTTGTTCGCGTGATCCTCAGTTGGTTCCCCAACATCGATCCCAGCAATCCCCTCTTCGCAACCCTCACCTCAATCACGGATCCATACCTCAACATGTTTAGGGGACTGATCCCTCCCATTGGTGGAATTGACTTGTCTGCACTCCTTGCATTCTTCGTCCTGAGACTGCTCCAGAGCTTGCTTCAAACCTCCAGCTATCAGTTCGGAGGGCTCGCTGGTGGCTTCTGAGATGACGGTCTCCGAACCCGGCTTATGAGCAAGGGAGGCAAGACTTCCGATCTGAATTTCAAACCGATTTGATCAGATCCATAAAGCTAACAATCGTATCGAGAGTCCCAATGGCTGATCGATCGATTTGTCCTTTCTGGAATTCCCTTTTTAACTTTAATCAACGCGGTTAATTGCAATCAAGACCACTCTCCACAACATCAGACTCTTCTTCAAAACATCAATCTCAATCAATACAAGCAAAAATAAATCAAAAATCCTGTCAATACGACAACAGCGTCCTCAGAACAAAGGCGTCAATCACTTGATTGATTATTCAAGCAGAATTATAAATAATCCTAACAAAAAATGCTATCATCTTTAGGACCCATGCACTCAATGACGATCAAAGAGAATTCAATTTTTTTTTAAATTAATCCACGAGGCCATCGCCATGACCCAGCATGATTGCGTTGTAGGCAGTGCGAAGTGCAAGAAAACGATCCATCAAAGAGAACACCTCACGAACAATCAAACAATCGCGCCCACCACTCCCATCATCCAGCTCAAAACCATTGAAAGCAGTTGGGAGAGATTGGGCCTACGTCTACAGGTGTGCGATGCACGTTTCATTGTGCTAGACGCTGAGGTCACAAGGTAGGCGCGAATCAAAGCCCAATAGCATTTCAACGTCGCCGGGCAATGACTCTGTTCGCAATGAACCCGAGTAACAGTATGTTTCTCCTCAGTGACGAAGGCACCACTAAAAGTAGAAAATAATGGCGTCATCTGTAATCATTATGACAAACGACACTGGCACATGGGTTGACAACAAGCCACCTGCCTTCTCAGAAAAGCTATGGCGGGGACTTGCTCTTGTTGGCGCCTTGCACTTGGCAGGAATGCTTGTGAATATCATTTTCCAGATGCTGGGCAACAACAGCCTGGATGGCATTCCCGCCAAATTCCTAGGCCTCTAAAACACAGTCCAATCCGTGGTCGAGCCATCCCTAAGGCCAGTCGACCACAAAAGACATTCACCACGCTCAAAGAGCAAACACACTGATATCGCTTCAAAAATTATCCATCCGCTCAACTGGATCAAGTTCGCATGGAATAATCAAGATCAAAAAATATTTTTTAATTCTGCGACATCGGAATATCTTAAAAGTCCTATTACAGGAGCTATAATTAATAGGGCCGTGAAATCAATTAAACCACTCTCCAGCATCATAAATAAGCATGAGCAAAAGAACGCAAAAATTAATTTAATCAATCCATAGCTTGATCCAGCTAGAATGCATCGTCTCTTGCAATTCAAAGCAAAAGGCATAAAGAATTTATTCTTACGCAGTTAATCATTGCTAATACTTAAGAATATCCCATCTGAGGTTAATAACTCCCACCCACCAGCTTGTATTGAAGATATTCAAAGCAGATTTGTACAGACTTGAAAAGATATACATTAGGCATCAGATCACAAGGCTAAACAGATGGATCTAGATGCGTTCCATGACATCTATGGGAAGCGTAAGACCTGATCAAGTTTGAATTGGTCCCGAACGATAAGGCTCTACTGGAGCATATCCTTCCTAGACCCATTGACCAACAACCAGCGCTCTTGACCAATTCCACAAAACATAAACGCGTCGCTAGCTACTATCATAATGTATAAATCAATCGATCTAAACCAAAGTTGAGGCCTAATAGTGGCTTCATCAATGATGTCAAAACAGATGCTAGCGGGGTGATTCATACAGGACATGCAAAGAAGATTCCGTTCAAACGACCTACTACTTTAGAGTTCGATTCATAGCAATCCGAACAGACTCAACAACGTCGACGTAAGAATGCACAGTATCAAAATCTACGACAATGGCGTCAACAACAGCTAGGCCCTTCCGCCTTTCAGCAAAAGATGCAGCAATGCAGGCAAGACCGTGGTTTGAATGTGATGAACCAAGGCTACTAAATCTAATTGAATCCCTATGTCAAAAACCTACAACCCTTCATCTACGACTACTAGGATCACAACAATTGAATACGCAGTAATGACAATAGGAGATCACTTTTTCATTCCTGTGAATAGTGATATTCATAGCGATGGAGATGGAGATGGAGATGGAGATATGGCGGACCAGCTTGCCCAATGCAATGTTATGACTGCTCTAGGAGTTTAGAAGGTAGTCTCATGATCATTGGCGAGGTGGCCGAACATAAGCAGCCTCAAGAGCGACCAATCACGGAAATGATTCGCCAAGATTTCGTACGACCCTTGAGACTCTTTGTAGCCCGATTGAGTGGCTCCAACAAAAGACTAATTAGATGCCACATTTTGGATTCATTGACTTGCTTAATTCTATCGCTTCTTCTACTAAAGGAATATTGTCGTCTTCTTCAGCAGCTTCGAGAATAGCTTCAACAAAAGCCGAAGGATAGCCTTGATCTAAAAAACCATTTTTAACTCCCTCGCATAGTGCAGTGAAGCCGCAGTGCAAAAACATTACAAGACAAGCCTTGAATGTTTCCTCGCTGTTGTTGCAAACATCTGAGTATAAAGATTTTGGTTGAGCCTATACTGGTACTGTTGAGAATAGCAGTGCGCCAATGAGTGGAAGTAGTTTCATAGTTGCTTGAATAACTTCATGGTTTGATTGGACAATTCGGATACTCTTCAAATACAGATTGTGCTCCTTTGTTCCACAAAGCCACCTCGTCCCAACCTTTATAGCCCTCCCAAAACTTTGTTAATTGCTCTGTCGAAACTACACCTCTTTCATCTAATTCACAAAGCGTGCCCGTAATATAAACTGAAGAAATCCATTCGCTAACTCCCCCGCAGAGTTTAATGTTTTCTTCTGTAGCATTACAGGCTTTATCTAACTCCTCAAATGATTCAAAAGCCTGAACGGGTGCCGCTGAAAGAAGGAGAGCACCAAATACTGGAAAGAACTTCAGCATTAACTTCTGCACTAACTCTATCTACCCTAATCCCTTCATTCCTTTCTACACCTTGCTATGAGCTCCCCATAACGGCCTACAAGGTTTCCAGCCATTGCGCTTCATCGACTTCCAAAGCTCTACAGCTTCTGGCTTCCGTAGATGACGCCTGCTTTTAAGAAGAGCTGGTTGACCCTCTGGCATTTCCTTTCAGTAATCCACGAACAGCATTGGATCACGCAGCAAGGACTTTTCGTCTCGATGGAATCTGGCTACTAGACCTTCTTGATGGATCAACCAGCCCTCAGCCATAATTACTCCTAGGACAGTACATGCATACCAGCTCAGATGGGTGGCGTTGATGTGTCGCCATCGATCTCCCGACAAAACAACTCACACACACCGGCCCCGTTAAGTGCGGTTTTTTTGTTGGAATCCCTGTCTTGCGTTGGATTTGAGGGAAGCGGGACCGCTTCACCAAGCTTTCACCAGTAACCCGTGGCATCCACACCAGAGAGGAACAGGAGTATTCACCAAGAGGGATGTGATCTTGTGAATGTCGAGGGCAACACAGCTCAAGGCAAGACACACAACACACTCCCTTTGACCTATGAGCAACACTCAACTCACGACCAACCAAACTGACCAGGAACTTTCGGTGGATGATCTATCTAATGTGAATGGTGGTGGTCCAGTCGCTGTGGCCGGTTGGCTTGCTTTAAATGCGCTTACCGGAGGTATCCCAGCAATGATCGACTTAGCAAATGGTTCGCCTCACCTTACAGAGTTGCAGAATACTAAGTATTGATTCCTGAAGATGACATTGGACCCCCGTCAGAAATGGCGGAGCATGCAAACTCTTCACACCCTATCTCACCCCACACATTAAAATTATTCCTAATCATCATGCCTTATCGACAAGACTTTCACAGAACTGGCATTGTTATTGAAGAAGGCCCAGTGCCCTTTGGAATGGGCAGTGACACAGCTAATCCTGAATGTAGCGCTATTACTTATCTTAATACATTTGAAATAATCATCAACTCAAAATCCAATGGTAAGTTGTGTAATCTTGAAGAAGTATCCTCTTATAGTTTTTAATATTCATTTAACTTGTATCCATTGAAGCCCTCTCCGTCAGAAATGACGGGGTTTTTATTGTGAGCAGCTATATCAAAAACCTGCAGAAGATGCGTTGGTAAAACTGTGCACCGCCTAACTGAGTACCCGTGTTCTGGATAGGTTAGGAGTAAATCACAGTGTGATTATGTCGAAATGTCGTTGACCGGTTATTGTTTGAGAGCCATGGCTACAAAAAAATTCTTGGTCCTTTCTCGAAATATTGACGGGAATCGTTCTCCTTCCATTTATTCTTACTGCCTTTTTCGGAGGTTTGCTATTTTCTGTTTTTTGCCTTTCATTGGCATGGCGAACGGCTCCTATATGTGGTAGGCCACTTGGTTCAATTCCTAATATTATTATTTGCTTATTAGGCATTGCACTTGGAGTTCTTCTTTGGATCTCTCTATTCTTGCCATTACTTAAGGGAGTAAGTATTTGGCAAGAAGGCATCGCATGATTTTTATTATATTTATCACTGGTTGGTGCAACTCCAATTGCAGGCTTCCCTGCGATCTTGCTTTACGGTCCTGGCAAAAAATCAAGGAGGCCTAAATAGCCTTGAAAGCTATCACTCCTTAAATGTCATGCGGAGCGCATGTACCTGTATCACCGAATCGCCAATGATGTAGATGGCTTCATTCATACTTAGCCCCGCTCGCTTGGCGGGGTTTTTGGTGCTCAGAGGCTGAAGCTGGTAGGCATAAAAATACTGGACAATCACAATTAGCTTCGACAATACGACTTAATGCCATAGTCAACTATTAATTCAAACAAGGAAATTCAAGAGATGACAATGAGCAAAAGAAATACCAAAATAATTGACTAACCTATTTTTCATTTAGTAAAAGCCGCAGTTTGTATTTAAGTCACTGTTGCTCCCATCAGGACAAATTGTATTACTCCAAAATGTCTCCTTCCTCATTTCAATCGCGAACAGTGGCTTGCCCTTCGCGCCTGTGAGGTCAGCATCCGTAAAATTTGCTCCGGCAAATTGCGTTTTATATATTTTAGCGCCTGTGAGATCTGCCCCCGTGAAATCCGTAAACTTATCACCGCGTTTTCTCCATCCAACACGTCCAATGTTACTGGGACATGTCGAGTCTGGCCCTTTAGGAGATGCATTTCTCAAGTCCACATTATTCATTTTCGCGTTTATAAATTTGGTACCAGCTAAATATGCACCGGTCAGATCCGCGTTAGTCAGATCCGCGCCACTGAAATCCACATCTCTCAGTTTCGTATATATTAGGCTAGTTCCACTCATTTTTGCATTTATCAGTTTAGCGCCCGCCATTTCCCCTAATTGTACCCACGCATTATTCAGATTCGCATCAGTCAGATCCGCACCAATGAAGTCCGTAGCAGCTAAATAAGTACTCTCATTGCTGCTACTACTAAAGTCTGCACCAATTAAATTTGCGTCTCTAAAAGAAGCGCCTCCAAGGAGCGAATCAGTAAATTTCGCTCCATTCAACTTGGCATTTCGAAAGTTAACTCCCCCCATGAAATTCTTGCCGCTGAGGTCTACACCCTGCAAGTCCCACTGACCCTTTATGAGTTTGTCTCTTTCACTAATAGCAAGATCTTGTTGGGTAAATGCATCAGCTTCTGACAATTCGTCTATTGCTGCCAATTGCTCGTCCAATTGAGATATTTGTGATTTCAAGTTTAATATTGTTATATCACGTTCGGCCAATTCATCGCTATCAGGTATTTTTTCTTGCAACTTTGATATTTGTGATTTTAAGTCTAAAATTGTTAGATCACGCTCTGCAACTGTTGCCGAGAGGTCTTCATTTGTGTCGTCATCAATCGTGTCGTTATCTGAGTGTTCCTTGGCGACAACAAATTTTGGCTTCATCTTTACCCTGCCGGAACCTCTTGCCTGGCTCACTTGAAGAGAAAATATTTGTTCATCTCCCTCGAAATCTAGTTTTTTTTCACCCTTAATAAAATTCGCTTCGTCGCCATTATTATCTGTTATGCGAACCGTCAGGTCTGCACTATCAGCACCCAAAAAAATCTTATCAGCATCAAGTTTCAAATTACGTGTTTTCCATTGGTCAAAGCTTTTGCGGGTCGTAAAAGACAGTTCTTCTCCATTGGAGTTGAATACCGATGCAAGAAGGCCGGTATATACGCGATTAAGCTGTGCAACCAACCTAAAGGACATCGTTTTTGCTGATTACTCATCTAACTTCTTAGCCAAGTAAGATCTTCTCATCGTATTTCTTCATATTATTTATCTATTGCGTCAACTGTTATCCCGTTACGCGGATAACAGCTGCCCAGATTCCATGGATCGAAGTGGTGGCCTTGATGGCTCTATCTCTATCGGATCTGGAGCAACTGGCAGCCCGTTAATAGATTTAATGCAATCGAAGGTCCAGATCAGTAGCGGTTGGATTTCCACGGGTACTGGTCCATCTGACGCAGACCAGCAAACGATTACAAATGGCTGGGGAAATCCGGTCATCCAAGCCTCTGAAGAGCGTTCACTGAGCTGTAATGACCGGAAGGCCAGCAGGAAAACGACCTGCTCAAGAATCATGTTGGAGTGCTTGAACAACAGCAGCTGTAGGAGCAGAACCACACCCCACAGCAGGACAAACACGCTGCTGATGAATGCCAAGCGCTGGTGGTCGATGGCTATGGAATGCAGGTCATCGAGTGAGTCAGTGATTTCGGAGATGGTGTGTTCATCGGAGGGAATAACTCTCCACCACCTTGCAAACCAATGACCAACACGGAATTCACACTTGATCAATTGAAATTCCATAAAGGTGGATCAAGTCGTTATCGTTTTGAATTGCGTACAATAAGCAAGAAGCAGCAATCAGCTAAATCACTTACGGAAAAGCAGTTTAAATATCTTCCCGGCGATGACTTCCTGCCTGGCGATGACTTCATCCATGGTGAGATGTATTGACAATTAATACGTCAATGTACCCATAGACCCGTCAACCATGGCGGAGTTTATGCTGGTAAATTCAATACAGACAAAAATCGGTAATACCTCTACTTATGCTAATACCAGCAGCTTCAGAAGATGTCTTGCCGAACGATTATCATTGCGGCTACACTTCCTGCTTTTATATTTGGATCTTCGTTGATTTCCGGCTGTTCAAATCCTTCGGAAAGGATTGATTACTATGATTTCATGAACCAATCACAGTTAGAAAAAGAAGTGTTAAGTGAGATTGATGATTTAAGTAAAGAGATAGAAAATGATCTTGAGAATGCAGATGCTTACATTAAGCGTGCAGATCTGAAACTGAGAATGCGAGATTTCACAGGTGCTATAGCTGATTACACAAAGGCTTTAAAAATCAAGCCTCAGAATGTAGATGCCTACAGTGGTCGTAGCCGTGCAAAAGATGAATTAGGTGACTCCAAGGGGGCCATCGCAGATCTGGATCAAGCGATAGTGAACGATCCTCATAATGAACTTCACTACAGTCTTCGTGGCCAATACAAAAAGCTGTTGGGTAATCAAGAAGGTGCCTGCGCCGATTGGACTATGGCGGCAGAATATGGCAGTGATTATGCTGCAAAAATGGTTAATGATCAATGCTGACATCTGTCACTATCTGATTTCAAACGCGTACAGCACACTTGCCCGTCAGCAATGACGGGGTTAATTAGTCAATCTGCTTGCGATGGGCCAACCCCGACCAGGAGGTGAACCACATTGGGGTCGTGGGAAAACCAGTCGCTTGATGGGTTTTGGCACCTGTGACCAACCTCACAGGGACTGCTGACGCAGGTCATCGAGTGAGGCAGTGATTCCGGAGATGGTGTGTTTATCGACGGGGGAGCCCCCAAAGACACAAACCACACACTTCTCAAGACAATGTTCCAACTCATCAAAGCCAACAAAAAAGGCGTCTCCAGTATTCCCGAAGTTCTTAAGAAAGAAGGTTTGCATATTGGCAATAAATCGGCAGCAAATTATTTCAAGGAAGTGGGGCAAAAAGGCCTATTCACAATCGATCCAAGAAGCCTTGAGCCTTCATTCGAAAAAATTCAAACAGTCTTCGATGAGTCGGATGCAGAACAATTTGACGAGAGAGCGCATCATTCTGGCATTATGATTGGTGAAAATATTCAAGGAACTCTTGTAAATGACTCAATCACAGTAAATACACGGAATCCATGGGGAATACATCAGCACGTTGACTACTGGACGGTTGTGGAGGCCAAGGGCGGAAATGACACGATTATCAATGCTCATCAGCACGAAGAAGGAACACTAACTCAGCATGTTCGAGTTGTTGGTGGGAAGGGCATTGATTCATTTGTAGCTTTAACTGGAGGTTCTGAAAGTGATCTATCTATTCTCGATATGGAGGCGGGAGAAACGATTACAACCGCTGCAGAATTCAATGTGGCGACAAGGCTTTATGGAAATACGTTTGGCATCAGGAATGCAGAGGGTGACGACAAAATCAGGAGTGCTCAGCTTCCTGAAAATCACACACTTCAACATCTCTATGATCAATCTGGCAACAATGTGTTTATTTGTGTTCCTGAATTTTAAGGGAAGGAGCCGGGGCGCCTGAAGTTCATTCGATGAACTGAAAGCCATACAACACTCTTTCAGGGAAAAGCAGGGCAGGTCGTGTGGTTCCTGATCAATCCCCCGGCAAAACAACACCAATCAGCATCCCCCTCAGCAATGGCGCTGTACAAAAACTGAACGGCTGAGCGCAGGATCCACCACATCGGAGAAGAGAGATCCGGACTAAAAGGGGCATAGCTGCGATCCCTCCGGTCAATGACTGGGATCAATCAGCGTGCCCATCAGCATTTGAGCGCGCGTGTAATGTTGCTTGAGGGATGATAAAGCACTATTTTTAATTGAGCTGACCTTGGATTTTGAATATCGCATTCATTGCTTATGAAGACATGACGGGTCTCGATCTTGTCGGGTTCTTAGATCCTGTTGTAAGGCTAAGAACGATGGGATTCATTCCTGATCTCAGGTATGACATCTGTACCGTTCGAAGTAGCGAGATCACAGATGATCATGGCCTCAAAATAGTTGCCAACAAAGTGGATCAACCCCTCGTGGGTTATGACCTTGTTTTTGTACCCGGAACGTATTACATCGATAAGATCCGCAGAGACGAGAATTTGCTTGATTTGCTGCGAACAGCTAAACAAATACCATTGAAGGTTTCTGTTTGCACTGGTGGCGTTTTGTTTGGTGAAGTTGGATTTCTTCAAGGGCTTCGGGCAACAACCCATCCCAATGCACTGCGCACGATTGAGCCAATGTGTGCAAAGGTTGTGAGAGAACGTGTCGTTGATGAGGGTGATGTGATCACAGCTGGGGGTGTGACTTCAGCCATTGACGCTGGCCTGCATGTGGTGAAACGTCTAGCAGGTGCTGATGTTCATGACAAGATAGCTGTCCAGATGGACTACAGGACGCCGTTCCTGGCATTCAAAGCAGGAGAGAAACGGTTTGATGCACTCATGGAGTGAGACATTTTGCTGAGGGCCTCTTTCATTGATCAATGGTTGTTGTCAACTACTAAGTGGGTCAGGAATCAATGTTGACATCTTACGCTTTCTGATTTGAAACGACTGCATCACATTCACTACCTCACACACAACCAATAAACAACTCTGAACTTTCGATTGAACAACTCGAAACCTGCAGCGGCGGAGCTGCATGGAATCCTGCTGCTTATATCATCGCCAAGGAAGGGACAAAAGCGGTTCCATTCTACAAAGATCTGTACCGGAACCTTAAAGATGGCAAATGTGTTGGTGCAGCAGTTGTAGCCGCTGGCCACAGCTCAGGCACGATTGAAAAAGACTGATCTAAGTCAACATCAACAGAATCCCCCGGCAGCAATGGCGGGTTTATTTTTGAGTCCGTGCGCTTCATCCAAATGGGGGAGTGAACTGGCAAACAAGATCCCACGCATGGGTGATGGAATCTAAAAGTGAATCCCCGATGCTGTGGTGATTGGGGTAAAGGGCCTCATCAATGACGCTTCAACATCATGAAAAAAACAACGCAACCAACCATTCATCTATTCGTTCAGGACGGCTGCCGCCCTTGCAATTACGTTAAGGGTCAGCTTTCAAAAGTCGACGACTGGGAAAATGTGATCATTCTCACTAACAGCAAGCAGGGTGATGAATGGACAGACTTCGCGAAGGAAAGTGGCGTCATCGCGACTCCAACTCTTGTCGCCATCGAGGATGGAAAAGTGGTTGCTCGTCAGACAGGCAGCCAATCGTTCACCAGCGACTTTTTTAAAGGATTGATCAACAAATTCAACGCTGGAGCATGATTGCTTGTCGGGAAGCCCGATGCTCTAGGCAGTGGAGCTGAAAGCGATACAACACCCGCAAGGGAAAAGCAGGGGACGTTGGTGTTGTCGCTATCGATCTCCCGACAAAACAACTCACACGGATAACAGCCCCGCCAAGTACGGGGTTTTTCATTTAACCTTCTTCTAATTATTCGATTGAATACTTATAAAAAGCCCCCGCAGAAGCAGGGGGAGGAGTGGTTTATCAAGAAGGTGATTCAAAATTTGGATTCATCTGCATTTTAAATTCCATCAAGGATCAATCGGCCTCCCCAAGTATGCCTAATTAGATCACTTGGTTTAAATCTTTGAAGGACAGCTAGTAAATCACCACTCCCGTCGAAAATTGCAGTTTCTTCAATACCACGTCCAAAGGTTGAACCATAAGTCCAATCTGACTCAACCGGAATGATGTCATCGCCACTGTTGAAGTCAGTAATGATTGCATGTCCAGCCCCTTTAGTGAGTTCGAATTCGTCATTACCTAGGCCACCGGTAATTAGATCAACACCATGACCTCCACACAAGGTGTCATTTCCTGCGCCGCCAGCAAGGGTGTCATCGTCTTCCCATCCATAAATGAGGTCATTTCCGTAGCCGCCTTGCAGGTAATCATTGCCTTCATCGCCATGCACGCTGTCATTTCCTTCGTCCCCACTCAGGCTGTCGTTGCCTGTCTTGCCGCCCAGGTAGTCATTGCCCCGGCCCCCAATCAGTTTGTCATTTCCTGCGCCGCCATTGAGCATGTCATCACCTCCGTGGCCCCACATCCTGTCGTCACCTCCTTCGCCGAACATATGGTCCAACACATGTCTCCCAAAGAATTCTTCATCCTTCGATGAGCCAATGACATCCCCAATATGCCACCAACCAACTGAAACGGTTGCTTTTTCCATGACTAATAATGCAAGTGGTTGTGGGAATCTCTTCCCGAATGCTTTCACCATCTCAGCTGAATTTTTGATGCTCTGGTTATCTTTTGGTCAGCAGTCAGAGGGAGTTTGGTGAAATACAGGTGAAACTCTCAGCACTGCCAGTTTTTTCTCTAAAAGCACTGCTGTATATGGGATTTGAGGAACGCGGCCCTGCCGAGTAAATGATTCGAATGAACAAAACGAAGGAGCGCCTCAGGTTGACGTTGACGACGTCATGCCGTTTTGCAGCTGAATCACCCTGCTGACTGTTGATATCAGTCGCCCCATCGCCTAGTCAGCCAGGTTCGAATGCCTTTCCCAACGGCCCTGGATTTTTCTTCAGTTCATCGATAAAGCCGGGCAGGCCAGCTGATGGAGTCAGTCAGAACGTGTCTTCGATGTCCTGTTCGAGGGGGAGAAGATCATCATCTTCTGTGGCACGGGTTCTGACCGGCGCATTGAACCCCCTTGCACGGGCATTACGTACATCGAAGGGACCGGGCGTGCCAGCCGGCACGGCCAATCGCAACGCAAAGGCATGAACCCCCGGTGAAACATCCCCGATCGATCCAACCCGTGTTCGGTTCTGGAGAACCGGTTCGCCACTGGAATCGAGGATCCGGGCGTACACATCAGTGTCCACAATCGGCCGACGTCCCGGGTTGTCGACATTGCCGCTCAAGACGTAGCAACTCGCTCCAAGAGGTCTGCTGAAGTCGGGCTGACGCCCTGGGTCCTCCTCCGCGCAGGGGGTGAGCTGAACCTCAGCAAGCCGCAATTCCGCCGCCGCCACCGGCAACGCCAGAACCAGGCCAAGAATCAAGGCCACTACACCGGAGAACAACCTGGGAAACATGAAAGGAGTCAGCGCGAATCACCACTGCCAGAAATCCGGCCCCGTGCGGCTCGGCTGGCAAGTTTGTCGAGATTGGCCGTAGCGATCTCATCAAGGTCATAACCGAGCTCACCTGCCAACTGAGCCACGTACCAGAGAACATCCCCCAATTCGAGCTTGATCGCCTCGCGGCTTGATTCATCAAAGACGCCGTTCTGATCGCGAATTACCTTCTTCACTTTGTCGGCAACCTCACCCGACTCGCCGCTTAAGCCAAGGGTGGGGTAGATCGGATTACTGCCGATATCGGGATATGCAGCCGTTTTTCGTGCTGCACTCTGGTAAGCATTGAGCTCCATGACCTATCAAAATACGCCTGGATGGTAGTTTCCGCACGGTTTTCCGGCCCCGATATGGCCCAGTTCGATCAGAACCGACGGACCAAGATCGTTGCCACCATCGGCCCGGCTACCGAGAGTGCTGAACGCATCCGTGAACTTGTCCAAGCAGGGGCAACCACGTTCCGACTGAATTTTTCGCACGGTGATCACAGCGAGCATGCAGCTCGGATCGCCACCATCCGTCAGGTTTCCACTGAGTTGGGACAGCACATTGGAATTCTTCAGGATCTTCAAGGTCCGAAGATTCGGCTTGGCCGTTTTACAGACGGACCGATCACTTTGGGCAAAGGCGATTGTTTCTCCCTGACGTCCAGGCCCGTCAGCTGCAATCAAACGATTGCCACCGTCACCTACGACAAGTTGGCAGAAGAGGTCACGGCTGGAAGCCGAATTCTCTTGGATGACGGCCGCGTCGAAATGAAGGTTGATCGCGTCGATCAATCAAATCAAACGCTGGAGTGCACAGTCATTGTCGGCGGGGTTTTATCGAATAACAAGGGTGTCAATTTCCCCGATGTTCAACTTTCCGTCCGCGCGCTAACGGATAAAGATCGGGTTGATCTCGCCTTCGGACTGCAGCAGGGGGTGGACTGGGTCGCACTCAGCTTCGTTCGCAATCCTTCGGACATGAAGGAGATTCGTGAGCTCATCCGAAAACAGGGCTTCAGCACCCCTGTGGTCGCCAAGATCGAGAAGTTCGAGGCCATCGATCAGATCGATGCCATCATGCCTCTCTGTGACGGTGTGATGGTTGCCAGGGGAGATCTCGGCGTGGAGATGCCTGCCGAGGAAGTGCCGTTGTTGCAAAAGGACCTGATCCAAAAAGCGAACAGCCTGGGGATCCCAATCATCACGGCCACACAGATGCTCGACTCAATGGCGTCAAGTCCGCGTCCGACGCGTGCTGAGGTTAGTGATGTGGCCAATGCAATTCTCGACGGCACGGATGCAGTGATGCTCTCGAACGAAACTGCCGTGGGTGATTTTCCCGTTGAGGCTGTTCAGACCATGGCCACCATTGCCTGTCGCATTGAAAAGGATTATCCAAGGCGCTCCATCGACAGCCACTTACCCAGCACAATTCCAAATGCGATCAGCAGCGCCGTCAGCACGATCGCGAGTCAACTCAATGCAGCTGCCATTCTTCCTCTGACGAAAAGTGGTGCCACAGCCCACAACGTCAGCAAATTCAGGCCAGCGGCTCCAATCCTGGCGATTACCAGTGAAATTGACGTTGCACGCAAGCTGCAATTGGTCTGGGGGGTGACACCGCTGCTGATCCCGCAGCAAAAAAGCACCTCCGGAACCTTCACCCTGGCCATGGGAGAAGCTCAGGAGAAAGGCCTGTTGCGCGAAGGGGATCTGGTGATCCAAACGGCTGGAACCTTGGCCGGTGTTTCCGGATCCACTGACCTCGTCAAAGTGGGCATCGTGAGCACTGTGCTCGCCAAAGGGAATGGGATCGGTAGCGGCACGGTGAGCGGTCGTGTTCGCTTAGCGTTGAATCCAGGTGATTCCAGCAAGATTGAAGACGGAGAGATCCTCGTAATGCACGACACGACTGCTGAGGATCTTGATGCCATCCGCAATGCATCTGGAGTTGTCACCGAAGCCAATGCTGAAAGCTCCCACGCTGCGGTCATTGCTCAGCGCCTTGGCGTCCCCACCATCACTGGTGTTCCCAATGCCACCAAGGATCTCAGGCATGGCGAAGTGATCACCTTGCAGGTCCGCGACGGTCTGGTCCATCGCGGCACCGGGGTGAGCTCAGCCGCAAGGCTGGATTCCATGCTCTGACCCCATGTCAGGTCGGTTGCCACCCATGGAAACGGTGAGGATGGCCCTCACCACTCTGAAGAGCAACCGACTCCGGAGCTTGCTCACCATGGTGGGCATCGTGATTGGCAATGCATCGGTCATCACGCTTGTTGGGGTCGGGCGTGGCGCCCAGGGGCTGGCTGAAGAGCAGTTGAGCAATCTCGGCGCCAACGTGCTGTTTGTGGTTCCCGGCAACAACGACACCCGGCGGCGGGGGGTTGCCTTCCCTCGCACCCTTGTTCTCGAGGACGCTGAAGCCATTGCCGATCAGGTTCCCAGCGTGAAGCGGGTGGCCCCTCAGATTTCCAGCAGTCAGGTTGTTCAGGCAGGTGCCAGAAGTGCCACGAGTTCGATTTCGGGCATCACGCCCGAATTCCTGACGGTTCGCAGTTTCGATGTTGCTCAAGGTCGGTTCATCAACCAGGAAGACGTCAAAGCAGCCCGGAATGTGGTTGTGATCGGTCCTGATCTCTCCACCAAACTGTTTCCAACCGGCTCACCAATCGGCCAACCGCTGCGAATCGGCAGTCAATCCTTCTCGATCATCGGAGTGATGGCACCGAAAGGAGCAGTTTTCGGAAGCAATCAGGATGAAAATGCTTACATTCCTCTCTCCACCATGGTGACGAGGCTTACGGGTAGAGATCCAACGTTCGGAATCAGTCTGAGTTTCATCAGTGTTGAAGCGAATGATGAATTGAGCACGGGAGCTGCAAAATTTCAAATCACGAATCTGCTTCGGCAACGACACAACATTCTTCGCGACGACGACTTTGCTGTTCGCTCTCAGAAGGATGCTCTCAGCATTGTCGGCTCCATCACTGGGGGGCTGACGCTGATGTTGGCTGCCATAGGGGGGATCTCTCTCCTGGTGGGAGGCATTGGGATCATGAACATCATGTTGGTTTCGGTGAGTGAACGCACCGAAGAGATCGGACTCCGCAAGGCCCTAGGAGCACGCAGCCAGGACGTGCTGCAGCAGTTCATGGTGGAATCGCTGGTGTTGGCCAGCCTCGGTGGATTAATCGGTACCGGGGTCGGCCTTGGAACAGTGGCACTCGTCGCAGCCGTCACACCATTACCGGCGAGCATCGGATCAACCACGGTCCTAGGCACTGTCGCTCTGTCGGGATCGATCGGCCTCTTTTTCGGAGTCGTTCCTGCACGACGTGCCGCTCGACTCGATCCGATTGTTGCCTTGAGGAGTCTTTGAAGGGGTCCTCAGCATTCGCTGCAACTCCTTTACACTCTTTAATCATTTCTCAGGGTCATGAATCAGCGCTGGCGTGTCATCGCTCTATGGCTACTGCCGATCGGGGTGGTCCTGTTGATTGCTTGGCAGGTCTTCAGCAGTGGTGGTGTGAACGGCATGGGGAACAGTGGACCCACCGTTGCCCCTCGCAATTCAGCAGTTGCTCGTATGAGCTACGGCCGATTCCTCGACTACGTCGAAGCTGGTCGAGTCACCGCTGTTGACGTCTACGACAACGGCAGAAATGCTGTTGTTGAAGCCGTTGACCCTGAACTGGACAACCGCGTTCAACGCTTGCGGGTTGATCTACCAGGCCTGGCACCGGAGCTGATCAATACCCTTAAAAATGAAGGCATCAGCTTCGATATCCATCCGCCTCAGTCAGCTCCACCTGCCCTCGGCTTGCTCGGCAATCTGCTGTTCCCTCTGCTTCTGATCGGTTCTCTGATCTTTCTTGCCCGACGCAACAGCGGTATGCCCGGTGGCCCCGGTCAAGCCATGCAATTCGGCAAGAGCAAGGCCCGTTTCATGATGGAAGCCGAAACAGGCGTCAAATTCGATGACGTCGCGGGAGTTACCGAAGCCAAACTTGAACTAGAGGAGGTCGTTACTTTCCTGAAGCAACCTGAGCGATTCACCTCTGTCGGCGCTCAAATTCCAAGGGGGTTATTGCTTGTTGGTCCTCCAGGAACAGGAAAAACTCTGCTTGCTAAAGCGATTGCTGGCGAAGCTGGTGTTCCTTTCTTCTCCTTGTCTGGATCAGAATTTGTCGAAATGTTCGTGGGTGTCGGTGCCAGCCGTGTTCGTGATCTCTTCAAAAAAGCGAAGGAAAACAGCCCCTGCCTCATCTTTATTGATGAGATCGATGCTGTTGGTCGCCAACGTGGTGCAGGTATAGGAGGTGGCAACGACGAACGGGAGCAGACCTTGAACCAGCTCCTGACCGAAATGGACGGTTTCGAGGGAAACAGCGGCATCATCATTATTGCGGCGACGAACCGTCCTGATGTTCTTGACTCAGCTTTGATGCGTCCCGGACGCTTCGACCGTCAAGTCACAGTGGATGCGCCTGACATCAAAGGACGTCTTTCGATTCTCGAGGTTCACTGCCGTAACAAAAAACTCGAATCCGATCTTTCACTCGAGAGCATTGCGCGTCGGACGCCTGGATTCACCGGTGCTGACCTTGCCAATTTGATGAACGAGGCAGCCATCCTTACAGCCAGGCGCCGCAAGGATGCCATTGGCCTTAGTGAAATCGATGATGCCGTCGACAGGATCATCGCCGGGATGGAGGGTCGTCCGTTAACCGACGGACGGAGCAAGCGCTTGATCGCTTATCACGAAGTTGGTCATGCCTTGATCGGTACTTTGGTCAAAGATCACGATCCTGTTCAGAAGGTCACGTTGATCCCACGTGGGCAAGCCCAAGGCTTGACCTGGTTCTCTCCAGATGAGGAACAGTCGCTGGTGACTCGTTCTCAACTCAAGGCCCGAATCATGGGCGCTTTGGGTGGACGGGCTGCAGAAGATGTGGTTTTCGGTCATCAGGAAGTCACCACCGGCGCAGGAGGTGACATCCAGCAAGTTGCCTCCATGGCTCGCCAGATGGTGACTCGTTTTGGAATGAGTGACTTGGGCCCCGTTTCTCTCGAAGGTGGAAACCAGGAAGTATTCCTTGGCAGAGATCTGATGACACGAAGCGATGTCTCTGATTCAATTGCTCGACAAATTGACGAACAGGTTAGAACAATGGTTAAACATTGTTATATAGAAACAGTGAAAATTGTCGCTTCCAACCGTGAGGTGATGGATCGCCTTGTCGACAACCTGATCGAGAAGGAGACAATGGATGGAGACGAATTCAGAGCAGTTGTCTCCGAGTTTGTCGACATTCCAGACAAGGAAAGAACGACTCCGCTTCTTAAAGACTGAAATTAATAAAAAAATCCGGGGTTACCCCCGGATTTTTTAGCGGTGCATGAAATTATTTAATAAGTACTCTTGGCCGGAAAATTTAAGTTGATAAATCGTAAATTAAAACTAGTTACTTTATAAAATTCGTTTTCTTGCGCCTACGACATCGCTCAGAACAGTAAATCACTTCATCCCAGCAACGTTTCCAGGCCTTTCTCCATTGGAAAGGCCTACCGCAGACGGGGCAAATTTTGGAAGGGAGATCTGATTTCAAGCGACAGAATGAACCGGTCGCTTATCAATCACCAGATCAATTAAACCGTACTCAACAGCCTCAGAGGGTGACATGAAAAAATCGCGATCTGTATCCTGCTGGATACGATCGAGGGGTTGTCCAGTGCGGCCAGCGAGCTCCTGATTCAGGCGATCTTTCAGAAAAAGAATTTCATCAGCCTGAATACGGATATCACTTGCCTGACCTCGAGCACCTCCAAGCGGCTGGTGAATCATGATGCGGGAGTGCTGCAGGCTGCTTCTCTTTCCTTTAGCGCCAGCGCAGAGCAAAAAAGCGCCCATGCTTGCCGCCAGCCCAACGCAAACCGTGTGAACGTCTGGCTTGATGTGCTGCATCGTGTCGAAAATTCCCAGCCCGTCATAAACAGAACCACCTGGGGAATTGATATACAGATAGATATCTTTCTCAGGATCCTCAGCCTCAAGAAAGAGCATCTGAGCAACAATTCTGTTCGCCGAGTCACTGGTGACAGCTTCGCCAAGAAAAATGATCCGTTCACGGAGCAGACGTGAATAAATATCGAAGGCTCTCTCGCCCCTTCCGGACTCCTCGATAACGATCGGGATCATCTTCGCTGTACTCGAATGGGTTAATCCTAACGGCGACAACTTCGGCGCTATGGTCGTCGTCATTCATTCCGGAACAGGACTTGGGCGACCGTCAGACCATCGCTGACAGCAAACGCGCATTTCATCAGCAATTCCCTTACGTCATCTCCCCTCTCTACCGACGGATGAGCGATGAGCTGTTGGTGGAGCTGCATCTGCTCAGCCACCAGAAGCATTTCAAAACCAACGCTTTGTTCGCGGTGGGCCTGCAGACCGTTTTCAAGGCGTTCACCCAGGGATATCGCCCGGAGAACCACACCATCCCGCTCTTCGAAGCCCTCTGCAGCAGCAACGGCTTCGAAGCCGAGAGTCTTCGCAACCAGGCGGACGCGACCCTGAATGAAGCCAGACAGCATTCAGATCAAGAACTGGAATCTTGGATCACCCAGTTTCGGCTGGACGACGACAGCCACTACTCCCGGCTCATGGGGATCGGTGTGTTCAGCCTGCTCGAAGTCGCGCAAGCTGACTCGGGCAAGATTCAGGTTTCAGATCTGAAAGATGACGCTGCGGGACTCGCTGAGCGACTGAATATTTCCGCTTCGCGGCTTGAAAAGGACATCACGCTCTATCTCAGCAGTCGTGAACGGCTGGAACAGGCCGTTGAACTGATGGAAGAGACCTTGGCAAGTGATCGTCGGAAGCGTGAACAACGCCAGGCAGAAACCACTCAGGGGAGCACCAAATAACCGGAGATCAAGCGCCAGTCGTCATGGCTGGTCCCTGACCCCTCCAGAGGCTTCACAGAGAACCCGAGAGTATGAGCTCTGCGAACGGGTGCAGGCCAAGTTTTAGGGATCAAGCCAAGACCATGGAGTTTTGATGGACGGACACGGGCTTGGAGATGTCCAGCATCGGTCAGGAACACCGGAGACATCTTCAGATCGGGTTGCCTCGCGAGCGTCATCTGCAACGACATGTTCCCAGCGTCAGGGGAGCTGCCGTGATTCCAACTCCATCCACCAAGCAACCGCTTGGTGTTCTGTTTGTAGTCATACCAAAGGATTTTCTCCCCGTCGTTCTCACCTTTTGATGTCTTGAATCGGCGCTGTTTTGAAAAAAGTCCTCTGTTTTTCAAACGATTGCTCACAGTCTTCAAGCTGCTAAGAGCATCTGGATTGGGTGATGGCAACACCAAATCAAGCTGAACCGCCGCCTGAAACGGACCTTTCTGGTTTTGGAGCACCTGCAAGTTGAGGGGGGCAGCAAGCAGCTGATTGCGGAGGTTCGAAATCAGGCCATAGTTGCTTTCGAGTCCATCTCTGATCAACGGAGTGTTGAGCAGGGAACCCAGAAGCGTTCGGGCTGAATGGCTTTGAAGCCTGAGCAGGGGGCCTTGCTCTCCAGGGTTGAGGGCATTTGAGGGGTTTGTTTCAGCAGCCTGGTTTGTTTCAGCAGCCTGGTTGGACAAGCTCGCTCTTAAAAAGGCACGCGGATCGGGAGGAACAAGACGTTTTGAGGCTTCACGAAGAGACCTGGAGGCCACCACCCCAATCCAACGCAATTCACGACCGCGAAACTCGATGGCCACACATCCGTGGGATGCACTTCGCAGCAGAGGCGTCAAGGCCCCCGCCATCGAGGCAACAGCAGAGGGTTTCCACAGCACTGCTGTTGTGGTGTTCAGTTGATCGAAACACTGTCGCTCGATCGGAGGAGAGACGACTCCAGCTGGACTGAACCGTTGATCAAAGGTTTGGCGGTTCAGTGCATCGGCAAACAGCAAGATCAAGCCGCGGTGGAGACGAACCGACTCCGATGCCTTCAGGACTTTGGGGTCGAAATCTCCAGCGGTGGCAGCATCGAGGATCTCCTCCTGGAGGATGAGACAGGGCTCACCTTCCTCTGGCCATGCCTGCCACCAGAGTTCGCCATCACGGTGTGCCCAGAGATCGGCGGCGTTCTGCTCACCGAGGCGTTCAATCCACAACGACGGAATCTTCGCCTCGGATTCGATATGGAAGCTCTGCACCATGGACAAACCCTCACTGATCTCTATCAGGGGGTCATCAACAAAAACAGAGTTCTGGAGCTCCGTTGAATCAGAACGAATCAAGTTGATCAGAACCGTCGCAGGAGCAACGGTCAACGTTGAAACAAGAAACGCAGTGACGGGATAGGAGCGATAAAGGTCCAGAGCCGTCCTCAAAAACCGTTTCAAGACGATCAACGCTTTGAGATCTGCCTCCGGCGGCGATCACGCCACTCAACGACGGAGAGATAGACGACTGAGACGGAAACAAACACAAGAAGGATCGCCGCAATCAGAGCAAGGGACTGGTTCAGCTGAAGAGAGGCGATCAACGGGGAATTTCGGAAAATAACGTCGACTCAGAAATTCAGCGTGCCGTCACCATTACGCCCCCACACGACCATGGCGATCGAAAAACTAAAGGTGGCAGCCAAGGCAGCCCAGGCGAGGGTGAACAACATGCACTTGACCTATGGAATGATGGGATCTTACCTAGGGTCATGACGTTGAAAGCGCAGCTTCGGCAACTGTCATGAGCAGCTCCAGCCCTGGTTCATCAACGCTGCTGGAGAGAGCCAGGACGGAGCAGCGCTATCCGCAGGCCCGCGTGATCGTTCTCGACGATGACGTCAACACCTTTCAACATGTGGTTGACTGCCTCAGAAAGATCATCCCAGGGATGAGTGAAGAAAAGGCCTGGGCACTGGCCAATCAGGTAGACAGCAAGGGCTCGGCAGAGGTGTGGTGTGGTCCTCTTGAACAGGCTGAGCTTTACCACCAACAACTTGCTTCTGAAGGACTCACCATGGCTCCGATCGAACGCTGCTGAAAAGAGGCATGTCCGTCAGTTCATGCAGCCGGTTTCCTGTTCGCTTTAGTGATCCGAAGCATGTCGATGGTTCGGAACCGTCGCTGGCGCGCATCAAGAACGTATTTCACGACCCTGCCAGGACATATGGCAAGTCCTCGCACTTCCTTGCCATGCAGCTCAACGGTGAGCATCCTTGCCTGAGGTCCACAACGATCCTCAAGTGGACCGGCGACGGCCAGGCGTAGATCGTCAACGGATCGAAGCATCACCTTGGTGAGGCGCTCTCCATGACATAGCCATGACCGCTAACTTCGATCAGAACTAGCGATTTAGTACCGATTTGGGCCGGGTTGTAATCACCCACAGCACGTATGTCCAGGGATTGATTCCCTGGTTGAAGGCCCTTGCTCGCGAATCGGCCATCCAAACCATTACTCCGGCCGTGATCAGCCGCGTGAAGGGCCGCAGTCCAACACTCCAGCTGAGGGTCTCCATTCCGATCAGAGGGGGATACAAGCTTGTCGCCCGCCGCGGTACCACAGTGCAGGAGGTGTTTGTGGTGACGGAACTAGACCGCGACTCGCTCCAAAAGACCGTGAACCGCCATCGTCCCTGAGGGATTCAGTGCCTGTTCTCCACGCTGTTCAGTTTTGATCCACATCGAGGGCCTGAACACAGGACTCGCGATGCCCTTCTCGCAACTCCGGTTCATTGCGACAAAGCTCTGCCCAGTCCTGGCGCCTGAAACACTGCGGCAGGAGCGCACGGCAGGAGATTTCAGCGTCGTCAGCGCGGAAGACCACCGGCGCTGCGCGCAAGGATTCAGCGTTACCTCGCGCCCCAAACTCCATGGCGATCGCGACAACGCTGCAGCCGCAAAGCAGAAACCGAAAGGGAATCCGTGGCCCAAGGGAATAGGAAGACTTCACCATCTCAATGGCATTGATGCGTTGGCTAACTCACGACAAGTGACAGACAAAAGACTGATCCGCAGAGCGCAGCGTGATCAAGCGGCAAAGGCCACCTCGTTGAGAGCCTGAGGGCCTGATGGCTTGTCTTGAGACACCACTCCGGGCAGTGAATCTGGGAATGGGGTGAACCGCCATGCCGTGCACCTCCTTGTGGTCGACCTGGATGAACCAGAAGGGGAGGCAAAGTGGGGATTCGTTTCCGGCAACGAGGCCGGTCTACTGCACCATCACGACAGTCTCCCCAAGTCGAAAGAGAGTCAGATCAGAGCACTAGAAGGAGGCCGTCACCAACATGGCAGTTCCCCTCAAGTTTAATCGCTGCTCTCTGCTGCAGCAGGCCAGATCGAGCGGATCGTCTGCAATGTGCGCAGGGCTTCCTCTGTACGGAACGCAGCATCGGAACCTTCGAGAAGAACAGTCACATGACCAAGTTTTCGACCCGGTGTCTCAGGAGTTTTTCCGTACCAGTGCAGATGGGCGTTTGGCAGCTGGTGCAGGGCCTCGAGTCGTTTCTCAAGGGAAAGGTTGGCGTTATCCCCCAATCCCAACAGGTTGATCATCATTGCGCCCTGACTCACCATCAGGGGAGAAGGAACCGGCAATCCAGCAACGATGCAGAGCTGTTGATCGAACTGGCTACTGCTGCATGCATCGATTGAAAAATGACCTGAATTGTGGGTTCGAGGTGCAATTTCATTCACCTGCAAACCAACCGGCCCGTAAAAGAATTCCAACGCCAACACACCCACATAATTCAGCTTGGTGAGAAGGGAAGCAGAAACGTTGTATGCGAGCGCTTCAACGGACTGAGACACAGGTGCTGGAGCCAGAACCCAGTCGCAAATCTGTTGGGATTGGTGGGTCTCCACCAGGGGAAAGCGATGAATTCGCCCCTTCGAATCGCGACTCACAACAAGGGCCAGCTCATGGTCGTAGTTCACCCAGGTTTCCAGCAGCCATTCCGTAGTGGTCACCCTGCGGATGAGCTGAGCGAGCTCCTCCACGTTGTTGAGCACAAGCGTGCCCTTGCCGTCGTATCCACCTCGAGACGCCTTGGCCATCACCGGGAACGACCATCCGGTCGGTAGGGCAGGCTGGGCTGGAGAGACGCGGCTCAGCGGAATCCAGGCTGGGCAGGGAATATTCAGATCAGCGAGCAGCTGGCGCTGCGAAAGCTTGTCGACCAAGGGCGCAAGAGCTGCCAAGGCCGGTCGAAACCTCACCCCCTGTTGTTCCAGTGGGATGAGGGCATCAATGTTGACCCATTCATTCTCGAATGTGACACCCGCACACCCTTGAACCAGCTCGCGGGTTCCCGCCACATCCCGTGAATCAGCATGAACCAGGCGGCAAGCCCCCTCGGCGGCTGGATCGTCGGATGATGCCGTTTGGACCACAACGCCCACCTGGCGCGCCTTGGCAGCCTGAACAAGCATTCTCGCCAGTTGCCCCCCTCCCACAACTCCAATCATGGCGGCAGAGCTGGACATCGCGTCAGGCGATTGCTGATGTCCGAAGCTTGCCACTCTGCCTGGCCCTCAGCTGGTCAAATCAGCGCCCGATCACCGCTGAAGGCGAGGCGAACCAGGGTTAACAGCATGACGAGCAGAAAGAGAGCCAGCCCAAGGGTGCAGGCATAACTGATTTCAAGCTCTGCAAAGGCTTGGTCGTAGACGTAGTAAACAATCGTGCGGGTTGAATCGGCCGGGCCACCCTGGGTCATCAGAAAAACCTCCTCGAACACTTTTGTGGCCGCGATTGATGACACCACCGCCACAAGCGTGATGTAAGGACGCAATAGAGGGAGCGTGATGTCCACATGTTGGTGCCAACCCTCGCTGCCATCCAATTCAGCCGCTTCGTACAACTCCCCAGGGATGCCCTGGAGACCAGCCAGAAAAATCACCATGTAGTAACCGAGTCCCTTCCACAAGGTGACAAGCATCACTGCCGGCAAAGCCAATTGCGGGGCAGTCAAAAATCCGATCGGTGTGATGAAATCTCCGAACGCGGCAACCAACCAGCCGTTGATCAATCCGTTTTCGGCGTAGAGCCAGCGGAACGCGATCGCTGCAACAACGATCGAGACAAGAACCGGTGTGTAAAACGCTCCCCGCAGAACATGCATTCCGGGCAAACGACGATTCACCAAAACGGCTAGGGCTAGTGAACCGAGAACAATCGGCGGCACAACGCCTATTAAATAGAGAAATGTGGTCGTGCTGACCTTCCAGGCCATTGGATCCGACAGGAGGCGCCGGATGTTGGCCAGCCCCACAAAGCGAAGCGGCTCACTGACATCCAGGCCCGTGGAGCTGAAGCTCATCACCAGAGCCATCAGAGCAGGGATCAGCACCGACAGTGTGATCAGCACCAAAGCCGGCAACAGAAAAGCCCAAGCCACAAGGCTGTTGCGCAGCTGTCGTGAGGGCGCCATCAAAATGTCCGGCCTTGGCCGACCTTATCCGCTCCAACGGCTGTCTGAACGGCAAAGTGGGCTGTGACGATTGTCTTCCTACCCATGGCCATCGCTCCGAATCTGCAGCATCGCCAGATCGCGGTCGCCCTGGAGCAGGATCCCTACGAGGTGATCATTGGCGATGGTTCCCTTGAAACGCTCGGTGATGCACTGCTCCGCATCGGGATTCAATCTGGGCGAAAGATTCTGTTAGTGAGCAATCCAGACGTCGCCGGTCCCTACGGAGAAGCATGTTTGAACGCTCTTCAAAAGGCTGGTTTCGATGTTGAGTTGCTGCTGATCGAGGCGGGCGAGGATCAGAAAACCCTCGCCACGGTTGCCCAAATCCACGACGCTGCCTTTGCTCAGAAATTGGAACGCAGCTCGTTGATGCTGGCCCTGGGCGGTGGTGTCGTTGGTGACATGACTGGCTTTGCAGCCGCGACTTGGTTGCGGGGGATCGGCGTGATTCAGGTCCCCACAACACTTCTAGCGATGGTGGATGCCTCGATCGGAGGCAAAACTGGCGTCAACCATCCTGGCGGGAAGAACCTGATCGGCGCATTTCATCAACCAAGATTGGTGCTGATTGATCCGGCGACCCTCGCCACGCTGCCGATCCGGGAGTTCCGAGCTGGACTGGCAGAAGTCGTGAAGTACGGAGTCCTTGGGGATCCGGAGCTGTTTGAACTGCTGGAACAGTGCCCCCATCCAGACCATCCCGAAGGACTGGGACGGGATCGCCTCGAAACAATCCTGGAACGTTCAGCTGCTGCGAAAGCCGCTGTGGTCGCCGCCGATGAGAAGGAAGGTGGTTTAAGGGCGATTCTCAACTACGGCCATACCTTTGGGCATGTGGTGGAAACCCTCTGCGGTTACGGCACCTGGCTGCATGGCGAAGCCGTGGCAATCGGCATGGTCGCCGTCGGAGAATTGGCTGTGCAACGCGGCAGCTGGAGCCGGGCCGAAGCGGAACGGCAGCAGCAGTTGATCAAACGGATGCAATTACCGACAAGATGGCCATCCCTGGAACCGGATGCCGTTCTTCAGTGCCTCCAGGGAGATAAGAAAGTGCGGGATGGCCGCTTGCGGTTTGTGATGCCCAAAACGATCGGAGCCGTTGAAATCCGCGATGACATCACGCTGGAGGAGATCAGCCGCACCCTCGAGGCTCTGAAAGTTTGAACAAGTCAATCTCAATCTCTTTCCCGTAAAGCAACCAACGGAACTCGCCAAGCCCCGCCGGATCAACCAATCGCAACAGGGCCTCGCGCCGTTGAAACGCCGTAGCCAGCTGGCTGGGATCCAACGATTGAAGAGAATGCAATCTCTCAGCAAGACCCAGTGCCAGCAGGGCTTCCCCTTGACGGCAGCTTGAGATGGCGGTCCACCCCATGCGTACCGCTGCAGCCGTCAGTGATTCGATGCAGAGATGAGCTGTCAGATCCTGTTGCCCTGGTGTGTGGAGCCAATCCTTTGAGCCCTGCTGAGCGGAGTACGCCAGCAGTGTTCCCTCAGCGCGCTGACGGGTGTAATACCGCCTGGCCTCGAGGGCGTAATCAATCACCAGCAGGACTCCCTGCTCGAGGGCCGCACCAGCCTGAGCAAGCCAGGGTTCCAGCGAAACATGCCATTCACTGGTCCAGCCATCCTCAGCATTATCCGGAGGAAGGGGAACGCCAAGGTCCTGTTGGAACAGCTCAATGCTTTGCTGCTGCGCATCTGAAAGAGGCAAGGCAAGCTGCTTCAGGACCCCATTGGCGTCCAACGCGACTCCTTGCAACCACAACTGCTGTTGCCGGAGAATCAGCCGATCAACCGGAAGAGCATCCAGGAGCTCATGGGCGAGGATCACGCCACGGATCGGCGCATCATGGAGCTCTTCCAGACTGCACCAGCGGATCGGAATGTCCTGAACGCAAGCAAGACGCTGTTGCTGGCGCCGCATCATCCCAGGGTTCCTCTCCACAAGGATCAGCTCGATCACGTCACCGAGATCAGGGATCAGGGCCGCGAGAGCGACAATCAGATCCGCGGCCAAGTGCCCCTCTCCAGGGCCGACATCAACAATCGATAAACGCCCCGCTTCGCCTGACCTGGCCTGAAGGACACCGATCCAGTCGGCAAGTTGCCTGGCGAGCAAGGCCGCAAAATCTGAGCCAAGCGAAGGAGAGGTGACGAAATCTCCTTGAGGCCCAATGCAGGCTTTACCAGACCCGTAATAACCGTGGTCCGGGTCGTTGAGGACCCAGTCCATGAATTGCCGGAAGGTCACGACCCCCCCTGCCTGTTGCAGATGATGGGCCAACCAGGCTGGACAGGCCGCAACCTTCGGTTCCATTGGTGAGAATGCCTTTCACTGCAGCAGGTCCATGGCAACACATCGATTCCGAAGGCTGTGGACCGGACTGCTCATTCTGATGATTGGTGTCGGCATTGCTTCTCCAGCGCATGCCTATGACAATCCCGACCTTCTGCCCGACCATCCGACGCCGGTGATCGACCTGGCTCGCGCGTTCAGCGATACGCAGCGGGATGGCCTGGAACAGACTCTCGACCAGTTTGAGGAAAACACAGGCTGGAAATTACGGGTGCTGACCCAGTACGAACGCACACCAGGTCTCGCTCTGCGTGAGTTTTGGGGTCTCGATGAACGCAGCCTGCTTCTGGTCGCCGACCCTCGGGGCGGAAACCTGCTGAATTTCAACGTCGGAGATGCTTTTTTCGCCCTGATGCCTCGGACCTATTGGGTCGAGTTACAGACCCGTTTTGGAAATCAGTATTACGTCAAGGACCATGGTGAAGACGGGGCCATTCTTGACGCACTCAACGCGGTTGAAATCTGCCTTGAACGTGGAGGTTGTCAGGTTGTTCCCGGCTTGCCTTTGGAGCAATGGCTTTGGACGTTGACCACGTCGGTTCTTGGTGGTGTGATTGCGGGATTTGCTGGGTATCCAAGAAAGGAGGATCAGACCATCGCTTGGTCGTGGTTGCTGTTGCTTTCTCCGCTCTGGGTGATGCTGTTCGGGGTGTTCGGTATCGCGCCCGTGATCACCAGGACATCGGACGTTTTACCACTACTCAGAAACAGCCTCGGATTTCTTGGGGGTGCAGTTCTTGCCTACCTCATCGCCCAGGCGACAGTCGGTCGTCGCCTGAATGCGGATGCTGATCAGAGTTGAGTCGCGCATTCAATTCGTGAGCCTGTGCAGACCTCAGGCTCAGCTTTCAAATTGGCCAACGCAGCCCTTTTCTCATCCCTGAGGCGTCGGAGCTCCAGGAGATTGACGTTGTAAAACGATTTAAGCCGGGCGTATTTCTTGACCGGCTGGCCGTAGTAGCTGCGACCCGCCAAGGTTGGAAACGAAGCCCACTCCGGAGCGAGTTTGGCAGTCAGGATGGGGGTGAGACTTCCAGCATCAGTCAGAGGAAGAGCTTTGCGACGCTCGATCAGAAAAAGAGCACCCTGATCCTGGGCCGCAGGCCCAAATCCCACCACACCAATGCTGCGTTGCACCAGATTCCAAGTGAACGGCATGAATTGGTAGGCCCCAGCTGCCGCACTGGCGTAGCGAGAGCTGTAAATCACTCGATCGGGGTGGCGATTCATGTTCGGCATCAGGCCACCACCGAACATGACGCGATATCCCACATCGAGGCCGCCTCGCCAGGTGCCCTCAGCGAAACGGATGGTGTTAAGCATCGCCCGGCGCTCGGGAGTGATGATGTAGGGGAGGGCTCGCGAGGGAGCGGCATCGGGCGGGCTCAGCAATTGAGCTCGGGATGCTGGAGGAAGAATGCTTGCCTGCGCTGGTTGGATCGCAAGGTTGATGGGCAGAAGTCCAGAAAAGACGGTCGCAACGAGAGAGATTCGACCGATCGTTACCTGGAGAGCCATAAGGAGCATTCAGAGGACATTTGCAAGGAAGGCGTCAGAAGCGGATGACGCTTCATCGCTTTAAAGCAATGAATTTTCCTTCGGAGACTCTGTCGAACAGAACTGCTGAAGGAATGGGTAAATATGCCAGTCAACCAATCGAACACCTTTATCAACTAGGCCATTGAATTTCGCAACATCAATCACACTGAGGGAGAAATTGCATCATTGAATACAATTTAGCGGGATCAGATTCGTTCCGCCAAAGTCACAATGGCGGATGCAGCCTGTGCAGCGCCATCTGCAGGCAATCCTCCTTGCTCAGCCATCTGGAGCGGCCGGTCCAACCCCCAGTCCCCCCGTATGTAGGCGGAGCGGGACAGGATCAGGTGATTGGCATGGTTTTTGAGGCCCTGCATGAGTGCACTGACTTCAGCGAAATCCAAGCGCTCAACAACGTGCAGGCCAACGCCTGCGGCCATCACTTCGCAGAACGTGCTGAACCCTGGTTTCCCAAGATGCCGGCTGCACAATGGCATCAGATCCAGAGGCCGCACGCCATCGGGGAGCAACGTGAGATTGGAGATCCCCTGAAACGCAAGGTGAGTTGATTGCTCCACTGGCCTTGGCATCAGAAAGTGGTGATCGGGCCAGCAGCCAAAATGTCGAGGGTCAATAGGCAGACACAGCCCTCCGAAACCAACCATCACCATTGGGTTCTCGATGCACTGCAGCTCCTTCAGAAAATGAAGGGGTAGAGCGCGAGCTCGGCTGGTGACCAAGCCAAGCGGCAACTCCGGCAGTCCCCAATCCATGGGGAGATCGAATGGACAACGCAAGAGAAAGTCCGCACGCCGGTAGGCCTGCTCTGCCCTCTCGGCGTGCTCTCGTAGCCGCCCCCCGAACGGTGCATAGATCGCATCCCAACCGAAATTGCCCAGCCAAACCAGCGGACAGCCCAGCTGCGCTGAAAGGTCAGCGGCGGAGGGGGGAATGTCGGCAAGGATCAGAACCTCGTCGCCCTGCGCCCTGATCCAGCCGGCTTCGTCTTGCAGCTGGTCGGGGAGAACCTGATCAAGACGCTCAAGTGCCTTGAGCGTTCCCTCCGGATCACTGCCCAGTGCGTCGGCTTGCTCCATGCCCACATCCCACTGAAGAGAACGGATTTCAACGGATGAGATGCCGATCAACAGCTTGAGAACAGCTGCAGGCAGCTTTGAACTGAACACCAGCCTCCAGTCGGGACGAAGCTGATGAAGTTCCTGGAGAACCGCAGCGTCTCGCGCTGCATGGCCGAAACCATGGCTGCTGCTGCAGACATAAATCAGCATGCGACGGAGTTCTGCAAAGGCAAAACCTCCTCATGGATCAGAGCCGCATCGGAGCTGTACCAGCGATGACTGAGGTGGGTGAGCCGCGCATCGACAAACTCAGCCCAAGACAGATGCATCAGAGATCGACCCGATTGATCGACCCCCAGGCGTGGCACACAAGCGGCATTCACATAGGCCGTACCCCGGCGATCCTGAAGCAGGCTCTGACGTAAACCACTGCTGCGCTTGAGTTTGTGGTGCATGTGGCCGAACACCACAAGATCGGCAGGGCGCTGTCGCGCCATCAGATCCAAGGCAAGAGCTAGGTCCTGATCACCCCAATCAATGGCCGGTGTCTTCCAATCGCGGCCACAGGGACTGGCGGGGTCTGACCCCAGACCGGACGGACCGCAGTGGGCAAGAACAACCAGGGGGAGATTGGATGGAGCCGCGTTGGCAGCATCAGCGATACGCCTTGCAGACTCCTGGAGAGTGACCGGTCCGTAGACCGCCTCCACGGCTTTGGAAAGTTGATAGCCACCACCGGCACTGCAGGGCCGTGCTCCCACCACCGAAAGGGCCGGCGAGCTCCACTGCCGCCGCCCCCAGGCACAGTGATTGTTACCGAGCAAGGTGAGCTGCTGGCGGAGAATCTCGCCACTGCGATCGCGACCACGATCGTGATTCCCGAGGATCACTGCCAAGGGATAGGGCAGGGAGGCGATGCGACGGGTCAGTCGTAAGTCACCGTCGCTGAGATCACCCACAAAAAAAACGGCATCAGGCCGCAGCTGCTCGAGCAGACGCTCATCAGCATCGCTCCAGGAGCCGTGGAGGTCGCCGGCGATGGCGAGGCGCAGATGCGACAGAGCTGATGCCTAGGCTGGAGCCATCCTGCCTCGGTCCCGTCCCCATGAGCGCTGACACCGTCCTGGTTGCGGCGATCGAACAGCTGAAAAAGGAACGCAATGCCATCGTCCTGGCGCACTACTACCAGGAACCTGAAATTCAGGACATTGCCGACTTCATCGGCGATTCCCTGGAACTGTCACGAAAGGCCGCCAGCACCGATGCGGACGTGATCGTCTTCTGCGGGGTGCACTTCATGGCAGAGACCGCAAAAATCCTCAGTCCGGAAAAAACGGTGGTGCTGCCGGATCTCGACGCTGGATGTTCCCTTGCAGACGATTGCCCAGCCGATGAATTCGCTGACTTTCGCGCCCAGCATCCAGATCATCTGGTGGTGAGTTACATCAACTGCACAGCAGCTGTGAAGGCACAGAGTGATCTGATCTGCACAAGCAGCAACGCGGTGGATCTGGTTCGGCAGATCCCTGAAACCCGCCCTGTGTTGTTCGCACCAGACCAGAACCTCGGACGGTGGGTACAACGGCAAAGCGGACGGGACTTAACGCTCTGGCCAGGACGCTGCATCGTCCATGAAACATTCAGCGAAGAGGCTGTTCTACAGATGAAATTGGAACATCCCGCTGCCGAAGTAATCGCCCATCCCGAGTGCCAACAAAACCTGCTCGACCTGGCTGATTTCATCGGATCCACCAGCAAACTGCTCGGATACAGCGAGAGCAGCAACGCCGACACATTCATTGTGTTGACCGAACCCGGAATCATTCACCAGATGAAACAGCGAGTTCCGAACAAAACCCTCTTGGATGTGCCTGGGCTGGATGGCTGCAGCTGCAATGCCTGCCCGCACATGCGACTCAACACCCTTGAAAAACTGCAGGCATGCCTGGAGACCCTCGAACCAGCGATTGAAATGGACGAGGAGATTCGACTCAGGGCCTTGAAACCAATCCAACGTATGCTGGAAATGAGCCTTTAATGGGATTCCAGGATGGGCAGAGATCAAAATGTCTCAACCGTCCAAGACCAATACAAATTCAAATGGGGATTGGAATGGGAATAAAACGTTTACAGCTCGTGGACGAGCAAACATCAACATCCACCAAGATCAGAACCAGGAAGAACAATCAAACCACTCGATTCTGAGTTTAAAAATAATTGAAATTCCAGCAAAGGTGTTCGTTCATGGCATAGCGCTTAAAACAATCCAGTGAAATAAAGCAGAGAAGAACTGAAATTCGAAACCAAAAAGAGATCAAATACTATTAACGATCCTCGAAACACAAGCCTGCCAGGATAAAACAAGCGGCAATGCTTGCGCCATCGTTAGTCAATAATGTGTTGAAAAAGATGAAGAGAACCCGATTGAGGCCAAAGCAAATCAACGAATACACGCACATACGCCTGTACAGCCAGGAAAACTAAACAATTCCTTTATAGATTGAACATTTGGCTACAGCATTTCTAGCTAGTAATCAAATTGGATATTCATAGCTTTCCATGGAAGGATTCGTCCTCGGCAATCTCTACCCCAAAAACAGAGATGGTGAACCGAATCTGGTCCTGTCGTCGTCCTACGAGCTGGACACAAACAAGGATGGACATTTTGTTGTAACTCGCAAGCAGGGAAACAATAAAAATGAAGGAGTTTTAGAAACCAATCTGTCCGTTAATACGGACTCCGTTCAAATCAATAATATCAATAGCTTCGTCAATAACTGGCTCGTACCACAGCTCAACATCGAAGACGAAAACAGAAGCGCCCGTCAATACCGTAAAACAATCCTGAGCACTTTTTCAACTCAATCACTGAACCGAACACTGGAAGACCTGAAGTACATCGGATATCGAGGTTATGGCTGGGACAAGGCCAATACAAACGAAGCACCATGGAATGAAGACGGAAAAGATAAAGATGGTAAGTACAAAAGCTCAGAAGCAAAGGAACTTCATAAGCAAATACGAAAAAACAAAAACTACCAATCATCCAGCATATGGGAAAATTATACAAATACAGACGACGTTAATTCCGTTTTCGATATTGAAACGCTGAAGGCAAATCTCGATAAAGCCCAAGATTCGCCAGATCTCTGGTATCCACGTTTTCTTTACACCTATAAAATCGACGGCCAGGAAACAACGTATCCCGGGCCAGTACTGATGTTGCCGCCTGGCGATACTCTCAAAATAAACTTTTCAAACGACATTCAAATTCCTGGCCTAACGCCAGAAGAGATGCAAGCGGCATCCCTAATCGGAAATAAGTCCTACGGATTGAATGGTGGTGCCATGGAAGGCGGCATGACCAGTACGAATTTCCACATGCATGGTGGCCATGTCAATGCCACTGGATTTGGAGACAATGTGGTGTCGCGTTTCACCACAGGTCAAAGCTGGACAACGGAAATACCCATCCCTGAAGACCATGGCCAAGGATCGTACTGGTATCACCCGCATTACCACCCTGCCGTAAATACACAACTGTACGGAGGATTGTCTGGGTTCATGCAAGTGGGCGATCCCTTGGCAAAAGTTCCAGGATTGCAAGCAACGCCAAGGAACCTGGCTGTCCTGAAAACGATGGATGTTGGTGTGAATGAAGAGTCTGGTGATTTAGAACTAGCAGCGATTGACACAGTCAATGTCCAAGGTCAACCAGTGAACAGGATGACCCTGTTTACGATTAACGGGGAATTTCAACCGTCTGAAGCCATCAAGCCTGGCTGGCAATCGTTAACACTATCAAATCAAGACAACAATTATTACTTCAACATTAAACTTGTGCAGATCAATGATGATGACACACGCACTGATGTTCCCCTATATATGTACGGCGAAGATGGCCATCAATACCCGCAAATCAGACGAGCGGAGCAAACAGTTATTGGCTATGATCAGCCCTACAAAAACAATAAGATACTACCAGAAGATAATAATAAGCCCGCAAAAGGTTACGCAAAAGCAGACGATATCATCTCAATGTCGTCAGGCAAGCGCGCAGACGTTCTTTTCTATGCTCAACCAGACACAACAATTGAAATCGAATCAGTTTACAACTTCGAGAATAAAGAAGATGGCAAGGAATATCAAATCAACAACCTCCGGTTCCAAGCCTCACAATACCAAAACCTGAGCAGCTCCAATGTCGGACAAGACAAATCAAATTCGGGTCAAGGGCCTTTAGGGAAATTCGTTGTTGACGGCTCAGGAGAATCACTCACGAACAAACAGCAAGACAAATTCATCAAAAAGGCAAACAACGATACGAAGGTTCAAATCGTTGAACCAACAACAAAAGCAGAAGATTACGACATAGAAGCGATTCCAAGTGTGGATTTGTTTGAACAAACTAAGAAAGGGGAAGATAAATGGCTTCCTGTTCGCAAGCGAGAAATGAATTACAGCGTCTTGATGTTGGTTGGCCCCAAAAGCCAATGGGATAAAGCTAATCGTGGAGCAATGGAGGATCAGTTAGGGCCAAACTGGGAATCTAAGACTGAAATCGGTAGTGAATATGGACGTTATAAATTTCTAAAGAATACTTCTGAATGGCTTGGCTACGAGAATCCCGACTTCATTAACGACCACGTGTTCCCATATGGCAACCTTAACATTGCCCAATTGGGAACGATGGAAGAGTGGCGGCTAAGGAATTGGAATTGGGGTTTTTCAGGAACAAACAGCTATTTTGTTGGACACCCCTTCCACATCCACGTCAACGATTATCAGGTCAAAGATAGCGATACAGGTTTAAGCAACAAACGGAATCTGGAAGATGTGACGATGCTTAACAGCTCCGGATATCATTATTATAATGCTGATCAAGGTAAAGTGGTCAAAAAGGAACCTTACAGTGGTGGATTTCACAAGATTAAGCCTGCAAGAAACTCAAATTTAGTTAGCAAGTTAGCCACAACGGGTGCAAATGATACAACAATCAGAATGTTATTTCAAGATTATATTGGAACCTATGTGCATCATTGCCACTTGTTGGAACATGAAGATGCAGGGATGATGCAAGTTGTGACCATCGTAGAAAATACAGCAGATAGTTGGCTTGTCCCTGCCGAAGACGAATCTTTAAAGGATGGCAATTTCACAATTTATCGCGCACAAGATTATGCAGCATTTGAACATACGATCAATCTCTCATCTGAGGAAAGCATTGAACGTGCTTCCGCAGGTGACCTCAGCGGGGACTTTGTTCAAGACATTCTGCTTGCCAGCCAAGATGCATCGGCCATAGGCCAGGTTCTGATTCTTGACGGTAGTGAAGCAAGCAATGGGAAAACGAAGGTCGCAGGACAATTCAGTCCTTATCAAAATTCGCAATTGGCACCTTGGTTGAATGCAGAGGATTTCACTGGAGATGGAAACCGCAATCTGATCACAGCAGGTTTTACTGAGGCATCTATCGATTCGAATCTTGATCTCAAAAAAATGAGAATCACTGCCTGGCAGAATGATTCGAAGGATCTAAGTCAATGGGATTCGATACAAGAAATCAATCCCTGGGAAAATCTAACCATCAAAAATGAGTTTGCGCCAGTTAAAAATCTTGAGCAGACGCAAGTCAGCTTCACGGTTGGAGATTTTAATCTCGATAACTTCAATGATTATGCCATTGCTTATGCTCTCAATGATGGTGGTTTAAGAGTTTCAATTCTCGACGGCTCCGTCTTTAGTTTGCAATATCAAACCGGCAAAAAGGAGGGCGGGTATTTTGGCAAGTATCCAATTGGAAATGATGATATTTTGGCTGACGTGATCCTTAATGATGAATCGACAGAAGAGATCAGCCAAGTTGTCTTAACAGCCGGTTTCAATAGTTATGCCCAGTCGCCCATCGAAAACCTCCTCGTCACCACACAAAATGACAATGGATCGTACCTTCATACCTTGCAACTGGCTGCTGGCCATTTTATTGCTCACTCCATACCAGAGGATGATGAAGCACTTGAGTCACTGAGCCCGATATCTGAACACGATTCTCACATGGATCACGACCATGAAGGCCATGAAGGTCATGGGCATGGCAATGAAATAGCAGCAGAAGCAGATGATGGAAGCTATCGGAACACCGGCAAAGGGGCCATGAATATTGCACCCTCATCAGCAACCCCAAGCCCACAAACTCTCAGCGACGGCATTGAGTCAGTTGCACCCGTTATCTCGGGAGCGATGGGCCAGGGAGCTGTTGTTGCTGGCTCTCAGTTAATCATTGAGCAAGGCAATGGAACAATTGGCAGGATGTCGAATTCCGATGTCATCACCAATAGCTCTGCGCAAGTAGCGATTAATCTTGATGAATTAAACGTTGTCAACGAAAATGATCTGCAGGGAATTACAGATAGTGACATGGATTCAACCTTTGGAGCAGACGATTACTACGCACGCAACAACTTAACAGCGCTTGCCAATCAGGTTTACACCAACCAAATGATATGGCCTTCGCGGCTTTCAGCATTATCTGCCAAGGTGTTGGGAACAGGTAAAACAGTCGAAAATCTGGCAGACAAAATCAATAACAAGTACTATGGTTCTATTTCAGCATATTATGGCGGCGATCTTGACGCACTTGATGCAGACACAATCATTGGAAAAGCATTCATGACTCTCTATCAGCGCCAGCCAGAGGCTGACGAGCTCGCGAAGTGGAATGAAAAAGTTGCAGACAACAGTGTAAACAAAAGTCATTTGCCGATGGAAATTCTCCTCGACACGCAAGGATCCGATCAATACCGGGTTGGACTTCTCTCTGCTGGATCGCAATGGATGACAAGTCAATACATGATTGGTGCATCAATCAAAGGATCGTTCAGCCAAGGTTTCCAGAAAGACGAAGAACGATTTAATGTGATCAAGGAGGATCTCTATGACCGACCAGCGAGCAACCTGAACAATTGGAAATCAACGCAGTCTGTGTTTGAGGACTTCACATCAACTGGTCTAACAACATTGGTGGGAACCCCAGTCTCTGACACAGGCTTCTTCTAAACGAGCATAAGCCAAGCCATCTATGATCAAAGTAAAACAGACACTTCAGGGAAACATCAATGAAATTCAATTTAAAAGGAAAACGATACTATTGTCCCATAATACCTCAGAAGAGTAATAAAGGCTAAGCGAAGAGTTTCGTATGCTTTAGCAAAAGATTTGATGATTCAGGGCAGACATATCAACCTAAAAGCACGCGGCGGAGATACATCAAATCTCAAATACATAAAAACACCAGAAAAGCTGCAAACGCTAAATTAGTTCATAAATGCAGTATCACTAAAGAATTTGTTGAGGAGATAAATGCGATTTGAAATGAAATTCATCTTTGCTTGGCTCCCCCAAAACCAGCCCCCACTCGCTGAAGCCAGGTCGTCGATAGAAATTTCTTCATCGGATTCATCCTCAATCAGCTTGTTAATCTTCACCAGAGCCTCAGCTGAAATATCAAAACCAGCATCTTTGGCGATACAAACCACGTCGTCAGGGCTAGAAGCGTGGCCAAGCATGACTTGCAACGAGGTATCAACCTCAACAGTTGCAAAAAAGGCAATAAGTTGATCTTCTAACATGTGTGTAAGATCATGTGATCATATTAGCAGAGATGTTTCAGGGAATGCCAACAGCCCAAAGAATCAGACAAAGACAACTGAATACTCCAACAACAAAGCAAATTAATGTTCGAGTTTAAGAATTAAAAAACCGACAAATAAATCAATCAACTATTGCATGGTTGAGAAACAATTACTCCATCAAAATCCCGCAAGAGTAAAATAGAAAAATCAGACAAATCACTTAAAGCCAAGGAAATTTTGTCAAAGATTAATTATTGATCAAAAGTCAATCGTACGTCTTGTCAAGAATAATTCAAAATCGCTAGTGATTGATTGCTGGCCACGCAAAAGTCTGAAGCAAAAAATATCAGAGAGAAGCTTGATTAAATAACAAGGCTTATATTAAAAAAAGAGTTATGGGTATTAGGAAGGGCGTAAATTTAAAATACTTGAAACATTAGAGAGGGCATGACATGCTTGTGCCCCTAGCCACTGACATCCCGCTGTGCTTCGTTAGTCCTATAGCCTGAAAACTTTTAAACCATCGTTCCACAGCTTCACGCTCTTCTTTGTTGCAGCGATCAAGCAGTTGTCTCAACTTGGTGTCCACGTTCAAAAATTCTTTCAAGTGATTTTGACGGTTTTCTGAAAGTGCAGTTGCAGAATCGATTACGGTCTGATGTGCAAAATGCAGCTACAGGCAAGATTTTGAGCATTTTTACTCAGCCCGTTGGAACAGACTTGCTCGGTCGTCTATTCACTACAGACGGGGAGAACACCAGAAAAGAGTAGCGATACTTACCAAATCAATAATACAAATATTCAAACTTAATAATATCGCGATACATATTAATGAGAACTGTTCAGCCAACAATGACTCAAGACCTTTCGTTCTCAGAACAAAATCATGCAGACCGATGAGTATTTATTTGTAGCGACAAAAAGATGGACGGAAGTAAAAACAAATCATACATTTGGGCACGCCGAAATTGCTTGCTTGAGCGACAATAAAATGAGTGACCAATAATCCATGAAAATAATTTTAAAAAAATTGTATTTTGAGCAAAGTGAAGTTTTAGTAAAAGTAGAAGATTAGCTAAATTGATTGAGTGATGCCTCAATAATCATGTTGTTAGGGACTGGCGGCGTTGAATCCGCTGCTGGAATGTGCTGGGCAAGAAAAAAAGATATTGTTGAATACAAGCCATTAAAGTAAATCAATACAAAAAGCGCGATAAATTTTGTATTCAATGGTGGAAGATAAATAAAAAACATTTTAAGAATAGATGTATTAGCAATGCATCATGATGAATATGAATGGTAATGGCCAGTCATACAACAGCAATGGACCATTATTCTATGGAGCTGAAGATTAAAAATTGTATGAGAAGTCAATAATTATCTAGGTTGACAGAGAATTAATTGATCTTAAAGCTTTGATCAAAATCCTGATATTTCCTAGAAATCTAGATTGTCTTCGTTCTCGGGTACAAGACAGTTGTCAACATTCAAACAGCATCAACTATTTCATTCCGAAAACTGGAGAGTGGAAAAATTAGGCTCATTGTTTATCTCAACAAAACAACAAGAAAAAAATGATAAAACAAATAACTTGTCAAAGAGAGAAGTATAGAGGAAGTTGGGCAAAGAGAAATAAAACAATTTCAACAAGAGAAGATTGGATCAGTAAATTATTTTCACAACCACAATTTATTGAATCTACAAAGATAAATTACAAAACCAAGGCAACGATCATGCCTGATACCAAGCGAAGCAGATTTCAATAGTTCAAGACAAGAGTCGTCATCAGCAAACACTTGTACACAGACTTACTTTGCTGAGCAAGAAAACTGTGCCGATAATTAGGACATCAGAAAATCGGACAACTGAAAAGCTCTTTTTACTAATTTTTTTGCGCAAAATTGTTGGCTTTTATGGCTATCTAGACGTCAATCCGCTGAGAACACGAGTAGTTCCAGCAAAGCAAATTATTATTACAGGTTAGGTAAATTTCCCCGATATAAAATATGGTAAAAGAACCCAAGTATGTAAACCAACAAGCTCAACCAATTAAAGATTTGGAGGTTGTGTTTCAACAATCTCCACAAGAGTCAGCCTTTCTCTATTTCTTTCGACAGTAGCCTGCTCCAATATTCATCCATCCCGAGGGACAAGCTTCACCATGGTCGGCGTCATCTCGTAATAAATCGGAGAGACACACTGGTTATGGCCCTTCGCCTTCGAAATCTCTTTCTGAGCCAGTGCGGAACTGGGCAAAACGAACACCGCAAGGACCAAGAAAGCGAAAAGCCGCCTCTTCTGCGAACCAAAGGGCGCATTTTAGTGACGGAGCTTTCAGACTTGCACCAGCCATCTCAGCCGCAGCGTGATCGAACGCACAGCAGAAGGGCTGTACTGCCGAGCCGCTGATGCCTGGGTTGACCCTTGGCGTCCGGTCGCAAGGGCACTGATCACCCATGCCCATGCCGATCATGCGCGGGCTGGTTGCGATCAATACTGGGCGGTGGATGTCAGCGAGGGGGTGCTGCGCCAAAGGCTCGGCCAGCACATCAACTTGCAACCAATCCCGTATGGAGAAGAAGTCTGGCTGGGACAGTGCAAAGTCTCCTTTCACAGCGCAGGCCACGTGCTGGGCTCAGCCCAGATCCGACTTGAAGCTGATGGAGAAGTGTGGGTGGTCAGCGGGGATTACAAGCGAGACCACGACCCCAGCTGTGCCCCCTTTGAGACCGTGCCTTGCGATGTGTTCATCACTGAAGCCACGTTCGGGATGCCGATCTACCGATGGCAGCGCGGCGAGGAGGTTGCCATGGCCATCAGGGACTGGTGGAAAGGAGATCAAACTCGCCCCTCATTGTTGTTCTGTTACGCCTTTGGAAAGGCCCAGAGATTGCTCGCAGAACTCCATGCCCTTGGCGTGAAGGATGAAATCCTGCTCCACGGAGCCGTCGAAACCGTGACACGCCACTACCGAACGGCCAAGGTCCCGATGGCACCAAGCCGCCCCGTGAGTGAGCTGCCCCGCAACGAGCCGCTGGGAGGGCGATTGATCCTGGCACCACCATCCGCACACCGCTCGAGCTGGATGAAGCGGTTCAAGGCACCACAGACAGCCTTTGCCTCCGGCTGGATGGCGGTGCGAGGAGCCCGCCGCAGACGCGGTTATGAAAGGGGTTTTGTGCTGAGCGATCACGCTGACTGGCCCGGGCTGCTCCGCACCATTCGCGAATCAGGAGCCAAAAAGGTGTACGTGACCCACGGTCAAAGCGACGTCCTGGCCCGTTACCTGCGAGAGAGCGAAGCAATCGATGCGGAACCGCTCGAAACCCTGTTTGAGGGGGAGTCCGATTAGGACTTGCCGATTCCATCGGGCAGTTCAGGAAGATTGAGATTCGCCTGCCGGCCCTCAATTGCAGCCTTCAACGACTCGATCATCATCGCGTTTCCACTGTCTTGGATCGCTTCCAATGCCTTTTCAAGCCGACGACGACGGTCACTGGGGTCGTCGAGGGAATCGGACCCTGCGACAGCGGCGATCGGCGCCCGATCCGAGCCTGTGGACCGGACGCTGTTCAATTGTTGAACAAAATTCTCCCAGAGGAGGGCCATGGTTGTTAGGAGATGGATAGCGGAGGCTTGCCCCATGGTCATCAGGCCGCAGAGGAGATGAGCAGCCAGAGCACAGGGCAACCAGAACCTTGCCTCAAACCAGACGTGGAACGGTGAACCCTGAAGGGAGATAACACCAAATGCAAAACCCGATGGAACAACAACCCACAGCCGCTCACGACAGGGCGGCTCAGGGGGGAGCAAATTCAACACAGTCAGATCAAGAGTTGACCGGCCGAGAAAAGGTTGTGGCGTGGATTTTCACAACAGCAGGCCGGAGAAACTGGTCAGGATGAGCGCAACGGCGCTGTGTCATGCAGGCATTCCTGGCCCTGTTCGATCAACTGGATCAGCTCACGGGAACAACCGCCAAAGTGGCGAGCTTGGTGAATCATTTCAAATCCGTTCCCGTTGAGGATGCCGCCTGGGCCTTAACGCTGTTGCTCGGTAAACGACGACGACGTCTGATTACAGGTCGACGTCTGCGAGAGATTCTTCGTGATCATGGCGACTTACCGGAATGGTTGATCAACGACTGCCATGGCCAAGTGGGAGATTCCGCGGAAACGATCAGCTTGCTTTGGCCGTGCGTGAAGGAACGGATTGCTCCAATGCACGTGGATCTTCCTGCGATCAGAGCAGATCGGCCACTGCATTGGTGGATGGAAATCCTGCTCCCATCCATCGCCACCCTAAAAGAGGCCAACCAAGCTGAAGCAGTCCTGGCCCTGTGGCAGGCGACACCAGATAACGATCATTTCATGATCAACAAACTGATGACGGGTGGTTTCCGCGTGGGCGTTTCCACCGGACTAATCAGCAGAGCAATCGCAGAGGCCTTTGAGCTTGAGGAGAGCCTGGTGGTGCAACGCTTAATGGGGGGATTTGAACCCTCAGGCGCAAACTTTCGGAATATCACAGCACCAGCCTGTGAAGAAGAACAGCGATCAAGTGGCAAGCCATATCCCTTTTTCCTCGCCAGTCCATTGGACCGAAAACGCATCGATGACACCGACGCGGAAGAATGGCTGATCGAGTGGAAATGGGATGGAATCCGAGGTCAACTGATCCATCGCGGTGACTCGGTTTATCTGTGGAGTCGGGGTGAAGAATTGATCAACAACAGTTTTCCTGAGCTGATCGCAGTCGGAGCAGCGCTGCCACCTGGAACAGTTCTCGATGGAGAAGTGATCTGCTGGGAAAACGGTCAAGAGGCACCAATGGGATTTGACCAGTTGCAACGGCGACTTGGCCGAAAAACGGTGGGTGCAACATTGAAACGCGAATGTCCAGTTCGTTTCATCGCTTACGACCTGCTCGAGCTCGAGGCAATCGATATCCGAGAGCAACCGCTCCATGCCCGTCAACAACAACTCACTGATCTCATGGCGCTGCTCGAACATCCCGATCGATGGCGCTTCGATCAGAGCCACGCATGGACCTTAGGAAGCTGGCACGATCTTGATCAAGAACGGAACAGAGCGCGGGATCGCAAAGCAGAGGGGTTGATGGTCAAACGATCAGACTCGCCATATTTGAGTGGACGAAAACGAGGTCACTGGTGGAAACACAAGTTGGAACCGATGACTCTTGATGCCGTACTGCTCTACGCCCAAGCGGGAAGCGGACGTAGAGCCAATCTGTTTACGGACTACACATTCGGTCTGTGGGATAACAACACACCACCTCAACTCGTTACGTTCGCAAAAGCTTATTCGGGCTTGAACGACAAAGAAATTCTTGAGCTTGATCGCTGGATACGACGCAACACATTGCAGAGGTATGGACCGGCACGATCCGTCAAAGCCGAACTCGTCTTCGAGATTGGGTTTGAAGGAATTCACCCCTCCAAACGACACAAATCAGGGCTAGCCGTGCGCTTTCCACGAATCCTGAGGTGGAGGCACGATAAATTGGCAGAACAAGCTGATCGACTCATCACGGCGCAACAGCTGTTCGAGGAAAAACAGAGCACAGATACCAATGTGAAAACAGTGCGATCAGCCGTGGGTGGCAAGTCGTCCTGAGGCATCCTCTGCTCAATGATTCAAGAGACTCGGAATCGGAGATGAGCACATCTGATCGGGCAGAATCGAAAGAACAACCCAACATCCTGGATGGCGACAAAAAACAAATGCTGGATCTGGATGAGGGGTAACCCCCTGAAGGACGAGTCTTACTGGATGGCCGGCTGGACAGGCTCTGCTTCTGAGAAAGGCGGTGTGCGGATCGAGCACTTTGATTATGTTGCAAGCCGCGTACCTGAGTGGAGGGTGTCGTGGTCTGAACCGGAAGATTTAAAGAAAGGGCCTGATATCCCCACCAATGCAAGTTGGAAATTATTTCCGACAGATTAATCATCAGAACAAATCATACCAATGATCAAAGATCAAAAAACAAAGAACATCGGCGAATACGTCACCAATAGAGTTGGTCTAACCATAACATTTGAAAACTAGCAAGCATCGATGGCTGCTCTTAATCAATAGGGCTCAAAGTGATCTGAAATGAAAAATTCTTAACCGATCCAGGGATAATTAGAAAGTGAGTCCTTACGAACTTCAACAACATAGGTGTATGGATCGACCATGCCAGGAGCAGCGAAAACCTTGTATTCAACAGTGGAGGAATCTGCCGAAAAACTTCGAACACGTCGAAGGAAAACTGAATCATCCAATCCAGTGAGGTCATATTCATAATGCTGAGGAGAATCCATCCCGAAATGACCAAACATTAATCTCATCATAGAGAAAGCAAAGGCGAGCGCCAAGTTCGCTGCGATACTCAAAAAGCGTATTACTTGATACCTAGGTAAAAAAAGATTGAGCTTTTCCTCTGAAAGCCAAACAATGAACATACATTCACAACAGAAACACAGATTTTATGCGCACTCAAAAACAACAAATTCCTTCCCACCGCCACGAGACACTCCGCTATCAGCAATACAACCGTTCACGCATGGCCAGCCTGACTAGTCAGGCTTTTGAAGCAATCAAAGCAATTGAAAAACGAGAACAATTATCAGCAGAGCAGGCTAAGGAGCAACAAGGCAAGAGATCAACATAAGTGGTTAGGAAGAATAAACAGATTTTCCGTCTCCAGGGAGAAGCGTGAGGTCAGCTGCTCGAATCACCTCACCCAAACAAAGCTCAATATCTCCTTGATCGAGACTAATACCATAACTTTCGATGCTGAGAAGTGAGCCATTATCAGCTTTGTAATCATAAAATTGAGAAGAACCTTTTTGATTATTCGAGCGACCAATCGTTTGATATCGTGCAGATCCTTTTTCATCCAACCGATAACGCAAATCATTAAATTTTAAGGAGTCACGCAAAGGAAAACTCAAAGCAACGTCCTCTTTAGGCACAGGAACCATCCAACTAATTTCAAGCCAATCATCCTCCTCGACGCAAAGCCAAGCCACATCAGCCGAGTCTCTCAACAAATACTCGCGCCACTCATAATCTCCTTGCTCATATAAAAAGATTGATTCAACTACCCAGTCCTTGAATCCATATTGAACAATGTCACCAATCTCCAAATTAAATAAGTTACGTGTTTTTGGAGTCAGATCAGGCTTTGGTTTTTGACGGCGCTTTTGATTTTCTAAACCGACCACCCAAATCACAAGGGCGATAATAAGAAGAACAATAATTAAAGCAGTCATCAGAGTTGGTTGATCTGTCTTTGATATTCAACCAGAACGGGCCTCGAGAGTCGATTCGGAAGAACCGGATCAGATTCGGAAGGCCTGAAATCCCTTGGGAAAACAAAGATTTGGTCGAGTTGTGCAGCGTCGAGCCATCGCGCTTCAAAAGGAAGAGGACGAAAAGGATGAAACTCACCCGATCGATGCGCAAGCACAAATCCCCATGGGCCAAAGCTGGGGATGGTATGGCTGTAGGGCCTGGTCACAAGGGAGAGTTCACGCAAACTCGCTTCGATAGAGGCCAACACCCGCGGCGTGAAAAAAGGTGTACTGGCTTGCGTCACGATGGTTCCGCCAGGTGCAAGCAAGCGAAGAAGATTGGCGTAAAAAGCGACGCTGTAAAGACGGGCAATTGGAATGGTGTCGGGATCTGGAAAATCAGCAATTACAACGTCGTATGGCTCAACAAACTGGCGAATCAACGCAAATGCATCACCGACATGAACTCGAACACGAGGGTCATTGAGAACACCATTGTTGAGTGCCTTCAACTGAGGATGCCGTCTGGCCAATCTGAGCATGGCCGGATCAAGCTCAATCAGATCGACCCGATCAACCTCCGGCCAACGAAGAATTTCACGGAGAGCCAGTCCATCACCCGCACCGAGCAGGAGAATGCGCTGAGGCCGTGCGTGGGATGACATGGCTGGATGAACAAGCGCTTCGTGATACCTGTACTCATCAATACTTGAAAACTGAAGGTCGCCATCCAGATAAAGGCGAAGATCACCCCGACGTCTGGTTAAGACAATGCGTTGAAAACGTGATTGAAACCGGCTGATCACAGGATCGGCGTAGAAGCTGTCTTCAATTCGATTTCCCAAAGGGCCAAGCAACGAGCCGATCAGGGCAACCAAAGGCAGAAGGCAAACCGTTGGCCAACGCCAACGTTGCAACATCGGAAAATGAAGGCAAAGGCAACCAGCGCAACAGATCGGAACAACTGAAAGCAAACCGGCGGTAGGAAGCAAACCAAGCCAAGGCAGCAGGATCAAAGGAAACATCAAGGCGCCGATCAACGACCCCAAATAATCGAGAGCAAGCACCTGAGCGAGGGCTTGCCGAAGGCTCTGCTGCGTTTCAAGAAGACGCGTGATGAGCGGGAGTTCCATGCCACTCAACACACCAACAAAGACCGTTACAACAACGATGGCGGGCCAAAGTGGCCCATCCACAGAGAACAGGAGAAACAGTCCAAGAGGCCCAACAAGACAGAGGGGACAGAGAAGAAGCTCAACCTGAAGAAGACTGTTAAGGAGAATTTGATGGGGCCGCTGGACGTCTGCGATGAACTGGGTCAGCCAGGCGCCAAGACCCATGGAGGCGAGAAAGGAGCCAACAACAACACCGGTCGCAAGGGTGGCATCACCAGCGAGGTACGAGGCTTCTGTGACCAACAACAATTCGAGAACAAGCCCTACCGCAGATGAAACCATCGCGGTCACAAGCAACGCTCGGACTTGTCGGGTTGAGAAAATGACCGAGGTCACTTCACTCCTGAACGGGGCCCACGGCCGGAAAATCCTGATGCTGTACCGCGTGGGCTTGTAGAAACCCAAACACCATTGGTGTAACCACCGCGGTAGTAAACGCCACTGGAGCGATTCGATCCAGACGTGGTTGAACGATCACCGAGAGTTCCGACAGAGGGATTGGTCCTGGCGGACCAAATGCCCAGCCAGGACACAAACGCTGTCATCAGGATTAGAAAGAGACGGGACATCAGCTCAATTTTTGTGTTGATACAGGCCAGGGAACAACGACTTTATCTCGAAGATCAAGATCAAACCATTCCAATTCAGCAATATCACTAACAGTTTCAGGAATATCAATACGAAAACGGAGATTTTCAACTTGATCAAGTTGATAATAAACAGATGGGAATTTAAGGTCAAAAGAATCATCCTCTTCGGATTGCTTTTTAGATAAATAACCTGTTAAATCGCAGTTATTTCGCACAGCACCGACGGCATCAATCACCGAAAGCTTCATGTGGACGGGAACAAGATGATAACGATTTTGCGGACCAAAACTGGATGTAGTATTCTCAAAACGACAAGAGACATGAAGACTCATCAATCCTGCGGGATAAACTGCTCTTGTTTTCCTTGATAAAGCCATCACATCATCAGATCGCTCTTTTAAACGACGGCGACCCTGAAAGTAGCTGAGATGAAGAACCATGCAAGCAAGGGAAAATGAAACGATTAGTGTGAGAAAAAGAAGCCCCTGATTGCTGGAAGATGAGCTGATACGTACACTAACTGGTATGGATGCAGAGACAGGCTGATTTTGCGACGACAGTAAAGAATCAACGGAAAGTCTGACTGAAAAATTTCCTGACTCCCTGGGTTTGAATTTGAGCCAGAAGGAACGGTCAGATTCGTCATAGGTACCGGAATATCCATCCTCATACCAACTACCAGTTTCTCTCCAACCCTCCTTGTCTGCGTGCAACAGAAGCGTGCCTTTCGCGTCGAGGAGCTCAAGGGACATGTTGTAAGACGTATTAGCCGGTGGAACCGCGTCGATGCGGATCGTGGATACGTTTTTGCCGTTGGCGACAAGAGGAAACGGAGCGGAGGTCACCGGATTGTTCGGGCTTGGAACCGTGAGATCGAAGTCACGGTGTTCAGGCCCCCGAGAGGAACCAAGGCTGACCAAAACCCAGCAAGGGAAGAGAAGGATGAACAGAAAGGCTGGATTCACGGACGGGCGCTGAAACCACGGAATCCATTGGCGAAGGCCAGACGGTGAATCCATCGCACTCACGACGCTGGTAGGGTCTTAAAATACGCGATATCGATGCTGGAGTGGCGTGGAACTATTCATGACACAGCTGTTGCTGAGCCTCGCCTGGACGGTTGTGGGCATTGTGTTGGTGCTCGGAGGCACATGGCTATTCGACAAATTGACCCCCACTGACTATCGGGGTGAAATTCGAAAGGGAAATATTGCAGCAGGGATTGTATTGGCATCCGTCGTGATATCAATCACGGCCATTGTTGTCAGCGTAGTCCTCACATAAAAAAACCTATAAAGTCCAAAGACACAGCTCATTGGCCGTCAAAATCCTAGCGGTAGAGTAACACAAAATTAATTGAACTCACTAACAATAGAAATTACATCAAATAATACCTAAGAGTCAGTAGAGAAAGTTGGCTTCATTCCACGTCATCAAGATCGTAAAACATTATTCTCAAATGAATCAAGTGATTAACGTACTCGATTTCGACCAAGAAAATTGACCAAACACATGGGATAGCTCACAAAAAAATAGACACGAACTAACATCTCAGAAATTCAACAATCCGGGAGGAGCATGGACAACAGGTCTCTACAAAATTGCATGGGCATCAGCCGATGAAACTGAAAAAAGCATGGATATCAAGGGATGATGCAATTAGCTAATATAAATCGATAGATTACGAGAAGGAAATGACGAACAAGGAGCAGGAGGAAGACAAAGGCGATCAGTTGTACAAAAGTACGACTGAAACACAAGAAGAGGACAAAACATTAAAAGTACAACTAGCTCCAATCAAAGATTGGTTTAATTCGAAAAAATGGCAGCCAATGCCATTTCAATTAAAAACATGGAGAGCCTATCTGAATGGTGAAAGTGGATTAATACAGGTTCCAACGGGATCTGGTAAAACACTTGCAGCAGTCATGGGGCCAATCGCTCGTTACCTTTCAGATAGCAAACATCAAAAGGGGGTCAAATTACTCTATATAACCCCTTTACGGGCATTGAGCAGAGACTTAGGGATAGCGATACAAGAGCCAATAAATGAAATGGAATGGAAGATCAAAGTAGGAATACGCAATGGCGATACAAAAAGCAGTGAGCGAACACGTCAATTATCAAACCCTCCTGATATTTTAATCACAACACCAGAATCGCTGAGTGTATTAATCAGCAACAAAAAAGCAAGTGAAATATTTAAAGGTGTAGACACAGTGATATTGGACGAATGGCATGAGCTACTTGGAAGCAAAAGAGGAACACAAGCAGAATTATGTTTGAGTTGGCTAAGAGAAATGAATCACAAATTACAGATATGGGCAATTAGTGCAACGATCGGGAATTTGCAACAGGCAGCACGACACGCACTTGGAACAGATAATCAAGCAACACTCATCACAGGAGCTGCTACACGCTTAACAGAAATAAAAAGCTTGTTGCCAGATACGATTGATGGTTTTCCTTGGGCAGGACATCTGGGACTAAGGATGTACGAGGAACTAATCGCGGCAATGAACCCTGGAATCAGCACATTATTATTTACAAATACGAGAAATCAATCGGAGCGTTGGCATCAATGCCTACGTTTTGCATGCCCAGAGATGGAGGGTTCACTTGCGCTACATCACAGTGCGATTGACCGAGCAGAGAGGGAGTCCATCGAGGCAGCAGTCAAAGCTGGGGAGATCCGCTGGGTCGTATGCACAAGCTCCCTCGACCTCGGTGTTGATTTTCAACCTGTAGAACAAGTTGTACAAATCGGAAGTCCTAAAAATCTCGCAAGACTCCTACAACGGGCAGGACGTTCGGCCCATGTTCCCGGGGGGACATCTCAGGTCATTTTTATGCCCACCAATGCTCTGGAACTTCTGGAACTGAGTGCTGTACGTCGCGGATTGACAGAGGGCCTTGTCGAGAAAAGAAAACCGCCTAAACAGCCAATGGATGTTCTTGTGCAACACCTCACGACGCTTGCATGCGGACCAGGCTTCGAGCCAGAGAAAACATACAAAAGTATTATAAAAACAGAAACGTACAAAAATCTGTCAAGAAATGATTGGCAATGGTGTGTGACATTTTTAGAAAAAGGAGGAGAATGCTTAGGAGCCTATCCAAGATACAGAAAGTTAGTCTTCATTAAAGAAGAGAATCAGTATCGAGTAGAAGAAAACGCAATTGCAAGACTGCACCGGTTCAATATTGGAACAATTACAGCCGCTCCATCCGTAACAGTAAGATTTGTACGTGGAGCAGTGATAGGACATGTAGAAGAAACATTTATCGGGCAATTAAAGCCAAAGGACGTGTTCTTCTTTTCGGGGCGTCAATTGGAATTCGTTCGGCTAAAGCAAATGACGGCTTATGTCAAGAACAGCAAAAGGAAAAGCAAACTGGTTCCTGCATGGGCGGGTGGCCAGATGGCTTTATCGGATTTATTGACATACCATCTAAGACAGGAGGTTGATCGCGCCAGTAGGACTATCCATGACACTCCAGAACTAAAAGCATTAGAACCACTATTTGAAAGACAAAGGGACTTATCAATTCTTCCCAAAAATGATCAGTTTCTAATAGAGACATGTAACACACGCGAGGGAAGTCATCTTTTCGCCTATCCATTTGAGGGAAGATTCGTTCATGAGGGCATTGGTTTTCTCTGGGCTGCACGTTTAACAAGGCTTGAAAAAGGAACCATCACTGTTTCTGTCAATGATTATGGATTTGAACTGCTGGCTCAGAAGGGATATCCTATGAATACACTTTTGGAAGATTATGCAGATATTCTTTTTGAGAGTAATGATCTAGAAAAAGATTTATGCAAAGCACTCAATATGTCAGAGCTCGTCAAGCGGAGGTTTCGAAGCATATGTCAAATATCCGGTCTTATGAATCAAGGCTTCCCCGGTTCCAATAAAACGACAGGTCAACTTCAAATCAGTGCAACATTACTCTATGATGTATTTTCAAAACATGAACCAAAGAACAAACTTCTTGAGCAAGCAAGACATGAGGTCCTCAACGATCAACTTGAGATATCAAGATTAAAATCTGCTCTCGAACGAGGACAAAAGCAAGAATGGATTCATGCGCATACAGCAAGACCAGGGCCGTTGGCATTCCCCTTGCTCGTAGAGAGACTCAACAACCGAATGAGTAATGAAAGTGTATTGGAACGCGTCATGCGAATGAAAGCAGAGGCGGAAAAGAGAGAGGCATAAAGTTGATACAAAAAAACATAGACATCATGAGAAAACCCGTCCAAAATATAATGGTTTGAATAATAATCAGCGACAAAATCACAGATGCGAACAAAGATCAGGCGAAGCTGACATAGAAATGCTATAAAACCAGAAACAACTACCCTAAAGAAAAGCCTTACAACTATGAATTCCATCGACATTTTAGAGATCATCTGCAAGGAAGAAAATTTTCGAGAACATTTTAACAATGAACAACTAGAAAAATTCGCCAAACATTTATCTATCAGAGAGATTAGTGACAACCAAATAATCATCAAAGAGTCAGAGCCTGCATACAGCTTGATGTTTATTCTGAAAGGAAAAGCCAGAGCAATTCAAAATGAAACTCAAATAAAAATCATAGGAACAGGAGGGGTCTTTGGTGAATCAATGTTTTCACCAGAGGCAATACGTATAGCAACAGTTCAAGCCATAGAACCGTGTATTGCTGCTGTATTTACCCTGGAAGATTATACAGATTTTGTACACGAAGATAACGCAACAGCCACACAATTTGCAGAATATTTTAGAGCTGTACATCACGCTAGGCAAGAAAGAAACAAGGGGTTGTACTACGTCGACCATACAAAATATTTGGCATTGATTGCCCACAACGAGATGAAGGAAAGCCTTATGGAGTTCGCGAAAAATCATATTAATGAAATCGAAAACTTTCCACTAATTGCAACGGGAACAACAGGCCAAAAACTATATCAAGAAACAGGTTTAATGTTGGCACAGAAAGTTCAATCTGGGCCACTAGGCGGAGACCAAGCTGTTGGGAAACTAATCTCCACTAGCAACATATGTGGAGTTATTTTCTTTCGAGACCCACTCTCGGCCCATCCGCACCATGCAGACATTGAAGCATTGGGACGTCTATGCGACGTTTATCAAGTTCCATTCGCAACGAATCCAAAAACAGCTGAGGCTGTTCTGATGTACCTGCAGGAAAATCACGATCATGAAAAAACAATTACCAATCGTGTCTTAGACAACTACAGGAGAGGGCAAAAGAAAGTGCTACAGTCTTAGAGAATTATTGATAGATAATTTCAAAATATATCCTCAAATCAACAAAAGAGCAGACTTCCTAGAAAGTTCAACTTAGCCTGTCTATCATGAAAACCAAACAAAGATGATTCAAGCATCCACTAGAAACACAAAATCATTCAGATTGTATTTGGCCATATTTATAATGATCATTACACCATTAACTCAGAAGGTGGAAGCAAAGACAAATGGATCAGCTCAGGCTGAAGGGCCAACAGAAGAGTTCGCAACAGGAGAAGCCATGAGGAGAAAACCGAAAAATGCCATCATTGAGAACACAACATGCAAGACAATCGATGTAGCAGATGACACAAGATATAGATGTACTGTGATGTGGCGAATCAACAACGAGGAATAATAGGTTAGTGAGAAATAAAGTTACATCAATAAAATTAAGTGTCGTATAGCTCTACAAGTAAAAGCTACATGCCTCAAATCATCTAGGAGTTGCTATTCCAAAAACAATCGACAGCAATGCGACCTTCTGAAGGCAAGATCATTCTTCTGTTTATAAGATTTTCGACAATGGGCTCAGCAGAGTCTTGTAAAACAATAAATTTATAATTAATAATCGTCGACTCTTTAGGATTGAAAGCAACAGTGGCTATCCAAGTGTTTGAGTTAACGTATTCCATACGGTAGGCAGAGGAATGATTCCAATTACCGAGTTCATCGCATGATCCAATCAAGGCCATCGACTGACCAGGTTGAGTCGAAAAACCATTAACTTGGAAGACAACAACTAATTTTCCATCAACAAAAGCACCCTCTTTACTGATGACAATGGCCGTACAAGGATTAATAACGTAATCCCTAATCGATCTATTTTTAATCAAAACAGGATATCCCGTTAATCGACAAATATAAGAACCATCTTCCATGTTGAGATTATCTACATTAGCAACATGTGATTGGTCGGATTTATTCATCATGACTAGAACAGAGGAATCCCGGAAATTTCGTGTATAAACATAAAAATTGTCATTAATCCAAGCCGAATGATGAGAACCAAATGCTAATGCCTGGTTACATTCGCGTAATTCGAGAAGATTTTGGACAAGGCTAAATGAATGAGAACTTGTATCCCAATGCTCCATCATTGGTCTATTGTACGGATCCTGACCACCATTTGTGTTGTCGTTTAAATATTGCTCAGTCCCATAGAATAAACAAGGGACACCTCGCAAAGTAAGCAATAAAACCAATGCCAGATCTAATTTGCGTACGTCGGGAACAACCGAAAGAAATCTTGGCATATCATGATTATCGATAAAAGTAACCAGTTCATTCGCACGATGGTAAACGTGATCGTAATTTAATATTCTCTCCACTTGGTAGAAACCCCCAGGCTCTTGACCGGAGAAACAAAAGCGAATTCCATCACAAAGACCAAAGTCGAGAATAGACATTCCAATATTATTTGCATAATCAACAGAACGTTGCTCCCATGGTTTGCTAAAGCCATATTCACCGAACATAAATAAACCAGGCTTATGGCTTTTCATATCAGTTGTAAACTCCTGCCAAAACCATATCGGCATGTGCTTAAGAGTATCCACTCGTAAGGCATCAATACCTACATCAAGCCATGTTTTGATCGCAGATTTAATATAATTACGATAATCGATATTCTTTTCGTTAAATGTAGCCAAACCCATCATTTCCAAATGAATAAGTTGATACTCGTCCTCCCAATCTGTAATTTCTCCTTCGTGATAATAGAAGGACTGCGAATCGTTATTAAAATCGGCTAAGGGTTCTCCATCATCCCTCACAACACCTTTGCTACCATTAATTTCTGGAGAGCTATGGTTGCATACAATATCAAGAACAACCTTGATACCAGCATTATGGCAGGTATCAACTAATTTCCTAAGAGTATCTGATTCATGAATACTAGATGATTCGCCCACCTTAAGGAACCTCGGATTGATTCGTTTAAAATCGCGGGTCCAATAGCCATGCATAGGAGCACGACTAAACTGCAAATCACTGACTTGCTCAAACAGTGGTGACAGCCAAAGAGCAGTAACACCAAGTTTTTTAAGATAATCGATCTTGTTGATAATCCCCTGAAGATTTCCACCCCAATATTTACCCCAATCTTGTCTTGATTTATCGTACAAAGCTATCTCGCCCTCAACCTCTGATCCTTCCTCGCGGGGATCAGAATCAGAGTGGCCATCATTAAAACGGTCAACAATTAAAAAATAAATAACCTCAGATCGAAAATCAACCGGACTCTCAAAAAATTTGTGGTCAAGGGAGGCTGACGAATTGACTGAACTGCCTTCAGAAACAGACATTGATATACAGGTGCTTACTACAGAATGGCAGAAAATATGAATAAAACGATAAAAGAATCAATTTGTCATGAATGGAGTATAGGAAATGATGATTCCATCAATATGGATCAATGGATACAATAAAAAAGCTCATCCATACCGTCGGGCATCAAAACAAGTTCACAGAAAAAAGTGATCAATGGAGAAAAGCTGACAGCAAAATCAAGTCAAGGAATCGAAAAGGGTATTATTGGGTCCACTGTAAATAAGAGTTCTTGATGAAGGATTCTCCTGATCTGAAGCAGAAACTTTTTCTAGTCGTGTTAGGGGGTCGAGTGAAAGGCTGCCACATAGAAGTGCATGATGTTAGGTGGGTTGTCGGTGAAACAATAAAAGACACAATTTCGGAACTCAAAAAAAAATGGTGGGGAATAAAAAAAGGGTTGCACATCGACAGCTACAAAGAAATCAAAGCAGTGGATGGATACGAAATTAATATTTGTACAAGAGTGCCAACCGAGAGATCTATTCACGGATCGGTGAAACTCTGGTTTGTCAACATAGGTGCTTATGAGAAAAATAAAATGGCTGAACAACACGAGTATGGACTAGTTGTGGCGAATACATCCTTCTCTGCAAAAGCGAAAGCCAGGAAAAAGTGGCTTCATGGACTGGAGAAGCAACACAAGGATGACCTCCACGAAGTCAAGTCGGATGGAATTGACCAGCTTCAACTTATTGAAGGAAATGATGAATGGACAATAGAGTTGTCCAAAAAGAGCAATGATAATATAAAAGAAAACCATGCACCTGATTGGTATGGGTACTGGCCAATCTGATATAGAGGAGATATCTAATCTATGTATCAATCCAAAAACAATGTCTTAGGCAACCTTGTATGGCGATGGTTAAAGCGTAAAAGATAATTTAAAAAAAAATTTGGAAGATTATATTGATATAAACGCTGTCGAGTTAGATCAATGGCACTGATATTGATTATCATATTAAAAAACAGAAAGACCTTATTGTGGTATAATGTATGAGATTTATAAAATTCATGTTCAAAAAATTCCCAGCTGCTCGTAGGGTTTTAATTTATATGGTCTTAAGTTACGTTGCATTGGTGATTGTCAACAACAGTACCATTGAATATGAAAACATGTGGATTATTTACACACCCATGTTTATTGGTGTGTATGTGATTTCCAGATGGATTGACAGTCGCCTGGCAACGCAAGGCAAGAAAACTGAAAACGAAGCGCAAAATGCAATTGATCAGAAGGGCTTTGGTGACTGATATGTCAAAGCAGTACATAAACATAATATGAGTCCTCCATGAAATAGGTTAAAGTAACTAGTTAGTACGTTGAGTGGTCCGAAAAGGGAAGAGATAAGCTTGACAAGCTACTACCAACCGAATAATTTCCATATGCGTTTAGAATGCATCAATGTTCTGGACTCCTTATGCAGACTGGATCTACACAATCACAAGCTTGTCTGGCTTGATTGTAATATGTTGGTTTGTTCTTGATAGAAGTAAATAGAGGACGTTTAAAGATTAATAATGATCGAACAAAGATAGATTAATACGTGGAAGTAGATTGGCATCAGAATATAATCATGCAATTACCTGCAAAAGGGTTGACTTTAAAGTAGAATATAACTCCCATTGTTAGCAAAAAGTCAATCAGCAATGGCGCTCCACCATTCCTCAATACGTTCTGGAGAGCCATACCAAGGCTTGCCAAACAATCCACCGTGAGCAGTGTTTGGAAGAACGATTGGAATTGAATCCTCCAACAAAGCGGAACAAACGGGTACCAATCCATCACCAACTGAGCTTGAGTCTCCGCAGATCTGGCGATAGGACGAGGTGGCTGACAGCCGACTGAAAGAGGAAGACTGCGGACCCTGCAAATTCAGCTCACCAGCGATCGAGACATACTCAACGGTCCTCAACTCAGGGCAACCAGGAAATGTCTGGGAAACCAAGGACCTCAAAGACGTGGCACGCAATGCCTGATGAGGACTCCCAAGAGTGATCAGGTGGTTGCAGAACTCCTCTCCGCCATACGCCCTTCCGCCGAAGGCTTGATGGCTGAGATAAGGCCGAAGCATCACTCCACCAGAACTGTGACCGATCAATGTCACACGTCCTGTAGAGGAATCAGAATGCAGAGTGCGCACAGCAGCATCTACACGGTCCAACAAACGTATCCAGCCAGAGGATTGACTGGTTAAGAGCCAATCGAGACGTGAAACATGAACAACAACCACAGGTTGATTGATCTGGGAACGAAGCCAGTTCGCTAAAGGTTCATAGGCTTCATCCGTAATCAGAAATCCACCAAGGATCAGAACGGGTTGCTCTAGCGAGAATCGACGTTGCAAAGGATCATCCCTTTGACCCCTAAGTCAATCACATGGATTGACGTCCATGGATCAGGGCACATTGGGGAAACCGAACAAGCTCATAACAGCTGTGAATTCTACTGAATCCGGGCTCTAGGATCGTACTCAGAAGTTCATCATCAGACGACGCCTCAAGCAAAATTCGTTGGCCAAGCAACACGATGCGAAAATGCCAGGAATGAATTTCAGGAATTTTAAAAACCAAAGCATTCAGGCAAGTAAATAACACAATGGCCCAAAAAATCGAATCGTCCACCCCCAGAATCGAATAAGGACGTGAAAACATTGTGTAGAAGTGTTAGCATGTAAAAATACTTAGAATTAACCGACTAAACAGTGAGTGCTTATGCCTTCCACAACAGATGAGGAGTTTGTCAAAAACTACCCTCGGCCGCCTCAAATCATGTTCAGTACAGAAAATATCAAGGTGATCGCCTTAGGGGAAATCATAATTCAAACAAACCACAGCGCACGAATCCTAGAAACATATCACCCACCAACTTACTATTTCCCACCAAATTGTGTTAAGGAACAATTTCTAAGAAAAAACAACGTTCGCCCCTCCTTTTGCGAGTGGAAAGGCATTGCATCGTATTACAATATTAAAGTTGGAGAAAAAACAATCAATAACTCGATTTGGGCCTATCCAAATCCATCTGAATGTTTTAAAGAAATAGCTGGATGGTATGCAGTTTATCCACAATTAATGGACAGCTGCTGGGTCAACACTGAAAAGGTTGAAGCGCAAAAAGGTGGATTTTATGGTGGATGGATCACTTCTAGAATTCAAGGGCCATTCAAAGGTGATCCAGAACATCCCGAGTTGATCTAGGCAAGAGAACACTGAATTCTTAAATTCGGAAAAAGCAAGTGATCTAATAGACAGCGAGAAATTTACAATAAACTTGAATAGAAAACAAAAAACTTGCAGGATTCATCTATTTAAACTAGACTTATTTTTTATACAATTAAGAATGGCAGAGAATTCGTTAGCACATGCCCATTCAAGCCACGTTATGCCGGAAGACATGGAAGAACTTGCGCCCATGCCAGAGATCGATATCGTTTCGCCATCAGCAGATTGGCAGGGTCAACAAATCGAGCTTGATGAAGGTGAATATATAGGGCAATGGAAATTTGATCGAAAAGAGAAAGGGAAATACAAAGGCTGCAAAATACGTACTTATCGTTTTGACCTCACAAAAGATGGAGAAACAAAAAATGAAAACTTAAAAGGTGAATTTACAGTTCACTCCAGGAAATCAGGCAAAAGCATACGAACGCAGGTTGATTTCTGGCTCGATATGAATAGGAATGATGTCTATGAAGATGATGAGGTCATGATTTCAGTTGCAAAAGATGGTTTTAGAGTAAAAGACGCATTAACAGATTACACATCAGATGACTACAATGATGCTCTTAATCTTAGAAAAATAGAAGGAAGAGGAGCATTTCAATTTCAAATTGAAGAGTATCTCTTTAGAGCACCAAGGCTAACTTTTGAATCACAAAAATCAGATCGAGAAGATAGCTCGTTCGAAATCGACTTTGGAAGTGCGTACAATTATGAGGATTTAATCGTATGCTAGGGCAATATAAATTATTCCTTGCAACATATTGCCGCCAAAAATGGATCGCCTTTGCTGCCCATTAGACCCATTAATCCGGTTTTGTATGTGTCTTCCATAATCAGTTCTGAAGTTTTCCATCCCTGCGCAGTGGCAACCGAGGAGACATAGTTTAAGTGATCAAGATCACCATAGTCAGTCCAGATTTGAGGTGCCTTCGAAAAAAACATTCTGTTCGAAAAAGCTACAATCATCGATCCTTTTCGACGTGTGACACGATATAGCTCAGAAGCGACAGCTTCTGGTTGTTGCAAATACTGCCATCCAGCAACGATCAGTACGACGTCCACTGATTCATCTGTAAGGGGCAATTTTTGGTCTTTATTTAGATTTTGTAACCAGTAGGATTCAAAACGTGGATTCGAGGCAAGCTCATCCTCATTTAAACCATGACCAATAACCTTTTCGTATGAAATATCATCAGGGAGATGACTCACCCAACTGCTCATTAAATCGAGCACAACTGCGCAAGGGGGAATTCGATCTCTGTAAAGCTGAGTGAGGCGATTTCGAAAAGGCTGATCTAAATGATGGACAAAGCGAGGCTCTTGATAAAACAATTGATCATCACTAGAATCTAGTTTATAACGTTGTGAATCATCTAAAACCTTTAGGTAGCTCATAAGAAAAAAGAACTAAGCAACTCTAAAATAGCCAATGAGCAGCGCGAAACGCGAACGGATATAAATCTCCTCAGCAAAAAAATATTTCAATAGCCCGCGCCTTAAATTTGAGCAAAGTAGCTGAAAAACAGAGATTCATACTCGCTAGTACAAGAAATGATCTAGGACTCAAACGGAGCGAGAGAACAAATCCAATTGACTTTTTTGAACGTGTCAGTACGGCCAGGATAATCCTTCCATACGCCTCTAGGATCTTGACGCTGCAACAATCCTTTCCCACACAATGCGCGCATGGGAAAAATACGAACAACCCATTCTGGTGAAGGCAAGCGACGCATAATCAATGCACCGTTAAAATTAACGGTATCGGATATTCTATTGACATCTGCCAAATATTCAGCTGCAAGGACCTTCTCGCTTTGAAGAGATTCAACATAGATCCAGGCAGAATCTGTGAAGCGATTTGTACTCATTAATTCTTGACGAACCTCATACCAATTCGGTGGTTCCTCTTCCGGGACCCACTGGCTTGAAGAATGACCAACCGTTGGAGTGATCATGAAAAGAATCCAGAAGAGGATATTGAATCTGGAACGATTAAAAAGAAGCAACTTAAAAAAGCCAATATCATCAATATAACAGGGTACGTACCATCAAAATAAAGAATCCTTTTCTAAGTTAAAAACTTTAGATCAGAAAGGCAAAACACAGGAATTCTTGGTGATTCTTGTTTTAAACCTGATTAGAGTCTTGACGAAGTATCGGTTCAAGCTCTTTCTCTTCAACACGTAATTCAGGCAATGGATCCTTTGCAGGTTGAACGATAATCAAGCGTTCTAAACTCTTGAGAGCGAAGAGAAGGATCGGCCACAAGAGACGTTCTGAAACAACAACGGTGGTGGCCAATACAACAGCGAGTGTGTCTAGGGCTCTATTTGACATCGCTGCCATGAATCATACGCAGATTATCCAGAATAAATTACACGATTTTTGGTGGCTTAACATGCTATGTCACGAAAGTAAGCAGCTTCTGATCAAAATTTGAATCTGGGCAAAGTGAAAACCAAGCAAAAACACTAATGAAATGTTTGGGGCTACACCATTGGCGAAGCAACATATAGTAGCAAAATCATAGAAAGCAGTTATGATGAGTTTAAATTCCTGACGTCATGAATCAAGAGCAAAAAGACAAATTAATGGAAGATATTCAGAGTAAATTTGCAGAGATGAAGCCAGAAATGGCATCGCAAATAATCCTCGCAGAGACTCTCAAGTTATGCAGGAATATCATGGACATGACAAAGCTTCCCGTTAATCCAAAGGTTCTTGATCTTTTATTGAGTCAAAACCTTATCGATCAATCTGAACATCAAAGACTGATGGAAATTTTAGATCCAAAATCAAAAATTTAGCGGGCAGAGCAGCATTAGACTATCAAAAAAATTTAGGCAAAATTGACTTTAATCGCTACAATTGATCATATATAGCGATTCAGAAAAGATAGTGGTTCTGCCATCGTTTCAGAGAAACCGAGTATTCCAGTGTCAAAATAACTGTAGATGACATCATTCTCACTATTGAGAATGAATGTGGCACCACGTTGACAAAGCCATTGATAATTTGGAACATAAATGTTCCAGTGGGATATAACTTCTATCATGTTCTGTAAACGGACGGTCGCCAACTCAAATGGTCTTAAAAACTCATCTCCACCGATAAGATTAAACAGTGAATTGTGAATTCTTGATTGGGCACTGCGATCACCAATATACCCCCTTAAAACTTCTTTCAATGTTCCTGGAGAGCCAATACCAGCGCACATCAATAACAAATTAAACCATGGATTCAGTCCTGTTTTTAATCCCTCGTACAGACTGCAATCACGATGTAGTTTATTATTGGGTTCAACAACGACTTGGTCGCGAGGGAATCCTGTATAAACACAGAAGCGGTCAGCCCCCAAACAATCACCAATACCAATCAAAAGAACATTAATATCAGCCTGTCTTAGGCGATCTAAAGCTGGAACAAGAGCTTGAGCGTATTCGACAGAATCAAAATCTCCAAGTTGCCCACAGATAATAATAAGATTTTTTTGATAATCATTCGAGGAGGAATGCTTTGACAGGAATTCAAGCAGTGAAGTAGGGGCTAGCAAGTGATGCAAAGAAGCTGATTTTAATTTTAACCGATTCAGTATGAATGGCGCACCAATTTCAAACTCAATGCATCTTTGGACAAGAGAGAATACTAGATTTAGTATTTATAATCCACGAAGACAAACATGGCACATTGACGCCAAAGAAAAATACATACAGTCAAAAACTGGCAAGGGACAAGAAGTACATAAATTTCGTACGTCAAATACTAAAAGCATAATAATCAAACAGCGCTAATATTAAATCAGCTTTTTTCGATTATATTGACAGAAGAGGATCAACCGGAAAGGCTTTCACATGGAAGACAATTTGAAGAATGAGCCTTACAATCCAGACGACGAAAAGAGAGAAAATAAACAGGAGTAGGACATATCGAAGCTTTTTTGTCCAGATCACTGGTTGACCGAATATGGTTAGACCACAAAAGCCTAGAAGGGTGATAGCAATGGGCGGGCCCATAACGTGCCAATACAATGCCTCACCAAGTTGGCCGGTGAGGCTGTAAGAAATGGAACGTGTCAAGTAGCAACCAGGACATGGGAGGCCAGTTGCATGACGGATTGGACAAGACCAACCAGGCAACCATGAATAACGATCTCGTGCAACCAGGTAAAAAATGATCAAAGGGGTAGTCAACGAGATCCAACGACGTCGATAACCACGCGTTTGATGAGAATATTTTGGCCTCACAACTGCACAGGATGATCGACAGTGCATATGTTAGAGGTATGATCGTGAAAGTAGATTTAAATTGCATGAGTCGACATCAACCTATAGAGCATGTTAATCCCGCCCTAATCGTCGTCCTAACTATTATCACGTTCGGCCTGTATTCACTCTATCTACTTTACCGTTGGATCATTGCTCTCAATAATTTCAATCTTACTGACAAAAAGATGATGACACCAGGATGGGCAGTTATACTAACAATAATCACATTTGGAATCGCAGGAATTTATTTTCAATACGAAGTGGCTCGTCAGGCTCAAGCGATAGCAATGGAGGAACTCCCGAAAGGATTGTCACGATCAATGACACTACGTCCACCAAGAAAACATCTCAAAGAGATTATCTTATACGGGAGCATCGCAAGTTTTGCTCTATTTATTGCCTCTTCAGGAATATTGTCTTTAATTGCTTTCATTTTTGACATTTGGTTGATTCTCGAAATACAAGCGGCCATGGAATACTGCTTCGGAGCAAGGCCAAATGATATGTAATGTTCTAGGTATCACTTTGATCAACAGAAGCTCGCCGGCGTTCAACTTGTACAAAAATCAACCAAGCCAAACTGGATAAACCACCGCCCAGCCAGTCATTACGCAGTAATTCAACAATGGCAATTGTGCTTGCCCCGATCCGAAGACCACGCAACAGGAGATCAGTGATGGGCGGTGTGCGCCGTTGCTTGGATTCCATTGGACTCATCAGAACATCAAACCTGCAGTAAGCCCATGATCACAATTGATCAGATCCTCTCACGGGAGAGCAGCTCCCGTCGACAAGGCAGTGGTATCAGATCATCTGACCTGAACGGCGTCTGGTTGCTCATGCAAAACTGGACCCGGGAAGGGGCATTGCCACCTCCTGGAACAAGTCCTCTGTTGCGTTTGGTTGGCGCACAACTTCAACTGCAAACCCAGGACAACATCCTGAAAATCTGCAATCAGGTTTGCTTGGGGAGTCTGAAGTTGCGCTTTGAGGGAAAAGCCGAACTTAAAGGTGACAGACCGCTTTTGTTGTTTCGGTTTTCGACGCTGGTGTTGAATTTTGGTTCCATAACCCTGCTAAGAAAGGTGTTACCTGAACCATCAGCAAACAGAACCCCCTTTTTTGCTCTGATCGACCTGAATCGCCAAGATGGGAGTGATTGGCTTGCCGCAAGGGGACGGGGAGGTGGAGTGGCTCTATGGAAACGATTGGAGACGACAGAACAGTGAAAGCTGAAGTGGCCTTGGCCGTGCTCGAACGCGATGATTGCTGGTTGCTGCAGCTCCGTGATGATGATGAAAAAATCGTGTACCCGGGGCAATGGGGGTTGTTTGGTGGTCACCTGGAGCCAGGTGAACGGCCAGCTGATGCAATGACTCGGGAATTGAACGAAGAGATCGGCTGGAATCCACCTGGCCCCCTGCGGCACTGGTTTAGCCACGACGGTGGTGATCGAATAGCACACATCTTTCTGGGAAAACTGAGTGTTTCAATCTCAGAGCTATGCCTGCAAGAAGGCCAAGAGATCCAACTCGTCACTCTTGAACAGATTCGTCAAGGGCAGATCTGGAGCCATGTGTGTCAAGAAACAAGACCTATTGTCATTGGTCTAAAGATCGTTCTTGAACGCTGGATGGAAGGATTAAATGAATAATCAGATCTGGTTTGAGGCATTAAATGTTGAGATTAAATTTGAACGACGCTTTTTTTTCGAGAATCTAACCCTCAGTTTACGACTGGGTGAATCCACAGCTGTACTAGGCCCCAACGGTGCAGGAAAAAGCACTCTCGCAAAACTGATTAACCGGAATCTGTACCCCCTTGTTAAACCAGACAGCCACCTGAAGTTGTTTGGTGAAGAAGTTATCAATCTCTGGCAGTTGCGACAAAGAATCGGCACCTTGACCACTGATATGGAAAGTCGATTCCATCCAAAAACAACAGGTATTGACATTATCTTGAGTGCCTTTTTTGGTGCTACGCGTTTGGGACGAGACCAAGTTCCAAATCACCAACAGCTAGGATCTGTTGTAACGTTACTAAATAGGCTGAATCTAGATTCAATTAAAGAAGAACCTTTTGGTGAACTTTCAGACGGTCAACGTCGTCGATTGATGTTGGCTAGAGCAGTAGTGCATCAACCAGAGGTTCTGGTTTTGGACGAACCAACACGAGCCCTGGATCTTCAGGCATGCCACCAACTCCTGATAAATTTACAGGAGCTGTGTCGAGAAGGGACAACTCTTCTGCTAATTACCCATCGAATTGATGCCATCTTGCCCGAAATCGAACGGGTGGTTTTCATCAAGAAAGGAAAGATTATTAATGATGGACCTGCCGGGGAATTATTACGTGACAATCCTCTCAGCGACTTATACGAAACACCTTTATCCGTAGTGCATCATCAGGGATTTCATCAGGTTTTGCCCAACCGTTTCAGCTCTGTGTGATGCCCAGGCTCCTCAAGACATTAAACCATGAGAACTGCGAAGTATTCCATGACGTGGAGCAAATAGAAATGCAAAAATGAATTGCGCTGTTTGCACGAGCACGATGCAGCCAGCGGTTGAGCTATCGGTCCAATAGCTGATAAATACGCCCAAGACACTTGAAAGAACACTACTCAAAATTGCTAGAACTGTCATCCGATCAAAACGGTCCGTCAGGAGATATGCCGTAGCGCCTGGGGTAACCAACATCGCAACAACCAAGATGATCCCCACTGTCTGAAGCCCGACAACTGCTGCCAAGGACATCAGGCCTAGCAAGAGGTAATGCAAGAACCCTGTGTTGATACCAATCGAACGGGCATGAGTTGGATCAAAACAAAACAACATCAGGTCCCTTCGGAACACGAGGAGAGATACAACCACCAAAGCAGATATAATCAAGGTTTGATGAATATCTGATGCGGAAATTCCTAGGACATTTCCGAATAAAATATGCGTGAGATCAATATTGCTTCGTGTCTTGGAAACCATGACTAGACCGAGAGCAAAAAAACCAGTAAACACAAGACCAATTACGGTATCTTCCTTCACCCGTGATTTCTGTTTAACAAAACCGATAGCCGCCACTGAACCAACGCCAAAAACAAAGGCGCCCAACGAAAAAGGCAAGCCAAGTCCATAGGCAAGAACAACTCCGGGAAGAACTGCATGGGAAACCGCATCACCCATGAGAGCCCAACCCTTGAGCGTCAGATAACAGGAAAGCAAGCCGCAGACGCCGCCAACAAGGGAACTGACAAGCAGTGCCCGAACCATGAATCCATGACTGAGAGGCTCTAACAACCAATCCATAACAATGGTCTTTGACCAAAGCCTCGCTCGACAAAGATCATCCCACGGCAGCACGGAAGCCACGCCAAACCATCCAGTCAGCCAAGACGGTCAGTTCAAGACGCTTTGAAATCGCTCAGGTCGTCGTGATTGCACGCATCCAAACAGGACATTTGAGCCATCTGATCGGATGGCGTGACCGTCCTTGCTAACGGAACAGCGGCGATGCATGAAAAATGTCGCAGCGCTGTGGAAGGACATCAAGTGGAAGGACATCAAAACGTCTTCGCCAATCATTCGATGACAGCAGCTACCCCTTCCTTAGAAGGGACTCTTAAGCCATGGAGCCTTAGTGCAGGAACAGCACCTGCTGCACGACACTCAGTTCAAGACAACCATGGGACCCATCACTTGAAATCCACAAGAGATCAGCCGTGATTCAGAACTGGTGATCTGAAACAGGCGATGGGGAGAAGCAGAGAAAACATCTGTTGAAGACCTTCAATCCAGTGCATCGCGATGGAATGGGAAGGATTGTGATCATTCAGACAAAAGAACTGCTACAGAAGAGCCAGTTTTCAACATCCTGTTTCGCGTGCCGCGTGCAACGCTCCTCACTGCTCGACCATCGCTGAGACGGCTACCGACACGAGCCAGCCGAATCGTTCAGGCTGGGCTGCGACGTCTTCTGCCGGTCGTGTTCGCCGGGCAACGGTTAAGACGTGACACCAGAGCAGCCGCATCAGATCTGCTCGAGCAAATTGCTGCGAGTCGAAGGGGGGAATGCAATCTCCTAATTGCGTTCCGCCATCCCAGTCCCCGTGATCCACTAGTTCTGGCGGACCTGTTCTGGAATGCCCTACCGAGCGAAGCACGTCGGCAGGGGCGGATCGATCAGAAGCCTGTTCAATTGCGATTTCTGTATGACCGTGGGATCCCAATTTGGGCTGGACCGATCATTGGATGGTTGCTGCAGCGCAGCGGAGGCATCGCCATCCATCGTGGACGACTGGATCGTCCTGCCCTGAAACAGGCGCGTGAAACACTCAGCCAAGGGCGGTATCCGCTGGTGGTGGCTCCAGAGGGCGCCACCAATAATCTTTCGGAGGAGATGGCGCCTCTGGAGCCAGGGGTGGCGCAACTAGCCTTCTGGGCAGCCACTGATATGGAAGCTTGTCAGGACCGGCGGGATGTCCATGTCGTTCCTGTCGGCGTTCGCTACTGCTGGCGCCGACCAAATTGGTCCCACATTGATGCGAGGCTTGAAGGTCTCGAAGTCCACCTCGGACTCAATCGAGACCCCTCAAAGGGTCGTCGCGATCGATTGTTGGAGATTGGAATGACCCTGCTCGCAGCCCTGGAACAACTGGAACGAATCAAACCGGTTGCCGATCAGTCGATGGCCGATCGAATCGAGGACTATCGGCTGCATGGATTGCGTAAGGGCGAAAGCCATTTCGGGCTCAGAGCGAGTGGAACACTCCAAGAACGCTGCCGTCGGATTGAGCAAGCAGGTTGGGATCGGATTTACAGGGAGAATCTCGACCAACTCTCAGCGCTGGATCGCAGCCTGGCCGATTGGGAAGCCAGGGAAGCTGATCAGCAGCTGACTCACATGCGTCTTGTGGAGCACTTCACAAGCATCAGCGGGCATTACATCAAGGATCAACCCAGTTTCGATCGATTTGCAGAAATGGTGGAATTACTGGAAGAAGCGATTGGATGGATTGAAGATAAACCCTGGAAAGGGAAACCATCGTTTGGACCTCAACGAGTAGTGATCACCGTTGCAAAACCGATTGCCGTACGGCAACGTCTTGATGAATACAAAAATAATCGGCGTGAGGCTGTGCAACAACTCACCGTAGATTTGCAACGTGACTTAGAGAGATTGATGTCCACAGACATTCCTAAAACACACGTTTCGGATTAATGCTTCTTGCGTATTTGTTTTGCTTGGTTTCCGGTGGCATTCTGATCACACTGAGCCTGACGAGTGATTCAGGATTCGACAGTGACGGAGCAGGCGGGCAACTGACGCTGTTGTTCAGCACACCCTTCTGGTCTTTCAGTCTTTGCAGCTTCGGTCTCTTTGGGTTGTTGGCAACGCTTCTTGCACCATCCCAATCACACATTGCTGTAGTGGCTGGTTTTGCAGGACTGGTCATGGGGTGGGGAGCAGCGCAACTGCTGCGGCTCATTGGGAAACGCAATGTGGATAGCCTTGTCAGAGCTGAGGATCTCATTGGGCACGAAGCACGCGTAACCCTCGCAATCGGAGCGGATGCAAGAGGTTTTGTTGAACTGAATGTCAAAGGCAGCCTGATCCGGCGCCCAGCTCGCAGTTGTCAAGGAGCCATTCCGCAAGGCACCCAAGTTGTTGTTCTTACATGCGAAGGTCACACCCTGACCGTGGAACAACTTTAAATCGAAAAGTATCTGGAGCATAACGAACTCGATCTATGTTTTATGTGTATCAATGAAAGGAATAATTAATCACATTGTGAAGACGGTTCCATTGATACAAACCCAGTCATCGACTCCAGCCTTCCTATCCAATCGGGAGAATCAAAACAGTGAGGTGGTCATAGCGGGTGCGGCCACTGTTGTCGTCAGCATTGTGGTGCTAACGATAATTTGCCGTTGGATGATCAGAATTTGCCGACCCAATGAAATGTTGGTGGTGACAGGTTCAAAATCGCGCCAGCAAGATCAAGGTGTTAGTGGCTATCGCGTCGTCGCCAACGGAGGCTGGACCTTCGTGAAGCCAATCCTGGAAACAGCACGGCGGATGGACGTCACTCTCCTGCCAGTTGTCGTTGAAGTCAACAATGCATATTCCCATGGAGGAACACCACTAAACATTCAAGCGATCGCCAATGTAAAAGTCAGTACAGATCCTGAAATACGCAACAATGCGATTGAGAGATTTCTTGGTCATGACCCCATGGAAATCGTGCAGGTTGCCAAGGAAAATCTTGAAGGAAACCTGCGCAGTGTTCTAGCTCAATTGACACCCGAGCAAGTGAATGAAGATCGGCTCAAGTTTGCGGAACAAATTGCTGACGATGTTGGTGCTGACATGCGACGACTTGGCCTTCAACTGGATACATTAAAGATTCAAAGTGTATTTGACGATGTTGACTACCTGAATTCAATCAGTCGACGACGCGTTGCACAAATTGTACGAGATGCTGAAATCGCGGAAGCAGAAGCGATCGGACAAGCTGAGCGCGTTGAAGCAGAAATGGAAGAGGTGGCCGAAGTTGTTCGAACGGAAGCAGAAACAGTTGTGATTCAGAAGGACAACGACGTCAGAACAAAAGTGGCAGAAATGGAAAAAGAGGCTCGATCGGAAGAAGAGCGGACGGAAGCGGCAGAACTCGAAGCCAGGGCTCGTGCCGAACAACAATTGCAAAAAGTACGTGCAGAACTGGAACGTCTGCGCCTTAAGGCTGAACAGATCTTGCCCGCCCAAGCCAGTCAAAAGGCTAAAGAATTGAGAGCGCGCGGACGGGCGGCGGCCACGGCGGAGGATGTCAAAGCCAGTGCACAGGTCAATGATCTTCTGACGCAAGTTTGGGAGGATGCTGGTAGCACCGCAGAATTGGTATTTTTACTGCAGCAAATTGAAATGGTCCTCAGCCAGGCCACCCGTCTACCAGGACGGTTGACATTGAAAAAAATCACAGCACTGGATGGTAACAATGCTGAGACACTGGCCAATCTTGTGGCCTTGAATCACGTGGTGGTTCGACAATTCTTCGAGCAGGTCAACGAGATCCTTGGGATCGACTTGCTTGGCACTTTAACCTCAACTGGAGATCATTGATGTTTGTAGCACTTGGCCTCACTGGAGCCGCAGGAATCTGGGTTTTTGTCTCATTATTGAGACAACTTTATTACATATGTCAGCCCAGTGAAGTGTTGATCTTTGCCGGACTCAGACGAACAACGGGCAGTGGAAAACGCGTAGGGTACAGAACAGTTCGTGGTGGGAGTGCGTTAAGAATTCCAGTTTTGGAAGAGGTTATGCGACTCGACTTAAGCAATAAAATTATTGATCTGCAAGTCACCAATGCATACTCAAAAGGTGGAGTCCCCTTAAATGTATCTGGTGTTGCAAACATCAAGATCAGTGGAGAAGAACCAGGAATTGACAATGCCGTTGAACGATTGATCGGAAAAACCCAGGAGGAGGTATGTCACATAGCGAAGGAAACGTTGGAAGGCAATTTGCGTGGGGTCATGGCCAGCCTCACACCTGAACAACTCAACGAAGACAAGGTGACATTTGCCCGAACATTGCTCGATGAAGCAGAGGACGATCTTCAGAAGTTAGGACTTGTCCTGGACACACTCCAGATACAGAATATTTCGGATGATGTGCGCTATCTGGATTCGATTGGCCGCAAGCAGCTGGTGGAATTGAAGCGAGATTCTAGAATAGCTGAAGCCGAAGCAACGTCACAATCAGCGGTCAAGCAAGCAGAGAACGGACGCATCACTGCCTTGAGAAGACTCGACAAAGAGCTTGCAATTGCAACAGCCAATGCAGAGAAAAGAAAAAAGGACGCCCTCACTCGAAGAACAGCTTTGGTTGCAGAAGTTCAAGCAAAAGTAGGAGCTGATTTGGCCAGGGCAAAAGCTGAATTGCCAGTTCAAGAGGAAAGAATCAAGCAGGTGATGCAACAGTTGGAAGCAGATGTAATCGCACCTGCAGAATCTGAATGCGAAACGATGATTGCAGATGCCAAAGGTGAAGCGGCCACGATCGTTGAAGAAGGTCGGTCACAGGCAGAGGGATTGCAAGAACTTGTGGAGTCCCTGAAACGTTCAGGAGATGATGCGAAAAGGCTATTCCTGCTGCAAAAACTGGAGCCATTGCTCAAAATGTTGAGCGAAACGGTGAAACCGATCGAAGTTGAAGAAGTCACATTGATCGGTGAGCGGGAAGGACAGGTCAACCTGTCGTTAGCCACATTGTTGAGACAGTTGCAGGACAGCACAGGCATCCGGCTGCTTCAGGGGCAATCCGATGAAACCAGCCCCGAATAAGCCACTGGTTGCCAACATCAACTGTAAAATAAAAAAAATGAGCAAAGCGTCAAAGCTTATCAAACGCCTCGACAAGGTATTGAAATCACATGCAAGTTTTGGTGACAATCCAGACGACTTCATTGAACAGATCATGTCTGAACTGGACGGTGACTTTACCGAACTTATAAGAAAATCAAAGCCGGAACATTGGGCCGAAATTTATGTTGAACGCGATCGAGCAAGAATCAAGCAAGTCATCCTTAACCACATGATGTCAAAAGGGTCAGGTTAATGGTCGGAGGAGCTGTTGCCCTTAAGCAAATCAGGTGGCAATCCTCCAAAAGTCATCGCCAGGTTTTCAGGAGTAAAGACTTCTGATGTTTCTCCATAAGCAAGGATGGTTTTATTAATCAAAACAACAACATCGCAAAAGTCCCGCACATGGCTCAAATCGTGCGTCGAAATCAAAATGGTTCTGCCTTGGTCACGAAATTGAAGAAATAGCTGCGCCATCAGTTTCTCGGTCCTTATGTCAACACCATTAAATGGTTCATCCATGAGAAGAACATCGGCGCGCTGAGCGATGGCGCGTGCTAAAAAAGCTCGCTTGCGTTGACCAGCAGAAAGAACAGCAATGGGCTTGCTGGCAAAATCCAACAAATCAACACGCTCAAGAGCATCCTTCACTGCAACGCGATCAGATTCCCTTGCAATTCTTAAAAGATTCATCAAACCATACCGACCCATCATGACAACATCCCAGACCGAGACGGGGAACTGAGGATCGATTCCCTCATTTTGTGGAACATAAGCAACGGATTGATGACGTTGAGCCTCATGCACAGTCAAACCATTGACACGAATTCGGCCTCGAACTGGCCTCACAAATCCAGTCAATGCCCTAAAAAGTGTTGATTTACCGGCACCATTCATCCCCACTAAACCACAAATGCGACCAGCCGGCAGATTAAGAGTCGCATCGTAAAGTGCAACAGTTCCGTTGTACTCAACGCAAACTCTGTCGGCCTCAACGCGCATAAACAACCTTTGTATAGATCAATTTTAACACCTCAAGAAACCAAGAGCCCAAACAACAGGGAATCAATCACAGCAGATCCTACAAGACTTGGCAAACAACAATGACTTTGTTCAAGCATCAACTGGACCAGTCCTATGCCCCCCGGGAACGGGAGACCATGAACAATAGAGAAATCAAATCAAAAGCCATGGAATACAAGTTGGCGGACAACAACGAAGGAAAAGGCACTGTAAATAGAAACAAGTGAGTTCTCGCAAGTAAACAAGTACCAAAACGCCTTGATCAAGACCGGGACCTATAAAAGTTGACAAAAAGTCAAATCAGTCAAGCACAGTAGAGGGAGAGAACTCGACTAAGGCCAACAACACTCAGCATAGAACAACGATCCAAACGAAGCCAATTAGCTAGAATAAAAAAGACATAATGGCAATACAAAAACTGAACCGACTTGTCCTATTCACGGCTAAAGCCAACAGAGTTGAATCAAAATATCGATATACTGCTAAAAAAGGCGACCCAATCGAGCTTAAGCAGAAGAAAACTTACTCTCCTGCTAAGGTACGGGTGAACTCAATCCTTTGACTAGCATCTCAACATTGTGTTGCTGTAAATCAAGTAAGGTAGGAGCTGGACCATTCTCACCGGATAGTGAATCGACATAAAATATACCTCCGAAATTTGCACCTGAAGCAGCTGCTACCTCGCGTTGAGCTTTATCACTAACCGTACTTTCGCAAAAGATAGTCGGAACGTTTCGCTGACGTATTGTATCAATCAGTTTGGTCATCCGTCGGGGTGTGGCCTGACTTTCAGCATTGACAGGCCACAAATAAGCCTCTTCCAAACCATAATCCTGTGCAAGGTAACTGAATGCTCCTTCACAACTGACAAGCATTCTGCGTTGCTTAGGAATCTCAGACAACGATTTTGTGAGCGCCTGATCAAGCTGTCGTAACTTCTCCTTGTAAGCATTGCCGTTGCGCAAATAAGCATCAGCACCTTCGGGATCCAATCGTGAAAATGCGTCGACAAGACGATCCACATAGGCCATTGTCCGCTTCGGAGACATCCATGCGTGGGGATTTGGCTTTCCGGCATAAACGTCCTCTTCGATCAGAAGAGGTTGCATGCCATCCGACAAGGTCACGGTGGGGACATGGTTGACAGAGGATGTGAAACGCTTGAACCACAACTCGAGACCAAGACCGTTTTCAACAATCAAATCAGCATCAACTGCCTGCTCTAGATCACTAGGGGTGGGTTGATAGCCATGGATCTCTGCACCGGGCTTAACGATGGAACGCACCCGAAGACGATCACCCGCAACATTGCGAGCTAAATCAGCGAGGACTGTGAACGTTGTCAGAACCTCAGGTCGTTCGTCCTTCTGCTCCTTAGCAGAATCCGACTGTTGACACCCTGTAAGAAGCAACGACCCCAGTAGCAATGCACTGGCGAGATGCGGAGTGATTGAACTGAACTTGAAAAGTTTCGAGGATTGGCATAACCCCTTGATCTGAAAGGGATTGAGACGAGGCAAGGGTTTGAGGGATGTTGGGTTGGTGTAGAGATGGGAGGCTGAGTTGGGCGCCTTCACCTTCACTACAATTCAGCCTACCGGCGAGCGATTCGATGGAGCGACAAGCGGCCCTGTGACAAACGAAGACAAGCTGGAGACTCCACTTGGTCAGGCTGGTGTTTGTTGACGATGTCCCTGTGATTGCTGCCTCATGCTCTGAACTGCTTCGCTCAAGATTGCACTGACTACAAAAATAGAATAGTCAAGAGGAGGTAAATTATTAAGCAAATAATGCATTGCAAGGACAAATCAAGGCACCCCGATCGACTACCAGCAAATAGTGCAAAAATTTGGCATCGATTTCGATTCTGAGTTGCAGAAGAAATTCATTCATGGTTGGTACCTATGGCAGCCATTGGAACCCCAAAAAACAGACCCCAAAAACTGCGTAACGCAAAACACACTTTGATCCAACGAGAAGAATCTCACAGGCTATTCTTACGAAAATAAGACAATTTCGACAGTGGATCTATGATCATACTTATATGTTCAAGGGAGATACATGATTGATACAGCCCAGACAAGCTGCAAAGAGAAGTTGAAGCAGTTCTCTCAGACAGAAATATTGACATATTCATTCGCGGAGGTAGTGTTATTGCAGTATAGTGCTAATAAGCATGATAGTCATGAGAATTATTGTTGCAGTCTTCGCATTATTTTTATTGGCACCACAAGCCAAGGCGCAGACGAATCAACAACTTTTCGAAGAACGCTTGATATCATTAACCGTCTACGAATTCCTGGAGAAACGTGATGCCAACACACCAGAACAAAGAGCGCTAGCAATAAAAGAGGGTTGCGCCACTGGCGAGTTGGGCGGTGATGACTGCTTCAAATATACTGAACGTCGTTGATGTTGGCGAGCAAAAGAAAACGACAGTCACTACTTTATTCAACCATAAAAATCTTAACGATAGACATTACCCAGACGCACATTCTTCAAAACGAGACCTGCCCCCTACGGTCTAATCATCTGTACAAACCCGGGTAATACCATAACAAATGAATGGTCAAACCATGAGGAGATTCACGTTTAAATCGAAATAAAAAGACTCACACAGATGTTCGGCAATTGATTGTTACTGCCAAGAATTGACTTAAAAAGCAAGGCATAGATCGATGAAAATAGGAATCTTTAAGTAATTAACGAGGTCGCTCAAGAGTAAAGTCAAGAACGGTAAGAGATTTCACCGCTTTACCCTCGTCTCCAAAAACATGTCTGCAACTAATTGGTTGCAAAGATGAGTCAATTTCACTTTATTTAGACCGGTACGTTTCAATGTGAGAGGTTAAATATTGATACTGATATAGATTACGATTCCGATCTACTAGTTCGCTAAGAATCGAAATCGTAAAAGGTCAGTCAGATCTTTACTTTACCTCGGATCTATCTGAACATTCAGGCATACTATCCAACAAACATGTGGAGTGGATGACTTCACTTCATGCATTGAAGCTTGGCTGGGACGATTTCAACAAGAACAGTTGAGAATCATAGTGGGCGACATATCCCTCTTCGAAGTTAGCCGAGACATAACCTTAAGAAGTCATTGCCTAAGCATCGGTGCGACCTCAGAAAAGTCTCATGATTCACTCTTATTGTTGATCTGTAGGTTCTGGTAACCTCGAAACAATTTATAACGTTATTCTACCAAGACGCAAAAGGCTTGGGGCATGGTCCGATGGTGTTGCTGGACTCATGAAAAGAGAACAGATGATGTTGACCCTTGAAACCCCGTATAGCTGTGTTGATGGAGACCTTGTAAACCGTTATAAGGAGCTGACGTAGGGATATGAAAGGAGGTAGAGAAATTAAGATAGACGTGTTAGATCAAGAGAAATGTTCAAATTTATAGCTGCTCTTGGTGCGCTTCTTCTCTCATTTGGACCGATACAAGTATCAGCTGCACCTCAACAGGGAAAGAATCCTGTGACGATGGATGAAATCGATCAATTCTGCACATCAGAAAACCGAATGTGCAATGCTTTTATAGAATCAGACATGATCTTGCATGAAGTCGAATATAGTATTGCCAGCTATTGCTACCTGAAAAAGAAAAAATTGTTGACACCTGAGGGGGTAACTCTAGGTGCGGAAATACTATACGACTTCAATGAATTGCCAACATGGCCGGAATATTTGGACGCGAATGCAATTAAGTTCGCAACAAAAGGAGGAATACTTCAGGGCAGGGCCGATTATCCTGATTGTCTTGATTGGAGTAAATTTACCATACTTCCTTGATCAACGAATCGCAAAGCCAGATCAGAACAAGAAAGGAAATACTTAAAAAATACAAGATTAGGGAGCTTTTACAAAATTATTTTGAGTTTTTTAGTGAGCAGCTTCAATCAAAGCCAATCAACAACCAAATAATTTGAATTTTTGCGAATCCAGCGACGAAGCAGTCAAGGAATGAACTTCAACTAAATTTTCAGGTTGGGTTGGATCATTGAATGTCCAAGTTGAATAATACAATATGACAAACTTATTATCCATATCGCTAACAATATGACAAACCTTTCCAATCTTTCAGCGGCTGACTGGCCAGAACTAACACCTTACTAAAAAAAAGCCACATCTCCAGATCGGGGAATTCAGTTGATTTTCATTCGTACCAACCAATAATACTGACAACTTAGCCAAACAAATAGATCAAATGTACGCAAACTTGTCGTGATAGGTCCATCTGTCGGGAGATCGTGTTAAGTTGTTTTTGCCGAATCAAGATGAAACTCTTTTACCTCCTTCCTCCTTTAAAACGTTAGTCTAAGAAAGCTGGGCTGTCATATCGTAAGGATTGCCACAACAATACTCATTAGAAGTAATGCGGGAGAATAAACGGTCAGCAGGCCTTGATACGTTGTACAAAAACAAGTGACGATGTGAAATGCCCCGCATCATCACCACATACACCACAATTCAAAGCGATCTGCACAACATGCTTTCCCCAGAACAATGCCTTGGTTGATCAACGAAGACGATCGACAATCCCTGATTGCGCTGGGATGCCTAGCGCTATTGATCGTTGCGATCCGTTTCTGGCAGTTTGCAATCATCGCCGGTGGTTTGGGCCTCCTGTTGTGGATCCTGAAAATGCAGGTGCGGCGGGCGAACCATCGTCTTCTGAAGCGCTATGTGGAACAAGCCCAGACTCGGCATAGCCTTTCAGTGGTGTCTGTGGAAGGAATCTTTCATCAGGTGCAGAAGATTCAGGTCATACAAGAGGCGAATCAGCTGAAACTCGAAATGATCACCAGATGCCTAAAAGGTGAGGGAAACCACATTCGCTCTGAAGAAGAGCACATCGCACTCTGGAAGGGTCACTCTGGGATTCCGCAGCAATCAGTGAGTCTGTTGCTGACACGCCAATCCATACAGATCATCAGTCCCATTTCAGTCGAAGCGACCGCATTGAAGACAGCATTAGATTGTCTTAACGAATTACGATGGTGTTACGACGCATGGATGAAGCTGGAAACAATGCAACAGGCAGCGATATCAACCCTTGACAAGGCAAAAGACAATCCACTTCTTGAACATGCAATCCCCTCATTACAGAAAGCTCTCCTGACATTCAAATCTGAAGAGAAGAAAATACGAAAAAACCAAGAAGAAACAGGCAAGATGTTAAAGCAATTAGCCGATTTCCTATCAATCCCAGAAAGTCTACGTCCAATCCTATCGGTGGATCTGCGTGATTGGAATCCAGAGATAAGATTAAAAGAATTGGAACAATCTTTTAATGATGTCATCCTCCTCAATGACAGCTTCGTCGAATTGAATCGAAACATCTTCTAGGATGTTCGCAGATAGTGCCACAACGTGCGAAAAAAAGAAAGGGCCATCGTGATCATGCAGAGACTTGATCAGCATTACCCGGAGACGCCTGTTCCCCTCGACCATCAAGATCCATTCACCTTGCTGATCGCTGTTCTATTGAGCGCGCAATGCACAGACAAAAAAGTCAATGAAGTGACGCCAAAACTTTTTGCGGCAGGCCCCGACCCGCAAACAATGGCATCATTGGAGGAAGCAGAGATCTTGTCTTTTATTCGCCAATTGGGATTAGCAAAGACAAAAGCAAAAAACATCAAAAAGCTCGCACAACTTTTAATCGAGAGACACGAAGGGGATGTCCCACAAAGTTTTGAAGCTTTGGAAGCACTCCCAGGGGTAGGTCACAAGACAGCAAGCGTGGTCATGTCTCAAGCCTTTGGTGTGCCAGCGTTTCCGGTCGACACTCATATTCATCGGTTGGCTCAGCGTTGGGGACTCAGTAATGGCGACAATGTGAAGCAAACCGAACGCGATCTGAAAGCACTTTTTCCAAAGGAGAACTGGAATAAGCTGCATCTTCAGATTATCTTCTATGGACGTGAATTTTGCACTGCAAGAGGATGTAATGGAAAAATCTGCCCGCTTTGTCGTGAACTTTACCCAAATCGTCGTCGACCAGTTTTAACAAAAAAACCTTAATCAACGCGCAAATTATCGTCACCACGCTTCTTTTGCAAGACCACATCTGATTAAGAATCGCAATTTTAAATTTAGAAATCACTTAGGGTCTATTTTTACATTTAAGAGAGCAAAAATATGATCATAATTTCTTGATAACTTTTGAGGTATACGACTTCTATCCCAACAAATTTGCTTACGCTTTGGGCTGCCCAAGCGTTTTTCAATAACCACTTAATGTTACACCATCAATTGACGACGATCAAAAAGCCAATTTTAAAAGAGCAACTTAGTTTTAAAAATCAATACAAATATACGACCTGCCAACGAAGCATTAATGCGGCATTAAACTTTATAAAATCCATGGGCCATGGAGTCAGCCGTAGAAAATTAACATATATTTTATCCGATCGATTAAAGCCGAACAGAGCGGCAACGTCATCTGAGTACAATTCAACATCCCTTGACACTTTGCTACTAATAAAAGACAGATAACTGCCACAGCTAAACCCAATTAAAACCAACTAGTCTCTCAAAAGATAAAAACATGTAATCACTCCTTACAACAATCGTACCATATTAAGACCAATGAAAACTCTTGGATCACGCAGCAGTACACATCCAAGTTAAAGCAAACATAAAAAATATTGAACAAGGCTATTCATTGCCAATGCCAATTCTCGATGCTATCGCTATATTAATAAAATAACTGTTCTGCTTATGCAAACAACCAATTACTCTTCGGTAGAGAAGTGTAATATGGAGAAGAATTCAAGCAGAGGCTGACATTCAGTGAGAATCGGATTGATCATGAAGAGCCCTTCTACGCTTTTCTTCATTGATGGAATCAGTAAATCCAGCCGAAACAATTCCAATTGGTATCGCAATGACGGCGATACCACTAATTGCAGCTAGCGATGCAACAATCTTTCCCATCGTTGTTATCGGTGTGGCATCACCGTAACCAACGGTTGTGACTGTAATGATCGACCACCAGAGACAGCGTGGAATCGAACCAAATTCTTCAGGTTGCACATTTCCCTCGACTAAATACATCAAGATGCTACTTACACTAATAACAACAGCACTGTAGACAGCAGAAATCCCAAGTTCTTCTTTCTTAGATGCAATCGCATGGTGGAAATACATCATACTGTCTCGAAAGCGCTTGGAACGAGCGATACGACCAATTCGTACAAGACGAATTACTCTCAGAAGGTACAATTCCGGGCTAACAGTGCCCAAAATTGTAGGAAGAATCGCCAACAAATCTAGTAAAGCCGTTGGTGTAGCGGCAAAATGAAGGGAGCCTTTTATACCTCTACTTGCCCCAGGCCTGAGCGGTGCAATCCACAAACGGGCGAGATATTCTAATAGAAACAATAGAGCAATGGCATAATCTAGATTTCTTAAAAGATCCACATTATCCCTACGAATTGTAGGCTCAGTTGCTACTATAGCGAGTAAAATTGAAAAAATAATAAGAACAAGAATACCCTTCGCCAGTGGTGTAGAACGTCCACCGATGCAGTCCTGACCAAACAGCACAAGGAGTTTGCCGCGCAACTTGCTGACCATCACAACGACGCTGGTTGGTCACATTGTGTGGTTTGTTCATGCGCGATGCCAGTTGATTTCCTAACCCTGAAATAACCGTCTTACGCCACCGCCAGCATGAACCTCATCCGACATGATCAAGGGGCTCAGATTGTGTCCACAGACAGGAGGCAACAGCAACAGAGATCCCTACCCACCAACGTGGGGCGTCACACGGCCCTGCTCAACTTGTGAAGGCAGGGACCTGCAGGCTTATGGAGTCAGGCGACAGATTTCTAAGAACCTTTGTTGACCACCGTCTCTGGCGACGATTTGATCCAAATCTTCCCAAATCTCCTTTCCGAAGCCACTACGACTTGCTCTGGATATGTTGCAATTGAACGTTTTTAGTACCCATGGACAAAGTTTCGACAACGATCGTCACAGATGATTCTGACGTCAGCACATTCAGCTGGTGGGGTTGCAGCAAGTAGTACGACCAATGTTTGGAGGGAACCAACAAGGCTGATAAGAAAAAAGCCAAAAACGTCTCGACGTTCATGAATGGGCGAGGCGGTAACGACAAACTCACTGGTGGAAGTAAAAATGACAAACTTGAAGGGAACGATGGGAAAGACAAACTAGATGGTGGCAGTGGAAATGATTAAATTGAGGGAGGAAAGAATGTGTTCACCGTCGGAAGAAGTGATGAACTTTTCATCATTGATGATGATGAGGACGGCTTTGTCAAAATCACTGATTTCAACTCCAAAGAAGATAAACTCCAGATTGATGACGACTACAAGAAGTTTGAAGATATGAGCATGAATCTTAAGGGTGGAAACTTGCAGATTCGCTTGGATGGGGAATATGTTGCCGAACTGATTGGAATCACAAAACCACTCACCAACTCGATGATTGTTTGGGATTAATCCCAAGTTGTTTCAATCCTTCTAAATGGCCGGCCTTGTCATCTTGCTTTATTGCACGAATGATAAGATAAAAATCTTTCCGAACAACCAGCACACAACAAGCACCAAATACTGCCAATAACAATACTATCTCCTTGCAGCAAACCGCTGATTAAAGAAAATTTAAGCTGCAATATTCTTGCAGCACTCACGCCAAGAAGTAAATTAAAGCCAGCACAAAGAACGGTGTAAAATTAAATTCCGTCTTCCCTCTTAGCATCAAAGTTTTTGAGAATATTTGACCATTGAAATCCAGACTTCCAGCCAGTGCATCAAGGCAAACTGCTGCCCTATTTAGCTTGACTGATTCTTTTTAAACCCCCTCAGGAAAGTTTCTTTTAGGCTAAGGATGTGGATCAGTTCAATCAGTACACCATTCATATCACCCGTCTCCGACAGTCATTATGTTGTGAATATTTTAGAGGACAACGCAAACCAAGATCACACAAAAAATGTATTTTCAACTAAATGGGTAAAGCCGATCGCAGTTTTTTTTACTTTATCTCTAATTTCAAGCTGGAGTTGATTCGGAACTCATTGGTTGATCAGCAGCTCCAGGGATCAAGGACCAGTTTGTTTCTGTTGCCCAAAGCCCCCAGATCGCCATTGCTCTCAGGTAATGACATGCTCGGTATGTATTGACAGCGGTGATGGCTTCTGGTGTGCGGAATTGCAACCCACCGGAATAAACCTGATCGACAACGGCTGAACAAATCGCTTCAGCCGTTTTCTTCTCTCCCATCAACCGGTAATAGGAAGCAAGACCGAAATTGATCCCAGTCCAAACCTCAAGTGGGTGCGTACCGTTTGGGTCCAGCGGTGTGCCATCACGACGAAGGCCGTTTGCAACGCCCAGTTCACCGTTTTTGAACCCTTCAAAACAGGCCTCCCTCACAGCATTCAACGTGCTTCGGCTCTTGGCCTCACTCACCACTGGAGGCAATTTCAACAAACGGGCATAGAAGTCGCCACAGAGCTGATCAGCCATCACGACAGGCGTACCACTCTCAGCATCAATCCGGTAGTACTCACCATTCCAGAGAAGATCATCGAAATTGCTTCGGGCCTGCTCCAACCACTGGCCAAACGCATGCTGGTCGTCGCCTGTGTCGAGGCCCAGTTCAAGATGCAGGCGTTGGGCCATCGACAGTGCTGCCTCAAGCGCGGCAATCCAAAGTGCACCGCAATAGGCACTGACACCTTTTAAAGGCCAGTCATCGAACGTCTGATCTGGAGCGCCGCCGTTATCCGGTAAGCCATCATCATTGACATCGAATCGCTTCAGATAACGAAGAGCCTCCACAGCTGCCGGCCAACACTCGGCGAGAAAACTCAGATCCTCCCCGGTAGGTGACAGCGTGAATGTGCGCCAAACCTGCAGCACGAAATCACTTGCCAGGTCTTTCCAGAGATTGCAGTCCTGATAGGCGGTGTAGTTGGTGGCATCAAACGGCATTTCATTCGGTGCACCTAAATCGTGGGGAGTGGCTCCTCTAACTTTGCGATCCGCTTCCACACGTCCTTTCCCTTGCGTGAAATACCAACCGATCGGACGCTGGGTGTCATCACTGGCCGGGATTGCGCGAGCGAAACTTCGCAGAACCGCCTTGTCCAACTCAGGCCACAACTGCAACAGCGCTAAGGAGCCATAAAGCCTCACATCAAGGCTTTCGTACCAGGCGTAATCAAGGCATTCGAGGACCCCAAAGCGACCGATCGGATCCCCAGGTCGCGCAGCACTCCAGAGCGTCCCACCACTGGCCAGGTCATAGAGCTCGTTGAACAGGGCCATTCTCAGATTTTCGGGAATCTCCGCCTTGTTCAGAACTGGCTCCTGCCAGCGATCGATGCGCTCACGCCACGACATCCAGTCCCGCAGGGCTTCTGCAGCGATGGCAGCAGCGTTATTGCCATCAACGCCAAAAAAGTCGGTGTAGCGGCGCCATTCACCCACGCCAGAGGCGAACGCCGTCACCGGAAGATCCCAGCTGATCACCACCGGAATCTCGCGGGATTCACCCGGTGCCAACGTCAGTTTGACGGCCATCGCCGCACTGACCTGCTCACCAGGGCGGCTGGCTCGATCATTGTTGCTGTCGGGAATGCGGCCATCCGATGCGAAAGGGCCCCAGATCTCTGCGCCATCACCCGTGGGATCCCAGCGACTGCAGCGTGTGATCTCGACACCTTCAAGGTCATCAGGGACGGCAAGACACCATTGACCCTGACCTTCTTCAACGGAGTCCGATCGTTGGCCATCGAGAATCAGTCCTTTAAAACCCGATGCATCAACCCAGCGGTTGCGATGCCCTGCCGATGATCCGATGGCTGGGGCGTAATTATGTTCCGGGCTTCCGTCATCACGGAAATGAACTTCCGCTGAGGCATCCGTGTTGGTGAACCAACCCAGCATGTTTCTCCAGCTGACAAGAATGGAGAGCTCGAGGGGCTGTGGGGTGGGGTTGCTGAGTTGCCAGCGGAAGACAGCCACTGGATAGCTCGTGCGCTGATAGTCACCAGGGATGACTGGGCTGAAGGCTTCGCAGGTGATTGCCGCAGCAAAAACACCCTCGTAATGGGTCCAGCTGAGGGGGTATCGAGCGGCATAGGTTCCCGTCTTGACGTCCTCCGTGCTGCCGGGATACCAGGACCATGACTTCAGCGGCTCTGCAGCACCATCGCGGGAAGCATCACGATCCGGAGTGGTGGCGAGAGCATGGGCACGTTTGGTCTCCCCCTGACATTCCCAGATCGCGAATTGGCAGTCTGGAACGGTTCCGAACCAATGTTCACCTCCATCGAGGTGCCAGAGGTTGAAATCTCCACGAGAGCTGCGTCCGATGCAGCCTGCACCAAAACCGCCAAGCGGCATCCCATGCCAGGCACCATCATCAAGGTTGCTGGCGTAACGAACGCTGTAGGGCTCGTTCCACCCCAAACCGAACGGTCGGCTCCAACTTGCCGCTGGAACCTGCCAAGCACTGGAACGGGAACCACGGCGCAGCAGTCCGCGCAGGGCGGGCAAACCCAAGGAAGCCATGGAACATCTCACATTGGACCCAGATTGCCAGAGGTGAACCGTTGAAACAGTGGTTTAGACAGCTCAGATCCCCATGAATCACTTCGAGCGCGTCGGGAGTGAAAGGAGCTCTCCATCACGGTTCATGGTCCGTTTGTTCCGCATCGACCAGGGCATCGAGGGTGACTGCTGTTCGAACGAGAGCTTGATAGCGCTGGAGCGTGCGACGGTTTTTGTCCAGCCATACCGCCGGTTCTCCTGCATGGCCGGCAGCAGGGAGCTCCTCGTCCATGAGTGGCAGCTCCTCATCCCGGGACAGCAAAGCGACGAGAAGCTCGTGGAGACGTTGCCGTCGATCGGAATTCATGAAGCGGGTTGTTGTGTCATTGTCATACAAATATTGAACAACAGAACAACAACACCCGGACAACTCCGCCCTACAAAGTGTGATACCAATCCCAACAAGGAATCTGTTGATGAACAAAAGCGGCAACAGAGACGCCAATCCAATATTTTCAAACCATCCCAAGTTCTTCTTACACATCAAATCAAACATATGCCTTTGCTAACACAAAGATTTTGAAGACAACAATCTCAACCGCCAACTCAATACAAAACCCTGCACTGAAAAACACCTCAAGGCTGTTAAAAACGACTAAAGAGACCGACTCTTTTCAAGCAGAGCGTTGAGAACATTTTCGGAGAACTCTTGCAGACTTACAGGCCGAGGCCGATAAGAGCCTGCCTGCCGAATTCGTCGAGCCAAAGAATGACATACCTCCTCCCAGCTCACGAGGCCAAGTTCTCCATAGATTCGCTCAAGAGAATCGAGGGGGGACTCATAGAGATCCTCATGGGTGAGTTCTGCAAACTGACCATCCAAAATCAGATGGTGGGATGCCTCAAATGCATGCATCAATTCAGAATAGGAGGAAAATGTTTTCCTCACCTGAGTTACTTCATCAGGCAAATCTTGCAATCCCACCACATGCTGCCAATTCCTGTTTGACTTGAACGAGAGAGCGAATCGAATCCCTGGGTTCCCTTTTCAAAACAATAAAACGAACCCCTAGGAACAATCGAAGCAACAAAGGAATTCGTGCAATATGCGCTAAATTCTTGATCAACAAATGTCGCTTTCCACGGCCATACTCAAGCCAGGTCAAACGGGAAAAATCAAGCAGTTGCTGTTCATACTCTGCAGACTGATTCAGAACAAATTGACGAAAACATCGTCGATAGAGTCTTAGGAAGGCGATCCCTGCCATGTTGGTTTCTTATGAGTCTCGCCAATCTGATCTCATCTTCCTGAGGGTCATCAGCACTCCATGGAACATGATCAATTGGGTGAATCGACGTGATGACATAGGGAACAATGCAACGAATCAAAGGTTTCAAAATCAGCGCCACTTGAGGAGCCATCGTGAGCCGGTTCCTGGCCGTTGCGGCCGTTGGATCGCAGGCAAGAAGTTGATGAAGGAACGTTGTTCCACTCCTCCAATGGCCGATCACAACCACCTGATCCCTGAGCAGCACAGCAGGGCGAATGAAGCCCGCGGCCAGCAGAAGATCATATCCCCTTGATCGCAGTCCCACAAAAAAACCAATGAGAGAATCAATACCCTAATTCTCTCATTAACAGAAGATCAGATAACCTTTACAGGAAGGCTGTCACCATGACAAAGAGGACATCACGATGACCATGAGGTTGTCACAATCAAAGCCACAGCAATGCAATCTTAAAGGATGATGATGCGATCAAGTCAAACGTAAAGGTCATTGAGTAGTCCACAAATTGCAGATTTTCAGCACCCTGATTGCCTTCCTGGAAACAAAAGGTGAGGTCTCCGCCGCTCATGGCACCTGGCTCCAGGGCAGGAACATTCATCTCTCCAAAACTGAACCCCTTCTGCAGATCGGCCATCAATTCATCCCCTTGCATGAGGCCGTCCGCCACGCCGATCAGATTCCCCCCGATCAATGCCGATGGATCAGCCAAATCCGCAATCGACGCGCCAGCGCCAGTGTTATCTCCGTAAGACGAGTTATCATATTTGTTCAACATAATAGAGACAAGTTCCCTGTTCTTCGGAACCTTGAATGTAAAGAAATCTCTGGCATCCAGATTCGGATCGTCACCAAGATCATTGAACACGCGGGCATTCAGCTTAATATTGATACGACCTTTATTTTTAGCTTTCTTGACTTTAATAATTGACTGATAGAAATTATTCGATCAGAAATCCCCATCACCAAATTCATTGATAACCATGGCTAAAGACATGCGACTAATTACCTCTAACCACTTGACCTCCCTGCGATGCGTCCTTTAAGGATTTTTTTGCAACGCAAGCTGATCTTCACGACAGAATATCGTCATGATTGATGTCATCGGCACGGATGCAGGCGCACCCGAGACCTTGCCGGCGCAGCATCAAAAGCTGATCCGGGAGACAGGATGGCTGGCGGCTCCACGTCGGCTGCATCCAGCCCTCCGTGCATGGCTCATGGACGACGACAGGCATGAGCTGATTGCAAGCGACAATCCCCGCCAGCTTTGTGCTCAACTGGCACGTAGGGGTCGTCAGCCCAGTGTTGTCCTTGCCAGTGGAGATCCGCTCTGGTTCGGCATCGGCAGACTCCTGCTGGACCGGTTGGGCCCCGAGCGCCTGCGGTTTCATCCGGCCCCTTCAGCGATGCAACTGGCCTTCGCACGTATCGGCCATCCGTGGCAGAACACCAGCTGCGTCAGCCTGCATGGACGGGACCCACAGCAACTAAGTCGCGAGCTGCAGAAACGCCCATCTGCCCTTGCCGTCCTCACCGATCCCGATCGGGGTGGTGCTGAAGCCGTCCGCAGCACATTGCTGAACAGTGGTCTCGCTGCGGTTTATCAATTCTGGGTCTGCGCCAATCTCGGCCACCCCGAAGAAAAGGTGCAGCTCTTCTCAACGGAAAAAGCGCTGCCTGAAGCATTGCCTCGCCTGCTGATGGTTGTGCTGATCGCCATATCAGAGCCTCCACTTCCGGAGCGTCCACTCCCTCTGTTCGGTCTCGATGATGGGTTGTATCGGCAACATCCCGACCATCCAGGGCTGATGACCAAACGCGAGGTGCGGCTGCAGCTGCTCGCGGATCTGGATCTACCACCACAAGGTGTGCTCTGGGATCTGGGGGCAGGAACCGGCAGCATCGGGCTGGAAGCACTGCGACTGAGACCTGATCTGCAGCTGCTGGCGGTGGAGCGACGCGGTGGCGGTGCCGAACTGATCCGAGCCAATGCAACACGCCTGAAGGTTGAACCCGCAGCGATTCTGGAAATTGACGCTCGCGATCTACCCAGGACGATTCTCACGGTCCCCCTCGATCAACCGGACCGGGTGCTGCTTGGAGGGGGTGGAGCCGATCGCTGTGCATTGCTTCGATTCACGCTGGAACGGTTACGTCCCGAGGGGGTGGTGGTGATCCCTCTCGCCACGATCGAGGCGATCGCCGACCTGCGGCCCCTGCTGGAAGAGGCGGGACTGCGGGTGAGCCTGAGCCAGCTTCAAGCCTGGCGCGGTCAGGTGCTGGCGGATGGCACGCGACTGGCGCCGATGAATCCAACCATGATCCTGAAAGGCACGAAAACTACACGCTATTGATACGATTTTTTCACTGAATCGGGCCAATCCGAACGATTTGCTCCTTGGAGATTCCCAATCGTTCCGCCTCGCCAGCGCCGAGTTCGATCACACCATCTCCCAGCTGCACCGGGCCATAACTGGGGCAGGGGAGTGCAGGGCAGACCGGGACCCGCGCCTCGATGTGGATCACGCGGTTCTTTCGCAAAAAGACCATATCAAGGGGCGCCAGCGTGTTGTGCATCCAGAAACGAAGTCGAATCGGTCGTTCGAAGGGAAACCACATTCCACGCAAGGGTGGCAGTGCAGGGCGTTGCATCATCCCCAAACGCTGCTGCTCTGGGGTTCTGGCCACTTCCAAGGAAATGCAGCGGTCGGTCGTGACACACCATTCCGCCGTGAGGGGCAGATGCTGTGGGGGCGGTGTAGAGGGTTCCATCCTCAGAGGGAATCAACTTCAGAAGCACCCAGGCGGTAGCCGATGCCTCGCACCGTCATGAGCAAGCGAGGTTCCCCTGCTTCCTCGAGTTTCTGCCGCAGGTATCGCACATACACCTCCACCACATTGCTGCTGCCGGAGCGCTCCTCCTTCCAGACGGCATGAAGAAGCTCATCGCGACTGAACACCCGCCCCGGTTGCTGCATCAGGACCAACAGCAGCTCGTACTCACGAGCCGTCAAGGTGATGGGTCGTGCGCCGCGATGCACCGATCTCTGGCCAAGATCACAGTGCAAATCCTCCACCTGCAGAACGGGGGCATCCCCCGCGCAACGCGCCTGGATTGTGCGATGCAGACGAAGTCGTAACAGCAGATCACTCGGACCGACCGTGGACAACCAAAAATCATCGGCGCCCCAACACAGGCAGTCCGCCCTGGCCGTGACACTGTCCTGTTGAAGGTCGAGGAGAATTGGGATGGCACCAAAACGCTGGCGCAGTTCAGCGATCAATGGTTTCTGATCCGCGGCGAGGATGGCGGCAGCGGGTGCCTCTGGCCCGCTGATCTCACTTGCAGCGACACCAGCGCTGAGCCAATCGATGGTGACGTAACCCGAAGCGGTGAGTCGAGAAGCCAGCGCAACGGCATCACGCCCCGCAAGCAAAAGCAACGGACGGTGCGTCATGACCGTTCAGGCTTGGCAATGTGGGGCAATCCCCAGCCCAACTTGTTCCGAAGAACCTGGAAAAATTCGTGATCGACAAGTCGCACAAAGCGGACAGGATGGTCACTTCGCCGGATGAGGACACGGTCCTCCGGCCAGACATAACAACCAGCACTTCCGTCCACCACCATCATCAACCGTTCTGGAGTGGCGGGAAAGATGGTGACCGGCTCCCGATCGTTGAACACCAGCGCCCGGGATGCAAGGGAATGGGGGGCGATCGGCGTCAGCTGTAGGACTGGACAGTCAGGGGTGATCACGGGGCCTCCGGCGCTCAGGGCGTAGGCGGTCGATCCTGTGGGAGTGGAAAGAATCACGCCATCTGCGGCGATATCCACCGGGGCATGGCGACCAATGGCAATCTCGAAATGGCACATGCTCGTGAGGGGTTCGCGGTGCAAAGCCATCTCGTTGAGTGAGAGGGCCTCCCAACGGCGCTGATCTCCACGAAGCAAACTCACCACAAGGTTGCTGCGTTCCTCGATCGTCCATTGCTCCGTGAGAATCACATCGAGAGCCCTGTCGAGGTCGCCGAGATATGCCTCAGCCAGAAAACCGAGGTGCCCTGTGTTGATTGTCAGGATTGGAACCCCCACCGGGGCGGTCTGACGCGCAGCGGACAACACCGTTCCATCACCCCCCAGCACGATCGCCAGAGCCATGGCGCTGTTAAACCCATCGGGGACACAAGCGCTGTATCCCAGCAGGCGGAGATGTTGATCTGGGTTAGCGAAACCGACCATGCCGCCGGAACTGCTGGCCCGCACTACCTCATGGCCAACCGCAGCGAGCCGCTGCTGGATCGTGTCGGCCGTCTGGACTGCCAGCGGCTTGCCATCATTAACGATCAGTCCGATGCGGGGCACCGATCGCAGAAGGCGGAGAACCCGCTCAGCTTATGGGAAGTGTCGTGCGCCCATGTGTACGTGATCGGGATCGAAATGCTGCGCAAATTTCTATTTCTCTCTAGAAACAAAAAAATCCCACTGACGTCCATGAAAGCCTTCAAAACGCTTGGACAGGTCCTTGCCCTGAGTGCACTGGCTCTTGGGACCGCAACAGGATCTGTCGAAGCCCGAGGGCAATCAACATTGAAAGGACAGATCTCGTTGAAGGGTCAGCCGGTGAGCGGCTCATCCATCACCCTCTGGCAAACCCAACCCGGGCAATCCCCCAAAGAACTGAGCACCCATCGCTCGAATAAAAACGGTGCGTTCAGCGTCAAGGTTCGAGCAACGCAAGGGGTCGTGCATTACCTCGTGGCCGAAGGTGGCGATATCAGCGGATCCAGCGCCGACCAACTCACCATGCTCACGGTGCTCGGCGGGGATGAGCATCACCATGTCGCCATCAACGAGCTCACCACCGTTGGTTCGGTTTGGCCCAATGCCCAGCTGCTTGAGGGCACAGCGTTGGCAGGGAGTCAAAGCGCCTTAGCGATTGGGTCGAGCCAAGTGGAAAACCTGGTGGACCAGAGCACGGGTCGCTTTGGTGCAACGTTGCTGAAAAGCACCAACCTGCTGAATTCCGAGACTGCGGCTCGGATGAATGTGCTCTCAGATCTGATTGCTTTGTGCGGGCAACCGCAGCAATCTCGAGCATGCAATCAGCTGCTCGCCCTAACAAGTTCAGAGAACACACTCTCAGCAATGACGTCCATTGCCCGACAACCCTGGAAGAACGCCGGCGCGCTCTATCAGTTGTTCCAAAGCTCCTACCCGATCAACAAAGCGACACAGCTGCGCACAACAGCATCCGCTCCCTATTTGCTGTTTCAACCCAAAAGCTTTTCCCTCTCCCTGGTTTTTGACGGTGGCGGTGCTTTAGCTCTCGGGAAGTTGATGTTTGACGGAAAAGGAAACATGTGGAGTGGAACCAACTGGATGCCGGGCTCTCAATCCGGCGTGGTGAACAACATCGGCGGAGGCATGACCCACTTCGGCCCCGGCGGCACACCCCTCTCACCAGCAATTAGCGGTTACAACGGCCAAGGCATCAACGGTGTGGGCTGGGGGACCGGAGTATCAGAAAAATACGCCTGGGTTGGTGCGTTCAACAACATGGTTGGGGTGTTCGACCTCAAAGACGGCAAAGCACTCGGGCCAGCCACCATTGACGGGGAAGTGGGTCAGCTTCAGGGGGTCGCCACAGCCGCCAAAGGAGATGTATGGATCGCCGACAACACCTCGAACCACATGATTTATTTCCCTGGTGGCGATTACACCCAGGGGGAACGAATCACAATTGATGGCCTCGAAGCACCCTTCGGTGTTGCCGTTGACGCGCAGAACAGAGTGTGGGTGAGCAGCAGTTACAACAACAAACTCACCGTTTTTCCAGGGGACGCTCCTGATCAGGCCAAAACGATCGAAGTGAACCTTGGAGCACGTGGTGTTGCCGTTGACTCAACAGGGCACGTTTGGATTGCCCAGCAATCCAATTCTCCTCAAGGAGCACTTCCTCCAGGCGGAAAAATGCCACCCAACATCCCCGCCAACGCACCACAACCCAAAACCATCATGGAGGAGTTCGAGGCGGGTGCTGAGTTCTACCTATACAACCCCAACCTCACACAGGCTGGGATGGTTGGTTTGATTGCACCCGACATGAAAGTCGTCAAGCAGGGAATCGCCAAAGGCACCGCTTATGTCCCCTGGGGAGTGACCATCGACGGAAACGACAACGTTTGGGTCGGCAATCTCTATGGTCAAAGCTTGATTCACATCTGCGGCGTCAATCCCGTCAATTGCCCGGCAGGAAAAACCACTGGGGATGTGATTCACAACTACCAAAGTGGAGTTATTCAAATCACCACCGATGTAATCGTTGATGACGCTGGAAACCTGTGGAGCGCCAACAACTGGTTCGACGGTGATGTCGTCATTAACCCCACCTACACAGGACGCACCTCCACATTTGGAGGGGGCCAAGGATTCGTTGTGACCTATGGCGTAGCCGGCCCGGTTCAAAACCCCCTGATGGGTCCAGTGCGCAAGCCACGCTGATGTCTTCGACTGAATCAATCATCTGAATTCTTCCGTTCCAAAGCCCGATGCGTCTCAACCGCTTGCTTGGCCTCGCCACTGCCTGTTTGCTCACCCCTTTCTCTCTGTCGGCCTACGCAGAAGAAGCCGAGGAAAGAGACAACGACACCCGGGTGTATGTGGAGGCCTACGGATTCTTCCCCCTGGAAACCCACTCCAAAACCACGCTGGACAACAACAACACCAGCGAAACGCTGGATCTCAGCGATGTTTTGGACATGCTCACCGGCGTGTTCAGCGGCAAGGTGGCTGTCGAGAAAGGGCGCTTTGGCCTGCAAGCCGGCCTGGACCATCTCAGCTTCAGCACGTCCGAGACGGTGTCGTCTTGGAACAGCTCCAACCCCATCCCCAACGATCGCCACCCGCGCCTGCCGCAGCGACGCATCACCTCCGAAGGAACCATCAAATCGGTCACCGACACCGAGCAAACACTGTTTGATCTCGCCCTGCGCTACCGCGCCGGTGAGATTCAAAAGCCACGGATGACGCCTGGGTCGGTGAGCTTCATTGGCTTTGCAGGAATGCGATTGATCGACGCCTCATTGGACATGGACGTTTCATTCCAAGACAACGTGACCGTCGAGGGAATCCTTCCCTCAAGGCAACTTCAACGCGACATTGCCGATGAAGCCAGTGAGACATGGCACAACACTTGGGTGCAGCCCCTTTTGGGCATGAACACCACCCTTGCACTGGGTGAAGACTGGCAAGCCTTCCTCGGCATGGATGTCGGTGGTTTTGGGCTCAATGGCAAGCAGGATCTCTCGGGCACCGTCGAAGCAGGCTTGGCTTACGCATTGGGAAATTCGGCCCAGATCTCCCTCGCGTATCGCTACTTCGGGATTGAGTACTCAGCCCATGATGGACGGAACGGCTATGAATCAAGTCAGAATGGTGTAAACCTGGGATTCAGATGGTTGTTTGATTGATTCTTCGTTGACCAGCCGCCTTCCATCAACAACTTTCCGATCAACAGCTTTCTGTTCAACACCCTCTGCCGTTCAACTAGACCGGGACGATCGGAGAAGTGATTGAATCAGCCAGAGACCAAACAAAGACGCAGCAATAAACAGTCCTTCGCTGATGTTTTGGAGCAAAGCCTCCTCTGGTGATGTTGTCATCACTGTGGCGCTGAGCAGAAGCGCAGCGACAAGAATTGAAAGCGAAAGACGTCGCGAGAGACGATCCACCGTGGTGCGCAACTGATCCAAACCCTCCAGCTGCAGGGCAAACACGAGTTCATCCCCGCTGAAACGTCGAAGTAGCTGACTGAGCTGGCGTGGTGCGTCCAACGCGAAATTGCGCAGATCGAGACCAAACGGCATGGCGCTCCCTCCCGGCAGCAGGAGCGAACGGGCCAGCAACTTGGCCACCAGCGGTTCCATCTCTCCAGTGAAGCTGAATTCTGGATCCAGAGAAGAACCCACACCCTCGAGATTGGTGACGGACTTCACAAACAAACCAAGGGTTCCAGGGACCCGCAGGCCAACCTGATTGGCCAGCTGCAGGAGCTCTTCAGGAAACAATGCAAAGTTGATTTCCTTCAGGGGCTTGGACAGATTTGCAGCGATCAATTGCTGCAACTGCCTCTGCAGCTGAACCCGATCAACGCGGATCCCGGGAGCCGGGGGCGCCAGCATGACGAGCAGATCCGTCGCAGGTGCGGCGTCCTGATTGATCAATGCCAGCACCAGATCCAGCAACGTGTTCCTGCAAGCCGGATCGAAACTACCGATCATCCCTTCATCAAGAAGGGTGATCACTCCACTGCCATCCACTTTCAGATTGCCGGGAGGGGGATCTGCATGAAAGAACCCCTCCACGAAGTATTGCTCCATAAAAAGCGCCGAGCAGTGGGCGATTGGCGCTTTTGACCCCCTGCTCATGGTTTGAAGCGAGCGATTGCCGAGCGATCTCACTGATGAGATCAGCACGGGTGCTCAACAATTGGCCCAACTTCACATAAACAGGCCCCAATTCCGTGAGGAGGCTGCAGAGCACATCCGACAACGACAAACGAGGCGAATCCGGATTGGCCTGGTTGACGAATTGCTTGACAAACTGCCTACTCATGGCTTGAAACCACGGAATGATTTCTGCAGCTCGCGCCGAGTTAGCAAGAATGGAAGCGAACATTGACACATTTCAACCAGGAACAACGATTGATCCGGTGTCTGCACCAACGGCTGATTTGGAAGGACGGTGCAACCAAACAATCAGGCCCCCAGGACAGGACACCGAATGCAGACCTAAGCCCATCAGGAGTTGGATTCGATCTGCCTGACCCAATTCGAAATTCTGTCGTTCATGCCCTCATGCAGGTCATCCCCCTTGGCCTGGGCCGAACGCAGGAAGTCGGCCATTTTTTCCTTGAGAGCCTGATTTTTACGTTCCACTTCCTCGCTTTTTGCGTCAGCGAACAACTGGGCGTCCTTCAATTTTCCAGCGATGGCATCAACACCAACATCCAGACCGGTTTTGATGGAATCAGCGAGGTTCTGAATCCTGTCCTGATTCACATCAGCCATGGGCGTTGAAAAAGCTCCCCTTGCTCTAGCTACAGACTTTCAAGAGTGATCGGGTTGAAACAGAAGAGCGAACAACGCGGATCAGGGTGCTGCTGTGGGGATGATCAGAACTGCTCAAGGAAGCGCAAATCACTGGTGTAGAGCCGCCTGATGTCGTCAATGCCATGGCGCACCATGCAAAAACGTTCCACACCGAGACCCGCGGCAAAACCACTCCATCGCTCAGGATCGAGCCCCAGACCTGTGAGCACGGCCGGGTCAACCATGCCGCAGCCCATCACCTCCAACCAACGGCCGCGCCACTGCACATCCACCTCGGCAGAGGGCTCAGTGAATGGGAAATAACTCGCTCTGAAACGCACGGGGAGATCTCCGAAAAACGCTTTCAGAAAAGCCATCACCGTGCCACGCAGATGACTGAAATCCAAGCCCTCATCAATGGCGAGCACTTCAACCTGATGAAACACAGGGGAATGCGTGGCATCCACGGCGTCACGGCGGTAAACGCGGCCGGGAGCTACAACCCGCACCGGAGGGGGATTCTCTTCAAGGTGCCTGATCTGCACCGGTGATGTGTGGGTTCGCAGCAGCAGATCACCCTGCAGATAAAACGTGTCCTGCATGTCCCGCGCAGGGTGGTCTTCAGGGATGTTCAGAGCGGTGAAGTTGTAGTGGTCCTGTTCCACCTCAGGGCCCTCTGCCACGCTGTATCCAAGTCCAAGAAAGAGGTCGACGATCTCCTCCGTCGTGGTGATCAGGGGATGACGATGCCCCATCGGCACACCACTGGCCGGCGCTGTGACGTCAATCGTTTCCCGAGCAATCCGCTCCTCCAGCGCCGCTTTCTTCACCACCTCCAACCGATCGGCCAGCAGCGCCTGAACCTGGGTTTTCAACACATTGGCCCGTTGCCCAACCAAAGGTCGATCCTGTCCAGCCAGCTTGCCCATGGCGCCAAGCACCCCGGAAATCTGTCCCTTTTTGCCAAGGAGGCCAACACGGAGTTGCTCAAGGGCATCAGCGTCACAAGCCTCAGAAATATCAACCGATGCCTGCTGCTCAAGGGCATCAAGCTGTTCGGTGAGCTGCTGAACGGTGACCGGAGCGCTCACGGGCTTGTAACCAAAGGCAGCTGACTGTAAGCAGCCAGGCGCCTAAGTTCCCCGCACTGCAAGCCGTTCCATGCGGATCCTGATCAGCAACGACGACGGAGTCTTCGCAGAAGGCATCCGAACGCTCGCTGCGGCAGCAGCCCGGAGAGGCCATCAGGTCACCGTGGTCTGCCCTGATCAGGAGCGATCCGCCACCGGCCATGGTCTCACCCTTCAAAGTCCCATCCGTGCCGAAAGAGCCGATGAGCTCTTTGAACATGGAGTCACAGCTTGGGCCTGTAGTGGGACACCCGCCGATTGCACGAAGCTGGCTCTCTTTGAACTGCTCAAGGACAAACCCGATCTGGTGCTCTCCGGTATCAATCACGGACCCAATTTGGGCACGGATGTGTTCTGCTCCGGCACCGTCGCCGCTGCCATGGAAGGGACTCTTGAAGGGATCCCCTCCATGGCGGTGAGCAGCGCCTGTTTTCAATGGCGCCAGTTTCAAGCTGGGGCGGAACTGGCCCTGGATGTAGCGGAACAGGCTCTGGCTGATCGATGGCCAGAAACCCTCCTTCTCAACCTGAACATCCCTCCCTGTGAGCTAAAAACCATGGGACCGTTGCGCTGGACGCGGCTCTCCATTCGCAGATACGACGAACAATTCAGCCCGCGGAAAGATCCAAGAGGGCGGGCCTATTACTGGCTGGCCGGCGAAGTGGTGAAGGATCTTGAATCTGCTGGTGAAGGCCCAAGAGATTGGCCCAGTGATGTGGCACAGGTGGACGGAAATTGTCCATCATTAACGCCGATCCAACCAGATCTTTTCTGGCGTGGCCCACTGGCAAACCTACCCGAGCTCTCGATGAATGGGAAAAAGATCCGCTGACAGATTGCTGCAATAAAAATAGCAATTTAGTTAACTCTAAGCCAAACATAAACCCCAGAAACAAGCAGAACTCAGCGGGTTCAGCCATCCATTTTCAGCTCAATATCACTCCCTAAAGTAACACTGCAATCGCTTGACCCCATGCACTCAAAGTATGCCTAAAAACACAGAAAAGAAAGCAATCTTTAATCTATTTTTCGCAAGAACCAGCCCGAAAAATCCAGCTTTATTCAGTTATCAAATATAAAATGAAAGGCCATTCATTGCGCAACACACGATTAACGGTAGACAATTAAGAGCGGTAAATACGCTGCAAAAGCCAAAGCGAAAAGATCATTCCAATAAGATGGGCAAAGAGAACTTGCGTGTTACTTAAAACCGAAAGCATCTCCAGAGACGTGATGGCAAGGTTGTCTGCCATGCCACGACCACCGATTGCGATGCCGGGGGTTTGCATCGATGCCTGCACAAACAGACTTCCCGCCAGAGCCTGATACCCAACTGCGGCAAATGTCAGCCCAAGCAGGTCCGCCAGTAATCCTCGCTTGATGAGCCGCGAGGTTTCACCGCGGGATGGACGTGCCGCACTGTCGATCGCACGGCCGGTTCGGACGATCAGCCACCCCTGCCAGAGGCTGAAGAGGAGCACCAGAAAGGCAAGGCTGGTGAGAGAGAGGCCTGGACCAAGCCCGACAGCCCGCTCAGAATTTCTTGCCAGGCTTCCACCGATGTTGTTGAAGAGCAGCACGCCCACCACAACAATGCCAAGCACGACCTGGATCCAAAAACGAATCCAGCCCATCCGCCGCAACCCGAAGGACAACTTCTGAAAATCGAGGCGGTCAGCCATGCACGGGCCCAGCTAGTCGTTCAAACTTGGCATCACTACCGACTATTGGCCAGCCTGCATCAGCCCCCTCTTTGCACCTCCAGGGGTGCCTGAGTGGAGATAGAGCTGACACAGCTGCTCATTGCCATGGTCATGCCACCAAAACCGACTCAGGGCATGCCCAGTCGTGATCATCAGCTGCAAGCGCTGGATGCCTGCCTTGGAAAGATGGAAACCTCTCAAAAAAGGCACTTAAGACCAAAATGAAAGAGAGGGTTCAACAAGACGCAATATTCAAGAGAAAAAATAGCTTGTTAAGATTCACGCAAAGAGATAAAGATGATTGATCGATACCAAGAATAAAACAATCAGCAGACCTCATGCGAACAACCAACAACGACCACAATAAACATAATTAGCTGAAATAAATTAAAAACACTTTGCAATAATATTGCAAGCACGATCACAGACGAACTGGCGAAATTAGACAATAAACTGGCACTAGCCTTACAAAAGCTCCATCGAAAGCAATGGAATATGAAATACGAGCCGACGTCAGCAAAAATCAAAACAAGAATATTCGACGGACGCATTTATAGTCAAAACAACAAAAAAAGGGACCCTTTGTAAGGTCCCCCAAACTGTAAAGGTGACTTAAAGCCTTACCTTGATGCAAGATAAAAAGTCAAGTCGCTTGAGCTGAGATAAAGTGATCTTCCGTAATATCTGGAGAGCCGTTCAATAAAACAGTAGGAATGACAGTCTTATTTTTTCCGTTACCAGGCGCAAGGCCATTAAAGTCAAAATACAGATAACCACTCTGTTCATCATAAATCAGATTTTCGTCACGTTTTAGATACCTCTTTAATTGCTTCACAGAGTCAACACTTGCAAAACGAACGTCATTTACATCGGTCAACAACAGTTTATCGTCACGACTACTAAAGTCTAAGATTGTATCAAAATTATAATTAGTAGCACGACCTTTTGTATGTACGTGGAAGTGATCATCCCCAGAACCACCATGCATCACATCCCGACCAGGGCCACTTTCCAAGATGTCGTCACCTGCTCTACCACTCAAAATATCGTGGCCTTTCTTTTTATGATGAGAAATTATGTGCTCGTCACGATCAGTCCCATGAAGATTGTGATGCCTACTCTTACCTTGTATCTTTGTTCTGGATGTATCGTCGAAACCAAAATTGTTAGCAACGTTGCTTGCCGATACTGATGAATGCGTTAGGTACCCAGTAAAATCGCTCATTGTGAAACGACCGTCACCTTTAATAATGTCATCAAATTGTGGACCCCGATTTGCAACGTCCAAAGGTGAATCACCATTGTTTAAGACGTCGTTAGCAGCTTTAATCAAACTGTTTTCACCCTGAGCATCACTAGAAAGTGCCCAGAACATCATGCCTCCGAGCCCTGTATCTTCGATGAATTCAGACTTTCCAGCAATCGTTGCTGGTGTCTCAAATGAACTCCATATTTTATCATTTTCATCATAAATGTAAGCAGCCTTCTGCTCATCGTCCCAGATCAACTCATAATCATTACTTTCTACATCTTTGAGAATTGACTTGTAGTCATAAGTTCCGGCCTCCCAAGAACCCTTTGCAGCATCTTTATCACCTGGCTGATTATAACCAAATTCTGATCCTGGCTCAACCAATCCCCATGCACGTGTATAAGTAGGAGCTCCTAAAATAACCTTGTTCATATCAACGCCTAAATCCTTATAAAATTTCATCGAAGTAACAACATCTAGATTGTCAGGATCACCTGTCATGGCAGCCTGATGTCCCGTTATATTTTCCCAGCCACCATGGAAGTCATAGGTCATCACATTATAAAGATCAATATATGGATCGATTCCAGGGATATTCAGGTTTTGCAACTTGCTAACGCCTCCAGCAGTTGCAATAGAAATATCAAAATCTCTTCCGCTACTATTTTCAAGAGTGTCTAATTTGGTGCGGAGCAACTCTAAAGTCAACGCGAGATTTTTTCCATCATCAGGACTAACCGAATTAGACTCCAAACCGCCCCCGCCTGGATACTCCCAGTCAAAATCGACGACACTAAAGAATTCATACTGCTTAAGAATACCAATTAAATCATCAGTAAATTTTTCACGACCAGATTTCTTGCCTAATGCAACACTAAAATCTCCAGAAAGAGTCCAACCGCCAAGAGCAAAACCAATTTCAACATTGGGGTAAAGCTCTTTTACGAGCCTTAATTGATTAAAGTTACCATAATATGATTTACCTGGTATTCCTTCACCGTAATACCAGGCATCAGGTTGCGCAATCACCTGAGCAGATCCATCCGGATTCATCAAGGTCTCAAAATCACTAGCTGCATTCACACGCTTGTAGCTTTGTTTTCGAGAATTGCTCAATTGATCCCATTCGTCAGCACTAAATTGACGTTGGATCCTTTTGCCACTTGAGGATTCTGAAAATCTCTTTTCTATATCAGCATATGGATCTGTCAGGACAACACTTCCGTCCGACTTAACATCCATAAAACTATAGTTTAAATGAGTAATATCGTTGACATCAATATCAGCAACATCATATTTACGGCCATAAATTCCCCAGTTCTCAAAATAGGCCACAATTTGTTTGTTGCCTGATCCAGGCTCCTGTTCTGATGGAGGATTAACTTGATCTGGAGGATTTATCTCATCGCCGGGTTGTGGCTTATCACCTTCATCAACGGGCGTGGGCTTGTTCTCCTCGTCGGGCACAGGTGGATCTAGAGGTGATTGATCATCTCCAGGTTGTGGCTTGTCGTCTTCATTGATAGGTTTATTAGTGTCATCATCATCAATCGGCTTTGGCTTATTCTCCTCGTCGGGCACAAGTGGTTCTGAGGGAGGCTGAACAGGTGAAGGGCGTCCACTTCCTGGATCGGGTTGAGGATTATTAGGATCAGGTTGGGCAGCTAAATCATTAAAGTATGTAGAATAAGCATTAGCAAATTCATAGGGATTTGTCCCACCATCCTCTGATTTATCCCAGTTAATTGACCATGTCATAATGCCGCCAAGATCAGCGTAACCCTGAGGATTACGCAAAATATATTCACCTTCATATCCATCACGATCGCCTGTTGTTAAATAATCAAGGGCTTCGATTGTTAATTCGGGTTTCATATATCCTCCAGCAGGAGCAGCCGCAGGCGTTGCTGGAAGTCCAGGTGCTATTTTAGATGCCCCGAATCCCTCAAAATATTGAGACTTGTTGGTACTTCGGGCAACCGGGAAACCAGCGATTAACATTTCAGACATTGACACCAAGAAATCAGGTGTCGATTGCTCAACTAAGAGACCAAATGGCGTTTTAGGATCATCCGTGTAAGCAAATTGAGATCCAGTGTTGTAATACTGAACATGCAGTAAATCGAGTTCCTCTCTGAGACCATCTAATACTGGAAGATAACCACCAAATGCGCTGCCATAATTACCATATCCTCCCAGAACATATTGGGTTTCAGGAGCAGCGGTCAACAGAAAATCCTTATCATTTACCTCATTTTCTTTGACAATTTCCTTAACTGCCTCTATTAGATATGTAATTTTTGGCGTCGTGGGTTTCTTGAAGTTCGAATCACCAGGGTCCAAAATAACCGATGAACCTTCTAGATCAATATCAAGGCCATCAAATCCATATTCCTTGATAATGTTATTCATAGAAGTCACAAAGGTCTCTTTCATCTCTTCATCATCCAATTCAATCGGTGCATTAGCTCCACCAATTGAGATCAAAACCTTAGTACCGTTTTGCTGATGTCGCCTAACAGCAGCTTTAAAGTCACTTACACTCTCAACTGCAGGTTTAAACTGCATATCTGCACCCAATTGTGTCTTAGGTTCAGCAAAAGAAATATTTATCTGATCGTAACGAGGATCAACATCAACAAGAGGGATATATTTAGCGGTGGAATTCGTCCAATTATGCCAATAACCTATAACTCCATAATTTGATTTCGAGCCCGAATCTGGTTTTTCCGGGAAAGGACTCGTTTCATCACCTGGCGTCTCTTGATCATTGTCATCTGGCTTGCCAGAGTCACCGTCGCCTGGCTTGCCTTGATCACTGTCATCCGGCTTGCCGGAGTCCCCATCGCCTGGCTTCCCTTGATCACTGTCGTCCGGCTTACCGGAGTCCCCATCGCCTGGCTTCGTTTGGTCACCATCTTCTGGCTTGCTTTGATCACCATCACCAGGAGTTGGCACAGGTCCAACATCAGTGGGGAGATCTTCACTAGGTTCAAGAATCAAAGAAGCTTGATCAAAACTTGTAAGTTTTTTACGATCAAACCTCAAATTAATTTCCAAATCAATAGATTTATCATTCAACTTTTGAAGCGTATTAATTTGCAGCTTGCCTTTAAAGAATCTAATCTCACCGTCATCACCTGAAAACTTATCTGATCCAATAAACTTCAATTGTTGCTGGCCTACATCGAGAGAGGACGCATCAATTCCCGATAAATCAATTTTGTCATCTTGGTTGCTCGAAAAATCAAAAATTATATTTGCCTTTTTCTTGACATTGACAGAATCAAATGTGTCGTTGTACACAAATGTATCGGCACCACCAGCACCTTTGAATTTATTCTTTTGAGCATTCGCAGTCAGAATATTATCGAGATCATTGCCAATGGCCGTTTGAGCATTGCCAGCCAGAGAGATATTCTCGATATCAGGATAACGTTTTAAACCAATATTTACAGAAGAGACAATCGTATCAACGCCCTCATCCTTCTTCTCAATAGGCCTATCTTTTTTATTTTCAACAAAAAAGATGTCATTTCCTGTGCCACCGAACATTTTATCAGCACCTTCTCCCCCATCTAAACGATCATGGCCAGCTTCTCCTCGCAATGTGTCATTATTTTGTAGTCCAAAAATAACATTGGCTTGATCACTACCTAACAGAAGATCTTTTCCAGCTGTACCCGTTATTGTTGTAACGCCATCATCTTGACTTGGCTCGTCTGGCTGATTAATTTGATCGGGATTACTTGGGTCTGGATTCGTTGGGTTTGGACTGTTTGTTTCTTCATTGGGATCAGGAGACTCAATTTGGCCTGGTGCAAAAAACATTGATTCTGTCAACTTTCCTGATTTAGGTAAATCAACACTTTTTGCGTTAAAACCAATTGTCAAAGACTCACCCTGTGGGATCGTTTTATTCCAATCTTGGGGTTGAACTGTCACCTCACGTAAATCATTCGACTTAACATTCTCTTGAATATTTACAGAACCACTTTCCAAATCAAAATGAGGAGTTAAAAATTCAAATTTCCAATCTTTTGCATCCGTATTACCGACATTCGTAATAACAAAATTGCCACTCATGCCGCCCCAGTATAAATCACCCTCAACTTGAATTTCTAATTGACCTGAAATCAAAGGAGTGCCTGAGTCTGTTCCTTTATCATCATTACTTGGAGAGTCTTTCGGATCATCTTGCGGTTGTTCACCATGTCCATGATCATGCTCATCACCAATCTCTTCCCAGGTATCGATGGTGTCATTTTCTCCAACAGCCGGGTGAGCATTGGTCCCTTCTCTCGTTTGATCACCATCTGTAGTCAAACCAGCAGGAGCCGGAGGCGTCAGTAAACCACTTCTGCTTACAAGGGTGACATCTAACTCCGAAAGTGAGAATGGTATTTCCAAATTATCTTCCATCACTTGATCAAAGTGGAATTCGATATTTTTGGCAATCAAATCCTTTTTTTTCACACCCCTAAAAAGATATCTTTGATTAGTCGGCATAAATGATATTTTAAGTCCCTTGTTTGTATCTGTCACTTTCATACGCTCTCTCGTTCCCGCATACAAAAAATTCAATTTATCTTTTTTTGGATCAAAATCATCAATAACCTCTGATTTACCATATTCATGAGAACGTATATACGTTGTTCCAGATTTCCTAGGTCCGATTCCAAGTTCCCAAGAAAGAATGCCTCCTATATCCTGCCGAAAATGCTCATTGCCAACTGGTGCAAAATTCTCAATGTCTAGTTGATCCCAACGAACATCAACAGCCTGATAATCATCTACTCCCCAAGGATTAACAACAGCAACTGAACCATCCTTTAGTTTTGCGGCAATCATGCCATGTACAGAGTTATCACCAAAATCCAACTTGTCCTGCGCGGGGTCAAACCCTTTGATGTCCGGCGAAGAAGCACCAACGGTGAATTTTTTTCCTGCCACAGAAAACGATGATATCTACCTTAAATATAACAATAGAGTATGACTGCTACCTTAAAAAAGAATTAAATCGCTCCAGGAAGCGAGAAGAATACAGCAAGAAATGATCTTGCAAAGCAATACAGCAGTAAAAAATATAAGTTTCAATAGAACAATTATTGAATACTATTATACTTTAGCCCATTACAAAAACCATTAGCCGCCTCACAGTCTAATTCAACAATAATCAAATTTTAGAACTAGAGGGAGTCGACAAAATCAATCGAGTCATAAAGACTTTTCGTTATCTCTGTGTTGTGGATTGTTGTTGTGGAATCCCCTTCCAGCATCGAAATCACTAAATCATCTCCTTGTTCAATAAGCTTGATGTAGGGGAAAGATTGCAGATCGACTAACAAACGGTCACCATGCTTAGCATTAAAATCGTGAATAACATCATGCCCAGAACTTAAAACAAATGAATCCAACCCCTTATTTCCAGTCAAGTGGTCATCACCAACGGATCCATCCAAATGATCATCTCCAACCCCACCATAAAGACTATCGTCCCCAGAACCACCGTTCAACATATCATGACCGTGACGTCCCTCAAGATGATCGTGTCCACCCCCACCATTGAGGTGATTGTCGCCTTTATGACCCGTCAGATGATCATCACCATCTGCAGCCGTTAAATGAGTATCATCATCACTCAAGTTGTGATGAAATCCATAACGAGAATTATTGTTATCATCTATCTTCGGAGTAGGCACATTAATTTTTCGGTCAAGTTCAAAAAAGTTAAAATGATCATCTTCAAACATTTTCTGAAGAGATTGATGCGGATTTGACTTTTTCTTCGACGAAAAATCGATGACCGCCAATGTTGTCCCCAAGCCATGCATGGGCTCAACTGATTCAATATACTTGAGCGTATTATTATCAATACTATTTTGCATCTGTTTCAAAGTGTCTTGTCGATCAAGATGCGTTTCACCCTTAACATGACCAATTAACTTTTTTTGCTTGAGATATTTCTTGCTTGTTTGGTGATAGTTTAACTCATGAAGAATATGGGTTTTCTTGAATTTTGGCAGATGATCTAATTGTCCTGCAGACATGGAAGCGGCTGCACGCCGCGATGACAAGGAACTGCTCGTATGGCTCCCTTTCAAAAAGGAATCCATATCCATTAGGCCACCTGTCACCGTATTAATCGGAAAGTCCAATGGCCTGACGGAATCCATCAAGCGAGATTTCACCGTGAGTGCACTCGCTTCGGGATGACGAGCCCAATAGCTGCTAACCACGCCGGCGACAAGAGGAGTGGCCATGGATGTACCACTAAAAAAGTGATAATCCGTATCAGATCGACTACCTGTGCTGAAAATACTTTGACCAGGTGCATAGAGATCAACAGTCGTTCGCCCATAATTTGAAAAACTGGCACGTTCATCTGTCGGAGTGGTCGCACCAACAGAGACCATCGCATCAATATCAAATGATGCTGGAGAGACTGGATTAACATCATTGTCATTATTTTCGTTGCCAGCAGCAACGATCGTCAAACTTCCTTGTTCACCTGCATGGGTGATTGCTGAATTTAGAGAGTGAGAATAGCCAGCTCCACCAAGACTCATATTCAGTATCTTGGCCCCACGTTGAACCGCATAATTAACACCGCTCACAATTCCAGACATAAAGCCACTGCCCTGATCATTCAAAACTTTCACAGGCAATATTTTCGCAACTGGATTACCGCCAATCACACCCAAACCATTGGACGCCGCAGCCACCGTGCCGGCAACATGTGTGCCATGACCATTGACATCATCCGGGGAAGAATCATTGTAGGCAAAATCATAACCATAATAATCATCAACAAAGCCATTCGAGTCATTATCCAATCCATCGTTTGGTATCTCACTATTATTAACAAGAATATTTGACTTTAAATCTTCATGTGTGACCCTAACACCAGTATCTAATACAGCAACAATATTTTGTCCCGCCTCCAAATTGTTTATTCCGTTTGATGCGCCGCCAAATTGTCCAAATGTAGGCACAGCTCGAATATCATCGCCAGCCTGACCACCAAATTGTCCACGATTTTCAAATCCCCACAAACGGTCGAAATATTGTTCTGTCGTCCAAAAGTCCTTCGATGCTCCGATGATTCCATTCTGATCAAAATCTTCTTGGAATTCTTCTTCTATCGCATTGAAGGCGTCTGAACCAGGTGCCACAAGAGCCGTCTCATTTTGAACATTCCAGGAAGCATCCAGAGTCCATGTTTTGAGTTGTTTGTTTTGATTATCCCTCCAAACGATTTTATTGGTTGAGTTAATTGTCTCAGCAGCCAACATTTGTAAAACCGATGCAGATGAACCTGCATCAACCTGTTCGCCATTGGCTAAATTAATAGAGATCGGAATCGTATCAGCTTCAGATGCTCTTACATAAGCAAAGTTTGACTGATCATGAAGAAGCGTGGTATTCCCAATTGATTCAATCGACGTATAAACTTTTGGTTGTTCACCAACAAATCCGTCAGCATCAAAATCTGTATCAAACTGCTGTTCAAGCGCGTGGTAACGAGGAGTACCCGATGCAATTGCTGGGTCACTTGATAACTCTCTCCAATTCGCATCCAATGTCCAAAGATCAATACTGGAATCAGTGTTGGTTTTCCAAACCACATGATTTTTGGAATCAAAAGTCTCCGCTGCAATCATTGCCTTCTCTGCCGCAGAGGATCCGACGTTGACTTCTGCACCACTGCTATCAGTAATCGTCTGAATTGATCCGTCGGAAGATACTTTTATATATCCATAATTAGCTTGATCATGCATTAAAGTAATCGAACCATCTGTTTCTATATTCGTGTAAACTTTGGGTGGGCCACCGACATAGCCATCCACATCAAAATCTTGCTCGAACAAGATTTCTAAGTGATTAAAGTCGTTGGAACCGGGGTAAACTGGATCAGTCTCGCTGAGATCATCCCAGTCCCAATCATTATCAAGTGTCAAGGTATTAATTGCATCAGTCAAATTATCTTTGACAGCCAAGTGATTGCTTCCTTCATAAAATTCTGCCGCTATAATCTGCAGCTCAGAATCAGCAGAACCAACATTAATTGGATCACCTGAGATGTCCTTTACTTCGTATTTTTGTGTATCAACTTGATCGCTTACATGGGCAAAATTAGATTGGTCTTTGTAGAGCGAAAAGCTACCATTATCTTCAATTAAAGTATATTGCTTGGGTTTCTCACCAATGTAAGTGTCCAGATTAAAGTCTTGCTGAAACTCAACTTCCAATTGATGAAACTCTGACTCGTCATCAAAAAGAAGTCCGCTTTCTGATTGCAGCTCCCAACGCTCATTTAAGGTACCACTTTTGATACCATTTAATTCTAAATCAAGCCAAACAACTTTATTGAGGCCATCAACACGTTCGGCACCAATCATTTCCATGTTTGATGCATCGGAGCCAATATTCAGCTGCAATCCATCAGCTGACACGATCGGAATTTTTCCTTCTTTATAAACATTTTCAACATAGGCCTTCTTATCATCATCTTGAATCAAAGCTGTATTGCCAATCGATTCGATTGTGGTGTAAGTGGGCTTAATAGGTCCAATATGTCCATTTTCGTCTACATCTTGCTTGAAAATCTCTTCAAGTTGAACAAAACCTTCTGTACCAGGTTTAAAAAGCTTTCCACCTTTGAGCTGCTTCCATTCAGAATTACATGTCCAAGTACGGATCGCCCCAGTCGCTGACTGTTTCCAAAGCAACAAGTTCTCTGAATTTGCAGTTTCAGCTCCAATCAAACTCCATTTAGGATTTGATTTTTTAGGAGCTCTTAGCGATTTTCCGTTTCTTCGGGTGATTTCAACTGGCGATCCATTTACCGTGTCGATATACAAGTGGCGGTATTGATCCTTGATAAGTTCAACACTACCAATTCCTTCAACTACTGTATAAATAGGAGGATTTTTTCCAATGGTACCACTATCATCAAAATCCTGACTAAATAACTTTTCAATGTCAAAGTAACTCGGGTGAGATGCTTTATAATTCTTTTTTGATCGTGTCATTTTCCAGTCTTCGTCAAATCCGATTACCCGCAATTTCCTATTGTTTATATTCCAGAGAGCAAGATTATTGCTTCCCTGATAAGACTCTGCACCTACAACCATCCATGATGAAGTTTCCTTTGGAGTGCGGTAAGGACGATCCCGCAAGTTTTTTAATTCATTTAGAGCTTCTCCATAGGGATCCTCATTGGACTGAGCAAATAAAATATTTTTAGGATTCTTTAATAAATGAACATTGCCAATTGAATCGATTTTGTCTAGTGAGTTCAATGTCTCGTCGGCCATTGTGATTCGTAATCTAAGCTCTCTTCTATCATTAATACATGAGCGAAACATCCGCCACCTAAAAGTTACAAACAGTCAACCAATAGTTGTAGAAAAAGTTAAGAAGCAAAGATATTGAGCATTACACTTTCAAATACCTTCCAAAAACTAGGCAATAACCCCTAGTTCCTCAGCAAAGTTTCTGCGCATTTAAGTTTTTCTTTTACAAATTCCAACTGCTTTATTTCCGGGCTGCAAGTCATTTCAGTCCCGAGTTCTTGACCAGAGGTTTGCGTCGATTCCCGAAGGTTCAAGCCTAAATCCTATCATTGGTGAGCAAAAGCAGGGGATGGTTGAAGATGAAAAACTAACAATCATCCACGCCAGTTCAGACAAAAGATTCCGCAAGTCTTCATCATGTTGAGCTTTACTGTTGAGAGCGAACCCGCTCAAACGATCTTTACTCCTATGCCAGAGGCTGAAGAGGAGCACCAGAAAGGCAAGGCTGGTGAGAGAAAGGCCTGGACCAAGCCCGACAGCCCGCTCAGAATTTCCAGCCAGGCTTCCACCGATGTTGTTGAAGAGCAGTACTCCCAAAACAACAATGCCAAGCACGACCTGGATCCAAAAACGAATCCAGCCCATCCGCCGCAACCCAAAGGAAAGCTTCTGAAAATCGAGGCGGTCAGCCATGCAAGGGCCCAGCTTGTCGTTCAAACTTGGCATCACAACCACTCGGTGAACAGACCGCGTTGATTCCTCTTTGCTCCCCCAAGGACGCGCGACGGCCGACAGCCCTGGCACTGGGCAGTTTTGATGGCCTGCACGCCGGCCATCGCGATGTCATTCGTCACGCGATCGAAGCCGATTCAGGCATTCCAACAGTGGTCAGCTTTTGGCCCCATCCACGGGAGGTGCTCTATGGCGAACCTCGGCTTCGCCTTGATCTTCCAAGCGAAAAACTCACGCTGCTTGAACCGCTTGGGATTGAGCAACTTGTGCTGGTTCCATTCAACCGAGAACTGGCGTGTGTCAGTGCAGAAGACTTTGTTGAGCAAGTTCTGGTGGAGGCCCTGGAAGCCAAACGGGTTGCTGTTGGCCGCAATTTCCGCTTCGGACGCAATCGAGAAGGTGATGCAGCGATGCTCCATACCCTCGGCACCGCAAAAGGCATTGACGTGATCGTTGTGGACATCGTTGAGGACATCGAAGGCCGGATGAGCAGCAGCCGCATTCGTGCTGCCCTTGAGTCAGGGGACCTTGAAACGGCACGCAAGCTTCTTGACCGTCCTTATCGCTTTCAAGGCCGGGTGGTACGAGGCCGTGGCCTTGGCAGGGAACTGGGCTGGCCGACGGCGAACCTTCAGGTTGATGGCCGAAAGTTTCTGCCAGCCCTGGGGGTCTATGCCGCCTGGGCGGAGCTGGATGGTCAAGACGAACGCATGGCCGCTGTCATGAACCTGGGTCCACAACCAACGATCGACCCCACGTCACCATCTGCGGTCGAAGTTCACCTTTTGGACAGGAGCTTTCAGTTAGACAATCGCCAGCTTCGCGTGGAGCCGGTGGTTCGTCTCCGCGGACAGAAGAAGTTCGAGAGTCTCGATGCTCTCAGCGAGCAGATCGGACACGACGCCGAGGCTGCGCGTCAACATCTAGCCATCGACGCTCAGGCGACAGCCGGGTAGGCATTGGTCAGCCCCCAAACGATGAACACACCGATGCCGCCAAGCAGGGCAATGCCCCAAACCAGGACATGCATGGTGCTCTCAGCTCCGCTGTTCTCCATGTCCCCTGGAATTGCGTTCTTCCACAAGATGCCATGGAATTGATGCAACGCGACTCTTCTCCAAATCCCTGTGTGCTTCGTCTGATCGATGCAAATTTGGATCGGGCACGCGAAGGCCTGAGAGTCGTTGAGGACTGGTGTCGGTTCGGACTTGAACGGGAAGATCTTGTGATCTCCCTCAAGGATTGGCGTCAACGCCTCGGGCGACTGCATCACCGCCCCTACAAGGAGGCCCGCTCCACATCGACAGACAGGGGAACGGGATTGGAACATCCTGCGCAGCTGGATCGCTCCAGCCCCGATCAGGTCGTGGCAGCTAACTGCGGACGGGTTCAAGAAGCGCTTCGCGTGATCGAGGAATTCGCACGCCCAATCGATGCCTCCCTAGCGAAGGAGGCATCAGCGATCCGTTACGGGCTTTATGACCTTGAAGTGACTTGTCTTCAGGCCACAACGGGTCATCGACGCCGTAATCGTCTGGAGGACTGCAACCTTTGTCTAATCACCGCTCCAGGAGCAAACCTCACCAGCAAGCTTGAGGCTGCTCTGTGCAGTGGCATTGCCATGGTTCAGTACAGGAGCAAGGACGGAAGCGATCAGCAGAACTTCAAAGAAGCCACTGATGTTCAAGCTCAATGCCGAAAGCGTGGGGCTCTTTTCATCATCAACGACAGAGTTGATTTTGCTCTCGCCCTCGATGCCGATGGTGTTCATCTGGGGCAGGACGACCTTTCCACTGCTGTGGCGCGTCAGCTGCTCGGACCGGAGAAATTGATCGGACGCAGCACCCATTCCCTGGAAGAAGTGGAGCAAGCGCAAGGCGAGGGATGTGATTACCTCGGTATCGGTCCTGTGTTTCCCACCGCCGTGAAGGCGGACAGAGCAGCTGTCGGACCTGAGCTGGTGAAGCAGGCCGAACTTCTTAGCAGAATTCCAATGTTCGCCATCGGCGGCATCTCCTCATCGAACATCCACGAGGTCATCGCGACGGGCTGCAGGCGGGTAGCGGTGATCGGAGCTGTGATGTCAGCGCAGGATCCAAAGACCGCGGGCTTGGAACTGATGCGATCTCTGACCCGACAGACCCTGAATTCATGACCCTGACCCTGAGCGTGAACGGTGAGGAGCGCAACCTGGATCCTGCACCGAGTCCAGCCTGCATCGACACTGTTATTCGCGCCCTGAGCCATAACCCTGCACTTGTGGTTGTTGAACACAACGGCCTGATCGTGCCGCGGGGCAAATGGACTGCTCAAGAAGTGAAAAACGGCGACCAACTTGAGATCGTCACCATCGTTGGTGGGGGTTCCTAAAGTTGCAGCATGAACAACACTCCTGCGGCTTTGAAGCTCTCACCCTGGCCTCGCCGACTGTTCGCAATCATCCTTCTTCCCCTGATGATCATGGGGCTGACTCTTTTCCACGCAGATCCCGCTGATGCTGCCCGTGGTGGCCGAATGGGTGGGGGGAGTTTCAGAGCCCCGTCGATGCCACGCTCCAGCGGGGGGTCTCTCGGTGGTGGTTATCGCCGTGGTGGCGGAGGTGGTTTTGGATTCCCATTCATCATCCCCATCTTTGGATTTGGTGGTGGGGGACTGCTCCCCTTACTGCTCTTGATGGCGGTCGCCGGAGTTCTGGTCAATGCATTTCGTGGTGCTGGCGGCGGGCAAGCCCTCGACGGGTACACCCCAGCGGTTCCAGCAACACCGAGCAAAGTCAAGATGATTCAGCTGCAGGTTGGCCTGTTGGCCAGTGCAAAACAACTGCAGGACGATCTTCGCGCCCTTGCTGCTTCATCCGACACCTCATCCAATTCCGGACTGCAACGACTGCTGCAAGAAACCACCCTTGCCTTGCTTCGACAGCCTGATCTCTGGGTTTATGCAAACTCTGAAAGTGGGGATGTTCCGTTCCACTCAGCTGAATCAACCTTCAACCGCCTTTCGATGAACGAACGCAGCAAACTGGCTGCCGAGGTGACATCCAATGTCGGCGGTCAGCGGCTGAACGATCAATCAAAAGCCTCTTCCGTTGGCGAAGCAGACGCGACCAACGAATTCATCGTCGTCACCGTTTTGGTTGCATCGACCGCGACCAGCACTCTGAACGGCACTGACACAAGTGAAGACTTACGACAGAGCCTGAGAATCCTCGGCTCAACGTCCTCCTCTGACCTGCTGGCCATGGAAGTGATTTGGCAACCAGAAGGACGCGGAGACGTGCTCAGCTCAGAGGAGCTGATCACCGCATACCCAAACCTTCAACATCTCTAAAGATTTCAGAATATCTTCTTATATTTTGTGCGTGGAATAAGTCTTTTTTCTCAGGTTTATTGCTTAAATTTGACTCAAGCATTTCTTCAACCGTTGTCTGGTCCCGATCCCCGTTCCATGCACTGGCAGAAGAATGGCGAGCTAGCAGTCAATGATTTGCAGGCCTTGGTGCATCGACTTCAATCCGTTGAAGCCGATGAAACCAGGGCCGAGCTTGGACGGCTAAGCCGAGGGGAAGACGACAATTTCTGAATGTTGCAAGAGTAATTGCAGCTTCCTCTCTTCAGCTTATAAAAAAAACATTCACCCAAATAATCTTAAAAAAATTCTATAGTATATTCTTTAACGAAATGGATTCTTTCGATCTGTCGGGGATAGCCTTAAATTCATGAATTCAGAGGATTGTCCCCGATAAAAGTTGAATTGGGCTCAAACACCATCTCAACTTTTATCCACTGCTAGATCGATTCCACACCTCCTTTGATGTTCAACACAAATAAACCCAAAAATTCAACCTAAAAATTATACAATCCCGACATTTGCAAAAATCACATCATCAACTTTAACCCTGTTTGAACTATTTTCATTCTGCGATGAGATCAACAACAACAAACAACATTGGGGAGTTGCATCAAAATCGTTTCTTTTTCATAGGAATTAACATCAACAACGCAAAATCCGAAGCGCTGCCATTGCGGCACCGTACCCATTGTCAATATTGACGGTCAACAAACCTGGAGCACAACTGCTTAACATTCCCTCCAAGGCAGCGCGCCCGCCCAGGCTGACGCCGTACCCAACTGAAATCGGCACACCAATCACAGGTTGCGCCGCCAAGCCAGCCAGGACTGTGGGCAGGGCACCTTCCATACCAGCACAGGCGATCAGGACGCGCGCGCTTTCCAATTTGGGGAGCTGTTCGAGCAATCGATGAAGCCCAGCGACTCCCACATCCATCACCAGTTGCACGCCCACGCCATGGCATCGAAGTGCCAGAGCCGTCTCCTCAACAACGGTTCGATCGCTGCTTCCACCACTGAGAACCGCGACGGAGGCAGGCCCGGCGGGAGAAGCAGGCAGTGGCCCAAGCGTGAGACAACGGGCGTAGGGATGAACCACCACTTCAGGCAGTTGGAGGCGCACCGCTTCTGCCTTCTCTGGTTGAACCCGCGTGACCAAACCGAGTTCATCAACGGAACGGAATCTCTGAAGCACGCCAACTATCTGTTGGACGGTTTTATGTTCCCCCCATACAGCCTCCACCATGCCAAGACGCTGACGACGGCTGAGGTCCAGGCGCGCATCCTGATCCTGCATCAGCCCTTCAGTCTCTGGGGCCGCAGCTCACCTTCCGCCAGCAGAGGGAAGGCTGATCCGGCACCATCAGGCCGACCCAGAGCCCTGTTTGTGATCGCGTCGAACTGGTCCTGCACCTGCTGAACGGTGACTGTCGAAATTGACTTCCACTGCTCCCGACTCGCCCAACGGATCAACAACAGCCCTTCTTCTCGATCCGGATCCCAAAGCAGATCCCTGCCCAGGAAGCCCGGCTGACTCTCCAGCCAGGGTTGCCATGTCTGGCGCTCACCTTCCAACCAGATCTCGCGCTGATCGGCTTGCACAGCAAGACGCAACTGCTCAATCACCATCTCGTCTGCCAAAACCGGCCCTGCAACCACAAGCAGGATGGCGAACAACGCAGCACAAACGAGTTTCATGAACGGCTCAGCAAGGCGACCGCCTGGCAACTGATGCCCTCCTCACGCCCCTCCGGCCCGAGTTTTTCATTGGTGGTGGCCTTCACTCCCACAGCATCGGGATCCAAACCGATGCAAGAGGCGATATTGCTACGCATCGCTTTGATGTGAGGTTTGAGTTTCGGCCGCTCTGCGATCACAACAGCATCCACGTTCGTCACCTCCCACGCCCGCTGGCGCACCAAACCAACCACCTGCTCAAGCAGCATCAGGCTGTCTGCCCCCTTCCATTTCGGGTCGGTCGGGGGGAAATACTTCCCAATATCACCCAAAGAAAGTGCACCGAGCAGAGCATCCATCACGGCATGCACCAGTACATCAGCGTCACTGTGCCCGTCCAGCCCTAACCCATCGGGATGGATCAGGGTTACCCCGCCAAGAATCAACGGGCGGCCTGCAACGAGCCGATGAATGTCATACCCGTTTCCAATGCGCAGCTGCATGGTGCGATGTGAATCCGGTTCCATTGTTAAGGCCTGCCACTGGGCAAAGAGATCCGGACGTCGGTCCTTTGTGCGCAGTTCGCGCTGTTGCTGACGCCAGGTGGCAATCGCGCCGTGATCACCACTCCGCAAAACATTGGGCACCGACATTGATCGGAATTCCGCAGGCCTGGTGTAGTGAGGATGCTCAAGAAGGACAGTGCTGTGACTCTCCTCCACAAGCGATTCGGGCGTACCCACCGTCCCAGGGAGAAGCCGTACCACTCCATTGATCAATGCCATGGCCGGGAGTTCTCCGCCGGTGAGGACGAAATCACCGACAGACACCTCTTCATCCGCCAGGGAGCGTATGCGTTCATCAAACCCCTCGTAGTGACCACAGAGCAGAATCAACTGATCGTGGTGGCCTGCCCAGCGCTGGAGATCCTGCTGTCGCATCGGCTGTCCCTGAGGAGACATCAGCACGATTCGCGACTGAGCTCGCCGAGGCACTGATTCCACAGCCGCGAAAACGGGTTCGGGTTTGAGCACCATCCCTGCGCCTCCCCCATAGGGAACGTCGTCCACCTTGCGGTAGCGATCGCGTGCGAAATCGCGAGGATTGTGAACATGCAGTTCAGCAATTCCGGCTGCGAATGCACGGCCGATCACTCCAAGTTGCGTCAGTGGTTCAAAGGCCTGAGGCGCCAAACTCACCACATCAAGACGGTAAGGAGCCATCACGGCTTCAGGCTGCAGGCTTGGAAACGCGTCGGATATCTGTGCAGAAACTGCCTTCCCGAGGAGCGCCGTCGGCATCAACGGCTGTGGTGCTTCTCAATCGAAGGTTCACTCTCGTGAACCAGATCCGTTCCTGAACCAAAACACCATCTGGGCTCGTAATGGTGAGTTCCAGACTGCCATCAGTCCAGAACCGCCACTGACCAAGCTGTTCATCGCCCTGTTGCTTGAAGGTCAGAGCGCCATCAGCGCAGAACTCAAGTCGGCTGAGGGGGGCGTCAGCGGGTTGAACCACCAGATCGCCGAGCTGGGAGGCCAACTCTGATGATTCAAAGCGAACGGTCACCTCACCACGTTCACTCTGATGCCATTCGTCGTCACCGTCAGAAAGCGCGAAACGACTTCTCAGGCTCATCCATTCACCAGCGCAGAGACTCAGAAACGCCGCGGGATCTTCAGGAGGAAAGGGGTGATCGCTCATTCCTCCATCCTGTCAGCCGACTTCACCACGTCACCGGCAGGAACGGATAAGGGCGGTTCCATCCGTAGAGAGCAAGACGCTCGCGACCCGGTAGAGCCTGACCACGCCGATGGAATCCGAACACGTCCGCCAGGACAAGAGTGTTGGCTGGACAGGTGATCGCTACGGGCGCTGGAAGGCCAAGTTCCGCCAGGGCCTCCTCGCGAATCCTGAATGAACCGGAGACATCCGGATCGCAGCGATGGGCAATCGCTGAATCTGCCGTGCTTTGTTCCCAACGGAGACGGCCAGGATTCAATGTTTGACTTCCAGGTACATATTCAAAAGGTCCGTCGTCTGCTTTGACAGGTCGGAGGAAATACCAGAATTTCAGTGCTCGAAAAAAGGTGTCACGGTGCAACTCCTTTTGAAGATCAGGGGTCCGAGATTCACGCCCATGAACAGTGAGATAAACATCGAGTTTGTGCGGGTCCATTGGAATCCCGATCACTTGTCGACTGAACAGATTGAATCGCTGATCACGACACACCACTGATGCAAGAGGGAAGTGAGTTGGATCGAGATGCAGAAAGCGGTTGAGAGTACCGCCGTCAAATCGATCGAAACCTCCCTGGAACGGTTGTTTGGGTTGAAAGCCAGTGCGGTTGTTTTCAGGAACTGGATGCCGGATCAATGCCTGAGAGAGCTGGTTCTCAACCTCTCCACGAAGCGACTCGAACAGTGCATCCGGTAGAAAATCCCGGACCACCAAGTAGCCATCACGCTGAAGCGATTGAAGATGGCGGAAGCCCAACCAACGCCGCCACCGACAAAGCGCTTCCGCCAGCACAACCCGGCGGCGGTGTAACTGAAAGCGATGGTTCAGGACGGGATGGCCGACCCAGGGATCTCGGAAACTCTTGGTGCGTGTAATCAACGAGAGCATGGAGGCAGGCTAAGGGCCTCCCTGAACCTTCAGATCAAGGTCGGCCAACGATCTTGGTGCGTTGCCCACCCACGCGAAATGGACGATGCCCGAGGCCACAAAACAGGCAGTTTTTGATTAAGGGGAAGCAAATAGAAGATTGGGACACATTTTGACCTCATAAAATGGCCACAGAATCTCAACGCAAATAACCAAAATAAGCTTTGCAATACTTGAACAGCACCGACCAGTCAGAACAATTCAAAAAGATTAGGCAAAAGATTATCAATCAATGGATCGACGCATCTTGGTTTTTTTGAGCATTTGATAGACGTGCTTTTCCAGCCGCAATCGATTCCAGCGCTCCCACTCCATTGACGAGGTTGGATGCATCACCGGCATCATCGCTTCATCGGTCCAGTAATCGAGGGAATCGAGCGTTGAGAGGTGCAGCGAACAGGACGGACCATCACCCATGTGTTCAGTTCGAGCTGAAGTGATCGTCCAACAGAGAACCGGTTCGCCAGGTGTCATACGCAACAGTCTTCCGGTTTAGACACACTCCTCAATCTCCCTCGGGAGAAAAAATACAAACACTGGCGGACTGCTGCAGACGCCACAAATCGAGGACAGGCAAACCGGTCAGGAGTGGAACAACAAAACCAAGCCCTGTTGGACCTGATGAAATTCCCGTTCTTCTCGACTGAGATCTAGCCCTACTTCCAATCCCTCCTGAATTGCTTCCTCGAACGGAGGGGTCGAAGGCGGTGCTGATGCGATCCAGAGAGCTGCAATACCAATGGCTGTTGCATGCCATCGAAAACGTCCGGTGATCCCGATATCCGGTTCATTGAGAGCGTCCTGTAGGAGGGCGTTGATCGAGAGGCTTGTGCTGGCCATGATGAACAGCATCGTGACGAGATGGGTGAGCCGCAATCAGCTGAGAGACTTTGTATCGTTCGAGGTGATTCTTTTTGATCGTTCCAACAAACGATCTGCCAACTCGGGTAGCAGTTGTTCATGAATGGTTCACTCCCCGATCAACCGGTGGAGCGGAACTGGTTGTCCAGGCGATTGATCAACTCTTCCAGGCTCTCAACAGACAGCCTCAACTGGTCGCCCTTGTGGAGGGCGAAAGCAGCAGATCAAGCAGTTGGTTGTGTGGACGATCCATCCTGACGAGTGGGATTCAAAACCTGCCCTGGGGTGTCAGCCACGTGCAGCAATATCTGCCATTGCTCCCTTATGCGATTGAGCAGATCAACCTCGAGGCGGCAGAACTTGTCATCAGCAGCAGCCACCTGGTTGCCAAGGGAGTGCTGACCGCGCCGGACCAACTGCACATCAGCTACATCCACACGCCGGTGCGTTACGCGTGGGATCAGATGCATGCCTACCTAGAACGTTCATCGCTGACGCGGTATGGCCTTGGTCCCGTCATCCGCTGGCAACTTCACAAGCTTCGGCAGTGGGACGTCGTCAGTGCTCAGAGAATCGATCAACTGATTGCAAATTCCCGATTCACTGCACGTCGGATTCAAAAGTTTTGGAATCGTTCATCCGTGGTGGTCCACCCCCCGGTGGACGTGCAACGGTTCCGATGGAACGAACCAAGAGACGACTTTTATCTCTGCCTTTGCCGACTTGTTCCTTATAAACGTGTTGACCTAGTGATCAGAGCGTTCAATCACCTCGGACTGCCCTTGATCGTTGTGGGGGATGGCTCGGACTTCCAAGAGCTGAAGCGGTTGGCAGGCCCCACAGTCACGCTGCTAGGGCGGCAATCCCAGCAACAGGTGGAATCGCTGCTAGCGACCTGCAGGGCGTTCGTTTATGCCGGCATTGAGGACTTCGGCATTGCCCCGGTTGAAGCCATGGCTTCCGGTGCACCGGTGATCGGGCTCGCCCAGGGGGGACTGCTTGATACCGTCCGCTGTCTTCAGAGCGATGTGGACGCACCAACCGGCCTGCTCTTCCGGGAGCAATCGGCGCAATCGATTGCAGAAGCCGTGCGCTGGTTCCACGAACGAATGCTCTGGACACACGTTAATGCAGAGCAGAACAGGATCTGGGCAGAACGCTTTCGTCCGGAAGCGTTCAAACGCCGGTTTCAAGCCGTGGTGCAGCGAGCCTGGTCGGCTCACCAACAAAGCTGTGACGTTGCGGCGAGTGACCCCGGAGAGATGCCAGAACTCTCTGTGTGACGTTGAGTGTGGCGAGACACAGATTGAGCCTTGACGACGGCCTCCCGGCCATCACTCCGTCAGACAGCCGGTCTCGCCATCGGGCGGGGCTCCTACCGCCCCCATCTGGCGGTGACAACGGCGCCACCCTCTCTCCTCAACGCCCGCACTCTGATTGGGCAACAAAGCCGTATGGGCAGAGGGCTGAAGCGATCGGGAGACATTGTGCTGTCCCTCGCTGTCCTTGGTGCAGGAGCGCCGATTCTCCTGAGCCTCGCGCTCCTGGTGAAGTTAAGTTCACCCGGTCCTGTTTTCTACATTCAGCGTCGCGTCGGACGTAACTACCGACGCTTTGGCTGCATCAAATTCCGGACGATGAGAGCCGATGCAGATGATGTTCTCAACAAAGTTCTTGCCGAAAATGCGGCACTTCGCCAGGAGTTTGAACGGGACTTCAAATTAAGGCGCGACCCTCGCATCACCTGGATCGGCCGTTTTCTGAGACGCTCCAGCCTTGATGAACTGCCTCAGTTTCTCAACGTGCTGAGAGGCGAGATGAGTGTTGTGGGACCCAGGCCCATTGTGGATAAAGAATTGGATCGGTACGGCAGTTATATGGACGAAGTGGCATCCGTACGTCCTGGTCTGACGGGCCTCTGGCAGGTCAGCGGACGCAACAATCTGAGCTACCGCAAACGCGTCAAGCTTGATTTGGCGTATGCCCGCGGACGATCATTCCCTCTCGATCTCGCGATCATTCTCCGGACATTCGGAGTGCTTCTTCTTCCGATGGATCGCGGGGCGTACTAATGGCAACTTGACCCATCTTGATATTGAAATTAGACCTTTTTATTCCTTAGCCCAACGTTGCGTGCATCGAGAGGAGCACTGCATTTCACCGTCTGGATAGCTGAAACCAGCTTTACGTGCATTTTTTTCCACTTCACCAGGATTCGAACCGCTGAATGTTCGTGTTGTTTTGGCTTCTGCACCAAGGGCAGTAGACAGAAGACATGCAATCAGAACCAGGCTTGTTCTCAACATGGCAACCATTTCATCATCAACGCAGCCATCATCAACCAGAACAGTTCAAGGCGGCCCGTCAAATTCAGGATCAGGCGCACCGATTCAGCTGTGGCGGGCGGATGGTGTGAAGCCAATTGAGGTTTTGCAACCCAATGGTCGGAATACCGGTTCAACCCTCCCAGAGAAACACCCGCACAGTGGGCATAAATCGCCTCTGATCGACCTGCATTGGGAGAGGGGTCCATGGCTCCATCACGCTCTGCAGCGGCAACAAGAGCTGGCATCGTCCAAATCGGACAACTGACCAGTGGCAAGGACACCATCACCAGCCGGCAGGGCAACCAGGTAAGCAGGTCATCCAGTCGCGCCCCGGCTGTTCCCAGCCAAAGCAATTGGTCTCGCCGATACCCCAGCATGGAATCAAGGGTGCTCGCGGCTTTGAAACCCCAGGCCAACGCCAAGGGGCCAGGCAAAAGGTCGGACCATTGCCAAAGCAAACTTCCAACAACCATCCAGAACAAAGGGGCAAACAAACCATCAACCGCATTTTCCGAGGCACTTTCCGCTGCAGCCCTCAGAATCTGCTGCCTGTCCAATCGCGTTACATCCCTGCCAACGATCCAGCTGAGCTGGTTTCGAGCCCTTGAGAGATTTGCATCGTCCTGGGCTGAAGGCAGCGCCACAAGCACAGACAAGACACTTTCCCGCAGGCTGCGGGCAGCAAGGCAACTCGCCAGGCCGAAAACCAACAATGTGAAACCAGTCCAAAACAACGGTGGCTCCCTGAACATCACAAGGCGTTCGATGCACCACCCCAATCCGCAACTGGATCCGACCAGGAGCAGGGTGATCACAGCACCTGCGAAACGAAGGCGCCACGGCTTGTTTTGCGCGAGGGCTTCAGCAATGGAGCGCAACCGTGAGATACACCACCCCATCACCACAACAGGGTGAAGGCACCAGCGAGGATCACCGATGCATTGATCAACAACAGCGGCAAGAATTACCGCGAAGAATGTGGTTTCGCAGACCATCAACTGCGTTGCAGGCGGGATCGGAGCAGCAGCGGAGCCAGGCAAAACAGGCCGAGATTGAGGGGCAGTGCAAAGGGGAGCCCCAGCAGCCGAGCGAAGCCTCCCATCAACGGGATGCCTACCAGGCCGCCGATCGCCCCGGACCGTTGCAGGATCTGCCAGCCAGCTGCCGGGTCGTCGTCAGTGATTCGCTCGACCTGTTGAAGATCGCAGCAAGCAGCCAACCAGGCCACAGGGATGAACAGAAACGTTGCCAACCAACCCGGCCTGGCATGACAGACGATCAATCCCGTCAACAGAGACCCGACCACCCCGCAAAGTTCACTTCCACGTCTCAACTGACGGAACTCAAGACCTCCAGACCTCAGGACATCTCGCTGCAATGGCAGCCGACTCAAATCCTGGCCAAGGGTCATCATCAAGGCGGCCAGCAGCAATGTGGCCATTCCCCAGGGCCGCCGCGTGCTGAATCCGGCGATGGCCGCCACGCAAAGACAAATCATCACAAGGGCACTGGCCAGTTGGAGACCAAAGCCCGTGGAGCGGCGCCGAAGCGGGAGGTGGGCTGGAAGCGTGGTAGTTGCCGGAAGCAGGCCGTTGATCAGTGGTGATGTCGTCATCCCACTAAGCAGCCTGGAATTGGAGGCCAGCGTGAGGCTGGCCCCTGCTTGAGCACCGCCCCAGCGACGTTGATTCCACCAGGGCGGCATATCGGTGTTGAACTCAGGAGGACTTCAACCAACTGAACATTGAACGCAACCCTTTGCCGACGTTCTCGATCGGATGTTCGGCGTCGCGATCGCGGATCTTTTTCATTTCAGGCTTACCGGCTTCGCATTCAGCAACGAAATTCTTGGCAAAGGTTCCATCCTGGATATCAGCAAGGACACGCTTCATCTCTGCCTTGGTGTCGGCCGTGATCAAACGTGGACCACTGACGTAGTCCCCATATTCAGCAGTGTTTGAAATGGAATCTCGCATGGCCGTGAGACCGCCTTTCACCATCAGATCCACGATCAATTTCACTTCGTGGAGGCACTCGAAGTAAGCCAGCTCAGGCTGATATCCAGCTTCGACCAAGGTTTCGAAGCCTGCTTTCACCAATTCAGACAAACCACCGCAGAGAACCGCCTGCTCCCCGAACAAATCTGTCTCCGTCTCCTCTTTGAAATTGGTCTCAAGGATGCCCGCACGGGTCCCCCCGATCCCTTTGGCGTAGGCCATCGCCAAGCCGCGTGCACGACCTGAAGCGTCCTGTTCAATGGCGAAGAGGGCGGGAACCCCTTGTCCATTCTGGTATTCCCAACGCACCGTGTGGCCAGGACCTTTCGGGGCGATCATCACGACATCCACATCGGCGGGAGGCTTGATGAGCTGAAAGCGAATGTTGAATCCGTGGGCGAAGCTCAACACCTTCCCAGCACTCAGGTGTGGAGCGATCTCCTTGGCATAGACATCTTTCTGAAATTCATCGGGAAGCAACACCATGATCCAGTCCGCCTTGGCTGAGGCATCAGCGACACTGAGCACCTCAAGGCCGTCCGCCTTTGCCTTGTCTGCGGAACGGCTCCCCTCATACAGCCCGACGACCACATCGACGCCACTGTCCTTCAGGTTCAGGGCATGAGCATGGCCCTGAGAGCCGTAGCCGATGATTGCGACGGTCTTTCCAGTAAGAAGACCGAGATCAGCGTCTGAATCGTAGAAGAGCTGGGCCATCCAGGTCGTGCGCGATGAGCAGTGCAACCAGTGAGCTTACGCAGTTGGCGCATCAAGACCGGAGCTGCAATCCGGAGATCGCTGTTAAAGAGCAAAATCAAGATGCCCATCAAAACGCATCATTCGGTCTGACAAAGCACGACAGACGTCGTGGAAAACCCAAGAATTGAGCATCACATCGAACCTCTCATTCATTCGTCTATGGCGGCAAAGCAACCAGACGAAGGATCACAATTAGGAAATATCAAGGCATGAAGCCGTGCCATTGTTTCCCTGGGAGACTCCCCAAAACTCGTTCTGTAATCGCGAGCAAAGTGATTGAGACTTTGAAATCCGTAGTGTCTGGCGATACCCAGAACTTTATTCAAACCAATGCGGTCCTGCAGTTCAGGATTCGACAGGGCACATTGGACCTGCTGTAAACGAATCTGCTTCAAAAGCGCCATTGGACCAAGTCCAAAAATCTCTCTGCAGCTGTGACTTATCGTGGTACGCGAAGCAAACAGAAGAGAAGAAAGGCGATCCAATGTGATGGCATCATGTGGATTTTGCAGACCCCACCCAATACAATCATTCATCAAACCTGTTCTGAAACCATGAGACGACAGAGGATTAAGACTTGTCTTACACGTTGGTGCAAAAAACTCAAGCAAACCTGCCTCGAGAAACTCACAATTGAAATCAGATGACTGCGTCAAACCAGTCGATGCAATAAAACTGGCCTGGTGCTGCAAAGTTTTGAACAAAGCCGGATCAAGCCGGGCGGAATCGCTTGCATTGAGAGCGTCACTGAGGTGACAACCACCCTCCAGAGCGGACAAAGCAAGGACTCTTGGCTTATCAAATAGAACAAAATTGATCTTGCCGCCAGCATCTAACCTAGAAAAAAAATCTTTAACATTCTCATTGAATCCATAAATCGTGAAGGGTGCGACCGGCTGTCCTCGCACCACATATATTGTCCATACTGCTTTGAAGAGTCAAAACAGACTCCAACATAGTTTGAATTCCTCTCCCCGCAAAAAAACAGTGAACGATCACATTCCAGCGACATGGTCGCAATTCTTTCTCTCTTTTTGAAAGAGAACCTACCCTGCAGAAAACCAGGCGTCAACTGGACGATTTCCCACGCCAATCCAGCTCCCCGAATCAACTCAGCGGCCTGGGATGCGATGGAAAAAGCGATATCAAGATCAGGCGACTTTACCAATAAACGGCTTGCATTCATATTGTGATGCCCTTGCCATATCCGTGCGAATTCCAATCACAGCTCAACGGATTCCGCAACCAGAGCCTGCCGATCAGCCGCTTATTGCACTGATATTGGTTGCACTGACATTGATTACACTAAAAACATTTTGGAGAACAACTGCACTCCGGGATGAAAGACGCGCTGGAATGTCGGGCTTAAAGGGCAAAGCGAATGCCGAATAGAAGAATAATTTGATACCTTTGATCTGGTCAAAAGATCCCCCTAATCGCTGAAAAACATAAAAATTTTTTCACTAAACTTCAATGCTCTCGAGATGCACACATGAAGCCCTGAAGTCCACGCACCCCTTGTTCAAATCATCAAATCAAGGGTCAAAATACCCCCACAAATCTGTTTAACAACAAGGCCCTGCAGCCATCCAGACACCCAGGCAATCGGCACATCCCAAGACGCTTCTCCATCTGGCCCTTGGATTTAATCCGTGCGTAGTGGATTTGTTGCATACCCTTGTTCTCCTCGGCCACCGGAAGATCAATGGCAAATCTGATCTGTTGCATCCTGACGGCCTTTGCACTGCTGCTTTCAACCCCAACCTCGGCCTGGGCACAGGTGCATCAACACGAAAATGAGAGCGGCAAAGCGATGGTCCGCAGCCTTGAGAGTCTCCGCGACCTTGATTACGACAGCTGGCAGGCTGTGGCTTACCGCGAAGGACCTCCTGGAGAACCAGTGGTCCTGAGAATCGTGGGTTATCCAGGAAAGGTGAGGCTCGATCACCCTGCCAACATGAACGTTGCGTCCGGTCGGCGCGCCTGGCAATTGGCGGATATCACCCTCAAGAACCCGGTTCTGGTTAACGATGGCAGGGAGGCAGCCGCCGAATTCGAGCTCGATCCACTGCTCGAAGACCTCAGCAACAACAGACCACTGCGGCTTGAACTGCCTGGAGTTTTCAGCGAGCTTCCCGTACCGCCTTATGTGGTTGGCGAGTGGCGCTCACTGCAAACCATGCCCTTGGACTGATGTGGGAGCGATGGATGCGGCGAGCACTGCAACTCGCAGCCTTGGCCGATGGTCACACCAGTCCCAATCCACTTGTCGGAGCCGTCGTTCTCGATCGAAATGGAGCCCTCATCGGGGAGGGATTCCATGCACAAGCTGGCCGACCCCACGCCGAAGTGGGAGCTCTCGCTCAGGCCGGACAAGACGCTCGCGGTGGCACGCTGATCGTGACCCTCGAGCCCTGCTGCCACCACGGCAAAACTCCCCCCTGCACAGAGGCCGTTCTCAAGGCCGGCATTCAACGGGTTGTGATTGCACTGGAGGATCCGGATCCACGGGTCGCTGGCAACGGAATCTCTGTTTTGAAAGACCATGGCGTGGAGGTGCTTCAAGGAGTTCTCCGGGCCGAGGCGGCTGAACAGAACCGAGCCTTCCTGCATCGGGTCCGTACTGGGCGCCCCTGGGGGGTGTTGAAGTGGGCCATGAGTCTTGACGGCAGGACAGCGCTGTCGAACGGTCAGAGCCAGTGGATTTCAGGCGCCATAGCCCGTCGCTGGGTCCATGCCTTACGGGCCGGGTGTGATGCCGTCATTGTGGGAGGAGGGACGGTGCGAAGCGATGACCCCCTTCTCACAACGCGTGGGAGAAGGGAACCGGAGCCGTTGCGGGTGGTTTTGTCGAGAAGCCTGGACCTGCCTTCTTCAGCACAGCTGTGGGACACGGCAACAGCAGCCACGCTCGTGGCCCATGGCCCCGATGGCGTAAGCCGATCCCTACCAGTTGGCCCTGAACGATTGGCCTTACCCCATTGCGATCCGCAGCACCTCATGGAAAGCCTGGCTGCGAAGGGATGCAACCGGGTGCTGTGGGAATGCGGGCCTGAACTTTCAACTGCAGCGATCCGCCAAGGCTGTGTGCAGGAGATTGCCGCGGTGATTGCCCCCAAACTTCTAGGCGGCAATGCTGCGCAAACACCATTGGCAGAGCTCGGGTTCTCCAGCATGGACCAGATCCGATTGCTGTCGTCCATGCGCATGACCCGGCTCGATCGGGACCTTCTGATTCAGAGCCATTTCGAGGGTTGAGTCGCTTGCATCGTGGAGACGAAACGACCGATCAGAATTCCCATAACGACCGCCAGGTAAAGCGGTCCGATGATGCTGGTGGAGACACTGACGATCCTGGAGACCGGCAGCATCGGGCTGATATCACCGAATCCTACGGTCGTTAAGCAAACGAAACCGAAATAGGTGATCTGGGAAAACACCGCACCAACGCTCAGCACATTGACGGTGCCTGATTGGGCCATGTCGGTTGCCAGATCCAATGGGGCAAAGCTCCCCGGCTGGATGGTTTCAATGGCCCCCATGATCAGCCCGGCCGTCAAGCCGAGGTGGAGATAGCCGGCGATGGCCCCCATCAACATCGACTCATTGATCACGGGCTCCCGGGCGATCCGGCTGATCAGTCTCCGGATGCTCCAAGCCACCAGCAGCCCCCAGCTCAGGGCCAGAGGTACCCCGCTGTAAATCAGTTCCAATGGAGTCAGCAACCAAAGCCACATCGCAGTGACCGCAACACCTCCAAGCAGGCGGTAGAGCCGGTTCGACCAAACATGATTGTCACTGTCCCTGACCATGACCTGGGTCAAGAGCAGTGCGATGAGGGAATAGAGGAAGAACTTGACGCGGATCAGGGTTGGAAAGGCGAGGCAGGCCAGCAGGAGCAGCGTCAGCACCAGGAGCAATTTCAACTGGGTGCTGCTCTTGAGGATTGGGCGTCGTATCTGAGGCAAGCGTTGCGTGGCCACTCAGCTGAGCCCAGAGTCCACCAGAGAGTCGCCCTGTCAAGCCAACCGATCAGAGAAAAGACAGCTGCTGACCTCCCTTGGAGATCGGACGGTCTCCAGATCTGAGGCAGGACCACCCTGCCGGGGAACCGGGATCCATCATCGGCTCGAGGTTGCGCCGATGAGCATGGTCTCCAGGCTCCAACCAAACCGCTTCGAGCCCTGGCGGAATCACGACTGGCATTCGATCGTGAAGTGGAGCAACCAAAGCATTGGCGGCTGTGGTGATCACACAGCACGTCTCAACTTCACTGCCGTCCGCTCCGATCCATCGATCCCATAGCCCCGCAAGCCAGAAGAGTTCGCCATCCTCGCGTCGAATCAGGTTGTTTTTCTCCAGATAGCCAGAACAGGGCAACAAGCAGCGGTGGTGACGCCAGGGCCCACGAAAACTAGGTTTCTCAGCGAGAGTTTCCGAGCGGGCATTGATCGGTCGGGGGCCGCGACTGGGATCTTTCACCCAGCTCGGCAGCAATCCCCACAGCATGTGGACCAATTGATCTCGGCCGTGATCCCTCCGTAGCACCAGAACGGGTTCAAAAGGACAGACGAGAGAACGGGGTGCGTAAAAAGCCAACCAGCTCTCATCGTCATCTGACAGCCAGGGGGACAGACGCTCCCTCAGAACATCTGTGGGGGACTCGAGCGTGTAACGACCACACATCCCCAAACGATAAGGGCGTTCGGTTCTCCCACCTGTTGTGAAGCCAACTACCGGATGATCCCTCGTAGCGTGAGTGGATTCAGGCTCCGATCCATGCCGATCCGACAGGATGACAATCGCCCGAATCGACGATTCGGAATCATCAACATCGTGTTGATCGCCTTCGGGGTGTTGTTGCTTGTCAGCAGTTTCATTCCCAACCCCGCCAACCAAGTGCCAAGGGTTCCCTATTCCCTATTCATCGACCAGGTGAACGATGGGGTCGTCAAACGCGCTTACATCACCCAGGAACAAATTCGCTACGAACTGGCTGAACCGGAAGAGGGCTCACCACCTGTATTGGCAACGACGCCAATCTTTGACATGGATCTGCCTCAGCGTCTGGAGAACAAGGGTGTTGAATTCGCAGCTGCTCCCCCGAAGAAACCCAATATTTTCACCACCATTCTCAGCTGGGTTGTACCACCACTGATCTTTATACTTGTCCTCCAATTTTTTGCTCGCCGATCGATGGGAGGTGGAGCTCAAGGAGCTCTCAGTTTCACCAAAAGCAAAGCCAAGGTTTACGTTCCAGATGAAGAATCGAGAGTCACCTTCTCTGATGTAGCTGGAGTGGATGAAGCGAAGCAAGAATTAACCGAAATCGTCGACTTTCTAAAAAAACCAGAACGTTATGCAGAGATAGGGGCCCGAATACCAAAGGGAGTCTTGCTGGTTGGTCCACCAGGCACAGGCAAAACCTTGTTGTCCAAAGCCGTGGCAGGAGAAGCAGAAGTTCCATTTTTCATTATCTCCGGCTCTGAGTTCGTTGAGCTTTTTGTCGGTGCAGGTGCTGCACGGGTGCGTGATTTATTCGAGGAAGCGAAAAAGAAAGCACCTTGCATCATCTTTATCGATGAACTTGATGCCATTGGAAAAAGTCGTTCCGGCTCCATGGGGGTGGTTGGAGGAAACGATGAACGGGAGCAAACCTTGAATCAGTTGCTGACGGAAATGGATGGTTTCACAGCACAAGACAAACCCGTCATTGTCCTCGCAGCAACCAACCAACCGGAAGTTCTCGATGCAGCGCTGCTGAGACCGGGCCGATTTGACCGTCAGGTGCTGGTCGACCGTCCTGATCTTTCAGGTCGCAAAACGATCCTTCAGATCTATGCCAAGAAGGTCAAACTTGCCGAGGCCGTCGATCTCGACAGCGTGGCTCAGGCCACCAGCGGATTCGCTGGGGCTGACCTTGCCAATCTTGTGAACGAAGCGGCACTGCTGGCGGCACGGAACCAAAGGACCAAAGTTGAACAGCAGGATCTAAGCGAGGCGATCGAGCGTGTTGTTGCGGGGCTTGAGAAGAAGAGTCGCGTCCTACAAGACGATGAAAAGAAGGTGGTCGCTTATCACGAGGTTGGACATGCAATCGTTGGTCACCTGATGCCAGGTGGGAGCAAGGTTGCCAAAATCTCGATCGTTCCCCGGGGGATGAGTGCGCTTGGCTACACCCTGCAGTTGCCGACTGAAGAACGCTTCTTGAATTCGAAGGAAGAGCTACAGGGACAGATCGCGACACTTCTGGGCGGTCGATCAGCCGAAGAAATCGTGTTCGGGAAAATTACAACCGGTGCAGCCAACGACCTTCAACGCGCCACCGATCTGGCGGAACAGATGGTGGGCACCTACGGGATGAGCGACACCTTGGGACCACTGGCCTATGACAAACAAGGTGGCAATCGCTTTCTGGGTCAGGGCAACAATCCCAGACGTTCGGTGAGTGATGCAACGGCCCAGGCCATCGATCATGAGGTGCGTGGCCTCGTCGATAAGGCCCATGACGACGCACTGGCGATTTTGAGGCAGAACATGGCGTTGCTTGAAACCATTGCTCAGAAAATTCTTGAAAAAGAGGTGATTGAGGGTGATGACCTGAAGCAAATGCTCGATGCAAGTGTGCTTCCCCAAGGAGTCGCTGCCTGAACATGGCTGGAGCCGCCGAAAGGCGGCTCTCAACCTTCAACACGGGTGAATCGAACACAGAATCCAACACTCGGAAAGCCAGCCACTTCGGAGGGCGATCTCCAGGACATCTGCGCTGATTGCATGACATGCCAGCCTTTGTTGCATAACAAGACCCTTTTGACACATAGGTATGACACTGGGCGTAGCTGCAGCTCTCACCGCGCTGAGAGGACGTGATTATCTCTCTTCCGCTGATTGCTCGACGGATGAGACCACTGCTTTGATCGGGCTGGCTCAGCAACTCAAATCAGGTGAGCGGCGGATTGATCTGGGAAACCGTGTCCTGGGTCTGATCTTCAGTAAGGCATCCACGAGAACTCGTGTCAGTTTCCAGGTGGCCATGGCTCACCTGGGGGGACAAACGGTTGATCTACATCCAAGCGTGACCCAGCTGGGACGCGGAGAACCGCTCGAAGACACAGCAAGGGTTCTGAGTCGATATTGCGATGTGTTGGCGGTTCGTACGTTTGCCCAGCAGGAAATTGTTGATTACGCGTTCTGGTCAGATGTGCCCGTGATTAATGCTCTAACAGACCTCGAACATCCCTGTCAGGCTCTTGCCGACTTCATGACCATGAAGGAGGAACATGGAGAGCTGAGCGGCCATACCCTGGCGTATGTCGGGGACGGAAACAATGTGGCGCATTCATTGATGTTGTGTGGCGCTCTACTCGGGGTGAACATCAAGATTGCATGTCCACAGGGGTTTGAACCGCTCAATGGAATCCTCGAACAGGCGAGAAAAATCGCACCGGAGGGAACAAGCGTTGATGTCACCAACGATCCCTTTGAAGCAGTGAAGGGTGCGCAGGCGGTTTACACCGATGTCTGGGCGTCCATGGGACAAGAGGAGGAACAGCAACAACGAGCAGCTGCATTCGCAGAGTTCTGTGTGAATCAGACACTGCTCAATCAAGCTGCATCGGATGCAATTGTTTTGCATTGTCTCCCCGCCCATCGAGGAGAGGAAATCAGCGCAGAAGTGATGGAAGGCCCACAGAGCCGGATTTTTGATCAAGCTGAAAATCGTTTGCACGTTCAGCAAGCCTTACTCGCTGCTGTTATGGGAGGACTTTGAAAAACTGAGCCAAAGCATTAAAGGAGTGAATTCGAAGCAAAATACTCTTTGCTAGACAGGAACAATACAAAAAAAGCAGTTAAATTCTTAACTTGAAGCCACGAGGCAAATTTACGCCTTGATCAACAGACGCTGATCAAAAATCCCATGAATGAAAGATACTGGAGTTCTCAAGCGACCAAAGCGCAGTGAAGCTCTTGCCTGAATAAGGTCGTCAGCAACTATGGAATAACATTAACCCTAGATAAAATTGCAAACACAAAAAGAAGAAGACAGAAACATACGAAGATCAAAATACACACAATAGTTCAAAAAACTTACCAAGAAAGACGCGCTCGAACCAACTCCACATGCATTAAACAAAGTCACCCGCTACAACTGATCAGCCACAATGAAAATGGGAGGAAGAGATCTGGCATCAGCGCATCAACCTATCCCCAGCCCATTCAGCATCCAAAGCAGAACACACACACAACAACCGAAACAGCTGCCCATTTCAAACAGGGATACAAAAGAGAAGAGGGAAAGGGCAAGACCACAGACACCGTCTAGGCCTGACGAACCAACCGACCAACGAATTGCTTGCAACAAAGCCAATAAAGGGGTACAAATGTATTGTTGGCTTAGATTTCAATGCCAGGCAACAAACCGAGTGCACTAACACCTGCACAGCAAGAGCTGTACGACTGGCTGGCGGATTACATCGGTCTACACCATCACAGCCCATCCATTCGACAGATGATGCAAGCGATGGGGTTGCGTTCTCCAGCGCCCGTGCAAAGCAGACTGCGACATCTGCAGCAAAAAGGCTGGATCACCTGGAAGGAAGGTCAGGCAAGAACCCTTCAATTGCTGGGTGAGCTGGGAACCAGCAAAGGGGTTCCTGTCCTGGGGGCAGTGGCAGCAGGTGGCTTGGTTGAAACCTACAGCGACATCGAGGAAAGGCTTGACTTAAGCCAAGTGCTCGAAACACGGGGATTGTTCGCGCTGACCGTCAACGGAGATTCCATGGTGGATGCACACATTGCCGATGGCGATGTCGTGCTGATGCAGCCCGTTGTTGAACCATCACGATTGAAGGAAGGAACAGTCGTCAGCGCATTGGTTGCCGGAAGCGGCACCACCTTGAAACATTTTTTCCGGGACGGCGCCATGGTGCGTCTGGTCGCAGCGAATGAAGCCTATGAACCATTAGTGATCCCAGGCGAACAGGTGCAGGTGCAAGGCCAACTTGTCGCCGTGTGGCGGCAGGTTTGACGCTCTGAAGGTGTATACTCCACTACGAACAGCGGCACGAGCCTGAGGGCATCACCGATGTTTTTGGGGCCATAGCTCAGCTGGTAGAGCACCTGCATGGCATGCAGGGGGTCAGGAGTTCGAGTCTCCTTGGCTCCATCGAGATCTAAACCACCTGCATACGGTGGACTAGGTCCATCTGAGCAAAAACCAGACCTTCATCAAATCAAGAACACTGTACTAATTGGCCATCCGTTCGTACTGTCGGACGAAGCAATTACAGCCGCACAATGTTCAATCTTGAAGTACTACAAGAAATACATTAAGGTGAAAGCCATTGCTCTCGAATTGCACCTCAACAAATTCGGAAGCTGACAAGCTATTAAGCACTTAAATCCCCAATAGCAATCAAGCCAAATCCAACAAATTTGGGCCAAAAGGATAACTATAATTTCACCCAGAACCTAAATAAATAAACTAATATCGTTAAAAATCGAGCTAAGATAAAACCTACAATAAAATCTAAAGGCATAAACAAGAATGCAACGACTAAAAACATTAAGGCAAGGACATTGGTTCACGCCAAGAACAATTAAAGTCTTATACTCATTAAAATCCAATGCAAGTCGCTTCACCAGCATTGACGACGCCGTGCAGACAGCAATCAATTAGCAAAAATCTCATAAAAAAATAAAAATCTTAATCGGGACGGCAAAATCTCAAGACAACTTCAACAATCTGTCAGCGCCTTCATACAGAGTGGACACAACTCACAAGGCACTTAAAATGTTAGAAAATAAATTTATTAAATGTCAACCACTCAATACCATGTTGGTCCATTGTTCCCACGCAAGAAGAATGGCGACCTAAATCTAGTACTCTCCAAAAGCCTTGAAGTAATTGATCACAATGGGGATAAAATCATTAAAAGCCGCAAGAATACAACATCCGATGATTTGAATGTCAAGCTGTCGATCACATCAGAACCTATTAACATTCCGGGGACTGACCTCTTCCTCAACAAATGGTTAATCCCACAATTAAAAGATACCGAGAATAATACATCATTATTCAATCAAATCAAAGAAGCTGCTGTGGGGAATTGGACCAAGAAATCACGAAATGAAAGCATGTATACATTAAATCAAATAGGATACATAGGACCAGGCTATGAAAATAGTTCAACAAATACCAGCTTTTGGAATGCGCCAGGGACAAGTGAAGACGAAATCTATTCAGACATCCAAAAAGCCGAGAATTATCAACCCGAGAAACGATGGAAAAATTATGAAAACACAACAAATGTAAAATCAAATTTTGATAAAGACTCGTTGCTCGAGAATATAAATTCCGAGGATGCCGCCCATCAACATCACAATCACGCTTTAACAGCAAGCTCAGATTCGACAAGCGAAGATAACGCAGATTATTGGCATCCGTCAATTCTCTACACGTACAAAATCCCTGGCGAAGGAACAAGTTATCCGGGCCCAGTGATGATGCTAGAGCCAGGAGAAGAATTAGCCATTGAATTCTCGAACAATATTGAAATACCTGGTCTTACGGAGGAACAGACACAGGAAGCGACATTGATTACAAATTCACTACCAAGCCTAACAGGGGGAGTTGGCCATGGAGGAGCAACATCAACAAATTACCATCTGCACGGAGCACATGTACATCCAGGTGGATTCGCAGACAATGTGGTTTCTAGATATACAACGGGCCAAGAATGGACAACCAAGATTAAGATTCCCGGCGATCACGGGATGGGCTCATATTGGTACCATCCTCATTACCATCCAGCAGTAAATCAGCAACTTTATGGTGGTGCCTCTGGATTTCTTCAGATAGGGGACCCACTAAGCAAAATACCTGGTTTTAATAAAGTTCCAAGAAACCTAGCTGTTATCAAATCAATCAATGTAATCCCTGAGGAAAGATCAGGAGATTTAGTGCTTACAGGCTACGATATTTTAGGCTCTGTTACTCAGTCAGTAGCAATGCCCACGGTAAACGGGACTTTTCAGCCTAATGTTGATGTAGACAACACAGGTTGGCAAGCTGTCAGCTTAAGCAACCAAGACAATGATGCTTATTACAATATTAGACTGATTCATACCGATGATTCTGGTAAGACTTCGAACTTACCAATGTATATATATGGAGAAGACGGACATCAATATCCTCAAATACGGAAAGCGGTTGGGGCTCTTGGTATGGCGGATAACAATAGTGCTAATCCTTATAGCAAAGCTGAAAATTTGGTCGCATTACCACCTGGAAAAAGAATCGATCTTCTAACATATTTACCTCATGGCAAAACTGAAATAGCATCAGTATATTCATTCACAAAGGAAGATGGACTATCATACAAGATTTCAAATTATGATATTGTAGGAGAATACCCTGACCTCACTTCTAAAAATCAAGATATAACGAATGGGGCTGGAGGGCCAGGCCCCCTTGCAGTATTTAATGTTAAGGGTTCTGGGAAATTGCCCAAGGAGAGCAAATTAGATCAAGACGTCGCAGTTTCGAACGAGCTCATTGATGTCCAAGAGATCACTCCATTGACGACAGCAGATGAATATGATTTAGAGAAAATACCATCGGTCAACTTATTTAATAAAGATTGGCAAGCTCTTCGCAAACGTAAATTCGACTGGAGCATAGCTACATTGGTCGGACCAGTTAATGAAAGAGATGCTGCAACACAAGAAGCGATTGCAAAATATGATTCAGCCAATCCAGATTCACCCTACCAAAAATATCAATTACTTCCATCAGTTAAAGCCAATGAAGCCTGGTTGGGAGCATATCCTGGCCTGCCTTTCTTAATTAACGACCATGTTTTTCCTAACGGCAATTTAATCATTGCCCAACTCGGAACGATGGAGGAATGGAAGCTGCGAAATTGGAGCTCAACCCTTGAAGGTTCGATCAAATATGTGGGACACCCTTTTCATATTCATATTAATGATTATCAAGTAAAGAACAGTGACTCAGAACTAAGTAATAAAAGGAATTTAGAAGATGTTACTTCTTTAAATTCGAGTGGCTATTATTACAAAAAAATTAATCCAGACACAAATGAGTGGGAGCTTGTGACTAATGAACCTTTAAATGGAAGGCTCCACAAGATAAAAGAAGCGTATTCTGAAAACAGTGATGTATTTGATAAATTGGTAACATATGGAGCCAATGATCAGAAAGTTCGTATGATTTTCCAGGATTATTTGGGGACATATGTGATGCATTGTCACATGATCCCTCATGAAGATGCTGGTATGATGCAGGTGATCACTGTTGTAGAAAATACTGATTCAAGCTGGTTAATTCCCGTAGAAAACTTAAACATCAAAAAAGGAAATATTCAAGCATATCAGGCAAGAACAATGAAACCGTTATCGATTAATCTTGATAGTGATGCATCACTCGTCAGGCGTGCGCAGGTGGGCGATGTTACCTCTGATTACGTACAGGATATTATCCTGTCTTCAACCTCCAATAATGACAGTGGCTCGGTTCAAATACTTGACGGTGCAGCTCTGCGAGAGGGGAGGACTTCTCAATTAACAAACTTCTCGCCGCACAAATCAAGTGATGCCCCATGGGCATTTTTAGAAGATTTTGATGGAGACGGTCTACGAGATCTTTTGACAGCAGGATTTAATCAAAATCAAAAAAATGGGATCAACTTAGAAGAATTACAGCTTAAGGCCTGGGATTCTGAAAATGACAGTAACGCATGGATAAAAGCTTTTGAATTCAAGCCATTTGAAAACGTGAATATTCAAGATAGTCAAGATGAAAAGAAATCTGTTGCGCCTATTTCGCAACTAGATATCAAACAGTTAAGCGTCGCAATAGCCGATGTAAATCTTGATAACTTCCAAGATATAGCCATCTCTTACGTTGTTACCAATGGGGTTCGTGTTGTAGTTCTTGATGGAGCCGCACTGGCACTAACTCACCAGACAGGAAGAGTTGAGGGAGGATACCTACCCAATGAAAATATTCTTGCTGATGCAATCATCCAGGATGAAAATCTTAAAGACTCTGAACAGATCATACTCTCCTCTGGATTTAGTAGCTATGCACAATCAGCACTAGAAAATATTGTCCTATCAACATCAAAAGACGATGAGAATTATCAATATACTTTACAGCTTCAGGCGGGTCACTTTATTGCGTCTTCTAACCCAGAGGACCAAAACATGAATTCCTCTGAACAAGGGGTAAGCATTCACAATTTAAATGAAAAGTTATTCCCACTTACAGTTGCTGAAAAACATAAACTCTCCAACGGCACTTCAGTCGCAAGTCCCGTAATTGCTGGCTCACTTGCGAATGGGGCGTTACTCCTTGATGACCATCTTGCAATAGCTCAGGGCAACTCAGCGAATGGGAACAGCTCTACAAGCGATAAAATATATAACACGGCCCAGCAGCTCATCATTGACATCTCTCAAGTCAATGAAGTTAATGAAAAAGATATTGATGGAATTATTAATACAAGTCTAGACTCCACTTATTCAAAAAAGGAATCTCATGAGCGCTTAAATATGACGAATTTAGCTTATTATAGTTATACGGGTGAAACAATGGCTCCTTCCTATGCAGCAAAGAATTCAGCTTTGATTCTAGGAAAAGGTGGCAATCCCAAAGATCTAGTGGATGAATTCTTGTCTGACAAACTGATTTCAGAGCAGGTGATCAATCAATATGGCGGTGATCTTGAGGCTCTATCTACCAGCGATATTGTTACTAGAACAATGTCAGAATTGTATAGACGTGCACCACGAAGCAAGGAAATTCAAGAATGGGAGGATGAGGTAAGCAATGGATTGGATCCACAATACTTACCTCTGTCTATCCTTCAATCCACATCAAAAAAGGATCAATATCGCGTCGGATTATTATCATCGGCAAGTCAATGGAATCAACTTCAGTGGGGTACTAGCGCGGCACTCGACGGATCGTTTGGCCAGGGAATGCGTAGAGATCATAAACGTTTTGATGTATTGAATAGAGAGTTGGATTCAGTGGCAAAGATTGCTTCATGGGCTGAATCGGAAAAAGGGTTGGATGATTATATTGACTTTTCAACTGATATTTTTAATGCCGGCAACGTATCTAAGACTGGTTTTTTCTGAGCCATATCGATTTCAAAATGATCTAAAAGTATATTTAAAAACATGTACTTTTCACTGCCTTGAATGCATAATATTGCAACATAATCGATAAAAGCTGCAGATTTTGCACCACTGTGTCGACATCGAAAAGACAGACTGTGAGAAATGCTAATCAATCAATTAATTCATGCAATAACCAACACTTCACAATAGTCATTCAAAAATTTTGACATTATTGAATAGTAGATCTGTTTTTATCAAAGACAATACAATAGTGAGCCGCTACACATTTGGGGATTAGCGAGAGACAGCGTCCATAATCTTGAAGAGTCAAAAAATACCGTCACAACAGTGTGTTGGAGTTCATACGAAAATCAAGAATCAAGCTGAGTTTACGAGCATCAGAATTCAAAGATCTTCAGCGCCTTTATTATTTGATCAGGCTTTACATGCCACCGCTGTTGCAAATGAACAATGCGAAGCTCCATAGTTAAACAATAGATACAAAGCTCATCATCAATGAATACCAAGCGCGAGCTTGGGGTGGAGTTAACTGATCAATAAACAGAGAATTTAATTCGATGAACAGGCTTTATGGATCAGAAAAAAAGGAAAAAATCAACAGATTTCTAAAAGGATTTAGCGAGGAAATTGAAATACTATTTAAATCAAAGTTCGATGAAATTGCCGAAATGAATATTGGCGAAGGAGAAACAACAAGGATGGTTGGTCGCTTACTCAATGCAAAAATAAATGTCATCGATCAAATCAATGGTCAGCCCCAGTGAGCAAAATTTGTGACAGCTCATAAAAACTCAAGGTCAAGAGATCCAATAACAGTTCAAAAAGCCATCAAATTTTATAATCGCAAACAACATCCTTCCATTGACAGATCGGACCAGCTCCTTGGCCAATATTGAGTGAATGTCGAATGCATTCAGTAACATATTCTTTTGCTAATTTGATTGAACATTGAAGATCGATTTGCTTGGAAAGACAAGCAGTTATAGCAGCCGCAAAAGTACAGCCGCTTCCGTGGGTATGCTTGGTATAAATTCTTTGACCAGAAAGCCAAAACTCATCACCACTTTTATCAAGAAAATAATCCTGTCCTGAGAGAGTCTCAAGCGCACCACATTTCACGACAATGGCATTCATGCCAAATTCCAGAATTTTTCTAGCAGAGTGCTCGATATCTTTTTTTGACGTGATATTGATCTCGCTTAATAGAGACGCTTCATAAATATTCGGTGTCAGTAAAAATGCTTTTGGTAGTATAAATTTTTTATATGAATCGACTGCCTTACTGTCAATCAGTTGCGAACCAGCCCTTGAAATCATAACTGGGTCAATAATCTTTGGAACGTTAACGCGATCCAAATAAAATGAAATTAACTCTATGATCTCCGTGCTAAAAAGCATGCCAGTCTTTAAAGATGCAATCTCAATATCATCAAGAATGGCATTTAATTGACTCTCAATAGAGCAAATACTTAACGCCTCAACATGTGTAACACCCGTCGTATTTTGAGCAGTAGCACAGGTGATCACCGAACATCCATTGACATTTGAATTATTGAAAGCTTTTAAATCCGCTTGTATACCAGCACCACCACTTGAATCGCTGCCTCCAATCGCCAATGCAGTTGCAATCTTCATCGAAACAATTTTTTCCTATTCTATGCTTTGGTAAATCAAACATACATTTGTATATATCTGACAGCCAAGAGCCAGATATGGTGCTAAACATTCTCCACAAAAAGCATGGTCATGGACTACCTCATTGTGCAGCCACTTCCAAAAACAGCACCACGGTTCGATGCAGGTTGCATGGTGTGGAGAGATGAGATGAACCACATGAGAATTGTTACTCAACATCCATGCTTAACACAAGAAAAGTTACCTACATTTCAGAGCAAGAAAATAGATAAATTAAATCAACCAAGAGAGCTGGGCTTTTAATGCTATTTCATAAAACATTAATTACAGCTTAGGGTGATAAATATAGAGCAATGCCTCCGTTATATCGATAAATTACTTTTTTAGGTATTACTTTGAACGTCCACTTGAGTCGTGCTGCAGCGCATGAACTGATGAGGCAATCAGCTGTAGCTGGAATACCAGGTGAAATGTATGCAGAAATAGTTAGCGGGGGATGCTCAGATTATACAATTATATTTAAACCTGGAAGAAATTTAGGAACAGCTATTGCACGTGAATCGGGAGTGACACTTTACGCACAACCAAACCAAATATCACAATTTATTGGAATTAGAATTGGTTATCGCGAAAATCTTTCTGGAGGTGGTTTTTGCTTTACGGGGCAAAGAATTTGTGTCAACCCATGTGGGAATTGCTTCTTATTTACCAAATAAGAGTTGATTTGACTTAAGAAAGAAAAGGTAAAACCATCATTTATTCCAGATTTATTGAAATCAATTGGCGAAATTCTTATCATATTAACTAGAAAAACAAGCAATTCAATATTCACGATGCAATTCTCAAGAACATCAGCAGTTCGTGAGGAATCTCCTTTCATTCTAGATCGTCAAGCAACAACACAATTCATAGGATTTTGACACCATTGATCATGGATAAACGAATGACTTGACTATAAATGTCAACCATAGTAAATTTTATATTTATACTTTCTGCAATCAATTGCATGACGATAAAAATATGCGTCATTTGTGGCGACAACTACGAAGCAAAGAGCCCCAGAATGCTTTGTTGCTCAAGAAAATGCAGATTGATTTTATCTGAGAAACAAAAAACGACACGCGCAAGATTGCTCAAGAATGGATAATGATACCTTAGATAAGGTAACTAAAAAATTGAGATTTACAAGGCCAACCTCTACGGAACTAGAAAATCATAAGATGCTATCATTTATCTTTAGGATGTAGTTACATCTTTAACTTAGACATCATGCCGATTAAAATTTCAGGTCTAATTCTGCAATATCCCAGATCATAAACAAAGGACCTATATCAGAAAAATAGCAATAAAGAGGACATATCTGTATTTATTTTGACAATTCTAGGAGCATAAAAGTGCTTTGACTAATCAATCAAACAGAAGCATCATCACAAAAGCGAGCATTCCTGATGGCAATTTTCAGCTTTGTATACCAAATCAACACGCTTTGAACCCAAACCCTAGGAACATTTGCCTGTCATCATTTGTACCATCAAACATACTTTTTAAAACTGCAATGGCAAATATGTCATTTAAAATTCTATTTTAAATAAGAAAATGAAGCCAATCAAGCGTTCAGTGCAACCACAAAATGATTTTAACAATACAAATGGTTATCTTGACAAGATAAGCAGTAATTCAATTCGACAATATCCAGAGTGGAAGCCTACTCAGGAGCAACTTGAGGGGGATATCAACGAAACAATTGAGGAGATAAGATCATCGATTTCCAAACTGCAGCGAAACATTAAAGCCAGTGACAGGTACATATTAGGGCTTTTAGATGTAGTTGCTGACGATTACAGAGCGCAACCACCAACTGGAAAACAATAGGAACTAAATATTTTGTTCACAATGAAAAGCTACCTATCATATCCAATCCAATTGATAACTCAAATTGACTGAATAAAAACCAGAGCATAAAAAGATCTCTTTCAAAACAAGAACTATATTTTATATTAAAAAAAATTTCTTTGCTCCTTTTCCAAGCTTATTTGCGGCGCAAAAAATCATTACTTAGTGATTTTGTGTGCCGTAAATAAGGTCAATTAACTATACAGATGCAAATCAAAAAACAAAAGATTTTATTGGCTGAATGACAAATAGCGACGTAGCCAACCAATGCTGATGTGTCATGAACTGGCATCCATGGTTAAGCCTGAGGTACAGGTCAATATGAAGCCAAGCACTCATTCCTTTGGGATTTCTCATTCGCTATGGGCCATGAGCCTTAATGCTGATTGCCGTTACAGGCAAAAACATCAAGAGTGTTCTTACAGAAATCGGAGGCATCGATGACGACCGACACTCCACCCCAGCAAGAACGAGACACAAACTGACAAACTTGCCCCTGCTCCAACAGTCTCCACCAAAAGTGGGTTGGTCCAATCAAGTTCTCGGTAAGATGAGAATATCGGACACTGCGATTTGCACCGTCCCAGGTGCTCTCAGGAAACCATCACCCCACATCTAGAGCCATGGCCCCATGCGCGAACGACGAATGCTTCAAAAAGGATTCATTTGATCAGACTCAATTCTCGGTTTGACGGGGGGTTGAGACAATGAGGGATGAATAGTATTCAACCATCTGATCTAAACGTCGCCATCCCTGCGCCCAGATGTGATGGGTACTGAATGTTCAACTGGTCGGTGAGGTCATCCTTTCTTTATAGAGAAGATGGTCTCTTTTATGTCTGCAAGCTTCAAAGATCCGTAGGACGTTCAAACCAGTGGAGCGAAGACGTTTAACAGAATGGCAGACGGTGAAGGGATCTCACTGCGGAGATGAATGCCAATTTATAGTGGAACGACCCTCCAACTGGTGCGTAACTGATCCATCGTGCCCTGGCAGATATGACGGTCATCCCCACTTCCTGCACCCACGATGAATTGAGGCGGGAAGCACAATTAGATAGTCATTGAGGGACCATGGACAACATCGAAATCGAGAACTGGGCAAAAATTGCCACTGATATGGAGTCAGCTGGCGCCACAGAGAGTTGGTTCTACCTTCGAGCAAGGGCTATTGCTGACGGCAAACCTGATCCAATGCCAAACATTTCCGAACTAATGCCTGAATAAACTCCACGCGCAAGTGTCGAAAAGACTCTCCATCCTTTCTCTCCCGGCCGTAAGACGCAGCAGCTCAAAACTTTTCGATCGGCGCCATTCCGATTGGTTATACCTTCATATTACAATTTTATCTAACCTAACCTGAAAGTGACTCAGGGAAGCTTCACCTTATGGAGTGCTAAGTCCCCTTGATCGATCCATCCAGATCTCGGAACGGGGATCCCAGACAGGTTTCGCGTAAGTGCCACGAAGTTGCTGTTGCGGTTGTGTGATACCCAAGCTCTCGTGACAGGCTTGGGCGATCATGATTGATTCCTGGTGATAAATTCTCCATGGAACAAGTTTTGCACCATCCCAGATTGGAGGAAGGCCAGTTTCTCGGAATATTTGGTCAAATTCATCGAAATGTTTCTGTAGATCATCAGGATTAAGTTGCTTACTTTGGCTAATCCGGTTTGTCGCTTTAAAGGGTGCTGTTTCAATGCACAACTCAAATTCCTTGGTCAACTTGCTTTCAGCAGCCCAACTTTGCTGACCTAACAGTCCCGCAGTTAGAAGAACAACAGCCACAAAAAATAGCATTACGGTCAGAATGGAATAACACATCGGAGCCGTAGTTTGATGTTCTACTTCAGGTTTGTCTGTCACCAACCTTTTGGCTAATACACAAAAGGATATCCACGAAAGCGCCTCAATCAATAGTGAGTTTATCATTTTAATGATTTCCAAAACAATTTGAGCGTCAGATAACAAGTGCCTCTACTAAAAGCTTAACCCTATTCCGTGCATCCTGGAGGTATGCACTGGTAGATTCAATTACGATCCTGAGCGAATCAAGAGGCTTGTTGGTTTTAAAGACAAATACAGACAAGCTCTAGATCATCGAAATTCATAATAGGCCAGCGATTTGGCAATAACACCCAAAAAAGTCATCAGGAAAAAGAAGTCGAACTCGAAAATCTAAGGAGGCAAAGCATCATATTTTTTGAATGATTCAACTCTTGGCAAAAATATTGACTTCAACATACCGTCTTACCATGCATAGGTCTGTTTGTTTCACCAGGAAATGATGACATGAAACAAATAAAAACAAGACGTTATCCATCGTCATTTGGCATCAAACCTTGATTTGCGTATCGATTTTAAGAGCCAGACTAGACTTTATTTTAATATCATTATACTGCCTTATAGGTTTTCCATTTTATCGTCGAAAACCTCACCAATCCTACTTAATCGAAGCATTAATAACCTCCGCAGTGAATCCACCGCTTTGATCCATCAAATCCTATGCATAAGATAGAAATCACCGAGCAGGTTGTTGCCGTTATCGTTACGGCAGGATTGGTGTTAATAAATTTTCTTCTTTTTACGCCATGGCGCAATGGTCATGATCCAAGGGAGAATGATGCTGTAAGAATCGATCCAAAAACAATGATCATGATTAATCCAGATACAGTCCAAAACAATGAAAATCCAATAAAAATCCATTTAAATGCACTAGAAAAGCTTGAATCCAGCCACAGCTTAGTGCTTATTGGCTTAGTTTAATTCATAAATTTAGCGCAATTCAATGCCGCCTAGCCAACAATCTTTGAGGTAGGATGAGAATTTAAATAGGATTTAAATTTCAACAGAATGGTTTAATTATCGTCAACCAATATCGATCATAAATCCAATGTCATGAAGTTCTTGAGAAATAAGAAGGCTATCAAGTTGATCTGAATCTAGAAGTTCAGCTTGGAGTGATAGACGACCTTTCCTACGAGAAAAATCAACTACATCAAAAAGGTGCATGCTAAATTCTAATTTCCAAAACTGGATGGAGGCATTGACTGGCTGCTGGTTGGTCAAAGCAAGTCGAAGTTGTTTGGACAATTTTTTCAGTGAAATTGGTTTGATTAATAGATCACCCTCATGTTCGTCATTAAAAAAAATAGAAGAGACATTTTCCTGATCAAATCTAAATATCAAATTACGATCAGCGGTTTTCTTCAAAAGCAGATCCCGAACGCCAAAACTATAACGTTCAGAATTATTCAACGAGTTTCTTGACTCATTGGTAGGCAACAAACATGTTGTTGATTCATCGAAGAACGGCTTGTAGGACCCGTTTCGATAAGATCCCCAAGCATCCAATCCTTGCTGATCATAGATCTGCTTAGCAACCTTAAAGTTTACAGACGGATCAAACAGATCACGATTACTAGTGAGTGAGAAATGTTCCCGGCGCTCACGCCCAATATCATTGATCATATTAATCTGCAATAACCCATAGCTATTATCTCCAGTAGAAACATTATGGTTATGAGCACGGGGGTTCCCTCCAGATTCTGCGAATGTGATTGCAGTCATAACTGGGATTAAATCATCAGAAAATCCTGCCGATTGCAATCCTCTTTGAATCCGCTTACTAGAAAACACACCCATAAAGCATCTGCGGCGAGTCGTTAAAATTATAACTTTTGAAGCAAGTACCAACGCAGATTGCCTAAAAGACTTTAATAGCACTTATCTTGATTATTTGAACACAACAACGTCAAACTGTTTTTTCGAAAGCACAAGATGTACTTTTGAACTCACCTTTGTCATTCCTACCAAAAAAAATAGTCATCAAACAGAGCAAAACGCGCCAACAATGCTGGCCCGCCTGAAAAATCCCTTTTCAAATACACAAACATATAGAGATTCGCTTCAAAACAGAATAAAACTTAACGCCAAAACTTTACTTGATGAAATTTGAACTTTTCAAATTTCTGCGCAATTTCAAGTAAGATTTGATCAGATGCTTTTGCTTTTCATCAAAGCCGCCCCAATAGCTGACAACGAATCCGAACGGCTAAAAGCTCTGCATGAGTATCGGATTTTAGGGACTACTCCCGAGCAATCGTATGACGATATTACAACCATTGCATCAGAAACATGTCATACGCCGATTGCTTTACTCAGCCTTGTTGATGCCGATCGTCAATGGTTCAAATCACGCGTCGGCTTGGAAGCAGATGAAACACCAAGAGATTGGTCATTCTGCGCCCACGCCATTCTTAGCCCTGAGCCTTTAATTGTTCAAGATGCTCTCTCTGACGACCGCTTCAGGGACAACCCGTTGGTTAAAGGTGATCCAAAAATCCGTTTGTACGCTGGGTTTCCTCTTCAGAACCATGAGGATCACCGCATTGGAACGTTATGTGTAATTGATCGAGAACCAAGAGATCTCTCAGCTTCTCAATGCAAAATCATGGAAGCCTTGGCCAGGCAGGCCGTGGCCTTCTTGGAATTAAGAAAACGGTCGATTCGATTGCTTGACTCCGTCAGTCAAATCGAAAGTCGCAATGGAATGATTTCCACATGTTCCTATTGTCGTAAAGCCAAAGATGATCGTGGCTTATGGATGCATCTCGATCAATATCTTTCTCAACGTACATCTTTGAGCTTCAGTCATGGAATCTGCGATTCCTGCATGGAAGAACATTTTCCTGAAGTTGCAGAAGTATGGAAGCAAGAGGGTTCCTCAAAAAGTTGAAAGGAACAATTTCAACTTTCTTTCTCGAGATCACGACGGATCAAAGCCAGTAGATAGGAAGGTGACTTGTAGCGGGTGGGCAAACAGCGATTCAGGGTTTCCAGATGGCCCCAGCACACCGTTCGTTCGATGTCCTGCACGGACTTGCCTTGCTGGAGAAGTCGTCTCAAAGCCTTGCAATAGAGGGGATAACCCGCTTCCAGTTCCCCGATGGTGAGCTTCGCCTGGGGCATCGAACATCTCCTACTGCCTTCTCAACCTATGAAACCGCCGGACGGCGCAAGGAACGCCAAGCTCTGGGACGCGGATCCACGCTGCCACATGCTTGTTCAAGACAGGCCCACCAAGGGGACGCACAAGCTGACGCGATCCCCATTGTCCGCGCCACAGATGTCACGCCCCGCTCAGGTTTCACCAAGCCAGGCGATGCAATCAATCTCAACCTTCGATCCCTTCGGCAGCGCAGCGACCTGGACACAGGCGCGAGCCGGGCTGATGCCCGCTCCGAACATCTCCGCATAAATGGCATTCACAGCCTGAAAATCCGCCAGATCAACCAAATACACCGTGCTGCGAACCACCTGGCTTGAATCGGCATCCGCGGCAGTCAACACAGCAGAAAGATTTTTGAGGACTTGGCGGGTTTCAGCCTCCACATCACCATCACCAACCATCGCTCCGGTCTCTGGATCAATCGGGATCTGCCCTGAGCAGTAGAGCCAACCCCCGGCCAAGACCGCCTGGTTGTACGGGCCGACGGGTGAAGGAGCAGATGCAGTCGTGATCGCTCTGGCAGTCATGGCACGCAGCAGAATGCGCTGAGATCATCGCCTTTTGCCGTTGTCGCCACCAGTTGAACTGCGCAACGTGTGGCACCGGTTCACAGATTCCGGGCAGGACTGGACCCTGCGTGGGATCGATCTGGAACTCTCGGAGGGAGAACTGGTCGGACTGCTTGGCCCCTCAGGATGCGGCAAAACAACCCTGCTCCGTTTGATCGCTGGATTTGAGCGTCCGATCCGCGGCAGTGTGCATCTCCAGCAGCAGCACGTTGCAGGAGATGGTCGCTGGGTTTCACCGGAGCGCCGCGGCGTTGGCATGGTTTTTCAGGATTACGCCCTCTTCCCCCACCTCACGACCTGGGAGAACGCCTGTTTCGGCCTACGACCAGGCGAGGACCGCAGTCGCGCCCACTGGTTGCTGGAGCTGCTGGAGCTCAATCATCTCAATCAGCGGTATCCGCATCAACTTTCCGGTGGCCAACGCCAACGGCTCGCTCTGGCCAGAGCGCTGGCGCCATCTCCCAAGGTGGTGCTTCTTGATGAACCCTTCTCAAACTTGGATGTGGAGGTGAGGCTGAAACTCCGCAGCGAACTTCCCTCCGTGCTTCGGCTTTGCGGCGCCAGCGGCATGATCGTGACCCACGACCCTGGTGAAGCGCTGGCGATCTGCGACCGAGTTGCCGTGATGCAAGACGGCACGTTGCATCAATGTGATTCACCTCGGGACTTGGTCTGTGATCCGGCCACACCCTTCGTTGGGCGCTTTGTTCTGCAGGGAAATCTGCTTCCAATTCTTTCGAGAAACGATCGACGTCTGCGTTGTGTTCTCGGAGATCTGGAGGCTCCGAACGTTCCTCTTGCACCGCAATTGACGTCAGACAGCTGCCTGCTTGTCGACCCGGCCGCGGTCACCCTGCAACTGAATCCTGAAGGTCAGGCCTGTGTGTTGGGTCGGGAGTTCGCAGGAAACGGATGGCAGTACCGGATCCAGATCGATTCCCTGATCCTGCGCGTCAACCTCCCCCTGAATGAGGATTATCCAAAGGGAACCCGCGGCGAGATCCGATTGCGTCATGGCTCAACCGCCATCTTGTATCCCTCGGGGATCAAGATGCACGCCAGTGGTCCTTGTGATGACGCAGCGCAGCGAGCTCCTCAACAGATTCCGCCCGCATGAAGAGGTTCGTGAGCCTCTCCACAGCAATGCTGCTAGGGAGACTCAGCTCTCCCTGGGAGCGACGTAATTGAACCTCGCGATAGCGCTGTTCAATGGCTGAATCTGTTGGTCGCTGCTCCAGCGCCCAGCGCAGGTTCCCCTCGGTGTACTCATGGGCACAAAAGACATGTGTTTCGTCTGGGAGCGAACTAAAAATCTGCATCGCTCGATGCATCTGAGCCGGTGTTCCTTCAAAAAGCCGACCACAACCGGCAGAAAAAAGGGTGTCACCGCAGAACAGGAGCGGTCGACACAGTGATGCCGAAGCTTCGGGAATGAAAAAAGCAATGTGCGCTGCGGTGTGCGCCGCCACATCGAACACCTGAACGGTTTTCCCGAACAAGCCGAAGCGATCTCCGTCCTTGACGGACATGGTCTGGAAGGGGATTCGGGTGCGATCGGCACGGGCTGCAACGACCTCCGCCGCTGGCCAGACCTTGAGCAGATCAGGGGTCCCACCAATGTGATCGGCATGGTGGTGGGTCTGGAGGATCGCAATCAAGTTGAGCTGCCGATCCTGGAGCCAGCGCTCGACAGGTGGCGCAATGGCCGGATCGACAACGACAGCCTCCTGATTACAAACCCAGACCCAGATAACGTTGTCTTGCAGGACAGGCAATGCGTGGACGGAGGTTTGCATCGTTAAAGTCCTGCCTGGTTTTCTGGTCGACGCTGACCCCATGATCACCGTCGCACTGGCCAAGGGTGCCCTACTGAAAAGTTCCGTCGCCCGCTTCGCCAAAGCAGGACTGGATTTCTCCGCCGTCCTCGATCCGGATAACCGCCAGTTGATGCTCCCCACCCCCTGCGGACGGGCACGGGCTCTTCTGGTCAGGAATGGAGATGTGCCAACCTATGTGGCCTACGGCCAGGCCCAGTTGGGCGTGGTTGGGTATGACGTCCTGCGGGAGCATCAGCTACCCGTGGCCCAACTCGTCGATCTCGGTTTCGGCGGCTGCAGGATGGCTGTGGCGGTCAAAGAGAACAGTGGTTACGCCCGAGCGGCCGATCTGCCTCCCCATTGCCGCGTTGCGAGCAAGTTCACCCACTGCGCCAGGGAATTCTTCGACGCCCTCGACCTCCCTGTCGAGCTTGTTCACCTCAACGGGTCGGTGGAGCTTGGACCGATCACAGGCATGTCCGAAGCGATTGTCGACCTGGTCGCCACGGGACGCACCCTGCGGGACAACGGACTTCTCGCCATTGAAGACCTCTTCCAGTCCACCGCTCGGTTGGTGGGGCATCCACTGGCACTGAGGCTGGACGGTGGCGAACTGCGGTCGATCATCGAGGCCATGCGCACTGCATCCCTGCCGATCGGAGCATCAATCTGATGGCAGCGGTCAGTGACTGGCAACGGGTTTTAAGGCTGGGGAAATACCTTGTGCACGACAGGCGACGCCTGCTGCTGACCCTTGGACTGCTGGTGCCGGTAGCCCTTGCAGGGGCCATCCAACCTCTGCTGGTGGGCCAGGCGATCAGTGTTCTCCGGGATGAATCACGCCTGCCATGGCTGACGGATCTGTCGGTGCAGGACTCCATCAGGGTTCTGGTGGGGCTTCTGCTTCTGGCCGTACTGCTGCGTCTGGGTTTCCAGGGCGTTCAGACCTTCAACATCCAGATCGTCGGTCAACGACTCACCGCCCGTATCCGGGATGATCTTTTTCAACACGCCCTCTCATTGTCCCTGCGTTTTCACGACAGGATGCCGGTGGGCAAGCTGCTAACCCGACTCACCAGTGACGTTGACGCACTGGCGGAGGTCTTCGGAAGTGGTGCTGTGGGGGTGCTCGGTGATCTCGTCAGCTTGACTGTGATCGCAGCCTCAATGCTGCTATTCGAATGGCGACTCGGCCTGCTGCTGCTGCTCACTCAGATCCCTGTGACCACGGCAGTCCTTTGGCTGCAAAGGCGCTATCGAAAGGCTAATTACTGCGTTCGGGAGGAGCTTTCCCAGCTGAATGCCGACTTCCAGGAAAACCTTCAGGGGCTGGAGGTGGTTCAGATGTTCCGCCGAGAGCGGGTCAATGGTGCACGGTTCGCCCGCACCGGCTCTGCCTACAGAAACGCCGTCAACGGCACCATTTTCTTCGACAGCAGCATCTCCGCCTTTCTTGAATGGGTCGCGCTGTGCGCGGTGGCGGTGGTGTTGGCGCTCGGTGGCTGGATGGTGACAGGGGGAGCCATGGGGCTTGGCATCCTGACCACCTTCATCCTCTACGCCCAGAGACTGTTTGATCCCCTACGACAGCTGGCGGAACGATTCACCCAGATCCAAGGGGGTTTAACCGCGATCGAACGAATCGGTGAATTGATGGAACAACCTCTCGAGATCATCGAAGCTCCCGATGCCCGGCCCATCCCCCGTCATGGAGCCGGTGAAGTGGTCTTCGAAAACGTCTGCTTCAGCTACAGACAGGACGAACCGATCCTGAACAATCTGTCCTTCAAGATTGAGGCCGGTGAACATGTTGCCCTGGTTGGACCGACGGGTTCAGGGAAAACAACAGTGATACGCCTGCTCTGCCGCCTCTATGAACCCCAACGGGGCCGCATTCTCCTCGATGGGCAAGACATCAGGACGATTCCGATCTCCGATCTCCGGCAACAACTGGGGGTTGTCCTTCAGGACACTTTTCTGTTCAGCGGAAATGTCGCCGACAACCTCCGTCTCAATGCTGAGATCAGTGATCGTCGTTTGAAACAGGTCTGCACGGATCTTGGCCTCAGGGGTTTGCTGAAGCGTCTGCCAGAAGGCCTGCAAACCGAACTGCGCGAACGGGGAGGAAACCTGTCTTCCGGGGAACGGCAGCTTCTCGCTGTAGCGAGGGTTGCCATCCGGAACCCAACGGTCCTGGTGATGGATGAAGCCACCGCTTTCATGGATCCAGCCACCGAAGCGACTCTTCAGAGCGATCTGGAACGGCTTCTGCAGCGCCGTACAGCTGTTGTGATCGCCCACCGCCTTGCCACGGTGGAAGCGTCGGATCGAATTCTTGTCCTTCGACAGGGATCGTTGATTGAGCAGGGCTCCCATCTGGAGCTTCGGGCCCGCGGTGGGCTCTACGCTCAACTGGCTGACCTTCAGGAAAGGGGCCTAGCGCGCCTGTGATGACCCAGCCGCTTCCTATGGTCGCCGAGTCCCTCCAGGGGCTATATGGTCCTGAGGCAAGACTGTGTCCGTGCGCTAATGAAAAGCTCACTTTGGTATTCAGCCAAACGCGGGCCTTCGATCTTGTGGAACTTGAGCAGCTTCTTGAAGCCGTTGGCTGGAGTCGCCGACCGGTTCGGCGGGTCCGCAAAGCACTCACGAACAGTCTGCTGAAGGTTGGGCTTTGGAGACACGACCCACGGGTGCCTCGATTGATCGGGTTCGCCCGCTGCACAGGTGATGGTGTCTTTGAAGCCACAGTGTGGGATGTGGCAGTACACCCCATCTACCAGGGAGGTGGTCTCGGTCGCCAGATGATGGATTATGTGCTTGATGCCCTCAGAGAGATGGGGACAGAGCGCGTCAGTTTGTTTGCTGATCCTGGAGTCGTGAGTTTCTATCAGCGTCAAGGCTGGGAGCTTGAACCGCAGCAACATCGCTGTGGCTTTTGGTATTCGAGCTAGCGGCCTGCTCGGCATAGTGCCGCGCCAGCTCAGCGGTGTCGTCACCGCGAGCCCAGCGTCGACGAAGCTGAAGGTTGCACCATGCATTGCTCAGCACTCCCCGCTTTTGCCAGCGACGGGCACTGGTGGTCAACGGCTGACCGATCCTCCTGATCCGACCCGACCGGGACAAGCGCTGAACCAGGTCGAGGTCCTCCATCAACGCCAGCAGGCGGTAGCCACCGACCTCGGCAAGCCTCTCCCGATGAATCAGAAGGCCCTGATCGCCATAGGGACGTTGCAGCACGGCACTGCGGAGGAAAACGGCGAACTCCAGGAACCGCAACATGGGTCCGGGACGGTCCACCCGGAAATCGAAATACCAGGCCTGATGCTTTGAAACCGGGCGATGGATGATGGCAGCCACCTTCTCCCCCCAGGTTGGCGGGAGCCGACTGTCGGCGTGCAGCACAAGCAGCCAACGTCCCTGAGAGAGCCTGCATCCGAGCTGCAGCTGCTGGCCTCGCCCAGGGCAGCTGGTGGTGCGAACGATCGCACCACCCAAAACACCGATGAACGGCGTGGCGTCGTGGCTGCCCCCATCGATCACATGGATCTCCAGCGGATCAGGCCAGCGGTCAAGATCCGCCAACAGCAGCGGCAATCTGGACGCCTCATTCAGCACGGGAATGACAACCGAAAGCGGCGGTCGTTGGGTCATCCCGTCCAAGGCTGGAGATCCGACAAGCGATCAATGTCCTGATGTTGAGGAAGCAAGCCGATCGTGAGGCTGGATGCGCAAGCCTGCGCAAGGGTTTGGTCCAGCACGGCATCAGATCCCCAATTAATCCCTCCGAGTGGCCAACGCATGGGCTGACGCAACAGGCCTGCGCTCAGACCGAGAAGCCAATACCCGCCGTCCGAGGAGGGTCCCAATATCAGATCCTTGTTGTGAAGAAGTTCAATGGCCGAAAGCAGATCAGGGCGATTGAGCGAAGGCAGATCGGTGCCGATCAGCAGCGCTGGGCTGGAGGGAAAGTCAGCGCGAATCCTCCGCAACAGATGACCCATGCGACTGCCCAGCGAACCAGGCCGCTGAAGCCAAACCCGATCTGCGCCGAGCTCCTCTCCCCACCGCCGTGCCGCGCGGTGGGCGAGACCGCTGACGGCAAAAACAGGCTGCGCATAACCTTCCACGGCGAGCGCCCGCACCACTGACATGGTGTGAATCGTCAGACGACCCTGCAGGCGCGCCGAGCGCCGACTGGAATGGCGAAGGTGCAGACGTTGCGCAAGATCCCTCGTCAGGCGTCGCTTACAGCGTCCTGGTGCAGGCCAGCGGGCAAGCACGGTCAGCACAGGCAAGCCCCTCATCTCAGCCGCGGCGCGGCAGCTCCTCAGGCGTCACCTCAACTGTCAACGCCTCGCCGTCCCGTTCCAGCGACAACTCCATCGGCTGGCCAACCTCACCTCGATCCACAGCAATCTGCACATCCGAGGGAGTCTTCACCGTTGTGCCGTCGACCTGGCGGATCAAGTCGCATTGACGAATGCCTGCTGCTGCCGCTGGAGTGTCGGCGACCACATCCACCACAAGAACACCGTTCACCTCTGGAACGCTGCACTCCGTGGAGGTGGCATTGATCTCCCGAGCCAGTTGAGGCGTGAGGGTGCGCAGCTGAACACCGAGATAAGGGTGGGACGCCTGCCCGGTACTGACGATCTGTTGGGCGATGCGCTTGGCGAGGTTGATCGGAACCGCAAAGCTCAGTCCCGCGCCAGGGGCCTGCCGAATCGCCGTGTTCATGCCGATCACCTGACCAGCGGCATTGATTAATGGACCGCCGCTGTTGCCAGGATTCACCGCCGCATCGGTCTGGATGTAAGGCACCCGCTGACCCTCACCGATCGCATTCGTCCGCCCCACAGCGCTGATGATCCCTGCCGTCACTGTGTTGTTCAAGCCAAAGGGATTGCCGATGGCGATCGCCCATTCGCCAGGCCTGAGCGAATTGGAATCTCCGAGGGTTGCCACTGGCAATTTTTCCGCCACCACCTTCACGACAGCAACGTCGGTTAACGGATCACCGCCAAGAACTTTGCCATTGAAACTGCGGCCATCGGGCAGGGTCACGGCCACCTTGTCCGCACCGCGAACGACGTGTTCATTGGTGAAGATCAAGCCGTTGGACCGGGTGATGAAACCGGACCCCTGCCCCTGCTGCCGCTGGATCGACGGTCCGAGTCCGAACATGCGGCCGAGGGGATTGTTGATCTCCTTGACGACATCGATCCGCACAACGGCGGGGCCCACCCGATCCACGGCTTTGACGATCACATTCTCGCCGGGTTGAAGCGGGGCAGAGCGAGGCGCATCACTCACCACAGGCGGAGCCGTGCGTGGTGGTTCTGGCTCGAGACCAAGCCGACTGCGAATCTGACCGCAAGAGGTCAGTGTTGATCCCATCAGAGCTATCCCCATCCAGCCCAGGAAGCGCAGCATCGCGGCACGGTGTCGATCCGGCTCATTAAAGACGGACTGAACAGGCCGGCATGCGTAGATTCAGCGCTCAGGGTTTTGTCTGTTGTGGTGCTGATGGGCGATGACCTCTGGAACAAGGTGCAGGAGGCACTCCAGAGCAAGCTCAGCAAACCCACGTTCGAGACCTTCATCCGACCTACCGGCTGCAGTGGCTTCGAAAACGGTGAATTGCAGCTGCTCGCCCCGAATCCTTTTGCTGGAGTAAGGCTGAGAGAACAACTTCTCCCCACGATTGAGGAGCTCGCCAGCCGCCTCTGTGGTCAACCGGTTCAGGTGACGGTTTTGGCCGAATCAGCGGCCCCATCCGATTCGGACCCCAGCCATGACTCCGGTCGGACGATGGAATCCGGTCTTCCCCCAGCATCCGCCTCAGCACTAAGGGGCACGGCGAAGCCGACAACCCGCCGCCAACTGCCCGGACTGAACCCGCGTTACGTGTTCAACCGCTTCGTGGTGGGTCCCAACAGCCGCATGGCCCATGCGGCCGCCCTGGCAGTTGCTGAGGCTCCTGGCCGTGAATTCAACCCACTCTTCATCTGTGGTGGTGTGGGACTCGGAAAGACCCATCTCATGCAGGCGATCGGCCATTACCGCCTCGAGATTGATGCAGACGCTCGCGTGGCCTATGTGTCTACGGAAACCTTCACGAATGATCTAATCCAAGCGATCCGCAAGGACGGAATGCAGGCATTCCGCGACCGCTATCGCGCCGCTGATCTGATCCTTGTCGATGACATTCAATTCATTGAAGGGAAGGAATACACCCAGGAAGAGTTTTTTCATACATTCAATGCTCTGCATGAAGCAGGACGCCAGGTTGTGATCGCAAGTGATCGGCCGCCGAGCCAAATCCCTCGATTGCAACAGCGGCTGATTTCCAGATTTCAGATGGGACTGATTGCTGATATTCAGCCACCGGACCTGGAAACACGAATGGCCATCCTTCAGAAAAAAGCCGAGCAAGAAAGGATGTCTCTTCCGAGAGACTTAATTCATTACATTGCCGGTCGTTTCACGTCCAACATCCGTGAATTGGAGGGTGCGTTAACACGGGCGGTGGCCTTCGCTTCGATCACCGGTCTTCCGATGACTGTGGAATCCGTGGCGCCGATGCTGGATCCAACCGGGCAGGGGGTGAACGTCACCCCGCAGCAAGTGATCGACAAAGTTTCGGAGGTCTTCGACGTGACCGCTGAAGAAATGTGCAGCAGCACCCGACGAAGAGCCGTGAGCCAGGCCCGTCAGGTGGGAATGTACCTGATGCGTCAGGGGACCGAACTGAGCCTCCCCCGCATCGGTGATGCCTTTGGAGGCAAGGACCACACCACCGTGATGTATGCCATCGAACAGGTCGAAAAGAAGTTGGCCAGTGATCCTCAACTTGCGGGTCAGGTTCAGAAAGTGCGGGACCTGCTTCAGATCGATTCACGCCGTCGTGGCTGAGAGCCAGCGTTGACTACTTGCAGGCTTTGCGATCTCCTCGCCACCCGGGCATGGTCGCTGCAGCATGGGAGCAGACCAATCTCCTGGCTGGCGCCAACGCCGGCTCAAGTCGTCGTGAGCTGAACGGTGGCAACGGACGCCGCCGCAACCAGGCTCCCCAACGAAATTCGTGATACGGGATCTGGGGCTGAGGTTTGATCGCACCCTCCTGCTTCAATTTCCAAACCAGGCTCCGGTAGGGATCATCGTCGAGATCCATCAACGATTGCGGCAAATCCATGGCCAACCGAGGGCCTTGACCTCGCCCGTCATAGAGATACATCCAGCCTTGCTGTTCAAGAAAAGCGAGCACCTCAGACGATTCAGATGAGGTGAGATCTGCAATGAGGTAGCCCCATGCCTTGGCCTGCGGATCGAGACCGAGCAAACCGCGCAGACGATGATGCCGGTCAACCATCCAGAGATCGCCGAATCCACTGCGCACGAGGGGAACAGGTTTTCTTTTCAGGTACGCAAGGCGTTCCTGCGGCGATTCGCTAGAAAAATCAATCTGTCTGGACCAAACCTCAGCAAGACCAATGCACCACTGCGTGGGGTGCAATTTGGCAATCGCAACCTCAAAAAGCTCCGTGGATTGACCAGGCTCTGGAATCGGCTTGTAGGGAGGGAGCTGAAGAGACACGCCTCATCCATCTCATCGGGACACTATGCCCGAGGTTTTCCCTTCAAGGTGTCGTCAGAAATGGCTCGGGGGTTTGATCGAAACGATCCCGAGTCGGCAGGGGTGCGGGTTGCGCCTCGCCATCGAGAGCCGCCGTCCCTTCAAGGGCCTGTCGCAGGAGCCGGCCTGCAGCAAGTGGCATGTCCCGGGGAACGGAGATGCGATCGCGAAGGTGGCGCAGACCTGCAGCACTGCCGGAATTGGGGCTGCAATTTGTGCCGTGCACCAGGCGGGTCAAGGCAGAGCGCAACGGTTGATCGAAAGCAGTGGCACCGAGGGGATTGCTGCGTAGCAACTTGTCGCGATGACGCAGAACCCGCGCCAGAGCTACGGACTCCATGCCAGCCCAGGCCGATGACGGCCAGCAGGCTTCGTCGTCTCCCAGGCCATCGCCCCGATCAATCCGTTGGCAAAGGGCGGCATCCTCGAGCGGGTCATCAAACCAGCATCCACCCATCTGAGGGGGCAGATCATGGACATGGGTGTGGAAGTCGCTTTGGGTTCCCCGGTACACCTCGAGCTGCTCGAGAGCTTTCAACCAACGATCGATCGCCGGGTGCTCGCGGCGAAGCTGAAAGCCCTTGTAGTAAGCGAGCGAAGCATTCATCCGCTCCACGTAGGGAATGAATACAAGATCCACGCCGGTGGGCTCAGCTCGATCAAGCCATGGCCCCTCCTGTTGATCCAGAGCCCGTTCGAAGCGGCTCGCGGTGGACTGAAACTGCGAACGGGCCTGGCGCTGCTGGCGCGGACTGAGGCCCGGTGAGCAAAGCCAGAGGCACCAGGCTCTAAACAACAGTCTTTCGAGCTGTCGTAACTCCAGTGCGGCTGACGATTGAAGCGGCAAGCCAAACGGGCCGAATGCATCCTCCAGAGCAAGGAGAATCCGATCACTCTCAGTGATCAGATCGCCATCCAGCTCGAGGGCGGGGAGGATCCCTGATGGCACCTTGCTCAGATACCAAGGCTCCTTGCGTCCGTAGCAACGCATGGTCACCTTGCGAATCCTGTAAGGAATTCGCTGGAACTCAAGCCACAGCCAAATTTTCTGGCAGTACGGGCACCAGGCGTGATGGTCCCGGTAAAGCGTGACCCGAACAGCTTCTCGGTCGCTGCCGAACAGTCTCAGGGTCGCTTGAGCATTCGTGTCGCCGTTAACGCGATCGGGCTCGGAACGGGCCAATGCGGAGAGTGCTTGCCAGCTCAGCGGCTCAATGGGATCCGAAGGAGGGAACATTCAGCACCAGAGCCATGGGGTCACGGCTTGAGAGGAGCCAGTCTCCCAGTTTTTGATGGAGTCCGCGACCAACGTTTCGGCTGGCCCCTGCCCACTTCAAAAGCCAAGTGGTCTGAAACGGCCCTTTCGATGAGATTGAGTCCAAAGACCCCATCATCGAACCGTCTTTCTGAGCCCTCAGGCAGCAAGGAAGGAGATGCTGTCAACACAATGGAGAGACCTTACTTGCATCCATGAGCGCGGACTTCGATCTTCTGGTTCTCGGTGCCGGCTCTGGAGGGTTGGCCGCAGCCAAACGCGCCGCTCGCCATGGAGCGAGAGTGGGAATCATTGAGGGGGACCGCGTCGGTGGCACCTGCGTAATCCGCGGATGCGTTCCCAAAAAGCTGCTGGTTTATGGGGCACGAGCCCGTCACCAATTGCGAGACGCGGAGTCTTATGGCATCCAGCTTGGGCCCGTCGATTTTGATGTCGCCGATCTGCTGAAGAGTGTGCGTGCGGAGGTGGATCGCCTCAACAAACTGCACATCGGCTTTCTACACAAGGCTGATGTTGAGCTGATTACCGGTTGGGGGAGCTTCACGGGATCCAACAGCATCGGACTATCAGCCAGACGAGGAGAGGCCATCGAACGCGAAATCACCGCTGAGCGGATTCTGATTGCTGTGGGGGGCCGCCCATTCCGACCCCCCATTCCTGGAATCGAGCACACCTGGGTCAGTGATGACATGTTCCGGTTGGAGTCATTTCCCGACCGAGTCGTGATTGTGGGAGCTGGTTTCATCGCCTGTGAATTCGCTTGCATCCTGCGAGGCCTGGGGGTCTCGGTCACTCAGGTGGTGCGAGGCCCTCGCCTGTTGCGGGGATTCGACAGCGAACTGGCCGAAGCGGTGCTCGACGGCATGAAAGAGGCCGGGATCCATGTGATCTGCAATGCAACGCTGGAGTCAGTTCATCGCGATCAGAACCAGCTCACCGCCACGCTTGAGGACGGTCTGCAGATTCCCTGTGGTGGGGTCCTGATGGCCACAGGCCGCAGACCATGGCTTGAGGGTCTCGGACTGGAACAAGCCGGAGTTGCGATCTCCAACGGACGCATCACCGTCGACGCCCACCAGACCACATCGCAACCCCATATCCATGCCGTGGGAGATGTCACAGACCGGGTCAATCTCACTCCGGTTGCCATTGATGAAGGCAGGGCCTATGCCGACAGCGTTTTCGGAGATCGTCTACGGCAAGTGAATCACGATCTTGTGGCGGCCGCCGTGTTCAGCGATCCAGAGCTGGCCACTGTCGGGCTATCGGAGGACAGGGCCGTCGAGCGCTTTGGACGAGCCGGCATCCAGGTGCATCACTCCCGTTTTCGTTCCATGGATCGAGCGCTGCCTGGCAATGGCCATCGCTGCCTGCTGAAGTTGGTAGTGGAGAAGGCCACCGACAGAGTGCTGGGGTGCCACATGGTGGGCGACCATGCCTCGGAAATCATTCAGATGGCAGCCATTTCTCTGGGGATGGGAGCCACAAAAGCTGATTTTGACCGCACCATGGCGCTGCATCCATCCATTGCCGAGGAGTTCGTCACCATGGGCTGAATCCGAAACCAGTTCGGCATGCAGCTGGTGAGTCTTGTGGAGAAATCCGTTTTAATTGACTTCCCTGCAACCGAGGATTTGCGGTGTTCGGGCCTGAAGCATTGACACAGGGAGGGGTGCTCGTGGCACCGCACCTGCTTTTGTCAATTGGTGTCTTCGCGATCGAAATCGATCGGCTTATGGACTGGGTTCACTGGCGTCGCGACGCCAGGGTCACGCATCCGTTGTTGATGAACAGTCTCGAAGGACTGAGACCAGAAGAAACACGAATCGTTTTAAGGACAACCTTCCGTCACCTCGAACGACAATTCGCACTCTGGGAGGCTTCGCTTGATTTAGCAATGGTCCTCGGACCGTTGCTTGGTCTGTTGAGCACCGTGATCGATTTATCGAAACTGATCCAAACACTTGGTCCGGACCTACTGCTGATCTAAACGGAAAAGAGATTCTCACAAGATCAGATCGATACAGAATCAAAGAAAGCAATCAACGAAAGCGTTCTGATTCTGATAGATCGTTATTCCGAGTGAAATGGGATCAACGATCAGCGAAGATAGGGACAATAGCCCCGGCCAAAGTACGTGGATAGGTACAACACTAAGCCTAAAAGCGCGTTTGCGTTTGCACAATCAGATCAGACAACATCTCAACAACTGGATGAGTAAAATCTAAAAGATCAATCATCCTGCAAGTTTGGACGCAAGCCTTAAAGCAAGAGCGATGATTGTCAAACCAGGACCAACACTTGGGCAACTTGGAAAAATACTTGCATCTGCAATGTAAAGGTTGTCAAGTTCGTGACAACGGCCATCGGCATTCACCACAGAACTGGCTGAATCATCACCCATCCTGCACGTCCCACAACCGAAACCCACAACACTGAGTGGAGCTTCACCTCTGGCATGGGTGGGAGCGTTCAACACCACTTTGGTGACTGGGTCCGCTTCAACTGCCTTGAGTGTGTCAATCCAGCGATACACCAAACGGTCATGTGCTTCGCGGTTGTTGTGAATGTAGTTGACCCGAATTTGATCATTGAGGAGCCAAACCTTGTTGTGAGGATCAGGCAAAACCTCAGACATCGCCCACCAAACCACAGATCGCGAAGCCAACCGTTCCAGACCAAAATCTGGAATCATCTTGGTCACCAACGAGAGCACCGGAGGGGACTCAGCAAACAAAGCATCCTGAAGCACACCACCAGCGGTTTGAATGTGGCCAAGGGGAAAGCTGACGTTCTTATCACCCCAATAGAAGTCATTAATGCCGAGAGAACGTCCGTAACGTCCACTGTTCCTTTCTGTCGCCAGTTGAAGGATGGAGGTCAACTGGAGATTCATCAGATTTCGGCCCACCTGATCCGAACCGTTACTGAGACCCTTGGGGTGGTGGACCGTATCGGAACGCATCAAGATCGCAGGCGTATTGATTGCTCCGGCGGCGAGCACCACCACATCACTTTTGAACAGCCACACGTCGCGCCCTAGCTGCGCTTCGACAGCTCTGACAGATTCTCCTCCAGGACTGACATGCAAGCGCAAGACTTTCGCGTCGGTTCGAATCGTGATCCGCTCAGAATCGCCGACCTCCAAACCAAACAACTGAGAATCTCCACTGGGATCATCCACGTCCTCCGACCAGCTGATCGGGATGTCATAGGGATGACAACCTTGCCGTTTCAAGGCGGAACGAAGTGGCTCCAGGAAGGGTTCTATTGCTCTGGGTGGATTCGCATAGTCGCTGGTGCGGGAGGGTTCTGTTGGATCGATTCCCGATCGGCCATGCACGCGATAAAGACGCTCAGCTTCCGCGTAAAAGGGGGCTAGCTCGGCGTAATCAATCGGCCATGCCGGTGAGACACCTCCCTGAAGATCAACAGACTCAAAATCCTGCTCCCGCATCCGCTCAAGAACGGCACCCCAGATTTTTGTGTTCCCCCCGAGCGCGTATGTGATTTGCGGTGCAAAGGGGTCACCATCAGGGCCAAACCAACGTTCATCCTTCGGGTGATATCGATCCTTACGAAAAAGGTCGACATCAGCGACGTTTTGATCGTCAAGGGACATCGGGCCGCCCCGCTCGAGAACGAGCACTGATTTGCCCTTACTGCTCAAAGCACCAGCGAGGGTGCCACCACCAGCGCCACTACCAATGACGATGACATCAAAAGAACTGTCGTCGATGATCATGAAAGGACCTTTAGCTGGAGGAGACGACTCCAAAGCACGCGAAGAGAAAGAATCACGGCAAGAGTGAACTCACTTGTGAAGTGTAGAAAGTCGAAGAGGTTTTGGCAGAGCCATATAAAATTGTCAATAACACTGGCCAATTCGCAGTACAAAATAACATTTTAGATCAATCATTTTCAACAATAAGGCGGATTGACTCAACCAGCTCTCGCAGAAGGGCTGCCCACCACAGGCTCGCAGTGGATGACAAAAATATTTTATTCCTTTAAAATCAAATCTAAGCTTTAGGACGGGGGTCAGCAGGCCCCACAGGATGCAATTGCATACGCGTAAGACTCGAATACCACACAATCTTCAAGCAAAATCTTATGAAATAATTTAAGGTTTCAGCGTCCGACATGATCATCAGCAGCCACCGATTGCCTGCGATAACCGGAGCAAAGGCCCACTCTAGACAATACTTATAGCAAAGACACTCACATGCGATGAGATCTTGCTTGACGACAAAAAGCCGGGATCAAACATGAGCCACAATTGCCATGTTTAACAATAATAAATTAAAAATACTTACGGCGAATAGACTAGAACAAGCCACTTCTTGGCAATGGATTCCACAGGAAAACAGATTCGTTAAAAACCTAATTTGCCAAGCAAGCTCAATACGAATGAAATATACAAAAGCTTTTCGATTAACCGTGCAACACAAGATAATCTCTTTGCGGCTCAATGCCACTTAAACAAACCCAAAAACCAAGAAAACTGAAGCGAAGCTGAAGCCAGATAATCAATAATTTACATGCTTTAAATGACAGCGCAACAACAACATGGCAAGCAACAACATTAGGCAAGGCAAAAGGTTTAAAGCATAAATAAATCAACATAATCAAACGACCGAAGAGAAAGAAGCAAGCCCTAGATATCAACAGATACTCGCATTAATTGGCCAACAGAACTTAAGCTAGATTCCGACATCCCCATCCTTGTGTAAATTGAGACGCAAGACTAGCCGGCAAATATTTACCTAATAAAATAAAAAGCGACAAGATCCTAGGCTGGACATGCACAATAAACATGAGGCAAAGCTTTCGTTGTTCTTTCTTCTATAGTGCATAACAATCATTTAATAGCAAGCCTCACCTTTCAACAACTTATGATCGCGGGTCGATAGATTTATGCAGAAGCATCGATAAGATCCAGGTCCCAGCGTTGTGTACCCTTTAAGAAGTGCGGACATAGAGTCACTTTCAGATCAAAACAAAACAACATAAGACAAGACAAAATATAAGGGAACTGATGATTCGTACACAAAGCCATCTCGCAAGAGACATTGAGTTAGTAGATATACATATTAGTGATTTATATTGATGGCTACATGACTTGTCGCGCCTTAATTATTAAAATACGGCGCACTGAACGCGTTGCCACGAGGAGGAGCTTATCTAACTGGTGCCATGAATTGGAGATGTCGATCGATCGGTCTGCAGATAGTGACGCTCACCTCTGGGAGAAGGGTTCAGACGCCTACGTTAAAAAAAAGAACAAGGGAATGGGGAAACGAACCCAGCCATCAGCAAGGGCCTTGACAAAAATCAATGAATAATTGCAAAGTCCGACGAAATAAAATTGTTATTATTAATTTTGACATCTAGTCATATAAAACCAAAATTATTTGGTTCATTAATTGCATCTCTTTCAATGAATGCCGATGCGGTACTTGCCATAGGCTCTAATTCGACAAAGAAATTTAATAACACCGAGGCAAATAATTCGAGTTTTAAAGATAAATTACCTCAAAAATCCTCATCGAAGTACGCTCGCTTGGACGGAAAACGAATCAGCAACAGTTACATTCTATTTCTAACCTTTAAAAAAAAATTTTCGGATTAAATCCAAAGCATGAATTCATTGCAGCAGCAATAGAATCAGACTATTTGGCCCCAAACGCAACATCCTCTTACACTCTCACTACAAAGTTATTCTCAAGCTTCACCTCTGACAATTTTTTTGAATGCGGAGAAAAATATTTCAAAGCTGAAAGCAAACTGCCAAAAGTATTTAGTGCAAAAATTAATTCAAAATCCAGTAAAATTAGTCCCTTGTTTGTTATTTCAGCCAGAGGTCATCATTCTTCCGGTTTCGGCATGAGATGGGGGAGAATGCATAGAGGAATTGATATTGCTAATGCAACAGGAACTCCAATTATTGCCGCAAGATCGGGTCGTGTTGTATTTGCAGGCTGGGCTCACAGTTTTGGATATTATGTTGAGATTCAACATAAAGACTCATCCAGAGCACGCTACGCACATCTTAGTAAAATCGCAGTGAAGCAAGATCAACGCATTGAAACAGCGCAACGTATTGGCCTTATGGGGTCATCTGGACAAAGCACTGGTCCACATCTGCACTTTGAAATTATAGGAAGCAATGGAGAACATATTGATCCGAATCTCGTTCAAAGAGGTCAGATTGAGACTGGCAACCTCGCCGATAATTCAAGAAATAATGAGTCAAGCCGGATACAAACATCTTTACCAAGATGATTATATTTTGTACCTTATATGAGATCAAAAATCCCTGGCTTTATGCAAGTTCAATAGACTGACTGATTGGATCATTTCGCTTGAGGAATCGGTCTTTTTTCGCATTGATCAATGAAAATGAATGCAACCATGTTTTATCTAATCATCAGTACAGCTGATGCAGGGATAATGAAGACAGCCTGCATTCAACGGTCAACATTCTGACATTGAAGAATTCACAAAAGAGCCTGAGAACCATCGAATAGGCAGTATTTTAATCTTATAACTGATTAATTCAATGCTGCCATATGCTTGTTAAAAGCTCTAAACAAAGACTATTAAAAGGAAGTTACTCCCCCCTTCCCCAAAAAAATCCATCAAAAGGGCCAAAAGAGTTTAAAATGGTCATAGACCTGACAAATGCGCAGGAGGGTTTTATTTGTGGCAGACTTAGGACACAGAATTGAAGCAAAAAGATTATTGCCAAACATAGATCAAGACAAAAAGAAGGATCCAAATTACATCAACGAAGTGCCAAAAAAGACTCACTGACGCAACACCCATTTCCCCTTTGTCGTAATTACCAGGGCGAAAAGATCGCGCCAACATTAAACCCATCAAGAGGACACCGGTAATCACATGCAAGCCATGAAAACCAGTTAGCAAATAGAACATCCCGCCAAATACACCGCTACTCAGACTGAAGCTAAGTTCAGACCATTCTAGTGCTTGCCCGTAGACGAAGTAGGCCCCCATTGCCATCGTAAGCAGCCAGACAGCACGGAATCCCCAGAGATTGCGTTTGTGTAAATAACGCTCAGCAAAATAGGCAACAAAACTGGAACTCACCAACACAACGGTGTTAATCAGCGGCATCCGCACTTGCAAACCTTCAAATCCATCCGGCAGCCATTGGGGAGTCGTGAGTTTCAGCACGGCATACCCGGCGAAGAACGCCAGGAAGATCACACTTTCTGAAAGGAGAAAAATGACAAAGCCGGTCATGTTGTGACCGTCATGCTTTACGTGTCCAGGAGTGTGATCTAGCGCACGTTCAGGTTGGACGCTGGTCATCGGTTCAGGCCTCCTGGGAACGGCGGATGTAAAACTCCTCGTCCTCAACGAGGGGATGACCAAGGCCATAGCCATAGGGCTCACTGATCACCGTTGGAATGTCGTCTTCAAAGTTTTCGGCTGGGGGAGGCGAGGGCAGAAGCCACTCAAGCCCAATCGCTCGCCATGGATTGGCCGGTGCCTTGGGACCCCGAGCCCAAGAACTCACCATGTTGAGAATAAAAGGGATAGAGGCAACGCCCAACATGAACGCTCCAATGCTGCCCAGCACGTTCCAAATTGCAAATTCAGGGTCGTAGGAGGCAACCCGGCGAGGCATGCCCAGAAGCCCAGCCCAGTGCAGAGGCAGCCAGTTCAGGGTTGCACCGATAAAGGTGAGTACAAAATGCAGCTTGCCTAGGCCCTCGTAATACATGCGACCGGTGAACTTCGGGAACCAGTGATAAATCCCGGCAAAGACGCCGAAGCCGATGGTATTGAAAATGACGTAGTGAAAATGAGCCACCACGAAAGCGGTATTGCCAACATGAATATCAATCGGAACAGTCGCAAGCATCACACCAGTGATGCCAGCAAAAATAAAGTTAAATAAGCCACCAAGACAGAACAACATCGGCGTGCTCAATCGGATATTTCCCTTCCAGAGCGTTCCCAGCCAGGCAAACACCTTCACCCCCGTAGGAACCGCAATCAGCATGGTGGTGAACATGAAAATATGGCGCATCCAATTCGGTGTACCCGTGTAAAACATGTGATGGGCCCAGACGATCATGCTCAGGAATGTGATCCCGAACGAGGCAATCGCCACAAAGCGATAGCCGAACAGAGGCTTACGGGCATACACCGGAAAAAGCTCTGAAAAGATGCCAAAGACGGGAAGCACCAACACATAAACCGCTGGATGCGAATAGAACCAGAAAAAGTGTTGGAAAAGCACAGGATCTCCGCCTCCTTCAGGGCGGAAGAAGCTTGTGCCGAAGCTGAGATCGAACAGCAGCATCACGGCACCACCAGTGAGCGGAGGCAATCCCAGGAGTTGGATGGTCTGTGCTGCCCAGGCAGTCCAAACAAAGATCGGCATCTTGAAAAAGCCCATGCCTGGGGCACGCATCCGAATAATCGTCGTCACGAAATTGACGGCGCCCATGATCGAAGAGATCCCCGATAAGGCGACGGCGAGGATCCAGAGAAACTGGCCGTTGATGAAATTCCCGAGTGGGTTCTGCAGGCTCATCGGTGGGTAGGACCACCACCCGGAAGAAGCAGGCCCTCCAGGGGCGAAGAAACTCCCCATGAGCACAAGCGCGAACACTGGAACCAGCCAGAAGGCTGCGGCGTTGAGCTTCGGAAACGCCATGTCAGGAGCCCCGATCATGGTGGGGATCAACAAATTGTTGAACCCATTCAGGATCGGAAACAAAAACAGGAACAGCATCACCGTTCCATGCATCGTGTAAAGGCCGTTGTAGACGGTGGGATCCACCAAATCGGCCGGTGGTGTGATTAGTTCTCCGCGAACAATCATCGCCAGAAGCCCTCCCACAAGGAGGAAAAACAGCGAGGTGGCGATGTACTGAATGCCGATCACCTTGGCATCGGTGTTGAAGCTGAAAAAGCGTTTCCAGTTATCGGGTGCGCCCGGAACCGGGTGGGGCGCCTTGAGGATGCGGGGGTCGTAGTTGGTGGAGGTCATGGCACGTCTCAGGCGTCGTGGGGGATGGAGGGATCTCCTGGGTCGTTAACCATCGGGGCTGGGGCCGGCGGGACGGTTGCCCAACCCTTGTCGCCGCGGGCGATGCGGCGGTCATAAAGGGCGCGGCCTGGATCGAGTCCTGGTTGCAGTGGTTGCCCGGCAGCGGCCTTCAACCAATCCGCATAAGCCTGTTCGGATTCAACGATGACGTTGGTCTGGTTTTGCGAGAAATAGGCGCCGCTGAACATGGCGTCCCGCAGCCGGAACCGGCCTTCCTGCGTCGGAGTGAGGCTGTAGGAGATGATGCTGCCAGGGATGATGTCCTGCTTCAGTCGAAAGGCTGGGACGTAGAAACTGTGCAGAACGTCTTCGGACATCAGACGGAAGTTCACCCGCTGATCCACAGGCAGGTGGAGCTCAGAGCTGCGGACACCATCGGGATAGATGAACTCCCAGCTCCATTGACGGGCAATGACGTCAATCGGACCGACATCAGCGATCGGGTCGATTTCCATCAATGCAGTCGGATCACTGCCGATGGCGTATTTGTGCTTCGGACCAAGGGTCTGAAGCTTCATGTTGACATTCATTGAATAGGTGGCGATTACAAAGACCGTCACCAAGGGAATGATGGTCCAAGTGACCTCGAGCTTGGTGTTGCCTTCGATCGGTGCACCATCGCTTTCGTCGTACTTACCGGCACGGTTGAAAAGCAACACCCAGCCCATGAATCCGGTGCAGCCGAAGAAGATAAATGAGCCAATTCCGGTCTCGAGAGCAAAGAGATCGTCGACGTAAGGCGCAGCACTGGAGGCCTGGGGAGGGAACCAGCTGTAGGACCAATTCGCCATCAACCTCGCTACCAAAAGATTGATTGCCACAGCCACCGCGATGATCACGATGGCCGCAATGTTCGGGCCTTTTTTCGGCGCAGCGGTGGTCATGGCAAAACCTCATTGAGATCAGCACCAGCGGTCAGCAGCTGGTCTGCGGTGATGTGCACCCCGAAATCACTGGCAAGCCAGGCGCCAAGACTTCCGTGCAAGCCCATCAGGAGCAGCATCGAGGCTCCGCACAACAGATAAAGCCACGTCACCTGACGGCCAAGATCCTTCCTCCAGACAAACCGCTGGTAACCGCGCCAAACCGTCATGGCAACAATCACCAGAAGAATGGCCACACCACCGATGGCATGCCAGAGCATGGTGTCGATGGCGGTCTGTCCCAGAATGCTGCGCACACCTGGGATTGGGACCGCCAGGAGCATCTCGTAGAACCCTGCTGCGACGGTGAAGAAACTGATGCCGCTGCAGGCCACCAGGTTGTACCAACCAACGTCATGAAACCCACTACGGGTCACTGGGAGAGCCAGAAACCGAAACAGCCGCTTCTCGAGCGGGTAAAAGGCCCCAGCGAAATCAAAAGCGATCGCAATGGCAAACAACCCGATCGTGAGATGCACCAGATTCGGGTGAACAGGGATCGTGTAGGGAAGATCGTTGGCGCCAAGGGAATCGGCGATGTCATTGATCGGCGAGGCGATCGTTGTGAAGACGTTCATGACAGCACTCCTTCACGAATCGCCTCGACCACGGGGACCGTATGCAGCCCATAGACCCAAACAAGCTTGTCGCCGAGGTAAACCTGAACGACCACCAGTCCTGCTAGGAGAAGGTCGACGGCAAGAAATCCCGAAGGCAAAACCATTGGATCCTTCTGACGGGCGACATAACGCCAGCCGGTGAGCAGGGCCAGGATTCCCGCCAGGGACCAACCAATCGTGCTGTGAAGATTGAGAATGTCCCTCGATGCTCCATAGGGATTCGCGAGTCCGGCCTCGACCTGACCGAAAATGATTGCCACAAAAATCGCCACGGTGGCAACGATCAGATTCCAGAAGCTCACCTCAAAAAGGTTCTTCTTTTGGGTCACAACCCCGATGAGATCGAAGGCAACAGTGATCAGCGCCATGGCGATCACAAAATGCACGACGATCGGATGGATCACGTCGAGCCAGGGGAGGTTTTTGTCGTTGAGTGCAGGAAGCAGCTCAAGCATCGGCAAGCCGAGCATCATGCTTCCCAAGGATGAACAGCGTTTCTCAGACGGTCATCCCTCAATGAGGAATTACAACTGATGCGTTTCTGATTTAATCTGAAGTTCGCGTTCGCCAGTACATCAGCACTTGCGTGACAATCACGGTCAACATCACTGGCAATACAACGCAGAGCGCACCAAAACGAAATTCGTCCTGCCAGGATGCAAGTTCTGTTCTAGGCAAAACATTATCTGTCAGATAAAGCACATAAACAATTAATAGAATTCCGCCTTCGATCCTGGAAATACTGCGCCTCGACCAGAAAATCGGCAAACAGACCAATGTTGCAAACATCATCACAGGAAGATCTTCTGAAATCAATTCAGCACTTACCTGCAACCCAGACTGACCACTCACCACTGCTGAGGCACCAAGCACCATCAAAAGGTTGAGCAGACAACTACCCACAACATTGCCAACGGCGAGATCCGTCCGTCCTTTCATTGTGGCCACGACAGATGTAATCAACTCGGGGGTTGAGGTACCGGTGGCGACGATCGTGAGACCGATCACGGCTTGCGGCACATTCAGAAACGCAGCGGCCCCGCTGGCACCACTCACCAAAACCCTTGAGCCAATCACCAGAAGCGTGATGCCAATCACCAGTTGAACCACGGCTATGGGCATGGCTCTCCCCATCAAAGGAGTGGTGCTCACTTCGCCATCACCAGGCGCGATGTTGGCGTGATGGTCCTCACGGGCAGATCGAACCTCCCAGGTGGTGTTGATCGCCAGGCCGATCAACAACGCCACCCCGGCCTGCCAGGTCATGCGTCCGGCGGAAGCCATTCCCCAAGCTGCGGACGAAATCGCCAGCAGCACAGGAACATCCCTGCGCACCAGTCGGTGCTCGACCTGAAGGGGCAGCACCAGGGCAGAGCAGCCCAGCACAACCAAGATGTTGAAGATGTTGCTGCCGACGACATTGCTGACGGCCAAGTCGTCAGCGTTCTGCATGATCGAGCTGAGGCTTACGAATAGCTCCGGCGCGCTGGTGCCAAAGGCAACGACGGTGAGACCGATCACCAACTGAGGGATGCCGCAGATCGTGGCGATGGTCACCGAACCCTTGACAAACAGGTCCCCACCCAGAAAAAGCAACAGAATTCCACCGACTACCTCCAGGGCGTAAACCAACATCTGGGGAGCCTCGGGCATCCGACCAACGAAAGTTGAGTTGAAACCAATTCTGCGCTGCCGGCTTCACGAGACCTAAGGTTCACCCTCGGAACGGGTCCAGATCGGCTTTGCTGAACCGCATCAACACCAACAATCTCAAAGGAGATGCATTCGGAGGCCTGACGGCAGCAGTCATCGCGCTGCCGATGGCGCTCGCCTTCGGGATCGCTGTGGGCAATGCATCTGGCGTGCCGGAAGCGGGAGCAGCGGCGGGCCTCTGGGGCGCTGTGATCATCGGCCTGGTGGCTTCACTGTTTGGTGGAACACCAACCTTGATTTCCGAACCCACCGGTCCGATGACCGTGGTGTTCACATCCGTGGTGATCAGCTTCGCCACCACAGCAGACAGTCCAGGCCAAGCCCTGGCAATGGCTTTCACCGTTGGTGTGCTGGCCGGCGTCTTCCAGATTCTGTTCGGCCTGTTTCGGCTTGGTCGTTACATCACGATGATGCCCTACACGGTGATCTCGGGCTTTATGTCCGGCATCGGCATCATTCTGGTTCTGCTTCAACTCGCTCCCTTCCTGGGCCAGGCCCCACCGAAGGGTGGGGTGATGGGGACCCTCAGTCAGCTCCAGGTTTTAATCCAGGGGACTCAGCCGATGGAGCTGCTTCTCGCAGTGATCACGCTGATCATTCTCTGGTTCACGCCTTCTGGCCTGAAGAAGGTCTGCCCTCCTCAGCTTCTGGCTCTCGTCGCAGGAACCATTCTTTCGCTGACCGTGTTCAGTGGACTCGGTCTCCGCACGATTCCCGAATTTTCAGCTGGATTTCCAACCCTGAGTGTTCCTGATTTCTCAGGTGGCCAGATCCGGATGATGGTGGTCAATGCAGCCGTACTCGGAATGCTCGGCTGCATTGATGCCCTGCTGACCTCGGTGGTTGCCGACAGCCTGACCCGAGCCGAACACGATTCCAACAAGGAACTGATCGGGCAAGGGCTTGCAAATGTCGCCTCAGGCCTGTTTGGAGCATTGCCTGGTGCTGGGGCAACCATGGGCACGGTGGTCAACATCCAAGCCGGCGGCCGCACAGCACTGTCCGGTGTGATTCGAGCTGTGATCTTGATGCTGGTGGTTCTTCTGGCTTCTCCCTTTGCCTCCAAGATTCCTCTTTCCGTCCTCGCGGGTATCGCCCTAAAAGTGGGGATCGACATCATCGATTGGGAGTTTCTCAAACGGGCTCACCACCTCTCGATGAAGGCAGCAGTGATCACCTATGGGGTGATTCTCCTAACCGTCCTTGTCGATCTGATCACGGCCGTGGGCATCGGCGTGTTCGTGGCAAATGTACTGACCATTGATCGGATGAGCGCCCTGCAGTCCAAGAAGGTCAAAACAATCAGCACAGCCGATGATGATGTGGAACTCAGCCAGGAAGAACAAGCTCTGCTGGATCAAACAGCTGGCAAGGTCCTGCTGTTCCAACTTGCCGGTCCAATGATCTTTGGTGTCGCCAAAGCGATCGCACGCGAACACAACGCGATCGCCAATTGTCAGGCCGTTGTCTTTGACCTTTCCGAGGTCTCCCATCTCGGGGTGACGGCAGCCATCGCTCTCGAGAATGCCGTGAAGGAAGCGATCGAAGCCGGCCGCAATGTGTTCATGGTCGGTGCTACCGGAAGCACGGAGAATCGTCTGAAAAGGCTCAAGCTGCTTGATCGGCTACCCGCCAGCCACATCACCGATGATCGGTTGAGAGCCCTGAATCTTGCCGTCGGATCACTGTCCCCCGCCTCTGCGGATGCCTGAACGCCTCAACCTGATCGCACCAGATGACTGGCATGTCCATCTGAGGGACAACGCCATGCTCACAAGGGTTGTAGGCCGAACGGCAAGGCTGTTCCAGCGGGCGATTGTGATGCCCAACCTCCGGCCACCGGTCACCACGGTGAAGGCCGCCGAGGGTTACCGGAACCGGATCCTCGATGCTGTGCCATCTGGGCTGTCATTCACGCCTTTGATGACCGCCTATCTGACTGACGGGTCAGATCCTGACGAGCTTGAACGGGGATTCACGACCGGGGTTTTCACAGCGGCGAAGCTGTATCCGGCCAATGCAACAACCAACTCAGCCGCAGGAGTTACGGATCTGAGCCGGATCGATTCCGTTCTTAGCGCGATGCAAAGGATCGGAATGCCCCTTCTAATTCACGGCGAGGTCACCGACTCCGATGTGGATATTTTCGATCGGGAGGCAACGTTCATCGATTGCCACTTGATTCCACTGCGTGAGCGTTATCCCGATCTAAAGATTGTTCTGGAACACATCACCACCTCCCAGGCGGTGGATTACGTCGGATCAGCCGACCGCAATCTGGCGGCAACGATCACGCCCCATCATCTGCACATCAACCGCAACGCCATGTTCGCCGGTGGACTGCGCAGCGACTTCTACTGCCTACCGGTGGCGAAACGGGAGCAGCATCGATTGGCGCTCCGACGCGCTGCCACCAGTGGCGACTGTCGTTTTTTTCTGGGCACCGATTCAGCTCCCCACAGCCGAGAGGCGAAGGAAACCGCCTGCGGTTGCGCCGGCATTTTCAACGCACCTCATGCTCTCGAGAGCTATGCCCTGGCATTCGAACAAGAAGGCGCGATCGATCGCCTCGAGGGTTTCGCCAGCCTGCATGGCCCTGCCTTCTATGGACTTCCGGTGAACCAGACCCGCGTCTGTTTGGCAAAAGTCGATCAACTGGTTCCAGAACTAATCGATGGGCTGGTGCCGTTCCATGCCGGGGAAATCCTGCCCTGGACAATGATTTCTTCATCCTGACCGGAGCTAGCTTCACAGCAGAAATCAGCCGCACTCAATGCATGTGATCAAGTTCAGCTCGGAGGATTGCGGCACTTGCCATCGCATGAGTCACTACGACGGCAAGGTTGCAGAAGAACTTGGCTGCACCTTCGTGTCTGTGATGTTGCAAGACACGGAGGCCTACAGGAAGTACCGCAAGATTCTTCTTGCCCAATACCCCAATAAAGAAGGAATGGGTTGGCCCACCTACTTACTTGTGACCGATCCCGAAGGAGAATTCTCCATTCGTGGAGAACTCAAGGGAGGCATGCCGAAGGGCGAATTCCGCACAAAACTCTCCGAACTCCTGACCGCTAACTGAACGAAGCCTCAGATCGGGAATGGGGGCAGGGGGACTTGAACCCCCACAGGCTTTTCAGCCCAAGCGATTTTAAGTCGCGTGCGTCTACCGATTCCGCCATGCCCCCACGCAGACCATCCTAGATTTCGGTTACCCGTTGGATGGTTGTGAACCTCCAGTCTGCCTTGAGTCTGCTCAGCCAGGAAACACTGCTTGTCCTTGTTGCTTACGGCAGCCTCGCCGTGGTTTACCTGCTTGTGGTCCCGCTGGGGCTGTTTCTGTGGATGAACCGTCGATGGCATCAGATGGGGAACGTGGAGCGTCTGCTCGTTTACGGCATGGTGTTTCTGTTTTTCCCGGGCATGGTGGTCTACGCACCATTCCTGAATTTTCGTCTAAGCGGCCAGGGAGACGTCTGAATTGACACGCGCCAAAGTGCTCCTTATCGGCCTGGCCGTTCTTGCGCTGGGTGGGATTGGATATGTGGGCTTCAAAGCAGCGGGGTTTGAAGGCTTCTCCGCAGGAATCGCCGCACAGTCCATTCTTGTTCTCATCGTGCTGATCTGGATTGGGTCCTATGCCACGCGGGTGATCACCGGACGGATGACCTTCATGGAGCAGCGGCGTCGCTATCGGGAGGTGTACGACGAACAGGCCAAAGATGATCTCCAGGCCCGTTTTGAAGCGATGCCGGAGGAGCAACAACAACAGCTGCTGAGAAGCATCGGAATCCAACCCGAAGACACCCCAGTCGACTCATAGGCTCAACGGGTTGTTGCACCGTTGGCCCAGACGTGACTTCCATTGCCCAGCGATTTCAACAGCTAAAGGAGGAGGGCAGGCTCGCTCTGATGCCTTTCCTGATGGCTGGAGATCCTGATCTCGACACAACCAGAGATGTGCTTTTGGCTCTTCAGTCCGCAGGTGCAGACATGGTCGAACTGGGTATGCCATACAGCGATCCCCTTGCGGATGGGCCAGTCATCCAGGCTGCTGCATCCCGCGCCCTTGATTCGGGAACAACGCCTGGAAAGGTGTTGGAGATGTTGGAAACCCTTGGAGATGACTTCAAGCTCCCGGTGATTCTGTTCACCTACAGCAATCCGCTCCTGAATATCGGCATGGAAGCGTTCTGTGAACGGGCAGCCTCCGCTGGAGCTGCAGGCTTGGTGGTACCTGATCTGCCTCTCGAGGAAGCTGAACGCTTGTCCCCTATAGCTGCGAAGCATGGAATGGATCTGGTCTTGCTCGTCGCACCCACCACACCGAAGGATCGGATGGAGCGAATTGCCACACGCAGCCGTGGTTTCACTTATCTCGTGAGCGTCACTGGCGTCACCGGTGAGCGGGCACAAATGGAAACGCGTGTCGAAGGTCTTGTCCAACAACTAAAACAGAGTTCTCCGGTGCCTGTCGCCGTTGGTTTTGGGATTTCAGGAACTGAACAGGTTCGTCAGGTTCGTAGTTGGGGAGCGGATGGCGCCATCGTTGGCAGTGCACTTGTCAAACGTATGGCCGCCGCTGAAGCGGGGCAGATCGCAGCTGAGGCCGGCAAGTTTTGTATGGAACTCCGCGCGGCAGCTAACTGAACATCTCCATGCAGGCCGCTGGAGCTCAGGCGTAACAATGCCCCAAGAAAGTTGGGGCTTTGTTGGAAGGATCATTCAACGTTCTTCGCTTCGTCGATTGATCCGGGTCGTTCGATCACTCCTCGTCTTCATCCGAACCACCTACAGGGACAAGTCGGATCTGTTTGCTTCCAAGCTTGATGTCAAATTCATCACCAGGCTGAAGCTCGAGCATGGCGGTGTAGGCCTTGCCAACAAGCAGATTTCCATTGCCCTGCACCGTGGCGACATAACTCAACTTGCGGCCTCCTTTGCCAATCCCACCAACACCACCAATCCCAAGATTGACCCCTTTTGCCTCGAGAAGTGCTTCGTAAAAAGCTGTGAAATTCAAGCGTTCACCACCATCTTTCTTTGTGGAGACATACCCACAAGCGCGAACGAGATCAGATTTGCTGACATCACCTAAATCCTTGACTTTTGCCAGAAGATCGCTCCCAGTAAGCATTGGTTTAAAACAAATCAACATTCTCAACATAGCGTTTGATCAACATGCCAATCCATCGTTGATGAGAGATAATTCCTACGAAACCTGATAAAACGATGGCTCGTTTTGTTCTCTGGGGAACGTATTGCAGTGATGCTCTTGAAAAGCGAACACCTTTCAGGGATGAACATCTCTCCCGTCTTCAGTCTCTTAAGGACGAGGGATTCTTAATCACGCTCGGACCGACGGAAGGAAGTACCCATGTGTTCGGAATCTTCGATGCCGCAGACCTCTCGACCGTGCGACGTTTGGTTGAAGCAGATATTTACTGGACAGAAGGAATATGGACTCAGTGTGAGGTTTATCCCTGGATCCAGGCCTTCTGAGCCTGCTGCCAGATCCACTCGGCCACGATGCGATCACCATCAGGACCCAGAACGTCCCCGTATCCGCTCATCCGGCCGATTCCTTGGCGCGCGATCTGGGCGATCGCCTCAGATGAAACGATTCCATTCCGTTCCAATGCGGCCAGTTTGAGCGTTTTGCGCCGACGAATGATATTACCTCCGTTGAGATGACAACCGGCGCAGTGCAAATAAAACAGAACTTCTCCCTGACTGGACCCTGATGGATTTGCCATCGCCGCAACTGGAGCGAAAAAAAGCACCATCAAACCGATCGAAAGAAGCATGGGAACGAACAGCCTGACGAGCCCACGACCACTGCAGACCCGTTGATTGACTGCGATCACGCGCTCTGTGTCATCTGCACTCAGTTTGCTCGAGCGCAGGAGGTTGCACGCCTGTAACGAGCGACCAGATCCTCCGGGGACCGGTAACTCTGGGGCAATGAAGTGTGCAGACGTTGCAGGTAGTCCCAACAAAGCGTGCGACGGATTGCGTCAATGTCGCGACCACTGGTCACCAGGCGACGCAGGGCTTCGCAATACGAGGAAAAGCCCGCTTCCAAATCACCGATGGTCAACAGTTTGGCTTTGGTCGGCATGGTCGATTCGATTAGGAAGTCCTGACTTTCGATGCAAGAGGCCTCAGTCGTCTGTTGTCAGGATCACTGATGGAGTATCAAAAACGGAGTCTTGATGGCGCAAAAGGATCTTCTCCGTTTTCTCGACAAAGTTGCGCAGCTGCAGCAACTGGTTCAAAGCCTCGAGATCAACCCTGAACGACGAGAAGAGCTGGCCTCCTGTTCCAATCACAATCAGGTGGTCAACCTGGCGCACCGCTGGGGATACGACATTGGCAAACGCTGGGGCGAGCCGGAACAGCCCAAACACCACGGCAACAATCTTCTCAACGCTGCGATTCCCCCGGCCGGTGAGGAGGTCGAACAAACTCTGCATCAAGGCCGCGACTGGAGGCTGGTTCTGATCGCCTCCAACCAGGCTCGTTGCCCAGAGGATGCCTGGATGGACCAGTCAGAGCAGGAGTGGGTGATGGTGCTGAGGGGTAGCGCCCGTCTCAAACTGGCTGACCCTGATCGGGTCGTCGACCTCAGCGCTGGGGATCATCTTTTCCTGCCCGCACACTGCCGGCATCGGGTTGAGCGTACGGATCCCGATCCAGGAACCCTGTGGGTTGCGTTGCTCTGGAGAGATCCCGTCGACCCGTCGTTGAACATTTAACCAGCCAGTACGCCGCTGCTAGCGACAGAGCTGCAATGCCAAGGCCGATTAACAGCTGAGGTTTGTCTTCAGCACCACTGGGGAGAACGATCACCTTGCGGGCCACTGCTGTCAGAGCGGTGACGAGAACCAGTTCGATCTGGACGACATGGCGCCGCAGGTAACTCGTGATGTTCTGGAGTACCTCAAGGGCGATGAGAACAGTGAGCAGATCTCCCAAAACCTTGATGAGGTCATCGCCAAGCCAAGTGGCTTTCGATCCCTGAAGAAGGTTGAATCCCATGGACACCACCAACTGGATCAGTGCCGCGACGATCACAACGCCGGTGATCATCGTCAGGATGCGCGCGACAACACGCTCTCCGGCATCCACTACTGAAAGAAATGAAATCCCTGACGAATGGGGTCGATTCACCTCTGATCAGTTGTTGAAAGGGTTGTAGTAAGGCCGCGCAGGAGTGTTACTGGGCGGATTGACCACCTTCGTATCGCAGGTGATGGCCCCTGATAGATCAGTGACGCAGTTGGTTGGGACGATGTCGCTCTGATTGCTTAAATTACTGCCAGGCCCGAGAAGCCAACCCTCTGACTGAGCGAAAACGGGCTGGCCGCAGATCACGGGAAGCCCGAGAAGCAAGCCAACGGATGGAAGCAGCTTGACGAAATTCATCGACGCGTGCGTGAGGTCTCCACTTTGCCCCTGATCGGCATCAGTTGGGGCAGTCATCGCGAATTTCCTGCAGAAGCATGTCCAGTTGACTGAAGGGATCACTGGACTCTGTCTTATCCGAAGCATCCGCAGGGCCTGCTCCCTGCCATTCCGCCTCAACACGACAGAGCCGGGAAGCCAAACCGGGCAAACCCTTGCGGTTGTAATCGTGCTCGAGCACCTCCAGCAAGGCGGGCATCCGCGTTGAAACAGCCCTCAGGCTGCGGCGCAAATCGGCCTGAGTGCGCCCCTGCTGCTTGAGCCAATCCTTTAAAAGGGGGATCAGATCCTCTTGAAATTCTGGAGTCCAGGAGGTGGTCGTCATGGGGTTAGGGCCCGACGGGGAACCAGTGATCGAGTCTGCGACGGGCGCGACTGCGAATCTCGGGTGTGATGTGGTTATTCCAGATCCCGATCAGAGCTGTGAGCGCAACAAGATCATCACTGAATCCAGCGATGGGAATGAGGTCGGGAATCAGATCCGCTGGCATCAGCAGATAACTGAGAGCCGCCACCATCGTCATCCGTACCGGGGCGGGTGTTGAGGCATCAAGGATCAGCTCCAGTGCTTCGAGGGCCGGCGCTGCAATGGTGCGACCGGCTCTCCTCAGCAGTGACTGAAGGACATGCTCATCAATCACTTCACTGTCGAGAATCGTTGCATCAACAGTGGCTTCAGCCGCTGTTGATGCTGTCTTTGAGGGACCAGACATCACAAACAAGCTCCAAGTGCACAATTTTCGCGTGAAAGCGTTGGTCTGTGAAGGAGGAGGTCCGAATCGTCAGGGTGTGGTTTCAACCAACCCACTCTGAATACCTGTCTTCCGAAGCTTGCGCAGAGCCCGTTGCACCACCTGCCTGCAATATTCGCGCGAACAGTTCATGTGTCGAGCCACTTCAGCGAGCGTGCGCCACTCATGGGTTCCATCCAGACCGAACCGGAGCGTTACAACCGTGCGTTCCTTCGGAGTGAGATTGGCCTTGTTGAGAAGAGTCCAGACGGAAGCCGAACGTTCAGCGATCTCAGCTCGCTCCATGGGGGGGAGCTCATCACTGGGCAGCACATCAACAAGCTCGGATGGATCCGACTTCGATTTCACAACCCCCTGAAGACTGACGGTGACGCTCCGCAATTCACAGGCGAGCAGGTCCTCCACGTCAGCAATCGGAATCTCCATGTATTCAGCAAGCTGCTCAGTTGTCGGACTGAGGCCATTGCTCTGCATCAGGCGTGCTTTCGCCGCCCGCAACTTGGTGAGCTTTTCGTTGACATTGACTGGAATCCGAATCGTGCGGCTCTGAGTGGAGAGCGCACGGTTGAGCCCCTGCCGGATCCACCAATAGGCATAGGTGGAAAATCGGTGGCCGCGGGTCGGATCATATTTCTCAACAGCCCGGGTTAGACCAAGAGTTCCCTCTTGAATCAGATCGAGAAGATCCAACCCTTTGCCCTGATATCGCTTGGCCAGATTGACAACAAGTCGGAGGTTCGAAGTGATCATTTGATTCTTCGCTCTCTCTCCCCGACGAATCACTATTTTTTCTTCATCATTGTATTCACACGCAGGGCCGTTTCCCCCAGCCAGATGACAGCGCTCTGTGATTGCAACCATCGCCTGGACCTTCCTGCCCATCATGAGTTCCTGCTCAGGGGTCAGCAATTGGTGGCGACCGATTTCGCCGAGAAATGCACTCAGGGAACTCACCATCAGGAACACCTCGCTGAATTGAACCTAGAACCAAAGTGTTTTCATTTGGCTGGTGTAATAAAGAGTGCGGAATTTATTTTTGATGCATATTGAACGGTTTCTTTCGTATTCATCTTTAGTGCATGATTAAACAGTTTCTTCCTTGTCCTGAAGACAATCTTCAGGAGGCTCGGTTTTCTGCCGCTAGGGTCCCGGCGTCCTTGTGAGGTCATCCATGTCCCTGGCGGTTGCATTAACGCCGGACATCGCCAAAACAGCTGGCGTTGCCTACGTCCATTACCTGAGCTTCATGCTCTGTTTCGGAGCACTGGTCCTCGAGAGACGCCTCATCAAACCCAACCCAAATCGCGGCGAAGCCACCGCCATGGTGATCACCGACATCGTTTACGGGTTGGCGGCGTTGGCTCTGCTCCTAAGCGGAATCCTCCGAGTGATCCATTTCGGGCAGGGAGCCGACTTCTACACCCAGAACCCACTGTTCTGGTGGAAGGTCGGTCTTTACCTTTCCGTGGGTGGTCTTTCCCTCTATCCAACGATCACCTACATCCTCTGGGCCATCCCACTGCGTAAAGGTGAGCTGCCCCAGGTCAGTGAAGCTCTGGCAACCCGCCTGGGCTGGATCATCAACGTCGAATTGGTGGGTTTCGCATCAATTCCCTTGATGGCCACACTGATGGCACGTGGTGTTGGATTACCAACCGCTTGATGACGATTGATTCCTGCCCTCCTGCAGCGGAGGTTCGTCCTCTTCAGGCTGTTCTCATCGCGCCAAGCCCTGCTGAACAGCCTGATGGGTACAGCAGCCGACTGGCCACAACGGTTTTCGGCTACCCCAGCCTTGCGCACTGGTGCGTCTGGATCGAACCGGACGATGCCCCCTCCAACCGTTGGAGCCTGCGGTGGCAGAACGCTGTGAATTCTGCAGTGGAGCAATGGCGGCCCCACGTCAGCTTCACCCTGGTGCCAGACCCTCGTCAGGCCCAGATTCTCGTCTTCCGGAGAAGACCACCACGCCGGCACACTCCCACGGGATGGCGAGCCAGCAACGGCCGGAGCATCCTCAAACTGGTCGAGCTCACGCGGAACAACGTGCGTCGTCGGGAACCTCAGATTGAGGTGTTGGTTTCACCAGAGCTCCGGGCCGAGGTGCTGCAGGCCACGGCCCTGCACGAACTCGGCCATGCCTTCGGTCTCTGGGGCCACAGTGACAACCCCCTTGATGCCCTTGCGGTGCATCAAGGGGCAACGCCAGTGCTGACGCCAACTCTCCGTGACAGACAAACGCTGAAGTGGGTGCAGCGACAGAACGGAACATTCGGCTCAATCCAAACGGATTGAATCAGCCCCGCCGGGGTGCGCCGCGTCGTGCCGCCAATACTTCCTGCACCTGTCTCCAGCTCACTCCATGGTGAGCGAGAGCGACTTGAAGATGGAAGACAAGATCCGCAGCCTCACCAGCAATCTCCTCGGCAATGTTGTCTTTGCAGGCCATCACGAATTCAGCACTCTCCTCCCCGATCTTCTTGAGGATGCGGTTGTCACCTCCCTCAAGCAATTTGTTGGTGTAGCTGCCCTGTTCCGGTGCAAGACGTCGCCCGTCAATGACGCGATAAAGCTCTGTGCAGGCATCAGCAGGTGGGGGAAGTGCTCCCGCTCCACCAGCTGAGCGAATGTCCTGGTCTTCAAAGAAACAGCTGCGGGCACCGGTGTGACAAGCCACGTCACCAGCCTGTTCAATACTCAGAAGCAACACATCAGCATCACAGTCATAGCGGATGTCGCGAACTTTCTGAATGTGACCACTGGTGGCTCCCTTGTGCCAAAGCTCGGCCCTTGAACGGCTCCAGTAGTGCACCTCACCGCTGTTCAGAGTGTGCTGAATCGATTCCCGATTCATCCAGGCCACCATCAACACAGCTCCATCCAACCAGTCCTGGGCGACAGCTGGAATCAACCCTGCTTCGTTAAAACGGAGTTGATCAATAAATGCGGGACTGAGAGGGTTCATCAGGACTCCTGCACTGAGTCGTCCCAACGATCCTCCCGCAGCGCTCATCCGATCATCGATCCAGCCAAGTGCTCCCAACGCCCAGCGCCCACACCTGCAGCAAAGTGTTCGAGGGATATCCCTGCTGTCATCGCCAGTGGAACCACCCTGGGCACTGCCGCTTTGTGCACGGATACAGCAGAAGTTTCCGGCTGGAGTTCGCAGCTCATCAGCTTGACCCCTGCGGTTTTGTGGTGGATTTCTCCAGCCTGCGTCCCTTGGAGCAGAAACTCCGCGAACAGTTTGACCACACCTTTCTGGTCAATGCCGATGATCCCCTGCTCGAGGAATGGCAGCAACTGCATGCACGGGGAGCCCTCGACCTTCGGATCATGAACAATGTGGGGATGGAGTCCACATCCGAACTGATCTGGATCTGGGCCAATGAGCACCTTCTCAAACGGGATGGGGGCAGAAGCTGTTGTTGGTCAGTGGAATCCCGGGAAAACGATCGAAATGCGGCACGTTTCCACAAAATTCCGCATTGGTTTCACACGGATCAGGAAATGACTCAATCGCACTATGATCATGGGGATGATTAGAGCTGGACATTGGGTTCAGGCCTCCATTAACCAGAATTCAAAGATTTCAATTTCGAGCACATCCTTCACCGAACGTGCGTAGGCACTCCAAAGCTCATTCTGAGTACAACGCACTCAGCACAACCCGTTCGGTCATCCCTACATTTTTTCCATAGTCTTCCTTCTCGGGATTCAGAAAGTAGGGAACAACACGTTCAATCACACCGGTCTTCCCTCTGACATATTGAGGCGTTCTGTAGTGACCGATCGGTTGAAGATCATCACGAACCCGAACTCTCTGACCATAAGCGAATCGGCTGGGCCCCCGATCAAGGCCAATCCCTACTGCTACTGGGGGTGGTTCAACGTCCATCACCTGAACGATTGCCTATGCAATTGCAACCAAGCCAGGAGAGCAAGGCTGAACCAAATATCCCCAACATCTGACACACGTCCGCTTACTGAACATCATTAAATACACACACTGAGATTCAAATTCCAAACCTCATCATCAACGCAGCGCTATGCGTTCCGCATCAACATCCACAGAAATCACCTGACCTTCGCTGTAGCGACCGGAAAGAATCGTCTTGGCGATTGGAGTCTCCAACTCGCGTTGGATCGCCCGTTTCAGAGGTCGTGCACCATACACAGGGTCATACCCAACATTCGCCAGCCAGTCCGCAGCTTGTTCAGTCAATTGAAGATCAAGCTTGCGGTCCATAAGCCTCCGGCGCAATCGATCCACCTGAAGATTGACAATCTGACGAAGTTCCTCCCGCCTGAGACTACGAAAGATAATTTGATCATCCAGTCGGTTCAAAAATTCAGGTCGAAAATGGGCCCTCAAAGCCTCATTCACCCGTTGCCCCATCTCCTCATGGCGTTCAGGATCAGCTGCTAGCTCAAGAATCGACTGACTACCGATATTACTTGTCAAAATTAATACTGTATTAGTGAAATCAACAGTGCGGCCTTGTCCATCGGTCACCCGCCCATCATCGAGGATTTGCAACATCACATTGAATACATCTGGATGAGCTTTCTCAACTTCATCGAAAAGGATCACGCTGTACGGCCGCCGCCGTACTGCCTCGGTCAGTTGACCTCCGGCTTCGTAACCCACGTAGCCCGGAGGAGCACCGATGAGGCGACTCACCGTGTGCTTTTCCATGTATTCCGACATATCGATCCGAACCATCGCATCATCACTGTCAAATAATTGATGGGCCAAGGCTTTCGAGAGTTCAGTCTTACCGACACCCGTAGGGCCAAGAAATAGAAAACTGGCGATCGGTCGATTTGGATCACTCAGGCCTGCTCTCGACCTCTGAATCGCATCTGCAACAGCAGTGACAGCTTGGTCCTGGCCGATGACACGCCGATGCAAATCGTCTTCGAGATGAAGAAGTTTCTCCATCTCGCTCTGAACCAATCGTGCCACAGGGATGCCGGTCCACTTGGCAATGACCTCAGCGATGTCATCCTCACTAACTTCTTCCCTCAACAGTGTTTTGTCCGATCCATCCTCAGTGGCGAGCAAAGTCTCCTGCTGCAAAAGCTGCTGCTGAAGTTCTGCAAGCGTGCCGTACTCAAGTTCAGCTGCCTTGTTGAGGTCGTAATTGCGTTTGGCCTGTTCCACTTGCAATTGAACCCGTTCAATCTCCTCCTTCAACGCGGAGAGATCATCAATCGCACCTTTTTCCTGTTGCCATTGGGCATTTAAAGAGCTCTGCTGTTCTGCCAACTCGGCCAATTCACGCTCAAGCCGTTTCAATCGCTCAAGACTGGCCGTGTCGGACTCCCTTGCCAAGGAGAGCTTTTCCATCTCAAGTTGGAGAATTTTACGGTCGATCTCATCAATCTCCTCAGGCTTTGATGTGATTTCCATTTTCAAACGAGCGGCTGATTCATCCACCAGATCAATCGCTTTGTCGGGCAAGAAACGATCGGCGATATAACGACTGCTGAGCACCGCTGCGGCCACCAGCGCACTGTCGGCAATACGCACGCCATGATGAACTTCATAACGCTCTTTTAATCCACGCAGGATCGAAATGGTGTCCTCCACCGTCGGTTGATCCACCATCACCTGCTGGAAACGCCGCTCCAGGGCAGGATCTTTCTCGATGTGCTGTCGATGCTCATCAAGCGTCGTCGCACCGATGCAGCGGAGCTCTCCGCGGGCCAACATCGGCTTTAGAAGATTGCTGGCATCCATAGCACCACCGGTTGCTCCAGCACCAACAACGGTATGAATCTCGTCGATGAACAACACAATCTGTCCCTCGGAATCCGTCACCTCCTTCAGCACTGCTTTGAGGCGTTCTTCGAACTCGCCTCTGTATTTAGCGCCAGCAATCAGTGCTCCCATATCAAGAGCGATCAGTTGTCTGTTCTGCAACGCAGATGGCACATCTCCATTCACGATGCGTTGCGCGAGACCTTCAACAATCGCGGTTTTCCCAACACCGGGCTCACCAATCAACACAGGATTGTTTTTGGTACGCCGGCTGAGAATTTGAATCGTGCGTCGGATCTCATCATCTCGGCCGATCACGGGATCAAGCTGGCCCTCCCGCGCAGCTGAAGTGAGGTCCCGGCCGTACTTCTGCAGAGATTCGTAGGTGCTCTCTGGATTTTGATCCTTCACCGTCTGACTGCCGCGCACCGCCTTAATCGCCTCCTTCAACGTGCTGCTATCAAGGCCAGCCTGACGCAACAACTGCCGACCGCAGCGATCATCACGGGCCACGGCAAGCATCAGGTGCTCAATCGAGATGTAGCTATCGCCAAAATCCAGACGCTCCTCCTCGGCCCGGTCAAAGGTTGAATTCAGTGAACGACCAAGAAAAACCGACTGAGGCGATGCAGACATGGTGGGCTGACGCCTGAGATATGTCTCCACATCGGCTTCAAAACGCACCGGGTCCATTCCTGCCTTACTGAGGATGCGGCCTGCCAGAGCCTGTTGCTGCAAAAGAGTGAGCAGGAGATGCTCTGTTTCGAGCTGCTGATGACGTGAGGTCTGTGCCAGTTGCTGGGCAGCGACGATGGCGGCCCAGGCTTTCTCAGTGAACTGTTCCGCCGTGGGTTGCATCTGAACGTGTCATCGAAGTCTTTAAACCGTATGGGGGCCTCAACTGACAGAAGGTCGGCTAACCGAAAGCGTTGGTTGGGTGTCCACGGCCAAGGTCGGCTAACCGGATTCTCTTTTTAGAGTTACTACCACCATTGATTCCGTAATGGCTGATCAGACACTGGTCACTGAGCTCAAGGAGCGCAGCCTTGCACTCTCCGCCTCTGCAGGCGGAGAGTTGGAACGAAGTTGCTGGATGGTTCTACATGAGCACATTCACGGTGTGAAGCCCTCCGAGTACGACATCCGTGAAATCGATGAAGATCTTTATTTATCCGTACTGGAGGCCGCAAAGCAGTCCTTGCGAGGGGGTTGAACCAACCACACATTGTCGTGGCAGCTCCATTCATACAAGCCAAATAAATACTGGCAGTTGTAGCACATAATTGGTGAGCTTCTGCGAGAAACAAGCCCGGATTCTGCCAGCGCTCTGGTTTACAGATCTAAGGTAAAATCAATACATTAAACCCTTAAATTTAATTTTATGTGCACCACAGAAATCAGCACCAAGCCGAGCCACATGCGCAGTCACCTTTGGCCAATCAATTTGATCGCCATCTAAAATTCCAAAATCAATGTGATAATCAATGTTTAGAATTTTATAACTCGCAGTCATTATTGATCCTTTCTTCAAGCCATGAAAGTCACCGTTTATTGGTTGAATTGTTGAAACGCTAAACCAACCAGAATCACGTACAAGCCTGTAAGCCATGGTTGCCTTTGTTGCATTAAATTAGAAAGTGCCGCTCTTCCAGTCGCTAGCCCTTATACCAGTTTCCGCAAAGGACGCAGAGACCGAAATCGATAGCAGAGAAGAGGCTGCACAAATAAATCCGAACATACCAGACAACGCCATTTTAGATTTAACTTACATCTCATAGGACATAGTACTAATTTTTTGCAAGAGATCATGGCTGGCTTAATTCGAAACCTTGCCCTGAATCGCACTGGAGCAAAGTTGTTTAACTTCAAACAAATGAATATTTGATCACTCTCCTCTCAACACTCTCGTTAGCGACTACTTACAAACAGGTGGCTGGTGTTGAACGAGATCAATCCTCACGGAATCGCCACGAAGAAAGTGGATGCAACTTTTTCCTGATCGCAAGGGATAGCCTCAGCAACAGCCTAATCAAAAAACACCACACGACGAAGCCAGTGCACCTCGTTTTGCCAGTAAATTGAAAGACGTACCATGAAGCAAACTCAATGTAGTCATGAACTAAAAAATGACCAGCCCCGATTTTGACTCAGCCATAGTGTTCGAGCTCACGAGCAGAGCCGTTTCCGAAATCGATGCCTTGATGTTAAATATCCATGAAGACAGACAGTATATTCATCTGTTGCATCTGGCTCGTAATTGCTCAATACAAGGCGTGTAGCTTCGTCAGCGTTGATCCACTCCACGACTCCTGTGTCCACATTGGCAATTTGAAACATGGTTGGGCTTTGAGGATCTCTGGCACCTCCCTCCGCCCAGATGATCTGTCCCATCCACCAGTCCTGCCTGTTGACCAGAGAGGCATCTCCTTGCCCAGGCTCCACCAGCACCACATCACCTGGCTTGAAGCCAAGAAAAGTCGCTTGACGCGTCATCCTATCGCCGAGTAGTTCAAGCGTTCTACTCAAGGTTCTGCTGCGGTGTCAATGGGCTTGTTTTGCCAAATCCTGAAGAGCTAGCAATCCTTGATGTGGCTGGGATGCTAAGGACGAACAGGGCATAAGAATGACGGGCTCGCTGTTGGCAATGAAACGGATCAACCCTGTCGATCCAGTCGACAAGAGACTGTTGCGATTTCTGATGTGGACGAGATGCCATTTAAAACATGACATTTGAACATTCACGATGGCGCCAACGTGTCTGGATGGGGCTCATCGCCTCCAGCGATACGTCTCGGATCCAAAAAAGATACTGAGACGAACTGCAAACGCTCTGAAGTCAACCTGTTTGCCAGTGGCAGAAGATCAGGATTCGGGCGGCTCTGCTGATCCTTGTCACTGCTGAACAGGGTGACACCAGCGATGACGACCAGGAGCATCATGGAAATCTCCAATCCTCAAAGGAAATGCATCAGGACCAAGGCATCGATCCTGTGATTTCCAGGTCGCCACAGGACAACACGCTATGGCAACACGATTGGCACAAATGCTCGAACATCCATAAACCCCATCCGATACCACCATCCCCCTACAAAGAGCAATTTACATGTCAAAAATGAAAGCAAAAAGGCGACATCCAAACAAACATTAAGAAAAAGCTCAATCCGTACATGATTAACAAAGAAGCATGCAATTAAAAAGAGTTTTAAAAACCTCAAACCGAAAAATATGAACTCAATACATGCAACAATAATTTCATGATTTTGATGCCAGCGGCAAAGCACTATGCGTCAATCATCACATAGTGCCATGAATAAATCATTAACTTGAAACCATGATCGTGATTTTCCATGAACACAATTTACAAGGTGGGCCTGGTAGGGCTTCCAATCGCTTTTTCCGTCATCAGCACCACGTTTTGGATGGCCAGATGGAAGATTATTGTTTGGGGAAAAGGGCCCTTGGGCTTACCGATTCTAGAAAACAGAAAAGACTGGATTGACAGTCCACTATCAGCTTATGAACGTCCGGAAAAAGGGTATCCAGTCATTACGATCAGAACACTTGCGGTGAACGCACTCGGAATCCCAACCGTATTTTTCCTTGGAGCCTTGGCGGCAATGCAGTTCATCCGTCGCCCCGAGCTTTATTCATGAAGCATCTATTCTTAACCACAGATGAAGCTGTGTTCTTAATTAGCTTTTTTAGCTCCATTGTGTGGATATCAGCAGTGATGACATCTTTACTGATAACTATCGTCGCATAAATGAGGAGAAATTATTGATTTTCAACTAAAGCAGGCGCAAAAGAATTGAGCTTTATCGTTTCAAACAAATATTGAAATCAAAGTTTATTGAAGACTTGACGCGACATGATTAATAATATTTTGCTCTTGAAGCATATGAATAGCTTTGTAAAGAGCAACGTCTGCCCCTGAATCTTGGCTGTGAATTCTAATGAGAGCCTGTCTGATTAGTTCAGCAAGAAGAGCTTGTGTTTGGTCTTCCAAAACGACTAGAACAACTAAAAGAATGATGCCATCAAGCCAACTGCTCCATACCATCATTTGCTATCAACAGGCAATTCATATTCACTTCTACGCGGATCAATAGTGGAGAGAAAAATGATTAAAAGACTTCCAAGAAAGATTTAAATGTCACTGCCAAAAAAATGAATCAAACATATAATTATTAAAAATTAAAGGCTTATGTTCAAGACACATATCAAACAAAGAGCCAGGGTTATTCAGTTTGTGCTGGCATGTGTACTAACCTTTGCATTGCCTTCAACTGCACTAGCAATTTACCCAAGCGGAGGTGGCTTACCAGATCCTGGTCTTGAGAGGAATCTCAAAGACAGTGAACAGATCACCAACTCCTTCAAGCAAGAATTTCCTTTCTATGAAAGAGACGAGAATGGAAAGCCAATCACATCGGAATTCGTAAAATATGACTTGTCTGGCTATGATTTATCAGATGTCGATCTTCGAGGGGTTTTATTCAGCGTTTCAACTCTCAAACGTGCAAATCTGGAAAACGCTAATCTTGAAGATAGCATTGCTTATGCCACTCATTTTGAAGAATCCAATTTAAAAAATACTAATTTTAGAAATGCTGTCTTATCCAAATCATTTTTTATGGCGACAGAAATCGAAGGAGCAGATTTTACTGGTGCCATAATAGATGATCCACAACGTGAATCATTATGCGCCCGCGCTTCAGGCGTGAATTCCATCACTGGAGCTGACACATTTGAAAGCTTAGATTGTCTCAGCTTGTCAACAAGATCGATACGTTAACATTTTTTAAGGCAATATTCGATCCATTGAATTAGCCAATAACTATATATTGAGCAGATATCTGTATAAAAGTTTATTCGATGTCACATCACTCATCCGTTCGGGGGCATTTAGGAAAATCATAGGCATGCCTAGAAACACGTAAGTTGCCAACGCTATCTTTTATCGAAACCAGTTAAAAATAGATCCAGAGGTCAAACCCAAGATGATTAAGTTTCACCATTCAGATCTGATGTTAACCACACCAATATCGATAAGATAGAAATCAAAAATACAACGATTGAATGGCCTCAGAATCACACAGTGATGGACTGTATCTCAGAACAGCACGAAATCAATATTGTTATGCTTAGTAAGGTCGAATTTTTTGATCGACTGAGCTTGAGAAAGCACATATCCTCACTCACTCCAGGGTAACCAATGCAGACGCTGCAAGTAATGTGATTAATGCCGTGGGAAAACTTGCCACATTTTGAAAAAACTTCTGTAAGCATGAGTGGTTTGAAGTTAAAATCAAGATCGTTGTATTAGATCAGTGCGGCCAATAACACGTCGAGTTGTCAGCCAATATCCATACTGACAACTCTTTTGATTTCTGAGTTGATTCATCTACAGATTGAACCAGCTTAATGAACCATCTCAAACACATAATTCCGAGAGTGGCAGAGATTTAAATGATGACGACATTGATCAGCCAAAGCCTTTGGCACGGGCCTGGAGTGTCAGCGGTCGCTGTTTCCCTGTGAGCAGGATGGAACGTTCATCGGCCTCTCCGATGTGAGGGCCCGTTTCAATGCCAAGATGTTTCATGGCCATCAACTGCTGCTGTTCAATCTCAGAGCCAGTTTCAGACTGAAGAAAAGATTCGAGAGCCGCTTGGGCTTCGGGATTGGGTGCGAAATAAAGGGTGCCTGGTCCGCGTCGCTGCTGAGTCAATCCCCGCGAAAGACGACGCTGCTTGACACCAGCCCAGAGCTGAACTGCATGTGTGGTCACATATGTGTTGAGGCAGCTGGCCTCGGTTTCTTCACTGAGGGCCAAGCTGCTTCCATCAACAAAATCACTCAGGAGTGTGACAACAGGCATCAGAGGCGGCGTGAATTGATTCGACTTGATGCAAACCACGATCCAATGCGTGATGCGTCTTGGTCCTCGATCAAATCCTTCCGTTCAAGGAAAAATCCATTGCGTCGGGCAAGATCAATTAAGTCTTGATCTGTTGTACAGCGAGATGCAGTAGCGCGTATAGATCGATCATGCTCAATCGCATGCAGAAAATTTCGGAGCGCGTCACGACTCATCAATTACCAACCCAGTTCCGCTTGTTGTTCAACATACGTGGCGACAGCAACGATGTCTGCCTCACTTAACTGGTCTGCGTAAGCAGGCATCGCATTCTTTCCATCTTCGATTTGATGCTCTAAGGCCTCAAGAGGATCTTGTGGGTATTGCTCAAGGTGCGCATTGAGATCACGCAGTTTGAGGCTGCGACTGGCTCGAATAACGTTCCCTCCACCCATGTGGCAGGCTGCGCAGTTGGTGGAGAAGATCTGTTCGCCCCGATCCAAGGCGGTATCGAAGGCGTAAGCGGGACAAGCACTCACCAAAGGAAGGCTGAAAGCGAAGAGAAACGCGATCAGACCGGCGATGCTTGACATTCGAACTTCAGCGACGCTTTTAAGCTATCGAGGGAAGGGGGCAAACGAAAGCGACTCTGTCCAACACTGTTAGGGAAGGACAAGAGTCGCTTAAAGAAAACTGAAAGATTGCTCAGCCGATCAGAACGGCGCGATCATTCAACGATCACTTTGCCAACCATTCCAGCGCCCCTATGGGGCTCACAGTAGTAGTCGTAAGTGCCTGAAGTTGCAAACGTTTCTTCCCAGGATTCACCAGGAGCGAAGGCCAGCTCGGAATGGCTGTATTCCTCATGACCCTCAAACACAGCGTTGTGGGGGGCAAGCTTGTTGTTCACAAACTTGACGGTGTCGCCGGCTTTGATGGTGACGGTGGAGGGTTCGAAGGCGAGCATGCCGGAGTCGGCACCAAGCTTAACTTCGACGGTGGCAGCCTGAACTGAAGCGACATTGCAGCCGATCAGCAAGACAAGAGCACAGACTGCAGCTGCGCAGAGACGAATCACGGATCGCATGGTGGATCAGATCTTTTGACCAACATTACGCCGCGTTCTGACTTTTCCGCGATTGGGCAGGCCTGAATTGAGAAGAACTGTCTCAAGATCGTGCGCGTAACTGGAATCACCGAAGCGCTCAGGGCTGCTAACGGGGTCATGAATGAAGTGACGCTGGCGGATGCTGAATCGATCCCATGCGTTGATCTCGATGGGAAGAACACGCACCAACGTCTCGATCAGCCATGGCCACAGCGGTACGCCTGGAGTGCGTCTGACTCCCCGCCAACGGCACAGTGTCGCCACGGCATCATCCACAGAAATCGCCGGCTGACCCATCACCACCCTCCGGAGGGCGCCCTGCCCTGGCTCAGTGTTTGGGGCATGGGGGTGCACCGCAAACTGGCCGCAGATGCGCGCAATATCCTCAGCATGAATGAAATGAAAACTGGCATCGGCGCGAAGCCAGCGAGCCAACCAAAGCCAGTTGCTGGCTTCGGCCAACCCCTCGGTGAGATAGCTGGTTGGAAAGGGGCTTGTGCCATCGACCCGACCACCGAAAACCAGAGTTGGAAAAACGGCAATGATCTTGGCAGCGAGAGGATGCTGCTCGAGATCCTGCAGACACCTGGCCTTGGTTTGGATGTACTCCGTTCCATAGGCGAGGGCCTCAGGCAGTGGCCTCAGATGGCGATCGAGGATGCTGGCTGTTGAGAAATAAATGATCTGCTCAACCACGGCGGGATTGAGCAGCTGAAGCAGCCGCTTCACCGCCAGCACATTCACCTGTTCAGCTCGTTCAGGGTCGCCCCAGGCCGTGGCCGTGTGAATCACACGCGTCACTGTCGCGAGATCTGCCATGAAGCGATCCGTCTCGCGCAGGTCACCAATGAGCAGACGGACTCTTGGGTGATCCCTTGGAACAGCCTTCATTTTGAAGGGATCCCGCAGCCAGAGGAGAAGCTCCGCATTGGAGTTCTCCAGCAGCCAATGGGAGACGTACTGACCGACGCACCCGCTGGCGCCGGTGACCAGGATCCGACTCAAGCGACAGCCCCGAGACGATCCATCACGCTTTTGCCTGACCGGAAGAAGGCTGCGCCGTTCTCCTCAGGCGTGCCAGGGAGGATGCCATGACCAAGATTGAGGATGTGCTTGCGACCACGAGCCTTACGGACGCAATCATCGATCCGGGCTTCGATCGCCTCCGGTGTTCCGAACAGCAGACCGGGATCGACATTGCCTTGCACACCGATGTGCTCCGGAAGTCGCGCCAATGCCTCTCCCATATCAACAGTCCAGTCCAAGGAAATGATGTCCACGCCAGTGGTGGCCATCCGCTCGATCACACCGGCACTGCCGGAGATGTAAAGGATGAATGGGATGTCGGGATGGGTCTGCTTGACCAGATCCACCACTTTCTTCTGGTACGGAGCAGCGAAGGCGTCGTAATCGGCGGGGCTCAGTTGACCAGCCCAGGAGTCAAACATCTGAACGACCTGCGCCCCAGAATCGATCTGATACCGGAGATATTGCGCAATGGATTCAGCGAAATGGTCGAGCAGCTTGTGCAGCAGCTCAGGTTCCTGGAACGCCATCGCCTTGATGATGGCGTAGTTCTTACTGCTCTTCCCTTCCACCACGTAGGCGGCGAGGGTCCACGGTGCGCCGACAAAGCCGAGGACAGCCGCCCTGTTGCCGACGCTCTCGCGCAGTCGCCCGAGCACTTCACCGACAAACGGCATGGATTGGGCTGGATCAAGGGCTCTCAGCGCATTCACCTGATCCAATGATCGAATCGGATCGTTGATCTGTGGGCCTTTGCTTTCAACGATGTCGAAGTCGATGCCCATTCCGGGTAGGGGGGTCAGGATGTCGGAGAAGAGGATCACCCCATCGGGCTGAAAGGCTTCAAAAGGTTGCATGGAGATCTCGTAGGAGAGATCAGGGTTCTCCGACCGTTCCCTGAAGCTGGGATGACGATCACGGAGATCTCGGTAGACCTTCATGTAGCGCCCGGCCTGACGCATCATCCAGACGGGTGGTCTCTCCACTGATTCCCCACGCGCGGCACGGAGCAGCAGAGGGGCAGTTTCTGTCATGGAGAAGCGTCTGAAGCGATTTGGCAACTTAACCGAGCACCCCCTAAGCACCAGAGGATTGGTCTCCAATCACGTGACATTTCGACAACGAATTAGAAATAAGTCCAGGCGATTAACCCTGGACTGATCCGTTTCACAACACCACCGTTGTAGATGGTTTTCAGTCGGCAACCGGTTGATCGTTGGTGCTGTCAGCAGAGTCCAGCAAACTGCGCTTCGGATCATGCTTGAACACCATCAAGCTGAGGGGAGGCAGACAAAGTTCCAGGGAATTTTCATACTCATGGATGTTCCATTCCTCAGAACATTTTCCACCCATGTTTCCGAGATTACTGCCGCCATAACGGGATGCATCGGAATTGAAAATCTCTTCGTAGAAACCGGCAAGAGGCACACCAACCCGGTATTGAGCATGGCTCTGTGGGGTGAAATTAGCCACCACGATCAACCAGGTACCACTGCTACTCTCCCGTCTCATGAAACTGATGACCGAGTGGCGATTGTCATTACAATCGATCCATTGAAAACCGAATTGATCGAAGTCATCGCGCCATAGGGCAGGTTCTGATTTGTACAGAACGTTCAAATCATCAACCAATCTCTGAACCCCTTTGTGGGGTTCATAGTTGAGGAGATCCCATTGCAGATCACCCCAGACATTCCATTCAGAACGCTGACCGAACTCCATCCCCATAAAGATGGTCTTCTTACCGGGGTGTGTCCACATATAGGAAAGAAGGGCGCGGGTATTGGCATATTTTTGCCAATCATCTCCCGGCATTTTGTGGAGAAGGTGACTCTTTCCATGCACCACTTCATCGTGACTCAAAGCCAACATGAAGTTTTCGGTGTAGGTATACCAGATGGAGAAGGTAATATTATTTTGATGAAATTGACGGAACCAAGGATCTAATTCGAAGTAATCAAGCATGTCATGCATCCAACCCATATTCCACTTCAGATTGAAACCAAGACCCCCCATATCTGTGGGTTGAGTCACCATTGGCCAGGTTGTCGACTCCTCTGCTATGGATAACGCACCAGGGAAGTGTTGAAACAGAACATGATTGGCCTGCTGGAGAAAACGAACAGCCTCCGTATTTTCCCTCCCACCATTCTCGTTCGTTAGCCACTCTCCATCGGGACGCAAATAATCTCGGTACAACATTGACGCGACAGCATCAACGCGAATGCCATCAATGTGGAATTGCTCAAACCAGAAAACGAGATTTGCAACCAGGAAATTGCGTACCTCATTTCGGCTGTAATTAAAGATTAAGGTGCCCCATTCTTTATGTTCACCAATGCGTGGATCCCCATGCTCATAGAGATGGGTTCCGTCAAAAAACGCAAGTCCGTGGCTGTCTTTCGGAAAGTGACCCGGTACCCAGTCGATGATCACGCCGATGCCTTCGCTGTGGCACCGATCCACGAACGCACGGAATTCATCTGGCGTGCCATACCGACTCGTCGGTGCGTACCAACCGGTCACCTGGTATCCCCAGGATCCATCGAATGGATGCTCCGTAATCGGCATCAATTCGATGTGGGTGAAACCACGTGCCTTCACGTATGGAATCAGACGGTCGGCCAACTCGACATACGTGAGCAGACGAGCGCCTGGTTTCATGTCCGCCGCTGGTACGGGTGCTCGCGGGGTGCCATCGGGTTGAAGCCATGGCTCATCGGCGGCTGCATGAATCCAGCTTCCGAGATGCATCTCGTAGACGGAGATGGGCTGCTCAAGCGCATTGCTGCTGTCACGCTTTTGCATCCATTCAGCATCTGACCAGTCGAACCCATCGAGATGGGACACAACCGAACTGTTGGCCGGCCGAACCTCATGCTGAAAGCCGTAGGGATCGGCTTTCTGATAGCAATGGCCTTCAGGGGAACGGATTTCGTATTTGTAGAGGGTTCCTTCCTGCACTCCAGGGATGAACAGTTCCCAGATTCCTCCGGTTCGCTGCTGCATGGGATGGTGACGACCATCCCATGCATTGAGATCAGCAAGGACTGAAACGCTCAGGGCATGGGGAGCCCAGACGCAGAACATCACCCCGGCCACCCCATCACGCTCAACGACATGGGCTCCCATGCGCTGCCAGATGTGATGGTGGTTGCCTTCGGCGAAGAGATGGCGATCCATCTCTCCCATCCAGTCACCGCGGAAGGCCCACGGGTCATGCTGTTCGTGGGTGATGCCTCCGCGCTGAACGCGGACGCGATAGTTGCTCCCGGGAGCATCACCCACGCTGGCTTCGAAAATCCAGGGGTGATGGGGAGAGGTCATCGCGACCTCCCTATTACCAATCAGGAGCGTTACCGATTCCGCCTCTGGCATCCAGACACGGATGAGCCACCCTGACGCCAGTTGCTGTGGTCCCAGAACGGCGAAGGGGTGATCATGCCGACATTCAGCTAGTCGTTCGCCGTCCTGAACCATCCAGTCGAGGACTGCCGCGCCACCCATTGAAGACCTGTGAAGTGGGCGAGAGCTTAGGCCGGATTTTCGACGCCAAAAGGCGATCGATCAGACGAAATCTCTTGAGATGTCTGCGTTGATGATCCAACCGTTCTCATCGAAGATCACAAACAGGTTGGTGGTGGCATTGCCAAATTCAACGCTGACAAGCACCAGTTGCTGTTCCCCTCCCTGGCTGGCGACCAGGGCATCCTTCACCTTGACGAAACCGCCGGAAACCTTGGCAAGTTTGGTCCATTTCCGCTGAAGGTCACCGGGAGCGAGTTCTTTCTGAAAATCGATCTGCAGACGGCTTCTCGCTTTGACCCAGCGACCCTCAGCAAGATCCTGCGTGAACTCAAGGGCTGATGTTTCGATGGGAATGGCCCGACCGGCCCATTTCCAAGCCATCAGCTTGCCTTCCTCATCCAGGATCAGGATCAAAGGCTCTTCACCGTTGGCCGTGCTGACCACAGCGTCGACGGTCGTGTCGCTGTAACCGGGAGCCACATTGACGACGCGGGCCCCGGTGATTGCCGTGTTCTGATCGAGCCGCTTCTGGACCGCATCAACGCTCACCACACCCCTGATGCTCTCCGCGAGCTTGCCGTGAATGGCGGCTCCGTCCTTGCTCTGCAGCGCCTCGAGCAACAGTTCCGAGGCTGCCGTGGCCTGGGTCAGGGTCAGGCTTGTGGCTTCCACCTCTTCCGCAGCCACTGGTGTGACAGGCAGGACACCCAGGCTGACGGGAGCCGCAAGGGACAAGGCCAGCAGCGCGGCAGACAGCTTCACAGCGGATCGAATCAGTTGCAGTCCAGTTTGCCGGAGGTGAAAGGGATCAGCCCGAGCTGTGAGCCGGCAAGATGCAGTGTCATGGAGACAACCCGATGCTGAGCGCTCGGGGCGCCACAGGCGATCAGGGGATCACCGGGATTGATCCCGATCGCTGGCCAAGCGGCAGCTGCGATGGAGACGCGCAATCGATCTCCCGGAAACAAGCTGGCCAGCAAAGGTTGAAGACGGATCCTGTAGGAAGCGCGGGTTCGGGCGGCTTCACCGCAAACCCGCAACACCCCGGTGCTGAGCTGTTCCGCAGCGACGCTGTCACTTGGCAGCCTCGACAACGCCACACAAAGGTCGAATCCGGGCTGATCGGCACTCGCCTGCAGCATCAGCATCGGCTGTCCCTCAAGAGTGAGGCATTCTTCCAACGCATCTGAGGTAAAGCAGGCCACATCGCCGCGGCAGTCGATGCCACTGCGATCAGCCGCCCCGGCACTGGGGCTGAGATGGCCGCCAACGGCGGGGACAGGTCGCCAGGGATCATGCACAACGCAAACGACACCTTCACTTGGGCGGGCGTGATCCAGCAGCCCATGGTCTTGATCCAGACAGGCGAGACCGTCAGCAATCAGATTCCAGGTCCGCGGGGTGCGAGGAGGCACCGAGTCCACCACCGAGTCCACTGACGATGTTTTCCACTCCATCCTGGTGAGATTCCAAAGTCGAATCCCGTTGCCCTGTGGCTTGGTGGAACCGCCTTTGAGGTGTTGATCAAAAAAACCCAGCAGTAGATGCTGTGCCTGGCTCCACCACTGCAAATGGGTGGCGGGCCCGATGTGGAGCTGAGGCTCTCCACCCGCCTCCAGACTTCGCGTCCAAAGATCGAGAATTCCGAGGAGGTGAGGGTCCCACCAACCTCCGATCAAGAGCATCGGACGTTGCAACCAATCCTTTGAACAGGTGTGTTGGGTCCAAACAGCCTCTTTTTGAGGGTCTTGGCGTAACCACCGCCAAGCCATTCCATCGGGATCATGGCTCGCGAGGAGTGAGGGACCATCGCGCAGATAACTTCCACTTTCCAGGCTTTGCCGAATCGCCAGCCAGGCGTCTTGATCACCATCACGGCTGGCCTTCAGAGCAGCGAGCTGCAAACCCCAGCCCAGTCCCAGATGCCACCAGTGCGCACCACCTTCACAGCTCCAGTGGTCGCGTTCATTCAGACCTGTCATGGCCGGTGCCATGCAATCAGGCGGGGTTGCACCGTCTGATGCGACGAGTTGGGTTAGGCCTTGGTAGGAAAAGCCGTAACAGCCCAGACGACCATTGCAGTGAGGCAGATTCCGCACCCAGGCGTGGGTCTCAGCGGTGTCAACGGCCTCCTGATCAAAACCAGTGAAGCGGCCTGCGGAATCCCCTTGACCTCGTACGTCTTGGACCACAACCAGGTAACCCTGCTCTGCCCACCAGGACGGGTGCGCCAGGGTGACCGTTGAGGCAATACGGCGACCGTAGGGCTGGCGCATCAAAAGAGCAGGCCAGGGGCCCTGTCCTGCCGGTGTCCAGAGATCTGAAAGGAGTTCGGTGCCGTCGTTCAGACGGAGCGTCGCATCGCTCCGCTCAACGGACATTCGGGCAATGCATTCCGACCACGTAGGTCACGAGGACCTCGGCATCGGGAATTGATAGGGATTTGCTCGATGCCAAACGCTGTGTGGTCTTGAAGTCGTAGGCCGAACCACCCTTTTTATTGAGCTTACGGAATTTTTTGCAGAGGGATTTTGCTTCCTGAGGATTTCGCTTGACAGCATCCAAGAGATTGGACTCCGAAGCAGCAACAGGCACGGCAGCGACGACACCAATTGTCAGCAGCGCGAGCACGTTGCGCATCGAAATTTCACATACCACATAGCCGTCATACACAGCCCCACCCACAGATCGGAACAGACAAGGGTCAGTTCGTCGTTTGCCTGGCAAGGCGGATCCAACGCTGCGCCACCCTGAGATCCACCACGGCTTGCCGGCCTGTGCCGAGGTTGCGCTCGAGTCGTCCGGTTTGTCGAACCAACCGCTCCGGAGTGCATCCCGCCAGCGCTTGTCGAGTGGCGATGCCGGCATGCATCAGCAAGGCCGCATCCTGTGCCGGCAGATCCAGATCACACACCAAGCAGGCCATACCGCGCAAGCGATGCAGATTGCGGGGGGAGCATCGTCCGAGCCGCACCAGACGACTCAGCTCCTGATCACTCAGATCACGCAGGGTCTCCCAGGAATGGATTCCGGCTTCGCGCAAGGCGATGGATTCATCGCGAAACGACTGGGGAAGGGTCTGGATCGGATGGTCCTGAGGGGCACTGGCCTTGGTCATCGAATCGGAGCATCAAGGAAGTTGCGCTCTGTTTCACCAAGAATCACTGGAGTGCTGGTTCCACTCCCATCCGATCGCACAGCCCTCAGACGAAGCGTGACGGTGCTGCTGCTGCGACCGGAACCACGCAGATTGCCGGACAACTGGGACAGGGTCGGTCCAACGGCGGCGGCGTCGAGATCCGAAGGGGCCTGAGCCACCACCAGATCGTCTCCGTTGTCGAAAACAATGGGAGCCCTCACCGCACCCTCAACCTCAACTGGAGGGCTGTAGCTCACTGAAAACGCCCAGCAACTGATGGCAAGCAGAAAGGTGAAACTGCTGACGCCCACCAATCGGAAGCGAAAGCCCCAGCTGGCAACGAAGGAGAGAACGGTCAGAACGCTGAAACCCACCCCTGCCCACAACAGCCAGGGGACAGTGGCGAGAAGCAACTGATCGAAGGGCATGGGCGCTGGTCCTGACGGAGTGATCTCCTTATATTGCGCGCACTTCAGAGGAAACCGTCGCGGTCAATGGGAGAAACGCGGCGTCTTCCTCTCCCGGCAATCCTCGCAGCGGGAGGTGTTCTGCTCATCGGGGGCGTGGCCATCGGCTTCCAACTCGCTGACCAAGCGGCTTCGGATCTCGTCGATCAGGTCAGACCGGGCTTGGAAACCATGCTCTCCAAGCCCCTGGGACACCCCGTCAGGATCGGGGTCTATGAGGGATTAAGACCCTGGGGATTCCAGATCGGTCCTTCACGAATCCTTCCGGCCGCGGCCGATCGGTCGGAAATCAGCCTTGAGAAGCTGACCGTCAGCGTTGATCCCCTGGCCAGCCTCCGCCAATGGCGACCTGTCGTCCAGCTACAACTGCACGGCACAAGAGTACTGCTGCGACGCAGTAACGATGGCACCTTCTGGGTGCCGGGAACAACCGATTCCAATCAGTCACTGCCAAATATCGGACTTCGATATCGGCTGGTTCAACCGGCTCGCATCCGTGTCGCCCCGCTGGATCAAACCTTCGAGCTGCAGAGCCGCGGCGCCGTGGAGCTGGGCGATCAATGGTTCAGCACCCAGGCCAATCTGCTCTGGCGCGACCGTGGTGGATCGGTCCGGTTGGAAGCCAGAGGGCGCTGGGATCAACCGGAATTGGCCTTAAGAGCACAACTGCAGCAGATTCAGCTGGAACGGATCGCTCTGTTCACCCCCCTGCCGTCCCAAACAACAGTCGACGGCCAGCTCAAGGGGGACCTGCGTCTCCAATGGCGACGTGGACAATTTGGATGCAAAGGCGACCTTGACCTCAAGGGTCTCGAGGTCAAGTCCGACAGTCTGGTTGCACCACTGCGGTCCAAGCAGCTCAAGCTTGCTTGTGATGGGACAACTCTGTCCATCCGGAAGGGAAGCTTCAACCTTGAAGACTGGTTGGCCGAGGCATCCGGAAGCGTCCACCTGGGGAAGTCCTTCAACCTCGCCATCAAACTGCGCAATTCCAGCCGGAACGACAAGCTGACGATTCGCGCCAATGGCCCATGGGCCGCACCGCAATGGCATCTGAACGGCACGGTTGAGCCCCCTGAGGGCACTTCAATGGCAGGGCCCATCGAGGTCGATGCCAGGTTGAGCACACCGTGGCTGGATCCAGAGCAGCGGGGTATTGCTCTCAAGTCAGCTCGACTGGAATCGGAAGAATTCCGATTGGGGCTCGAAGGCGATGTCTTTCCCGCTCTGAATCTGCGCAGTACGGAACTGACCGCCACTCCCAAGCTCTGGAGTGCAGTACCGGCGCTGAACTCCGCGCTGGGGCAAAAAGCAGCGATTCAGGGATCACTGCTGGCGACCGGCAGCGTTCAACAACCCTCCCTTCAGCTGCGCCTGAATCAGTCGCACAATCCGCTGCTCGACCGCTGGAACCTCCTGGCGGAATGGTCGCTGCCGCAGGGGATGGCCCACCTGAAACGGTTCGAGAGCCAGACCTTCAAAGCATCTGCGCAACTCCCCGTGGAATGGGAAGGGGGTGCGACCCAGATCGGTGACCTGAGTGCAGACCTAGCGCTGCACAACTTCAGTCTCCAACGTCTCACCCCCCTGATCGGAACCCCCACTGCAGGGAAACTCTCAACCAGCGGAAAGTTGTCTGGCCCCCTCGAGGCCCTGCGTGCAGACCTCTCGGTGCAACTCAATCAACCACGGTTCGGACCACTCGCGATCCCTGAACAATGGAGTGGTCGACTTCGAGGTGTGCTGGGCGATGCCGCCGCACTGGAGATGGCATCAACCAGTCAACTGGACGTCCCAGGGTCTCTGCGTGCCGATCTCACAGCGGGGGGCTGGCCGTCGCGCGTGGAGCTAACCCGTCAGCGGGGGACTCTCAGCCTGACTGGAATCAGCCGTCGCTATCGCTGGCAGGCCCATCAGTTCAGTCTGAATGGCCTACAGATGGCGCTGCCGCATCAGGAACGCTTCGAAAGCATCTCTGGCCAACTCAGCGGTGAGGGGGAGATCGCTCTCGACCCGATGCTGTTCAGCGGAGAGGTGGTGATCGATCAACCCATGGCACTGGGAGTCGATCTGAACCGGATTGAGTTGTCGGGTCGCATCAGCAACGGTCGCTTCAAGGCGGATGGACAGCTGAAGCCTCCGGACGGCAAGGTCGTCTTCAAAACCTCAGGAAGGATCGGCGGCCCGCTGCTTAGCGAAGCCAAGGCCGAGGCGATCAGCATTCCCTGGCTGGTCGCACAGTCGCGACAACTTCGCTCAAGCACTCCAGATGCCAATCAGACACTTGGTACTGCCGACGATCTCGGCAGCCTCGTGATCGAAACCTTTGGTGGAAGCCTTGATGAACACCTGGAAGCATTATCCCGATCCCAGACCGCTTTGGAGGTCTATGAGGAGGCCAACCCGCGCCACCGGTTCGATCCAGCCAAGCTGCAGGGCCGGATCGATGCGGCCCTCAACTTGAAGGGGCCGCGGCCAAGCGATCTGAATCTCGATCTACAGGCCAGGGCGCATCTCTGGCTAGAGGGAGAGGATGCGGATCAAATGCTCCAGATGGAGCCGATCCAGGTGGTGAGCAGCGGATCGCTGTTCGGTGGAGAGGGGCAATTCAGCATTCTTCATCTGCCGTTTTCCCTTTTCGGGCTGTTCGCCAATGTCCCGCCTGCACTGAAGGGATCCGTCGGATTGATCGGTCGTTACCGCTTCGATGGGGAGGGACCGGTCGTGAGTTCAGAGGTAGTGCTGGAGAACGCCGCACTGGGCGACGACAGCTTGGTGCTGGACCGCCAAGAAATGAAGCTGGGGCCGGAGGGCATCACCCTTGACCTGGCCTTGCGCAATGTCGACAGTGCCGAACCGATCAGTCTGATCGGCACCATCCCTTATCGGACGGAAGATGACCTCAACCTCACGCTTGAGAGCCACGGGGATGCACTGAACTTCCTCAGTCAGCTTGCCGGGGACGTGGTGGAGGTCAAAAAGGGCACGACTGATCTACGGCTGATTCTTCGAGGAAGTATCTCTGCCCCCCAGGCCAACGGATTCTTGGTAGTCCGTAATGGCGACATCCTGCTGAGCGGGCAACGACTGCATCGGATCAATGCAGCCATGGTGTTTGACTTCAACCGGCTGGAGGTCCAGGCCCTAACCGCCGAGATGGGCCAGGGCGGCACGTTGCGCGGGATCGGGGCGATCGGTTTGTTTGAAGCTCGATCCGAAGACAAACCACTCACGCTCGATCTCAGCAAGAACCGCATCCGCCAGTCGATTGTTGATGTGATGGCCGAAGGCAAGGTCGTTCTTCAGGGCTCGCTGCTGAGACCGATCCTCGAGGGAGAGCTCACCTTGAACCAGGGTGAGATTCGTCCCCGCCAAAGCATGCTGTCCCGTGTGCGTGGCAGCTTCGAGCCGGGACTCTCCCCCGGCATCCGCAGCAGTTCCCTGCTTTCAGGAGCTCAACAACCGGAACGGGTCACGCTGGACTCCCTGATTGAGGAGGACTGGGATTTCAAGACACCACTGGTGCTGTTCGGACCAGGCGGAACGGCGAAACCCTCCCCAACGGCGCAGGCATTTCTCCCCAATATCCCCGCCCTTCAGTTCCGCAATTTCCGCCTGAAGCTCGGCCCTGATCTGGCCGTTCGCATGCCGCCGATCATCCATTTCAGGGGCGGCGGTCAGCTTCTGCTGAACGGCCCTCTGGATCCGAGCCTCGAGGCCCGTGGTTTGATCCGACTGAATCGGGGACGGATCACCCTGTTCTCCACCACCTTCCGGCTGGATCACCGTTCCGCCAACGTGGCGGTGTTCACTCCCTCCCTGGGGTTGATCCCCTATGTCGACATCGCGATGAAAACCCAGGTGTCCGATTCCGTGCGCCAGGGTTCAAACGGTGGAGTCACCACCGGCAATGTCTTTGAAACCAATGGCCTCGGCACTATGGGCGTCGGAGGTGGTCAGCTTCGATTGGTCAAGGTGACCGTGCAGGCCACAGGACCTGCCGATCGGCTGCCTGGAAATCTTTCCCTGCAGAGCTCGCCGCCGATGTCGCAGTCCCAGCTCCTGTCCCTAATCGGGGGCAACTCGCTGGCGGGACTGGCTGGTGGTGGAGCGGGAACCGCACTGGCGACGGTCGTGGGACAATCGCTTCTCTCGCCTGTTTTGGGAACGCTGACCGACGTGATGGGTGATCGGCTCCAGGTAGCCCTGTACCCCACGTACGTCACACCTTCGGTGAAATCGAATCAGGAACGCACCTCAGGACGAGTGCCTCCCACCTTTACCGTCGTCAGCGAGGTCAGCGCCGACATCAGCGACAACTTTGATTTCTCAGTCCTAGCTGCTCCGAACAATTCCGACGTGCCACCGCAGGCCAGCGTGAGCTACCGGGTCAACCCGAACACCACCATCTCCGGATCGGTGGACACAGAAGGCACCTGGCAAACCCAGTTGCGCGTTTTTTTCCGGTTCTGACGATGGTCACTGACCAGCAGGTGATCGGCATCGATCTCGGCGGGACAGCGATCAAGCTGGCTCGCTTCTCAATCCAGGGCGACATGCTGGCCGAGCTGGAACGGCCCACGCCCCAGCCCGCCGTGCCTGGTGCGGTAACCATGGCACTGTGTGAGGCAGTCGAGACGCTCGACCCAAATCGTGAGGCGGCCCTGGTGGGTATTGGCTTGCCGGGCCCAATGGATGCTGATGCCAGAGTGGCTCGCGTGTGCATCAATCTGCCGGGCTGGTTGGAGGTTCCACTGGCGGACTGGTTGGAGCCACGGCTGAATCGCAAGGTGACTCTGGCCAATGACGGCAACTGCGCCGTGATGGGTGAGGCCTGGATGGGTGCGGCGGCTGGCTGTCAGAACGCGGTTCTTCTTACCCTTGGCACGGGGGTTGGGGGAGGAGTGCTGCTTAATGGAGCCCTCTTCACAGGGCACAACGGTGCAGCAGCAGAACCCGGCTTGATCGGTATCGAACCGGGTGGTCCCCCCTGCAACAGCGGCAATCGGGGCTCCCTTGAACAGTTCGCAAGCATTGCAGCACTCCTCCGGCTCAGCGATGGACGCGATCCACGCGAACTGGCCAGTGCAGCGGATGCCGGTGAACCGAAAGCGCAGGAGATCTGGACGCAGTACGGAACGCGCCTCGGCGTGGGAATCAGTTCGCTCATCTATGTCCTGACCCCCGAACTCGTTCTGCTGGGAGGCGGACTGGCAGGGGCCTCACGGCATTTCCTTCCAGCTGTTCGAGAGGAGGTTCAGCAGCGGGTTCAGGCCGTCTCGCGGGAAGGTCTCCGCATCGAGGCCTGTTCCCTCGGCAACGGGGCAGGCCGGCTTGGAGCGGCCCGACTCGCCTTGCAGAGGCTGGGCGGGATGATGGCTGACAACTGATCAAGAGCGCCTGCCATGTCTTCTGTTCCACAGCCTTCAGCGGAGTTGCTGCAGAGGGCAGGAGCGGTTCGACTCGCAGCGGTTGAGCTCGGACAAACGCGAGATGGAGAGCGAGCACAGGCCCTGGAAGCCATGGCGAATGGTTTGAGCGAGAGCGCGGCCTCAATCGTTGCTGCCAACCAAGAAGATCTCGAACGATCGGCGGCCGAGGGTTTGGCACCTGCATTGATGGCGCGGCTCAAGCTGGATGACACCAAGCTCAAAGCTGCCATCGCAGGTTTGCGCAAGGTGGCGAAGCTGCCCGATCCGCTCGGCAACCGCCAGTTGCATCGTGAGCTGGCGGAGGGACTCGTTCTGGAACGTCTGACGGTCCCGCTGGGCGTCGTGGGGGTGATCTTCGAAGCCCGTCCCGATGCATTGATTCAGATCTCCGCCTTAGCGATCCGCTCCGGAAACGGAGCGATCCTCAAGGGAGGCAGTGAGGCGCGCTGCACCAATGAAGCTGTGATGAAGGCACTGCAGGATGGATTGAAGGGCAGTGGCGTGTCACCGTCGGCTTTGGCCTTGCTCACCACGCGTCAGGAGAGCCTCGCTCTGCTCCGCCTCGATGGTCTGGTGGATCTGATTATTCCCCGCGGCAGCAACGAACTGGTTCGGTTCATCCAGGACAACACCCGCATTCCGGTTCTGGGCCATGCCGATGGCATCTGTCACCTGTTCGTGGATGCTTCAGCAGACCTCGACCAAGCCATACAGGTGGCGATCGACAGCAAAACCCAGTACCCGGCGGCATGCAATGCGATCGAAACACTGCTGATTCACGACTCGATCGCCCCCGCCTTCCTCAGCAAAGCAATTCCTGGCTTCGAAAGCGCTGGGGTCACCCTTCGGGGTGATCCAGCTAGTCAGGCTCTAGGGGTGAAGCAGGCCGCCGATGACAACGACTGGCAAACCGAATATCTCGATTTGATCTTGGCGATTCGCATCGTCCCCGATATGGATGCAGCGATGGCTCACATCCGTCGCTATGGCTCTCGACACACCGAGGCGATCATCACCAACGACCAGGCAAGCGCAGACCGGTTTCTGGCTGCGGTGGACAGTGCAGGGGTCTACCAAAACTGCTCCACCCGTTTCGCAGATGGATTCCGCTATGGCTTGGGCGCGGAGGTGGGGATCAGCACACAGACGCTGCCACCTCGCGGCCCCGTCGGCCTTGAAGGGCTGGTCACTTACCGCTACCGCCTCCGGGGTCAAGGGCATCTAGCCGCGGATTTCGCCTCAGGGATCCGGCAGTTCAGCCATGTGGATCTTCCTTTGTGAAACAGCTGGACTCCATCCATGTTCGCGATCTACGTCTCTGGGCCCATGTGGGCGTGCTGGAGCATGAGCGTCGCGATGGGCAGTGGTTCAGGGTCGACCTGACGCTGAATTTGGATCTGAGCAGAGCGGCTGTGGATGATGACCTCAGCGCCAGCCTCGACTACAGCACCTCGATCAAGGCTCTTCAGCAGCTAGCTGCAGAGATTCGGTGCCTAACGATTGAACACTTCAGTGAGCAGATGTTGAATCGCCTGGAAACGCTGCACGGACCCGTGCCGATCTGGCTTCGGCTCACCAAATGCGCCGCGCCTGTACCGGGATTCACCGGGCGGGTTTCCGTGGAACGGCGACGCCATGGTGGGGTGACGCCAACCCCATGACGCCACTTGTCCTCGTTCATGGTCTGTGGGACACCCCACGTCTGTTTCGTCGGCTGATTCAGGCGCTCGATCAGCCGCAACAACCTCTGCTCGCTCCCCACCTGCCCCATGGTCTTGGGGTGGTCCCCCTGCGGGAACTGGCGAGACGCCTGGATGGTCAGATCCGCGATCAATTCGGTTCCAACACCCCAGTGGATCTTTTCGGTTTCTCAATGGGTGGAGTGATCGGCAGGATCTGGTTGCAGGAACTGGGTGGGGCCAGTCGGACGCGCCGTTTTTTCAGTGTTGGCAGTCCGCAATGCGGAACTTTTGCAGCACAACCGATCCCGAGATTTCTCCTGGCAGGGGCAGCGGACATGAAGATTGGCAGCCGGCTGTTGCGAGAACTGAACAGCGACCCCTCGGCGCTAGACGGCGTGCATTGCCAAAGCTTCTTCTGCCGCTGGGATGTGATGGTCTGCCCAGGCTGGAGAGCCGTTCTACCGATCGGCAGCCAGGAGGAAATCCCTGTCTGGACCCATCAGCAGCTGATCGGTCATCCCAGATCGCTGGAACGCCTCAGTGCTGCCCTTCGCCGATGAGTTCACACAACAGCTGAGCGGTCATCTGGCGGGAGGTGATCAAGGGACTAGGTCGACCGAGATCGAGCCCACCCCAAGGAATCCCTCAGCATCGGCAATCCATTCCGAAATTCCAAGGGACGGAATGCCGACGGTGCGAGATCACGCCGCGGTTGCCGTAAGGCCTGAATGACGGATCAGGGCATCGCTGCTCGCCTCTCTTCCACGGAAGGCCTGGAACACCTCTTCGGGAGATTGGCTGCCACCGAGGCTGAGAACCGTGTCTCGGAACCTAGCTCCGGTGGCCCGGATCTGATCTTCATCCTCAAGGCCCACTTCCTCAAACGCTGCGAATGCATCGGCACTCAGCACTTCTGCCCATTTGTAGGAGTAGTAGCCGGCGGAGTAGCCGCCAGCGAAGATATGACCGAAGGCGCAGAGAAACTGATCGTCCTCGATCGGTGGAATCACGGTGGTATTGGCGGCGACTTCCCTCCGCAGCTGATCGGGAGTCAACCCTCCGGCGGAGCTCCAGCGGCTGTGAAGGCGAAGATCCGTGATTGCAAAGTGAACCTGACGCAGGGTGGCGAAGCCTGAATTAAAGGTGCGGCTTCGGCGCAACTTGTTGAATTCTTCTTCGGGCAGTGGTTCGCCAGTCTGCCAATGCCGGGCCATCCCCATCAGGGTGGGGCGATCAAGGCACCAATTCTCCATGAATTGGCTGGGGAGTTCCACGGCATCCCACTCAACATTGTTGATTCCCGCAGCCTCGGGCTCATCGATGGTGGTGAGCATGTGCTGCAGTCCATGGCCGAACTCATGGAAGAGGGTTTCCACCTCGTCGAAGCTCATCAGGCTGGGGGTGCCATCCACGGGAGGGGTCTGGTTGCAGATCAAGTAGGCAACGGGCAACACGGGCAGACCATCAGGCGTCGTGCTGCGCCCGAGGCATTCATCCATCCATGCGCCTCCGCGTTTGCTGGCAGGACGGCTAAAAGGGTCGAGGTAGAACGCCGCCAGCGGTGTTTGATCACGGGCAAAAACCCGAAAGAAACGAACATCGTCGTGCCAGATCGGAGCCTCACCGTCAGCGGCACGGATCTCAACATCGAAGAGACGCCTGCAGAGGCCGAACAGCCCGTCAAGAACCTGAGGCAGTGGGAACCAAGGGCGCAGCGCTTCCTGATCAAGGTCAAAGCGCTCTTTCCGTAAACGCTCTGACCAATAAGCGATATCCCATGCCGCCAGGTCCGCAGCTTCCTGTGCAGCATGACGTCTTGCACAATCCTTCAGGTCGGCGAGCTCACGTTCAGCAGCGGGATAGGCCGCACTGCGCAGCTCCTCCAAAAGCCCTTCAACGGCGTCCACGTCCCGAGCCATCTTGCTGGCAAGGCTGCGATCAGCCCAATGCGCATATCCCAGACGCCTGGCCTGTTCAAGCCGTAGCTGGAGGATCTCCTCGATCAGTTCGCGGTTATCGAGATCGCCACTGCTGGCACGACTGACATGGGCCCGATAAGCAGTTTCCCTGAGGTTCCTGTTGTCAGCATGGGTGAGGAACGGGAGATAACGAGGCATGTCAAGGCCGAGCAGCCACGGGCCATCCACCGCTGATGCACTTATCTCACCGGCCTCCCGGGCAGCCGCGGCCAGGGCTTCCAGAGCTCTCAGGGGAAGTCCCTCAACCTGAGAAGAGTCGGTCAACATCAGGGTCCATGCCTGCGTGGCATCCAGAACATGATTGCCGAAACCGGTTGAGAGCTCAGCCAGGCGTTCGCTGGTGCGATTGAAAGCCAGCTGCTCCTCGCCCTCCAGGCCGACACCCCGCTGATTCATCGAGAGAAGTTCACTGGAGAGGATGCGTCGGCGCGCCTCGTTCAGAGGCTCCGCCGGACAGCTCTGGAGCCGTGTGAGAGCACGATGCAGCACCCTGCTTTGACCGAGACGGTTGCCCAAACGGACAACCTCCGGTTGTTGGCTCGCATGGGCTTCGCGGAGATCCGCTGAATTGCACACACCATTGAGGTGAGACACCACACCCCAACTCCAGCGAAGCCGCTCGCTGATGCGCTGCAGAGGGTGCATAACGACATCCCAGCTCAGCGGCTGATCCGTCGCCATGGCTTGTTCAAGGTCGCTTTCCAGCTCTGACAGGGAGGCCTCGAGGTCCTGAAGAAGGATCGGAATGTGTTCGCGGACCTGGTCTGAATCGATCGCACGGAACTCTGGCAACCCGCTGCACTTGAGGAGCGGTGATGGAGAGGAGCAGGTCGTCATGTCAGCCGAGAGGTAAACGTTCAATCAGTGCCATCAGGGTCTGGTCGCCAAGCCGGGCAGCCAGAGCATTCGTGGACGCTTCATAGAGATCCATGGCAACCCTGGGCCAGATTCCGATCACCAGGGTGGGCACCAGCAGGCTTAACCCAATCACCAGTTCCCGTGGGCGCATGTCGTCGATCACGGCAAGAGCTGGAATCCTTGGACCGAAAAAGACCCTTCGACACATGGAAAGGAGGTAGATGGGGGTCAGCACCAGACCAATGGCCGCAAGCAGCACCGTGATGGATCGGAACAGGGAGGTGAACCCTTCCTGGCTGGTGATTCCTAGAAACACCGTGATCTCACTGATGAAGCCGCTCATCCCTGGCAAGGCCAAAGACGCTAGTGAACTTGCCAGGAAGAAAGCGAACGTGATCGGTAATGCTTTGGCCACGCCTCCCATGTTTGGAATGGAAAGGGTTTTGGTGCGCTCGTAAAAGACACCGGTGAAGAAAAACATCGCAGCTGCGATCAGGCCATGACTCACCATCTGAAGCATGGCTCCACTGACACCGAGGGCATCGACCGCACCAATGCCCAGCAACACGAAGCCCATGTGACTGACGGAACTACAGGCGATCCGTCGCTTGACGTTGTCTTGAGCGAATGCGTTGAGCGCTCCGTACACAATGTTGACAATCCCAAGAATCACCAGGGCCGGTGCCAGCTGAAGGTGAGCTTCGGGCAACATCTGCACGTTGAAGCGAAGCAGCGCGTAGCCGCCCATCTTGAGAAGCACACCCGCCAGAAGCATCGATACCGGTGCATTGGCTTCACCGTGGGCATCCGGAAGCCAGGTATGAAGCGGGAACATCGGCAATTTGACGCCGAATCCCACCAGGAATCCCAGGTAACACAGCAATCCGAAGGTTCCACCGGGCGATCGGGCAGCCAGCTCGGTGAGATTGAGGGTGAACTGATCAGTGGAAAGAGCGAGTGCCAATCCGCTGATGAGAATGAGAAGCGAAGCGAGCGCGGTGTAGAGGATGAATTTTGTGGCGGCGTATTGACGGTTCTGCCCGCCCCAAATCGCGATCAGCAAATACACAGGAACGAGCTCAAGCTCCCATGCCAGGAAGAACAAAAGGAAGTCCTGGGAGAGAAAGACCAGCCCTTGAGCCGAGGCTTGGACCAGAAGCAGCGCGAAATAGAGCCTCGATTTACTTTTCACCGACCAGCTGGCCGCCACGGAAAGCAGAGTGACCAGACCGCTGAGAACGACCAGAGGGGCGGAGAGCCCATCGGCAGCGAGGGACCATTCCAGGCCGATCACAGGCAGCCAGCTGACACGCTCCACCAATTGCAGCCCGGCCTGGCCGGGGTCAAATTGCGTCGCGAAGACGCCCATCATCAGCAGAAGATCCGCAAGAAGCACCGTCAGCGCCAGATTGCGCGGCAGCTGAGATGCCTTTTGGCCATCGTCCGTTACAGGCAGGAGGGGCATCAGCATCGCCCCTGCCGCCGGAAGCAGCACGATCAAGGAAAGCCAGGGGAGGGACTGTGGAGACGCGGCGAACAACGGCAGCTCTGCGTCCATTCCATGACCTAAATCGTGAACAAACCTAACAGCTTTCCATCCCAAGCTTGGGTAGAACTACCCATCTTCAGCCGGTTGCCAGTGGCTCCCTGATGTCTGGAGATTGAGGACCGGCGCACGGCTGGCCACACCAGCCGCTTCCCAAGTACGCACCATCGCTCGACTGACCATCGTTCCCTTGTCTTCGGAACAGAGGGCAATGATGCTTGGCCCTGCTCCACTGATCGCGCAGCCCCAGGCGCCTGCCTCCAGTGCCGCTGATTTCACCTGTTCTCCCGCTTTGATCAGACGCCAGCGGTAAGGCTCGTGAAGACGATCGTGCATCCCATCCGAGATCAGGTCCCCGTTGCCGGTTCGCAATCCCTGCAGCAAGAGGGTGAGGGCGCCAAGATTCACAACGGCATCGCTGACCGGAATGCCCTTCGGCATGGCCCGGCGCGCTTCGCTCGTGCTCAAACGGATCGAAGGGATCGCAACGACCGCTTTAACAGCGGGAGCCCATTCGCAGCGCACGACCCGCCAGCGCTGGGATGCCGCCTTTGCCGTCATGCAAAGCCCGCCGAGCAGGGAAGGAACCACATTGTCGGGGTGGCCCTCTATATCGATGGCGAGCTCGAGCAGCTTCTCCTTGCTGAGGGGTTCCCCCACTAGCGCATTGGCCCCCATCAAACCCGCCACGATCGCGGTGGCACTGCTGCCCAGGCCACGCGCCGGTGGAACGGCAAGACGCACGCGCGCTTCCAGTGCAATCGGCTCCAGCGCTGCCGCCTTCCAGACCCGCTGGGCAGCCCGATAGACGAGGTTGTCGGGCCCTCCCCTGAGGTGACTTCCCTCTGTGCCTTCGATGATCAGTTCAAATCGCTCACCGCCACCCTCGATGCGCCGCATCGCGAATCGGTTGTTCAGATCGACCGCGGCACCCAGACAGTCGAAGCCGGGGCCAAGGTTTGCAGTGGTCGCCGGTACGTCGACCACAACTTTTTGCCCAATACGGGGCTGCACCATCCCTGCCCAACTGTTCAGGACAGTGTCTCACCTGACTCCGCAAGCATGCGGGCGCGGCAAGCGGCACTGAAGAGACCGGCTTGGGGATCGATCACCGCGGTGATCGGAAGATCCTCAACAAATCCTCGGAAACGCCCCTTCTCGCGCAGGGGATCGAGAAAAACATCCGATTGGAGGCCATCCAGCTGCTTGGCTGCTGTTCCGCCACCGATCCAGAGACCACCCGTGCAAAGTTCATGGAGTGCCAGATCGCCAGCAGCTGCGCCGTAGGCACCAAGCCAAATCCTGCGTGCCTGTTGCATCAATGGGTCTCCCTGCTGGGCAGCAAGGCTCGCCTGGGCAGGGAGATCGTTGGAGGAATCCCGTCGCCAGGCCTCGGCAACAGCTTGAAGTGGATGCGTCTCCGCATCAGGGTTTTGAAGAAGCCAGCGGGCCACATGGCCAAGGCCTGTACCGCTGACAATCCGCTCGATCGACAGTCTGGCCAGGCCGAGATCCCGCTTGAGCCAGCAGGCCAACTCCCACTCTTCAGCAGTGCGTGCGGCGAATTCTCGGTGGCCTCCTTCACAGCTCAGTGCCATCAGGCCACGCTCGGTGCGAACCCCTCGTGCCATCCCAAGTCCAGTTCCCGCGCCGAGGATGGCGACGGGACCTGCATCCGCCACGCCCCGCTGCAGAACCACCTCTTGCTCGCCACTGAAATGGGGCAGGCCATAAATCAGCACCCCGAAATCATTCGCCAGTTCGAGTTGCCGCATCTCAGCGGCCTTGGCCAGATCCGACTCCCTGATCGTCCAGGGCAGATTGGTGATCGTCGCGGCACGGTCTCGCACAGGCCCGGCAACGGCGATGCAGCCGTCGCTGGGTGAAGAAATGCTGGATGGGCGATTTTTCAAAAAACTCTGGAGCATCGGCTCGAGTGAGCTCCACTCACTGGATCTGAACCGTTCCTGATGCACGAGCTCCAGCTGGCCCTCGCGGAGGCTGTAAAGAGCGAGGAGTGTTTTGGTCCCGCCCATGTCGCCGGCCAGCAGGGTGATGCCATCCATGTGCAGTCCCGTGAGGTCTTCTGTCCTCAGGCTGCGCTCCTCAGCAGTTGGTGGCAACAACTGTGATGAACAACCAGCTCAAAGTTCCTGGAAAAAATTCAAGGGCAGAGGTCCCCAGATGGTGCTCTGCTGACCAGCGTCATCCCCGTGGCCGCTGATGAGAATGCCGCATCCAAGATCGTGCTCAATCCGGATTCGGATCGAACCGGTTTTCTGATTTGCCTTGAGATAAACAGGACCGCTTGCCTCCGTCGAGTCGACGACGACCATGGGTTCCCAACCAAGACTGTCTTCCAGCGATCGCAACGCTTTCAGAGCCCTGTCCGCGGATGTTGCCATCACTCCCACAGTGAACCAGTTCATTAGATGCATCTGAACTGAAAGTTCCTCACTGATAATTCGTCGCTCATCGATTGAGAGCTCAGGAGCGGTTCGCAGCCGGGATAGCTGATTGAGAGTTGTTGTCATTCAGCGGAAGGCCTGATGTCATCACAACGCTGCCGATCAGCCGTGACCGCGAGTCGGATCAGTTCATCCAGAGGAATCTCCCCCAGATCGCCGCTTCGACGACTGCGCAAACTAACGCTTGAATTAAGTGTTTCCTTCACACCTATAACAGCCAGGACAGGAATCTTGCCTTTTTCACCATTCCTAATCAACTTGCCCAGTCGTTCACCACTTGAATCTACCGTCGCACGGATATCAACTCTTTTTAATTGCTGAAGAACCTGGTCCGAAAAGGTTCTTGCTTCATCACTGACAGGAAGAATTCTGAGCTGTTCAGGCGCCAACCAGAACGGAAAATCACCAGCGTAATTTTCGATCAAAATCCCAATAAATCTCTCAAAGCTTCCTAAAACTGCTCTGTGAAGCATTACGGGTGTGTGACGATAGCCATCCTCACCAATAAAGCTTGCTCCAAGTCGATCAGGCATTGAAAAATCGACTTGAATTGTTCCGCATTGCCAAACTCTGCCGAGACAATCTTGAAGCGAAAATTCAATTTTGGGACCATAAAATGCTCCCTCACCAGGAAGAAGTTCCCAATCAAGTTTTTTTGCATTCAAAGCCTCCTGGAGGGATTGTTCGGATTTGTCCCATATTTCATCACTGCCAACCCTTTTCTCGGGTCGAGTTGACAGCTTAATCAAAATCGTTTCGAACCCAAAAGTCTTGTATACATCGAAAACTAAATCAATAAAGTCTGACACTTCGGATTGTATTTGCTCTTCAGCGCAAAAAATATGAGCATCATCCTGGACAAAATTCCTGACACGCATAAGGCCATGCAAGGTTCCCGAAGGTTCATTTCGATGGCAGGAACCAAATTCAGCAAGTCTGATTGGCAAGTCCCTATAACTTCTGAGCCCTTGATTGAATACCTGAACATGACACGGACAATTCATGGGCTTGACTGCGTAATCCCTGTTTTCCGAAGACGTAGTAAACATGTCATCTTTAAATTTATCCCAATGTCCAGATTGCTCCCATAGTGACCGATCGACGATCTGTGGCGTTCGTATCTCTTGGTAACCACATTCGTTTAAGCAATCTCGAATATATTGCTGCAGTTTCATGTAAATAGTCCAGCCTTGAGGGTGCCAAAACACCATTCCTGGAGCATTGTCCTGGATATGAAACAGAGAGAGTTGTCGTCCCAAGCGTCGATGATCTCTTTTTTCTGCCTCTTCAATTTGCTTAAGATGAGATTTGAGGTCTGTGGATGAACTCCATGCTGTCCCATAAATACGCTGAAGCATCTGATTATTTGAATCTCCTCTCCAATAAGCTCCCGATACCTTCGTCAGCTTGAAGTGACGCAGATGGCGTGTGTTTGGCACGTGAGGGCCACGACACATATCGGTGTATTCCTCATGGTGATAGAGCTTGATTGTTTCTCCATCCGGTATCTCTTTAATAATCTGTAGTTTGTATGGCTCTTCCCGGGATTCGAATGCCTGCTGTGCCTGGTCGCGGCTCACAACTTCAATATTGACGTCATAGTCCTTTTGGATCAGTTCTCTCATCCGTTTTTCGATCGCGTCCAGGTCCTCCGGTGTGAAGGGCTTGTCGTAAGCGATGTCGTAATAAAAACCATTCTTAATCACAGGCCCGATCGCCATCTGCGCATCGGGGTAGAGCTGTTTCACAGCGTGACCCACGAGATGGGCGAAGGAATGGCGGATGATGTCGACACCTTCCGCATCTTTGCCGGTGAGTAGGCGCACGTCGGAATCCGCTTCGATCGGCATGGCCAGATCAAGAAACTCACCGTTCACGACCCCTGCCACAGCCGCTTTGGCAAGCCCGGGGCCAATCGAAGCTGCAACATCCGCAATGGTTATTGGGCCGTCAAAACTCTTGATCGTTCCGTTGGGAAGAGTGACGGCGGGCATGAATCTGACAACCTCTGGGATTTGAGCGGGTGGGCCCGACGATGGCATCGGGAACGCGCCATCCTATGGGTGGCACGTTCTGGCGATGGACCAAACCCAACTCGGCTCCAGTCCCAACTCAGATGCCGACGCCGGAGCGCTGATGTCCACTTTGCTCTGGTCCCTTTTGGATGACTTCGACAGAGGGTTCAGGCGCGGAGAGGAGCTGCTGAGCACCTGTCCTGACAAGGTGCTTTCAAAACAGGAACGTGGGCAGCTGGCCCAACGGCTCAGGGAAGGCAAACGGGCTGTTGCAGCCACAAGAGCGCTGGTGGATGCATCAAGCCAACCCATCGCGGTTTCGATGGAAGCGATGCGTCCCTGGCATCTTCTCGTCACCGAGGTTTGGCAGTTGTCAGCACTGCTTCGAAAAGAGACGCCTTAGATCTCAGGCGTCCGGATTCATTCGAAGTTGTTCAAGATTCTCGCTGTAGAACTCGGCCAGCTCAGAATGGGTCTTGACCGGTTGGCCGTAGACACTGCGTCCAGCTTTGGTGGGGAACGAGGCCCACTCTGGAGCCAGTCGATCCATCGCGGCTTTCGTCAGTCCGTTGCGGTCGACCTCCTGAAGCGCTCCCCGTCGCTTCACCAGATGAAGTGCAGCCTGATCCTGATGGGGGGGCTCGAAACTCTCCAGCTCCAGCTCTTTGGCGACGCTGTTCCAGGTAGCGGGAAGAAACTGATAGGCCCCTGCCGCTGCGCTCGCGTAACGCTTCACAATGACCTCTTCAGGGTGGCTGGACAGATCTTCAAATAGGCCTCCGCCGTAAAGGACTTGATATCCCATGTCCTCCCCATCCTTCCAGGTGCCCTCGGCATAGCGGATGGTATTGAGGAGAGCTCGGCGCTCTGGAGTGAGGTGGTAGGGACCGCTTTCGATGACGTTGGAAAGCATGGCCCGGCTGACCACGTCGCGAACGATGGGGCGATCGTTCTCTGCTGTTGCCTCCGCAAGCGGCCCTGCCAGAGCTGACATCAGGCCCAGACCAATTCCAATCGGAAGGACCGACTTGAGCGACAGAGACAACCCAGATCGAATTCCGAACGAAAACACGCAGTCATCGGGGAAGGGATGGCCAAAATGATGGACAGCACTTGACGGACGCGAGATCGGCCCATCCAGGGTTGACGGCCTAAGAAAGATGTGTAGGCAAAAGAACTCACGGGTCGAGACTCGCGAGACGCGCTGACTGCAGTGCATTGGGCCAGACCAAGGAGGGCATCCTTGACTGACACAAATCAGACCCCCAATGATCAGTTCAGCTGATCATTGGGCGACATGATGATCAGTTCAGCGGCTGAGGGGAAATCCCATCGCGGAACGCACCCGATCCAGCGTGCTGACCGCAACCGCTTCTGCGCGATCTCGGCCGACCGCCAAAACGTTGTCTAACTCAGCCGGATCGGCCATGAGCTCACGGTGACGGGCCTGAATCGGCTCGAGGGCAGCAACGGCCGCCTCAGCAAGCAGGGGCTTGAAACGACCCCACCCCATCTCTGCACACTCCTGGGCCACAGCAGTTCTCCCCTTGCCGCTGAGAATGGCGTACAAGCCCAACAGATTGTCTGTTTCAGGACGTTCCGGATTCCCGAATTCCAAACCCATCAATGGATCCGTCTTCGCGCGCTTGATTTTTTTGGTGATGAGCTCCGGAGGATCGAGCAGTGTGATCCTGCTCCCTTCATTTGGATCGCTCTTGCTCATCTTGCTGCGCCCATCGGTGAGGCTCATCACGCGAGCCCCTTCCTTCAAAATCAAAGGCTCTGGAACTTTGAGAACAGGGTTGTCCTCCGTACCGAAGCGAGCATTGATCCGTTGTTGAGCAATGTCCCGGGCGAGTTCGAGGTGTTGCTTCTGGTCTTCACCGACGGGAACGAGGTCGGCGTCGTACAGAAGAATGTCGGCCGCCATCAAGACCGGGTAGTCCAGCAATCCAACGGACACGTTGTCGCCCTGCTTGACCGACTTTTCCTTGAACTGAATCATCCTCTCGAGCCAATTGAGAGGCGTGACGCAGTTCAGAAGCCAGCAGAGTTCGCTGTGCGCAGCGATCTGACTTTGTATGAACACCGAACAACGGTTTGGATCCATCCCACAGGCCAGATAGCTGGCTGCGGTGGTGCGGGTGTCATCCGCAAGGCTGCTGGGGTCATGGGGGACCGTGATCGCATGAAGATCAACGACACAGACAAACGTGTCGTGACTGTCCTGAAGATCAACCCAGTTGCGGATCGCCCCCAGCCAGTTACCCAGATGGAGAGCACCGGTCGGCTGAACGCCGGAAAGAACCCGGGGGCGTGGCATGAATCAGGCCTCGGTCGGCTTGGCATCCTCGGAGCTGGCCTCGTCCGCTGACGGAGCGTCGATGACGTCTGCTGATTCGACTTCTGCTGATTCCGGCTGAGGGTCATCGGCGACCGGCACAGCCTCCGCAGCAGCTTCCGTTTCCTGTGGTTGTGGTTTGGCCGGCCGCGCGAAGGGATCGGGCCTCGAACCCCTGCCGCCGCCGCCCTGGCGATCATCATCGCCGCGGCGACCGCGACCGCCCTCGCCTCGTCGACCGCCTCCCCGGGGGGCCTGGGAGCGATGCTGAGCAACCAGTTCATCCAGTTGACCGTCCTCGAGCATTTGGCCGAGGGTCCGCACGGCAAAGCCGAGAACCGCCACGGTTGAACGGAGGTTGAAGGCCTCTTGAAGCGCCCTGGCAGAACGCATCTCGTTGTCGCTCAGGCGGATGCGGAAACCACCTGCCTCACGACCACCGGATGAGCGCCCGCCACGGTTTCCGCCACGGCCACCACCTTCTCCGCGGTAGCCATCCCGGCCACCCTCAGCCTGAGCCCCTTGCTGTTGGGGATCGTTGTAGGAATCACTCATGGCCTGCGGCCTGGAATCAGGCGCAAGTGTGCCGCATCGTCGGTGTGCTGTCCGTGACCCAAAACAATTGATGGTGCTCCCTGCTGCCCTGTTGCGCCAACACAAGCATCGGCAGCGTCGGCACACCGGACTCCACGCACTGTCGATAACGGGAGACCAAGCCCAGATAACGACGCATCGTCCACCCGTAGGCGATCTGGTTCTCTCCCTCCCAGAACCGCCGCAAGGCGCGCTGACAATCCTCCATTCCGAACTCCGCCCAGCAGACCTGCTCTGCGTCGAGCGCGTCCATGCCTTCAGCGATCAGGCTGCGGAAATACACAAGCTCAGGGGCATCCTCCCGACCGTCAGGGGGCACATGGCGACACAACTGACTCAGGCTGACCCGCATCAACCTCAACCAGCTGCTCTCATGGAGAAGAACGGGCAGCTGCCATGTCCATCCCTGGGCCAGTCGCACCTCGTCGAGGATCGGACCGATGCCGGATCGCTGACGCGATGTCAGAACGTTGAGGGGGTCAAGCCCGGAGAAACCGTCGCTCATTTAACAGTTGTAAGTGATGCCGCTGTCGAGGGCGTCGCAGAGGGCTTCGCAGGCTCCTTATCACAGCGAAACATGCGCCAGCATTCAATCCGCTGTTGATTGATCATCACCATCCATCCGTCGGAGCCGCAGGTTCCCCCCCTGCCATTGCTTGTTAACGGCACCGGTCATCGCTTCAACCGATGCGGTACGCACTTCGGTCGCCAGCGACACAGCAGGGGGCCATCAATCGGTCCCGATGGACGGCATCGATGAGGGTGGGTATGCCCCCTACCTCTGGTGTGACTCGCAACATTGAGCTAGGACGACCTCTGCAAGGCTGACAACGGCGTTTTGAAGCTTCCGCAGTCACTCGATCAGATCGTTTCAGCCAAAACGCTCCCTGTCGGAAGGCTCGTGCTGGCCGGAGGGACCCTTCTGATCGGTCAATGGGTGCTTAGCGATGTGATGCATATCCCGGGGGGAGGGGTTGGGATCCTGGCTGCGGGAGCAGGGGTCCTCTGGATCAGCCGGGGATCAGCGTCACCGTCCTTTCAGGCTCCGGAGTCGCTGGACGCCTGGATTGAACGATGCCATCAGGTCCTGGATCAGTTCGAGACCTTCGAAGGAGATGCCTCCTCAGCTGCAGAGCAACGGCGCGAGGCCCTGGCGGAGGTGGTGAATCGATCAGGTCCTCAACGCCTTGCCGTGGCCTTCAGCGAGGCCAACGGCATTCCTGAGGTGTCCGAGCTAAAAACAGCATTGACCGGAACCGGAATCCTCACGCTGTCGATGGCCCGACCTCTGATGCCCCAACAAGGCATCCGGCGCTGGCCCGAAGGGTTGCAGAAGGAAGACGTGATCCTTTATGGGTTGCATACTCCGTTGATGGCGGAAGACCTCCTCTGGCTTCAGCAACTGCCGGACGACCAACCGGCTTGGCTGCTGGTGAGGGGGCTGACCAATTGCGATGACGCGCGAGACGGACTCCTCGCGCAACTCCCCGAACGGTGGAAGGGTCACCTGTTGATCAGCCGTGACAACACCAGCCTGCGCACCACGCTTCATCCGCTGCGACAGTCCCTGACATCCGTCGCTCGTACTCAGAACCAGACCAGAAGGCGGCTTCTTTCTGACCTTCACCGCGGCTGGCAGGCTGATCTGGAACGCCTGCGCCGGGAAAAATTCAGGGCGCTTCAACAGCGCACCCAGTGGATCGTTGCGTCCTCCGTCCTTGCCTCACCAGTGCCCAGCATCGACCTGCTGGCTCTGGCTGTGGCCAACGGGCTGATGATCAAAGAAATGGGGGAGATTTGGGGATGTGAGGTCAAACTTGATCTGCTGCGTGAGGCTGCTGCCCAACTGGCACGAACAGCACTGGCCCAGGGTGTGGTGGAGTGGAGCTCACAGGTTCTGCTGGGTCTGGCAAAACTGGATGGTGGCAGCTGGTTGGCCGCAGGAGCCCTGCAGGCCTTGAGTGCTGCCTACCTGACTCGTGTCGTGGGCCGCTCGATGGCGGACTGGCTGGCTTTGCATGCGGGAGTCGACGCACCCGACCTGGCTGTTCTTAAACGCGAGGCGCCTGTCCTCGTCGCACGCGCTGCAGAGGAGGAACGGCTGAACTGGAACGGCTTTCTCGACCAATCGCGTCAGTGGCTGATCCGAAGCGCAATTTGAGAACCTGGATCGAAACAAGTCAAGCGCTGCAAAACCGGACGTCTTCAAGGCAATTCAGCGTTACAGAAATTCATGAAGACTTCATGAAGCGCTTCATTAATAAATATTTAGAGGTGCATCGGAATATTGAAACAAGAAGCCAGACAAAATTCACTCCATAAGCTGACACCATCCTTCCCATTGATGGGGAGGAATTTTCCTGTCTTCTTTCCTCTCTATGTCCACCGCGATTCGCAGCGGACGCCAGAGCAACTGGGAATCCTTCTGCAACTGGGTAACCAGCACCGACAACCGCATTTATGTCGGTTGGTTCGGTGTGCTGATGATTCCCTGCCTGCTGGCAGCCACCATCTGTTTCATCATTGCCTTTATCGCCGCACCTCCGGTCGATATCGATGGCATCCGTGAGCCTGTTGCAGGCTCCTTCATCTACGGAAACAACATCATCTCCGGTGCTGTTGTTCCTTCCTCAAACGCCATCGGCCTGCACTTCTATCCCATCTGGGAAGCTGCCTCTCTCGATGAGTGGCTGTACAACGGCGGTCCTTACCAGCTGGTTGTCTTCCACTTCCTGATCGGCATCTCTGCCTATATGGGGCGTCAGTGGGAACTCTCCTACCGCCTCGGCATGCGCCCCTGGATCTGCGTTGCTTACAGCGCACCGCTGTCTGCGGCTTTCGCCGTGTTCCTGGTCTACCCCTTCGGTCAGGGTTCCTTCTCTGACGGCATGCCCCTGGGCATCTCTGGCACCTTCAACTTCATGTTGGTGTTCCAGGCCGAACACAACATCCTGATGCACCCCTTCCACATGCTGGGTGTCGCAGGTGTCTTCGGTGGATCACTGTTCTCCGCCATGCACGGCTCCCTGGTGACCTCCTCCCTGGTGCGTGAAACCACCGAGAGCGAGTCCCAGAACTACGGCTACAAGTTCGGCCAAGAGGAAGAGACCTACAACATCGTGGCTGCCCACGGTTACTTCGGTCGCCTGATCTTCCAATACGCATCCTTCAACAACAGCCGCAGCCTGCACTTCTTCCTGGGTGCATGGCCCGTTGTCGGCATCTGGTTCACGTCCATGGGCATCAGCACCATGGCCTTCAACCTCAACGGTTTCAACTTCAACCAGTCCATCCTTGATGGTCAGGGCCGCGTCCTGAACACCTGGGCTGATGTGCTGAACCGCGCCAACCTCGGCATGGAAGTGATGCACGAGCGCAACGCTCACAACTTCCCCCTCGACCTGGCTGCTGCTGAGTCCACTCCTGTGGCTCTCCAAGCTCCTGCCATCGGTTGATCTGGAATCAACTCTGTTCCTTCTGGAATAGAACAACGATTCAGATCAACTGAATCGGAAAGCCCTCACCGAAAGGTGGGGGCTTTTTCGTGATCATGACCGTCTTGACAACGAATTCAGCAGACGGCTGAGCCGCACTGAAACAGCTCAAAGGAACAAGGCGGTTCAGGACTCACCAGAGTATTGAGTGGGCTTCACCAGAAATTCACCAGAACCACGAGGCTTTTTCCAAACTTCGCTGGCGATGCTGACGGCGTGGGTCTGTGGGTTTCAATGCAAGATGATTTGTCTGAAAGAGAGCAGAAGAAACTGCATCAGATTGCACTTGATTTTCTGGAGAGCACGGGTAGAAAAAAGCCATCGCAAGCCGACATTGATGACCTTTACAACCGCTTCATGATGCTAGACCGAGAAGCATTGCAGGTTCTGATCAATCGAGACTGAGAAAACTCTGCCAGCGACAGGAATGCCCCTGAACGGGGAGGAACCGCTCAAGTGAATTGATCCATACTAACCAGAAATTAACCAGAAAAACTCTAAAAAATACCTTTCCAGATTGCAATTCTATAAACGCACTCAATTCATTCAAATGCTTTTCAATACATCACTTTCAACCAGAATCCTGCTCTACTGTCTGGCAGCTAGTGATCAATATTCCCACAACTAAAATCCATGCAAAACCGCCTCAAAGCAACGCCACATGCCCCCCATATCGCCTCCGCGTGCATCAGCCAAATTTCAACGAAGAGCCCATCGATTCAAGCGAAATAGACACGCCTGAAATGCAGAATTCGGCGATTCGGACAACAGATCCTGGATCCAATGACTATCCAAAATTTAAACATCCCCGAAACCAACCAATGGAGAGCAACCTCGCGACCAATAATCGACAGCCTCGTGACCAATCAGGGTGTACAAAACAAATGAATCAAGGAAAACACAACAGCCCTGAAGTCATTACCTAGTATTAAAGTCGTGAAATCAGATCTTCATCGGTCCAAGATTGGTCGTAACGGGATAAAGAATTCAGTCAGCAGCGGGATTACAACTACTGGTACACGGATGTATACCATCAAAAAATTTGCCCTTCGACCGCCTCCAAGATCTGGGAGCTAACGCCACGAACAACTCTGGCCCGGTTGTTTAATAAAGCCGCAAACACTGAAACACCATTCATGCTTGTTCCCTTAACCACGCATAAGCTTTACCTTGCCTCGATTCAAGCCCAAGGCTCTCAAACAATCCTTAGGCTGAATCAATCCAAGCACGAGGCCGGTTACAAACTTGGAATGATCGATAGCCGGCGAGGACGAAGCACCGTGATGGCGGATGAAATTCATGCTGCCTGCACTTTTGCTTTCGGAGCATGACCACTCAAATCAGCTCAGCTCAGGACACCATCCAATTTTCAACTCCAGGCGGGGCAACCATTGAGGACAGCGATGATCGAGATGATGCCCCTGAGGAAGACAGGCTTCGTGCAGATCACAGGCCGGACTGGTGACACCATCAGGCTGGGCCTGATGGCGAAAACACTGGCAAGTCATGCAGACCATTGCTGAACGACTGCGCCGCAAACAGCCGATTTGTATAGGAGGCCATGGCCGGGCAGACCCTGAAAGCTTCATTTGTCCGATGAAATAGTACATGCGTACTAGCTCGGGCTAGGCTGATTGTCAACCGATGCATGGGGGACGGGAGTCGGATGACTGAACCCCGCCAAACGCTTCAGTTCGAACTGGATGCCGATGCCATCCGCCTGCTCTACCGATCTGTACGGTTTCACCTGGACAAGTGGCCAGGGGGTCCTGATCCACGCGAACAGGAGGATCTCCATCGCTTGCAGACCCTGCTTTACGCAGCCTTGCTCGAATGCTCCTTTGATCAGGACGTAGAACGTTGATCGTGGCTGCAGAGGACAATCACATCACTTTTCATCGAAATGCAGACAAGGGAGCTGCAGCGCCGTACAACTGAATCAGGGAGTGAGGTTGGTGCATGCAGCCCCAAGAAGACAAACGATCAACCCAGGAACAGTCAAAAACGTGGGATGCCGTCGACGCTTGGTTCGACTGCGTTACACGATGTCCTATCGATGGGACATCTGAAGATTGCGTTGATCGCTGCATCAACATGCACCTTGGCCACAAAGAGGAGCTGTGGACGAGCAGCGTTTGCCCATAAAACGTTTCGGGAATTTCTGATCCAAAATCAATGCCGTGGCCAGTTATTCCGCTCCTAATCGCCATTGCGCTATCTATTCTTGGTTGGCGTCTAGTCGAACTGGATTACAGAACACACCAACTGAACAAAGGGAGAATGATTAAATCCCTACGTCGCGGACGTGGTCGCAGACACCGCTCCCATCGTGCCTGATCCAGAGATTGTCCTGAAAGGATTCAAAGCTTGAAGAGAATCAGGCTCACCCAAACCATTAATTAGGTAGAGAAAAGGACTATTAGGTATCGTTACAGATGCGAACCGGAGGTTTCAGGCTGAACGCAAACGGCAACCCAATTGAATCGTACCTTCATCAATTAAACGACCCAGACGTAAAGCAACAGCTTCCTCAGTGCGATCAAAATCTGCCTGTTGGGATGTCACCCATTCCATTTCACCATTTGTAATCACACCTGTGGCAATGGCTTCAAGAAACACTTCACCAAGAGTCATGAGGGAGATTAAATAATTAAGTTCACATTGCCCAGCCCACCAAATACATGCAGTACATGCACATGTTTCTTTACCACCAGCTTTTAATCAGGATTAGTAGCGAAGGCGTCAATCCTCTACAGCATCATTTGAAACACGTTTGCATTGCTCCTCCAATCGACAACCGATAAATCAACAACGCGTTCTTCGCTACATCAAACCGATAGCCAGGGTGTCCAACAAACTCTCAATCCAATGGCATCAGATCTCTTGCACGGGTGTTGAAATGTGGAGCGATCATGCCGCCATTCTTGACCGAACACTCACCATGTCCTCAGTGACCATTCAGTCCACTGGTCCAAACTGTGGCTGGGATGGAAGCGATGGTTCTTTCCAACTCCCAGCGACAGCATCCTGGCTGCATTGCTCTGATGCAGCTACTCAACTCCGGCGTTTGGTTTTTGTACCCATGGTTGATTATGGAGATGGCACTTCCTCTTCATCCAGAGAAAACAGCATTGCAACCACTGCTTCTCAGGGTCATGGTGTACCTCCCGTGCTGGGCGCGAGGGACTTGGCTCAGCAGCAGCGGGGGGCTGATGGCTCTGAAATCCTTACGCCGGTCAGTCAACATAACTGCAGCAGTGTTAGCCATTCTGTTGAATATCCTGGTATGGATCATCTTTTTCGCAAAAATAAACTCCTCTGGAAACCTTTTTGAATTTGTTACAACAAAATGGTTGCTCAGGTAAAGTCTTGGAAGAAGAATGAATCCTCTAAACAATCCATGTCAAACGAATCTGTACCAAATAAATTAATGGCGAATAAATCCAAGACAATAGCCGCAGAAACAAACAGAATTAGAACCCATCTTAGTTGATTCGAAATGATAAACACTCACAAACTACATTGACAATGACTCCTCAAAAAAATCACATTTAAAAGGCCTTGTCGGTTGATTACAAGTACTCACCATTGAGGGCCACAATGTACCCATCCCATGTTCAGCATCGTGGTCCAGGCGTCGAGTGCGTTGTGTCTGAGCATTCGTCTTCGATGCTGCAGTACGACAGGACGACGGCGAGCCTCGCTAATCGATGCTGTCTCCAGGAAAACCCACTGCCCATGGGCTGAAGCAGGAGCAGAGCGAAATCGAACAGCCAGGCCTATGGCCCCTATTGAGCAACCAACCTTCAGCATCCGGACTCGATGGGTGCCGCTCAGAATCCTGTGAAGAAAGCCGCATACACAGAGTTTGGCGACCACAGTCGCTTGAAGCAGTTGTTGCCATGATCTGAATACGGCATCGGAGCCATCACTGACAATTACCCATCCGAAACAATCAGGCTGTGGTGTCGGCTTAAGGCGAATTTTATCCCAACAGAAGAAATTACAAATTATATAAGATCAGAATTTCAGGCTCACAATAAAGAATTAACTTAACAATATCGCAAGCAGTGACGAGTCAAAGACTGAAGTTGTATAGAACTAAAATTCAACTCCAACCTGACCAGTAATAGTGTTGTTGATTGCAGGAGTCGCCATGCTTTGATAAATCGATTGATACTTAAGAGATGTAAAAAGACCACTATTCTCAGATGGGAAAAACTTTAGTGATGCCGTAAAAGTATTACTTGGCTTCACTTCAGAGGCAAATGCTGCAGATAATTTATTCTGGGCGCCAAAGACAAACATTTTACTAGGCTTCCATGCAAAATCGACCGTAAAAGTCCCGCCTCCATAAGTGTTTCCGCAATATTCGTTAGTCGAACAGTCCTTACCCCCTCCAAGCCATAGCAAGGAAGGACCAACAGAAAGTTTCAAAGTTGTTTGATCAGATTCAAGAATAGGGAAACCTGCCCCCACTGAAACAAGAACATTGTCTACACCACTAGTTTTCAGATAATCGTAATTATAATTTGTACCCGCATAGAGATCAAAATTAGAGCTCAAAGCGCGGGTATAATTAACGGAAACAGCACCATTTTTGGTTTTAATTTCAGGATCTGAATCAACTTTATTTACACGATTGTAATTAAAACTGCCGGCAAGAGCGAGGGATTGAGCCTGATCTTTATAAAGACTTGAGGCACTCAATGAACCAGTAAAGTTTGAATCCCCATCGCTGTTGTTTCCATTTAATCCAGCTGAGATGGATGTTTTCCAGAGTGGTGGAACTGGATCTGGCTTGATTGTTGCTACATCAATTTCAAGACGTCCAAGGAAAGGGTGGATCAGAACGCGAATGTCATCAGAGCTCTCCTCTGGCACAAGTTCACCTGTAATCGTGTCTCCATTTACCAGCTTGTAGGTGACTTGTTCAGCAAGAACCGGGAAAGGAGCGAAGATCCCTAGAGCAACAATCGTGGAAATCAAAAATTTGGACATGATCGTTAATTAAAAAATCCCTTGGATTGCAGCCAGAGCCCAATGGCCAACAACGGGCCCAAGCCTGCGACAAGCAAGGTGACTTTCAACCGCAAGGGGGACACCTGCCGTTCGGTCTGTTTGAGAGCCATGCATTGCTGAATTAGCGCTTGAGATTAAAACCCTTTTGTCTGCTGGCGTATCGCCCAGGCCGTCGCGGCTCTCTGGCTTTGCCAGGCCTGAAGAAGTTGCTTCGCCATGAAACGAAGCTCGTCGGCGTCCAAAGTCGCCTCAATCGCCCTGCTGAGTCGCTCCTGTTCAAATTCCTGGGACGTTGTCAGCTGAATGCCATCCGACATCGAAGACCTCAAGGAAGTGGGCTCGTTATGGCGGACAGGTCCACCGCTGGTCGTCTCTGATGCGACAAGAGCTATCGGTCTGTCAGCTGATCAGGATTCGGCAGCGCTCTTGCGGTGTGACTTACTGAACAGACAAATGAGGGCGGGTGCCCTATAAAAGGTTTGTAGCAACAGCTACAAAACGTTCACTCCGTTACTAACGGAGCGCAGTTTGATCGACGCCATGGAACGGGGACGTCGATCTTTCTCGGACTTGAACCATGACCAAACTCCTCTACAGAGGCCATGCCTACGAGCAACGCTCACGGGTTGAGCCTGGAATGACGCAGCTTCGTTATGACCGAAGCCATTTCAAATCGAATCAAACCGACTTGCGGAACGCTCAACTGTTCACCTACCGCGGTTGCAGCTACTCAACCGAAGGACGCCAAGCCGCAATGACCTCAAACATCAGATTCTGCTATCGCGGTGTGGCTTACAGCCACTGACCGCTTCTGCCCTCACACGTTGAACGGTTCAAAGTTCGTATTCCTCTTCGAATTGTTCAATGAGTGATCGGTACAACTCCAGCGTGGCCTCTGTCTCCTCACAGAATCCATCAGTGATGTAGGTGGCAGTGAGATGGATCACTGCAGCCCTGACCTGCGCGAAGGCCTCCAGGTACTCCCCCTGGATGTCTTCATCGCGAATGTCGTTGATCAGCGCCGTGATCAATTCCACCTTGCGCTTTGCGGCAGCCATGTCTGCTTCCATCTCCTTGCTGAGCTTGCGCCTCTTCCTCGGCATCAACCCTCCACCAACAGGGGCTGAGATTACGGGAGCTTCGGCGCTGAACCCTTCACTTGCTGCAAGTGGTCACCGAACAGACAGGTGGGTCGGCAGCCTTTCACCTCTAGCCTATTGGGATTGAGGGCAGCTGAGTGAATCCAACGCTTCGTGGTGTCACCTACGTCTCGGTCTGGGTCGTGATCTGGGGAACGGTGTCGTCCTTGATGGATTGGATGCTTCTCACCGGTGAGGTGTATACGAGCGGTTCTTCAGGTCAGGTGGTCACATTCGTGGCCTATGGAGCAGCCACCGCTGTTCTCGCAACACGCTTTGCACCCCGTTTTCTGCAGTCAGCTGGTGCCGATGCTGCGGATGAGGAGTGAGGCTCCCATCACCAGTGCAAGCACCTCAAAAGCGCGCTTGACCCGTTGATTCCCCTGGGAGATCGAAAGATGTGCCCCCAGATATCCTCCGAGCAGAGATCCAACAAGAAGCATCGGAAGCCAAGCCCAGCGGATTTCGCCGCTAAATCCCAGCACAAGCGCACCGGTGCCATTCCAGAAAAGTCCCACCAAGATCAGGGTGTGCGCGACGGCACGGGTGTAACTCAAGCCAAACCAATGCACGAGCCACAGTGTGACGAAGAGCCCTGTGCCGGAGGTCAATGACCCGTTGAGAACACCGATTGCAAACAGCACAAGCCCACCAAACCGACACCGCTCCCAGCTGATCTGTGACTCAGCATCGAGTCGCCCCAGTCCCGATCGGCGAGCTGAATACACGCCAAGACCGATGGTCAACAGGCCCAGGGCAGTCGTTGCCAGACGATCAGGGATTTGGAGCACAAGGCTTGATCCAAGCCAGACGCCTGGAAGACCAGCTGCAAGCATCAGCCCCGAGAGGCGGATATCGAAGTTGCCTTCTCTCCAATGACGTCCGGCAGCTCCTAAACCGAGCGCAACACTGGCGAGCTTGTGGGTGGCCAGTGCCATTGCAAACGGCAGTCCAAGCAGAATCAACGCGGGGAGCTGTACCAGACCAGCGCCACCCCCTGCGAAAGCGGACAGGGTGTTCGCGATCAGCGAAATCCCTGCAAGGCCAAGTTGCAGGACCAGATCAATCGGATGCATCCCAGCAATTCGCTTGCCTCAATCATCTGGCCTGGTCAGGAAGGCGATGGGGACGGAGAAGGTCAAAATTCGATGCGGATCACCAGGAAGAATGGCAACACAGGACACCTCACGGTCCGAGTGGGCGTCCCGGGACTTGAGCACAAAGGCGGTGGCGTCTTCAATGCTCCACATCGCCTGATCGCCCTGACGTCGTTCGTCGCGATAGGCCTGCCAAATGTCCGCAAAAGCATCTGCATCCGTACCGGCCCTGGCCTCCTGCAGGGCCTGCTCAAGGCCCACCTGGTCAAAGCGATGAAACAGACGCTGCATCAGGGGATGACCGATCGTGGACGAGGCCCTCACCATGGAGTTGATCGTTCCTACTGCGGTCACCATCAGTCGGGGATGGGAGCGTCGAGCATCGATCACTCCGACGGGAAGGCTGAGATCCCAGTTGGGATGCCCACTAACAGCGCAGGCAAGGTCAAAAAGGCCCATGGCGCACTGACGGATCAGCGTCTGGATGTCCTGCTGATCCATGGGTCAAAGAGATTCGACAAACACGAAAGAAACCAATCAACGAATCTCCATCAAGATTGCCAAAATTGATGGAGGTTCGTTGACGCCGGGATGTCTTTGGTGCAGATCTACCTCGATGCCGTCACCCATCAGGTGATCACCAATGAAGAGTTGGCCTATGTCGCCGGGCACCAGGACAGCTTCGATCGCACTGAGCGAAAGTTGTCGGCTCGCCTGGAGCGACTGATCAGTTCAGGCAACATCAGTGTTGGATCGCGCTGAGAATGCTGTCGATCCGATTCGGATGCTCTTTGATGTACTTGTTGAACTCGATCGCAAGCAACCTGGCCTGAAAAGCATCTGAGGCGTAGATGCAATCTTCAAGGGTGGTGTTGTCCGGAGTTCTGTAGCGAACTGTGTATGGCCTGCGCATGGTCATGAACCTGCCGCAATTGGCATCTCCACCATGGCTCATCACGGTGACCTCTTTGCAAGAGATTTCATTGATTCCTGACTTGAGCGCGATCATTCAATTCAAAGCAAGGAATCCAAGAGCAACTTGGAGCAGATTCCGAGGAGATTTCAAAGCAAGTGACGTATCAAGTGCCACACTTGTCGATCACAAATCAACATGGGGTGATGTTCTCCAAAGCTGCTCAGCTGTAACTCCAATCAACAACGCCCAGCATCCATCCAGCGGATGCTTAACCAAAGATGAATTGTCTGAGTGCTTTGAAAAAAGTGGGAATTCGTCTTTTTTGCTGCCTGAAGATCGTGCGTGATGCGCTATCGGCCATGACGAAATCAGATCTTGGCTGACTGATAGTCCCTTCACAACAGGTCGTCAACCTTTGTGTGTGCTTACGGGAGGGCAACCACGCCGGACCAGGATTGCAAAACGTCAGGAGCCCCCTGGGTTAGGGCCGAAATTGTCATGCTCGATCCAATCCCAATTCCGATCACCAATCCGACGACAAGCAGGATCGTTCCAGACAACAGACCTTGATCAGGCTCCATGTGCAGTCACCTCATTCATGGTGTGATCAGTCCTTACTGTGCAGGTTTTTCTCGACTTGTGTGCTTTCAGTCATAAAGGTAGAAATACTCTCTGATCGGACATGAAAAATCTCGCTACGACTTAAATGAGAACAGCACGTGATTTGCGACATGAACAGCATCGATGAGCACATCAAAAAAGATCAGGAGGAATTCCTCAAGGCCCTAGCCGACCACAATGACGGAAAGGTTCGCCACCTCACTGAAGAATTGCAGTGGCTCCTGGATCACAAGAAACAGTTCCCTAACGACACCAGGGATCCTTCACCTCTCGAGCTGTTCTGCGAGCAGAATCCCTATGAGCCGGAGTGCCTTGTCTACGACGACTGATCCCAGGCGGGTTTTCAGCTGAGCGGAAACAATCTCACTTCCTGGATCCAACAAAATTGATTCTGACCAATGGCTCCCAGCTAGCGGGGGCCTTATTACCGAACAGAACAGATTTTGGATGCGAGCCGGCTGTTCAAATAATTCCAAGCTGAGCTGTTGATTTCTCATCAGAAAGCCAATCCCAGGGTCTCGTCGCCGTTAGCGTCGTCAATCGAATACGACCTGTTCCCATGCTTCGTGAGGTTGCTGTCAGCGGAGCCTCCGGAAAAACCGGTTATCGCGTGGCTGAAGAACTGATCAAACAGGATCTCAAACCCCGTTTGCTGATTCGGCCCGAATCACAACTTCCAGAACAACTCAGCGAGTGCACCCGTTATCGGCTCAGCTTGTTTCAACGAGATGCACTCGACAGGGCCCTTGAAGGTGTCGATGCCCTGGTCATCGCCACAGGTGCACGGCCCTCCATTGACCTTTCCGCACCCATGCGTATCGACGCCTTTGGGGTCCAGCGCCAAGTGGAGAGCTGCATCAGGGTTGGAGTTCGGCGGATCGTTCTGGTGAGCTCGCTTTGCGCAGGACGATGGAATCACCCTCTCAATCTGTTTGGGCTGATTCTTGTCTGGAAACGCATCGGTGAAACTGCACTGAAGAACAGTGGCCTCGACTGGACGGTGATTCGCCCCGGTGGACTGTCAGAACGGGAGGATGATCTGGAGAAGGAGGGCATTGTGTGGACAGGCCCTGACCTCCAGACAAGCAATTCAATCCCTAGGCGACTGGTGGCACGGTGTTGCATCGAAGCCCTGAACACACCAAGCTCGATCGGCCGAATCCTGGAGGTGACAAGCAGCAGGGAAGAACCTGCACGCCCACTCAGCGCGATTGAATTTTGAACATCGAAACCGCTGGAAAGACACCGAGCAGGCCACAAGAAGCCACCTGCTTCAAAAATCTAAGTACAAATACTCACCCAAAAACCGGTCGCAAGGCGACCATTGCATAACAAAACTTCTTAAATTTACGTAAATGAATCCGCTGACATGATCCGCGCCATCGCAACGAAGCCGTTTCTAGGGAACTTCGGCATGTTGGCCCTGCGAGTGATCACCGGCACGCTTCTGATTCACCACGGTTACGAAAAACTCGCTGGCATTGAAAATTTCGCTGATGCGTTCGTCAGACCGCTCCATCTCCCCTTCCCCATCACTCTCTCCTACATCGCTGCTTTTTCGGAAATCATCGGCAGCTGGCTCCTGATTACAGGTCTTCTGACTCGGATCGGCGCCGCTGCCGTCGCTGGAACGATCAGTGTGGCGATCTATCACGCCGTTCTCACAGCCGGTTTCAACATTTATCTTCTTGAACTTCTAGGCCTTTACCTCGGTGCTGCCATCGCCGTGCTGAGTTGCGGACCAGGCCTCTTTTCCATCGACGAGCTGATTGCACGCCGTTTTGAGCCCGATCTTCAATCGTCCTCCGGCAAACTGGAACAGCTTCTTGACGCAACGTCGATTGCGTCACTACAAGAAGCACCGGCCTCGCGCTGAATTCAACCCATAGGAGTTGACTCATTTGTCACCAGCTCCGCTTCGTTTGGTCCATTACCCCGAAGGAGCGTTCAAAACGCTTCTTCTTCTCTCCCATGGTGCAGGAGCAAATATCTTATTCAATTTATAGTTTTCTTGACCAAAAATCTTGTCAACCTGGATTAGTCAATCGTACACTTCGATTCTCCTTACATATCTAAAAGGTGTCTTACAGTTTTCAAACCATCACTTGATCTCCTCAAATCAAGAACTCTTCAAAACTGAAATTTCTAGAGCTTGACTGATCAAAATCCATCGTCATCGGAGGGAGAGCGATAGGTGGCCATATCGCAATTTCGCTGATTGAATAAATATCAAAAGATTCTGACTTTTGCTGTCTCATCTGCTTGAGCTATCCCTTACACCCCATCGTCTTCCACTCAAACGACGCATCGAGCATCTGCAATCTCTCCTGACCCCGAATCTAATTGTTCAAGGGGATAGGGATCCAATGGGCAACTCAACGAAGTTCAGCATTATCCGCTGTTTGAGGCGATTCAGCTCACTTGGATCAAGGACTGCGACCGCAGTTTTAAACCACGAAAATCATCAGGCCTGACAGAAGCGGACAATCTTTCGGTAGCGACAGATGCGGTGAATTCCTTTCTAAACTCACTCCTCTGAACGATGGAGCCTGCCCTCAGGGGCAAAACCGTGGTTTGTCATGGTGCCAATCGAAAATCTGAGACAACTCTTCGAAGATGTGCCACTTAACCAGGCTGTACGAACGGCGTTCCACTCATGCTTCACCGTTGGCATGTTGGAAGTGTGAGGAGATTCTCCAGCCTGGAAACAAGGTCACAGATTGGAAAAAAAATCCTGCCTTCGGCGGGGTTTTTTTATGGTCAATTTCAGGCCTTCTGGGTGGCGCTCCAAATCCACCAGACCACCAATCCAACCACCAAAACAGGTAGCAGGGAACGAATCAACAGAAAACCCAGCAGCAGGACGACAGCTGAGGCTGCGATCCGTTGCACTTTGGATTTGGCTTGCGGTGTCATGTAACGCCAACGGGGAATCAGCGGCATGGATAACCATTCGGTGCAAGAAGGCTCGCACGAAAGCGGTTAGACGTCAGAATCAAGCAGCGGTTCATGACCAACAACATGAAAGAAGTCAGCCTGCTGGAACTGATTGGCCGTTCTGCCGCCAAAGTGGCTGCTGGGGCGGGCGTGGCTGCCCTGCTGCTCTGGCTGACGTACGTGATGCTGGACATCGGCCACATGCAATCTGGTTTCACACTCCCGCAATCGTCCTATTGACGGCCATCCAAACTCCAGAAAGCGGGAGGGCGGTCATCCTCACGTCAACCGAACTGGATCAAACCATGGGAGCAGCCATAGGGTCAGATCAAATCTTGACGACTCCATGCAACCTGAAAACGATCGAACGATTCCTGATGCAATGAGTCATCGAACTTTGATCGCGCTTCTTCAATCAGCGGAAAAGGAGCAGATGACTGACTCCCCAGATCATGATCTTGATGAATCCACAAACCAAAAGCTCCGTAATTGGAGCAGGGACACCATGAAACTACTGGACAACATGGCGTCCAACCCCGAAAGCTTTGGCTTGAATCGATCGAAGCAACAGGTCATGGCGCTCGGTAGTTTCAGGACCCATCTGATGTTGGGGCTTCAGGCGCTCAAAGCATCTCAGTCCTGATGAGGACCAAACAGATGCATCGTTCAGAAGCTGCTCATATGCACTCCCGCTTTTGAAAAACAGCTCGATATAGCTGATGCACGATGGTGGTCAATCTCCTCTCAGATTGGATGACAGGAATGATTCGGTCAGTCAACGCATGAAGCAACTGCCTGGGAAAAGCCAATCAACCTGGCTGAAATCTTTAACGACGTTTGCGGCAGGTATTGTTGCAGCGATTTTGATCATTGCGCTGATACCCATTTTTGCGCTGGTTGCCATCATCCTTTTGGTTGCGACTGTTCCAATTATTTATAGTTTGCATCGCCAGATTCAAAAAGAGGATACCTGGCAATCTCAGCAGAGACAAGCTGTAGACATCACACCCTGGCACAGGCGATTGCTGAATACGTGGTTTGGCACACTAAGCAAGCGTTCTTCGCAACGTCGATAATTGGACTCAATTTTCAACACATAGACTTTCCTAAACCAGGGAATTCTCATTTTTTATTAAACATCGCCCCAACCCTGGAAGCCTAAATCAAAAACAATTATTTGGCTGATTGACTACCAACATTAATGCAAATAGTTCTCGCATCACCTACAAAACCTATCGGCCTGAAAAAATCAATGAAGCATTACTTGCTGCTGACGCAATTGCATCAACAAAATGCAGGAAATTTGAATGACTTACCATAAACGCGTATAAAAAAACAATAAGCAGACATTTATAAAAATTTTATAAGACCCCACAGTCATGAAGCGACTGAATTTTTACGTGTAGCGGCATAAACAACTGATCCACCAGCGATGAGTGTAAGGAACCCAGTAGTCATCAAAAAACCAGTCAACATTGCAAGACCAAGCAAGCTGCCGATGAAAGACATTTTGATCCGAAGAAGCTTTGATTTCAGCAGAAGGATCAAAAGCAGAAAAATAGTCGTCTTAAGACTCGCAATTTTTGCAGCGCTGATCACGCAAAGGGGATTTGGGAGCAACATATGCAGTCAAAATTTTGGGCTATTTTGGCGAATGAAACGGAGAATCGTGGATTTGCAGCAAAAAAGCAAAAGAAGCTATTTAAAAAACAATCACAAAGCTCACCGCTTACAAGACATATCTTTAATTCGAGAAATTTTTCTCTCGCGGTTGATATTGATATGCAAGCAGAAAATGCGGTTTATCTTGTTTGCTCTGATATTGATCGCCCTAAAGATCAGCGACGACGATTTCTTGAACGTTGCTTGAGCTTGCGCTTGTACTTTTCAACAGGGGTTTCATGATGACGGATCCGACGCAGATCGGAAAAAATTCCAGCTTTGGCAACTGAACGCTTAAAGCGACGAAGAGCTGACTCAATTCCCTCGTTTTCGCCGACCGTGACCTGACTCATCCGCTTTCTGTAGCACAGCAAAAAAACAGCTTAGCAGTTGGCTCACCACACTCCGCTCCGGTGGCCGTAATAGGGTTGAAGCCTGAAGGTTGCAGCTTGAATCAACAGGAGTTTGTCAAGAATTCAATCGTTCTCCAACATTGACCTGTGTGAACGAAGAAGCTCCTTGCATGGGACTGACTCACTGCCCGATCTGCATCGGACTGGCTGCTCTCTCAGCCGTTCGGTTCATGGCCCACCTCGTCATGGCCTATCAATGGCAACCGCTGTTGTCATCCGGCTCCACCAGTCGGAGATATGACTCATCAGCTCGACGAAGCAGTTCAACATCGTCATGGACACTGCAGCCGTAAAGGAGGTGAATGATTCGACCCAAATCCATTCCGCGTTGATCGATCTCATCCCACAGACGTGAAGCCAACAACGGATCAGCGAGGGTGAACTGCGCGTGAGCCAGTTGCATCACAAGTGCGAAATAGCTTTCACGGTCATTGCGAAGCCTGCATTCTTCAACGCTCCTTCCCGCCTGAGAAGCAGGTAAACACTTTTGCATCGAGGGCGAACCCGTCAACAGTGATTGAAAAAGCGATTGGTTCTGAAGCATCTACATACCAGACGTATAGACAAAGTCTGAATTGTCCATAAGAAATGACAACTAGCGTTAATGCTCAAGTCAACGACCAAACCTCTCGTACAACCAAAAACGTTTAGATCACTTCAGAAAGAAGTTAACAATGAATCAAATCTTGCCACTTCGAAAAAGATGATCCATTAAGGCCGCGTAAAGCTGTTGCTTCATCGACGCCAACAGGTTCTGCTCCCCGGGATCTCCACCTTGCCAGTTTTGATGAGCATCCTCCACGACCCGATAGAGCACCCTTAGGGCGTTGAGGTCGAGATCCATCTGAGCGGCATATTCAGGAGACTGCATAGGATCGAAGAAGCTACAACTTTTTAAGATGTGAATCAAACATACGCAGTATCGACCGCAACCGTGGTATCGAGCCGAAATTCATCCGCTCGCCCTGGGCGAGACCCACGGGAAGCCGGTATCTCCGCCTGCCTGCAGGCGCCAATGGTCGTCAGCAACAAGGTCGTCGACGAGGACGAGCAACGGCGAAGCAACAAAGTATTTGTACTCAACCAAAACCAGGTGTAGCAGACGCAACTTTTTGTAAATTCATGTAAACTACTGTTCTTGTAGTTTTCTGGGGTGGATGGAAATTCTGGTGATTGCAGCGATCTTTGTACCTTTTTCAGCTTTGATTATGAATGCTTTTGCTGGAGATTCTGACGACGATTTCGACTTCCTTTGAATGGAAACCAAACTTTTAGCCATTCTCGCTTTCGGTGCTGCAATAAGTACCCTTTGGGCTTGGATGCTTGCGAATTTCAACAACCGCCAGGGTTAAATGTTGGGAATTTGAGAAATATCCGCTGACGGGGTCTGTCCTGAGCAAGCCAAACATCCCCCGTTGATTCTGTACGGAGCCACATGGCCATATTTGCATTTTTTCCCCTGAAAATATATTTTTCTATTCTGTTCCCGTGCATGGGCATCCGTTAAAGGAAGGATTAACCATCTGGCAGGCACATGGCCTTCAAGCAATTTGCGACGCTGTTCAGCATCCCGCCGTCTTTGGGCTTCTTCACGGTCATTTTTTGAACAAACCCCTTCAATCTGCAACTCACGTGCACAGAGTTCGCAGGCGGTAACGACGGCTTTACGCCTGTTTAGATTGTGAGAAAGTTTGTCGCCAGGGACTTCTCGCTCGCGGCCACAACTGCATCGGCACCACCAGAAGGCATTGCCACCTTTCGTACGTCGCTCAGAAGAACGAACAACAGTGAGCTGTCCATAGGTTTCGCCGATTCGATTCCTAGGTTTTGAAGGCATGGTTGGAATGAACACCGCCTGAACGGTCAATTCGTGTTGATAGTGTCTTGTCTTACCAGGCTGACACCACCCCTCATGACGAATCACACACCCGAGACCTGTAACGTTCTTGGCGACAACATCACACTGCAGCTGACCGCGGAGCAAACCAACGGCACGTACAGCGTGGTCGAATTTGCAACGCCTGGAGGTGTTGGCCAACCCCCCCATACCCATGACTGGAATGAAACCTACCTTGTTCTTGAGGGGGAGTTGGAACTGCAGATTGACGGACAAAGCACCGTGATTGGAACTGGGGATTCCTACCAAGTGAAAGCGGGGACCGTGCATGCCCCCACACCGAAGGGCGACTTCTGTCGCTATGTGATGGTGGGAGAGCCTGGAGGAGTCGAAGCAGTGTTCAAATCCCTAAAGGCGCATCAGGATGATCTTGGTGATATGGCAAAAGTGGTGGAGATTGTCAGCCAAGAAGGTGTCAAAATTGCTGCATAAACGCGGCATCTTCGATCTAATCTGGTGCGCAGAGTTGACAATGTTGAAGCAAAATACACAGTCAATTCAGCGTGCCAGACAGCCTTATGTTGTCATTGGCTGACCTGAGCCTTGTTCCATCAAAGTCTGATGTAAACAACATCAGACTTCATCTGCTTATGGCTTCCACTTTCTATCACGTCCAGCACGAATTCCGTGCTGGAAAAGCACAGCAATGGTGGGAAACTGCCCAAAAAGCTCTTGCACCAGGTGGCGGCTGGGATGATGCGGTCAAAATGAACCTTGAGGCAGGTTTTTACAACCATTCCTTCAACCCGATCGGCCTGGAAGGACCAGCATTTTGCATCTGGGAAGTGAAGGAAGGTATCACCGCAGAACAATTTCAGGATTTCATCGATGGTCCTAACGGACCCGACTTCGGACTTGGGGCCATGTTGAATATCTGCCGTGAAATCAATCTTGAACTGGCTGGTGGCACACCATACCCCCGTCAATTTTCCTGATCATCAAGCAAACGGCCTTGATCGCGTAACTCAGCAAACTTTGCAGCCATCGTCGGATTTTGTCGTGTTAGTTTTTTCACCGTGACATCCTGAGCTTTGTTGTTGGCCAATCGAAGGTTACGGTCAGCCCCCAACAAAGCATCTTTTGTTTTCTGCAGATGATCAATTGACTTATCAATTTCATCGATTGCGGTTTGGAATCGTCTTGAGGCAAGGTCGTAGTTTCTGGAAAAAGCATTTTTGAATGTCTCCAAATCATTTTCAAATGATGTAACATCAATATTCTGTGATTTCACCAATGCCAGCTCTGCTTTATACTCCAAAGACTTTAAAGCTGCATTTCTGAGCAGTGTAATGAATGGGATAAAGAACTGAGGGCGAATTACATATGTTTTTTGATAACGATGTGAAACATCAACAATTCCAGAATTGTAAAGTTCACTCTCGGGCTCAAGCAACGAAACAAGAACTGCGTATTCGCAATCCTTTTGGCGACGATCCTTATCCAGTTCCTTCAAAAAGTCTTCATTCTTCTTTTTTGTTGATGTCAAATCAGACTCATTTTTCATCTCAAACATGATTGAGACGATTTCATTCATCTGATCATCCTGATCACGAAAAATATAGTCTCCCTTGCTTCCCGTTCTAGCGTCATTATCCTTCTCAAAATAAGCACGGGGGAATGCGGCAGCTCGTATACGGTTGAATTCAATTTCACAATGCTGTTCGAGAGTTTCCCCCACCATTTTGGTAGACAAACGTGCCTTCATATCGCGAAGACGTTCGATCGCCAAATCTCTGTCTTTGATCTGAATTTCATAACGCTCCTTCAATGATTGTTCAGCCAATTGATGCTTGAGTTCAGTTTGGCCAAGACTGTTTCGCAGTTGATCGCGATCTTTCTCAACCACACTCAATGCCTCGCTGATGGCAAGTTTCTGTTTGATATCAACAGCATCTAATCTTGCTTTCAAATCACGCAATTCGGCTTCTTTCTGAAGTGTGACCGACTGAATATCCTTAGCATACTTGGTTTCAGCCAAACGTGCTGCCGTTGCATTATTGTCGCGCACCTGTTGCAATTCATTTGCCAATAGATCGCGCTGTTTTTCCGATGTGCTGACAGCCTCTGCAATGGCGAGTTGCTGAGCAACATCTCGTGCATTAAGTGACGCCTCAAGATCACGAATTTCTGCATCCTTAGAGGCCGACATTACACTCATTTCATTCTTTATCTTCTGGCTAACAAGTTCAATTGCATTTTGCTTGTCTTTTTGAGCCAGTTGCAAATGTTGTTGCAACTGATCATCAAATTCCTGATCACGAACCTGTTTGAGAATATCCGCATAACCGGCTTCATCGATCGTGAATGCTGTTCTGCAATGCGGACAGATGATCTCAGGCATGAGTAATGGTTTGGCTTGATGTCGACGTGTAAAGGCACATTATCGAGCTGTTGCTAGCACAGGGACACTTCACCCATATCTCATGTCTTTCCTAACAACCACGCTGCAACCGCTCTCAACCAATCCCCATGCACTCCTGGAAAGCATCATCATCGTAGGAATCATCGGCCTTGCCATGGTGGGCTTCATTACAGGAATAAAAGACCTGGTGACAGATCTGAGAAACTTTAAAAAGGCAAAGATCTGAAACCAGCACACATCAGGACTTCAAATGCTCCGCAAGATCATCAAGACGGCGGGCATTCACTCCAAGATCAGACTCTCCCAGCCTTGAAATCGAACGAGACTGAACTCCCGTAGGGTCCAACAACAATTCAAGGTCGTCAACAAACCCAAAAAAAGCACTGCTTACCTCTGCGTGAAGATAGTCAGCTGTCTGCTCCACCACACTGGCGGATCGATCCTGGGTGATGAGATCCGCCAGTGCCTGAAAGGTGGATGTTGGGTCTGAACTAATGAACTGCATTTGAGCACAATGGGCCGTACCTGGGCAAGGACTGAGCTGGCCCTCATGATTTCCCAGATCAGCTGGAGCGGGACCCACAACATGAAAGAGCAAGAACAAGGGGACGAGAAACGAAGCGATCACAGAGGGCAAGGTGTCAGAGCTTGAAGATATCCCATCGAATTCGGTCGATCAGCCACCTGAAAAGGGGATGATCCCAAAGATAGACTTTCATTTAAAAGCACATATCGGCTGTTGGCCTTTAAATCAATAGAGAAGATCACCCGATTATGTATTGCATTGAACGTTTGGATGCCGATGGGCAATGGACCCAAGAAATCTGTTTCAAAACCGAATTCAAGGCCTTTGTCAATGCCCGCACAAAATCAATGGCAACCTTGAGCAAATACCGAATCGTGAACCCCACCTGGAATCATGTGGTAGCAGAGGTTGATGGTCGTCGCTAGTCAGATTTTCCCCAACTCAACATCGAAAGCCAGAGCCAGAACAGCAATCCAACGGGCACGATGATCACCAGCAGCTGGCTGACCACAAAAACTCGCACATCAGGATCCATGCTGGTCAGCGTTGAAGAACATATTTCACCAATCCAACAGTCACGATAAGGATAACCCCCACATTCCAGATCGTTGATGGCCTCATACCTGCACAATGATCTAATGCTCTTCTTCTAGTCTGGTGGACGGCTCAGATGGAGGCCATCCAAGGTTAAGGGAGAAAGGTTTTGTTTCAATCGATAGAACACAGAAAAGGCTTGTGGCTTGCGAAAACGAAGCTGCCATCCGAGTGCCCGGTCGACCATCGAATCGACAACCGCCTTTGAAACCAAGCCTGGAAATAGGTCTTGAACACTTTTTCGCATCGTCATGAAGTGTGCTTTACCGTGCGGTTGATCACTCGGGGTGGAATGGTGGATGCAACTTGGTTTCTTCTGGCTTGGATTGTGGTTGCTCTTGCGGCCATCCTCAAATTCTGGAGCATGACCGCGTCTTTCCGACAAAAAAAACCTCTTGATGGTCGCAGTTCTGCTGATCAACAAAGAGCCCAGCTCGAAAAATTATGGCAACAAACAAAGACATAAAACTCTAATCAGTCAATATCAACACTAGAATTGCTACCAATCGAAAACAGCAGTTTCCATTTTAATAAATTAGAAAAAGTATTTGTTCACCTTCCTCATCTCTTTCTGATTCCATTTCAAGCCATATCAATCAGGACAGTGATTCCATCCCACGTCGATAAATTTCTTTTGCATAATCTGTCCACACTCCATGCCCCCAATAGCGAAAACAACTTGTTTGCGACAGGAGAACATAAAGCAAAGCATCCTGATAGGCAGAACTTTGTGTGACCATCGGATCAGCCTTGACCTTGGGGTCATATACAGCATGAAAACGAGCGCTTAATTCACCCATGGGCTCTAGAACATTCTCATACCCTTCAACCCAGCTGAGGTTATTGGTCCAGGAAGCACCTTGCATCGTAAAATTTGGATCATCTTCCTTCAAACGACCGATCACATCTGTAAGCACAAAATTCGCAGAATCTGCATGTTCTAAAGCCTGCCAAATTCGATGTTGACCAATCGCTTGAATTGGTGGGTAATCCAACTCACTGAATCCGGCTTGTAGAAGTTTTTCGAGATACTCGCTTCCATTCACAGCACGAACCTTATCTGATTCATCTTTCAACTTGTGGTTCGCCTGCAGATAAGCAGAAGGAAACTCATTCATCATCACACCACCATTCTCACCATCAGCAATCTGAGTCACGATGGAGGGAATAGTCTTTTTCATAACATCCAGCCGGTCCATCGACATCGCTTCATAACAAGGCTGCATTTGACCTACAAGTTTTGTGTCTGAACCCTGGGTCTTGATTAAGGCCACAAGACTTACTGATTCACCATCGGAATTTCGCGCAATCAATCGATTCGGAACATATTTTTGATCGTGGCTTAAAGCGGAGCCATCCATCCTCTCAACACTATCCTCCTGCACCATGATCCATTGATAACCACACTCCTTGAGTGCCTTGATCAATGCATAAAGTGTCTCAGGGTGGTTTGGCAGATGCATCTCAGGCAAGGAAAAACCTTTGACACGCTGCAAAGCTGAAACTCCAAAATAATCAGCAAACTGATGCTGCCAAGCTGTGATCTGCAACTTCAGGTCAGGTATTGGCGTCGATGGTGCAACGGCATGACTCCAAAACGTTCCCAGCCACTCAACATGACCTTGCATCCCCGGGTCACAAGCCAAATAGCGCAGAGCCTCGATGATGTCATCACGCCCCATTTGATGCACACCCCAGAGGAGATTCCCCGAGTAATCCAACATGATTCTTGGATTACAACCAGAACCAATCAAATCTGGCAAAAGATCAGCAAAACGCCGATAACATTGAGCAAATGGTTCAGCATTGTGATTGTCACCTTCACCTGAATGCTCAAACATGTACTGAAGATGAGAGATCAGATCGCCCTCTCGACCAGCGGGAATCGTGGGCTGATGCATATGCAAGGCACAGGCAAAACAGGACCGCACATGGTTCAAATCAAAATCAGAATCCTTTGGTTCGATGCATCGATTTGCCTGCATCAATTTGGACAGTTCGTCTTCTCGGCCCGACAGCCGTGGTATGGGTTCTGATTGATGCATCTCAGCCCAGTTCGAGACATGCCAAGGCGAAAACCTCATCCATCGCCACTGTAGGTAGGACGCCCCGATACATCCGCATGGTCTGTGCCTGACGTTCAAATCCCAGTTTTGTCATTAGATCAGCTGCGCGTGGATTGAGGCCTGGCGTATCGATCAGGATCACACCGCTGTAATGCTGGATGAAGCTTTGCAGCAGAGCACCTGCAAGGTCTGCCGTATCCGCCAGAAGAGGGCCGATCCGCCAACCCTGCCCCGCACGAAGAAAACAGGGCCGAATACGCGCAAACCCGTGGCATCCACCTGACTGATCACGCAGGGTGAGCACCTCACCAGCTGGGTGGGACAACCAATCGGCGAGAAAGTGTGGCCTTGGAGACAACTCCCTCTGCGCGTCATAGATCTGTACGGCAGTGGAGGCCATGTGCTCCCCCGATTGAATGCTCATACCTTCGGGAAGGCTGATCGCATCCTGTTCGCAGGGTTGTGGGTTGATGGACTGCCAGCGCGTCGTGGGTGTTGATGCCTCGAAGCCCCAGGCGCTGTAATCCTCAATGCGCGTGTCAATGGCCTCCAGGCCAACACAACTGACATCGGAAAGATGGTTGAGGGCATGCTTCCAAAGAGCCTGGCCATGACCATGGCCGCGATGCGCAGGAATCACGATGTAGAGACCTACAAAACCGTAATCAAGGTTGTATTTCACACCCGCGATGCAACCAACAGGCTCGGATCCGAGCCAGCCGATCCACACCCCCTGACGATCGGTGTGGCGGTAAATCTCCACGTCACCAACACCGGGTGCGAACCCTTCATCGCGGGCCCACTGGGTGATCAGGGGGATCTGCTGGGGTTCGAGCTCCTTGATCCGAAGAAACGTCATCGAAACAGACCTGCCTTGGTCGTCTGCCCTGAAACAGTCGTTCCAAGCTGAAAGACGATCATCGGCAGGCTGAACCGCTCAGATCATCGTGACCCGGAAGGGAAAGCAACGAATGATTCACATGATTTCTCACGATTTCAGAGCCAAACAACAATCTCCCAGGTGGAGACCAGCCATCCACCAGAACGCTTGATATCGCGCCATGGTTCGTCCAGAAGGAATGCGTGGCAGCATTTCCGAAGCGGATGATCCACACGCATGCCTTTGATCAACGTTCGGATGTCGATCCCAAAACCAGACGATGCCGACGGCTTACTTCAGGAGTTGTCTGCAACCCTCGCCAATCAGACGGGAAAGCCGGAGGCGTATGTGATGACATTGCTGGAATCGGATGTACCGATGACATTTGCCGGACGTAGTGACCCTTGCGCATTCATCGAGATTCGATCGATTGGAGCCCTGAAGCCTCCGGCGATGACCTCTGCCTTTTGCTCTTTGGTAAATACCAAAACAGGAATTCCGATCAACAGAATTTATGTGGCTTTTGACGATGTGAGTGCCAGCCACTGGGGGTGGAACGGATCAACATTCGGCTGAAGACCAGCAAGGCCCCTATTTCCAACCGAACCACAACGCAGATTTGCAACAAAACCGATGATGAGCAGACATAAAAAAGGAGGGTTCCCGGCCCTCCTCATGCTCGACGCAATCGCCCTCTATCGAGGGTTGACTTATTGTTCCGGAGGAAGAAACAGAATGTTGTAGGAAATATTACCTAGACGCAAATTGGATGCGGTTCATTCCTGTTCTCGCACTGTCGGGGTCGGGGCTGAGGCAGGAAGCACGAAACCGGATCAATCGGTTGCCAGAAACATCTCGAGTGTTTCGTCATCCGCCTGAACGATCGTCTCGGTAAGACGGTCGATAGCAACGACCGTCGGCGGATCCGGCAGTGATCGGCTCAGCATGCACCTTGCCGCCCGACGCAGCTGATGGTTCTGCTCCATGGTGAATCGACGTGTGGGCATCGTCGTTCCTGTTGCTTCCTCCACGCTGGCTGGCTCTGAACCGTTATGCACTGAGTTGTTGTACGCGGAATCAAAGCGTCTCTGCATGACGGAAGCCAGATGCTTCCGTTCCGCTTAAAGAGGGATCAAACAAAGACATCCGTACCATCGCAGGATTCAGGGTGGAAGAGGGTGAAAACTTCAAGCAATGTGGAGGAAAGGCCTCCTGGAGCATGAACCTGCTGTCACTGCGTTTAACCGTGATTGCAGCTGTGATGTCATTGGGCGTGCTGCTGAGTTGGTGGATGTGCAGTCCAGTGCTCGGTCTCTGCAGAGCAACTTGATCAACGATGAAACCAACCGTGGTGTTGGCCTTAAAGGGTCTCCGAAGGCATCCAGATCGTGAAGAGTGAAGGTTTTGCGGCAACTCCACCAGGGATCTCTTACGCCGAGTCAACGAATTCGTCTGACCTACTAACTGAACTGAACTGAACTGAACCAGGCTCAGCTCAACAAGATGGTCGTGCAGATTGTGCGACCCATTGGCGCGTGTGATTTTGTGCCTTTCGCCGCGCGTGACACCGACCGGCAGACCTGCGGGAACGCTTGTACAGATCAGCATTCACCTTGAAACTGCGGGGGTAGGGCCAACTGCGCTTCAAGGCCGGGGAATTCGTGGTGCGCACGTTCCACCAGCAATGCAGCACAAGGGCCGTCAGTCCTGTGATCACACCGGGCATGGGCTGTCGCCGATCAAGGAGGAGTGTCGAACGACTTGATTGTGGGCTTCCGGACTGACCTCCTGCAAGCCCCTTCATGCACGCCACACCAGCAACACACCGTTCGCTGCTGCGTTGAAGATGGGCAGACGTGATTCACCCTGGTGAGCCATTGGCTGTTGTGCCTCTCTTGGCTGTTGAGCCGCTATTGGCTGTTGAGCCGCTCTTCGCTGATGTGCCGCTTCTCCCCCCTTTGCTGCTTCTCTGCGCAGGCATTGCAGCCAGCGGCGGACTGTTGATCCTGCAGCTCGGCCTGCGGCGCACCTTCGCTGTTGCCCCCCAGCTTGAGACGACAGCGGTGAACCCCATCACGACGACGTCTCTGACCGTGGTGATTCCGGCTTACAACGAGGCAGCAAACATCGGGCCCTGTCTCGACAGCATTCTGGCCAGCGAGCGCCCATGCGACACCTGGCACGTGCTCGTGGTGGATGACGATTCGCAGGATGCCACCAGCGAACGCGCCCTCGCCGCCGCCGCTCGCGCGAACTCAGAAGCAACGTTCAGATTGCTGCAGGCCGGTCCCCGTCCTGCGGGGGAACGCTGGGTGGGCAAAAACTGGGCCTGCGCCCGTGCCATGGAGCAGATCGACAGCACCTGGGTTCTGTTCATTGACGCCGATGTGCGCCTCAAGCCGAATGCCCTGAGCCGTGCCCTCGATCAGGCCAACAGAGAGGGGGCCGATCTGTTCAGTCTCGCACCGCGGCTGGTGTGCGGCTGCCTGGCGGAATGGATGGTGCAGCCGATCATGGCCAATCTGCTCGGGCTGGGGTTCCCGATCGTGGAGGCCAACGACCCGAACTCACCTGTGGCCTTTGCGGCCGGGCCGTTCATGTTGTTCCGGCGGAGTGCCTATGAGGCGGTGGGTGGCCATCGCGGGCTTGCCGCAGATGTGGTGGAGGACCTCGCCCTGGCGCGTCTGATCAAGGCCGCTGGATTCCGGCTCCGCTATCTCCTGGCCCTCGATGCAGTGGATCTGCGCATGTACGCAGATTTACCCTCACTCTGGGAGGGCTGGACCAAGAACTGGTTTCTCGGCCTGGAGCGGGATGTGGCGAGAGCGCTCGGCGCGGCCGGCGCTGTAGTGCTGATGTTCAGCTTTCCCTGGTTGCTGGTGCCCTCAGCGGTGGTGCTGCTCAAGGTTCTGCCGGGCATGGCCCCCTGGTGGCTGCTGCTGTTGGCGATCAACCTGATTGCGCTCGCCCAGCAGTTCGGACTGCGCCTCTGGAGCAGGGATCGCTTCGGCGTGCCGCTGCAGTACTGGTGGCTGATGGGGGCCGGCGGGCTTTTGGTGGGAGCGATCGGGCCGATTTCGGTGTGGCGTACGACCACCGGCCGAGGTTGGACCTGGAAAGGACGCCCTCTGGCCTGAGGCTCATTAGCGTTGCTCGGCCAGCGGTCACCCCAGTCGCGGCACACCCCCCTGATCCATCCGCTGATGACTGCTTCTCCCCTTCCGAGCACCGGTGCGGTGACGGGTCTGAGGGAGACCCTTGACTTCTTCAGCGATCCAGCCTTCGCCAGCCGTCGCTTCGGGCTTTACGGGGATGTCTTCGAGACCTCATTGCTGGGCCAGCGCATCGTGTTCATCCGTGGCGAGCAGGCGATCCGCGATCTGCTGGACCAACCCAGTGCCCTCGAAGGCTGGTGGCCGGTGAGTGTGCGCAAGCTGCTGGGTCAGCGCTCCTTGGCCAACCGCAACGGTGTGGCCCACAAAGCTCGCCGCCGTGCCGTGGGGCAGTTGTTCTCCGCTGCTGCCCTGCGCCGCTACTCCCCGCAGATCACATCGATGGTGGATCAACTAAGCGAGGAACTTCTGGCAGCAGAGACGCCTGTGGCTCTGGCTGATCGCATGCGGCGCTTCGCTTTCGCGGTGATCGCCGGTCCAGTGCTCGGACTGGATTCGAACGACCGTGATGCCCTGTTCAGCGATTTCGAAATCTGGACGCGGGCCCTGTTTTCGATCCCTGTGGCACTGCCGGGCAGCCCGTTCGCCCGAGCCATCCAGGCGAGAACCAGGCTGCTGACGCGTTTGCAGGCTGTTCTTCACAACAGCAGTGCTGACCAGGGCGGCCTCGACTTGCTGAGCGGTTGCCTTGATGAAGCCGGACTGCCGCTTGACGACGACGATCTTGTGGAACAGCTGCTGTTGCTCCTCTTCGCCGGGTATGAGACCACAGCCTCATCCCTCAGCTGCCTGTTCCGCGCCTTGCTGCTCGAACCAGAGGTGGAGGGCTGGCTCCAGGAGGAACTGGAGCAGCAGCCCTGGCCGATGGAGCCAAGCGTTGAGCTACCTCGGCTCAACGCGGTGGTCCGTGAGGTGATGCGTCTGAACCCACCGGTTGGAGGATTCTTCCGTCGCTGCAAGAGAGACGTTGAACTCGCAGGGGTGAGCGTTCCAGCAGATCGAGTGATCCAGGTGGCCCTCACCAGCACGGCAAGCGAAAAGGGGGCGGATCACGCGACTTTCCGTCCGCAGCGACACCTGGACGGATCCTTCGATCAGACCCTGTTCCCTTTCGGCGGGGGCGAACGGGTCTGCCTCGGCAAAGCACTGGCAGAGCTGGAGATCCGACTGATGGCGGCCGGTCTGCAGCGACGTCTGAAACTGCGGCTGATGCCGGACCAGGACCTGACGCTGCAGGTGATTCCCAGTCCCACCCCGAAGGGAGGGCTCCTTGTGCAGGCGGAAGCACGCTGATCACCAGGTCGTCCTTGCGCTCACAGCGCGCTCAGACCACTGAACAGGGCCTCAATCACTGAGGAGAGAAAGCTGAGATCCAGGCTGCTGACCGTGTCCTGCATGGTGTGGTAATTCGGATTGCGCAGGAAGGAGGTGTCCGTCACCATCAAGGCATCAAAGCCCTGATCCCAGAACGGGCTGTGATCGCTCCGACGAACATCGGGCAGCGACCTTCCAGCGCTGGGCACAGGCAGCAGTTTGGTTTTGACCAGTCGTCCCATGGCATGGGCCAGGGGAGCGAACTTGAAGATGGCAGTGAGGTTGCCGACCAGGGCGATGAAATCACCGCGATCGCCATAGAGCCTTGCCATGGCTGGGTGGGGGTAGGCCTGTGTGGCGCTGGTGTAGGCGAGCATCTCAAGACTCACCATCAGGTGAAGCGGTTGCTGATCCCGCTGCAGCTGACGCGCTAGGGCGGTGCTGCCGAGCAGGCCCCATTCCTCCTGGTCAAAGGCGACGATCCAGACGGAACGGCGAGGCGGACACACCGACCAACGGCGGGTGAGCTCCAGCAACGCGACGATGCCACTGGCATTGTCATCCGCCCCGATCGATTGCGGCGGTCCGTCGTAGTGGGCGCCAATCAGCAGTGGCTTCAGGGAAGGATCGCGTCCCGCAAGCTTCAGGATGAAATTCACTCCTTCAGTGCTGCCGGCGCCGAAGCGCTGCTCCTCCAGATCGCCGTACAGCGAAAGGGCGTCCTGGAGCGCGCGGCGCACGGCCATGAGTCCCAGCGGATCCCAGTGCGCATGACGCGGAACAGCAAAAAGGTTCAGATCATTGAGAAGCCTGTATGGGAGATCTGATGGTGCCACTGATTCTCGATCACCACTCTCGATGACAACCGTTCCATGCTCACGCACTGGGGGAGGTGATCAAGCGCGTGAGGGCTCAGGATGAATTAGCACGACCCGACCCCAAGTCCAATGGCCAACTACCTGGTCACCGGCGCGAACCGAGGCATCGGTCTTGAGTACTGCCGACAGCTCAGGCAGCGTGGTGAACGGGTGATTGCAGTGTGCCGGCAGACCAGTCCGGAACTGGACGCCCTGGACGTGCAGCGGGAAGCGGGGATTGAACTGAGCGATGCGGCATCGACCGCCGAGCTGACCAAGCGACTGGACGGGGAGCAGTTGAACGGGGTGATCCTGAACGCTGGCATTCTGCAATCGATGGGTTTGGTTGACCTCGACCCGGAGGGAATCCGACGCCAGTTCGAGGTGAATGCCCTGGCACCGCTGCTGCTCGCCAGATCACTGGTGCCGTTAATGCCGCCCGGATCGAAGCTGGCCCTGATGACGAGCCGCATGGGATCCATCGAAGACAACAGCTCCGGCGGCTCCTACGGCTACCGGATGTCGAAGGTGGCCCTGAACATCGCGGGGAAATCGTTGGCGATCGACCTGGCTCCGCGAGGCATTGCCGTGGCGATCCTGCATCCAGGTCTGGTAAGAACACGGATGATTCAGTTCAATCCCAGCGGGATCAGCCCGGAACAGTCGGTGCGTGGTCTGCTGGCCCGCATTGATGCTTTGAGCCCTGTCAACAGCGGCACCTTCTGGCATGCCAATGGTGAGGTCCTGCCCTGGTGAGAGAGGGGCTTGCGGGCTAAGGATCAGCTGAATCCGGAGAGGGAGTGCTCTCCGAGCCATCCTCCAGAAGCAACGATGGCTCGGAACCGTCGTGATGGAAGGTCGCCGCGAAGCGGCCTCTGGCGGTCTCAGCTTCACACTGAACGCTGGTGGGGATGCCTCGAAAGGGATTGGAAAAAGAACAACGGCCCGATGCCGGCAACAGCTCCGGCTGGCCTGGCTCATCGGCCGTCATCTGGGTGACCAGAATGAGGTCAACCGGTTGAAGGATGTCGTCCGTACCCTGATTGATCTGCGGTTCGATACCACTGAAGGTGAGCATGCTTCCTTCGGCTGTGAAGTAAAAACCGGTTCGACCGTTCCTGTAGACGGTGTTGATCAGCGCTTTGCAGCTTGGGTCAGCAATGGCTTGGCCGTACCTCATCAACTCAGGTCCACACGCGCCGCGCACCAGAACCATGCCGATCAGCGGATTGGAGCGATTCGCCTGCGCGAACACCGCTGACGCCACCACCGATGCTGACATGGCCAGTAGAACGCTGAGCCAGGCAGAAGGTCGCATCGGCAGGAATCAGCGCTGACCTGAAGTGTGGCCACAGCCTGGGATCAGTGCTTCAGAGCGCTGCAGGAATGCTTGGCAATCGATCACCGCAAGAGCGATTCGATCAAATCTTTTTGATACGAATCGATGTATCGATTCAGGTGAAATCAAGGCACGGGCTTGGCGGTCGCATGGTTCAAAACCAAAACAAATCGATGCCAGCACTGAGAGCATGGACGAGCAACACCTCAGAGATTGGCAAGAGAATGGGCAATCAACTGATCCTCGATTCCTGTTTGCTTGGGCTCCGATGTGTCGCCAGCGTATTAATGATTCATCACGGCCTTGAGAAGCTGGCCGACCCCAGTGGCTTCACACAGTTCATCGTTGATCAATATTTTTCGTTCCTACCTTTTGATCACATCCTCTGGACCTATCTCGCCGGCTACACCCAGGTGATCGGTTCAATCGCATTGCTGCTTGGGGTGGCGTCTCGGCCTGCATTGATTGGCCTGGCCTCCACGATGGTGTTTGCGATGGTGTTTCACGGACTGGATAGCGGCCTGGAAGGAGCACCGTTTGCCGTTGTGGAGGCTCACAACTACCAGTACGAGACATCTGCCTTGTATTTGGCGATCTTCGTGGTGCTGGCAGTGACCGGCTCTGGCAGCCTCAGCATCGCAAGCCTTTATCGCAATGCCTTGCCGGACTGGGCGAAAGCCTGGGTGTGAGGTGAGCCATGTTGCTCAACAAACAATTCCAACTTTGCTTCCTGCTCGCTTATCTCTTCTGCGGAGGGATCGTTCTCGCCAAAACCTTCAGCCAGGCCCTCGATCTCTTGTTGTGATTCAGGAGTGGCCTTGATTAATGTCTCAACCGTTGCCCCAAAGCCAAGACGCTGAAGCGAAACAGAGCCCAGCATCTGTGACGATCTGCTTGAGGACAGGATCTCCATGCAAAAAGGCTTCGAAGCCCAGGAATAAAAGATGCAATCGCTTGCTATTGGATTGCATGAGGAGAAGGAATCAGCCCAAGCGCGGGACGACAACTCTTACGAAGGACCGATTGAACGGTTGTCTTTTTTTCTGTAGGAAAAAGCTTGAGGCAACGATATTTCTAACAACTCTTGCAGCAGTGACTGGTGCGCCGACGAAAGAGGCTGGAGCCATCGAAGCCACTGCATGGTCGAGACGTACCACGCCGCTTACCGCACTGACCGTCGTTTGTCCACGACCACAGGCCAAAGGCGTTACAATTCGCAAAGCACTCGGGGACGGGCTGCTGAGAGGAGCTGCAACTGAAGAGGTGGAAGACTTCAGTTGCATGCAAATCAATCAAATGAGTGGGGGTGGGCTCCCGCTCTCTTGACCTTGGCCTCTGTTTCGACAGGGGCTTTTCAGGGATCGTTGTTATGGCTCGTGCGTTTTAGGGGAAGCCTTCAAGAGTCAAGAGCGACCTTCTCACATTGAACAATGGTTTCCATCTCAATTTGCTTGGCATTTTGCTGGGTTACGGATTTAGATGTTTTGAATTTACCGGACCCATGATTGAGCATGAATTTTATTTCATCTCGACTTTTTTTAGGGTCATCATAGATAGACCATTGAGCCATGTTGTCGTTATAAAACTGAGTGTAATCGATTTTCACTCCAGACCCCTTGCTTAGATCAAAAATCTGAACCTCCTGGGCATTCAGGTCCACCAGAAAATAATCAGAGATCGTCTCCTGATCAGAAGCGCCGTCAGACTGCACCGGGCTGTAATCACACTTAAACAAAGATCGCCTGTTCTGCATCAATACAGCCTGGATGACGACAAGCAAAACAAAAGAAATAAGCCCAAAAGTAAAAAGTTTATCGATGATATTTTTAAGATTCACAAAACACAAGCAATCGCTTAGATTTTAAAATTCTTTCATATCTGATAAAAGTCCAGCAATGGCTTTCAGTGGAAGACCCGCCATGGCACGCATTCCCAAACCAGGCTACGCGATGCTTCAAACCACCCTGCGTTGACGCCAGCACTGACGATGAATCCTGTTCGATCTCTGATAGAAATCCCCACCCATCCTCGCGATCTGACCATCAGACAATCCATGCCCAAATCAAATTGCGGAAACAGTCTTAACCAATAGTCAACGCTTGAACTAACACTGGCGGCAATCTAAACCCATTAAATTCATGCTTAAAAATGATGCATTTATCATCAGAACTGTGGGCAGCAAAACAGACTCATAGCCAGACTTCATTTTATGTTTGATCCCATGAATTGAGATCGCGATGGGTCGAGACACAGATCCACATGAGCAGTTGACTCGAACAGAGAATCACTGCGCTAAATGGACAGCACGGCTCTGCTCATCGATTTACATCTCAGTGCTGCAGCTATTTCAGTGATTCAACAAACTGGACTTGTCTCTCTTGTGCGCAGGGAAGCATCCAATCAGCGTGCTGGCGCTCCATGCAACAGTCCTGCTTATGTCGCCAAATGAGTGCGGATCAACGACTAATGCAGCTGGCCATGGCCGAAGCCGCCCTGCAAAGACTGGCGAAGTCCAGTACTCGATCAGTTCAAAAGCACAGCTCTGGATATTGATCAGATTCTTTCAGGGAGCTCAGTGATGGACGATGTGGGAAACGAGAAAAGCCACAGCGAAGCCGCTGCCACCCAGGATGCTGATCCAATCCTTCACTTCTTCATAGGCCTCAGGGATCACCGCTTGAAACGTCATGGCCATCACACCGCCACCGGCAAAAGCAGTGACCAGACCCTTGACCGCAGCTGGAGCTTCAGCCATGGCGCTGTATGCCAGTACTGACGACAGAACGCAGACGATCACGACACTTGCCCAGACGACCAGGATGCGTTGCCCCGTGACCCCACTGCGCTTGAGTCCGGCACCACTGGCCAATCCTTCCGGAATATTGGCGACCGCCACGGCCAGGATCACCGAGGCGCTGACCAGAGGATTCTCAAGGAAGGAGATGCCGATGCTCATCGACTCAGGAATGCCATCGAGAGCGGCACCGATCACCAGGGCCATCGCAGTGTTGCGCTCCTGCTGCTGCTCAGGAGTGAGATCGCCGATCCCCCCGCAGTTGGCGTTGTGGCGTCGCTTGATCCCGCCGCCCTGTGCCACCAGATGGTTGGCACCAATGTAGGCCAGCAAACCGCTGACGAAGCCAACCATCGTGGGCCAGATACCGGCGATGCGGAATGACTCCGCCACCAGGTCGTAGGAGAGAAGAGCGATCAGCATCCCGGCGCTGAGAGCCAGGAAAAACGCGCTGACCCGGCGGCTGGGGGTGAACTTCATGCCAACCCAGGCGGACACGAGCACGGGGACCATGGCCACAAACGACCAGAAGGCCGCGTCTCCCACCGTTCCAGATCCGGCCACTGGCGCTCCCCGCTTGTGTTTCTGCATGGTTAGCAACGCAGAGGCACAGAACTGCAACTCGTCGCGCTCGGTTACACCAATCACCCCAAAGCCCAACATCCAACCTGTGCAATCGGGCATTCGAACGATGGCGCACAGGAATGTGGAGGCGATCTTGTGTCCTGAACATGCGTCTAAGCCCGTTCAGCATCGCTGGACTGAACCTTGAGTTGCACGCCTCGGTTGGGCATGAATCAGGAATGAATCCATAGCCCGGTTCAGCAAAGCGTTGATGCCTGCAGCGGTGAACGCAATTGACATCAACACGAGGGAACAATGGGAAATGATCACAAGAACCAATATTGAGCGATTCGAGCGGCCGAAGTTAGAAGCAAGGGGCTGAGAAATCAGAGACAAGAAACGACGATTTGCCCTTCACAGCCATAACTGAACCGTACAAAAATAGATTGTTTCGCATTCAATCAGGACAGCCGCTGTAAGGCTCTTACGGGTAGGGCGGTCATTGGCAACAAAGGGCAGCCGCTCGGCAAACCGATCGATGCCAGCCCACCCCAGGGCTTCGCAGCGAAACGAAACAGCTGACCGGAAGCCATCCATCTGCTGCACCTGCTGAGGGAGCAGGTGGCCAAAGACCTGGAGAGCCATGAGCGCTGGGCCTGAACAGCACAGAAGCACGCATCAACGGCATCTTTGTATCAAGAACAACTGTTTTGAGTGTCCAGCTGAATGCCGTTAATTCATGAACATGTCTTTAATAAATTGCATTCCAATTTGTGAATCAATGTTGAAGAAGGCTGCGTGTGTTGCTGCGCTCCTGTTGATGGCAGCATGTTCTTCTGAATCGGTGAAAGATGAATCGAACAAGAGTGAAACCACTGAACCAGCAACGCAGGAACAGCCCATAGCGCAATCAACAGGCGTTGAAGACTACGAGATCAACGAGACCACCATCTCCGGCGAACAACGCAATGCTGATTTCGTCAACAAAATCGAAGACGCGGAACTCGCCGGCAACCTGCGGGATGGCGGGTATGTGATTTACGTACGGCATGCCAAGACTGACAAGGACTGGGGTGATCAAGTCAGCCCGGATCTGAATCTTGCGGACTGCAGCACCCAGCGCCAATTGAGTGATGATGGAAAGGCGGACGCCAAACTGATCGGAGAGGGAATCAAAACCGCAGGAATCCAGGTTGGTGATGTTATTTCAAGCGAACTGTCGCGCATTCAATACAGCAGAGCTGGCATTCGGCAAACACACCAAGAATTCAGATCTGAACTTCCTCCCTTGCGTTGAATGCACCGCTGAGGATTACAAGACATATGCGGCAAGGGTTTCACCACTACTCTCTGCAACGCCAAAAGAAGGCAGCAACACATTTCTTGTCGGCCACGACGATCCCTTCCAGGGCGTGACCATGACAGTTGAGCCTCCCAACGGCATCTACCCGGCTCCGATGGGAGTTGCTTATGTGATTAAACCGATGGGAGAAGGAAAATTCGCGCTTGTTGCAAAAGTGCTTCCATCACAATGGAAGAAACTGGCTGATCTCTGATTCCAGATTTTCACAGAAACAAGCTGGTCCCTGAACAGGGCCTGCTTGTTTCTGTGAAACCAAGACGTTTGATCCGTGACGTCTTGAATGGGCGTAATCACCGGCGTTGCAATGGCCGTTGAATCAAGCTGATGATTACTTACAAGGGTCGACCTGCCGCCGTAAACATCTCGATCAGCAATCATTTCTGCATCCAGGTCTAGCTTCCAACGCATCGATCGAATTAGAACGGATCGGATCGGATCGGATCGGATCGGATCGGATCAAGCAGCTTTAACTGACCGCTAATTTCTTCCCAAACCAGTCATTGACAATTGGCGATGCTTGATGGCCCGATCAACTTCTGTTGAAGGGCAAAGACCTGACGAAGGAGGGGGACACGTTCAGGTAGTCGGCTGCGGTGGAAAGCCACAAAAACTGACTAACATCAAATACCGATTCGCCACGATGACGATTCCATTCGGTGAGTCTGAACCCTCTGATGCACTGCTGAAGAAATCTGTGTCGTCAACACGGATAAGAGCGTGGCTGAATACGCGATTGAGGCAGCTTGCCGGATCCCAGAGGATTCAGGATGCAAGAGCATTGAGAAGTGAGTTTTCAATGGAATGACCATTAGCCCTCCATTTCAATGGAAGGCCAAATGAGCTACTTGGTTCCCCAGTCAAAACCGAATCGCTTCGCAGCGGCAGCTTCCATTTCCCTGCGCACCTGAACAAGCGCCTCGCGAGCAAAGGCTTTTTCGTTCTCCTGGGCAGTGATGATTTGTTTGGTGAGCTGGCGCAACATTTCGATGTCCTGGCAGGCATCGATTTCTCGGAAGGCTGCTTCGAGGTGGAATTTCTGCTCCACCGACAGGTGATGGTTGGTCATGGTGTTAATACACTAATCCCCGCAGGCGGGGCGGAGAGAAACATTTAAGGAGCTTTGTCAGGCCGCCGAGATACTGAATGGTGCTGCAGGAAAACTGGTGGGCATTGGATCGGAGAGGCCGTCGGCAAGGGCTTTGGCGCGACGATACATCTGGCTGTTGGTAGCTCCTTTAGCCTCCAGTGCTGCAGCAACAACAGCCCAGTTACGGATTTCAGTGGTCTTCAAAGGGTGGTTAAAAGTCTTGACTAATCTCGGAAATCTTGAGCGGTGGTGTGAGTCTGAAAACCGCCAGAGGACCGAACAGCAGTGATTCAATTTTTTTGATAAGAGTGAGCCCCTGATTGTTGAACTCCATCATCCAACAAAAATTACACAGATCTACATGGCATGAATGCCATGTAGATCTCTCATCGAGAAGTGCTCATTCCAAACTTTTTAATTAAAAGGCAGCGAGGAGTTGTGTCATGGCGGCGGTTGCACCAACCCCCCCGAAAGATAGAACAAGAGGGAGAAAAACCGGCCAGCGAACGGTTGCTTCAGAGTTCATCAAACGTCCTCGCTGTTCTTGGACTCGTTGGCTGAAGGAACCACCTGCTCAGTTGCTGTTGTTTTGCTGCGCTGGCAGGGTTGTTCAGCGGCGTTAGCCAGGTTGGCGAAAGCGGCGAGAACCATCACTGCGATGACAACCGTGCCACCGGCGAAAGCAATTAGAGGACTTCGTTCCAAGGGATCAACAACATTTACGAAATGTTAACGAGAGCAACGGGCCTGTGGCCGTTGTGACGGTTGGCGGCAGCGCAGTGAACTTCAGAACGCGTCAGTGGTTCGCAGGGTTTGTAACAACCTTCTCCCCGTAGTGGTGACAAAGCTTGCGCAGGGGCTCGATGTTCAGATCGATCGGCACCCATGCCTCGCCTTCGGGCCTCGTTATCAGACACGTCGCCGCCTCTCCTTCCATGGCGGGAGCCTCGACTGAGATCCTGTAGGCAAGATCCTGAGCGGTGATCGTGCGAGACCTCAGCGGAAGCCTGTAAATCGCATGCTCCCAGGAACAGCAACTGGCGCGTCCACTACTGACGTAGAACCCTGCAATCGTTCGGAACCTAGAGAATCCACCCTCGAAGAACAGATCAGCCCTGCCCTGCTGAGAATCGATCTTGAAAATCTGGCGCCAGCAGTTGGGTCCGGCACCGCAATAAGCCAGCTCGACGTACTCCATCAAGCCATCGGCATCGACGTCTTGCAGGTGTCCTGATCCCCTGGGGTACGCGGAACACGATTGGCTGCGCTGCAACACCGTTTTAAAAGCAGACGATGGGATGGAGCGCAGTTCAACGCGAATGATTCGATGGCCAGCCGCATCACAGGGGTGTTGGCTGATGCGCAACTGAGAGCCATCAACATTGCGATGGATCGCCTGCCCGTCCTGGCTGCCAGCGACAACCGTTGCAGGGCTGAGGAACAACATGGCGAGCGACCAGGACGTGATCATTGGTCCTCAGGGGTCAGACGTCTCGCTCCATTGGTAGCCGTCAAACCGTCAGGGCAACGCTTACGAGTTGGCTCTGGTGCCGTGACCAGACAAGAGGGTTGATCAGCGTTCCCTTAATCAGCATTGCGTTGACCACCGACGATCCAAAGCGTTATCCGCAACCAGGCTCGCTGGAATCCAGATCGCGGCGCTCTCATCCCCCAGACCAACGGTGCGGCCTTCGCGGTGTTCGATCCCCATCCAGGCGCAGATCAGTGCGTCGAGCATGTCTTCCACCGGTTTGAGTGAGGCCAGGGTTTTCACGTCAGATGGCTCTGGGATGAGCTCCGGGATGCCGCTAATGAGAGCCCCAAGGCCGGCTTTGATCGCCCGGAATTCGATCAGCAGCCGCTCGATGCGTTCGGCGGGTGGGAGCGACTCAGTTTTCCAGTACTGGAGCGAACGACTCACTTTGTAGGGAACGCGGTAGTTGCGCTCCAGCAGCGCTAACAGGACGACATGGGGATAGACCTCGATCAGGGCGGGGAAGGCCCTGGCCGTGGTGGTGGTGTGCAGCCGGTAGCCAAGAGCGGCAACGTCGCCTCGCAGCTGATCGGCGATCGCCCCCGGCCGTTCAGCGGAGGGGCTGTGCACGGCGCAGCCCCGGGTCCCGAAGCGGCTTGAGATGGCGGTGTCGGCTGCCCGTCGGCCGGTGATCGGAGTCGTAGCCAGGGGCATGTCGACTGCTACGCAGCTGACGGCTGCACCGGCGAGTTGCTGTGAGGCCTGAAGCAGGGCAGCGGGGTCGGGCCTGCTGCCGCTGGCTTTGGCCTTTGGATCCCAGTGCTGATTTTGAGCCAAGCCGATGAAGGCGTCGTAACTGGGGGCTAGTGCAAGGCAGTGCCAGCCAACCTCTGTTTGCTGCAGCAGAGCGATACCGCTGGGGTGGTGCACCGTCCAGGCCGCATCGATGCCGAGGACGCATGAGCCCTTGGTTGGAGAAGGCGGCTCAGCCACCGACAAAGCGTTCATCGGCGTTTCATGAATTGCTGGCTAAGGCCCAAACCAGAACGGGGTCCGCCGGCTGCAGCTTCATCAGGTGCGAGAGCACATTGGTGTCGAGAACGTTCACGGCTCAAGCAGCGGAGCTGACGGGGTGTCGCTCCGTGATGGGAGCTTTGACTCGAGGCCACCCAGGCGCGAGACATGGTGGTGAATGCGCGAGCCCAGCCCTTAGGCATCTGCCGAAAAATTGTCGACGCCAACCAGCTGACCGAGGATCCTGCTCACCTCTTCTTGCTTCGAGTGGATATGGGTGGTCCATCGCAGCATCAGTGCAGCACTGACTGATAACGCTAGAGATCTGCATGAGAAAGCCCCACCACAGGGGCGGGGCTTTCGGAGATATAGCGGTCGCTGCAGGGGCAGTGATGCCGTTTTTTTGGTTGTCCTTCACCGTGATTTCACGATCGCTTTTTTGTCGGGTTGCTCCTTTGATCGCGCTCACACTGAGGTGTGGTGTTGGTCATCCCTCGCCTTCCCAAACACCAGTGAGATGCCGCTGGCCTGTTGTTTGTTATCGGAGATTCGCACTTGCTCGTTCCAAAGCTGAAGCATGCCAAGTGCAATCCAACCCATCGGCGAAATCTCAGAAGAACGGCTCGATCCCTTGATGGCCCCCGTTCTGGTGTTCGGCACTGATGTTCCCACCTGATGATTGACCGATTTCATCCTCGAACGGGCATTCAGCCGAGGAAGGAACGTTAATGGTGATGGGAGAGCACCTGGTTCATGAGGGTTCAACAGCACAGCCACCGCCGCTGCTCCGTCCAGCGCATTCTCTTTCACCTTTCGGTTTGAGCTTCAAGCCTCGGTCTTGGGCTCAGTTTGCCTGAGGTTCACGCGTTGAAGCGGGAGCGATTTAATCATGAAGGTTGCTCAATTGTTTTATCGCCCAAGCAACTTCTTTTGCGAAGAATTTTCGTGTCAAAAAATATTATTCAGCCAGCTTTCAATCCACACCCAGGCAAATAAGCATCCTTAAATCCTCGAATCCAATACCGCCGCACAATTACATAGAAGACAAATCACCTTATAAACCATGAATCCAAATGATTTTCACCAAGCCTCCATGATGTCAGTCATTTTCCTTGCATATGCATGGTGCCCACACCTGCATATGTTCATCCCATACCAGCCGGATTAATTTTCCATCGCGTTCAATCGTGATTTCAAATTTCGTTAGCTCTGTAGTAGTCATCACTTCCCTTGCTTACAAATCAATCTTCATCGAAGCCAATCAAATCCACATCCCTCAGCCGAGGGATAGCGATCATCCAACGGCTCCCTCATCCGAGCGAGATAGGTTCATATCATCTCCGCCAAGGCAGTACTCCGATACAACAACAGTTGCTGCTTAGCGAGCGCCACAAGCAGCTCAGGGGCATCGTTGCAAACCTGCAAAAGTCTCATCAGTGTCGTTGTGCAGCCGCCTGCTGATGTTCCCTAATAATTCGTCCACAAAAGGAAAGCATATCTGCCATTGATAATCTCTGTTTCGAGGCCCTCCAAAAGCATCCAATCAATTACATCTGCAGCTTTTTAAGGGTCAACAGACCTTGAATCGCAGCAATTTTCATTGTTATTTACCGAAGTCAAATGCGTAGAATCTCAGTGGTATTCGCCGGGGTGCTCCTGCTTCGACACTGTCACCCGGCCCACCTTTTTTCCTGAGAAGCGCAGCAGCTCATCACCGGAAAATTCGAAACCAAGCGCGAAGGCAATCCGGGCCACATCATCTGCCGTTGATGCCGCCAGCACTCGCTGCTTTAGGCCCTCATCCTTCTGCATCTCCACCAAAAAAGCTTTCAGTTGATCGAGGGCCACAGGTCGCTCAGCTCGTGGTGGATGGAGATCATCGCCCATGCGCCAGCATTGCTGGAGTGATCAGGGTGCATCGATGGGTCTGCAGCTGCAATCCGCTGAGTTCCTCCATGAGGACGGCATCACCTACTGCATCCGCCGCAAAACCCTCAAAGAAGATTTCACCATCTACGAAAAGCGCGACGGTGAATGGGTCAACTGCGGCCTTGATCAAGCAGTGAAGGAGGTGAACTTCAGCGAGTTCAAGCGCTTGGGCCTGTTGATCAAAAAAATCATGGATGCCGATCAGTGGCTGGCCTGAGGGCTGTAACCAGAAACACCAACAGTAGTTACAACAGAGTAAATACCAAAGCTTTCCTGTCAGCTTGGACTATCCGCTTCAGAGAGAATTAATCATCAGCTTTAAAAACAGACAAGCTAAAAGCCATCCAACCTCATTGTCCAACCTCTGCAAGAGGCCATTCCGATCCTTCATCAGGCCGTCAATCAACAGAACAGAGCAACGCAGATCGTCCAGCACCACGAAATGCGCGGCAAAACAGTGCCTGCTTTGTTCCGTCATCACTGAGGCCACACAAACTGAACGCCGCAAACACACGCTTCGAAGCGTCCCTACCCATGCCATTGATCCGCACCATCGTGCGGAGAGGCAGTATCAAAAGGAAGCTTGGAGCGTCGCAGCTCACGGAACAACGCGGATTTTTGTCATATTGTCGCGAATCTGAAGCTGCCAATGCTGAAAAACACCACACCGTCAGGAGACCTCACAATTCTGAACAAGCCGATTGTTCAGAAAGCCTGGAAACTGATCACCTGGCGCTGGAGGCTACAGCTCGCCATGAATGTTCCCTTTGGCCTTCTTTGGGTGGCGGACAAAAACAACCCCTCTGTCCATGCATTCGATATGAAGATCCTGGCCGCAATTCATGCAGAGTGGTTGGCTCCGATGATGGGAATCCAATAGGAATTCATACCGGGGGCTCCTGGAAGGAAGCATTAATCCCATTGCGACAAGCGGAGAATGATCTTGAAAAGAAAAATCAATCTCCACGACAGATAAATAATCTCTTTAAAAATAATTTTTCCCTAATATTATTCATCCACCTTCTACAACTTTATGATCAAAACTGCGCTCATCGAACTGCATCCAATCGGAAATATTTACCCAACATCTGGAACGTGTGCAAACTCAAAAAAATGATTCATACTTTCTACAACAAATTTATATTTCATGAAGCGTCTCAGCCTCGCCCTTCTGCTTCTTTTCACTGTTCAATTCTCAGCAGAACAGGCTTACTCGCACGATGGCCATGGGGCTGCAAAACTGGGGGTGAAAGTCAAGGAGCTCGCCAATTCATCGAAAGAATGGGACGGCAATCTGTTGCCGAACTATCCAGAAGGGCAACCCGAGATCAAAGTGCTCCGAATTAAAATTCCAGCCGGTGTAACGCTTCCTTGGCATTACCACCCCGTGATCAATGCAGCGGTTGTTCTGGAAGGGAGCCTGAAGCTTTATCTCAAAAACGGAACAACGAAAACCTATGGTCCTGGCGAAGCCCTGATTGAAGTGGTTGGGACCGTACACGCAGGACAAGCGATCGGTTCAGACGATGTGGATGTTCTCGTTGTCTATGCCGGCGCGAAAGGCATGCCCACAACTGTGTTGACGAAGTGAAGACAATGCCGAGCCAGGTCCCAGCGATTCCCCCCTCTGGCTTGTATCTATTCGGCAGACTCAATCCATCAATGTTTCCAGGACGGCCTTTATTTCAGGATCACAGCTGGAATGCGGAGCATGATTCAGGCCATGGATGAAAAGCCACTCATGGAGGTCAACTGATTGAGGGCTACTGATTAAAAAACTCTTGCATCGATGCATCAGCCACCATGGTTTTCTGCTGAGGTGGTTTTCTGCTGAGGTGGTTTTCCGCTGAGAACGAATATGCGTAGCGTCAGCGTTCTGAGCTTCGAACCACCAACCATGCAGGCGATTTTCGACGGCACGGTGCTCGCAGAAAGCGACGACATCGTGATGGTGGATGGCAATCCCTACTTCCCCCGCGAGGCGATGCGGATCGAATTCTTCCTGGAATCAACCCACAGCACTGTTTGCGGATGGAAAGGAACCGCCCGTTACTGGGACGTGGTGGTAGGCGATCAGGTGATCGCCAATGCCGTGTGGGCCTACGACACCCCGCAACCCAAGGCCGAATCAATCCGCGAACGTTTCGCCTTCTACCGCGGTAAGGGCGTGCAGGTGAGCTGATCGGGTCAGTCGACCGGCTCGCAGTGGTCGCCATCACAGCGCAGACCGCACTGGGGCTGCTTGATGCCGTACTGCCACGGTCTGCGCATGGCCCAGTAGGTATCCACCAGACCGAACAGGTAGGCACCGAAGCGCTGCAGCAGAGAGCGGTGTTTCATGGCCTCAAACTGTCAAAGAAACAGCGGCCTCGACAACGGTTCGCACTGGATCCTTAACAAAGCCAGCTCTGCACAGCCTCCACGCAGGCTTCAGCGGATTCGAACGGGAGCACATTGCGGCCGGAGATTGTTCGGATCTCAGCCCGGGGCAGTTTGCTTTTGAACGTGGCGATCCGCTCATCCGCGTCATCCCAGCGCCTGGAACGTCCGATGCCGGTGGCATCTCGCCCGAACACCACCAGCACAGGAATCGAGAGGCTGCACAGCTGGGGCTCCCAGTTGCGTCGCCAGAACCCCGCCAGGAAGGAGAACACTGCCCAGCGGCTGGCCATGGGTGCCGATCCCTGCTCAAGGGTGGACAGCCATTCCTCGTCGACGGAATCAGGTACAGCGAACAGATTCTTCTCGGAGAAGGAACGCAGGAACGCACGTCGCCTGGCGTAGCGATAGAAGAGGCCACCGATCGGCCCGCTGAACAGCAAACCCCAGAACTGCCGGGCCCGCTGCAGAGGAAACGGCTCGCTGAGCACCCTCCAGCCGGGGGGACTGATCGCCACCAAGCGGCTCACAAGATCGGGCGCCCGCTCGATCAGCGCCAGGGCGATCGGCAGTGAGGCGCCCTGGCTCACCAGCACCACCGGACCGTCGTCCCGCGCCCGCAGCTGCTGCTCCAGCGGAGCAGCCCAGTCCTCCGCGGTAAGCGCCCGTTTCTGCATCGGTGCCTCGCCACAACCGAGCAGGTCGGGGGCCAGCAGCGGCCGGGATTCGTCTCGGCCCTGCCAGCTCCGGCGGAAGCGCTCCCAAAACCTCGACGACAAACCAACGCCCACTGGATGAATCAGCAACAGCGGCTCCGTCATCACAAGCGGGCTTCCCACGGGAATGGAAGCGCAGTCTGGGTGTGCTGGTCCAGCAGTGCGCGCTGCCTGGCATCCATCCTTGATCACGTGCAGTTCTGATCACGTGCAGCGCTGGAACGTCACGATGCTGCGCGTGAGGCCCTTCTCCGGCCAGTTGGGCATCACTCGCCAGGGGGTCCGAACCAAAAGCTGGTCTCCCTCGATCACGAAGAAACGGGTCTGTTCCGTACCAACCCACGCCGGATTCCAGGCAACATCCACCTGGGTGATCCAGCGATCCCCCTCAAGGCGATAGCTCCCGGTGTAGGCAATCATGCTGCTGAGCAGCGCGGCACTGTCGTCAACGGAGCGTGGTGATCGACGCCCTGCCGCAGACAGGGTGAACGACAACCGACCCTCAGGAGTGAAGATAACATAGCCGCTCGGGTTGTTACCCATAGGCGCAAAGGATTCGGCCGTTGCCTGGACCTCAACCACGTAGGTCAACAATTTCCAGGCGCCATGAATCGGGCTGTCGTTGGTTGCCTTCAATGACTGAACGGAATGGGATGTCAGGACTGGGTGATCCCCTCGGGACAAGTAAGCACGAGCTCATCGCTTTTGCTCAACAATCTCCCGGGGAGATGAACCCCCAGAGTCACATCCGGCTGTAGCCCAGTTTGCTCTCGTAGATCTTCAACGGCAAACCGAAGGACTCCATTAGTTCGCGGCATTCGGAGCCGACGGTTCCATACACCTCCACACTGAAGCCATCCCCCAACGCAGCATGTTTCTGCAGGTAGTCCTGCACCGGTGGATTGGAGACGTGGGCGGCAAATGCCTGATCGTTCGCATAAAGCTCAGACCAGACAAACGCCTGGGGATCCTCCGGGTCCTGATCGAAGGTGTGATGAAGCATTCCGGGCTCACTGGCCTGAACAGCCGCATCGGTTGCCCGTGCCAGTTCCAGATACGCCTCCACACAATCCGGCTTCACATGGATGCGGGCCAGGAGCATGAACGGAGTGCTGTGGTCGAAAGTCGCCATGCCATGCAGAGCAAGGATCTGATGATCGCGCAAGCCCACCCATTGGGTGGTGCGTCACCACAATGCAGTGCCCTCCGCATTGCAGCACCGTTGCAAAAACAACAGGCTCGCCGGACCATCACGACCCTGGACGCTGCACCTGGTCACGATGAACAGCTGTAGTGCGACACGCCGCCAGCATTGAACCAATCCCGTGGCTTGAGCTGGTCGTACTTGCCGGCCAGCTGCTCAGAGGGGGTGACGTAGGGAGCGCTGAACACGGTCTGCAATTCATCGATCAGACCGCTGTCCCCCAACGCCGCCTGCTCATAGGCAGGGGCGACCAACCATTCCCGCCAGGTGATGGCGGGGTTCAAGCGCTGCATTGCAGAAGCGGCCTCACGCAGTCCGCCAGAGCTGGTGAGGGTGTCTCTCCAGCGCTGCAACCAGCTGGCCCACTGCCCATCGAGGTCGTCTGAACTCGGCAGATAAAAACTGCTCTTGAGGGCACTGACGTGGTCTGGCACGGCGGAAAGCTGGCGAAACAGCTTGGTGAAATCCACCCGGGACATCGCCATCAGCTGCAGCAGTTCCCGCACCAGTCCCTGCTGATCGCTTCTCAGGCCAATCTTGCTGGCCCACATCCGCTCGAGCTGCTGCTGCATCGCGTCGGCAAAACTCTCCTGGAGTTGATCCAGCTGAGCCAGAGCCGGGCTGTTGCCGGTGAGCAATTCACGCAACGCCGACCAGAACATTCGGTAATTGGCCTCTGCCGCCTGGGGCTGATTGAAGAAGCAGAAGTGCTCGCCACCACCGGTCCAAGGCTGGAAACGGGGATCAAACAGTTCACAGAAACCGAATGGCCCGTAATCAAGGGTGAACCCTCCAGCTGCACAGTTGTCGCTGTTGAAGTTGCCCTGGCAATACCCCACACGCATCCAGTTGGCGACCAGAGCCGTCAGCCGACCCCGAAACAGACGCGCCAGCTCCACCACCTGATCAGCGAAGGGCAGCTCCGGATCGATCTCCTCCCGATAGTTGCGTTCGATCAGATGCCGCACGATCTGTTCCAGTTCCTGAAGGGCCTCCGGATGGGAATCACTGCGCACCCTTCGGGCGAACAACTCGATCTGGCCAACGCGCAGAAAGGACGGTGCCACCCGCGTGGTGATCGCCGCCGGATTGTCCACCATCAGATCCGGTTCGAAGCTCCTGGAATTCGGTGAATACCAGGGGCGACGCACGGTCTCAGCCCGCGACATATAAAGCGTCAGCGAGCGTGAGGTGGGAACACCCAGGGCATGCATGAACTCCTGGGCCAGAAACTCACGCACGCTGGAACGCAGCACAGCCCGGCCATCAGCACCGCGGCAATAGGGCGTCGGTCCACCCCCCTTCAGCTGCATCTCCCAGCGGCGACCGTTGAACACCCCTTCAAAAACCGACATCGCACGGCCATCGCCGTAACCGTTCCCAGTGCCGAACGGGCACTGCTGGATGTATTCAGTGCCGTAGATCGAAAGCGCGTAGCCGGTGGCCCAGCCCCACGGCCGCATCGGCCCGGTCGCCACATCCAGATCACCAGAAAACATGCGCCGGAAGCGCTCGTCCTCCACGAGCTCATCGCTTAAACCAAGCTCCTCGAAGAAGCGGCTGCTGTGGGCGACGTACTCCGGCTCGGGGATCGGCGTAGGCGTCACCGGCACGTAATGCCCTGAATACACCTGACGAGGGCGGTGGTCGTTGCCGTCAGCGCTGGACTGCGGATCAGCACGCAGGGTCCCAAGCAATGAGTAGTCGGCCTGCTCAGCGAAGCCAGCAAAACTTGTTGTTTTCATCGGCCTCCGATGGTGTCTGCATCATCAGCGGAGACAGGCATTGAAGGAGAGGCGTTGATGGTGAAACCACATCTGAACACCATCGAATGAACAACATCGAAAGGAACCGATCCCAAGACTGATCACCAACAACGGCGATCACGACGCCAACGGAAACGAACGGCTCCAACATCAGGCAGGTGTTTCCACTGATCGACACCCAACCTGTCGTGGTCTATGACGAAAACACTGGTAGAGATTTGCAATGGCACGGGAGAAAAAGATCAACTCCGCAGGCCGGCAGGAGGAGCTGATCACCAGCCTGATCGGCCTCGCTGCAATCCTTGTGGCAACAGCGATCTGGTGGAGTCTGGCGCCACAGTGGCTCACAAGCACCTGGCAGACTTTCTAGGTCGGATTGAGGCCCAACAACAGGACACCCGATCTAACTCAAAAGAGACGACGTCTTGGTTGAAACGATCGCCCCGTCAATTCGTGGTGGTTCAACAACAAAAGTGAAGCAGGCGAGGCAATCAACAGGTCTGGGGTGACGGAACACCCCAGATCTGGATGGCGGACCTCCATCACTGGGCCTGAAACAAGACCGGAACTTTTTAGCGATCCGGGATCGATGCTTCCGCACGGAGCATGCACCATGCTTCAAGCTCCGTTGGCTGGCCACAACTCGGGCAATCCCTGCCCCTGGCTTGAACCTGGGCGAAGGGAATCCAACGGGAATTGTCGCGCCCCTCAAAGCCGCAATGCCGGCAGTGAATGCGGTATTCAGCCATGGCTCAGGACGGTGAAGCTTCCTGACGTTTCACGGCGTCATGGGCCTGACGAAGGCCATGCACCATGAAGCAGTACGACGCGTTGCAGACCAGGTAACGACCGTTGCCGACAGCATCAATGCTTGAACCTCGGGACGTTGCATAAATCCTGCTTCTGAACGCCATGCCCACTCCGTGATGATTCCCTCACTCTTGTTGTCTGGCAACACGAATGCAATCGGTGTTAAGGCGCATTGTTTTCCCTGCTGAAACGAATAAGCCTCATCCTGGTCGCCTGCCTTATGCATCTGACCAAACAAGACGTCTCAACCCGCCAAGATCAAATCATCAAGGTTGTCCACAAAACAAAGACATTCAAAAAAGAGGTGAAGCCACCCAGAAAGGAACAGCTTCCCTCTTCAATTAGGCTTAAAAAAGAGACATCATTTCCAGAGAGCTTGAGCACCCTGGATGATGGAACAAAAAATATTCAACCAGCCATCAATGCAAGGCATCAGTAATCATGGATGCGCTTCAGCGGGACATCCCGATAGGGCTGCATGCCTATCGGAGGTGGAACATGGCGTTTTTCCTCAACATCCACGGCCCCCATGGCATGGGCAAAAGCATCACCGAACCATTTGAACAGAACTTTCATTGTTCCTCCTGTGGTCTTACCTCTGTCTTACTGCTGAACACAGCATCTGTAACTAGGTACTTAACCACAATCAGGCACTGAACCACAGCATGAAGAACATGAAGGAGCAGTGAACCTGTCCCCAAATAGGGGTAGAAGCATCATGCTGATCAAGCCAACATGAAACATACAGACGCATTCAACATGAAGCTTCAGCTTGCCAATGCCCAACCGATGGGAAGTCTGATTGTTGAGGGAAACCATCAACCCTTTCGTGCCCTTGCATGCGCTTTACGGCCTTCCCAGGTGCGCATCGGACGCCGTTGATCGGGCCACTGCAGATAGACACACCCAACAATTTCATGGGTTGGTGCACCGGAATCACACCGACGGACGCTGTCCAAAAAAGGGCTGCAGGACTCACCTCCTCACCACAGAGCCCGTCGCTGTCCCCGAATGGGGGTAGTGGCCCAAAGGGTCTTTGAATTTTGATCCCGTCAGTCTTTTCAATCTCCGATGCAAAACATCGAAGCTCACATCGCCAAGGATCGTGAGGAGCTGGCGAAAGCGGAGGCATCAGGAGACCAGGCCAAGGTGCGCCACTACAGCAGCGAGCTGGAAGCGCTGGAGACCTACCGCAGCCAACACCCTGGTGAACACAAGGACCCGACCACACTGGAGGTGCATTGCAATTTGAACCCCGAGGCACCGGAATGCCTCGTCTATGACGACTGATAACGGGGTCCGCGATCGCCTGCAGCCTCTGGCGAGGATGTTGAAAGGGGCGAAAAGCACCATCGATCTGACGCCGTACCTTCAAGGCCAGACAAGATCCGGCGGTGAAGAGCCTCTCCTCTCAGTTGCCTTTACTGGACGCATTGCTCTGGCCATGAAAGGCCGGTTCTTCCTGAGATGTTTCTGCGAAAGTTTCAGCGAAAACACCCGCATTGGTTGTGCCGTAACAGATGAACAATCCTGTCTGAACTACATCCAGAGGAACCGCTTCGACTTGCTTCTCTGCACCGACCTCCTCGAGAAGGGAAATGGATTCGAACTAGCCCGCAAAGCACGGAAGCATCAATCGGATCTCAAAGTGGTGATGCTTGCCCTGAGCGATGCCATTCCCGTTGAGCACAGCAATGCGCCCTGGCTTGAGGCTGTCGTTGCAGAAGCAGACATTATTGAAGATCGCAAACCCCTTGAAGCTGCAGTGATGGCAGTGATGGGGAATCACTCCTATCGCAGCCCATCGTTGCGATCAGATGAGCTGCCTTACCTGAGCTGCCCGCGATTGACGCCAAGGGAATATGAAGTTCTCGATCGTCTGGCCCGTGGCATGTCTGACAAAGAAATTTCAGAAGATCTTGTGGTGAGCGAACAAACTGCACGCACTTACACCAAACGATTGCTGCGCACACTGGAGGTCAACAACCGCGTGCAGGCGGTTCTGAAGGGGATGCGTTGCGGCATGGTTCAGATTTAAACAGCAACAACAGAAGCCCGGGCTGATGTTGATCGAGGAGAAATCCGGAAGAGGGATACTTTGGCAACGTCAGCATCAGAAAGAATAACGACAAACATCAATCAATCACCAGTCAAACTCCCATCAAACAGGTATGACCAGAGGGAACACATTCAACGATCAATGGAGGCCTGTTGATTAAAAATGATATCGGGATGTCCTGGTTCAAGATGCGTTGTCATGCATGCCACAACGCAGGTGCCATCCTCTTCATCACACTCAACCAGGCAGGCCTGGTAGCTGCTGACAAGGTCCCAGAGCACTTCAATCGATTGACAATCAAAGACATTTTTCAGCTGTTGCATTTTTCCATCGCCATAGGGAAAGGCTTACAACGGAATGATTGTTCAGACAAATTGCGGTAAATATCGGTTAAGTACCTAGGCATTAACGCAGTAGATCGCAACGCAGGAGGTAAGTACTCAGCGGGCATTGATGCAGGCGCGTAACAACACCCAGCTGATCACCGTGAAACTAAAACCAACTGGAGACGAGGCCCGCTGCCTGGAGGTCACTCGGTCTGGAGCCAAGCCAAAGCTGATGGCTAAAGATAGGCCAACACAATCAAAAAGAATCAGCAATAACGCCGATCCAGCTGACACATCTTCTGGTTTGCAAACCACGCTTGCCAGGTTGGCTCAGGCTGCCTGTACAAAAACTTCAATGGCCAGAGAGTGAGATCAAGAGCAATCTTGAAAACAACCCTTTGAATCCAGGACGACAACCGCAGCAGGAGTTCAGCCACCGGGACATGACAGCTATGTTCAGGTTGCATCAAACCAGACTCAACAGCATCAGTAAAACCTCTTATCGACGAAGCCATTGTTTGGATCCAGACACAACATCAAGCCAAAAACACCACTTCCATCGGTATCACTCAAGGCTTCGATGGCTCTCACCCAGTTTGGTCTTGACGAACTCGCTTCACTGCCAGTCCTGCCTCGGTGGCGGTGACGGCAGCCAGGAGCAACAAACCAACCAACCCGATCAACTGATTTTGAGCTTCTGCGGCTTGATCAGCGCCCTGAGCCAGAAATGCGCCAGCGACGAACCATGCAACAGCAACTCCTGACGTCACCCAGTAGGCACGCCAGCGTCGCTGATAGAGATAGCCAGCCCCGAGGCCCGGCACCACGTTCAACATCACGGCCACCCAGCCGGCGGAAACAGCCAGAACCTCATCTCGATTGGGTTGATGCATCGGTCAGCAACAGCGACCTGCATCCTGACGAATTGGCTGTGAGATCGGGTTGGCTGTGAGATCGGGTTTGTCTGCAGAGGAGCCGACAATGCATCGCCCCCGAAAGTTAGAAACCATCGACTTCAAGGGTGAATCAGCGGGGTTCGCCGTTGTCAATCTCTTCCACCACCGTTCGTCCATCACTGGAGGTCAGAATTTCCGTCTCCACCAGCGGAGGCTGACCATACTCCTGCCATCCTGGTTTCCCAGCATCAAACACAAACAGAAAACCGTCTGTCGTGCTTTTCAGGCAAGAACCACCACCATCTGCCCTGGCATACATACACTTTGCAGCTCGGTAATTATTCAATCCACCATCAATGCGTTCCACGCGGATCCGGGCTGTATTTACAGCTCTCATGTTCGCTTTTGAACACTGCGCCACGGCAGCAGGCAACACAGTCAGACAGGCCAGCGATACACCAGCCAGCCTGGTGATAGCAAAAGATGATCTGGGGATTCCAGTTTTTGCTGCTGATGCATCACTAGCCAGATTTGGACGACCTGATCATCAGACACCACTGAAAGCCTTCGATCCGGATCAAATCCAACACTACAAACTGCAGACACTGCGCTAATTCACAGCAACGGCCAGAAGACAAATGGTCTTCAGATCAAGCTTCTCAAGCCACGACTGATCACCCGAGCGCCCCTGACTAAACGCGAACAATCTCAACCCGAGATCAGAGCAGACGCTCAAGGCTGGGGCTGCGATCACAACAACCCTGACAACAACCTGGCGAAAGATGAACAGCCCTGCGAACCGCACCCTGCTTCGCAAATAACAGGGGCTCCAGGTTGAAACCAAGCCTTGGACATTGAGACGCAGCCTAAAAATCGAGGAACAGCCAGCTGCTAAGAACGTTTGGATTTTTTCAGAACGATGCTGAGCGGAACTGCACCAAAAAAGATGAGCTGATACAGACAAAGCAATCAAAAACAGAGCCAAGGATCAGGGCAATTCCGAGAGGATACTCAGACAAAAGAAAGGAAACGAGTATCTATAAATTCGAAAAAAGCTCAGCCAAATTCCCATCCCATTTGAAGCATCTGTAAGCTACCAAGACAATAACGAAAACCTCAAAATCACCGCATCTTTGACAACAGTAATCGAATTTTTAATGGGCTTGCGAGAAAACCTGGCCAACGAATCAGTGCGGCTTGCTGACATCGATTCAGACCTTTGCGAGTGGAGTCCAACACAAGCCAAACACGCTCCTCGACGCCCAGATCGGACCGACTGGAACCCGGCGATCAGCGCCTCGCAGGAGCCCGAGATGGTTGATTCGTGGCAGCAACCCAACGCGTTGAAGGCAGCTGGAGCTGACGATTGGCCCATTCCTGCGTCAGCGCCTCCAGCAGCGTTGAGCGGTCACCGAACAGACGAATCACGACAGGATTGATTGAGAACTGGTCTCAACAAAGCATGGTCACGAAGTTTATGCAAGTGATTCTCAATAGCGGTAATAAAGGCGGCTCTGCTCCGACGGCGCCTTTCATGGACCTCCCTCACATGGGGGATGTGCAATCGGATGAGCGTTGCCTGAATGGAGCAAGAGCATGTTCCGTGCGATGCCCTCGGCCTACGCCCTGATTCTCGAGCAGGACAAGGCCCTGACCACCCAAACCGTTCTGGTGGGGGACGCTCAAGAAGCCTGGCGGCTTGGCAGAAAGCTTTACCCGGATCCGCTCCGTGGCGTGGTTTGCCGCGACGTCAAACAAACATCCTCTGATATGGAGCGCTAAAACCCTGCCAGGGTGAGCTAAGTCATGGAGCTAAGGCTCGATTCCCATTCCAACCGGGAGGCGATACACCAGGCACGGCGACTGCTGCATCGTCGTCGACTCGTGGTGGTCTTCGGAGACCGACTGACCCTCTGCTCGTTCTGTCTTGCCGAACCCATTCATTCCAGCCTGGTTGGGGCGGCAACCACTGAAGAGGAAGGGCTTGCTCTGGTACGCCGCACTGAACCGGATCTGTTGATCTGCAGTTCCGATCTTGAAACGGGCTACGGAATCAACCTGCTGAAGAGCGTGCGATCGGAGCTCCCCAGCTGTCAGCTTCTGATTGTGCTGGTGCGGGAAACCGAAGCTGTTGTCTGTGAGGCGATGCAGGCCTACGCAGATGGAGTGATCTTCAAATCCAGCCTGGGCACCGGGCGAGGTGACTTGATCTCTGCACTTCACACCATTGCTGATGGTGGTGTCTATTTCCCGGAGGAGATCCGTCGCTTAGCCTCAGCATCGAGGCCCAGTCCGCCTCTGCCGCCGTTGATCGAAGAGCTCACTCCGCGTGAACTTGAGGTGGTCACAGCCGTGGCCCGCGGCTTGAAAAACAATGCCATCGCCCAACAACTCGGTGTGTCGATGGAAACGGTCAAGACCCACGTTGGTAACGCAATGGATAAGTTGAATGCCCGGGACCGAACCCAGATGGCGGTGATGGCACTTCTCCACGGCCTGATCAACCCGGCAACGGATTAAGTGCTTCACGGCAATGGCTCGGAGGCCTTGTCGCAGCGATGCGAGAACCTCATGGACTTGATTGAACCGATTGAAACAGCACCGCGCTTGAACCAATTGCCTCGCCAGAAGCCGAGTGATCATGAGTAACGCCATAAAACAGTCTGAAGAAATGACCATGCTGATTGGCAAACTTTGCTCAAAATGACCGCCGAAAACAATCATTCTCCAACAATCATTAAAACCAGGCAACAAGCACAGAAGCTCAAGACAAGAGCAAAGTAAAAACTAAAAATTTGAATTCACTTCCAGATCTTTTCTGCGAATTCAACAAATACAAACCGGTGATTTGATGGATCATGCAGTGCATTCCATTCCGATTACCACCCCAACCAAGATCACCAAATTTGATCGCAAAACCCTTGTTCTCTCGTCCCAGACAACACTCGAATCAATGGATCCATACTGCAGATGCAGGCGTTGCACCAGCCTGCTCACTGGAAACCAGTGGTTGCGCCAGCGTGATGTCAGGTCGACCCTTGGATGAAACGCAGGGGGCATGATGAACCAGCATTCAGAAACCGGTGATTTTCTGCAGTTCCTGATTGGTGGCTGCCTGTTTGGTTCTGGAGGTTTTCTCCTGGCCAATCAAGTGATGGTGCAATCAAATTGGACCCATACAGGAGCAGGACTGTTCGGTGGGGGCTTCGTTCTGCCATGGGGAACGCCTGGCATGGGCCTGCTGATGATCCCCCTAGGGATTGGCGTCTGCATGCTTTTTGCCGGCCGCTACCGACGCTGGGCCAATTTGCTTGTCTGGGCATCACTGGCAGCTCTACTCGTCGGGGTCCTGAACAGTGTTCGCATCACCTTCAGGCCGACAACCCTTTGGCAACTGGGGGTTTACATCGTGATGATCGCCTCCGGCGGCGGGCTGATGTTTCGAGGCATGAGATCCATGGATCACGACGGGCGCTCCTTCAGGCAAACCGAGGCTGATCAGGGAAATGGTGATGAGGTGCTTCGCCGAGAGATCGCGGAACTCAAAGAACGATTGGATCAGCGTGAACGCCAATGATTGACCAAGCCCTCTCCAAGAAGCAGTTCGACCTGGCCAAAGACCTCAACGGCGAATTCGATTGAGGGGATCGGACAACCAGAAACAACAATGCCTGGGCCCGATCTGAACAACGCGGGCTGGAAGGCTAAAAGCCCTCCAAGAACGATTTGATTTTTGTCGCGATTAGTACTTACGCATTGCAAAGCCTGGTTTGCAGTCATGCCGAATCACTTTAAATTAAAATTCCGAAAAAAGAACAACGAGCGACAGGCATGACTCGCTTCCCAGCAAGAAGATCAGTAGTGTCGTCAGCCTTTGGTGGAAGGAACGAGTTGAGGAACTAATTGAATCCGAACGCCCCGAGGACGCGAAATCGTTGTATCTTGAATTTGAAGATTACACGCTTAAATCCAAAAGATCAAACAAATAATCAAGATTTGGCCCTCCAATTCCAAGCCAAGAAACTGTATTGAGACGTCATTTCTCATTGCAAATCTATTTGTCATATTAATGCCGCTGGGATTCTCCAGCAGATCGATCAAAATCGTTAAAAGCCACGCATGATTAACGATAGATTAATCAAATCTAAATCAATAGAATTAAAAAATTAAAGCCAGATTTCTGAAAATATGTAACCAAGCAGCAACAAGCTGGACCCAAAATCAAAACCTCATTGATCCTTGCTTTAATCCATCTAAAAAAGTTTAAGGGAGGATTCTCAACACTCCTAAACATCAACAAAATGAATCTGTAACAACCCACCACAATCAATTAACATTTTCCTCTGCCATCGATTTCACAATCAGAATCGCGAACAAAAGACCAATACTCACTGTAAAAACTACTTTAAACAATTGGATCAGCATCCTTCAAAATTATTTATTGCAATTTAACCGTCGAGAGCCAGAACGAGCTGTTACAGGCGACACGTCTTTTCAAGAGTGCAAGCCACACCTACCCGCTCCCGGCAGAGGCGGTTGAGACGGGAGACGCAATCGTTGAAGAGCATGAAATTGTTTACGAACTGCGGCAATTACCATCCTTGCAAGGTAACGGCAAAACAAGAGAGAGGGCCTCAGGATGCGACAACAAGGATCAATTTTTACTCTTCGTTCGTTGACTGACTGACTGACTAACTGACTAACTGACTGACTAAGTGATTGATTGATGATCAAACTGTAAGCTCTTCATCGCGTTCAGAACAATGAGCATCCGCTTACTGATCAATCAATATTATACAACGATTGGATTGCCAATCATCCATCCTTTTGGTGAATGATTCTCAACACATACTCAAGGACCCGCCGTGCATTATGCAGCCTTGATTGCCTAAGACAACATGATACGAAGAAGAATGGCCAAAAAAGTGTGAGCGAGCTAATTTAATTAGAATTCCAAACAAATTCATGTCATCAGGTTGCACAAAGAGATGGCTTCTTTTGATTTTCACGCTTCCTTTCTTTGATGTTGCTTCAGCCCAAATCGTTCAGCCCATCCCCAAAAATCTGATCCAAGCACCCACCAAAAAAATCCAGGTATTTTCTTTAGGCTATGGAGCAGGTGTGGCCAATTACATGTGCTTCGAAGCCCTGAAGTCGAAGCTCAGCCTGGCTCAAGGGAACGAGATCCTGGAAAGTTACAGGCGATGGATCAACCAACAACAGACCGTCAACTTCAATCATTTCAGCCAGGGATACAATTTCGAGGTACAGCAATTCAATCAAGCCTTTCCCAACAACCTATGTCCATTCAGATTTTGATTGAAAACGCTCGATTGTCAAGAGAAATCAAGCGAAACTGATACTCATGTAGCGCCTTAAATAGGCTCATGTTTCAAGTAAATTTCGCTGCAATTAATCACAAAATTGATATTTTTCAAAGTCAGCGCCAAGTTCAATTTTACATTAACCAATCATGAACAATGGTCAGGTTCTACCACCCAGTCCCATTAAAATTTTAGCCTGAATTTCGAGTCTTAACGACAGGAGAACAGCCCCTTTAAGATCCAAGCCAAGGGGCTCCATTATTCAGAATTCAAAAAAGCATTGTGTACCTAAAAAAACATATCTCTATTTATTAATCGAAAATTTTGATCACCAAATCCAATTCTGGATCGAAGAAAAAGGCAAGACATAAGGACAAGCAAAATATCAAACATGATATCTTATCTCTTCACCATAAGCTCCTGAAATAAAACGGAGAATAAATCAGAAGTCAATTCAATCCTTCAAGAGTAGACATCAGCCAACACCTTCTAACGGCGTCACGCCAAGGATAATATCCATTGCGATTCAAAGTAATGCGATTGCGACGGGCAAGATCCGCCGTATCAGAGTCGGCAAAACGTTCCAACAATGGAATGGCCTTCGTCACAACTGCTACGGACTCACTGTGCAGCATCGGCATCAGCCAGAACTGGCGTCGGGCACGCTCAGGTTCGGAAGCAATCCAACCTTGTTTCAAAGCCCACTGACTTAGACGCAAGGCACGCGCATCGCCCTCATAGGCCAAGACCGAATCACGCCAAATCTGACGACTGAACTGATCAAGGATCAACACCAGCGCCAAACAGCTGGATGAATCCTTCTCCCAGTTGAACAATCCACCTCTCTGTGCCTCGACAGAAAGCTCAGCAAAACGTCGTGTGACCAGCCAATCGAACTGATTGGATTGGCGAAACCATTGGCGGGGACTTGTTTCCTCAAACCAGAATGAAAGGACGGATTGGCTCCATAAAGAGATTTCGGATTCGAAACGACTGTTCTTCCCAGAGAACCGCTGTGCTTCCATCAACGTGGTTGATCCAATCCCTTGAATTGCGTCAACAAGGCTTGGTGCAAGCTCGCTTCACAGTGGATGACAAGCTGGCCATAAATCGAACCATCTCGGTAAGCAGCTGAAGCCGATCGGCACACTTCACGCGTTGAGCGCAGCCAGAGCTCCAGTTGCTCAACGGACAACCGGGCTGCCAATACTTGCTGCAGCTCATCCCGCTCCTTTGCCGCACATGCCTGCATTTCAAGCGTATTTTGACCAGGACACCGCAGAGGGGAATCAGCAAAGCTGGGCGAAGGAGCGACTGCCTTGATGACCAGCAACAGAGCAAGCTGAATGTACAGAGTATTGAATGAGTAAGAGAGCGCAAACATCATGAATCCTTGAACAGTGATCAACAATCCAAACACATCAATCTTGATCGATAGAACGGCGTTAGTCTGTTGACAGTCAATCTGGTCAAAAAAAACAGAAACCAGAATCAGTTCGGGCTGACTCTGGTTTTCCATGGCGAATCCGATCAGACGTTGCAGTCAGACCATCTCATCACCAAAGAGGTACTGGCCATTATCGCTGCCTGGACCATCTTCATCGCTGGACCATCATCAAATTGGATGTTGCGAACAAAAAAACAAGAAAACAAGTTGCTTAGGGTCGTGAACCCAACTGAAAGAAAAAAGTGGCTGATACGGCATGCCTGGAGCCATCGGTCCAAGTGGTAGACATGCTTTTTTAGGACACCTCAATCAATGCTAAGGAGAAGGGTCGTCGTAAAATCCCAAAGTGTCATACCGGACGCATGCCCTCATTTGGGTGGAAATTGTTTGAGCAGGGGCCTTGGGTCAGTACGCTTTAAAAGTTGGGCTCAAGTCGAGCATCGGCCATCTGAAGCAACTTCGATCTCTGTACAACAATTATTGTTGGATTGGTAAAGATGTCTCAGTCGGTTGAGATGCCCACTGGCATGGCTCGATGTCTTGAATAAGAGTGTGAATGACGTGCCATGTACTTGAAAACGACGCGGATGCATTCCGAAATCATTCAAGCGACGTAAGATCAACGCATGGCACGTCCAACCTCACCGGATCAGATCGAGCGTGATCTGAACGCAGCCCAAGTGCATGGGCGGTGGCTGGGTGAAGACGAGATTGCACAATTGGATGAACAAGATCGTTTGAAGGCTCTTGCCAGCGAACGTGCCGAATCGATAAGGCTTCGCTTGATGGTGCTTACAGGTGTCTGCATCCTGTTGCCCCCCCTCTGGCCACTGGCCCTGGCCCTCACGCTTTACCTCTTGTTTCCAAAAAGCATTACCCGAATCGGAGTGGTGGCAGGAGTGTTTCTGATCGCATTGACGATTGGGGCCGTCGGTCTGATCTCCACACTGATGATCTGGCTGATGACGGTGCTGTTTTGAACGTTTAAATCCAGCTCGACTCCGCGTGCTGTGACCGGGGGTGGGTGGGGGTAGCCGAACGGATACTTGGCCTCGAACGGCTGCAACAGATACGCCACTGAGCCGACAGGATCATTAACTTGTGTGAACGAAGCTTCTTAATGGCCATGCAACGGTTTGGAATAGTGGGTTGCGGCTATGTCGGAGCGGGAGTTGCCCTTCAGGCAAGAGCACGGGGTTTCCAGGTGACAGGCACAACAACAAGCCCATCAAGGCTCTCTGAGCTCTGCGAGTTGGTTGACCATCCACGTATTTGTCAGGCCGGTGATCCCCATGCGGATTACGACTTTCTCGATGATCTGGACGGACTTCTGATCGCAATGGCGCCATCAAGCATGTCCGAGCAAAGCAACTACGAAAATGTTTTTGGAGATGCCGTTCCCTGCTTGATCGATGCGATTCGGCAACGGAAGGCGGACTCCTCCTTGCACGTTACGTACCTCAGCAGCGCTGGCATCTACGGCGACAAGGCTGGCCAAGTCACGGGGGAACAGACTCCCCCTGACCGCACAGATCCCACCAACGCTCTTCTGGCCCAAGCAGAGGACACTGTTCTTGAACTGAACAGTGCAGCAGTTCAGACCTGTGTACTGAGGCTTGGCGGCATTTATGGACCTGGACAAGACATTCCTAGCTACATCAAGTCGGCTTCAGGCCATCAGGTTCCCAAAAATGGCAATCACGTCAATGCTTGGGTTCACCTGACAGATATCGTGAGAGGTATCTTCTTTGCCTACGACAATCAACTCAGTGGCATCTACAACCTGGTTGATGATCTTCAGCTAACACGACGTGAATTATCCAATCAGCTTTGTGACATCGAAGGGCTTGCCCCTGTGATTTGGGAGAATCATAACCGTGATGGAGCAAGGATTTTCAACGCCCGTGTGAGCAACCAACGTCTAAAAAATCTTGGCTTCAAATTAATGGTTCCTTCGATGCTGTCTCCAGTGCCCGCCTGAAAAAGATCAACACACCACCGCTGATAAAACTTTCCATCTTGAATCAGGAAATTCTTTCCGATCGACAGTCCCCGCCAGCATTATAGCCCAAAAAAGTTGAGTCTAAATAATCACCTTCAAATTCATATTTTTTAAAGACAAACTTTGACGTTACAGCAGCTTTTCTCAATGAGCCACTGAAACCCAACCCTTACCCATTGTGTCTTTTCTCGTCAGTTGATCAGCACTATTCCACTGCCCAGCTGCGTATTTCCAAGGCGCCTCACCACCTCAAACGAAGTGGATCGGGCCGATTACCAGTGGTGAATCCAACGGTGGCAGATCACGTGATTGATCTTTTTTATAGACCACTCAGCAGGCCTGGCTACACGAATCACCGATAGAACGTATCAGTACGAACATAATCTTGAGCCAAGCTCAAGGGGTTGAACCTGGAGCACCGTGTTGGCCGAGAACCCGCGCATAAATCACGCCAAACACAGCCAGAAATGTTCAGCAGGAACCTTGCGTCGCCGCAACCTGTCATTTATTTTTCGTAGCGAATAACACGAACCACCTCCCATCCCGCCTCCATCACTCCCGTTGCATCGAGAGCATGGGTGGGGAGTGTGGTGGTTTTCTAGGAGCGCATCATGCAACTCACCTACATGGGCAACACTTACATCAGGAAAGAAACGGTGGACGTCAAGCCAGTCATTCAGCTCATGTATCGCCGGAACATTCACACCGCCAATCAGGACGCCGAAACAACTGCGTCAAAACGCTTCACCTATCGTGGTGTTCCCTATAAGCGCTGAAGCTCGCGCTGATTCCGATCAACGTTTTGATGCATGATCAGATTTCCTTCAAGTGATCTGGACCATCTGAATCGTTGGATTTTTCGCTCAAACCCACTGCGACTTTTGGTTGTCGATCAAGACAGGTAGAACACACCAAACGACCTCTGTGTTTTCTGTAAGCCTCTACGGATCGCTCAATCTGCATCCCGCATGTTCGGCAGGTAAATAAAGGTGGCATGGTTAGAGCGTGTCCTCATGTGAACCCTTCATTGATGGGCTGTCTGCGATGGGCTGTCTGCAATGAGCCGACTGCTCTGTTGAGGTTGGCAGTGATTGGCGGGCAAGTCAGCAGCGGCTGCAACATCAGAGCAGACACCACCCGATCGAAGCTCATGTGCGCTGGATCAAAAAGTTGGGACAACCTCGTTCAGCCAATCAATTTGATGGACGTGGGTGACTCGTGCATCCATCGTTATGAACCCTGCGAAGCTTCTGGCGGGACGCTGATTACACCAGCCAAAACGGTTTAAAAGGCAACGTCCTGAGGGCTGAATCAACAAATCTGTATCATCTGGAACGTTGAAGCGCAAGGGGTTGAGGCCTAATGGTTCCATACATCGGAAACAGATGGATCTAATCGCGACTCCCAGTGATGTGATCGGCCTTTACCGGCTCAGTTCAACCAGTATTTTTGGAACCCTCTGGCTTCAAACGCATTTCCCTGAAAGCGAGTGGGACCTTCTGATGGAAAACCAGGCAAGCTTCGGACCCGACTGCCTCAACCTGCTTCTAGACGATGCCCGTTCAGCGGGGCTCGCCGTTGAGTCCGAGGCCGTAACCCATTCCTGATAAATTCAAGCCCGCCAAAGTTGATATTCCTAGCTGAGATTCTACGGCTTCTTCAGGCCATTGACCAACCGTTACAATAACCCAAATCAAACTTCACATTCGAAGATTCAACGATTCGCAAGAACGAATATTGTAAAGAAGAAAGTTGCATTCCACGGTCAACCAGTTGAGATGATTAGACATTGCTTAGGGACTTACATCTGACTTTGAAACACGATTCTTGTTTGGATTTAGGTCGTGGCCTGGCTGTAATGTTACTTGAGCTACATGCAGAACTTTGCGAATTCGAATACACAACAGTAAATGTTGAAACACTCATTCCAAACCATTTAGGCCATCTCAATGAGCGACCATCCCTTCAGAAGAATCTCTAGCTGATTGATCACAAGTTGCCGCAAGAGTTTCAAGCCAACAGATCAAATTCAGTTACATCAATCGAGTCACACGCCACAAGTGATTCAAGGGGTATAACCCTCGGCATACTTCAGTGCCTTTAACCCCATCAGCATGTGCGTGCGCAAACTACCTAAAGCCATTACCTGTTTGGGGGTCCGCGTTCTGCCAACGGAATCACCCTGGCTCTCCAACCAAAGCAAAAGTTCTCGCGTCTGATCAGCCCACGCAGACAGTGCAGCTCGAAGAAGGTCGTCTTCATCAAGCTTGTCGGCCCTGGCATGCGCATCCTCAGCAGCAGCTTTGAGGAAAGCTTTGAGTTGATGCTGGCTTAGGGCGTCGGGAACAGAGGGATCGAACTCGATACTTAAGAAAATCTGAAGGGAGTGATCCAACCGTAGGCCCTAACGGACCTCATTCGCCACTTTTTTAGCTCGCTTTGCATCAAACGCATCAGGATCCTCCGGCAAGCCTTTGCAAACCAGCAAAAGGCGTCGGGCCAGAAGCAGGCCTGGATACAGAAATGCAGCCCGCTCCGGGCGGCCAAACAGGCCAACAAGGACACGGAGGAGTGCATCGCTCGGCTCCATTCGCCGAGACAGCTCTGCGATGGCGGCACTTCCGTGCCAAGCATCGTCTTCATCCAACAAGACGGCGCCGTTAGCAAGGTTCATCCCCTTGGCAGCGAGGGTCTGACGCAACGCGTGCTCCTGGCGTCCATCAAGAATCTGCATGCCGGAAATACCACCCAACAATTCACTGCGCAAAGCGAATTGGCTGCAGAAGGGACAGCCACCGTCGTAGACGAGAGTCAATGTCATTTGCGAATTCTGGCGTGCGGGTCCTTCTAGCTGCTTGGTTGAGTTGGTGTTTGTTGCTCCTTACGGCGACGCCTGTGATGGCTGATTGGTTGTGCGATGGCGATCGGCTGAGCGTGGAAACAATTCAGGGTGCCGTAGACATTCAGGGATTGAACGGGGGCATTCCCAACAGCTCGGATGGAACCAATCCAGGTGATGGAATCCTGCTGCGGTGGCGCGGGTTGACTCTTCAACTGCCACGAACCAATAACGCTGGAGTACCCAGCTACACCGACGGCCGATGGTGGTGGCGAGCTCAAAACCTGGAACAGCCTGAATTCAAACAACGACGCGGCAGCATAGTCAACTACAGCTGTGAATTAATTCCCTAGCTAAATTAATTCAGCAGCAGCTAAATTTGGAACTCCTTTGAATGTCGCCAGGATATAACCATCATTATCATAAATAAAACTTTTACCACCTTTTTTGTACCATTCCCATGACTTAAGACCGGTAAGATCTAGGCGATCAGTTTTTACATCAAAATCATTAATCATCACATTAGAACGCCTACTCACAACAAAAGTATCTTGGCCTGGCCCACCTTTGAGAACATCTGGACGACGACCTGGAAGGCCAGGATCAAGAAGGTCGTCTCCCTTTTTTCCGATGAGAACATCTCGACCACCACGACCATAAATCACATCATCTCCCTGCGTTCCCATCAAACGTTCAGAGCGTGCGGACCCAAAGATTGGAGGCTCGGGAACAGTTTCAAGAAGAAAGCTATTCCTGGCCTTGATACGACCACCATTATTATCTAGCAAGACATAGGAGAACTTCACTTCTCCGGAAAAATTTGGCTTTGCAATAAATTTCCAACCTTTCCTAAGTTGACGAAAAGAACCTCGTTTTGAGCTGAGATTTGCGACAGTGAAGGAATCCCCATCAACATCCCTGAATCCTTTAGTGAGATCCTCCAGCGAAAATAAATAAGGCTTATTTTGCTCGCCATCAGGGAATGAATGTAGTAAGCCAATTTTCTGAGGCCGATCATTTCTCGGCAAAAGATCAAAAGCGCTTGTGACCATCAATTGCCCACCCGATCCATCGATCACGTTGTAATTCAAGTCAACAATTCCATTAAAATCCTTTGGTGTTGTCAAGCTAAAGGTATTGCCATCCACTTTGATTTCTCCAACTGACGATATAACTTTTCCAAGGGTGGGGGTCGTATTATCAGGGTCAGTGAATCCCTGCAGAAGCTGCGCAGCAGAGAATCGGTAAGGTCGATCTTCACTCCCTGGTGATAGAGCAGCCTGAGTGCCTGAAAGAACTGGCGCATCATTGCGTGGAGTTAGACGAAATGATGTAGCGGCAGGAAGGACTCCACCTTGGCCGTCAACGATTGAATAGGACAAATTCACGACACCGTTATAGTGAACTCTGGGAGCAACTTTGAAAACACCATTCGGTTGAACTTGGACCAGGCCTTCCGATGCCGTGAGCTGGCTGACCATCAGCCGATTACCATCTGGATCCGAAAAACCGCGAGTCAACTGGGGGGTCGTGAGTGTATAAACGACGTCTTCAACACCGGGCGGAAGAAGATCTGCAGCGCCCGTTTTCAAAGGAGGGTCATTAACGGGTGCCAGATTAAAAGTATTGCTGGCTTCTACAGTGCCACCCAATCGATCACTTACTTGATAATTAATCGCAACCAAGCCATTAAAATCTTGAGTAGGGGTAAAGATATAATCTCCAAAACTTTGTTCATCGTTTGAAAACAATCCATTTGGAGATGTCAGGTTTTCAACAACCAATACATCACCATCGGAATCTCTGAAGCCCGACAGCAGATCATCAACAGCAATCGAATACGGAGTATCTTCCAGGCCATCGGGAAGCTCCGCCTTAGGGCCAAAGAGCACAGGGCTGTCATTCACCTCCTCCCCCCAGATTCCTTGCAATGCAGCAATATCAATAACCTTGTATGCCGTGGGTTCCACTCCGCTGGCGGGACGCCCGTAGGCCATCAACGTGTCGTCGACACTCGTGCTGGTGCGTGTTCCAAATACATCACCGTCATCGCCATCAAAGGGATGTTCAAGCCCAAGGGCGTGGCCAAGTTCGTGAAGGGCAGTACTTTTCCAGGAATTTGTACTTTCATCACCATAAGAGACATTAATCGTGACGTCGTTGTACTTAAAGTCTACTTTTGTAGGCGATTTAGCGTCACCGAAGTATGACCAGGCTTTACTATTAGCTCCAGCAGTATTATCACCCAACAAGCTAAAATTATGGTTCATGATCCGTATGTCTGCCGAATCAAGACTTGTGGCTGCTACTAAATTAAGGTTGAGCTTCTGATCCAAGTTGTAGATCGCAGTCTCAAGAAAATTTGCACCCTCTGCGGAGATTGGCAGAGCGTCCGCTTCGCGGTCACCCGCATACGTCGTAGCCTGACCAGCACGATCAAGGTAGTAAGTAAGGGTGTTGTTGTTATCTTCTACATATTTTTTAATCAGCGGCAAAAGATTGTTGTCGGTAATCTCCCTTGTCGTGAGTGGCATTAAGCAATGCAGAGTCGCATGACAACGACCTGCTCAAAGAACTTGGTTTCAATCTACGGCCGGCGGACTGAGCTGGTCAGCAATCTCCAGGTTGACCCAGTTTTTCTCGGTTGTGTCCCTAGACAAATCGGCCTGGGGCAGGGGGGTGCTTCAAACGGCTCAGCAGCGGCAAAACAGCTCGCTCTGATCCCGATTCGACCGGGTGGTCGCCAACAGCAGAACACCCCCCTCAAGCGCTTTTACTGTTTTCCACATCCAATGACTCCACCCACCCTGGGAGCCTCAACTCAAGGCTTTCGTTGGCGGCCAAGAAAAAAATTCTTAGCAGCATTCCCGGAGGAAGCAAGCGAAATCCAAACCTTGTTACCTCGAACTGTCGGTTTGGCTACATCGCAGTCACCGTTTGCATTTGCGACGATTCCCTTGGACGTTCAGAAGTCGTGACAAACGGGTGACAACCGCTTAAGTCCTTTTTCCACGGTTCAGCTCGGATCGCCTGCTCTCAGCTGGCCCAACCATTTCATAGCTGTGGAAAAGCTGTGAAAAACATCAAAAAGCAGCTCAAAAAACCACTGTTTTAAGCGCAGCCATTTCAGGAGCTGTCCGATCAGGTTGACTCCGCTAGTGATGCTCCGTTTTCAGAATCAACCACGACCCAACCGCCTGCTGACGTGCGGAGGCATGGTTTGTGCTCAAAATCAGAGGTCTCACCACAGACGGAACTCGCACCCCAGGAAACAAAACGAATGGCATTGCGTTGCTCTTCGACAAGCTGCAGGCGTTGTTCAAGGGATGGGGAGGATGGGGTCCATTAACAGGGCAGTCCTGTAGCGCAGCAAAGACCATGCCATGCCTCGGCCCTCCTTGAGGCCGAGACAACCAGCCGAGTCAGTCGCTCAGTCAAAAAGTCTGAGTCAACGCAGCACATCCAGGGGTAGCTGGATTTTGCGGCCCCTGATCAACACTTCCAAACTGATGCCCAAACAACATTGCTGTTGCAGAGAAACGGCCTTGATTCACTAGTAACCTGTGAAAAATCAGGCATCAACGCGAGAAATGGGGTCTGCTGTCGAGCTGATAAGCGTGATGAACCCAGAGCTCAAAATCGGATGAGTGCATGGCCGTGAATCTTTGACCAGTGCCATCCTTCTGAACAGCAATCACAAGAGTAAAAACTCACATCGGCAACAACATTGCCTTGAGTTCTGTCATAAGTTCAAACTGCTAGGACAGAACCGGATGGATTCAGAGCCTCTGATCACACCGATGACTGCTCTTGTGATCGATGACGACGGCCGACTGACCTACATGGGACAGGACGGCCAACGGCGGGTCATTGTCGGGAATCCAGATCTGCTGCGTCGGATCAGCGACATCAGAAGAGACGATGAGGACCTGTTTGAAGGGGGCTGCGGGATCTGAGCAGCCTTGACAGCCATCAATCCAAGAACTAGAACAAGCGTACTAGCGAAGAACGGATGGCACCTTGCTCTCCTTACGCCCAGTTTCGTGCCGATGCCTGGATGCGCGAATCGTCCATTCAGCCCAGGGAGCAACTGGCACGCCCTGATGCGGAGCCAAAGAAGCAAAGGGCTCAGGGCCCCAAAAGGTCGACCACTATCCAAGGCCAACTGTTCCTGTTCCCGATCATTGTTGCCTCCTAATACGAACCCAGAGCGCTAAGGCGACTACGCAGTTGAAAAGGCGTACCACCCGTTGACATGTCAGCGACTTCACCTTCAACACGGTCTCAGTTGGATGAAAGCGCTCAACAGCCGTGGCCTTTCACCCCTGCTTGAAATGCCAACTGGTACTCCATTTTCAGAACATCAGATTCAGCACAGTTGGATCGATCTCGAGCGCAACCCCCCAGCAAAAAAAGAAAAGCACCGACAAGATCACGAGCGATTCAAAAGTTGTTGATCAAAATCAGTTGAGTTCGCTGCCACTTTTCACAGAGACGTGCTGGCTAAGCCTTTGCACAGAGACCCCATCACTCCTGGTGGCCGAGGACATGAGTTCCCCATGAGTACCTCTCCCCAAAACGAACAAAGCCCGCCTGCATGCTTCCCGAACGCGAAGGAGCACTGGACCAGCCTGCGAAGAAAACGCACCCGACAGGCCCCTCTCCTGAAAGCCTGACGGGCTGCTGACGAGTTTCATGCCAGTTTTTTGCAGCCTCGTCTAAGAGACGCATAATCTGGCAACCTGTAGCTTTCACCATCTCATTCATGCTGTTGTTCGCTTCTCAGACAGCCCCCGGAGGCGCTGCGGTTGTCCTTCCTGCACTGTTGATTACCGGGATCCTGATCGCCGCATCTCAAGCCTTCGTGCCGAAAAGCGATGAAAACGATTAAGTGAATCCAAATCGGCAAGATTTTCAAACAATATAGAATAGATACGATATTTATTGCTTACAAATTTAGCGCAAACCCTAAAGTATCAAGGATCTCAACCATCATTTGCTCAGCAAAGCATTGGTTGAAATTCCAACAATGATGATGGTTGAAACTCTTGCATCCATCAACCCTTTATGAGCCAAATCACTAAAAGCCCCTACCTCAAAGCCAACGGCTTTAAACAGGAAATACAGTCTGGCCACAACAAAGATTACCAATTCTTAAACCAAATCCGTCCCCAATTTTTATAAATTGTAGACCTTACCGATACCAAGGTCAGCCAGTATTTAAAATTTTATCCATCAAAAAAGCTAACTCAAAACTTAATTATTAATGTCTAATGATAAAAAGACCCCTTTAGGCGTTAGTAGCATTCAACAAATGAAAGGCAATCTCAGCTGAACCAGGCGTTGAGACCAGTTCCAGAGGTCGTAGGCCTCCAATCCTGAGGAGAAAATAGGCTGAGGCGAAGAGATCACATTCCCTCGATTTTGACAAAAACCACTGATCAGAATAATTCTGGTCAGTGGTTGAGTTGTTTCATCAAATTGCGATCTCAGCAATCAATAAACGCCGTAACGAATACCGCGGTAACGAAGATCCCTAGCAGAGCGTGAGACCTGATTGCCGTCCCGTGGTGTGTAGGGGACACCCCTGTAGGTCAACTGGCTGGGCTTGGAAACAGTTGTCTCTGTATGGGTGGCATCAACATGAGCAACATCGGAGAAGGCCATTGCCATCTTCTTTCTTGCCAGCTCAACTGCCCGACTTTTGGTGGCGCGGGCTTTGATCAATTGGAGCGTGTTCATGACTCTCCTGGTTCAGTGCCCATACCCCCGTTGCCTGGCATGGGTCTGACTGCAGCTCACATGCTGGAGCTCAACGTCCTGGAAGCATAGACCTTTTCTGTAGCAACCGCTACTTTTTTGAGAGTGAGGTCGCTTCACTGTCCCATCAGCGTCGAAGCGTGACCCGCCCATGGCCCTTGACGTCCCTGTGTTTTGCATCTGTGGTGCGTCCGCAGCCGGCAAATCAACCTTTGCAGCAGCCATTTCGGATCAGCTGCAAGAACGGGGATTTCGTTCACTCCTGATCACCTGTGATGACTACTACAAAAGTGACTGGGTTCCTCATCCTGTTTTCGGCTTCGACACGATTGATGCAATTGACGACAGTCAACTTCGACTCGACCTACAAGGAGCCGCCAACAAGCGGATCACACAGTTGCGTCATTACGACATGCGTCGGCGCCAGGTCAGCCAAAGGTTGATCCCACAAGATTATGACTTGATCCTGCTGGAAGGCTCTTATGGTCCGCAGCACCTGTTGGGGCATTTCAATTTCGCAGCATTCGTTTATCTAGAAGAATCGATACTGCTTCGCTTGATCCGGCGTTACCAGCGTGATGTCAGGGAACGTGATCGAACTCCGTTCTATGTGCTTCATCAAATGTTCTGGGAAATGCTCCCAGGCGAACGCACGTTCATCCATCCCCTGCGTGAACAAGCCGATCTTGTTCTCAGAGTCAGGGATGGTGGTGTGGAATTGCTGTTGAAGCGCATTGAGGATGCGCTGAGGATCATTTGTGGCTAAGACATGGGACAAATCATTCCGACCCATGGCCAGCTACAAGATCAGCCTCGAAAGCGGAGCAACATTCGATTGCGCTGACGATGTTTACATTCTTGATGCAGCGGAGGAAGCCGGCGTTGATCTTCCCTATTCTTGCCGCGCAGGCGCATGCTCTACCTGTGCTGGCAAACTGACCAGTGGCTCAGTGGATCAGACAGACCAGAGCTTTCTCGATGACGACCAAATGGCCCAGGGCTTTGCATTACTTTGCGTGAGCTACCCAACCGCAGACTGCACAATCAAAGAAAATGCTGAAGATGATCTAGCCTGACTCTCATCAAAAGAGGCTAACGAAATGTACCGACTGAAAATCAGTTGCTTTGCTTAAAGCACCATCGTTTAGCAACCTAACCATACATCAACCTAATTAGATGATCTATTTATTATCGCATATATATATCAATTGCAAAAAAATATATTTTTCGCAGCAACAGATCAAGGAATTTCAACGTGCTATTTAATTACGGTATCTCAACCGGCAGTTGTTGCGAGAAGCTTGAAAATTAAATCCTCTCGCCATTTCATTCTGCTGACGCGTTGAAATTCCACTTGCAATGATCTGGCGCTCCAAAAGATCCAGTACCTTTTCTACCTTTCGTTGCCTCATCCCCGAATCCAGCATCGCACATGCAGTTGCCGCTACGCCCATGCCAAAATCATTACGACTTGCTTGGACTTCGATTGGCATCAGCACAGACAAAACAGTGACAAGAAGAAAACAGCGGCTCATTCTCAGAAAAGCAACGTCTTTAGTTTGGCATGAAATCAGCATTCGTCATTACAATTGATAAAATGTGGAAAATCTAATCAGCTTCAAAATTGTGATCACGTACACCTATCTGAGAACCTCGAGTCGCCTCAAAGCCAGGAATGCTACGCCCTGATCCTCAATCACATAGCCTAAGATTTTGAACAAGAACAACCCATTATTCATAAAACCACCCTCCACTGGAGATTGGAGGAATCTAATTATGTATGGCAGTGATCTGGATTTTAAATGGAATCTGCTTCTTAATTTCGAAAGAATTGAAATTGATAGTGTTTAATCGACTATTACATTAATTAAATCAATAAATCACACGCTAAATCATTCACAAAGGCGCAGGCTTTAACGAGCCTAAGTGCCAATAAAATCTAAGCGGCTTCCGTTTTGAATTGATCATTAATGAAAGAACATGCTGCCGAAATTCCGTATTGCTCTGGAGATTCACTACGCAGAAGCTGTTCAGCTTTTTTCAGGTAGTAGAAATAAGTTTGGCGATCATGGGCTTGGTTAGCCAAATCCATCATTTCACGATAACGCTTCGATACCATCATTTAAACTCCTGAACTTAATTATTTTTATCAAAAATATAAAAATCCTGCTGTATACTTCTATACCAGTTTACAAAGCTGTAAAGGATTGCTTACCTTTGCAGCTTTAAGCTATTTGTCTTGATTTTACTTGCATCTATTCATTGAGGCAGAGGGCACCATGCATCTGATCAAGTATTGGGGGAGGATGACAATCCCCAAGAAAAAATTCATCCATCTTCGAGATCATTCACTGAATTATATATTTGGAGCAGCCATCATTACCACCGGGCAGTAACTTTCTGGCAAGTAATAATTGAGGCATGTCTGGCAAAAATCAATTCAACCACTTTCATCCTGTTACTAAAATCATTGAAAGTTTGTGTATTTAGCTTTGTACGAAGGTATTCGTTGATTCAGCTCACGCCCCTCTTGATCTCCGAGAGTTGCCTATCAATCTGTAATGGTGAAGGCTCATGGCATCACGCATCGCGCATACGCCACTCGGTCACACTATTGATGCCATGGACAATGGCCATTATTGGGTATGCGATCGTGACCATCACTGCCGTGAAGTTTCTGGTTTATGGGAAGCTGAAGAATATATTAGAGAACGCGAAATTGGCATCCAAGATGAATACTAGTTGCCGCCCATACTTCAAAAACTAAAAATATCTATGTTCAGAGCTATTGCAATGCAACGAGAGTGAAAAATTAAAGCTCTTTGCCACTAGTCAATCCATAACAATGGCCTCTTAAAGAAAAGAGGAAAGCCAAGAGGCTGAGATGAGATTTTCAAATTTCAATTTTTCGAGAGTCAATCAACGCGATACTATATCGGTCGTTAATTTTATCTTTTTTATAACGAATATTGCCATTTGAATCAGATGTCAAAACTTTGATTGTCTTCATTGCAAGGGAGATACAAGATACTTCATCGATAGGATTAGATCTCTCGAAAGGCACCCTATGTAGAGATGTATCGACATCCCAGTCTCCTACATTCTGAAGTTGAGTGAGAATCCATGATTGGTCGCTTGAGTTTTGCAACGTTCAACAAAAACTCTAGCTTCAAGGATTCAGGAAAAATCACAATGTCTGAGTCAGTTCATTGCCCATCAATGATCCATAAAAGAATCGTGCAAACTATTGCTAGTACAGAGAGCTTTACAGAGCGATGACTGCCTGAGCCAAGCCATATTTTTGATCGCAACATTCAGTCAGAAAAGATTGTTTCAAGCTAAATCTCACGTTCGCTATAGCCCAATTCATTCAATCGCTGTGGTTTGCTGCGCCAATCTGGCACCACCTTCACAAATAGCTCAAGGTACACAGGACCATCAATCAGAACCTGCATCTGCAAACGCGCTCCCTGACCAATAGTCTTGAGCATCTGACCACCTTTACCGATCAGAATCCCCTTCTGACTCTTCCGCTCAACCAACACTGTGGCCAGCACAGCGGTTCGGCCAGCACCTTTTCCTTTGGCCGGCATCTCCTCCACGCGGTCAATGCTCACCGCCACGCTATGAGGGACCTCTTCACGGGTTTGCAGCAGAACCTGCTCGCGAATCAACTCCCCCAGTAGAACCCGTTCCGGCTGATCGCTCACCATCTCCGGTGGATAGAGCTGTGGACCAGGCGGCAACTTCGCCGCCATCACGGCTGTGAGATCCCCGCACCCCTCTCCGGACAGTGCACTGCAACGATGCATGGACCAGCTTGTCTCAGCGAGGAGTTCTCCGTAAGCCGCCTCCGCCGCATCCTGTTGTTCAAGGGGCACCTTGTCCCATTTGTTGAGAGCAACAAGAACCGGCAACGGTTGCTGTTTCAAAAGATTGACAATGAATGCATCGCCACGACCAGGTCGCTCACAACCCTCAAGCAACAGGAGCACCAGATCCACTTCACCGATGGCACTTCGAGCACTCCTGACCAGCCGTTGTCCAAGCAGATGATGGGGCTTGTGAATACCAGGGGTGTCCACCAGAACCATCTGGGCCAGGTCGGTGGTCAGGATCGCCCTGAGTCGATTGCGGGTGGTCTGTGCAACAGGTGACGTAATCGCCACCTTCTCTCCCACCAGCTGGTTCACCAGGGTTGATTTTCCGACATTGGGCCGACCGATCAAGGCGATGAAGCCGGAGCGGTAGTCCTCCGGCAAGGGAGTAGAAACCATCCCTTCAGTCTGCGCCCTGATGGAACGACTGAGCATCTGAACGATGCGACGACAGGCACGTCGTCGTTTGCGTTTTTGCTTGATTGCAGCATCACGTCAAAGCGCTCTGCCCATAGCCTGAGCTCAGCAATTTCGGCGGGGCCATGGCTGATCAGCAGCCCACCTTCCAACAGGCCATTGAGATCACAGCCAGTTGGATTCAACAATGGGAGAGCGAGGAGATCAGCGATGAGGTGCTGGCCGACCGCATTGGGGAAATGGTGGCCAGCCGCGATGGGGCCCGAGGATTTTTTGTCGTTAGCCTCGCCGGAGACAGCGCGCTGATGGACCGTTTACCGGATGCGGTGGTGGGTCAATTACGCGAGGCTGGCGCTTCTGTTGTGGATCTCACGGCCCGCAATCTCGCGATGAGCAGTGCGATGGCAGTGCAACACCGGCGCACTGGCGATTCAAACCAGCAAGCTGGTTCTGAACGCGTCACCGCTCGCTGCACGGAGCTATTGAGACTTCTGGATCCTGAGCTGGTGAAGCAACGGCTGGAACAACTGCTGGAGGCGTGCGACAACCGAGGCGACGACGTGGCCTTCCTGAAGCGATGGGGCTACGACACCGATCAAAAACATGCGATCAGCCTCAGTGTGCTCGCAGTGGCAGACGCCTGAAAACAAAAGAGCCCCGGCTAAGCCGGGGCGGGATTTTTAATGCAAAAAGATAAAAAAGATCAGTCGCGCCGGCCACCACCATTGAGAACAATGATCAGGCGCAGGATGAAGATGAAGAGATTGATGTAAGTGAGGTACATGCTCAATGCGCCTGCCAAGTACTGATCATCCCGATAAGCACGGGGCATCGTGTAGAAATCAACGAAGGCCGCCCCGACAAATAGAACGGTTCCGAAGCCGGCGATGATCAATTCAAATGAGGTGCCATGGAACATGGCGGGAGCAAAGAGGCCTCCGATGAACTGAACAACCATTGCGAGGATCAGACCAATCAGTCCAAGACCCACGACCCCTGAAAGAGCCTGCCCAACGCTGTCGCTCATACGGCGTCCAACGATGGAGGCGATCACAAAGGTGATTCCTGTTGCAAGGGCAGCGGTTCCAACGGCACCGATTCCAGCGACGGCCCCCGCGAGTGCGACAAGACCGCTCAACGTAAAGCCGGTAATCAGGCTGTAAACGGCGAGAAGTGGAAGGGCTATTGAGTTGTTTCCCTTCATCGCCACGTTCTGGGCAACGAAGAAGAGAACCAAATTGCCGATCACAGCCGCCCAGAAAAGGGGCATGAACAGAGGTGTGGCCATCATCGACAGGCCACCGATCACACCCACCGATGTGAGCACCATGCCACCGCCGACGACTGGCAGGGCTTTATTGACAACGTTGGGGCCCACCAAAGCGCTGGACTGCGCCTCGCGAATGGCCTCCTGGAAATTACTGCTGGCTGGCATGACCGGCAAAATGCTCCATTCACTTTGCCAGCGATGGCAAGGCATCGGTGTGCGGATCTCCCTATTCAATCCCTACGAGGTTGATCCAACGGCCAGGAGCCGTTGCTATGACAATGATCATGAAAATCAACAAGCTCTATCGGGCTGGTGATTTGCTGAAATAATGTTGGAGGGCTTGACGAGGCTCGGTTTGACAGAGTCTCTATACAACCTACCAGCTGTGATTCTATGTGCTGACCCTTGATGAATAGGATCACAAACGTAAAGACATAAGTCGGATATTTTGACATTTCAAAGTCGCTCTGTAATCAGCTGACCTGCCTTGTTGAAGCCTGCTGTGTGAACTGCAGGCAGACATCAAATTTGCTGCGAGCTTGTGATCAGCAAAGATCTCCGTCCCCTCAACCCAGATCAATGCATCACATGATTGATAGTGCCCATAGAGTCTGTCCCAGCACGATGTCCGCCCTTCAGTGGAATCATTTGCTTCGTTGATCAGCAATGTGTTTGCAATACATACCAGCACTCACCAAAGGCGATTAATTATTCAAGCAAAAGCATACCCCTATAAAAAGTTTCGCTCCAGGAAGTTGCAATAACCCTCCAAGATCTCCGGTGTTGCTTTAAACAAATAACTCTTTCTATTGATCTTTACTGGTTTTCTCTAAGAACAATTCACCCCCCTCTAAAGCGACAAGAATAGAGAGAAGTCCTTGCATTGATTCTCAAGAGTTAACCCCTTTAATACCTGCACTACGCCACCCCAAAACCGTCACAAAATAAGACATAGATCATAATCTTAAAATCAAGCGGCAGAAAGGAAGGCAAGGATCAATGACGGAACAATAGCGAGTATCCACAACAACATGCCAATCACTATAGAAGCAGCTTTGGAGTACTCTTTCACGTTTCTTTTTGCCGCCAGATAGCGAAGATATGGATACATACTGGCGTAAAAGATGCAGGTCAAAAATGATGCAAAGTTCGAATTAGTTCCCAACCCAATGCTTAACGCTGTCGAAAAAAAGCTGAATACTGCAACAAAATAAAAAAATGACCACTCTTTGATTTGAGCACAGACCGCCCAGGGAAAGAAGAACGCGATCCAGGAAAATCCCGCTGGACCTGACCAAGAGAAAAGACCACCAAAGATGTTTACCGACTCCCCAGAGGATTTCTTCAAATCTGGGTAGTAGCCCCACTTCCGTTCAAGTGTATAGCCACTATTAATCAACGCATCAATCCGATCAAGCCTGGCCTGCATTTGCGGGGAAATTGCCACTGTCTTGAAAACAATATTTGTTCGACAATAGCAGCCCAATCGATTGTCTAATTAAAAAAATAAAAAGCTCGAAGATGAATGCACGATGGCTGGTTTTTATTCGAGCTTGAAAAAGAAATCTATCGACTCATTTTTCCATACTTAACGATCAATCAAATATCTTGAACCTCTTAAATTTTCATACAACAGTAAAGTCAACCAACCTTTTTGATGCATACACAAATTTGCATACAGATAGATCTTGATTTTCTCAATCACAGATCACATTGATAGGCACTTTTTGCAGCAGCATCAAAACGGCATGACGAAAACGCAACTGACGATGGCGACAAGAATTGATAGTCCGGCAGAGAGAGCAGAAGTGATTGCTTTAAAGAGTTTCCATTGATCCGCTGATTGCAATGAGTGCATCTTCTTTTGAAGCACAACCGCCATAACCGCCTCGGAACTCCTGCCACACCCGAACATCAGCCAATTCACACCTCCACCTCTATGGCAGTACATTTGCACTGGATCTCAGTTCGTCGTGGCGGAAGCTTGGTTGATCCATAAAGAAGGCTTGATCGCCCGCTTTCACCCAGACGAAAAATCTTGACGGCGTGATCCGATGCTTTTCTTGGACTATGGGAAGGAGATGACAGATGGTCAACCAGCACTCCTCAAAAGCAGACGTCATCTACGAAAACCCGAGGCAGTTGAACTTTGGAAGTCGATGAAGCGCAGTGATTGGAGGCCTTGTCAACCGTTCTTGAGAGCTCATACTGAGGTGTGAAAGGGGGTAGAGACATTGGAAGAAGAACGGTTAGGGGCATGGCCAGGTTCAAATCAATTCCTGTTTTTGCATGTCTTCTCTTATCTTCTCAACGGGATCCAACGCAAGCTGCAGAATCGATCACGAAGGGGGATAACAAAATGATCTGCTTAATGCCTAACTTTGTCAAAGCATGCCATGGGCATGCTTGAAAACAGATTTTCAGTCTTTTTTTGGATTAAATCCTGTGATGTGGCTGAGAGATCACAAAATGAAATCACACAAAAATATTCAACAAGAAATCAAGTAACCCCAGATCGAAATAGCCAGAAAAAGCATAGAAGAAGCCGTCTTAAGAGATGAACTCTGAAGCAGTCTGAACTGCTCTGATTCCTCTCAGATCAGATCCAACCGAAGGTCTTGAGGATAAACCGAATAACGAATGAACCGCTGTACTGAGTTGCAGTTGCTGAAGTGTGAGACTGACTTGGCTCGTTGGGCTGGGGATAACGGTCGGTAAATTGAGTGACCGACAGTTAAGGCACCCGCGACAACTTCAATGCTGAAACAGTGTTTAATCCATCCAATGGCAAGATAAACAGAGCAACAACAGTTGATTTAGCGACATGTTGCTTCACTACTGCCAATGGTAGAACTTGCATTGATCGGTAATTCTTCTCAATCCCTTTAGACGTTGCCTGTAAGCCTGATCGTCCACGATCGATCTTTTAAAATAAAACCTTCGTCAACAAAATCGAGCTGCACCAAATGGTGACGTCACTCGGCTTCCATGCAACCCCTGACAATCCACTCCAAGGCAAACCAGACGCCTGAGGGAGCCATCAACGCCGTCTTGGCTTGCTGCGTTCATCCCGTTTCGCATACGCCTCGACAACCCTTTGCACCAACGGATGACGCACCACATCAGCAGACGTCAACCGGCAAACAGCGACACCATCCACCCCATCGAGAACTTCAGAGGCTTCGATAAGGCCGCTGAGCTGGCCGGGAGCCAGATCCACCTGTGTGGTGTCACCAGTCACCACCATTCGCGACCGTTCTCCAAGACGGGTGAGAACCATCCGCATCTGGGCCGGTGTGGTGTTCTGGGCCTCATCCAGGATCACAAAAGCATCGCTAAGTGTCCGGCCTCGCATGTAGGCCAGAGGCGCCACTTCAATCACCCCCTTTTCAAGCAACACCGTGGTTTTCTCAGGCCCCAGGAGGGAGTGCAGTGCGTCATAGAGAGGGCGCAGATAGGGATCCACCTTCTGTTGCAGGTCGCCGGGCAGGAAACCGAGACGCTCACCAGCCTCCACGGCAGGTCGGGTGAGGATCAGGCGCTCCACCTTCCGCTCAGTCAGCATTCGAACGGCCAAAACAGTGGCCAGGAAGGTCTTACCGGTGCCGGCAGGCCCAAGGGCAAAAGTGAGGTCATGACGTTCCATCGCGTCCACATATTTCTTCTGACGCAGCGTGCGTGGTCGCAAAAGATTTCCCTTCTGGCTGCGGGCCAGGACCTGCTCACCCATGGCGGCGTGGTCATCCCCACGTCCTGTATTCAGAGCCCCAAGTGCTGACTGAAGATCCACTGGAGAGACGGATTGCCCCTCTTGCCAGATCGGCCGCACCAGTTCAACGACAGCCGCCGCACGCTCAATCTGGGCCGACCGACCAGTGATCACAAGCTGAAGACCCCTCATCACCAGGGAGGAACCCGTCAGTGCTTCCAAGCGATGCAGATTTGATTCGGCCTCTCCGGCCAGGGCCAGAGCCGCGTCAGGATTGGGGAGATCAAGAACGAAGCGGCCGTGATCGCCGGCGTCGGTCACGGGTGTGTTCAGCCTTCAGGAGATGCAGCGTCTCCTTCAGAGGGCGCCGCGTCAGCGGCAGCCTTGGCTTCAGCGGCTTCTTTTGCCGCCTTCTTGGCAGCAGTCTCGCGTTCAGCGGCTTGTTTGGCCTTTCCAACCGTCTCGGCCGAACGGGTTGTTTTCTCGATCAAGCCGCCGCGTTCAAGCAAGGTGCGGACGACATCAGTGGGTTGGGCACCCTGACCGAGGCGCTCACGAATCGCCTCGGTGTCGAGGCGGGTTTCCTTTGTGCGGGGGTTGTAGAAGCCGAGCTCCTGAAGCGGACGACCATCCCTGCGGGAGGTGCTGTTGCAGGCCACGAGGCGGAAGCTCGCTTCCCGCTTCTTGCCGAACCGCTTCAGGCGGAGCTTGATCATCGTGGCCTTTGGTGTAGTTGAGGTTGAGGATTCAGGCAGCGCCAGGGCACGCCAATGGCCCACCATAACGTTCCGCCATCACAGCTCACCAAAACCCTTCCTTTTTTTGGCTGGCCTCTGGCGTTTGGGAGAGCCACCCCGACCTAGGGCACCCATTCCGGGCATCCCTCCCATGCCAGGCATTCCTCCCATTCCAGGCATCCCTCCCATGCCAGGCATTCCTCCCATGCCAGGCATTCCGGGCATCCCACCCTTGGTCATCTGCTGCATAAAACCGCGCATCTTCTGAAAGTCGGCCAGCACTTTGTCCACATCCGCAGGTTGATGACCACTGCCGGAGGCAATGCGCCGTCGCCGGGAGGGCTGACTGGCGAGCAGATCGGGATTCTGCCGCTCCTGTTCCGTCATCGACCCGATCATCGCCTCAATCTTCTTGAGCTGCTGTTCGCCTTGTTTGAGCATGCCGTCATCAATCTTGTTCATGCCGGGGATCATTTTCATCAGGCCCCCAAGCGATCCCATGCGCTTGATCAGACGCATCTGCTGCACGAAATCTGAGAAATCAAACGTCGCTTCCTGCAGCTTCTTCTGCATCTTTTCGACATCGGCCAGTTCGACCTCCTTCTGGGCCTTCTCCACCAGCGTCAGCACGTCCCCCATCCCGAGGATGCGGCTTGCCATCCGCTCAGGGTGGAACGGCTGCAACGCCTCCACTTTTTCGCCCGTACCGATGAACTTGATCGGCTGACCACTCACCTTGCGGATCGAGAGGGCCGCACCACCACGAGAATCGCCGTCAAGCTTGGTGAGCACGGCCCCGGTGATCCCCACCTGATCGTGAAAGGCCCGGGTGAGCTCGGCTGCTTCCTGGCCGATCATCGAATCCACCACCAGCAGCACCTCATCCGGCTGCACAGCGGTGCGGATCCGCACCATCTCATCCATCATCTCCGTATCGATCTGGAGGCGTCCGGCGGTGTCCACCAGAAGCGTGTCGAACCCCTCCTGTTTCGCCTTCGCAAGTCCTGCGGCGGCAATGTCCTCGGGCTTGGCCTCGGCACCGAGACTGAACACGTCTACATCGATCTGAGCTCCAAGGGTCTTGAGCTGCTCGATCGCCGCTGGCCGGTAAACGTCCGCTCCCACCATCAGAGCCCGACGTCCCTGGTCCTTGAGGTGCAACCCCAGCTTTGCCGTGGCCGTGGTCTTACCGGCACCCTGCAACCCAGCCATCAGCACAACAGTGGGAGCTTCATCCGCCTTGGCCAAAGGGGCGTTGTCACCCCCCATCACCTCCACGAGCTGCTCATGCACCACCTGGATGAATTTCTGATCGGGGTTGACGCCCCGCACCACCTCGGCGCCCACAGCCTTGTCTCGGACATCGGCGACGAAATCCTTGACAACAGAAAGGCTGACGTCCGCCTCGAGAAGGGCCCGACGGACCTCTTTTAGCGCTCCCTCCACATTGGTCTCGCTGATCTTGTCCTGGCCTCTCAGCCCCTTGACCGCATCTTCAAAGCGGGCTGACAGCTCATCGAACATCGGCGACGCACCAAACGGATCAATGCAAGGATCGTAAAAAGCAACGCTCCGGTTACCCCTTGAAGCCCGTTTCAGCTCTCAGGGATGTATTCGTGCAATTTCCATTGGGCACCATCGCGACCAAAGATGTAGCGAATCGTGAGGCTCTCAGGCGCCGTGCTGCGCACGGTTTGTCCCGATGCATCGTTCGTCTGGTCTGAATAGGCAACTTGTGCTCGAACCTCAATCCGCTGCGGCTTGGTGCTCACGGTCTCCACCGCCGTCACCGATGCATTGATCACCTTGCTGTGATCAAACGAGGCATCCAGCGTCCGTTCATCCAGCACCCGGTTCACCAGCCGCTGCCGAGCCACTGAGGGCAAATCAGCGGTTTGCAACGGATCCCCTGCCAACACCGCAGCCTTGCGGTCGAGCCAGGCCTGGATCAACGCCTGAAGCTGTACATCACTGGGCTGGTCGGCCGTCAACGGCTTGAGCGCGAGCTCACGACCGGGCTCCGGTTTCAGCTTGGCCTGAGGTTGTGATTCATCAACAGGGCTCTGTGTTGCGATCGCCTCGATCTCAACCTCTTTCACTGCGGTCGCAGGAACAGGAGCCCTGGAACGCCAGTTCATCAAAGCAAAAGCAAGGGCACCGAGCACCACCACACCAGCCGCTGCGCCAACCACAACGTTGCGGGGAACGTCGATGTGGGGACGCTCCTCTTCATCGGAATCAGAGATCTCCAGCTCCTGAGCCTTTTCTGCTCCGGAACTGGATAGCTCCACGGGATCGAGGCTCCAAGATTCCGACCACTCGCCGGGAGACGGCTCTGAAACCAGAGATCGCCGCCCTGACTGGCGATCGAGACGATCCACATAAGCCTGAACATCACGATCGGCGAACCAGGCATCGAGGTCGACATCACTGGCTTCCACATCCCGGTAACCCGGGAGAACGTCCCTTTCAAGCCAGGCGCGGCAGTATTCACACTCCGCCGCAAGTTGATCGCCGGGATGCTCCGCAAACCAGGTCTTCAACTCAGAATCGCGGGTAGCGAGGAAGTGTGCCGAGGCAGCGGCGACATTGCCCAGCAGCAGATCCAGACAGCCCAGCAAGGGCATTGGGTCGAGATCGGGGTTGGTCAGTCCGTTGAGCTTGTCGCGGGCCTGCTCCAGATGTTCAGGTTTGCGCCGTGAAAAACCAACAGCGGCTAGGGCGAAAACAGCCAGGCAACCGGCTTCAACCGATCCTTGGTCGTGCCAGCTCGAAAACAGATCAACCTGCTCCTGAACCGTGAGAAAACGTCTGATCTGCTTGAAAAAAGGTTCGAAATCTTCCTGAACCAGGCCACCGGCACTGGCCATGGGGTCGCCACTTCCCTCAAGACCACCCCGGTTGTCCACCAACTGCTTGAGCAGTTGCAGACCCTGCTGGTGGGACGTCTGATCACCGAGGTCCCTGCTGAGCAGATCAAGGATCCTGTAGGGGAGCAAGCGCTCCAATTCCCGCTCGAGATTGCGCTGCTGGTCAGGCAGTTTTCCCATTCGTTGCTGCAGTTCGATGCCATCCCGCAGGAGCTGCGCCGCAGACTCGTAGCGCCTCTGGTCCTGTTCCTCGACTGCCGCATCACGGCAGGCCAAAGCTGCCAGAAGGGTCAGATCCGCCTCTCGACCGCTTCCAAGAGCCGGTGCTTGCGGTGGCTGAAGACCCTGCCGCGCCATCTGGAAAGCTTCAAGGGCTGAATTGGCCTCCCAAAGCAGGATCAGACCTGCCGCTTCACTGCTTGCAGCCAGTTCGAGACCAACCGTGTCGTTGGGATTGTTCGAACTGAGATCGAGAAGAGCCGCTTCGTAATCGGCCCGCCGAACCGGGTCGGTGAGTAGGTCAGCGGACCGACGCAGCAACTCGGCGCGCTGCAGCAGCACCTCATGGGTGAAACCCTGATCAGGTGGGCTATCGCATCGGCTCTGGAGTTTTCTGAGAACCGTGTCTGCTTCAGCGGATGGACTGACACCCAGCAGGCGGAAGTGATCGATGGGCAGGTCCACCGGAAGCTGGCTTCAAGTCGACGGACTTTAGTCAGTGTCTGGGATTTTGCCCAATATCAATCCGCTGCCCCTTACAGTCAGCCCATGTTTTGAGACGGTTATGGGTCAAGACCTCGCAGTCGAGTCCGCTCCTGTCACAACAGCGGCCGGCGGCGGTGCCCATGCCGAACGTCTGTCATCCCTAGTGACAACTGCGAGGGCCACGGTTGATCGCGAAACAGGACTGGCCCTTTACCGGGACATGACCCTCGGTCGGCGCTTTGAGGACAAATGCGCCGAGATGTATTACCGAGGCAAGATGTTTGGGTTCGTCCACCTTTACAACGGTCAGGAGGCTGTCAGCACCGGAGTGATCGGGGCGATGAAACGCCAGCACGACTGGTTCTGCAGCACATACCGCGACCACGTTCATGCATTGAGCGCCGGTGTACCGGCCCGGCAGGTCATGAGCGAACTGTTCGGAAAAGAAACGGGCTGCAGTAAAGGAAGAGGCGGCTCGATGCACCTGTTCTCGAAGGAGCATCACCTTCTCGGTGGCTTCGCCTTTATCGCTGAGGGAATACCGGTTGCTCTGGGCTCCGCCTTCACCAGTCGTTACAAGCGAGATGCATTGGGAGACGACTCAAGTGATGCGGTCACGGCAGCTTTCTTCGGCGATGGAACCTGCAATAACGGTCAGTTTTTCGAGTGCCTGAACATGGCACAGCTCTGGAAGCTTCCAATCATTTTCGTTGTGGAAAACAACAAGTGGGCGATCGGAATGGCCCATGACCGGGCGACGAGTGACCCGGAAATCTGGCGGAAGGCCGGAAGCTTCGGTATGGCAGGTGAAGAAGTTGACGGGATGGATGTTCTTGCCGTTCGTGCAGCAGCAGAACGGGCGATTGAAAGAGCGCGAGCTGGCGAAGGACCCACCCTGCTGGAATGCCTCACCTACCGGTTCAGAGGGCATTCCCTGGCCGATCCCGATGAACTGCGTGCTGAACAGGAAAAGCAGTTCTGGGCAGAGAGGGATCCCCTCAAGGCATTCGAGCGCGATCTCACGACGGCCGGACTGGTGTCAGCAGATGAGTTACGGGCGATCGAAAAGGAAATCGATGCCGAAGTCGGAGATTGTGTTGACTTCGCTCTCTCAGCACCCGAGCCAGACCCAGAGGAGCTGACCCGCTACATCTGGGCCGAGGACTAAGAAAGCTCAGATTCCACTGGGCAGTCTCCGCGTGAGATTCCGTAATTTGCGGAGCGCCTTCAGCTCAACCTGACGGACACGCTCCCTGGACACCTCCATCAGGCGACCGATTTCAGCAAGAGTATGGCGCTCATTGCCCTCGAGGCCGAAACGGAGCCTTAGGACATGTTGTTCCTGATCGCTCAGATGGCTAAGCCAACGACCAAGTTGCTCATGGTGAATCCGTTGTTCGACGATGTCGAGAGGCTCTTCGAGGGAGGAATCGGCGATCAGATCACCCAGGAAGCTTCGGCCCTCTTCCCCATTGACAGGAGCATCGAGACTGCTGGTCGTCAGAGCCTGGCGCAACAATGAATCCAGCTCGTCAAGGGGAATATCCATCGCCTCGGCAATCTCAACCCTGCTGGGCATCGCACCAAGCTTGTGGGCCAAGTCAAGGCTCACTTTGCGGATTGTTGTCAGCCGTTCGCTGAGGTGGACCGGAAGGCGAATGGTTCTCGACTGACAGGCGATGGCACGGGTCATGCTTTGACGAATCCACCAGAAGGCATAAGTGGAGAATTTGTAACCCCGTGTTGGATCAAATTTTTCGACCGCCCGTTCGAGGCCTAGTGAACCTTCCTGAATCAGGTCAAGCAGTTCAAGTCCTTTGCCCTGGTATTTCTTCGCGACACTGACAACCAATCTGAGATTTGCCTTCATCATCCGTTCTTTCGCCCGACGCCCGATTCGAATGATGCGACGATTCTTGCCGGTCAATTCGGTGTCGTCGAAGGTGCGCGAACCGTCTTCGGTCAGCTGCATCATCGCCTGAACCTGATTCCCAAGTTCGATCTCCTCAGCCGGAGTGAGAAGAGGAATGCGACCAATGGTGGCCAGATACCAGCTAACAGGGTCGCTACTTCGCCTGCGCTGGGCATCCAGAGGTTTCGGAGCGGTGGAGACCATGGAAACGCTCGTTTTGTGAGAGGACTTTCTTACGAACAGAAAGAAAAGCGGAGTGACTTCAACAACCTTTCAGATTCCAACGAGCAAATCGAAACATTTGCGATTTCCGTTGATTCGAAAACCGCGTCCCGATGAGGGCCAAGACATACAAATTCACGGAAACATGAGGCAAATCTTTCGATCGCTCATGTTGATTTACTCATCAAGATTGATTTTTTTGACACTGCAAAGCCAGCTCTTCAAGACATTTGGCGATTGCACCTGCCGAGCTTGAGGGGCTCCGGCAAGCCGAAACCGCATGGAGCAGGGCAGCCGCTGCCAACGTTTCACCGCTTGCAGCCTGACCAGCGGCCCGAGCCATAGCGCCCCAACCAGTTGCAAATCCGGCCAGTAGATCACCGAAGCCCGTTCGTGCCGCATAGCTGCAGGTTCCGCGCAGCAAGAGCGGTCCGGTCTGCGAATCGGCCACGACGGTGTGAGCACCCTTCAACAGAACCGTGCATCCGCTTGAACGGGCAGCAGTTTGCGCTTCATTCAGGGCATCAGCTCCCCCTTCGCCGAACAAACGCCTGAATTCAGCACGATGGGGCGTCAACCAAGTTGGTCCTGAACGCGACAGCAACCAGGCCCGGCTGTCGGGGCTGGCAGCCAGCAGATTGAGCCCATCGGCATCGATCACCAGCAGACCATCGAACTGCTGCAAGGGATCTGACCACTGATCCCAGATCGCTGGGTCCCTGCCGAGGCCAGGACCGAAAAGGACTGAATCCAAGCGTTGAAAACCCAGGTCTGCGGATCCCTCGATGCAGACCACCTCGGGCATCTGTTGCCAGAGGCTCTGCTCGATGACCTGAGGCACCACCGCCTTCAGACTGCCGCAGCCGGAAGCCAGGGCACCGCGAAGTGCCAGGGCAGCCGCTCCTCGATAACGATCACTGCCGGCCACGATCAAGGTCCGGCCGCGTTCATATTTCATGGATATGACGGACAGCGCTGGACTCGGAAGGCTGGCCAGATCATCCGGGCCGACACAAAGGGGTTGCTCGCGAGGCAGATCTCGAAGCTGATGGTGTGCCAATCCGAGATCAATGCGTTCCAGATGTCCGATGTGGGGGAGGGCAGGATCCAGCAACAGACCTCGCTTCAGCAGCCCCACACACAGGGTCAAGACCGCACGGGCCGCACGTCCAGCAAGGGGGCGGCCAGTATCAGAACAGAGCCCTGACGGGACATCGAGGCTCACCAGACGTCCCGGTTGAGCCGCATCTCTGGCCTCGAAAAGCGCAGCCAGAGCATCAGGAAGCGGACGCCTCTGCCCCAGGCCGAAGAGTGCATCCACCCACAGATCCTCAACTGACGGATCCGGGCTCTCCTGCAACTGCGGGACCCCAAGCCAGAGGACGTGACGAAGATGGGCCTGCGTGAGCTCCTTGCGCACCGGCAACGGGCACCAGATCGCAACAGACACACCTGCGGCATGGAGGGTTCGAGCCACCACAAGACCATCCCCTCCGTTGTGGCCGGGTCCAACCAGCACCACCACCCCAGGACGCAACAACTCAGGCCTAGCCAAAAGCCGATCGGCCATAGCCAGACCGACCTTCTCCATCAGGGCTGCTTGAGGCAGTCCACTCCTGAACAGGCCCTCCTCGAGAGCCTGGATCTGCGCTGCCTTCACCAGCAGGTGATCGGGATCAGCAGAGGGCCAACCCAACAGAACGCTCCACGGAACCTCACTATGGAAAGGTCAACCCCCAGTGCCAATGGATCCGGGCCTGACCGTCACACCTGCCGGCAATGCAGCGCTTGAGCGGCTTCGGCAGTGGCCCGGAGAACACAGCGTCGCCGTCGGTCTGTCCGGAGGCGTGGACAGCTCCCTGACAGCCGCCCTGCTGGTGGAGGCCGGCTGGAGGGTGGAAGGGCTGACCCTCTGGTTGATGAGTGGGAAAGGGTCCTGCTGTGCGGAAGGCCTGGTTGACGCAGCAGCAATCTGCGAGCAACTCGGCATCGCCCACCACGTGGTGGACACCCGTGAGACATTTCAGAAAGAAATTGTTCAGCGACTGGTAGAGGGGTATCGCCATGGCATCACGCCACTGCCCTGCTCCCAGTGCAATCGATCCGTGAAGTTCGGACCAATGCTCGATTGGGCCATGCATGAACGAGATCTGCCGCGGATCGCCACAGGGCACTACGCACGGATCCGCCACGGCGGGAGCGACGGCCGGCACCAGCTGCTGCGAGGTCTTGATACCCACAAGGACCAGAGTTATTTCTTGTATGACCTGCCGCAGCAAGTGCTCGGCCGCATCGTCTTTCCCCTGGGAGAACTGACCAAACCGGACACCCGCAAGGAAGCCGCACGCCATGGATTGCGAACGGCAAGCAAACCTGAAAGTCAGGATCTCTGCCTCGCCGAGCATCACGGCTCCATGCGCGCCTTCCTCGACACCTATCTGCCACCTCGACAGGGAGAAATCGTCCTCGCCGATGGAACGGTGCTTGGAGAGCACGATGGGATCGAACATTTCACCATCGGCCAGCGTCGCGGGCTTGGTGTGGCCTGGAGAGAACCGCTGCACGTAATCCGGCTGGATGCGGCGATGAACAGAGTCGTCGTCGCGCCCCGTGCCGATGCCGGTCGTTCCAGTTGTGAAGTGGGAGCAGTGAACTGGGTCTCCGTTGATCCACCCGCACACGCCGTCGACGTGGAGGTTCAAGTGCGTTATCGAAGTCTGCCGGTGGCCGCTCGTCTGACACCGCAGACAGCGCAGGATGACGACAGTCAACGTGGTCGTCCCTATCGCTGTCGTCTCGACTTTGCTGAGGAACAGTTCTCGATCACACCGGGGCAAGCAGCCGTGTTTTATCGAGGTGACGTCGTTCTCGGAGGCGGCCTGATCAGCCGCTCAGACAGACCGTGACATCCAGGCGGATCCTGAAGACAGGATCACACGGTGGTGATCGTCGGCAGACCTGACAAGACTCTTTAATCGGCCCGTCATCCATCTCCACCTGTTGGATATTTCCCCGCACCGCCCTCGGCTGCACTGGAATTCGTTCCGTAGCTCAAGAACGGGCGACTCCAGCCGATCAACGCGATCAGGAGCGCAGCCAGTAAGGGACCCTCCCGCCATCGCACGTAAAAGGTCTGTTCCGAGCGCAGTTGAACCTCGGCACGGGCCACCCCGCCCAGCTCAGGTGCCAGAAGAAGCTCCACACGGGAATCACCCCGGATCATGGCCGTAGGACCTGTATTGGCCACACTCAGAAGATCCCGCCCTGTTTCGATCGCTCGGAGCTGGGCAAGGGCGAGGAACTGATCCTGAAGCAGGATGGGATAGGGATCGAGATTGGCAATCGCCAGCAGCCAGCGGGCACCTGAAGCGGTCGCTGCAGCCAGAGCGCTTCCATCACTGATCTCATAACAGATCGCCGCGCCTCCGGGTGGATCAAACCCATCAAAGAAGCGTGAGGGCAGACCCGGGTGAAGACCACCAACAGCAGAAAGGCCCGAGAACATGCCCAGCGGCAGTGTTGGTAGCGCTTCTCCAAGAGGAACCAGCCGGTGTTTATCAAGAAGCACGGCGTCACCGCCTCCCGTTGAAGCGCGCAGCAGCAGGCTGCTTCGCTGCTCACCCCTGACCCAGCGAAAACCGCCACCCAGCAGAGGAATGCCATGCGCAGGCATGTCCAAGCCACCCTGGGACGGCAGGGTTCCCTCCGGGACCACGAGCGCCTCCGCGTCCATGGCCTCCGCTTGCAGCAGGGCATCCCTGATCAAAGCTGGCAATCGCCGCTGTCGTTCAGGGTTGAACTTTTCACGTGTCGGGATGGCCGATTGCCAGGCCGCCAAAGCCAACGAGTCGCTGGACTCCCGCATCGAAAGAAGTGACGCGGCTCCGAGTCCATGCAAAAGGACAAGGCTCGTGACGGTCACCCCCGCCCATGGGAGGAACCGGCGTCCTGTGACTGCCGCCCACAGTCCCCAGCCAAGGATCAACTGAACGGCGGCAAGGCCGCCTGCACCGATCCAACCAGCGAGCCCAGCCAAGGCAGGATCAGCCGGCATCGCACTCCCTCCCACACCAATCCAGAACAGCGGTCCAGCTGATAGCCAGACTTCCACCAACCCCCAGAGGCAGGCCAAAACGGACACGCACCAGAAGGCACCGCCATGGTTGAGTCTGATCGGGCGCCAACGCAGCAGACGCTTCGCCAAAAACGACCAACAGCAAAGAAGCAGCGCGGCGCACACTCCACAGAACAACCAGATTGCAATTGCAATCGGCAAGCTCAAGGGGGCAGGAACTCCCATCCAGGTGAGCGGATGCAAGGCCAGGAGCCAGCGATGGCTGATTAGTACAGCAATCAGTCCCCATCCAGCCGCCAGGCGCTGTCGATCGACCACAGACCAGAGCAGGGCAAGCGCCGGCAGCATCAACCACGGTCCGGCGGCAGCGGGGGCAAACCCCGCAAGCAGGCCACCAATGGCCGCTCGCAGCAACGGTTGAGATCGACGATCACCCATGGCCAGCAGATGGATGCAGGGGCATCCTGAATGCCCAGCCACCAGCATCTTCCCGATGGACGCCGGCAATCCCCTTCAGCAGCTTTTACTGCGCGGTCTCGGCACCACGACCCTCGTTGCCGATCGCCTGCGCGGCGTCACCCAGGACTGGGTCAGCAGTGGTCGTCTTGATCCGAATCAGGCCTCTGCCCTGGTCGATGACGTGCTCAAGGCACTGCGTGGAGAGACACCTGGGCTGGAGGAACAGATGGAACGAAACATTGCTCGGAATCGCGACCATCTCCTCCAGGATCTCGGCCTAGCCAGTCAGAAGGAGGTTGATGAACTCCGCGGACGGATCGATCGGCTCGAGCAGCAACTTCGGCGGTCAGAATCACGCGAGTTGTGATCCACGCCGTGCGCGACATCTTGATCAGCTCCGCGGTCTGCGTGGCCTGCCTGCTTCTGGCCTTGGTTAGCCAGCTGATCGCCCCATCAACCGTCCTGGCTGAACCAGCCCTGGCACAGCAGGCTGCACCTGCAGCTCTTGAACAACCCGCACCGGTCTCCCGCGTTCCCAGCACTCTGGAACTGGATCCCGACGATCCCAATCCAACACTCTTTGCCATGGCTCCCAACGACAAAATCGCCGATGCATCTGGCCTGGGCGGTCCGATCGAATCCTCTGAGACTGAGCTCACCGCCAGTGGTCTTCGGATCACCGAACTTGAGATCGGTGATGGAGCCGTCGCCAGTTCCGGGCAGGTTGTTGTCGTGAACTACCGCGGAACCCTTGAGGACGGACGGGAATTTGACAGCAGCTATGGACGCGGTCCCTTCAGCTTTCCGCTCGGCGCAGGCCGCGTGATCAAAGGGTGGGACGAAGGCGTGGCCGGCATGAAGGTGGGAGGGAAACGCAAACTCGTGATCCCCCCTGATCTGGCCTATGGAAGCCGTGGTGCCGGAGGCGTGATCCCTCCAAACGCCACCCTGATTTTTGAGGTCGAGCTGCTCGACGTGCGGAAGTGATCCGCAGTTAGGCTCATATCACGCTTTATTGATCGCTTCCCGATGCTGCGCTCGGCACTCTCAGCCCTGTTCCGCACCCTGCCCGCCCAAGTGGTAGAGGCTCACTGCGATGGACCCTGTGGCGTTTATGACCCCGCTTCCGCCCGTGTAGCGGCTGAAGCGGTTCTCTCAATGACCAAAAAACTGAAGGCTCTGGAAGCTCCTGCTGCTGGTGATGCAGCCGCACTTGCTACCTACAACAACACCTTTGGCCGCTTTGTCGCGATCAAGGAAGAAGAGGCTCAGAAGACCAAGAAGGAACTTCTGATCCTCTGGACGGATTATTTCAAGCCAGAACATCTGGCAACCTTCCCTGATCTCCACGAAACCTTTTGGAAAGCAACCAAACTCTGCTCGGCCTGCAAGGTCAACATCGATCAAGGCAAGGCTGAAGAGCTCATGGCCGCCGTTGAAAAGATTCATGGGATGTTCTGGCAGTCGAAGGGTCGCTCCGACTCCTGGGTCACCGCATCCTGAAAACCTCCCCACTCATCCACCCCTTCCAGCAGCAGGTTTTAACGACTTGCTGCTGATTTTTTGTGGTCGACTGCGGCTGATGCGCGTCGAAGGTCGCTCGATGTGGCCAACTTTGTCTCCCGGTGACCGCGTGCTGCTGAGGCCACACCAGACCAGCACAGCTCTACCGGAACAAGGATCCATTGTCGTCGCACAACACCCCCACCGACCCGGCCAACGCCTGATCAAGAGGTTGGTCGACGTTGATGACCATGGATCGATGGTTCTACTTGGCGACCAACCAGACCACAGCACGGACAGCCGCCAGCTGGGACCGATTGCCAGAGGCTTTCTGATCGGCGCGGTAACCAAAGTGATTCGTCAACCGCAGCTGGAGGAGAGGTCCGCACAAGGCTGTTCGCATCACAGCCGTTCAGAACACAGCGGCTGAGGTTCGATGCAGCCAGATCGCTCCGGTGACGATGGACAGTCCTCCGGTCAGTCCCACCAGCCAAGGGAGCAGGCGCGCACCGCTGCGAATCGTGAGAAGTGAGATCAGACAGACGACCGCAAGCATTGCTGCGACTGAACCACACAGGTAAGCGATCAGATACAGAACGGCGCCATGGGTGGGCAGGGCGAGAGCGGGAATGACTGCCAACAGGTGGCTGGCTCCAGCCAGTCCATGCAGGAGACCCAGGCCCGATGCGGCATGGGCATGACGGCGATGCTCGCTCTGCCCACGCACATGCAGGTGCAGGTGGCGATGGATCGCACGGTCGGGATGCCGGTGCTCATGGGTGTGCAACTCCAGGCCGAAGGCGGTGCGAATGGCGAGGGAACCCACCACAAGCAACGTGACACCCACAATGAACTCCGCCCAGGCGGACATGTTCTCTAAATGCACCATGTCCTTGAACAGAACACCTGCAAGACCCAACACCACGACCCCGGCTGAGTGACCGCCACCCCAGGCCAGGCCAGATCTCATAGCAGTCAATGGGCGCTGAAGCGACAGCGGCGCAATTGCGACAAGATGATCAGCGCCCGAAACAACGTGCACCGCACCGGCTGCAAAGCCTGTAAGAACGCTGATCAGCATTTTATTTCAGTGCAGACGACAATTGTGGACGACCACTTGACAGTCCGGGCAAGCGCCGGTGCGAAGCATACGGACTATTGAGGATACTCAACAATGCAGACCGATGTGCTGATTGTCATCTAAGGGGAACCGGAGATCAGGACCTTGAGTCCCTCCTCCACATCGTCCTGACGCATCAAGGCTTCGCCGACCAGAACTGCAGCCGCACCAGCCTCTCCAACCCGATCCAAATCAGGCCGGGAGAACAATCCTGATTCACTCACCAGCACAACGTTTTCGGTCCGAAGTTGATCGGCAAAATCGGCCATCAACCGCTCGGTGGTGGAGAGATCGGTTTCGAAGGTTGTGAGGTCACGGTTGTTAATTCCGATCAGAGGAAATCCTCCAACGGTGAGAACCCGTTTCATCTCCTCTGCATCATGGACTTCAACGAGAACATGAAGACCAAGCGTGGCCGCGGCTTTGTTCAGATAACGAAGATCCTGATCGCTCAGGATCGCTGCAATCAACAGAACAGCATCTGCTCCCGCAGCGCGCGCCTGATAGAGCTGGTACGGGCTCAGGATGAATTCCTTGCAAAGCAGGGGCAGATCAACCGCCTTACGCACCTCTACGAGAACCTCAAATCCCCCTTGAAAAAAAGTTCTGTCGGTCAACACGGAGAGACAACTGGCTCCACCGGCCGCGTAAGCCTCAGCGATCGTCACCGGATCGAAATCCTCTCGGATCACACCCTTGCTGGGACTGGCCTTCTTGACCTCAGCAATCACCGCGGGCTTTCGTTGAGCTGCCGTGAGGGCCGTTCGAAAGTCCCGGGTGGGGGGAAGATTGGCAATCTGTTTTTTCAGCGTTTCAAGCGGCACCTTCGACCGGGCCGCCTCAACCTCACGATCCTTCACCCAGACAATCTTCTCGAGAATGTGACGGGGCTCCTCATCGTCGTGGGGAACGGCATATTCCAGATGGGCGACGCGCACCTTTGGATTCGGGGGACGACGGCGGATCTCCATGGGAGCTGATGGTGGGGGGGGGGACGAGGAAAGGCAGCGGTGAATTCAGTTAGGCCGCCAGCTGGGATGCGGCCTGCTTGTAGGCAACCTCGACGACTTCGCTGAGGGTCGGATGGGTGTGGACTTCAGTGGAGAGCTCGCGCACGCTCTGCCGGCGCGCCACAGCATTGGCCACCTCCTGAATCAGATCGGCAGCATGCAGGCCATAGATATGGGCACCGAGCACTTCACCACTGGCCTTGTTGAACAGGAGCTTCATGAGGCCATCACTCTCAAGCTCAGCAAGAGCCTTGGAGTTGGCTTTGAAATAACTGCGTACGGATCCAAGCTGGAAACCCTCCCTGGAGGCGAGCTCCTTGGCATCGGCCTCGGTCAGCCCCACGGAGCTAATTTCAGGATGAGTGAAGGTGGCAGCGGGGATGCTGCGGTAGTCGATCTGTCGTTCATGGCCAAGGATGTTGTCAACGGCGACAGATCCTTGTGCTGCAGCGGTATGGGCCAGCATCAATTTGCCGGTCACATCGCCGACAGCCCAGAGATGAGGCACGGGGTTCCCATCAACCAGCACCCGCATGCCATCGTCAATCGGCACGAAGCCGCGGTTGGTTTCAACGTTCAAAGCTTCCAAATTCAGCCCTTTGCTGCTTGGCACGCGGCCTGTGGCCACGAGTACGGCATCCACCTCAAGGGTTTCCACAAATTCACGACTGCTGAAATCCGCCAACTCGATCTGCACTGGGCAGCCAGGGGTGACCTTTCGAGCGAGAACCCCGGCTCGAGCATCGATATCCCGCCCATCAATCAGATTGCGGCGAGCAATCTTTGTGATGTCTTGATCAAAGGTGGGCATGACCCGATCCAGCGCCTCGATCATCGTCACCTCACAACCGAGTGCGGTGTAGACATCTGCGAACTCCAGACCGATGTAACCGCTGCCGATAATCGCGATCCATCGAGGCAGCCACTCCAGATTGATTGCCTCATCGCTCGTGAACACGGTGCGGCCATCGGTTTCAATGCCCGGTGGCACAAAAGGATCGGAGCCTGTGGCGATGATCACGTCCCTTGCTTTCATCACGCGATCCACACCGCTCGACTCACGCAAGCCAACGCGCTGGCTTCCCTCGAGCCGTCCATGGCCACGGAGGATGGTCACGCCAGCCCGTTCCAGCGTTTTGGTGAGATTGGATCGAATCGTCTGCACCAGTTGATTCGCATGATCGGCGATCTTCTGCCGCTCAAACCGCACCGGTGCTGCATGAATTCCAAAACTGGACAGATGCTTGTCGTCAGCAAGCTCGCGCACCTTTCCGCTGGCAGCCAAAAGGGCTTTGGAGGGCACGCAGCCGCGATTCACACAGGTCCCGCCCATATCGCGCGACTCGATGATCGCCGTCTTCAAGCCATGCTCAGCAGCGTGCTTAGCGGCATCAAAACCGCCGTAGCCGGCGCCGATGACGATGACGTCGAAGTCGAAACTGGCGTCGCTCACCCGGACTGCTGCGATGTGGCGGTCATTGTCGCCCTTCGTCGTTCCAGAAGCAGTGGCACGGCCGCAGCAGCGACATTCAGCGACTCGATCCTGGAACTGTGCGGAAGGGTGACTGCAGTCGTGCAGCAATGCTGAAGGGTGGGATGAAGACCAGCGCCCTCTGTTCCAAGCACAAGCGCCGTCGGCTTTGTCCAGTCGAGCTCCCAGTAGGGAATGGCTTGCAGTTGACGATCAGCATCCGGAACCAGGCTGGCGACCACCTGCATCCCTGCAACGGCCATCTCCTTCATCTTTGCCTCCAGCTGAACGACAGCGGACCTTTCCTCCGGTCCAAACCGTCTGTGGTGGAGCTGCAACAGTGCACCCGCTGAGGCCCGAAGCACCTTGGAGGCAAGGGGGTCCGCTCCGGATCCCAACCAAACGCTCTGCACATCAGCGGCCAGAGCGGTGCGCAGAAGTGTGCCGAGATTGCCGGGGTCCTGAATCCGATCCAGGACCAGGAGGAAATCACAACTCGACGGCGGCTTCGGAAGCGCTGCCAATGGAACAAGACAGGCCACCCCATCAGGTGTGACGGTGCTGAGTGATGCGGCCAGAACGTCTTGGGAGACCAAGTGAATGGGCAGGGGATCGGGAAGCTGCCCAAACAGCTCGCCATGGCGATCAACCCAGGCCGGGGTAGCGATCAGTTCAACAACTGCGGATCGATGGGTTAGCACCTCCTGAAGCAAATGGGTGCCTTCCAGGATCAACAATCCTTCTTGAACGCGGCCTTCGCGAGTCCCAAGTCGTTTCAGCCGCTTCACCAGGGGGTTACGGCGGCTCGTAATCAGTGGTGGGATCACACTGTCCTACAACTCATTGCTGGGAAATAAAAGTCAGAAGCTCTCGTGACGCCGAACCTTCATGCCCTCGTTGATCAGCAGCTCATCAGGATGGAGGTCGATTCCGCGAATTGCGGCAATTTCACCTTTCAGCCCCTCAGTCGCAAGATTTTCAACCAATTTTTTTATCACCTGATCCTCAACCGCGGCATCATCCATCGAATCAGGTGTAAGGCGCTCAATAAACTTTCCGACCTTAGACGCCACCACCTCGGAAGCATTCGTGATCTTCAGAACAATCATGCGCTTGTGGCTGACTCACAACCCATAAGATAGTGCGGATGGGGAGAGCTGAACTCCCATGACAACGACTCCATGGCCGATAAAGATACGAAGTCAAACTGTGCCCATGAAGACAAAGGGCCCCTAAAACTCAACAGTTGCCTGAATGACATAGACATCTGTTGATCAATTCACGGCATGATCAATATCAAAGAGCAAACGGAGAACTCCGCCAAAAACGACTGGAGTTCTCTTGAGCAACTGGCCGATTCAGTCTTTTTCGATCGTTCCTGAGCTATGGCCAGCCGCAACAACTGCAGCACCTACACATTTGCCATCTGAGAGATTCTTAGCGAGTTCCTTGTAGAAGCAGATCGCCTTCGTTCCCTCCTTGGCAATGATATAGCCGGCAGGAATCATCCAGGTAGCTCCACCGGTGCAGGTTTCAAGTTGTTCGGTGGAGAGTTCAGAGTTGTTCATTGGTTGTTTGTGTATATGTATGTGTGAATGTGATGAAGGAAAGGTTCAGAACTTTGAAGACGAATCAGTCATCCCAGCAAGCCATTTTTGAAGTACTCTGCCAGGATTTTGTAACTTCCACATCAGCACCAGGGGGTCAATGCAGACGCCATTGTGTTCAGCCGCGCCACCAGAGATGGTTTCAAGCTGTACGACATCAAGTTCAAAGTGATTGGTCATGGGTGAAAACGCGAGAGAGAAGTGTTTTCACCCAATGTACACACCATCTCCGGAATCATTGCTCCAGCCGATGATCTGAATCATGGGTGGTTGTAGGGTTTGTAACAGGGCTCAAAATCTAGACAATCCAAAGCATGGTCGTTACTTATGAATCAAGAAAAAGCAAAGATTGGCTTCAACGATTGATGCCCCATTATTCAGTCATACTGATAAGAGCAAGAGCAAATCAAATTAAGCAGCATGAACAATAACGAACAGCCACCAAAGAGGGTCAAGATGCAAATCCGACCGATGCCTCCGAGAAAGAGATCAGCCTTCTTAACGAATTATCTTGATCATTTTGACGAACGACACCACCTTCACACCACCACCGACCAACCCACTTTCAAACCAACAACAAGCAGCTCGCCTCAGGGACACATCAACAAATGATTCGATTTAAATTCATAGTGAAAACTTGTTATTTAAAAAACTTTTATATGTGTTAGCCACCATCTCTTTCCATCCTGAAACGTTGATTGTCTTGTCAGCCCACCAACCAACCCAAACAGTTCCTTCAATTGGATGACCGACTAGACGCCATCTCGATAGTGCTCATGCCTTTCTAATAAGGCTGTTGAAGGCCATGCATCCATCGACCACATCACATCCGAGACCTCATCGATCTTGATCCAACGGGTGAACCCGGAATCAAGATCAGTCACCAGCAGGTGGAATGGGGGTTTCGTGTTGCTCGCACTACCTTTACACACAACAACCTGAGCCATCCACCAATTACTAGACACTTGATCTCCAACAATCACGATTACAGCTCGACTGTGGGGATCAACCCCCGAGCCAAAACAGCCCTAATTACAAAGTCCCTCTTTGGACATGACCGATGAACTTATTGGTTATGGGAACCTGATTTTTCAGAGAGGAATAATCCAAGTCAAGAAGCTCTTGAGCTTTGCACAGCAAAAAATCACTCACACGGGGATCGGAGGCTTGCCGCGCCAAATTCTTAAGATAATAATATCTAGATAAATTTAAGCTCATAATTGATTTTTGATCAACTTAATGCAGACAGGCTTTTTTCGCGCAAACATCCAACAACTTATGGTAAATATTGATACGCACCGCTCTAAACTCCAGAAACTTGTCATCGCAGGCCAAACACTACACGACATCATTATCTAAAGGTTAAACCAAGCAAAAAGGCAAAAGCGTCATATCCGATACCAAACACCCGATGATTTCCGAAACAACATCATAAAATACGCATCTTAAAAGAGGGCAATAGACTTACAATTGTGATCAGGAAATCCTCAAACCCAACAACCTTTGATCCATTTTGGAACATTCAATGGACTGACAACATTATCCAAAAGGTTCCTTTTCAATCCTAGGCGAAAAAAGAATATAGACTTTCTCTTAAAATAGATTCTTTTTTCCTGACATTGAGATCAAAAAATAAATAAAAATAAAGATCAGCCACAGATCTGATTGCTTCTGTAAGGACTCAGGGTTCGCGGCTTATTCCTGAACTCACTTAATAAACAATAGGGATCAGCGCGTCACTGCCCCCTGAATCCACCTTGTGATACTCGGGTCACAACTACCGAGCAGTTAGCAGGAAAAGTAATAACCCCAACTGACCGATTTACTATGAATCCATTTGAATTTACGACATCACCCAAATGGAAAAATCTTAGATCCATTATAATGATCGTCGAGATATTCGGAGATCTCAATAAGTAAAATGAGCACATCAACTGAATTGAAGCAAACAACGGAACGACAGGAGTGCTGTCGCGTTACCTACAGGCATTTGTTGAGCTATTTTGAGAGGAAATAATGCTTTCTGCGATCATGAGGTGGGCGATTCTTTTCAACGGGCTTCTTGTGACCACCGTTGTGACCTTTGCAGCTTCTAAGGTTTCGGCTGATCTTGTGCTGCCAAAAGAGATTCAAGAGGATGTAGAACGTTTAATGCCAAAGGGTGACTTTCGCCAGGGTATGCAGTTGGGAATAACGAATGGCTTATTTTCGTCGTTTTGCCTTATGGCTGAGGAAGGTGTTACTTTGCCAGGCGAAGGTCCAATGACTACTAGATTTCTGAATGAACTTTCTAGTAAAATGATTTCAAAATTGGGTCTTGAAAATAATAATTACTTGTTTGAATATCAGAGGCTTGGCTTGAATATGGCTATTGCTGCGTGCAATCAGAGTCTAGGTGCAAAACTTGATTATAGATGAAGTAGATGCTGTTGAAGAGAAATGGTTATTGGCAAGTGGAAAGGGCATTCTGAGTACTCCGATCGAACAAATGATTCACCCCTTTTATTGAAAAGGATATTATTTGTGTTGCTTGGCAATGCTTCTTATGGGTAACGAAAGGTTATGTGAATTACAATTTCGACGGCCTTTCTAATGACAAAGAAATCACGTCTCATGGGCCTCTCATCACACTTATTACGATTTGACGACCTAACTCAAAAACTTCCTGAGAGCCTCTGTGGGGTCGTTACTGCGCTTATATAAGCCACGTTCATCCTGTGCTTGGAGCATGCCTAATGCATTAGCAGTTAGCTATCCTTTCATCTTGATAGTGTAAGAACTAGAGCCACCACAGTTGAACGTCTTGTTGTATTGTGTTGCATGTCCAATTCGTCTTAAAACATTCTCATAACCCTCAGCTTCACATTTAAGCTAAATCGACAAACCTCTTCTGCTGTCATTAACAAATCAACAGATGTTTGTTTGGTTGATATTTTGCTGCATCCGTTTGGATGAGCACTAAACGTTTAAATCAACTGTTGGCTTGAATTAGTTGCTGCAACCCCTAAAATTCCAAAGATTGAACCATTACCAACAGTACCAATCATTGGAATTAAGCAAGAGAACAATGAAAGTCAAAGTTTTTTGCTATTATAGGAGCGCCAACAGTCTTCTCGATCGCTTTGCCCCAGAACGGCAAAGCTCATGACGAACCTTCTGAAGAAATCAAGCTCGCCTATGCGAAAGGCGTTCGTGCAACGTTGTGCGACCTACATCTGAATGACGTAATTTCAACGGACATTGTCCAAGCGTTTCAGAAGAATTATGAGAATTCCGTGTCCAATCCCGAAAATATAAGGCAAGCAGCCAAAAACTTTGGGGAAATAGAAGTGTTCAAAGACTGCCCACTGCTTCGCTATTGAATCCGTTTCAGAGTAATCTGCCATTAACAGCATTATCTACAAGAGACCATATATCAGTAGACAAGGAGTATACTTTCTCGCTTGATTCTTTCTCTGGCGAATAGCTCGATAATGAGCGAAATCTTGCTCTTTCACAACTAAAGCGACAATTGAGACAACTGTATTGTTACGGGGGTTTGACAAGCGATATAGGACAAGTCAATCCTGTGAAAACACTAATCAACCTAATGACCACAAGTAAAATGAATATACAATTTTTTAAGAGCTTTGTGCTTGGATAGTGTATTCAATCTTTGTTCCGTTTCCTGAGTCGACGAATAATCTTTCTCAGTCGTTTGATTTGCTTATCTCGATTCGTATTGATGGGGAGTGGGCCTAAACGGCCAAATGGTCCCATTTGATCAGGCGGAACAGGCGTCATTAGGACCCTTGGGTCAAACTCTTTTGAACCAGAAATAGTTTCGAGTTCTTGCGGTGAGAGTTGGAAATCAATCATTCAAACGATGTGGCTCGATTCACTCTCAACCACCAAAAATACAAATGACGTTTTTGCGGTCAAATCTGAGAGTGATTTCAGTCAAAAGCAGTTTCGCCTGACCCATCAGGGCGTGGCAAAGCTAAACGTTTTCTTCTTCTTCAGTTCTCCTTCTGATCTCGTAGTAAAGCTGTCTCAACTTCTCAACATTTTGAGTGTGCTCACCGGAGCTCCAATGCTGGGGATGATCTACGCGAGCTTGAAGCTCAGCGATTTGATTGATGAGTTCTCGCGTTGGAACCTCACTTCAGAAGACCCATTAATTGTGGCCTAACTGCAATCAAACAAGATTGAATCTTAAGAATCTAATCGGCAAGAAATTACGTTTTCAATTTTCATTTGGTAAAAATGCTTACATCTAATTAGTCACAGTCATCAAAGAAAACTGCTGCTTGCTGCCCTTACTGCTAGACAAATGAAAAGTAAACTCTAGTGTTTGTAGACTATGTACCAAGCTTTGAACCACAAGTTCATCGAATCATTCTCAATAAATTAATGAGCATGATTGCTGTCAATTGATGCGGATGGGGAGACTTGAACTCCCACGATGTTGCCACCACTAGTACCTGAAACTAGCGCGTCTACCAATTCCGCCACATCCGCTGGCGTTGGTCGTCAAACGACCCGGGAACATTACGGCATCACCGTCAAGGCCTTCTTGAAAGGCTTTTGTCAAGCCAGTTTGAACGCCGGCCGTCTAGACGGTCTCATCCTGACTTGTCAAGATGCTGTCGAAAAGCGGAAGTAGCTAGAAATGATGGTTACGGCCACTGCGTCTCAGGGGGGTCTCAAGTCGCATCTCTCAATAGATGGTGGTGTCGGTTTAAGCGGTGTAATGACCGTGAGTGGAGCTAAAAATTCAGCTCTTGTGCTGATGACAGCTGCTCTCTTAACCAATGAACCAGTTGAACTGTGCAACGTTCCCGACCTAACTGATATTCAGGGGATGGGCGCGATCCTCGAAGCACTTGGTGTTTCAGTTGTCCGTTCCCCAAACAGTCTGAAACTGACAGCAACACATCTCAAATCCTCTGAGCCTCCATACGAGTTAGTCAACTGTCTTCGGGCCAGCTTCTTCAGCATTGGTTCGCTTCTTGGCCGTTTGGGCCACGCCAGGGTGCCGTTACCCGGTGGATGCCGCATCGGGGCCCGTCCTGTTGTGGAACACATCCGTGGACTCAAGGCCATGGGTGCCGTCGTCAATGTCAACCACGGTCTCGTAACAGCCGCACTCCCCGGTGGTCTGAAGCGCCTTAAGGGAGCCTCAATCGTTCTGGATTGCCCGAGTGTTGGTGCCACCGAAACCCTCTTGATGGCAGCAGTTTTGGCTGATGGAACATCAACCATCGAAAACGCGGCCAAAGAACCTGAAGTTCAGGACCTCGCCAACCTGCTGAATTGCATGGGAGCAAAGGTGAGTGGTGCCGGTGGTCCCGTCATCACTGTTGAAGGAGTGGAGCGCCTGCATGGATGTTCCGCCTATTCGGTCATCCCCGATCGCATCGAAGCCGGCACTTTTCTGATGGCCGCCGCGATCACCCGATCAACGTTGAGAGTTGAGCCCGTCGTGCCGGAGCACCTCAATTCCGTTCTCCAGAAGCTTCGTGACTGCGGCTGTCAACTTGAGATCGACAGCGTGGGCATCACAATCAGGCCCGGTGAAATCAAGGCAGTCGATGTGATCACCCAGCCTTTTCCTGGTTTTCCAACGGACCTCCAGGCCCCATTCATGGCCTTGATGGCAACCGCGCAGGGAACAAGTGTGATTGCTGAAAAGATCTATGAAAACCGAATGCAACACGTAGCCGAGCTTCAACGCATGGGTGCGTCGATTCGTATCGAAGGCAGCACCGGCATCGTTGAAGGGGTGCCTCGTCTCAGTGGTGCACCAGTCACCGGGAGTGATCTCAGAGCCTCTGCTGCCATGGTGCTAGCAGCCCTTGCTGCCGACGGGACAACGCAGGTCTCCGGTCTTGAACATCTCGATCGCGGCTATGCAGATATCGAGGCCAAGCTCAATCAGGTTGGCGCAAGCGTCCGTCGACAGCAAAGCTGAACACTGACCCTCGGGTTCCTAGAATCCCGATCATGGGAGCGTGCCGGAATTGGTAGACGGACTCGACTCAAAATCGAGCGCCTTCGGGCATGTGGGTTCAAGTCCCACCGCTCCCACTGCAGTCATGAACACCTACAACCGTTTTCCGCTCACATTGGTGCGCGGAAAAGGTTGCTGGGTTTGGGACCAATCAGGAAAGCAATACCTCGACGCAGTCGCCGGCATCGCCACTTGCACCCTTGGCCACAGCGACCCAGCGATGCGACGCGCGTTGAAGCAGCAGCTCAGTCGTCTGCAGCATGTCTCAAACCTGTATCGCATCCCAGAGCAGGAAGCGCTGGCCCGGTGGATTGTTGATCACAGTTGTGGACACAGTGTTTTCTTCTGTAATTCAGGTGCCGAGGCCAACGAGGCGGCCATCAAGCTGGCCCGCAAACATGGCCACCGGCGACGGGGAATTGAACGGCCCGTGATCCTTTCGGCTGCAGCAAGTTTTCACGGGCGCACCCTTGCAGCAGTGACGGCAACTGGTCAGCCGAAATATCACTCAGGTTTTGAGCCCGTTGTTGAGGGCTTTGATTATTTTCCGTTCAACGAAGCTGACGCCTTCGAAGCACTGCTGAATCGCCACGAAAGCCAAGGACCGGCAGTCGCCGCAGTTCTGATTGAACCCTTACAGGGCGAGGGAGGGGTCAATCCTGGAGACCCGAGCTTTTTTCAACGACTCCGCTCCCTCTGCTCGGAACGGAACATCCTCCTGATTCTTGACGAAGTGCAGGTAGGTATGGGTCGCAGCGGAATGCGATGGGGTTATGAACAGCTGGGGATCGAGCCGGATGCCTTCACTCTGGCGAAAGGTCTGGGTGGGGGGCATGCGATCGGAGCCCTGGTGGTTCAGGATCATGCCGATGTCTTTGAGCCAGGTGATCACGCCAGCACGTTTGGAGGGAACCCATTTGCCTGCCGTGCCGGTCTGACCGTGGCACAGGAAATCGACCGGCGAAACCTGATGCGCAACGTGCAGAAACGGGGTGACCAGCTCCGTGAAGGACTCGAAAAACTGGTGGAAGCTTTCCCAGGGCAATTTCAATGCGTTCGTGGCTGGGGACTGCTGCAGGGCGTGGTGATGCAGCCGGATTGCAACATCACCGCACCACAACTGGCCGCTGCAGCGCTGAACGATCGGTTGCTGTTGGTGGCGGCGGGGCCGACGGTTTTGCGCATGGTGCCCCCCCTGTCAATCAGCGCCCGCGAGATTCGCCAGCTGCTGCGGCGTCTTGAGGCCACATGCCGGACGACTTTTCAGATCTGATTCCCCGTTTCGATCTGCGGGGCATGGATCTGCAGCTGGATCGCATGCGGCATGCCCTGGATGAGCTCGGTTTCCCCTGTGCAGATGTACCAGCGATTCAGGTCGCCGGCACCAACGGCAAAGGCTCGATCGCGGCTTTTCTCTCCAGTGCACTGCAGCGGGCAGGCATCAAAACGGGGCTCACCACGTCACCCCATCTGGTGAATTGGTGCGAGCGCATTCGCGTCGACGGGGGGATGATTGCTGAAGCAGAACTGCGCTCTCGGCTCGTTGCACAGCGAAAGATCTGCGAGCGGAACAAGCTCACCCCCTTTGAGCAGCTTCTTGCCGTCGCCTTTGAATACTTCGCCTCCAATCAGGTGGATGTGCTGGTGCTGGAGGTTGGTCTGGGTGGACGCCTGGATGCCACCACCGCTCACCCCAAGCGTCCGGTGATCGCCATGGCGTCGATCGGCATGGATCACTGTGAGCATCTGGGCCACACCCTGCAGGCGATTGCAACGGAAAAAGCCGCCGTGATCTCCCCAGGAGCCACAGTGGTCAGCGCCTACCAAGATCCTGCGGTGGCCGAGGTTCTCGAGGCAGCCTGCCGGCAGCAACAGGCCCGTCTTGCCTGGGTTGAACCATTGGGGTGCGAATGGAATCTGGGTTTGAAAGGCGTGATGCAACGCAGCAACGCCGCCGTTGCCCTTGGAGCTCTCCATGCTCTCGATGGCCTCGGGTGGCCGGTGCCGGAAGCCGCAATCCGAACAGGCTTTGCTGAAACCCGATGGTGCGGGCGACTTCAGACTGTTCACTGGAAAAGCCTGCCGCTGCGAATTGACGGCGCCCACAATCCAGCCGCGGCCGTGCAGCTGGCCCTAGAACGGCAGAGCTGGCCGGGCGAACAGCTAGGTGTGTGCTGGATCCTTGGAATTCAGGCCCACAAACAGGCGATCACCATGCTTCAAAGCCTGATCAAACCAGCGGATCAGATCTGGATCGTGCCTGTGCCGGGCCACAGCAGCTGGGATCGCGCCATGCTTGTTGAGCAGGAGGAATCCTGGGGCGAGCAAATGCACCAAAGCTCTAGCAGCGAAGCCGCTCTGGAGACAATCCGCGCACAGGGACCATGGCCTGATCCCTTTCCCATCCTTGCGGGATCGCTTTATCTGATCGGTGATCTATTCAGTCGCTGCCTTGTGACGGCAGAGTGATGCGGATCGTTCCCCACACCATGCCCATGCAGCATCTGTTGTTCTCCGTGCTGCTGGCCATTGTTTGCCTGGTGAGCCCTGCCTTTGCCCTCGATACCTCAGAGGGATTTGGACTGCAGGATCGGGCTCTATTTCAAGAAAAGGTCGATTACACCCTCACCAATCAGACCGGGACGGATTTCCATGGTCAACAACTGCAAAGCACATCCTTCGCTGGAGCCGTTGGCCGTCAGGCGGATTTCCATGGCGCCAACCTGCATGGCGCGATCATGACCCAGGGTGCTTTTTCAGAAGCGGACTTCCATGATGCCGATCTTTCCGATGCCCTAATGGATCGTGCTGATTTCGTTAAAACCGACCTTCGCAATACCATTCTCACGGGAATCATTGCCTCGGGGAGCAGCTTCACAGACGCCCTGATCGAAGGGGCTGACTTCAGCGATGCCCTCCTTGATAGAGATGATCAGCGTCGACTCTGCCGGGACGCCGATGGCATCAACCCCACCACAGGCGTCGCCACCCGGGACAGTCTTGGCTGTTAAGCAGAGCGTTCAGACCAGCCGCGAAGCTTGCCGGGATTGAGAAGACCGCGGGGGTCAAAACGGGTTTTAGCCGCCACTTGATCACCATCCACGATTCCAAGTCCGCCATCTTCGACCGTGAGGACATGGGGATTGAAAAGCACAGCACCCGCCTCACGGCAATCCGCCATCAGCTGCTCCAAACGCTCAGGACCATCCCACCGAACCAATGGCAGGGCTGCCAAACGGAGTGCGCCCTGCTGGGAAACGGCTTCGAGGTGCCACAACAACCCATCCGTCCAACGTTGACGCAGCTTCTCCATTGCTGGCAGCTCCGGTTGCGGCAGGAGCATCTGGAGATAGGTCCAGCCTGGATCTGCTGAACGCAGGTGAAGCGTGGTGTGATTCCAGCTCAATTCCCGCAAACTGCGGCCGCTCTGGAGCTGCTCCGGACCAAGATCATGCAGCACGGCATCAGCGGCATCAGCGAGCCGTTGCACGCTGCTGACGGCATCCGGTGCGACGAGCAGGAGAAGGCGATGGCAGTCAGCGGGAGGCCCACTCCATGGGGGCAAATGGCTCAGCATTGGACGCTCAAGCAGAGTTGCCAGGTGCAGGGAAAGAGCGGAGCGGCCAAGCCTGAGCAACAAGTCCACAGCCGCCGGCCAGCTGATGCAGTCAATGCTCAACTGATGCCAATCCTCCGCAGGCGCTGTCGCCAGCTGGAGGGCTGTAATGATTCCATTGGTGCCATAGGCGTGATTCAACGCCTCTGCTTCGCTGGCGCAGAGCGTCTCTCGTTTGGGTTCAAGTTCAACTGAAATCACCTCTAAACCCAGCAAATGGCCTGGATCCCGAAGAAAGCCCCAGCGGATTGAACCGATTCCACCCGATCCACCAGAGACAAACCCACCGATCGACGCACTCCGCCAGGTGCTCGGGAGCAAACGCAGCTGTCGGCCATGACGTCGCAGTTCCGCATCAAGGTCCCGCATCAGGCAACCGGGCTCCACCGTCACCACACCGGTGCTCGGATCGATACCGCGAATGCGTTGGAGAGAGCCGGTGAGCATCACAACTCCGCCGTCAAGCGGTACGCACTGGCCGTAATTGCCGGTGCCGGCACCACGAATGGTGAGAGGGATCCCGTGCTTGGCACAGGCGGCCGCCAGAAGTTGGACGACGGATGCGTCGGCAGGACGAACGACAAGATCCGCACGACATGACTCCAGACGCTTCTCCAGCACAGGGGAATAGTCGTAGGAATCCCTGGACAACCGTTTCAGATCGGCAGACTCCCCGAACAGTTCCAGGCCCGGAATGCAGGCCAAGTCCTGCCTTAATGCTGCCAGGGAATCCGCACGGCTGCTCATGGAGACTCAATGCTGCTCTGGCAGACGGTCTAGCGGGTTGGCGTGGTCCAACTGTGACCTGCGATCAGGATGCTGCGGTTTGTTGGGAGCATCAGAGCTTCACTCCAGCTGCTCGCCTCAAGAATCATCAGATCAGCGGGAGCACCTTTGCGAAGTAACCCGTCCCAGCGAAGGCCCATCAACTCTGCCGCAGCTGTGGTGAAGGGAGCCAAACCAAGCCGCTGCCAGGGAGCCAGCTGTGCCAGCGGCAAGCTTTGAGCCATCAATGTGATCGGATCGAACCCACCCGCTGGATACCAGGGGTCAGCGACGTTGTCGCATCCAACGGCAACGCAGACTCCAGAGCGCTGGAGGCAACGGATCGGGGCCAACGGTCGGGTCGTTGGCGTAACTCCAGGCTGGCGTGCCAACAGCCAGGCATTGGTTAGGGGCAAAGCGACGACGCAGAGCCCTTGACCCGCCATCCGTTCACCAAGCCTTTGGCGATCGGGAACAGGAAGCAGCCCGACACTGCTGAGGTGACTGCAGGTGATCGGAATCGATACCGACTGATCTTGGAGCGCAGCCAGCAGCTGCACGAGTCCTGCAGCAGGGTCACGATCGCTTTCATCGAGGTGAAGATCAATTCCGCAACCCAGATCCTCGGCAAGCGCGATCAACGCCCGCAACTGGTCGCGCAACCTCGGCCCAGCGCGATGGGACACGGGCACCCCGCCCAACAAACCGCCAACCGATGCCACCCATCGAGCAAACTGGCACCCCTCAGACGTGCTCCAGTAATCGAGAGGAAGCAACGCCACCAGTTGGAGCTCGATGCGGTTCTGCCAGCGGTCCCGCAGTTCAAGCAGCGCATTCCAGCTGCACTCCGCACCATCACCGAGGCTGTCGACATGGCTGCGCAGGGCACGTAAACCGCTGCTGCAGGCCTGCTCCAGTGCCCGCTGCCCCCGTTGCAGCACGGCTTGATGCGTTCGCGTTTGATGCTCTCGGAGGTTGGCTGCCATGGCACCGTCGTAAGTGCCTATCCGGTTGGGGTGATCAGCCCAGCTGAAGGCCTTGTCGAGGTGAACATGGGGATCGGCAAGCCTTGGCATGACCAGCGTCTTGGGAGACGATGCGTGCTCCGGGAGTGGTTCTGGCGCATGCAAGTGGCCGTCGCTCCATCGGAGAGTCATGGGCGTAAGCCCGTCTCCATTGACCTGAGGCAGAGGACTCCCGGCTGGAATCTCCACCAGGCTGCGTGGAACCCAGGCCTCCAGTGACTGAGAAGGCTGGCTCACTCCCGGCCACCAGCGAAAGTTTCCGAAGAGACAAGCACGAAGCGCCCTGCAACTCCCACGGTGATCACCTCAGCGCCAGGCAGCCTCAGTCCAGGCAACAGTTCCTGGCGACCAAGTCTTGTGACATAGACACTCGCGATCACAAGGTCCCAGCGGGTGGTTAACCGACCTGCCAACTGAGCCAGGGTCTCTCTCTGGGACGCAACCAGCGCCGGACAGTCGCGGATCCAGAGACGCAGCACCATGGGAAGCGACTGCTTCTCGCACAGTTCCTCGGTGGTGAGCGTCACCAACTGCTCCCCGGCGTGCTCCTGGAAGTCGTCCCGATTGGGATTCGTCCAGGCCAGGACTGCAGCGCTGCCAGCCCCGATCAAAACGGCGAGGACAGCAGCGACGGGCACCCGCCGGCGGGGGGCTCTTGGCTGCAACGGGCTAGAAACTGGATGGATTGTTAGATTCTCCAAGACGCGGCGGGCGTCGCCAAGTGGTTAAGGCAGCGGCTTGTGGCGCCGCTATTCGGGGGTTCGAATCCCCTCGCTCGCCCTCATCAATCATTGCGCGTCACCGCATCCAGGAGTGTTTCAGCACCCCAGCGGATCGGGTCTGTGCAGGGGAGATTCAGATCCTCCTGGATGGCCTCAACAGCAATGCGGGCGTTGGTCTCGTCAAGCCTTGCCGTGTTCAGGGCAATGCCTCGTACATGCGGTTGCTCCGGTGCCCCCGCTGGACGGGCCCAGCTTGCCAATGCCTCCATCTGCAGGATGAGATCCTTCATAGGTGGCAGGGGAATCTGAGGCAATCGGTCGATGCTCACCTGCCCGGCACGATGCACCAACAGGAGTGCAGATGGCTGACTGCCCCGCAACAACGGCAACGTGGCGCTCGAGCCTGGATGGCAGAGGGAACCCTGCCCCTCAACCAGCACAACCCCCTCGGGCGGAAGATCCCTGGAGGCACTCAGAACGGCAGCTTCCACCGCACCCGTGGCGTAATCAACGCGTACGGCATCGAGAGCCACCCCCTCACCACTGATCAGGATGCCGGCCTGACCGGTGCCGACGAAGCGGGCAGGCAGGGAACGGCGCTCCGCTGCCGCCAACAGCTCAAGACAGGCACTCATCTTGCCGACGGCCATATCCGTCCCCACCGCAAGCACCCTGTGACAGTGGAGAGCCGAGGCACGCGCCCGACCCACCTGCAGCTGCTGAGGCTCCTGGCGCAGATCCCAGATCCAACGATCGGCCCGTCGCGCAGCCTTCAGCTCTGGATCCTCCCCAAGCCGGGTGTGAAGACCACTGGCGAGATGTAAACCTGCTTTCAGAGCTGCCAGAGCATCTCGCCGCACAGCGTCGGGGAGCATCCCACCCGATGGCGCAAGCCCCACAACGGCTACCTCCGGGCTGAAGGGCAGCGCTTCGGCCAGCTCAGAGACAACGGGCACATCCCGATCGATGCCAGTGACAGAGACGAGTGGCTGACCAACATGGTCTGGATCAATCACAGCGACAATCGGCCCTGGCCGATGTCGCAACATGGCCAACCCAGTCTTTCCTGTGAGGCTGGCGAGGCCCCCGTGCTGTAGCAGCACCGCTTTCATCTCCCGAAACCCCTGCGGAGCGTGCATGACGGTCATGACAACCGGATCGGTTCAAAAGACTGGACGTCGGTGTCCGCCATGGCCATGGAAGATTGCCCACACCGATAGCAATTCAAAGCATCGGTGCAAGGGGGCCATGACTGCCGATCTGCGCATCTGACCTCGTCCTCAGGCGGCAAAAACGTAAACGTCTGGTCCCGGGGTGTCTGGTTTCTGGTTGCTGGTCTGGTCTGATCCTTACCCCGCAGTTGGACACCATTCGGTGCCAGATCATTCGGTGGTGATTGATTCGATCGTCTCCATCCGAGGCCGAATACCAAGCCCAGGATCCGGCGAGGGCCGCAACACATCAGCATCCAGGGGTAAACCGATGTAGGGGTCATCCACGAGATTGAGATGACTGTCCAGATCAGGCCAACGGATCAAGGGCAACAGCTGGGCTGCCGCGCCGTTGAGAAGCCGACTGTCGGAATAACACCCCACCATCAGATCAAGGCCATGACACCGGGCGATCCGCGCCATGAGCAGGGCCTGGCTCAGGCCACCGGTCTTGAGCAATTTCAGATTCACACCATCAACCACAGGAGCAAGCCGCAGCAGATCCTCCAGATCCCAACAGCTTTCATCCGCCACCAAGGGCATCGGACAATCCGGCTGAAGCGCCGCAAATCCCTCCCGATCCTTGTCTGGATCAGCATCCGGCGCCAAAGGTTGCTCCAGCAGCACCACCAGGCTCTGCTGCAGCGAATGCAACATCAGCCGAGCCTGGTCAAGACTCCAGCCCCCATTGGCATCCACCTGCAACTCAATCGATGCACCGAGATCCTGTGAATGCCGATCGATTGCTTCGGCAACAGCCGCCAGCAGCACTCGGTCGTGATCCAAGCCTTCTGGACTACCGAGTTTCAGCTTCACCCGCGATGCTGGGAGGAGTTCCCACCAGCGGTTGAGTCGATCCAGCACGGCAGAGACCGGGCCCAAACCAAGGGTGACGCTGGTGGCCACGCCGTGCTCCCCATCCAGCCCCCAGATCCGCCAGAGCGGATGCCCCAGCCACTGCCCATACCAATCCCAGAGAGCCAGGTCCACCGCACACCGGGCAGGCGGAGTCAAGGACTCCAACAACGACTCGAAATCCTGGGGTCTGCAGGGGTCAAGACCAGTGAGACGGTCGAGCGAATCACGCAATTCCCGGGTCACCGCATCTGTGGAATAGGCGCGATGGCCTGTTTCAAAGCCACCGGTTTCGCCACGTCCTGTGATCCCGAGGTGCTGAAGACTGAGTTCCAACCGCACCACCGACGCCGTTATTCCCCGACTAATGGCAAGGGGAACTGCCTTGGTGAGGTTGAACTGCCGCAGCCTCCACCCCATCAATCATCAGCTCCAATGACCAAACTGACACAACAACGCGGCCGGTGACATGACACCACCGTCGATCAGACTGTGAAGGCTTCGGACAATACTTTGGTCGTCTCCGTCTCACCCGCAACGGTTCCCGTCTCCGCCACCGAACGGGGCAGTTACTGGATCACAACCTTCGGTTGCCAGATGAACAAGGCCGACTCCGAACGCATGGCCGGAATCCTCGAAGCGATGGGTTACCAGGAAGCCAGTGCCGAACTCGAAGCGGATCTGGTCCTTTACAACACCTGCACCATTCGGGACAACGCAGAGCAAAAGGTTTACAGCTATCTCGGTCGCCAGGCGCAGCGCAAACGCCGCAACCCAAATCTCACGCTGGTGGTGGCCGGATGCGTGGCACAGCAGGAAGGCGAGTCCTTGCTCCGCCGCGTGCCCGAACTGGATCTGGTGATGGGCCCACAACATGCCAACCGGCTTGAAACCCTGTTGCAGCAAGTGGACAGCGGCCAACAGGTGGTTGCCACTGAGGACCATCACATCCTTGAAGACATCACCACGGCACGCCGAGACAGCAGCATCTGCGGCTGGGTGAATGTGATCTACGGCTGCAACGAACGCTGCACCTATTGCGTTGTTCCCTCCGTTCGGGGCAAAGAACAGTCCAGGCTGCCGGAGGCGATCAAGCTGGAGATGGAGGGTCTGGCTGCTCAGGGGTATCGGGAGATCACCCTCTTGGGGCAGAACATCGACGCCTATGGAAGAGATCTGCCTGGCATCACACCAGAAGGGCGGCGCCAGAACACCCTCACCGATCTGCTGCACCACGTCCACGACGTGGAGGGCATTGAACGGATCCGCTTCGCGACAAGCCATCCGCGCTACTTCACGAAGCGCCTGATCGACGCCTGCGCCGACCTACCCAAACTCTGCGAGCACTTCCACATCCCCTTTCAGAGTGGTGACAACGACGTGCTCCAGGCCATGGCCCGCGGCTACACCGTGGAGCGGTACCGGCGGATCATCGACCACATTCGTGATCGCATGCCCGATGCCTCGCTGAGTGCGGATGTGATCGTTGCCTTCCCTGGAGAAACCGACGCCCAGTACCGGCGAACCCTGGATCTGATCGAAGAAATTGGCTTCGATCAAGTGAACACCGCCGCCTATTCGCCCCGCCCCAACACTCCTGCAGCCGACTGGGACAATCAGCTGCCTGAAGCGGTGAAGGTGGAGCGACTGCGGGGGATTAACGCTCTTGTTGAGCGCTGCGCTCGACAGCGCAACACCCGCTACGCCGGTCGTATCGAAGAGGTTCTGGCCGAGGCTGGGAATCCCAAGGACCCATCCCAGCTGATGGGGCGCACCCGCACCAACCGCCTGACCTTCTTCTCTACCAAAGGAGCAGATGGAACGCACTACAAACCAGGGGATCTGGTGCAGGTGCGGATTGAGGCTGTCCGCTCGTTCTCACTGAGCGGCACCCCCCTCCCCTGCCGGTAGATGCACTGATACGTTTGGCGCGCTTTGCAGACCGGGCGCGCGCCGATGACTTCCACTCCCACCCACGTCGGCCTGGTGTTTGGGGGGAAATCGGGAGAACACGCGGTTTCAATCCGATCGGCCACGACAGTTTTAAAAGGCCTGAGCAGCGGCGAAAATCAGCACCGTTATCAGGTCACGCCGATCTACATCGATCGGATGGGTCGCTGGTGGGGTCGGTCCATTGCCGAAATGGTTCTAAAGGAGGGTCAGCCACCCAAAGAGACCGACTTCCCCACGCCTCTCCCCGACGCAGGATTCCGCGGTCTTCCTGATGAAGCAGCTGAGGTCACGGTCTGGTATCCGGTGCTTCACGGACCGAACGGTGAGGACGGAACGGTTCAAGGGTTGTTCCGTCTGATGGGGAAGCCGTTCGTCGGAGCTGATGTGCTGGGATCGGCCGTCGGCATGGACAAGCAAGCCATGAAGGCGGCCTTTGCAGCTGCCAACCTGCCTCAGGTGCCATATGTCTGCGTGCAGGCATCGGACCTTGATGCCGAGACGGATCGCAACGCACTTGTGAATCGGATCGAAGGCGAACTGGGCTATCCATGCTTTGTCAAACCGGCCAATCTGGGTTCATCCGTTGGGATCAGCAAAGTCCGCACAAAGGTGGAACTGGAGGACGGCTTGCGCCAAGCGGCTGCACTCGATCCGAGACTGGTGGTCGAACAGGGGGTGCAGGCCAGGGAGCTGGAGTGTGCAGTCCTCGGCAAGGCGAGATTGCGTGCATCCGTGGTCGGTGAAATCCGTTTTGATGCCGACTGGTACGACTACGACACGAAGTACACAGCAGGTTGCAGCTCAACCATGATCCCTGCGCCGTTACCGGAGGCCATCAGCGAACGGATCCGCACGCTCTCCCTGCTGGCCTGCGCCGCTGTCGGCGTGCGCGGCATGGCGCGCGTTGATTTTTTCTACGACCAAATCGCCGATCAGCTCTGGCTGAATGAGATCAACACGCTGCCGGGCTTTACTGCACAGAGCATGTATCCAATGCTCTGGAAATCCAGTGGGTTAACTCTCGAACAGCTTGTGCACGAACTCGTTACATCCGCTGGAGAATGAACTATCGAAACGCCTTCACACCGCCTGATTTATGAGCCAAGGCTTGCTCTGGTTACCGCTTCTGCTGGCCTTCGTTCTGCTGGCTTCTCTTGGCTGGCTTGAGCGACGCCGTCAGAACCTCTTCCGCAGCTGGGCAGAGAACTCGGAACTCGCCAAGCTCGATGGGTCCGGCGCGGCCCTGCTCAAGGAGGGCGAACTGATCTGGAGCCGTTTTGAAGCAGGACGATTTCAGGACCAGGGCAGTTTTGATATCTGCAGCCTGGAACTGGTCGAGCTGATGGCACTTTCCTCGGGCGATGCTCCCCTCACCGATGAATCCCAAGGGCGCTGTCGCCTTCGGCTCATCGGCAAAGGCAGGCAGATGGATGTTCCCTTTGCAGATGCCGACCGAGCCCGACGCTGGGGCGATCAATTGATGTCCCGGGCCAGGTGCGACCTGTGAAATCGGACACGCCAGCAAGGCGGCCCCGCGGAACGGTCAAACTTTCGCCGCAGCTCGAGCGGCGGCGCGCGATCCGAAAGGAGAAGAGGCATGAATTCCTGGTGCAGGTCTGGCGTTTGTTCGCGCTTGTGTTCTGCAGTACAGCGCTGGGTTGGCTGCTGCTCCGCCATGGATGGACCCTGGCGGGAAGCAGGCAGATCGACGTCGCCGGTGACACGGGGATCAGTCCTGAACTCGTGGCAAAGGTGGCAAAGATCCGTTTTCCGCAACCCTTGCTCAATCTCAGTCCCACCGAGCTGGAAGATCGGATTCGCCGCAATCTCCCCGTCAGCGCGGTGAGCGTGGAACGCTGGGCTTTTCCGGCCCGCCTTCAGGTCGAGCTGATCGGTCAGTTGCCCGTCGCCCATGCCACCCGACAACGCAACACGCGCTGGGAGAAAGGAATGGTCGATGACCGCGGGCAGTGGATTCAACCCAATCCAGACGCACCCAACCGCGTTCCCTCTAGTGGCATAACCGTAGAGGGTTGGACCTTAAACAGCCGAGACACCATTGCCGAACTTCTCAGCCGCCGCAATGCATTTGGAGACAACCTGAAAACGATTGTTCTCCATCCGGACGGTGCGATCAGTCTGGACACCAACCACCTCGGCTTGATCAACCTCGGCAGTGACATCGATCAGCTTCAGGACCAGATCGCAGCGATTGATCAGCTCAGCAAAACCATGCCCAAACACTTGATCAGCAAAGGAAAAGCAACAATCGACCTGAGTAACCCTGCCCGTCCTGAATTGGAATTGCCCGTCAAACCGGCCCCTAAAGGCCAGCAGGCAGGAATCCCTGACCGAATGTTGCGAAACCGTGATTGAGGGATGAATGTAATCGCACCAAGAACATTCCTGTCTTGAGGGACATAATGCAGCCACAGCACAACGGCTCGGCCTCAACGATGGAAATGGTGCCAACGTCCATGGAGGCCTCCGGAATCCAATTGAGCCAGTCGGCGCGGATTGAGGTGATCGGCGTCGGTGGCGGAGGAAGCAATGCGGTGAACCGCATGATCATGAGCGATTTAGAAGGTGTGGCCTATCGGGTCCTCAACACCGATGCCCAAGCTCTGATCCAGTCCCAAGCAGACCATCGACTGCAGCTTGGTCAGACGTTGACGCGGGGACTTGGCGCCGGAGGGAATCCAACCATCGGTCAAAAGGCGGCCGAGGAATCACGCACGGATCTGCATGAGTCTCTGCAGGGTGCCGATCTAGTGTTTATCGCCGCTGGCATGGGTGGTGGCACCGGGACGGGAGCAGCCCCTGTGGTGGCTGAGGTCGCCCGCGAAGTGGGCGCGCTCACTGTCGGCATTGTCACCAAGCCCTTCAGCTTCGAGGGCCGTCGACGCATGCGTCAGGCCGATGAAGGGATTTCCAGGCTTGCTGATCACGTTGACACTCTGATCGTCATCCCGAACGATCGGCTCAAGGACGCCATCTCTGGAGCTCCCCTGCAGGAGGCCTTCCGCAGTGCCGACGACGTGCTGCGAATGGGCGTGAAAGGGATCAGTGACATCATCACCTGCCCAGGTCTGGTAAATGTCGACTTTGCTGATGTCCGCTCAGTGATGACTGAAGCGGGAACGGCCCTGCTCGGAATTGGCATCGGATCGGGTCGTTCGCGTGCTGTGGAGGCAGCTCAGGCCGCGATCAGCAGCCCGCTGCTAGAAGCCGAGCGAATCGATGGAGCGAAGGGCTGTGTGATCAACATCAGCGGAGGCAAGGACATGACACTGGAAGACATGACCACAGCCTCCGAGGTCATCTACGACGTGGTCGACCCGGAAGCCAACATCATTGTTGGTGCCGTTGTCGATGAGGCTCTCGAGGGTGAGATTCACGTGACTGTGATCGCCACCGGATTCGAGAATGGCCAGCAGTACCGCAGTGAGCGCAGCGTCTCTCGGCCGGCAGCCTCACCGACGGCCGCCGATCCCCAGCGACTGGTCAACGAAAACGGTGCAAAAATTCCCGAATTTCTCCGCCAGCGACAGCAGCAAGCAAACAACGAGAGCTGATCGGGATCAATCCTTGTGGTGACCCGGATTCCACGCCTGCCCTGAGCATCCCGTGTGGCTGCTACCTTCCGGTCCTGACCAGATTTGGGCGTCCGAGCCGCATGGGTCCGAGTCGGTCGGATGCTAGCAATGAGCCCACCTGGGCTTCGGACAGCCGATGCGCCCCGCCGATCTGATCCGGTTCAAGCAGACCGGGCAATCCATCACCATGCTCACAGCCTGGGACAGCTTGTCAGCGGCATGGGTTCAAGCTGCAGGTGCTGATGCCGTTCTCGTTGGTGATTCCCTCGCCATGGTGGCCCTTGGCCATGCCACGACGCTTCCGATCAGCCTCGATGGGATGCTGCACCACACACAAGCCGTATCGCGCGGGTTTCAGGGCATGCCATCGCGTCAGCCGCTGCTGATCTGCGACCTGCCGTTTCTGAGCTATCAGTGCGGCGAAGATCTCGCCGTTGCAGCGGCGGGTCGCCTCCTGAAGGAATCCAGTGCTGCCGCCGTGAAGCTGGAAGGCGCAGAACCCGAAATCGTGGCGGTGATTGATCGACTGGTGCGCATGGGGATTCCGGTGATGGGGCATCTGGGTCTGACGCCTCAGGCGGTCCATCGCTTCGGTTACCGACGTCAGGCGCAAGATCGTCCCAGCCAGGAACGTCTGTTGCGCAAAGGCCTGGAACTGGAACAGGCCGGGTGTTTCGCTGTGGTTCTTGAACATGTCCCAGCCGAGCTGTCTGGGGAATTACGCCGGACGCTGAACATTCCTGTGATCGGGATCGGCGCCGGAGATGATTGTGATGGCCAAGTGCGCGTCACGGCTGATCTGCTGGGCCTCACCCCTCAGCAGCCACCCTTCAGTCCTGCGCTGGTAGCAGGCCATCACTTGTTTTCCGATGCTCTGAAGACATGGGTGACCCAGCAGAAATCAGTTCCTCCCACCAGAGAAGAACTTCGACAAGAACCTGATTGCTAAGAGCCATGCCCTGCGGATCCGATAGGCACCATCGACCGGCTTCCAGGTTCAACAGTCCGCGGCGACGAAATGGTTGCCAGCGTTTCAGCAACCCCTCCTGATCAGGACACTCCAGGGCCTGGAGATCAACCCCTTCGCGGCGCCGTAATCCGACCAGGAGAAGATCATCCAGCGGCAGAGGCCGTGGGGAAGATTTGTTGTCCTCAGGCGCCTGCGAGTCAAGCCAGGAGCGATAGCCCTCTCGGGTCCGCGGCCTGGCCAGTCGTTCGCCCCATGGAGCCCCCGTAGCTCCCATCCCGAACCCCCACCAGGCGGCACCACTCCAGTACACGCGGTTATGGCGGGAAGCATGCCCAGGCTTGGCATGGTTGGAAATCTCATATCGCCTGTATCCCCCTTCAGCCAGCTGTCTGCTGGTGTGAGCCATCAACTGCACCGCGAGGTCATCCTCCGGGAGCTGGAGCATCCCCTGCCTCTGCAGTTTGGCAAAAACAGTTCCGGGTTCAATCGAGAGGTCGTAGATCGACAAATGAGGGGCCCGACTGGCCATGGCTCGGGCCAGCTGATCCTGCCAATCGTCGAGCGATTGATCCGGCAGGTTCTGAATCAGATCAAGACTCCAGGAACACAGGTCGCCGGAACGCCACAGTTCATCCAGCCAAGCGCAGGCCTCAATCAGATCACGGCCCTGGTGGCGACGCCCCAACTGCGCCAGAACAGCATCATCAAAACTCTGGCCGCCCAGGCTGATCCGGTTGACGCCAGCCTCAAGCACCGCAAGGAGCTTGCCTTGATCAAAGCTGGCCGGGTCCATCTCCATGGTGACTTCAGCACCCTGCTGGATGCCGAAACGACTCCGCAGCGCTTCAAGAAGCGCTGCGATCTGTGATGCCGAAAGCAACGATGGTGTGCCGCCTCCGATGTAGATCGTCGACAGGGGAGGGCCCGCTGCTGCTGAGCTGATCTCACGGTGCAGAAGGCCGAGGTAGTCGCGGATCGATGCCGAGCCTGGCCCAGCATCGGCACGGGCACGATCTCCGAGCGGAACCACCGCGAAATCGCAGTAATAACAACGCCGATGGCAGAAGGGAATATGGAGATAGGCGCTGCGCGGTGGTGAGGGATAGGGCATGCTGCTCAGACTGTGCTTGATCTGCCTCGTCCGGACCCCATGGTGGATCTCCTCATCCTCGTGCTGTTCATGGCCTCCGGTTCGGCGGCTGGATGGATGGGTGTGCACCTGCTCCCGGCGGAACTCATCGATGAGACCACCAATGCTGAGGGTGTGCGCTGGGTCCTGACCGGATTCGGAACTTTCTTCGGACTCATTGCTGGCCTCGTCTTCCAGCGCCTGCGGGAAGGTCTGATGCGTCAGGTGCGCACCATGCCCACCGACCTGCTGATCAGTCGGGCTGTGGGGCTCATCCTTGGCTTGCTGGTGGCCAACCTGCTGCTAGCACCAGTGCTGCTGCTGCCTCTCCCCGGCGGTGTTGTTCTAGCGAAACCCCTGATTGCCGTTCTGAGCAACGTGTTCTTCGGGGTGCTGGGCACAAACCTGGCGGAAGTGCATGGCCGAACGCTTCTGCGGCTGTTCAATCCCAGCAGCACTGAAGCGCTTCTGGTGGCAGATGGAGTGCTGACACCGGCAACAGCCAAGATCCTCGATACGAGCGTGATCATCGATGGGCGCATCCGCGGCATGCTCGCCTGCGGTTTGCTCGAAGGGAAAGTGATCGTGGCTCAGACCGTGATCGACGAGATGCAGCAACTGGCCGATTCAAGCAATGTCGAGAAACGAGCCAAAGGGAGACGCGGCCTGAAATTGCTCAAAGATCTTCGCGAGACCTACGGCAGACGCCTGGTGATCAACAGCACCCGGTATGACGGTGCGGGCACCGATGATCGGCTCCTACAACTCACCTCGGATACCGGCGGAACTCTGGTCACTGCCGACTTCAATCTCGCTCAAGTGGCTGAAGTGAAAGAGCTGAACGTGATGAATTTGAGCGAACTAGTGATTGCTCTGCGTCCAGAGGTACAACCGGGAGATGAACTCAACCTGAAAATCGTCAGGGAGGGCAAGGAAGAAAGCCAGGGGGTCGGATACCTCGAAGACGGAACGATGGTTGTGGTCAACGAGGCCAAGTCGCTGATCGGACAGCGCCATCCAGTCGTGGTCACCGGAGCGCTGCAAACCCCTACAGGGCGCATGGTGTTTGCCCGCCTGGAAAAAGACAAGGTACGCAGCAAATCAACTGGACGCTCCTCAAAATCAACGGAGCGCCGAGCTGCTGACCACCGCTAGGCTCCCCCCAACAAATTCCAGCGCAGAATGACGGTATCGGCTCCCTATTACGGCGACAGCGCCGTAATGCGCACCCCGCCTCCGGATCTGCCGTCGCTGCTCCTCAAGGAGCGCATCGTTTATCTGGGCCTCCCATTATTTTCTGATAACGATGCCAAGCGTCAGATGGGTATTGATGTCACCGAACTGATCATCGCCCAGCTGCTGTATCTCGAGTTTGATAATTCCGAAAAGCCAATTTATTTCTACATCAACTCCACAGGTACCAGCTGGTATTCCGGCGATGCCATTGGGTTTGAAACGGAGGCTTTCGCAATCTGCGACACGCTCCGCTACGTCAAACCTCCGGTGCACACCATCTGCATCGGTCAGGCCATGGGCACTGCAGCAGTGATCCTTTCAGCGGGAACGAAGGGACAGCGTGCAGCACTTCCACACTCATCAATCGTTCTGCATCAACCAAGAAGCGGCGCACAAGGTCAGGCGACAGATATCCAGATCCGGGCCAAAGAGGTGTTGCACAACAAACAGGCCATGCTCGAAATCCTTTCAAACAACACCGGACGTTCCGTTGAAGACCTGAGCAAGGATTCCGATCGAATGAGCTACCTCACTCCGCAGGAGGCCGTGGAGTACGGCTTGATTGATCGTGTACTCAGCAGCCGCAAAGATCTTCCTGGGAACAACGCCGTTTAGGGCCGAAGTTCATTTCATTTTTTTCAAACACCGTTCAAAAGGATCTGACCCATGCCAATTGGAACTCCAAGCGTCCCCTACCGTCTTCCTGGCAGCCAAATGGAACGTTGGGTGGATATTTACACCCGGCTAGGTGTCGAACGCATCCTGTTTCTCGGCTCGGAAGTGAATGACGGAATCGCCAATAGTCTGGTTGCACAGATGCTGTATCTCGATTCAGAAGACAGCAGCAAACCGATCTATCTCTACATCAACTCACCCGGAGGGTCAGTGACCGCCGGCTTGGCGATCTACGACACTATCCAGTATGTGAAAAGTGAAGTCGTCACCATCTGTGTTGGCCTTGCTGCATCAATGGGAGCTTTTTTGCTCGCAGCCGGGACGAAGGGAAAGCGTGTTGCTCTTCCCCATAGCCGAATCATGATCCACCAACCTCTGGGGGGCACAAGCCGCCGCCAGGCCAGTGACATTGAAATCGAAGCGCGTGAAATCCTTCGGATGAAGGACATGCTCAATCGCTCTTTATCTGATATGAGTGGACAGAGTTTTGAAAAAATAGAAAAAGATACCGACCGTGATTACTTCCTGAGCGCTCAGGAAGCAAAAGATTACGGATTGATTGACCGGGTGATCACCCATCCCACCGAGGCATAAGCCGGAACGACACCAACACGGACAAACCACACTGCTCTGGAGCCTGAGGAATCAGGCTTCGTTGATAAAAAAACCAGCCATCAAGCAGAAGTAGCGCCACCAGCAAAGCGATACATACAAAATTCAATCTTCTTTACGCATAATAAATTTTTACGCTGAACTTGTCTCGACAAGATTCGAACCAATATCCAATATCCAATATCCAATATCCTGACAGCGGCTGAACTCAACGGCAAGAAATCTTCCACAGCAGCTCAGCTCCTAGGCGTTCAATTTGGCACACACTTTCCGACGCAAGATCACTTAATAATTTCTTGTGCTTGGGCATAAAACAACGCAAAAAACTTTAACAAAACAAGAAATTTATCTAAAAAAATCCGGAAAAGCAATATTGCTCCATACGAGCATAAACTATCTTGTGAATGGATGAATAAGAGCCCTGATATAAACATTCCAAGACTAGAGATAAAATCCATTGTGTGATGGAATCATGCAGAATTCCAGAGCGGCCTAGGACAGCACATCGAGAGCAAATCGCCGCTGAACGCGGTGAACCAACGACCAGTTGAAATCGACCAAGTCGGGGCTGATTCGGACCAAGGGGCAAGGGGGGTGGAATCACCAGAACATCACCAAAGAATTGAAGATGTTTAACCAGACTCAAAGACCTGACTTCACCAGATGAACATTGATCGTATGGATATCCAATAGAGCACCACCTTTTACTGATCAAGCCATGGATAACCTACAAGCCACCCTGACAGCACTGACATATTCCACAGCCTTGGTCCTCCTCGTCTCCGTTGGGGCAGAACCTGATTCAAGGGTTGGGCAACAGACAGAGCTTGCCGAGAGCCAAGAGGTTGTTGAATGGATCTGTGACGAGTTTCTGGAACCAGGGATCTGTGAAATGCTTTGAGTACAGCTGCATCAAGAATGCATCTCCATCGCAAGCACGCCTGGAGAACGATGGACACCACAAGTCGCGACTGCTGCAAAATAATTAAAAAGAGATCGCAGAAACAATCCCCATGCAGACAGCAATGAATAAAAGCCTTTCAGGACTCAAACTGGCCGTGATCGGTCATCAGGAATGGGTCAACTTCTTGAAGGTGGACACCTTGCCGAAGCCAGGCATGATCAGCCGAGCCGAACGCACACTCGAGGAGCCGGCCGGTGCTGGTGCGGTGGTTGCGGCCCAACTGGCACGACTCACGAAAACGATTGTTCCCTTCTACACAGCGCTCGGACGAGATGAGATTGGTCAACGGAGCGTTGCACGATTGCGACAACTGGGAGTGGAATGTCATGTTGCCTGGCGGGACGGTCCAAGCCGCCGCGGACTCAGCCTTGTCGATCAAGGAGGGGATCGAGCGATCACCGTTATTGGCGAACGTCACACACCACATCCAGACGATCCGTTGCCCTGGGAACACTTGACACTCTGCGACGGGGTGTTTGTCTCTGCAACAAATTCAAATGGGTTACGACTGGCCCGACAGGCAAAAGTATTAACGGCCACTCCACGTCTGGGCTTGCACGTCTTCAAGACTGCGGGAGTAGAACTGGACGCACTGATTGGAAGCCGACTTGATCCAAGCGAACAAATTGAAAAGGATGCATGGACCCCAACACCAAGGGTGATCATCGCCACCGAAGGCGCGAGAGGCGGCATCGTTCAACCAGGCGGGAGATATCAGGCAGTGGAACCGACAGGCCAACGCATTGAATCGTATGGATGCGGCGACAGTTTTGCCGCAGGTGTTACTTGTGGGCTGTCCGCAGGCTGGCCAATTAAAGAGTCGATCGAGCTCGGCGCGCGATGCGGAGCAGACTGCGTTACACGATTTGGACCGTATTGATAAAAAAAATGATTTGTTCAACGTCAAACGCGGATCCACGTTCTGTGACCTACTTCGGAGCCATACTGGATTTTGCCATGAGATAAAAAGCAAGCGTGACTTCATTCTCTCCTGCGGCGCTCGCCATGGCTTCCACTTTGCGCCTCACAGCAGGACGTACAATAAACGGAACATCTTTTTTAAGAGCGCTCAGTGCTTCTGGCACCCAAATCACGATTCATTCCAGGGAGATGAACGAACAACGTTCGTGACCGATGAGACTACAGCACGAAGAAATACCCGACCACGCAGTCGCGCATCAGGATTTAATGACAGGGAAACGATGCCACGAATCGGCGATGACGCCTTCAACGTCTGCCTGGAAGACGGAGCTGGCCTGATCTCACGGATGACTATGCAAGCAAGTTTCGAAGCCCAGTCTGAATCTGAAGATGTCAATGGAAGACAGCAACGGATGCGGAGTTGACGATTGATAGATTCTTGGCATGCTATGTCATGAAAAAGGCATCAGGAAAAGGTCACCAACCAAAACAAGATGTGATAACCATGCCGGGATTAGGCATACTGCCACTAACAGACGCTCCAGGAACAATGCAATGAAGGACAAGCAAACAGCACAGATCCATCAGGACAATGCGGAGAAGTTCTATCGGCAAGCGCAGGTGCAAGCCGAAAAGAACGGCGATAGTGAATTATCAGGACAGTTGATTCTGCAGGCCCTGAAACAAGAACGTTTATTGAGCAATCTTGGCCCTCAGGTTGTTGATTTTATCAAGAAAGGCTAACAAGCCACTCAGGGATATTAGAACGAATGGCCATTAAAAAAGGAGACTTCTCTCGTAATATCAGCCATTAAAAATCATATTTCTAATCAAAATATCGAACTGCATGTCAATACGACAGCTTGAATGAAATGGGTCAAATTGACAACAGGCAGACGAGAGTTGATGCAGATAGAGGTGGCCCAAATGCGCATTAATTCGCAACTTCAACAACAATCAAAAAAATTTCAATGCTCCATAACATCCAAAGGCAACACACCGAGCGTTAAATGTTGACGAAAATTGAATCAGCAATGCCATAAAATAAAAACTAAGTATAAGTTAAAAAAATCAGTGAATTACGAGTCAAGGCTTTACCAACGAACCGAAGGTCGCTTAAGTAGAATACAAAAAGGAAACCGATTATGTATCAAGCGCAACGCAGGAACTTGGAACAATTGCTGGAGCGCAAGTGGGCAGAAGTCAGCAAATTATCGGAGTTGCACAAACAAGAACTCAATCGGAAACTCAGGCCTCGCACAAAACAGGAAAATGTCTCGGATGAGCTCTTGAAGAAGCTTATCAATAATTGTTTTCACGATTTAGAGGCGAGCTAAAAAAGAATTTGATTTGATCAATCGCGAAACTGCTGCAGGCAAATAATTCAAAGCAAAGACCCAATGGTGATTTTCATATTGAATACGAATGATTCAATGTGTAACTAGATTCTGATTGAGCTTCCGAAACTTTTTAATAGTCAAGGATTGGGGCTTTGGCTTTAATTATTAACAAAATATTCGGCAAATAAAAATGAAGCGAAAGAAATGCAGAAATTGGCAAGACATTTATAAGGCATGCCAGCATTTAAGGTAATTTATTCAAAGAAAATCGTACGGCTCAAAGCATAAATTGAATCCAAACCGAGGCGATCAAGGATACACTTATCTAAAGCAATTTTCTGAATTATAACCGAGCAAATTCAAGAGAAAGAAGCCGAAAAACACTCCAATTATAAAGGAACCGGCAATAAGCTCTTTTTCGTAATCTTTTTCCATCGGCGAAAATACATGTGCCTTTCATTAGATCAGGAATGGAGCATTAAAACTGTCACTGAAAGCACATGGAGACGCAAATGAATTTTATCTCTGCAAAGTCGTCTGTGATCAAAAAACAAAAAAGAAAAACAGTGAAAAACCAATCAAAGCTTGGACAAAAGTTCAATAAAGATCAAGTCATTGGGTACACTAACTCAACAGAAGGGGGGCAACCGAAATAACGAAATAACGAAATAACGACCACATGCAAAAGATATTAATTTCAAGGCAAGTACTTTTCTAAAGACGCAGCCAAACAGAAAATGTGTGTTATGGTGTGCTAAATAAATTTTCGATGAGTTTTCAGCCTAAAAAGATTTCCGCAAAAGTCAGAGCAGGAGACATTGGAAGATTCAATCCATTCAATTCAGAGTTTGTGATGGGTTCCTTTAAAACCTCAGGAAAAAAGTTTCGATCAGCTCCAAGAGGCTTTTTCGCAATTGAGCCAGCGGCCAATGCAATATACATGGGATTCGATTACAACAACGACGGTATAATTAGCGTAAGGGAGGAGGCTTTTGCCAGGTTTACAGTCCAGATCAATCCTTTCGAGACAAAAACAACAACAGATAAGCTGGTTGATAAATTCTCAAATCCCAAAGCAAAAGGTAAGATTATGTTCAAACGCAAAGTCCTAGACGACATCGTTGCATTCGAATCGAGTATTAACAAAGATAAATTAAGCCCTGTCGCAGAAATGTTTAACGGACAGCTGATCGGTGGAACATATCCATATGAAGCACTGATCGACACTCTCCTTGATGGCCAGATGTAATCCTGATCAGGCTCTTCCCATTGTGAAAACGTAGGGGAAGAGCATTCAGGTTTTCAGAGCTTGGGAGTTCACCTAAATATTACATACAGATTAGGTTTAAAGGTGTAAGCAACAAAAAAGCTGCTAAGTGGGAAATTGGCTAATTTTATTGGTGCAATCAAACTCTCTTCTCTCCCGTAGCAACAACGATAAGCTGACAGCTCGATACAGACTTGAAAAGCCAATCAAGGCGGATAGGTATCAACGGGCTATAGAGAAAAAGACCATAAAAAGCTTTTAACCTCAAAAGCCACTGAAACGAAGGAAGATTTCCAAGGCACCCAAGCCGAACAAAAATGTTCCGCCAAGTAAAGCAAGTTCCTTTCGATGTTGTGCCATCGGAAGCAGGGCAGAGCCCACGAGCAGCGCACCAAAGAATCCAAAAGAAATCTGTAGACCCAACATTTAGAAGGGTTAATCTTTTCAATCATCGCACGGCTCTCTTGACGTAATTTCATTAAAAGCACTCAACAAAAGGGGTTGCCCTCGATACCTCAGGCCAAGTCTTAACTTCAATCAACAAAATACTGAATCTTGCCAGTCCAGCACGTGGGTACCAAAACTGAAGTGGCATTGATGGGGGACTACCACGGCATTTGCAGAGGGAGCCCTTTCCTTCGCAATGTGATGGTTCCGCCTTCAACGATCAAGGGAAACAGAGAAGAACTCATTGCCGAAAAACAAATAATTCAACTCACAAAAGTATTTAGGTCAATTTATAGTCAATGGTCTCCATCACAAAAACTATACAATGATCCCCAACTTAAATTCGCAAATCCATCAGTCAATACGGAAGAATCACACAGTTTAAATCTCCCATTCGGGGGATTTAAACACAAAAGGTTCAAACGATACTAGACAGATTAGGAGCAAACGTAGCTCCACATGAAACAAATGAAGGAGTCCATGCGTGATAGCTTTGATTCTCTTTACACTTTTATTGTTCGCTTACGGCACAATGCTTCAGAAGGGTCGGCAAGTTTCGAACCAAAATAATGTTAATTCAAACTTCACTTAAATCAATGATTATTTCCTATATCGGTATCGCGACATGCCTTGCCATTTATGCAAATGTAATCAGAATCATCCATACTGAGATTAAGGCAGAAAGAAAATTCACCATTAAAGCGTCATTAAGGCAATAAAAGGTCAAACAAAGAACAATGAAATAAGTCATTAAACTCAATTCACAGGAAAACTAGAAGGAAATTTCGAAAAACAAAAATCAAGAAAATCATAATCATCAATCAAGAAAAGAATATCGCCATTGCTAATGCGATAGAATCACAAATCAGCTAACACTTCTCGAAGCAACATGGATTCAAAACATGAAAAAATAGAATCTAATAATTGAAAATCAATGAATCAATAAATGCAATCAAAAAAGAATAATAAAAGTGGTTAACTTCTGTTCATTCATACACATCATATAATTGATGAGTTAAAAATTTATCTATAGTCACAAAGACGTCCAATACTTTGCTTTGCAAAATAGACGCAAAAGCTATAGCTTGCAACAGCTATAGACATGTATCAATAGCATTTTAATCATGACAAGGCTGCTTTCTCTGCGTAAATAATGCAATGATAGGATAAAAGTTTTTTGTATTCTAGCGCAGTCAATAACTGTTATCAATAGGAACACATCCATAATTTTGATGTATTAACAGGGTCCTTGATTCTCAAGAGCGGGGTGGGATTTATGTTTTTTTAGCATTTAGATTGATGTTCATCAGCCACTCTTAACAGGAATAGATTAAAAGTATCACTTCGTGCATTAAGGAAGCATTCAATGGGGCAGAATTAAGGAGCGACAATCGAATCCTTAAAAACTTGATGAACGATGCCTAAAGAAAACAACTTGCTTGATTGGCTTGGCACCATTGCGTTTAGTCTTATCGTATCATTCATGATTTGTTTTGCTCTTACAATAAACTAGCACGCAATCCACAGCATAAAGCACATAAAGTCGAGTGATATGATCATCGAAAATTGATCAAATTAATTTAAAAAATATTGAGAATATTTCAGCATCACAGCAATCAATCAAGCCAATCACAGTGCGCCTTCATCGATACTGAAAGACACAATAAAACGCGTTTTGTTTAAATCGAGACAAACAATTGTCATCTCAAAGAAAACTGAAAGCGATGACAGCAAGTGGCGAATAAGCTATTCGGTTTTCATCAACAATCATATTCAATCATTGCCTTCTGTTGTCGTTTTAATTCATCATTTTCTTTCATTTGTGATTCATCGTACGCAGATGTGCCGTAAATCGTAGAAGGAGAATAAAATGACTGATTCCTGAGAGAGGAAATGCGCTTGGCAAGAAGGCTTAGAGACCATCTCGCCGCTGAAAGAACTTTGCTCATGTTAGTTACAATGCATCTATTGAACCAATAGCCACAGGTTTCGATCAAAGCAAGTGCAAGACAACTTATTAATCATATCTATAGGGTTAATACCTTGGTCTACTGACGGTCAGTGCATCGTCTTGTAGCAGCTTCGTTATCGCGATAATCAAAATTTGGGTCAACGGCTTCTGATTGCCTGCCTTTAAGACAAGGAATAACTTTAAAGCGGTGACCAGTAGAATTCTATTGCTTCAAAGATATATAAATGATTCAACAGTCCCTTATTTGACCAGCAAGTATGCTGCAGGCGGTTGAGTTCAGTGTCGTGGTCTAGGATGATAAGCAAGCTAAAGCACTGTTTTCTCAGTGTTTGCGCAACCTAAAACCAGTCATACAAAGGGGGTTTACGCAATATGCATTTCCAGGACATCATCAGCACACTCAACCGGTTTTGGGCAAACCAAGGGTGTTTGTTACTGCAGCCTTATGACACCGAGAAGGGTGCTGGAACGATGAGTCCTCACACAGTTCTTCGTGCCATTGGTCCGGAGCCTTGGGCAGTCGCTTATCCAGAACCATGCCGTCGGCCAACCGATGGACGGTATGGCGACAACCCCAACCGGGCGCAGCATTACTTTCAATACCAGGTCTTGATTAAGCCTTCACCTGATGGAATTCAGGAAACCTACTTAGCCTCTCTTGAAGCACTAGGAATTCAAACCCAAAAGCATGATATTCGTTTTGTTGAAGACAACTGGGAATCTCCAACTCTCGGTGCATGGGGTGTTGGCTGGGAAGTCTGGTTGGATGGGATGGAAGTGACACAATTCACTTATTTTCAACAATGTGGTGGACTTGACTGCAAGCCTGTTTCGATTGAAATCACCTATGGATTAGAGCGACTAGCAATGTATTTACAGGATGTTGAAAATATCTGGGAATTAAGTTGGAATCCTGAAAGAAGCTATGGAGACATATGGTTGCCCTTCGAAAAAGGACAGTGTAATTTTAACTTTGAAGCATCAAACCCGGATCGTCTCAAACAACTTTTTGAGATTTATGAAGCCGAAGCTACTCACCTAATTGAACAGAAATTACCTGCGCCAGCGCTAGATTTTGTTTTAAAATGCAGTCATACCTTTAATTTATTAGAAGCACGCGGTGTCATTTCCGTAACCGAGCGAACGGCAACGATCGGTCGAATTCGAAATCTTGCACGTCAAGTGGCTGAAAGCTGGCTTGCAGAACGAGAAGCCTTAGGGTTTCCCCTACTCACAAAAGAGATGGCAGACGTTGGTGCCTAATCAAGAAGCATCGTCATTGAAAGCATCTCAACACTAGCCAGCTAAAAGGATTCTTTACGGACGCAATCTTTAATCGTAATCAAATATCGTCTATTAACGATTTCCTTCCGATACAAAATAACAATCGCCGAGATTAATTATTAAAATCTAAATATTGTATCCCTTCTAATTATTCCGGCCTCAAAATTACATTCGAGAGGTGAAATCTCCCTCTTCGCAGGGACAAACGAGGTTGCAATCATCGTCAAAATATCTAGATTCACCCCAACAAGCCAAGGGCCAAGTATTAACAGTCTGCCGAAATACACGACTTACCAACAGGAATAGATAAGTATTTATACTCTGAGTAATAACTCTCGACCAATAATAAATGTATTTGTCTATACACAGGAATTTAATTTCGCCCCTATACTACTAAAAATAGAGGTAATTAATTTGAGCTTTTCTATTCCAGCCTTGCTCATGGGCATTGCACTCTCCTTTGTCTTCCATCTTGTTCTATCCCCATTCTTCTGAAGCAATTTATAATGTTGCATCAGAGATATCCGCGAAAATACTGAACCTTTCATTTTAGTAAATACTTTTCCGTCAAACCTTTGCTCACCAAGCTAAGTGTTTTAATATCAGTTTTTCTTAAGCTGATTGCTTTGTATATTATAAATTTCATGCACATCAAGATTCATTCGTTGAGTGAATATTGGCGTCCGACAGCTTGCCACCAAACGGCCATTTGCATTAAGCATCGCACACTCATGCATCATTTATCCAAACATTGCCCCATACCTTTATCCAGTTCTTTGTCACCTCAACAACCATCAACCGTACAAACAACGAAGTTCATATCTTAGTCCAAGCCAATTCAACGACGAACACTTCGAGGTCATCGCCAGGGGAACACTTTCACTAGCGATCTGAAACACCCTGAGCAGGCGTCCACCCGTTCACTGCATCGCCTTCAGCATCCTCTTGCTTCTGATGCTGCGTGGATTGTTCTGGTCACCAACTCCAGGCCCCTCCGACCCTGTTCATCAAATCACTTCACCCCCAAGCGAAGTGAGAGTGCAAGGCCGCATTGTCGCCGATGCCAGGACATTGACTGATGCCTGTTCAGCCTTGATCAGCATCGATCAGCTCGATCAACACCACAGTGATGGGCGTATCGAACTCCTCCTTCGTCCCTGTGAAAGAGCTCCCGAACAGGGGTGGAAGGTCGAAATTTCAGGCTTGCTACGGCATCCACCGCCATCTCCCCATCCAACGCTTGAAGGATCGAGGGATCGTCTCCAGCGTGAGCAGTGCTGGAGTCAAATCCGAGCTGAATCGATGGTCGTGTTGCAACAACCATGGACTCCGTTCGCGGATCTTCGCCGCCGCATTGCACGACGACTTCAAGCTGTGGCTGGACAAGAACGGGGAGGCTTGCTGGCGGCATTGACAGTGGGCAGCGCGCAGGTTCAGCTTCCTGCTGCTGTACGGGATGCCTTTCGAGTTGCAGGACTGTCCCACACCCTGGCCGCCTCAGGATTTCATCTATCCGTTCTGCTTGGCGTTGCGCGGTCGGTCGGGCGACGCACCAAAAACCTCCAAAATCCGTTAGCTGTTTCGGCATTAGCCATCTTCCTCTGCCTCGCTGGAGCACAGGCATCGGTGGTGCGTGCGGTGCTGATGGGCTCAACAACCCTGCTGATCCGTCAAACAGGTGAGAGGAGCCGAGCAGTGGGTGTTCTGACTTTCACATTGATCGTGATGCTGGCCATCCATCCAGCCTGGGCTCGATCCATAGGGTTCCAATTCAGTGCCGCAGCAACAGCAGGATTGATCCTGAGCGCACCGGCACTGGAACACCGAATCAGTCACCTTCTACCGAAAAGACTCAATGGCCTGGCCGCAGCGATCAGCATCCCCTTGGCTGCATTGACCTGGACGCTTCCTCTCCAACTGCTGCATTTCGGGTCAACGCCTCTGTACGCCGTGCCCGCGAATGTGCTGGCGGCTCCGCTGCTCACTCCTCTGACGGTGTTGGCGATGGTCAGCGCCCTACTCAGCCTGGTAGCCCCATTGCCAGTTTTGACGTTGTTGGTATGGCCTGTGCAGCACTTGGCGGGGTGGCTGATCGGTCTTGCCAACTTGATCAGCTCGCTTCCAGCTGCGCAGATCCTCACTGGCCATCCCCATCCATTGGTGGCACTTCTGTTCCTGATCGCGTTGCTTCCATGGGTGTTGCCGCAGGCGAGGCGGTGGCGATTCCTGCTCCTTCCATGCGCCATGGTGTCAGTTGGATTCCACACATCGGATCAATTCAGTGACGAGTTGGTGGCGGGTCATCGCTATGGCCGACATTGGCTTTTAGCTCGTCACAACGGACGAGGAGCGATGGTGAGCAGTCATGGCGATGAACGCAGTTGCCTCGTAGCGCGACGCTTGTCCCATGTGCATGGCCATCGCCATCTGGATTGGGTCTACGTGCTCAACCGAATTCCCCACAATGCATCAGATTGTTGGCGACAACTGGCACCATCACTCCACAGCAATCAATCTGGCATCCGCCGAGTGCATCCTGGCCAAACGCTTCTGAGCCCGGGTCTGTCTCTTGCGTTGCCCAGCGACAAGAACGGAGCGATGGAATTAAGGGCCGGCAACCAACGACTGCTGTTGCTCCCCTCCATACAGACCCTCTGGAATCTTCAGGACCAAAAGCGAGACTTCAGTTCGAGGCTTCAGGCACCCATGGGCCTTTGGGTTGGCTTCTGGACGACACGATCACAGCGCTCCTGGTTGAGTTCATTGCAGGAGCAAGGCGTCTTCGTGATCGGGCTACCAGAGAAATCGGAGATCACTGCGGGGCGAGGCTCTCAAAAGTAGTGGTGCCGAACAGGTGCAAGGACAGAGGGCAGAGCCTGGTTAATCGCGCACAACTCGAAATCTTGTAAGAGAAAACACTGGACCTTGAGTTGTGTTGGCTTAGCAACTTCTTGTGCAGTTTTTTTAGTATGAAGAAAGGCTTGTTTGATGGCACTCAATCCAACCCTCGATAGCTTTCTTAAATGCAGCCAATATTTGATTTTAGCCTACGCATCATTTGAAGGGTTGCCACAGCCTGCAAACGATGCGTTGTCTGCGAAGAATTGCTTGTCATTCTCGGGTGTTCCATACTCTGATTCTTCTCTCATTGTGTTCGCTGCAGAGTTAGCAAAAAGCAATCAAGAGAGAAGCAACTCATATTAAGCCGAGTAGCAGTACATCAGTGCCAGCGCGGGCAATCCTACGCGTTAGCACCAGTTGCCTTGTAGAAAGAAAGGTCACCGAAGCGCACAGCCCATGGATCTTCGGCAGTTATTAAACACTCCATTCTCGTTCAATCGTTCAGGGTGTGTTGTTTTCAAGCCTATCCTGTCTGGGGATGTCTTAGCCGGAACGATTTCAGAAGCAGACAGACCATTGCTGCAACGAACACTGGGGAGGAACGGGCAGCGACCACCGCAATCCAGGACGTTGTCTTAGCTGATCGACGTGATTAGCGATCAGCAATCACGTCGAAAACGAAGCCCGCCTTAGACGTTTGACAAGAGAAGCTTCGATGACTCAACACTGTTCGCTTGCAGGATCAAAGCCAATTGTTGTCGGTAAATTGATTTTCTTTAGCATTGCCCCTGAATGCAATGATCAATTGCATTCAATATGCTGGCTTGACTGGACGTAGATTTGCGAGGCAAACTGTTAGCCATTGCAATTGGCTTCTCTCGAAGGATTCTTAAGAGAATGTTTTGACGAAGGGAATTGCGAGATCGTGGCGCTATTTTTAGTCAATTAAATTAATTTCATCTGTTGCGTCATGGCAAAAGCTCTGAAGGCGAAGTTATTTTCAGGCGATCTGAAGTCGCATGATGACGCTACAACGGTTGCAATGTTTAAACTTAGCGGGAAGAAATACCGTTCAGTTTCAGAAGGTTACGTTGCTATCAATAAGGACGAAAGCTCCATCTACATGGGCTTTGACCATGATCAAGACGGCTTCATCGCTGAAGGGCATCAAGAGGCTTTTGCACGTTTCACGCTTCAACTTGATCCGTTTAGCGAATCAAAGTCTTCTGCAGAGAAATTGGCCGATAAGTTCACAAGCGCAAAGGCGCGTGGAAAGATGAAGTTTAAGCCACTTCGTGTGCCGGATGGTCTTGTCTCCGATGAAGTGTTTGTCATTGATGGACATATTGATCGCGTTGAAATGACTTTCCCGACAAAAGTGGTAGGTGGTCGAGGTGTCTCAGGCGGCGGTGAGAATGGGGCCTATGAATATAGTGACTTTTTTGAATCACTAACAACAGGAACTGATGCAAGCGACCTTGATGGCGGAGATGAGAACCCCATGCAAACAATGTTCAAGAGCAAACGAGCAGCCAAAAAAGCCGCCAAGAATTTTGAATGCAAAGGGGCTCACAAAATGGGTGACTTATGGATGGTTTGCAATAATCATGCCGACATGGTGATGCCAACTGAGGATCACTCCGACCATGATCATTCTGGTGACGACCACTCTGGCCACGATCATTCCGGTCATGACCACGCCCACCACCGCATTGTTTAGCTCGAGTTTTTGTTGAGCTGTTTGGCTTAAGGATGATGCTCCAACTGTGTTTCCCTTACTGCTTTGGCTCGCGCTTCAGCGGAATCACCATTCAGATCTGTTTTAAGCAAACTCCTTAATTCAGGCAGTTCAACGTGCAGTTCTGTCTTTTGTTGGAGTTCAACTGTGAGCACCTCTGCCGTGCGACTAGAGGATGGGTGGCATGCTGGCCAAACGCTTCTGAGCCCGGGTCTGTCTCTTGCGTTGCCCAGCGACGCAAACGGGGCGATGGGATGAAGGGCCGGCAACCAACGACTGCTGTTGCTGACCTCCATACAGACCCTCTGGAATCTTCAGGACCAAAAGCCAGGCTTCAATCCGAGACTTCAGGCACCCATGGGCTTTTGGGTTGGATTCTGGACAACACGATCACAGCGCTCCTGGTTTAACCAGAGAAATCCGAGATCACTGCGGGGCGAGGCTCTAAAATCTAATGGTGCCGAACAGGCGCATGGAGAGGTGGCAGAGTCCGGTTGATCGCGCACGACTCGAAATCGTGTAGGGGTAACACCCTCGTGGGTTCGAATCCCACCCTCTCCGTTTTTAGATCAATGCCCTTCAGCAAAAAAGCAAAATGTGATGTTTTTACTTAACAGAAGCACATACAAAACCTTTACTATAGAAAGCGGGCAAGAAAAGTTGTGATCTCGTCATTTCGAGGCGGCAACCAATCCAGTTTCATATCAAACGGCTCGCACAGGATAATCAATATGAAAAAAAATTTATACACTATTTCAAACAATTCGCGTCCTGACAAATGAATTACAACAGGACTTAATTATCGATCCATTATTACAAGTCAAACTCGAATTTAGCGAGAGTGGCATTCTGATCAAAAAGAGGAAAATCCTTAAGCCAAACCCAAAAAAATCAATAATCGAAGGAAAAAAGTTAAATTTTGGACCATTTCAAAACATATTTAAAAGAAGTTGGCAGAGAAGATCCTTGAAACCCTAAATTGCAGAGATTCCAAAATCGTTTTCAACCATAAACCTGCAGCAATTCAACTTGCAAGCCTGAGGCGACACAATGGACTATCCCCGTTAAAGCACAATGGGATAACCATAATCAAAAGATGAGGCCAACGAAATGAATGCCTTCAACTCAGCTTTGTTTGTGCCGACGCAAAAATTCGGAGTGAAGGGCAGTTGCTTCATCGAGGAAGCCTTGATCCCACAACATTATGACCCGATGGGTCATCCAGGGATCAACATCTCGCAAAAGCGCTTTCTTAAAATTTTCCTTAAGAGCCTTGATGTCGTCGTGATACATAACGAATACAGCTTTTTGAACTTTTAGATAAGAGCGGAATCGAAAGCTGCAGCAGATTTTACAGTCAAGTAAGATTCTCAACAATTAGAGCGCTGGTTCTGGCAAGAGTTGGGCCTGGAACAACTGAACTTAGAAAATCCAACATTCGATGAATCCTAAACAGCCGCCAGAGAACGAATCTGGGAAAAAATAATCAACCACTAGTTTAATAGCTTCTATCGATTGGCTTTACGAATACCTCAATCCCAATCCTGAGGGGACGGAGAGAGCTTGACACTGCGTTTATAACATGACAACAGCCAATTCATTAACACGTAAGTTCCATCCGTTATTGAACAAGCCCTATTTAAAACAGAATCATCATACACGATGGAATTGTTTACAACACACCGGCACAACGTCCTACCTAAACCACAATTGATTCAACCACCGCCAAGAATTCGATGCACACTCTTTGGTGCCCCCGTAAGAAAAAGAAGCCATCTGGCGATCTTGTCAATATCATGTGTTTCCCATTCCAAAGGGAATGGGCCAAAGATTGGAAACAGGATGCAATAAGCACTGATGAAGCGATCAGTGAAAATAAAAATGATTGAACTTACTCGCAATCAAACCCAGGCAACACACCATACAACCAGACATAGACCTCGTCACACGAGAAAAAAGCGATTAATAAAATAAAAAGTGGAGGAGATTGATCAATTCAAAAGCCAGTACGAACTTTGATCACATTATCCTAGAAAAACATCATTGTTATCTTGGGGACGATAATACTAAAGGCCAAGACCGAAATAAAACCAATACAAAGATTATAATTTCGTGAACAAACAAAAGGACCCTAGATAACGCCAATACCGATTTCTGAATCCAAGAACAGAGTTGATTTTCATCAATACACGGAAAAACAACTCTCATACACAAAAAAAGTGACGCAGCACCTAGGAGCTTTACGATCATGGAGCCAGCCGCGCATAACAATTCATGGTGATGCCAGACGATTTCGATTACTCAACCTCCATCGCCATTATGGATGTCAGGGAGTTGTTCCCTTCTATCGACCCTGAAAACCTATCTCCTCAGGATGTCGTGAGCATCCTTTTGCATCTTTTCATGCAGAAAGATGGATTTGTAAACCGAGGCCATGAAACCAACAACAAGGAGACAGGTTGGGTCAATGCGATTCTCTTCAGGTTGAAACGGGGCGATGATGAAAACGGTGTGGAGTCATTCGTCGTCGAACCCATCGGCTCAAGTGTCGACAAAATGACTGAACTACTTTGAACAGAATGGCGCAAACAAAACTTTCACCCTTGGTGAGGTCAACAAGAAAGACAGGTATTCCCTTGCGGAACCAGAAATTAAAGCACTCTCATGCTCAGAAAACTTTTGCATTTTATATATAGCTGAGTGCATTTAAGCGTCACACGAGAGTGTGCATGAATTATGGCTCGCACGTTGTAACATCAAAATCACGGTCGAAAAGCGATAAAAGTAAGTCCTGTTCACTAATGTCTGGCTTCCAACCTGTTTTCGCCAATACAATAATTGCATTGATGATCGCTTCTTGAGCCGTGCTCTGAAGAACGTCCTTGAAAACAGGGATCGCAGCTTGATCCTTGCTTCGCCCCAATTCCTCAAAACATCTTCGCCTTGTAATCTTGTTAGAGAGCTCAGATATACTTAAATTCTTGACAGCTTTTAAAGGTTGGCGCAAAGGTTACTCCATATCGCTCTGTACTGGCGGGGTCGCAGCAAAGTAGCGATCAGCGGGCTTTCCAACCGTGCCGGTTTCTGCTTACATCAAGGAAAGAGACTGCTCTTCACATAAGCCCCAAACAACGATATCGAGACGTTCAGCCATTGAATCATCAGATATAAATAACTCTATCTAGAAATTAGAAAATAAAAGACAGAACTACAAGCAAGACCTATGAGAATGAAAAAATAGAAAAATTGGAAATAAAATGAATATTTTCTAATAAACGCAAGCAGTAATCAAAGCCAAGTGAACAGCTGCTCATATCGTAAAGAGTGCTGCGCAATCACAGCAATAATCAATAAAGCCAAAAATGTCACCAAATTGAACAAAAATAATATGCTCTATTCATCCAGAAATTTCATGGATGAATCCAGAAACAAGTGACAATTACTTTGTACGCTTATCAATAATTTCAATCAAGTGAGCATCATGCTTGATGCAGAAATCATTGACACATTGCCTTAAAATATGACCAATCGAAACTGATTCTGTATAACAAAGCAACTTTAGCTTTCGATGGAGATCATCACTTAGCTCGAATGTAATTCTCTTCATTCAGGAAAAGTCTGAATCTAGCGTTGTATTAATATTTTACTCAATTCGATAAGAAATGGATAGCCTCACCGGAAAATTAACATTACGTGATATACCAATGAAAATGGTCAACTATTGCAATCCAAGCAAGTTCGTTTGAGATTACGCTTTAAGTATTATTGGCTCAATCTGTTGCTGCTTCCAAAAGAAATGATCTTGGCACGTTCTAATGTCTGGCTTGGTAACTCACCAAAGTTTATAAAATAGCGCCGTGAAAACCGTCCCTGGTGCTTGAATCCATAACTCAGGGCAATTTCCTTCACGGTGTGATGAGAATTTGTTGGTTCGAATTTTTTGTAGAGAAGAGCTCGTCTTGCCTCTTCTAATCGTACTTGAGTCATCATTTCAATAATGCCCATGCCGAAATGATCCTGGCAAACCCTATAAAGGGAAGCCTGACTTGCATCAAGATATTGACAAACTTCAGAGAGAGTTAATGGCGAACTCATTTTTTGAATATCATGTGATAGATCAACAATTTCTCCCAGTAATCTTTGATTTTTGATATCGCTTTTTTTGTCTTTCTGTGATTGCCTGTCTCTAAGCAGGCAATCATCAGATCATAATATTTTGTTGGATTGGCTATTTCAGTTGCCAACTCCCTTCGCGTTAAACGCTTTAATTGTGAAAAAGCCTGATTGTTGGTATCAATACCCTTGTGTTGAGTGAGCTTCTCTAAAGCATCAAGTGCATTACAATCTTCTAAGGATCGGATTAACATTTTTTGATTGAGCATACAGGCTGTTGAAGAACACGCCTCTGAATACTTACCCCATGAACTACCAGGAGAAGCGTTTAAGGTATTGAAGCCTGCAATGCTGTGAGCCCTCATTTCATATCCCTCACAAAAACCGAAATGATTAGTCTTATGGTGAGGCGTAATCCAGTTGAAATCTACGGACCAATCTGTGCCCCAACCTTCATAAAGAAGAGTTTTTGTTGCGCTTATTTCTGCAATTGCCATATTAGTTGATTTTTGATGTGACATCACATATGTCCCTTCTCCCAATTCAAGTTGGGTAATCCGTGTAACTTGATCAAGTTCCTGTAGCGTTTCAGAAAGCTGATTTGGATCTGTATATGACAAGGATAATTTCATTTCATTTCCCCCTGATCAAATCAGAAACAAAGACACTTATTTTGCTTGACTTATCAATTGTTTCTTCCGGGCTTTGTTGGAATGTTGTGAAGTAAATTCGCCTGAAAGAATTCCAATTGTTAAAACCATAATAATGCGCATTCTGCTTTTTAGTAAAGTGTTTTAGTCCGCATGGAACATGGGGGTTGAGATATGACTTTTTAACTTGCTCTAACCTGATACTTTTAATTAAATCAAGGATACCCATATTAAAACTCATTTGACATGCTTCGCCTAACGATTGTTTTTCAGAATTTAAACATTCAGCTATTTGACCAATCGTCAGAGGTGGCAAACCCTGCCTATCTTCATGCAACAATTTAACAAGATCTTCTACAAGGTCTGTTTGATCAGATCTTTCAGTCACCTTAGCAGACTGAACGCAAGGTTCCTCCAAAGTTGTAATTGCTAAATCGTAAAACTCATCGCTACAAGTTAATCCTTTTGAAAAATGCTGTCCAAATAAACGTTTCAGCTGCAAACATGCTTCACTTTGCGAGTCAATACCGATACATTCTTCTAATCTCGCATAGGCATTGTAGGCATTCATTTTATTAATTTTGCTTTTCATTTTATCCCACTTCAAACTCATGCAACAAAGAAGAGTGTTGGCCCCAACCACATCCCAAATGTTGCCACCTGTCTTATTCAACCGGTTAAAACCGGCAATGCTGCGATTCTGCATTCTATGTCCACTTATAATTGTTTTAGATTCGGATAATTTATCTTGACTGCCAATCCAACAAAAAGCAACTGAATTACAGTTAGCTTCTTCCTCATACAAAAGGGTTTGATTTGACTTAAAAATTTCGAGATGAACATTTTTAATTGGTGCGCAGATAGAACTAGTCAGCAATTCACCTTTACTAAGCTGAGTAATATTGCATGAAAAATCTGAAGTTGAATAATATTGCTCATAATGATTTTTACAATACGATTGCATCCCAAGAAGATCGTTAAAAACATATTCTTTTGCATCTTTCGGCTTCATTTAAAACTGGCGTGTATAAAATGTATCATTGGATTTATGGACTATTTTAGTACGGATTTTCACAACCTACATCGTGTAAATTTATTTTTTTTGCTAACATATATCACATTTTATAAACTGCTCTGCAAAGACTCCCAGGTAGAGTCTTAAGGTAACAGGCCGTCGAAACCGGCTCTAGCCCAGTGGTGATGCGAGTGGAGGTTTCCGCTTTATGCAAAGCAGATAAAATGCTATTCAAAAATTATAAATCGAGGATATTTAGCATTGTAATTTCTTCACTTTAGTCAATTGACAACATAGATATAAATTATTCTCTAAATAGCAATGTCTGAATCGCAAACACATCCCTTTACCAACAGAGCACGTGTCGATAAGCCGTTTTGAAAAAATTTGCCCTTGCCCTAGAACCTGAGGGCTCAAGGATCATATTCATAATGTCCAATCGACTTGCAGTTCTTCCACACTAAAAAAAGAAGAAAGTGATTTTCGTTGTGGAAAAAAGGACTAAGAGCTAAGAGGCTGAATCTTGATAACTATACAAAATATCGGCTGAAATAATTTGAAGCGCGGAGCAATCAGTCGATTCCAATATGACTGGAGGTGCTACACCATCTTGCCAGGCTTGTTGCCATCTCGTTAAGCAAAGACACCAGTGATTACCGGCAATCAAACCGGGGAAATCAAGTTCTGGTATTGGATCTATCAGATTGTTACCTTGTGCAAATGAGTATTTTAAATAAGTTTCAGTCATCACACAACACATAATATGTTGGCCAAAGTCTGATTTATCAGATCTGCAAAACCCATCAACAAACCAACCCGTCATAGGATTGCATCCACATTCTTGAAGAGGTTCTCCCAGGACATTCGTTAGCATTGTGCAAGAAAAAACAGGGCTCATGCCCTGTTGAATGACTCGATACTCAAAAATAAACCGTTTCAAGCCCTTATTTCAATAAGAACTTTTGACTACAGTATGCTGTACTGATGCAATGACGTCATTGTATTTTTAGTACAATTCCTCTTCAATTACTGATCTCTTTCAAAACACTGCTTGTCATAGTAAAAGTCTTTTATCACATTCATTGGATCATTTACCCTATTCTACTCAATATTGAAAAGCGATCACATCCGGCGTTTTTGTACATCATCTACGTCGTTTCAATGGCAAGAAGAGCACCTGCTTATCCTTGCTTTGTAAGCAAATATCTTCTTTGAAAGTTTGCCAATGCAAGGCACTGAATTATCTTAAATTGACATCAAACCCATAAGAATAAGAGCCATTGATTTTTGCAATATAGATCCAGGTTTTTGTTATCACTAATGTTTCTAGTCGAGAAACAGCCAAAACTCAATCAATTACATTCAACACGTAGCCGCCTGATGGGAGGATAGCCAACATTCCTAAGCTTCGTCCTAAAAAGTGTAATGAGATCTTCAAAAAGCTAGCCTATGGACTAAAGGCGATGGAGATTGGGATGCAAATTAATCTTCAATGATCGCCTTAACCAAAATATCATCCATCTTTTTGGCGATCATAAAAGGATCAGGTTGCTCTAGAATCTTGATATAGAGATAAGTCCATAGCTTTCAATGATTGGTCAATCATAGAGAATTCGCTGTTAAGATCATCCTACTTTTTGATAATGAACGGTAGCGCATAAGAAAATGGCAACATGTAGCCTAACCTAGGCATAATCCTCAAGCTATTGAAGGCAGCCAGCGTGGAAGTTACTCTACTTTCCTGTTTTAGATTGATAATTCATTGATCAAACCATTTAGTCAGTCCACCTATGACTCTGAATAGACAAAGTCCGGAATTGATTTGATGCCAAATTATCGACATCTCGAACGCTAAACCGAACAGGACTGATCGGCATTTATACGGATGTACATTTCGATACAGTCAGCTATGACTTGATGGGGAGAGCAAATGCGTCGAGCCGGAGCAAGACTCCGGTTTTTTTTGCGCTTGACGGATACGCATTTGGAAAAATCTATGTTGACAAGCTATGTCAAAAAAATGTTCTGAGTTTTATTCAAAACGCAGTTAGTATGGCCTGAGATTGACCAAATTATTTAAATCTTATAAGGAAATTTGGATTGCCGGGTCCTTTTTTCTCCGAAAAAAAGACCTATGACTTCTTGGCAGCCTTTGGATCAAGAAATTCAAGGAGTTCTTGCAATTTATCATTTGCCACGCGGACGTCAGCAGCATCAGGCATCGAACCTTCTTCCATCACAGTGGCATGCAGATCACGGCACATATTGCGAAGCTCCTGCAAACGTGCTTTCACTTCATCACGCTTTTCTGAAGCTTTTGCCATTTCTCAAAAAACTTATTTCTCGAAAATAACATAGTGAAGGTTGGCGATCAGAAAGCATCCAGAGGCGACAAGAGCTGAGCTTTCAGACTCCCTTGCAAAGCTCACACGCCTGAAGAGAAGCGATCCTGCTCTGGAAGCGCAAGAGCATCGGATATCTCTCTGCTTCGACAACCGGGAGCGGATGGAAGCTCCTTGGCAGCGCAAGGCCGATTGCCAATCTCAGTCACCGAGACGCCACTGAACCGCCAAACCCGCTAAACCGACCTCTGCATCCGGGCGCTAGATCTAGCGCTTTAACAGGTATGGACCGATCTCAGGACACAAAAAAGCCGGCAAAAATGCCGGCCGGGTGATGGGGATATCCACAACCTAACCCAGAAAGGCAGGCACCGCAATGGATCTCCTCTGGAACAAGCCGCACCCTGTGCCGCAGTTTTTCCACTTTTCTGTGGAAAAACTGCTTTGTGCCGCTTTGCTCAGTGTGCAAGGCACTGAATCTGGCGCTCCAAAACCATCCACACGCGGACTCGCATCGGGATCTGGCGAGATCCCCGATGGTGGAGTTGGTGCTATTTGAGCTTGATTCAACCCCCTTACAAAGTTGCAGATTGTTGTGTTCTTGTTTGGTGCTCAGCTTGGATAACAATCCTCCAAACTCATCCCTACCACCGCCATGAAGGAGCCCTAGACATGGAGGCAGCCAAGGCCAATGGAGCCCTGAAGCCCGGCCGCCATGCATGGGTCGGTGAAACCAGGGAAGCAAATGGATCTGAGACTGACCAATGCGGCGAATCGAAACAATCCACCAAAACAAGAAAATAAGGATGTCTTTCCCAGCTGATTCAAAGATCACGCTGTCAAGACGAGGTTCAGAAAGAGAGATGATCACGCGCTATCAACACAACAACCTTTAACGAACCATTCCACAGTGATTTCAATCCGCATCCTTGATTCATTGATTAAAGCTCATAAAAGAAGCTTAATCGTCAAATATTTCTTCAAAAATGAGACAACTTGAATTCTTCTATAAAAAGTCTGGGACTTATTAATCCATTTGCCATGATTTTTACGCCAGCCTTCAAGATCAAAAAGGCCTAATCATCAAAAAAGTGTGAATCGAAAGCAGGTACAGCCTGATGCTTGCCATGGATCAAATGCTCAGTTCAAAGCACCGATGCAGATGTGCAATCGCGTGATGCCGATGTCGATTGGAACCACAGGTTCCCATCATCCCCAGCCAAAAACTGCCATCTCCCTGGAAGACAAGAACAGGTTTGGTTGTTCCTTTCCCATGAGATTCAAGCAATGACATGCAGAGTTTTTCAGCAACTTCTGGTCCCTTGGGGCGTTGCCTCAAACGCCGCAGTAACGGATCGACCTGCGAGAACGAGACAAACGTGGCACGTTCAGAATCGGTTACCAAAATCAATCCATCAAGCCACTGCACCTCAACAAGCAGCTCCTCAATCGTCGAAAGCAGCTTTGGAAGAGGGAAAGCCACCTGCAAACACCTCTTAATTTTCTCTTTAGATTTCTAGACGATTCCGGTGCCCTGTCGCAAGCAGCTGATCAGAAGAGTTACGTACTTCAACCCTCGAGCAGCAATATGCCCATCTGGCCGGCCATCAACGTGCGGTGCCTGGCTTCAACAAATCCAGCTCGCACAGCCATCTGCTCTTGCATCGCTCCATCCGGAAAACGCTGAAGGCTTTCCTCTAGATAGGCGTAGTGGTCGGCCAAGCCATTAATGGCGGCAATGGGGACAACAAGTCGACGCAAGTAAAACCTCTGAAATTGACCCAATGGATCGGTTGGTTGAAGGCGATTGAAATCAAGGATTCCAGCCCTTCCACCCGCTCTGACCAAGCGCCTCAGTTCCTTCAGCCCGGCTGCTGGGTCCTTTAAGTTCCGCAATCCATAGGCCATCAGTGCACCGTCGACACAACTGTCATCAAGCCCCGTATCCAAGGCATCACCCTGAAACCATTCCACTTGCAACCAGGGCTCGCGCTGTTGGCGCAAGCGTGCAAGCTGAAGTGGTGCAAACGCCATGTCCAAACCAATCACCCTCCCCGAGGGACGCACATAGCGCGCGAGTTGAAGGGCTAGATCCCCTGTGCCGCAGCACAGATCAAGCCAGGTTTCGCCTGGAACAGGACGCAACCAACGAATCAGATGTCGCTTCCAATGCCTGTGAAGTCCGAAGCTCAGTACATCGTTGAGCTGGTCATAACGGGGGGCTACATCATCGAACATCTGTTCGATTGCCTCGGGATCACCTGGCTTCACAACGGAATGCCAGTCAGAGTCACCAAGATCACCGCTGCAAGGCCAACCGCTGCAGAGCAAACCATGCAACCGGCAAGGGTCAGCGAAAAATCGTCCTGACGAGCTGCTGACTGCAACAACCGGATCGCCCACGTGATCAAGGCCACAATCGCAAACAGTGCGAACAAACCCACCGGACGCGTCCAAGCCGAATTGAGCAGTGGATGCACCAAAGGCTCCAAGGATTGGGGTGGACTGAGGTCCCGCAAGCTAGGGCCTCATTGCCACTCCCCGCTCAAGCAGGTCCTGCTTGATTCCCTCCACGGTGAGAACACCGTCATGAAGCAGGGACGCCAGAAGCGCTGCTGAAGCATGACCACCCGCAGGCCCCGCATCAAGCGCGTCCGCAAGATGATCAATGCAACCCGCTCCACCGGAGGCAATCACCGGCACGTCGACAGCGTCCGCCACGGCCCGCGTCAACTCCAGGTCATAACCAGCCTGGGTGCCATCACCATCCATCGACGTGAGCAGGATCTCCCCGGCACCGAGAGCAGTCACGTGCTTCGCCCAGTCCACGGCATCCAAACCGGTGTTCTCCCTGCCGCCCTTGACGAACACATCCCATCCCCCTGCCATACGACGACGGGCATCGATCGCCACAACGATGCATTGACAGCCAAACCGTTCAGCTCCTTCCCGGACCAACTCAGGTCGGCGGACCGCCGATGAATTGAGACTGACCTTGTCAGCCCCTGCCCGAAGTAGTTCGGTGATTCCATCAATCGATCCAATTCCGCCACCCACCGTGAAGGGAATGGTGACCGATTCGGCCGTGCGTCGCACCAGATCAACGAGCGTCGCGCGACCTTCATGGCTGGCTGCAATATCAAGAAACACCAGTTCATCTGCCCCGGCCTGGCTGTACCGACAAGCGAGCTCAACTGGGTCACCAGCATCGCGTAGCCCAACAAAATTGATGCCCTTGACCACCCGGCCATCAGCAACATCAAGACAAGGAATCAGACGCAGCGCAACCATCGTTCCGGTGCAAATTCGACTGTTAGTGTTGCGCCACTTTCCAAGCCTCGCAGGCCATGTCCCAGGCTGCATCGATCACGATCGGTTCAAAAGTGCGCATCAGCCGTGTTCGTGATCGCATTCCTCAAAACCTGATTGACCTGCTCAAGGCTGATTCGAGTGGAACCGTGACGGATTTCCGCACAGTGGATGGCAAAGGAATCGGTGTTGTTGTTGAACTCAGCGATGGGTCGAGCAACTGGTTCTTTGAAGACGAGATTCAACCCGCCTGAGGCTGCACCACGTGAGCGACGCCCGCCAGCTTCTTGGCATGAAAGGTGCCTCAGGCACCACAAACATCTGGAAGCTGCGCCTGCAGCTGATGAAGCCTGTCACCTGGATTCCACTGATCTGGGGTGTGGTGTGTGGTGCCGCGGCCAGCGGACAGTTCACCTGGCACTGGACTGACGTGCTGGCCGCAATCGCTTGCATGGTGATGAGCGGCCCGCTCCTTGCGGGTTACACCCAAACCATCAACGACTACTACGACCGCGAGATCGATGCGATCAACGAGCCTTACCGACCAATCCCTTCAGGTGCCATTCCGCTCGGTCAGGTGAAGCTTCAGATCTGGCTGCTTCTGCTCGCTGGATTAGGCGTGGCCTGGGCGCTTGATCTCTGGGCAGGGCACACGACGCCTGTGCTTCTCCTGTTGGCCCTGGGCGGCTCCTTTGTGAGCTTCATCTATTCAGCACCGCCTCTCAAGCTCAAACAGAACGGTTGGCTTGGCAATTACGCCCTAGGTGCCAGTTACATCGCGCTGCCCTGGTGGGCAGGCCAGGCTTTGTTTGGGCATCTCACCTGGACCACCGCTCTCCTGACCCTTGCCTACAGCCTTGCCGGGCTGGGGATTGCCGTGGTCAACGATTTCAAGAGTGTGGAGGGGGATCGCGCCCTCGGTCTTCAGTCACTGCCGGTTGTGTTCGGGATCCAGAGGGCGAGCTGGATCAGCGCCGCGATGATCGATGTCTTTCAACTGGCCATGGTTGCCGTACTGATTGCCATCGGCCAACATTTCGCAGCTGTGCTTCTGGTGCTGCTGATCGTGCCTCAAATCACGTTTCAGGACATCTGGCTGCTGCGTGATCCCGTTGCCTACGACGTGAAGTATCAGGCCAGTGCTCAACCCTTCCTGGTGCTCGGCATGTTGGTGACAGCCCTCGCAGTTGGCCACAGCCCACTCATGCAGGTGATGTGAACCGCACTCGCCTTCGCTGGGCCCTGATTGCAGCAACAGCTGCTTCCATCGGGATGGGAGCAGCGTTGGCGAATCGTGCTGTCACCCAAATGATGGATGCATCCCTCCCGGATGCAAGGGGAATTGCCAACTTCTATCGTCCAGGCACCATCACCATGTTGGCCAGCAACGGCCAGATCATTCAGAAGCTTGGTCCGGCCACACGCGAGAAGGTGAAAGCGGGCCAGATGCCCAGGCTTGTGGAACGGGCCTTCATCGCCGCTGAAGATCGCCGCTTTTATGACCACGCCGGCGTTGATGGCTGGGGCATCGCACGCGCCATCGTCACCAATGTCCGCCAGGGCGCTGTCCGAGAAGGGGCGAGCACCATCACCCAACAACTGGCCCGAACCGTCTTCCTCAGCCAAGACCGCACGATCACGCGCAAACTCAAGGAGGCGGCTCTAGCGATGAAGCTGGAACGTCAGCTGAGCAAGAAGCAGATTCTTGAGCAGTACCTCAACTATGTCTACCTGGGGTCCGGCGCCTATGGCGTTGCCGATGCGGCCTGGATCTATTTTTCCAAAGCCCCAGATCAGCTCACGGTTCCTGAAGCAGCGATGATTGCTGGGCTCCCCCCGGCGCCATCCATCTACTCCCCCCTGGTGAACCCTGATCAGGCGCGGGAACGGCGTTCGATCGTTCTCGATCGCATGGCCCAGGCCGGATTCATCTCCTCCAGCGAAGCGGAGAGCGGTCGCAACAGCCCCCTGGGGCTCAAGCCTGCAACACCGAAGTACTTCAACAGTGCAGCGCCCTACTTCACCACTTGGATTGCCCAAGAGCTGCCCAAGTTCTTAACTCCCGAACAACTGGAAGTTGGTGGTGTCAAAATTCGCACCAGCCTCAATCTCAACTGGCAGAAGAAAGCTCAGAAGGTTGTTCGAGCCAATGCACCATTCGACACTGAAGGTGCGATTGTGTCGATCGAGCCCGGCACCGGCCTGGTGAGGGTGATGGTTGGGGGCAAGGATTTCTCCAAGAGTCAGTTCAACCGCGCCATCCTGGCGCTGCGCTCTCCAGGTTCAACCTTCAAGCTCTTTCCCTACACAGCAGCGATTGATCGGGGACTGAAGCCCGACACAAAAGTCATTGATGCGAAGCGCTGTTGGAAGGGCTACTGCCCTAAAAATTTTGGAAACAAGTACTACGGGAAGATCTCCCTTGCGGATGCTCTGAAGAATTCACTCAACACGGTGGCTGTTCAACTGCAAGACATCGTTGGATTTGAAGCTGTCATTGAGATTGCCAACAGCCTCAACATCGGAACAGAGCGACCTCTCGGGAAGTATTACCCCATGGCCATTGGGGCCTACGAGCAAACCATCCTGGACATGACTGCGGCCTATGCAGGCATGGCCAATCGCGGTGTGTTCTTCAAACCAAGCCCCTTTGAAGAAATCCGGGGACCCAACAATGAGATTCTCTGGAGTCGGCGATTGAGTGGTGAGCGAGGACGACGGGCTGTTGATAGTGATGTGGCGGACACCATGAACTGGATGCTGCAGCGGGTCGTGACAGGCGGCACAGGCATCGCCGCGAAACTCGATGATCGACAGGTCGCCGGGAAGACGGGAACGTCAGAAAACACCCGTGATCTCTGGTTCATCGGCTCAATTCCCCAGCTCACGACTGGCGTCTGGTTCGGATACGACGACGACCGGCCCACCAAAAGCACGAGCGGCGAGGCCGCATGGGCTTGGAAGCAATTCATGCTTCAGATCAAGGACGACATTCCCGTCCGCGCCTTCCCCAACAAGCCGGTGCTTACCAGAAAGTTCACTCCGCCAGGGAAGAAGAAGACCAAGCGCCCCAACCAGGACGTTCCCTACCGCGGTTACGAATACCAGGAGGAGATCAACGACGGAGAGACTCCGACCTTCGACGACTCTCCTTACGCCCCTCCCCCTTGGCAGGAGGAACCTCAGGATCCGGCACCGGCAACCCCTGCTCCTGCACCCGTTCCAAACCCGGCCCCTGCTCCTGCACCGGTTGCCCCGGCTCAGGACGGACCCCGCGACTGGTTGAAACCACAGATTCAGAGGCGCTGATCAGCTGCCGTACTCCAGGACGGCGGCATAAAAACCGTCGCCACCCTCCGGCTCATCCGGCCACCGCTGGTGTTGCGAGATCAAGGTCAGCTCGGGGACGGAAGCGAGCAGGGCCGTGATCTGCTCCCCGTTTTCTGCAGGATGAATGGTGCAAGTGGCGTACACCAGGCGACCCTGTGGAGCCAGCAAAGGCAGAAGACCGTTCAACAACCGCTGTTGCAATTGCTTCAACTCCTCCACAGCCTCCGTGGACACACGCCAGCGGGCATCGGGGTGGCGGGCCAGGGTGCCAAGGCCGGAGCAGGGAGCATCGAGGAGAATTTTCTTGAAGAAGCCCCGCCACTCCGGCTTCGCATCGAGGAGTTTCGTCGCATCGGCAGCTAGGGCCTGAAGAGAGGTCAGTCCCAGCCGCGCTGCATTGGCCGCCACACGCTGAAGCCGGCCAGGCGAACGATCCACAGCCCAGATCTCCGCCTGATCCTTGACCAATTCCGCCAGATGGGTGGCTTTTCCTCCGGGTGCAGCACAGGCATCGAGGATCCGATCACCGGGCTGCACGCTCAGCAACGGCGACACCCACTGCGCGGATCTGTCCTGCACACACCAGTGCCCCTGCTCATAACCAGGCCAGGCCCTCAGATCACCGCGGTGCTCCAGCACCTGCAAGCCATCCGGGCAGCCGGGGATCGGCTCACTGCTGATCCCCTCCGCCAGGAGCGCAGCCGCCAATGCCGTCGGGGAGGTGCGCAGGCGGTTGACCCGCAGATCCAGCTTCGGAAGCTGGTTGCACGCGGCGGCCACCGCATCCGCCCCTTCAAGGCCGCGCCATTGAACCAGCGACGCAGCGAGCCAGTCCGGCAACGAATGCTGCAGGGCGAGACGATCCACCTCCCCAGTGGGCAGAACCAGCTCGTCCCCGGCATCTCGGGCCCGCAATGCAGCCCGCAACACCCCGTTCACCACCGACGAGAGTCGGGCCAGCCCGCCGGTTTTGGCCAGTTCCACGCTGGTGTTCACCGCAGCGGATGCGGGGATGCGCTCCATCCAGAACAGCTGGTACAACCCAACGTGCAGCAACCAGCGCAGTTTCGGTGGCTGCTTGCGCGCCGGCACGCGCCCGAGACGATCCAACCAGGCATCCAACCAGCGGCGGCGGCGGATGGCACCGTAGGCAAGCTCGGTTGCCAGGGCGCGATCCGGCCCCAGCAGCGGTGTCTCCCGAAGCGTCCGTTCCAGGGCCACATCGGCATAGGCCCCTGCCGAAACCGCCAGCAACACCTGCCAGGCCAGACGCCGCGGTGCGAGGCCGGTGATCGGGGAGGTGGTCAACAACCAGGGTGCATCAACCTCCAGAGCTAGCGTCCGGCCGCCAGAGAAAGCGTTGCAGCGGCAAACGCCCCTCTCCATCCACGGGGATTCCCTCGGCGATGAGCAGCTCACGCTGCATCCAGTCGCTGCCCTCACGACTAATGCTCATCGAAATCTCCCCCCTGGCATTCACAACCCGATGCCAAGGGACATCCGAGGGAAGCGGCAAGCGCCGCAACGCCCAGCCCACCTGTCGGGCACACCCCCAGGCACCAATCAATTCGGCAATCTGCCCGTAGGTGGCCAGCCGCCCCTGAGGAATGCGGGCCACCGCCCTCCACACCCGTTGGTCAAAACCCTTTGCTGCCATGACAAGACGTTGACAAGACAACGCGACGACTGCAGGGGCTGATCGGCAAACCGCCCGCATCGCTGCTGCAAGACATCAGATCCTGATCAAAGTGATGTTGAAGAGTTGAACCTCTATGTCCGACGAAGCCGTCAAAAAGCTGAAGACCAAGGTGCTGCGGTCTTCCAAGGGAGCTGAGGTCTCTGATGGCGACAGCCTTCTGGTGAATTACGCCGGAACCTTGATGGACGGTACGCCCTTCGACGCCAACTACAACTTCAAAACGTTCGCGCCCGCCATTCCGGCGAACACCTATTTCCGATCCAACGGGGCAGCACTGCTTCAGCCCCAGTCAATGCCTTTCGACTTCGTAATCGGAGCGGGCCAGGTGATCAAAGGATGGGATAGAGGCCTGAATGGTCGCCGCATCGGTGAGGTTCTTGAGCTCACCATCCCCGCCAATCTGGCCTATGGCGAAGAAGGCGCTGGAGAGCGGATACCACCCAACAGTCCTCTGCGCTTCACGGTGGAACTGCTGGCCACAATCCCGGAGGGTGAACAGCAACCTGTCTTCCCCGACATTCAGGACATCGGTCTGAAGCCCAAACAACTCGGCCTTGATGACGAGACGCTTGAAGCGATGAATCAGGTCAAGATCGGCCTGAGCAGCAAGGACCGCCTGAATGGCGACAACTCTGCTGATCTGCTGATCGGCATGGGCGGCAATGACCACCTGATGGGTGCAGGAGGAGCTGATGTGCTGATTGGCGGCAAGGGCAAAAACCGCTACATCTACACCGACGTCGATGATTCGCCGGCTGCCAAAGGCGAACAGGACAAGATTCTGGAATTCGGCAAGAAAGACAAGATCAATCTTCAGGGCCTCGCTAAGGATCTGCAGTACATCGGTTCCAGCAAATTCACGGCAACTGCCGGGGACGTACGGTTCACGAAAGGGACGTTGCAAGTCGATGCCGACGGAGACAAATCCGCGGATTTCGCCATCCAGTTGCCAGGCACGGATTCGCTCAAGGGATCGAATCTGGTTCTCTGAACGGCTCTGGTTCTCTGAACGTCAGCTGTTCTGATGCCGCTGCTGCCTCGCCGGTTTGAGCGGCTCAAGTCGGTTTTGGATCGCCGCATGGCAGATCTCACCGTGTTGCTTGAGCATGTTGAAAAACCCCACAACCTTTCGGCGATCCTGCGCAGTTGCGATGCGGTGGGTGCCCTTGAAGCGCACGCCGTGAATTTTGAAGGCCGAACCCGGACGTTCAACAGCACGGCCCAGGGCAGCCAGAAATGGGTCGCTTTGCAGGATCACGCCACGATTTGCACTGCGATCTCCCATCTCAAAGCCCGGGGGTTCCGCCTGTTCGGAACCCATCTCGGTGTGGATGCCCGCGACTACCGCGAGTGTGATTTCACCGGGCCAACAGCCTTTGTGCTCGGTGCCGAGAAATGGGGCCTGACCGACGAGGCGCGCGACCTGATGGATGAAGCGCTTTACATCCCGATGCGTGGGATGGTGCAGTCCCTCAACGTTTCCGTCGCAACAGCGACATTGATGTTTGAAGCACTGCGACAGCGGGAGGCCAAGGGGGTAGCGCCAACTGCAGGTGAGGGCCTAGCACCCGATCACTACAAGCGTTTGCTGTTCGAGTGGGCCTACCCGGAGGTGGCCGCCTGGTGCCGCAACGAAGACCGGCCCTATCCAGCGCTGAATGACCGTGGTGAATTGTTGGAAGAGCTACCGCGCACCGTGCGGTTGCGCTGCTGATTGAAGAGAGGTCTTGTATCCAAGCGAACGCTGAGCCATAACTTGAATCAGCGACGAATCCGTGATGGACCAGAAGCAGATGCACCAGTTCGCCGTCACTTATCACTGCGGCGATGAATGGGGTGAGGAGATGCTCCAGTCGAGCGATCTCGGCAACGCTGTCGAAGCGGCCCACGCCCTGTTTCCCTCGTCCTGCCGCATCTCGATCCGCGAGGTGAAGCAACCTCCAACAGGCTGAAACTCAAGACAAATTCAAAGCGCCCGAAGTGCAGGCAAAGCTTTGGGCGCGTTCAACGTTGCTTGATCACGTGGCGTTCGAGCGCTGAAGGCAAGCGCAGAGCAGCGATCAAGATCAGCAGCTCAAGCAGCAGGTTGTGCCCGAACAGCAGAACAACCATGCAGGCTGCAGTCCCCAGAATTTTTTCCAGCAATCCGATCACATCATCGGCATTGCCGCGTCCCTTGAACCAGAGCAGAAGGGAGACCCCAAGAAGGATGCAAGATGTCCACCAGGGCATGGCGGCACCGGATTGTGACAGTTTCAGTCTGATGCCGGTCGCGCACCGCTGCCGCTCACCCAGGCTTCGATTCCCTCACCGAGGAAGGAGAGACCCAGCACCAGGATGAACATGGCTAGCCCCGGGAACAGGGCCGTCCACCAGACGCCGGTGGGCACCGCCGCCAGAGCAAGGTTGAGATCTCCTCCCCATTCCGGCACGGTTTCAGGGAGCCCCAGGCCCAGAAAACCCAGCCCACCAAGCACAAGCACAGCGTCAGCGGCGTTCAGCGTCAGCAGCACCGGCACTGAAGTGATCACATTTCGGAATAAGTAACGACGCAGAATCCAAAACGGACCGGCACCGAGCGACTGGGCCGCTTCCACAAACAGCTCACTCTTCACCTGAGCCGTCTGGTTGCGCACCACCCGGAAGTATTGGGGCACGTACACCACACAGAGCGCTGCGGCGGCATTGGGAATTCCTTTCCCGAGAAGAAAAGCCAGCACCACAGACAGCAGCAAGACAGGCAGGGTGTAGAGCGTGTCCATCAGCAACACCAACAGGCGATCCACCGCCCCGCCCAAGTAGCCGCTCACCATGCCGAGCGGAACGCCGACCAGCAGAGCAAGACCCACCGCAAGCAGCACCACCTGCAAGGCCACACCACTGCCAGCCATGGTCCGCACACAGACGTCGCGTCCCAGACGGTCGGTGCCGCAGAAATGGCTCAAGCTGGGAGCGTCGTAGATCGGGTTGCTCAAACCGGTGTTGGCGTCGGGCAACAGCCCAGCAGCGATCAACGCCGGGGTGATCAGAGCGATCAGACCGTAAATCGCCACAATCAGCAGCCCCCAACGGGCCATCCGGGTGGAAAGGCTGACAGTCAAAGCAGCGGGACCGTCCCAATTGCATGCATTGTCCCTTGGCCCCGCCAAGAATGGGCGCCATGGCAGCCCCACCAAGCTGGAGAACAGAACTGCTGGGCAGCCTCCAGGGGCAGCTTCAGCTGGCCACCTATTTGGCGGTCTTCGTGGGTTTCACCGGCGCCTCATCGGTGGGGCCCTGGATTGGGCAGCGCAATCTGATTCAGAACAACGCAACGGAGCTGCGACGCAGTGCCACCGCGATCCAGGCCTGCCTGAGCAAGGGAGGCACCACTGATCCAGCCTTCGTGCAGCAGGAACTGCTGCTGCACTCCAGCATGCGTACGAGCCTGTGGGTCGAAAACCCGGATCGGAGCCTTGTTCTGCCCCAGAGCGATCATCTGGAGATCTCAGATTCCGCGATCCGCGCATCGATGCAGGCGAACCCGGCCCGAAAGGAGGGTCAGCAGGAGCTGATTCGCCTTGGCGAACGGCTGTACCTCAGTGAGCTGGTGCAGCGGTTCCCGTCCGGCGCAAGCCTCTGGATCAGCCAGGAGGTGAGCACGAACCAGAGGGCCCTCAGTGATTACCTCGCTCTGATGATCCTGATCTGGAGTGGCTGCCTGGTGGTCACCCTGCTGGCGGTGAGCTGGCTGGTGCGCCGCATCGTCCAACCGCTTGAGCAGCTGAATACCGCTACCGATCAGGTCACGGCCGAAACCCTGGCCTCGGCCAGGCTGCACCTGGACCGCGGCCCGATTGAAGTGCAGCAGCTGGGCCGTACCTACAACGCCCTGCTGGAACGGCTGTCTTTGTCTTGGAGCCAGCAACGCCAGTTCGTGAGCGCTGTGAGCCACGAGCTGCGCACACCGCTCACGATTGTGCAGGGCTACCTGAACCGGACGGTGAAGCGGGGCGACAACCTCACCGAATCACAGGTGCGCGGCCTGCGCACCGCCGAAGAGGAAAGCATCCGGATGCGTCGCCTGATGGACGATCTGCTGGATCTCTCCCGTGGCGATTCAGGCCGCCTAGCGATCGCCAATGAACCAGTGCAACTGGCCGATCAGCTGGAGCAGGTGGTCGACATGGCCCGCAGCACCTTGAACCGTCCACTTCTGCTGACGCTGCCGCTGGATCCCCAGGCACGGGATGGCATCGCCCAGGCCGATCCGGCCCGGCTGCGGCAGGTGTTGCTCGATTTGATCGAAAACGCCGAGAAGTACTCCCCCGCTGACAGGCCGATCGAACTGGTGCTTCGCGATGAGCCAAATGACTTCGCCGTCGACGTGATCGATCAAGGCATCGGAATTCCGGAGGCGGAACAGGAGGCGGTGTTCGAGCGTTTCCACCGGGCCAGCAACGCAACGGAACATAGTGGCTCCGGCCTGGGGTTGTCGGTGGTGAAGCTGCTGGTGGAGGGGATGGGCGGCACGATCGCACTGCGCAGCCGCCTGGGTGAAGGCAGCTGTTTCACGGTGCGGCTGCCCCGATGATTGTTTAGGGGTCCGCTAAGGCTGGCTGGATCACGTCATGCTGCCGGTGGCGGTTGCGGTTGCGGTTGCGGTTGCGGTTGCGGTGGCTTAACTGAGCGGGGTGATCGTTTTCGTCAATAACCGTATGGAAGGACTGCTCGATGAGCTACCCGACCTATCTAAGGGTGATTAAGACGTTGACGCACAAAGCAACACCGATGGATCAGATCCCATCCAGAAGCCGCCATCCCAACGGCTGGAACAATGCAATGCGATCCCAATGATCAGCTTTCTGGTGTTCTGCTCACTGCTAATCCCAGTGAACCTTTGGGCCGCGATCACCCCTCACCTGCACAGCGATGTGTCGATGCGGATCCTGCATGGGGCATCAACGCTGCTGCTACTGCCGTTGCTGATCACGCTTTGGACAGACCGCCAACAGTTGCAGGCTCTGCCCAGCCTGGTGCTGGGGGTTTTTGCACTGATGCTGGTGGTGGTGAACAGTTGGATCACAGCGATGGGCATGGGTGTTGAGTTCGGCTGGCTCGATCACGTGATGCTGGCCATGTCCGAGATGAGCGTGGTGGCCTTTTTCCTGCTCAAACCTCAACCAACCGCAGAGGAAATCACCGGTTGATCACTGCCGGGGATGCTCTGCTCCAGCTGCAACCTCACCAGCGGCAGGGCTGGATCCTGCTCCAGCCGCACAGCATCGATCGCATCGAGAACAACCCGGTTTTGATAGGGGCTTTCCAAGCGTGGTTGGCCGTCCAGGTCAAAGGAGGGGCCGCAGCGCATCAGCACCGATCCACGCCAGATCGCTGACGGTGCCGGCCCAAGGCTGTACACCACAGGGACGGAGCTCTGATCCGGGGTGATGGCCAGCAAGGGCTGGCGGCCACGCATCGGACAGGGCCATGTGGGGCTTGGATCAGGAGCCAGCTGCCAGGAGATGGCCCCTGACAAATCACCCTGAAGCAAGCGAAGGGTGCGTCGTTGCACACGCCGCAGTTGGAGGCGTTGGGCCAGGGAACCGCTCTGCACGGACTCCCCGATCAACAGCTGCAGCGCCAAAGCGAAAACAACCGTTCCAAGCGCAGCGGCCAGGAGCAGCTCCAGCAGGCTGAACCCTCGGATTCCCGGTTCAACCGTCATCGCTGGGGCGGCAATGGGCACTGGACAGGGGTTGGTCGGCATCCGCGTCGTAGCGGCCGGTGCGCGTGATGCCGAGCGGCAGGCCCAGCACCAAACAGCGCTCTAACGGCAGTTGCACGTGGCGCAGCACCACTACACCGCCATCGAGCACCAGGCCATTGGCGGTGAACCGCAGCAGCTGGGGCAGGTTGGTGCGCAGGCTGATCAACGTGTCTGGGGATCCACCAGCCGCGGATTCACGCAGGGGCAGCAGGGCACCAGGGCAAACGGGCAAGGCGCTCGAATGCGGCTTCTGCCAACCCTGCGCGCCAAGACTCAGACCACAGGGCTGCTGGTTCCGTTCCGCGGCGAGCCTGGCCCGATCAAGCCCCACCCGCAGGCGTCGCATCGCCGTTTCCAACTCCAGGCGTTGCTGCTGCAACCCCGGCCGCACCAGCGCCGTGCTGGCCAGAACGGCGGCCACCGCAATCGTGACCATCAACTCCACCAAACTGAAGCCACGGCTCATCCCGATGCCTCCGAGCAGCGCCCCAGGCCTGCAGCCGTGAACAACACCCTGCGTTGCCAGGACGGATCGCCACCGCTGCTAGGGCGCACCGAGAGGTGCAACCAAAGGCCATCAAGCTCCGTTGCTGCATGCCAGCTCGGCCACAGCTCGGGAGCGATGGGATGGCCGGCAACGCCTTCAGCACGCTCCGCCTCCACCAACTCTGCTCCCACCAGATCCGGGGCCTCCCGCAAGGCAAGTCGGCAGCTGACATCAACAGATTGATCAACTCTGGACGCCGTGCTGCTCAGCAGGCGGCGGGCCGCCAACAGAACCCGATCCGAAGACTGCAGGGCCTGCTCTGTGGTCCGAGCATCCCGCTGGAGATCCAGCACCCGCAGCCAGCCCTGCAGGGCCAACTGACTGCTCCATCCCAGGATCAGAACCGACACGAGCACTTCAGCGAGGTTCATGACGGGAACCGCTCGACTTGCACAACACCGGCGGCGGAAAACCGCAGCGCGACGCTGCCTTCCATCTCCAGGTCTGGCAAGTCAAGACGCAGCTGCGCCAATGGCGTCTGCGGCGTCCACTGCTTAAGGCGCCAACGCACACCCTCCACGGCACCGGAGCGCAACAGCGTGGGATTGGCCTCAGGGCAGACCCTCTTTGCCTGTGCAGACCACTGCTCCAACGGCCAGGCCAGCAGACAGGCCTCTTGGCCCCGACTGCGCTGGGCGAAATGCATCACCGCTGAATGAAGAGCATCACGGCGCTGGGCGACATGCCATTGCTGCTGCGCCCGCTGCCGCGTCTGCAAGGCCAGGGTGTGCAGAGACAGGCTGCTCAACAGCAGGATGCTGGAGCTGGCGATGGCGATTGGGAGCACAAAACCGGAAGGGCGGTGGCGCCCCGGGCCGCAGCGAGGTGGTGGTGGACAACGAAAAACACCCATTCAGCATCCATGGAACCGATGCAGAAGCATTCCCCGCAGGCTGCTGAGCAGGGGATCAATCTCCAACAACGTGAGCACGATCACAGCTGCAGCCCACACCAATCACTGCAGAATGAAGCCAGAACAACAAAGCTCTTAAGAACACCGTTCACCAGCCAAATGATGAGCGCCACCGATCAGAAATGGAGCAAGCTCAGCCGCCATCAAGGTGACTACGACGCTGGCTTGTTTCAGTTCAAAAGAGGCAAAGATTGGAAAGGCATGGATGGTTTGATGGAGGTGTTTCCGAATCAGCGGGGCCGCAAAGCAACCATCAAGTTGTCGATCGATCAAAACGGTGATGGGGAATTTGCTGCTGACGAATTGATCTTCAAAGGCGGCACGGGTCGGCAGAGATCAGCGGTGATTGATGATCTGATCAATGGCAGTGGTTCGCTTCAGTGGGTACGCGAAAAGGGATCGATGGGGATGTGCACGCTTCCTGCGATTGGCGCTGTCTGCAATTTTTCGGTGCGATCGCTGATCAACATCACAACCAACGACGACGCCACCATTCAGCTCCGCCCGAAGGGCCGCTTTCGCTTCGAAAGCATGCAGGAACCTGTGGGGCCGCAATGGGACGACGTGATGGACGGTTTGGTTCCGCTGCCAGTGCCAACAAGCGACTTAGCCTGAGCAAAACATTTCGTTCTGGTGGCAGAGGCGTCTGCTCGGTTGTTGATCGTTGATGACGATCCAGAACTGCTCAAATTCCTGGTGGAGGAACTGAGCAGTGCCGGGCACCACTGCACCGGTTGCGATAACGGCCAGGATGCGTTTCTGTATCTGCGCCAAAAAGAGTTCCAGCTGGTGATTCTCGATTGGACCCTGCCGGATTTCTCTGGTTTAGAGGTGTGCCGGCGGCTGCGCAGCAGCGGCAACACCACACCGGTGCTGATGCTCACCGCCAGGGATGAGATCGATGAGCGAGTCAAGGCGCTCGATGCAGGTGTGGACGACTACCTCACCAAACCGTTCAATCTCAAGGAGTTGCATGCCCGCGTGCGGGCACGGCTGCGCAGCGGCAGTTATCAGCGTTCCGACGACCCAACTGCTGAACTGCTCAGCCTGGGGGATCTACAGATTCAGCTGCTGGAGCGACGCGTGCTGCGCGGCGGGCAGGAGATTTCGCTATCTCAGCGGGAATTCGATCTGCTTTGCTATCTGGTGCGCAACGCCGATGCCGTGCAGTCGCGCCAATCGATCCTCGAAGCCGTTTGGGGCTCACCCTTTGTTGGCGATCCCAACACCCTCGATGTGTACCTGGGATATCTGCGCAAGAAGGTGGAAAAAAGCGGCCACCCGCAACTGCTGCACACGATCCGCGGGGCGGGGTTCATGGCGCGGGTGGGTGATCCAAAATCTTGAAACGCAGCTGCAGATCAGCGCCGCCGCCATGGCGATCAGCAATCCGCAATTCCGCCCCCATCGCGTCCATCAACAGGCTGACGGTGGCCAGGCCAATGCCACTGCCACGGGTACCGATCGCACTGCTGCCGCGCTGAAAGCGTTGCACCACAACGCTGCGTTCTGCAGCGGGAATCCCTGGCCCACGGTCGAGCACATGCAACACCACCTCAGCACTATGAGTGCAATGGTCTGCGGCCAGAACAACGAAACCGGAGGAATAGGCGAGGGCGTTGGCGACAAGCGCCGCCAGGCATTGATGCAGGCGGGCCGGATCGACCTTGATCTTTGGCAGCTGATCGCTACTGGCTGCCGCAAGCTGAAGCCGATCCGGCGCCAGGGACGAGAGCCGCTCGAAGGCTTCCAACAGCAGTTGTTCCGGATCAATCGCTTCCATCTCGAGCTGCAGGCGGCCGGAATCACTGCGGGCGAAATCAAGCAACACCCGCACCAGTTCCCCCATGCGCTCTGCTTCTGAGGCGATTAAGCCCGCCGATGCAGCTGATGGATGGGGAAGTGCAGCCAGCTCAAGCCGTTGCGCCTGCGCCGAAATCACCGAGATCGGCGTGCGCAGTTCATGGGCAACCCCATCCACAAAAGTGCGTTCTCGCCCCCAGGCCTCCGCAAGCCTCGATTGCAGGCCGTTGAACGCCAGCGCAATTGCGCACAATTCCTCCGGCTGACTGCTGGGTTCCAATAACTGCTGGCCGAGCTGATCCGCCTCCAAGGCATTGAGCTGATCCCTGAGTTCTCCGATCGGCAACACCAGCCCGCGGCGCAGCACCAGGCGCAGCAACACGGAGGTGAACAGCATCGAGGCCCCCGCTGCAGCAACAAGCAGCAGCTGAACGATGCGGTCTTGCCGCAACTGGGCCGTCACGTTTTGCCGTACTTCCAGCAAAGGCGATTCAGCCTCGCTAGCCAACCAGCGGCGGCTCACCATCCATTGCTCGCCGTCGCGTTGGCGCATCAGCTGGGGAAGCTGAGGCTTTCCACTCGGCAACACAAACACCTGAACACCCAAGGCCTGCTCAATTGCGTTGGGCTGTGCACTGACCCGGAGCTCCCCACGGATCGCTTCGGCCAATTGCTGATGATCACGCTGGCGCTCTGCTCGGCGGAAGGCACTGCCCACCAACAAGAGAAGGCTGTAACCAGCCACAACAGCCAACAACGATGTGGATTGCAGCCAGATCCGCAGCGACGGGAGCCGGCGAGGTGCAAACGATTCTGAGAGCAAAGCTAAGAACCCTCTTAGGGAAGCTTTAGCGGCTCTTCCCTGACAACACCATCAATTGAGGAAATCATGGAGTTGTTCGCACCAGAAGGTGCCATACAACAACCAACACAACTCGAAGCAAACCAATGACGTCCCTCAATTCCAAACTTCAGCTGGCGCTTCTCAACCGCAAGAAAGGCCGAAATCTGCTCGAGAAAGGCTTCACCTTGGTGGAGCTGATGATCGTGATTGTGATTGTTGGAATTCTCTCAGCAGTTGCATTGCCTAACTTCTTGAGTCAAACGGGCAAGGCAAAACTTACAGAGCCTCAAGGTAAGTTGTCGGCTGCATTCAAACAAGCACAAGCGGTATGGGTTGAGGATGGAAATTTCGACAACATTACATGTGAAAGCATCGGATTAGCTACGAAAGCTGATGGTACTGATGCTGCTGGAACGTGCACTGATGGCGATTGGACTTATACGTTTGCAAGCGTTGACGCAAGCGATGGCAGTGCGGCAACAACAGGATCTACAGGCCTTGCCATGACAGCCGCAGGAATAGCAGGCCAGCCTTCGGCAGGCCTAGGACTCACAAGAGGAACGGCAGACCTTGATTGCATGATCAATGGACCGACTGGTGCGATTGCCGCATGCGTAAAAGATACCGACACTTCTTCATAGCAACCCTCTCATTAAATACGAGCCAAAGATCACAAGGAAAATGGCCTGCACTAAACATGCAGGCCATTTTACTGTCAAATCAAAAGACAGAGACGATAAGACAAACTGTAAAACTGTTCATCCCAAGCAAGCACAATCAAAAAGCACTGTAAAAGCAACAGACTGTCCCGAGGACTTTTTAAAACATACTTCAACATCGCAACGCAAAGTGGCCTGGGCAAAGAATTTCGATATCATAGAGAAGCTTTATCAATCACGCGCCCCATGCCGCACAACAACATGGATTAAAAAAAATTCATTAACTAATCACATACAACCAATGAAACAAATAACAATTCCAGCGTCGAATAATGGATTTACAATAACAGAGTTGGTTGTCGTACTCGCAATATCCGCCATGCTTTCTAGCGTGGCTGTCGCAATTTACAATAAATACACCGAGCGAGCAAAGATCACCGAAGCCGTCTTATTGATTCGCACAGGGCTGAGCAATGGAGCCGCAATGCACAAGGAGTCACCCTTGGAGAACACATTGAACTGTGAAAGCCTTGGGCTGGAGACGAAATACATCAAAAAGTGGGATTTAGAATGCAACCATTCCAAAGGAATTCTATCAATATCCGCCAATAATATTCAAGCAAATAGAACACTATCCCAAAACATAAGTATAGAGGAATGGACCATCAATTTATCTACGGGAGTCATCAAGAGAGGCGCACCAAAAGGAATCTAAGACAAATTATTTAGCCTTAAGGTAAATCAAGTATCAACGAAATAGACTCGAGGCAGGCATGCGCGCCAGACCCAAATAGACCTTTCACTGCAAATTCTTAACAAGTTCTTATTGTTTTTTAATCTGGCACAAATCAAATTTTTACATTAAACTGGGAATATACAAGGTGATAAACAATTAGGCCCATGTTAAAAACTCCTAAATCATGCCAGGGTTTTACACTTACTGAAGTTTTAATTACTACTTTAATCGTTGGAATCTTAGCTTCAATTGCCTTACCAAGCTACTTTCGGCAATTTCAAACGACGTGTCAGGCTGAGGTGGTGAGCAAATTGAGCCTTTTGGCAAGTTCGGCAAGTGCTTACAAAGATATTTATGGAACAGCCCCCCTGAACTGGGAAGACTTGAGCAATATGAATGCTGTAATGACAACCACTGGCCCCGCTGACGCAGATGACGGTCCTCTGACCACAGAAATCACCATTCCGAGCTGCGACTACGCCATCAGCAGATCCTCAGAAAAAACTGGTGAAAAATTCATTTTCAATGCTGTGCCAACACCTAATACTGGAGAGAAGGCAGCTTTCAACGTCGTGTCCTGCTTCGATCTCAGCAATGGCGCTAGTGATCTGAAGAGAGGCAACAAAGATGTCGAAGGCGTCGCTGAAAACGGCAACCTGACTTGCTGGAAATGAAACACCCGATCAGACAACGCCCGCTGATCAGCAAGCCGGGAACACCACCAGACGAGCAGGGCATCGTTATGGTGATTTCCCTGCTGATGGGCGTGATCCTGATCACCGGAGCAACGGGTTTGCTCATCCGCCAGCTCACCGCGAAGAAGTTGTCAGCGTCAGAAAGCTATCAACAATTGGCCGAAACAGCCGCCAGCAATGGTTTTAATCGGATCCTGGCGGTGTTGAACAATGCCAGCACCGCTGAATATCGCGGTTTTCTATTCACTGAAAACAATGAGCCCACCACCTGGAACTGGGATACGGTCTATTCCAAAGGCCAGTACTGCTCTGGGGCTGCCGGGCTTCCGGAATATGCCGATGCTGCAGGAGAAAATACCTCACCCTGGCCAGCAAGTGCAGTGGGATACGCACTCAATGAACAAAACCTCCGGGGAGATGGCAAAGGCACTATTCAAAGTAGTTATCGCTTGAGAAGTTACACAAGCACGTTCTCAGAGGGGCAGGGAACGGGAACGTTTGAAGTGGAAGGGTTTGTCCGTCGACAAGACCCAGAAGACGGGACAGACGTCATTCTGGCGAGGGCTCGGTTGACACGCTCTCTGCAATTGGAATCGGCAATCGCCAGAGCTGATGACTGGGGAGTAGTGGCAAGCCAGGCCTCGAATGTGCTCAACAACAATGACGACAACACCATTACGATTGATGGCCCTGGGCGCTTTGTCTGGTACACATCAACACCAAACACAACATTTTGCAGCCAGACCTACAGGAATGTCTCGGGAGATTCAACACAGGTGGTTTGGCCGCTATTGCGGGACAACAACACCCAATACATCCCGGAAGCATCCACCTACAACCGGGATGGAACGGTCGATCAAATCCAACTGGGTGAAACCAAGTACAACCGCGTCTGGAGCTTTGACGACACAGGCAGTGGTCTCAGCTGTGGGGGGCAGCAATCAATTGTTTGCACACGTCCTGGAGGAACAGGACGCGAAACCGTTCCAGACTTGGCATCCATTCAGGCAAACGCTTTTGGACAAGGAGGTGATCAGTCAGAAGATATGGAATACAAAACCTTCTATCGAAATACAAGGGATAACTACTTTCAGATCGGAACGTGTACTGACAAGATCAACCCAGAAGTAAACTGCCGCTCAGAAGACATCTACAAAGGGAATTGGAGCTGGTCTAACCGAAAGTATTACTATTACCGAATACCTGGCAGCAGCATCACGCGTTGGCGCAAGACGAACAGTGGCAAACAAATTGGCACCTGTAAAAGACAAAATGCTTATGACTGCAATTTCAGTAAAAGCTGGCACTGGCGATGGAAAGACGTCGTTGAAGAGTCAACAGAAAAAAGCACAGATCGCAACATAATCAAAATTGATTCAAACAACATTTGCAAAGATGAGTCATCGTCCAATGTCTGTCACCTATTTATTGAGCATTTAAATCTTACGAATACTGATCTCTACATTAAAAACGATACGCGGGCGATTGTCTTGCATTTGAATCTGGCACAAGGTGTTGCACGCCGCAGTGATCTGGTCAACTACACCTACAATCTCGGAACCAATGCACGCATTTGTGGTGTGAACTCCTTGGCAGACATCGGCACTAACAGACGTCCCGAATGTAATCTGCAGCCTGCACAATTCGTCTTAACACAAACTGGGGACAGCGAAAAGGGATCCTGCCCAACCAATCCAGACCGAGACGATTTTGTGTTTGAGGGTGAAAGCCTTCCTGCGGCCTGGCTATCGATGGACACAGGACGCATCAGACCAGGCGAAGCACAACTCCGGGGTGTGATCTGGGCCAGCGCCGTCTGCCCAAATGGTGACACAACAGTCATCACACAAAACAACGACGGCATCGCATACGTTGACCAAGCAAAAACCTACTGGGGGTTTCCTGCATCAGGAGGCATCGGGAGACGGATCGTGCGCGGTATTCGTGGTAGCGGATTTGACATCTTCAAACGCTGGTAAACCACAAAAAGCAAAGCATTCATCCTTTTCTCAGCCAAATCCAATCCATTCATCATCAGAGGAAGGGTTATAGCTCATTTGACCTGCGTCTAAATCAACGACACTTAAAAGAGAGATAACAGATCTTTGATTTATCACCTCAGGAGGTGACGCAGAATTGAGATCACCGAAGCACCTACCACGAATCAATAAGCAGGTCTCTGCTTCGAAGGGCTTCACCCTGATCGAAACACTGATTGCAGGATTGTTGTTAACCCTGGTGATGAGCGCCATTGGACGCATCAGTGTCTCCGCCCTCGCTGGAAGCAGCAATATCGCTGATCGTCGTCGCATTGAGGAAGCGATTGAAAATCACATCCAGCTAGTGCAACAGGCCGATTCCCTACTCACCTACGACAATGTGCCTGTTGCCCACCGCAGTGGTGAGGCGGGCATCACGCGTGCCTGCCGTAAACCTGCTGAATACCTAGCAAAAGTGCTGGATCAAAAGGGCATGATCAACAACAGTGATTGGAGGTCTGAGAGTACAAGTGGGATCGTGCAGTTGTTCCCACCTTTCCCAAACCCTGGTAGGGACTTGGACGAGAAAATCGTCAATGATACGATCAACATCGACACCGACTACGGCTACGACGAAGACAAAGCCATCGTAAAGATCACCTACTCGTTTGAAGCTCCGGAAGAAAGCATCGGCAGAGAGAGTAGGTTCCTTGAACTCAGTCCCAACTTCCAGAGCGCATGCACACCCTATGAAGCCACTGGTTCATAAAGTCAGAACATTCGGTTTTTGCCGAGGCAACAGCAAAGGATTCACCCTGTTGGAACTGATTGTGGCGAGTGCCATCATCGCCATGACGACCGTCTGGTCTATCCCAGAATTCCGACGCGGGATCGCACAATCTCAAGTGGATCGTTACACCAGAAATGTGGAAAGTGGCCTGTTCAGCTTCAGAGCAAAAATGGGAGCATTCAAAGAAAGTTGCACGATTAACTTTGGCAATATTGCATCATTTCAAACCAACCAATACAACGACGCCTCAGTGATGCTGGAACAACAGGCAGCCCTTTCATTAAAACAGTTAACAAGGTCAGCAAGTGACCCTTTGTACCGATGCAACTACACCAGTGATGACCTCAACGATTTGATCACTGATTCTTCAGAGGTCAACAGCCAAAACGAAGCCTTGCAACGGGTTCAAGACGTAGCAGCATCGGTACGACTGGTCGGTCAACTGAACAGCAAGGAAAGCCAAAAGGTCAACGTTGCCTCCACGGCACAAACTTATACCTTTACACCTCCAGGAACCAGCATCAATGCCAATTCGATGACCCTCCTGATCCAAGCGAAAGAAGCCAATCAACCCTGGGCCCAGAAATCAGATGGGACAAGCAGACTTGTGACTCGCTGCATCGAAGCCAGCGGGAATGGCCAGGTGTTTTCAGGGACCTGGACAGGAAGCAGGTGCCAATCAAATTAAGGCTCATGTCTCTCTCAGAAAGACTTAAGTAACAACAAAGAACAGCACGCGTTTCAGAAGCCATGATGAACTGATAAGACCTTAACTGCGTCAATGCCATGAAGATGCGAAAGACGCCCAGGAAGCTGCTTATCAACAAGCACCCGAAGCGAAATATCTCTGGCTTCAGCCTGAATGAAGTGCTCATTGCTCTGGCTGCTGGAACGTTGGTGATTGGCGCCGGTGCCCTCGCCTTGCGCTCAACCCAAACGTTGATCAAAAGCAGCGGTGAGAAAACGAATCAACGCCAAAACACGGTGAATGGCGTTCGGCTGATGCGATCGGAAATTGAGCGCAGCCTTCACGCCCTAGTGAATGGTCCACCGCCAGATCCTGAACTTGCCTACACCGATCTCTCGCAATACAACAGCGCGATCCAAGAATGCCAAGCCATTGCCAATGGTCTATCGGGCACTCCAGGGGAGTTAAATCCAGAACAAAAAGCAAATTTTGCACCTCTCTTCGGCCTAAAGATGGCGGATGTATCCGGGAATCCAATCCTGTACGGATTGGGGGTTGGATCCACAAACTCAACCTTCGCAATCAAGAGGTGTGGTACTCCACTTGGCTTAGATGGACGTTATGACAACGACGAAAAACCGTTTGTAGCAACGGTTGTCGATGGGATCAGCATGATGCCATGTCTAACCTATGATGAAGATAATAGATGTATTGACGAAAACAGACCTTTCCCAGACAAAGACATCAGTGAAATCAGTGCTTTTCAGGTTCTTCAATACCTAACAGAAGGACCTAACAGTGAATACCGGTATGCCGTCAACGACAACACCACACCTACCCGGCAATACCTTGAACCTGCATTCCGTTTCGAGACCGATAACAGCCGAAAACTGATCCGGGTGATTTCCCCGATGAACTGCGACGACAGTACCGAAGTTTGTGTCGAAAACACGCAGATCTCCGTAGCCGGGTCGTCTGGTGCCAGCACAAGACAGGATCTACTCCTGACGGCCTACGCCCGAGCTGACAAGCGGCTGATGACACCCGATGGTGGGACAAGCCCACTCGGATCAGAGTGGTTCCGTGATGTGAACAGCAAAAATGTTCGCTTCCTGGTGGATGGCTCTGGATCGATGAGTGCCTGCATGGCCTGGAGTTTTAATGAGAAGGGATCCCTCGAACTCGGTGACACCAGCCGTGTTTTCCACACACCGCAAGGAGATCCCTTGTACCGAGGCAATTCCTATGAATCATCAAGGGCCATCTGCAACGAAACCAGGATGGAACGCCTGCAACGGGAACTCTCTGAACTCATTCAGCAACTTCCCAACGACACCCGCATCAGCCTTGAAGTGTTCAGCACACCGGGTTATTACAACAACCGCCAATGGCAGAAATCCAAGGATGGCCTTGTCACTCTTGGTGATGGAGACAATCGCGATTCAGCCCTTGAATTTGTCAGTTCGTTGGATGAAGCTGCGGGGAATACTTGGGGAGGAACCAATCCTTGGCAGGGCTTGAACCGATCATTCAGTGATACAGAGGCAGATACGTTGTATTTCCTTTCAGATGGACTACCAACCACAGCACTGAGCATCCCTGGCGAGGATGCAAGTTACTCCAACCAATACAGACCCGCCGCAACTTATTACGCGAATTTAAACAACTCAAGACAAACAAAGCCACTTCAGGTGAACACAACATCGGTCATGCTTGGATCTGAATGGATGGAGAATCTAGCAAAGAATACATCTGGAAACTATATTCAAAGCCAATGACGAGAATCCAACCCAATCGTCATCAATTTCAGAGCAAAACCCCCTCAAGGGAATAACGTAAAGCCGAAGCGAAGCATCCCAAGGATAAACCAATCAACATTGCACTAAGTTCTATATTCTCTATAATATGCACTTAGAGCTGCCCTGTGTCGATGCTCAACAAAAGCAGGCCATTCAGCTTTAATCGTGGGCTATCGACTAAGCATCAATCTCTATATCTAATCCATGGTTCGTATATCAATACACCATCATCAGGTGGTTTTGTTTTACCAATGGTGATCGCTGGTGGCCTTATTTTAATGATTGGCGCACTCATCCTCTCAATGAGAAGCTTCAGTGGTCTCAGAGGTGCGATACGACAGAGTCAAGGTACACAAGCAGAGGAAATTGCCGAAACCGGGGCGAATATGATTATCCAGGAATTGAATCAAAATTATCCCTATTTACTCGTTGTCGATTGTGAAGTCACAAACAATTCAGCCTCTGAGCAGATGGAACCACCAGAATGTGAGGAAGGATGGGAATCCTACGAGTTAGATGAAACAAATCCAATTGGTAAGTGCACACAGCGGCAAGACTTACCAAAAAACGCAATCGAAATGATTGAGTTCAAGAAGTTATTTTACCAACCGGAGGGGAAGGGGTACTATAGGCTTAGAGGCTATGAGTTTCTTGGGGACAGGATCCAGGGGGGCACCGCAATAATCCAGGTCCAAGGACAGCTCAGACATGGGGAAGACGATGATCAAACAATAACTTCATCTGCAGTGCTCGAGAAAGAAATAACAATTGTTCCAAAATGTTGTGATTTAGCTCTTTTTGAAACATGTAACAGTTCCCAAGGTTGGAGTTATGGTCTTGCAACGGAAACCATTGCCTTGCAAACCGGCGATATCATTGACGAAGATCCAGATGTCAGCATCAGTGGAGCCAATGTTCATTGCAGTAGCTGCAACGAACCCCCAACAGACAAATGCATCGGTTGGTCAGATGCAGGGCAAATGATTCCCCTCGCCAAAAGGGAGGCTTGTAGAAACGGTGTTGATATCACGGAGGATATGGTCGGAGTAATCGATGGTGAACGCACAAGTGGTTCCATTGATATTCCAGAAGCACCAACGTGGAACACAGAACGATGGGGCGACCCAGAGCCATTTACGATTGGATATGATCCTTTTAGACCAGATCGTGGATATTATGCTCCAAAAATTACCCACGCAAATCAGGAAGGACCACACCCAAACATTGACGGATGCTACACAGAGATAACAAACAGTAAAAAAACAACACATTGCAGAATAAAAACGATTACTGCATCATCGCAAAGTAAACTTGACATTGATCCAGGAGATGGAGACATTCGCTTCTATGTAGAAGGATCAACGATTAATCTTTCAGGTGATCATTTCATCATTCCTGACGACGCAAAATTTGGTCAATTCGCAATTTTTGGGGGAGCCTCCACTTGGGAATCCGCACACGAAAAGTTTAAAAGCTGGGGCAAAGGAGACAAAAGTCTCAACTTTTCCGGGAGTGGTGAAATCAATGCGTTTCTACATATGCCTTATTTCAATATCAATTTTTCAGGCGGGGAGTGCTGGAGGCCATTAATTGTGCGTGGTGCAGCAATAACAAACGGCTGGAACTCCACAGGCGATTGCGCCCAAATCCAGGTTCCAACAAACGCGAGTACAACGATATGCGATACCTACAGTGTTTGTTCGACAACATCAAGCAAAACAAATAACGATATGGAATTCGCAGCAATTGGAACAAAACGTTGGGATTACGTTCAATTGCAACCATAATCATATGAGAAACATTTCAAACAAAACCAACCAGAATGGATTCACACTCATTGAATTACTTGTCACTGTCTCCATCATCGGAATCCTTAGCGGTGTTGCATTGGTGAATTTTTCCAGAACCTGGATGGATCAACGATTGCTCTCAACCACGCGAGATTTAGAGAATTGGCTGAATGCTCAAAGGCGCGATGCAATCAATAACAGTTTGACTTGCACAATACAATTTGATCCCCAGAACAAAAAACTTACCAGCAGTTCAGGAAACATTTTTGATCTTCGTGAATCATTTGGAAATAACCATGAAAAATTGACACTTAAATCAATCCCTAACAACGATCCAAAAAGCGAACCCGGTGGTGTTCACTTCTCCTTCCGCGGATTGAGTCAGAACCATCAACTCACATCGGACGGTACATTGGAGTTGAGACTCAAACTTGATGGTCTCTCCACAGAGCGCTGTATTCGCATCATCTCGCCGATCGGCATGATCCGTGATGGCTCCGCACCTGACAGCAATTCGTCATGCCGCTATCAGTCGACGTATTGACGATGATTTGATGAAGCGTTCCCTTTTCACAACGAACCAGGGATTCACGCTGGTTGAATTGATGGCAGCTCTTGTTGTTGCAGGGCTGATTGCCTTGGTGACAGCAACGGTTTTGATTCAAAATGCCGAGAGCAACGCGAGAGCCGAGAGCAGAAGGCGCCTTCTCGAAGACTGGAACCGTGCCACAAACCTTCTGCAGGATGAAATCGCCATGAGCCAAACAGTACTTAGTGAAGGCGATGATGAGCCCATACGTCTGAGCACGGATGGATGCGACTGGCTCGACAGCGATGATGCGAACCTAAAACTGCAGATGCATCTGCCAGGCACACTTCCAGATGTGATTTATGGAATCCGATCGATTGCGAGCCTCGAAGCTGACGATCCAAGCCAGCGAAACCAATGGATCGGAGGCCCTGACGCCGGAGTGTTGATCCGATGCGGACCTGAATTATTGGTCAATCCAGACGGAAGCACCTCATACAATCAAGGGGGCCCTTATCAACAATCTGTGATGGTTGACGACCTGGATATAACAAACAACAACGGCCTAAAAATATCAAAAGAAAAAACACCTCAAGGTGATGTCAATCATAAACTCATTAACTTTGAATTGGCACTAAAAGGGGATTTCCAAAATATTAGTTCTGAATCTAATTCTTCATTTCGATTAGGAAGCAGTGGCCTCTCCCGCATCAATGATGTTCCGCCAATCCCAGGAGAGCAATCTGTGTGCGAGAAAGTCTGCCAACAGCTTGGTGAACCTTGCTCAGGAGCCGTCACGACAATCATTGGTCCACCAAGAGATTATATTGTGGATGAGATATCATTTGGCACGGCGACCTATTGCACCAACAGAGAAGTTGAACAATTTGACAAAGTTCGTGGAGTCAACAATAACAATATTTACATTGAAGGGAATTATGTTTTAGATGGCAATCCCACCCCGAACCGACAAAACGGTTCCTATGGCATTGAACTTCTCGGCGGGGAAGGCCGCAATGTCTTGCTTGGTACTCCTCTTAACGACACCATTCAGGGGGGGCCGAGTCATGATGCTTTGATCGGACGCGGAGGAAACGACACGCTCCGAGGCTTTGAAGGAGACGACAGCTTCATCCCCTTCTCAACCAATTCCGAAGATTCGAATGTCATCAAAGCCTATGGTGGCGGTGGATTTGATCGCGTTTACATGCAAAAGAACAAGTCAGATTACGTCATTAAAAACAATTGCACCACCACCAAGTGCGTTGTCAACAATTCTGGAGGAGGGGCCTCTGCCAGATTATTCGAGATGGAACAACTCGTCTTTAAAGACGAAACATGCAAAGTTCCGGATTGTTGAAACACCAAATTCATGTCAATCGGGTGCACAGTTCAGTCCGTAGGCAAGGATTCAGCCTGCCGGAGGTGATGATCGCCGCCTTGATTTTGATGATCATTCTGGCTGTGGTCGTGGAATCGCAACTGAATTCATTCCAGACCATCGACAAGACCAGACAACGCAATGCTGTCCAGGCAAGGATCGCCAAAGACCTTAACGCGTTAAAAAATCAGTCTGACCGCTGGGCATGCCTCACGGGAACATCTTGCACAGGTCTGGCGGCTGATCAAGACAACCCCATGCGGTTTGATTTGAGCGAATGTCAGAAGGACAATCCCCTCGAGACTTACCCCATTGAGGATGCATCACTTGAGGTGGGTACCAATGGGCTATTGATCAAACGCGAGATGACACACGCTCCCACCAACCGGCATATTGATGTGAATTACACCAGTGAGGTTGGTGGAAAAATCATCAACATCAGCAGCACTATTACACCGGAGTTTTTAAAATGGTGTGGATTATGAAATGGGTATTCTTAACTCGCCTCGTTCAATTTCAACACAGCCATGAACGCCTCCTGGGGCACATCCACCTTGCCCATCGCCTTCATCCGCTTCTTGCCTTTTGCCTGTTTCTTCAGGAGTTTCTTCTTGCGTGAAATGTCGCCGCCATAGCACTTCGCCAGCACATCTTTGCGGATCGCACTGATGCTGGTCGACGCAATGATCCGGCTACCGATCGACGCCTGGATCGGAATCTTGAACTGCTGGCGTGGAATCAGTTCCTTCAATTTCTCCACAAGCGCCTTGCCCACGTTGTAGGCCTTGTCTTGATGAACGATTGTGGTGAGCGCATCCGCCCGTTCGCCATTGATCAACACATCCAGGCGCACCAGTTGATTCTTGCGATAACCAATCAGGTGATATTCCATCGACGCATAGCCCTGGGTGCGGGTCTTCATCTGATCGAAGAAATCGGTCACCACCTCTGCCAGAGGTAATTCGTAAATCAAGGTGACCCGATCGGTGGTAATGAACTTCATATCGATGTATTCACCACGCCGTTCCTGGCACAGGCCCATCAATGCGCCGTTGTAGTCGTTCGGTGCATAGATCTCCATCCGCACGTAAGGCTCTTCTATCGATTCGCGTTTCTGGGGGTCCGGCAGGGTTGCCGGGTTGTCCACCATCTCCTCATTGCCATCGATCAGGTTCACCTTGTAAATCACCGATGGGGCGGTGACGATCAGATCAAGGTCGTACTCCCGCTCGAGCCGCTCCTGAACAATTTCCATATGCAGCAGCCCCAGGAAGCCGCAACGGAACCCAAAGCCCATCGCACTGCTGGTTTCCGGTTCGTATTTCAGGGCTGCATCGGAGAGCTGAAGCTTGTCGAGCGCATCACGAAGATCGGGATACTGATCAGCCTCCGTTGGGAACAAGCCGCAGAACACCATCGGCTTAGCTTCGGTGTAGCCCGGTAAGGGCACATCGGCCTGCGCATTCAGCAGGGTGATCGTGTCACCCACCCGGGCATCGGCCACGGCCTTGATCGAAGCCGCCAGGTAGCCCACCTCGCCGGCATGGAGCTCATCCACCTTCTTCTGATCAGGCGCCATGATCCCGATCTCATCGAGTTCGTAGCTCTTCTTGCTCGCCATCAGCAAGACCTTGTCTTTGCAGTTGATCCGGCCGCTCATCACCCGGAAATAAACAATCACGCCCCGGTAGGGGTCGTAATAGGAATCAAAAATCAGCGCTTTGGTGGGTTCCGCAACGGCATCCTTCGGTGCCGGCACCCGATCCACAACGGCCTGCAGGATTTCTGGAACCCCCATGCCGGTTTTGGCTGAGCAAGGGATGGCGTTGTCGCAGTCGAGGCCGATGATCGCTTCGATCTCCTCCTTGATCCGATCGGGATCTGCACCAGGAAGATCGATCTTGTTCAGCACCGGAATGATCTCAAGATCGTTTTCCAGAGCCAGGTACACATTGGCGAGGGTCTGGGCCTCCACCCCCTGGCTGGCATCCACCACCAGCAGTGCCCCTTCACAGGCCTGCAAGCTGCGGCTCACCTCGTAGGAGAAATCAACGTGGCCGGGGGTATCGATCAAATTGAGGACATACTCCTCCCGATCCGCCGCCGTGTAGTTCATCCGAGCGGCCTGGAGCTTGATCGTGATCCCCCGTTCCCGCTCCAGATCCATGTTGTCTAGGAATTGCTCCTGCATGTCCCGGTTGGCCACCGTACCGGTGTCCTGCAACAGACGATCCGCCAGGGTCGACTTGCCGTGGTCGATATGGGCAATGATGCAGAAATTACGGATCCTTGAGACGGGAGCGTCGGTCATGCAGCGGCGGAATCCCGACTCGGGTCCTGATGTCCTTCAGGCGATCCTAGGCAGCGACGAGATTCGTGGTGTTCAAGGACGCAAAGCATCAATCCTCGACCGGTTTGAGCTTCCTTATGACAAAAAGCTATGAACAAACAAAGTTTTCGAAACCAAAAATCGCCGATTCGATAATGTAAGATCGAAATAGAGAAACACAACATGACGATATCCACCACAAGCGCACTGCAATCCACAACGAGTTACGGACCCTTTTCAAAATACATTGATGTCTACGGACTAAAAATCCTCGGCCTCAGCGGCATCGGTAGTCAACCGGAAGTGCAGGACGAATTTCTCAAAAAAACAGCGCAAACATTTAAACTTTTACTCAACCCCAATGCGGCGGGGATAGACGCAGCGTCGAGAACACGCGCCTTGGAGGGGTTGAACTCCTACAACGTGATCCAGAGAGTTGGGGTTGGTTCCTACGACGCCTACTCACCATCGCTCGACAGCGGATCGTATCCCGGCTGGCATCAGGTTAATGACAACAACAACGCAACAGATTTCATCTGGCACCTTCAAGATCGCAACGGAAGCTTCAGCCCATCCGGCAAGAACCAAACGACCGAATTACTTGAACATGCTTTGCATACGCTGTCGCAATTCGCATTGCCTTCAGCATTTCCAAACGAACTGAATGTTTTCTCTAGCAATGGAAGGGCGGATGGAATTTCGGGAGATTTGTCTGATGCCTATCAAGAAGCGGTTCGCAATGGTGTTTACGACCCATCTGATTACTCAGGCGCTAACGATGGTAGTGATAGTTACGCACAATTGCTGCTGAGAGAATACGTTTTCTGTCTGATTTTTGCCGAATGGGGCTTCACCCAAGCGCTGGTTGAAGGTGGAACGCTTGCACCTGAATGGTCTGATTCACATCTGTCTCAGGCGGCCATCGCACGCGACAACCCAATTGGGCATCGGCTTTTCACCAATAACATCTCCAAAATCATCAGCAAGCCTTCGCTGCAGGAGTTGGGCCTGATCTTCAAAGACGGGGACCAAGGGCTATCGGGTTATCTGCCCTCGAACGGCCAAGCGGTCCCGGAACCGCCGAAACCCGAGGCACCTCTCACTCCTGACCCCAGCATTGCAACGCCAACTCAGCCCATTCCAGAACAACCTCAGACCCCATTGCCATTGAATGATCGAAAGCCAATCCTCGATCATCACACTCAAACTCCGCTTTCAAACCTGCCTTCCCCTGCTTCGGTAATAACACCCACACCACCCATCGAGACTGCTGTTCCAATCGATCTCAAACCCAACGTCATTCCTGATGAGAGTCCGATCCGAGAACCCATCACCAAGGAAACGAATCGATTTGCTGGGAAAGGGCGCAAAAAGCTGCGCGGCACAACAGGAATCACCAATTTTATCTTTAAAAAAGCAGAGAAGTTCACCAAAAAGAATGCTGATTTGATCATCCGCTTCAACCCCGACGAAGGTGATCGCATCCTTTTCGACTTAGACGAATACGTGGTCCTTTCAGAGGATTTAAGTTTCAAAAAGGCGCGTTCAAAACGCAAGTTGAAGTCCTTGGCAAAAGAAGATATTGATCTGATCTACTTCCAGAAAAAAGGAGCGCTTTACATCAATGGCAATGGACCCGCCAAAGGACTGGGTGATCCCGATAAAGGGGGTTTGCTGGCCATCCTCAAGGGAAATCCTGGCTTAACAGGCAACGACCTTCAAAGCCTCTGAGCCATTGAGCAACCCCTGGCCCCTGCTGCTACTGGCGATCAGTGCCGAGGTGATCGGCACCTCCTGTCTGCGTCTATCCGAGGGCATGAGCAAACCATTACCCACCGTGCTGGTGCTGATCGCTTACGCCATCGCGATGTTCCTGCTCTCGAAGGTCGTGCTCTCGATACCCCTCGGCCTCACCTACGCGCTCTGGAGCGGCATCGGCACCGTGGCCATCGTGCTGGTGGGCCGCTTCGCCTACGGCCAGCTGCTCGCACCGGCGCAACTGCTCGGCATCGGCCTGATCAGCGCCGGGGTGGTGATCGTGAATCTCGGCAAATAAACATCAGCTCGCAGGCGATGGGCCTTGTTTAACAAGGCGGATCAACCACACCCCAGACAATCGATCCTGCTCAACATCACCATCAACATCAACAGAAACAGCAAAGGAATAGGCCTGTGATCAAAATCACAAGCTTTCTTGATAGCAATCAATACTTGGTTCAAAACAGCCAGTTATTTATGAGTCATCGGGTTACTTCCCATGGCTTCTTTTCTTCAACGATTAACAACCACCAAGTCATCGCCTGATCTGCGCAATGGGTTCACACTGACAGAGGTTCTTATCTCCGGAAGCATGCTGAGCATGGTGATGGCGAGCATGGCGCAATTCACGGTAAGTTCCCTGTCCAGCAGTGCAGCCACGGCACAACGCCAACGCATTGAAGGAGCGATTAATGACAACATCCAGCTGATCTACCAGGCCGATATTCGATTAGCAAAAACATTCGAAACAAACAAAACATCACTGCCAAGTGCCTGCAAAAACCCCGCTGCTTTTCTGGCTTCGATACTGAGTCAGTCCAGTGGTGAGAACTTCGTACCAGCACCGATTATTCCAGGTGGTAGCCAAAGCGAACGCATCAAGAGAACGATCACTCCAGATCAGACCACTGGACTAACCAAAGTGGTGTACCAGTTTCGAGGTCCTGAACACAATGTTCAAAAAGAACAACGCATCCTTGAGGTGCATCCACGTTTTCAAATCCACTGCGGATTGGTGGAAGAAGCGAGCACCGACAGTGAGGAAACCAGGCCCACACAACCACGCACAAGCTCCAAACAGAAGCAGCGCAAACCAGCAAGAGCCAGCAAAAAACAGGAGCGCAGACAAACCAGTCCGAAGAAAATTGCATCCAACAGAACAAGCAACCGCTGCCGAAGGGCGCTGAACCAGAAGCGGAAATGCGGGTGAATCAACTCAGCCGCTGAGCCCAAGCACCGCATTACTGCGTTCCCGCATCTTCAGCAGCACCGCTGGGTCCGCAAAGGAATCCTGTTTGAAGCTGGGCAACAATCGCTGCAGCCGTTCCTGCCAATGATTGCTGGCGAAATGATCGGGGAAACAGCGCTGCAGCACCTCGAGCATGATCGTGACGGCGGTGCTAGCTCCAGGGGACGCACCCAGCAGCGCCGCCAGGGAACCATCCGCAGCGGCCACCACCTCCGTGCCGAGCTGCAGCCGTCCACCGGCCTTGCTGCGCTTGATGATCTGCACCCGCTGGCCAGCCACAGACAACCTCCAGTCCTGGGGTTGTGCCGTCGGCAGGAAATCCTGCAGAGCCTGATGCCGCTCCTCCGGGGTCTGACGCAACTGGTTGATCAGGTAGCGCACCAGCTCCACATTGTTGGCGCCCACCTGCAACATCGGCAACAGATTGGTGAGACGCACCGAGGCCGGTAAATCCAGGAGTGAGCCCTGCTTCAAGAATTTGCTGCTGAATCCAGCGAAGGGACCGAAGAGCAGGGAGCGCTGACCATCGATCCAGCGGGTGTCGAGATGGGGAACCGACATCGGCGGTGCGCCCACGGCCGCCTTGCCATAGACCTTGGCGTGATGGCGTTCGGCCAACTGTGGCTCGTTGCAGACCAACCAAAGGCCACTGACAGGAAAACCGGCGAAATCATCCGCTTCACTGATGCCTGAACGTTGCAACAGCGGCAAAGCACCACCGCCCGCACCAAGAAAAACGAATGGAGCCCGCACCCTGTGGCGTTTTGAACGCGAGCGAAGCGTTAATTGCCAATCCGCTTCAGTCATGTCGGTTTGCCGCAAGCGTTTGAGGTCCTTCACCTCCGTGCCCGGCAGGAACGTGAACGCCCCACTGGCAGTAAGCAACTTCAAATAAGAACGCGTCAACGCACCGAAATCCACATCGGTGCCCCGTTCAATCCGGGTGGCAGCCACACCCTGCTGGGGATCACGCCCCTCCATCACCATCGGCATCCATTCGCGGAGCTCCGCCGGCTCATCACTCCAGCGCATGGACGAAAAGGCAGGCAGATCCTTCAACTGGCTGAAGCGTTGCCGCAAAAACGCGATGTTCTGCGGCGTCCAAACCGCGCTGATATGCGGGGCCTGATGGAGAAATGCGGAAGGATCGAGTCGTCCCTGCTCATGCAGAGAACTCCAGAATTCAAGGCTGCGCTCGAAGGATGCGTTGATGCTCAGGGCCTTGGCCGTTGCAACGCTGCCGTCGGCCTGCAGCGGCGTGTAGTTCAGCTCGCAATTGGCCGCATGGCCTGTCCCGGCATTGTTCATCGCTGCTGAACTCTCCAAGGCCGGAGCGTCAAGACGCTCGATCAGCAGCAGGCGCAGATCCGGATCCAGCTCATGGAGCAGCACCGCAAGGGTGGCGCTCATGATTCCAGCACCCACAAGAACAACGTCGTAGCGGCTGTCAGAGGGTGAGGAGCTGTCGTGCTGCACCGGAGCGTGGAGTGGAAACCGCTCTCGTCACCCTATGGGGCCACTCCGTAACCTGGGGATACAGGTCTTTTGGGATGGATTAATGAGCACCGAAACCATGGCACTGACGATGGAGAACGTCGAGAAAGTGCTTGATGAACTCCGACCCTTCCTGATGGCCGACGGCGGCAACGTGGAAGTTGTTGAATTGGATGGACCGATTGTGAAAGTGAGATTGCAGGGGGCCTGTGGCAGCTGCCCCAGCAGCACAATGACGCTGAAAATGGGGATTGAACGCAAGATGCGGGAATCGATCCCGGAAGTGAGCGAAGTGGTTCAGGTGCTCTGAAGCCCATGATCTGAGAAACAATCACCGCATCGAACCGTTGCTTGCTGACCGGAGCAATTGCTTGAAAGAAAACAAAAATTATATTGACGCATACGAACAAATCCGCAACATTCACAAAAGATATATTTTTAATTCTATTGAATTGACATTGACAGTTGTTTTCAAATTAGCCGAATCTTTCCTTAAGCATCAAGACCTAACGCGTATGAATGGGCTTTTACCCCCCCAGCAAGTATTAAAGTATTGAGACAACGATAACATCGCGAAAAGCAACATTTTTACAGCAAGTCTATTTATAAGTCGAACAAAAAGCACCAAATACAGAATGCGAGTGGGATTTACATGCAATGGCAAGGGCAATCACTTCTGGAGACTTCGCTGCCAAAGAAGAAATCTCATCCAAACCAAAAATTTACAGATCAGCTACAGAAACAAATTGCGGAAGTGCACGTGAGACCCATAGGTCGACATGAAAGAGATTCCATGCTGGAGAAACAGTAAGCATGGGTTGCCAGCATTCCTTGACAAGGACTATGCGCAAACAAGTGAGGCTCATGGAGAACGATAAAAGAGAGTCAAGAAGGAACACTTCAAGAATTCCAAGAGCTCATTAAATAGATCACGACACCCGCTGAATTCACTAAACCCAACAATATTCAAAGCAATTATAGAAATATAAATTCTATTGGTACATACTTTAGCCAAACTGGCACGAGGCTACAGTAATAGAAACTTATTATTTATCATGGCGAAAGCATTAATTCATTGGCCTGGCAAGAAAGATTTGATTATTTCACGCAAAAAAGATTCGTTCAATCTTAATCAAGATTTTTATAATGGTTCGAATCAGGATGATAATTTTGCCATTTGGATGTTTGATCACCTGGCACCACCCGACGCAAATATAGATTGGAAGAAGGTATGGAAAAAAGAAAAAACTTTAAAAAATACTCCGATTATCCTCTGGGATGGTGATGATAAATTTGATGTACCTGCCTGGGATGGCGATGGGCGCGACAAAGAATTTGATTACGATTGGATCGTTAATGGAATGAAAGGGAAAGACAATATTGGCAATGACAATCATTCACAAGACTACTTTCGTGGAGGCAAAGATGATGATTATTTGTATGGTGGAGAAGACGGAAATGATGCGTTATTTGGAGATCTAGGAGATGATACTTTATTCTCAAGCAAAAATGGCATTAGTCTTATGAGAGGCGGCCCAGGGAAAGATATTTTGAATTCCAATCCTAATCGTCATATAAAAGGCTTAGGAGAAGAAATCTCCTATAAAAGTGATTTTTTAATCGGCGACCCAGGAAAAGACATTCTCAATGGGGGAATTAAGTTGAATTACTTTGTACTGCCAGCAGACAATGAAAACCTGTCCAAAAGAGCGCGAAGTGCAGACGTTATTCGAAATTTTGACACTACATATGATTACTTAGTCCTTCCAGGAGTTGATGCATATTCGCAAATAAAGCCCGTCAATGTTGCATCAAAGGACAAGACTTTTTTATCAATTGACAATGAAAATGGAAAATCAATTGGATATGCCGGTGTAATAAGAGACGACCCCGAGCTTCGCGGCTGGGGTAATTGCGATTTTGAACTTGATCCAGAACATGTGATAATCGGTGACGACGCCAACCTGCTATTAATGGCTGCTACTGCCGAAAATTGGAGAGACATTGAGACTACAATGGATGATTTAGACCTTCCAACATCGATAAACGCGAAGCTTTTTGGACTCAACCGGAAGAATAATCTATTTTATAAAAACTCATGCAGTACAATCAATCCGGAATCCTGAAAATATAAATTGCAAAATAGACCGTTACGCATTGGCCATTAAAGACACATTAGGTAGGCTCCCATTGAGCCTTACTTTTGTACTGAAAAGAAAGAACTATATTTAATTTTAACTTGGCAAAAACCAATCGGTATGGAATCACATAATTGCTTAAAAATCAATACACTCACTCAAGCACAGGGAAGATATCATTAAGCATTAGTCGAAACAAAAACTATAATTCACAAGAAGCAAGTGATATGATATATTTTGGGAATAGATAATGATTAATTCACAACCTAAAGAGCGGCAAGAGTTGATGCACGGCAATTGCTAGTTATTGCTTTCAAGGTAATTCAGCAAAATAGACACACAAGCTTGACCTATCATTGCAACTATTACCAACACTGAGAATGGTTGGACATCAATCTGCAGCATAGCATTATGAAATAAGACAACTAGGCTAATTGTTGAGAAGCAAAGTAAACAAATCACATCCACTCGTCATTTGCTAAATATTTTTGATCAAAACTAAGCTGATTTTGCAGAAAAGAAGTGAATAGCTCACTGATTGCATACTGCTTTAGCAAGAGAGCTTCCCTTGCTGCCAGGATCGATGACTTTCCAGGCATTATCTTCATCGTCCACATGTTTGTATCGCATCGGATTGCATGAAAGCATTATTTGAAAAATACCAAAATCAGTGTCTTCAACCAAGAGGGCTCGTTCGCCATCAAACCATTTGTATTTAATATATCTACAGCCACCGTCATCGTCACAAGCGACTGCATTCCAGCCCTCCTCAATGGGGTGTGCAGATGCAGTACGAAGGTCAGCAAGGGACAATGCAGCAAAAGCGGAAGCTGTTACAGCTGCTGAAACAACACAGGACAAGGACGTAGGGAAAAAGTTCATTGATTTACAGATGCCAAGACAGAAGCGAAACGAATGAACCAACAGTAACGATCCTTTTCTGGATTTCCACCCTCCCTCCATCAGACAACAAGAGAACACAACTGCCAAGATCAAATAGATCGAAAAACAATTGGGTCGCCCCTTCGAGGCACATTTTATGCCGGAGTTGAGAGCATGAAACCGTTGCTCCTTCTTGTTGGATGCATCACAACCAAATCAAGAGCTCGATTTACACCATGGATTTGCGGCTAAGAATACAAATTAGAGATCGATCCTGAATGCAACGATGGCCTTTTCACTTCAGGACTGTTTTGAATATGAAAATATATTTTATAAAGCTTCTATCATTGGGCTAACAATAATGCAATGGTTCCATCACCCATCCAGGTGGACTAATTCGCTGATCACCCTGCCACTGGCGCAAAAAAATTCAACGAGCAGACAATAAAGTCACCTTCACTTAACGGCTTTTCTTGACGTTTTGTCGGGAGATGATCGATGGCGACACATCAACGCCCCCCTGCTTTTCCCTGTCAAGCGTCTTGTATTGCTTTCAGCTCGAGTGTGAGGAGACGCTCCAGAATCAGGCTTACCGACGAGTTCTCAAAAAGCTTGCTTCCTGAAGTTTCAGGGATCATTTTGAATAGCGATGCTCTCTCTGAGCATCCCAAATGTCTGAACGCCTATCCAAGCGCCGCCTAAATTCAGACAACGAAACAGATGGGTCATACCCCCGCCTAACATCCCGTTCTGCGGATCGTTGCATGCGATCAAGTTTTTTTCCACGATGATATTGATAGCTTTGCTTGACCTCATCAGGTCTCATAGTGCGCACGCACACGGTTTGACCACCTGAAGAAATGGAATTAGCACAGCCCTGAGCCAATGCAGATTCTACAAGTACAAATGGACTCAATGAAATTACGATGATGCCTAAAAGTTTCATGTTTTAAATTGGGTGTGTGGAGGTCTTCCGCCCGATACGCTTACCATCGCTTGTTCTCTCTTGGATTCCATCACCTATTCGGGGGATTTTTTCTCCTGATCAATCCCCAAAAGGGTCTATTCCCCATCAGGATGGGCAGCAGAACTAACGAATTGAGCGATGCAACCCTGCAGAGATGATGCACGCGCCAGCTTCAACCATCTCTTAGTTGCCCTACTTCCTCTGGAAGCAGCCAAAACAAAAGAGCTTGTACACGACCCAGATGATCGGGTCAACCGCTGTATTGAGCTGGTCAAAGCTGAGGCTTCTGAGGCGGCTGCTTTAATCGCTGAATGTGCACCCTATGGAAGGCCGATGCTTGCTCAAGCACAGACGAAGCTCGGGCACTTGGAGGCATTAAAAATCCTAGGGGAAGCAGCTTATTGCCAGGCGCAGGCCACTTCAGTCCTTAAAGACAACTGAAGCATTGCTTCTGATTCACTGTTGACTGAATGGACAAGTAAGACGCACTGATCCTTGAAAAAAAGATCATGAGTGAAGCGAATAAAGGGATGTATCATCAATCAATACAAGAAAATGTCCACTAGCCACTGGCCTAGTAGTCACTAGCTCAGCACCCCGAAGCTGCCATGGGGATGCCTGGATCATTGCTTCCAACGGCCTATCCCCTCACTGATTTCTGATTTGATTCAACACAAAATCATGACCATTATGCAGATCGCTCGAACTGTCTGCGACGCATTTTGTCCAGTCAATCAAAGGATGAAATCAACAGAGGGAATAGACAGAGACCCTACAGAAAACAGTCCAAAATACGAATGTCGCCCTTAGGCCTCGGCCACTGTTCTTCCCCAATGACCGACCCAAACATGCTCTCGATCCAACATTGATCCCTCACACCGCTTCGGCTGTGAGTAGGATCACAGCCAAATTTGATCCAGATCAACTCGAAATTGAAACAAGACGGCGATATTGAAGTCTGAACTGAACCAAGATTCCATGAGCAACGAATTGAATCTGGAAGCGCTTCAGGAGATCTCAGGTGGGCAGATCATCTTTAGGGATGTATTAAGCGGAGAAGTCATTGATCTAGATAGCTCAACAAAATCAATGTTCAGCAAAAACTATAGAAAATATCTAAAGCGACTAAAGAAGAAGAACAAAGGTCAGAGCAAACTCAGCAAATGCAAATGGTGAAGTAACATCAGAACAACCAGTCATTTTCACTAGATCACCTAGACAGACAGACAGACAGACAGACAGACAGACAGACAGACAGACAGACAGACAGACAAACAAACCAAGATGGACGCGCTCGAAAAGAACTGTTTCGATCTTTCAACAAGATCGAGTCTCTCCTGCAACCTTCAAAGTTTGAATTGGTTGAGTGAATACAAGATTGTGAGCGTCTTCAAGGGAGTGTCTCGCAAAGATGTCATTGGTGCATAAGAACCTTTGGGTCTCCAAGTAAACTCTAAGCCTTCAATCTTATTCTCTGAGGGCCTTTGAACAAACTGCCGTTGTGCAAGGCACAAGCCCCCTCAATGCAACGCAATGCTCATTCCAGTTTTCGCACAAACAACAACACACACCTTCCGTGCATCTTTCAGCATGTTTCATCTTGTCGATCACCCCAGGTGATGATCGATGGATTGAACTAGCCCAACACCACTGCTCTGCTGAAAGTAGATCTCAGGACTGAATAACAACTTGATTGGACGGGAGGCACAGAATCGTTCATATCCTCATGCACAGAATAAACTGGCCAAAGCAAGATGCTGGCTGAGACGTGATTTTAGAGCGTTTATTTGTCTACGGCAGCCTAAAATGCGGAGGAGAAGCGCATCATCTTCTTGCAGGATGCCCTCGAGAAGAAGACGGTGATCTCAGCCACGTGCAACTGAAAATCCATAAGGGATACCCCATGCTTTGCAATGGCAACAGCACTGTGGCAGGCGAGGTGTATTGGATAGCCAACACCCACTGGCCTGATCTCGATGCCTGGGAGAATGCGCCCAACACATACAAAAAAAATCTGCGAAGTTTGGACGACGGTCGGCAGGTTTGGGTTTACGAAGCCGCCTGAACCTGGCTCGGGAACACAGATTCAAAACCGCTGATCAACATCTCTATGGCTAATGAAATAGTTATTCACACTCCAGTCACAGCAAGGGTTCTCAGATGGCCGGTACTCACGTGGTAGTAACAGCAGTGGACACACTTTTACATGGCGGAGACGGAGCGAGACAGCGTTAGCTGTCGAGCTAATCAACTGTTCTTTCTTCATCAATTAGCTTTGGCGCCAACTGATAAGTATGTAAAATTGAGACCTGTATATACAAACTGTGGGAAAACTTTCAAGCAAACATAGTCATACCAATGGTTTGCATAGGAAGCATAATTTGCGACTATGGAAAATTATTAGCGTCAACAGTTCTTCTACAACTGTAGGCACTACCAAACCATTACACACGCAATGCTGTCACTACATTATCTGTGATTACCGGTCAGCTTGGTAGCTCCGCAGCGATAGCTGCTCCGCTCCTTCAGCGTCAGGCTAGCCACCATTTGCCACTGTGGCCGACAGGTCGCCCTGGTGCACCACTGTGTGCCTCTGTATGGCACGGTAACCAACTGGATGTGATACTCAGACATCAACCCTTCGCTTGCTACAGGCGCACGCAGGCACCCCTTCTGGCTGTTATTTATTTGCACAGGATAGGCAGCATTAAATAATAATTACACCAGCAATCGCGGCTTTTGTGTGACAATTAGACCCCCCCCACCAGGGGGGAACAGCGTCCCTGCATCTACGATAATAGGGCTGGCGAATTTATCCCAAAATCCTACCGCTACTGTGAACATAATTTTTTAGTTTTTCTCACATACCACATAGTTTTTCTATGGTGCCTTCCAAAATAGTCCCAGGGGACGCTGGCAACCAACGATCCTTGCTCCCATCATCATTGATATATCTCATTTTAGATTGCTGACAATCCCCTTCCACCTTAAACTTTCCATAAGGACCAGTTTGCCAATATGTGACATAGGGATAATTCTTTGAGATGGGTTTAAAAAAATAACATTCACCTTTTTGATTACATCCTGCTTTGCACCAACCATTTCTACATTGCGCCAAAGCAACAGAAGCAGAAGACAGAACCAGGAGTGAAGCAAAGAGGAGAGGCTTCATGGCTAATAGCAGTATGACCGACTTTAGCCAAGGTAATCAGGATTAACCTTCTTTGGCTTATACCAACCCCTTCTGACACCTTCCTCTACCCACCCCGTCCATAAAAAAGAAGGGGCGTATAGGGGTCTATCGCGTCACAGTGCATACGATAATAGGATTAACAAAATTATGTCATTTTTTATGAGGTCATTACTTGGAGCGATCGCCGCAATCTCAGTTATTAGCAGTCCTGCCTTAGCTCGCTTTGATACACCGGCATTCGTTAAATGCTCATTCAATGGCGTGATGGAAAGATGCAAGGTTGGCTTTGATACGGATGGAAGCTTTTACGTAGAATGGCTCAGGGATGGGCATTGGACTGTCTATTTTTTTTCTTATTCCAAGAGTTCAGTTGTTGTCATGAGCAAGACAGACGACAACTGCGTAAAGGGCAGTTTTTCGTTGATAAACGATGTGTTTACTGTAAATACTAAAAATGGAGTAACAAAGTTATACCTGCCAACCTGGAAAGCACGTCAAGTCTACGGACATGAAAGACCGGTATATTGCGGATAAATAATTGTCAAACACACCTCAGCCCTAAATGATGTCTTCATGCATCATCAATTCTTTCAGGCTAGTCCTATGAAACTCCTTCCAATCATTGGCGCACTGCTCCTTTCAGCAGCACCAGTTCAGGCTTTTGAAACATTTGAGGAGTTGGATAAAACTTGCCAAGCTACAGAAGAACTCACTAATTTGTGCCAACAAGTTAGTATTTATGGCGCTGCGGTCATGGCGGCGACTTTGCTTTGTGACTTAGAAGTGAAGGGTATACTTACAAAAGAGAATTTAGTTTTGACTTGGGATAAATGGAATAAGGTAAATGGGAGCCCAATGAGGAATGCAGGAACAATAAGAACACTAGAGGAGTTCCCAAGATGTTCACTTAAACCTATACCCTAGTTGTCATCACAGTTCTTTCAGGCTAGTCCTATGAAACTCATTTCACTCATTGGTTCACTGCTCATCTCAGCAGTTCCAGTTCAGGCTTTTGAAACAATTGAGGAGTTAAAGGAAGCTTGTGATGCTTCAGAAGAAAACGGTAATTTGTGCACAGGTGTTGCTGAACTCGGTGTAGGAATGAGTATGGTGACTGTGCTTTGTCACTTAGAAGAAAAGGGCAGGATTACAACAGAGAATTTAGATTTGACTTGGGATGATTGGTATGAGCATTCAAATCCGAGCCCAATGTCGAATGAAGCAGTTGAGTGGACATTAAAAAAATACCCAGAATGTTCAATTAAACCTATACCCTAGTTGTCATCACAGTTCTTTCAGGCTAGTCCTATGAAACTCATTCCACTCATCGGCTCACTCCTCATCTCAGCTGCTCCAGTTCAGGGTTTTGAAACATTTGAGGAGCTAAATAAAGCTTGTGAAGCTTCAGAAGAAATAAATAATATTTGCGCAAAAGCCTCTAGATTTGCTTCTACTGCATCATGGGTGACTTTGCTTTGTGAATTAGAAGCAGAAGGCAGCCTTACAAAAGAGGATTTGTTTTTGAATTGGGATAAATTTATTGAGAAGAATGATTATTGGTCGCCACTGTCGGAAGATGCAGTAGAGATGGCATTAAAAAGCTTCCCAGACTGTTCAATTAAACCTATACGTTAGTTGTCATCACAGTTCTTTCAGGCTAGTCCTATCAAACTCATTCCACTCATCGGCTCACTCCTCATCTCAGCAGCACCAGTTCAGGCTATTGAAACATTTGAGGAGTTGGATAAAACTTGCCAAGCTACAGAAGAACTGACTAATTTGTGCGAAGGAGTTAGTAGTTATGGTGCTGCGGTAATGGCGGCGAGTTTGCTTTGTTTCTTAGAAGTGGAGGGTATGCTTACAAAAGAGAATTTAGTTTTGACTTGGGATAAATGGAATAAGGTAATGAATGGGGATAGTGGGAGCCCAATGTGGAATGCAGGAGCAGAAAAAACGCTAGAGAACTTCCCAGAATGTTCACTTAAACCTTAGTTGTAGGTTCCAATATAAGAGGATTTATAGGTGGTAAAAAAGGTTATTTATTGCTTATCACCCAATCAGCCATAGCAGTCCCTTACGCAGCTTCTAGGGTCGAAAAAGTGCCATCCTTGGCTATGTTTCTATCCTTTGAAACACGTAAGAGATACTCAGGTGTTGTTAGTCATGGGTGAAACCTTTGGATACATCTAATATCGCTGATGCTTCCAAGAGAGTCATCATCCCAAAGAGTGTACGGGAGAGAGTGTTCTAATCCTTAATAGTAAAAAGAGATACCATATTATTGTTGCCTGTGATTGGAAGCGGAACTACCATTACAGAAGAGTATTCAAACCTATGCCTGAAACCAAAGATCCTAACGACAAGCGATCCCAGTATGACTTTGGAATGCACTGCAAAGAAGGTCCAGTCTCCAATGATCCTGAAGATGTCAAGGCATGGGAGGCGCGTCATCGTGACAAACTTCTGGATGATTATTGCGACACTCATCCTGGTTCAGTAGAATGTAAGGTATTTGATGATTGATGAAAGGACATTAAAAACCCCAGTCATTGCTGGGGTTGAGGAGTTGGGTTGTGAAAGTCAAATCAGATCACTTGTCGATATTACAGATGAGATTCATCATTCTATCCATTTCGGAGTGGGAGTAACCATCAACATAGATGTAGCGCTTGATAGCCAATGACACCATATGTAGAGATTGAGACAAGAATGATACGTAGATAAGACTGCTTGTTGAGAATCAATCAAGACACCTGTTCTCAATAAGAAACTACATACGCAACGTCAGTTTAAGCCCGAATAGTCATAACGAAACTCATTCCCAAACTTTTCTCTTACCTCTGTTGCTTGATTGATAAGCTTCTTTGCTTCTTTTCTACTGGTTGTTTCCCTAGCCTGTTTCATTAGCGTGATGTATTTCGTTGTTAGTCTGCGACGCTGAGGTAGTGACGCCTCCATTTCTCATCAAGGCAGCCAGGCTAGGGCTCGTGTTCGTAAGGTTCACATCCAGTCTCCAGCCAATGCTGAATGCCAGAAGTTAAGAGCAAACGCCCGTGATCTGACAGGTTTGGGTTGAGGACTTTGGTTTGTGGTGCAGAAGTCATTCGTTGATATGAATGAAGTACACCTGCGTTTAAACCCGCTGATAAGCGGGTAGTTGATTAGATCTTTTTGGGCTTGATCAATCCTTCAATGGGTATGTCAATTACTTTGCATTTACCCTTTGCAAAACTTGATTCCATATACCACCAGTCTGGTGTCTTCGTCCCATCCTTATATTGAGTAACAGACCATAAGTACTCGTGTGTTATCTCGAGTGTCTCACGATTGAGCACAACGAAGTTCTTCTCAGGTAGATCCTTGTTCTTCACAGGTAGATCCTCGCCTGGTTCATCAAACTTGAAAGGCCATTCAATGAAGTCAGGTTCAAAAAAGCTATAAGGCAGTGTGTGAAAGCTTTCGATATCGTCATTCAGCCAACGCATTACCTGCTGAGTTTCAAAGTTCAGTAGTAAATTGAACTCCTCTTCGATTTGATTTGTTCCTCCTTTCTCTTCACCTGTAATCGTTGAGTAAGACGTAGTAGAGCCCTCAGTCGCACATTTCAAAGCGACAATGCGGGTTTCTGCCTGAGCGCAAGTTCCGATCTGCAGGAGGGTCAGGATGATGAGAATTTTTCGCATTGTGCTTCATTTCATTGTTGATCACTTTAGGGCATTAATGCTGAACCCAGCTGTAGGCGGGTAGTTGTTTAGATCTTTTTGGGCTTGATCATTCCTTTGGGTATGTCAATTATTTTGCACTGCTCATAGTTTTTGATTTGTTTTCTTAAAGTGTCGGTCGTTACTTTGAAGTAACTTGCAATGATGGAATAGCTAATACCTGAATCATGCATTGAAATGCACAGCGCTAGTTCATTTTTTTAAGACGCATAGTGTTCACAATAAATGTACTTCAAGAGAGTTATTTATTCATACTCAAAAACGCACCAAATGATTCAGTGCTTTCAACTTAGCTTCAAGACTTACACTTCCATAGACACCAGTCGAGTTTTGAGGTGTATGCCCCAGGATGCTACCAATTACGCGCTCATTTACCTCAGCATCACGTAAGACAGTAGCTACATTATCTCTACAGGCTTTAGGACTAATGCCTAACTTCCACTGCCAAGACAACTTATGACCCCATCTTTGTTTGCTGCTATCAAACATCTCTATGAATAGATGACCTTTCTTTTCAGGTAGGTCAGCAAGTTTCTCTACCAAGGTTTTAACAATGGGCAATTCTCGTTGCCTGTAATTGTTCTTGATTGGCCGTAGTGTATTAGGTCTGATGTAGATAACACCATTCTTCAGGTCAATGTCTTCACGCATTAACCCTGCAGCTTCAGATACATGAGTACCTGTGTATCGCATAATCCAATACAAGACCTGTTCATCAGGTGACAGTTTCAGTACCTCAATATCAACAGCATCTAAGGAAGTTGCTTTCTTTTGTTTTGGTTGACTCTTTATGTACTTGAGTTCAATACAGTCAAACGGGTTAGATTCAATCCATCCTTCTTCACGTGCTACCTCAATCATCGCACGCATTGTATTAATCCTTGTTTTAGTTGTTGAGCCAGAAACAGTATCAAGTAAATGATCACGATATTTTCTTGTATGTTCTTCTGTTAATTCAGTTACGTCATTCACCTTGATTACCTTGGTGAAGGTAGAAACTGTAGTATTCCAGTTGTTGATTGTAGATGGCGCTGGTTGTTTAAGACGAACAGCAAGTTTAATCAACTCATTGAATGTCTTACTACCTTCACCAGACTGCACTTGTATCAGCCTGTGAGCGTCCTCTGCTGAATGCCTAGGCCATATGTCCTTAGGCATCAGTTGCTGCTCTTGTAGGTCCTCTTGCAGTCCTCTGATGACGTTGTTATCAAGTGACTGAATTAGTTCAGGTGTTATCTCTCCTCGATGTTCAGCGATGATTTCATCTGTTCTAGCTAGTGACACAACAGTTGTACGCCTTGCTTCTGCAAGCGTGTCGCCTGCCTTCCATCTCCACATCTGCTTGCCAATGGATTTGGCTAGGTCACGTGGAACTCTTCTCTGGAAGTACCAGCCTGAACGACCAGGGACTCTGACTAGGTAAGGCGTGGTTGTACTCACGTTGGTAGTCACACATTAGCACTGCCCTTACAGGATGCATTGGTATGACTGGCTTTTAAATGATTTCTATGGCGATTGCGGTGAGGAGCAAACCCATCACCTTGGTCAACACCTGCAGCGCTGATGTGCTGATACGTCTAGCCAATCGGTCGCCCGCCGCAAAGATCAGATACACCGCCAACGAAAGCCCCAGCACCACCGCGCTAATTCCAAGGCGACCCATCAGGGTGGACATTTCTGGATCCGCGATCACCACCGTGGGGGTGCCCGGCCCCGCCAGCAAAGGGATGCCAAGTGGAACCACACCCTTGACAGCAGAATCCTGATCGCGGCTGACGGACTCGGGGGCATGGTGCTCCGGCGGGCTCTGGGAACGCAGCATGGAAAGACCAATCGACACCACGATCACCCCTCCTGCGATCCGAAACGCACCGCGGCTGATGCCGAAGAATTCGAGCAAGCCATTGCCGATCCAGGTGGAGAGCAGCAGAGCCACACAAAAGATGAGGGCAGCGCTGCGGGCGATCGCAAGATCCTGGCGGCGATTGCCGTTGGTGAACGAAAGAACGATCGGCAGGTTGCCAATCGGATTCGAGATTGTGAACACCCTGACGGCTGCGTGCAAAAGGGACATCGGTGCCAAGGATTCACGGCTGCTTCAGAGCCAGCTCGGGACACTGCTGCAGGTTGAAGTCGCAGGCTGCGATCGCCGGTTTCTGCCAGCTCAGCGGAATTTCGAGCAGATCCCTGCTACCGGTGATTCCCTGCGCAAGAAAAAGAAACGCTGCCAGCACGGAGGCGGTGATGTGCAAGCGACGCCAGCGCAGATCCCGAAGAATCTCCTGCCGCGCCGCGAGTGACAGGAGCATCAACAGCGTGACTGCCACCCCTCCCCAGTAATGGTCCTGCCGCCAGACCTCCTGCTGAGCACCGAGGCCGAGCACCCCTCCTCCGGTGATCCCAGCAAAAGCCAAACGCAGGCGCTGATCCCTGCAACGCCAAAGCGCGACGAGGCTCACAACAGTTCCGAGCAACACCAGGGAGAGCAGAGCCGCCCGAGCAACACCACCCTCGAACTGACCGATGGAGGCCTTGGTGGCAATGACCACGCTGAGCGCTAGCAGCACGATCAACACAACACCACCCGCCAACCAGCGAGCGAGTTCGCTGTGGTCGCGGCCCACCACAGGCGGGTGCTTCACCTTGAAAACCCGACGCTGACGGGTCTGCCAGGCCAGGCGGACCACCATGCCGAGCAGGGGATAGATCAGCACGACAGCCAGAGCCGGATGCAAGATCCAGAACCAATCCAGACTGGTCATGGACTCTGCGTTGACGACCAGGCTCAGCCTGGCGCGCCCTGCGATGACTGATCGACTCCAGCGGAATCTCACAAGATTCCTCGTCTTCACCCTTCTCGTCCAACCAGGGCATGCACTGGCGCAACGCGCCGAACCGCCTCTTCCTGATCCCTCAGGCAACTTCAACAGCAGTCAAACAAGGGGTAACCGTGGGCTGTACGAAGTTCGCCACTGGCTAGTGGTGGATCCAGACAGGAACGGAACCAACTGCCGAAATCCCCGCAATGGGATGGGATCCATCTCCAAGCTGTATTACGGCGATCTTCTGGAAACTGACACGCCAGCTCAGGGAGGTCTGAATCAAGCAGTGGAACGCCATGACGGCAGACCATGGCTGCGCATCCGGCTCCCGAACTGGCGGATTGCATCCACAACAGAGCGAGGGGCTGGGTTCACCACCTGCGTGGTCCGTGCCAATTCGCGATTCATTGCTCCTGTCAATGGCTCAGACCTTCTTGAAATGACCTACAACAGCCGGTGATCATGACCCGACCATTGAAATTCACGGACGACTGGGATCATTCATTGATCGACACAAAACGATAATTAAAAGGAAGTAGCAGAGGAAAAGTCCAGCTCAACTCAAGTTCAAGCAATTGCGCTTCTAGCGTAATTATTTTAACCGGTCCTCCAAAATTAAGCGATGAAAAACAAAATATCCTAAACCTCAAAACCAGCAACATTCCACCAACCCAGAAGAGAAAGCAACGGGACGCGAATATTCACTAGACCAAACATTGGCTAAAAAAGAAATCAAGAGGTTTAGCGCCATTTGTCGCTACTTTTTTTGACAAAAGAAGCTTAGAGATCAACCGGTCTAAAATTCACAAAATCAAATTCAAAAGCTGATTCGCTACAAAATCGATGACATCGGTGGAACAATTTTTAAAATCGCTCAATGCAATGCTTCGATTGAGAAAGAGGAATCAGTGACTGGCTGATTCCTCCATTCACCCAATGTGTACCCAGACATCACGCTGGATAATCAGATGGACAATGCAAAAACCATCTGACATCGTCATTGTGCATCATTCCAACCAACAACACATCCCCCAAATGGGGGATAAGGGAAAAGACCCTCGAAAACAAGAAGCGGATGACACATCAACAAAGAATCGATTACAAAAAGAAATCGTTTCCGAGGCAACGACGCTTCCCAGTCTTTAACATCCGCAGAGCTGTATTTTGTTCGGAAAATTGAAATAGCTTGTTGCGCGCCAAGGCCATCCTCAGACATCACATCTTGCCAAATTCCTTTCAAAGATTGGCTGAATACCGTATTGCTCATCAAACCATCACAATGCGGACTTCAGAAAGCATTAAGTCCAAATCTGATCGCCATGCAAGTGCAGATCTCCTGATTCTGATCGCAAACAACCTCAGCCTGAGAATCATAGTCAACAGCGAAACTTGGCGAGACTACCAGCAGCAGAGACGCGATAAAAATAAGAATTTTCACTAATAAATCTCAACGGCAATAACAATACTGACGAAAATTGCACCAACCATTCATATCGCTCTGACATAAGAATGACAAGCATCATTATCTTTAAAAAATGCGGATACCATCAACGTACGGCTCTTGTAAAAACAAGCTATTTTTGAATCCTTAATAGATTCGTTCAACCTCTCCACCCTTCCAATCTCTAGGGAGTCTTAAAAAAGATGCTCAACAACACCCAACGTTCTGCTCACTGATGATGGCCAATAGCGAACCAAAGACTCCTCAACAGCCCTTGGCAGATTCATCAAAATGGCGTGCTGCAAATCAAGCAGGATTGATTCTGTTACATCTGAAACGGTCAACCAAAATGTGGTAGCCGCAGGGAAAACTTCAATAGGGCATGAAAGGGCACGAATAACATCAATCTGTCCCATCAAATCAAGGAAATCACGGCACAGCTGCGCCAGGCTGGGGCCTCACCCTTCACCGGCGGTCTGCCCTGCCTAAAAAGGCAAAGCCAATGACGTTGAACCAACGCATGAGCCGCGATCAAGCCACTCAGATCAGGTTGGAAAGTCCTGCGCTGGCCAACAAGATCTACTTCAATTAGGACGCACTACAAAGCAATATTGCTCAAAGCAGTTGCAGCACAATGGACCTTAAGAAAGCCCTCTGAGAGCTTTAGTCACGCCTTTAGTCACAGAATTTGGTCGCCATAATCGACCGAGTGAGCTCTGACTCTGGACCATGGCACCCACGAAGCAAGAGGTCCTCGCTGCATCCGCTGGCTGTGACCTTGAACGTGGTTCCTGGCCCCAGGCGCTGGGTTGGCAGTAAAGTAAGTACGCATAGCGGACTAAGCCACTACCAAGTCCCTCGACTTTTCGAAGCAAGGGGTGCATGGGGGAGAACAGCGTCCTGGTGTGTACGTAAATAGGGTTCAGAGATTTTTGCTGAAAACCTTGCACGACCACCATTGAGCAGAACCTGCTTGGAGAACTTGTCTCTGCACTACGCGCCAATGACCCTGACCTGTTCAAGCGGTGGCTGTCAGGAGGGGTTCAAGACTTAGGGGAGTCAGTGGTGGAGGAGCTGCTGCTTGATTGGCTTGACCCGTTTTTGACGTTGGAAGAACAAGACAGGCTGCTGGGATGACACCTCTTGGAAGTCTTATGATCAATATTCTAAAATATGCTTAAAACTTTGCTTCCACTCAAGATCTGAATTAAATGACGCCATAGATATCTTAAGAAGCATTCCTTCACTATTTATCTGATCGTAGAAAGTCCTGCTTGCACCTTCCAAACAACCACCTCTCAACGGTTTTATAATTATTTTACAATCCTGCATCTTTAAGTCAGATATAGGGCTATAAATTGAACATAATAACATAGTTATCATGGTTGCCCTTAGCGTTGAAATTTGCGGCCCTGAAGGTCAGCTGCCATTAAGAGACCATAAGGTTATCAAGATGAGGGATTTACGTGAGTGGTTGACTAAAACATGGTATGACCATATGGGCGACTATGCTGACTGCGAGGACTGGGATACCGATCTTCTTGAAGGAATCTCTGGCCCAGTGAGGTGGAAATTAACACCGAAAACCATCAGGTATAGGATTAGAAGATTTGACAATCCAGATGCTCACGATCTAATCGATGAGGCTCTCAAGACTTGGCATGTAATAACAGGGATTAAGTTTAAAAAGGTTCGTGATGATGAGCAAATTACATTCGTCGACGAGGGCAACAAACTGAGTCGAGAAGGGCTTCTTTGGGGTGTTTTTGTAAGCGACGATACTGCTTTGTCTTACGTCGATGAGGATTGGCTTTCAAATCTAGGAGGGAGTTATAAATACATAAGAGATGTCCATGTTTTTATTGGAAGGGATAGAATTGCAGAACATGGAACTGCCTACAGATCTGTCAATTTTCAAACCATACTTCATGAAATAGGTCATGCACTTGGGTTAGGGCATCCTGGCCCTTATAACAGTTCAGACGGTGGATTTTGGAATAGAGCTATTTATTTGAATGATAATAAAGCATTGTCATTGATGTCTTACTGGCATCAGAACGAAATGCGTGCGGATCCGAATGTAGATATCCCTAATCTTGAATTTGATTCGGGATATAAAATACTTATGACGCCAAACATTGTAGATTTAATGGCGTTCAATAGTCTTTACTGGAATAGATATCCTGGCACCCACAAGGCATTCACAGGAAATACGAAGTATGGGAAAGACACCAATATCTCTGCTAGAAAGTCCTTGGTTTACAATAAAATGTATGATTGGTTGCCTGATGGTCGACACCAATATACAATTTTTGATGCTGCCGGGATGAGAGATGAACTTAACTTCCCATCAAGAGTCGATAGTTCTGGAAACCCAATTGCAAATGACCAAATAATTGACTTGCGATCTGCAAAGCTTAAGCATCGACATCCATATTATTCGAGTGTTCTTGGGGGGAAGAACAATTTGATTATTGGGGAAAAAGTTACGATTGAGGTTGCAAATTCTGGGGAAGGGAATGATGAAATCATAGGAAATTATGCTTCAAATACTTTGCGAGGTTCAGGGGGTAACGACACGATTATGGGGCTTGGCGGCCCTGATTTCATTCATGCTGGTGATGGAGTTGATTCACTTCTCGGAGGAAAGGACAATGATGTTTATAAAGTAACTCATAGGGACGATACAATTGTTGAAAAGCCTAGACAGGGACTTGACCGAGTAATAAGCCTTACACCAAACTATACTCTTAGCGATAATGTAGAAGAACTATCATTTCTTGATCCAAATTATCTTGGCAATATTCTGTTTACTGGTAGCAGCACTAGCAACACGATATTTGGAGCAAGTGGGGACGATCAGCTCAGGGGTAGGGCAGGAATAGATTTTCTCTCAGGCCATCATGGTGATGATTTGCTTGATGGTGGATTAGGCTCAGATAGATTATACGGTGGCTCCGGTGATGACAAGTATCTTTTCTCTCCAGGAGATACTTTAGTTGAGAAACCCAATGAAGGTACTGATACAGTAATAGTCATTGATCAGAGTTATAGGCTCCGACACAATTTCGAAAAAATCAGTTATGCCCAGATCGAATCTGAGGGCTTGACTCTTTCTGGAAATAATGAGGCCAATTCAATCACCTATGACGATACATTGATTATTGAAAAGGATCTTCCGGGGCATGTTGTTGGATCTTCTCTTGTCGGTAAGGCTGGTGATGATGAATTGATTGGAAGCCCTCTGAATGACACTTTGGATGGTGGATCAGGTGCTGATGTAATGCAGGGAGGGCAAGGGGACGACACTTACTACTACAGCTCAACCGAGGATCAAATTGAGGAGGAAAGTGATAGCGGAACAGATACTATTTTGGCTTCTGTTGATTTAAATATGCTCTACACGCCTAATATTGAAAACGCACAGTTTGTGAGCGACATTCCAAGAAATATCATTGGAAATGCAAATGATAATATCCTTTCTGGGAATCTTGAGCACAATGTTTTGCTTGGTGGGGATGGCAATGATTCATTGACTGGTGGATTTGGTAATGACAGTCTCGATGGTGGTAGCGGTGCTGACACCCTATTTGGTGGATCAGGTCAAGATCAATACACTATTAGAGGGATAAATGATGTCATCCAAGACTCTGAAATGAATACAGATGTAGACCATATTAAATCCTACGTTTCGTTTAGTTTGGTAGCTAATCGTTATGGCCAAGTTCGTGATATTGAAAATCTAAGTCTTCTGGGCAATCAGGCTGCGTATGCTTACGGAAACTCCTTGGATAACAGGATCACTGGTAATAATGTAGATAACACTCTTATAGGATTTGGTGGTATGGATATTATTAAAGGTGGATTGGGTGCAGATCGAATTACGGGTGGTGATGATTCTGATACATTCATGTACTCGTCTATCTCCGAATCACCCTCTAGAGAAAATGATGTAATCACTGATTTTGACCGTTCCCAATTTGATGTAATCGATCTGACTGACATTGATGCCAATGTCAATATTGCAGGTGATCAAGCCTTCGAGCTTTCCTTATCATCTGAACTCATTCCAAAAGCTGGTACAGCTATTTTCAATAGCTCCACAAAGATGCTGAACTTGTATGTTGATAGTACCGTGCTTCCTTCAATGTCTATTGAAATCCCATCTGTAGATTTCCTGCGATCATCAGACCTGTATCTGTGAATATTCTATTCAGATGTGTGTTAGACCTTCGAAAGTTTCTCGCCTAGTTTTCGGATTACTGTAGTTCCATGAACACACCGTCTTTAGCAAGTGATGTCTTCAACTAGTCTGGTAGGAGATTCGTCACTACCCCGCTTCTCGTTGCATCTTCTATTTCGTGGACTCGATAAGGTAGGTAGTCAATACCTTTTCATGGCGGTTAAGTTGCATCTTATCAATGACTTCTTCTGCCAAAGAATGCAAGACATAGCTTGATTCACACTTAGCCCCGCTCGAAATGGCGGTTTTTTTTATTATCTCACCTAATCGGTTGAATATGCACTGATCCTTCAGAATCACTGAACGGACTCAACTATTGTACGTGTCAAATATGCCTCTCAGTGTACGACCTTTCTTGAAATCCTCTTCACGAGCACTGATGTTCTCTGACCAGAGTCGAAACTCTTCTACTGCTTGTCGATTTGAGTCTGACATGGGTTGTTTCTTTTGTTTCTTCACGATGCTGTAATCCCTTTGCGTTCTTATTTGTATTCGTCATCCCACCTCCAAGCCATCAAGCCCATTCTCCGCGCCTCCCCAAGCCTGTAACGGAGGCTTGTTCTCATGCGTGGCATGGGTCCGTAAATACCAGGGTTCTTATCCAGACCAAAGTTATGCCACCAACCTGTGTTGTTAAGCGGGTTCTGTACTGGGTTACATGCCTTACAGGGACGTTCAACAGCAGCCTTTGATGTCTTGGTATTAATACCAGCTTTGACATGGGTGGTAGACCCACAATGAGTACATTCGATAACCGTTCGTACTCTGTTGTCTACATAAATTTGTTTTTCTGTTTTTATAGTTTATTGATTTGGTATTTAGTTCACCTACCTCACAATGGAAGTAGGCGACTAATACCAAGACGAATCATTGGGATCGAACCAATGCGAAGTCACCAGACGTTCGTTGCTTTCATACCGCTATCCAAATGGACGGCTTTTTTATGACGTGTGATTTGTAGATGAACCATGTTCCACCCAATCTGGTTGCTAGTAGCAATCACGATCTACTAGCAAAGACAACCAACAGGTAATGCCCCTGTTCTTTGTTCACTTGAAGATTGTTGTGTTGATCTTATACAGTCTGGTTAAAAGAAAGTAATTCAAGATGTCTGTTCATTCCTTCACTCACTCGCTCCGCTCGTTCGTTCGTCGTTCACCTAGACATAAGTAAATAGAAGTGATTGTGTCTTTTGGGACACCTCGCTCGCTCGGTGTAGGAGCACTAGTTTTTGTGGTTTAAAACTGTTTGATTTGTCTTTCCTACTACGAAGTAGGTAGGTGATCCAAGAAAGTCAGTTATTGCAATGGTTCTTGCAGTTTTGCATCCAGAAGTAACAGGTTCTTGTGTCATCTCTTCCGTTATCTGGCCACACATTTTCCTCAGGCCAACTGTCAGGCATTGGAAAGTTGCGTGGTAAAGGATCAGGTAAATCCGGAAAAGGATCTCCTGCGCCCTTGCACGTCATGCGTCTCCCAAGACGTACTCCGTTAACAAAAGCAGTCCAAGTTTTTGGTGGACTTTCCAGATACTCTTCCCACTCCCTCATCTCCTCTACATGACTCTTCTTTAATTCCCACAGTCTTTCTTCTTCTATCTCTTCAGCCTCAGAGGCTTTAGCTCTACCTCTTTCAATCAGTCTCATCATGTCAATTGGCTTCATCTTCTTTATATCTTTCTTGTCTAGGAAGTCATCCTCTACAATAAGCATCGCTGTGTCCCAATCTACTTTCCAATTACGCATGAAAGTAAATGCCATCTTGTCTTTGGTATCCTCAATCGAATCGCCGTTGACTAAATCTTCAAATAACTGATCCTGGACTTCATTGAAATCAGCTACTTCCTTGTCAATATCTGCTCGCATACTTCTTGGCATTGACTGGCTTTCTTTATTCCTTTCACGCCGTTCCTCTCATTTTATCTCATTCATATAGTCAAAGAGCATCTGAGCTTCCTGCAGGGCTTGCTTCAGATTTGGGACTTGCTTGCTTGGTGGCTTGCCATTATTTTCTCTGCTCCATTGGTGAGCATCCTTGTCTTCACTAATGATCTTGCAGTTCTGAATGCTCTTGATCTCATCTTTTCTAATGCCTTGTTGTAGCCACATGATCGACAAACGAACAAACTCTGCATTTGTAATACCTAGATCGTTCGCTGTATTGATTGCAGTCATCTGTTCAGTCTTTGGCAGTTTCCACTGCTTCGTCGAAGATCGTCCCTGATGCCCCTTTTCCTCTGATTCTGATCATGCGCATCTAAATGTCAATTCATAGGCAACAGAGGCTGTTTTAGCCTCCTCATAGAGCGTAATCTGCACTGCATCACGCTCACTGCATTGCAGTGTATTTTTCAAGCCAATTAGCATTTGCAACTCTTGTTGACTAAACACTGCTTTCGGAGTTGAGCTGGCACATTTCTCCAACGACTTGATAATTGGATGATTGGAGCTATCATAGCGCCACTTGTTGATAGGAAAATAGTTTTTAGTCTTTCCAGTATTGAACTTGTTGTATTTAGGTGTGGTCACAAAAAAAGGTATGAAAGTGTTAGTTGCGGCTGAAAAGCTGCTGTGTGGGCATGCGTGATGCCTTAGTGATTGTGAATAGGGGATTTATCGTTCGCACCATTTGAGGCAGGTTGTAGGCGATTCTGAGCAAATCCAGGTCATTTGCCCACTTCAAAACATTAGAGAAGATTCACAGCTCGTTGTAATTCCCTCCAAGGCTTAGCGCCATATGCCATGGAAATAGAGTTGGGTGTATGACCAAACAAAGCAACGACAACAGCCTCATTCATATTATTTTCTCTCAAAATGGTTGCGGCTCTATCTCTAAAACCTTTGGGAGTTATTCCAACTATTTTCCTACAGAGCTTTGAGATATTAACTCCCCAACGCTTATTCGACTCTTGGTACTGACCCGGCTACAAAAGCCCTTTCCTCTCTCGCAACTTAATAGACCAAGACTTCAATCTTGGATGAATTGGAATTGACCTCTCAGAGGAATCGGTCTTCAAGGGTCTTGACTCATTGGGTCGGATCAGTATCCGGTCATCATGCAGATCTTCAGATCGCAAGCCAGCAATCTCAGCGAGACGAGCACCTGTGAAATGGAGGAATTTGAAAATCTCTATCTGTTCACCCGACCCATTCCAGTCGGATGGATCGATAATTGTGAAGTCAGGTTTTCTCGCCTTAACGACCTTGATACGCGTGTTTAAGCCCTTGAATACATGCATGGAGTCAGGTCGTAGCTCGCAAAGCACTGACCAGAGACCACAAAGAAATGCGAGACGAGTTTTAACAGTTGAAGGACTAAGACGTACCAGCAACGAGGAGCGATAAGCAATGGCATATTGGCGTGTTGCAGATGTTGGAAAAGTGACCGCAGCGTGTGCCAAGAAATCGTCTAATGCAGCTTTCCAACTCATCTCAGTCCACGCTGCAGGCGACTTCAGTGCCTTTGCCTGCTGGATCAGCTCTTCCTTCGACAGGTGGCCTCGTGGCTGCTCTTCACCCTTCAGGATCGCTCTGTATCTCAGCTCTTGTTGAGGAGTTATCAACCCGTCTCAACCTCAAAATCACAGCCAGTAAGAAATAGGTCTACAACTTTGGCGGCACACTAGATCAAACCGTTGAGGAACCGCATCAATCAACTCCTCACTGGTCAGTGAAACCTCATTGCGAGCCTCAGCGATAAGTCGATCTGTCTTGGCTGCAAATACGACTGAGAGCCTTTGTGCCACGCGATAGGTCGATCCAGGAGCCTCAACCCAAATCGTTTTGCCTATGACTGGCTGAACATCCTTAGGGCCGCCACGCTGGAGCTGGTATCCATTCCGCGCTTTACGAACATATGTCGGATGCTTCCGATAAGGCACCTTTAGTCACACCTTAATCAGCCATAAACCAGATGAACACAAACGAGTTGCGGTCACTGTGCCCTGCCCTGCAGAACAAGACCTACTTCAATTACGGCGGCCAAGGGCCACTGCCGACGCCCTCCCTTGAAGCGATCACCAACAGCTGGCGGTGCATCCAGGAGCTGGGGCCGTTCACCGCAGAGATCTGGCCCTTCATTGCCGCTGAAGTGAACAGCACCCGGCGGCGCCTGGCGATGGAATGCGGCATCCCTCCCCATCGACTAGCCCTGACAGAGAACGTCACAAGTGGGTGCGTTCTCCCCTTGTGGGGACTGCCGTTTCGCAGCGGAGATCGTCTGCTGATCAGCGATTGTGAGCATCCCGGTGTGGTGGCCGCCTGCGTCGAGCTGGCCCGACGTCATGACCTCGGCCTTGACAGCCTGCCGGTAAAGCAACTTCGCGCCGATCAGCAACAGACGGACCAGGGCGTTCTCGATGCTCTCGAGCAGTGCCTCAGGCCACGGACCCGACTGGTGGTGCTGTCCCATCTGCTCTGGAACACCGGCCAAATCATGCCGGTTGCAGCTGTTGCCCAACGCCTCAAACAGCACACACAACAACCCTTTCTGCTGGTGGATGCTGCCCAAAGTTTCGGGCAGATTCCTGTCGATGAGGCTGCAGCCGCCTCTGACATTTACGGATTTACCGGTCATAAGTGGGCTTGTGGACCGGAGGGGTTGGGAGGTGTGGCGCTCTCAGAGCGTGTGCTCGCTGAGGCATCTCCAACCATGATTGGTTGGCGCAGCCTCCAGGATGAACGCTTTGCAGATCTCACGCCCGAGGACCCGTTTCACCACGACAGCCGCCGTTTTGAAGTTGCAACCAGCTGCGTGCCGTTAATGGCGGGCTTACGACGCTCCATGGAGCTGCTGGCGGAGATTGGATCGGCCGCTGACCGCCTTGAATCGATCCGCCACCTGAGTGGGCGGCTCTGGCAGCAGCTCAACAACATGGGCAGCAGCTTGCCCCTGCTGACCGTGCCGCCCCCGGCTGGCCTAATGAGCTTTCAGCTGCCGTCTGGACCGGAGCCATCAGACCTGGTGAAACAACTAGGAACCCAGGGCCTTTGGATTCGCGATCTTGCCGACCCGCCCTGCCTACGGGCCTGCACCCATGTGCTGAGCCAGGACGCTGAATTGGATGCCCTAGTGCAAGCACTCGAGGGAATCAGCCCGTAATTCAATCCGGGCCATGCCGATACGCGATTGATCTTGAAAGGATGAAGCGCCTGCTGGGACGTGTTCAATTCGGGGCGCCGGGGCTCGGGCTCGATTCATCCCCCGCTGGTGGCGGTGCGAGAAAGGGCTGATTCGCATTGAAATTTGTGCCTGGGTAGAGCGTTGTGGAGGGGAAGGCGAAATCAGCACCGGCCTCCTTAACGATTGCAGCAATCTGCAGAAAAACATCCTGCTGAACGTCCAACCACTCCGACCAAACCGTCGTTTTTGTGAAGGTGTAAACCAACAGATTGATCGATGAACTGTCCCATTGATTGAAGTTGACCAGCATGGTTTGCCTCTGATCAATCGCCGCATGGCTTTTCAACATTGCCTTGACCTTTGATGTCACCTCTGCAATCCGATCAAGATCCTCATATCGCAGACCGAGCTCTACTTTGATCCGCCGGTTATACATCCGGCCAGGATTCTCAATCGGCGTGGTAGCAAACAGTGAATTCGGGATAAACAGCGGCCGGCGATCAAAGGTGCGAATCCGGGTGTGATACCAACCAATCCGCTCCACTGTTCCTTCAAACGTGGACACCTGGATCCAATCACCGACACCGAAGGGGCGGTTGAAAAACAACATCAAACCAGACAAAAAGTTCTGAGAGATCTGTTGCGTACCGAAGCCGATCCCAATTCCCGCACCCCCAAGCACTGCACCAACAGCCGTTGCAGAGACCCCAATCGCAATCATAATTGCGGCAAACGTGATCAGAAAAACAACAATCACATACAAGCGATCAAGCAGAGCGATCATCATCGATCGATCACGATCATCATCAATTTCTTTCTGCAACCAATGATCAAAACTGCTCGAATGGAGAATCTTCAATCCAGCAATACTGACGGCCCTGCCAATCACAAACAGCACCAACGATGCCATTGCTTTTGTAACTTCAACATCCGTCAGGATCACCATCTTGTTGGCCAGTAACCCGAACAGCCAACCGGCATAAAGAGCAACCCCAAATCCGAACACAAGCGGACGCCGCAGGGCACGGATCAAAAGCACCACCGAAGGATTGGGAATTCGGTCCGCCAGCTTCAGGACGAACCAGAACAACATCAGCAGGAGAGTGCCGGCGAGCAATCCCTGGGGAGTTTGAAAAAAGTGGGCATCGCTGACCAGAGCTGCCCGATTCAGCCCGTCCATTCAGAAACCTTTGCCGGTAGCAACGATTCTCACGCAGACAGCCGCAAGCGCAGCGCCTTCTCCGCCTCCTCCCGGTCGTCGAAGTGAATCTTCTCCGTGCCAAGAATCTGGTAATCCTCATGGCCCTTACCGGCCACCAGCACCAGATCTGCCGGAGAGGCTGCGGCGATTGCGGTTGCGATCGCTGAAGCGCGATCGCCTTCCACCAACAGGTCGATGCCCTGGGGGATCCCGATCACCACATCGTTCAGGATCTGCTCGGGGTCCTCTGTGCGCGGGTTATCCGAGGTCACCACCACACGATCCGCCAGGCGAGCTGCAATCTCCGCCATCTGAGGGCGCTTGCCCCGATCGCGATCACCTCCGCAACCGAACACACAGATCAGCCGCGCCCCAGTGAAGGGACGGGCCGCCGCCAAAGCACTCTCCAGGCCATCGGGGGTGTGGGCGTAATCCACCAGCACCGTGGGGAGACCATTTAAATCAGCACCCTCCAGTGCCACCCGCTCCATTCGCCCGGGCACTCCCCGGAAGCTCGTGATGGAGTTCAACAGCCTGGGAAGGGGTAACCCCTGCTGTTGCAGGACACCCACCGCCTGCAGCAGGTTCATCAGGTTGAACCGTCCCAGCAGCGGGGACTGAAACGCTCCCTCACCCAGTGGCGTGCGAAGCCTGCCTTGCACACCGCTGCCGGTCATCTCAAGATCGGTCATCACAAGATCAGCCGTTGGATCCGTGAGCGAACTGCGCCAACAGCGATCGCCAAGCCGCTGGGCCAGTTGCCCACCCCAGGGGTCATCCCCGTTGATCACTGCCGAGGCCCGATCAGTAGGAAGCAACGGTTCAGCGAACAAGGCCGCCTTGGCCTCGAAATAGGCCTCCATCGACAGGTGATAGTCGAGATGGTCCTGCGTGAGGTTGGTGAACACGGCCCCGGAGAAACAGCAGCCAGCCACCCGCTGCTGAGCCAGAGCATGGGAACTAACCTCCATCGCCGCCAGTTGACTGCCGGCGGCGACGGCTTGCGCCAGTTGAGCCTGCAAACGATCGGCGAAGGCGGTGGTGTGGGTCGCCGTAATGCTGCACCCAGGCCAACGGTTCACCAGGGTGCCGAACAACGCTGTCGGCACGCCAGCTCCAGCGGAGAGATGTTCGATGAGATGGGTGGTGGTGGTCTTTCCGTTGGTGCCGGTCACCCCGATCAGGGCCATACGGCGACTTGGGTGGTCCCAAAAAGCCGACGACAATGCTCCGACGTGGCCTGCAACCGGTTCCGGCACCACCACCACAGGATCCCCACCGGCTGGGGTCTGAGCCATGGCGGCTGACGGACCTATCACTGCCGCTGCTGCACCCGACTCCAGGGCCTGCCGCCAAAACGAACCACCATCAACCCGCTCACCCGGCAACCCGAGAAACAGGCAGCCCGGTCCAACGGAGCGGGAATCACTGGTGATCATCGTCACGTCCGGATTGATCAGGCCCGCTGGGATCTCAAGACCGGCATCACGGAGCAGTGCATGGAGCGTCTGACCCATCCGTCCCCCTTGGAAGAGCTCAGTGAATGGGTTCTTTCTAAGGCGATCAACGAAAGAAGAACAGCCAAAGGTGGACGGACATCTCAAACATGGCTGTTGAACCAACAGGCCTCAGCTCGGACCAAGCCAAAAGCTGTTCAGCCCCCGCTAACCACAAGACAGTTCAGCAACCATCGCTGCAACTGATCACCACTGAGGCGTGGGGATACCCGCGGAAGGACACGGTCAGCGACGGCCAACACAGGAACCTCCAAGTCGTAGCGGGCGCGGACCGCCTCGGCGGTGGTGGGAGCATCGATATCGACAATTTTCAGATGGAGATCCATCTTGGTGAGGTCAAGCATCCGCAGGCGTTGCTCAAGCCCCTCGCAAAGGCAGCAGCCCTGACGGCTGTAAAGACGGAGCTCAGCCATCAGTCCGGCACCGGGTCACAACCACAGGGAGTAAAGGGATGGCATCGCAGCAGTCGCTTGATGGTGAGCCAGCCTCCCCGCCAGGGGCCGTGACGCTGAATGGCCTCAAGGCCATAGGCGCTGCAGGTTGGAGTGAACCGGCATCGCGGACCGATCATCGGTGAGATGAAGCGGCGGTAGAAATTAATCACCATCAGCATCAACCAGGCAACGCTCCGGCTAGCAGCGCTGAACAGGGGATGAAGAAAGCCGCCAGATAGAGTGGTTGATTCGTGCATCAGTGGGGGGAAGGGCCCATCACGGATCCCAGCTTGACTCCATCTGTGCACGAATGGTCCCACCACACCTGAATTCATGTCTCGATACCGCGGCCCTCGCCTGAGGATCACGCGGCGCTTGGGAGACCTTCCCGGTCTCACCCGGAAGTCCGCAAAGCGGTCCTATCCACCCGGTCAGCACGGCCAAGCCCGTCGCAAGCGCTCTGAATACGCAATCCGTTTGGAAGAAAAACAGAAACTCCGCTTCAACTACGGGGTCTCGGAGCGCCAGTTGGTGCGCTACGTGAAGAAAGCCCGTGCCCAGGACGGTTCCACAGGAACCAACCTGCTCAAGCTTCTAGAAAACAGATTGGACAACGTCTGTTTCCGAATGGGCTTCGGCCCCACCGTCCCCGGTGCCCGCCAGCTGGTGAACCACGGCCACGTGACCGTGAACGGCCGTGTGACCGATATCTCCAGTTACCAGTGCAAGGTGGGCGATGTGATCGCGATCCGCGAACGCAAGGGCAGCAAGAAACTCGCCGAAGGCAATCTCGAATTCCCTGGCCTGGCCAACATCCCCCCCCATCTTGAGCTGGATAAAACCAAGCTCACCGCGAAGGTCACCGGACGCTGCGAGCGTGAGTGGGTGGCCCTCGAAATTAACGAACTGCTGGTGGTTGAGTATTACTCCAGAAAGGTCTGATCCACTTCAGTCCATCACTGTTCCACAATGCGCAACCCTGGGTTCAGGGTTGCTTTTTTTTTGACTGAGTCCCAAGCACTGCAGAGCCTCACCCCCCAGGCATGGATTGGGCTGGTGCATCCCGTTCTGATGATTCTGTTCGTGTATCCCGTGGTGGGTGCCACAATCCGGCTGGGGATCTTGGCGCGGGAGCGGCGGCTGAAGATCAATCCAATTGCCGCCTCCGTGCCGGTGGAACATGCTCAGCACGGTGCCTGGGTCACAGGAGGTGTTCTTGTGGCTGTGCTGATCGCGCTAAGCCACAGCTTGGTCAGCACCGCACCGGGGCTGCTGGTGATGGTGTCGGTTGCCGTACTGGGGAGCTACCGCTGGTTGCTCCAAAGCAGATCGATCTGGCAACGGTTGCTGTGGGCCGCTGCCTCGTGGAGTGGACTGTTGCTCTTGGGACTGCAACCGGGAGTGGAGCGTCTCAGTGATCAGCCCTGGACCCCATTGTTCTGGCAATCGCACTTTTGGATGGGGCTGCTGCTCAGTGGACTGTTGCTGAGTTCAACAGCGCTGCAGCCACTGATTGGCAAGGAACATGCCATCCGTCGATTGCACATTGGAACCAATCTGGTGGTAGCCCTGCTCTTGGCGATGCAAGCGATTTCAGGAACACGAAACCTGATGCTGGACGACATGTTCGGCACTTAAGCCAGAGACGAAATCGAGGATCCAAGGGAGAACAGAACACCCAATCCGGGCAAAAGACCAGAAAAGGAACAGACGATCTCAAAGCCAACGATGAATGGATACCGGAAGACCGAAGGGCCGACACGACGATCTGATCAAACAATTCAACGGATAAAAATGCCTGGCACAACATCAAAAAGAAAGACGTTGTGCCGCAATCGATCAGGAAATGGCCAAAAAATAGAATTCGAAATTGCAAAACCAAGAATCAGATTACCAAAAGCTCAAAAGACATATCTGGCCAAAATATTAAAAAACAAAAACGATGCCACGAACGAAGCTTCTTAGACAATATCAGACTGATTAAGTATAAAATCGTCAATGCTAATTTTCTTTGAGTTCAAGCCATTGATTTTCATGGTTCCGAGATCCTCAAGATCAATCACAAGACCATTTCTTACTCTTTCAACCGAAAAGTCGATATCGCTAGAGACAATCAAACGATCACCTTCAGAGGGATTGAAGCGCCTGAGCTTGTCCTTCCCAGCAGAAACAATCACATGGTCGATGACTCCATCTTTTCCAACATAGCGATCATTCCCTGATGAACCTAAAACCCTTCGAGACGCAAGGGTAAGGCGATCACCGAAATATTGATCGAAATCACTGTAGGCCTGTTTAACACCGAAGGTTTGTGGTGAATTGGAACCAATCGATACAGCAGGCAACACCTCTACATGACCCAAAGGGTAATTCTGAGTACCAACAATGTAATTCAACCGCAAATTCGGACTTAACGTCAAACCATCAAAGGACAAACGAGGCGAAAGCTTCATCGAGTCAAGCTGATCAAGATAAACCCGGTTGCCACCAGCATTATCCAATTGCACAGTAAGGTCGGCCGAAAGCTTTGTATCTAAACTTGCGCCCAAAGCGTATCCAGGAGTTCCCCCACAATATTTGATGACATTTTTTTGAACCCAATTATCGCAAGCAGATCGAACCGGACCTTCGGGGACAAGTTCAAGACCGGCTGATAAATTGAATTCAGGACGAATCGAAGCAGATGTATTGTCAAGGTCTAAGTAGACATTCTGGGAGAAAAGATCAGCGGCAACACTGGGCACTTGATCCGCTGTCATTAATTCGAAAATATCAGAACCAGAAATCTGCATTCCAGCCTGAGTCTTTAAATCAAAGCCAATTCCAGCACCTAGCTTGAGAGACAGTGGATTTGGCAGCAAATTAGGTGTATCAAAACTAAGATTATCGATATTTAAACCCATGCCAAACTTAAAAATATCAATCGGCTGATCAGGTTGCGTAAAAAATGTTTTAAGCATCGATTTGACAGAATCAGACGACGCAAAAGCAGGATATTCAAGATATGTACCAAAACGTTTCTCCATGACCGGTAGCGACAAACCTAAATCGGTCGATTTCAGCGCAGGATGCGCAGCTGGCTGAATAGCTCCGACCGTCTGCCGAAGCGACTGACTGGCCTGATGAACACCAACAGAAGACGAAGGAGTTGGATTCTGTGTCGATGAAGCATGCGAAGGTATTGTATATGCAAAACTCAAACCATCCACTTTGCGGTCTACATAGGAATTACGTGAGAACGCATCCATCTGATCCAGAAAAGTCCTAGCAGCATCCAGCTTGTCCGACAGATGCAACTTTTTATTGTAACGAATCTCATAGACTGAATCAATAATATCACTCGCACTATTGCCAATTTTTGAGTTAATTTTGCGACCCAAATACGGATGAGAGATCGACGCATCGAAAGGGAAATACTTCAAAACTGAATTGGCTTTGTCAATAATCCAAGAAGTACGCTCATCAATACCATCGTAAAAACCACCAAGAATATCCTTCTTCAAATAATCAATTGGCTCTTTCAAAGGCGAAACAAAATTTGAAATAGATTTAGCAAGCGGTTGAATCCCATTCGCGAAAGCTCCAACCCTAAGAGTGATATCTTTAGCTTCAACTGTTAGGTCAGATGCCAAACCTGTTTGATCAGCGCGTGTCGGTCCGTTGTACTTGTACAAACCCAATGGTACTGATTTGCCGTCAGGCAATTTGGATTGATTGGAAACCCCCAGCGATCCAATCTTGGCCAAACCCAAATCAAAGCCAGATTGACCATTGAAACTGGCCGAACCACTGATCGTTCCAACATTCCAAATATTATTTTTTACAGCACTATTTCGAAGTGATGAAAAGTAATCGTCATCAATAATTTGACGCATTGATGATGCAATACTTCCAGAGCCCGCCTCAAGATCAACCGCTAGAAAATTATCAACAAGATCAAAACCAAAAGACCCATTAACGCCGTAAATCGTTTCAAGTTCAGTTTTACCATTCACAACGATTGGATTCTGGGCATAGGCAAATTCAACACCTTGCTTGGGGATATCAAAATCAAGATCTCCGATACTGATTTGGCCTTGATCGAGGCCTGCTGACAAAGATTTGAAGTATGGTGTTTCAAGTGAAGAATCTGGAATCACTCTTTCAAACTGGACTGAAGTCTTAAAATCTGCAAAATCTTTTATCGCTAATTTTAAATCCGCCGACGTCGCGTCACTGGTTTTCCAAACAGTCGTTTTACGAACAGGATCATAGGAATAATCTAAAGCAACATCCCCCTGCAAACCAATAAGGTCGAAATCAGCGGCTAAACTACCGCGCAGCTTCGCCGAAAGCGGGATCCAACCATATTGTGGATCATAAGTAAGATTTACATCTTGGGCAGAGACCTGACCCGAAAAGAATTCACCAGATGACGCTAATGTGAGGTCATCAATGACATAAGAATCAGGTTGACCATCAACACCTGCAAGATAATCAACAGCAATAGAGCCAGAGGCAGAGAGACCGCCAAATTTGATATCCAACAGGCCAGATGCATTCCAGCTCGAAATAGCCCAATCATTTTGAGAGGTGGGTTCTATTAACATCTCATTCAACGACACATCGCCATTAAAAAGACCCGCCTCAAAAGACAGGCCGCCACTCACTTTATAAATATCACGACCCGTCGGGGAAAGAAGATCAGAGAGGAACTGGATCCTCATTCTCGAATCCATCTGAAAACCAGTTGTATCAAGATTGAGACTCCCCGATGCAGTCCATTGTTCAATCAACCAGGGTTTGGTCGCCCCCTCAACAGTTGATTTTTTAACAACCATCTGATCGAGTGAAGCTCCAGCTTGCAATAAATCCGACGCCGATTCAAGTTGAGCGCTCACCAAATACTGCTGGGAATCTGAGCGATAACTAACGGAAGCACCAGCAGAGAGATTCAAACCTGGAGCTGCAATGTTTAGTGCACCACTGGCATCCCACTGTTCAGTACTCCAAGTGGTCGTCGACGGCAGTGAGACATCATCCGAACGAGAAGGAGTGGATCTAGAACGAGTAAACGTAAGATTTTCAACACGCCCCGAAGCCAATAAGCTGGAACCGGACGATTTTAAAGACGCCGCTGGTATTGTGAATGTCTCTAAATTACCAACGTTTTGATACTCAAGATTTACAGCTGAAGCAAATGATAGTCCGGATATATTAAATGACAATGCACCGGAAGCCTTGTATTGCCGCACAGCCCACTTTCTACTATTGCGAGCAGAAGGATCGACAGTAGGTTCAATGATCATATCAGTAACTTTGGCTGAAGCAAATAACGAATCTGAATCGGCTGAACCACCAACTTCGGCATTTAAAATATATTGTTCCGAACCTTCCAGAGGATTACGATATGAAAGTTGCACATCACTCGTGAAGTTGAGACCCGCAACAGGAAAATTAAGTTCTCCCGAAGCATCAAACTGATCAACTCGCCAAGCAGATGCCCCAGGTGGAGAATTCTGATTTCGACTTAACAGAAGATCAGAGACTGTAGCTTTAGCAAAAATAGATTCAGCGTCCTGGCTTGCTGCGCTTACCTTTCCATTAATACGATAGTTATCAATGCCCGAAGTAATATTATGACGGTATTCAAGAGCAACATTTCCATTAAAATTTAATCCCAATATCGGAACTTCCAACTCACCTTCGGCATCAAATTGCTCAACGAACCAGGAAGCAGATGATCCTTCTAAAGGTTCGCGATATCGAACAAACAAGTCACTAACTTCTGCCCTGCCAAATAAACTATCTGGCTGGATTCCTTTGGTTTTAATACTGGCATTTACAATAAAAAGAGCATCTCCAGACTCATCAAGACCATAATTAACATCAACACCAGAACTAAGATTTAGACCAGGAACCTCAAATGACAATTGTCCAGAAGCACGAAATTTATCAACGGTCCATGAGTCACCAGCATCCTCAGGATTGGCATGATGTGAAAACTCCATATCCTCAACTTCAGCCGAGGCAAACAAACTATTGGGATCGCCCCCAGCAGCGGTAATACTGGCAGACGCTTTGTAGCGCTCCAGGCCTGAAGATTCACGTCGGTATGTTAAATCGACACCAGATGAGAGGTTTAAACCCAACACCTCCATCGCCAACATCCCTGATGCATCATATTGATCAACCTGCCAGGGATTCATCTGATTTTGCTGTTCATAGCTGAACTGAAGGTTGGTTATATCTGCTGTTGTGAATAATGATTCCGAGTCGGTCGTATCAGCTGAAACCGTGGCGTTAGCAGAATAAAGATCTCGAGAATTTAAAGCGTCATAGCGATACTTCAATTCGACATCTGAAGAGAGATTGAGGCCCGCTATATCAATATTAAGCAAACCATTAACTTGATACTTTTGAACTTTCCAGGCATCGCGGCCAGTTTTATTCGGTAAGTGATGGATAACAAGATCGTGGAGCTTAGCCTCGGCAAATAATGCTGATTGATCCTCCTTACTGGCCTGCAACGATGCCTCAGAAACGCGGTAGAGGTCGATTGAATTGGGATCATCTCCCCGTTTATAATCAAGATCCAGATTTGAATTAAATTTCAAGCCGGCGATATCAAAGTTAAATCGACCACTTGCAGTATAACTATCAACAATCCATGAGGCTAAACGTTTGTCTGTGGAATCAGATTCGACTTGATCAGAGTGCGGACGCAATATTAAATCTTGAACACGACCCTCGGCAAACAATGAACTGGCATTTACTTGACCAGCATTAAAATCAGCATTGATAACATATTGGGGTTGTGAAGTTCTATTCGACTTATATTCTAAATTAACATTTGAGCCTAGAGGTAAGCCAGCTATTAAAAAATCAAGTTGGCCAATCGCTGCGTAGGAAAGAATCTGCCACTTGCGTTCTTCGTCATCATTCGATTGATCAATGAAAATCAAATCATTAATCATTGCCTTAGCAAAAATATGATCAGCTCCCTGCTTATCCTTTGAAGCGTCAATTTCTGCCTCTGCAATAACATACTTAGCTCGGCCCTTATTGTGATCATATTTCATTGACAATTTTGAATTGAGGTCAACACCCCTCACCGGTAAATTAATACGCCCATCAACCTCAAATGATTTCACATCCCATTGGTTGTTCGTATTATCAAATTCAAATACAAGATCATTGACCGTGCCTTCTGAAAATAAATCATCCTCTTTTGAGCCACCGCCGACCATGGCACGATCGACACGATAAGTCTGAGCTCCACGAGTATTCTGATAAGAGAGCAAAGCCTTACTTTGAACATTTAATCCAGGTAAATTGAGCGCAAATGAACCCTCTGCCTCATATTGCTGGATGGTCCAACCTGGTTTCTTAATGCTCTTGTCCTGGATAAAAATTAAATTTCGAATTTCTCCATCACCAATTAATTGATTGGTGACTGACGAATCTGTTTTTGAAGATAACTGAGCTTTTTCAATAATGTAACGGTGTTTATTATTCTTTTTCGAAAAAGCCATATCAACAAGACCATCGATGGACAAACCCAGCACATCTACATTGAGACGTCCGGTTGCATTCCAATGCTTGACATCAAGTATTCTTCCCTTGTTAGTAGGTAAGTAACTGAATACAAGTTCATCTAATTGACCAGAAGAAAGTAAGAGATTATTATTCGTGGCCAGAGCATTGCTTTTCAGAACAGCATTTGAAATTGTATAAAAAGAATCTTTCTCGTTGTGGTCGAATGCAAGAGTGAGTCCTGCATCAAGTGCAAGACCAGCAATATTCTGGTTGAAGTTTCCCTTTGCTTCCCACTCGGATATCTTCCATCCTCGGCCGTTTTGAATGGGTTGAAATTCAAGGTGGCGCAGTGTAGCCGCCTCCAATAAATTAGATTGATCACCTGTTTTCGATAATTCAAGATCACGAATCGAGTATGTTGGTATTCCATCATCATTGTTATATCTCAAAGTGGCTTTATCGATAGAAAGCCCTATTGGTTTGACATTTAAAGAGCCAGTAGCTTGCCAATTCGAAATCGTCCATCTGTCATTATTTTTGTTTGGTTTTACAAGGTGAAGATGATCCAATGAACCATTGACTAGCAACGAGGACGCTTTTGAATTTGAAACTAAACTGCCTGAAAGTTCATACAACTCTTCGGATTTTTTCGGATCAAAGGAGTAGCTGAAAGCAACACTTGGATTCAAATCAATTCCAAGTGGCTTTAACAAATTTGTCAGTTCACCTTTGGCTTTTAATGATGAAATCAGCCATTTATTACTAGGACCCTTCGATAAATCTGCATTTGAAATCGAGCCGGACGTTATCAATTGATTATTATCATTAAGTATACTTGCATTTTTAAGAGAGATCAAATCACCATTAGCTGATTTTTTGTAATTCAAGCGAAGATCTGGCGCAAACTTAAGCGCATTGAATGGGAGTTTAAAATCTCCACGAGCTGACCATGCTTTTGGATACCAAATACCATTTTCATCCTGTGTAACAGTAAGAGAATTAATAGCTGCTCCATCTTCAAATAACGGCTGATTATTAGGCAACTTAAGGTTCCTAATCTTAATTTCTTGTTGTTTTGAACTCGAAGGCTGGGAGCTAATATCAATTTTTTTATTCGTATTAAGACCAGGGATATTGAATGATAATTTACCGGATGTCTTCCATTTGCCAATCTTAAAAGCACCGTTCAAAAGGTTAAAATTTAAATCAGGAAATTTAACGCCCCTACCAAAGATACTTCCACGCCCCCCAGTAGTTTTAATATGAGAAATAGTATATCTACCGTCTACATTATTATCAGTATCGGAAGATTTCTGCGATTTACTATAAGAAATTGAAGATTTCTTTGAACTTTTTAGTCCACCCAAACCAAACAAGTCGATATCAAATGGTGTCTTACCCTCAAAACTAACAACATGAAATCTATCTCGAGTCTTATTTTTACGCGCAGAGTGATTAAAAACCACCTGGCCATCGAATTTTTGAGAGCCGAAATCAAAATATTCTGCAATAGGCGAATCACTAAAAAGGTCAACAACCCCACCAAGTATATACTGTGACGATCCGATTTCATGGCTAAGATTAACTTTTCCACTAATATTTAGGCTATCGATATCAAGTAAATCAGCTGAAGCCTCTACATGCCAAGATTTAATTGATGCATCTTCAACGGTGACTTCGGTCGTCAATAAGTCGCTCTTACCAGAATCTTTCGACCGCAATATTTTCGGGAGGCGAAATGTTAATTTCGGATCAGCGGCGTCAAAACGAATCGTCCATTCACGAAAATCTTTGTATTCAGAGGTGATCTCTGAACGAATTCCTTTAAGTTTAGGTAAAACGATGAGCTTATTTTGGGAAATCTTCGAAAGGAAGTTGACGCTATTGTCTTGATCAAGATGCCAAATACCAGTTTTTTTATTTTGTTTAGGTGGATGTAACGCAAAAAGTTCCTTGTTTTTTGAAGTCCATCCAGCAGATTTATCATTCAATTCTACACTACTTTTCTGCACTAATGAACTCAACGGCGCATACCCCTCAATAGTTTTGTTGTTACCGAGAAGGGAGTCAGTCGTGATAATCCGAGCCCTTAAACGATCAGAACAACCGTAGTGCAGACCTCCATAACAGGACCAAAGGACAAGGTCAGGGGTCGAGACGGATAAGCAATCTCGTCTCAACTCGTACAATCTCGATAAGGGAAGGCCCTCACCAATCTGGAGAGTCACGCCATCGCCATGGCAGATCAAATGAATTTCTTGATCTGAATAGTCTTTGATAACTTCTAATAACTGTTCAATATTAGTTTCTGGCTCAACCGCATGAATGTTCCAAGTATCGGAGGATAAATAGAAATCTAATGACAAATATTCAACAAGATCACTCGGAGCAAGAACATGCTTTCTGGATTGAGTCTTTATACTTGATAAGGATGGCAATATCATTCAATCAGGCTCAAGACATAGACTCTTCCGTCATAGCCGAAGTCAAGAAAAAAAACAGGAGTTCTGTCTAGTTCATAGAAAGACGTAACTTCGCATTATAAAGTTGCACTTGGATCGTCAACGACAGCGAAATCATTCGGTGTCAGATCAGGAGTGTTTTTAATTTCTGCAAAAAGGCCACCAATTTGCTCGCCACCAAAGCGAGGTTCGTCTCCATTAGCATTGTAAAATAGCTGACCAGATTTCTTGAAATAGATGATGTCAACAGGTTGTTTAGCTGCTTCAATGATCGCTTCCGTTGAAGCCACTGTTTGCAATGTCAAACGATCATTTGACAATCCTTTGAATCGCTTGGATGGCAAAATCAGTTGATCTGATTGAGATGGATTAAAATTGATAATTTTATCCATATTTTGCAGCGAAAAAGTTGCCATATTGTTAAAAATAAAAAGGTCTTTACCAGGTGAACCTTTTAGTATTGTTGATTGCAAGCTTGAAACATACTCGCAGCTATTTTTTGTGCAATTCACTACAGCTTCACGCATGTCTTTTGGCTCAATTGAGGAGATCAAGGCATCATCTTTGCTTTTTATTTTATCAACTTTCTCCATAGCATCTTCCAAACGTAGCGCTCGACTATTAACGACAAAAGGCTCTAGGGAATTCAATTCAATAGAATTATTGATAAGAATTTTTTTAACATCTGATGCCTCTAATTTTGGATGATAATCCCATATTAATGCGGCAGCTCCAGTGATTACTGGAGCTGCCATCGATGTACCATTTTTCATCATATAGGCACCACGTTTTTTTTGATCAGACCCAATTGTTTGATCCGGAACCGTACTATAAATACCATAATTTTTGACAAAAACATCTACGATCTGACCGGTTGTGGGATCTGTCTTAAATGATGCTTTTTGAATATTTCCGCCTGGGGCAGCGATATCAACAACTTTATTGCCATAGTTTGCATATGGGGCAATTTTGGCATCTGAATCAACTGAAGTAACAAGAATAAGATTATCTTTTTTTTCGGCAAAGCTATAGGGAAAAATTGCATTCGAATTCAAGTCACCAACTCTATTCCATCGTCGAGTTTCTGAGCCTGGTGAACCTGCATTGCCAGCAGCCATCACAATCAGCACATCATTGTTTCTCGCTTTCCTGAAAATATTACGATACATACTTTTAACTTTGAAATAACGGCTTTCTAATTTTTTTGAATTAACCTGGCCAATGCCAATTTTAGATTCCTCTCCTAGTGACAAATTAATAACTTTCGCCCCATTATTTATCGCATAATCGATTGCATTTATAATGTGCCTATCTGCAGCCAGTCCCGCATCATCAAACACATTTAAAGACATTAACTGGGACTCCCAATTAATCCCCGTAATGCCTATTTTATTATTACCTTCAGCGCCAATAATGCCTGCAACATGTGTACCATGAGAGCGAATATTCTCCTGCATACTCTTCCGATAACGACCATCTGGTTGGTTGGTTATGAAATCCCAGCCATGAACGTCATCCACAAAACCATTGCTGTCATCATCTAAATTATTTCCTGGTATTTCACCCTCATTTACCCATATATTGTCGTTTAAATCTGGGTGCTCTAAATCAATTCCTGAATCAATTACAGCAATTGGTGTTGAACGGGAGCCACGATGCTTCGTCCATGCTTCAGGCGCAGCAATGTCAAAATTAAGAAAAGCAAGTTCAGAGTCTACATTTTTCCCTGCACCATTAAATAAATACCACTGTTTACCATAGAAAGGATCATTAGGAGTGGCCAGATATGGATTTAGACCAGTTGTATAGACATTCAGGTCGAACTTAAATGTTAAATCTTTTGTCGTCTTTAAAGGCTGATTGGAGCTTATTCTAACAAAAAGATCATCATTCTTGGAGTCAATTTGGGTAAAACATAACTCTGCTCTGCGACCTGAGCCTGTTGAGCTTATAAAAGAATTTGAGGGATGATCGCTGAAAAAATACAAATCAAGATCGTGGCTTAACCCAGAAAGATGCCCATAGACATCATTGGGCCCATCAGATAGATTAACTTTAAGAATAACTTCCTGAAATTGCTTGATGCTATCTTTTAGCCTAACAACTGAATCGGTATTGGCAGAGATCTCGCCATAATAAATTGATTTATCAAGCTGAGCCTGAATCCTCTCAAGTGATGTTCTCTCTATCGCTTTAGACATTTAAGCTTCCTTAGCAAAGCAGAACGCTTGTTGACGTGTTTAATAATTAAATTAGCTCTTAGGCGCTTCAGAAAGTAGAATTGTATTGATTTTGTAATTAAAATCATTATTGTCTGTCAGAGAAGATTCTCATTGACAAGCCAAAGCACAGATGGCATTTCTTTAACACCAGCCATTCACTGGAAACACAGCATCTTTACAATCGCAAACCAGTGCTAGTTCTCCGTAAATAGACCACTGCGTGCCAAGACCTCTTCCGCATCTGTGAAATGCGGTGGATCATCACAAAGTGTGGGGTTATACCGATAACTCTCATGCAGAAAGCGCGATTGTGTGACGGCATCTTCAACACCTTCAATCACGACGACTGCGCGATTGCGGATGGTCTGCTGTTGAGGAAGATCCTCAGCATGCAACGATTGCTGCAGTTCATCTCGCAACACCGATAAATGAGCAGCCTGCTTCACGACCCCATAAATCCGTCTGACACGATCACGAGGGATCAACTCCACACCCAGCGTTTCGGCTCGTTCCAGTTCTGAGTCAAGGCTTGGCCAGTAGCGTGACGTGTAATAGGCACCAGAATCCTTCTGATACCAGGCTTCGCTCCGTGCGATAGATGATGAAACCGTGTTGTGAAGTTTCCAAAGGAAGAGCCGCAGAGATGCTCCATCGATCACCGCATCAAATTTGTCGCTTAAGGACACTTCCAGGTTGACACTGCCCTGATCTGAGCCCAGAAACAGATATTCAATTGGATACATATTCACCTCGCGATTTTTTACCACATAGCGGTTGAGATGAAAGCGACAGTAAGGACAGGGATACATCGTAGCCAACGCTTCAAAGAAGCTCCTGAATAATTGCACCGAATCCTTCTGCTGTTCCAGTGGTTGGTCTGCGATCAGCTCTGCACAGGTATGCATCAATCGCCACGTGGGAGGACCGATGTAATACGGAAAGCTGACGCGCATCTGGCTTGCTTGCACATCGTGACGACCGACGTGAAGATCGAGAAAAGCGACGTACTGGCATAGGAAACCTGATTCACGCCCGAATTCCTCACGCTCCCGTCGTTTCTGAACACCATTGAGGTAGTGACTCGTGAGCTCCCAGGCTCGCCGAAACATCTTCTTTGTTTGAAGCGGCAGGTTCGCAAAGCGTGTCTGAAGAGCATTGCCGTAATGGCTGAACACACCCGCCATCTCGCGTTCCTGAAACCAGGTATGAAGAGTGGCCTGATCAGCACCATCCCATGCATCAATATCGTCCTTAGAGAGAACAGAACTGGCACGCAACAACAACGGCATGAATTCGTCATACCAATACGCTGTCGGCATGATCGATCCAGCAAAACGCCGGTCCACAGAATCAACAATCACACGCTGCCAACTGTCGTGAAAGGAGCCCGATATCGCAGACTGCTCCAAGTCGAGATCAGCATGGATTTCATGATGATCGTCCAACTGACGCAAGCGATTTAACTCGTGAATTTGTAAGTCGTCCTGGGTGACCTGCTCAGGCTGATGCCCCTGCAGTGAGGACGTCAAGAGAACTTCAAGAACAACGCCCAGAATTTGATGATGATGATTGAGCTCGATCAATTCCTGCTCGAGCCGCTCTTCCGCTTCCCGCATGGCCGGAGTATGCGGAATCTCTTCCCAGTACTGCATCCGGTGACGTAATTCTTGCTCCGCACGGATCACGGACGATCGCAGTGTTTCAAAGGGTTCTTCTGCCCCGGATTCCACGATCCCCAGAGAGAGATAGAGATCAATTGCTGCATTCACAAAACTGACGAAATCTGGAATGGTATAGGGCAAGTCATAGGCACGCAGATGTGTTTCTGAATGCGCTGAATAACTTTCACGGAAGCTTCGATAAGCCGCTCCTTGGATTAAACGAAAAAAGCCAATCTGCATCTGCAGCGGTGACGTACCCGCGTTAGATGAAAGACCTTCCCCGCCTGAGCCTGAACTCTGCCGATGATTACAAGATTGAGATGGGCCTTGGACACTTACAGGCCGATGCGCGCCGACGTAAGCCCTGGGATGCGTGCTGAAGTGATTTGGGAGATAGGCCAGGAATGTTTCAAAGTTCACCCGGTCGGAGCCGTCCCCGCAGAGTTCATTGGTCAGAGCCTCAGCTGTGTGCTGAGACACGTCGAACAGTTGCAACAATCGCCTCAGAACCGAGAGCTCAACCACCCCATCCTTGTTGGAATCCAAGAGGTTGAAGGCTTCTTGGGCCTTCACTTGAATGGTGCCGATCTGCAGCGCCATCAACTGACGCCACTGCTGATCGGTCAGCGCATCAGGCTGGAGACGATTTGACGTTAAAACCGATTCAAGCTCCGTGAGCGTCAATGTTCCACCGAGTTCTTGCACCTGCTTCACAAGCACGTCGGCGCTGATCGGCACCTTCTTCAACGTTGAGAACAGTTGTTCAAAAGAACTGGAATCCAGGGAAGCCATCCATGAAGCCTCGGTATTCGTTCACTCGGGTCATCACCAGCCCGCCAGACTTTCGCGAAAGACCTGGGGATGGACCATCGGGTCCGAGCGAAACAAGCTGTTGTCAGACTAGATCCGAAAAAGGAAGGTAGGGGCTGATTGTCAAACGAGAGGCTCTCATGAACAAAGCATCACCGGGACTCCTTCAGATTCAGACAGGTCAGATAGATTTTGTCATAGTTTTGCAACCCCAGTCACAAAGATAGGAGATCAGCGTTCCCGACAATTTTCGAGCGATACTGTGCTAAATCAATGGATTCGATTAGGATAGAGATAAAGTAACCTATGAAACCCCATGGCAGCAGAAGGAGCTTGTTCACGCCTCAAAGCCAAATCCCTAAGGATAATCTTCGTTCCTCTTCTCTTCACTCCTAATATTGCTATAGCAGCGATTGATCCTGCCATTCATCAACAATGCCTGAATGCAGCAGATTATCAAGGATGTGTCACGCTAAATAATAAGGAAAAAAGTTCAAGCCAACAGAGCTGCGACAACGACGGCTGGTGTATCTCGACAGGTGGTAGCGATCGTTTTGGCTTGCCGCGCAAGAAAGGGTGGAAATCTAAATACCTAGCTTCAGACAACACAATTCGATATTTGGATCCACAAATCAGAAAAGTTCCGCATAAAAATCGCTCAAATCGTTATTTTACGTCCCTTTCAATTGTGCACAGTTACGCACAACCCATAGCGGCAGTTCCAGGTTATTATAAAACTGTGGACTACGGGAAAACCGAATGTACGCAATCGGGTGACTGGAAACCCGCTATCTACAGCGGCGGAAAACTTGTGAGCGGTGGCTACAATCAAAACCCGAGAACAATATGCAAAACCACGCCTCCAATACGCGTCTGGGTCCCTGGAAAACCTGGGAGCGCCGGAGGTCCACGCGTACAGAACTTAAACGTAGTTTATGACTGCGAAGATCGCACTCTTGGTTATTATTGGAATGGTCAATTGCGTGGAGACTGGAAAAAAGCCGGCTCCAGTAACACGCGCCAATTCATTAAAACAACCTGCGCCAACATCAGTTCTCTTCCCAGCTCAGGTCTCAAGCTCTGAAAAGATTGTTGGGTGAATGTGATCGAAACCGCGAAAGATTGTGATTCGCAATCACGCGGGTTCGATCAAGGCTGTTTTGATCAAGGCTGTTTCGATCAAGGCTGTTTTGATCAAGGCTGTTTTGATCAAGGCTGTTTTGATCAAGGCTGTTTCGATCAAGCGGGCTCGTCCAACAACTTGGCTCTCAACCAGGGAAGGCTGAGTCCAATCACATTCGAATAACACCCTGACAAGGACGCAACCAACAAGCCTCCCCGCCCCTCCAGTGCAAAACCACCGGCGCACTGCATCGGTTCACCACTGCCGACGTAACGCTGAAGAACAGCCTCCCCTACCGCTGCGAAGTGCACACCGGTTGTGATGCAGGCCTGGTGCGACAGCGACAGCCCACCCAATTCAGCGGGCACGTTCAGCAGCACATGGCCCGTGTGAAGAGAACCGCTGCGGCCCGCCATACGCCGCCAACGTCGGAGAGCCTGCTCCGCATCAGCAGGCTTGCCGAACACCTCACCTTCAAACTCAAACACCGAGTCACACCCAAGCACCCAACTGATGTCCTGATCGTGAACAGGATCAAGGCCCGCCAGCACCGCAGAGGCTTTCGCCTCAGCCAGCCGTTGAACGAGCTGACACGGATCAGGGTTCTGAATGGTGGCTTCGTCGACCCCACTGACCCGAACGCGGTGATCCACAGCCGCCTGCTCCAACAGGCGGCGACGTGCCAGTGAAGCCGAAGCAAGCATCAACATTCCGATCCATGGCCAGCCAATGCTCCGTAGGCTGCCACTGCCGGACAAGCCGACCATTCCCGATCTATCCACCACAGATGATCTGCTGGATCGTCGCAGCCGCGAGCGAGCGATCCGATCCATGCAATGTCTTCCCTTCAGCGTGCATCTCTTCCGTGATCTGCAGCAGCAGGGACTCGATGCAACAGCCCTGTGGGGCGATCGTTTGCGCTACGGACGCGCCGATCGGTGGTACCGCCACCCTGAAAACCTCGAACGTGATCTGCTCTGGCTGATCGCGGTGGGGGTTCTGCGACGCGAAGTGGACGGACAGGGACTCACCTCACGCTTCCGTTTAACGCCGCTTGGACGGAACCTGTTGGATCACGATCGAGCGTTGCTGGACCATTCCGCGACACTTGGCGATCAGATCCGCTTTCACATTCGACGCTTAATCAGTCACTAATCAGGCACTGAGCAGAGATTGTTCAGCAACCTCTGAGATCAGTCGCCTGTGTTAACCATCAGCCAATGCCCCAACGGAACTCTGAAATTCAACCGTGAAGACGAACAGCCTGAATCACCTTTCTGACGCCCATGCTGGCGGGGAGATCAGCCGCTGAACACCACAATCACCCTGGCCAGCCGTCAACCCTTGATGGTGCTGGGCACCTCAAGTGGTGCTGGAAAATCATTGATGAACGCTGCCCTGTGCCGGGTGTTGCGACGCCACGGAGAGCAGCCGCTGCCGTTCAAAGGGCAGAACATGAGCAACAACGCCTGGGTTGATCGCAACGGTGGAGAGATGGCGTATTCCCAGGCGATGCAGGCCTGGGCAGCCGGACTTGAGCCCTGTTGCGCCATGAACCCAGTGCTGCTCAAACCGCGTGGCGACAGCACCAGCGAGGTGATCCACGCGGGCCGAAGTGTGGGCATCGCCCGGGCTGAGCATTACTACCGCGACTGGTTTCGCCCGGGCTGGCAAGCCATCCGCAACAGCCTTCAAACTCTCCAGAAACAGTGGCCAGAGGGACGTCTGGTGCTCGAAGGCGCCGGCAGTCCAGTCGAGGTGAACCTGCAACGTCGGGACCTCACCAACCTGCGACTCGCTCAGTACCTCCGCGCCCGCTGCATCCTCGTGGCCGATATTGAACGCGGCGGAGTCTTCGCCCAAATCATTGGAACGCTCGCGCTGCTGCGACCGGTTGAAAGGCCTCTGATCAAAGGCATTCTGATCAATCGCTTCCGCGGCCGAAGGGAACTGTTCGATGAAGGGCGCAGCTGGCTGGAGCAACAAACAGGCATCCCTGTGCTGGGGGTGATGCCCTGGCTCAATGAGCTTTTCCCTCCGGAGGATTCTCTCGACCTACTGGAACGCAAACCCAACCGCGGCCGTTGTGATCTTGAAATCGCCGTGCTCCGGCTTCCTTCGTTGAGCAACTTCTCCGATCTCGATCCCCTCGAAGCGGAGTCCACCGTGCAACTGCGCTGGGTGGAACCGGGGCAGAACCTGGGGAGACCTGATGCGGTGATTCTCCCAGGGAGCAAACAGACCCTTGGAGACCTTCAGGCCATCCGCAACAGCGATCTGGAGCAGCAACTCAAGACCTACATCCACCGTGGCGGATCGATCCTGGCCATCTGCGGCGGAATGCAATTGCTCGGACAAAGCCTGACGGATCCCGACAAGTTGGAAGGTGGCCATGCGGAAGGCCCCTGGAATGGTCTGGGCCTGCTTGAGATTGCAACCCGTTTCGGAGGCGACAAAACCCTCCAGCAGAGGCGGTTGGAGGCCTGCTGGCCAACAGCGAGCACGATTACAGGTTTCGAGCTGCACCACGGAACCACCGTGGCCGGTTCAAACCTGCAGCCAATCAGCACAGACACCAAACTGGGTTGGTGGAAGAACACCGGCAGCGGCGGTCACATCGCCGGCACCTACCTGCACGGATTGCTGGAGAACGGTCCCTGGCGCCGCCACTGGATCAATCTTTTGCGCAGCTCGAAACAACTGCCGCCCCTCTCCACCGATCGTCCCCATCACGGAGAGCATCGTGATCAACTCATCAACCGCCTCGCTGATGCATTCGAGCAGCATGTGAACATCAGACCGTTACTGCACTGATGGCCACCATCTCCGTGCATTGGCCCAATGGCCGCAAAACCATTGAAACAGTCGGAACCGACTGGCTCAGAGCCGCTGCAGCAGCAGGCGTGATCATTCCAACTGGCTGCATGGGAGGCAGCTGCGGAGCATGCGAAATCGAGGTGAACGGCACCATGGTGCGGGCTTGCATCAGCAGCGTTCCTTCGTCCAAATCCAGCAGGTTGTCGGTGGAGTTCGCCAGCGATCCCTACTGGTGACATCCCAAGCGCCTTGGTTGAAAGATCACGTTCAAGGCGACTCCGCAACACGGTGCCCAGGGAAGGAATTCGGCACCAACCCCTTCAAAAAAAAGGCAGCCCATGGTGAACTACGCACCAATCCTTTGTGGCTCGATCTCGGGTGAGCAGCCGTTCTCTGATCCTTCCCCCCGTCGTCCGGCAGGCACTGATCGCTCTCTTGACAGGTGCGATCAGTGGCGCAATCACCGCTCTGATCATGGGAGGCGTCGGAATAGTCACCAAAACGCTTTGGGGGGATCCCACCGAACAGGGCCTGGACTACACCATCCCTCTCGCTTGGTCTTTGGGGGTGTGCGGTGGCTTCGGAGCTTTGCTCGCCCTGATCCATCGCGGGGGTGAAAAAACCCTGCTTCCGGAACTGCCTGAAACACTCCACGATCTGAATCACCCCGAAGACGCTCCACCGCGAGACAACTTGAAGGCGATTGCAGGAGCGATCGTGGCGCTGGTGGGAGGCGGAGTGTCCGGTCCGGAAGCGTTGATGACGCGAATCGCAGCTCTCAGCAGTCAACGCATCTGGCAGGGCCGGGATCAGGATCTTCAGAACGCCAGTGTTGCCGGCTCCCTTGGCCTCTTCGGGGCCCCTTTGCTGGGTGGGGCCGTTGTCAGTGAGCAGCATGGGGATCTGATCCGACGCTGGATTCCAGGCACGATCGGAGGTATGGGCGGTTTTGTGCTGTTCCATGGCATTGATGAGGTAACGGGTGGATCGCTCCGGGCCATGCCATACATGTGGCCCACCGACCCGGGTGAAGACATTGGAACGCTGGGCTCGGCAATCATTGCCGGCCTCATCGGCAGTGCTTTGGGCCTTCTACTGCGGTCCTGGCGGGGCACTCTTCAGCGGCGTCACCTTCTTGCCCACTGGCGATGGTGGCCGGTGATTACGGGGCTCCTGCTTGGCGCGATGATGCATTGGCTTCCCCTTGTGCCATTTGCAGGTGAAGAACAACTCCGTCCATTGCTGGAAGGGGTGAATCGCAGCCAGGTGGTCGTCCTGATGCTGTCTGGACTGATCAAGTTGCTGATGCTTGGCCTCTGCCTGGAAACAGGCTGGCGCGGCGGCATCTTCTTCCCTGTGTTTTTGATTGCCTGTGCCTTCGGCAGCGCCCTGCATCAACTGTTCCCAGAGGTGGGAACCCTTGGGAGTTGGTGTGGGGGACTCACTGCGGCCTTCTACAAGGTGATGCTGCGGGCCCGGGTCTCTGTGCTCGTTCTGACTGTGTTGCTCCTGCAAGGTCATGGCGCCACGGGAGCCTTGGTTGGCGTGGTGGTGGGCGAAATGATCAGTCACTTTGTGCCACTGGGTGGTGCCCCTCAACCTGCCCCTGAAACACCCGACTCCCCTTGATATCTGCTGCTTCAATCGTGATCAGGTCCTCCTTGGTGAGCTCCTCCCCCATCCGAGCGAAAAGGCGGTTGGCCTGACGCAACCTGGCCCGATCAATGGCATTGCGGATGGAACGAGCATTGGCGAAGAACGGCAATGCTCGCCTGAGCGAGATGTAGTCGGAGAACGCGTTACAGGCTTCATGGCTGAAGCGGTAGTGCTGCGCTTCAAGAAGCAATCCGGCAATGGCCATCAGCTCGTCATTGCTGTAGTCAAGGAAATCGAGATGATGTGTCACCCGTGAGGAAAGGCCCGGATTGGAGCTGTAGAAAGTCTCCATTCGATCCTTGTACCCCGCAAAGATCACCACCACATCACTGCGCTGATTCTCCATTTCCTGCAGGAGGATTTCGATCGCCTCAGCGCCGTAGTCACGCTCATTGTCTGGTTTGTAGAGGTAGTAGGCCTCATCGATGAACAGCACACCACCCTGAGCACGCTTGAGCATCTCCTTCGTCTTTGGAGCTGTATGGCCCACGTACTGCCCCACCAGATCATCTCGGGTCGCCGTGACCACGTGGCCTTTACGCAGGTAACCAAGCCGGTGCAGAATCTGCGACATCCTCTGGGCCACGGTCGTCTTACCCGTACCGGGACGACCGGTGAATGACATGTGCAGGCTGGGCGCCGTGCTGGGCAAATCCAGCTGCTGCCTGGCCTGATCCACAAGCAATAAGGCTGCGATTTCGCGGATCCGAGTCTTGACCGGAGTCAAGCCGATGAGCTCAAGATCAAGCTGCTCCAGCACCTCAGCCACACCGGAATCGGCATAAGCAGCGGCAAGATCAATCGAGCAGGGCATCGATCTCAGCCGCGAACGAATGATCCGCATCAGCTATCTGGGCGGAATCTCCGTCATCCTCAGGACGGAGTGTGATGTTCACATATGTTCGACCAAAGCTGATATCCGGAAAGCGCTGCGTGGCCTCACTATGAAGCCCAAGCCGATCCAGGAAATCCCGTGTCGCGTTGTAGCTCTCAAACTCATAGCGCCTTTCAAGACACACCGGCCTCCTGCGCTCCTTCCAACCCATATGAGGCCATACCGCTGGTCTTTAACCTACAAGAGTGAGACGAGCAAGCTTGAACAACATCCACTCCGCCTCCAGCCATATGTTTACAAAGCCCGAAGACGCTTACAAGCAGAGGCAATGCTTCCTAAACTTCCAGGATTGATCAATCCATAATAATCCATTTTGACAACATTTTTTGACTTGACTTTAGGTAAAAATTGCCGAATTAATTGTCGCAATTGTTTTGCACCACCTGAAGGGTTTACAGCAAGAACCGTGTCAGCATCAACGGTCAACAAACGCTCGTTTGACATGGTGATATAGCCCGAAAACTCACTCCCCCCCGAAAGCCCCTGAGTGACGTTGATTAGACCGTGCCTGGCAAGCAGAGACCCAGACCAACTATCTGAAGAAGGCGAAAGCTTGGGCGACACCCCAACAAGAATCAACACACGCGATCGCGACGGCTTCGCAACACCAGAGACAGCAGGGCAGATGTCAGCCAGTTTTTGTTCGAGAACATCGGAATTGGAAATACGCTGACGCAGCAACTGAGCCGCTTCCTCCAGACGATTCCAGCGATCAATCCTTAAAGAAAGAGTTGCAATGCCTAAGCCATTCAAACCATTCAAGATCTTGGAGTGGAAACCATCTGCGCCCACCACAAGATCAGGCTTAAGGGCCACAATGGCCTCCAGGCTTGGCTGACTTCTGCCAGAAGAAATGCGCTTCATACCTTTGAAACGCGAGTCGTTGTTGGTCAGAGAAGTGCCTGGAACACCAACCAGGACTCCAGGATCCAGTGACACAACCATGTCAGCAGACAGTGAAGTCAAGGCAACCACACGGCTCACCTGTCGGCCAGAACGACTGATGTCGATCTCCCCTTGCGCCCGCAAAGGTGGAAGCCAAAAGAAAACGAGCAAAACCGAAAGGAATGGATACAAATAAGCCACAATTTCATAAACCAATGGAATTAATTTTATACCAATAACTGACCCCCGATCGAACAAAATAAGCATGACAATGTGATAAAAACAACACCATATATTCATCCGTGACCAGCCACGATTGAGCTATCCAACAAGTAATGTCTCAATACAGAGCGCACCGTTGCCCCTCATGCTCAACAACACGAATAGCCAGACCAAATGTTTCACTCAACGACTGTGAACGAAACACATGATCCGTGGGACCGAACTCAAGCAACTGACCTTGGCGCATCAAGGCAAGATGAGAGGAATACCTCGAAATATGATTCAGATCATGGAATACGGAAACAATAATCTTTCCGGAATTGGCCATTTTCTCCAAAAGATTCAAAATCTGATTTTGTGCAACAATATCCAGATGATTGGTAGGTTCGTCCAAAAGCAGAATGGATCCATTCTGTGCCAAAGAAAGGGCTAAAAAAGCTCGCTGTCTTTCTCCACCAGACAATGAATCAAGCGAACGATCACGCAGATCATTCAAACCAACAAAATCGATGGCATAACTAACCTGCTCCCAATCAGCCTCGGAAAAACGGACACCCCAGCTCGGCAAATAGGGATAACGTCCTAAACACACAAGATCTTGAACCGTCAAGCATGCATTGACATTGGAACGCTGGGAGAGAATCGAAATTTTTTTATCTTTATCAGGCAAGTCCTTAAAAGCTGTGCCCCCAAATTGAATGCAACCATGACTAGGACCAATTAAACCTGCCATCAATCTCAACAACGTGGATTTTCCTGAACCATTGCATCCAGCGATACAAAGCCAATCCCCAGGACCAACAGAAAACGAAATCTTCTCAAGGATTGAATTAGAATTTATAGAATAAGAGACGTCAGATAAAGATAGATCCTCCATTAGACACTCCCTTCCATTCGGCGTTTTCTCAATAGATAGATAAAAAATGGCGAACCAAATAGTGCTGTCACAATACCGACTGGAAGCTCCCAGAGATACATTCTTGCGATCAGATCACCTACTACAACAGTGAGTGCGCCCAAGACCCCAGAGAATGGCAAAACATAAACAAAATTACCACCGCAGAGTAAACGTGCTATGTGAGGAATCACCAAACCGACAAAACCGACCAGTCCCGCAATACATACAGAACAGGATGTCAGCAGAGTTGCGCAAACACCAATCAAAATCCTGAGTCGTGTTAAAGACAGGCCTAAGGATCGGCTGGTATCATCATCAAGCAATGCCAAATTAAGTTGTTTAGCGAAAACAAAGGAGCACAATAAACATACGACGATTGGAATCCATGTAAAAGTTAAATCGCCCCACTCACGGCCAGCCAATGTTCCGGACAACCAGGTTAAAGAATTCTGAATGCGTGTATCATCCGAGCGCAAGAGAAAAATAGCTTGCACAGATCCCAAAACACTACTGACAGCGACTCCTGAGAGAATCAATCGTTCCAGGGAAATCCTCTTTTGATCATAAGCAATACAAAAAACGATTAACGCCGACACCACAGCACCCAACCATGCACCCAGTGGGATCCAATAAGCCAAACTATTCAAGGAAAAAAGAATAACGACACAGACTCCTGAGCCCGAAGAAATGCCGAGCAAGAATGGACTGGCCAACGGATTACGAAGCATTCCTTGAAGCATTGCCCCTGAAACGCCCAGAGCAGATCCCGTCAACAAGGCTGCCAAGGTGCGAGGCAAGCGAATATCACGAATCACCAAGACAGTTGTCTCTGAGGAGGAAGTTCCTGAGACATAATCCCACAGGTCCTCAAACCCAATCGGCGAATCACCGACACATAATGATAAAACAAAAACAATGGCTAATATCCACAGCAATCCAAGAAATGAAATGAATTTCATGGACAAACCGGCAATGTGATTACGAGTATCCTTTGCAATTTCAATCCTCAATGCCAGGAATCTGGACCAGACCCACCCAATGAAAAGAGTTTGAAGTAACGATTTCATCGATGGCTCGAGGCTCTTTATATAAAGGGAGCAACCTGATTGACTTAGAGCAAATGCAGTTGACCAGAGTCATGCTACAAAAAGCCAATACGAGGCGAAATCAATATTCAATCCGTAAATTTTTATACATGCGGCTGTGAAATAAAGTGTGGCATTCTTCTTGGGGGTCCTTAAGCATAAATATGACTAAGTGTTTTCAATTCAATGTCTACAGGCATCACATTACCTGAAGGCCATCCACCCGTTTCACCTGATGGAGGTGGTTGCCTTCCTGATGGACATCCTCCTGTGGATGGCTTCGAGTTCTGTAATGCAACTGAAGACGACGAAAAAGACGATGAATCCACTCCTCCCTCTGCAGGACCTCCAGCGGCTGGAAATTCGGGTGGAGAATCTCCAAGTGCTGGAGGGCCTCCAAGTGCTGGGGGGCCTCCAGGTGCTGGGGGGGCTCCAGGCGCTGGTGATGGAGATCCTGTCTACGTCACTTATCACGACGGGCGACGCGGTAACTCAGGAATGGGCCTGTACTACCTGGGTGGAACCCATCGCATCGGCCTAGCCGAATACGGTCTTGCACGCATGGCAGAACCCAAAATGTTCAAGCCACTGTGGATGAATGACGAGAAAAATATCTATACCAGCCTGTTCGACGCTCCGCGTCCGGGTGGATCAAGGGAAGGTGAAGTGACCGGTATTATCAAAAACAAAAGGACAACTTACGTTGTTTTTAAGGATGAAAAAAACAAATTCAGAAAGCAAGCCTTCGCAATGAGCGAGGAAGAAGGAATGGCTTCTGCACAAGAGGAAGCAGCATCAAACAAATGGATTCATAAGATGGAAAAGAAACATTCCATCGATCTGAATGGAGACGATATTTTTGGCAGTCCCAAGAGCAAACCCAATAATTTCTCAGAAGCGGAGTTCAACAACGATGCCTTCGAGAACAAGTTGAGCGATAAGAAATTGCTTAAGAAATTGAAAAAAGGGGGCCATGTAATCTATCTACGACATACCACAACAGAAACGGATTATGCCGATCAAGCTGATCCAAATCTGGATTTGAATGATCCATCAACCCAAAGGAATCTGAGCGCCCAGGGGATTCAAGAAGCAAACGACATTAAAAAAGGCATCAAAGCCAACGACATTGTGATCGGAAACGTCCGCAATAGTCAATATCAACGAGCCATCGACACAGCGCAAATAGCATTCGGCAAAGGGAAAGCCATTGATGATTTAAACTTCTTGCCTTACGAAGACTATACTGACGAGCAATTAGATATATATCACGACAGAATTGCACCGATGTTATCAAAAACACCAAAAAAGAAAAATACTGTTCTTGTCGGTCATGACGATCCCTTTGAAGGCACCACAAATATCTACCCTGATCCTCAAGGAACGGCTTATATCATTAAGCCTCATGGTGACAGCTACGACATCGTGGCTAAATTATCTCCCAGTGATTGGGCATTTGGAGCCGACATCTAAAATAGGCAGATAGTCTCTGCATCCAGGCGCCTCAGGACATGTATTGGTCTGAGGCTCTTTATTTTGCATCCGCAATGGATCTCAGCAACATCGGCGGCGTAGTTTCGATCCCCCTGGGATTCGTTTCCATCATTGCACTGGCATTGATTCTTGAACGACTCGTCTTCTGGATGACGACTCTTACCAGGCAAACAGCCGTCAGAGAAAATCTCTTGGCCCATTTCCATACTTCTTATCCAGAGGAAACGGTATTGAATTTTGAGCCACGGAATCATCCGTTGGTGATCTTCTATCGCTCTGTCATTCAAACCAAGGCAAGAGATTTTGAATCGTTTCAGCGGCGTATCAAAATTGGTTTTCAACGTGTAAGTCCTCCGTTGCGTCGATACGACGCAACGTTGTCAACCATCGTCGCGATTTCGCCATTACTGGGTCTGCTGGGTACCGTTCTGGGTCTGATACGTTCCTTCGAAGGGCTGGGGCTTGAACAACCTTTGGAGAATGCAGAGGTAGTAATATCCGGGATCAGTGAGGCTCTTGTTTCAACTGCTATTGGATTGGTGATTGCAATGATTACGCTTGCTTTTACTAACTTATTTCGAAGTTTCAGTCGAACGCAAAAACACGAACTTCAATTGTTTGCAACCAGCCTTGAAGAACAGTTTTTAATTCAACATTAACTCACCATGGATTTTGGCAACGAATTTGACCAGGAGAACGATCTGACCATCAATATTCTTCCCATGATTGACGTACTTTTCGCCATACTTCTTTTTTTTGTTCTTTCCAGCCTGATACTCAGTAGCAACAGAGTAGTGGAGATCAATCGACCAAAGGCGACGACTACCACAACGATCGGCTCGGATGACGTCATTGTCAGCATCAAAAAGGATGGAGAGCTCTTTATCAATAGCGAACCAAGCAATCAAACCACACTCCTCAACGATCTCAGCATCATCACGCAGCAAAATGCATCAAAGAAACTACTCATTGATGCCGAGCAGACCATTGAATATGGTGTCATTTTCAGTATCATTGAAAAGGCTAAATTAGCAGAATTTGAATCCATTGGCCTAGTCACAAGCCCTCAGACAAAAGCCAGAAAATGACCGCCAAATAATGAAACATTTAAAATCCAATGTAATCTTTTATTTAATCATTTCAATTTCCATTCATGCGCTTCTGCTCTTCTTGATCAGAGAAAAAAGAGAGTATGCCTTACTCCCGAAAAACCAATCCAACGTCGTGATCATTGAGTTGGCTGCTTTACCGAGTACGAAGGAAGCGAAACAACGACCAGAAGATCAGGCCATCACCGAGCAAGCCAATCGGCAAGAGAATGAGCAAGACGAACCGATCCAACAAAAGGCTGTTGCGTTATCTGATCGGATACAACCACCCAACGCTGAACAACCAACTCCTGCGCCCACGTCCACTGCAGCCCCGCAACTTAGCCGGACCCCAGCTCCAATCCTGAGACAGTCGCCCAAACATTCCAGCAAGCGCCATGGTTCAGATACCAAACCACTGCAGGAACAACCATCGTCGGCCATCGCGTCGACTCGTGAGAAGCCATCCAGCTCTAAGAGGAAACAGGATCAAGAACAATCCAACAATGTCAAGCAGGGGATGACCACTGGACAGCAACACTCGCCGCAGACGTCGTCAATCCAGGTGGGGGAAACAAGCAAGGTCAAACCTCGCCGCGTTGTGGAATGTCTGTCTTGCCCAAAACCTCGATACCCCAAACGTGCACTGCGACGAGGCATTGAAGGAGAACCCAGAGTTCTGATCACAATCAACAGCAATGGACGGGTGCAAAACGTACAACTGGAACGATCGAGCGGTAATCCTGAAATCGACAATGCAGCGTTGGATGCTGGACGTCGATCACGATTCAAAGCCATCGACGGTGGTGCGCGGGTACCAGTCAGTTACAGCATCGTGATCAAAGGGAGTGACAAGCACCAAAAAGCAATTGAGAAACAAGAAAAGCAGCGTTACACCTTGCCGGCTCAGACAGGCGCGCAGAAACAGCCAACAACTACAAGCGCAGAGTGAAACCAACTTGATAGGCACGACCTGGTAATGAAAACCCGCTCATATCTCGATATCCAGTATCTAAGATATACTTTGTATCAGCATATGAATACTGCCTGTGATCAAATAGATTGAGAACTCCAAAGTTTATTTTAAAGTTTGCGCCAACGGCGCAGGAAACCAGTAAATCCCAGCGAATATAAGAAGAAGGGATGAAAAGTTCACTATCAGCTGGAACCCGGGCACGTGCGAATGCTGTGCCAATCAACTCAGCCGACCAGCCATCATCAGGCTCATGATATCCAACAGCAACGATTGCCTTGGGAGGATCAATGCTTGTAAGTGGCTGGTTGATCTCCAGATCATTGCCAACCGTATAATTGAACCCTGATCGAATCTTCAAGCCATAGCCATCCGGAACAGTTGAGTACTCAGCACTACCCTCAACACCATAGGTGACAGCTTGCTCTGCGTTGACAGTTTGATATTGTGCAACACATCGGCCTTGCTCAAATTCACAATTCGTGCCAACAAATCGCCCTGCTTCGATGAAATTACTGTATCTGTTGTAATACCCAGTAAAACTATATTTAAAATGCTCATAATGCGCTCTCAAACCTAATTCAAGTCCATCGCCAGTTTCAGATTTAAGATCTGGATTACTGATTGTCTGATACCCTGAATTCAAATTCGTAAATCCACTGTTAATTTCACTATAAAGAGGCATTCTGAATGATCGATTATAATTCATCCAAATAACATGTGATTCATCCAAACTCCATAGTGCAGCCAAGCGCCAAGTTGGAGTGATTGCATCGGAGCTACCAGCCAATGCTCCATTTTTTTCAAAAGTTGAATCTGACAGTGGATTCATCAAATATGATTCATAACGGAGCCCTGCAATCAATTTTAGGGAATCAATTATCAACGTGTCTTGTAAAAATGCTCCAAGACGATTCGTCAGTGAGTCAGGATAATCTTTGACCGGAAAGTTGCCAAGCGGCAACTCTCTGGTCTTCGAACCATCTTCTACATTTGTCTGAATGCGATCTCTGCGGCGCGAATTGAAGGTTCTTGAATAATCAACTCCATAATTTAGCTCGTGAATCAGGTCGCCAAATAACACTTCCTGTTTCCGTGAAAGATTAAAACCAGAAACTTGACTCACTGCCGTGGTCTTTGCATTCCGCTCCAACTCTGCAGACGTGGTCGTGCGATGCTCAAACCTCTGATCCACTTGAGAGGCATCTTGAAAATAGATATTAAACTTCATCCCTGAAAAAAGTGGATTCTCCATCAAGGAATCAAATTCCAACGCAGCGACGAGTTGCCAAAGTTGATTTGTGATTGTTTCCTTATCTTGATTCACGACGTAGCCCCATTCTCCTGATGGCAAATTACCTTGGCCAATTGTTGTTCTTGTAATTTGCCTGGAACCAACTGTATTTAATCGAAATTTCAAATCTTCGGAAAATGGAATCATGATTTGTGCATTAAAACCAGTACCGTCATTGTTTTGGCGATTAACCAAATCAGAATCAGCGATCGGATGGGGCTCTTCTGAGTCAGAACGACTGACACTCAACAAACCCATAATTCCGTTTGAATCCTCAGCTGCAAATCGAACAAGTTCAGACACGCTGTTGTTCTCTGAGCTGAGCATGACAACCGCTTGAGCAGCACGATCATCCTCTCCTAAAAATACTTCTGGATGAAGGGATGAAAAAGAGACAACACCTCCAAGGGCCCCATCTCCATACAGGACTGATGCAGGGCCTTGGATAATATCAACGTCACCAATATTCAATAAGTCAATCCACTGGCCTCGCGTCTGACGGAAAGGGCCAAACTCAAACCGTTCCGGCAAGCGAACACCATTCAGCTCATACAGAATGCGATTGCCATCCAAACCGCGAATATTGATATCTTCGATTCCATACCGCCTACTTCGGCGCACCTCAATCCCAGGTTGGTAGCGAAACAAATCCTTAAAATTAATCACCCCTCGCCGGTCCATTTCTTCACGATCAATCACCGTAAAACTGGCAGGTTGCTCGTAACTAGGGTCATCAAGCTGTTCGCCAACGGTGATAATTCTCAATTCTTCTTCTGCGAATGAAGGGATTGGAGTAAAAACAATACAGAGATAGGCAAAGGCAATCGGCAACGAAGAAGAGGACTGAAAAAAAGCTAAAATCAAGCGAAGTAAATTATTACCCAAGGCCTCATTTCAATAGATTATTATTTTGACAAAAAAATAATCGCTGCCTTCGTCATATGATACAAACTCGTGCAACCTCGTTGGCTTCTTATTTTATTCATCATATTTGCGTCGAAGGTTGATTCGAAATTTGCTACCAAAATCAACTGGGAGTGATCAGTTCAGCCGGATGCTCATAACGATGGCGTAACGCAGCAGAGCCATCGCTTCAGATAGAAAAGTGCAAAGAAGCTTCTCAAATCTGCCGTGGAACGTGACTTTCAACAGAGATCCGACCCCTTGAAACAATCCGAGTCCGCGTCCTGAGATTTCGTCCATACCCCTCATACCTCCTGGCTGGCGAACAAGTCGCTGATTTGATCCTTTGTGGTCACTCTCCACCCCTGAAGGAACGACTACTCTGTAACGAGTGGAACAAGTTCAGAATTGATCGCTATTGATTCTTAAGCGCAGAGGACACAAGCTCGTTTCACAGCTAAAAAGGAGCAAGGTTCTAGAAACTTGAAAAATGATGAAACTTGTCGCAAAACTGAAAGGCTTTAAAGATTATTCGGACCTTAAAGCAACGCTTTCCAACAAAAAAGGAAATCAAATATTAGATACAATTACACATACTGGTGATTTCAACGGGAGATTTGTTTTTAGATTTGAGAAAGGTGAGCTACCAGGCAAGAGAAAGAGGAAAAAAGCTAGCCTGAAAATCACCCTTGAAAGTCTCAACGATAACAATGAGGCTAATTTGTTCACAGGCGGAGAAGAATTTACATTTTCTCCTCTCAAACAATTTAAGAGATTTCGACTTGCCAAAAAAAAGAAGAATTCCTCCCGTTCTTTCTTTACCCAAGGAACTCTGATTACCCAGGAGACTACTAGTCCTGTTTTTACTTCGCCAACATCAGTTGATTCCATCACTGAAGGCTCAACCTCTGGCACAGCCATCTATCTGGCCGCTGCCACAGGTAACAATACTCCCCTTATCTATTCATTAACTGGACAAGATGCCAATTTTTTAGCCATCAATCCCAATAATGGTGAGGTGGCGATTATGGAGAATACTGATCATGACGCAAAATCAAGTTATCTCTTTAATGTTATCGCCACAGACAGCGAAGGACATTCAACAACAAGCAGTCCGCTAACTCTTTCAATCAATAAAGACCTGCCTCCTAGCTTCACTTCACCAATAACGGTGACCCCTATTAAAGAGGATAGTCCCATAGGATCCATAATTTATAACGCATCTGCAACAGATAACAGTGGGGAAGTCACCTTCTCACTAAGTGGAACAGATGCAGCTTCATTCAAGATTGATGCCACATCTGGCGCTGTGAGCACCCAGGATGATTTCAACATCGCTAGCAAAGATAGCTATAGTTTCACCGTTGTTGCTACTGAAAGTGGGGATAAAAAACAACAAACATCACTTCCATTAACCCTGAGTATCACGAAAGCAGGAGCCACCCTTACAAAAATTGTCAGAAAAGACATTCTCCCCCCCGAAACCACAACCTTTAGCGATTCGATTACATGTGAGATTGGAACGATTAACGATGACACCATTCAAGATCCTTCTCCCTCAGACAAAGACACCATCGTGATCAAAAGCAACCAGTTCAACAAGCTGGATAGCATATTTACCGCTTTTGGCGCCAAGTTTATCAATATTGAAGATTTTAAAATTGAGGCATCAAATGATGGAAGCACTGAGTTGGATCTGAGTGGAATCGCAAATGGAAAATCATTCACTTTTTCACCAAGCACTTTCACTGCCGCAACAACGTATCAGAATTGGGGTACACCTGGGATCGCAAATTATGATTTTTCCGAAATTAGATCTCAACACGGCGTCAATTTAAACAATGCTGACTCAGGCCTGCCAACAAATCGAGACCGTATAAAAATTGAGGGCACTCTTGGCCCTGACACCGTGGAAGGATTGTCTGGTGATTCCCATCTCCTCGGTGGCCCTGGCATTGACAATCTCAGGGGTTCCACCGCTGGACAATCCACGATTGCAGGAGGAACTGGCCAGGACATCATCACTTCTCCCAATCAGAATGTGCAAAACACGATTGATTTAACGGGTCAAACAACGACGACTAGCAGGGATACGATTACTGGGTATGTGGGCGCAAATGCAGCCACAAAACAGGCTGGCTCCTTTGACCTGATTCAGATCAACGATGGGGCATTCCCAAATTACACCGCAGGTGCGACTGTTCAGCAAAAAACTATCATTGAGGCAGGGGCTTCACCTTCAATGGCCAACATTTTGATCGTAGGTCTTGATGCTGAGATCAAAAGCCAAGTCTTCCCGACTGGTAATCAAGGGCTGTTGGCCTTTGCAACAGATACCAGTAAGTTGGTGTATGCTCCGGCTGGAAACTTCACAGCAAATACGCAGGAATTGCTCCAGCTTGACAGCAATATCTTCTCAGCGCCTGACCAAATCAAGGTTATCGACGCTTAACTATTTTAAGTGAAATTAATTTGAAATTTTGATCCAGGGTTCATTCAGATAGAGAAGTTATTGGTAGATATTGTAGAAAATTGGATTCGTTTCTTCTTACCTCAATAATCGTTGCCGACATAATCAAGGCTTTTATAACAACGCTTCCCTTCTGCAACCCATCAATCGACTCGTCCAATGTTCGGCATAGGCACGATTCGCCTGTTGCTCCTCCGGATCCGTCGTATCCAGCACATGGGGCATAGTGCCAGCGATCGCACCATTGGTGACACAAAACATCGACTTCTGAAAACTCACGCAGATCTGCACGTGAACATCAACCTGACCGCGCTCATGATCGTCGTACCAACGATTCAACTCCGCCGGCAGATTTCTGTACATATCTTTCATGCACAAACTTGGAGGGATACCAGCACCCATGCTGGGGATCGGATCGGCATAGAGCGCGCCGTACTTGAAATCGCTGATGTCCGGTGAAATCTGACGTGCCTGTGCGTTGTACGACACCGTGCCAAGAAACGGCATTCCTCTGAAAAAGACCGCTTCCACATACGGCACGGCCACATCCACCAAGAAGGTGAGTCCTGCCTCCGGTGGCAACACCCAGATCTCCTCTCCGGCGATCGACACTTTGTAAGTGATCGGATGAGCGGCTGCCGCCACCAGGCCGTCTCGGATGTGATGCACCACATCTTTCACACTGACCACTTCCTTGATTCTGTAACGGCGGGCCAAGTCGATGAACAGATCGCTCATCACCCGCCAGAACAGCCCCAGGCAATAAATCGTGGTGAGGGAACGTATCGACTCCGGTGCGAAACCTGGATAGAGGCGATTGGTCATCGCCAGCAAAGGATCATGCCGGGATTTGCGTTGGATGATCGTTCGGCAGGCCTGCTGAAATGCCTCGCTGTCCAGATAGGCATCCAGGCCACCAGTGCCATGCCAGAACATCGCCTTCTGGCAGTACTCGGCGTATTCGAAATTGATGCGGTCACCGAGGAGATGGTCCCAGATTCTCTGGACCGTGATGCCCTCATGGAAGAAGCGCATCACCGGGAAAGGGTTGAGAAGTTGCTTCTCACCTTGATCCACAAGGTTTCGGCTGTACGCATCCAAAACAAGCCCATAACTCTCAAGCACATTGACCACCTGGAGAAGGTGATCTGATGTGTCTTTCAAGAGCGGCGTGTCACTGAGCAGACGCCGGATCAGCTCTTCCTGATCGGGAAGAGTTGGAGCTTCCACCTGGAGGGGTCGGGTGGTTGTGGTGGTCATGAGAGCCCTCCGCTGAGCTGACTGAGGCTTGTGGTGGCCGCTTCACTGAGGCCAGAGAGCAGTTCAGGTGCCAGGCCGAGAACAAGAACGCCAAGGGTGAGTGCGATGGCTGGCACCTGTTCACGCAACGGGACGCTCTGGAGGATACGGGGATTGACAACAGCACCGGCAGCAATGGCCAGACGCCCGAAGAAAGCACGATTTACGAGCAGCAGGAAATAAACCGCCGTCAACCCAGAGCCAACCATCGAGAGCAGTGTGGCCAGTGGGAACGGTTGGAGACTGCCACGAAAGATCAGAAATTCCGAAATGAATCCAGCCATACCAGGAATACCTGCACTGGCCATAACGCCGATGATCATCAACGACCCCGTCAGTGGCAAACCCCGTTCGGGATTCAGCAGCCCACGCAGCACATTGAGATCACGGGTTCCGGTGCGCGCGTAGACAACGCCCACCGCCAGGAAGAGAACACCTGAGATCAAGCCATGACTGACCATCTGAAAGAGGGCACCCATCAAGCCGAGCGGAGTGGCCGCGGCCGCAGCCAGGAGCACATAACCCATGTGGCCCACAGAGCTGTAGGCCACCATCCGCTTCATGTCGGTTTGAGCGATAGCAGCAAGAGATCCATACAGCACTGAAATCGCCGCCCAACCAGCCAGCCATGGGGATGCAACCTGCCAGGCCTCTGGAAACAAGCCAAGACAGAAGCGCAGCAAGCCATAGGTTCCAAGCTTGAGCAAGACCCCAGCTAACAACACCGAAACAGGGGTTGAGGCTTCGGTGTGGGCATCAGGCAACCAAGTGTGGAAGGGGAACAGCGGAATTTTGATCCCGAAGCCGATCAGGAGAGCACCCATCAACACCAACTGACTGGTCATGCCCATCTCTCCGGAGAGGATCGGCCGCAGGCTGAAATCCATCGTGCCGGTCACCAAGGCCAGCCCAAGAAAAGCCAACAGGATCAACACCCCTGACACCGCCGTCACAATCAGGAACTTGGTGGCGGCATAGGCACGATTCGCACCTCCCCAGACAGCGATGAGCAACCAGAGAGGAATCAGTTCCAGCTCGTAGAACAGGAAGAAGAGCAGGAGGTTCTGGGCAAGAAAGGCTCCATTCACAGCGCCGCTGATCACCAAAAGCAAGGCGAAATAGATGCGGGGTCTGTTCGTGATTTCCCTGGAGGCAACGGCCGCCACCAAACAGAGCACCCCGTTCATCAGCACCAGGGGCAGGGACAGACCATCCACCGCAAGGGCATAGTCCAGGCCGATCACATGGACCCAGCGGGCTTGCTCCACCAGCTGAAGCCCTGCCTGATCAGGATCAAAGGGCAAAAGCAGCGCAAAGCTGGCCACGCATTGCACGGCAAGCAACACGATGGTCAGCTCACGCAACCTTGCGCTGGAGGCTGAGCCCGGCCAAATAATCAGAGCAAGAGCTCCGAGGAAGGGAATGAGAAGCAGGAGCGACAAATACATCTCAGGTGATCAGGTGAGGAACCAGCTCACCGAGGTGAGGAAAAGAACAATCGCCACAAGCACCGTGAGCACATACGACTGGCTTTGGCCACTCACACTCAGCTTCAGGCCTTCGGCGCTCTGCATCGACAGGCGGGCCACCCCATGGAGCACCCCATCGACAACATTGCGATCAAACCAGAACGCAAGCCGCGAGAATCCAGCCACCACGTTGACGATCGTGATTCTGTAGAAGCGCTCGGTGTAGAAGTCGTAAGCGAGAAGATCCTGGAACCAGCGCAAAAGCGGGTTCAGGGAACGGGACCAGGCTTTGCTCAACGGCAGAACAGCCCCGGCGACAAGACCGATCAGCCCACTGCCAACGACCAGAGCTGCAGCCCAGAGAGGGAACGCCAGCAAACCATCAAGCGACTCGAGACGAACCAGCAGGACCGGGGTCAGCACCACCACCACAGACAGCGCCACCATCGGAAGGGCCATCTGCCAGTTCACTTCAGCAGCACGGCGGGATTTGATCAGGACATCGCCAAGGAAGACGTGGCGGAACACCCGCACAAGATTGAGGGCAGTCAGTGCATTGGTGAGCAGGAACACCGCCATGAAGGGAACGGAGCGGACACTCAGCAACTCGATGCCTTGCGCCATGGCCAGAAACCCACCCAGAGGAAGGAAGGCAACCAGCCCGGCACCACCGACCAAATAGGAGGTCGTCGTGGCTGGCATTCGACTACCAAGTCCACCAAGCTCTGTGATGTCTTGACAGTTTGTGGAAGCGATCACCCCTCCAACGCTCATCGACAACAAAGCCTTGGAGACGGCGTGGGTGTATAGGAGAAGCAAAGCAAGAACAGGAATCTGCAACGCGATCGCGATAAACACCAAACCAAGGTGGGCCGTTGTTGAGTAAGACAGGGTCCGCTTGATATCCACTTGAGCGATGGCGACGAGGGAACCACCGATGGCGCTGATGCTGCCGATCACCAGCAGTACCGCTAGGGCCACTGGCGAAAGCTGAAGGATCGGCATCACTTTCAGAAGCACGATGGCTCCACAGGTGACAACGACAGAATTGCGAAGGATCGAGGCCGGATTCGGACCTTCCATCGCTTCATCCAGCCAGAGGTGCATTGGAAATTGGGCACATTTCCCAGTAGGTCCGGCAATCAAGCCAAGACCAAGCAACGTCGCGGCGAAGGATGTGAGGTTGTTCTGAGCAGCCCAGGCATAGAGATCGCCGAATCCCATCACACCCGAAAAGCTGCAAAGAGCGACAACGCCCATCAGCAGAAGAACATCACCCACGCGTTTGGTGAGGAAGGCATCCCGCGCGGCGGTGACGACCAGCGGCTGGGCATACCAAAAACCGACCAATAAGTAGGTGGAGAGTGTGAGCATCTCCAGCAGGAAGTAGCTCTGAAACAGTGAATCGCTCAGCACCACACCACTCATCGCTCCCTCGAAAAAACCAAGAAGCGCAAAGAAACGGGCCAAAGCCCATTCCTTATCCATGTATCCAAGTGAATACACCTGAGAGAACAGACTCAGGCCCGTGATCAGCTCAAGGGCAACAAGGTTGTTCAGCGTCAGGCTGAAGCTGATGTCCAATTCGAGATCAGCCACCGTGAGCCAGGGGTAGCTGAGATCCACAGGACCTTGAAGAAACACTTCCTGCAGCAGGAGACTGCCGTGCACGAAAGCAAGCAGGGTCAGGAGGATGTTCAGGTAAGCCGCAGGACGGTGGGCCTGACGACGGAACCAACCTGAAGCCCATGGCAGGGAAACGACCATGCCTGCGAACCCATAGAGAGGGATCAACCAGGCTGTTTGGGTCGGGAGAGAGAGCTCCGGAGTCACAACATCAAGCAGGGTTGGGATCGGGCCTGTCCTGTACTGGCCGGCGAATCTAAGCGGGTGTTTGCGTTTTGCAGCGCTTTATGTCAAAGCGCTTGATTTGGTCTGAACAACTCAGCTGCGACGCAGGGCTCCGCTGGGTTCCAGGGCAGGCTCCACCTCCTGATGAGGCCGAGCAATGATATGAGCAGCAACCAAGCCATCTCCTACGCGCTCACAGGCATCGGCACCAGCACGGACAGCGGCGTTGACGGCTCCCGTTTCTCCACGGACCATGACGGTGACGTACCCACCACCGACATACTCACGGCAGATCAGGGTCACCTCTGCCGCTTTCGTCATCGCATCCGCCGCTTCAATCGCCGGAACCATTCCGCGGGTTTCGATCATGCCGAGGGCAATGCCGCTGACCGGAGATGGAGCGATCGCCGCGGAGCTCCCTGATGGTTTGGCGATGGCACCACCCTTGCCTGCTTGAGACGGCCTGCCTCGGGACGCGGTCGGACGTGATGAGCTGGGCGCAGAAGACTTCGTTTGGGAAGAAGCTCCATCACTGGAACCGCTGCTGACCGGGGTCACATTGACCGTCTTGGCGGCAGCGGAGCTGCGGGTTGTGCGGCGCCTTGGTGTGGGTGATGGAGTAGCCATAAAAAGAAGAGGTGGATGCGGAACGGAAGCGGAGGAACAGGAGTGGAGATCCTTATCCGTCCGGCGTCCAGAAGTCGATGATTCCGCCGATCGTCAGATCGGTCAGGACGGTGTTGTCGGGACAGGCATGGCGTGCAGCAGAACCACTCGCTGTGAACACCCAGTTGCCTTCACGGGCACCAACAGGATCCACTGCAACGAGCTTCTTGCCTTTGTTGTTGCGGAGAATGCGCAGGTGCATGTGATCGAGTCCTGCAACCCGATAGGTGCACACGAGAGTTCCCATCACCTGCATGATTTCCATCAGCTGGTACTGCCTCCTGGTGGTTGACTCGCAGGCGCGGCCTGGGAAGGCGGAGATTGTGCAGCCTTCGGAGGCGCAACGGGTGCCGCGGTGGGCGTCGCGGCAGGAGCTGCGGTCTTGGGCGGATCAGGTTCCCAGTGATCGATGATCCCAACAATGGTGAGATCACTGGGATAAGACTTGCTGCCGGCAGCTTCCCGGGCAGCTGAACTGCTGACGCAGATCACCCAATCGCCGGGTTTGGCACCGACGGCATCCACCGCGACCTTCTTGGCACTGCCGTCCTGAACCACCTGCAGGTGTTTGTGTTCAAAATCCGGAATCCGGTTGGTGGAGACAAGTGGCTTGATGACCTTGACAATCAGCATGATCAGTGAGCCTCCTGGATCTGAGGGTCGAGAGTGGAACCAACGACTTCGGCTGGTGCGGTCTGATGGCGGTCCCGGATCGTGAGACAGGTATGAAGCAGACCATCTTTAACGAGCTCGGAATAGCGAGCTGCAATCGCTTCATTGACCCGTTGGCAGTCGGCGATCGCCCGCTCCCGGGCTCCGGGCACACGACCCGAGTAATCGAAGCGAACCACGATGGGGATGGGTAGATCGCGGGAGACGTTGAGCCCCTTGAAAATCTTGACGCCAACATCCAGATCGGGTGCGCCCTCTTCAACCGTGTCGAGATGGGCGAAATAGGTGAGGTTGCGCAGATGAACCTCCTTGAAACCAATGCCAACCCCAATGAAACGCTCGGCGTGGCCTGCATCGGGGTAAGGGCCCTGATGCAGATCCTGCACGTAGTCGATCTGGGAAAAATTGTTGGTCAGGAGCTGCGTGATGAACCGTTGCATGCCTTGTTCCATCGGTCCTGGAGCCGCGGATGCAACCGCATCACTGACCACCTGCTGGGCTTGATCCGCTGTCATCGATGCCGTTGCGGAATGCAGATCGCGGGCACACACCCACTGATCAAGAACCATCTCGCTGTCACGATTCGGGGAGTGCACCCGGATGGCGTCCGTGTCGGTGTCGAGACCGATCAGGAGCAGGTCAACCGAGGCACCACAACAGAAACTGTTCTCAACCGTCTCACGAAAATCAAGAAGTCTCTGAAGGCCTGCGGAAGCGGCGAGTTCATCATTGCTTCCATGGGCAGCACATCCCTGGTGAAGGGGATCGAGGGAACTGAAGTGGTAGGTCACCACCTTCAAATATCGAGTGGGTTCCGTTGCGGGGTTGGGTACCCCCTCGCGATAGCGGCGGTGCTCGGTTTTCACCCAACGGTTGACGGTGTTCTCCACATCGAACATCGCTCCGGCATGGGAGCGGCGACGAACTGCACTGAAAGGAATCCTCAGGGCGTAAGCGACGCTGTGCGCCAGACGACCATCAGCACAGGGACTCACATCGAGAAGATGAATTCCGCACTCGAGCAGAAACTGCTCGAACCGATGAGCAGCTTCACTGCCTGAGGCACCACAGAGGGGATCGTCCTGAAAAAATCGATCACTGAACAAGCGGTGGGACTCAAACACGCACCATGCGAACAGGGCACGCATGTCCAGTGGCCGAACCCATGATTTGTCGAGCACATGCTGTGGCAGGTCGAAACCCAGTTCGGCCCGGGTCATGCGCTGGGCCTGCTCGATGAAATCAGTGTCGTGCTGGAGAGCAGACACCTTCTGCAACAAGGGCACAATCCGATCAAAGCGGCCCTTCACCTCATCTTCGTAAGCCCGAAGAACACCATTCGCTGTCGCGTCCGTGAGCGGATGCTGCCGATGCGTGATCGGCAGAGATGATCGGCTCAGGTTGAACGGAACTGGACGCGACACCGATCGTTTGCTGTCACGTCGCACCCAGCCGGGTTGCTGAGGAACCGGACGTCGATTGTCCTGACTGGTGCGAATTCGGCCACCAGCAACGGTGCCTGAAGCAAGCACCGCAGCCTTTCCAGCACTGGTGAGGGCACGACGGCGCTCAAGGGCGAGTTCGCGCGGGCTCATCGTTGACGAAGTGGCCGCTGTGGAATCTTGATCAGCTTGATCAGCGCGCGATTCAGATTGGAAGCGCTGTCGACGGGACGGAGCGGTGGGGGCCTGTGCTCGCCCGCCGGAAAAGGGCATGGAGCGAACCATCAGCCGATCAACCCCGTGCGCCGCCAGAAACCGTGATCAGCGATCCCTTCTCCGTGTTTCCACTGGAACCGGTGACACGGCTGACGGGCCACTCGATCTCTTCATTGCGCTTGCGCTCATAGGGGGCCATCGCGCTCATCGGGCCTGGACGGGAGGGATTACGACGACGGGCGGATGCTCCTTCTGTGCCGGTGACGTGTTCACCGCGGTCCCAGTCATCACCTGTGACCTTGGTGGACGAGCCCTCACCCGTAACCCGGGATGCAGGAGTGGCGTCAGAAGGTTCTGCAACAGCGACGGGTGGTGTTGGCTGAAACTGACGGGATTGCCGGTTCTGGAACTCGCGATTGTCGAAGCGGAACTGCTCGGTGCCGGTCACCTTGCCGCCCGCCATGTCAAAAGGGCCGGTGATGCGATTCCCCTGCTCATAGGTGGTTCCGGTGACACCATTTCGTGTGTCGCGCTGCTGCTGGGCTGCACGGGCTGGTGACATCACGCTGAAACGCGTCCAGGCAGCCCCTTCAGGGACTTCAGCGTGAGTCTCAGTACCGGCAGGTGCATCAGCACCGCAAGTGGATGCGAGTTGATCAGCACCCACATAAGGCGTACCGGTTACCGCTTCGCAGGCACCGCGTTCGGCACCGGTCATCACACCACCAATACCAGGCTGAAGACCGGTCATTGGCGCTGCAGGTGTACCAGGACGCACTGGAGTGCGCTCTCGGATCGCCTGCACTGCAGGGGTGCCGCAATGCTGACCAGCATCCTCGAGTCCTGCATAGGGAGTGCCTGTGACCGCCTTGCAGGTTCCTGGCTCATCACCGGTGACACGATCGGAACGCCCGGTGCGTGTACCGCTCACCACCTGGTTGCGATTGGTAATGCTGAAACCAACCTTGGCGGCCTCAGGCTCAGTCTTGCCGCCGCAGAAGGCATTGACCTGCTCGGCGCTGATGTACTGGTCGCCGGTGACACGGTGGCATGAGCCGAACTCATCACCGGTGACGCTGGAGGAACGGCCCACCATGGTGCCGGTGACGCCGGAGCCGGACAGGGTGGCTGACAAACCGACCTTGGCCGCTGGTCGACCATCGGGCAAGGGATCGGAACCTAGATATTGATCACCTGTTAAAGCGCGGTTTGCACCGGCTTCATCGCCGGTCACGCTGGAAGAGCGACCAACCATCACACCACTGACGGGGCGTCCCTGCTCAGTGAGGCTGTGGCCGACTTTGCGGGGGGAGAGATTGCCACCTCCGCAGTAGTTCGCTGCCTGATTCGCGGAGATGTATTCCGTGCCGGTCACCGTCTTACAGGTGCCTGGCTCATCACCTGTGACCTTGCTTGAACGTCCAACTTCATTTCCGGTGACACGGTTTCCATGACTGGTGGAACTGACGCGCACCTTCGCTGGTGTGGTGAGTTCGGGCGGAGACTGGCAGAACGTCTGGAAGACTTCCGACCCGAGATATTCAGTACCGGTGATTGAACGGCAAGTGCTGGCTTCGTTGCCGGTGGTCTTCACAGACCTGTTGGCCTGGGTACCGGTCACCGTCTGCCCGGATGACGTGGTGCTCTCACCAACTTTCCAGTGAGCATCTGCCGCAGCAGCCTGCTTGGCACCATGGCGATTGGGTCCGCTTGGACGTGTAATACCGGCGCTCTGCTTGTTGCGAGCACCCGCCTTGGCGCGCAGCTCGCGCACCTGTTGAGCCAATTCGCGACTGGTGAGGTCTGGATTGGCTTGCCGTGCAACGGCGGCTGCGCTGGTGGGTTGCTTACCAGCTGTTTTGCCGTGCTTGGACATCGCCACGCGACGAGCCAGAACAAGGGCTCGACTTGGATTTTCGATCGCCCGGCGCTTGGGGGATGCCGATCGGCGCTCACCGGCTGGTGCACGATCAATGCGCAGGCTCAGTTGCGGTGCTCTGGAACTGAGAGCGGATTTTTCAGCCGCGCGTGAACCACCACAACCGCAACCCTTTTTGTCGTCTGAGGTCGCTGAGGATTGTGGTGCTGCTTTGGCGTGTCGCGCCACATCGGCACGATTTCGATCTCGACTGGTATCGGCCGTCTTTCCACGGCGGGACAAGGCGTCACGACGAGCCAGAACAAGCTCTCGGCTGGGATGTTTCTGGGGCTTCACCGTGGAGGAGCGAGACACAGCAGTTGTGGTGAAACTGACGGTGCGATGGGGAGCGACCGGTCGTTGCGGAGCTACAGCAACGGATGCGGTCGACGCCCGCGTAACCGGTTCGTCAGCAGGGTTCGCATTGGTGCGCGTCGGACGAGCGTCAGCCGCTGTGCGCACACGGTTGGCGCTGACAGCTGCGGCAGCAGGCGACTTCTTACCGGAAGTGGTCAGTGCCTTGCGGCGCTCAAGTGCGAGTTCGCGACTGGAAAGTCTTGCCATGTCCGCCCAGGGGTGTCGTCGTGAAGTGAAGGGACTCCTGCCCTTCGAAAAAAGCTGGAGCCCTGAACTGAAGTCAGGGCTCAGAACCAATTAGGTCGAGGGATCAGCGCCCCTCGAAGACCACGAAGCAGGAACCCTGGCTCTGGGTGTAGGCGTCGTAGCCGACGATGCGAACGTGGTGATCGGGGTAAGCGCGATGGCAAGCCTCAAGCTCACTGACGATCAGGTTGAGATCCTTCTCACCAAAGAAGGGAAGCTTCCAATACGACCAGTAAGAGGCCATGGAATTGCTGGGGTGAACGTGCTCGATGAGCGGGCTCCAACCCTGGGCAATGATGTAGGAGATCTGGTCATAGATCTCGTCCTGGGTCATCGGCGGGAGAAAGCCGAAGGTCTCCAGGGTGGCGACTGTTTGATAGTCACCCACGGTGCTCTGGAAAGGCATGGGGATCCTGGGTGTAAGGAAAAAGGGGTGGCCGATTGCATCAATCGGCCGTTGAGACGATCAGCTGATCAGTTCTGAACGTCGAGCTTGTCGACGGTGTCGAACTCGAACTTGATCTCCTTCCAGGTCTCGAGGGCGATCGCCAGCTCAGGGCTGTGCTTCGCGGCTTCCATGAGGATGTCGCGGCTTTCTTTCTCGATCTCGCGACCAGCATTGCGGGCCTTGACGCAGGCCTCGAGGGCCACACGGTTGGCAGCAGCACCTGCGGCAGAACCCCAGGGGTGACCGTGGGTACCACCACCGAACTGGAGAACGGAGTCGTCGCCGAAGATCGCAACCAGGGCTGGCATGTGCCAGACGTGGATACCGCCGGAGGCAACAGCGAACACACCAGGCATGGAACCCCAGTCCTGATCGAAGAAATTGCCACGGCTGCGATCTTCAGGAACGAAGGATTCGCGTAGCTGGTCGATGTAGCCGAGGGTGGTCTGACGATCACCTTCCAGCTTTCCGACCACGGTGCCGGTGTGGAGTTGGTCACCACCGGACAGGCGCAGACACTTAGCGAGGACTCGGAAGTGGATGCCGTGCTTGGGATGACGGTCGATCACCGCGTGCATGGCACGGTGGATGTGCAGGAGCATGCCGTTCTTGCGGCACCACTTCGACAGACCGGTGTTGGCCGTGAAACCGCCGGTGATGAAGTCGTGCATCACGATCGGCATGCCGAGTTCCTTGGCGAACTCAGCGCGCTCGTACATCTCTTCCGGTGTGTTGGCGGTCACATTCAGGTAGTGACCCTTCTTCTCACCGGTCTCCTGTTCGGACAGCTTGATGGCTTCCGCAACGAATTCGAAGCGGTTCTGCCAGCGCTGGAACGGCTGGGAGTTGATGTTTTCGTCGTCCTTTGTGAAGTCCAGACCGCCGCGAAGGCACTCATAAACGACACGGCCATAGTTCTTACCGCTCAGGCCGAGCTTCGGCTTGATGGTGCAACCCAGCAGAGGACGGCCGTACTTGTTCATCCGGTCGCGCTCGACCTGGATACCGTTCGGCGGGCCGTAGCAGGTCTTGATGAAGGCCAGCGGGAAGCGCAGGTCTTCCAGGCGCAGGTGCCTCAGAGCCTTAAAACCAAAAACGTTGCCGACCAGTGAGGTCAGAACGTTGGTGATCGATCCCTCTTCGAACAGGTCGAGGGGGTAGGCAATGAAGGCATAGAAGGATTCCTTGTCTCCAGGGACATCCTCGATGCGGTAGCAACGGCCCTTGTAGAAATCGAGGTCGGTGAGGAGCTCGGACCACACAGTGGACCAGGTGCCAGTGGACGATTCAGCAGCCACAGCGGCGGCCACTTCTTCCTTGGGAACACCTTCCTGGCCGGTGCACTTAAAGCAGGCCAGGAGATCTGTATCTAGGGGAACATAATCAGGAGTCCAGTACGTGTCCCTGTACTCCTTGACCCCAGCGTCGTACTTCTTGCTCATGGGTTAATTCCGTAAGGTCGGTGAGGGGGGTGAGACGTTCGCGTGCCTCCTCTTTAGAGGCTCAGCGGAAGATCTCAGTCCTTCTGACCGAGGAAGTTGCCATTGCCCAGAGCAGGCTCAACCTCACGGTGAGGGCGAGCAATGATGTGGGCAGCCACAAGGCCGTCGCCCACACGCTCACAGGCGTCAGCTCCGGCACGGACAGCAGCGTTGACAGCGCCAGTCTCTCCACGGACCAGAACGGTGACGTAGCCGCCGCCGACGAACTCACGACCAATTAAGCGCACTTCAGCAGCCTTGGTCATGGCATCAGCTGCCTCGATGGCGGGGACCAGACCGCGGGTCTCGATCATGCCGAGGGCGATGCCCATGGTTTCGTTAGCCATTGCCTACCGGGGAAAGGGGTGGAATGTTCGCCGCAGAGATTGGTCTGCGACACCCTCTCCCGTCAAGCGATTTGGCAAGATCCCTCAATCACTGTCCATAGTGAACATGATAAGCAGGGCTTATCACCCAGTCGTCAACTGTTCTGAACTGCTGTGGGAATTCCTGTGATGAGCTGCAAACAGAAGGTTGTCGTACTGGCTCGTACTGCATAACTTCCGTTCGTGAAACGGGCCCGAGGCTTTGCCGAGGTGTGGAATGTTCAACCCATCCCGTTTCACACCACTCGCCGTCATATTGATTAGTCCTTAACGACCCCAACCCATCACAATGGCCGGCTAGTTCAGGTAAGTCCTTGCGTCCACTGTTGACCATCGCAACCGGCAATCAAGTCAAGGTTGCCGAAATAGAAGCGATGCTCGGCCCCCTGCCGATCCACGTTTGTCGGCAGCCTGCCGACCTGGATGTGGAGGAAACAGGCGCGACCTACGCCGAGAATGCAGCTTTAAAAGCCGTAGCAGCTGCACAGCGAACGAATGGCTGGGCCCTTGCTGATGACTCAGGGCTAGAAGTCGACGCCCTTGGAGGCGCTCCTGGCCTCTTCTCAGCGCGCTTTGCAGACAGCGATGCCGCCAAAATCCAGCGCTTGCTTTCAGAGCTTGGAGATACTCCTTACCGAAGCGCCTGCTTCAGAAGCACCATGGTGATCAGTGATCCAAGCGGTCAGTGCGTCGCAAGCGCCGAAGGCGTCTGCTGGGGTGAACTCCTGAGCAGCCCTGCCTATCCCAACGGCTGCTACGAGTCACTGCTGTGGGTTCGCGAAGCGCAGTGCACCTATGGAGAAATGAACCACGCCCAGTTGACACGACTGGGGAGCCGAGGCAAAGCAGCGAGAGCACTGGCCGCTGACCTGCGCAGACTTCTAAAGCTGAACTGAGTTCAGCAACACGCTCCGTTCAACGCAAGGGTGTTCAGCTGGGGAACGATTGGCGGTTGATGATGTCGATTGCTCGCATGGCAGCTGCCGCAGCTTCTTCAACATCACCTTCCCGGCCGGCCAGGGTGAGCCGTCCGAAGGCACCAACGGCCTTCACATCCACAAGAGTGATGTTCGATGCTTTTTCAGCTTCGTTGGCTGCGATCAGCACGTAGCCGGCTGGCTCCGTTTCAAGAATGAACATGCTCATACCGGCTTCGATCATCGAGCCACGCCGGTTCTGCCGATTAATCAGAACGGCATGATCAGGGGTGATCGCTCGAATCACCTCTGTCCAGCTCACCTCCGCAGGACTGCGCTGATCGATCGAACTTCCAATCGCCTCTAGGACGACATCGCCGGAATGCAGGACAGTGCTCTGATCCCTGTGATAGAGCGCCATTGATCCAAAAGCGCGCTCAACGACCATCTGACCGAGGCGCACATTGCTGGCCTTCAAAGCGATATCGGTGACACGATGCACTGCCATGCCAGGGGAGACCTCCATCCAGAGACAAGCGTCTCCTGGGATCGGCAGGAACCCCTGACTGACCGAACCCATGTAGGCCGCTAGTTGCGGCTGGAGGGAATCGATGAACACATGGGTTCGGAGCTCAATCGACTGAACGTGACTGTTCTGACGCTTGAGCCGAGGGGATTCTGAATCCGTTGTGACAACACAACTCGCACCACCCGGCATCGGGTGCACCTCAGTGCCGGTCACGAGAGCGCTTCCACCGCGCCGCCTCTCCCGGGCCTCGAAGCTGGCGAATCGGGTCATGGCGGGGAGTGTACCGGAGGATTTATGAACTTTTGAACGAATGCCCCCACAACCGGCGAAGTCTTGCGCTCCCGAGGAGAGCCGATACCGTCCGGCCATCCACCCCGGCGACCATGGCGCTCTCTGATCAGTCCCCGCCTCCCGTTCCAATGAATGCCGATCAGGCCTTGGGGATGGTGAGTTTTGGTCTGATGCAGCGCCTCGCCGAAGAAGGGAAGATGGATCTTCCTTGGCTTGAAACCACAGCTGGGGGTAACGCCGATGGCCTGCGTGCCTTGAAGCAGCGCCTGGAACTCACGGCACTTGCGATCGACACGGGCGCACCCTTAAGCACAGCTGAAGTGACCACCCTGCTTGGCGCCCGACCTGGCAAAGAGCGGGTCGAACGCGGTGGTCTGCTCGCCAAGCGTGTCAGTCGCAATGTCTGGAGACTCAGCCGAGTGGAGGAGACGGGCAACGAAGCATCCGGGTTCAAGCAAGACGGTTTCCGTCGGCGCCTCTGAAGTAAAAAAGCGATTCAAGATGTCTCACATGATCGATCTTTGATCGATCGAACTGCTAACGAGGGCAATTCGATCGATGTCTTATATGATATCTCCAGACTTTATCATCCGTCAGCACAAAGCGATCAACGCAAAGATTAAATTCATCAAACCTCCACCACAATTATGATTTCATAAAAACAATTACCGCATACCCTTCGACTTCCAGGTCAAGAACGATTCACAACGCAAACCGGATTACCTTATTGCTTCCAGCGAAGCACTTGTTTCCCTGGTATTCGCTCAAAATGTCCTCGAAACCCATCTGTGAAGGGGATCTGAGACATCCCTATAACTCTTATCATTGGGACAACATAAGCTCAGGAATTGAAAACCTTGTCTGTTGATTCATGGAAGACACATGAAAAACATCATTCCTTGATCGGTTGACGCCGTAGCGTTCACAACGTCGGCACTGTCAACGTGATCTGGCCACATCGTTGTCCATGGGCCCAACATGACAATCGGTATCAAAGCTTCAGAAAGATCGCCGAGTCAATCAACCCCCGAATTCAGATTGTTGGCAGCAGGTTGGATTTAGTTCCCCCCAAGCGTTAACTGATACGCAGGCCAAAGGCCCATGCATCAGCCTCATCTGCCAAGAGCCCGCTGAAGAACAGCACCGACAACAGCACCGTGCACACATCGCAGGATTGTCGTGGCTGTGGACCATCCCACATCCCGATCCCAAAGAGTTTGGGGAACCTCTGGCCACCAAGGGCATTTTTACTGCAACTTGAAGAGAGACCCTCGCCAAGGAGGGGCCGATGCCCGGCCCAACGCTGCTGAAGGAATCAGGACCGCGGGAGGTGTTCTGCGGGCTCACCTCAATTGTGTGGCTGCATCGGCGCATGCCGGACGCCTTTTTTCTGGTGGTTGGATCACGCACATGCGCCCATTTGATTCAGAGCGCCGCTGGCGTGATGATTTTCGCTGAGCCACGATTCGGCACAGCCATTCTCAGCGAACGTGATCTGGCGGGTCTGGCCGATGCGCACGACGAGCTGGATCGTGTCTGTCGGGATCTGTTGAATCGTCGACCCGAAATCCGCACCCTTTTCCTGGTGGGATCCTGCCCAAGCGAAGTCATCAAACTCGATTTGGCCCGGGCGGCCGAACGGCTGAACGACGACCTCCAGGGCCGGGTTCGTGTTGTGAACTACTCGGGCAGCGGCATCGAGACCACCTTCACGCAGGGGGAGGACGGTGCACTCGCAGCACTGGTGCCGCTGTTACCTAAAAGCGATCAACGCCAGCTGCTGATGGTTGGAACGTTGGCTGATGCTGTTGAAGACAGGCTGGTCAACCTGTTCGGGCGACTGGGCATTGAAAATGTTCAAAGTCTTCCTCCGCGACAGTCCACTGATTTGCCGCCAGTGGGTCCTGGCACAACGGTGCTGCTCACCCAACCCTTCCTGACGGAAACGGCTCGACTGTTGAAACACAGGGGGGCCACGATCCTCACGGCGCCCTTCCCACTGGGGATCGAGGGCAGTCGACGCTGGATGGAAGCTGCGGCCGAGGCCTTTGCTGTTCCAGGCACCACGGTGAATGCGGTGCTGGAGCCCTTGGTAAAACGCGCCCAGGCTGCTTTGGCTCCCCATCGCGAAGTGCTGCAGGGCAAGAGCATTTTCCTGCTGCCGGAATCCCAGCTGGAACTTCCGCTGGCCCGGTTTTTGCAACGGGAATGCGGCATGAAGCTGCTCGAGGTGGGCACGCCCTACTTGAACCGTGAGCAAATGGCAGCGGAACTGGCGATGCTGCCGGATGGCACACCGGTGATGGAAGGTCAGCACGTCGAGAGGCAGCTCGACCGAGTCCGGGCCAGTGATCCGGATCTGGTGGTCTGTGGGATGGGACTGGCCAATCCCCTTGAAGCCGAGGGCTTCGCGACAAAGTGGTCGATCGAACTGGTGTTCAGTCCGATCCACGGCATCGACCAGGTGGGTGAGCTAGCCGAGCTGTTCTCCAGACCACTGCGCCGTCGACAACGGATTGAACCGGGCCTCAATCCGTCCTTCGGAATCGATTCCAGCCCAGCAGATCCCGTTCACGCCTGAGCCCATGCAACTCACACTCTGGACCTACGAAGGCCCCCCCCATGTGGGCGCCATGCGCATCGCCGCCTCCATGAACGGGGTGCATTACGTGCTCCATGCGCCTCAAGGAGACACCTACGCCGATCTGCTGTTCACGATGATCGAGCGTCGCGGACAGCGACCGCCGGTGACCTATACCACTTTCCAGGCCCGTGATCTTGGCGGTGACACCGCCGAGCTGGTGAAGCGCCACGTGCAGGAGGCTGTTGACCGGTTTCAACCGGATGCCCTGCTCGTAGGCGAGAGCTGCACAGCCGAGCTGATCCAAGACCAACCGGGTGCCCTGGCCAACGGCATGGGCCTGAACCTGCCGGTGGTGAGCCTGGAGCTGCCGGCTTACAGCAAAAAGGAGAACTGGGGGGCTGCAGAGACCTTCTATCAACTGGTGCGCGGACTGCTCAAACAGCAGCTTCCGGAACAGGTCAACCATGACCCGCTGGCCTGGAAAGCCGAAGGACGTCGCCCGAGGGTGAACCTGCTGGGGCCGTCGCTCCTGGGATTTCGCTGCCGTGACGACGTGCTGGAAGTGCAACGTCTCCTGACGATGCATGGGATCGATGTGAGCGTGGTCGCCCCATTGGGCGCCGGTGTTGCGGATATCCAGAGGCTCCCCAGCGCCGACATCAACGTGTGCCTTTACCCCGAGGTCGCGGAATCAACCTGCAGCTGGCTGGAACGCCATTTCGGCATCCCATTCAGCCGAACAGTTCCGATCGGAATCGGTGCCACCCACGATTTCCTCGTTGAAGTTCACGGTCTGCTGGGGCTGGAGGCACCGGACCGTCGCGAGGGACACCAACGCTCCCGGCTGCCCTGGTATTCGGAATCCGTCGATTCCACCTACCTGACGGGCAAGCGAGTGTTCATTTTCGGGGACGGGACCCATGCCCTTGCCGCAGCGAGAATCTGCGAGGAGGAGCTCGGCTTTTCAGTGGTAGGGCTTGGTACCTACAGCCGGGAGATGGCCAGGCCGGTGCGAGCAGCAGCCAAAGCCTTGGGCCTTGAGGCGTTGATCAGCGATGACTATCTGGCCGTTGAAGCAGCGATGGCGGAGGCCGCACCGGAACTGGTGTTGGGAACGCAGATGGAGCGGCACAGCGCCAAACGTCTTGGCATCCCTTGCGCAGTGATCAGCACGCCGATGCATGTTCAGGACGTTCCTGCCCGAACCAGCCCTCAGATGGGCTGGGAGGGAGCCAACGTGATTTTTGACAGCTGGGTCCACCCGCTGATGATGGGATTGGAGGAACACCTGATCGGAATGTTCCGCCATGACTTTGAATTCGTGGATGGGCATCAAAGCCATCTCGGCCACGCGGGAGGCTCTGGAGCCAGCTCCAAATCCAGTCCCAACACCCCTGCTTCAACCCAAGCAAGTGTGGATCCCGATGCAGTCGTCTGGACCGATGATGGAGAAGCAGAACTGAAAAAGATCCCGTTCTTCGTGCGCGGCAAAGTCCGACGAAACGCCGAAGCCTATGCACGGCAAGTGGGGTGCCACAAGATCAGCAGCGAGACGCTGTATGACGCAAAAGCGCACTACAAGGCATGAGCAATTTGACTCAATTCTTTTCAGTCGAGGTGAAGAAATTCTGCGATCCCGTGTCAGCTCGACGCGAAGATCTTTCAATTCCTGGTCAATTTGAGCCGATGCACATCGGCTGATGTTGAATGATATTGATACCCCACAAGAAGGTCGCTGCATGACCACGACCCTGACGCGGCCGGCCGACGGCGATGGAAGTGTTCAGGTCCATCAGGACCCCTCGCTCAACATCGAAGAGGAAACTCTTGTGATCGCCGTTTACGGCAAAGGCGGCATCGGAAAATCCACAACGTCATCCAATCTCTCCGCTGCCTTTTCAAAGCTGGGCAAGCGGGTTCTGCAGATTGGCTGCGACCCGAAGCACGACAGCACCTTCACACTCACTCACAAGATGGTGCCGACGGTGATCGACATCCTCGAGGAAGTGGATTTTCACAGCGAGGAGCTTCGACCCGAGGATTTCGTATTCAGCGGATTCAACGGTGTGCAATGTGTGGAAAGCGGCGGCCCTCCAGCTGGCACCGGTTGTGGCGGCTACGTGACTGGTCAGACCGTGAAGCTTCTCAAAGAGCACCATCTGCTGGAAGACACCGATGTGGTGATCTTCGATGTGCTGGGTGATGTGGTGTGCGGCGGTTTTGCGGCACCTCTGCAACATGCCAACTACTGCCTGATTGTGACGGCGAACGATTTCGATTCGATCTTTGCGATGAACCGCATCGTGCAAGCGATCCAGGCGAAGGCCAAGAACTACAAAGTGCGTTTGGGGGGTGTCGTTGCCAATCGCTCAGCGGACACTGATCAGATCGACAAGTTCAATGCCCGTACAGGGCTGCGCACCATGGCCCATTTCAAGGATGTGGATGCGATCCGCCGCTCACGTCTGAAGAAATGCACCATTTTCGAAATGGACGATGAGGACGAGGCTGTACAGGCGGTTCGCAAGGAGTATCTGCGCTTAGCTCAGAACATGCTGGACAAGGTGGAGCCCCTGGAGGCCGTATCACTGAAGGATCGGGAGATCTTTGATCTGCTGGGCTTCGACTAAGCGCGTTGCATCACAGACCGACGAGGGTCATCGACAAGTCCCAGACGCGGTGCGCCGTGTCTGGATCAGTGGCCTTATCCGACAGTTCCTGGCTGAACTGCTCGCCTTCTTTGTTCTGACGGTTCCCCCAACTCCAGTGCACGCCTGATTCTGAAAAATCCGGATCGGCCACGACTTGCGCCACCCGTTCTCCCGCAAGGGCCTGGGTGACGTATCCGCCCGTGATGTTTTTCTGGAACCAAGGAAAAATCTTCTGAAATGCCCTTGGTGTATTCCGGAACAGGGGCGTGTCAGCAACACATCCGGGATAGAGAGATGTGAACACAATTCCTGTTTCGCTGTGAAGCCGACGATGCAACTCCTGTGTGGTGATCATGTTGCACAGCTTGCTGTCTTTGTAAGCCTTACCGGGCTTGAAGCGCCGACCGCTGGCCATGGAGACCGGAGCCTTGAAGCCCGCCTTAAATCCGGACAGATCGCCGAGATCTGCAGGAGCTGGAATCGGAATCTTGCCTCCCAGTTCCTTCGAATTCGCCGTCACCGTGCCGAGAATCACCACTCGCCTGGAAGGATGGCTGGAGGCCTTGATCCGATCCAAGAGCAGATGAACCAACAGAAAATGACCAAAGTGGTTAGTGGCCATCGAATTTTCATATCCCTGGGGTGAACGCTCTGGTTGTTTGAGCTTTGGCTTATAAACCGCGGCATTGCACACCAGTGCGTCAATTGGATCCGAAAGGCTCTCCACAGCCCTTCGCACACTGTTGAGATCGCCAAGATCCATCAACACGTTGCGTAAACGCTGCTTTGGGATGTCCAGAGCATCCGCTGCGGCGGCGGCACGCTGAGGGCTCCGATTCGCCGTAATCACCGTCCAGCCCTGGGCAACCAATGCCCTGGTGGCGTTCAAACCGACGCCGGAAGTGGTACCGGTGATCAGAACGGTTCCAGGGGTTGCCATCAGGCGGAACAGGGCAAGATGAACCTCAGTCTGCCCGGCGAAGCGCAAACCACTACGACGGAAGACATCAAATGCTGCACGCCAGCCACCGCATGCAAACTCCAGGGCGGCTGCATCAAGACAGCTGCATCCAGCCAATCAACAGCAGCAGACGAAGTAATGACAGGCCCAGAGCGATGAAGCCAAAGAATCAAAATCAAGATCACAAAGACCCGCTCTAAATCAAAACCGCTTCGACCCTTGATTTGAAACCAGAAACAACAGAGCATGGTCAAACAAAACAAAACTTGCTTAAAAAATTTTCCATTCGTCAGCAGCAAGCCACAACATCTGCTCCCACAAACAAGAATCCGCCTCCAAGCGACGACCATTCAAGGCAACTACCTCAACAAAATAACAAACCACTCATCCAAACAAACGACCAAATCGATGCATTAATGCAGCAAATAACAGACCTGATTCTCAATAAGCCGTGAAGCCACTGCTCGCCATCAGCTGCGTTTACATCCAAGCCGGCATGACTAACCTGATGAAAGAGATGGCGCACTGAATGTTCACCGCCGCACCGCGTCCATGAGCACCTTCAACCTTTTTGAACGGTGCACAGCGGAGCTGGTCTCCCAACTTCGTGAACTTGGCAACGAATCAATTGAAGACAGGGGAACTTGTTTACTCCGCGAGGGCATCGCCAGCGATCAGCTGTTCATTGTCATTGATGGAGAACTTGGCGTCGTAACGCAATCAGCACGCAAGAGCAGCGAGGAACTGTCCACGCTCACGCAAGGTGCCCTTGCTGGGGAAATGAGCTGGCTGGAGAAACGTCCGCCCGTCGCCACTGTTGAGGTGCATTCCCGATCAACGCTTCTATCGATTCCCCGAGCAAAACTTGACGAGAAAGTAAAGAATGAACCGGGCTTTGCAAGCCAGTTTTATCGCTTAATTGCAGAAAAATTAGCCCTACAAATCAAGGAACAAAATACTTGGATTCATCGGTTCAACCAGGATATTGGCGCCATCGAACCTCTCAGGAAAATTCTTATTCTGTTTGCAGGCCTTGATGAACGCGACGTCCATCGCCTCGCAAATCTTGGGCAACGTCATCGCCTGTCTCCAGGTGACATTCTTCTCAGAGATAACGATCCAGTTCCATCGCTGTACATCGTGATGGCTGGCGAAGCAGACATCTCTGTCTCCATTGCGGGCAAAGATCAACCCGTGGGTAGTTCAAGACGAGGCGAAGTCCTGGGAGAAATGACATTTCTTCTCCCAGAACAACACAAGGCCTCAGCCAGTATTCAAGCCAGATCAGGATTGGATCTTCTCGCGATTGACAGACTCCAATTAACCCAGATGCTCGACTCAGACCCTGGTCTGTCTTCCCGCTTCTACCGAGGCCTTGCCTGCATGTTGTCGCAAAGAAGTCGAGATCAATTGCAAAGCCATCAACTGGCAGACCTGAGTCGTCAAGCAGAAACCGAACTTGATCAACTCGATCTAGAGCAACTGGAAGGAGCAAGTCGTGCAGCCCGTTACTTCGACTGGTTGTGCCACCAGGCACGAGATCGTCAGGAATTTACGTCATGAAAATTCCTGCTGGCAGCTGTGAAACGTGGCCTAAACAGGCTTTTCGAATCTCTCAAGGGGAGTTGTTACTTGTTACCAAGGGCGCCAATGACTTTGCTTTCTTTCGCTTGGAGCGAAGCATTGTCTTTCCAGGGTTTCCCAAGCTTGAAGACAACGAGATCCAGCTCTATCTGAGCGCAATCGACGATTGTCTGATTGAACTCGTCAACGAACGTAAAACGCTAACTCTCGATCAAAGTAGGTTCATCGACGAAGAGGGCCGTCGCTGGCTGGAGGAACGTCTCCGCAAACAGCAGCAGCCATCCGATGGTGCGCTCCCAACCAGCGCCGACTTGCAGAAGCGCCTGCTCCAGTTGCATCTCGACGCTCAGAGACGAGTCGATCACCAACTGAAGGTGCATCAACATCTTGATGACGGCAGTGAAGCGCGTTTGTTCCGTGCGATGGAATCCGTCGATCAAGCCGTTGATCCGGGGTCAGCCAATGCTGGGGTTGTCATTCGTGATGTCGGCAGTGAAGACCCCTTGATTCGTTGTCTAGGTCTGCTGCGCCCTACGCAGACGCCCCCCTTGCCTCCACGCAATCCGGATGCCAACCCAAGGCGGCGATTGCAGCAATTGCTCGAACGCACCGATCTCTTCGGCCGAGATGTTTTGATCGACGCGCAGTCCTTGAAACAGGACTGCGGTGATCTAATTGGCTTTCTCCAGGATGCGCAGGATTCACCGCTTGTGCTCAAGTCCACTAGCCAGGGCTACCTGGTCTGGGCTCCGTCGCGAATGGGCCAGGCCTTGCCTTTGGAGGATTGCCAAGAGGTTCTCGAGGAGCTGAATCCACGCATGGTCGCTCTCAGTCCAGCGTTCCAAACAAAGGACCTGAGCACCATTGGCCTGCTTCGCTTCGCCTATGGCACGCCGAAAAACACTGCGGCTTTTGTCGTCGGCGGCCTGCTTCTGGGAGTGGTGATCGGCTTCCTCCTTGCAATTGGTCGTGACGTGGGAGCAGCACGTTGGATTTTCGGACTCGGAATTACCGGCGTACTTGCAGGAACAAGCCTTGGATTGCTGAGTGGTGGATTGCGCCTTGGCGTTGGCGTAATGCTGCTGTCGACCGTGCTGTCGCTGCTCACACCCACGTTCAACACCGTTATCACCAATCAGGCATTGCCAGATCGGGATTTCAACCTGTTGATCCAAATCAGCATCGTGTTGATCGCCGCCGGCATCACACGGGTGTGCATGGAGTGGGTTCAAAGTCGGGCCGTGCAATTGAGCCAGCAACGTGGGGCCGTGCGCTCGCAACTGGCAGCCATCCATCGTTTGTTGCGCCTTCCAACCGAATTTTTTCGATTGCGAAGCATCGGTGATCTGCAGCTGCGTTTTTCAGCCATCGAAGAGCTACGAGAAGAGATTCAGACCCTTCTGGAGGGTGGACTTCTACGCCTCGTTCTCACAAGCCTTTATATCCTTTTCATGCTGCGGATCAGCGTCAAACTCACAGCGCTCGCCCTTGTTGTGGCTGGTTTGATTTTGATTCCCACAGCTGTGATTGGGCTGCAATCACGGCCGCTGCAACGCCGGCAAGAAGAAGTGGAAGCGGATGCACAAAGTCGCAATTTGGAATTACTTGCTTCCGTTTCCAAGTTGCGTTTAGCAGGGGCAGAAGTAGCGGCCGCGCGTTGGTGGGGCGAAAAGTTCCAACGCATCGTTTCACTCGAAAATGCCCTCGATATCAAGGAAGCGAATGCATCGCTACTCCAGAATGTGATGCCCAACCTGGGCAACCTTCTCATTTACATCGTGATCACACGATTGATCGCGGAGGCGGCCAACTCGCCCAATCTCAATGCCCCCAATGTCGGCCAACTGCTTGGTTTTTTCTCAGCCTTCGGTACCTTCATCGGAGCAACTGCTGGCTTTGCGGGTTTGCTGATCGGCGCCTTCGACATGCCTGTCATTTATGAACGCGCTCGACCGATCCTGGATGCAACTCCTGAAGCAACAGATGTTCTCGAGGAAGCCAGTCAACTTGAAGGCAATATCCGATTGGACCGCATCAGCTATCGCTACGCCCCCGACCTACCCCTTGTTCTCGATCATGTGAGTCTTGAGGCCAAAGCCCAGCAGTTTTTGGCAATCGTCGGACCATCAGGGTCTGGGAAGTCAACGATTGTGCGCATGTTGCTTGGATTTGCAGCTCCACAAAACGGCGAAATTCGATTTGACGGTCAACCGTTAAATGGTCTCCGCCTCGACAGTGTTCGTCGCCAGATCGGAACGGTTCTGCAGAACAACACGCTCTTCAGCGGCACATTGATTGAAGCGATTGCCGGTGGCAGTGTGATCGATGAAGACATGGCATGGCATGCAGCAGAACTGGCTGGACTGGCCGATGAAATCCGCTCAATGCCCATGGGGCTTCAAACCGTCGTGACGGAAGGAGGCGGAACGCTGTCCGGCGGACAGCGTCAAAGGGTGGCCATTGCAAGAGCGCTCGTGCGAAACCCCAGGATCCTGATCTTTGATGAAGCTACCAGTGCATTGGACAACCGCAGCCAAGCCATCGTCACCCAAAGTCTCGACAACTTGGCGATCACACGCATCGTGATCGCCCACAGGCTCAGCACGATTAAGAACGCTGATCAAATCGTCGTCCTTGCGAATGGACAAGTGGAAGAGCAAGGAACATGCGACACCTTAATGGGCAATCGAGGGCTGTTTTTCCAGATGATGGAGCGTCAGATCACATGAGCATTTTTCGTCAATCTGCACTCGACGCGCTCAGCAGCCCGGAGAAGCTTGACCAGCCGTTGCAGTTACTCAGACCCAGTCAATGGTTGCTGTTGTTGTCACTCGGAGGTTTCTGTACGGCCATCCTGATCTGGTCCATCTGTGGACGCCTTCCTGTACGAATCGACGGACGCGGTGTTCTGGTGCGGAAAAATAGCCTCACACAGGTTCAAAGCGAAATCAATGGTCAAGTGCAATCGTTATCCGTTCAGGTTGGCGATTGCGTAGAGCAAGGTCAACAAATGGCCCGCGTTGATCCTGTTCGACAAGAAACAGAACAAGATCAAGCCAAGATCCGGCTTCAGCAATTAATCAGCCAGGACAAGCAAGAAGACGAGCTTGGGGAGATCCGACTCGATCAATTAGAGGATGAAATCACACGCATCAAAGGGTTGGCGACCATCGGGGCCCTCTCCCTTGATGACATCAACCGGCGCAATAAAGAATTGAGCAGCTTGAAGGACAATCTCACCTCTCGTAACAGCCAACGGGAACGTGAAATCACGATGTTGAAGACTCGCATTCGCTCGCTGGGACAGGAAATCGCCCGGACAGCCACGATTCGGGCTCCGCTCAATGGTTGTGTCATTGACCGCAGCGTGAATCAGGGCGAAGTGGTGCAATCAGGGAGCACAATGTTTTTGTTGGATACTCAGCCAAATTCCACAAAACTCGACAGCTTGGCGTTTTTTCGTGCTGGAGATGGGAAACGCCTGAGCCCTGGCCAACACGTGCGCATCACGCCCGACAGCGCTAAACAACAACGGCATGGCGGCATTGAGGGAACAGTGCTTGCGATCCGGAATCTTCCCGTCACCGAACAAGCTCTTGTGAAACGTCTTGGCCAAAAGTCGCTCCTTGATTCTGTTCGAGCGAATACCCAAGGTGCCTTGATCGAAGTGGTCACCACACTTGAACGTGATCCATCCACGGTGAGTGGTTTCAACTGGGGGGGTGGCCCAGGACCTGATCTGAAGCTCACAGCAGGGACCCCAACCGCGGTCAGGGTTTTGGTGGAGGAACGAAGGCCAATCAGCTACGTGATTCCAATCCTTCGCGATCTAACAGGGATCTACTGATGTGGGGGCATCACGGATACGGGCTGAAGGGCCTGTTCAGTCGAAGGGTTTCGACACCGACCCTGTTGCAGATGGAGAACACCGAATGTGGTGCTGCATCCCTCGGAATCATTCTTCAGTATTACGGCCGCTATGTGCCACTGGTGCAGCTTCGGGAGCTATGCGGTGTCTCACGTGATGGGAGTGATGCCGCCACGTTGATCCTGGCGGCGCGAAGCCTCGGGATGACAGCGAAAGGATTTAAAAAAGGATTGACAGCGCTGGCCAAACTCAAACCGCCTGCCATCCTCTTCTGGGATTTCAATCATTTTCTGGTTTTTGAAGGATTTGTCGGTGATCGTGTTGCCCTGAATGATCCTGCGTTAGGGCCGCGCACGGTCAGCCTTGAAGAATTTGATTACAGCTACACAGGCATTGTTCTCACTTTTGAACCCGGTCCCGACTTCGAACGGGGGGGAAAGGCACCGTCGGTTTGGCCAATTGTGTTCCGTCGACTCATGACCGAACCGGGTGGAGCACTGTTCATTCTTTTGGCTGGCCTACTGCTAATTCTGCCGCAACTGGTCATGCCCGTGTTCGCCCAGATCTACCTGGATGAAGTGATCGGGAACACGATGGATCATTGGCTCAAACCGATGCTCTGGGCGATGGCGATGACCATCGGGGCCCAAGTGCTTCTTCAGCACCTTCAACTGGTGGGAACCCGCAGCTTGGAGAAACGCCTAACACGCCGATTTGCAATCGGCTTCGAACAACAGGTTTTATCCTTACCAGATCGCTTTTACAGCCAACGTCACGTGGCTGATATCGCGGGGCGTATGGACATCAATTCAATGGTAGCGGAATTCATTGGTGGCCAGCTAATACCAACCACGACGGGATTAGTTTTACTCGTCTTTTATCTTATCCTCACTTTTCTCTACAGCCCATGGCTAGGATTATTAATCCTAAGCACAACAGCGGTCAATGCAATTGTTGTCCAGCTGAATCTACGTGTGCAGAGAGATGGCAACCTGGCCATTGAAAAAGATTCAGCCAAAAGCAGCGCTGTATTAATTGGCGCGATTCAGGAAATTGAAACAATCAAAGCATCGGCCATCGAAAACGACGTCTTCCGTCGCTATGCAGGGTTTCAAAGCCGTCTTCTCAATACCCTTCAAGATCTTCAACTACGGGATGCACGCCTTCGGTTGATTCCCACCGCGATGACCACACTGAATGAGGTGGCCATTCTGTTGCTGGGCTTCCTGCTTGTGATCAAAGGACAGTTAACGCTTGGGATGTTACTGGCTGCCCAGACAATCGCTTTCAGTTTGAAATCGAAGATCGAGGAAGTCATCAGTTTTTTCCAAGAACTTCCCTCCTTCGAGGCCGGGGTTCTCCGGCTTGAGGACGTGTTGGAACAACCACGTGATCCACTTCTAGCCAGTGGCGTTTCCAAAGGAAGTCAATTAGGACTGACGCGCTTAAGCGGCAGCATTGAGGTCAATGATCTGCAGTTTGGGTTCAGTCCGTTTCAGCCGCCGTTATTCGATAGTTTTTCACTCAGCGTGCAACCTGGCATGCGAATCGCACTCGTTGGTGGCAGCGGCAGTGGCAAGAGCACTCTTGCCCGACTGATTGCAGGGCTAATTCAACCGTTGGAGGGAGACATCCGTTTCGACAACATCAAGTTGCTTGATGTTCCCCGTGATGTGATGGTCAATTCACTCGCAATGGTTCAGCAAGACATTGATCTCTACGGCTGCAGTGTTCGAGACAATCTCAGGCTGTGGAACACAACCATTCCCGACGCCGATCTTCTCGAGGCCTGCCGTGATGCGGAGATTCTTGATGTGATCAAAGCCCTTCCAGAAGGATTTGACACGATGCTCTCTGAAGGTGGTCGTAATCTCTCTGGCGGTCAGCGCCAACGCTTGGAAATTGCACGGGCCTTGATCCAGAATCCAAGCATCCTCATCCTGGATGAAGCCACCTCAGCCCTGGACGCGCAAACAGAACAGCAGGTGATTTCAAATCTCAATTTGCGTGGATGCACCCAGGTCATCGTGGCCCATCGACTCAGTACGATTCGCGATGCCGATCTCATCCTTGTGCTGGAGAAGGGTCGTGTTATCCAACGGGGAAAACACGACACGATGATGGCGGACAAAGACAGCCCCTATGCACAACTACTCGCTGAGGTTCGATGAGTCGCCAGCACCCAAAAGTAAGCATTGAGGACTGAGCATTCGAATAAAGCTTCAGCTTCAATCTCTAACAAAACAATCAATCCAATGAGAATTAAAACCAATCAGCTCAAAAAAGCTTATACCTATCAAAATAAAACACTAAAACTATAAATTAGACTCCATTCTCAAGACAATGCAAAAGCAGCAATTTTCCAGAATTGATCACTACTTCTGTTACACCTGTTGAATCTTTCCCCCCTCAATCATCATCACAAGGGAGATCTTGATGGCAAGGCCATCTCAATTTTCTAACGCCAAATGATCCTCAGCCGATTGGGTGCGATCCATTGATCCTGCTCACTCATCAATCGCTGATCACCACCGATGCTGAACAAATGATCAAACCGCTGCTGAAGGGTATTGAGCTTGGCTGTTTCCACCGTCACCACCGCATCAATCTCTCCATGGCGCTCAAGTCGCTCCTGATAAGCAATGGAAAGGCGCACGATGCTGACGCAACCAAGCATCACCAGGCCCAGCTTGACGGCCAAAGCCATAACGCTGCATTGCAACTCTCGACGGTCGGTCTGCTCCTGGATCGATGCCGCCAACGTGGCGGCATCGACGACCGGTCGTTGCGTTGAAAAAGCCATGGACGAGGCCGACTGAACGACAAGGCTGACCGCTTGTAGCTCAGTGAACCTTCTCTGCCAAGGGCTCCGGCTGATCAGGCTTCGTAGAGGCTGATGGACAGGCGAAGGGCGAGAACCGCAGCATGGGCGGCCACCACAAGTGCAATGAAAATCTCAGGGGCGGAAAGAGCGGTGTCCATGGAGGCTGTTCCTGTGAATCGGTCCCATTCTTCTTCAAGGGGCTGCTAACACGCCATCATTCGCAAAGGCCTGTCACACCAACACCAGCCCGTCCATGGACCCGGTTCTGATCACCGCCGCGGCCATCCGCCATCTCGATCTCACTCCACTGGATGGCGTCAGCCAGCTGCCCATGGGTGAACTGATGGAGCGCGGCCCCGTCCTGCAGCTGCAATTCGACTGGCCTCGAGAGGCCGAAGACCCACGCGAACTCGCGGAATGCCCCGAACCACGACTCTGGTCTTTGCGGGCTGATGCTCGGTTTCCCTGGTTACCGCTTGTTCTGGAGCGTGATCAGGGCAGTCTGATCCGCCATGTGGCCATGGTGGTTCCCCACAGCTTCAACCGTGGCGAGGGTCTCCGCTTCGAGCCTCAGGCCCTAGAACTTTGGATCACGCATCGGTTGATGTCTCTCGATGACTTCTACAGAGCGGAAGACATACCAATGCGCGGCAAGCTCTCTCAAATGGCTGCTGCCCTCGGTTACGAGCTGGATATGAACTTCTGGGGTCTGCTCGACAGCAATGTTCAGAACAGAAGCTGAACAGCCCGCCGGCTGCTGTCGATCGCCAGAACGATCGCCAGGCCTCGCAGCAGACGCACCAGGACAACCGCATCGAAATCATCAAGACGACTGGCCGTCCAACGGGCCGCTAAAGCCGCCACTCCGCCGAGCAGAAGACCCATCAAAGGCTCACCCCGCCCTTCATGGACAAACTGCAAGGAAGCCGCCGTTGCCGAGCAAAAGACCGCCACAGTGCTCAACCGCACAGCCGGATGAATGGGGACCGCCATCGGTCCGTTCATTAGGGGAACCATCACCAAACCACCGCCAAGGCCCAGCATCCCTGCACTCCATCCCGCGATGCAGCCCACGCCCGCCAGCAGTGGGGCTTTGTCGTCGACATCGGTCTCAGCATTTTCATCATCAGGTTTCACACGAACAGAACAGGCCAGAACGACGTACATGGCCGTCTGCATCGCGAGCAAAACCCAACCCGAAACAAGGCCCGCCAATCCACCGAACAACAAGGCTGAAGCAAACGCTGCCAGAGCAATCGCGAGGCCGGAGCGCACCGGGAGCTTGCCACTGCGCAAATGGGTGATCGATCCAGCCAAGGCGGTGGGAACAATGGCAAAACTGCTAGTGGCAAGGGCCTGATGCGGAGGGAGATCCAGCCAGAGCAGCAAAGGCGCAAAAATTAAACCGCCGCCGATCCCGAGCAACCCCGCCAGCCCCCCCGCGAAGAGGCCAAGTGCGACCAAAACAAGGATCTCCCACCAAGGCAACACGTCATCCCATCGATTCTCAGCACCAGCATGACGAGAGACGCTCCATCAGCACGGCTGCTTCCATTCTTGGTCGCGGATGGGCATCACCAGATGGCACTGGATGCATTTTTGCTTCAGCACAGTGGTGAGCAGCCAACCCTGCGCTTTTACCGCTGGACAGGGCCCTGGCTCTCGCTTGGTCGCCACCAGCAGAACATTCCAAACCACTGGTTCGAACTTGAGCAGGCGGGTCGGCTCTCACTTGTGCGTCGGCCCAGCGGCGGCGGTGCCGTTTTGCATGACGGTGGTCTCACCTATGCGCTGATCTGGCCAGGGGCCCCCCGCCGGCGACGTCAGGCCTATCGGGAGGCCTGTCAGTGGCTGATCGAAGCATTTCGTTCACTGGGTGATGAGCTGAAACTTGGGGATGAGGCCGTGGAACGGAACATCAGTCATTGCTTCGCTCACTCAACCGCAGCAGACCTCGTTGATCAGAACGGGATCAAACGCATCGGCAGCGCTCAGCGTTGGCAACAGGGACACCTGCTGCAGCATGGGGAAATCATCCTGGATCCACCGGATGATCTTTGGTGGGATGTATTTGGAGACAAAGCACCTCCACCAGCCCCCAGACAAATCCCGCGAGAAGGGTTGGGAGAGATTCTGTTCGGAGCGCTTCGCCAACAGTGGGACGGGCTTCAGTGGCGTGAAACACCCCTCAGTTCCAAGGAATCTCAAGCTTTGGAGCGATCGATCTCCGACTCGCCGCTCTGCATGCTTTCGACAACCTGAGGAAGCATGATCAAGCCGAGGGGGTAAGTGTTCTGCTTTCGGGCGTCATCAAGGATCTGAGCAGGCAGGTTCACACCCAATTTCCTCATAACAGCTTCCCCTAGATCCACACGGTCGATGGTGCCGGATGGAAGGCCAGCAGGACTGAAGACCAGCAATCGGCCCTGAGGTGACTGCTCCAAAGCCTGAACCGCCTGCCAGAGCGGCAAACGATCCGGAATGGACGGCAACTCATCCAGTGGACGAAGGTGATCGTCAAGGGTTTGACGATCCCATTGCTGCACTGGAAGATCGCGGAGTGGTTGATCATCAATCCAGCCCACCCAACGACCGGAGCGACAGACCAGAACCCAATCGGTTCCACTCTGACCCTCACCATCCTGCAGCCGCAGCTGGCTGAGACGGCGCAGGGGTTGATTCGCTTCGAGAACTCTGAAACGCCGGCTCGCAGCATCGGAGACATGCAAGTCGCGAAGCACTTTCTGCAAAACGAGCATCTGGGTCTGTCCGCGGTTGGCCCCCAATCCGAACCACCCCAGCAACATCAACCAAAGTCCACCACCACTCTTGACGATCAAAAACGAATAGAGACCCAGAACAATCGCCGTGATCGCGAGGGCTCTGCCTGAGGCTGTCGCCACCTGAATGCCGCGGCTGCGACTACCGGTTGCCTGCCAGACCAGCGCTTTAAGAATCAGGCCTCCATCGAGCGGCAACCCTGGCAGCAGATTGAACAACGCCAGAACAAGATTGATTCCACCAAGCTGGGTGAGTAAATCCGCCAAGAGCGGACTTTGCGACGTCGTCTGCGGTGCTGCGATCAGGAGCACGCCAGCAATCAGAAGACTCACCAAAGGTCCAGCTGCCGCTACCCGCAGCGCCCCCATGGCGGTATCGCATTCCTTTTCAACACTCGCGACACCACCCATCAAGAACAGGGTGATACTGCGAACTTTGACGCCCTCACGGATCGCCACCAACGAGTGCCCCAGTTCGTGAAGCAACACCGAAACGAACAACAACACTGCGGTGAGCAGCCCGATCGACCAGGTCACAACAGCAGCCTGGCCAGCACCTGCACCGGTTTCAACGCGTCCCTGAAACATCACCGTCGTGAGCGCAAGGATCACAAACCAACTGGGGTGAATGCGAAGGGGAATCCCCCGAATTTTCAGCAGCTGCCAGCCTTCGCCCACCACGTCAAAAAAATGGTGTCGCCACTGCGACTGTTCATCGCTGATCCTAGAGAGATCCGCTCCGAATTCTTGGGCGAAAACCGATCCATCCCTGCCCTAAAAATCTGCGGCCTTACAGACGCTGACCAAGCCATAGCGATCGCAGCGATGGGTGTGCAGGCCATTGGCGTGATTGGAGTGGCCGCCACTCCGCGTTTTCTCGAGAGACGTCGTCGGTGTGAGCTCTTCGAAAGCCTCAGCCAACGTTATCCCGACGTGGCCAGGGTCTTTGTTGTTGCCGATGCGGACAACGGGGTTCTGGATCAAGCCCTTTCAGCGGCTGGTGCACCGACCGTGATCCAACTGCATGGATCCGAATCGCCAAAGCGTTGTTCTGAACTCAGGCAACGCCATCCAGAAGTGAAGTGGTGGAAAGCACTGCGGATTCGCAACGAAGAGGATCTGGCATTACTAAATCGCTATGGGCACTGCACTGATGGGTTGCTTCTGGATGCCTGGAGTCCGGATCAACTGGGGGGGACCGGTCATCGACTGCCACTTGAGTGGCTCGCGGAAACGAAACCCACCTGTTCATGGTGGCTGGCCGGGGGGATCAGCGCCGAATGGATCCCCGAACTGCTCAACCGGGTTAGTCCTGATGGTCTTGATGCATCAAGCCGACTGGAAAGCGCTCCAGGCGTGAAGGATCTCAGCAAAGTGCAAGCTTTGGTTAAAGCTGTTCAGAACAATCCACCGTCACGTTGAAACCCTCACTGACGAAAGGTATTTCCCTGACCCAAGACGAAGTGTCCAGGATTGAAACGTCGGTGCGTTTCAATCCTGACGAACGACCACCCAATCAGGAACTCAGTAAGGCTTCCTGTTGACGCACAAGCTCAAAGAACTCCTGCTTCAAGCTTGGATCGTGACGGAAATCGCCCCTAACCACCGAATTCACCATGCTGGTTTGTGGCTCCCTGACTCCACGCCACTTCATGCAGTAGTGCTGAGCTTTAACGATGATCCCTAAACCCTGAGGCTCACAGAGTTTCTCGATTTCATCAGCGAGAATCATTACCGCTTCTTCCTGAATGTGGGGGCGGGAGAAGACCCAATCCGCTACACGCGTGAATTTTGAGAGGCCAATGACACGTGAACCTGGCTTAATCCCGATCCAACAGTTGCCCATGATCGGAACGAGGTGGTGCGAACAGGCGGAACGGACTGTGATCGGTCCAACGGTGTAAATCTCATCGAGGCGCTTCACATTGGGGAAGCTGGCAACTTTGGGCTGCCGGTGATAACGGCCTTTGAACACCTCATGGAGATACATCCGCGAAACACGCTCAGCTGTTTCGTGGGTGTTGTGGTCGTTGTCGATATCGATCACCAGACTTCTCAAAAGGTCACGTACCTTGTCGGCGACTTCCACTTCCAGATCCGCTAACTCACCAGGCTCGAGGTAGTCAGAGATGTTGTCGTTGGCCAGAAAAGAAACTCCTTCCTGTCTCAACCGCTCACGAATCCGAGCTGAAACGGTGGAGTCAAGAATTGATCCATTGGTCTTGGAATAGCCATTGCCGTTGCCGTTGGTGGCAGCGCCATTGGAGACGAAAGGGACGGTAGAGGTCATGGGGAGTCTTCAGAAGGCGCCGGTAGCCGGCATCAGGGTGAAATCTTCGATCACCTGGTTGGTGGGTTGCTCTGCCAAATGAACCAGGGCATTCGCCACCTGATCGGTGGAGAGCATGGCATGACGGTCGAAATCACTTTGTACGGTTTTTTCGTCCCAGAGCGACGAATCAACCGAACCAAGCGTGAGGGTGCAGGCCCGGATCCCATTCGGGCGCTCTTCCTCGGCGAGGCAGCGGGTGAAACGCTCAAGCGCTGCCTTGGTGACGCAGTAGGCGCCCCACTGCGGAAAGGCGTTGCGGGCTGCATGACTGCTGACATTGATCACAAGACCACCTGCAGCACGCATGGTCGGCACGACTGCTGAGCAGACCTGCATCACACTGGTGAGATTGAGCTGGAGAATCCACAGCCAGGTGTCGAGCGGCATCTCGAGCAGCTCACCGGTGTAAGCGGCGCCTGCGTTATTCACCAGAACCGATGGAATCTGGCCGCGGCTAGTAAGGGATTCAAGCCCAGGAGCGATGGTCTGAGATTCCGTGAAATCGATGGATTCAACCTCAACGGAATGGCCGTCCTGTTGACGGAGTTCTGCCGCGAGAGATTGAAGCTGGTCTCGGTTGCGTGCTGTTAGCAACAGATCCCAGCCCCGTGACGAGAAGACCTCAGCGGCCCGTCGTCCGATCCCACGGCTTGCTCCAGTGATTAGGGCAGTTGGCAAACGCCGTTAGCAAACCCTCACACCTTAAGCAGCGCATTCAGCATTGTGTGACTCCTTTTCAAGAAAACGCCCCATCGCCCTGAATTTGCGGTAACGGGAATCCCTTAGCTCTTGCTCAGACAGCGCCAGCAATGCGTCGAGATGGCGTTCCAGGGCCGCTCGGAGCGTCTGCCCTGCCTCAAGAGGTGCCCAGTTATTTCCGCCGGAAGGCTCCGGCAGCACTTCATCCACCACTTTCAGCTCGAGCAGATCCCGGCCAGTGATCCGCAGGGCCGCAGCCGCTTCAGGAGCCTTTGCTGCATCACGCCAGAGGATCGAGGCACAGGCCTCAGGGCTGGCAACGGTGTAAACACTGTGTTCAAACATCAGCAGGCGATCAGCCACCCCAATCCCCAGTGCTCCCCCGGAACCGCCTTCTCCGATGACTGTGGCAATCACAGGAACCCGCAACCGGAACATCTCCCGCAAGTTGACCGCAATGGCCTCACCTTGCCCCTGTTCTTCGGCCTGAAGACCGGCATAGGCCCCAGGGGTGTCGATGAAGCTGATGATCGGCAAGCGGAAACGATCGGCGTGGTCCATCAACCGCATGGCCTTCCGGTAGCCCCCAGGCGTGGCCATTCCGAAATTGCGGGCCACGTTCTCCTTGGTGTCGCGACCCTTCTGGTGACCGATCAGCATCACCGGTCGATCTCCCAGTCGTCCGACGCCACCCACAAGCGCTTGGTCGTCGTTACCGCGGCGATCTCCATGCAGTTCAATCCAGTCGTCACAGAACATCTGGATGTAATCCAGGGTGCTGGGGCGATGCGGATGACGGGCGACTTGAATCTTCTGTGCTGGAGACAGCGCCTGAAAAATCTCCTGCCGGCGGCGTTCAGCCAAGGTTTCCAGTTGCTGAAGCTGCTGGCTCACATCAACTTCGGAATCCCTTGCCAACTGCCGGATCTGATCAATCTGCTGCTCCAGTTCAACCAGGGGCTTCTCAAACTCGAGCAGGGGACGACGCGGCATGAGAGGAAAGGTGAGGGACAGAGGCAGCGAACTCAGGCCGCAGCGACGTGCAGCCGGGGTTGAAGGTTGAGGGTGGAGAAACCATGCCGAACTGAGGCTTCACCGATGAAATCCATCTTTTCGAGCGTGATGTTGTTGCGCCCCCAACTGAAATTGGTGTGGCACTTCTCGAACTCGAGCAACATCGCTTCAGCAAAACAGGCAAACATCTGCCGCTGAGGTTTATCCATCTCAGCAATTTCCATCATCGACCAGCCGATATCCCGGCAGAACTCAACGATGCCGCCCTTCAGCACATGAATTCCTCCTCCAGCAACCTTGGAGTCGAGATTCTTTGGATATCCCCCATCAATCATCAGACAAGGATTGCGAAGGCTCTCCTGATCGATCTGGAGGGTACGAGGCATGCTTGCCACCCAAACCACGACATCTGCCTCGGGCAGGGCCTCCTCAAGCGTAAGGATCCTGCCACCGCCGAGTTCAGCCTGTAGATCAAGAAGTGGCTGCTGCTGACGGGCCACCAGGAGGAGCTCGCCGACGCCAGTGCGTGAGGCCAACCAACGGCACACCGCGCTGCCGATGTCTCCGGTGGCGCCAACGACAGCAACCTTGGCTTTCGCGAGGTCGATGCCGAGGGTTGGAGCGTTGTTTTCAACCTGACGGCAAATCACCCATGCCGTATGGGTATTTCCTGTGGTGAACCGCTCCCAGGCCAGGGTCGTACTGCGCACTGTCTGGTGCTGGAGCAGATTGAAATTTTCGAAAATGATGGATGTGAAACCACCCAGTGCGGTGATGTTGATGCCCTTTTTCTGAGCCAACTCCATCGCATTCAGCACCTTGCGCCGCGCCGTCTTGAAACGACTCAGCATCTCCGGCACGAAGCAGGAATCGATGTAGGCCCCAGAAATGGTGGTTCCCACTGGGCTGGTGACTTCCACATGCTCAACGAGCTGAGGGGGAGCACTGCACCACACATCGAGGTCTCCGTCCGCGATGTGATCGAAACCAAGCTCGAGCGCCTTTCGACGTGCAGCCTCAAAACTCGTGGAATGTCCGATCAGACCAAACATGTAGCGCCGTGAACGTTCCTTGGGATCAATCCCGATCGCCCATACTCCCACGAGGTCGGGCACGAAGAACACGTGCCCATTGCGGAACCGGCCAACGGCAAGGGCTGATCAGGATCAGAACGCCAAAGCAGCAGCAGCCATCCTGGCCTTCTCGCGAGGCGAGAAACCAATTTCATCGAGCGCTTCCTGGTAAGCAATCAGGAAATCCTCGATCAAATCTTCCTTTTCCATGTGGAGAACAGCCGCGTCGGAGGCGACTTCTTCAAGCATGGAGCGAATCAGTGGAAGATTCGCCTTGTTGGCGGCAAACAGCTCTTCCTTGCTGGCTTCGAAATTGGCTTTCAGCCATTCCTGGCCGTAGTTGAGGTGGGTGTATTCGTCTTTGACGACGCCTTCAGTGATCTTGCGGGCAAAGGGGTCTGCGACAGGGATATAGATGTGATAGGCCGAAATCGCGAATGCTTCGATCAGCAGAGCTTGAATAAGAAGGCAGGTGACCACCTTGCCTTCCTTCAGAGCGGTCTGAAAGTTGCCGTGGAGCGGACTGAAAAACTTCCTGGCGAAATCCATGTCGGCCTGAACCCCCAGATTGCGGCCACAGGAGGTGAACCCCTTCATGTGCTTCATCTCCATCCGAGCAAGCCTGGTGAGCTCATCCGCCTGCTCGGGTATCAATGTGCCGAGGGAAATGTAATTGTCGTGGGCTTCCTTTTCGCCTTCAATCACGATGGCGTTGATCCTGCTGTAAGCGTCCTTGTAAGCCTCGGTGGTGAAATCAGGCAGTGCGTCCTTGCCCTCCATGACGGCTGCTTGAGGCGCGTTGAGGGTCGTCATAGAAGGCCGCTAACCATATTCAGTGGTTCAGAGAATAACCAGCACAGCCTGTTTCTAGAAGATTGGGGTTCTCAGTTCAGGACGCAGAGGGACTCGAACGCGGTGGCCAATCGCTGTCCAGGAGAGCCTCCAGCAAGCCATGCCAGTGCTCAACAAGTTTCTCCTTGAGGGATTCACCCAGTGCAGATGAAGCATCGCGACTGTCACCGATGACACCACTGACACTGAGATCCGCCGTCAACCAGGCGCATGGAGCGGCTCCCTCCAGACTCCATCCCGGCGGTGGCGCCGCCCACCCTCCTGACGAAGCCATGCCCTCCACCGGTCGCTCGTCACCAACCAATTCCGGTGCAAGGTGAAGCATGAGGCTTGTCTCCGCCTGACCTGCATGCAGCCCCTGCTCGATCTCAACGGCGGGAAGAAGCGTGGAGAGGCCCGGGACGCCACTCCACAGGAAACAGGGCAGAACCGCCAGTGACGGACATCGACGGCGCAACTGCCGGGCCGCCACCTGAAGCAGGGCGATCTGTCCACCATGGGCGTTGAACAGCAGCAGGCGACGGAATCCCATCCCTGCCACTTGAGCACCAATGGATTCCACAATTTGAATCAGCAATTCCGGCGGAAGGCTGAGCGTGCCAGGGAAATCGCTGTGCTCAGGCGAATAGCCCAGGTTTTGAACCGGGAGCCGCCAGATCGGATCGTCCTTGCTCAAACGAGTGAGCACTGCATCGAGAATGCGATCTGCAAACAATGCATCGGTAATCAATGGCAGATGGGGGCCGTGCTGCTCGCAAGCCCCGAACGGCCAGATCAACGTTGCACCGTCGCACTGAGCAGCGGCCTTGACCTGTGGATGCTGCAGACACTCCAGCCGGCGTTGAGGACAATCCATCGACACTCCGTCGCAGCGTGGAAAGTCTCGCCTTCCCTGTCAGACTTGATCAATCGATGAGCCCGATCGTCCATGGCCTCAGCCGGCAGCCAGCAGCCCAACAGGCCGAAAGCACAACCTCCTGCCGGCAATGCCAGCCGCAAGCCTCTGCAGGTCATGCAGATCAACCGCCGCGAAGAACAGGATCAGCTGAGACGACAAGCAGAGGAAGCGAGGGCAGCTGCTGAAGCAGCGGCTGAAAAAGCACGACAACTCGAAGAAGCCGCTGGACTGACGCCACCGGCGCGACCAGCAGAGTCAGGGCCTCCTAAAACTTCCAGCGATGACGAACGGTTCGGCATCGGTGACATGGAAGGGATGACCATGGCCGATCTGCTGGGAGCCGAAGACCGAAAACCAGCCCGCCGGGATCAGACCAAAACGGCCTCCCGCAGCGTCGACGATTTTGATTTTGACGAAGAGGCTTTCCTCGCGGCTCTCGACGAGAACGCCCCGGTCGGCACCACTGGCGAAGTCATTCAAGGCAAGGTGATTGGCTTGGAAAGCGATGGGGTCTACATCGACATCGGGGGGAAGGCGCCCGGTTTTATGCCGAAAAGCGAGGCTGGGCTTGGAGTTATTACAAATTTTCGAGAGCGCTTCCCGAAAGATCTCGAGGTGGAGGTTCTGGTCACCCGTGAACAGAACGCCGATGGAATGGTCACCGTGAGCTGTCGGGCTCTGGCGCTGCGCAAGAGCTGGGACAAGGTCAAGGAGATGGAAAAGAAAGGGCTTGTTGTGCAGGTGATCGTCAATGGCTTCAACCGTGGCGGCGTCACCTGCGACCTGGAGGGCCTGCGTGGATTCATTCCACGCTCACAGCTTCAGGAGGGTGATAACCACCAGGAGCTGGTGAGCAAAACCCTCGGTGTCGCTTTTCTGGAGGTCAATCCAGAAACCCGGAAACTGGTGCTGTCTCAGAAGCGCGCCGCCCTCGCCGCCCGCTTCCAGGAACTGGAAGTTGGCCAGCTGGTGGAGGGGCAGGTGGTGTCCGTGAAGCCTTACGGACTGTTCGTCGATCTCGGTGGCGTCAGTGGTCTGCTGCACCAATCGATGATCACCAATGGCAGCCTGCGTTCCATTCGTGAGGTGTTTGACAATGGTGATCGCGTCAAAGCGCTGATCACCGAACTCGATCCCGGTCGGGGTCGTATCGGCCTCAACACAGCTCTCTTGGAAGGGCCGCCGGGAGAATTGCTTGTCGAAAAGGACAAGGTGATGGCAGAAGCTGAGGACAGGGCCAGCCGTGCACAGAGCGTGCTGAAGCAACAGGAACAGTCCGCCGGATGACCGGTGCGGACTGGGAGCTGGACTTCTATTCCAGACCGATACTCGAATCCGACGGGCGCAAACGCTGGGAACTGTTGATCACCACAACTCCGTCGACAGACGGACGAGCAGATCCCTTTCGTTTCGCCAGATGCTGCCCCTCCAGCGACGTCAACTCCATCTGGTTGGCAGCTGCACTGCGTGAGGCGATGGACACAGCGGAAGACGGCGGGTGGGGACGACCGCGGCGCCTGCGCTGCTGGCGAAGCTCGATGCGGACGATGGTGCAAAGGGCCGCATCGGAACTGGAGCTGGAAATGATTTCCAGCCGCCGGACTTATGCCCTGCTGGACTGGCTCATGCAGCGGGAACAAGAGGTTTACCCCAAAGAGGAAGGATTCATGGCTGGTCCCCTGGCTCCACCTCCTGCTGCCATCCCCACCCCTCCCATCCCACTACCCGAGGCGGTGCAGGGCGACGCCTGGACCTGGGCTGCCTTACCGCTTGGACTGTTGCGTGAGGCAAATGGATGGCCCATGGATTTCAGCGCCCTGATCCCCCTCCCGGAATCAATCAACGATGACGCCCTCGTGCCTGGGTTGCGCTTGTTCAGCAAAACGCGAGCTCTGGCCTTGTCGGGATGGCTGGGGGGGCTCGAACCCGTGCGCCTGATGATTGAAGGGCGTCAACTCGTGCTGGAAGCAGGACAGGACGATCGGTGGCTGGTCAGTGATCTTGAAACCGCCGTTGCTGAAGAGATTGATCAAGCGCTCGCCGGAACACGCGACGGTGCAAAGGGTCTTCAGTTCATCGCTGTCCAAACAGGTCCTGAGGAGCAGTCCTTCGCCGGTTTCTGGATGATGCGCGACATCCCAATGCCGTAGCTGGCCCGTGAGCCTCATCGACCCCTTCAAGCGGCCCGACAAGGACTTCAATGCTCTGGAGGGCTGGACATGGGTGGGGTGTTATGGCGGCTATTACCTGCAGGCCAACTTGTTGAGCGACCAGGGCTTCGAGCACGGGTTCTTCACCCGTCTCTGGCAGGGACGGGGACCTGATGAACTCGCGGGATACATCAGTGCCGGTATCAGCGTGCACCGTCCACAGCAGATCCATAGCAGCATTGTCCTGGAGGCCAGCGAGGCCAGCTCCGAGCCCTGGCCGGATGGTGATGGGCTGGTGAGCGACCGGGGCGGTCAGAGCCTCTGGGTGTGTGGTGCTGACTGCACACCGGTGCTGATCGCTGATCCAGCCACAGGTCACGCAGCTGCGTGCCATGCCGGATGGCGGGGGGTTGCGGCTCGAATCCTGCCGGAAGCGATTCAGAAACTGGAAGCCCGCGGCGCGAGCCGCAACGGTTTACTGGCTGCGCTCGGCCCAGCGGTAAGTGGAAGCAATTACCAGGTGGGGCAGGAGGTGGTGAAGGCTATTGGAAAAAGCCTCCAAACCCAGGGCAGCGATCAAGACCTCACCCTTGAGCGATTGAAAACATGCGGCGCCCTCCGGCACGATGACGAGCCAGGGAAATACCGCCTGGACATTCGCTCTGCAGCCGTTGAGCAGCTTGTGGGTGAGGGATTGGAGCCTGCTGGGATTGCCCACTGTCCGCTCTGCACGATCGAGGAGGAACACCTGTTTCATTCCTGGCGTCGTGATCAGGTGAAAGCAGTGCAGTGGAGCGGAATTGTGGGCCAAGCCGCTACACAGAGCACGCAAAGGCCAGGCTGACCTCCATCAACAGCGACCACCCGAATCCTTGACATCAACAGAAATGAGCCGCGAGACGCCACCCAAAACGCTCTAGATCGCAATCAACATTGGGTCTCACAACCACATCCTGAAGCGAAAACGTAGGGACGGCCTGCATTGCCAGATATCTGTAATTGACATGCATAGGGAAAAACAAATCATCGACACTACGACCCTCCATCAGGTATTCGCTTGGATCTCCAAATGCACCACTGGGCGCATCGAAAGTCAATGAGAACATGTATTTGCGCCCATGCAGACCACCTTTAGTTCCGTAATTTTTCTCTGGGTTGGTGCGTTAACGACCAGAACCCACCTAGAGCTTTTCATAACCGTCAAGGGTATAGATAAGGTCGATATAGCGTTTAAAACTCCAAGGGAAACCCATCCAGTTAACTGGAAACTAGATTAGCAGGCAATCGCATCAAGGATGCTTTTTAATTTCTTCATCAGAATTCCATGGTTCTGCTCAATGAGTTGTTGTTCGGACATTGAAGCCATGACTAACAAAATAATCATTAATTTTCTCAAACAATGAACGTTTTAGGCGTCCTGGAGAATAAGAGTCAAACCCAGGCACATGAGAATTAATCAGAAACACATTGGCCATCTTTGATACCCGTCAAGATTGGAGTACTAGCTCAAAAAATAATAGACTTCACATGATTTACTGAGTAATAATAGCGCTCAGAATACAATTTGATTCGCAAAGAAAACTATGATCCGAAGCAAATACTGTATAAGCTGATACACCACCCCATCTGTGGGATCAGCAGCATTCATTATTATAAACCGTACAGATGCGTCTTAACCCTCAGGTTGAACTAACCCCATCCAGCATGGTTCCACTCGAAGCATTTACGACCAGCGATCACACTGAAAGTGAATATGTCTACTACCAATCAGAAGACGAAAAAACAATCTGCGGCGTCTGGAAGTGCGCACCATGCCTCGAAGAAGAACCCTGGCCTGTCGAAGAGCTGATGACAGTCATTTCTGGTGCCGTTAATGTCACTTACAAAAACAATGGCACAACTGAAACTTACACAGCAGGCGACAGCTTCTACCTTCCCAAGGGTGAAGACGTGATCTGGGAAATAACAGAAACGCTCACAAAGTATTTCATGAGAGGGTGAGCAATCTCACCAAAACAATAAAAAAAATCTCGCTTCATTGAATCATGACCAAAGTCGATATCACCATAGTTGGGGCGGGACTCTCTGGCATGATCGCTGCCAGGGAAGCCAAGAGAAAGGGCTATAGCGTCAAAGTGCTCGAGGCCCGGGGCCGTGTTGGCGGCCGGATGTTCAATCAAATCACCCCCAGCGGTGGAATTATTGACCTCGGAGGACAGTGGGGTGGACATACTCATCACCGCTTAGAACAATTGACTGACGAGCTAGGTCTACAACGACATCCAAGCTTTTATGACGGTAAGGGTATATTTGTTTGGGATGGTGAAAAGTCAATAGCTGATATCAGCATTATGCCAGGAGAAGTCGAATCTATTGGCTTTTTTATCGCAAGCGGTTTGAACATAAACGCCGAAGAGAAAATCTCTGCGATTAATTTGTGGAACAAACTAATAGCTATCAGTGAGACCATTAGTCCAAATCAACCTTGGCTAGCCCCTAATGCAGAAATTTTAGATACAACAACTGTTTCGCACTGGCTCGAGCAAAACAACGGGTCTCGCCTCGCTCAATGGCTCTTTGCCTACAATTGCACCGGCGGAACTGGAACAGGAGGGTATGAACCCTTTGAATCCTCTGTTTTACATCTTGCTTTAGGCCAGAACGTTGCGCCGCAAAGTGGTGGCGGAGAGGAATGGCTAATCACGAAGGGAGCGGGAGAGGTTGCAAAATTACTTGGCGAAGAAATGGAAGAGGATATAGTATTGTCTGCTCCAGTTCAGGAAATTACTCAAACTGGTGAAAATCTTGAAGTTTTTTATGGATATGGCACAAACAAATCGATTTCCTCAAATGCAGTTATCGTAGCAATTCCTCCAGTATTACGCCAAAAAATAACCTTCAATCCTGGTCTTGAAAGCGAATACCGGCAATTTATTCAACGTTCGCCGATGGGTACAAAATTTAAAATTTTAGCAGTTTACAAAGATGCTTTTTGGAGAGAACAGGGATTCTGTGGGGCAGGCCAAGGGAACTTAAAATTTCTTGAACAAACTGCAGATAGCGGCCCTCCAGAAACAAATCCGGGAATATTGGCTTCATTTGTTTCTGGACATCGAGCTTCTCTGCTGAATCGTCTCCCAGAGGCAGAACAGCGACGATTGATCGTTGAAGATCTTGTTCGGTACTGGGGGCCAAAGGCTGCCGAACCCCTCGATCTTGTTGTTCAGCGCTGGATCGATGAACAGTGGACCACCGGTGGCTACACCGCTTTCCGCACGACGGGAGCATGGACTGGATTCGGCACCACCTGGCAACAACCCCACGGCAGGATTTTCTGGGCTGGCACGGAAGAATCCACACGCTGGCCTGGTTATTTCGAAGGGGCCATTGAAGCGGGCATTCAGGCCGTTGAGCGCGCTGCAGCCAGCTTGGATGGAGGCAACGGCTGAGACTCCTGAACGGCACGCCGTTCCAATTAGAAGCTCCCGGGTTTGACCAACAGAAGTTGCCGAGCCACCGCTTCAGCAGCGCGGATGCCATCAATTCCAGCCGAAAGAATCCCGCCTGCGTAACCGGCTCCCTCACCAGCGGGGATCAAACCCCGGGTATTGAGGGATTCCATTTGCAGATCCCGTGGAATGCGAACCGGTGAGGACGTGCGCGTTTCAACTCCTGTCAGGACAGCATCGGGATGGTCGTAACCCGGCAAACGTTTGGCAAACGCCGGCAACGCTTCTCGCAAAGCAGCAATCAAGGGGTCCGGTAAGGCCTGCGCTAGATCAGCAGGGGCAACACCGGGCTGATACGACGCCTCAATCTCGCCGAGATGGGTGGAAGGCCGCTGCGCCAGAAAATCCTCCAAGCGCTGGGCAGGCGCTGCGTACGTTTCCCCGCCCAACAGAAAAGCGCGCTGTTCTAAATCCCTCTGCAGGGCAACGCCGGCTAGAGGATCTCCCGGACAACGTTCATAGGGAGCAAGGTCCTCTGGCTCCAAAGTCACCACCAACCCACTGTTGGCATTGCGTTCGTTACGGGAATGTTGACTCATCCCGTTGGTGACCACCCGTCCCTCCTCAGACGTCGCTCCCACGACAAAACCGCCTGGACACATGCAAAAGCTGTAAACACACCGCCCATTGCTGGCGTGGTGCACCAGCTTGTACTCAGCCGCACCAAGGCGCGGATGCCCGGCCATGTCCCCCCAGCGCGCCTGATCAATCAAAGGCTGTGGATGCTCGATACGAACCCCCACGGAAAACGACTTGGGTTCCAGTTGCACGCCCACGTCTTCGAGCATGGCGAAGCAGTCACGGGCGGAATGACCGGGAGCCAGCACAAGGTGGCGACAGTCGATGCGGTGCCCGTCCGCCAATTCCACACCGACAACCTGAAACGGTTTCTCGCCGTCGGAAGGTTGAAGCAACAGACGATCCATCCTGGAGCCAAAACGGACCTCACCCCCCAGCGCTTCGATCCGGGCGCGTAGACCGCGAACCACCGTCGCCAGCTTGAACGTACCGATATGGGGCCGGTGCAGCGTGAGGATGTCATCGCTGGCACCACTGGCCACCAGCTCCTCGAGCACCTTGCGGCCGTAGTGCTCCGGATCGCTCACCTGGCTGTAGAGCTTGCCATCAGAGAACGTGCCGGCCCCGCCCTCGCCGAACTGGGCGTTTGATTCAGGATCAAACCGCAACCGGCGCTTCCAAAACCCGAAGGTCTGCAGGGTGCGTTGCTTCACCGCCTGGCCCCGCTCCAGCAGCAGCGGCTGAAATCCCATCTGAGCCAGCAGCAACGCAGCGAAATAGCCGCAGGGACCTGCTCCCACAACCACCGGGCGATCTTCAGATCTGGCAGGGAATGAGGGCAGGGCGCGCCCCACAGGCCTGTAGCGGGTGTTGGGTGCCGAGCGAACGCGACCACTGCTGCCATGGCGGCGCAGCAAGGCGGCTTCACCTTTGACAGCAACGTCAACGCTGTAGGTGAGCTGGATGCGATCACGCCGGCGCGCATCGATGCTGCGCTTCACAAGCTGCCAGCTCAGAAGCCGGTCAGGAGCAATCCGTAGACGACGCAGAACCGCCTGTTGCAGCTCCTCATCGCTGTGATCGAGGGGCAGCTTGAGCTCGCTCAATCGCAGCATCACCCGCCAGGCCTCTGCTCCTTATTCGACCAGACGATCAAACGGCGGTCCATACCTTCACCGCCGTGACCAAGAGAGCGCCATTCACCAGAACATCACCAAAACGCAACCGAATCCTGCAGGAGAAACCAAGCAATAAATAACCAGAACAGGGGCGATTGTTGAAACACCGGAGAACAAAACCGGCAGCAATAACATCATTTTAATCGCCATCATGAGCCAGTCATCTTCATTCTTTAACAACCAAATCACTGACGCCTCCGGCGACAGCACACCCATGCAGGTTGCCCATGATGGCGCAATCAGAATCGATCTCAAAAACATCGGCCCGACAGGAGGTAAAAGTGCGCAGATCAAAGCAGTAGACCTCGAAAACGGAAACACATATGACTTAGGAATGCAAAATTTGCACAACATCCAAGAGCCTCTCCTTATTGACCTTCGAGGACGACTTGATCAAGCACAACTTGGCGAGGTCGGCCATGACTTCAGCATCCAGGTTGTGGTTCAAAGCCACGAGAATGGGAACACCGTCGTCCACGACCAGTTCAACCAAACACTCACAATCGCCAATGCATCAACGGGAATCATCAAAGGTGACGAAACAGTCAACGAATTCAAACACGAACGTGGGGGAAGCACTGCTGCCATTCAAATTTATCAAGGCCTTGGCGGCACAGACAGCATCACATTGAAGGGTTTCAGCCAAAACGATGTTGCATTTTTCAATGGCAAAAACAAGCTCGACAACACTACCGCCAGTGAACTTGGACAACAAGCCTTCTACGGCGGCACTGTGTTCGATTCGCTCGTTTTAAACAATGGAGATGAGATCTACATGCAAGGAATTGAAAACCTTCATTTCGATGATGTCAGCATCAACCTCTCGCCTCGTCTCGATGATCAAAGTCGAGAGCAGTGGAACATCCAGGCCATGGATGTCAATGGTGCTTGGCGTTTTAACACCGGCAATGACAACGTGATCCTGGCGTCCCTAGATACAGGTTTTGCTGGGAATGCCGACTACACGCCACGGTTTCATTCTGATTTAGCAGGCGTTAACTATCGCAATCGGTGGGCATCCACCTCCCACAACACCCACGGCCACAACGCCATGAGCGTCATGAGTAGTGCCCATCGTGGCGATGATGTGGCTGGCATCGCCCCCGATGCCCCCTTGCTGGCATACAACGTTTATGAGAACGGCATGCGGTTGCATACAGCAATCCAAGATGCCTTGCAACAACGCCAACCGCACCAGAAAGTGGTGTTTCAAGGAGGAATTCAAGGCAACTCCTGGTGGAACCACAGCCCATCGCGACAGCGTCGGGACATGGAAGCACTGCTTGAATCCAGCGAGGAGCATGGCTTCTTCGCCATTGCCGCAGGCAATGGCGGACCGACCGGGAATCTCACTGATCCCCTGTACAGCCAACGGGTGTCTGGTCTCGCCCACGGGTCCAAGGATTTCAACAACATCGCCTCCGTCGGTGCCCTGACTTACACAGGAACCAGCTGGAAAGACGGTGTGATCAATCCGACAGGAACCGATCTTGCCACCTATTCCAATCGTGGAGACGGGCTCACCTTGGTGGCACCCACCAATAGCCGTGCTCTGGCTGATGCGGATGGAACAGTGCGTACGTTCGGCGGCACCTCAGCCGCCAACCCGAATCTCGCGGGCGTTGCGGCGCTGGTTTGGAGTGAATTCAGCGATCTCAGTGGTGGCGAGCTGCGCGAGATCCTGACCAGCAGTGCCACCGACCTGGGCTCCGGCGGCTATGACCACACCTTCGGGCATGGCCTGGTGAACGCCGAAGCAGCGATTCGACGCACCCATGCTTTGGCGCAAAACCCTGATCTGGCATTGCTTTGGAGCCATCAAGACTTCCTTGCTTGATGAACCGACTGCCTCGCATCGCTCCGGTCAGAACGACAGGAGCACAGCACGGCTGCTCAAAACAATACGGCCGAGACAACACTTCATTTCATCAATCTGTACTCAATCAACCGTTCAGGCGGAATACGCAGATGCCGCAACAAAGCCGACTCGAGATCCTGCTGCGGGTGATCAAGTAGCAACCGAAGCTGAGGCGAAGCATCGCGATGTTGGAGGCTCTACGTCATCAAAACAGATGGATGTGTGCTCGACCTCAACAACAAAAAACCGCCGCAGGCACCACCGAAACGGTGACATGTTCAGGGGGTTGGCTAGGGCGGAACCGATCCGGTGATGGATCCATTTCAGATCAAATCACCGGCAAATCGAAACTGGTAGAGAGCTGACTTTGCAAGGCAGGAGCGATATCAGACAAGGCAACGGTCTTGCTGATGTCCACCAATTCAATTTCGTTGGAAGCAATGGACCATGGACCGCCTTCCCAGAGAGGACCAACGTTCCAGTTCTTCTTGATGCCCCATTTATTCACACGAACGCTGGCCGAAAGCAATTCAGCTTCAGCATTCACATCGGTGTTGATTGAAGCGGATGCACTCGCTGCAATAATCGGATCGGCCTCAATCGTGACTGAGATCTTGCCATCATTGTTCGCATCACGGAACTGGTTGATGGACAACAAGTCGTCGGCAAAAATATCGTGCTTTCGGGTGCTCCCTTCCACAATGGCGTAAACATTGGGCTTAAGAGCCACGTTGGCATCGTAATCAATACCAGCCTCGATTCCTACACTGGCATCAAGCAATGTTCCTGATGCCCGCAAGGCCCCACCCCACACCGACTTGTTAAACGTCATTGGGATTCCGAAGTAACTGGCAACCTGGCCAAGCGACATCTCTAGATCCACCAGATTGGACGATCCACTGACGCCATAGGCGACACCATCGCCAAACCCCTGCCGCCAATCCAGATCAGCTTGGATCGAGGAAGGAACCGAGGCTAAAGCGGAGGCATCGCTGATCCTTGGCAGACGTGCTGTTGCGGAAAGAGCACCGATATTGAAGCTTTTGGAATAATTACTACCTGTCAAATCACGGGTATCCAGGTCAACCAACGACCGTTGGACATTCACATCGGTCTTCAAGGACGACAGTAAATTCCCTGTTTGACCGGATGCCAGCCAAACGTCATACCAGAGTTTCATGCTGGGATCCAATTTGACCTGTCCCACCGCATCCAGATTCAGATAGGCATAAGGCAATTCAAGATCGATCGATGGAGCGAAAGTTGTGGCACTGAACGACAAACCATCGGCATCAAGACTTGCCTCGGCATTCAAGCTTCCTTGAATCGAGAATGAGCCAAGTCCATACCCAGCTTGCAGATCCAAACCTGCCTTCAATTTATTGTGACCTGTTTTAAATTTCAAACCAGCAACACCAGCACTAGGGTTGAAATTCACGTTGGACAAATTCTTATCCAGTCCTAGAAACTTGCTGTAGCTCTTCTCATTCGCCACACCCAGGAAGCTACCGACATTCCATGTGCGATCAATTCCAATATTAAAAGAGCGGGTCATCGCTCCAAGTTGATTTGTAGCACCAAGATTCATTGGCCGCACCACATCAGTGTTCAACCGTGTTGGTGAACTCAGCACTACTGCTGAATCAATAGGCAATGCGCTCATCGCCTCAGCAACAGCCGCAGGCTGAGACGAGGCAACAGTTTGATTTTGCATCGTAAATCCAGCCACAGGCTGGATTGCTGCAGCGCGGTTAGCGAGATTGTGGCGGGGGATGAAGGTCATGGTGGCAATGATGCGTGAAAGTTTAAAAGGTTAAAAATCTGTGATTGTTAGGAGGCTGATCTCCGACAAGTAAACCATCACAAATTCAATCGGCATAATCATTGACCTCCTTCAATAAAACTTGTGATCTTGCTCACAGGTTTCAATCAACATGAAAAGCATTCACAACCCATTCACTTGAAACCAGTGCAGCTCCACCACCAAACAACACGTGCGAACCTGCGCTGCGCATCAACAAGACAGGACTGAACTTGAATCTGATGAGCTGCATCGCTCGCAGAACATGGCGCAAGAAAGCATCAGAACAAGAGGCTTTCTTTGCCTAGACCACAAAAACATCCACTTAAGCCATTTACAAGATCAAGAACGATGGGATGGACTGCAGATGCAGATCAATAAGAGCAAAAGGCCATATCCTCCAAACAGACAAGCCTCTCCAAAGCACAGCACCCCCCACCAAAAAAAATCACACATTCTCCCACCTGGCTATTCGAACATCGTCCAAATAATTGGAAACGCGAAGCTGTATTCAAGAATAAAAGTTAATCATTTGCAAAACAAATCACCCAAGATGCAGGAGGGAACTTTTATGGCATTCATCCGGACCGAACTTCGGGCAAAAGCGTCAACCATGCAAAATCACCACATTTACCGAAAAACAAGCTAAAATAAAAGTCTTTACAAGCCAAAAACATGCCGTCTATTATCGAGCAAATAGAAGAAATTACTGGGCTATCGAACCTCAGCGACGAAGAAGCCTTGGAAATCCTTGGCCTAAGGAATTTCAAAAAGAAAAAGCTTGTAAACAATGCACTCGATATTTTGGAGGAAGAATACGAAGATCCAGGTGCTGATGGCGATGGATTATTTGCATACATTGATGATTTTCTTGATGATTACTCAGACTTACAGTCCCCCTTCAAATGGAAAGAAATCAAGCGGCAAGATATCATCGGCCTAACAGAATACATCGTTGACGAAAACCTAAATATGGGCGACGTAACAGACTTACTCGACATTAACCCAAAACGCCCAGTCAAATTCGAAGCTCTTGAAGACAGCCTTTACGGCCTCGCAGAAGAATTCAGCGAGGAAGATGAGGCCGATTTTGAGGATGACATTGATCTCGACGACGAAACAGATGATCTGTTCACTGAAATCGATAACTTCCTTGATGATTACTCAGATCTGAAGTCTCCCTTCAAGTGGAAAGTCATTGATCAAAAAGATATTGTCGATTTAACGGAGTACATCGTCGATGAAGATCTCAGCATGCGAGATGTGACTGAGCTTCTAGACATAAACCCAAAACGCCCGGTCAAATTCGAAGCTCTCGAAGACAGCCTCTATAGCCTTGCAGATGAATTCAGCGAGGAAGATGAGCTCGATTTTGAAGACGATATTGATCTCGACGACGAAACAGGTGATTTGTTCACTGAGATCGATAACTTCCTTGATGATTACTCAGACCTGAAGTCTCCCTTCAAGTGGAAAGCGATTGATCAAAAAGATATTGTCGATTTAACGGAGTACATCGTCGATGAAGATCTCAGCATGCGAGATGTGACTGAGATTCTAGACATTAACCCAAAACGCCCAGTCAAATTCGAAGCTCTCGAAGACAGCCTCTATAGCCTTGCAGATGAATTCAGCGAGGAAGATGAGCTCGATTTTGAAGACGATATTGATCTGGACGACGAAACAGGTGATTTGTTCACTGAAATCGATAACTTCCTTGATGATTACTCAGACCTGAAGTCTCCCTTCAAGTGGAAAGCGATTGATCAAAAAGATATTGTCGATTTAACGGAGTACATCGTCGATGAAGACCTCAGCATGCGAGACGTGACTGAGCTGCTTGACGTCAACCCAAGACGACCAATTAAATTCGAAGTATTAAAAGAGAGCCTTTATGATCTCGCAGACGAGTTCAGTGAAGATGACGATTTTGAGGAAGATATTGATCTCGATGGAGAAGCAGATGATTTATTTGCTGAAATCGACAATTTCCTTGATGATTACTCAGACCTGAATTCCCCCTTTAAGTGGAAAGCGATTGATCAAAATGATATTATCGATTTAACCGAGTACATTGTGGACGAAGACCTCAGCATGCGAGACGTGACTGAGCTGCTCGACGTCAACCCAAGACGACCAATTAAATTCGAATCATTAAAAGAGAGCCTTTACACTCTTGCTTATGCCGCAGTTGATTTCGAAGACGACTATGAATACGATGATGAGTACGACGATGAGGATTATTACGATGGTGACTATGACTATGAGAATGAGTATGAATACGATGATGAATACGATGATGAGTACGATGATGATTTTATTGATTATTACAATGACGAAGAAGATTATGACTTCGACGACGAGGATGACTATGAGCTTGAAAACGACTACGAATATGAATATGAATATGAGTACGAAGGAGCAGACGTAGCGTTCAGATCAATTGATCCCATCACAAACTATTCTAAATCAAGAAAAGCCAATCCCCATACTGCCAATCCAAACCTCAACTCATTCTCAGAACAAGTTATTGATTTCAATGACTTAATGGCTCCATTGAATCTCCGTGAAACCGCAGGCGATTGTTTCATGGCATCCACAAATGATCCACAAGTCGCAAACCTGATCAACGAACAAATCGTTTAATCATCCGTCAAAACCAGGCAAGACTTCCTGATTGAGGATCGGCTTTTAAGAGCGGTTTGGCATAGCTCAACCACTTTTTTCTTGTCGATCGAAAGGGAGACTGGCACGGAGGCCATTAAGCAAGATCAGGACTCAATGCTCAAGCAAGCAGAATTCCCACAAAAAACTCTTATGAATTTGACTCACCATTCTGCATAGCAATTGAAGAGTCAGTTGGCTTAGCAAAAGAGCGACAAAGCGAAGCCAATCAGCACATCAATGGATAAGATCATCAAGTTCTCAAGGGAGTCCCTCCGAGGCACATTTTCATTTGGCGACCAACAACTGAGCATATACCGATGGCTGAACATCATGGAGAATAGAAAAAGAAAAACGACCCTCAAATAGCGCGTTGGAGGCTTGTAGAACCATCGTCCTCAACCATGTAAATCATGATTTAAGCAGAGATCAGGTTCGGGACCAATCCCTTTTCCTTTTTCTCACGAGAGCAACACCAAGACCAGCTCAACAGAGTCTGACGACCTGAACGCAATGCAAGCCTCAACACCCGCAGATCAAAATAAATGCTTAAAGGTGCTCCTCACAAACAGTTAGGGCTCCCAAGATGACTACATTAATAATGTTGATTTCGTCGATTAATGATTCGTCGAGCCCTATCTTTCATCATTGCCCTGAGTTCTCTGGGCTGCTTCGCCTCTCCGGCACTCGCCAAACCAGAAATCTTGGCTGAAACCATCTCTCTCGAAGAGGTGAAAGCGGCTCAGTCAACCTGGTGCAGTGCCCTTGTCAACATCAGCGATACCCATGCCAAGGGCGGATTGGCCAAATCAAAACCACTCGCTGAGAGTGTTATTGATGCTGCCTACGGTTACAACCTCGGGCCCGTTGCATTCAAACCAACATGGACACGTGGTGACACCACGTTCCGCTACACATCTGATGGCGCCCTATCTTATTTCGTTGGTGGAGACCCCATTTACAATGATCCAGGTTTTGCGATCGGAACCCCGGGGGGAGAGAATCCACGCAGTCCATGGGTGAAATGTGAAGCAGAAAATTACGTTGTCCAGCTTTTCGGCAACACAGCAACTTCGATGGGATGGGTGTATTTCGAGGCAGAGGATGGATCCAAAAGTATGGTCGACAAAACTTGGGGTTACATCAAGGATGATGATGGAAACCTAAGAATTGTTCTTCACCACTCATCAACTCCTTTTGCAGGTTTCGGAGACGATTAAAAAGTTTCTGTGATCACCACTGAAACTGAATTTCGTACAACATGAATCAGAACCAGCCCCAAGATTGCATCAAAGGGTTGGTTTTTGCCTGATAATCATGGAATAACGATGGCTTTCGCCTGACCTGAGGGAACACGTCCCGATTGAAGTCGGAAATCACTGGCCGCTGATTTCACACGAATTTTTTCTCTCTTGCGCCTTTGTTTGAGGCCTTGGCAGATATCCACAAACTCCCCGTCAGGATCAATCCAACCCATTGCATCCATTGTCCCCTCCTGCGATGTGGAAGGTGGCGCAGTTCCCGCAAGAGCCAGCACCCGCGCAGTGTCATAACCAGAAGCCTCCAAGAGATCTGGTTGTTCCCCCCAGCGCGCCTTCATAGGCCTCTGCGAATGTTGACCAGCCCTCAGCGTGGGCGGCGTGGCCAAGACCCATTTGTTTCCAGGATGTTGTCTTCAATCCAGCCAACTCACGAGCACTGCTGAGCCAGATCCAGTTCGGCACAGCGGAGACTCCGATGCCGAATTCACCGAGCGACTGGCGTTCTGAAATCTTCTGAGCCAGGGCACCTCCTGGCTCAGAAGATTTCACCATTGCGGGTACAAGGGACCAGAGCATGCCCTGCGACAAGAGGTTGAACGCCTCGGCATTCTCCGCAGAAACCGTTTGAATCAGCTTGGGGCTATAGGACTGAATGCGACCGCGCAGGCGACGCATCGTCCACCACCTCGGAGTGTTCAGTCACAGAGGAATGATTCTTTTTGTGAGAGGCGGCGTTGGCCTGCTGCGACGTCATCGGAACGTGGATTCAACGAAATCCGATCGGGGCAAGATAGGAAAAATGATCTGATCCGTCCGGATTTGTCACAGGGAACCAAACGGAAAAGTGCCTCTTCCCCGTTGTGAATGCTCCAATCAAGCCACTTTGCGACTCTGAGCATTACGGCTGATCATCCCTTCACGCAAAGGGAACAATCATCCCTAATCGATGAAGTAAATCAGAAAATAATCTCTGAAGCCTCACACCTCGGGCGAAATAACTAACCCTTGATAACTCCGCCAGAGGTCGAAACCACATCAGGGAAGAGCCCGCCATGCCAAGTGTTCAGGGCTCGGATGAATGATCATCACCAGCCGGATCTGAAGATGACTTGTCGGACAGCCCTAGTTGAGACAAGCCCCCTGCCAACAACAGGCCGAGTCCGATCAATACAGCAAGTCGCTGATTGTCCTCAGCGACACCCTCCCCCCAGACGGCAGTGGCGAGGAATGCACCTCCGAGAAGCAGGCAGGGAACCAGCACGATGCCTCGGGCAATTCGATTATCTGCCATCTCAACCGGGTGCGGCTTCACAGGAATCAGTGGCCAATCCTGCCGAAATCAAACCCACACTGAGATCGATGCTTTCTCCGATCGGGGTGACCCTGGCCAAAAGCTGACCTTCATGGGAACCGACAGGGCGGAGGTTCACGCGACGCCGTCGGGGCAATTGCTCTCGCAGCCAAGCCACGGCGGCAGCCTCACCAGCTTCCGGAACAGCAATGCATGGCAACTCAACGGTGTAGGTGCGGTTGTGATCACCGACCTGCAGCAGCGATGCGGTGCGCACCTGGAGCACTTCAGCAGCAGCGAGGGGTTTGACCGCAATCAACAACCAAAAGATGAGAGCCAGCAGGAGCGCTCTCATCAGAGCGGAGCTCCGTACTGCGACGCCGAACAAGGGATTGGAGTGTCCATCGCCAATTCCGGATGGGTCGGCAAGCCAACCATCTGAGCATTGCTCTTGCCGGGAGGAACCATCGGATAGCAGTTCTCACCACGACGCACGTGGACATCGATCAACATTGGCTCATGGGATTGCAGAGCTGCCGCTAGATCGGTCTGCAATCGATCACGCTCCGTGATCTTCACGCCATTCACTCCGAAGGCCTTTGCCAATGCAATGAAATCAGGCATGCCATTCAGCATGTCTGAGGCGGAATAGCGCTCCTCATAAAAACTTTCCTGCCACTGGCGCACCATTCCTTGCCAGTGGTTGTTGACGATCACCACCTTTACAGGCAACCCATAGGCGGCCAACGTTCCGAGCTCCTGGATGTTCATCAGGATGCTGGCATCTCCGGCGATGCACACGACCTGCTGATCAGGACAGGCCACTTGGGCACCCATGGCCGCCGGCATTCCAAAACCCATGGTCCCCAATCCTGCGCTGCTGATCCAGGCGCGAGGACCATTGCGAAGATACTGAGCCGCCCACATCTGATGCTGACCAACATCAGTGGTGACAATGGCCTTCGGAGCAAGATCGCGGACAGCAAGAAGCACTTCCTGGGGATAAATCTCACCTTCCTGGGGTGGAATCGTGAGGGGATAGCGTTCCTTCCAGCTGTCGATCCGCTGCAGCCAGGCACTGGTCTTTGGCTGTTCCGAACGCTGAAGGCTGAACTCCACCAACCGCGCCAGGCTCAGGCCGAGATCGCCCAGCACGGCGACGTCGGCCCGACGGTTCTTGCCGATTTCAGCCGGGTCGATCTCGAAATGGACGACGCGGGCCCGAGGGGCGAATGTGTCGAGCTTGCCGGTTACCCGGTCATCGAAACGGGCCCCAACCGCAATCAAGAGATCGCATTCAGTGACAGCAAAATTGGCGTAAGCGGTGCCATGCATTCCCAGCATGCCCACCGAGAGTGCATGGTTTTCATCAAAAGCACCCTTGCCCATCAAGGTGGTGGTGACAGGCAGCTGAAACCGTTCAGCCAGCAGCTTGATGCTGTCGTGAGCCCCGGCCGAAATCGCACCACCTCCGACATACAACAAAGGGCAGTGGGCCGATTCGATCAGCGAGAGCGCAGCACTGATCGCAGCATCCTCCGGTTGCTCAGGATGGGAAAACCCCTGCGGGATGACCGAGCCGGGCACGACAGGGGTGTAATCGAACATCTCCTGGCCCACATCTTTTGGCACATCAATGAGCACGGGACCGGGCCGGCCAGAGGCTGCAATCAGAAACGCCTGAGCAACGATCGAACCGAGATCGGCAGGATCACGCACCACCCAGGAGTGCTTCACGATCGGCAAGGTGATGCCAAAAATGTCAGTTTCCTGAAAGGCATCCGTGCCGATTGCCGGCCTCGGAACCTGACCTGTGATCACCACCATGGGCACAGAATCCATCTGGGCCGTGGCGATGCCTGTGACCAGGTTGGTGGCACCGGGCCCCGAGGTCCCGAAACACACTCCCACCTTTCCGGTTGCCCTTGCGTAGGCATCGGCTGCATGGGTTCCAGCCTGTTCATGCCTGACCAGGATGTGTTTCACCCACCCCTCGCTCTCGGCAATGTGAAGAGCGTCGTAGATCGGGAGGATGGCGCCGCCCGGATAACCAAAAATCGTGTCCACGCCATGTCGACGCAGAGCATCCATCAGGGCATGGGCACCGCTGATCCGCACGGAGTGATCCAAGTCCTGTCCGCCGGCGACCGAAGGTGCGGAGATAAGGGTCACGGATCAACGGCTGAACTGACCCTTCAGGTTAAGGGCCGGTTGCTCCGTGCGCCCGCTTGCCGCTGATCATCGCTTTGAGGATCAGCGCAGGATTCATCCAGCGCCCCTGGTAGCGAATCCCCCAGTGGAGATGAGGCCCTGTGGTGCGGCCGGTCATTCCAACCCGGCCGATCAGCTGCCCCCCCAACACGGCTTGCCCCTGACGGAGCAGGGCGTCCTGCAGATGGCAATAGATGTGTTCATAGACTCCAGAAGCGATCACAACGCCAATGCCGCAACTGGAGTCGTCAATAACGGACACCACGCGACCGGACCACCAGCTCAAGACCGGTGAACCAAGGGGAGCTGCGATATCGAGGCCGCGATGGGCTTCCATCTGTCCTGCTGGCCCGAGACGTTGACCGAAATGGCTGGTGTACCCCGCAAAGGCCGCAACCGGAAAGACGCCAGAGCGCCAGCGAAAATCAGCGGCCGATGCGGCTGAAACGATCAAACAACTAAGCAGCAGCCCAGCCAGGGGCCATCGACATCGCTCAGAGCAGTCCGAGAGCATGGAGCGGGCCATGACCGCTGATTAACTCCAGAAGGAAAGCGGAAAACCCGAGCATTGCCAATCGGCCATTCCAAACTTCCGAGCTGTTGTTCCAGCCCCACTCCCACTTTTCCTGGGGGTAGAGCTTCACCTTCGTGGGGAGCTCCGCTGCCGCATCGAGCGTTACCTCAGGACCATCAAGGCTCGTGGTCACCAGATCCGCCAGACCCTCAATGAATGGGGGATACGTATCAAGAGCCCGCACACGACGGAAATTGACCACTCCCGATTCCGTTGCGAGCTCGCGGTATTCAATATCGATCTCCTCGAGTGTTTCGATGTGCTCGCTCACAAAGCTGATCGGGACAACAACCAAGTCGCGGGTTTTGGCCTCTCCAAGTGCTTCCATGGCTTCCTCGGTGTAAGGCTTCAGCCATTCGACGGGACCGACACGGCTCTGGTAGGCAAGGGTGTGAGGATTGTCATGGCCGACAGTCTCGGCCAGTTGTTTCATGATCAGTGCTGTGCAGGATTCGATTTCCTGTTGATAGGGGTCGCCAGCCTCCTCTACGTAACTCTTTGGAACTCCGTGGGCACTGAAGAAGATATGGGCCTGCTCAGGTTCATCGCTGTTGCGAACCTCCTCCGCGATCAGCTCCGCCATCGCCTTGACATAGCCAGGGTGATCAAACCAGCTGCGAATGCAGCGGATCGGAAGCTTTCGGAACGCGTCATCACCCTGACGCAGCCGCTGCAGCTCGCGGAAGCTTGAGCCACTCGTGCTGATTGAAAAGTGGGGATAGAGAGGCAGCACCACCACCTCGTCAATGCCATCAGCCTTGATGTCTCCGACAGCCGATTCAGTAAAAGGATGCCAGTAGCGCATCGCGACGTAACTTGTCGCATCGACACCCCGCTGTCTGAGAAGACTTTGGAGATCCCGAGCCTGTTGCTCAGTGATCCGGCGCAGTGGTGATCCCCCACCGATCGATCGATAGGCCTCCTGGGATTTGTTGCTCCTCAAGGTGCTGATCAACCACGCCAGAGGCTTTTGAAGAGCAGGGATCGGCAGACGAATGATCTCCGGATCCGCGAAGAGGTTGTAGAGGAACGGCCCAACATCCTGGATTCGCTCCGGTCCTCCCAGATTCAACAAGAGGACGCCGACGCGGGCCATGCAAACAACTGCGGATTCAGGGGGTTGAGCGTAGCCCCCGTGCACGTCATGGTGGGCTGCGATCACGGGCTGATGAACCTCCGCAACGAGCTCGTGACTTTGAATACACGTCTGCAGAGCGAGGGATACCGCTTAAGACTCGAACAACGGGGACAACGCCTGAACCTGAGGGGCTCCCTTCCGCGGCGCGATGGCCAGCCCGGCGTAGAGATGCAGCGCCTCAGCCTTGGCCTCAAAGCTGATCTGCAGGGGCTTAAGGAGGCTGAGCAGAGCTTGCGCCTGGTGGAACTGCAACTGCAACGGGACGACTTCTGCTGGACCGGCTGGTTGACAGCTCCCGCGACAGGCTCGGAAGACGCAGAAGTCACTGGGGCGCTCGAGCGCTTCGAACGGGCCTTTTTCGCTGATCCACACCGCCGCCGCTCCCCTGCCGGCAGCCGCACGACTTGGAGTGGGGCGTATCAGCCCTACCTTCGGCGCCTACAAGTTCTGTCCACCCATAGTTCCAGGGACAGAGCGATCGATGCTGACCTTTTACAAAGAACGCTCGCCAGCTACGACGACGGCAGCCGCAGCCGACAGCAATGCGCCACCGCACTGGCCGCTTTGGCGCGATTTCTCGCCATCCAACTCCCCTACGACTGGCGCAGCGAAGCAGGAGGGTATGGCCTGCATCGTGCCCGTTTCCGACGGCTGCCGACTGACGGCGAAATCGTGGCCACGGTACTGAAGATCCCGAATCCCGGCTGGAGGCTGGTTTATGGACTGATGGCCACTTATGGATTACGCAATCACGAGGTGTTCTTCTGCGACCTTGAACCGCTCCGTGAAGGGCAAGGAGACAGGGTCGTGCGGGTTTTGCCCACCACCAAAACCGGCGAACACCAGGTATGGCCCTTTCAGCCGGATTGGGTGGACCGCTTCGGTCTGATCGAACTCGGTAAAAGGGCTGACGCCTTACCGGCCATTCAGACCGACCTGCGATACACCACACTCCAGCAGGTGGGGCGCCGTGTAAGCGAACAGTTCCGTCGCTACAACCTGCCTCTGACGCCCTACGACCTGCGCCATGCCTGGGCCGTCCGAACCATCCACATCGGTTTGCCTGACACGGTTGCAGCTCGGATGATGGGGCACTCTGTGGCTGTTCACACCCGTACCTATCACCACTGGATTACGCGGCGGGACCAACAACAGGCCGTCGACGCTGCACTGGCCAAGCAACGCGCCTGAGCGAGGAGCTGATCGCATCAATCAACGCTCAGCAGCGAAAAAGGGAGAAGATGCCAAAACTGCGATGCCGAAAAGTTTTGAATCCTCAAAATTAAATTTCAAACCAAACGATGATTGAAATGTGTTGAGTACCAGCGTCAGTAAACGAGGAGCCTCTAATACATTTCGCAAAAATACAGATAATCCATACGCACTTCTTTTGCATAAGCGTGCGCAATTCCATCAACAAATTTTGAAAATTCTTTTGTGCGATCTTTGGCAATTCGATTAATCGTCGCCTCAAACACGTATTGATCAAGCGTGCTATTCAGCCCTCTAGCAGCTTGCAGATGGTTTGTGGCCATGATTTCAGACCACTGCAAAGCCATTGATTTGTAATCTTTAAGGGATTTCAATTTATAGGTCGGAAAGTCATTTTTCAGTGGAGATCTCTCTCGAACGGAAAACCAATGGTCACCAATACCCAGCCAACCAAGGTGACAATCAGGGTATTCCGACAGGGCCCCATACGCTTCAAGGTGTCGGTGGGCATGATTTTTAAAATTGAAGTTGTATTCGCGCACCTCCTCTTCGCTCAAGTATGAAAACGCAGTGGGCTGCTGCTGTTGTTTTATATCAAGAATGACATCGTCAAAGGAATGATCAGTATTACCTCTCAACAAAGCATAATATCGCTTTAACCCTAGCGAGCCCGTACCAGCACTTTGCCTAATCGCAATGTCAAGAATGTTGTAATGACCCTGATAGTAGTCAATAAATTCCTCAGATACTGTGCCGATATAATCACGAAATGAATCCGTGATTTGCTGGTAAAGCATGGAATCCTTAGCCAAGGGCTCAAGCTTTCCATCGATCTTTTTGAAGCGCCTTTCCTGGTCAACGACTGTCCATTTGTCAAGCATCTTACTCCGACCAAGCTTTTTCTCGGTCTTAACAAGGAACTTGTTGAGCAATTTGCACGTATTTTTTTTGCCAAATGAGCTCGAAAAGCAGTCGATCTGTTGATAATAAGCAATGGTCTCAAGATAATTGCGGCTAAATTCACGAATACCCTTTGAAATATCATCAGAGGATAGATGTCTTGATTGCACACCATCAAGAACCATACTCACTGCAAATCGCCAGACGTCATACTGATAATCCGCCACAAGAGAATCGTCAAAATCATCAAATCCATAGGAAATATCCTCTAGATCATTCAGGAAGGCACCCATGTTGTACACATGGGCATCGCCCTGAAGCCAGGTCCTCGAAAAAACACTGCCACCAAAACAATTGATCTGCCAATTTCCAGCAAAGTCAGACCAAAAAATATGATTTGTACCACGAAAAAAAGAGAAGGGGCTTGCCTTCATCTTCCTAAATTTCTGACCCCGACTTGCCGGCGATAAATGGCTATTGTGATGCTCTATTTGTTCACATACGCGACCTCTCCTGTCATAACTCTTGGAGTGGAAAACAAGGTTTTTCATTGAGAATCAACAATGGCGCACTCAGAAGCTTTTAGATCCTAGGAAGATCTTTATTTCTAGTATCGCAAGACTAACCATGTTTTCCAACCAAAACGTTCAGCCGGAGCTGTTTTGACTTTTCTTTCCTTTTCACAGGGTGCGATCAAACCAGGCCAAATTCAATCCTTCAAAACCAGCGACCAACTTTGATGAAAGCGATCACTATTCCATAGCTCCTTTCGTCCACCACCATCTTTTCCCTGGGCAAAGATCAGGACAGATCGATACCGAACACCTCTGCAACACTTGTTTCAAAACCAAGCTTATATGAGTCATAATCATAATATTCATCTGATTTAACATCCTTGATCCTGATTTTATAATAACCGTCAGCATATTCCTGCAAAAAAGGAATTTTTGCCTTTTGCCCAAACCAGATCTGCACCCTTCCCTTTTTAACACCAATCATCTCCTTGGAATAATCTAAACCCCGATAGCTCGTGGGGAAACGTTGATCAGAGTCTTCTCCCATTCCGCGATATTCATCATATTCACCATTGCGCAATGCATCGATATAGACGGTGCCAAAGTGATAAGAATAATCACCCTCAGGTTTCGAGAATCTTGCAAAGCCGATGATTGCATCTGAACCATCCGTTGATTTTGCTTTCCACTTACCAATAGAGTAGTCGCGCTTTTTTTTGATGCGTCTGTAAGGACCTTTGAAAAGAAGCTTGAAGTCATTTTGGCGCAAAAATTGACTCATTGGCTCTAAAAAATTCTTTGATCACTCTATTCGTTACCGCGATCACGGCCAATTCTTCACTCAAGCCGGCAGGGCAGAATCGACCATGGATCTTCTCGTCCAGTTGTTCCAATGATCCTTCGACCCATCGCGACGACAGAAGCGGAAACTTGTCAGTGTTTTGAGCTGGTCAAAATCCGAACCAGGAGATCAATCTGCACACCCCGTGATGAATGACCGATCCGGCCGATCGGCATGCCGGCTTCAAAACAAATGATTACGCTTTATTTTCGCTCCATGTTGCCAGGCCTGAAGCGCACCAGATGAGCAGCTTTCTGCGCCCCCTTGCCTATCGCCACCGCTGGATCTACGACACCGTCACGGCCATCTCGTCGTTAAGCGTGGGCGGTGTCCACCGTCTCAGGCGGCTTGGATTGGAAGCTTTGGAAGCACGGCTCAACCCTGGAGATTCGGTGCTGGACTTGTGCTGCGGGAGCGGAGAGGCTGCCGCGCCGTGGCTTGCCGCTGGATTCACAGTGACAGGGCTCGACATTGCTCCGAGGGCTCTGGACCTTGCCGCGCTCCGTCATCCCGGATTGCGACGGGTTGAAGGACTTGCTGAAGCCCCTCCTTTTTTAGACGACAGCTTTGCGGCAATCCAAATGAGCGTGGCGCTGCATGAATTTCCGCGAGCAGAGAGAGAGCACGTGCTGAAGTCGTGCCTGCGCCTGCTGCGGCCGGGGGGATGGCTGGTGTTAGTGGATCTTCACCCTGCAGGGCCCATGCTGAAACTTCCGCAATGGCTCTTCTGCACGCTGTTCGAAACCGACACCGCAACCGCCATGCTGAGCGACGATCTCCCCGCCCAGCTCCAGCATCTCGGCTTCACGGAGTTGGGCCAGGAGCTCTTGGCTGGGCAGGCGCTGCAACGGATCATTGCCCGCAACCCATTAACCCCAACCATGAGTGACCCCAACCTCGACCAGAGAGCCGCGGAGCTCGGCATGGGTGGACAACTCGCTCCGGAAACCGATGAAGCTGGCTATCGCAAACGCATGGAGCGGCGCCAGCAGGTGCAACGCCAGCGGGTGGAAGAGCGGAACAAGGAAAAGGGGCTTGTGTTGGTTTTCACGGGCCACGGCAAAGGCAAAACCACGGCGGCACTCGGACTCGTGCTTCGGACCCTCGGCCATGGCGAACAGGTGGCCGTCGTGCAGTTCATCAAAGGGGGCTGGGAACCCGGCGAGGCCCGTGCCTTGAAGAGCTTCGGCGATCAGATCTCGTGGCATGCCCTTGGAGAAGGATTCACCTGGGAAACCCAGGATCGAGGACGGGATCAGCAGCTGGTGGGTGAAGCCTGGCAAACGGCCCTGGGATACCTCCGCAATCCAAGCTTCAAGCTGGTGGTGCTTGATGAGCTCAATGTTGCGCTGAAGCTTGGATACATCGCGGTCGATGCCGTCCTTGCAGGACTGAAGGAACGCCCTGAGCTCACACACGTGGCCCTGACCGGCCGGGGGGCACCCCCAGCCCTGTTGGAACGTGCAGACCTGGTGACAGAGATGACGCTTGTGCACCATCCCTTCCGTGAACAAGGGGTGAAAGCTCAAGCGGGAATCGAGTACTGAGATCGGCTGGCATCAACAAACCCTTGAGGATGTCAGGCGATGTTCTGATCCAGATCCGCTTTGAGCTGCCGCGTGGCTTCAGTAAGCACCGACAGACCGCTCACCAGCAGGGCACGGTGCACCGTGGGCTCCCGCCAACAGGATGGATCTTGGCTGGCACGTTTCAGAGCAGAGAGAGTCAACCGAGCCATCACGGCGCTGTGACTGACAGAGGAATCATCCATTCGGCGATGGGATCTGCACCATGCAAGCGACTCTGAGTAGGACAAGCCACTGCTTGCTACTCTCGGCGAGATCAAGGGCTCTTGATGGCGTACTCACGCGTTCTGCTGAAGCTCAGCGGAGAAGCTCTGATGGGGTCTCAGGGTTATGGCATCGATCCCGCCATCGTCCAATCGATTGCGGAGGACGTGGCCAGGGTGGTGGCTGGAGGCACCCAACTCGCCATCGTTGTGGGCGGAGGCAACATCTTCCGCGGCTTAAAAGGTTCAGCGGCGGGGATGGAACGGGCCACCGCCGACTACGTGGGCATGCTCGCCACGGTGATGAATGCGATCACGCTTCAGGACGGACTGGAGCGGGCCGGTGTTCCCACTCGGGTGCAGACAGCGATCGCCATGCAGGAGGTGGCTGAGCCGTACATCCGTCGCAAAGCAATGCGCCATCTTGAGAAAGGGCGTGTCGTTGTTTTTGGAGCCGGATGTGGCAATCCCTTTTTCACCACAGACACCACCGCAGCGCTCCGAGCCGCTGAAATCAACGCTGACGTGGTGTTCAAGGCCACCAAGGTGGATGGCGTCTACGACAAGGACCCCAGTCAACACGCTGATGCCGTGAAGCATGAGCACCTGACCTTCCAGCAGGTGCTTAGCGAAGAACTGGCTGTGATGGACAGCACCGCCATTGCGCTTTGCAAAGACAACAACATCCCGATTGTGGTGTTCAACCTGTTTGAACCTGGCAACATCGGCAAAGCGGTTGCCGGTGAACCGATTGGATCCCGCATCGGCGATCCCCTCTGAACCTGAACGCCTCCTCCAGCAAGCACCCCATGTCGACCAAGGACCTCGAAGCAAGCATGCGCAAGTCGGTGGAGGCCACCCAGCGCAACTTCAACACCATCCGCACCGGGCGGGCCAATGCATCTCTGCTGGACCGGATCAGTGTTGAGTATTACGGCGCAGACACCCCTCTGAAGTCGCTCGCCACCCTCTCGACCCCTGACTCGCAGACGATTCAGATCCAACCGTTCGACATCAGCGCCCTGGGCTCGATCGAGAAAGCGATCGCGATGAGTGAACTCGGTTTCACTCCCAACAACGACGGAAAAATCATCCGGATCAATGTGCCCCCCCTCACCGAGGAACGGCGCAAGGAATTCTGCAAACTTGCATCCAAGTACGCCGAAGAAGGAAAGGTGGCCCTGCGAAACCTCAGGAGGGACGCGATTGACAAGGTGAAGAAACAGGAGAAAGAAGGAGATCTTTCTGAAGATCAGAGCCGAGATGAGCAGGACCTGATTCAGAAGACCCTCGACCAGTTGATCAAGAAGCTCGAGAAGCACCTCGCTGACAAGGAAGCCGACATCCTCAAGGTTTGAGCATTTCGGAGGAGGAACGGATTCACGCTGCACTGATCCTGGGTGCCGGTGCAGCTGGTGCCGCAGCTGCAGCCCATCTGGCAGCAACCGGCCACCATCCCTTGATTCTGGAACGGGATTTCAGTCCACGGATCAAGCCCTGCGGCGGTGGGATGGCCGCATCGGTGCAGCAATGGTTCCCCTTCCCCCTGGATCCTGCAGTCGAGCAGGTGATCCGGCGGGTTGATTTCAGCTGGTGCCTCAGTGATCCGGTGGTGGCAGAGCTGCCAGGCGATGCCCCATTCTGGATCGTGCGACGCGAAACCCTCGATCAGCTGCTGCTCACTGAGGCGCTGTCCGCAGGAGCGGAGCTGATCAGGGGGGTTGACGTGACCGACATCCGCAGATCTGGCCGGATCTGGACAATCACAGCGGAGGGTGGACGGCAATGGAAAAGTCGCTCGGTTGTGATCGCGGATGGGTCCGGATCCCCCTGGCCGCAACGGCTTGGCCTCGGTGCCAAGCAGCCCCAGACCGCCAGCACGATGTCCGTTCGACTCGAAGGACGGGGCCATCTCGCCGATGGCTGCGCTCGCTTCGAATTCGGATTGGTGAAACAGGGTTTCGCCTGGGCGTTTCCCCTCGCAGGAGGGGTGAACGTGGGCGTCGGCAGCTTCATTGGCAAGCAGGACGCGGATCCTGAGGAGGTGCTGGCCCAGTTGCTGCCGGATCTGGGCTTTCCGCCGGATGCGGGGATACGCCAGCGCGGACAGCTGCGCGTTTGGAATGGCCATCATCGCCTCGACGGTGATGGCCTACTGCTAGTGGGAGATGCCGCCTCGCTGTGCGACCCGTTTCTCGCCGAAGGGCTGCGCCCGGCGCTGATGAGTGGCTGCACTGCGGCCGCCCATCTCGATCGTTGGCTCAGTGGTGAGCAAAAGGATTTACGGGGCTACAGCCGTGCGATGCGCGACAACTGGGGTGAATCGATGGCCTGGGGGCGGCGAATCGCCCAGGTGTTCTATCGCTTCCCAGGAGTGGGGTATCAGCTCGGAATCAAACGGCCAACGGCCCCACAACGCATCGCCCAGATCCTCTCCGGTGAGATGGGTTATGGGGACATCGCGCAACGGGTGATCAAGCGATTGCTGCTGAAATGAAGTTGATTCAGGTGATCAACAGCGAACCCATCATCAGCACCAGATAAAGCGACACCAACGCAACGCCTTCGTACCAATCCAGTTGACGGTCCTCAACGATTTTCGAAATCACGACGGCGGTTGCAATCAGGCAACCCAGAGGGGCGATGGGCAAACTCAGATGCAGATAAGAACCAAGAACCCAGCCGATTAAAACCAGCAGTGGCAACACGAACATCAGCAACTGGGCCGCTGAGTCGAGCGTGCTGGTCATCGCCAGTCCCATGCGCTTTTCAGATGCCGCTCGCACTGCAACCATTCCTTCTGAAATGGAGCCAAACAAAGGCAGTAAAAACAAGCCTACGAACAAATCGCTGAGACCGGATTTGCTCACCAGGTTCTGAAGGGAATCAACCAACGGCTCAGAAATTCCAGCCAACAAAACACTCACAACCACGAGAAGGATCAGGATCGGAGCCATGGGGCGTTCAACCTTTTCCAGATCCTCCTCAGCAGCAACCTCCTCTTGGTCTAATGGCTCTTCAAAAAGCTCTCGATGGGTACCAAGCGAAAAAACAAAAGAAAGCAGATAAAAAGCGAGAACAAGAAAAGAAACTACGATGGAATAAGTACCAAACTTATCAAGAATTTTCCCTCCTTCAACAAGCTCAATCTTTTGTGAAATTGCAAAGATTGATGGCACCGAAACAAAGATTACTCCCAGCATCAACTGACGTGCCTGCAGTGATGAGCCGATTGAAGAAATCTCAACTTCACGGGTTTTGCGACCGGCCACAATCACACTCAAACCCAGCATCAACAAGCTGTTCGTGATCACCGAACCCGCCAGTGAGATCACAACAAGGTGAAAAAGTCCACTCGTCAAAGCAGTGATGCTGACGACAATCTCAACCAAATTTCCGAAGGCCACATTCACGAGACCTCCCAACCTGTCACCGAGCTTTTCTGAGAGCAGATCAACAAGATCGGCCAGAATTTTGGCCAGGGGAATCAGGCCAAAGCCGCAAATCAAAAAGGCAATCCCTGCCCAAAGAGGTTCTTCCGGTGCACCGTTGGAAAAGGCAGCGAGGGCCACCGCTGTAAATCCGAGCAGGATGGACCACCGAGACCGAAGCAAATCAATTGCGATCTCGCGGGTAGCTTGCAACACAGGCTGACCAGAAAGTCCCCTCACGCTGGCGAGGCCTGCTCCAGCAGTCAAATCAATTCTGTTTGAAATGTTGTGATTTCAGAGTTCCAGTGAAAGTTGTTCTGAATGGGGTTTGGATCGGGCGCCCGAACGAGGCGCGCGGCGACCAACGGTTGTTGGCTTCAAGCCCGCCTTGCGGGAACCATGCTTGCGCTGAATCGCATCGGCATGGCGATCAAAACCAGCCGAGCGGCGAATCGCCCAGATGCGGTCTTTTGCCTGTTGCATCGACGCACTCACATCAACAATCGGTGGCGGCATACCGCCACCTAAGGCCCAAGGCTCATGGAGATGAATCGCCGGCACATGTCGCAACTCGGGGCACCACTGGCGGATGAAGATCCCTTCGGGATCGTGATCCATCCCTTGCTTGATCGGGTTGTAGATGCGGATCGTGTTGATTGAGGTGCTGCCCGACTGCATCTGGCATTGGCTCCAGTGGATGCCGGGTTCGTAATCAACAAACTGACGGGCCAAGTGGAGGCCACTGTCCCGCCAGGGAAGCCAGAGGTTGTAACTCGCGAACGACATCAACATCGCTCGCATCCGGAAGTTGATCCAACCATGGGAACGCAACGCCCGCATGCAGGCGTCAACAAAAGGAACACCAGTCATGCCCTGGGACCAGGCCTCAAGGCGTGCGGCGTCAGATTCGCGAAGATCACGCATGAACGGATGAAAATCGCTGAACTCAATCGCCGGCTGGTCCTCCAATTTCTGGATGAAATGGCAGTGCCAGTGCAACCGCGACTCAAAACTTGTGATGCCGCGGCCCCTGCAGCTGCGACTGGCCTGCAGCACCTCTCGCATTGAGACACATCCCCAAGCGAGATAGGCCGACAAACGTGAACACCCCGTAAACGCGGTGTTGGGGCTCGACATCGCCCGTTGATAACGCGATGCACGCCTCTCGAAGAAATCCCCCAGCTCCAGCAAGGCCAACGAGCGGCCACCGCGCTGCCGCTCGGGACAGACATCTGGCGGGAGCTCAGCGCAGGGCCTCTTAGGGAGCGCACCCGGATCGACCCCCTCTAATGCGACTAGCCCAGCAGGGGAAGAGGTGATCGGTTCCGCCATCTGCGCTTCCCAGCGTTTGGCCCATCCATTGCGAGAGCGCAAACGCCGCGTCACACCGAACTGCGGAATTTCCCTCCAGGGGATGCCGTGCCGACGCGCCCAGACCGCCACTCGCTTGTCGCGCTGATAGGTCCAGCCGTTGCCGGTCTCCTCATGGCTCCACAACGCATCGATTCCGAATTGACGCCTGGCCCGCTCAAACACCTCCAGCACATCACCGCAACGCACCACGAGGGGCTGGCCGTGAGCGGCAAGCGCTCGCCTCAGTTCAAGCAGCGATTCTCGACAGAACAACCACTGACGCTCGGACGCATCGGGCTCCTCCCAAAGCCGGTGCTCCACCACATAGAGAGGCAAAACGACCCCCCGTTCAGCAGCCAGCTGCAAGGGCTGATGGTCGATGACCCGCAAATCCCGCTTGAACCAGACGAGCTGGAGAGCCGTCATCCACCGGCAACAACGAGATCCGGTTCTAGTGGATTGCTCAGATTGCTGTGTTGACCTGAATCCTCCAGGACAGTTGAGAGCAATGATCCAAAAAATCCAAGAACCTGAAGCGATGCCGTTCTCTCCTCCCTATCTCTCCCTTTAGCTCTAATTTCCAACGACGTAAGAGTCTTTCGTGCTTCAGGGGATCGCGCGACCGACACATCCGGTTTGTTGGCCCTTGTCCACAGCGATGGAATTGGAGAAGCTACTTTTATTTGAGTGTCAGTTGTGTGCGGTAAGGACAACTCCTGGGCGCTTGAAGGATGAATTGCGGATCATCCCAGGAGAAGACGATCTCTGCTGATCCGTCACAACCAATCGGCCCATTTTTGTCTGTGGTGAGAAAATACCCATACCACCACGTTCTGCACCCTTGAACTCTTGCGCGCAGATCGACCAGGGAGCTTCCAGAATGTCAGTAACAATCTTTCCGCAATAGCGACACAGGTTCTTGTTGGATTTTCCACGCGAACCCGCTTCCACTTCTTTCATCTAGCGGCCAACAGCCGAATGGTGATTTATCTCTGTCCACTCGAGACATTCAGGGGAGAGAGAACCATCAGCGAGACGATGTTTGCTGAGATCATCAAGAAGGCCAATACGATTCAACCCTCAAGCCATGCGCTTGATCGATTCCATACAGCCATGAGAGCTGTGCTTCCTTGGGATCCCAAACAGCCTCGTGAGCCCGAAAGCCTCACCAACCCTCAGCGCGATGCGATTCATCAAAGCCTCTTTGACTACTTCACAAGTGCGCCGAAGCTGGAAACGGTTCCTTTGAGGCTGACGCAACGCCACGAACTCTGCAAAGACCTGCTGGCTTAGGTCTATAGGCACGTCGACCACCCCCAATCACTAGAGATGGTGCTCAAACAATTGCATACCATTCGCACGGCAATCTCACAGGGGTGCAAGGAGGCACTTGGAATTGGACCCTGGAAGTTTACGCGCGATTCGTCTTGAGCATATTCATCAGACCCTCAGACATCGCACCATTCAAAAGACATTGAACCTTTGCAGAATTGAAGAGATTCGTGAACTTTATGGTTTTAAGAGCCGTGACAATTTTGCTGCATTATACAAAAAATATTTTGAAAAAATCCATGAGCTACATTCAACGAATCTTTGATGGAGAAAGCAACGTCAACCATTCCATTTCCGACAAACTTGATAGGTATGCCCTGATCAATCCGCTTTCAATCGATTGCCATCGCGGCAAACCGATCCATGCTGTTTTTGATCCGATCTTTGAAGCGTTCCAGATTCAAGCGATTCATGAAGAGTCCTGCTATTAGGAAACAAAACACCTGAAAGCTGAAAACACCCTGATAGGACGCCAAGACATCGCCTCCATTAATGGACTGAAGCAACGTCAACAAACCGCCACCACTGACGGTGGCAATTCCTTTGGAATAGGCATAACCCACCCCCCAGATTCCAAGCAAAGCAGCAGTCAGACCTGGCTGAACAAAGCTGAACATCAGATTCAGACACGCATGAATACAAACCCCCAGAGACACCCCAAAGGCCCCGATGGATCCCTGAAACAACATCTGATTCAGCGTGGACCCAGAAATCATCATCAGGATGAGGCAAATCGCCGACGCTGCTGCTCCGACTTGCGATGTGCGCAGCATCCCAAAACGGGGGACGAGCTGAAATCCACTGAGCAACAAACCGAACAGAAAACCAAACGCCAACACAGCATTAAGGGATGTCGTCATACAAACGTTCATGCCAAAGACAGCGGCTCCGTAGGGCTCCAGCACGGCATCGTTGAGGAACATGCTGTACGTGAATAAGCACATCACTGCCATGAATCCGCTCGCCTGCGGAATCGATCGCAACAGGCCAAGCATCTGACGCAACGAGATCTTTGCGGTCAGTTCCGCGGCTGGAGTGGTCTCGCGCTCGACCGGCCTGGGGCGCTCCAAACCAATCACGGATGCCACTCCGAGCAAAGCCAGAAGCCACGGTGCTGAAACCATCAGCCGTGCCATTCCATCGATCACTTCCGCGCGACCAGCACCATCCAGACAAGCCGAACCAAACAGCTGACTGACCAGCACCGTGCCGGCCAGAACACCGATCAAACGCATCGCCCACACCACAGCCAACACCCTTGGGCGTTCACGCTCTGTCGTCAGATCGGCAACCAGAGCAGAAAAAGCTGTTCCGCCAGCCGAGACGGCGGTTCCGATCCCGACAAAAACCAGGACCAACAGAGCAATCCACACTGCAGATGAGGAGGAGTCGGCCACCTGCATCGCGCCCGCAAGCTGAAGCACAAGCCAGCCCGCCACACCGAACAGGAGAGCCAGGGTGCAGGAACTTGCCAGGATGTACGGCGTGCGTCGCAGCTGATTCGCTGGGATCTGATCAGATCGATGGCCAAACCAAGCGCGTGTGAAGCCCATCAGCTCCTGCGCACCGATCATCAGGGCAGCAAGGGCTGCAGGGATCTGAATGTCTTGGATGAGAACACGGTTGAGCAGGCCCAGGGTGAGCACCCCCAGCACACCCAGGCTGAGTTGAAACAACCCGAGACGCACACCCAAACGGATCTGTTGCATCAGCCGCGAGCCTGATCTCCGCAAAACAGAGAAATTATCCCGTTAAGTGCAGGAACCGTTGTCAGTCAGTCAGTCAGTCAGTCAGTCAGTCAGTCAGTCAGTCAGTCAGTCAGTCAGTTTGCTGCCGTTTTGATGTCACGCAGCCGCTCATCAACAGACGCCAGCAGCTGAATCGCAAACATCGGTGCTTCCTGCATCGCAAACAGAAATTTCTCGCGATTCATCTCAATCAAGCGGCACTCCTCCGATGCCGTGGCCGTGCCAAGACGTTTGTGGTCTTCCATCACCAGAGCACCTGCCCCGAAAACATGACCGGCAACGATGTCCTCGTGGCTGATCTTGCCGTTGGTTGCGGTCCAGGAAAGCCGAACGGTGCCCTCCAGGATTCCGTACATCGACTCGCCGGTTTCACCGGAACGGAACAACACCTCACCCTCGTGCAGCTCAAGCACTTCTCCTTTGCTGGCCAGGGCTCGCATCGTGTCGAGAATATTCATGGATTGCAGCTGGGGTTGCTCTCAGGGCACCAACCCCAAGAGGGCAGACGATGCATACCGAATCGCCTGCCCATCGCGTTGGCTCAGGCGCGCTCAGGCTTTGGCGAGAGCCAATGCAGCACCAAACCCCTGACGGACATCCTCCTGGGTAATACAGCCATCGTGATCTTGATCCAGCGCATCAAACACCACGTCACTGCCAAGCCATTCGTCACGCGTGATCCGGTCATCACCATTCATGTCGTTGAGCATGAAGATTTCCTGGACGGCATGGCCAAAGGCCGATCCCCCCTCAAGCTCCGCAAGGCGGTGGGCGAGTTGATGTTCAAGCGTTTCAATCGCTTTACTGAACCCCTTGATTCCTTCACCAAGCTTGTCGGTCGCCATGCGGTCCTCTCCCATCATGACTGCGAAGCTGTCGTGATCAACATGGATCTGGGCTTCGCCGCCGGTGGGATTGTTGCTGTCGAGCTTGCGCTGCAGGTCAGCATCACTGTCGCGAAGCTGATCGAGAAGCTTGGGTGAGATTGTGAGCAGATCACATCCGGCCAGCTCGGTGATTTCATCGAGATTGCGGAAGCTGGCACCCATCACTTCGGTGGCATAGCCGAAAGTCTTGAAATAATTAAAGATCCGCGTCACCGAGATCACCCCTGGATCTTCAGGCCCGGGATAGGCATCACGACCTGTTTCGGCCTTGTACCAATCCAGGATTCGCCCGACAAAGGGAGAAATCAGTGTGACGCCGGCTTCGGCACAGGCGACAGCCTGCCCAAATCCGAACAAGAGGGTGAGATTGCAATGAATACCCTCTTTCTCCAAAACCTCTGCCGCCTTAATCCCCTCCCATGTGGAGGCAATCTTGATCAAGACGCGTTCATTGCTGATCCCGGCATCGTTGTAGAGGCGAATCAATTTGCGCCCCTTGGCAATCGTGGCCTCTGTGTCGTAACTCAACCGTGCATCGACTTCTGTCGACACACGACCTGGAACAATCTTTAGAATTTCCTTACCAAAGATCACACTGATTTCATCAAGCGCTTCATGCACAACATCCTCAACTGGTGCTTGATTCCCGATCAACCTTCGCGAAGATCGCAATGCTTCGTCGATCAAATTCTGATAAGCGGGAATCTGTGCAGCCGCCAGAATCAGGGATGGATTGGTCGTGGCATCACGGGGCGTGAACTTCCGAATTGCTTCAAGATCACCAGTGTCAGCAACGACCACGGTCATTTTTGAAAGCTGCTCGAGCAAGCTGGCCATAGCAGTTAATTCGCACCTTCGTCCTTAACGTAGCGACGTTTCTCAAGCCGTCAGCTTTTCGCTGCTTTGTTCAATTCAGCAGGATTGGAAGGTGGAATTTTCTCCACCACCAGCAGGCCATCAATCACCTGTTTGGCTACAGGAACAGCAACGGTTGATCCATAGGCATTTGCACCTTGTGGTTCATCCACAACAATGAGAACGACATATCTTGGTTTCTCCACCGGCAGCACTGCCACAAAGCTGCAAATCTTGGCCCCAGGTAAATAAATACCGTTCAAAGCTTTTTGAGCCGTTCCTGTCTTGCCACCGATGCGATACCCAGGGGTCTTCACCCCCTTGCCGCTGCCCTCGTCAACAACTGACTCCATCCAACTCATCACTGTGCGCGTCACCTCAGGCTTGAGCAACTGCTGGCCACTGGGTGACGCCGCCGGCGCCAGTGCATGGCCGGAGCGGAAACCACGGGTGATGTGAGGACTCACCAAACGGCCACCATTGGCCAGTACGGCATGCAGCTGGGCAAGTTTCAACGGCGTCAGTGAAAAGCCCTGTCCAAAGGCGGTGGTCGCCGGCTCAATCGGTTGGGTGGTGAACTGTTCTTTCGTTTTCAGCTGACCGGCAACAGCGCCTGGCAGGTCGGTGTCCGGCTTCCGGTCGATGCCCAACCGCTTCATCCAGCTCCAGTAGAGGTGATCGTTCAGATGACGCATCGCCTGCACCATCCCAACGTTGCTGGACACCTGAAGCACCGTGGCGAAATCGATCAAGCCGTTGGCCCTCTTATCGTGATTGTTGATTGGCCAGCCACCGATCTGAAGACGTCCAACGTCATGCACACGATCCGCTGGCTGGATCACACCTTCCTGGAGCGCCAGGGCCAGGTTGATCGGCTTGAACGTCGAACCCGGTTCATAGAGATCCTGCACCGACCATTCCCGAAATCGTCCGGGACTGAAGCTCCAGAACCGGTTCGGGTCATAGGTGGGTGTGGAGGCGAGGACAAGCAGTTCGCCATTCGTCACATCCATGACGATGGCAGCGCCCTTCTTCGCTTTCCACTTTTTGACCTGAGCGTCCAGGGCTTTGACGGTGAGCTCCTGAAGACCGGAATCAAGCGTCAGCTGAAGCCGCAGATCATCCCCGAAAAACACCCCTGGAGCGAGGTCATCCGGCAACGGAGTGCCATCCGCGCCCATCCGCAAACTGCGGGGCTGTTCATAGCGCAGAAGTTCACCATCCCGACTCTGTTCCAAGCCGGCCTGCGGGACGCGCTCATCGTTGAGAAAGCCCACCACGTTGGCGAACAGAGAGCCCTGGGGGTAAATCCGCTGCGGGTAGGCCTCAAGATCCAATCCACTGATCCCAAGCGCTCGAATCGAGGCGGCTGTCTCCGGATCGATCCCCTCCTTGAGCTTGATTCCAGACTGACGCCCTGCCAACTGAGCCTTGAGACGATCTGCAGGCACCGCCAGAACCGGAGCCAGCGTCTTTGCCACATCATCGGCAGGCCTGACGTGGCTGAGCTCATCCCCCGGGAAATTGAAATAGCGGGGATGGGCCCACAGACGAAAGCGTTTCTCATCCATCGCCACGAGCCGTCCGTTGCGATCAACGATTGGCCGTCGCTGACCCAGCGGTTGGCTCTTCTGCGTCTGAAGCTGGCGTGCTCGGCTCTCCAGATCGCCGGTCTGAACCAGTTGCAACCAGGCCATTCGGCCGATCAGACCCACCAGTCCCGTGCAGAGGATGAAAAACACCCACCAAAGTCGCTTGGAGGGCACTTTTTCCAGGGGAATCACCCTGGAACGGGTTCGCCGCTGGGGCGGGTTCAACCGGGAAAGGGTCTGCCGGCTCATCAGTAACCCGATCGGATGCGCTGGGTCATCAATTCATCAATCGACGGCAGCAGCGAGATCTCAGCCGGTGGGATGTGGGTCTGCGCAGGCCGCTTGAGATACACAAGATTGGCCACTTTGGTGGGGACCAGATCGGATGGCTGGGTTGTGCGACGCAGCAGATGTTGCTCCATCACGGAGGTTGATTCCGTGAGCCGATGGGCCAAAGATCGGGTGCTCTCCAATCGGTTGAAGGAGACGGTCCAGCGGTGCTGCCAATGCAACGTGAGCCCCGCCAGGACTGCCACCGCCGCCACCACACCGAGCATCGTTCCATCCATCACACGATGCAAACCACCCAGCAGAGGGGAACGCCGGGCGACTCGGCCTGCCGACAACGACCCCTGAATCAGCTCGAAAGCCGTCGATGAAGGGCGGGGTTCCGGTGCGGCGACCACCGTTAATTGGGGCGAATTTGCCAGTGAACCATTCGCACCCCTGCTCGGCAAGGCTCTCGCCAGCAGCTTTAGAGCAGCAGCAGATTGATAAAAGTGATGCCGTTCCAAAGCGCATGCATCAGCACACAGGGCAGAAGCCTGCCGCTGCTGATCCGCAGCATCGCCAGACCCACGCCAAGCACGGTGAGAGGAGCCAGCTCTCCAATGCTGATGTGAGCCAGACCAAACAGCAGGCCACTGAGAACAATCCCCCAAGTCACACCGAAACGCTTCGCCAGCACAGGCAGCAGTGCCCCGCGAAAAATCACCTCTTCAAATAATGGGGCAAGCACCACTGCAGTGAAGGCGAGCAGTGCGAGTGCAATCCCATCCCGACTGTTCAGCACCAGTTCCAGCAGCGGATTGCTCCCTCCGGGATCCCCCACCAGTTGCACCAGAAGCCAACCGGTCAGCATCACAACAGGGGTGACCATCAGCCATCCACCCAGCGCACGCATCAAGGCGCTGAACGGTGGCTGCAGACGCCACTGCAGCCACCCACCTCGTGGACAGCTCTCGACGCGAAGCGCACTGAGTTGCCGCCACAGAATCAGCAGGCTCGGCAGCGCCATCACGCTGTAGTTGATCACCACATCCAAAGCTTCCCGCCGCGGCGAACCGAGCCCCTGGGTGAGGGCCTGCACGATCGGTGCCGCCACCAAAGGCACGCCAGCGGCACTGATCACAACGAAACCGCCGGCCACCAACAACACCATGTCGAGCACGCTGAGAGCAGGGCCCTGGAGCGCAGGCCATGGTTTCTGTTCCCCGCGAAACAGAATCCAGAGTCGGAGTAACAACAGACCAGACCCCGCAAGAACGCTGATCAGCGGCAGGAACACGCTGATCGTTAGGCGCGCCGCCGCCGCGTCCGCGACAGCAGGATCAAGGCAAGCGAGTTGCGATCCGCCCAGTGCTTCGCAGCGCAGACGGTTCAGCAAAGGGTCGTTCCGATTCGCATTGTCCAGCACGGGCACCTCAGCATTGGGCTCAGGTTCAAGCAGCACGAGCAGCAGCTCCTGACGGGAAGTCCTCTGGGCAGAAGGACTGTCCTGCAAGGCTTCCAGCAAGACACCACGCGGGTCGTCGCTCACGAGGATTTGCCGCAGCTGAGTCGGCACAGACGGTTCTGCAAGAAAGGTCAGTTCCTGCTGCTGCAAGGACAAGGTCGGTGCAACCGATGGCCTCGTGAGGCTTGAGATCAGCCCGGACACCCAGATCAGAACCGCCAGGGCGAAGGACACCACGGCCAGCAGGATTTTCCAAAACGGCGGCGGTGATTGGACTGAACTGGGCGGCACCACGTCGACTCGATTCACCCCGATTGTCCCTCGATTCGGCTTGACCCATACGATGACCGCGCCCCGCCGCCGCATCGGTGCCCCTCCGCCTTCTCCTGGTCCGTCACGGCCTAAGCAGTTTCAATCAGGAACGTCGGATCCAGGGTCGAGATGACCTTTCAGGCCTGACTGATGAAGGCCATGAACAGGCGCGACGACTGGGCGCTTCCCTCGCTGAGGTCCCCCTCAGCGCGGTCTACACCTCGCCACTCCAACGGGCAGCCTCCACGACTGCCTCCTTACTGGAGGGTCGCGGCGCCCCAGCCCCGGAACCGATTTTCGATGACGGATTGCTTGAGGTGGATCTGGAACCGTGGAGCGGACTGCGCCTTTCAGAACTCACGGAGCGACACCCTGAGGCCTACGGGGTTTGGAAACGCCAACCTCTGGAACTGCAGTTAAATCACAGCGACGGCAGCACCTACAAACCCCTGGCCGAACTGATGGATCAGGCACGGGGCACCATCGATGCACTGCTCAAACGCCATCCCGTTGACGGTGATGACACCGTGCTGGTGGTCGCGCACAACGCCATCCTCCGTTGCCTGATGCTGGTGCTGCTCAACGAACCAGACAACGGCTTTCGACGGTTGAGGGTGGACAACACGTCCCTATCGATCTTCAACCTGCGACCTGGTGAGGATCGGCCTCAGGTGCAGATCGAATGCCTCAACAACACCACCCACCTCGCGCCTCTCCCCCCCAAAGGAGCGGCTGCACGGCTCATCCTGGTGCGCCACGGAGAAACAGATTGGAATAAGGAGGGGCGATTCCAGGGGCAGATCGACATTCCCCTGAATGATCACGGCCGCAGCCAGGCCTCAGCAGCTCGGGACTTTCTCCAAGACATCCAAATCGATCGGGCTTGGAGCAGCACCATGTCCAGGCCATCGGAAACGGCATCGATCATCCTGGAACGGCATCCATCGGTGACCCTCATAAAAACCGATGGACTGGTGGAAATCGGGCACGGCCTCTGGGAAGGAAAACTCGAATCCGAAATCAATGCCGGTTGGTCGGATTTGCTAGCGCGCTGGAAGCGCGCTCCAGAAACCGTTCAGATGCCTGAAGGTGAAACCATTCAGGATGTCTGGGCTCGGTCGGTTCGCACCTGGCAGGAGATTGCCAGCACGCTGAAACCAGACGAAACGGCGTTGGTCGTTGCCCATGACGCCGTCAACAAGACAATCCTGTGCGACCTGCTTGGGCTGACGCCCGCCGACATCTGGGCTGTGAAACAGGGAAACGGCGGTGTCACCGTTGTCGACATCGCCGGCGATCCAGGCCAGCCTGCGGTGGTGACCTGCCTGAATCTCACGTCCCACTTCGGCAGTGTCATTGACCGGACAGCGGCTGGAGCCCTCTGACCCCATGGATGACCCCGTACTGCTCTCGCCCGTCCGGATCCTGGAGGGTCCTGGACAGGATGAGCGCCAAGGGGCTGTCTTCATCGATAGCGGCGTTCTGGCCGGGTTTGATCACACGGCACACGCCATGGCTGCTCAACGGAATGTTGAGCCGACAGATGCCTCGAGCCAACTCATTGCTCCCTGTCTTGTGGATCCCTACTCCATTCTGGAGCTCCCTTTCAGCGGACACGCCGAGACCCTCAACAGCCTGGTGAACTGCGCCAGCGCCGCTGGTTTTGGCCAACTGGCCCTTCTTCCGCGGGCCACGCCCTGGCGTGATCGCCCTGAGGGGGTCGCCCCCCTTGTCCGCCGAGACCCAGACCAACTGCAGGTCCACCTTTGGGGAGCATTCAGCAGTGGTGGAAGGGGCGTCGACCTGGCGCCCCATGGTGATCTCCTCGAGAACGGCGCGGTCGGTCTTGCTGATGACGACGCCATGATCCCGCAGCCTGTTCTCGAGCGAGGCCTCGTGTTGGGGGAAATGGGCACCGCACCGGTTCTGATCGCGCCCCGGGATGGGGATCTTCAGGGGGAGGGAATGGTGCGGGAAGGGACTGAAACACTGCGTGCCGGTTGGGTTCCAGACCCCCTGAGCAGCGAATCGTTGCCCATGGCGCAACTGATCGCACTGCAGCGCCGCCATCCTGGACGCCGGCTGCAGGTGATGAACATCTCCACGGCGGATGCCGTCGAACAGCTTCGCCGCGCCGATCCCGCTCCGATGGGCAGCGTCTGCTGGTGGCATTTATTGATGGACAACAACGGCATGGGTCCCTGTGACCCCGGTTGGCGCGTGCGGCCATCACTGGGAGATCGGGACGATCGTCAAGCCCTCAGGCAGGCGCTGCGCGACGGCACGATTCAGTCCATCAGCGTTCATGCGGTGCCCCTCGATGAAGAGGACATGCTCTTGCCCACAGATCAGCGGCCGCCTGGTTTGAGCGGGCATCACCTGGTCCTGCCAGCGCTCTGGGATGCCTTGATCCGCGAGGGGGGGTTCCAGATCCGTGAACTCTGGCAGGCGCTGAGCTTTGGACCTTCGGCGATGCTCAACCAGCCGGTGGAAGTTCTGCGGGAAGGCAGCCGCCGATGGTTGTTGTTCGATCCAGACCATCGCTGGACCGTCACGCGCCAAGACATCTCGGCCCCCTCTGCTGCAAACGTTCCCCTGCTTGGAGAGGAACTTCAAGGGCGCGTGATCGCTTGCGGCCTCAATCGTTAAGTCCGCCGATCCTGCTCCATGGCCAGAAGCGCCAAACGGCACGACCGAGAATCTCATCGGTCGGCAGATAGGGGCTGCTGGGCCAGAAACGGCCATCCCAACTGTTGCTCCGATTGTCCCCGAGGGCGAGAACCGAATCCTTCGGCACCGTGCCACTCAAAGTGAGGCATGGACTCATCCCCTGCGGATCAAGTTGGCAGTAATTGGTGACGTAGGGCTCATCCAGCAGGGTGCCGTTCAGGGTGACTTCTCCACGGGGATTGACGGAAACGCGATCACCACCCACTGCAACCACGCGCTTGATGTAAGCATCACACGCTGGATTGGCGACCCCTGGGATCACACCAATGATGGGCAGATTGGCGAACATGCATTGGAAGGCCGAAGGCCGATCGGCTGGGCTGAGGGCAGGGTCAAACGCATAGGGAGAATTAAAAACAACAATCTCTCCTCGTTTCGGCCCCCTCGGCAGATAACTGAGCTTTTCAACAAGCAGTTTGTCCTGGATCTGCAGCCCCGGCAGCATCGAACCTGAGGGGATGTATCTCGCTTCGACGACGAAATGACGAATGCCGAAATACAGCGCGATGGTAAAGAGAACAGGTCCCCAGAAATCCCAGAAGGGGTCAAGTCTTGAGCGTTTCTGTTGGTCGGCAGCCAACGGGCCAATGACGGAAAAAGATGCTTCACCATAGATGCAGATCCATGGGCGCTCTCAGCCTGGAAGCCGATGATCCGCCCCCGCTGGCAAGGGTTGAAGCACCGCAACCGAAACCTGAGCTGGCGGCGCTGGGATCAGTTTGTTGCCCTCGTAGCAGGCCTAAATCTGGTTTGGGTTCTCTTCGATGTCAGCTACGTCCCTCTCCGCAGCTTCTGGCTCCAGCGCAACCTGTACCCCCTGCCATCCCTGCAGCTGGTTATTCCGTTGCATTGGCTGCCTGACATCACCACGGTTTACGACCAGGTGAAGGGAATTGAACCCCATCACGACACAACGACATACCTCACACATTTTCAGAAACTGGACCAAACGATCCAACGCGACGGGATCAACGGCGATGCGGTTCAGCAACAACTCGCGCAGCAGGTGAAGCTGACGCAACAGATGATCGCGACCAATCCCTTCCTCAGTTCGGGGAATGGCGGCGTCCTGGAAAAACTGAAAAACCGCTTGCGCGGGCGCGCTGGACTCGACTCCTCCCTTGACGCTGCCGCGCAGCTGCTCAGCCCAACCCTACTCAAGCGGCATGGATGGTCCACGGAGCGGCAGTTCTGGCTTGAAAAGATCCTCCCACTGGTTGAAGTGAATTACTGGCGCAGCACTGCACAGAACGGTCTTCCCACGGATCTGAGCTGGCGCCTGGATACACCCTTTCAACTCCTGTTTGTCCTCGACATTCTGCTTCGCACCGCCCGACTCAAACGCCGCTATCCAGCGATTCGCTGGCGTGATGCACTGCTACGACGCTGGATTGACCTGCCGTTGCTGCTGCCATTCGCTCGACTGCTGCGCGTGGTGCCAGTCACGGAACGACTATCCACCGCTGGTTTGATTCAGCTGGAATCGCTTCGCGCCGTAATCAGCCGCGGCGTGGTTGCACTTCTGGCCGTTGAGCTGTTTGAAGTCATCACCATCCGTGTTGTGGATGCACTCCAGGATGTGATCCGATCACCCCAGCTGCCGCAAAAAATCAGAGGGTTTTGCACTTACCAAGGCACAGATCAGAACGAATCGAGGGAATTAATCGAACTCCTGCGTCTGTGGTTACCCCTCCTTCTCAGTCAAATCGGGCCCAACATGAGACCGCAGCTGGTGGCACTCAGTACCCACATCCTCCAGCAGGGAATGGACAGCAAAATGATTCCGGCCCCTTTGCGAAGCAACGTCAGTTACCAGAAAGCCGAGTTGCAATTCAGCCGACAGCTCGCTGAAAACCTTGTGGATTCAGCCCTGGACCTGTCCCGCGGTGCGGGCAGCCGCTTAGGGGTGAAAGATCCGGTCCTTGATGGTTTAGGCACGGATACTCTTGATCGATTCTGGGAGGAACTCGCAAGGGCGATGGAGCAGGGCCCTGTGCTTGAACGAAGCCAGGAATTGCTGGCATCACTCCTCGAAGATCTCAAACGATCCAGTTTCCAACAACTTAACCGTGAACACGCTGTGAACGATTTAATCAGCGAATTGGATGGCTTGAACTTCAATCCTCCAGCTGATCAGCCCAGACCTCCGGCTTAAATCCAACCAAAACTTTTCCGGCAGGTGTAACAACAAAAGGGCGTTTGATCAGTTTTCCATCAGCGGCCAGAGCATCAAGAGCCTCATCGTCTTTCATTGCCTTCACTGCAGCCGCTCCAATGGCTCGATAGGAGAGGCCACTGGTATTGAACAGAAGTTTTCTCTCTCCAAGTTGTTGAGCAGCATTGGCAAGCTGCTCACGCGATGGAGGGTGATCGACAATGTCGATCACCAGATGTTCAACATTCTTCTGTTTTAGCCAATTGATTGCCTTACGACAGGTACTGCAGCGGCTGTAGCTGTAAACGAGAAGTTGATCAGCCAACGGACTCAGACTCAGCGGCCGAACAAGGACTTAACAGCTCCAACGAGGCTGTTGGACCCTTTGCCGGCACCGTCATCGGGACGGGTTCGGACAGTCACATCACCGTTGACGGTGGTGCGGCAACTCAACCGATAGTTGGCGGGACGGTCAGCCAGGTAAACCTCCTCAACATCACTGCGTGGTGAAAGATTGTTTAAGCCTTCGACAACTTCAACTACACAAGTACCGCATTGGCCAACACCACCACAGTTGTTGAGGTTGTTGAGGCCCTTGTAGGGGTTGAGGCCTGAATCGAGGGCTGCGCGTCGCAGATTTGCTCCCTCGATGCAACCCACCTGCTGGCCTTCCTGTTCAAATCGGATGGTGGGCACGAGTCGTCCTGGATCTTTGGTGCGCACCAACTTACAAGCATTCCGGCCCTCAACCGCGGGTCCGCCAAAGATCGTGGCTGGGCTCAGCACGCAGCATCGATACAAGACGCCACAAGAGAGGGAACGGCGTCAGCATCACGCCAACCGCTAATGGTCACGGCGCGACCTTCAAGACTTCGGTAAGTTCGAAAAAATTCCGCCACTTCTTCGAGCTGCGTTGATGCAATTTGGCGGATGCTCGTAATGGACGCCTGCAGAGGATCTGCAACGGGGATACAGAGAAGCTTGCCGTCGTAGACACCCTCGTCCTCAAGATCAAGCAATCCGATCGGACGAGCGCGGATTAAACAACCAGCAAACGTTTGCTCAGCCATGATCACCATGGCATCAAGCGGTGATCCGTCCTCCGCTTTGGTATTGGGAATAAAGCCGTAGTCGAAGGGGTATCTAACCGATGAGTGGAGAACCCGATCCAGCCGCATCACACCAGCTTCGGGGCAGTATTCGTACTTGTTACGGCTACCAGCTGGGATCTCGACGAGAAGATTGACCTGCCCCTGTGCTGGAGAGGGAAGCAGGTGGCGCAGATCCATGGCTCTCGAGAGCTGTCGGCATAAAGGAATTCTGTCCAGCTGTCCGGTCAGTGATCACGGCGATCAGAGGGACCGAAACACTGATCAAAGCGATCAGCAGACCAGTCATTGCTGTGAAAGGGCCTCCAAAACTCAGTGGGTCCTCTGCATCCTGTGCCGGGGAATCGTCGTCTTGGCTGGGAATTACGGGGTCAGTGGCCATGCGGGGGGAATGGGACAACCCCTCCCCTCATTTCAATGCAGTGTGAATAGTCGAATCTTGGCACCAATCGGTCCCGCGCGCATCCCTCAGGCTGCTGGACGTTCCTCCCGTTCCCGGCGGGCAGCCACGAGGTCCGAGGGGGCATCTTCCATCGCCTCGAGGTGGGAGCGAATCACCTTGAGCTCATCGAGAATCGCACCAAGCATTTGCTGCGTTGCCGTGGAAGGAGAATTAAGGACCTCAACGGTGACTTCCTTAATCCGAAGAACATCTTTGGCGAAACGGGCAACCTCGTTTGGATGAAAAAGAAGAGGATCTTTTTGATCGCTTCGATATTCAGGATTAAGCTTTCGAGGATTAAAAGGAGGATTTAAATTACGAGGATCTGTGTTTGTGTAGCGATACACAGAAGCACGGGAACGATTCAAAGATTTCTGAACTTCATCAATACCAACCAAAGCCTCAGATTGTGACGATGCTTCAACCGGATCTATCGCAATCTCAAACGTTTGATTGACCTGCTCAACACCAGATTCAACCGACCGAGGAAACATGAGACGGACCTAGGACAATCTGGACTCAATGGACGGTAGCAGTCGAGACTCACGGCGCCCAGTGCTTTTCGAGCGAATCAGACACTTCAATGATCGACCCCCTGACGGACCGGTGATAGCTTTTCGGCTCATTTTTTAAACGAACCATGCGCGTCTCCCGCCTGATGCTGGTGACGCTCCGAGATGTTCCAGCGGATGCTGAAATCGCATCCCATCAACTGCTTCTTCGTGGTGGTTACATCCGACGAGTTGGATCAGGGATCTATGCCTATCTGCCCTTGATGTGGAAGGTGCTGAGACGGATTACAACCATCGTTCGAGACGAGATGGATCGCTCCGGCGGATTGGAAACACTTCTGCCACAGCTGCATCCATCTGAACTGTGGCAACGCAGTGGTCGCTGGCAGGGATACACCGCCGGCGAGGGGATCATGTTTCATCTTGAAGATCGCCAGGGACGGGAACTCGGCCTGGGGCCGACCCATGAAGAGGTGATCACCAGCCTGGCGGGAGAACTGCTGCGTTCCTACAAGCAGCTACCGGTCAACCTTTACCAAATCCAGACCAAATTTCGGGATGAAATCCGCCCACGCTTTGGCCTGATGCGTGGGCGGGAATTCATCATGAAGGATGCCTACTCCTTCCACAGCAGCGAGACGGATTTGCAGAACACTTATGTGGACATGGATCAGGCCTACAGGCGAATCTTCGAGCGCTGCGGTTTAGAAGCTGTCCCCGTCGAGGCAGACAGCGGAGCCATCGGTGGGGCCGCATCGCAGGAATTCATGGTCACGGCAGAGGCTGGCGAAGATCTGATCCTGATCAGTGAAGACGGCACCTATGCGGCAAATCAGGAAAAAGCCGTCTCGCAACCGCACCCCCCCGTTCCCTTGGAGGACGCAGCGGTCGCCGTTGTCGCCACTCCTGGTCAAACGAGCATCGAATCTCTTTGCACAGCTCAGGGGTGGCATCCATCGCAGGTGGTAAAAGTGCTGCTTCTGCTCGCGAGGCTCGACAGCGGCGCGGAGCAACCTGTTCTAGTGAGCCTTCGGGGCGATCAGGAGTTAAACGAGGTCAAGCTGGTCAATGCGGTCAGTCGTCGGCTGGAAACCAGCGTTCTCGACTGCCGGCCGATCAGCGCTGATGATGTGATGCGGCAGGGGCTGAAGAGCATTCCCTTCGGAGCCATCGGCCCCGACCTTGCAGACGATGGACTGAAGCAGGCCATCAGCTGGACCAAGAGTTTTCTCCGCCTGGTCGACCCCACGGCCAGCGCGTTGAAACGCTTCATTTGTGGAGCCAATCGTCCTGATGTTCATCGCAAAGGTTGCAGCTGGAATGATCTCGACCTGCCAGAGCCCCCTCTGACGGCCGATCTGCGCAACGCGAGGGCCGGAGAGCCCTGCCTCCACAACCCTGAGGTGAAACTCACCGAAAAACGCGGCATCGAGGTGGGGCACATCTTCCAGCTCGGACGCAAGTACTCCCAAGCTCTCGACAGCAGCTTCACCAACGAAGCTGGACAACAGGAACCCTTCTGGATGGGCTGTTACGGCATCGGGATTTCACGGCTGGCCCAGGCGGCCGTCGAGCAGCATCATGATGAAGCCGGCATCAGCTGGCCAGCGAGCATTGCTCCATTCGAGGCAATCGTCGTTGTTGCCAACATCCAAGATGCAACGCAAGCCAGCCTCGGGGAAACGTTGTACGAATCCCTGCTCAAACAGGGCATTGATGTTCTCCTGGATGATCGAAAGGAGCGGGCTGGTGTGAAATTCAAGGACGCCGATCTGATCGGAATTCCCTGGCGAATCGTGGTGGGGCGCGACGCCGCTGAAGGCATGGTGGAACTGGTACAGAGATCTGATCGCAGCATGAGGAAGCTCCCCCACGCCGAAGCGCTGGCAGCACTCTCCTGTGCACTGCGCCCTTAAAGTCCAATCCAGTACCTCAATGTCCATGCTTACCGCCCTGGCGCGCCTGATCCAGCCTCTGACCAGGGCGGCCCTCGCCCTCGGACTCACGCTCTGCCTGATGCTCACCGCCTGTAGCGGAGAAGCGCAGGCGGGACTCCTCACCGGTGATTACGTCGAAGACACCGTTGCCGTCTCCCGCAATCTGCGCGAGTTAATCGATCAACCCCAGGATGCCGAAGGCCACAAACAGGCCGAACAGGATGCACGGACGCTGATCAACGACTACGTCTCCCGCTACAGGCCCAAGCCGAGGATCAATGGTCTGAGCTCCTTCACCACCATGCAGACAGCCCTGAATTCCCTTGCCGGTCACTACGCCAGCTATGCCAACCGGCCCCTTCCTGAATCCCTCCACGATCGACTGGTCAAGGAACTCACCAAAGCGGAGCGCACCGCCGTTCGTGGCAGCTGAGCCGGTCAAAAATCATTTTTGACGACGGGACACCACATCTGAGATACTCGCGGATTGTGCAGATTCGCGGCTTCGGGCCGCAATGTCCTTGGCCAACGTTGTCGTCATCGGAGCACAGTGGGGTGACGAGGGAAAAGGAAAGATCACCGATCTACTGAGCCGGTCGGCCGACGTCGTCGTTCGTTATCAGGGAGGTGTGAATGCTGGGCACACGATCGTCGTTGACGACCGTGTGCTCAAGCTGCACCTGATTCCCTCTGGAATTCTCTATCCGGAGACGGTCTGTCTGATTGGTGCCGGCACCGTCGTGGATCCCAAAGTGATGCTCGGTGAGCTGGACATGCTCATCGCCAACGACATCGATATTTCAGGCCTGCAGTTGGCATCCACGGCTCATGTGACGATGCCGTACCACCGCCTGCTGGACCAGGCGATGGAGCAACAACGTGGCGAGCGTCGCATTGGTACAACCGGGCGCGGAATCGGCCCGACCTATGCCGATAAATCCCAACGCAGCGGTATTCGTGTGATCGACCTGCTCGATGAACAGCGGCTGAAGGATCGCCTGGAAGGGCCTCTCAAGGAAAAGAACGAGCTCCTGCAGACCATCTACGGCGTCGAGCCCCTGGATGCGGAAGCGGTGATCCAGGAATATCTCGCTTACGGCCAGCGGCTCGCCTCCCACGTAGTGGATTGCACCCGCGCCATTCACAGCGCTGCAGGAGCACGAAAAAACATCTTATTCGAGGGTGCCCAGGGAACCCTGCTGGACCTTGATCACGGCACATACCCCTACGTGACCTCCTCTAATCCGGTATCAGGAGGAGCATGCATTGGTGCTGGCGTCGGCCCGACGCTGATCGACAGGGTGATCGGAGTGGCCAAGGCCTACACCACACGGGTTGGGGAGGGGCCCTTCCCCACCGAACTGAGTGGCAGTCTCAATGACCAACTCACGGAACGGGGCGGAGAATTCGGCACCACCACGGGCCGGCGGCGGCGCTGCGGATGGTTTGACGGGGTGATCGGTCGGTACGCCGTTCAGGTCAATGGTCTCGACTGTCTCGCGGTCACAAAATTGGACGTGCTGGATGAACTCGATGAGATCCAGGTGTGTGTGGCCTATGAGCTGAATGGTGAACGGATCGAGCACTTCCCCAGCAGCTCCGATGATTTCGCACGTTGCAAGCCCATCTTCGAAACGCTTCCTGGCTGGCAGTGCTCAACCGAGGAATGCCGCAAGCTCGAGGATCTTCCCAAGGCAGCCATGGCCTACCTGCGCTTCCTTGCCGATCTGATGGAAGTGCCGATCGCCATCGTCTCTCTGGGGGCGAACCGAGATCAAACAATCGTTGTGGAGGATCCGATTCACGGTCCCAAACGCGCTCTACTGAGCGCCTGATTCAGGGCGCGAGCTCCGGCGTCCATACTGCGGTGCCTCTCCAACTGCTCCATGGCCTCGGACGCCCGCTTCCCTAGCGATCGCACGCTTGACGTAGTGGGCATCGGCAACGCCATTGTTGACGTGCTCGTTCAAACCGATGACGGTTTTCTGGCGCAGCATGGTTTGCAGAAAGGGGGCATGGCGCTGATCGATGAACAGCAGGCTGAAGCCCTCTATGCCGCCGGCGGCCCGGGTCTGGAAACCTCTGGTGGATCAGTGGCCAACACCATGGTGGGGATCGCTCAGCTGGGCGGCCGGGCCGGCTTCATTGGCCGCGTCCGCAACGATCAACTTGGCGCGATCTTCAGCCAAGAGATCAAAACCGTGGGAGCCCGATTCGAGACCCCAGCCGCCACAAGCGGGGCCACCACAGCGCGCTGCCTAATCTACGTCACGCCTGATGCGGAGCGCACCATGTGCACCTTTCTCGGTGCATCCACCCAGCTCGAGCCTGATGATCTCGATCTCTCCATGGTGCGGGACGCCAAGGTTCTTTATCTGGAGGGCTATCTCTGGGACAGTCCCGCAGCCAAACGTGCCTTCCTCGCTGCAGCAGAAGCCTGCCGGGACTCTGGCGGCAAGGTGGCTCTCTCCCTATCCGATGGTTTCTGTGTCGACCGCCATCGCGACAGCTTCCTTGAGCTGGTGAACGGCCACGTGGATGTTCTGTTCGCCAATGATGTGGAGATCCAGTCGCTTTATCAGACCGACCAATTCGATGTGGCGCTAAACCAGGTTCGTGGCTGCTGCTCCGTGATCGCCATCACCCGCGGCGCAGAGGGATCGGTTGTGTTGAGCGGTGAGCAACGCTGGGATGTGGGCATCTTCGGGCTCGGCGATCTGGTGGACACCACCGGAGCCGGTGATCTCTACGCCGGGGGGTTTCTGCACGGGTACACCCAGGGTGAACCCCTGAAACGGTGCGGCGAGTTAGGTGCCCTCTGTGCCGGCCAGATCGTCACCCAGCTGGGGGCTCGCTCGCTGGTGCCGCTTCAGGATCTGGCTTCGGCCCATCTGTCCTGAACAGCTCCTGCGCCCAGCTGCCGTAGGCCGGCGAAGCGTCAGCTCGCCACACGAGCCACTCCGGCATTTCGTAACTGTGCAACTCCATCACGGCTCGCTGCAGGCGTTCAAGTTGGTCTGGCGTTGTCTTCAGCAGAAGCTGAACCTCATGCTCGTTCTGCACCGCATCACGCCACACGTACAACGAACGGATCGGAGCCAGGCTTACGCATGCCACAAGACGACGTTCCAGCAAACGACTGGCCAAGAGCTCAGCCTTGGCCTGATCGGCCTCCGTCGTCAGAGCCAACATCAGTGGTGTAGGGCAGTCCGTCATCGCTCAGCCGTTCGAGAAGTGCTCGTTGACCCACCACAGTGTCCATGTCCGGTAAATCAGACGGCCGCCGCACGAGCCAGAGACGCAACCCCCGATCGAGGCAGATATCGCGCCAGAGGCGTTCGGTCATACCACCGGACTGACGGCAGACCACATCGGTGATGGACCAGCGGCAACACAGGGCCCGTTCAATCGCGCCTGGTGGATCGCCCTGCAAAGGACGCAGCACGGCGAGCTGATCGGACGGCAGTCCCACTGCAAGGGCCGCTCTCAGCCCCTCAACACTGGGCAGCACCCTGGCAAAGGCGATGGCACCGGCTTTTTGAGCTGCACCGACGGCCAGCGCGAGATGGCGCGCGCCGATGGCAAGCAGAACACGACGGCCTTCAAGTCGCCGATCCTCCAGGTCAGACAGGTTGTTCAAGACCGCGAAAACGCTCCCCACCCCAGCCGATCGGTCCAGCCGCAATAACGGCTGCTGCCGCAGGCTGCAGACCTGCTGGAGCTCAGCGGTGATCTGGGTCGCAAACGGATGGGTGGCGTCGAGCACCCAAGTAAACGGCCCCTCTTGCTCAAGAACCGACGCGATGCCGGCCGGCCCGGCCAACGCTCCAATGCTCAGCTGCTGAACACCCAGGCCGCTGTAGGCCTCCGCTGCCTTGGAGGTCACAACGCTGATGCGAACCCACCAGCCCTGATCCAGCAACGCCTGCGCCAGCGACGGACCCTCGCCTGTGCCAGCCAGAAGCCAAATCCGACGCTGGTCATCACCGCTTCCTTGCATCAGGATGTCGCCAACTTCCAGATAGGGACATGAACCACTGCGTGCTCGAGGTGGAAGTGGTTGAGGCCCCAACCCTTCGATACACCCAGGACAACCAGACTCCAATCGCTGAAATGACCGTCCGATTTGACGGCCTGCGCGCCGAAGACCCCCCGGGAGAGCTGAAGGTGGTCGGCTGGGGAAACCTCGCCCAGGACCTGCAGAACAGGGTTCAAGTGGGTCAGCGGCTTGTGGTTGAAGGTCGTCTGAGGATGAACACCGTTCCCAGACAAGACGGGATGAAAGAGAAACGGGCGGAGTTCACCCTCTCCCGTCTGCACCCTGTCGGCGCAGCGGCCAGCCCCAGCGCTCCTGCAGCCCAGCCACCGGCGGGCAAGACCACAGCAGCCAAGCCGGCGGCCCCTGTGAAGGCCGAACCGGAACCTGCCAGCTGGAACTCCGCTCCTCTGGTTCCAGACACCGATGAGATCCCCTTCTGATTTCACCCGTCCTCTGAATCTTCCTGGAGCTCGCTCGCACGGGTGAGCAACTGACCCAGCTCCCGCTCGAGCGCAGCGAGGTCTAGGCGTAGGTCGGGCCAACGACCGCAATCGATCTGCTGAAGCAGCCAGGTTCGGTCCTGATCCAGTTGCTGCAGAAGCTGCTGGAAATTCGCCGACTGAGGCTCGGACAAGGCGGTGAGGGCGATGTGCAGACCCATCCTGATGGGTTGGACGTCACAATGACGTCCAACCGACCGCGTGCATGAACGACCTTTTCTCCCCAGGCAGCCTGGTTACGGTTGGCGGTGGCGCCCTGACCGTGGTTGGGGCCGTTGCCTATGCCACCGGAAGCGCCAATCTCAGTCTTCCAACCATCTTCTACGGCATCCCAATTCTTTTGGGTGGTCTGGCTCTGAAATCGTCTGAACTCCCCCCCGCCAAACGCGTTACCCCGAAGAACGCTCTCCGCGAGGCGAGGCAGCAGGCACCGGCGGAATTGGACAAGCTGCTGGGGGACGTCACCCGTTGGCGCTACGGCCAAAAAGCTCATCTGGAATCATCGCTGGAAGCCCTCAAGCTTTGGGATGAGGACAATCCACCGCAGCTGCTTGAAGTGGAGGAACTCAATCCAAACGGGAGCTATGGGTTGAGGCTCCGTTTCCAGCTGAACGCGGTTCCCCTGGATCGCTGGGAAGAAAAACAAGAACGACTGGGCCGCTTTTTCGCCAAAGGGTTGCAGGCCCAGTTGACCAGCCTGGAGGATGACCAACTGGATCTAATCCTGCTGCCCGCTGCCGATGGCTGACCCGATACAGACCGGCGATGACGCGTTGCGTGTCTCGGTACTCAGCGAAGCGCTGCCCTACATCCAGCGCTTTTCTGGCCGTCGGATCGTGATCAAGTACGGCGGCGCGGCCATGGCCCATGCCGAGCTGCGGGAAGCGGTGTTCCGCGATCTCGCTCTGTTGGCCTGCGTTGGCGTCCAGCCTGTGATCGTTCATGGTGGCGGTCCGGAAATCAACCAGTGGCTGAAACGGCTTGAGATTCCGGCGGAATTCCGGGATGGGCTACGGGTGACCGATGCCGACACCATGGATGTGGTCGAAATGGTGCTGGTTGGCCGCGTCAACAAGCAGATCGTGAATGGTCTAAATCAGCTGGGGGCTCGGGCGGTTGGTCTGAGCGGAAGCGACGGCAGCCTGGTTGAAGCGCGTCCATGGGGCTCAGGCAGCCATGGACTGGTGGGCGATGTCGCCAAAGTGAATCCCGATGTTCTCGGGCCATTGCTGGAACGGGGCTACCTTCCGGTGATCTCCAGCGTTGCAGCGACACCAGACGGGCGGTCCCACAACATCAATGCCGACACCGTGGCCGGTGAACTCGCTGCTGCTTTAGAGGCGGAGAAACTCATCCTCCTCACCGATACTCCTGGAATCCTCATGGACAAGGAGGATTCAGACTCGCTGATCCGCAAACTCCGACTCTCGGAAGCCCGCCAGCTGATCAACAATGGGGTCGTGGCCGGTGGGATGACACCAAAGACCGAATGCTGCATCCGCGCCCTCGCGCAGGGAGTGGCAGCAGCCCACATCGTGGATGGCCGCGTGCCCCATGCACTGCTGTTGGAGGTGTTCACCGATGCCGGCATCGGCACCATGGTGGTGGGTCGCGGTTAAGCGTGGAGGAACTGCAGGGGCAGCTGGATTTAAGTCGTGCTGAAGCCGCATTGGAGCGAGGCGACTACGGGCAGTGCCTTGCTTTGCTTATGCCCCTTGCGGAAACACACCCCCACACCTCATCGGAGGGTGGGCGTGTCCGGCTAATAATGATCACCGCCTGGATGGGGCAAGGGGACGACCAATCAGCGTTAGCCAGCTGCCGCTTGCTTTGCCGGAGCCGAGATCCAGAACTACGCCAACAGGCCAAACAGCTCTTGGCCGTGCTCGAATCGCCAAGCTTGGCTCGGCCGGAACGCTGGTCGATGCGGCTGCCCGAACTTGAAATGACCGCCACCAGTGCCAGTGGCCCCGCCCCGCGCGGACGGCGACGATCTCGAAAACCACCGCCGCCACCACCGCCGCCGACCGGGCCAACCCGGCCTCCGGCGATCGGATTTGCACTCTTCGCCGCCGCCGTTCTGCTCGGGATCACCCTGCTGTTGAGCGGCTGCGTCCGCATCAATGCAGATCTGGATCTAGCCGGCCCAGGCCACCTGCAGATGCAGTGGGACATCCGCAGTGACAGCGGTCGGCTTCAGCCCTGGCAGGAACGCTTCGAGCAGGAGCTCCACAAGCAACTGCCTGATCTGCTAATCAGCCACCCCGACCCCGGCGCACTGCGGATCAGTAGCCGGGTGATCTCAGCAACGGGCCTGCAGAGCGATTTGGACCGAATGGTGGAACTGGCGGCTAAAACCACCGGACTGGCACTGAATGCACCAATAATCCAGCTGCGGGAACGCAACTGGCTAATCGGGGTGGATCAAGATCTTCGTCTTGCTTTGGATCTCAGCGGTCTGCCAGACATCCCTGGGCTGGAGATCACGCTGAACCTGAATAACAAGCCATCCCCCGCTTTACTGCACAGCGGTGATCACGCGATTCTCGAAGAGCGTGACTGGCACTGGATTCCGCTGGGGCTCGGCAGCCTTGCGGTGTTGCTGCTGCTGTTGCTGAGCCTTGGTCTTCAGAGCAGGCGGCGTCTCCTCGGTTTTGGATTCCCGGAATTGCCGTCGTGATTAAAGGGTGAGCGGATCGGGATCAACGGCGAGAGCAACCCCGCGTGGCAGGTTGGCCCACAAACTCTGGCCTGGCGGCAGTGGTAAGCCTGTGCCAGAGGGACCATGCAACAGCAGCTGCCAGCGACTGCGGCCGGCGACGCGGGCCACGGGAGCGGGAGCGGGGCCAATCACCAACCATCCCTGCTCCTGACAGAGCGGCCGGATCTGTTCGGTGAGAACCGAAGCAGCCGTTGCTGTGGCAGCGGCCGATTCACCGGACAACCGCAACAGGCAAGCGCGACTGAACGGCACCAAAGCCGCCTCACGGCGTAAGGCCATCTCCTCTGCAAGAAAAGCCTCATAACGGCCATCCACCAAATGACGGATCACCGGGTGATCAGGGGAATAGGTCTGAACGAGGACCTGTCCCGGGCGTTCCCCGCGACCGGCCCGGCCAGCCAGCTGCAGCAGCAGCTGCAACGCCTGCTCGGCGGCCCTGAGATCCGGACGATGCAGCAGCCCATCGGCGGCGAGAACTGCAGCCAGCGTGACCCGAGGCAGATCCATCCCTTTCGCGAGCATCTGCGTTCCGATCAGCACATCCGCTTCACCGGATGCAAACCGTGCCAGAAGGCGCCGGTGGCCGTCCCGGCCACCGGTGGAATCCCGATCAAACCGCAGCAGCCGCAGATCCTTGAGTTCCTCGGAAAGCAACTCCATCACGCGCTGAGTGCCCGCACCAAAGGGTTTAAAGGCTGTGGAGCCGCAATGGCTGCAATTTGACCCCATCTCAGCCCTGTGGTCACACCAATGACAGCGCAACCACTGATGCCCGCCCTGGCCACGGTGAACAGTCATCGCCACATCGCAGTGGGGGCACATGACCACCTCACCGCAGCTCCGACAACTCAGAAAAGGGCTGTAACCACGGCGGGGCACGAGGACAACCGCCTGCTCTCCGTGTTCTGGGAGTGCGGCGAGTCGATCCATCAAGGGCCGACTGATCAGCTTGCGATGGCCGGCCTCAAGCTCCTGCCGCATGTCCACGACATGGACCGGTGGCAGGGGCTGCCTGGAAATGCGCTGCCGCAGGCGAGCCAGCGTGAGGAGGCCACCGCTCTCCAGCTGCATCCAACTGTCAAGCGACGGTGTCGCACTGCCGAGCACAAGCTTGCCGCCACAGCGCCGGATCCGATCCATGGCGAGATCTCTGGCGTGGTAGCAGGGCATCGGCGATTCCTGCTTGTAGGAGCTGTCGTGCTCTTCATCGAGCACGATCAGCCCCAGATCGCTCAAGGGAACAAAGACCGCAGAACGGGTTCCCACAACCAAAAGCGGCTGATCATCCGCGGCGAGGCAGCGTCGCCAGACCCGCAGCCGTTCCGCCTCACTGCAACCGCTGTGATATTCCAGAACCCGCTGCCCGAACCGTCGCCTGCATCGGTCCACCAGCTGCGGGATCAGCCCAATTTCCGGCGTCAGCAGGAGCGCGTGGTGCCCCTTGGCGAGCTCAGCCGCCACCAACTGGAGATAAACCTCTGTTTTGCCCGACCCTGTGATCCCCCAGAGCAGCAGTCCATGGCCGGGGCGAATCGCTGCAAAGGCATCCATAGCCTTTTGTTGCTCGGGGGTGAGGGCCTGGGGCTGCTCGAGCTGTTCGGCAAGGGTTGAGGGAGAAGGTTCCAACGCCCTGCGCTGTTCTCTGACAACGAACCCGCGGGCGTCCAGACGCCGCAGCAAATCCGTACTGAACCCTGCTCGCCCGAGATCCCGTTGCCAGGCGCCGTTGGGGTGCTTCTCCTTTAGGTAAGACAACAAGGCCTGTTGACGCTCTGGCAATCCCTCTGCCGGTGCAGAAACCGTGGCAAGACGGATCCACCAGAGCGCGCGTCCGCTCCCTGCAATCGGTTTGCGCGCCTGTCCCAACCAGCCAGCGGGGAGAGCCGCCTTCAGCATCCGATACGCACTGAGATGACAGGTCTGGGCACTCGCCTCAATCCAGAGGCGCCATTCGGAGGGCACGGCAGCCTTCAACACCAGTGCCTCCACTGGCTGAATCAGATCAGCATTGAAAGGCGCGGATGCATCCGCCCAGGCCCCCTCCTGATCCGCGACAACAAGCCCATGCATGGGGCGGCCGCGAAGGCGGACCTTGACCAGGTCACCAGGCTCCAAGCCCATTGCCGCCTCAGAGGAATAAGTAAAGGTGCGGCCTTCACGCCCCGCTTCGAGCCAAACTTCAACCAGCACAGAAACAACCTATGTGGGCTTGCAAAGATCGAAAAACTTCATTAACGTGGACTGGTTGGTCAGATAACTCCAACATCTGCGCTCGCTCCAGAGGAAGACACGCAGTTCGAAGCCAGGAGTTTCTCCTGATCCCTTCGACCGGTCTGAGATCACCCCGGACAGCCCAGAGGCCCGACAAACCGGACAACATCTCGTCAGGATTGATCTCGTTTTTCAAGATTTGCGCTCCATTTGCTTGTGGTGTCACTCCGCCGGATGACGCCTTATTGGTCATTTGAAGCTCTTGAGCTGCTGTCAGCGACGGTGGCCAAGATTCCAGGTTGATCGATTTCTTGAATTGTTCCGCTTTCCGCAGTTTTAAACCTCACCCATGAGCCCAGCAGCTACCAAAACAGCAACACCCGACATTGTTCTGCTGGCCAACGCCGAAGGGGAGACAAAGATGCTCAAGACAAGCGACAGTGCAACACAGACCAAGAAAGCAGCGCCCAAGCGTCGCACCCCGCGAAGCAAAGCCAGCGCGATGGATCTGTCTGCGGCCGCCGATGAGTTGCTAGCCGCAGCTGATCCGAACAAAGCAGCGAAAAACGACGCTGCTGGCAAAGCAAAAGCGACCAAAGCCAAAACAGCGACCAAAAGCAAGTCAAAAACTGCCAGCAAGACCAAAACCAGCACCACCAGCAAGGCAGCGAAGACCAAATCCACCAAAACCAAAGCAGCTTCCGCTACTGCGAAGGTGGCATCAGCCAAGGCGGCCACAGTCAAAGCAGCAGCTGCCAAAGCTGCTCTTGACAATTTGACGCCGGAAGAGAAAGCCAAACGCGCCGCTGCTGAAAAAGAAGCCAAGGCCAAGGCCTTAGCGAGCATCAAGATCGGCCCAAAGGGTGTTTACACAGAAGACTCGATCAGGGTTTATCTGCAAGAAATCGGTCGGATCCGCCTGTTGCGGCCCGATGAAGAGATTGAACTGGCCCGCAAGATCGCGGATTTGCTCTATCTCGAGGAGCTTTCAGCCCAGTTCGAAAGCGACAACGGCCGCGAACCGGACAACAAAGAATGGGCGGCCTTGGTGGAAATGCCGCTGATTCGTTTCCGGCGGCGTCTGATGCTGGGGCGTCGCGCCAAGGAAAAGATGGTGCAGTCCAATCTGCGCCTTGTGGTGTCGATCGCGAAGAAATACATGAATCGCGGCCTCAGTTTCCAGGATCTGATCCAGGAAGGCAGCCTCGGACTGATCCGCGCCGCTGAGAAGTTCGACCACGAGAAAGGCTACAAGTTCTCCACCTATGCCACGTGGTGGATTCGCCAGGCGATCACCAGGGCCATCGCCGACCAGAGCCGCACGATCCGCCTGCCGGTGCACCTCTACGAAACCATTTCCAGGATCAAGAAAACCACCAAGGTTCTCTCCCAGGAATTCGGCCGGAAGCCCACAGAGGAAGAAATCGCCGAATCGATGGAGATGACCATCGAAAAACTCCGGTTCATCGCCAAGAGTGCCCAGCTGCCAATTTCACTGGAAACACCCATCGGCAAGGAGGAAGATTCACGGCTCGGTGATTTCATCGAAGCTGATATTGAGAACCCCGAGCAGGATGTGGCCAAGAATCTGTTGCGCGAGGATCTCGAAGGTGTGCTCGCCACCCTCAGCCCACGCGAGAGGGATGTGCTGCGACTGCGTTATGGATTGGATGATGGCCGGATGAAGACCCTCGAAGAAATTGGCCAGATCTTCGATGTCACCCGGGAGCGCATTCGTCAGATTGAAGCGAAAGCACTTCGCAAATTGCGCCATCCCAATCGCAATGGGGTGCTGAAGGAGTACATCAAATAAGCCGCATAGCCGAAGTCTCCTTTGCAATGTCCAGAAACCCTGTCTTAGACAGGGTTTCTATACCCATGCAGCCTTTAGGGCCCCAAGCAATTTCAGATTCATCGTGAAGTCAAGTCCGTATCTCAAAGTTGGTTGGTGAAGTTATTCACCAACCATAGGGGTTCAGTTTCACCCCAAAAAGGATCAATCCAGTGGCGAGTGGTAAACACATATACAATTACAATCATCTATATTTATATGATCAGAGTCCAAACAAGCTCATCTTCGCTATAGCTATTGCCGAGATTTTAAAGTTAATTGCGACGGCAATTATGATTAACAGCTTATCAGGACGACTTCAGATATCAAGAGACAAGGAATGCATCCGATGAGAGCAGAAACAAGCATCTGTCGTTACTCTCAAAACCCCAATGCTCTAAACTATCTCAAAATTTTCTTTGATCAGATCAGGTCCGCCTTTGAGGATAGCAAATAATCCCCCTTCTCCAACTCCCTTTTCCGCCTTATTTTCATTGAAATAAAGGCCACCCTTACGGCTCTCATAAATAAAACTAAAATCCTTTCGGAGAAATTTTTTGAGCTGTTTTTTGTTCGCAACGATCTTGAATTCTACATCACGTAGCCGCAAGCCAAAATCTGATACGTCGAGCTGGAGATCATCCAACTCAGGATTGAAGTTGGTGATTTTATCGACAAACTTTTTCTTAAAATGCTTGGGTTTGCTGAGATTATGCGTCACAGAGTCAAGAACCGTTTGCACCGAATCGGGTGGATTGAAGACTGGCTTCTTGATTGGTAGGAGTGTCTCTGGATTTGGAATCGCCGGTTTTGAAATGGATGGCGTTGCAAGATCTGGCTTCGAACTTGGCGGTTGCGTTGGTGTCGAAATTAACGGTGAATCGGGATCAGTGGTTGCCGTATCAGGCGTCGAGCCATTGGCGCCAGCGCTAATGGCTCGTGCCAAGCCCGGTTGATCAGCGGATTGCACCTGGTCCACCGTGTTGCTCACACCGCCATAGCCAAGATCAGACATCACAAGCATGCCTGCCATCACAGCCATGCCAATGCTGGCAGGGTTGTTCAGAGACACATTCTCCGGAATATTCACTCCTGTAATCTCATCAAGTTGCAAACCAATATCGGCTAATACAGAAGCAATCACCGAATTACTGACAGGGCCTTTCAACCCAAATTGATAAAGAACCTTGGCATCTTTGAGTGCTTTGGCATGATCAATCATTTCCTGCCAAGCTTGTTTTTGATATTGAACTGGAATGTTCAGATCAAAATAATTGTCAAGAGGATGCCAGTTTGGGAATTTCGGAGTTGCCTTATAAATCACATTATTTTGATCAATCCCTTCGCGGGTCCCTTCAGGGTGTGGATAGGTATGCGCAGCACTCAATCTGCCCACGCGATAGCGAAGGAAATCCTTGAGTTCTCCCTGATACAACGACTGTGAATCGCCGTAGGCGTAATAGGGGTCTCCGTGCTCCAGCACATGATTCACCCCTGCAGCGTCTGTATAAATTAGAAACGCATGCTGGCCAGTCACCCCCATGGACGCCAACTCGTCCATGGCGAACGGCTCCCATGAGACAGCAATTGTATTGCGCTTAAATTGCTTGGTCATCACAGATGACACGCCAACTCACTTCAGTTTAAAAAGGCCCGTTGGAGATGACCATAAAAAGGCAACAAAACCAAAAAGTATAGCTCTTGCTTATGGTTACACATGATCGTTCACCAAGGAGAACCTGTTCGCTCAAGATAATTCAGTCACAATCTTCAAATCTCCAAGAGACAGTCCCTTGCCTTTGAACATGACATAGGGGTTATTGCCAAAGAAACTTTCAGCCTCAGGATCAAATGTCTTATCAATCAGGTAGGTATCTCCATTAAAGGTCAGAATCTCCAGAGACTGAAGCCGATCAGCATCAATAAAAAGCTTATCTTTTGAGGCATTAAAACCTTCAATCTCAACACGGCACATCCCTTCATTATTGCCATCGCCGCCCCAAGAGATAATGTCGCGCCCTGAACCGGGATTAATTTGATAAGGGGCTGGAAAAGTCACTTCATTACCGGTGACCTGATCACCTAACTCAAATAAATCATCACCTGCATATCCCTTGGCTGCCGTCACAAAGTTTTTAGATGAGGCATTTTTCTCATTACTTAAAATCAATTGATCATCACCCTTCAGAGTCTGCTTCAAAAATTCGAAAGGCTTTTGGTCAAGCAAAGACGACAAACCCTTCTTTTTCAATTTGTCGATAGAAAACACATTCTCATAGCCACTTGCCGAACCATCAGCCCCCTCTTTAAAAGAGTTGGCTGATGTTTTGAGAAACTTCAACGAACCCTTGGCTTCTTTTCCTGAAAACGACAAATCACCAACAGCAAGAGAAAATCGACCTTTGTTCAACTGATCTGTTGTCATCAACTTCCATCCCTCGATCCGGTCTGCAAACTTGCCAGGATTCGTCAAACTGCTTCTTAGATCGTTTCGTATTCGCTTCAGCCCGTCAAAAGCCTTTATATTTTGGACGCTAACAATGGCCATCTCAATTTAAATTCTTGGCGAAATGTAACGAACCTCCTCGAATCGTCGAATCAAAATGGACACATCCTCTTCGTGAACACGATGCCTTGACCACGGCCGAGTAGCGACAATGAAAAGATTGGCATTACAACACTTATCAGAGAAAAAGATCAATGGCCGTTGTTTTTGAAAACAAGCATATTCAATCAGCCAGCCAGAAAAACATTGAAATCATTCATTCATCTCATATCAATACCCGTATCTCAATATCTTCAATCAGAGGAAAGCTCTTGCCGCTAATGATCACTTCTCAACATCAAACCCTGGGCTTCAAACCTTCAGCGATCGTTCCTGCCCGATTCACACCGGCGCTGAATCCTTGATCCAAAAGCGTTAACCATGCAAGTTGATCAAGCCAAGCCTTGATCAACTTGACGGCCATTGAGGGCATCCATTCATGACCCTGAACCCACCCAGATTCAGTGGCATTTCATAGTTAAGCCTTCTGACCCCCCTGCTGCCGTTCAACAACAGCCCAAACTCACCCTCATCGAATGGTCATGACGAAAAAAACAACAACCGCGGGCATTCCAAGCAGATGTTCTGATTACTACATAAGTACATGTTCCACTACCCACTCCACCGATGTGCCTCTATAAGAGCGATGAGGGAACTGAGACGCCCTCCTCACACGGAAGAGATTGACCCCGATCTGTTGTCGGGGTTTTTTTTCTGTTTGGAGAGGTTTCCGCCAGCCGATCGATCAGACCTTGTGCTGGTCTGCTTCGAAGCTCTCGGTGAATTCCTGAAATGCCCTTTTCAACCGCTCCACCGGTGTTTCTTCAATCGGACACTCCTGGGCGGTGATCTCGGTATAGGCCTGGAGCAAGCTGGCATCTGGGCTCAAAATTGATCCAAGCGCTGCTTTAAACAGCACCAGACTCTGCTGTTGCGTGAGACCTTCAAGAAAAGGTTCCAACACCCAACGGTCAGGCATGGCTGGATCCAAGTTCTGTGCTCTACACACCCGTTGGGGCCGAATCAATTGGTAAGCGGGATCACCATCTCGATCGGTGGTCTGCCGCAGACGAGCCATCAAAAGCTCGCCACTCGTGAGCAACAACAGACGAATGCTTCCTTCGGCCACCAGCGGCAGAAACGTTTCGTTCTGCTGGGTTGGAATCGCCTGATGCCCGCGGGAATCGGACTGACGGACGCCATTAACAACAGGCCCAGGCATCAGGAACAGACAAGGCCTAGTAATGTTAAGCAATGTTCAAAGTGGGCGAGACGAACGCTTGACCCGCCCAGGCAATCAACTATTGCCACTGAAATTGCCAACTGATCCGCACCCGCAACCAGCACCATCCACCACTCAATCGAGTGCCATTGAAACGACAGGCAACCCTTGAAGCCGTGACGATTCCCAGCAGCCTCAATCACAGAAGGGCCCATCACACCTGACTGCGTAGGCTTGCCTGCTGAGTTGCAAGCCCCATGTCCCTCACCCATCTGCGCATCGCCTCCCGACGCAGTCAGCTGGCCATGGTGCAGACCAACTGGGTGAAGGCCGAACTTGAAAAAGCCCATCCTGGGCTCACGATCAGCGTGGAAGCGATGGCTACCCAGGGCGACAAAATCCTGGATGTTGCTCTCGCCAAAATTGGCGACAAAGGCCTGTTCACCAAAGAGCTGGAAGCGCAGATGCTCGTGGGGCGCGCTGACATTGCTGTTCACTCCCTGAAGGATCTGCCGACCAACCTCCCTGAAGGACTGATGCTCGGCTGCATCAGCGAACGGGAGGATCCAGCCGATGCGTTGGTGGTGAACGCAAAAAATGCTGACTACAAACTCGACACCCTCCCCGAGGGGGCCGTCGTTGGAACCAGCTCACTGCGGCGATTGGCGCAGCTGCGGCATCACTACCCCCATCTGGTGTTCAAGGACGTTCGCGGCAATGTGATCACACGGTTGGAGAAATTGGATTCCGGCGATTACGACTGCTTGATACTTGCCGCAGCAGGGCTGGGACGACTTGGGTTCAGCGATCGCATCCATCAGATCATTCCTGGAGACATCTCCCTGCACGCGGTTGGCCAGGGTGCCCTAGGCATCGAGTGCGTGGAGGGCAACCCCGACGTGCTTGAGGTGATCAATGTTCTGGAACACAACCCAACAGCCCAGCGCTGCCTGGCCGAACGGGCGTTTCTGCGAGAACTGGAAGGTGGATGCCAGGTTCCGATCGGTGTCAACACCCGTTGTGAAGAGGATCAATTGATCCTGACCGGGATGGTTGCCAGCCTGGACGGCAAACGCCTGATCCGTGATCAGGCCAGCGGTTCAGCCTCAGATCCAGAATCGATCGGCACCTCCCTCGCCCACACCCTCAAAGCTCAGGGCGCTGGCGAGATTCTCCAGAAGATCTTCGATGAGGTGCGCCCGGAAGCCTGACGAGCAGACGGGCGATGGGGGCGGATCAACCGCGGATCTCCATGGTGGTCCCCACATCCACAACTTCAAACAACTGCCGCACGTGCGCATTGAGCATGCGCACACAACCCAGACTCACCGCAGCACGAATCTGAACCCAATGGGGCCATGCCGTGCCGTGGATCCCGAACTCTCCGCGACCATTGCGATGAAACGCCATGTAGCGATCACCAATCGGACTCGATGGCCCCTGCATCTCCACACGCTTTCCAGATTTGTGTGAGACATACACCGGGTTCACTTTTTTTGTGAGAATTTCAAACTCACCGACCGGTGTTGGCGTCTTTGGATCACCAATTGCCACCGGCCAAGGACCAAGCTGGCGCCCATCCCGCAAGACACTGATCTGACGCTTTCGCAGATCAAGAACAATTCGAGACGCCGAACCTATCTCTCGCATTGACACTTCGGTGGCGCGACTGGCTGAAGGGAGCGCCAATGCCCCCGCCAGAGACAGCGCCGCCAGCCCCGCACACAATTGTCTATTCATGAGACGCAATAGACTTGCTTGTCTCAAGCTATGCATGGGATTTCGAAAACGGACCCCAAAAGCAGGGCCAATTAGGACATCCTTAAGAGTATTTCCGTCTTACAAGTGAGACAAACGAGATAGCGAGCGTCTTGAAGCTCGCTGGCAGTAGCCTCCTGCTGTGCAATCGGATACGGCGGAGATCAGGGCATGGCGATCGCAGAAGCCGTTCCACAACAGGCCGCCAAGCCCCAACTGCCGGTTTTGCTCAGCGGCAAGGCTCAACGCAGCGAAACAGAATCGATCACATTCGATTTTGCGGAACTCCTCGGTCGTAAACGACGGTTTCTCAAGGCTGCATGGACCCTCAGACGCGAGGGAATCATCCGGATCAAACAGGTTGCCCAACCTGAATCCATTGATGCACTCAATCAAGAGATTGCATCGCTACTGAATGATGTTGATCACTACACAACGTCGGGAATTGACAATATCGCTTATCTCAATCTTCCCGAACGACGCGTTCTGAAGGGCTATAACAATTTCGTTGATGCTGATCGAGCTGTGATCAACCATCGCGTGAAACGACCGGATGGTCGCAGTGGAAGTGATGCCGGGATGATCGACATCTTCCACCCAGAACAATTGTCCAAAAAAATGGACAATCTCACGCGAATCTGCTTACAAGAAAAAGCGATAAGTCGTTTGATTATGCTGTCGTGCCTCACACCCTTGCGCGTAAAATGCAGAAACCTATACCTCAATCGTGGCGTCCGCGACACGCGAAGCTACCACTGCGATGGACGGTCTTTGAAATTTAAGACGTTCGTTTATTTATCGGATGTTCAACATCTTGATATTGGCCCCTATTGCTATGTAAAAAAATCACAGCGGAATCGTCGCAGCTGGAAACAAAGCAAAGCCTTCAACCAACAACATAATATCGGTCCTTACGAGTACAGCCAGCTCGGTGGATATGAAGCCTTACCGGTCTTCGCTAATGCTGGCGATATGGTGATTTCATCCCAGCGTGGTGCCCATCGGGGGCATCCACAACACTCTGACGCGCAACGCACGGTCCTCGTGAACATGTACCAGCGTTGAGGTTCAACTCTTTGTATAAAAAAGGATGAAGCGCAATACGCACTCCACCCTCCCAATCAAATTTCTAAATCAAAATCAGTCGACCAACTTTGGATCAATTTCGCTTAGATAGCGCTTCTCACAACTCTTGATAATTTCAACAGCCTTGTCGGTTCCAAAGAAGCCATTCACGGTACAAGTACCAGGCTTTTTGAGATCTTTGTAGTGCTCCCAGTAGTAGGTGGTTTCCTTTTTCCAGTGATCACCAAGATCCTCAAAGCTCTTGATGTGATCCATCCGCTTGTCATCGGCAAGAACGGCAATCACCTTGTCATCCACTTCGCCGCCGTCATCAAAGGTCATGATCCCGATGATGCGGGCCTCCACAATTGACCCGGGAATCAAGGGCTCCGTCACACTGACGATCTCAATATCGAGAGGGTCACCATCTTCGTCCCAGGTGCGGGGAATACAGCCGTAAGCGAAGGGATAGGCCAGCGAGGAATAACCGACCCGGTCCAGCTTGAGATGACCGGTTTCCGTGATCAGCTCGTACTTGTTGATCGTGTTGGAATTGAGCTCCACGATCGTGTTGAGCCGCAGCTCAGCCTCATCGGCAAAGGCCGGAAGCACATGCAGCAGGTTGGGCATGCTGCGGCTAGGAGCCTGATCAAGGTTGGCCATAGACGGCAGTGGACAGCGCCGGGATCCTACGGGGGCATCGCTCCAAACTCATCGACACCCCGACTGGATGGGTTGACGTCAGAGCGGCGGGCAAACCATTGCATTGTCGCGAGCCGAACATCCAGACAACACGGCAATCTTCGATTCCAAGTAGTCAAGAAATGGTTCGCCGCTGAGGGCTTGTCCACTCACCTGCTTCACCAAACCCTCGGCATTCAAGGCCCGACCAATCGGATGCACCTTCTCGCGAAGCCAGCCCAGCATGGGTGCCACCTCTCCCCGGGACAGGTGATCTTCCGGTGAACCAATCTCAGCTGTCATGGTGGCACTGAGCTGAGCACTGATCAGGTGCCCCAATAAATAAGACGGGAAATAGCCGAACAATCCCTCACTCCAATGGACGTCTTGAAGGCACCCCTCTGCATCATTCGATGGCGTGACCCCGAGCAGTTCCCTGTACCGCTGATTCCATTCATGCGGTAGATCCTCCACCGGCAGTCCCTGCTCCAGCAGAGCAATCTCCAGATCTGTACGGATCAAGATATGCAGCCCATAGGTGAGTTCATCGGCTTCAACCCGATTGAGACCCGGTGCCATGGGATTCATCGCGCGCCAGAGGTCATCAGGTCCCTGCACCGGCGCCCCAGCCTCAGCGAATCGCGACCACCAGCCCACTGAGAAGGCACGGCTCCGTGCCAGCCGGTTTTCCCAGAACAAGGACTGGCTTTCATGCACGGCCATCGAGGTGGCCTGACCCAGCGGCCAGGCGAACCATTGATGGCTCTGATCCGGAAGACCCTGCTCGTAGAGCGAGTGTCCCCATTCATGGGCCGTTGCCAGAAAACAGGACAGCGGTTGTCCGGCCACCACCCGCGTTGTGATCCTGAAGTCCGCAGGGCCAAGGGTGATCGAAAAGGGGTGGGGAGAGCGGGCAACGCAGGTTTTGCCTTGCTGCTGCCCCCACTCCGACAGCAACTGCTGGCAGAGAACCTCTTGCCTCGCCTCAGGGAGATCCCAACCCAGTTCGCGGGTTCGCACACCGGATGTCGCCTGCGCCACGAGCTCGGGCAGACGCTTCCTCAAGGGAGCGAAAAGCGTTTGCAACCGGTCGAGCGTCAAATCCGGCTCGAAGGGTTGCGCCAACGTTTCCCAGCAACTGCGGGACTCATCGAGCTGGCGTACCTGCTCCTGCCGCAGGTCAATCAAGTGCTGCAACGCCCCTGAAAACAGGCTGAAATCCGATGTTGACCGGGCCTGTTGCCAACGGGAATAACCTTCAGATTTGGCCGTGGCCAGGGCAGCGATTAGCTGAGGATCCTGAGCCTGCTGCCGGCGAAGATCGAGCTCCAGCAGATCAAGATTGCGGCAGCGCTCCAACGCCTGCCCGCTGCTGGGATCAGAGGTTTCCTGCTTCCATTCCTGGCGGGCCTCAGCGAGAAGGTCTGCATACAACGCGGAGCTCTGGCGTGCATGGAGTTCCGTTGCCGTCCAAGCCAGCTGCTCGCCCCTCCATGGAGCCCCATCTGAGGGCATCCGTGTGTTCTGGTCCCAGTAGAGCGTGCTCTGAATCGAGCCAAGAAGTTTGGTGCTGCGGAGGTATGCGCCAAGGCGCTGCCAAGCAGTCTCAGCGGCCGCCATCTGTGAACCGTCAATGGAGTGAGCCTAACGATCAATCACGCCCCGCGATCAAACAGCAGCAATCGCTGGATTGATCGACCAGTGGGTCGACGAGCCACCTCTCAGATATTGGCGACAAATCATCGCTCAAGGCGGTTGTTCGCCAAAAAACAAGCTTGGCTTGTTTTCAGCAAGATCGAGAAAACAGTCAAAGAGGTTGACCACTAATTGCATCAACCAGACGACACAACAAACACATCTTCAGGCAGACTCACCACACACTTAACTGACAATCAATGTTAATGAAATCAACTCAATCATACCAAACGCTTTTACAGCGTGCCCTTCGATAACTTTTCTTGGCTTTACGATATCGCTTCGTATCTTCAGCAAGGGCATTACTGGATAAACGCACAACTTCCTCATCTTCGCTGGTTGCAATCCGATGACGGTACACACTCATCTGATAGCCAAGCTTGTTCATGACTTTGGTAATGATCTCACACTCCAATGTGGTGGCCGACGCAGCAAGCATCAGGAGAAAAGCCGTTCCAGATAAAAAGAATGACATCCCCTTCTCCCAAACAACTGGAGATCGACACCTTAAAAGGACCGTTTCCGGAGATCAATCTCGCCGCAAAAGCGGTGAGGCATCAATCGCTGCAACTGCCGAACCCATCCTTCCAATCAGGCCCTGGCGCATCGATCCTCACAGAGTTGATCCAGATCAGGTCGCCCCGTCCATTTCAGGCGGCGAGCAGCCCAAAAGACGTACACCCGGTTCACAACCATCGCCAACCCAGGCCAGGTGGTAGGCGCATAGAGCCATCCCAGGCCCACAAGGCGATAGGCCTCCCGAAACACAGCCACATCGCGCAGCACCTCGCCACGGGCGTCGATCGCATGGATCCTCCCCATCGCCTGGCGGTAGTCGATGCCGGCGTGATCGGCAGGGTTGTAATCAACAGCATCGATATCAACGAAGCCAATCTGCTGGCGCCGGTTCCTCGACTGCAGGAATCTCACCTCACGCAGGCAGAGCGGACAGCCCCCGTCGTAAAGCAGGGTGAGCTGCGGTGAAGGGTGCGACGTCATCCAACGCAGACGGAGAAACAGGCCACAGCCTGATGGAAGTAAGGGGCAATCGTGGCTGCCGCCGATCAGAGATCGGAGGGGCTGGTTGACGGCTTTGCACGAAAGACGGCTTGGATCTTGCTATCGGTGGTGAGGTCAAGCCCCCCCTGACGCATGGCCCTGGCACAACGTCTGCACCAACTGGAGGTGTCCACTACTGGTGCAGGCTTTTCAAGGCTGAATGAACTGTTGAATGCCTGGATTGCTGGCACAGGAATCCAACAGGGTGTTCTCCACCTCACCTGCCTCCACACGAGTGCCAGCCTCACCATCAACGAGAACGCCGACCCGCGCGTCCTGAAGGATTTGCAGGCCTGGATGGACGCCGTGGTTCCCCAGGATGGACGTGGACCCACCAACGGACAAGGACAACGCCTCCCCTATCTGCACGATGACGAAGGCAACGACGACATGCCGGCCCATATCCGCACCGCCCTCACATCACAGACGTTGTCATTGAGTGTTGATCGCGGACGAATGCTGCTCGGGATCTGGCAAGGGATCTACCTTTGGGAGCACCGCGCCATCCAGCACAACCGGCGAATTGCCTGTCACCTGATCGGTGAGCTGCAAACAGCAAAAGAAGCTGAACCGATCGAGCGCAACAACAGGGCTCAACATCTGCAGCGTCGAAACGGCAACAAGCTCAATGCAATGGTGCAATCTCGCCACAATCCAGAGGCCTGGGCGACAGACGGTGGCGTCGACACGGATGTTGACCTCCTGGTGGACCGACTGCATGACCTTGCCGAACATCCGATAGACCAGCATTAATCACTCTTTAGCGTTCATGATTTTGGTGACGAACGTGCCACAGACGAGTAGATCTATCTCTCAAAACAACTCCGCACGATGCCACTCTGTCAGGCGGATTCAGAGACACCGCGATCAGACATGATTTACACCTCGCGACTCAAGTAAATCCACTGGCTCCTGAATAAAGATAGACAGAGGGAATGGCCTGACGATATTTTCACTCTCAAGGCAGAGCAGAAGATCGTGATTAATTCGGTCGACAGCCATCAGGAACAATCCATAATCCACAGGCCAAGTGGAATGCCCTGAAATCAAAAAAAGCAATCACAATTGTAGAGTGGAGATCTTAAGTAGTTCACAACTACCAAACTTGATGAGATCGTTACACAATACGAGTTCTCGGTGATCATTAGGGATTCGAGCCCGCACCTCAGAGGACGTTTGATAAGACACCCGCAACAAAACGCGAAACATCAGAACCTGGGTGAGCATCCGCCTTAAGCGAACAAACAAAGATTTACGCATCTCTAGATGGTCTGACCATGAACAAAAATCACCACAGCCAAATCCAATGATTGCCAATTCACTACCAAGATTTTGCTCAATATCCACTCGTATTTCAGCAAGCTCAGTCAGGCTCTTCCTATATCGGTCAACAAAGAAGATTAACTGATTCCCCTAGGCCGATGTCAAAGATTGTGAGATCGGCATCCGAATTTCAATGCACTGCTGCGGATGACTTGCAGCGTTGCGGATGCGGTATCAGTACTGGCGGCGGCTCTACGACACTTTCGATATCAGGGACTATCTCACTCGCCTTCAGTGTATTTGCTACGGCAATCGTGAACATCAGGCTGACCAGGACGGTTGTGCAGAACCAGAGAACACGTCGGAATGCGGCACCACCGTCGCAAGCCAACAAAGAGAGCCATGTTCTTAGATTTATAAAGAAGAGAATGCTTCAAGTTCAGACTCATCCTTCTCATGGCAACACGACTTTCGGCAGATCAACGGGCAAGCTTGAGCGAAACGCTCGCGAGCTGGACGCTTGAATCAGATCAGCTGACGCGCACCTTTCTGTTCAAGGATTTTGTTGAAGCCTTCGGGTTCATGAGCCGTGTCGCGCTTCTTGCCGAATCCCGCAATCACCATCCGAATTGGTCCAATGTCTATAACCGGGTCACGATCGAGCTCACTACCCACGACCTTGGCGGACTGAGCGATCTGGACATCGAGCTTGCTATCGCCATCGACCAGTTGCTGCCAGCATGAGAACAACTGAACGGTTTCCATGGCCGCCGCTCCAATTGCTCCGGGCGTCCCCGTAACGATTCTCACAGGTTTTCTCGGTGCGGGTAAGACGACCCTTCTCAATCACATCCTGACTAATCAGAGCGGCGTCAAGACTGCCGTTCTGGTGAACGAGTTCGGAGAAATCGGCATCGACAACGACCTGATTGTGAGCACCGGAGAAGAGCTGGTGGAGCTGAGCAATGGATGCATCTGCTGCAGCATCAACGACGAGTTGATGGAAACCGTAGAACGCGTGCTTGAGCGCCCCGATCCGCTCGACTACATCGTTGTAGAAACAACCGGACTGGCCGATCCCCTACCCGTGGCCATGACGTTTCTGGGCAGCGAACTCAGAGCGCAGACCCGCCTCGACTCGATCATCACGTTGATTGATGCGGAGAATTTTGATGCCGCTGTGATGGAGACCCAGGTCGGTCGGGCGCAGGTCATCTACGGCGACATCCTCCTTCTCAACAAATGTGATCTGGTCCCAGCCGAGCGACTTGAAGCCTTGGAAGCCGAGCTCCGTGCCGTCAAAGCAGATGCACGCATCCTGCGCGCGATCAAAGGAGACGTGCCCTTGCCTTTGCTGCTGAGTGTCGGGCTGTTCGAGTCCGACAAGGTGACTCCAGCGGAGGACGCAGATAGCCACGACCACAAGCATGAGCACGATCATGACCATGGGCACGACCACGCTCATGACCACAGCCACGCTCATGACCACAGCCACGCTCATGACCACAGCCACGCTCATGACCACAGCCACGGGCATAACCATTCAGACCACCTTGAGGTGGATGGGTTCACCTCCCTGTCCTTCAAAAGCGATGGCCCTTTCGGACTGCGCAAATTCCAAAATTTTCTGGACAATCATCTGCCGGCCGAGGTGTTTCGGGCAAAAGGCATCCTCTGGTTCAACGAAAGCGAGCGGCGCCATGTGTTCCACCTTGCTGGAAAGCGCTTCTCAATCGATGACGATGACTGGACCGGGCAGCGCAAGAATCAGCTGGTGCTGATCGGACGGGACATTGACCACGACAGCCTGCGGAATCAACTCGAGGCCTGCGTTGCGAAAGATGCTTGACAAGGTTTCGACTGATCAGGCGAATCCGGAACAACCTGCCTATGTTGTATCGGTGGAGAAAGGATGAATGGCTGAATCCGTTGCATTGATGGCCCTGCTGCTGGCGAGTCTTCTCGTTTGGCTCCTTGTCGACTCCGACGACGACAACAGCAGTGGTGGCTTACGGCAACCTGTGCTCATTCCCATCCCCGTTCGTGATCAGCGACGCTGACTCTCCAACTTCAGCCTTTGCCCAGAAACGAAGAAACCCCTGGCAGGACCAGGGGTTTTTTATGGCTTTATTCCGCTATGCAGCATTCCAAGATTGACGCCCTGATCAACATTGAACAATTCAGACCAGCATCAGGCCAAGAGTTAGCGATGTGACCCAGACAAATCAATGCGATGGGGGAGAAGCTTGACCGAAGCATCATCTTTTAAAGCAACTCGGCATCGAGAATGGGTCTGATAGTTCTGCTCCAGCGGACATCGCGCGCGCAACATCAATTCGCCGATACTGATTCTGTACTCCCAGAAATCACCCATAAATTCTCGACCCAAAACACTGGCCTGAGACTCCGAATCCGGAACAAGACCGATGGCTTGTGGATCCACGAGAACACAGGATCCATCGGGCCAATCACGCTGGAGCTGCTCCAGTTTCTCTCGATTTCGGAAACTACCGATCGCACATGAAAGCTCTCCCTGAGTGGGAGCCTGCACAGGGATCACATTGCTTTGGAGAACAAAAGAGCCCACAAATGCTGTGGCCGGATCACGGACGATGTCCTGAGGAGATGCACATTGATGCAGAGCACCATCGCGCATCACGGCAACACGATCACAGATGGCCAACGCTTCGCCTGGATCATGGGTGACGATCACACCGCTTGCGCCACAGGCCTGTAAAACGGCCGACAATTCGCTGCGAAGTCGCAGACGAACTTCAACATCAAGGCTGGAAAATGGCTCATCCAACAGCACGACTTTGGGAGACGGGGCCAAGGCCCTGGCCAAGGCCAACCGCTGGCGCTGGCCACCTGAAAGCTGATGCGGGAAGCGTTGTTCAAGCCCTTGAATCCCGAGCAGCTCGAACAACCACGTCACCCGGCTTGTCTCAGCACCACGCTTCAGGCCGAAACAGGCGTTCTGCCAGGCCGATAGGTGCGGAAAGAGCGCATAGTCCTGAAACACCATTCCGACACCGCGGCGCTCTGGCGGAACAAAACGCCCGTCTCCAGCCACCGGAGTTCCACGCATCAGGATGCTGCCCTGCACAGGTTGCTCAAAACCTGCAATGCATCGAAGCAGAGTCGTCTTTCCACAGCCGGAGGGTCCAAGCAGTCCGAGAAGTTCTCCCTCAGCGATCTCGATATCAATGCCACGCAACGACCAGTCTTCCCCTGAGCTGAGATATCGGTGCCAAATCGATCGAAGCGAAACAGGATTCTGGACCACGCGCGCGTTCGTTGGATCAATACGGTGAATCATGAGAAAGGACTCGCCAGATGGCCGTATCAATTGATCAAAGAGATTGTGCGATATCTGCATTGACGATCGAGCGCCACTGCAGATGAACCAGCGAAGACCGACCGAACATCAACGCCAATCCCTTCCCGATACCAGCCAATGCTGTCCTGTATCAGTGGAGCCCGAAAACAAAAGCAATCCAATCGAACAAGCATCGAAAAGGTTAGTCAGTCAACGAAGCCGCTGAACTCGCCGAAGCGAACAGTCACACATAAGAACCAAGCCAAGCCAGTTATCGCAATGGAATTAAACCCTTCTCGAACCCATTGCCACACCAACGAGAGAAACGCCAGAAATCAACTCATTAAACAAATAGCTCAAGTTCTTAGCGACAACACCGACATACTGCCCTATTAATTTTCGAAAAAATCCATCGCCATGAGCACTTCATTCAAGGCAATTACCCCTGTGAACATCTAAAAATTTTGATTAAAAAACTTCAAATACGACCAAAAAATACAGGGAAGATCTTCGCCCAGCATCGCTGTCTACAATCCCGTGCGAATGGTTGAATTCCTGAGCGAATGCCAATGATCCTGTCATCACGATCGGCAAATCGTTCCGTACTTGTGATCCTGGCGGCATCAATTGCCCTGTTGGCAATCTGGCCACTGATCAGCCTGATCACTGAAGCATTGCAAACATCTGGTGGGAATTTTTTCCAATTAAGTGCAGATGGCGGTGGGCAGATTCTTGGCACCTTTCAGCTTTTGATCGGCAGCGCATTCGTTGGAACGGTGATCGGTACGGCCAACGGTTGGCTGCTCAGCAACTGTCGTTTTCCCGGTCGCCGATGGCTCCGAATTGCTCAGCTGATCCCCCTGGCCACGCCCGCTTATCTCCTGTCAGCAACATTGGTGGACCTCGGCAGCCGAAGCGGAATCCGCATTTATGGCCTTGGCTGGGGGATCGTGGTCATGGCCCTCAGCACCTATCCCTACGTCTTCCTGTTGAGCACGGAGAGCTTTTCCGTCAGCGGACGACGGCAGCTTGAAGCATGCCGGAGCCTGGGTGTAGGCCCATGGCAGGCCTTCCGCCGGGTTGCCCTTCCCATCGCATTTCCGGCCATCGGAGCAGGAGTCGCCCTGATGGGGATGGAGATCGTTAACGAGCTGGGGGCCGTTGAATTGCTCGGAATTCCCAGCCTGTCGGCCGGAATCCTGGAAGCGTGGCAGGCGGGGGGTGATCCGACAGGAGCGATCGGCCTGGCACTGATCACTCTGATCATCGTTCTTGGTCTTGTGGCTGCTGAACGGCAGCTGCGTCAACGCAGTCGTCGCTGGAGCGATGGTGTGGCCGGTGGAGATGCGACCGCCTGGTCCCTGCAAGGCCCCCGGGCTTGGGGTGCTCAGATTCTTGGACTGCTTCCACCCACCATCAGCCTGGGCATCCCCCTGTGGTGGGGGATCGTGAACATCGATCAGCTGAACCAGGCGCGATCGGATGATCTCCTCCAGATGGTGCTCCGCACCTTTCTGCTTGGGATCGCTGCAGCCCTGCTCGCTGTTGTGGCCTCACTGATGCTCGCCATCGCCAAACGCTGGATCCAGGCCAGTTGGTTGAAGGGACTCACCTTCCTGGCGGGGATGGGCTATGCCATCCCTGGCACCGTTCTGGCACTCGCTTTGCTTTTCGCTGGCACACCCTGGCAGCTGAGTCCGATCATTCTTCTGCTCTGGGGATACAGCGATCGCTTCCTGGCCGTCTCCAAAGGGGGGCTCGATGCAGCGCTCGAACGCATCAATCCATCACTGGATGAGGCCGCGACTGGGATGGGATTCAATTGGCTCCAAGTGCTGAAAAGAGTGCACTTGCCCTTACTGCGCGGCCCGATGACCGTTGGCTTGCTGTTGGTCTTTGTCGACACAGTGAAGGAGCTGCCGCTCACGTTTGCTCTCAGGCCATTTGATTTCGACACGCTGTCGGTGAGGGTGTATCAGTACGCCGGTGACGAACGTTTAGCGGAAGCATTGCTGCCCGCCCTGATGATCCTGATTTTGGGACTGGTGGCCTCGATGGCCCTGGTTCCCAGCCTGGATCACAGCCCAAAGAAGTCCTGATGCGTCCGCTCCAGAACGGAACGGCAAGGACCATGACCAACCGATCCGTCCGGGATTGAGTTCCGCTTCGGCGACATAGAGCCTCCAAACAATCATTCCTTGATCTCAAACAAGTGCCATCACGTGATGGATCAATGTCCAGCGGAGCTGATCATCCCTGCTGCCAACTGTTGAACGGTGTGCCCGGCCAGCAACACACCCACAAAGCAATCGTCTCAAGCCATCTGAGATCACCGGGAGCACACACCAGAGGCGTTCTGTGACGCTGGTTCAGGGCTGATTTGATCTTTAAATCAGGGTGATGAAGCCATAAGAATCGGCGCACCACCCCAACGGCGAATCGCCACAACCCCCGGCCGAGGTGGCCGCCCGGGGGCCTGAGCAGGCCAGTTCGACCCACGCGGAACCCAACGCGTTTGCTGAAACGGCTTGCCATTGCGATCGACCATCGCATGGGTCCTCACATCGACAGCCCCTTTGCGAAGTACCCCATGCGCTTCACCGGGATGCTGAACCGCCAGAAACAGGTTCGTCTCAAGCTGATCCAGGCAGACACCCGTGAGCTCACACTCCATCGGCCCTGTCGCCAGACACAGCGCCGCAGACCCATCACGGGGCACCAACCAGCAGCTGTTGTTCCCGAACACGTCGCTGGAGGACGAGCTCGTGGAGCGATCGGTTACCACCCAGAGGTTGCCAAGGCGATCCATCGCAAGGTTGTCTGGATTGGCAAAGCCCAGACCTCCGCTCCAGGGTTCCCCACCGGTCACCGCCATCCGCCAGCTGAAGGCATTGGTATCGGTCTCGCCGAGACGCATCACCCAGCCATGGCCCCAGCTGCTCTGGCCCTGTGGACCCTGAAACACAGCCGGATCTGCGCCGCCATTGCTGCCGGGATAGCCCGAGGTAAAGGCGATCAACAGATCGCCCGTGAGTGGATCAATCTTGGTGTCCTCCGGCCGGGCCGTCGGCGTGGCGCCGATGGCACTGGCCGCCAGATGGGCATCCACCACAATCGCCCCCTGCAACGCCTGCCCCGTTCCCCGGTAGAGGTCGGCCAGGGTTGAAAAGCGCGTGCGATACGCCTCAACCGCGGCATCGTCATAAAACTGCTCTGCACCAGCCCGACGGCGATCCGAATGGGGCAGCTCCACCGGAGAGGACAGACCGGCCTGCCGGAACCGGCTGGGATGGAACGGATTCACCGAGGTCTCCGGTTTCAGCGGGAGCCAGACCCCGCTGCCATCTGGGTGAAACCGTGCCACCTGCAATTCACCCGCTTCAAAGAGGTGTGAATTGGCCCTGTCCTTTAAATCGAGAACAACGCCGCTGCTGACAAAGCGATAGAGATGGCCACCGCGACGGTCGCAGCCGGAATACACCTGCAACGGCTGACCGACCTCAGCCCGCACCGCCACCGCTTCATGGCGAAAGCGTCCCAGAGCCGTGTGCTTACGCACAGGCTGATCGGGAGCCTCCGGCTCCACCTCCACCATCCAGCCGTATTTGTTCCCCGCCAGACCGTAAACATTGCCCAGGCCAGCAATCCGTTTGTTCCGACAGACGAATGGCCGCTCGGAGGGAGCAACGGAGCTGCCATCGGCGAACACCGGTTCGGGCACCTGGAACTGAATGTTCTCCTCGGCACTCAACACAGTGCCCCAGGGGGTGATGCCTCCCCCGCAGTTGGCGAAGCTGCCGATGATCTCGGCCCCGAGGCCGTCGTCATAGCCGAGGCGATCGGTGGCCTGAAACACGGCCACCGCAGGGCCGGTGCTGACCAGCCGCTGCGATGCATCCAGCAAACCGGTGAGGCCGGTGATGCGCCGGTCGTGGGATGCATGCTCCCGAACCCAGGCACCATCACCATTGCGCTTGAGGCTCATCACGCCGATTCCCAGATCGGTCATCGCCTCATCCGCCACCGAACGAATCACCAACCAAAGCGCGGTGTCTCGATCCAGAGCCGAGCAATCGATCACACCATCGTGAGCAGCCAGGGCCTGCACCAGTTCGCGGTAGGGAAGCGAGCGGCCGACCACATCGCCAAAGCCCTCCACCCAGGGCGTCGGACTGATGTACTCGAAGTTCACCGTCATCGAAGCCCGATCCGAGCTGTGGTGCACAAAGCCGAGATGGTCGTTGTTGAAGCCAAACCGACTGGTGCCGAGCCGATCGCCCCATGCAGCCAGCACGTCCGCGCGGAACCCCTCCGGCAGGGTCAATCGATCTTCAATGCCAACGGTTTTGTACCAACGCTGCTGCTCCTCGCCACTCAGGCCATCACCATCCACCGGCAACGGCACCCTCACCGGCTGAAAAGGCCGAACCGCTGGATGAATGGGAGCGTCACCAGCGTGGGCGGTATGGCCCTGTCGAGCGCCGGCCGCCACCATTGCAACGCCCCCTAAACCGAGGAGAGAGAGAACTGAACGGCGCGGCAAGGTCATGGCATCGGCCCGTTCGGATCCTTCATCTGCTCTCCGCCAAGATCCGATCCGCCAGCATCCGATCCGCAGCAAGCGATCCCCCTGCCAGCACGTCGGCCAGTGTGGAGATAACCCGATAGCTGAGCACCACTGCCAGAAGAGGCGCCTCGGAGACACCCCCCCCAAGCCTCAAGAGGAGGGTGGTCTCGAACACGCCAAGCCCTCCAGGCGCCCCTGGCACCACCAGTCCCACCGCATAGGCCAGGGAGAATGCTGCCAACCAGATCAGAACGTCGGGCTGATTCAAGCCAAATGCCTGCACACAGCAGAAGAAACCGGCAAAACGACTGAGCACGAAACCAAGCTGCCAGATCAGAGGGATCCAGGGGTAACCACTGCGGCCGCTACCCAGAGACTCCGTCTCAAGGGGAGCCTCTCCAGCCACTTGAAACTGATGGGCCTTACTGCGTTCGAGCCGGCGAAGGATCGGTTCCCTCCAACGCGGCAGCATCATCAGAGAGGGAATCGGGCTGATCAGAAGCAAACCGTTCTGCCAGCCACCTGTCAGCACCAGCAGAACGGCAGCCGAAGCAATCAGAAGGGGATCGAGAATCACGGCGGCCAGTGCAGGACCTCCACCGATCTGAGGGCGGAGCACTCTGAGCCGCTCCACCAGATGCCAGACCCCACCGGGCAGGTACTTGAGCAGGTTGGTGCGCAGAAACAGCGGCACCACGGCGACGCCATCCGGGAGATGACGCAGCCATGCGAGCAGAACCCTCCAGGCCCAGGCATTGACGAGAATGCTGATCCAGGTGACGCCCAGCCCCAGCACAAGCCACCACCAGCCCAGGAGGTCCAGGCTCTGCTGGCGCAACTGTCCGGCCTGCTGAACCAAGGCCAAGGCGATGAACGCCAGGCTGCCCAGCGTGACCCAGAGCTTCGGTTGTCGCAGCCAGCGCCAGCGCATCACCGTCGTCACCACCACCAGGGCTCAGAGGGTTCAAAGACGGCATCCCGAACCAGCTCGCGGAGTTCCGCGATCGAGCGACCCGTTTCGTGGCTGAGACGCTGCAGATCATCCGCCTCCGGCTTAAGGGTGCAGCGGCCATTCGGGCGCTGCACCTGCTTGGCCCGAAGCGCTCCGACACCGCTGGTGAGGACGCCACGCCGTCTGGGAAGGAGCCATCGTGCCTGCTGTCGTTCCCGCAAACCGATCGTGGAACTGATATCGAACCAGACCGCACGCAACGCTGACGCCCGCTCAGGCGCCACAAGCGCTGAGACCAACCAACCCGGCCGGTCCTTCTTCATCTGAACAGGCTGGACAGCCACGTCAACGGCATCGGCCCCTCGCAAGGCGGTGGTTAGCACTGCGAGGTCTTCAGCGGACGCATCGTCAATCCACGCCTCCTGCACAACAATCGTCTGCAAACGCGGGCCGAGATCCAGATCCTCGGCCTGCGACATCTGAATCACACGAAGCAGATTGGGGCGATCCAGGACCCGATGGCCGAGCCCGATGCCAATCGACTGGGGCAAGAGCGATTCCGGTGCTTCCGATCGATTGGCCAGGGTTGCAACCAGGGCAAGACCTGTGGGAGTCGTGAGCTCCCCTTCCGGTGAAGCGTCGCTACGCAGCAAAGGGATCGAGAAACGTCGAGACAACTCCAGAACCGCCGGCACGGGGACCGGCAACTGACCGTGGGCTGTGGACACCGAGCCCGAACCTGCCGCTGGAGAGGCACAACTGATTGCCACAGGGGCGAGATGGTCAACAGCGGAGCACACGCCCACCACATCCACCAGAGCATCAATGGCACCTACTTCATGGAAATGCACGGCATCGGCGGCCACCCCATGCACAGTCGCTTCCGCCTCCGCAAGTGCGGTGAACACCGCAAGCACGCGCTCGCGCAATTCAGGCGCCAAAGCAGCATCGCTAATGCTGCGACGAATCTCTGCCCAATGACGATGCTGAGGCGCTGATTCTGTCGCCGTCACGCTGAGCCGTTTGCCGCGAAGGCCACCGCTGCGGGCCTCCTCCACATCAAGACGGTACCGATCGTGCAACCCAAGGGTAGCCAGCGGCGTTTCGATCACCTGCTGGGGCACGCCCAGATCGAGGAAAGCTGCCAAAAGCATGTCCCCGGCAAGACCCGTGGGACAGTCGATATGCAGGCGGTTCATGGCGGCCAAGGGATCAACGGCCTAGCCGCGGAGCCGATTCAAGCAACTCACCAACGGCATCCTCCAGATCGGATCGCCGGGTTCGGAGCTGCTGTTCAATCTCGCGACGGGCCCGTCGCTGCTCCCGCTGAGCGGTTGGCACGTCGTGTCCAGAGAGTCCCCAGAGCTGGCCTAACAGCGCACGGTCGTCGGCTCCACCCCGTGCTGATCCATAGATCACTGTTTCTGCAGCCATGCCGGCCTGAAGCACACGACTCCAGCGCCTCAGATCTTCCAGGGGCATCCGCACACTGTCTGGAACCGTGAATTCAGTGGCTCCACTGGCACGGAGGCCGGCCCTTAAGCAAGCCAAGGTTCCGATAAAAACATTCTGAACCGGCAGCGCTTCGGTCTGGGCAATCAACACATGCCCTGCCTCGTGCACGGCAATACGGCGCAATCGGGATTCACCACCCGGCAGTGTTTCCGCGAGCAAGTGCCCCCCCATTCCCTGCCAGGTTGCGGCATCAACGCTCAGTGCAACGAGAACACCGCCAACGAGCACCACGATCCAAGCCGCTGACAACCCCATGGCAGGTCCGAAGGCGCCGAGGCCAGTCAGGGCAGCGACAGCAACACCGGCTCTTGCGATATCAATGGATCCCTGGCTTTCGGCCATCAGGGACGGGCGCGGCTGCTGTTTCTGGCAGTGGGGCCGCGCTTTGCAGCCTGTCCACGACCTCCTTTCGACTTCCCGCCACGGGTGGGCATCGGAGCGATCACCTCAAAGTTTTCAAGGTGCAGTTCCTGACCTTGGCGCCTGATCTCGAGGCCAACGAAATGCCGCAGGTGCTCGAGGGGAATCTCACCTTTGACCTGGATCTTGAACGGCAACGGACGACTTCCATCTGCCCTGGCCTGTTGCCGCACCTTCACAACGAGGTCTCCGGTTTCCGGCTTCGTGAAGATCAGCTCTCCTCGGACCGAGAAAAAATCATCGCCTTCGGGAAGCTCATCCGTTGCATCCGGATGATCAGGAGCCAGAGTGCTCGGTTCCCAAATGCCAGCAATCTGCAGATGCAGATGGTCGCTGTCGCGACATCGGGGATAGACCACCCAGAGATGGGGATGTTCCATCGCCAGGTGTTTCCTCATCAGGGTCAAGACCCTTCCAAGAACAACAGTTTCAAGCTCAACGCCACCCTCGACAGTGAGAACACCTCGGGTGAGCTGATCCTCGTCTTTCGGGGTGTAGACGCCCCTGACGACACCGATCGCCCGGTATTGGAGAGGTTCGGTAACCGGTGGGATCGGATGGTCTCGCATTGAAGATGAGGGCGATGACGCGGCCCAGGCATTAACTGTAGCCAGGTCATTGCGGGCTCCTCAGACTGACGGCATCTCCGCGTCATGGGATGCGCTTAAACCGGTCTGTCTTGTTCGCCCTTCTCCTCATCGGGGTGGGCCTGGCTTTGCTCCTCACCTCCTACGGCACGCCAGCGTCCGGTCAGCGCGGCAGTCGCAGGATTGTTGACCAGCAGGTCAATGTGCTCATCGACAAGCTGAAGCTTGGACCGATCAGCGCAGCCGAGCAAAGGTCTCTGCTGGAGCGTCTGATGTCCCTCGGAAGGCTGAAGGAGGCCCAGATCCTCCTGGAGAGCTGGCAAGGGGAGAGGCCTCTTCCACTGAATCAGAACCTGCTCCTGGTGGAACTCATGCGTCTGAACAGTGATTCGGTGGGCGCTGACCAAGAACTGAGCCGCTTGCTGCTACTGCATCCCAACAACTTGCAAATCATGGCGCTGCAGGTTCTTGTGCAACAGGACAGAGGCCTGGGTGTGAAGAGCTTGAACCGCTTGAAAGCACGCTTTGAAGCTGCAAAGCCTGGTCAACTCATGGAACTGGGATTGCTTCTCGCAGACTTTTACCGGCAGAGCAACGCCGGTAAACAGGCTGAATCTCTCTACAAAAACCTTGCTGCTGAAGCTCCGGTAGATGAACGTCCTGTGCTGGCCTTGGCCTTGATTCGCGTTGAGCAGGGACAACCCGAGGCGTTGCGACAACTTTTATCGGAGGCGAAACGCAGACGGTTTGGTCCAGGCGAGGAAGATCCGCAGATCGAGGCTTTAGCAGCATCCTGGGGCGTCGCTGCTGCCCAAATCAGGGTTGGGCTGTCGGAGTCGACTCCGCTGGCTCTTCCCTGAAGGCTTTCAAGGCTGCATCGATGGCATCTGAAGGGGGAGTGGCATCGTCCAGAGAGCCGACCTGGCGGATCCTGTTGATCAGATCCATCGGATTGGTGGAATCAAGGATGGAATCGCTGCCATTGGAGCCGGGGTTGTAGAGATTCCGCTCCTCGCGATTTTGAAAAGGAGCATCAACCTGGCACCAGGCGGATGAAACGGTTCCTGCAGTGATTGCCGCAGCGGTTGACAGGACAGCCGCAAGCCGAACAAACATCTTTATTCCACAAGAACCTCTTAATGCTAAGCGTCATTCACAGAGTGGGTGCGCCATGCAGATCGGCTCCTGGAATGTCAACTCCGTGCGTACGCGCCTCGATCAGGTGCTGGGCTGGTTGGAAGAGCAGCAGCCCGACCTGTTGTGCCTTCAGGAAACCAAGGTTGATGACCCTCTCTTCCCAGTGCAGGCCTTCGAGAAGGCCGGTTGGAGCGTGAGCGTGCACGGGCAGAAGGCTTACAACGGCGTAGCCCTGGTGAGCCGAGAGCCCCTGGAGGATGTGCGCTATGGGTTTCTTGGCGAGCTGTCAGACGATCAGGAGGCGGAGGAGCTGGGTCAGCAGAGACGTGTGATCAGCGCGCTTCTTGATGGTGTACGCGTTCTGAACCTTTACGTGCCAAATGGGTCGGGGTTGAAGTCCGAGAAATACCCCTACAAGCTGGATTGGCTTGGATGCCTTCAGCGTTACCTCACGAGCCAGGCGGAACGGAGTGAGCCCCTCTGCATGGTGGGTGATTTCAATATCGCTCTTGAGGCTCGCGACATCCATGACCCCGAACGGCTCACCGGCGGCATCATGGCCAGCAATGCGGAGCGGAATGCCCTCAAGGCCTGCCTAACAGACCGGCTCCAAGACGTGTTCCGGGTGTTTGAGCCCGATGCCGGCCACTGGAGCTGGTGGGACTACCGGACCGGTGCCTGGGACCGAGATCGGGGCTGGCGCATCGATCACATCTATCTCTGCGATGAGCTGCTGGGTCTGGCACGCAGCTGCAGGATCCATAAGGAGGTGCGGGGAAACACCCAGCCAAGTGACCATGCGCCAGTGACTGTCGATCTGGACTGGCCTCCGACGGACGATGAGGATCAGACCGATTTTTTTGACTGACGACTCAGGCGAACTGCCTGAATGACGCCTCAGAAGGCGGAGGCTCCGGAGGGCAGCACCCGGCCGCCCTCCTGCAAGCGCACTTGCCGGCGGGCTGATTCGCCACAGGTGCGCGGGGTCGGCAGCACCTTTTCAGGGTTGGCCAAATTGAGGGGATCAAAGGCCTTGCGCAACAGAGCCATCGTGTCGAGATCGTCGGGACCAAACATCCAATCCATGTAACAACGCTTGTCAGCGCCCACGCCGTGCTCGCCACTGATGCTTCCACCAACCGCCAGGCATTCCCTCAGGATCGCGGCACCCAGTGCCTTGACCCGCGCTTCGACATCCGGATCCTCAGCGCGGTAAAGGATCAGAGGATGCAAATTCCCGTCGCCCGCATGAAACACGTTGGCGACGGGCAAGTTGTGTTCACGACTGAGGCTTTCAATGGAAGCGAGGACCCTCGGCAATGCGCTGCGCGGCACCACACCGTCCTGGACGTAGTACGTCGGCGTGATCTTGCCCACCGCTGAAAACGCAGACTTTCGACCCTTCCAAAGCAGGGCACATTCCGCCGGATCCTCCGCCCGACGTAAGCCCCGGGCTCCAGCCTCGCGACAGAGCTGTTCAGCGCGATGTGCCGAGGCTTGGACTTCTGCCTCCTGACCGTCGAGCTCAATCAGCAGCACCGCGGCCGCATCTCGCGGATATTCATCACGACCAAAGAAATCATCAACCGCATTGATCGTGTAGTTGTCCATGATTTCCATCCCTGCGGGGAGAAGGCCCGCCGCCGTCACGCTGCGAACCGCCTCCCCAGCACCCTCCATCGTCGCGAAGTCCGCCAGCAGCACGTTCACGCACTCCGGCGCGCGCAACAGCCTCAACGTGATCGCAGTGGCGATGCCCAAGGTGCCCTCACTGCCGATGAACGCACCGCGCAGATCGAGCTCGGGGGTCTCAGCAAGCTCGTCACCGAACCGGGTGACGGTGCCGTCAGGCAGCACCACCTCAAGCGAAAGAACGTGATTGCTCGTGACGCCGTACTTCAGGCAGTGCACACCACCGGAATTTTCAGCCACGTTGCCGCCGATGCTGCAAACCACCTGACTGGAAGGATCGGGCGCGTAATAAAACCCCTCACCGGCCACGGCGCGGGTGACCCAGCTGTTGATCACACCGGGCTGGACCGTGACGGCGTGGTTGTCGAGGTCGATGGCCAAGACCTTGCGCATCCGACTTGTCACCACCAGCAGGGCGGATTGGTCCACCAACGCGCCCCCTGAAAGCCCCGTGCCACTCCCGCGGGCCACGAACGGAATCCGATGCAGATGGCACAAACCAAGGACCTTGGAAACCTGTTCGGTGGTCTCTGGAAGGACTGCAAGCGGTGGACAGTGGCGCTCAAGGGTCAATCCGTCACAGTCGTAACTGAGGAGCTCCTGACGTTTCGCGAGCACGGCGCGAGGGGGCAGATGTCGCCGCAAATCCCGCTCCAGAGCTGACCAGTCGTGGGGCACACCGGCTGCGCAAGTTGGTTCAAGCTAAACAGTGAGATGTGCCTTAGAGACACACTCCGGACGCATCGGGTCGTTCTTGGGTCAGGATGTTGCACGGTTTGCAACTGCCCTTTGGCGTCGGTCATCGTGACAACTCCAGCGTTGAACACCAGCAGCTCACAGGCCATCTTCGGGGCTGCACAGGCCCTGATGCCTGGAGGAGTGAGCTCGCCAGTGCGCGCGTTTAAGTCTGTGGGCGGTCAGCCGATCGTGTTCGACCGGGTCAAGGGCCCCTACGCCTGGGACGTGGATGGAAACAAATACATCGACTACATCGGCAGCTGGGGGCCAGCCATCTGCGGCCATGCCCACCCTGAGGTAATCGCGGCGCTGCAGGAAGCGATCGAGAAGGGCACCAGTTTTGGTGCGCCTTGTGCCCTTGAGAACACCCTCGCCGAGATGGTGATCGAGGCCGTTCCAAGCGTTGAGATGGTTCGCTTTGTGAACAGTGGGACCGAAGCCTGCATGGCCGTACTGCGCCTGATTCGTGCGTACACCGGTCGCGACAAGGTGATCAAGTTCGAAGGCTGCTACCACGGCCATGCGGACATGTTCCTGGTGAAGGCAGGCTCCGGCGTCGCCACCCTCGGTTTGCCTGATTCTCCGGGTGTGCCGCGCAGCACAACGGCCAACACCCTTACAGCCCCCTACAACGACCTCGAAGCGGTCAAGGCACTGTTTGCAGAGAACCCAGATGCGATTGCCGGAGTCATCCTCGAGCCGATCGTCGGCAATGCAGGCTTTATTCAGCCTGAACCCGGTTTCCTTGAAGGGCTGCGGGAACTCACCAAGGAGAACGGAGCTCTATTGGTCTTCGACGAGGTGATGACCGGTTTCCGGATCAGCTACGGAGGAGCTCAGGCCCATTTCGGTGTCACACCAGACCTCACCACGATGGGAAAGGTGATTGGTGGTGGTCTTCCCGTGGGTGCCTATGGCGGCCGCAGAGAGATCATGGAGATGGTGGCTCCTGCAGGGCCGATGTATCAGGCCGGAACGCTGAGCGGCAATCCCCTGGCGATGACTGCCGGGATCAAGACGTTGGAACTGTTGAAACAACCCGGCACCTACGAAAAGCTGGCCGCCACAACGGACAAACTGATCACAGGGATCAAAGCTGCGGCCAGCGAAGCAGGCTTGCCGATCACTGGCGGAAGCGTCAGTGCGATGTTCGGCTTCTTCCTCTGTGAGGGACCTGTTCGGAATTTTGAGGAAGCGAAAGGCACCGACGCGGAACGCTTCGGGAAATTGCACCGCTGCATGCTCGAACGGGGGGTCTATCTGGCCCCGTCAGCCTTTGAGGCTGGTTTCACCTCCTTGGCTCACTCCGAAGCGGATATCGAGACCACATTGAACGCGTTCCGCGAGAGCTTCGCGGCGGTTGCTTGATGTCGGCAGGATCAGTCTTAGCCCCAACAAGGAAGATCCACGCGTCACGATCAGTTCAGGCAGCAAGAGCTATTGCAAGCAGCCTGATTGCAAAGAGAAGACCGGACCAATCATCAGAGACACTAAAAACAATGCTTATCCAATTTGATTTGCTCAGATACAAGTTATCGCGTTCCTAGCAACCAAAGTTGAAACTGATCAATCGCAAATTGACAAGTGAGTGGTCGAAGCGATTTAGACAAGATCGCTATTAGATAAGCTCCCTCGTATCATGCCCTGAATGCACACATCATTGCTTTTCAAACATTATCAGCACTGAAGCATCCAATGCACTACCAGAAGGAAATCCCAGCCTTCAATGGCTGGAACAAGACAGGAGCATTCCGGTTCACAGAACCGACGTATGGACAGAATCAGATCCGTCGACGCAGTTCTAGCCTTTCGCGCGTGGATCGCGAACAACAATGAACAGCTAGCGAGCCCATGGCACATCACCACAAAATCTAGGACTCTGAACCCATGCCTTTATTACGTTTGGAATAATCCTTTTGAAGAGCTTTTATCACCTTTTTTTGAAAATTGACCCGCCTGGGATTGTCCGAAAAAATACGCTCTATATTCCGATGTTGTCGTTTAATCGTTTTATCGGAAAAAACATCGACAATCGACTCGATGCTTTGTCGCAAACGATCTTTTGCCTCTCTGAGATCAAATTGAGCTGTGCCAAGCACCCGGGCCAGCATCTCGGGATCAATTTTTAAATGATAAGGATCATTCACCTCCGGACACACCTCGAGCATTTTGAGGACGAAGGCAGCTTTTGCATGGCGACTAGGGAATTGGGGGAAATCAGCTTGAACATCCCCTTCGAGAGACACCGGCGTACGACCCACAGTTGTGGCGCCCGTCAAAGCAACGACTCCGCCCTCCTTGAGAAGTAAATCATCTAATCCTCTCAGATAATAGTGATTCAAAGGAAAGCGAAGACCAACATCCAAACCAAGCCTGTCACCATCTCCTTTGGTTCCTGAAAGGTGGAGACTCATACTTGTCAGGCTTTTGGTCCTCATCATCGACTTCACCTGCGGAAAAACAAAAAAATGTTTTTCCGCATCCGTAAAGCCATTGTCATCCAAGGTTGCAGTCATCCTCCATGGCATCTGCAATGAACGGAACTCCTCCTCAGACGCAAAGCGAATCACTTCAGGATGCAAATACTCATCAGCATCCAGAACCGACACATAATCCTCCTTCACCTGGCGCCAAATACGTTCAACCCTTTGGCCTTGAACGTCAAAAAAACTAATTTTATTTTTTTCTAGAATTTCCCTGCAAAGAGGTGATTCTCCTGGGGAGAGGAGGACATAAAAGCAATCAATACCAATGGAGCGATGATGATCTATGAAGGACTGCAAATATGGCGCCTCTCCATCAAAAACACGGAGAACAATTGCAAAACTTTTTTGCATGGAGCACGCCATTCTCTTCAATAATAGCATAAATCATTAAATTTCCCGGCAAACAAATCAATGATCGCATTGATGTCTACGCAGAAGCAATCAACTTGATTGAGGTAACATGAGGCGCATTTGGATCAGACAGGTCCTTTGATCACGAGCCGGCAGGCTTGACATAGACATAAGTGAAGAACATCGATCGAATGCAGTGGTTCCAACCAAACACCTCTGATGGAGATGATTGTAGTCGTAGCCGATTCAGCCGATTCGGGTACACCCATCGAATGCCCCAATCAGCGAACAGCAAACTTGCCGCAACAACGACAAACAGTCCAATCTTTGGATGCAGCATCAAAACCACGGTTAGAGACCTCCGCTTCAACAGAGGCTCCGCTGAATCTCAACCAAAGGAAAGATAGGAATCGTGATCATTAAGCGTGGAGGCTAGCTTCGTCAGGTTGCCCGCCATTCAGAGGAGGGCATCGAAGCCCCTGCATCAATGCCCGGCCACGCAAGTCTCGCGGACAGGTTCTACTTTTCAAAACCAATGCCCTTGCCTCTTCTGGCTGTTACACCTCCCCCACCAGCGCTGCTCTGTACCGTTTCAACTGCGCAGAGCAGCTGGACCACAGAACCAATCAGGGGAATTCGGCTTCTCGAAAACCAAATATTCCGGGTGACGCTGGGGACGAGAGCCGCGGTTAACCCCCGTTACGTGATCGAAAGCAGGCTGACGTCGTTGGCGGAGGAAACATCTGCACCCGTTGGATCCATCAAACCCGACGCTTCATTCAGCTACAGGTGGAATTACAGAGCACCGCTCGGGCCAATTGCACTTCCAAACCAAGAGGAGCGTGAGCTCACTGTTCAAGTGGAGAGAGATTTGAACATCCAGCCACACCTAAACTTCCACCTCCACAACAGCACAGTGGTGCGTGCCAGTGGAGCCAGCAAACCCCTTACTGATTTGAAAGAAACAGCACGAGGCACATGTCGTGAACAACGTTGAACAGCTTCTGGTGTCCGCACGCCATGCGGCCAAGGCCGCTCATTGCCCTTATTCAAACTTTCACGTCGGTGCTGCAGTGCTGTGCGACGACGGAAGCATGATTTCTGGTTGCAATGTGGAAAACGCCAGCTATGGGTTGAGCATCTGCGCCGAACGTGTCGCCTTGTTCAGCGCAATTGCACAAGGGAAACGCCCCCTGGCACTTGCCGTCAGCTGTGCTGACGCCCAAACAAGTCGTGAGAGGGGCACAAAAATGCCCTGCGGTGCTTGCAGGCAAGTCATGCAGGAGCTGTTACCAAACAACGCGAAGATCCATATCGATGGTGTAGGCACCCGAACATTGAACCAACTTCTTCCCGAAGGTTTTCAGTTGTAATCAGAATCAAAAAAGGGGATGAACAACATCAGCATCGCAATTGATAGCGCGTTGATTTTGAGAGTACTTGCTCGATGAGAGTTATGAACAATAAAAAACAGAGGATCAATTCAAATCGATCAAAAGCCAAGCGAAGCAACTCGAAAAATTGAAAACGAGAATTCAGTCTGACCAGCAGACCGCTGCGAATCACTTTTGATCTTACCGCCAAAAAAAGGGCATCAAAGGTTGCGTCACTTAAAAAAGCTTATAAAATATCGATCATGTGTGATGCAACATGTTTCAGAGAAGACAGGGCTGGCGTCTCTTGGCTTCCATGGTCCTGTTGCTATCAACTGCGACAACGTATACATCCAACAGCCCGATCAAGGCAGAAGAGAAGCCTCTACAACGGAACAATCGTTTCGATCGATCCAACTACAAGCCTGCGATCTTAAGACTAAGCCTCAACACCAGCCCAAACAGTCAAAACATTGAACTCGATACGATCCTGATCCCACCAACAGGAGACCCCAAAGGAGTCAGAACAATTGTCAACAAGAAAAGATTTAATGCACTGATCGAGCTGCTTTATCAACAAACGTCAGAAGCGCAGTCACTCAACGTAGAGCAACAAGATTCGGCGTCGAGACAGCTCTATGACATCCTGATTGCCAACATCGAGAAAGAACTCCAAGAAGGAAACATTACAACATTACTGATCAGTTTGGACCCAGAGTTACAACGAATTCCATTTGCCGCATTGCACAATGGCAAACAGTGGCTAGGGATGCGATATGCCTTTTCAATTACACCGTCTGTCAGCCTGATGCCGCGAGGCGCCTATCAATATCCATCAAAACGAAACTATCTATTGGCCGGATCATCAAATTTCAAAGAAATGAGTTCATTGCCTTACGTGACGCAGGAAATCGAACAGTTAAAGATGATCACGAATGGTGAAACACTAATCAACGACAAGTTCACAAAAAAGTCCTTAATCACGAAAGGTAACTCCAGAGACATGCAAAGAATTCATCTTGCAACACATGGTGAATTTATCCCAGGCGAACCCATCAACTCAAAATTATATTTAACCGATGGTAGTATCAGCATGCAGGAGCTTAGAGAACTCGGACTTAGCAGCAAGGATTCGCCCCTAGAACTTTTAACACTTAGCGCATGCCGAACCGCGTTGGGTGATAATCGTAATGAGCTAGGCCTCTCTGGCCTGGCCCTGATGGCAGGAGCACAGTCAGCGATTGGAAACCTTTGGTATGTCGACGACATTGCCTCCTCAATATTTTTCATCCGTTTTTATTACTGGCTTGAGAAGGGATTACCCAAAGCAGAAGCATTGCAACAAGCCCAAAGGGAATTCGTGACCAATCAATACCAACTCCAAGGGAAAGATCTATTGTCGCCAGAGGGGACGGTCATGATTAAAAATCTAAGCATTGGCCATAGGATACAAATCAAAGAAGGCTTATCCAATCCATACTTCTGGGCCGCACCCGTCTTGATTGGCAAACCGTGGTAGTGGCTATCTACGCAATGCTGATGGCTCAGCTGGTGCAACCACCAACTCAAACTGGCCCTGCAAGGTTACCTAATTCCCATCAAAGACCAGCAAGACAGGACCAAAACGTTGAGATCAAAATTGAACAACAGGACAATCCAGAACTCGATCCAAGACAACCGGGTGGCGCTTCAAAACAAAAGCCAGGGGATCAAACCAATGAAAACAAAATTGTGATCGATGCCTTGCCATACGATCAATATAAACTTGCTGAAATCCTCGCACCATGCAGGAAGATTCGTGATATCACCAACAAACTTAAAGCCTGCGCTGAACAACTCAGCAAGCAACTGATCATTGATGGCTACATCAATACCAGAATTTTAATTCAGTCCCAAAAGGAACCCTACAAGCTTGTAGTCTTGCCAGGCCGGCTTGTCGAAATCAGAGTTTTTGGAGAAGACAAAGCTTTAAATGAAAACATTGCACAGAAACTGGAATATCTTAAATCAGATTTTTTCAACCTTATAGAACTTCAGATAGCTCTTGATTTACTTGAAAGTAGGCGAGATATTGACAGTTTGCGCGCGCAGCTCACAAGGCACGGAAGCCAAGTTAATTTATCAGCATTAAAAATTCAAGTGTCCCCCAAGACAAGAAATTGGGAGTCATTTATTTCAATCAGCAATGATGGAGCAGAAACACTTGGCGAGCTAAAAACCGAAGCAATTACACAAAAGGAAGACATTTTTCAAAGTGGGGACCTTTTCCTCGCTTTCTTACAATTCAATAATACAAGAGAGCTCGATCTACGATCATCAACTCAGTCAATCAGCTACACCTATCCACTCTCACAACAGATCAATGTAAGTGGAGCATTGGGATTTGGCATCGACAAGATCGCTCCGCATCACCAGAATTCCTTTAATCTTCGCTACAATCAATTCCAAGGAATCGTAAATCTAGATTGGTTAATTTATCAAGCTGACGAGATAAATCTCTCATTTTTCTCGTCGCTGATCGGATCGAGAAGCAACTTATATATCAACAACAAAGTTCCAACTGATGCAAGCGCATCCAATTTAGTGAGGCGACCAACAATGGCATATTTACGCTATGGAGTAACCGCAAATGGAGTCCAGAACAAACTTGTTTGGCAAGCTCAGCTCTATGGATTGCAGGGCTTATCAGGCTTCGTACCATCAAACCAACGCAAAGAGCATGCTGAAACAGGAGTCAATCTGGGAGAAGCGCAGGCCATTGGCATACAAGCTGCACTTCGCTATCGCATCACAAATCGAATCAATCTGCTGCTATCGGGTTCTGGTCAAATGGCATTTCGCCCCCTGCCTTACGCCATGAATTTTGCGGTGGGGTCAGACCAGGGATTGATTGGTCTGCCTGCCAATCTGTTCAGCGGAAATAGTGGAGTGCTGTCTACCATTCAAACGCCAATCACACTGATGCGTTCCGACCAACACCAAGTCGAGCTTGTGCCATTCAGTGGAGTTGGCTATGCACAGACCCAGACATCATCCATCTCACTCGAAGATGAGGCAGCGAGTTACGGAGCATTATTGAGATACACGCTGACGCAGCCAAAACTGACGATTGAGTTGGGCTACACGCGACCTCTGTTGTTCACTGACAATTCGTGTGCTGACTGGAGGAAGACAATCATTGGCCAAGGTGTTTACACACGAGCAACCTACGCATTTTAAGTGATTAATAACTTACGATTACTGTCGATTTTGGATCGCCTTGATTTCATTCAGCAACATGGCTTGCATTTCCTGTAAAGACAGAGGAGTCGAAAATGAGGTCTGAACAACAGAGCCCAAATTCGAAAACAACGCAGCCTCCGAAGTTTCGATTGAATTTTGAATATCGCTACGATCAAGCTGCACAGTTTTAAAATTGTCAACACTGATCTGATTCACATTGGAAAGATTCTGCGTCGTCATAGATTGCATTTTCAGATTTGAATCAGGCGATGACACTGATGTTCGAAGCACAGAAGAATGATCAATAAACGCTCCATCCACCATCACGCTCATCTCACCCTGAACACTGATTGTCGCCCGATCAAAAATTGAATCAGTGTTGCCAGAAACAAAGAGATCACCCCCCGCCGATAAGTTGGTATCCTTGAACAGCGTTGATGCATTAAGACCACTTGACGCAAATGCAGTGCCATCAATGATAATATCACCAGTAACATTGATGTCACTGTTGAAATCGACAACACCATCATTATCCATGTAACCCTGCCCTCCACTTCCAAAAATAGTTAAATCATATTTTGACTTATTGAGTGGCTTTTGAATTTGATCTAAGTATGGAGCACTGGTTCCAACATAAATAAAAGAATTATCGAATACAATTCCACGATTCAATTCTCCTGATTGTGATGCATTGATCGCGCCCTCTCCATCAAAAGCCAAGTCGGAATTCGGTGATATAAACGTAGAATCAAAAACAAGAACACCATGGTTATTATTCGTTCCAGACTGACTGACACCAATCAGCAGAGCAGTCTCTTGCCGATCAAGATTTTCATCATAGAAAAATATTTCTGAATCTTCAATGTAGATCCCTTGATTCGAGTCAGAGCCATGAGGCGTGTTGCCAGATTCACCAAACCAATAGGCGGTATCTCCACTAATCAGTTCTGAACCTACAATCGACACCCCATTCATTGCATCAACATCAAAACGAAGTCTCGATGCATCTTCTGATTTAATATCTCCACCAACCCCGTTAAGTTGGATTGAATTTTTAGTGCGAGAGTTAAAAGACGGAGTTGACTGCGCTGATGTATCTAATCGCGAAGACTCTAATAAAAGGCCCTCATTACCATCCAAGGCAACCTGAGAAGAGACTTGGGAAACATAGAAAATATCACCACCATCACCCATGAGATCGATCTTTAAAGAAGAAAGATTCGATTTGAACAGATGAACACCCGTAGCAAGGGATGTTCGGCCCGAATAGGAACTTCCACCATCACCATAGATTTTAATCAAACGCCCAGAATCCAAGTTAGATTTAAAAATATACACACCAAACGGCATTGAAACATTCTCACCAAAAAATGACTGAAATTCACCAGCAATCCCATCAATCTTTATATCATTCTCCGCAACTAGGCGACTTTTATTAATAAAAATGCCGCTATTGTGTACATCATCGGGCTGAATCCTTAAATCAGCAGGCTCACTTTGCTGGCCATGAATAAACTCAGCCGACCGCTGAACCCCACTTGCGCCGTAACCACTGAAACGCATTGAACCAGATTGAAGATATGCCTGATCCAATAAAATCCCGAGTGATCCAGCGACGCGGACCCTGGAGGTATCCGCCCATGAATCAATTTCCACATCGCGGAAATAGTTAATATTAGAACGATCTATGACAACACCAAAATCACTAATTGAATCATCGACACGATATATACTACTAGAAAGCACAAGCGAACCAATCTGATTCGATAAAAGAGAGGTATCTTCCAAGAACACTCCAGAGGTAGACTGCGACCATGCAACGTTCATGACATCTGCTGAAAGGTGAATATCATCGAATGCGAAAAGATCAGACTCAGTGACCCAGATCGCATAACTTGACCTGGATGATTGGAAATCATGGATCTTCCCAATGATTTTTACAGGACCACGAAAGCTAACTGAAGCTCTATCGCCACTCCCATTGCCAATTCTTACAGCATCACTCCTAACAAGATCCACACCAGAATTAAACAATCCAAGAATTTGCGTTTCACGATCCGAAGCAAAAGACGACCTTCCGCTTAAAGCAACAGCAATCGAGTCTTTTGATTTTTGAAAATTTCGAAGTGTTCCTTTGACACGGAGCAAGCGCTTGGCCTTAAGATTGCTTGAATCGATTTCCAATACTGGGGCAGTTAAGCCACGGGAGGGATTGTTAATTCGCCCTTTGATGCTCATCTTGCCAGCAGCATCAAGATCTGATTGGTCGATATCAATCGCAGGAGCAGAATTCGTTGTACTCAGACGTCTGGAAACATTGACATCAAGATTGCCATAAGCTGTGCCTAGAAAAGAATTAGAAATGGAAACTTGGTTTTCAGCTTGTTGGTCGTACGGAGCATACATGTTCCCCCGTAGCGTTTTAGAAACAACTTGAAGAGAATCAGCCACCTTAATCGTGGAGTCTTGAATACGAATCTCTCCAACAGAATCAATCAATAAATTTCCATCAACACTTAAATTAGAGCTGATTTTTATTTTCCCCGGCGTCATCAACTCACTTGAGGGTGATTTGCTTTCAGCAGCATGGAAGAGAAAATGATCAACTTTGAAGCTTGGCTTTGCAATCAAGGAGAGAGAGCCAACATTATGAAACCCTTTGCCTTTGAGTTGAATGCCTCCAGGGGAAAGAAGTACAAAATCAGATCGTCGTTTTAGAAAAGTCGGAACTGTTAAAAATGCTCCCCGAGGATCCGTAACACTCAAAACTATGGTTTGTATTTTACCTTTTGAATTATTAATTTTTACCTTTTTTATCGAGCCTCCTCTTGTGTCGAATTTGTCAAGTCGATGCATCAAGATGTTTTTGTTTTTTCCCTTACGCATACCACCGGAAATCTTGCAAATCCCACGACGACAGGTGCCGTTCAGCGAACCATTTAGTTTCGTTCCAACGCGGCCTCCACCATTCACTTTCAGATCTGCAAAGGCTGGCGGCACAGGCCAGCAACAGATCAGCAGCAGAGCCAGGACGTGTTGGCGCAAGCTTGCCTTGAACTGAGTTCATCACTTTAAATGCTTTTCGGAGAAAAACAATGTGAAATTCCCCACCATTCAACACATGGACGACGCAAGTAGAAAAAAAGGGATTGGATTGCTAGGCTTAAGGCAAGGCACCAATTTATTGACCAAAAATGAAAACCAATAAACTGTTCTTCTCTGTTCTACTGGGTATCTCGGCGGTCATCGCCGATGTATTGAGCCCGCGCCAGCCTGCCCATGCATCTCTGAATCAAACGGTTGAAGCATTCGGCAATTATGTAATCTACCACTGGGAGCAAGATCCACAACTAAACACTTTCAATCCACCACAAATCATTACTAATGTTAAATCATCGACCAAAGTTTTAGGGGGTTGCTTCTCCAATCATGGTGGACGCATCGCAACGGATGTTGGAGGCACGTCGTATTGCCCCCGCGTTAACACGATTTATGTGGTGCAAGAAGAACTTGAACCATTTTACGAGGATTTTGGTCCTGCCGCCATCGCTTATGTGATTGCACATGAGTACTCTCATTATCTGCAAAATGTTTTTGATGTTGAATATGTACAGCCGATTTCAGAGCTCCAAGCGGATTGCCTAGCCGGCGCAATTCTGGGTCAAGGCGCCGACGACCTGCAAATCACCTCTGCTGATATTATTAATATGGCACAAACCGCCTACACGATTGGCAGCAAATCCCACGGGACCGGTGCACAACGTGCCTATGCAATCTATGCAGGTTTTGGACAATCACCTGAACTATCGTGTTCCACAGAAGACATGATCAAGCTGTCCAAGAATCAAGTGAATGATCCTATTTTCAAGCAACTTGCATCCAAAAGGCCTGGGACAAGAGGATCTGATATTAAGTTAGATGCACCTCAAACCCATCTCAAATCAATTTCAGGCAGCTTTCTTGGAGGGATTTAGTAGATCTAAACGCGAAAAATTAGAATATCGATAAAAATGATATTTTCCAGAACATCCATCAACGATTGGTCGTAATGAATTTATTTTGCACACGGACAATGCCACCTATTTCTATGAATCAAAGGCGCGATAATTATGTTGTTTTCCATATTCATTCAAAGCAATCATTGCAAAGTTACTACGCATTTTGCGTTTTGAACTCTACAGCTATCTTAAACCAACTGATTCAAACCACATCAACAGATCACGTCAGAACCCAACGAGCCAAAGCCTTCTCAGGTTGCTCAATTTCTTCGATGGAGCTGTAAACATAATTCCTCCAGTTCTTTTCCGGTAAACCCGCAAATAACATCAGGTTCAGGGGATAATCTTCAGAATCAGTGCAACGACGAAAATCATCGCGGAACAAGAAAATTGGTTTGTTCAGTGCCATCGCCGCTCCCAACTCCACCATCACCCCTTCATCGGGTGGCGTGCCATTAACGATCGCAAACAGGGCATCAGCATCACGCACATCTTGGAGATCGTTCTGAGCGACGCGATAGGCCCAGCCCGGATCGGCCAAATTCACCTGTCCATTGCGTTCAAAGGGTTCCCATACCTCAAGTCCCAACGCCTCCAGAGCTGCTACAAATTCAGGAAGGAGCAACCGCTTCCACTGCTCGGAAAAACCATAGGGAGAGGCAAGATAAATGGTCTTAGACCCCATGAAAATCCATCAACTGGGCAGACATAAACCATAGAGACACCACAACCTTGATCAGCCAAGAAACCGTTCATCGTGCATGATGAACACGGAAGGATCAATCTCCCAATAACAAAGACGAAAACCAGCCCACCCCTATGGACGCACACCATGGAGATTCCACCGCAGGAACAGACACGCAAGTGGTTTCGCAGCCACCTGTTGGGCCGAGAAGTGGAATTGCAGGATCTGTATGACCTTCCGCAGGGAGATCTCGATCTTGTGATGGCAGAAACAGCTGAAATCCGATCCGACCCAGACAATCGCTCCCGAAGCTACGGCCGTTGGTGCACAGCAGGATATGTACTCGAGTTAGCCAAAATTGTCGACTCAAGGCGCATGCAGAACGGTGAGTAAAGAGTGAACGGAAAAATTAGACGTCAATGCAACGTTCTCAGGGATCAATTCATAACCGAGAAGGCCAATCATGGCCTCCGTGATCTCGATTGAGTTTGGGACACGTCCCCATCATCCAAACAAAGCTTTGAGCCGTTTTGTATAAAAGACTCCGTCAGGATCCATGCGTTGGCGAACCTCCTGAAACGTTTCTAGTTTTGGATACAAGGAGCGCATCTGATCTGAATTCATATAAATCAATTTGGCAAAATGAGGGCGTCCATTATTGTTCAGCATAATGTTTTCCACCTTCTTAACCATTTGTTCAATGATCTTTGGGTCCTGATTGCCATTCACAGGGTGATAACAACCGCACTGAACATAAGCTTTGTCAGGGTCAGGCCCAGCAGCGAGCAAAGCGGATTCACCCGCGCTCTTCTTCATCCAGATCTTGGCTGGCAACAACTGGTTGTCGGCCTTAAATCGATCCAGAACTGACTGAAATTTCTCCAGTGGCACAGCCCATTCTGACCCAGCAATGGTTGGGGACGGGGGGGCGTAATTCATGACGACAAGATGAGCCGGACCACTTACAAATGGCACGCCATCAGCATTTGTACCTTTTATCAGATCGTTATGGTTCTCATCGTTTGAACTATCGTAATCAACCTTGAAAACAACCGATGGTTCTTCCAATAAATTCGCATGCAGAAAGGACATCGGCCCACTTTCAAAAAGACTTTGTTCCCAGTTTTGTGTTGCAAAAGGTTCCTGAGTCAGTGTCAGCCGGAAACCCTTCTGCAATTGAAGTGTCATCTCTGTCATCACTCCAAGCATGCCAAGCGAAATCCGAACGGCATCAAAATCAGGATGACGCTCATCGAGATCGACAATCTCCCCGTGCCCGTTCACTAAACGACAGCGAATCAGGGACGATGACATACTGCCAGCCATCACACTTCCATGACTTCCGGTTGAAACAGCCCCACCCACCGTGACCCAGGGAGGGGCTGGGGACGTGGCAAGTGTTAACCCCCGCTTCCACGCTTCACGATGCAATGTTTCCAGGGTGACCCCAGCACCACATGTCACAGTCATCGCTTCTGTATCAAAAGCGATCTGATCCAGATTCTTGGTTGAAATCAGCAGATCATTGGTCTGATCGAACCAGTACAGGCTCCAGGAGGTTCGCAATCCCACAACCCGACACGTCTGTCCTCGCTGTCTGCAAGCCTTCACAAGATCCACAATCTCCGCATCGCTTGAAGGAGCAAAAGCCTCAGCAACCCTCCCGTAATTGGTGTAACCAGACCAATCTCTCAAGGGAACATTTGCGGACTCAATCCCAGCCATCAAGTCCTCTGGCTTCAAGCTGTTCGTCGCATCAGCCAGCTGTGAATGTTCAGACAGCAGAGTCTTCGCAGAGGCGCCTGCCGCGATCTGGCGAAGCCCAATAACGCCTGCCGCCGTCAGCCCAGTGCGACGTAAAAACGACCGTCTTGTCAACACCATGGAAGGTCTTATCGGTTCCTATTCAAAGGATAATGAGTCTGAGATCGTTTAATTGTTCAAATCACAACATTGAAAACATCTGCATCGATACGCATAACCCCTGCAGCATTCACAGATATCTACCTGTAGTTCTCAAACTGGAGCGGAACATCAAGCTCATCCTCCTTACTCTTCACCAACTGAATCGCAGCCTGAAGATCATCCTTACTCTTTCCGGTGATTCGCAAGCTTTCTCCTTGAATCGCAACCGTCACTTTCTTGAGCTCATCACGCAAAATTTTGCTGAGCTTCTTCGCTAATTCCTTACTCAAACCCTTTTTTAATTTCACAACTTGCTTCACACGATTTCCTCCCACGTTTTCCGGAGTCTGAAACTCAAAGATCTTCAGAGAGAGGTTTCGTTTGGTCGCCTTGGTTCGTAAAATGTCTTCCACTGCCTGCAGGGTCATATCACTCGCGGTTGTAATCACCACCTCAGTCTCCTCCAGATCGATCTCTGTATTCGAATCTTTTAAGTCATAACGGGTTCCCACATCACGACGAACCTGATCCAGTGTGTTCACGAGCTCCTGGCGATCAAAATCAGACACAACATCAAAGGAGTACGACGCCATAACGCAGCGCTTTGGTAAAGGCTCTGTTCACAAGCTAGACCCGAGCCTTCATCGCTGCCAGCGATCTTCGAACGCGTGGTTGCTGCATCCAGAACGATGAATCCCATGAAAATCACTCAACCAAACCAATCAATCCGTCATGCCAAACACCCAGTTGATCTGACTGATAAAAAAGTGCTCCATCAAAACAACTCTCCATGAGATGAACACCATCGGCAATTTTTGCATCGCTCACCATCAAGATCGGCGTCGCCCTTTCCCACACAACCAAGAAACACTGGCCAGGAGAGCAGCGTTTCAAAGGCACTGAAGACATAGCCCGAACAGAAAGCAGCGCTCAGCGGCGTTCAAACCGATCAACAGCCCGACCCACATCCCGATCAAATCACCAAAGCAAACCGACAGAGCAATGCAGTCCTGAAGAATTGGCACTGAACGGAGCCGGCTAGGGTCTCGACCTTCTTTGGTTTTGGTTCATGGTTGCCGCTTTTGCCTGGGCGCTTTGTTTGATGGGGGCTGTTGTCATCGCCAGCATTGTGTTGACCGGCGCCGGCAGAGCCAAAGCGGATTTCACCTTGGACGACCTGAAGGCACCGCGAGCGATGTTCAACAGACTTCCGCCCTTTGGACAGCGAGCTGTTTGGGCTCAGGAGAACAGCTGGGAAGCCCTCACCCTTGGGGCTCCCGCCATGTTGTTGTGTCTCGTGGCTGGAGTCGAAAGTTCCACTGCTATTGCAGCCGCTTGGATCTGGCCAGCCGTGCGCGTCGTTTATCTGTTTGCCTACGTTGGCAACATTCCTCCCCTACGTGGTCTCTGCTGGGCCTCTGGAGTCACGGCTGTTGGGATCTGTTATGTGGAAGGTCTCCGGGCTGTGATTGCTGCCTCCAACTGATCCATCCAACAGCTCGTCATCCTTGTTGATAGGAACCCAATTGGATTGAATCAATGGGAATCATTGAGAGCTGCAACATGGAGTCTGAAACCAGCGCTTGCTTTTGAAACCTGTTTGGAAGCTCGAGCATGCGAATTGATCGGCTCATACCCTTCAAAACACAAGAGATTTGCAAGACTGCTCAACATCTGGCCCAGAGATTTAACCTCCGAACAAGATCAAAGACAAGCCAAGCTTTAAACCATAATGTTTACCTGATTTGACTTTCACTTGCCCTTGATCGGCAATTTTCACTCAGAAAATAAAATTATTGCTAAACAAAAGAAAATCACCCAACCAGAAGCATGCCATTGCATTCGGGACTGCGTTGCATGGCGTCTGCCCTGATGGGCACCCTCCTCGGCACGATCGCTCAGCTCGCTTCCCCTGCAAAAGCGGCGACACAACCCTTCAGCCCTCTGCAGCAACAGATCGAGACGTTGCGCCAGGAGCACAACATTCCAGGGGCTTCGGTTGCAGTGATTCAAGACGGGCGCATCGCCTGGGCCCGGGGCTTCGGGATGGCCGATCTGGAGAGCAGCCGGCCCGTAACGGAACACACCCTGTTTCAGGCTCAATCGATCACCAAGACGCTCACATCACTGGCCACGGTGAAGCTCCTTGCAGCCGAGGAGATTGCTCTGGATGAACCCGTCAACCGTTACCTGAAGGGATGGAAGGTTCCTGAGAATGACTACACCGCAAAGGTGCCGGTGAGCTTCCGCATGCTGCTGAACCACACCGGAGCCCTGAGCAATCCCTATCCCGATGGCTGCTGTGGGCCCAAGGAAACTCTGCCAACGTTGCCGCAGCTCTTGCGCGGCCAACCACCGGCCAACAACCCACCGCTCACGGTGGAACGAATCCCCGGCACACGCTACGACTACTGCAATGGCTGCTACACAGTGCTGCAACCAGCGCTGGAATCCATTGCCCAGCAATCCTTCCCGGCCCTGATGCAGGAGCTGGTGCTGCAACCGGCGGGCATGAGCAGGAGCACATTCGATAACCGCTTTTTCCTGGACGACACCAGCTCCATCGCCATCCCTTACGACGCCGACGGCACCCCCCATCAAAGGGCTCCGATGCGGAATCCGATCCTCTCCACTGGGTTGATGTGGAGCACCGCCAGTGACCTGGCCCGCTTCAACCTGGCCTTCACCCAAGCGCTGGACAGCAATCACAAGCTGCTCGACCAGGCATTAGCCGAACAGCTGACGATTCCGAGTTCCACTGCTTCACGCAGCCTCGGGTTCTACATCGGCAACCGCGATGCGGGCACGCAGGCCCGGGGGCAGTACATCTTCCACGGAGGGTCCGGGAACGGCTACCTCAGTCTTTCGATCATCAGCCTGGATGGAAACCATGGCGCAGTGATTCTGATCAACAAGGCACCAAACCCCTGGCTGACGACAAACATCCCTCAGTACGATTTCATCATTTCTGCACTGAAACTAATCAGCAATTTCAATCATTGGACATAAAACCTTAAACCAAGAGCATGCTTAGCGAAATCAAATTGACAAGAAAAGGGAACATACATGTTCCCTTTCTCTCGTTGCAAGATTCTTAAACGCGTCAATAAAACCTATCGCCAACGTTTCCAGAAACGGCCTCTTGTTTGATCCGATCAACCCTGGCCCTGCTGGAATTGCTTCAGCGCAGCAATCAATGATGCTGGCGACTGGGGATCCACCATCAGCACACTGCCTGCCGGCGCATCAGCCATCTGTTCACCCATGGCCATCCAATCCTTGGCCAACAGCAAACGCATCGCCTCCTCCGCCTTGGGGTTGGACTCAAGAGCACGGGCAATTTCAAGGGCAGCTTCTGCTTTCGCTTTGGAGAGCAGTTCCTGCTGCTTTGCCTGGGCCTCGGCATCCAACAACACAGCCTCCTGCTGAGCCTTGGCATCCAAAACCAACGCTTCCGCCTTGCCTCTGGCCTCATTGAGCTGGGATTCCTTCTCGCCTTCTGAACGAAGAATGGCGGCCCGTTTCTCCCGTTCCGCCGTCATCTGGGCTTCCATGGCCTGCTTCACACCAGGGGAAGGAAGGATGTCGCGCATTTCAACCCGCGTGACCTTCACTCCCCAGGGATCGGTGGCTTCATCCAATTCCCGCAGCAACAACTCATTGACCTCTGAGCGGGTCGTGAAGGTCTGATCCAAGACCAACTTGCCCATCTCGGCACGAATCTGAGTCAGCACGAGATTGACCATGGCGGCCTGAAGATCATCAACCGCGTAGTAGGCACGGGAATGCTCCAGCAGCTGCCAATACACAACTGCATCCACCTGAATCGACACATTGTCCCTGGTGATGCACTGCTGGGGAGGGATATCGAGAACCCGTTCCTTCAAGGATTCATAACTCACCACTTTCTCAACAACCGGAACCACAAAAGACAAACCAGGTTGCATCTCGCGGTCGTACTTGCCAAGGCGTTCCACCAGCCGTGAACGACCACCGCTGGTGATTTTGACGCTGCCACTGCCAAGGGCCAGCAACACGAATAGAGCTGGCAATGCCAGTGCTTCCATACCGTTGGAGATCAACTTCGGGAACGGTAGAAATCCAGGAAATTGAACCTGGAGAATCACCGGAAAGGTTTTCGTTCATCAGATTGAACCCAACCTTCCTTGATTGGCGCGAACCATGACCTGGATATCCCTGATCTGGCTCGTGATTGCCATGCTGCTTCTCGCCATGGAATTCAGCAGCATCAGCTTCGACGGACTGATGCTCGCCGCCTTCGCCGGACTGGTGCTCTCCGTGCTGACCGCCCTGGTCAGCCTGCCGCCGCTGCTCCAGATCAGTCTGTTCGTGGGGCTGACGCTGCTGGGTGCGGCAGGAATCAGCCGCTGGGGAGCACACCGTCATCCCGCCATCTCCGGCCAGCACCTTCAGGAAGATCAGGCCCGCGTGATCAAGGCGATTCCAGCGGGTGGATCAGGCCGCGTGCGCTGGCATGGGCAGAGCTGGGCGGCGATCTCACTCGATCCGGAGATCAGCCTCGATCGGGATGCAGAGGTGCTCGTGATGGGGCGGGACGGAACCCACTTGCAGGTGTTGCCTCAGTCGAAGTAGAGCAAACTCACCACCTTGCCCATATCTTCCGCTGTTCGCGCACTCGCCAGCAACGTTTCACTGTCGTGAAACACCAGGCAAATCAGTTGATCGCAGCGATTGATGATCTCCTGATTGCAAAGGCTGCTCGCCATCGGCAATGGCAGATCATCTTGTTCAGGTTTATCGATCAGGTGAAGCACCCTCTCAAGCAGGTCTCTGATCTCGCTCGGCTGACGATCGAGGCTCTGAGGAAGCAACACCGTGAGCTTGGAGGGGTCCACCTCAAGCACCCCGCGGATCACCGCGGCATTCACGCCCTGCGAGCCCGAGGTAACGATGGAATGGCCTTCCTGCACCAGGGAACGAGCCACCAGCTCGATCAGATGAATCGCGACGACGGGTACATGACGGCTACCGAGAATCGCGATCCGTCGCTGACCCTTGTCCTGCAGAAGCGCGAGCTCCTGGGCAAGAGTATCGACTCGATCAAGAGCTGGTAGATCCAAAGACTGACCCAAGGACAACCGTCCGGCCCTCATCGGAAGCTAGCAGTGAACATCAGGCCTGGACCGGCAGGTGCAGTGCTTCAAACAGACGGTCGATCCGACAGTGCTCCTCCACAAGCCGGAAGGCATAGGTGGCCTTCACCGCCTCATGCAGGCGCACATGGCCAAAGGCCTGTTCGATGACTTCCACTGTGGCCAAGGTGTCATGGTCCACTTTCAACAGAGGGACATCGAGCTCTTCGGCCCGGCTAATCAGTTGAGGGAGCGGTTCTCCTGCGCCGGTGAGAATCAGGCATTGCGTGGACGCTTCCAGTGCCGCCAGCTGAATATCCGTGCGATCTGCACCGGTCACAACGGCCATGTTGCGGCGTTTGCGGAAGAACTCCATGGCGGAATTGACATTCATTGCTCCGATGCTGAGGGTCTCCACCAGCAGCTCTTCCCTCTCGGGACAACAGATCACCCGTGCATTGAGCCGTCGTACCAGTTCACCCACGGTGACGCTGCGCAGGAGGGGTGAACGCGGCATCACACCGAAAACGGACAGTCCCAAGTTCTCCAGTGATGGCACCACCTGACGCTCCAGACTTTCAACCTCGTCGGGGGTTACGGCGTTCAGCACGACCCCCACAAGCCTGTCGCCGAGGATCTCCCTGGCGGAGAGGAGCGCATCAACGCTGCGGCTGTCCTGCCAGAGATGCACCAGCACCACCTGGGCATCCAGCCCAGCGGCCAGTTGGGGCAGGCTGAGCCCGTAAAGCAGACCTTCCTGAAGGCTTCCCGCACACTCGAGCAAGGTGAGGCCGTCAGCGGCAGCGACCTGATGCTTCAAAACCTCGAAACCCTCACCTGGATCGAGCTGCCCCTGACCCAACCGAAGCGTTGCCGTCGTCGGTGACAACAGATGCAGTGAGGGAATCAGACGCGTGGAGTCCATCCCGAGGGTTTCACCGACGAAACGCACGTCGTCGTCGATCAGAGGCTGAGGCAGAGGCCCTTTATTGGGATCCCAGTCGAGGCTTGTGGCGAGTGGCTTCCCGAAGCGAAAGGGCAAACCCGACTGGATCAATTTCTGGGCGATCCCCAGCACGAGAGCGGATTTACCGCTGAAGGGCTCACAGGATCCGATCAGAAGGGTCGTTCCCATGGAGAGCGGCTCAGTCGTTCCTGGTGAGGGAATCTAGGGGCCGGAAGGCGTCTCATCACCCATCTCATCAGAATCTGAGTCGACCAGAAGCCACTGCCAGAAGGCATCAGGCAAATCAAGACCCTGACCATCAGGCTCTGTGCAATCCATCAGCCAGGTCACCAGCTGATGCGTGACGAGCTCGAAGCGGTAGTGCAGCTCAGGCTTCTCGGGAAACTCCAGACCGCAGCTTGTGCGTTCCATGGGGGCTCGTACCGAGTCCCAGCGGAGCAGATAGCGGTGACCATTCGCCCCTGCAACGGGACGAAGGCCTTGAAACGCAAGCGCAGTCAACCGCTCCAAGGCGACCTCAAGTTCACGCTCACGGGCCAGTCCACCGCAATAGGGCGCAAACAAGGCCCGAAGAGCAGGATCGTTGAAGGGTGGCACCATCGGCACCCGGCTGACACCAAGGATGCCCGAAGCTGAACGGATGGCACACCTCACACCTGAAGGCGGCCGATGGTCGGGCCAGCGCATTGGCATCACAGGGGCCCGAGGCGCTCTCGGGGGAGCGCTTTGCCGCGTGTTACGTCAAAGGGGGGCCGAGGTGATCGGCCTGACCCACAGCCCTCCTCCTTCCCTGACGGACAACGGCCCGAACCAGTGGATTGTCTGGCACTGCGGCCATGAAGAGCAGCTCGAGGCAACGCTGACCGAGCTGGACATTCTTGTGATCAACCACGGCATCAATCCCCAGGGGGACCTGGATCCGGACACTGTGGATCGAGCCTTGGAAATCAACGCCCTCAGCAGCTGGCGTCTGCTTCGGCTGTTCGAAAGCATTGCCACCAGGCGTGGTGCTGAACAGCCGAGCGAGGTTTGGGTGAACACATCGGAAGCTGAGATTCAGCCAGCGCTTAGCCCCGTTTATGAACTAAGCAAACGACTGATCGGGCAATTGATCAGCCTGCGCGGAACCCAGCGCGGCGCAGTTGAGCGGGAAAGGCTGAGAATTCGAAAGCTTGTGCTGGGCCCATTCCGTTCAGACCTCAATCCGATCGGACTGATGACGGCGGGATTTGTCGCCCAGCAGGTGATTTTTCAAGCCGGCCTTGACCTGAATCTGATCATTGTTACCCCGAATCCGCTCACCTATCTGTTGATGCCGATGCATGAACTTGCGCGTCGGCTCTACAGCGCGATGCTCAGTCGCCGCGATCGGTGAGAATGTCACAGCCATCGCTGGTGACAAGAACCGTGTGCTCCCACTGAGCGGACAGGGAGCCGTCTTGCGTCACCACCGTCCAACGGTCTTTGAGCGTGCGGCACACCTTGCTCCCGGCATTGAGGATCGGCTCAATCGCCAAGGTCATGCCCGGTCTGAGGGTCACGTTGGGGAGTTCATCCGTCCGAAAATTGAAGACTGATGGCTCCTCGTGCAGGTTGCGACCGACACCATGACCCGTGTAATCCTCCACCACGCTGAACCCATTGGCTCTGACGTGATCCTCAACGGCTCCGGCAATGTCCAGAAGCGTGTTGCCCGCTTTCACTTGCCCGAGGCCGGCCATCAGTGCTTCCCTTGCCACTCGGCTGAGGGTCTGAGCCTCCTCGCTCACATCCCCGACGCAGATGCTGACGCAACTGTCACCGTGATAGCCCTCGAAGTAGGCACCGGTATCCACCTTCAGCAGATCGCCCTTACGGATCACCCGTTTCTTGCTGGGAATTCCATGCACCACTTCGTTGTTGATGCTGGCGCAGATGCTCGCAGGGAAGCCGTGATAACCCTTGAAACTGGGTACAGCACCCATCTCGCGAATTCGGCTTTCCGCAAAAGCGTCGAGATCTCCCGTCGTCTGGCCGGGTTCGACCATGGCCATCACCTCGCGCAGCACCGTGGCGACGATCGCGCTGGCCTTGCGCATAATTTTGACTTCGCGGGCCGATTTGATTTCAACTCCACGCCGTTTCTGAATCCGAGGCCCCGTGGCGGTGACACGTGAAGATTGCGTGGTAGCCAGCAAGTCAGCAAATAAATTCATCAACCACCTCAATATCCGTCACGCTATCAAGATCATCCTCGGATAAGTAGCCCATGGCCTGGTTTGTGCAGGTTCGCGAGCTGCATCGACGCGTGGCTCCCCTTGTTCTGCTCCCGCTTCTGATCACGGTGCTCAGCGGCGTGAGCTACCGACTAGCCAGGGATTGGTTGGGGTTCAGTCGAGATCAGGTGCACTGGATGATGGTGGTCCACGAAGGGGAATGGCTCGGGGCGAACCTGGAACCTGTGGTGGTCCTTCTGAATGCTTTGGGTCTGCTCTGGATGTTGATCAGTGGGGGTGCTTTGCTGATTCAGCGCTGGCGCCGCCGGGTACACTGATTGTTTGGCGATACAACGCGGAGCTGGGATGGCAGCCGACCCCAAGGACACGACTGTGACGGAAGAAAACCCGGATGGCGCCACCGAGGCGGCCGCCAATGCAACGGTCAACACGACCGCGACAGCCACCGCATCCCGCAAGCTGAGCGCTGAAGAGCTGATCAAGGGATTCGAGCAGGCCCAACTGAAGAGTGAGCTCCCTGAGATCTATGTCGGAGACACCGTTCGTGTTGGCGTGAGGATCAGCGAGGGCAATAAGGAACGCGTCCAGCCCTATGAAGGTGTCGTGATTTCCAAACGTCATGGCGGCCTGAACGAAACGATCACGGTTCGTCGGATCTTCCAGGGCATTGGCGTGGAAAGGGTTTTCATGCTGCACAGCCCACAGGTGGCCTCGATCAAAGTGGAACGGCGAGGTAAAGTACGAAGGGCGAAGCTTTTTTATCTGCGGGAACGGGTGGGCAAGGCCACCCGCGTGAAGCAGCGCTTCGATCGCTGAGGTTTCGGCCTCGTTCAATCCAGTTGCCATCACCATCCTGGTGATGGTTGAGGGGTTCATCGCCTTGCGCCGTTAGTTCAGTTGGTAGAACGCAGGTCTCCAAAACCTGATGTCGGGGGTTCAAGTCCTCCACGGCGCGTCCGATGACCCCTCGTGCAGTTTCCCGGTTCTGAGCATGGAGTTGGATCTTCAACCTGGTGATGTCGTCAAGGTCCTCGAGTCAGCCGCCCTCGGCTGGGTCAGGGCAAGAGTCATCCGCGTCAAATCTGGCGGTCGCGTGGTCGTTCAAAGCGATCAGGGTCGGGAATTCACCGCCCGCGGCAATCAAGTTCGCCTCATTGAGCCCGCTGGCTTCCGTCCCTAAGCCGGGCTGATTTCAGCTCTACAAGAGCGTGTTGAATCTCTTCACCAATCCCGGTGGTTCGACCACCGGGATTTTTTGCTGTTGATTTCGAAATTCAAACGCCAACAGTGGTAACTAAAGCAATTCAGCTCTCAACACCCAAGCGCTACCAACGCTTTCAACCTTTTTGTTGAGCCCGATCCCACAACACTGGTTGTCAGAATGTTGACGGAGGGCAGGGCGGCAGTTGATACTTGCTGGGTCGCGCAAGCGATGCAGATCAGATCCCTGAGGGCGCGACCCAAAGGTTCTCCATCCGATCTGGGACCGTAGTTCAATTGGTTAGAGCACCGCCCTGTCACGGCGGAAGTTGCGGGTTCGAGCCCCGTCGGTCCCGTCTTCATCATCTGATCGAAAGGCATGGTGCGGGTTCGTTTGGCACCCAGTCCCACCGGTACGCTTCACATCGGTACCGCGCGCACGGCCGTTTTTAACTGGCTTTATGCACGCCACGAGCAGGGTTCTTTTCTGCTGCGCATTGAAGACACCGACAAAGAACGCTCTAAGCCGGAATTCACTACCAACATCCTTGAGGGGCTCACCTGGCTCGGAATTGACTGGGACGAAGATCCCGTCGTGCAGAGCGAACGCATCGATCAGCACCAGGCAGCAATCCAAGAGCTCCTCGATCAAGGCTTGGCTTACCGCTGCTACGCCAGCGAGGCTGAATTGGAGGCCATGCGCGAGGCGCAGAAAGCTGCAAACCAAGCACCTCGGTATGACAACCGTCATCGCAATCTGACTGCGCAGCAGGTGGCGGCCTATCAAGCCGAAGGCCGTGAGGCTGTGGTGCGGTTCCGCATTGACGACAACCGCGACATCCACTGGCGCGACTTGGTGCGTGGGCCGATGCACTGGCGTGGTGCAGACCTCGGCGGCGACATGGTGATTGCGCGGCGCGCCCCAGCTGATCAGATCGGAGACCCGCTGTACAACCTTGTGGTGGTTGTGGATGACGCTGCCATGGCCATCAGCCATGTGATCCGAGGCGAGGACCACATCGCCAATACAGCCAAGCAACTGCTGCTTTACGAGGCCCTCGGATTGCCAGTCCCAACCTTCGCTCATGCTCCGCTGATCCTCAACGCCGAAGGGCGCAAGCTGTCCAAGCGTGACGGAGTCACATCCATCAGCGATTTCAAAAACATGGGGTACACCCCAGAAGCGATTGCCAACTACATGACCCTGCTCGGCTGGTCGGTACCCGATGGAATGGATGAACGCTTCAACCTGAACCAGGCTGCTGGGGTGTTCAGTTTTGAGCGCGTCAATAAAGCCGGAGCCCGTTTCGACTGGGACAAACTCAATTGGCTCAATGCCCAGGTGCTGCATTCGCTCAGTGGCGATGCACTGCTTGAGCAGCTGTGTCCTCTCTGGGCAGCACAGGGTTGGCCAATCCAAGCCGAGCGTGACTGGATGCTCGAACTGACAAGCCTGCTGGGACCGTCTCTCACGCTCCTCAACGATGGGGTTGACCAAGCTCGCCCCTTCTTTGAGCAGCCACCCCTCGAGGCCGACGCTGAGCAACAGCTGGCCATGGAAGGTGCCAAAACAGCCTTAAGCCACCTCAGTGATGCACTTCAGGCACAATCCTGGGATGGCAAGGACAAAGAACGAGCCCAGTCCCTGCTTGGTGATGCTGCCAAAGCTGCCGGTGTGAAAAAAGGCGTGCTCATGAAGTCGTTGCGAGCCGCGTTGCTCGGGCGCCTGCAGGGGCCTGATTTACTGACCACATGGTCGTTGTTAGCTCAGATCGGCGAGGACCTGCCCAGACTCCGCCGTTGTCTTGGCTGAATCTTCAGGTTCATCGGTCTGAATCAAACCGAGAGACTTGGCGAGGGGCTGCGCCGTGAGGCCCTGCAGTCCAACCGTCATCAGGATCGTCAGAAACACCAAGCCTTGCAGCCTTCCTGCACCAAGAATGCCGGCCTGCTCGAGTCGAATTGAAAACAACGAGGCCACGGAGGCCGTGACGATGCCCCGCGGGGCAAGCCAAGCGAGAAACAGTCGCTGACGCCATTCCAGCGGCAAGCCGGTGGTGGCCACCCCCACCGCCGCTGGCCGAACCAGCAGCATCAAGACCAGCACACAGGACACACCGCCCCAACCCAGCGGACTCAGTTCAGCCCAGGACACATCAGCCGCCAGCAACGGAAACAACATCGTGATTGCCAGTTGCGCGAGCTCCTGAATCAGAACATCCAGATCGGCGGTGTAAGCAGCTGGGCGCCTGCCAACGACGAGGCCTGCAGCGACGGATGCGGGCAGAGCTGATTCCGGCAGCAGCCATTCGCTGACTCCATACATGAGAAACAACATGCCGAGACTCAGCTGGAGCGGAAGACCCGAAGCCTGATCAGGCTGCAGGCGGCTCAGCACCTCGGAAAGAAGCCAACCCACGCTGACCCCGATCAGGACCCCTCCACCCAACCTTGAGAGCAACCCAAGCGCCACTTCCCTCCATCCATGGAGATTTCCCAGAACCAACTCCAACAACAACAGGGCCAGCACGGCACCAATGGGCTCCAGGACAAGGCCTTCCGCCTCCAGCACATCACCCAACGGTGGGGCCAGACGCATCTGACGAACCAGGGGGGTCACAACCGTGGGACCTGTGGCCAGAACGATCGCGCTGTAAACGGCCGCTACCGACCAATTCAGCCCAGCCAACCAGTGGGCAGCCAACAATCCTGCCCCGAGCGAAATCAACAACCGGAGCACGGTGATCCGTTGCACGGTTGTTTTGATCGTGTCCCCTGGGAGCCGCAGGTTCAGACCACCATCGAACAGCACCAGGCTGACGAGTAGGCCAACAACCGTGCCGAGCCCAGGACCGAGATCCAGTGGCTCCACAAGGCCAAGACCAGAGCGTCCGATTAGCAGGCCGGAAAGGAGCAAAAGGACAACCCCGGGCAATCCGGACACAGCAGCAAGAAGCCGGGCTGCCGCCCCCGCAAAAACGGTGACGCCCCAAAGGAGGCCAAGCCGCTCAGGCGTCATCGACAGAGGAGAACTGAGGTTCCACTCGCACCGCGACCACTGCCTCCGGGCGGACGACGAGATACTCGCCATCCAGATCACTGATCGGGACGTTCACAAAGCCCCCCTGGCCCTCGGCATTGACGATGCCTTGATACCACTCCTGGAACATCTCCAGCTTGGGGAAATGAACCCTTTCGGTCTGGCCGCCGACGAGATGAAGATGCACCGCGTAGCGGCGTGGTGTGCGAGGCATCGGCGGAAGCGACAGGCCAAGGCGTTCACTCAGGATGGCGGATCGATCCATTTGCTGCCCAAACGAACGCCTTCAGTTGCAGATCTCGACAGGCGTAGAGAGGGTGCCTTGGCATCCCATTGCGGTTCACCCCAATCGTGAGTGGTCCCCTGGCGGCCGCAAAAACGTTTTGCCGGTGCACCCAGCAAGGCTGCAACAACGCAGCAACAGTCCGGTCGCGATCAAGACAACCCCCTCGACTGCCCCAACCGCACCAAAGATCCACTGCGGAATCCACTGACCAACGCTTGCCCCAATCGAGCAACACCTGATCATTGGCAGCGCCGACGGGATCCTCCAATCGTTTTAGAAGTGTGGGCTCGGTTGCGACACGGGCAAACAAATTCAGAACGACCAGCTCGGCGTACCCCCAGGAACGGGCAAATCCACAGAGCCGGCGAAGGGTCGGATCATCACGACGGTCATCCGCCACGGAGGGATTCAGCCCGATGAACAGGAGCGTCCCCCGACCCGAATCCAGGCAACGGCGCAGCCACCAGCGGTACCGACGCCCTGAACTGAAACTGACATCAGAGACCGAGTCGCTTACTGCACAGTTGGAGAATCCGTTGGCTTGCCTGGCCGTCGCCGAAGGGATTGACAGCACGGGACATCGCTCCGTAAGCCTCTGCATCCTCCAGCAATCGCGAAGCCTCCTTCTGGATACCGTTGGGATCCGTTCCCACAAGCCTTGCCGTCCCAGCCTCAACGGCTTCCGGGCGTTCCGTTGTGCGGCGCAGAACCAGAACGGGTTTGCCCAGTGCAGGTGCCTCTTCCTGAAGGCCTCCGGAATCGGTCAAGAGCAACGTGCATCCCTTCATCGCCGCAACCAGGCGGTCGTAATCCAGAGGTTCAGTCAGAACCACCCGCGGATGAGAGCCAAGCAAATCCTGCAACGGTTCGCGAACTGTGGGATTGCGATGCAGAGGGAGCAGGAGTGCTGCATCGGAGTGCCGATCCAACACCTTGAGGATTCCTGCCGCAATGTCGTTGAGGCGATCTCCCCAGTTCTCACGGCGGTGCACGGTGGCCAGGATGACTCGCTGTTTCTCCCAGTCGAGGCCCTCAAAAGATAGTTTGGGAGCGGATTCCGCCATCAAAAGAAGAGCATCGATCACCGTGTTTCCAGTCACGGCGATCTCCCCCACAACCCCTGAAGCCCTCAGGTTGCTCTCCGCTTGAGTGGTGGGAGCAAAATGAAGCGTGGCGATCTGAGACAACAGTCGCCGGTTGGCCTCTTCTGGGAAGGGATCGAGCAGGTTGTCCGTTCGCAGACCCGCTTCGACATGGCCAACGGGAATCTGTTCGTAAAACGCGGCAAGTCCTGCGGCAAACGCCGTCGTGGTGTCGCCCTGCACCAGCACGAGCTGGGGCGGATAGGCCTGAAAATCGTCACGCAGACCCTGCAGAGCTGCACAGGTGACGTGCGTCAGTGTCTGACATGGCGCCATCAGATTCAGATCCAGATCGGCCTTGAGACCGAAAAGATCCATGACCTGAGTCACCATCTCACGATGCTGGCCAGTCAGGACAACCCTGGTGTTCAAGCCAGAGAACCCCTGAAAGACGCGGATCACCGGAGCCAGCTTGATCGCCTCCGGCCTGGTACCCAGAACGATCGTGACGCGAGGCGATTCGGCCATGACAATCGCTGTGGTAACGGGATCCTACGAGCGTTTTTCGGCATCCTGAATGCAGTGGTCTGCTGTTGTCGTGGCTCAACCGGTCTTCCCTCCAGGCTTCCCGCCGCGGCCCCCTGCCGCAACGGCCCCAACCCCCGCTCCCTCTCCGGGCCGACCCGTCCCAGCGGCGGACGGCAGCCCCAGCCTTGAACGGATTGTTCAGATCGCCCACGAGGAAGGTCACTCCGATGTGCACCTGGGCGTTGGGGAGAGTCCCCGCTATCGGGCCAGAGGCGAAATGCAGATCACAGATTGGCCAATCACCGACCTCAGCGTGTTCCAGCGCTGGCTCTCAGAAATACTGTCACCGCAACAGATTGACGCCTTTTTTCGAGAGAAGGAATTCGATGGATCCCACGCTTTTCCCTTTGTACGGATCAGGATCAACCTGCTCGATTCCCTGCGGGGACCGGCAATGGTTCTCCGACTGATTCCTCAGACCATCCTCACGATGGAGCAGCTGAAGCTGCCTGCAGTTCTCAGGGAGCTTGCGGCCCGTCCCAAAGGGCTGATCCTGGTCACAGGACCAACCGGTTCAGGAAAGAGCACCACTCTTGCGGCCATGATCGATTGGATCAACCGCAACGAAACCAGGCACATCCTCACAATCGAGGATCCTGTGGAGTTTGTACATGAGAGCCGGAAGTCCCTGATTCGGCATCGGGAAGTGGGCTTGCACACGCTGAAATTCCACAACGCTCTGCGGGCCGCACTGAGAGAGGACCCCGATGTGATTCTCGTGGGCGAGATCCGCGACCAGGAAACGCTTGCAACAGCACTTGAAGCTGCCCAAACAGGTCATCTTGTGTTCGGGACACTTCACACAAATTCAGCTGTCAAAACTGTTGAACGTGTGTTGGGCATGTTTCCCCCAGACGAGCAGGACAGCGTGCGCAGATCCCTATCAGAATCACTGCTGGGGGTAATCGCTCAAGGATTGATCCGAACCACGGATGGAAAACGTGCTGCTTTCCACGACATCCTGGTCAATACTGATGCCTGCAAGGACTACATCCAGCGAGGAGCTTTGGATGAAGTGGAGGAAATCATGGAACGCAGTGGCTTCGATGGAATGGTGACGACAAATCAGTCGCTGCTTGAGCTTGTTCAAGCAGGCCGGATTGAAGCCGAAGCTGCCGTATCGGTCAGCCTGAAACCCAACGAACTGGCCCAAGCGCTGAGGGGTCGGAGTTGATCATCGAACGCAGTGGATCAACCACCTGAGAAGACACGCACAAGCAGAAGAACAGCAAGCCCGAATGACAATCCGATCATGGCGAGACGTCCGTTCCAGATCTCTGCCTGTGGAGTGAAACCACGCCGCCAGGAATTCAGCTCATCGGCTGCCACCGGTTCTGCCTGGACGTTCGTCAGTGGTTGCGTTTGATTCTCCATCGCTCAAAAACTGCTGCAGAGCTTGGCCACCTTAAACAGATCATTTCAGAACGGAGGTGCTGTTTCGTACAGGGCATTGCAGCGTTCCAGCGGCCAACGGGGTGACACACCAATTTCTAGAGAACTAATCCGCTGGCCAATCGACAGCTTCTGCAGCGCGGCAACACCGATCATCGCGGCATTGTCTGTGCAGTACTCCAAAGGCGCGATTGAGACAGTGAGTCCATTGCTTTGGGCCTGTTGCTGCATCAGCTGACGCAATCGGGCGTTCGCCGCGACGCCTCCCACCAACACAATGTGGGACACCGAGTAATCAAGGGCACAGCGAAGCGTTCGCTCCACCAGAACCTCGGCAACAACCTGCTCGAAGCTCGCAGCGAGATCCTCCAAAGGCAGGCGTTCCGAATCTGTTTTGAGCTTCTCGACAAGCCTGAGCATGGCGGTCTTGAGACCGCTGAACGAGAAGTCGTAGGGATGAAACCCCCCGCCTCGTTTTGAGATGCGCCCTTTTGGGAGGTTGAACCGACATGGATCACCGCCCGCGGCGAGCTTCTGAATTGCCGGTCCGCCTGGATAGCCAAGGCCCAGGAGTCGAGCGACTTTGTCAAAGGCTTCCCCGGCCGCATCGTCATGACTGCGTCCCAACCGGGTCATCGCTCCAGAGCTTTCAGCGTGGATCAGCTCGGTGTGGCCTCCGCTGACGAGCAGTACTAAATAAGGAGGCGGAGGAGCGCCGTCTACCAACCGAACCGAGGCGAGATGACCCTCAAGGTGATGGACAGCGAGGAATGGCCGCTGATGCAGGGCCGCCAGTGAACGGCCGGTCACGGAAGCCACCATCAACGCTCCGGCCAGTCCTGGAGTCACCGTTGCAGCCACTGCATCGAGCTGCCCGATCGTTAATCCGGTTTCGTCAAGGACGGAAGAAATCAGAGTTGGCAGGGCCTCAACATGACGCCGTGAGGCGATTTCAGGGACAACGCCGCCCCAGCGGGCATGCTCCTCGACCTGGGAGGCGATTCTCGACGCCAGCACATCAAAGACTCCACCCCTCTCGCGAACGATGGCAGCTGCAGACTCGTCACAACTTGTTTCGAGGGCAAGCACCGACGCCATCTTGGTGAGGGGCCTCCCCTACTGTCCCAACTGTGGACATCCTGCCCTCCCGGGGCACCTATCAACAGGAATTGATCCGATGCGTCGTCTTTTCGCCGTTGTGCTTTCGGCCCTCCTGGTGTTCGGCTTCGCCCCCGTCGCAAAGGCGGATGTGGCAGGCCTTACCCCCTGTTCTGAAAGTGCGCGATTCCAGCAGCGTGCCTCTGCTGCAGCCACTCCCCAGGCCAAGGCCCGTTTTGAGATGTACAGCAAAGCGTCCTGCGGAGACGATGGCCTACCTCACCTGATCGTTGATGGCCGCTGGAGCCATGCAGGCGATTTCGTTCTCCCCGGAATCATGTTCCTGTACATCAACGGTTGCATTGGCTGGGCTGGTCGTGAATACCTCAAAGCCACCCGTGGCAAAAATGCAGCGATGAATGAAATTCAGATTGATACATCGATTGCTCTGAAAAGTCTGATGGCCTCCGCAACATGGCCAGTTGCTGCATTCGGTGAATTCACCAGCGGCCAACTGGTTGAGAGCGATAACAAAGTCACCGTTTCTCCACGCTGACCTTTACACGCTCAGACCGTTTTCACGCATTACCAAACCATGAAAAAGTTCCTCACCACAGCACCTGTTGTTGCAGCCATATGGTTCACTGTCACCGCAGGAATCATGATCGAGTGGAATCGTTTCTTCCCTGATCTTCTGTTCCACCCTCTGAGCTGAACTGATCACCCAGGGTTCAAGACATCATTCTTCAAGCCCCAGCGAAATGGGGCTTTTTTCATGGCTTATTGAGAGTTCAAGAATCCCATTAGCTGCTCCAATGAACACAGGGCATTGTCGAGGACGTCATTAACAACAACAGCATCGAACTCACCCTGAGCCAACAGTTCCTGTTCTGCTGTTCTCAAACGTTTCTGAATCGCTTCTTCTGATTCCGTACCTCGCCCACGAATGCGTTGTTCCAACACTTCAAAGTTGGGTGGTGCAAGAAAAATCTGAAATGCATCAGGGAGGCTTCGGCGAACTTGGCGCGCCCCCTCAAGTTCAATCTCAAGCAACACCGGCAAGCCAAGACTTAACCGATCGCTGACGGGTTCACGAGGGGTGCCATAGCAATGTCCCGCAAATTCGGCCCACTCAAGCAAACCACCACCGTCAACTAGAGCGGCGAAAGCCTCCTTGCTTTTGAAGAAATAGCTTTGCCCCTCCACCTCACCGGCCCGAGGGGCACGGGTGGTCGCTGAAACAGAGAGCCAAATTTCAGGATGGCGATCCAGCATCCTTGCCACGAGGGTTCCCTTGCCGACACCACTGGGGCCCGTGATGACGGTGAGACGGCCTTTGCTGCCGGTCATCGCTGCTTGTCGCTGGCCCAGCAGAGTAGGAAGGCCCATGAGCATCGAGTGACGACCACGGCAACCCTTCAGCTGATGGATCTCACCACCCTGCGGGCGGTGCTGAAGAACCTGCGACAGAGCGCGCTGCCGAGTCGGTTCGAGAAGGCGCAACAGCCAGACCCACAAACCCTGCAGATGGGCCTGCGCACCCTCCGAGGCATGGTTTGGGTCGAACTGAGCTGGCAGGCCGATGCTCCAAGGCTCGTGCAGGTCAAGCCACCCGAACGCCAGGGAGCAGGAAGCACCCTGGCCCAGCAGTTGCAGCACAGCCTCAGGCAGCTGGCCCTGGTCGAACTTCACCAGGCTGGATTTGAACGTGTTGTGGAGTTCCGGTTCGCAGCGCGGCCTGGCGAAGTCATCCAGCGCACCCTTGTCCTTGAACTGATGGGTCGGCACAGCAACATGCTGCTGCTGGATGCTCAGCGTCAGATCATCGCCCTTGGCCGTCAGGTCAGAGATCACCAATCTCGCGTTCGGCCAATCGGGACCGGGGACTTCTACACGCCACCACCGTCCCTGCAGGGCCAACCACCGGAGCAGCATGAGAGCTATCAACGTTGGCGGGAGCGACTCACACTTCTTCCCCTCTCGCTGAAAAAGGCCCTTCAGCAGACCTATCAAGGGATAAGCCCACCGCTGGTCCGGCAACTGGCCGGTTCCAACCTTCACCGACCTGTCCAGGAACTCGACCGCACAACCTGGGAGACCCTTCACCAGCGCTGGATGCTCTGGCTGGACTGTCTGAATCGGGAGTGTTTCAGCCTGCAATTCCTGAACCAAACCGAATATCAGGTTTGGGGAGACAGCCCATCAGACAACAATCAGCTCGCACTTCAACTGGGTGACTGGTATCAGAAAGGCCTGAATCAGCGCGCCCTTGATCGCCTGACAGGCGAAGTGAGGCAGCGACTGAGCCGCTGGCGAGAGAAGGAAACGCAGTATCTGAATGAACAGGAGATGCGCCTCTCCTCAACCAGCAACTGCAACGAACTCCAGCGTGAAGCCGATGCACTCCTATGTCTGCCGAATCCAGATCGTGAGCAGATTGACCGTGCCCAGAAGCTCTATCAAAAGGCGCGCAAAATGCGCCGATCCGTTGCTGTGCTGAAGGAGAGGATTGAACATCACAAACAACGGCTCTCATTGATCGAAGGAAGTGAAACCTTCATTGATGATCTGTATGGAGCTGGATGGGAAAACGCTTCGGCACGGATTAAGGCTCTGCAGGACCTGCGCAGCGAGTGTGGCGATCTCCTCAGCCCAAGCGGGGGACGGCGAGAGCGAAAACGGAGGGAGGCATCAACTGGACACCCCCAACCACTGGAGCTGATCAGTCCTGGAGGACTACGGCTGCAGGTGGGTCGCAATCATCGTCAGAACGACTGGATCAGTCTGCGCCAGGCTTGCAGTGGGGACCTCTGGTTCCATGCTCAGGAGTGCCCCGGCAGCCATGTCGTGCTCAAAGCATCCAGTGGATTGGCAGAGGATGCAGACCTCCAGATCGCGGCCGACCTCGCTGCACATTTCAGCAGGGCCAAGGGCAACATCCGAGTTCCTGTAGTGATGGTGCCCACTGACCAACTCCAACGCATTGCCGGTACAGGCCCTGGAACCGTGCGGCATCGCGGCGGGGAAATCCGCTGGGGCGAACCAGACCGCGCCGAAGCACAGCTTGCATCTGGAAGGCTCCTAGCCTGATCTCTACGGGCATTCACGCCCGACCGTCGCCCACGTTTCGTTTCCGTGTTCTACCCCCGTGTCCGATCAGCCTGACGGTCCAGCCCTGAAGCCACCTCCACCGATCCGCATCGGTCGCCCCCCGGGAGACCCTGAGCTGCCCAATGAAGTGGAGATGCCTCTGGTTGACCACCTGGAGGAACTACGACAACGCGTTCTGCGCAGTCTTCTGGCGGTGGTCATCGGTGCCGGTGTCAGTCTCGTGGCCGTGAAACCGCTGGTGCGGATGCTTGAGGCCCCTGCCCAGGGCATTCACTTTCTGCAACTGGCCCCAGGGGAATTCCTCTTCGTCTCCTTCAAGGTTGCCGGCTACACCGGTCTGACCCTCGCCCTCCCATACGTCCTTTTTCAAGTTCTTGCCTTCGTTCTGCCCGGACTCACCCTGCGTGAGCGACGCCTGATCGCCCCTGCAGTCGCCGGATCAGCGGTGCTGTTCCTTGCAGGATTGGTGTTCGCGTGGTGGGCTCTGATTCCCGCCGCACTGCGTTTTCTGGTGAGTTACGGGGCCGATGTGGTGGAACCGTTGTGGTCGATCGAGCGGTATTTGGACTTTGTTCTGCTGCTGATGCTTGCAACGGGCCTTGCCTTTCAACTGCCCGTCCTGCAACTGCTGCTTGGGGCGCTTGGTCTGGTGCGATGGCGCACCATGCTCGGAGCCTGGCGCTGGGTCGTACTGAGTTCTGCGCTGGCTGGTGCTGTGCTAACCCCATCAACGGATCCGATCACCATGCTCTTGCTGGGAGGGGCGATCACAGCACTCTTCCTGATTGGTGTTGCACTAGTCGCCTTAGCGGAAAACCTCAAACCAGGAACTCCCTGAGCAGGCCTTCAGCCTCTGGCCCTTGAACTTCAAGATGAAGACTGAGGGCCTTCCCCAAGCGTGGCTTGTCCCGGGTGGAAGAAAGCCATTTGCGCACATCTCCAGCCAGACCAAGACGATTTACAACATCAAGCACCTCTGCCAAGTGCACCCGATACTCCTCGGCGTTCATCGGAAAGGACTGTTGCTCGAGATAAGCCCACATCACCTGTAAGTAGAGACGCCTTCTTCGAACCACAAGCTGGAGGTCGTAAGTCGCGTGCCAGCGTTCTCTTAGGCAGGTGATCACCTCATCCACCGCAAGGGGGGGAGCGATCGGGTCAGGTGTGATTTCAAGCACAGATTCAGCGGAGCCGGAGCAGCAAAAGGCCAGTCGTTGCAAAGCGTGACAGGCACTTAAGCGTCCATAATGGCTGCCAATGCGTGCTGGATGAACGTCGGCCATGACCCAACTTTCCTCGAGCGATGTGCCCGGAATGGGTCGTCGGCAGTTCATGAATCTGCTGACCTTCGGTTCGGTGACAGGTGTCGCCCTCGGAGCCCTCTATCCAGTTGTCAACTACTTCATCCCCCCTCGTGCCGCTGGAAGCGGAGGAGGAACCAGTGCCAAGGATGAACTGGGGAATCCCGTTACGGCGAGTGGCTGGTTGTCCAGCCATCCCGAGGGTGATCGAAGCCTGGTGCAGGGACTCAAAGGTGACCCCACCTACCTGATTGTGGAGGGCGAAGACGCCATCGGCAGCTACGGAATCAACGCCATCTGCACCCACCTCGGCTGCGTTGTGCCCTGGAACAGCGGCGCCAACAAATTCATGTGCCCTTGCCATGGCAGCCAGTACGACGCTACCGGCAAGGTCGTCCGTGGCCCTGCACCGCTCTCTCTGGCTCTGGCGAACGTGAACGTTGAGGATGACAACGTCTTTGTCAGCCAGTGGACCGACACCGATTTCCGCACGGGCGACAAGCCCTGGTGGGCCTGACCGACTGTCTCATCGCTCACCCCATTCACCACTCCGTTCCATGCGTCGCCATCTTTCTCTCCTCATCGGATCGCTGGTTCTCGGCCTTGCCGTTCTGATTGCTCCATCCGCGAGCTGGGCCTATCCGTTCTGGGCTCAGCAGAACTACGACAGCCCTCGTGAAGCGACCGGCAAAATTGTCTGCGCCAACTGCCACCTGGCTCAAAAACTCACCCAGGCTGAAGTGCCCCAGGCCGTCTTGCCGGACAGCGTTTTCAAGGCCAGCGTCAAGGTCCCTTACCAGAATGACCTCAAGGAAATCGGGGCTGATGGCAGTGAAGTGCCCCTTCAGGTTGGAGCGGTGGTGATGCTTCCTGACGGTTTCACCCTTGCACCGCAGGATCGCTGGACCGATGAGATCAAAGAGGAAACCGAAGGAGTTTTCTTCAGCCAATACAGCGATGAACAGCCCAATATCCTTCTAGTGGGTCCAATCCCTGGTGATCAGCATCAGGAAATTGTTTTCCCAGTGCTTTCACCCGATCCAAACAAAGACAGCAATATCCATTTCGGCAAATATCAAATACATGTTGGTGGAAATCGTGGCCGTGGCCAGGTGTACCCCACCGGTGAGAAATCGAACAACACCATCTTCACTGCTCCTGCAAGTGGAACCATCAGCTCCATTGAGGATGGTGAGAATGGCGCGAGCGTGATCACAATCGATACCAACGACGGTGAAACCGCCACCGAAACAGTTCCCGTTGGCCCGGTACTGTTGGTCAAAACAGGGGACAGCATCGAAGCAGGAACTCCGTTGACCGATGATCCGAACGTTGGCGGTTTCGGTCAGGTGGATGCTGAGGTTGTTCTGCAGAATCCCGTTCGGATCTATGGCCTGCTTGCATTCTTCGCAGCTGTAGCCATTGCTCAGATCATGCTTGTTCTGAAGAAGAAGCAATTCGAGAAAGTCCAGGCTGCAGAGGGTTTCTGAGCGGATGTTCACTTCGCCGGGCCCAGAGCTTCTGGCTCTGGGCCCTTTCACGATCCGATGGTATGGACTGCTGATTGCCGCAGCAGTTCTGATCGGCCTTGTTTTGTCCAGTCGTCTTGGTCGCTCTAGGAACCTTGAAACCGGACTGATCAGTGATCTTTTGCCTCTGCTCGTCTTAGCAGCTATCAGTGGTGCTCGTCTTTATTACGTGGCCTTTGAGTGGCACAACTACTCAGGGGCCAATTTTTGGTCTCAACTGAATCTGTTCTGGTTGAAAGTTCCAATTCCCAGGGCCTTTTTGATTTGGGAAGGTGGAATTGCCATCCATGGCGCGCTGATCGCGGGAACACTGATGCTGATTCTGTTCTGCCGTTGGAGACGCCAACCCTTTTGGGATGTACTCGATGTTCTCGTCCCATCTGTCGCCTTGGGACAAGCGATCGGCCGCTGGGGAAACTTCTTCAATTCGGAGGCTTTCGGTGTGCCCACCGATCTCCCATGGAAGCTTTTTATTCCCGATCAAGACAGACCAAATGTCTACGCCGATTCACAATTTTTTCATCCCACTTTTCTCTACGAATCAATCTGGAATTTTGTTCTTTTTCTCGTTCTCTTAATCCTGTTTCGTCGGGGAATGAAAGGTTTCATTTCCCTTCCCTCTGGTGCGATCAGTTGCTTCTATTTGATCGGCTACAGCCTCGGAAGGGTATGGATCGAGGGTCTGAGGATTGATCCTCTCTGTATTGGTTCCCTGCCACCAGCCTGTGAAGGAGGCCTAAGAATCGCCCAGCTCATGAGCGCAATGCTGGCGTTCGCCGGTGTGGCCGGTCTGGCTTGGCTTTACGGCAAACGACAAGAGTTACCTGATCCTGCGCAAATCCGTTGAGTTTTCCAATTTCCTTCGTTGGAGCAGGTCCTGGCGCGCCTGATCTGCTCACACTTCGTGCCGCCGAACGACTCAAACAGGCCGATCTTCTTGTCTGGACAGACTCCTTGGTTTGCCCTGGAATTCTTGATCTCGCTCCGGAAAACTGTGAACGCGTTCGAACTAGCACGCTCACCCTCGAAAAGGTGGTTCCTCACCTGATCAACGGTCATCAACAAGGGAAACGGGTCGTGCGGCTGCACGATGGTGATACAGCGCTTTACAGCGCAATCAATGAACAGATCTGTGCTCTCAACGATGCAGATCTTCCAGTGGAAGTAATTCCAGGAATCAGTGCCTATCAAGCAGCTGCAGCGACCCTGAACAGAGAACTCACCATTCCCGGGCTGGTCCAAACAATTGTGCTGAGTCGCGCTGGTGGGCGCACAGGCATTCCTGAAACAGAGGAACTTGACCGCCTTGCCTCTCTCCGTTCAAGTCTTTGCCTTTATCTGAGTGCTAGGCATGTCCAGGACGTACAACAGACGTTGCTCAACTCCTACCCACCGGATACTCCTGTAGCGATCGCCCACCGGGTCAGCTGGCCTGATGAATGGATATCAATCGTGCCGCTTCATGCGATGGCTCAGACAAGCCTGGAGAGAAATCTGATCCGCACAACGTTGTACATCGTGAGCCCAGCTCTCGTGCAAGGGGAGCAACGATCAAAGCTTTATTCTCCAGAGCACGACCATCTGTTTCGCCCAAAAAGCTGAGTTGCTGTGGTTTAAGATCGATCTGTGCGGGCGATTAGCACAGTGGTAGCGCACTTCCTTCACACGGAAGGGGTCACTGGTTCGAATCCAGTATCGCCCATCTGATCAAACACTTTCTCATCTGGCTGGTTACAAACAAGCTAGGGAAACATTCGATTCAGTCAAATTACCAAAAACCCAGTATTTTCTAAACAGGTTTGATCAGCTTTCCTTGTCGATGGCTGCCAAGGACAAACAACTGAAGTCACAACAGTCCGTCGAAACAGATGATGGCCTTGTCCATGTTGGGCAACAGATTCGTGACGCACGTGAGAGCCATGGATTGAGCGCTGAAGCCCTTGCCTCTTCACTCCACATGGGTGTTGAACAGCTCAGGGCCCTCGAAGCCGCTCGCCGCGATCAATTGCCTGAACCGGTGTTCGTTCGCGCCATGGTGCGACGTCTCGCCTCCCATCTCCGGCTCGATGCTGATTCGCTGGTGGAACAGCTTGGGACGACGCAGCAGCACCTGCCAGCAGCACAGTTCAAGGCCATCTCTCCACCCCACCAGCCTCTTAGGAACAAGCGACCAAACAAGAGCCGTCCATCCTCGAAGCGATGGGTTCTGCCCGTTTTGATTTTGTCTGGTGGGGCAGGGTTGCTGATTTGGCAAATCCAGGCAGGACATGATCTGCAACTGGTGCAAGAACCTGCCCCGACGACCACAGCAATCGAATCAGAGCCAACCCCATCGGCATCAGCTCCCACCGAATCAACTCCCACCGCATCAGCTCCCACCGAAACGACTTCGATACCAGTCCAGGAATCAACCGTCCAGATCAGCAGCGTGGAACCCAGTTGGATCGCTCTGCGGAGGGAGGGCACGATCGAATTTCAAGGGACCCTCGATCAGCCCATCACCATTGACGAGCCGGCCTCCGTTGAAATTCTTGCCGGCAGGCCCGATCTGGTCATGGTGAATATCTCTGACGAACAACCTCGATCCATTGGTGCCATCCATGAAGTGGGCTGGCGTCAGCTCATCCCTGAACAGTGACGATCAACTTCACCCCCGAAGCGTCTCGCACAACATCTCTGCAGCTTTCCAAACTCCACTGTTCAAGGCTGAGATTCTGATTACGGCGTTCAGGGATGAGGTCAAGTTGAACTTTTCCTGGGGAAGCCATCACCGCCAGCTGTGACACGACTGGCTCGGGTCGGCGATCGATTGCTGCCGACAACCTCAGCAAAAGTGCCATCTCCCCCACCAGGCGCCGGTGCTCCCTGGTACCAATCGCCTGCCATGACTCATGACGCTTCTTGGGCAAGCTGCGGCGGTGATAACGCGCAATTGCCGCAACCATCAGGTGCTCCGCTTCGGAATATCCGAGCAGCTCCCCATGCCTGATGAGATACCAAGAATGCTTGTGGTAGGCACTCAAATTGATGTGCTGGCCGCAGGCATGGAGCATGGCTGCAGCCCAGAGAAGATCACGTCCTGCACCGGTGTCGTGGTGCATCACTCCATAGGTGTTGTCGTAGAGGGTCAAGGCGTGCGTCGCCACGCGTTCTGCCCGTCGCTGATTGACTGCGAACCGCTGGACCTGGTGGATCACGGTGCGCTGACGAATACTGCTCTGGAAGCTGAAACGATCCTCCAGGAAGCCATGGCGCAACATCCAGTCGACGATCAACCCCTCACGCAGCGCCCGCTCGCTGAGCACCAGTTCATCGACCCCGAGCATTTGCATGGTGGTCTGAAGGATCAGAGCACCGGGAACAATAATTTCGGCACGCCTGTCGTTGATGGCTCCGAGTTGGCGGCGTTGTTCAGGCGTCATCCCGACCAACTTCTCAACGACACGATCAAGACGTTGCCGTGAGATCCGATAACCGTGCATTCGCATCGGCGGCCGCTCCTCCTCACTGGCTGCCAAGGCACCAATCGCCATCGCTGTGCCACTCGTGGCTACCAGAACGGGGATTTCACCAGGCTTGATCCGCCGATGCACTTTGTCGACAGCGGGTTCCAATGACCCCTGAATGAACGCTTTGAGAAAAGCTCGTCTCTGAGGGGGGATCGGATCATCCTTCACGAAATCGCGCTGCAGCCGCACCGCTCCGACGCGCGTGCTGGTGAGCGCCCTGGCGTCACGACCATCAGCAAGGATCAGCTCTGTTGAACCCCCACCGATATCAAGAAGCAGGTGGGGACGATCCCCAAAGGACATTCCGGACAGCACACCCAGATAAATCAGCCGCGCCTCCTCCGGACCGCTGACCAGATCGACCTCGATTCCAAGGTCGTCCTTGATCCTTTGCAAATACTGCCGACCGTTGGGGGCCTCACGGACCGCACTGGTCGCCGCTGTTACAACCTGCTCAACCTGATGGCTTGCGGCGAGATCCATAAAGCGCCGCAGCGTTTCATAGCCCCTTTGCATTGCGGCTTCACTGAGCTCACCGGTCTCCGGATCGCGCTCGCCAAGGCGGGTCGTCGACTTCTCCGCCTGATCAATCCGAAACGTCCTAAGGCTCGTATTGACTGTTGCCACCAGCAGGTGGGTTGAATTCGTTCCGATATCAATCGCGGCAATCCGGCGCAGCTGTGCACCATCTGCCAGGGCGAACGAATCCGCCATAGCCTTCGCTTGCTTCGATGCTTGTGCAGCGGACTCAACATTCAGCATCGGCTGTTCGACACCGAGGACGACCACTCTGCCATCTGCATCCGCAAAGTCCAGACGATGACTAGGGTTCTTCAAACCTGAGCCGTCGTGACAGCTACCACCCGGACCATCTCCGCTCAGCCTTGGATTGCCTTGTTGCGCTGGAACAAGCCGACAGGACGTCTGATCCTTCTCATCCCGGCGGGATGGGCACTCTGGCTGGCGCCATCCGCACCCCCCGCGTGGACGTTGTTGCTGCAGATCGTTCTTGGCGGTGTCGCCGTGAGTGGTGCTGGCTGCATCGCAAATGATCTTTGGGACCGCCGGATCGACCGTCAGGTGGAACGCACCAAAAGCAGACCACTGGCCCGTGGATCAATCCGGGTAAGCACGGCCGTGATGCTCTTGATCGGATTTTTGATCGTTAGTTTGCTGGTGGTGATCAGCCTTCCATCAGATCGTTTAACGATCTGTTTGTTTTTGGCGAGCGCTGCACTCCCTCCCATCCTTCTTTATCCCTCTGCCAAACGTTGGTTTCCGTTTCCCCAGGCCGTGCTGGCAGTCTGCTGGGGGTTTGCCGTTCTGATTCCCTGGGCTGCTTCTGAAGGGAATCTGACCGCCACCACACCATTGATCTGCTGTTGGTTGGCCACGTTGTTGTGGACCTTTGGCTTCGACACGGTCTATGCCATGGCTGACCGCAGGGACGACGCATCCCTCGGGCTGCGCAGCAGTGCTCTGACGCTGGGTGCAGCAGTGGTACCAACCGTGCGGATTTGTTACTTGCTGGTTGCCGTTTTCTTGGCTTCTGCAGCATGGACGGCATCGATCGGCCCGATGTTCTGGCCGTTCTGGCTACTGGCTTCGGTCCTGATGCAGACCAGCTGCAACCCAATCCGCCACGCCGAAGCATCGATGGCGACCTTCGGCCTGCATTTCAGCCGTCAGGTCCAGATCGGTGCGCTGATGCTGTTCGGGTTGATGCTCACCAGGGGGCTGTGATGCCGTCACCTCCTCTCGCGCGTCCTCTGCAGGCAGGGGATGCCGTGGCCCCAGTCGCAGCGAGTTCAGCTCTCGCCAACCCGGAACGACTGCAGGAGGGTTTGGCGATCCTGAAAAGCTGGGGACTCGATTGCCTGCCGGCTCATGGCATCGATCGCTACTGGGGTTATCTCGCCGGTACGGACGACCAACGCCGGAACGACCTTGAAACTTCAGCGCCGTTGCTGGCCTGCGCCCGGGGAGGGTGGGGAGCGGCACGACTCCTCGAGGGACCGCTGCGATGGCAACCTGGCTGGTTGCTCGGATTCTCAGATGTCACCGCCCTGCTCTGGGCTCGTCTCAGAGCAGGTTTTGACGGCAGCGTGCACGGGCCGATGCTCACCACCCTCTCCAAGGAGCCGTCCTGGAGTCAGGAGCGGTTGCGGAACCTCCTCTTCGGCGATCCACTTAAAAATCTGTACGGAGAGGGCCAAGGGGGAGGCGTGGCCACAGGGCCGCTCATCGTTGCCAATTTGACGGTGGCCACCCACTTGCTGGGATCGCGCCATCTGCCTGACCTTCATGGCGCCATTCTCATCCTCGAGGATGTGGGGGAAGCGCCCTATCGCCTGGACCGGATGCTCACCCACTGGCGCCTCTGCGGGGAGCTGCAAAAGCTGGGAGGCATTGGTTTCGGCAACTTCGAGGGATGCGGCGATGCAGATGTTCCAGACGCATCGGGGTTCGACACCGAGGCGGTGATCCGCGAACGGACCACCGACCTCGGCATTCCAAGAGTGTTCGAACTTCCCGTCGGTCATCGTCCGGGGAATGCGGCTCTTCCCCTGGGACGACTGGCCCGTTTGGATGGTGATCGGGGCGAGCTCAGTCTGATGATCTGAGAGCGAGAACCGCCTCCGCAACAACCAGATCAAAGGGAGTGGTCACCTTGATATTGGAAGGGCCCGCATCCAACACCTTCACGGGCCAGCCAAGACGTTCGTAAAGAGAAGCATCGTCGGTGACGCTCCAGCCCTGATCCTGGGCTTCAACATGACCTCTCCGAAGCTGTGCAACCTGAAACCCCTGCGGCGTCTGGGCAGCCCAAAGCTCGGACCGGTCCGGAGTAGCGGTGATGATCCCCGCAGCATCGACGCGCTTGATCGTGTCTGTGACTGCCGTCGCCGCGATCAGGGCTTCACCCTTCGCCACCCCATCCGCACAGCGGTCGAACAGGGATGGTTCCGCAAGACAGCGAGCGCCGTCATGAATCAGTACATGCTCCGCATCCCTAGGCAAGGCCGCCAGACCACGCTGAACTGACTCCTGACGGGTCCTGCCCCCCTGGATCCACTCCACCGGTTTCACTGTTGTGGGCACGAGGCAGAGGATGTCCTCGCGATCGATCTCCTGACCAACAAGACCGATCCATTGGATCCGGTTCGCGGCAAGCGCCGCCTCCAGGGTCCAAGCGAGGACGGGCCGCCCAGCGATCGAGAGCAGGAGCTTGTTGCGATCCCCACCCATCCGACGCCCGCTACCCGCAGCGGCGATCAACAGATGCACAAGCGACTCCTGCCGCAAGCAGGCGGAAACGCCCTCCATAAAATCAGTTCAGACGCGTCATGCGGCGGTTCGATGCGAGTTCTTGCTCTCAGCCCGGGTTCGCTTCAACGCCAGCTTGAACGGCTACCGGCCATGGCCGGAATCTGCCACAAGCTGGGAGCAAAGCTTCAAGTGGCTTGCGACCCTAGCTGCAAGCAGGTCTGGGACCTGTTGGCCTCCACGGAGAAATGCATCCCGATCAATTTCGACGCCAGTCCGGCACTGGCCGACTGGGCCAACCTGCTGGGATGTGTCCGTGAGCCTGATTTCGAGGTTTGTCTCAATTTCGTGGACGGCGCTCAGGTGAATCTGATGCTCGCGATGAGTCGGATCCCGACCCGAGTCGCGCGTTCCGGTTTCGCAGCCACAGCATGCGTTGAGGACGCCGAAGGCTGGTCGGCCCAACGTCTGGGCAGCTGGCTGAAACCACTTGGGCTTGATCTGGATGCCAATGCCTTCAGACTCTCTTTAGCGGCCGGCGATTTAGAGAAGGTCCGTTCCAGTCATCCCTCCGGCAACGGCCCCCTGCTGCTACTCGCTCCCAATGGCAACACTGATGACTGGCCAGCGGAGCGGTGGGCCTCTCTTCCGCAGTCCGTTCAGTCCCGATTGGAGGGATTGCGTTGCGTGCAATTGGAGGTGGAAGTTCCGACGTTGCGGGAACGTGCTGCTGCCGTCGCCTGCGCCGATGTGGTGTTGAGCAGCTGTCCGCTGACCCAACTCCTGGCGGTTTACAACGGAATACCCCTTGTGGCCCTCGGCACAGCATCCTCAGCATTACCGCAGCGGCCGGAGATCCGTTCATTGGGTGGTGAGACCCCCCTCAGAAACCTCAGTGAAGACGACGTGCTGAATGCCCTGGGCTTCTGATCTGGACAAATGCTCGGGCGAGGACGGAGAAGGAACAACAAAGGGCGCAGCCACAGCCGAGGGCGCAGCCACAGCCGAGGGCGCAGCCACAGGCAAGGCACCAACAAGCGGCGCAACTATTCCAGTCGCCAGGTGCAGATCCTGCTCGCCCCCTGGAGAGGCCCGGTCGCAGCCTTAACAACGGTGATTGTTGGAGGTGCAGCGGGCTATCGCCTAACCGAGGGCTGGGATCTGGGCGACTGTCTGTGGATGGTGCTGATCACGATCAGCACCATCGGCTACGGCGAGGTGGAGCCTCTTTCCCCCGAGGGCCGACTGGTCACGATCCTGATCGTGGTTGGAGGCTTGCTAGTCGTTCAGCTTTCGATCCAGCGCGTGCTGGGGCTCACGGATTCGGGCTACTTCCACCGTTTACGGGAGCATGGTCTTCAACGAATGCTGCAAACCATGCGGGATCACGTGATCCTCTGCGGATATGGACGCATGGGACAGGAAATCGCCTCCCAACTCCAGAAGGATGCTGTGCCGCTTGTGGTGATCGAAACAGACCCGACCCGTCGGACTGTGGCGGAAGCGAATGGGCTCAAGGTCCTGCAGGCGGACGCCACCCTGGATGAGACCCTCATTGATGCTGGCCTGGAACGCTGTCGCAGCCTGGTCGTCGCCCTGCCTGGAGACGCCTCCAATCTCTATGTGGTTCTGAGTGCCCGCGGACTTCGCTCCGACTGCCGTCTGATCGCTCGCTCGAACAGCAGCGAGGCGGCCTCGAAACTTCGGCTTGCCGGAGCCAGCGTTGTGGTCAGCCCCTATGTGGCCGGAGGGCGGGTGATGGCGGCGTCCGCGCTGCGGCCGCTGGCGGTCAATTTCATGGATCTCCTCTCGGGTTCAGATTTTGAGATCGAGGAATTTCAACTGAGTCAGGCCCCTGAAGATCTGCGCATGGTGCAAGGAAGAACCCTCGCAGAGCTTGAGCTGGGCCGTCTCAGTGGAGCCATGGTCTTGGCGATCCGGGATCGAGACCACCTGATCGCCAATCCGGGTGGAGAGATGCAACTTGGGCCTGGACAGCTGCTGATCGTTCTGGGCACCAAGAAGCAACTGGTGGTCTTTCAAGAACTGCTCGGGGACGCCGTCGACACCATCGAGGTCATGCAGGGTTGAGACGGAATCGACGGATCCCTACGATCCTGCGAGCTCCAGACCGTTCATGACCTCCCCGACTTCCCTCGCCGGCCAGACCGCCTTGGTCACTGGTGGGGGACGTGGAATCGGACGGGCGGTAGCCCTGGCCCTCGCTGAGGCAGGAGCAGAGGTGGTCGTCAACTACTCAAGTTCCGCCACTGCGGCTGAAGACGTGGTCCATTCCATCCAGGGAGAAGGCGGGAAGGCTTATGCACTGCAGGCCAACGTCGCCCTGGAAGAGGACGTCGACCGACTGATCAAAACGGTTCTAGAACGCAGTGGCCGGCTGGATGTGCTTGTGAACAATGCGGGCATCACCCGCGACGGCTTGATGATGCGGATGAAAACAAACGACTGGCAGTCGGTGATTGATCTCAATCTCACCGGTGTTTTCCTCTGCAGCCGGGCGGTTGCCAGACCGATGCTCAAACAGAAAAGCGGCAGAATTATCAACATCACCTCCGTCGTCGGACTGATTGGGAACGCCGGCCAGGCCAATTACGCCGCAGCCAAGGCCGGAGTGATCGGGCTCACCCGAACGACGGCCAAGGAACTTGCCAGTCGTGGCATCACGGTCAATGCCGTGGCTCCGGGTTTCATCGCGACCGATATGACCAAGGATCTGGACGCAGACACCATTCTCAGAGACATTCCACTCGGAAGCTTCGGAACCCAAGAGCAGGTCGCTGGAGTCGTGCGCTTTCTGGCAGCGGATTCAGCCGCCTCCTACATCACAGGGCAGGTGATTCAGGTCGATGGTGGGATGGTGATGGCCTGAAGACAGCGATCAAGCGGTTCGCGTTGTTCAGGTGTCAAGCGGTTGAGCCAGCTCTTCTCTCAAGCGACGGATGCGCTGCAGGAGACGCAGTCTTCGACTACGAGCGGTGGCAGTCAAAAAGATCCTCAGCGGCACATAAACCAGGGCCATCGTCGCCGCCAAGCCGGCCATCAGGACAAAGAAAAGGGCGCCTGAGTCGGTCATGACGTGACGTTAATCAGCCTGTGCTGAAGCGACATCGCTGGAGTCATTCCATTCGGCTTTCACCACCATTTCCCCTCTCCTCGAAGACCCATCCACTGTGGGACAGTGAAATGCGGGTGACCCGCGATCATGGCCAAACTTCTAGCGTTTTCAGACGATTCCCGCAGTTCACTTGAGCGGGGTGTTGACGCTCTTGCCGATGCTGTGCGCGTCACGATTGGCCCGCGCGGCCGCAACGTGGTGCTCGAAAAGAAATTCGGTGCACCAGACATCGTTAACGATGGAGACACCATCGCCAAGGAGATCGAACTTGATGATCCGTTCGAGAATCTGGGCGCCAAGCTGATTCAACAGGTGGCTTCCAAAACGAAGGACAAGGCCGGTGATGGCACAACCACCGCCACGGTTCTCGCTCAAGCCATGGTTAGGGAAGGACTTCGCAATACCGCTGCTGGCGCAAGCCCTGTTGAGCTGCGTCGCGGCATGGAAAAAGCCGTGGTGTGGGTGGTCAATGGTTTGGAACAGCGCAGTCAAAGCGTTGCAGGGGATGCAATTCGCCAAGTCGCCACGGTCAGTGCCGGTGGTGATGAGGAAGTTGGACAGATGGTCACTGAAGCGATGGACCGCGTCAGTGTTGATGGGGTCATCACCGTTGAAGAGTCAAAATCTCTTGCGACCGAGCTTGAAGTCACCGAGGGGATGGCTTTCGACCGTGGCTACAGCTCGCCGTACTTCGTGACGGATACAGAGCGTCAGATCTGCGAATTCGAAAATCCCCTCATCCTTCTCACCGACAGGAAGATCAGTACGGTTACCGACCTGGTTCCTGTGCTGGAAGCGGTGCAGAGCAGTGGCACACCCCTGCTGATCCTGGCCGAAGAAGTGGAGGGTGAAGCGCTGGCCACCCTCGTTGTCAACAAGAACCGCGGCGTGCTTCAGGTGTCAGCGGTGCGGGCTCCCTCGTTTGGGGAACGCCGCAAAGCGGCCCTTGCGGATATTGCGATCCTCACCGGTGGAACGCTGATCAGTGAAGACCGAGCCATGACGCTCGACAAGGTGACCCTGGGCGATCTCGGTAAAGCCCGCCGGATCACGATCAGCAAGGAGAACACCACCATCGTTGCGACTGATGACAACAGGGACGATGTTGCAGAACGCGTTGCATCGATCAGACGTGAACTCGAAGCCACGGAATCGGAATACGACCGGGAGAAACTGAGCGAGCGCATTGCGAAGCTTGCGGGCGGAGTTGCGGTCATCAAGGTCGGTGCGCCCACAGAAACAGAACTGAAAAACCGGAAACTTCGCATCGAGGATGCACTGAACGCGACCCGTGCTGCCGTTGAAGAAGGCATCGTTCCCGGAGGCGGCAGCACCTTGCAGCAGCTTTCAGATGGATTGGACGATCTCAAGTCCGAGCTGAGCGGCGATCAACGCACAGGCGTTGAAATCGTCCAGCGCGCGTTGCTGGCACCTGTTCATCAGATCGCCACCAATGCTGGACGCAATGGCGATGTAGTTATCGCTGAAATGCGTTCCACTGGAAAGGGTTTCAATGCCATGACAGGAAGCTTTGAAGATCTGATGGCATCCGGGATCGTGGATGCAGCCAAGGTGGTTCGACTCGCGGTTCAGGATGCCGTGTCCATTGCCTCACTGCTGATCACCACTGAGGTTGTCATCGCTGACAAACCCGAACCTCCTGCTCCAGCCCCGGAAGGCGGCGGCGATCCCATGGGCGGCATGGGCGGAATGGGTGGCATGGGCATGCCAGGAATGGGTGGCATGGGTGGCATGGGCATGCCAGGAATGGGTGGCATGGGTATGCCAGGGATGATGTAAATCAGTTGGCCATGAATTCGCTGTAGGCATTCACCTGCAGATCAACACCCGTAATCGCGGTCCCCACAACGACGTTGTCCGCTCCAGCCTCCAGGGCCGAGCGGGCAGCTTCTGGCGAGTGAATCCCACCCTCACAGATCAGACGCACATCAGGATTGAGTGCTCGACGGAGTTCCGGTAAGAGGTGGATGGCTGGCGGTTTGCATTCCGCCGTTTCCTCGGTGTATCCGTACAACGTGGTTCCGATCCAATCGAATCCCAGCTCAGCCGCCAGAGCAGCATTTTCAATCGAGTCGACGTCTGCCATCAATGGGGCCCGCAATTCATCGCGGCACCGCTGAACCAATTGGCCGAGATCCTGTCCGTCAGGCCGCGGGCGCGATGTTGCATCCACCGCGATCACATCAGCTCCTGCCGACCAAACAGCCTGGATTTCTCTCCAACCTGGCGTGATGTAGACGCTGCTCTCTGGATACGTGCACTTCCAGAGACCAATAATCAGAGCATCAGGGCAACGACGACGCACCGCCCCGATGTGTTCGGGACTTTCCAGTCGAACGCCGACAGCTCCATTCAGTAACGACGCCTCGGCCATCGCCGCGATCACATCAGAATCACGCATCGGTGATCCGACAGGTGCCTGCACAGAGACAATCAGGCCTCGCTTGAGGACATGCGCGCTCTTCACCATGACGATCTCAGGACGCTTGAGGCAGAGCGCTATCCGTACCGGGCAACCAACGTCGCAGCGAACGGGGCGTACTCAGGGGGGGAGGCGTTGCAGCGCGAAGACTGCTCAGTTTGGGGACAGCTGATGTGATCTGATCATCCAGATTGATGCTCAGGGGATGAATCTCATTCCATTCGTTTTCAACCGCGTCATCTCCATCGGGTGCGGTATCGCATGACAAGGCGTCTGAAGCATGGGACGCAGGCCACGACGAAGCGTCTTGCGGGGGTGCAACCGCTGAAACCAGCTCTTCCGGATTCAGCTCATTGCTCTCCTCTTGAGCTCTGTAATCCTGAAGGGACGTGACCGGCTCGACGGACTCGAGAGCCACCGGTGAGGTTTCGGAGCTTTTTGGGGAAAGCTCAGACAAGGCGAAGGCGGGAAGAGAAGCCAGGCCATAGCGGTGAACCCATTGGCTCCTGAGCACATTGAGGCGATGAAGATCACCATCACTGGCAGCGGCCTCGATCAAACACTCGAGGGAGTCACGCCGTGTCGACGGCTGCTGAAACGAAGAGAGCGGCACGGATTCAAGAGAGTTTGCGGTTGAGCAGAGGACGGATCAGCAAAAACAATCCGACCGTGAGACCCACCAACACAACCAGACAGGTTGTTCCCGTGACGTCGCCATAAGGCGCCTCGAGCAGAACCGCCGAAAGATCGAGGGGACCTCTATAGGCGGCCCGTATGGGCTCAATGGCGAAGGTAAGTGGATTTAGCGCTGCAAGCCAGCCCAACCACCCCGGCATAAAAGACAAAGGCGCCAGCGCAGTGCTTGCGAAGAGCAGGGGAAGATTGGCGACGAAGATCACGGCGATCAATTCAATGTGACCGGGAAGAGCGAATGCCAAGCCAAGACTTAGGGCGGTGACGGCGAAGACAAGCAGCAGAAGAGTGGCGACCACGAGAACAAACCCCGCAGCACCGGGCCATCCATAGCCCAGCAGCGCCGCCGTGAGCATGATGGCGAGACTTTGAACAAGGCTGATCGCCGTGATGTAGATCACCGAAGCCAAAACGATCGAACTACGGCTGCGCAGCGGTGCAACAAGCAGGCGGTTCAGGAAGCCAAATTCACGATCGAACATCACAGGAAGACCTGCATTCAGGGCACCACTGAATGCCGTGAACACAATCACGCCGGCGCCTAGAAACCGTCCATAACTGATCCCGCCAGGCAAGAGACCATCGGGGGCGTTGGTGAACAACGCTCCAAAAAGAATCAACCAGATCAAGGGCTGAAGAACACCGGCTACGAGCGAGGACGGTCGACGTGCGAGCTGAAGAAAGAGCCGACGGGTCAGCGCCAGGGTTTCCTGAGCAAGCTCAGACCATGCACTTCTCTCAGAATCGGAAACCGCAACGGAAAGGCTGGGGGATGTCATGGGGAGGATTCAGAAAATTGGACAAAACAGGGCGAGGCTTCATCGAGCCAATCGTTAACGCATGGCCTTTCGGCGTTCCTGCTTCACATCTCTCTGTCCGGCAACGGCGAGTTCCGCATCCATCAGAGTGCGCCCCGTCGCCTGCAGGTAAACGTCATCCAGGCTCGGGCGGCTCTGAGCCAAAGCAAACACGGGCAAGCCAACGTCAAGAAGACAATCACGCAGACGTGCGATTACAGGCTCGTTCTCGACCACAAGATTGAGCGAATAACCCTGCGACCTGTTGATAACGACCTGGCTCACACCTGAAACCTGACGAATCAACTCCGAAACCCGTTGTGCCTCCTCCTGATCGCTGAACTCACGCACGCGGAGTGTGACTCGGTCGCCTCCCAATCGACGTTTGAGCTCATCGGGTGAACCTTCCGCAATGACCGTTCCGGCATCGATAATCGCCATGCGATCTGCCAACGCCTCCACCTCTTCGAGGTAGTGGCTGCTGAGCAGCACACTGGTGCCCTGATGGACCAAGCGCCTCAACAAATCCCAGATCGCGGAACGGCTTTCAATATCCAAACCGACTGTTGGCTCATCAAGCACAAGCAATTTGGGACGATGCAGCAAACCTGCCGCGAGATCAAGGCGTCTTCGCATGCCGCCGGAATAGGTTCCGCAACGGCGATCGATCCAATCGTCCATCCCCAAACGGTCGATCAGTTCAGCAATCCGTTCGTCTCTGACATTCTTTTTTAAGTGATAAAGATCTCCCTGCAGTTGGAGTAGCTCCCTGCCGGTCAAAATCTTGTCGATAGCGACCTCCTGGGCCACGTAGCCGAGCGCCTGTCTCACCGCCCTGGGTTGATCTAAGGCATCGAGGCCAGCAATGGTGACCGTTCCCTGATCAGGCGAGAGAAGAGTGGCCATGATCCGAATCGCCGTGGTCTTCCCGGCACCGTTTGGGCCAAGCAGACCATATAAACAACCCTCTGGCACATCAAGGGTCAGATCCCGGAGTGCGTTGACCGAGCCATAGGACTTGTGGAGATTTCGCAGTTCAATCAACGCCATCGCAGGAGCGCCATCCGGGTTTTGCAATCCTCGAGGAATTTTAAAGAGATCAATGAAGCGTGATTTGAGCCAGAAGCATCCACACCTGCTGATCGAAGCTTGTGGCTAGTGCTGTACGGCTAAGGATCAAGAGCAGGCAAATGCCGAATAGGTAGAGGATTGACCAGCGAAAAAGCCCTTTGGCCTTGGTGAGGTTGTCGGGATCATGGGCCAGACGGCTGACCATCTGAAGCAAGCGTCCATTGAACGGCAGCAACATCAGTCCGTAAAAAAATCCTCCGGTGGGAAGAGCCACCACACCGAGACCGCTCAGAAGAACCGTCGCCCAGCCGTAACGATGAATGGCGCGTGCGGTCACCAAAGGCCCCTTCACCACAGGAAGCATCGGAATTCCCACAGCCCGGTAGTCCTCACGGAGCAACAACGCGAGAGCCCAGAAATGGGCCGGGGTCCAAACCATCACGAGGGCAAACAACCACCAGCCACCGAGGCCGATATGACCTGTAGCGGCAGCGGCTCCCACCAGAGGTGGAATCGCTCCTGCCACGCCTCCGATGACGATGTTCTGGGGAGTGCGTGGCTTCAGCAACGCGGTGTAGAGGAGCACGTAGCTGCACAGGCCGAGCAGCGACAGACCGGCAGCCAGACAATTGACTCCGCTGACAAGCAACATGGCCGCCGCCAGTGTGCAGGCGATGGCGCCGATGAAGGCCGTGGTCGGAGAAAGCCGACCGGACGGTAGAGCGCGACCGCTGGTTCTGGCCATCCGACCGTCGAGATCCTGTTCCCAAAGGCAATTGAGAACTCCGGCGGCGGCGGATGCCAGCGCTCCACCCCCCAGGGTGCAGACCAGCCTGGGGGATGAAAGTGGCCACCCCTCGGTGAGAGCCATCCCGCCAAGCGTGGTCGCAAGAAGCAGAGGGATCAAGCGAGGCTTGGCGACCTCAAGCCAGGGAGGGAGCTTGACGCGCCGTCGTGAAGGAACCACATCCTCACGCGAAACGCTGGACGTCGCTGAAGAAGACATCGAACTAGCCATGGCAAGGTTCCAGGGAGACGTCGTCAGCGACGACTTGGGATGAGGTGGAAGGGTTGTTTGGACTACGCATCAGGAGTGCGGCAAGAAGGGCCACCAGCAAGGCCGCCAATAGCTGATGGGCGATGGTGACGGCAGGTTGGTTGAGCCCCAGCCGAAACGTCAGTACACCAAGCCCCACCTGGGCCGTGACCAGGACGATCAGACCGAGCAGGAATGGCCATTGATGGCGGGTCCATCCAGAGACAGCCAGGGAGATGGACGCAAACAGCAGCACAGTCAATGCAACAGGAGTGGCCGTAGCCCGATGCCAAACAAGCCATTCGCAACCATCACCGGAGGCAAGACAGCGCTGAGCCGCCCAGGAGGTCGCCATCCGCGCACCAACCAGGCATTGACCAGTCACTCCGATCAATGCAACGGCAGCGCCGGCTCTCCACCACAGCGGTGCGACCCGTGATTGAGCCTGACGCAACCGTTGGGTCAGGCCGCTGAGCACCGCCACAAGCGTGAGGGCCAACAACATGTGGGCCGTCACCACGGAGGACTCGAGCAGATGGAGAACAGTAAGGGCGCCGAGCAGACCCTGTAGGGCAACCATCAGGACAAGGGCACAGCTCAGCAAGGGGAGCCATCGCGGCAGCAGATGGCGCCAAACCAGTGACGTCACGGCCATCACCATCAGGGCAATACCGACGACAAAGGCATCCAGCCGGTGGAACCATTCAAGAAAAACCTGAAGATTCATCTGCCGACCAGGCAGGAATGTGCCGTAGCAAAGAGGCCAGTCCGGACACGCCAATCCGGCCTCCATCACGCGGGTGGCACCACCGATCACAACAAGTGCAATGAGCGCAACAACAAGATGTGCAGATAACAGAGACAAACGTCGCTGTATCGGAGACGTGGATGAATGTGTCACCGAACCACCTTTATCCGGGGCATTCACCGGATGGATATTTGGACCGTAGCGATCAAGGGGATGCAGTCACGTTGTGTGGACGACTGCAACATTGTGAAAAGACAATGAGTTCACTTTTGCTGACAACACACAGAGCAAATCGCTCTGCCTGGCTGCGCTTCATACGATTTTCACAACGCCTTAACATTCAGCCTATGAAGCTCTGCCTCCATCTCCATAGGCTGAAGAGGACTCAGGGATTCAAAGCGTGCAGATCCCTTCTTCCATCATCACCCTTCTGATCGGGATGCTTCTCGTTCTGGGTGGGATGTGGGTTGGCCAGAACATCAATCTTCTGCCTGTTGATGCAAGCGTCAACGCGCCCATCTACGACGAACTCTTTCAGGTTTTGTTCACAATCGGAACCGTTCTGTTCGTGGGCATCGTCGGATTACTAGTTTTCAGCCTTATCCGATTCAGGCGACGTTCCGATCAAATCGGTGATGGCATTGCCATCGAAGGGAACCTCCCTCTGGAGATTTTTTGGACAGCAGTTCCGGCTGTTGTGGTCCTTTTTGTTGGGCTTTACAGCTACGACATCTACGACCGGATGGGCGGAATGGTTCCCCTGGCCCACGATCACATGGACGGCGCTCATGAGGAGCGCGTCTGGGGGGGCATCAGTTCAGGATCCGTTCAGGCGGGAGAGATAGGCAATGCCCTGCCGATTGATGTCACGGCAATGCAGTTCGCCTTCCTATTTCACTATCCCGACGGCGACATCATCTCTGGGGAACTGCATGTCCCGGCCGGTCGTCCGATCACATTACGGATGGAAGCCAAGGATGTGATCCATGCCTTCTGGGTCCCCGAGTTTCGCCTGAAGCAAGACGTCATTCCAGGCCAACCAACCCAACTCAGCTTCACCCCCACCCGCCCTGGGCGTTACCCGATCGTCTGTGCCGAACTCTGCGGCCCTTACCACGGCGGCATGCGCTCCACCGTTGTGGTGGAAGAGCAGGATGCCTGGGATGCCTGGTTCAGCAGTAACGCCAAAACCGACGCAGCCAACACTTGACCATGACAATTGCACTTCAGCCTGAGACTGGCACCGAACGTCCACCCAGGCTTCAACCCACTGGCTGGTTGCGCTACTTCAGCTTCAGTGTTGATCACAAAGTGATCGGCCTTCAGTACCTCGTCTGCGGGTTTCTCTTTTATCTGATCGGCGGTGCCTTGGCCGGCGCAATCCGCACAGAGCTAGCCAGTCCCGTCGCCGATTTTATGCCCAGGGATGTGTACAACCAGGTGTTGACACTGCATGGCACGGTGATGATTTTTCTTTGGATCGTTCCGGTTGTGAACGGTGCCTTCGGAAATTATCTGATTCCGTTCTATGTGGGCGCGCGTGACATGGCATTTCCGCGGTTAAATGCAGTTGCATTCTGGCTGATTCCACCGGCTGGCCTGCTCCTGATCAGCAGTTATTTCCTTACAGGCGCGGCGCAATCAGGTTGGACTGCCTATCCGCCGCTGAGCATCACTACTCCTGCAACGGGGCAGATCATCTGGATTCTGAGCGTCCTTCTTCTTGGTGGAAGTTCAATCTTTGGTGGCATCAACTTCATCGCAACAATTCTTAAGTTGCGGCGCCCGGGATTGAAACTGATGCAACTTCCGATGTACTGCTGGGCCATGCTTGGCACCAGCATTCTTGTGGTTCTTTCAACGCCTGTACTTGCAGGGACCTTGGTGTTACTCAGCTTCGATATCGTTGCTCATACGGGTTTTTTCAATCCAACTCTCGGTGGCAATGTTGTGGTTTACCAGCATCTCTTCTGGTTTTACTCACACCCGGCCGTCTACATCATGGTGCTCCCAGCCTTCGGACTGGTCAGCGAAATACTGCCTGTCCACGCCAGGAAACCGTTGTTTGGCTACACAACAATGGTGTATTCGATCATGGCAATTGTTGGCCTAGGTCTGATTGTCTGGGCGCACCACATGTTTACCAGTGGCACTCCCCCATGGATGCGCTTGTTCTTCACAATTGCCACAGCATTTATCGCCGTTCCAACAGGCATCAAATTTTTTAATTGGCTGGCCACACTCTGGGGAGGTCGCATCAGTCTCAACAGTGCGATGTTGTTCTCTTGCGGATTCATCGTCAATTTTGTTTTGGGCGGCATCACCGGTGTCGCTCTGGCCCAGGTGCCTTTCGACATCCATGTCCATGACACCTACTTTGTGGTCGCTCATTTTCATTACATCGTCTTCGGTGGGTCGGTGTTCGTGATCTTCGCCTCCATCTACCACTGGTACCCGAAGTTCACGGGCCGGATGTTGAACGAACATCTCGGCCGCCTCCACTTTGCGCTCACCTTCATCGGGTTCAATCTTTGCTTCGGTCCCCAGCACTGGCTCGGGCTGAATGGCATGCCTCGGCGTGTAGCGGAGTACGACCCTCAGTTCACCTTGATCAATCAGATCAGTTCAGTGGGCGCACTGCTGATGGCGATCAGCACACTGCCTTTTCTGTGGAATGTGATTCAAAGTGCCTTCGCGGGTCAGCGGGCGGGGGACAACCCCTGGAATGCCCTCACACCCGAATGGCTCACCAGTTCACCGCCTCCAGTGGAGAACTGGGTTGGTGAAGCCCCTTTGGTTGAGGAGCCCTACGGCTATGGCATCCCTGCGGAGGCCTTCGACTTGGCCGCAGCAAGCGGCCGTGATCTTTGGAGCAGCGGCAAATGACCACGATTCCCGTCAAACAGACCAATCCTGACCACGGTGATGCCGTAGAGAGTGACAACCATGAGATCCATGGTGATTTCCGCTTGTTCGGTCTGGCCACATTCCTCGTGGCCGATGGAATGACCTTTGCCGGTTTTTTTGCGGCCTACCTGACCTTCAAAGCTGTGAACCCTCTTCCGGCCGGGGCCGTTTATGAGCTCGAACTGCCGTTACCGATCCTCAACACAATCCTGCTGCTGGTCAGCAGTGCCACTTTTCACCGCGCAGGGCAGGCCCTGCATAGCGGGGCGATGCAACGCTGCCGTCGATGGCTGCTGATCACCGCTGCACTGGGTTTGGCGTTTCTGGTCAGCCAGATGGTGGAGTACTTCACCCTTCCCTTCGGCCTGGCGGACAACCTCTACGCAAGCACCTTCTATGCGGCGACAGGGTTTCACGGACTGCACGTCACGCTTGGAGCCCTGATGATCCTGATCGTCTGGTGGCAGGCACGCTCGAATGGAGGACGAATTAACAGCAGCAATGCCTTCCCTCTGGAAGCTGCTGAGCTCTACTGGCATTTCGTTGATGGGATCTGGGTGATCCTCTTCGTAATCCTCTATTTGCTGTGATGCCTTGCCGTAGTTAGCAAGAGGGGTCACAATTCAGTTGAATCAGTGGATGAAATGCTGGTCGGAAACGAACTCCTCGATAAGGCCAGATCCCTGAGCAATCGGCCAGAGGACGAAATTGCACGCGGTTGCGGGTACGTGGGCCCTAGTGGACGCGTTCTACGCAAAAGCTTTTATCGCGCTCTGGTGGAAGCGAAGGGATACAAAATCCCCTCAAGCACGGGTGGAAGTGGTGGAAGCCGTGGCAGGCAGGCTGAATACAAGACCCGTGTACACGGCAATGGGAATCTGCTCATTGGCCATGCCTACACCCGTCGACTCGGCCTCGAACCAGGTCAGGAGTTCAAAATTGAGCTGCATCGCGATTCCGGTTCCATCTGGCTGCTCCCCATCGAATCGGATCTGATCAGTGACGTAACTGCGGACCAAGCCGTCGCCAGTGAAGAGGCTGTTTGAACTTGAGGCGTTTCAGACGCCACTTAAATCCAACCATTGGCGGCCAACCAGTCACGGCTGAGATCGGATTGATGGGTATCTGAAGCGGTTGACATTCCTGCAGCGGGTCCTGTTTCAAGAAGCTTCTCTGCATAGCGGGCCAGCTGATCGGCTTCCAAATTGAGCTGATCTCCCACTGCAAGTCTGCTGAGCGTGGTCACACTCCAGGTGTGTGGAATGACCGCCAGCGAAAAGTCCACGCCATCGGACGAACATCGCGCCACCGTCAGGCTGATCCCATCAACAGCGATGCTTGCCTTTTCACAGACGTAGCGACCGAACCTTGGGTCCTGCCAACGCAGGGAGAGATTCCACGACTGGGGCAGAGCCTCGATCGCTGTCACCTCACCACATGCATCGACATGGCCACTCACCAGATGGCCACCGAGCCGATCGCTCAACCGAAGAGCAGGTTCGAGATTGACGGCACCTCCCCGATCAGACTTCACACCGAGCGTGGTACGGGACAGCGTCTCCTCGCTCACATCAGCAAGAAATCCATCGCCGCTGAGCTCCGCAACAGTCAGGCAGACCCCATCCACCGCAACGCTGTCGCCCAGCATCAGGGGGCCAAACGGTCCACACCCATCGACCAGAACTCGGCTGGATCGCTTCTGAACATGACCCACAGCCCTCACCAGTCCTGTGAACATGGCGTCTTGCCCGCGCGATGCGCCCTCTAGCCATAATCAAGGTAGGCCGGCCTGTCGCCATGGTTGAAATGAGCGTCGCCGGTATCGCCCTGGATGCGGCAAGCCGCACCCCGATTGTCCTGCTCAGGGATCCCTCGGGTCGACGTCAGGTACCGATCTGGATTGATCAAAGTCAGGCCCACAACATCATGGCCGGCCTCCAGGGAACCGAACCGGTCCGTCCGCTCAGCCACGACCTGATGGCAACCCTGCTTATTGCTGGTGGTCTGGCCCTGGATCGCGTCATTGTGCACGCGATTGAGGACAGCACGTTTCATGCCGTTCTCAAACTCGTCTCCCGGACCGAGGAGCTTGAACCGCCAGCGGGCGAAGACACCTCCGAGACGTCCGGCGAGGAATCGGATTGCCTAGACATCGACGCCCGCCCGAGCGATGCGATTGCCCTTGCCGTCAGAACCGGTAGCTCGATCTGGATGCTGGAAGAGGTCGTCGCACAGGCCTCGATTCCTGTTGATGCGGAAGCAGATGCTGAGGATCAGAGCGCCTTCAACCGCTTCGTCGATGATCTCAGTCCGGCAGCACTGGTCCGCCATCTGCGGGATCGTCGGGATCAAGGCCAAGAAGGTGAATCGGGTGACAGCGACGATTCGCCCGCAAGCGATCAACTGTGAAGCGCCCCTTCGGTGAAGGTCGGCCGATCAGTTTGTTCACACTCGGCACAATGCGTGCCGTGGCATCCAGCGCACAGATGACAGCTGTGCTCGGAGCTGCTCTCGATGCTGGCATCAACCATCTGGAAACAGCACCGGCCTACGGGCCTGCCGAACAGTTTCTCGGGGAGGCGATCGCAAGTCTTGAACGATCTGAGCGCGCCCAACCGGACGACTGGGTGATCACCAGCAAGTTGCTTCCAGGGGTGAGCCTGGCCGAGGGGCAAGGCCAAATCGAGTCGATCCTGAAGCGGCTGAACCGACCTCAAATCGACAATTTGGCGGTTCATGGTCTCAACCGACCCGACCACCTGGAATGGGCTCGAAATGGGGACGGCTCTGCCCTCTTGGATTGGGCGATCTCAAGTGGACGGGTGGTGCAGATCGGTTTCAGCAGCCATGGGACCCAACCCTTGATCAAGGAAGCCATTAGCTCCGGACGATTTCAGTTCTGCTGCCTGCATCTCCACATGCTGGACCCCCAACGACTTCCCCTTGCGGAGCTGGCACTGAAACGAGGGATGGGTGTTCTGGCGATCTCACCAGCAGACAAAGGAGGCCGTTTGCAGGATCCGAGCAGCACCCTGATCGATGACTGCCGTCCGATTCCCCCTCTGCAGCTGGCTTACCGATTTCTTCTTGCTGCAGGAATCTCAACGCTGACGGTGGGAGCTGCCGCACCAGAGGATCTCAAACTGGCCAAACAACTTGCCCATGCCTGCGATCCATTGGATTCGAGCGAACGTGCAGCTCTTGATCGCCTCAAAGAGCAACGAAGGCTCCGGCTGGGAGACGCACTGTGCGGTCAGTGTCAGGCCTGCCTGCCCTGTCCGAATGAGGTTCCGATTCCGGAGCTGCTTCGCTTGCGCAACCTCACCATCGGCCATGACCTGATCGGTTTCACTCAGGAGCGCTACAACCTGATCGGCCGGGCCGGGCACTGGTGGGAATCGGTGGATGCCTCAGCCTGCAATGCCTGTGGTGCCTGCCTCCCACGATGTCCTCATCAGCTGCCGATCCCAGATCTGCTGCATGACACCCACCAGCGACTGCGGGCCGCTCCAAAGCGCCGGTTATGGGGATGACGCCATCCATCGCTCCACAAGCGTGGTTTGCAGTTTCGGATTAAGGGGCGCCAGAGACCAACAACGCGCCCAGGTCTCTGGACTGGGGAGCAGCAGCGAGCTCCATCGAGAAGGAAGACGAGCACGCAGCTCCTTGGGTGCAGGCTGTTTCACAGGAGCGCGCCAACCCATGGCGAGAAGGCGCATCAGAAGAGGCTGCTGCCAAGCCGACTCAACCCAGCTGCGAGGCAGAGGTTCCCGGGTTGCAGTAGGACGAACCAAGACGGTCCAGTGCAGCGGAGCACCGCGTTCTGGAAGAGCAGCACGCAGACGAGGGTCGCGTCTCAGAAAGCTCATACAACGCTGCAGCGGCAACACAACAACTCCGGCCCCGTCCTTGAGCAACCAGTTGATCCCCTGCCGGTCGTCGAAGCTAAGCACTTGCTGACGAAGACGACGGAGCGCATCGGGTGCCTCCATCTGGTCCGCCAGATCCATCACCAATCGAGGACTGGCAGGCAACACGACCCTGCCCTGCAGTTCGGGCGACAACAACACATCCCAGCTGCGTTGACCGGCTGCAACCAAATCCTCCCCATGACGAAAGAGCATCACCCAGGGGCTAACTCCCACGGGAAGGACGCAGGAGGCCCTGGATGGGCCGAGCCCCCTTAGGAAGAGATTGGCGACGTTGTCCAGACGAGAGCTAAGCGGTCCTGATGCGATCGACTGCAGCTCGTCATCCGGAACAGTGGCCAGCCAGCCATCGGTAAGCGCAATCAGATCAGCCCGATTGCGGCTGGCTTCACCCGACGCAATGTCTGGGTCACCAGGCTTCAGCAGAAGCGTTTGCCAGGGTTTCGGCAGGGATTGGAGCCATGGCTTTGGCAGGATGCCGGCGCTGGTGCTCAGTCGAGGGATGGACCCACTGCCGCGGCAACCCGCCAGGACAGCAACACCAGCCCCACCCACCAGCTGAAGCAAACGGCGTCGACCGAAGGGAGTGGTACCGCTCATGACGCCGACCCTACGGTTTTGCCATGAAGGGCATCCATAGCCTGATCACACCGATCGACAAGCTCAGCGACGCTCAGGCCCTGCAGCTGGGCCAACAGAAGCAGAGCTCCTGCGCCCACACCTTCCTTGACATAACCCAGCTCATAATCCCTCAGTTGCTGGTGACGGCTCACCCCCAGGCGTACACCGCATGCCATCGCCTGGAGAGCAACCCCGCAGTGGTCACTTGCCACATCAACCAAGCGGCTGAACATGGAGGCCGCTTGCGGAGCGCCTGCCTCGTCAGCCAGCCAGGCCGTCGTGCCGATCATCACCTGTTCAGACAACTGCTGCCGCTGCTCTTTCCGTAAAGCCATCAAGGCAAGAGCGAGCACCGCCACCATCTGACTGCCGCCACCGATCAACACGGGCTGACGGCTGGCGGCAGCGCCCACCAGCAACCCTGCTGCCAGGGCCTGAAACGGATCCCCCACGGCAGCGAGCACCGCCGATGGCAGGGCGGATTCGCCCATCAAGCCGGCCCGTTCGAGCCCCTCTCGCACAAGACGGCTTTTCAAGGCCTGAGGCGGTTGCAGCGCGCTGCCGCTGACAAGCTCTGCAACAGACATCCCAAGACCGGTCAGCACTGCTTGGGCTGTCGTGGTGCCGCCAGGGACGCACTCCGCCAGCACGAGCGGCGCACGCAGGCGAGCACCGAATCGCTGCCCCTGCCGCCACAGCCGTTGAACACGCTCCGCCGACATCGCACACCCCCCTGACAGACAGCTGGAAGGTCCCTCAACAGCTGACTCGATACGTAGATGAGCGAAGTCGGGCGCTCGCAGCAAGCCAAGGGCAACCACCACAGGTGCCAAACCAAGGGACTCCACCACAACGCGGGACAGCAGGGCCGGTGAGACACCTGCTGGCAACTCGGGGAGAGGCCAGTGGCGCTGCACCCCCGGACCGCGGAGCAACAATTCCGCATCGGCCAGAGCCGTGAACCGTCGAGCCACCGGGGTCGAACCAGCTGCCGAAATCCCTGGCCATTCCGCTGTGCGGGTTCCACCCAGCACAAGGAGCAGGTCAGCCTTCAGAGCAGGCTGTCGCCAGATTTTTAGCTGGCGCCGAAGACTGACCTGGGAACTGGAACCACCAAGCGGTCTGCAACCGGATGGCAAGTCAGCGCGATTAGAGGGGGTCAAGGGCGACAAGACCATGCAGCAAACGCGGTGGTGAGGGAATCGAGGACCCCAGCCGAGGAAAGATCCAGTACGCGAGTGCGTGAAGAGAAAGCACGTAGATCACTTCCTGCAACACCACCAGGAGCAGCGCCATCACCTGAATTTCGAGCAGATCTGGTGAGAAAGGGAGCTGGAGTACAGCGACGAGCCGATCAAGCAGACCAGCTCCAGCGCGGGTGATCAACACCCAGAGGTTTTCACCCACAAGAAGGGAGAGGACCAGGAGCCGAACCAGAAAACCGCCGGTCCCCAGAACAATTCCGACGGCCCAGCTCAACCACCAGCTCAGACCGCGACACCAGCTCCAGCCCAACCAGAGAGACAGAAGGCCATAGGGAAACAACAGAAGTGGACCGCGAACCGGCCCCATCAAGGCCGTCAGAAGCAAAACCGCCAGAAGCAATCCCTCCGCTCCGGCACGTCCACCGCGCCGCAATTGAAGCAGGGTGAGCGGCAAAGGGAGCGCCAGGCGGAATAGCGCCCCACCGACCGGGAGGTAGTACAGCGCAAGCCAGATCAGGCCAGTGGTTGCCGCGAGATAGGCACCCTCCACGAGCCTGAGAGCCTGCTGGCGGCTCAGCGGAGCGGGTTCGAGACTCATGGTGAGGGTGCTGTCCCTACCGCCGCAGCTGGACTGTCGTCCTCAATGCGCTCGATACGCTCCACGGAGAAGCTGACCTGAGCCTTGCGGAGTGCACGCGTCACAACCTCCGCTGGTGCCGCTGGATCAGCCGCTGCCAGCCGGATGGTGATTCGATACGGCTTGGAGGGTTGAGCAGGAGACAACTCCGGTCCCGGATCCTGAAGCGTGGTGTCTGTCCCTACAGGCTTTACAAGCGGTTCCAGCACGGGCTCCTGAGCAGCCTCGACTTCTTTATCTTGAACGGCATCCGGAACTTGAACGACCGTTGGAGGGGGTTGCTCCGCTTGCTGATCGGGATCCGATGCGTTGAAGCTGCCCTCAAGCTGTCGGGCCACGGGGCTGCCTGCACAACCCTGGAACAGAAGAAGTGGAATCAACAGCCCCAGTGATGCCCGCATCACTTGTCCGCTGGCTTGATCACTCGCACAGCACCAGCTCTCGGCCGGCCGCTCTTCGTTGTTCCGGGAAGCTTCCGAGTGGCTGTTTTGGCCGTGGCTGTTTTGGACGTGGCTTTTTTGGCAGTGGAGGATTTGGCCGTGGAGGTCTTCGATGCAGCAGGTTTCTTGGTTGTGGGCCGCTTGGTTGTCCCGGCTTTACGGCCGCTGCTTTTCTTCGCCGCGGCCTTGGCTTCAAGCAATTCCACCGCCTCAGCGAGGGTGATGTCGTCTGCGCCTTTGCCCTCAGGCAAGGAGGCGTTGACCTTGCCCTGCTTGACGTACAAACCGTAGGGGCCGTCATAGACCTGAATGGTTTCATCACTGCCGTCGGGTTGACCGAGGTCCTTCAGAGCCGTCCTGCCGCCCCGCCCCCGTTTCGGCATGGCCAGCAATTCCAGAGCACGGCTGAAACCGATGGCCAGCACATCGTCATCCCCTTTAAGCGATCGGTAGTCCTTCTCACCTTTGCCCTTGTCCCACACCACATAGGGCCCAAAACGTCCAAGACCGGCCTGCACCTTTCCACCGTCGGGATGTTCACCAAGCAGGCGAGGCAGACGCAGGAGTCCTAGGGCATCCTCAAGGCTGAGATCTTCCGGCTTCACGCCCTTGGGCAATGAAGCCCGCTTCGGCTTGGGATTCTCATCACTCACCTGCCCCCGTTGTACATAGGGGCCGTACTGACCGAACAGCAGATACACCAGGTCACCGGTCTCGGGATCATCGCCGAGGGCTTCTGGGCCGTCGGCTTTCTGCTTGAGGATCAAATCAGCCTGTTCCTCGTCCAGATCAGCTGGTGTGATCTCGCGGGGCAGAGTCGCCTTGATCAGCTCCTCATCCCCTTCGTCACTGACTCGCTTTGCTTCGAGGTAAGCCCCGAAGCGGCCGATCCTCACTACACAGGACAAACCCTCGAGATCGATCGTCCGGGAGGCACCGGGGTCAATGTCGCCCTCCCTTTGCTGCACCTGGGTTTCAAGGCCTTCATCGCCTTTGTAGAAACCCTCCAGATAGGGCAGCCACTGCACCTTGCCGTGGGAAATCTCATCCAGAGTCGTTTCCATACGAGCGGTGAAACTCGTGTCCACCAGATCCGGGAAATGCTCCTCAAGCAGTGCCGTCACTGCGAAGGCCGTGAAACTTGGGGTTAGGGCGTTGCCCTGCAGCGTTGAGTAACCGCGATCGACGATGGTGCCGATGATCGAGGCGTAGGTGGAGGGTCGGCCAATGCCCTCTTTCTCGAGCATCTTGACCAGAGACGCCTCACTAAAGCGCGCCGGAGGCTGGGTCTGGTGGCCGAGGGGCTCAACCTTTTTCGGAGAAGGCTTGTCACCAACCGCGAGTGAGGGGAGAAGCACCTCTTGGCCCTCCAAGGCGGCATCCGGATCATCACTCCCCTCGACGTAGGCACGGAAAAAGCCGGGGAAATCGATTCGCTTGCCGCTGGCCCGGAAACTGGCTTCCGCAACGCTGAGATCCACTGAAAGCATCGTGAGGCGAGCTTCAGCCATCTGGCTTGCGACGGTCCGCTTCCAGATCAGTTCGTAGACGGAGAGATCCCTGCCATCCAACCCGGTGTCCCCGGGGGTACGAAAACGCTCACCGGCGGGTCGGATCGCCTCATGGGCCTCCTGGGCGTTTCGGGCCTTGGTGCTGTACTGGCGCGGTGTCTTGCTCAGGTAGTCCTTGCCGTAAAGCGACTCAACGCAACTGCGGGACGCACTGATTGCCTGATCAGAAAGATGGACTGAATCCGTCCGCATGTAGGTGATGAAACCGCGCTCGTACAAACCCTGAGCGCAGCGCATGGTCTCGCGCGCCGAAAGCCGAAGTTTGCGGTTGGCCTCCTGTTGGAGTGTGCTTGTGGTGAAGGGCGGCACGGGTTTGCGCACCGTGGGTTTCTCCTCCACAGAATCCACATTCCAGGGCGCCTCATGGACGGTTTCAGCGAGCGCACGGGCATCTTTTTCGTTGAGAAGCCGCACATCACTGCCGGCTTTGAGCCTTCCGGTCGACTCATCGAAGTCGCTGCCGGTTGCGATCCGTTTGCCGGCGAGATGGGTGAGTTTGGCCTCGAAGGAACTACTCGCCTGCTCCAACTGGGCTTTGAGGTTCCAGTAACTGCCGCTTCGGAAGGCACGCCTCGCCCGCTCCCTCTGCACCAGCAAACGAACCGCAACGGACTGCACCCGACCAGCGGAAAGCCCCCACGCCACCTTTTTCCAGAGCAGAGGAGAAAGGGTGTAACCGACGAGGCGATCGAGAATCCGACGGGTTTCCTGGGCGTGCACAAGCTCCATATCGAGATCCCTGGTCTGATCCAGTGCTTTCCCGATGGCCTCCTTGGTGATCTCGTGGAACACCATGCGTTTCACCGGCACCTTTGGCGCCAGCAACTGGAGGAGATGCCAGCTGATGCTCTCCCCCTCCCGGTCTTCATCCGTCGCGAGCAGAAGCTCATCGGCCCCTTTCAGGGCATCCTTCAGCTCGCGAACAATTTTCTTCTTGTCCTTCGGGACGACATAGAGAGGATCGAAATTCTCTTCAGTGTTGACTCCGAGATTTGCCCACTTCTGACCTTTCGCTGAAGCAGGAATCTCGCTGGCGTTGTTTGGGAGATCACGCACATGCCCCATCGAAGCCTCAACGCGGAAGCTCTTGGGCAAGAAGGACCGGATGGTGCGGGCCTTGGTGGGGCTCTCAACGATGACGAGGGTGTGCGCCAAAGAGCAGACAATGAACCGTGTTCCTTCTTTATCGCATCGACCCACACTTGGCAGCAGAACCATGACGACGTGGAAGCGCGGCTAAAGTCCCCGCAAGCCATTGGAAATGAGGCTTTTCATGCCCGAAATGGGTGCCCTCCTTCTCGCCACCCAGGCCATGGCAGCGCCCGGTGAGCTCCTCAACCTCTCGTTGAATGCCACTGCGGTTCTTCCTGAGGCCGCGGTCCTGCTCGCGATGATCGCCACGCTGCTGGTGGATCTAGCGGGAGAACGGGTCGCGGCCCGCTGGGTTCCACCCATTTGCTATGTCGGCCTCAGCACAGCTTTGGTGTTGCTTGCTCTGCAATGGAATGCACCACTGGAGCCCTCGTTCCTGGGAGCCTTCCTGGCGGACAACCTGGCCATCGCGTTCCGGGCTGTTATCGCCCTCTCGACCCTGTTGTCCCTGCTGATTAGTTGGCGATACGCCGAGCAGAGCGGCACCCCAGTGGGTGAATACGCCGCGATCCTTCTTGCGGCAACCCTTGGAGCGATGCTCCTCTGTGGTGCCACAGACCTGGTGAGCGTCTTCGTCTCCCTGGAGACCCTTTCAGTGGCCAGCTATTTGCTCTCCGGCTACATGAAGCGGGATGCGAGGAGCTCGGAGGCGGCGCTCAAATACCTCCTGGTGGGCTCCGCAGCAGCAGCAGTGTTTCTCTATGGCTCATCACTGCTGTATGGACTGAGTGGGAGCACCAGCCTTGAAGCGATTGGGGCAGCACTCCAGACGAGTTCCACTCCATTGGCAGCTCTTGCGCTGGTTTTTGTCCTCGCGACGGTCGCCTTCAAAATCGCTGCCGTTCCATTTCACCAATGGACTCCTGATGTCTATGAAGGATCTCCGACCCCGGTGGTGGCGTTCCTTTCGGTTGGATCAAAAGCTGCGGGATTTGCCCTTGCCCTTCGCATCCTGATCGGCTGCTTCGGTGCCTTCGACACCCAGTGGAAATTGCTGTTCACGGTTCTTGCGGTCTTAAGCATGACCCTGGGCAATGTCGTTGCCCTCGCTCAGACCTCGATGAAGCGGATGCTGGCCTACAGCTCGATCGGCCAAGCCGGCTTCGTCATGATCGGCATGGTTTGCGGAACTGAAGATGGTTTTGCGGCCATGGTCCTTTACATGGCTGCCTATCTGTTCATGAATCTGGGCGCTTTCGCCTGCATCATTCTCTTCTCGATTCGCACAGGAAGTGATCGGATCTCTGACTATGCGGGGCTTTATCAAAAGGACCCATTAATCACACTTGGGCTCAGTTTGTGCTTGCTCTCCCTGGGCGGGATCCCACCGATGCTGGGATTCTTCGGAAAAATTTATCTATTCTTCGCTGGCTGGGCAGATCACCAATATCTGTTGGTTGTTGTTGGTCTGATTACCTCAGTCGTTTCGATCTATTACTACATCTCCGTCATCAAGATGATGGTGGTGAAAGAACCCCAGGAAGCGTCTGACGTCGTTAAGGCTTATCCAGAAGTTCGCTGGTCGCTCATGGGAATGCAGCCATTAAGAGCTGCTTTGATCGGCTGCGTGGTGGTCACTGCCGTGGGGGGGATCCTCTCCAACCCTCTGTTCCAGTGGGCCAACACAGCTGTTTCCGGAACACCGCTACTTCAGGAGGCCATGGCATTGGCTGGTCAGCGCGGCCTTGGCTGATCTCAGTCACGCTCCAAGGACCACCGTCGCTGAGCTGATCGGGATCGACAAGGTTTATGGCGAGGGTCAGCTCGCTGTGCATGCTCTTAACAATCTCGACCTCACCGTGCTCGAGGGCGACTACTTGGCCGTGATGGGTGCCAGCGGATCAGGAAAAAGCACAGCGATGAACATCCTTGGCTGCCTGGATCGGCCTAGCGGAGGTCGCTACATGCTCAATGGAATCTCGGTGGAACAACTGAATGACGATGACCTCGCCGATGTCCGCAATCAGTCCCTCGGCTTTGTCTTCCAACAGTTTCACTTGCTGCCCCAGGCAACGGCCATGGAGAACGTGATGCTGCCGATGATCTATGCCGGTGTTCCACCGGAGCAACGCCGACAGCGTGCCCGAGAGGCTCTCGAGCGGGTTGGGCTCGGCCAGCGGCTCGACAACAAGCCCAACCAGCTCTCCGGCGGGCAGCAACAGCGTGTTGCCATCGCGCGAGCCATCATCAATCGTCCCGCCCTGCTCCTCGCAGACGAACCGACCGGAGCGCTGGATTCCAGCACCACATCCGAGGTACTCAACCTGTTTGATGATCTGCATGGACAGGGAATCACCCTCGTGATGGTCACCCACGAAGACGACGTGGCAGCACGGGCCCGTCAGGTGGCTTATTTCCAGGACGGAAGGATCGTGAAGCTCACCAACACGACTCGGCAAGAAGCATCAAGATGACATGGGAGTTCATGCCGTTGATGAAACAGGGCGGACGCACTCTCACGATCGCCGTGGTGGAAGACAATCCACGCATCAGAGAACTTCTTCAAGAGGAAATCGTGGACGAAGGCCACATCGTGCTGGCCTATGCAACGGCAGAGGATTTCCTGGGAAGTTTTGAATCGGATCAGGCGATCGATCTTGTTCTGATGGACCTGATGCTGCCTGGAATGGACGGAATCAGTTGTTTGAAACAACTCCAGCAGGAAGGCAAAATCCAACCCTGCCCAAGGGTGGTCATTGTGACTGCTCTCAATGACAATGAGAAGCGAAGCGAGGCCTTAAGTCTCGGCGCTGACGATTACGTCCTCAAACCCGATCTTTTTCACCGACTTCCCGAGATCCTTCAAGCTCAGATGAATTACTGAGTGGCACGGTCACGACCACCTGCGTCAAGGTCCAGCCCGTGGTCTGAGGGTCGTCCTCTTGATGGAGCGCCAAGACACCCCCCCAAGCCTCAACCAGTTGACGAACGAGAGCCAAGCCAAGTCCAGGTCCCTCGACCTGGACGCCATCCCTTTGGCCGCCACCGCGCACAAAAGGTTTCAGCCAGCTGTTGATGGTCGATTCATCGACGGCAGGATGGCGATTGAGGCTGCTTAGGACAAGAGAGCAGTGATCAGATCCATCGGGACAGGACACCTGAAGCGTCACGTCCCGGGTCCCTGAACCGTGGGTCAGTGCATTCTCGAGCAATTGATCCAGCACAACCACAAGAGCGTTGGCGTCCATGTGCACCTGGTCGGAGCCAGTCACCTGGGTTTCGATCTGCAGTCGCTTCCTTATGTCGTCTGGACAACTCTGCCCCCATGCCTCCACGACGGGCAGGAGGGCTTGATCTCGAAGGCCAAGCCAGGCCGGATCCACCTCCAGACGCACCATCAACGACAGATGCTCAAGCAGACGGTGAATGCGAGTGGCCTCTTCAGCAGCCCGGGTGACATGACGCTGGTCCCTGACGGTTAAATCGCTCTCACGCTGAAGCCTCAAAAGACTTCCACTCACGATGGTCAACGGCGTCCGAAGTTCGTGGGTGAGCTCCGTCATGAAATTCTTCTGTTGCTGAAGCGCCCTTTGCTCCGGAGTGAGATCCCTGATCGTGACAAGGAGATGGGGGGACTGAACAGTCGCTACGGGCGTCCAGCGCACTTGCCTGGTTTCGAGATGTCTGCCCTCTGGCAGCAACAGATCCAGGCGTTCATCCCCCATGGCAGCGGGCAGGGACCTGTTCGGATGCAGAGGGTGATCCTTGGCCAGTCGTCTCCCACCCGGTTCGAGAAACACCACCAACCCGTCCAGGCTCTTGTTCGTGAGCTGAATCGGAACCCCACCCACGAGCATCTCAGCGGCCGAGAGATTGGCCCAGTGGATCCGGCGACCATGATCGATGATCAACATCGCTTCAGCAGCTGCATCGAAGGCGACCTGGAGCATCCCAAGCGATTGCCGCAGCTGATCGACGAGGGGCTGTTCCTGCTGTCCCGAGGGCTGATCGGTCAAGACAAGGGACGCAGAGTTGCTGCAAACGACCAGCTGCCATCGAGCTGCCTTTCAGCAACGATGAAATGTTCACTTTCGATGATCCGACCGTCCGCGCAGTAGGTGGCCAACTTCAAGGGATGGTTCAGCACCGTTGAAATTTCCGTCAACTTGAAGCGTGCGAAGCCGGCGTGATGGGAGTCTCTGAAATCAGGAGGCAGGATCAGCCCTAGCGACTGTCCCACCAGATCCTTGTCTTCCCATCCGTAAACGGAGCGAAATCGCTGATTGGTTTCGATCACAAGTCCATTGCAATCAGCGCGGACAAAAGGAAGATCCTCTTGTTCCCGCATCAGACTGATCGACTCAACCGTCCTGGGTTGAGGTGTGTGCATCCCCTCTGAATCTCTGCATCAAGCCTAGAAAAAGTGGAGCTTTTGACCAGAAGCTTGCTTAAGCTGGGTGAAGGTTGATTGGCACGATGGCATCCGAGTCGCTGCCCCGCCTGCGCGTTCTGGTCGTCGATGACGAGACCAAGCTCACGGAGCTTCTCAAGCTTGAACTGGATGTCGAAGGATATGAGGTTGATATCGCTAGTGACGGTGCTGCCGGATTGATTCGTTCCCGAACCGAACCAATTCCTGATCTGATCATCCTGGACTGGAATCTCCCTGATTTCTCGGGCATCGACATTTGCCAACGCATCCGTGCTGGTGGCGTGACCACGCCCATCCTGATGCTCACCGGACATGACGAGATCACCGATCGCGTGAAAGCTCTTGATGCCGGAGTTGACGACTATCTGATCAAACCATTTTCAATTGATGAGCTCATGGCACGGCTCCGTGCCATGCGTCGTCGTGCCGAATCATTCTCCGCCCAGGTTGGTGGCGATGGGCACCCCGAACGGCTCCAGGTGGCTGATCTGGTTCTTGACACGCGGACCCGTGATGTCTCGAGGGCCGGTCGACACGTCCATCTGTCCGTTAAGGAATATGAGTTGCTCAATTTTTTAATGCGAGGAGCTGGGCGTGTCCTGGAGCGCTCCGAGATCATGCGCGGAGTCTGGGGAGAGAACTTTTATGGCGATGACAACCTTCTTGACGTCTACATCCGGTATCTCCGGCAGAAAATTGAGACGAAGGAAGCTCCTACGCTGATTCACACCATTCGCGGTGTTGGCTTCATCCTGCGGGAGGAATCTGCTTAACCGACTGCGGACGCTCGAGGGATCGCAGCAGCTGAGCCATGAGCAGTGAAACGGCATCGTGTCCATTACCCGCCAGCTGAGAGGCGATCGATCCCATGTCCAAATCCTTGGGATCAACCGCCACCCAGCCCCGCGCTTGCGGACGCCGCAATTCGAAGTGGAGATGAGGCCCCGTGCTGAGGCCGGTGCTGCCAACGCGACCAATCACCTCGCCCTGCTGGACCCGCTGGCCAGCCTTCACGTAAATCTCAGAAAGATGGCCATAAAGCGTGCGCCGCCGCGGCTGCCGGTGCTCAATCACAACCGTGATGCCATACCCCCCAGCGAGTCCACTGCTCACCACATCCCCAGAAAGAGCAGCAACGACGGGAGCACCTTCGGGAGCGGCGAAATCTCGGCCAGCGTGCATCAGCCAACTTCCGAGAATTGGATGCAGCCGCCACCCGAACCCACTGCTGGTGAAGGACTGACCCACCACTGGAAACAAAAGTCGCCTGTTTCCATTCCCGATCTGTGGCATGGGGCGAGGGGTGACAGCGAAAACAGATTCGAGGCTGAAGCTGCCCGCACCACCGGCAAGCAACGCCGACACCGGAACGGTCAGGGGTGGTCTTCCAGGGGTAACTGCCATGTCACGGGGATCAGACAACACCCATTGACCACCCACCTGCACCCTTGGGATCGGTTTGCGGGCGCCAAAACGTCGTGCCACTCCGCCGGCACATTCGCTCCGGGAGAGCGCTCCCGCTGCACAGGCTTTCTGAAGGCCAGCGGCAGGAACGGGCGATGTGACCAGACCTCGCTCCAGGCTCTTGCGCTCCTGCGGGGTAATGACGCGATCGCGCTCAAGCTGCTGCAAGGAGCGGTCGAACGATTGCGGAGCCGCCGGGATCGACGGCCTTAGAGGGTCACGGTCCTGTTGAACATCAGCGGGAGGAATCGAGAGCGCTGGCACCCCGAACGACAGAGCCAAGAGCCAGCGCAACACAGCAAAGTTCATGGTGCGCTCGACTCAAGCACGTCTTCACCAGGTGAGGACCAACGCAGCCAACGGCAGGTGTGCGAGCCATGACGCAAGAGCAAAGCCCCTTCACCATCAAGGCCATCGATCATCCAGACCCGACCATCAGCGGGGTCACACACCCTGTCGCTCCAAAGACGCTTGCTTGCTCCCCTGATGCACCAGTCGCGATCAGCAGCACGGACCATGCATTGATCGAGAGCTTGAAGAAGCTGCACGGCCCAGTAGTCAACGCCGCCATACCTTCGGCCCAGAATCCGCTGAATCGATGTAGCACCGGTCGGTACAACGTTGGCGACGTTCAATCCGAAGCCGATACGAACGGTGCGCAGCTCAGATCCACGGTGAACAAGCCGCGGCAACAACCCCGCAAGCTTGAGCCCATGGACCAAGAGATCATTTGGCCACTTGATCCGAACCGGAAGATCATGATCTTCCAGCCGTTCTGCCATCGCCAGTGCCGTCCCAATACCCAGCAATCCGGCCGCCGCTGAAGGACGGCTGTTCCATGGCAACGCAGCACTGACCCAGAGCCCACCGCTCGGCGCAGACCATGCCCGACCGCGCTGGCCGTAAGCGTGGGTCTGATGGCCCGCCAGAACGGCCTTTGGCTGCTTGGTGTGCGTTGACTCCACCAGCCAGCGACTCAGCAACGACTCTGTGCTGGAACAAACCGGAACGCAGCGCAGCGACCAAGCCCTTGCCGCAGAACCTGCCTGGCTGCGGTACCGCGCCATCAGCCCACCTCCAGCTCGGCAGGGCTCAGGCCAGCGCATCGACAGCATCCGCCAGACGGGAAACGGCAGCTTCCAGCTCTGAAGACGGCCGCACCAGTGCCATCCGCAACCAGCCCTCTCCTCCCTGGCCAAATCCCGACCCAGGCGTTAAAGCCACTCCACTGCGTTGCAGCAGCTCCGCTGCGCATCGCTCATCCTTCCAGCCATGGGCCGCCGCGGCCTCGGGACATGGCACCCAGAGATAAAGAGCCATGTCTGGTTTGGGAACCGACCAGCTGCGCATCGCGAACCCAGCGAGGACTCGATCGCGGCGTTGGCGATAGGTCTCACGCAGCGTTGCAGGCCAATCCGCAAAATCCCGCAATGCGGTGATGGCCGCCTGCTGCAGTGCAAGGGACTGGTTGAAATCCACAACGGCCTTGACCTGGCGGAGAGCCGCAATCAGGGGTGACGCCCCCACGGCGAATGCGAGCCGGAAACCACCGAGACACCAACCCTTCGAGAGAGAAAAAAACTCAACGCCCCATTCGCGCCATCCTGGGCTGTGCAGAAGAGACGGTGCCTGACCTTCAAGGGCGAGATCAACGTAGGGATTGTCGTGGGCGATGACCACCTTGTGACGCTCCCCAAGATGCATGATCTGATCCAGCAGCTCCTGATCACCGACACAGGCTGTGGGGTTGTGGGGGTAACCGAAAACGAACAGCTTGAGGCGATCCCACACGCTCGCGCTCAACTCCTTTAAGGGGGGACGCCAACCATGGGCCGCCTGCAGCCTCAGGGGGATGACATCGGCATCGGCCAGGAGCAGACCACCGCGATGGGAGGGATAACAGGGATCCAGAAGAAGAGCGGGATCTCCTGGGTTCAGGACAGCTAGGGGCAAGTGAGCGGTGCCTTCCTGGGAACCAACGAGCAGTTGAACTTCATGCTCAGGGTCCACGGTCACTCCGAAGCGACGCTGACACCAGTCAGCTACGGCTTCGCGAAATGGGGCTGTTGCCGCTTGCAGGCAATAGGCCGAACTGGAGGGTGCCGGAATCGCATCACGCATCGCGCAAAGCACCCCGGATGGTGGCTGCAGATCCGAAGAACCCAGTGAGAGGTCGATCAGCCCCAATGAACCAGTGGTAGGGGATCGATCCCGATACGCCTGTTTGCGAGCATCACTACGAGCAAACACACCACTGCCAAGGGCAGCGAGACGCCTAGAGGTGTGCATCCAGGAAAGCCTTCAGTTGAGGCATGGCAATCGCCCCTTCATGACGGGCAAGTTCCTTCCCTTCACGAAACAGAATCAGGGTCGGAATTCCCTGCACCTGGTACTGATCGCGGGTTGCTGGGTTCCCATCAACCTCAAGCTTTCCGACGGAGAGGCGATCGACATACGTCTCGGCAGCCCAGGTCATTAACGGAGCGATCAGGCGGCAGGGACCGCACCAAGAGGCCCAGAAATCAACCAGAACACTGCCTGATGACTGAAGAACCTCTCGCTCGAAAGCTGCATCGGTGAAGTCGGCGACGGCTGCGGTCAATGGAAATTCGGCGGACCAATCGATCCTATGGAGAGCCGTGGCGCAAAAGGGGGCTTCAGAGCTTGTCGATGGATCTCTTCAGATCCTCAAGATCAGCATCGACCTCTTCCACTTTCACCTCCTTCACTGGAGCACTGCTCTCTGCAGCGGGAAGGGCCACGGCCTCCGGCCCCCCTTGGAGCTGAAGACGCAGTGCATCGAGCTCATCGTCCACTTCACTGCCACCTTCAAGGGCAGCGAACTGTGACTCCAGATCAGCACCGGCCAGTTCCGCAGCGGCCTGGCCTGTCGCCTCCAGGGCCTCGACTTTGTCCTCCATCCGCTCAAATGCGGCCATGGCCGAGTCGGTCCCAAGATTGCCGACGGCGCTCTGCAGCTGTTGCTGTGCCTTCGCCGCCTGGGCTCGGGCCTTGAGCATGTCTTTTTTTGTCTTGGCCTGGGCGATCTTGCCTTCCAAGGCGACAAGACTCTTTTTCAGGGTCTCGACCTGGCCGTCCTGAGCCTGAACCTGAGTCTTGAGGGTGGTGGCGGTCTCCTGGAATGTCTTTCGGCGAGTCAAGGCCTCGCGCGCGAGATCCTCTTCACCTTTTTTGAGGGCAAGCTCAGCTCGCTCGTACCAGGTTTTGGATTGCGTTTCCGCCTGATCGGCCTGATTACGCAAACGTTTTTGGCCAGCGATGGCCATAGCAACCGCCTGTCGCAGTTTCACGAGGTCCGCCTGCATGTCAGCGACGGACTGATCCAGGATCTTGGATGGATCCTCCATGCTGCTGACGGCGGCATTGGCGTTGGCGCGCACCAGGCGGCTGAGCCGGTCAAAGAAACCCATGGAGAAGGGTGGAACCTTATTGAGGCTAGCGAGATCCACTCGGATCTCCCCCTAATCTTTGTTCTATGGCAGTAGCTCCTGACCAGCAGCGCCGTCGACTCCTGGGACTCGAAATCCTTCAGCAAGCTCCCCCTGCCCCTGCCGCACCCCTAAGTGACTGCTTGGATAGCGTCAGTCGTCAGTGGCGCAGGGATGGTGGGCTGGCTGGCCTTTGGCAGGACTGGCCGGCGATCGCGGGGGATCAGCTTGCCCCTCACTGCCGACCGTTGAGTCTTCGGCGCGGGGTGCTGACGATCGGAGCCAGCCACCCGCAATGGCGCCAGGCATTGCAATACAACCGCCTCCAGCTGCTAGCAGCACTGAAAAGCAAAGGTCACCCGGTCAGGGATCTGCGCATCCAGCAGCATCACAGCGTCAACCAAGCCCGCCTGGAGAGTGAAGCGAACATCTGGGCACGACACCCAAGTCGCACCGATGTCCACGGTATGGGCACATGTCCATCCTGTGGCCGACCAGCACCCAACGGAGAGATCAAGCTCTGGACTGTTTGTGGTTTCTGCCATCGCCAACGCCTGAGTTCATGAGCCTGATCATTCCGGAGCGGAAGCTGATCTTTCTTCATATCCCCAAGTGCGCTGGTCAATCCGTCGAAAAAGCACTGGGGTTCAAGCATCAGCACCGTCATCACAAACGCAATGACCTCCCAGAGAACTGGTTTGAATACCTGCGGTTCACGTTTGTGCGCCATCCACTGAGCCGCTTCCTATCCGCCTGCAACTACAACCTGCGAGTCGCGCTCAACACACGCCACGAACTGCAAAAGCTTCCGTATGACCAGCTCAGTCCCACCAAGCGCTATCGACTCCATCTGGCTGAAACGCGACCGCCCCTGACCGCCATGGTGGACGACCTGCACCGGGGGAGATTGCGCAAGATGATCACATTCAAGCCGCAATCTCTTTGGCTTCTCGCCGGCCAGCCTCAATTCATCGGCCGTGTTGAAGCGTTCGACCACGACTTTCAGTTCCTGCTCCGCCTGGCAGGACTTTCGATTAAGGGGTTTGCAGGCACTGCACCACCACACATCAATCGCTCAACCCAGAGACTCACCGCGGAACAGCTGAGCTCTGCCGACCGAAAACGCATCCAACGTTATTACCGCCTTGATTACAAGTTGACGGGATATGGCAAGAGCCCCCCACCAGATTGAATTTCAGAAGCGTTCCGGTCTTGGATCCCTCCAATCCGCATCAACCCCTTCAGTCCTCAGATCTGCAGCGCGCTGATCCAAACGCTGACGATCAAGGCGCCACACGTCATAAATCCCATACCTGCCAAGCAGTTCGGGCTCCAAATCGAGCCAGTGGCTCTGACGCGTTGTCCCGCGATCAATGACGACTAGAACCGTTGAAGACGCCTTCGGATCCGTCAGAGGACTCCCCTTCCAGCCGAGACGGGTTTCTGTGGACAATCGATCAGCGAGATTGACCAGCGCCCCGTCGGATCGCCCCTCATAGAGAACGATCTGGCCGGTATGAAAATGCAGAGAAGGTTTCATCGCTCCCACCATGGCCACGGGCTCTGTGCCGCGACGCGATCTCCGGATCTGTTCTGCAGCTAAACGCACCGGTTCCTGTCTCAGCTGATCGCCCAGCTCAGCGATCGGTACCAAAGCCGTGAGGTGAAACAGCAGCAGGGGCAGCTGCATGGACAGCAGGCGAACAGCGCCGGAACGCTTGGTCAGCCAGAAACCGAGAATCCCCGCAAGAGAAAACCAAGCCCCTGCTCGCAAGACCAAGCCACTCGCCAGCAGATCCCGCGAAAGACTTGGCATCTCAGGATCATTGATGAGCGGAACCCAAAGGGATGAGCCCCAGAACCCAGCTGCCAGCAGCAGGGTCAGCAGGCCCGTCGCCAGCCAACCCACAGCTTTGAATCGTGTTGTGCCTGTGGCGGCAAACGCGATCAGAATCGCAGCGGCAGGGGTGGCAGGCAACCAATAACTGGGAAGTTTGGTGGCAGCGGAGGTGAACAGAAGGAGAACAGCCAACAACCAACAGACCGCGTATTGAGGCAACGACGCCTCCGGAGCTGTGCGCTGCCTGGGGACGTTGGCTAATCCAAGCAACAGCAGAGGCGTGAACGGCACAGCCGCAATAAGCATTACAGGACCGAAGAACCACCAGGGCTGGAGGTGATCGTTCACCACCGAGGTGAAGCGCTGAAGATTGTGATATCCAAAAAAGCTGTCCCAGAAGGGCTGACCTTCCACAAGCAGCTCAGCCACATACCAGGGGAGGCTGATCAGAGCCGTAATCGCAAGGCCCGGAAAAGGTTTCAACACCCGCCACAACAGGGGCAGGTCCCGAAGGAAGGCCGAAAACAACAGAAGGGTGATCCCCGTGAGCACAACGGAGACAGGGCCCTTGACCAGAACCGCCAGTCCGAGGAGAACCCATGCCGGCCACCAACGCACCCGATCTGGGTCGACGAAACGGCGCCACTGCTGAAGAAGGCTGAGGCCAAGCAGAGAGCACAACAGAGCATCGCTAACGGCAGTGCGGCTCCAGACGAGAACCAACGGCGACAGTGCAAAAGCCAATGCTGTGGCCAGCGCCGTGAGCACTGGCGCGGCATCGCCCCGCCGCGGCCACTTCAGCACTGTGTCGGCCAGGCCGACCATCATCGCGATACTGGCAAGCGCAGAGGGAAGCCGAGCTGCCACGCTGCCCAGGGGATCCCACACCACGGCGCCCGGCAGGGAATAACCAAGGGCCATCAGCCAGTACACCAAAGGTGGCTTGTCGTACCTCGGCAGGCCATTGACCCGGGGGGTCAACCAATCCCCTGTTTCCTGCATCGCGCGACCGGCCGCAGCAAAGAGCGGAGGGGTCTCATCCATGACCCCGGTATTCCCCAGTCGCCATAAGCAGATCAGGGACCCGAGACCCATCACCAGCCACAGCACCCGTCGCCGCTGTCGGCCAGACACCACCACTGCAGCCCCCTCAGTGCATGGCGGTGATGTTGCCATCCGCAGCAAGTCCCTCCCGAATCCAGGTCTCAACCCGCTGGCTGAACACCGCGCATGATGCATGGCGTTCAACCCAGTCCCGACAGGCCCGTCGCTGAATCGTTTCACACCTCGACACCGCCGCCGTTAACTCAGAGACGTCATCGGGGCTGACGAGGAGGCCATTTTCGCCGGAGCGAACCAATTCTCCGGGCCCGCCCCGGTCGTAAGCAATCACGGGGACACCACAGGCCATGGCCTCCACAACAACATTGCCGTAGGCCTCGTTCCATTTCGGAGTATTGAGGAGGGCCCGACAGTCTCCGAGCTCCTTCTGCAGATCAGATGTGGACAAGAACCCCCGCCATTCGATCGTGCCGGCGGGCACCGCAGCTTCCACAGCATTGGCATAAGCATCATCTTCACGCAATCCCCAGACCAACAGTCGATCGCCGAGCGCTGCCGCGGCCGCAGCTGCATCCTCCAGCCCTTTTTCGGGTGCAATCCGGCCAGCCCATCCCAGAGGCCCGCCGCTTTCCTCCCGGAAGATGTATTGCGACAGATCAAAACCATTTCCAACCACCCGCGCCGGCTGCAAGAGATCGAAATCAGAGGCCTGGCGAAGGGTATGAAACGCCAGTCGCCCTTGATTCCAGCGCGACACCGACTCAATCGCCCGTTTCATCACCATGGAGACAGCCCCCATGCTGATCAGATGAAACATGGGAGCCGGGACCCACGGTGTGATCCACATCGGCAGCCAGTCGTAACCGAAATTCAGCACTGCATCGGCCTCAGCAGACAAGCGCAGTGCTTCTTCAAGCATCGCTGGCAACACACCCATCGGAGGAATAAGAACCGGAGCATCCTCATCAGCGTGCTGCCAGCTCGGTTGATCGGCCCCAGCTACCTCCACAAGCTTGATCGACAGCGTGGAGCACCCCTTAGGCAGCGAGGATCCACGCGGGGCAATCAGGGTGAGCTGGTGTCCCTGTTGCGCAAGCCCCTGCACCAGGGAGGACAGCGTCAGTTCAACACCCCCGCCTGCTCCACTTCCAACCCAGCCGATCGGTGTACTGACCAGAACGAGCCTGAGAGAACGATCAGTCATGAGTTCAAACGGACCTCGGGTTCCCAGAGACGGCGACGCTGACTCACGAAGATCACCGAGATCAACACCATCAGCACACCGACCCACTGCAGGGGATCCAACCGCTCCCCAAGCAGCCAACCCCCTGTCGCCAAGGCAAAGACGGGAGTGAGGAAGCCGAGGCTGCTGAAACTTGTCAGATCGCGCCGGTTAGCGAACCAGAAGAACAGGCCATAGGCCAGAGCACTACCAAGAAGACTGGCGTAGATCATGCGTGACCAATCAGCGACATCCCACGCCGGCAGCAAAGTTCCCTGTTCAAGTTCGGCGATAAGGAGCAGCGGAAGACCACCCAGCAGCATGTGCCATGCGGTGGTGGCTACGGGATCGCTATGCCGACAAGCGAATCGGATCAGAACGGTGCCGACGGCCATCGCCAGGGCAGCAAGAAGCATCGTGACCTCTCCAGGCTGAAACGCTTGGCCGACAGCGGGGAGATCACGCAGCAACCACCAATGGGCGAGCAATTCGGATGGGACCCCCAGGCAGAGAATGCCGGCGAAACCAAGTCCAAGTCCAATCCAGCCAACAGGATTGATCGATTCTGAGAAAAGCGCACGTGCCAATAGGGCAACAAGAAGCGGCTGACAATCGATCAGAACAGACCCCAGTCCTGCTCCTGTCCCCGCCATTCCATGGGTGAGCAAGCCCTGGAACAGGCATGCATCCACAAGGGTGAACAGGGCAAACCACCCGAGGTCCCGGCGATCAACCAGAAAAGGTCTGCCGCTGATCAACACCCAAACAAGAAGAACAGCCCCGGCAGGTAACAGGCGCAAGCCCGCCACAAACCACACCCCTCCGGTCTCGAGCAGTGGGGTCATGGCCGTCATGGCCGTTCCCCAGAGGATGAACGGCAGCAGCAACAGCGACCAGAGGCGGAGAGTGGCCATGGCGGGCGACTTCATCGGCCTTTTTTAAGATCCACGGTGAAGTGAATGTGAGACATGGTCTGGCCCTGGCGCAGAAAATCCCGCAAACGCATCGCGCGTGTCGTTATGGAGGGGCCCATCAATGGCGCCACCCGCCAACGGGTTCTCAAAGCCCTGCGCGAAGTTGAGGAGCGGGAATTTCCAGCACTGCTCCTCCGCATCGACAGCCCCGGTGGCACCGTCGGTGACAGCCAGGAGATCCATGCCGCCTTGCTGCGCCTACGTACCAAGGGCTGCCACGTGGTGGCCAGTTTCGGGAATATCTCAGCCTCCGGTGGTGTGTACATCGGTGTTGCTGCTGAAAAGATCGTCTCGAACCCGGGAACGATCACCGGATCGATTGGCGTGATTCTTCGGGGCAATGATCTCTCCAAGTTGTTTGAGCGGATCGGGATCCGTTTCGACACCGTGAAGAGTGGATTGTTCAAAGACATTCTCTCGCCGGACCGGCCTCTTTCCGATGCGGAGCGGTCGCTCCTTCAGGAGTTAATCGACAGCAGTTACGAACAGTTTGTGTCGGCTGTTGCCGAGGGACGCGATCTCAGCAAGGACACTGTGCGTTCGTTCGCCGACGGACGCGTGTTCACTGGCGAACAGGCGGTGGCTCTCGGCTTGGTGGATGAACTTGGCGATGAGGATGACGCCCGCCGACTGGCCGCCCGCCTGGCCGACCTGGACGAAGACGAAGTGAAACCTTTGACCCTCGGCAAGAGCCGGCGCAAGCTCTCAGGGCTCCTCCCAGGCTCGAGTCTCCTCAAGCAGGTCCAGGACAGGGTCAGCCTTGAATTGATGGGTAGCGGTCAGATTCTGTGGCTCCACCGTCCATGAACGACCCCGATCAGCGCCTCGTCGGTCTGCGAGGAGCAACAACCTGCCATGACAACACCGCTCAGGCCATTGAGACGGCCACTGCTGCACTGATCGATGCCCTTGTTGAACGCAACAGCCTCCTGCCGGAACAGATCGTCTCCCTGACCTTTTCCGTTACGGCAGACCTGAATGCCTGCTTTCCTGCGGCCGTGGCACGCCGTCGGGAAGGCTGGCACTCGGTTGCCCTGCTCGATTGTCAGCAGATGGCGGTCGTCGGCGACTTGCCACGCTGCATTCGCCTGCTGGCGCATGTGTGGTTGCCGATGGACAGAGCACCAACCCATCCTTATTTGGAGGAAGCCCGTTTTCTGCGTCCGGACAGACTCAGTCACAACTGACAGCTCGGGGGCCGGCCCATTGCGCGGACTTCCAGGCGTGGGACTCAGGAGAATCCAACCAACTAATCGTGTGCGATGTTCCGCAAACTGTTCCTAGCTGGGGCCCTCGCTGCATCATCTGCCCTGGTCGGACTCCAATCAACTCCCGCCATAGCTCAAGGGACCCCAGGGCTCCTCGAATTTCGCTGGGACACTGACCCGTCCTATCGGAAGCTGTACTACTACCTCACGTCAACGCTTGAGAACGACCGTGCGGAGTGGTACCTAACCCTTCGTGAAAAGGATCGGAAAACCGCGTTCATGAAGCTGACGATCACAGTTCCGGACTATTTCGACTCGAAGCTCAAACCAGGTCGGATGGCGCTCTGCCGTGTGTCGAAGGGCAGCATGCTGAGCCGCTCCCGATGCCTGGAGGAAATTCCGGCCACGATCGAAGTCAACGAGAAGCAGACGGCGATCGAGGTTTTTCCCGATCAACCCGTCGCCGTTGAAGGTGACTACGCCCTGAGGATCAAGCTTTTCAACCCGCAGGGGCAACGGATGTATCAGCTCAATGCCCTGATCCAGGCACCCGGAGATGTTCCGATGTCCGGCTACGTCGGCAGCTGGTTGATTGATATGGATTGACTGGTCTGACTGGTAAATTTCACAGTTCTGTTCGGCCGGACGCCTAACCACATCCAATGACGAAAAGAACCCTGGGAGGAACCAGCAGAAAGCGCAAGAGGGTGTCCGGCTTCCGCGTCAGGATGCGGTCTCATACCGGTCGACGGGTGATCAGAACCCGTCGCAAGCGCGGTCGTTCTCGCATCGCCGTTTGAACACGGTTCCGTCCGCGATAACGCTTACGTTGATGGCACTGCCCGCTTCGATGCGACTGAGGGGGCAGCACTGTTTCAACAGGCTTCACCGCTCCGCGAAACGCCTCCATGGGCAATGGATGGTGTTTCGCGTCATTCAAGAAGATCGACCCCTGCTCAGGCCTGAACTGCGGACGATGACGATCCAACGCTGCCGCTGCGCCGTGGTGATCAGCAGCAAAGTCAGCAAACGCGCAGTCCGTCGCAACCGACTCAGGCGTCTTCTTCACAACCACCTCCGAACCCGACTGGAGGCCCGTGAGGATCTCTCAGGACGTTGGCTCCTGATCGGTCTTAAGCCCGAAGCGCTCAACGCAACCCCCTCGCAGTTGCTCGAAGAATGCGACAGTCTTCTCAGTTCAGCCGGACTGGGGACATGAGCATCACCAAGACTGAAGAGATTCACTACGAAGGTGGCCCAGCCCGCGGTGATCTGATTCTCAATGTGCTGCTGGGGTTCACGCTCATTGCCCTGCCCTTCACCGTTGGGGCCATCGTTCGTGCCCTCTGGCTGCGCTTCAAGGTCACCAGCCGTCGCGTTTCCGTCAGTGGTGGATGGATGGGAAAGGACAAAACGCAGGTGGTTTACAGCCAAATCAGAGAAGTCCTCTGCGTTCCAAGGGGTTTTGGAGCATGGGGCGACATGGTGCTCGTGCTTAACGACGGTGCACGTCTCGAACTCCGATCAATGCCGCGGTTCCGCGAAATCGAGTCCTACATCCTCGAACGGATCTCCGAACGGCGGTCAGCCTCTGAGGACAAGTCGGTCGAAGGCTTCGCCGCCTGAACCGCTTGTTGTTGCACACTGGCTGAACAACGACTTCATCCCACGGGACCTTCAACGTGATCGGGTACATCTCCGACAATCTGCTGATCCCGATCCTGGATTTCTTCTACGGATTGGTACCCAGTTACGGATTGGCCATCGTCGCCCTAACTCTGGTGATCCGTGTCGCTCTGTATCCACTGAGTGCTGGATCCATCCGCAGCGCGCGCCGCATGCGGATTGCCCAACCCGTGATTCAGAAACGGCAGGCGGAAATCAAGTCGCGCTACTCGGACAACCTCCAGAAGCAACAGGAGGAGCTCGGCAAGGTGATGAAGGAGTTCGGAAGCCCTCTTGCAGGCTGTCTTCCTCTCTTGGTGCAGATGCCGATCCTCTTCGCCCTTTTCGCCACGTTGAGGGGATCCCCATTCGCCGACGTGCCCTACAACATCAACGTCAAGGTTCTTCCCTCCGAGCAGTTGGCTGCTGTCGAGCCGAAACCCTTCAACAGCCCCAGCCACTCCATTTTCATCGGCGAGACCGATCACTTTCCCGTGATTGCCAGTCTCCCCAGGGGCAACAAGATCGGGGTGGGAGATACCACAACCATCAATCTGCACACCAAGGATGGTCGTTCCTACGACGATGTTCTTTCATCTGTCGATGATCCCGGGCGATTTGCTCCCTCCTGGAGTCTGACCAAGGGTGATGACGTGATCGCTGTCAGCAAAGACGGCACGATCACCGCCTTGGCCCCTGGGGATGCCACCGTAGAAGCCAAGATTCCAGGACTTGCCGCCAGGAGCGGTTTCTTGTTCATCAAAGCGCTTGGACAAGTCGGTTTTTACGCCGACGGAGCGATCAATTGGGACATCGCAATTCTGGTTGGCTCCTTCGGGGTGACCCTCTTCCTATCCCAGCTGCTGTCTGGAATGGGTATGCCCGCGAATCCACAACAGGCAACGGCGAACAAGATCACCCCGTTCATGATCACTGGAATGTTCCTGTTTTTCCCTCTCCCGGCAGGCGTTCTCCTTTATATGGTGATCGCCAACGTTTTCCAGGCACTCCAAACATTCATCCTCACCCGCGAAGCCCTGCCGGAAAACCTGCAGAAGATCCTCGACCAGCAGGTCTCCCAGCAAACCGTCACGGCAACCGCCAGCTCTGGTTCAGGCGCGAGCGGCAACCGTCTGCCATTTGAACCAAAAGGGAAGTGATCGACGATCTCGAGCCAGTCGCTCTCAGAGATCTCAAAGCCTTGGGCGCTCCACGCTCCTGGCAGGTCGACACATCACTCGACCAGCTGCCCTCACTCACACCCGTGCGTGGTTCTCTCAGTGCTGAGCACAAGGGCAATGTGCTGGCTGTCGAGGGGGAACTTCAAACGATCGTCACGCTCACCTGCGACCGCTGCCTCGGCCAGTTCAATCGAAAGCTCAGTTGCAAGCCATCCGAGCTGATCTGGCTCGGTAAGACCCCTCCATCAGATTTTCAGCTGCGGGAATCGGACCAGATCTCTGAACCGGACGGATTGGTCGAATGCCTCGATCCGCGCGGAACATTTGAACCGCGGCAATGGGCATTCGAGCAACTGAGCCTCCAGCTGCCCGTCGTCAACCGCTGCGGCGAGGATTGTCCGGGGCCCTCCATTCCCAGCCGTCAGGCGAATCATGCGGATCCGGATCCTCGTTGGCAGGCACTCCGGGAGCTCCAATGGGAATGAAATGAATAGTGCGGCCTGGAGCGATCAACTCGATTTGCTGATCCGATCACGGGCGCCGTTGATCTGGATCCGCAGCACCGAAGAAGGTCGTGTTGAGTCCCTGGTGCGAACAGCAACACAACGGTTACAACGCCGTCTGGCCTGCTGGGATTTCATCGAAGGATTAAGCGGTGTTCTGAATGAGAACGGTCTCGGAAGTCGTCAACCAATGGCTGTTCTGCAGTGGTTGCAGCAAATGCAGAACAGCAGTCCGACCGTCCTTCTCGTGAAAGATTTCCATCGCTTCTGCGAAGACCCCGGCATTGCCAGAATGCTGAGGAACCTGAGCATCAGTCTGCGGAGCACCAGTCACAATCTCGTGCTCTGCAGCGGACCGTGGACACCGCCAAACGAGTTGGACGAGGCGATGACATTGCTCGACCTTCCGTTGCCTGCTCCCCAGGATTTGCGACAACTGATCAGCAGCATTGCCAGCAGCAGCGGTTCTCCACTCGACACTCCCGTCCTCGATGAACTCACACAGGCCTGCAGTGGTTTGAGCGAAATGCGTGTCCGTCAGGTCGCTGCCCGTGCCCTGGCACGTCGCGGCCGCCTTGGCGCGGATGACCTCAGCGAAGTTTTGGAAGAAAAACGGCAGGCCATCGCCCGCAGTGAAGTTCTTGAATTCTGTGCGTCGAAGATCGGAACAGAGGCGATCGGCGGTCTGGATGAATTGAAATCCTGGCTGGAACAGCGCCACCGAGCCTTCTCCACGGAAGCGCGAAGCTTCGGCCTACCGCTCCCTCGTGGTGTTCTTCTGGTTGGTCCCCAGGGCACTGGAAAGTCACTCACGGCCAAGGCGATCGCCCGCAACTGGTCGATGCCCCTGCTTCGTCTTGATGTCGGGCGGCTGTTCGCCGGCCTGGTGGGCGCCAGCGAAGCGCGAACGAGGGAGACCATTCAGCGTGCTGAAGCAATGGCACCCTGCGTCCTCTGGATTGATGAAATCGATAAGGGTTTCGGAGGTGATGGACGCAGCGATGGAGGGACCAGTCAAAGGGTTCTTGCAAGCGTGCTCACCTGGATGGCGGAGAAAACCTCTCCCGTTTTTGTTGTTGCGACGGCCAACGGTGTCGAGCGACTCCCCCCCGAACTGCTGCGCAAGGGACGATTCGATGAGATTTTTCTGCTCGATCTGCCCAGCAAGGACGAGCGGAACAGCATTCTGACGCTGCATCTGGCAGGACGGCGTCCTGGCTTGACCCTTCCTCTCGATACGGTTGTCAGCCGAACAGAGGGCTTTTCCGGTGCCGAACTTGAGCAGACAGTGATCGAAGCGATGCACTTGGCGTTCGCAGAAAGCCGTGAACTCAGTGAAACCGACCTGATCCTGGCCGCATCCCAGCTGATTCCCCTATCGCGGACTGCGCGGGAACAACTGGATGCCCTCAAGCAATGGGCCTCAGCAGGACGCGCCAGGCCTGCATCCATTGCGACACGTAACGAAGCCTGACGCGGCGTAACGAAGCAGCTGTCAACGAAAGACCCAACCGATCCCTCTCCCTACGGTCACTTCAACTGAGCCGAGATCTTTGGAGCGCCGAAACGATTTCGCAACCCAGCTTTGCGTGGCCTGTCTTGGCGCTGGAGTGATCACGAGCGTTGCTGTCGCCCAGGGACAGAATCCTTTAACAGCTCTGGGAATCACTGTGTTCTCTGCCGTTGCCGCCGTCATGGTGGGGCAGATCCTCTGATCGGCCTGCCATAGGCTGCCGGCGCTGTTGCCGCCGGAACCGTGCTCGACCAGCGCCTTGTGCGTGACAATCCAGATTCGATCGCCAAGGAGCTTGGCCGTCGGGGCAAGGCCGTTGATCTCACACGCCTCCAGCTGATAGCTCAGCAGCAGCGGAACCTCGAAGAAACCCGAAGCTCTCTCCAAGCAGAAGGAAACCGCATTGGTAAGGAGGTTGGTCAGCGCATCAAGGCCGGCGCTGATCCGCAGGGTGACGACGTGGCTGAACTGCGGAAGCAGGGAAACAGCATCAAGCAGAAAGTTGCTGTTCTCGAGGAGGAAGAGAAACTTCTGACCACCCAGCTGAAGGAGCAACTCCTCACCTTTCCAAATCTGCCCTCACCGGATTGCCCGGAGGGCAAAGACGAGACAGACAACATCGAACTGCGTCGCTGGGGAACGCCTCGCGAGGAGAAGGGGCTTGAGGAGCATTGGCAGATTGCCGAGCGGCTGAAGTTGTTCGATACAGAGCGCTCCGTTCGAATTGCCCAGAGCCGCTTCGTCACATTGATGGGCCAGGGGGCTCGCCTTGAGCGGGGCCTGATCAATTTCATGCTCGACCTTCACACGAGCAAGGGCTATTGCGAGGTTCTGCCCCCCGTACTGGTCAATACCGCCAGCCTTACAGGATCTGGGCAGCTTCCGAAATTTGCCGATGAAAGCTTTCGCTGCGCTGAAGACGACCTCTGGCTCACACCGACGGCCGAGGTGCCCGTCACATCACTGCATCGCGACGAAATCATTCCGAGTGACCAGTTGCCCCTGCGCTATGCCGCTTACAGCCCCTGCTTTCGTCGCGAAGCGGGTAGTTACGGCCGTGACACCCGTGGCCTGATTCGTTTGCATCAGTTCAACAAGGTTGAGCTGTATTGGTTTGCCCATCCAGATCAATCGGCTGAGGCGCATCAGCAGATCACGGCAGATGCTGAAGCTGTACTGCAGGAATTGGAACTTCCTTATCGCGTGATCGAACTCTGCACAGGTGATCTTGGCTTCTCAGCGCGACGGACCTATGACCTTGAGGTCTGGTTGCCAGGCGCCGGGGCCTATCGCGAAATCTCGAGTTGCAGCGTTTGCGGTGATTTCCAGGCCCGCCGGTCCTCCATACGCACCAAAGAGGGGAAAGCCACCAAGCTTGTTCACACTCTCAATGGCAGCGGACTTGCCGTTGGTCGGACCATGGCAGCCATCTTGGAAACCGGTCAACAACCCGATGGCTCGATTCGTCTGCCGAAGGCACTGATTCCGTACGTCGGCCTCGAACAGTTGGAGCCAAAATGATCGGACGATTCGGTTGACACCTGAATGAATGTGTTCGCGGCCCTGGCAGTGTTGGCCCTCTTGATCGTTGTTCATGAAGCAGGCCACTTCTTTGCCGCGACTCTGCAGGGAATCCGCGTCAGCGGGTTTTCCATCGGCTTCGGTCCAGCCCTGATCAAGCACGAGCACAAGGGTGTGACCTACGCGATCAGGATGCTGCCCCTGGGAGGCTTCGTGATGTTTCCCGATGACGAGGAGGACAGCTCGGTTCCAGCCGATGACCCGGATCTGATGCGCAACCGCCCGATCCATCAGCGCGCCATTGTCATAGCGGCAGGTGTGATCGCCAATCTGTTGTTAGCCCTTGTGGTCCTTTTCGGTCAGGCGGCGTTGGTCGGTCTTCCTGCTGAACCCGACCCAGGGGTGCTGGTGATTGATGTGCAGAAGGGCGCTGCCGCCGATCAGGCTGGGTTGCTACCCGGAGATCGCATTCTCTCCATTGAGGGCCAGCCCCTTGTCGCCGGCCAGGCCGGTGTTCAGTCAATGGTTGCTCAAGTCAAGGCGGCTCCAGGTCAAAGCCTCTCAATCGAGCGTGAGCGGGACAGTCAGATGCAAACCATTCGCCTGCGGCCAGCCGACCTGGAGGGTGTCGGCCGAATCGGAGCGCAGCTGCAAGCGAACATCACCGGCCAGACCAGAACCGCTGCAGGCCCCCTCGAACTGCTGGGCCACACGGCAACAGAATTCCGGCAGATGCTTGTGCAAACCACTTCGGGTTACGGAGCGCTCCTCACGAATTTCCAGGCCAATGCCAGCCAGGTGAGCGGTCCTGTGAAAATCGTCGAGATGGGTGCTCAGCTCAGTGAACAAGGCGGCTCTGGACTCGTGCTGTTCGCCGCTTTGATCTCCATCAACCTGGCAGTGTTGAATTCATTCCCGTTTCCACTGCTCGATGGTGGCCAGATGATGATGCTTGCTCTGGAGGCGGTTCTCGGACGGCCGGTCCCTGAGCGCCTGCAGCTGGTTTATGCCCAGTCCGGTTTCCTGCTGATCGTTGGGCTGTCCCTTGTTCTGATCGTGCGAGACACCACCCAGCTTTCTCTCGTTCAGCAACTGCTGGGACGGCCGTGACATTGAGCACTCTGTATAGTTGAAGATTGATTGCTCCACCGTTTTCTAGCTGCATGGCCAAGAAGTCGATGATCGCCCGGGATGTGAAGCGCAAGAAAATGGTGGAACGCTACGCAGCCAAGCGGACAGCCCTCATGGAGGCCTTCAACGTTGCAAACGATCCGATGGAGAGATTGGATATCCACAGAAAAATCCAAGCGCTGCCCCGCAACAGCGCTCCAAGCAGAGTCCGCAACCGTTGCTGGGCCACAGGTAAACCACGTGGCGTGTATCGCGATTTTGGGCTGTGCCGCAACCAGCTTCGCGAGCGTGCTCACAAAGGTGAGCTTCCCGGAGTGGTCAAGTCCAGCTGGTGAATAATGTCCGTTTATTCGGTGTGAACGGACTTCAATCACGTTAAAGAAAGAAGTTCTTTTAATTACTTCTTCAGTCAAGGGGAGGCTTCGGCCTCCCCTTTGTTATGGGCCTCCACCATGAAATGCCAAAATATGGATTGACAAAAGGACATAAGCCGTCGTGCAAGGACAGACACAGTCAATCTCATTTGATGGGCGCGAGATTCGATTGACCACTGGACGATTTGCCCCCCAGGCGGGCGGATCAGTGCTTGTTGAATGCGGAGACACCGCCGTCCTGGTCACCGCAACCCGCTCCGGCGGACGGGAGGGCATCGATTTTCTTCCCCTCATTTGTGACTACGAGGAGCGCCTCTACGCGGCGGGACGCATTCCGGGCAGTTTCCAAAGACGTGAAAGCCGGCCCCCGGAACGCGCAACGCTGACCGCCAGGCTGATCGACAGACCGATGCGGCCGCTATTTCCCAGCTGGATGCGCGATGACTTGCAGGTCGTGGCGACCTGTCTCTCCCTCGATGAGCGGGTTCCGGCAGACGTGCTGGCAGTGACGGGTGCCTCCATTGCGACCCTCCTGGCAAAAATCCCCTTTAACGGTCCGATGGCAGCCGTCAGGGTCGGCCTACTTGGCGACGACTTCGTGCTGAACCCCAGTTATCGAGAGATTGAACGCGGCGATCTAGATCTTGTGGTCGCCGGCACCCCGGACGGGGTGGTGATGGTGGAAGCAGGGGCGAACCAATTGCCGGAGGGCGATGTCATTGAAGCCATCGATTTCGGCTACGAGGCCATCTGTGAACTGATCAAAGCTCAGCAGTCGCTGTTGAAAGATCTCGGCATTGAACAAGTGAAATCCGAACCTCCGGAGGAGGATCAAACCATTCCTGCTTTCCTGAACAAGCAGTGCACCAAAGCGATTAGCGCCGTTCTCAAGAAGTTCGACCAGAGCAAGGAGCAACGCGACCAGGCCCTCGAAGAGGTGAAGAGCGCTGCGTCCGATGCAGTCGCAGCCCTTAAGGAGGATGACGCCGTTCGAAAGGCGGTTGCCGCCAGCCCGAAGCAACTAAGCAACAGTTTCAAGGCTCTTACCAAGAGCTTGATGCGCCAGCTGATTCTCAAGGACGGCAAACGGGTTGATGGGCGAAGCCTCGACCAGGTGCGACCAATCAATGCCATGGCAGGAGTGTTGCCCAGACGGGTCCACGGTTCTGGCCTGTTTCAACGGGGCCTCACCCAGGTTCTTTCAACAGCAACCCTGGGAACACCCAGTGATGCACAGGAGATGGATGACCTCCATCCCAACACCGACAAGACTTATCTCCACCACTACAACTTTCCTCCCTATTCCGTAGGCGAAACTCGTCCGATGCGCTCTCCTGGCCGTCGCGAGATCGGCCACGGCGCCCTGGCTGAACGAGCGATCGTCCCTGTCCTACCAGCCAAGGACACCTTCCCTTATGTGATCCGCGTTGTCAGCGAAGTGTTGAGTTCCAATGGCTCAACGTCCATGGGCTCTGTCTGCGGCAGCACTCTTTCACTGATGGATGCCGGCGTTCCTCTTAAGGCACCGGTGAGTGGTGCCGCGATGGGATTGATCAAGGAAGGAGATGAGGTCCGCATCCTCACGGATATCCAAGGCATCGAGGATTTCCTGGGTGATATGGACTTCAAAGTTGCCGGGACGGACAAGGGGATCACGGCCCTTCAGATGGATATGAAGATCACCGGTCTGGCGGTGAGCACTGTGGCGGAGGCCGTCAATCAAGCCCGACCGGCGCGTTTGCACATCCTTGAGAAGATGCTTGAGGCAATTCAGGCACCGCGCGATGTGCTTTCACCCCATGCCCCCAGATTGCTCAGCTTCCGCATTGATCCAGAACTGATCGGAACCGTGATCGGTCCAGGCGGACGGACGATCAAGGGGATCACGGAACGGACCAACACCAAGATCGACATCGAAGACAGCGGCATCGTCACAATTGCTTCCCACGACGGAGCTGCAGCAGAGGAAGCACAGCGCATCATCGAAGGCTTAACCCGCAAGGTGAATGAGGGTGAGCTGTTCCATGGATCCATCACGCGCATCATCCCGATCGGTGCCTTCGTTGAGATTCTTCCCGGGAAGGAGGGGATGATTCACATTTCCCAGCTCTCCGAAGCACGGGTGGACAAAGTGGAGGACGTTGTGAAAGTGGGCGATGAGGTGACGGTGCGGGTTCGCGAAATCGATAACCGCGGCAGGATCAATCTCACACTGAGGGGGGTCCCTCAAAACGGTGATGCGGGAGACCACGAGCCGATTCCGACTCCCGTGGCCCCACTGAGCTGAGTCAGACCGCGAAACCAGGGTCAATCTCTGCCATCGCCCGCGTTGCCCGATCTGTAAGGGCAGCGTGGGCTTTTCCATGACTGGCAATCAAACATCCCGCCTGCCTCACATCGCCTGTGTTGTAGAGCAGTTCAGCTTGATCAGCATGAGTGAAGCGCCCTCCTGCTGCGAGCAGGACCGCCTCAGGGGCAGCCATATCCCAATCCTTGGGTGCACTGCGTCCAGACAACGAGACATACAGATCGGTCTCACCTCTCAAAATTGTTGCCACTTTGCAGCCAACGCTGCCGACCGCCTTGGATCCACCCAACTGGAGTGCAGCAATCAACTGTTCGAGGCGATTGTCGCGATGACTGCGACTGGCAACAAGAATCAAATCGGACAAATCATGCCTCTCACTGAATCGAACGGGAGAGCGTTGTCCCTGCCTGTCTTCGCACCAGGCCGATTCGCCCACCAAACCGATCCAAAGCTCATCCGCCTCAGGCAGAAGCACCACACCAAGAACAGGGCGTTTGCCCTTCACCAGCGCCAGGTGCACTGCATATTCACCAGTGCCTTGCAAAAAATCCTTGGTCCCATCGAGGGGGTCAAGGATCCAGAGCCACTCGGCTGGCAGGGGCTGTCCCTCCGTGAGCTGCTCCTTGGCGGTCTCCTCGCTCAACAAGGTCCAACCTGCGTTCGGGAAGGCCCCCTTGAGGCCATCAAGCAACCATTGGTTGACTGCCAGGTCGGCTGCTGAAACAGGCCCCTCACCTCCGTCATCGACGCTCAACGCTTTTGGGAATCCGTGGGGAGGTTGTTCAGCACGTGCATAGGCACGCAGGATGTCGGCAGCTCCCCAACTGAGTGTCCGAAGCTGCTGCAACAGGGCGTCCATCGACACACCGGAGGGAAGGGCAGCAGAACTCGGCATGTTGGTCTAGGAGGGCGGGGCCATTGTGCTGCAACCCCAACCCCGGTGTTTCATGGGACTGTCAATCCCGTCTCAACCAGGACGCAGCATTCCCGAACCAATCTCCAAGGTCGCCTCGATATCGATCACCTTCGTCCTGGGAACCCAAATCAAGATCAGCAAGAAACCCGTCAAGACCCTGGGATGGTGAATCCTGAAGTTGCATTCTGCGAGCTCGACTCAACCAACTGCTAACAGTGCGATCATGTTCTGCAAATTTATTCACATAAATGCGTTCAGCTAGTGTGACAGACTCACCTCTCGAGATGCGCTTAAGGATGCCTTGAATCTTCAATCGGGTGGATGTTGTAAGCACAAGAAAGCAACGCTTTCAACATTGATAGTGAATTAACGAAGCCTTAGTGTCGCCAATCACACCAACTCAAGAGCCCTGTCAGGAACAGAGGAAAACTCAAATTTTCAGCTTGTTGACTGCTCAACAACCCAAGCTGTTGCAGCCTTTTGCCTGAAATACAATTCAACCAGCTGCTTAGCAAGATCCTTGAGCTCCTGCATGTCTCGGGTGTCATCAATGGCCCCATGCAGCCGCTGCATCTCAAACTGCTGGTGAAGTTTCACGTTCACGGGAAAAGCCCTGACTTCCAGGACCGTAACGAATCGTTGCAATCAACTTAGTAGTGATTTATGCCTATCTAGCGATTCGCAGACAATTCCGGCGATGATGCGATGGCGTCGAGATCAATCCTCGATCGGCTCGCGAACCTAGGGTTCAGTGGGTGTGATGAAGCGAATGCAGCGAGACGAGCCCTGTGGCGGCACCCTCTATCTCGTAGGAACACCAATCGGGCACCTCGGTGACCTCTCGCCTCGTGCCCGCAATCTTCTTGCTGCGGTAGATGTGATTGCCTGCGAAGACACCCGTCACAGTGGCCAGCTGCTCCAGAGCATCGGAGCTGTGGGACGCCGGCTGAGCTTTCATCAGCACAACACCCGCAACCGCCTGCCCCAGCTTCTGCAATTGCTCGTTGCGCGTCAGAGCCTTGCCGTGATCTGTGATGCGGGTTTGCCCGGAATCAGTGACCCTGGAGAAGAGCTCGCAGCTGCCGCACGCGAAGCCGGACACGAAGTAATTTGCATTCCTGGACCCTGTGCTGCCACTACAGCGCTAGTCAGCAGCGGCCTTCCCAGCGGGCGATTCTGTTTCGAAGGATTCCTCCCAACGAAAGGGCGTGAACGTAGGCAACGACTCGAACACATCGCAAAAGAACCGCGCACCTCTGTTCTGTATGAGGCTCCACACCGCCTGCTGAACCTCCTCCAGGACCTCATTCAAACCTGCGGATCCGAACGTCCCGTTCAGGTGGCCAGGGAGCTGACGAAACGCCACGAACAACACGTTGGTCCGACACTTGGGGCAGCCCTGCGGCATTTTCAAGCTCAGCGACCACAAGGAGAATGCACGCTGGTGCTGGGTGGTGCCCCGGATCTAGCAGGCCCAAAACTCACAGATGCTGAATTGATCAAGCGTTTACAGCGGCTGATCACCTCTGGAACGAAAGCCAGTGAAGCGGCCCGGCAGGTGGCCGAGGAAACGGGGCATCCCCGCCGTGAGCTCTATGACCTTCTGCACAGAGATAGCGCAGACTGAACCAACGATCATCGAGATCCATGCTGCTGCGACTGCGCCTGCTTCTGCTCAGCTTCGGGGGGGCAGTGATCCTCCTAGTCATCCTGTTTCTCGGATCGCAGAATTTGAACGAACGCCAAAGCGTCCGCTTTGCGTCCTTTCAGTCAATGCCTTTGCCGAGTGGAGTTCTCATCGGACTTTCGCTCGTGGTCGGCGTCTTTAGCGGAGGAAGTGCCGTCGCCTTGATCCTTCCCGATCAACGCAGCTAGACCGGCCCCCAATCGGTCTATTCAATCTCGATCAATGGCGATCAACGTCCCTTCAATCACCAGTCTGGTTATCCCCCGTGCCAACAGATAAGAACTCGTACGTTCAAACACACCGGTGTCCGGAACCTTTATCACCCGTTGGCTGCGGCCGCACTGACGTTTTGCAGTCCTCGGGCTACTAAACAGACACAGTCCGGTTCGTTCTAGTTCGGTGGCATCCAGGGGACCGAGTTCCGGAAAATCACGCAAAGGTTTGGGATCAAGTTCGACAACCTTGTCGACCAGCATGTAAACGCTTGACGGCAAAAGCCCGGAACTCAAGGGCTGAGCCTGGATTTCACGCCGATCAGTGAGATCACCAACATCCATCAGGGGCACAAGCTCCTGGAAGGCCCCCATCTCAGGAGTTGCGACATCCTCATCGTCTGACTCCTCTTCCGAGTCGTCGGCAAAGTCGTCAGCATCGTCGAGGGCAAGGGTCCCACTGCCCTGTTCTTCGTCTTCGGAAGCATCTGAACCTTGCTGAGAGGTGACAATAGGCACCTGCTGATCCGCTAAAGCATCCTGAGCTTGAGCCTCGGAATCAGGCTCAATCACCGATGGTGAGGATGCAACGGGCGTGGGTTCAACAGGGGAGGGCTCAACAGAAGCCTGCCCCTGACCGCCCTTTTGACGATTCAGTTTCAGGCTGGTGTACTCCGCCTCAGACAAAAGGCTTTTCACCGTTCTGCTGACGGTGTTTGGACTGCAGCCAAAGGCAGCAGCGAGCCCCGCAGTGGCTTCCCCACCGCGATACCGAACCACCAGCGCCTCCTTCTCATCTTCACTGAGGCGCCGAGGAGCCATCGAAGTCCAATGCACAGACTTCAACAGTAAGTCCGCTCCAGCCACACGCGCTCATCGACATTGACGTCTGCCAGAGTGGGTCTGTTGGCTCCCTTAGCTCAGCTGGATAGAGCAACTGCCTTCTAAGCAGTCGGTCGTTGGTTCGAATCCAACAGGGGGCGCTCGCCACATCAACTGGTTGCAGGAGAACACTGAGGCCTGGGCCGTTGGGTTCAACTTGGCTTGATGGATGCAACCACGACGCCTTGACCCAAACGACTGGAGAAGAGATGACGCCAGCTCCTCGAGACGCATGGGGAAAGCTGACGGCCAGCGCTGTTCAACCAGTAAGAACGACCAGTAAGAACGACCACCGGACGAAGCAATGCTCAAAGCGAACAGGCGAAGCCAATGTGATGACCAGCGACATCATGCTCAACACAACCGGCTGTCATCACTGAAGCGCTTCAAAAGCCAGCGCCAGGAGCTAAGTCATGGCCTGGCGTGATTGAGATTGACGCTGTCAAGCGATGCCATATCCAACCGCAGTCAATGATTTGAAGACGAACAGATCCATCAAGCAAAACCGGTTAGGAGAGCCGAGAACCATCATTTGATGCTCGATCGCCATCAAGACGATGATCGAAAAAGCCAGTAACTGCAGGGGCTAAAGCCTCAATCCCGATCGAAACTAAAAAAGAGGATGCAGCAATCCATTCCATCAGAATCAACCGCAGATTGAAAATCATCTTCCCACCAAAGGCTCAAAGCATTTCTCAAAACAGTTCATTAAATTCGCCATCGATATCGACATAGGGAACAACACCGACGATCCACTTGGTGGCTGAACCCCAGCTCGAACCGTCCAGCTGTTCCGAACCGAACGGATATCGGCATCCTCGAGGTGGAGACTTCAAGAGAGAGAGAGCACAACGAAGACGAGCAGCGAAACCCGAGCGAGAGATCCACCGATTCCGACGGCCGCCACCCCAGCCGAAAAACCGGCTTAAACGCTTAATGAGAGTGACAATCAATGCCAAATACCAGAGCATTTGGCGATGATTCCAATGGGCAACCTTTTCTAGTTGATCATGATTCTCAGGAGCAAATTTTTCCAATTGACGATGATTCTCAGCAGCAAATATACGTCGCGTAATGTTCGGCTTTCACCTGTACATTCCGGGCAAAAGTGATATATAAAGGAGGAGTCGTTTCCAGGAAGTTGGCCATGAATCCATCCACTACCACCACCCAGACCCCTCTCTCCATTGCAACAGGTCCTGCCGGTCGTGCCGTTGCGGAGCCTATGTCAGTCGAGATGCTTGACATGATGCAGGCTCACCTGAACATGGAGAGACAGTCGTCAGCTGCTTACTTCGCGGCGGCAGTTTGGTTCGCAGAGCGGGAACTCGTGGGGTTCGCCAACCATTTCCGCGATGAGGCCAAGCAGGAGCAGGAGCATTCCGCCAAATTCGCCGACTATCTGATCAGTCGCGGGCAGACAGTCGAACTAGACACACTTGAGCCCCCATGCCAGACATGGACTGGCGTGGAGGATGTGGTCGCCAATGTGTTCCTCATGGAAGCAGACGTGACCACCTCAGTGCTGCAGCTCTATGCGACCGCTGAACGGCTGAACGATGTGAGGTCGACGGTGTTCCTCGATGGAGTGATCGATGAACAGCGGCTTTCAGAACATGAGGCCGCCTATCTGCTGGGCCGTGTGAAATTTGCGGCAGGTCAACCTGCTGCACTGCTGATTATCGATGCGGAACTGCGAGAGGGAGAGGCCAAGCCCGCCAGTCTGCAGGGGTGAGTGAATCGCATTCACTTTTTCTTGATCAACAGGACCAGGGATGAGATCCCTGGTCCTGTTTTGCATAAAAGACAACATCGATCTGCAACTGCAAATCACGACAGAGAGAGGACAGCATCCACATCCAGACCGTTCTCAAAAGTGCTGAAGCCCGGCATTTGCTCTGACCATTCATCACTTCAGCGGGCGTAAAGATTTGATGAAGGGGAACACTGGGATCCAGTCCGATTAAGCGGCATCCTATCGCCGAACATCGACCGATGATCGTCTTACCAATCGCTATTTCTGCATAAAGCGTGGCATGAAACAACAACGAACTTCTAATCAATGCTTCGCAATGTCGTAGACGATGAATCCTTGAGGCGAAACTTAGAGTGCTTCTACGCTCACGATTACCAAAAGAAACTCTTTAGATTCATAATGAAACAATCAACCCAAGGTTAGTCAGCCTATTCAGATCGTCCCAAGCAGGTTCAAGTCATGCAGATTAACAGCCAACGGAATCAATCCTGACCAGTATCTTCAGGGCTCTTTCAAAAGTCTCAATCCAAGAGAGCAAACTCAGCAAAAAGTGAAGCAATTCATTCCAAAAATAAGCAAATTTCCGCCTTCCCTCTTAATCCTGACAAGCATGAGAGTAAAAAGCAAAATAGAACGATGCGTGCTGTTCACCAATGATGTCCTTCCAACCTCGATGCACCCTCAAAAACGGAACGACGATCCCAGCCATCGGACTCGGGACATGGAAATCAGAACGCCAGCTCGTGGGGAAGGCTGTGTGCGACGCCCTGAAAATCGGCTATCGGCATATTGATTGCGCTTCGATCTATGGCAATGAAACAGAAATCGGCGAAGCCATTGAATATTCTCGCAAAGCATTCAAGATCTCAAGAGACGACCTTTGGCTCACATCAAAATTGTGGAATGACTGCCACCAACCCGAATTTGTACGTCCAGCCTTGCTGCAGACGTTGCAGGACTTAAAGCTGGAGAGACTTGATCTTTATCTGATTCATTGGCCTGTCAGCCAACGGCATGGCATCAAAATCGCCAAGGAAGCCAACGAGCAGATCTCAAGAACAGAACTCCCGTTATCAGAAACATGGAAAGCCATGGAAGCCTTGGTTAAAGAAGGATTAATCCGAGAAATCGGAGTCTCTAATTTTAGTAGCAACAAATTACATGCCTTGATGAAATCAGCAACAATCCAACCATGCATGAATCAAGTCGAACGGCATCCGTACTTACAACAAACATCGCTGGTTTCAACCTGTGAACAATCTAAAATCGCCATTACCGCATACTCCCCACTCGGCTCTGGAGGGAGTAATAATCTCAACCTTCTTCAAGAGCCACTCATTCAAGACATCAGTGGTCAGTACAATTGCGCACCAGCCCAGGTGTTACTGGCATGGGGCCTTGCCAAGAACACAATTGTGATTCCAAAATCAATTCATCCACAACGGCTGCAGAGCAATTTAGACTCCATCAATATTCAACTTCAAAAAGACGACATCTCCCGAATCGACACACTAGAACGTCACCATCGCTTCAATGATGGCACTATCTGGGCGCTCAAAGATGGACATTACACATGCGCTTCTCTTTGGGACGATGATAACCCGAGCGTCGAATCGCAATAAAACCATTCAAATCAAGTCTCACATTGGGATCGACCCATTGAAACGGGGGAATCCACAGATCGTCCTTGCAACGCCCTTCTTGAACATGACACTTAGAGAGTGACAGTCAAAGGCAAACCTGAGAACCATCGCAACGTTCCAGGGCATCTGGCCAGTTCCTACTCAGGAACATCGGAACGCATCCCTTAGGCAAAACCATTCAAGACATCAGAGCCTTTCCAGCAAGGCTGAAAATAAATTGATTCCACATTCAGCAGCTGCGAAGACAATTTACTGTCCGCACCTAAGTCAATCATGAAACTGGCCCAAATGATGACGAGCCACCCAAGAAGAGGGTGGGGAAACACATTCTCTTGATTTTTAAAATGAATCTGACATTTCTGACGATCAAAAACAAGTCGTCTCAATCGATCACTTCAATTCTTATCTGAGCAGTGCCGTCATCATCCAAATCGAGGGCTTCGGCCGCTCCGTGGGCCAGATCAAACAACGTACCTTCCTTGTAAGGCTTGTGGTCATTGATCTCCACAATCACGCTTTCATTAGTGTCGAGCCGGGTCACCTTGACTTCGGTACCCATCGGTAAACTGCTGTGCGCGACTATCATGGTGGCCTCTTGGAGGACGTCGCCACTTGTGGTTTTCTGGCCGTAGCAACCAGGCCCGTACCAAAAGGCTGTCCCTCCTGAGATTGGTCCACCAACTTCTGCTCCTCCGACTGTGGTGTTTGCAACGAGTTCTTTGACTGAATTGGGGAGGGAATGGATATCGTCGTTTACATTGAGGTGGACTGATTACTGGCACAGCCACTAACGATCAGACTCATCACAACAGCCAAAAGTGCGCTGATTTGCTGGCAAACGCGCATCAGGAAGGAAGAAATCTTCTGCAGGCAATGCCAGAACACCTGAACAGCACATCATGTTGCTGCGAGGCCCGATTGTTTTGATTGGAATGATTGTGACCATACCGATCAAAACAATAGAGACACTCGTGATGCGATCAAAACATGAGGCTTTTTAGCGAATACTGAAGCATCAGCATTGCAGAAAGCACGACTGAGATCACGATCACATCAGTTCACAAGGCAATCGCTCACCCCATGAATCGACGTTGAACTGCCGCAAGCAGGTGATGGCCCCGCCTTAAGAAGGACTGCAGCAGGGTTGGACGCCCAACCTTGGCTGGCCGCTGGAGCACCGTTGCCTGGAGCTGTGGACCCGCGGGTTCATAACCATCGAAGGCAAGCAGTACATCCTGTGATCCCAAGAGATCTCTGGAAAGGATGCGAGGTGGCACCTGCGGGCCTAGGTGAGATTGGCCACGATTTCGCGCTGAAGACATGTCACCAATCCCTTCACTGACTCTTGTTCTGACGGTGCCGCGATGGAAAGACAGCAGAAAGAGATCTTTCTTTAACAGGCGATACTCACGGTGATTCATAATGAAGGAAATCTAAAGCTGGCCGTTATGACAACCGGTCCGTCATGCCCTCTACAGCTGGGAACACTCGATAGCCCTGACTACTGGACTGACGATGCGTTGATGGCAGCAGTTCGGCCTCTTTCAGCAGCAGAGCTGCATCGCATGGCGCTTGGTTCCAAGCAAAAACAACAGCAGACCCGACAGTTCCGTCAACACTTCCATCGTTAAATGATGCATTGGCACTGCCTGATCGCAGCGTGCCCTCCAGGTTTGGCGATTGCTGATCACGCTGGATGGCAAGGTCGCAACATGCGCCTTTGGGGCATCACTTCGATACGACCTACTAGGGGGCAACCATGGCCCGCATGCCACATCAAGGATCGCTCGACAGAAGGTCGAGACCATCTCAAGACAGATTCCAGGCAACGTTTTCGATCATTTTGTTTCAACGGCGACAGGCAAAGGACAGGGCCAGGATGAATGCTTGTTGGGTCTTAAAGACAGCCCCATCGTTTTTCTCGCTGTTGCTGGTTATCTTCTCCTGGCTTCAGCCATGTTGGCTGTATTAACCAGCAAACCTTCCAAAGTCTGATTGTTGGGGAGGGGGGCGTGCTTGGCGGCGGCCCCCCAACAGATCAGATCAGATTCAAAATGAGGCTCTGAAGAGACCTAGATCATATCTAGGTCTTTTTTTTTTCTCTGGAGAAAGCCTTCATGCTTCTTCTGATCAGGAAACGCTTCGGGTGTCAGCGATCACCGCTTGAGGAGACGGCAGTACGTAAGCCAACCCGCAATACCTCCCTCAGCTTCTTCCTTCGTGAGAGGGGGTAATCCAAGGAGTTTGACAGCCTCAGCGCGGCTAATCTCCAACCTTTCGTGCCGAACGCAGATTTCAAGCTCCTGCGCCTTCGTTAGAGAGCTTGCTGTTGTAGGAGCACAAGAGGCCACCCCATAAAGGAGTGCGAGAGTAGCGACACGTTGCAGGATGCGGAAATTCTGCATTGACATCATCCTGATAACAGCAAAGATGTTCAACAAGCAAACTCAACACTCATTGATTCAAAGAATCCCGAATTAAGATTCGGGTTGAGAATCAACGTTGACCGAACAACTCTTCCCAAGAGACGAGCTGGGATCGTGATGGATGGGGAGATTTGGAGGCGTGAGAGGTCTCACTTGCTTGGTCTTGTATATCCGTTGGCTGAATGTGCGGACGCAAGGGGCGACGTGGTGATCTGTTTTTCATGCAACTTGGACTAGTATGAGTTCGCGACCGTTTCTTCTGAATGGACCAGAGAAAGTGGTTTATTAATTATGGCGCCCTACAGGAGAGAACTCCTGGTGTGGAAACCGACCACAGACCATAGGCCTTCCTGCTCAGCAACGTTTTGGTCTAACCGAGGAGATTTTTAATCTTCAAGCACAGTGATGCCCATTGCCTGTTGTTCAAGATGCTCGGCGCGTTCAAGCACAGCTTTAAGAAGATCCTCTGGCTCAGGGCTGAAGCAGAATTGCTCCAAAATGTATGCCACATCGCGGCTTGCCGTCAGAACAGCAGGTGATACCTGATCCAGAGGTATCACCCGTGCTGACAGCCGTTTTGACCGGTCTGCTGCCCGTTGATGTTTTGCATTCTTTGCCATTTCACCATTCTCACTCCTCACAGACCTCATTCTGAGCCTTCCATCAAAAAATCGGGCGTTCGTGGAACCAGAGACCATCACGTCCGCCAAAGCCAGCGATCTGGGCCAGGCACCAATGTTCCGAGGAGGAAGCGGGGTGCGACAGTGCCTCCTTTGAGTCATCAAGACGTTGCCTGCTATGGCCTACGTATCCCCTCCGGCAGAAACGAGGCAGTGCACTTCCTGCGGACACACCTTGTCCCTTAATTTTTTCGGGCTAGATAAGTTTGAATGCAGACAATGCGAAGGAAAGCGGCTTGAAGCCAGGGAGGACATACCCATGGACGACGGCTAAAGAGCGTTGAAATCGCTGAACATCATGTGGTCATCCTTGATCAGACCAGTGACATTCTTCAACCGAGCAATAATCGAGCCATCAAAAACTATGTCAGTATTCTTACCTTGATCCTGCAGATCAATCGCCTTGGCTTCCGCGTCAAAAACAAGTTGATCATTTCGTTTTGAGAAATCCTTAATGATCACCAAAGACTGATCATCAGCTTCAATCCAGAACTGATCCTTCCCACGACCGCCTATGGATCGGTTCCGATCTCCACCCCCCGCGTAGAGGATGTCGTCACCACGGCGGCCTCTTAAAACATTGCTGACATTGTTGCCAATCAAAATGTCATCTGATTTTCCACCAGTGGCATTTTCAATCACGCAGAGACTGGCTGGCTCATCAAGAGTCTTTCCATCCCAGTCATGCGCGATGGTGAATCCACCAAAAATTCCATCCATACGACTTGGATATCCCCCTGCATCATCCGAACGATCCAGAGATGCATTGCGCAAATCGATCCTCACAGGCTGGCGCGCTTTTGAACCGTCGATCCGATCAACGCCGCCTGTGTCCCAGATACTCCTCCAACCTGTTCCCGTTTTATTTCTTGTCGGCAATCGATACACATTGGCACCGGACTCCGTTGAATCATTGATGCCATAGAGCCATTGCAATGCGGCCGTATCAAGCGCACCCGGGGTTTGCAGAAACCCATACGACTGAACGCTACTCGGGACCAATCCATTCTTGGCTCCCTTATCCACATAACTGAGCTGGGTCCAGGGGTGCGCGTTCTGACCAAAGTCTCCAGCATCACGAAACTCATTCGAGCGCCGACTCAATCCAGGAAAACGTGGCTGGCCATTGAGACCCAAATCATGGGGGTGTTTAAGGCCTAGTGCGTGACACAACTCATGCAAAAAAGTAATGCCATAAAAACTGCCTGACGAAATATCATGCTTGAACGTTCCATCTTTTTCCTGATAAAGAGACCAATTCAAGGCAACCAAGCCCTCATCAGAATCACTTCCAGGTGTATACGCAAACCCGAAACTCCCGGAGGATGATTTTTCATCAAGGTTATAAAACCAAATTTCGACTTCATCATCATTATCATCTCCACGATCAACGAACTGAATTCCTGAGACGCTGGAGATTGACTCCATGGCATCGTTCATCAGGCGCCTTTCATAATCACTCCACCCCCAGGATGGATAACCAGCAAATTCACCACCTGGTCGTCCGCGGGTATCACTAATAAAGGTATATCCAACAACTGAGTTATCAGATACCACTCCCCAGCGAAACCCGTCGGTCAGGCCATCAATCCACGGATTCCCGGAGCGGGGAACTTTGACAGGAACTTGGTAGCGCATTCTCTGGGATGGCTGGGAATAAGCCTCTACTGATCACCGTAGAAGCGATAGAAGCTCAACATGTCCGGTGACGCTAGTCCGACAAGACGCTTCGTTTCATCCCAAGCGTGGTTTTCTGCTGAGCTGGCATCAGGGGCTCTCCAATAGGCGACGCAAAGTGTCCGAATCCTGTCGTTGTGATGTTGTCGCAATTCAACCCTAACGAGCGTTGTGGCGCTCACCGCCATGCTGATCGCCTGAATCAGTTGCAACCAGGGACAGGTTCGATGGATCTTCAGAACCATCCTGGATGTGGGTCGCCCCATTGGTGGAGCGCCACCACAAAAACTCGTCAGCAATCAGGTGCTGTTCCAGACATCATCGGAGACGAACACATCAAGCGTCGATGCAGACCCCTCGCCCGATCAATGACCCAGGCAATGGCCTGGTGTTTCTGGTGGCCATCCTCCTGACTGCCTTTCTGTTGCTTGGCCAAGCCCTTTTCATTGTTCCTGCCGGCAAGGTGGCTGTGGTCACCACCCTTGGCAAAGTCAGCGGAAACTCAAGACTTCCAGGTCTCAATCTGAAAATTCCGTTTGTGCAGGCGGTCTCACCGTTTGACGTCCGTACCCAGGTAAAACCAGAAGAGTTCGCCACACTGACCAAAGACCTTCAGGTCATCGAAGCAACAGCCACAATCAAATATGCGGTTCGTCCCGATGAGGCTGGCAGGATTTATCGGACGATCGCCAGTAGTGACAGAGAAATTTACCCACGAATCATCCAACCTTCCCTTCTGAAAGCCTTGAAATCGGTGTTTTCCCAGTATGAGTTAGTGACAATTGCCACGGAGTGGAACGACATTTCCGCCCTTGTGGAACGAACCGTCGCAGATGAATTGAACAAATTTGATTATGTGGAAGTGCGTGGATTGGATCTAACGGGCCTCCAGATTGCAGAGGAGTACCGAGCGGCCATTGAACAGAAGCAAATTGCAGAACAGCAGTTGCTGCGCGCACAAACGGAAGTGAAAATTGCCGAACAGGAAGCCCTTCGCTATGAAACCCTGAATCGCAGTCTCGATGATCAGGTCTTATTCAAGTTGTTCCTTGACAAATGGGATGGGCAGACGGAAGTGGTGCCGGCCCTTCCCGGGAACGCTGGTGGCACACCTCCTGTGATCGTGGGGCGACGCAGCTGAAATACCGCCGCTCGTGATTGCCAAACAGGACAAGCCGCTCCGAAAGAGCCGGCAACTCGATCAGTTGCATCGCAGCTTTGATGACGATGCTCGGCTCAACGAGTCGTTTCTGGTGCTCACGATCGGCGCCAGCTTGATTGCCACCATGGGCCTTGTTGCCAACAGCACTGCCGTTGTTATCGGGGCCATGGTGGTAGCCCCATGGATGCTCCCTCTTCGAACCGCTGTCTTCGCGATCCTTGTTGAAGACTGGAGACTGGTGGGCCGCTCTCTGAGAACCCTGGCCATCGGTGCAGGGATGTGTTTAACAGTCGCACTCACCCTTGGGCTGGGTGCCCATAACAAGGGCTTGCTGGTCCAGGGGTTCTTTCAGACCGAAATCATCAGTCGTGCAGAGCCCTCCGTCCTTGATCTCGGCATTGCCGTTGTGGCAGGAATCGTGGCCACTTACGCCAAGTTGCGGCCCTCGGCAGTGGGTTCGATGGCGGGAACCGCCATCTCTGTCGCCCTTGTCCCTCCTGTGTGCGTGATGGGGCTGCTCATTGCGTCCCGTGACTGGATCCATGCCAGGGGAGCGGGGCTGCTCTTCGGGGCGAACTTGATTGGGATTCTGATGGGAGGGATGGCTGTTCTTGCCATCAGTGAGCCTTACTTACGGCAGCGGCTGCTCAGAAGCCGATACAGCAAAGGTGCTGTTATCGGTGCATGTGCCATTGGTTTCTGGATGATGATTCCTCTACTGGATGGCTCCAGGCAACTCAAACAAGCCATCAGAACACCATTGCAAGTGCATCTCCAAAAAGAAGAGCGATTGAAACGCGAACAACTCCAGCAAGATATTGAGTCCATGATTGCTGATTTTTTAACCCGCAAGACGATTACCTTCAGCGCAAATCTTGCAAGCGTCAAACTTAATCTCGATCAACCCGGTGGAAACAAACCAATTGATATTGTTGTTTATGCAACCGATCCACGACAACCCACCTACAAGCAAGTCGAAGATGTGCAGAAACTAATCAACGAGAAAATAGGCGATCCATTGTCTTACAACTTCGTATTAAGCGTTCAACGCGTCTATGTCACGCAAGTGACTGGCAAAGAACCGATCAATCTCTATACCTATCAGGCTGAAACGGCATCTCTCCAGGAGAAGTTGAATGCCCTTGAAGAGCAGCTGCGCAGTCTTCAACCGTCCGAATCCGAAGAGGATACTAATCCCAACTGAACCCTCCACACGCATTGAGGGATTCAGTGGTGCAGATCACTCAAGAGGCTTTGCGAAACCGCATCAACCCCCAACTCAAATGTCCTTGTTGACCACCCTCAATCCAGTGTCCAAGACCTATCTCCATCCGATCGAGATAGCCAGAGCTAATACTCCGCTCAAGCTCAACACGGCGGCTCATGGTCTCTTCACGAACGCGGCTGTAATGACGAATCAGCATCGAAGTGCGTTCATCCCAGAGTTCCCTGGTCAAACCCACAGCTTTTCCCCAGGTGAGATAGGAACCTGGTGAGGCTAAATCGGGGAGGTGGATACGATCGAGAATGGGTTGCAGACGATCCATTGCAACGCCATCAGCAGCCATTGGATCGGTAAACACAAAACAACCACCAGGCTTCAGCAATCGCGACACTTCGGCCAACACACGTGCTCGATCGCCCGCATGGAGGATTGCATCCTGACTCCAGATCAAATCGGCAGAGTGATCGTCGAGAGGGACGTCTTCAAATGAAGCATCATGGACCGTGATTCGATTTGAACAACCAATCTCTTGATTGAGGCGTCGATGACGCTGATTTTCAACACTGGAAATGTTGACTGCGTGAACAGGCCTAGAGCTCAGGCGAGACAGCCGACGGGAAGCACCGCCATAGCCCGAGCCAAGATCCACAACAACACCACCTTCGGGAAGGGACGTTGCAAGCCTTAAAAGGGTTTCAACAGTACGTTCACTGGCTGTTGCGATATCTTCATTCTCAGATTCATACAAACCAATATGAATATCTTGTCCACCCCAAACCAACTCATAGAACTGATCGGCATCTCTGCTGTTGTAGTAATCAGCGGCGACCGTATCTGCGGAAGTTGAATTCATTCTCACCACCTTTTTCAATGCATGGTGGTGTCGACATCGAAGCGGTACTCCTTCTCCGCAACATGAATGTAAAAATCTGGATTCTCAAAGTCCCGCTGATAATCGCCAAAGCTAGTTATCTTCTGAAAACCAACCTCAGACATCAAACGCCTCACATAACCATAGCGCAGGGGAAACATATTCAAATGGTAAGTACTGCTGTCGCTGAAGGCATAGCGAAAACGTGCCAGGCCTTCATCCACATGTTCGGGCGCAACCTCTACATCCTCACCACAATAAACATTACCCTTTCCATTTCGTACTGCTCCGCCCCCTTCAAGAAGTCGATCATAATTACGATGATCCATAATCAAAACGCCATTATGCTTTAGAACCGCATAATATTCAGCAAGTGATTTACGGCGATCACGCTCTTTAAACAAGTGCGTAAACGAATTCCCAAGACAAATAACTGCATCGAATAAGCCGTGAATATCACGATTCAGAAAACGCCAATCCGCCTGCGCGGTCCTCAACAGCAGGTCTCGATTACGGGCATTTCGAAATGCTCTGGCGAGCATGTTGGGATTTCCATCTGCACTGACCACATCAAACCCTTCTCTCAACAAGCGGACGGAGTGAAATCCCGTACCGGTCGCGACATCCAAAACAGATCGAGCGCCATGCTCCCGCAAAATACGAATAAAGAAGTCTCCTTCAGCCTGTGCACGAGCGTCCCAATCAATCAGCCGATCCCAACGATCTGCAAATTCTTCAATGTATTCCGCCTGATAGTGATCAGTTTCTCGAACAGTCTCAGGTGAAGCACCGAAATTCTGATTATCCCCTTGCGTCGAAGAGGAATAGTCTTGGATTGAAGTCATAGCAATCTGGCCCGATGTTTACCTTGATTCACAGCTGATTGCACATGGCCTAAGCCATGACTCAAGGGACAGATGCGAATAAAACCTGAAGATCGTTGACATCAAGCAGGTCTTGTCTGGACCTTATCAACGAAAATCAAAACCGTCAGCAATGGACATAATTGATCACAGGGTCCTGCCTCGTCCCTTGCGCATATGTTGCAAGGGAATGGGTCAGAACAATCAACAGCATCTGATGTCTTTATTAAAACCCGACCCTCAACACACACGACCCGTACGATCAATGGATTGAATGCAGATCGGGATGGAAGCGTTAATCCAGATCCGCAATCTCTGGAAAATCTTTGAATCGCACCAGCCTGAAAACCGCCGTCAAGCTTCAGATATTGAGCTTGATGCCTTAGGTCGTCTTCCAGGCAATCGTGTGGCCGTCAAGGAAGTCTCCCTTTCTGTTGGCGCAGGGGAGATCTTTGTTGTGATGGGACTCTCCGGTTCAGGGAAATCGACACTGCTGCGGATGATCAACGGCCTGATTTCGCCTACGGCGGGAACCGTTGAGATCGAAGGCCGTGGACTCGACGCCTTACGCGGGCAAGATCTGCTGGCCATGCGTCGAAGCACGATGGCCATGGTGTTTCAATCCTTTGCCCTGTTCCCCCAACGGACAGCTCTGGAGAACGCTGCCTTTGGGCTTGAAGTTGCCGGTGTGCCTCGAAGACAGAGATTGCAACGGGCTGAGCAGGCACTAACACGCGTTGGATTGGGCCAGGACCTACAGCGTCGGCCGAGCGAGCTTTCTGGCGGGATGCGCCAGCGGGTCGGACTGGCACGGGCGCTTGCCTTGGATCCACCCATCCTTCTGATGGATGAAGCCTTCTCAGCTTTGGATCCGCTGATCCGTCGCGATATGCAGGATCTTTTGATCGATCTTCAACGCGAACATCGCCGCACGATCGTGTTCATCTCCCACGATCTGGATGAAGCGGTCCGACTTGGAGACCGGATTGCTCTGATGCAAGACGGACGCCTTCTTCAATGCGGAACCGCTGAAGACCTGCTGTGCAGCCCCTCTTCATCGGCGGTTTCCACGTTTTTCGACGCGGTTGATCCCACGGCCGTCATCAGTGTGGGGGCAATCGCTGAACCCGCCTCGGTGCCGCTTCAGATCCATCCAGACGATTCAATCGCGCCGCGGCTGTCAGCCTCGACCCTGATCAAGGATGCAATCCCGATCGTGGCATCCGCACAAGCAGCCATCCCTGTGTTGGATGACAACAAGCAGGTCATCGGCATGGTTGATCCAAGGGCGATCCTCCGTTCGCTCCAGCGCCGATGACAGATCTCATCTCCCCCTTCTTTGGGCAATCCAGCATGGTGGCCACGGCCGCTGATGCGGTAGTGGCCTGGCTGCTGCTGAACGGAGTACTTCTCTTTGACGGGATCAATGCACTGATCCTTGGCTTTGCAGAGGTGTGCGAACTGCTGCTAATGGCTCCATCACCACTTCTGATGGCGGTCTTGGTTGCCTGTGTGGGCTTCTGGCGTGTCAGCGGCGGCTTCGCATTGCTCTGTTTGGTCGGGCTCAATCTTGTTGTCGTCATGGGGCTTTGGGAGCCCATGGTGAGCACCCTGGCCCTGGTCTTGGCCGCATCGCTTCTGGCCCTGTTGATCGGTCTTCCCCTTGGCGTGTTGGGAGCCCGTCAGCGCTGGGCCTGGCAGCTCACTCGTCCAATGCTGGATCTCATGCAGACGATGCCGGCATTTGTTTACTTGATCCCGGCCGTGATGCTGTTTGGAACCGGAGCCGTTCCAGCGATCATCGCCACGCTGATTTTCTCCATGCCACCCGTTGTTCGACTCACTGTTCTGGGAATCCGCCAGGTGCCGGAAGATCTCATTGAAGCCGGCCGCTCCTTCGGGTGCTCGGAGTGGCAACTCCTCCAGAAAGTGCAGCTGCCCAATGCTTTGCCAACGGTGATGACCGGTGTGAACCAAACGATCATGCTGGCTCTGTCCATGGTGGTAATCGCCTCGATGATCGGAGGTGGAGGACTGGGCGATGTGGTGCTTCAAGGCATCCAGCAGCTGAACATCGGCCTTGGTTTTGAGGGAGGGATCGCTGTGGTGATTCTTGCTGTGATCCTCGACCGTCTCACCCAGAGCTTGAGTGCTCCCCCGCCACGAGCTCTACCTGAACGCATCAGATCAATCGTTGACCTCTGGAGGATTCGATGAGCCCATGGAAACGGTGGCGTCGCAGGGGCGTTCTCCTCGCAGGCGTGGGGTTAGCGGGTGTCACCCTTCGAAATCTGTCCAAACATGGCGCAAAGCGCACCACAGAGTCCAAACCGTTCGAACCCTCAACGGCATCGACAGTCATTTCGTCTGAGTTCAAAGGGCCCCTGCGATTGGGTTGGACAGATTGGGACGATGCACGGGTCGTCAGCAAGATGGTCGCCCAACTGATCGAGACCCAGTTCCAGCTCCCGGTGGAGCTGATCAAAGCCGATATCGGGATTCAGTACGAGTCGTTGGCCAGGGGTGACCTGGAATTGATGGTGATGGCCTGGTTGCCGATGACCCACCGCGGCTATTGGGAAAAACAATGGAAGCGGGTCTTGGATCTTGGTCCGATGTACACCGGCAAACTTGGCTGGATCGTTCCTGACTACGTGCCGGAATCGGCATTGAACAGTGTTGAGCAACTACAGGATCCCGCGATCGCAAACCAATTCAGCAATCGGGTTCAGGGCATTGAACCTGGATCTGGCCTCAATCAGGCGTCTCTCAAAGCTCTTCAGGCCTACGGCCTGCCTGATCTGGAGCTTGTCGCGTCCAGCAGCGCCGCTATGGCTGCGGTCGTCGCCAAGGCTATCGCCGATCAGCGTTGGCTCATTGCCACAAGCTGGACACCCCATTGGATGTTTGCTCGATACGGGCTGCGCTTCCTCGACGACCCAAAAGGGGTGTTCGGAGGAACGGAGCGCATCCATGCTCTGGCGCGATTCGGACTCGACAGACAAGCGCCGGAGATCACAGCTTTTCTCAGTCGCTTTCAGTTACCGGAGCAAGACCTGGACGCACTGTTGCTCGAGGTTGAGGAAAGCTCTGCGGATGAGGCCGTGAAGCGCTACATCGATGCTCATCCCGAGCGCGTGCGCTACTGGGTGACCGGACAGATCTAAGCGGATCATTTGCGAGTCAGGATGACCCAAAGAGCATGGATCACTGCAGCAGGCCACATCCCAAACAGCAGGGGAAATCCGAGTCCACCGAAGGCGAATAAGTAGATCACCAGATTGATCCAGAAGGGAGGTTTGAAGCCAACTTGTGTGAAGACCCCTAGCGGTGGCACAAACAGGGCAATGATGATTCGAAAAATGTCTCCGCAGGTCATCGCTCAGGCTTGGGCCGATGGCGTTCTGGTAGCAAATACGACCATTTCCTGCAGATGATTAGATCTTTGCCCTGGCCAAAAACACAGAAGCTTCTCTGTTTTCAGCTGCATTTCAGAGCTGCTTAACAAACCTTTCACTCCACGAAAAAGCCCCCACCGAAAGGTGGGGGCTTTCCGATTCAGTTGATCTGAATCGTTGTTCTATTCCAGAAGGAACAGAGTTGATTCCAGATCAACCGATGGCAGGAGCTTGGAGAGCCACAGGAGTGGACTCAGCAGCAGCCAGGTCGAGGGGGAAGTTGTGAGCATTGCGCTCGTGCATCACTTCCATGCCGAGGTTGGCGCGGTTCAGCACATCAGCCCAGGTGTTCAGGACGCGGCCCTGACCATCAAGGATGGACTGGTTGAAGTTGAAACCGTTGAGGTTGAAGGCCATGGTTGACACGCCGAGGGCGGTGAACCAGATGCCGACAACGGGCCATGCAGCCAGGAAGAAGTGCAGGCTGCGGCTGTTGTTGAAGGATGCGTATTGGAAGATCAGGCGACCGAAGTAACCGTGGGCAGCCACGATGTTGTAGGTCTCTTCCTCTTGGCCAAACTTGTAGCCGTAGTTCTGGGACTCGCTCTCGGTGGTTTCACGCACCAGGGAGGAGGTCACCAGGGAGCCGTGCATGGCGGAGAACAGTGATCCACCGAAGACACCTGCGACACCCAGCATGTGGAAGGGGTGCATCAGGATGTTGTGCTCGGCCTGGAACACCAACATGAAGTTGAAGGTGCCAGAGATGCCCAGGGGCATGCCGTCAGAGAAGGAACCCTGACCGAAGGGGTAGACCAGGAACACTGCGGAAGCAGCAGCCACAGGTGCGCTGTAAGCAACGCAGATCCAGGGGCGCATGCCGAGGCGGTAGGAGAGTTCCCACTCGCGACCCATGTAGCAGAAGATGCCGATCAGGAAGTGGAAGACAACCAGCTGGTAAGGACCGCCGTTGTACAGCCACTCATCGAGAGAGGCAGCTTCCCAGATGGGATAGAAGTGCAGGCCGATGGCGTTTGAGGAAGGAACAACAGCACCGGAGATGATGTTGTTACCGAAGATCAGAGAACCAGCGACAGGCTCACGGATGCCATCGATGTCGACCGGAGGAGCGGCAACGAAAGCAACGATGAAGCAGATGGTGGCAGCCAGCAGTGTGGGGATCATCAGCACACCGAACCAACCGACATACAGACGGTTATTGGTGGAGGTGACCCACTCACAGAAGGCCTGCCAGCTAGAAGCGCCGGAGCGCTGCTGGAGGGTGGTGGTCATGAGAACGGAAAAATATGTCCCGGAAAGGACGGTTAAGGAAGGGCAGGAAGCCCTGCCTGCGGTGAGTGTAAAGGAACATTGCGCTATGTGTACGGGCGTTGCGTATTCCCGGACCGAGGCGGGGAACACCAGGGGGGTGTCTCACAGAAAGATTTAAGATTCCAAGGTTGATCCAGGGAGTGTCGTGGTTCTGATTCGCTGGCTGCACGCTGGCCGAAGGCTCGAGGAAACCGTTCCTCTGTCGGAAGCTCGTCACCGCCGCATTGAGCTGGAAGCGCTTGGAGCCGTTGTTTATTGGAGCGAGAGGCTGGTACCCATCGGCTAGAGCTGTGAGTCTGGGAAGAGATGGAATTCCTTGATGAATTGCAGAACGGTTGCCATACCCCCCCGTTTTCGATGGATTGTTCCAATGGCAGCCTTTCTGCTGCTGTCGGGATGCCGGGGTTCCCAACCCGAAGCCCCTGGCTCTGGCCCAGCGATGTCGTATGCCACAGCAGGGGCAATCGAACGCCTGGAGCTACGGCTTGATCAATTGGAACAACGTCTGAAAGAGCTCAATCCCTCTACGCCAGACACCGCTGACAAAGTTCCTCCAGGACCGATCCGTTCCCTAACCCTCAGGATCGGTACCGATGACGATCGGCTGAGGCTGTACTGGGCCGACGGACAACGCAGTGACCTGCTGTGCTCGCAGGAAGGGCAAGGAGTTTGGGCGTGCGGCTAAACGCTCAGCCGAGCCGACTCACAAATCCTCAGGGTCAGACATGGTCGAAGTGCCCTGCTGCATCAGCCTCTCAAGGGATTCCCGCCAGGAGTCCTCAACGGGCAACACCTCTCGCCGCGTCAGGCTGAAAGCAATGCGCTTCTCCGCATAAGCAGCTTCATTGATAAAAACGGGCACGGCACCTTCCGGGATGCAATCGAGGCAGTCAGAGCCCGATGCCCGTTGAAACAAGCGTTGCTGGGCCGGCACACGCTGCCAGTCCTGGCCCTCAATCTCAGGGTGCAGCAAGGCCATCTGCCTGTCTTCCGAATCTCGTGGGAGATCGACACTGCCGAGATGGCGATGAATCAGAAGCGTCTTTGGATATCGACCGCGACAGACCGTCGCCGCGGCCAACGCCCTAAAGCAGGTTTCTAATGCAAGTCGGGTCTGGCGCACGATGCGTGAATCAAGCACCGACTGGGACACAGGGCCAACCTCGATCACCAGCCCGCAGGGCCAACGCTCAACCAGAAAACCTGTTTGAGCAGCATCCGATTCATGCAAGTAAATCGGCAAACCGAGCTCAGCCTGGATCAGAGCAGCCAGTGCAAGGTCCGCGGGCCTTCGCCCATACACCACCAGACAGTTCCCCATCGCTGCAGTTGTGCTGTGCAGATCAATCGCCACCTGACATGGCTGATGCCCTGCAGGCCCAAACTGATGCAGTAACTGCCGGGCCCGAACGATCTCCCATTCCATTGGGTCATCAGATTCCAGAAATGGAACCTGAAAGCTGCGATTCAGGTCGCGATCCAGATATCGCCGGTTCTGCGCAAAAGCTTTCGGGTTGCCGATCACCGTCCGAGCACCGAGCCCACGCCGAGCGATCAGATCGGGGTGCTGCTGCCACTGGTCGAGAAGCCATGGAGCATTGACTTCATTGCCATGGGTGCCAGCCACAACGAGCACATCAGCAACCATCCCCCGTTCCCTTCCACATCTGCCCGACTGAAGCATGACTGGCCAGGATGCGATGAAAAGGTGAATTGATGTCCATCCCACCTGCTGTCGTGATGGCCGCCAGAGCCTTTTGGAACTGGGAATGGCAACGGCTGATGGGAGGGCTCGGACCCGCTGACGAGGCGGGGAACTACCGACGTCCCAAAAGTGATCACCTGAAAGCGGTGCTACCTCAGCCGTCAGAGCTTATCGATCGCAACCCGAGCGATCGCCCCCATCTGATCCTTGGCCGCAGCTGCCCCTGGGCGCATCGCACCTGGCTGATGCTTCAACTGCGCGGACTGAAGGAGCACGTGGGAGTGACCATGGCCCGGGCCGACCACCGCGCCGGACGCTGGCGACTGGATCCCCCCTGGCTGGAATGCGACACCTTGCTGGCCCTGTACCGCCATTGCCAGGCACCCCCGTCACACCGAGCCACTGTTCCTGTGCTGATCGATCCCATCAATCTGAAGATTCTCGGCAACGAGAGCGCCCAGTTGGTTGAGCTACTGAACAGCTGGCCTGGCCACCCCGAAGCACCCAACCTCGCGCCAAAGGATCAGCAATCGGCGATCGAGCGCTGGCAGTCGCTGCTCCAAGCGAATGTCAACGATGGAGTTTATCGATGCGGATTCGCCCGAAATCAGGGGGCCTATGACAAAGCCTCCTCCGCCTTGTTCAACGCACTCAGGGAGGTGAATGAAAGCTTGAAGCGGCAGGGGCCCTGGCTGTGTGGCAGCCAGCTCACGCTCGCTGACGTCCGGCTTTTCCCAACTCTGATCCGATGGGAGACGGTATACGCCCCTCTGTTCGGTTGCAGCGGCCATCAGCTCTGGGAGTTCCCAGAACTCTGGAACTGGAGACAACGGTTCTTTGCTCTGCCTGGAGTCGCAGAAACCTGTGATGCAGAGGCCTGGACCAAGGACTACTTCGGCGCCCTGTTTCCATTAAATCCAGGTGGGATTGTTCCCGCTGCACCAAATCTCTGCAGACTGATCCAGAGCCCTATTGCCCATCCATGACCACGGCAAATCCTCGATTCGAGGGTGTCTACGGCGAATACACCATCACCGACGACGACCGCCGTGAGGTGAAGTCTTATCGAATCGCCTTGCTGATCAGCGGATTGAGCTTCAGCGCAGGTCTAGCTCAGTGGTGGCAGCTGGGCGCCACGTGGGCCTGGCTGTGGGTCATCCCGCTCGCCGGCGGCGTGGGGCTCGCTCTCAACTGGATTCACATCTACCTTCGCCCGTTGCACAAGGCGCTCCAGATCTTTTGGCTGCTGGGCTGTGGGGGATGGGGGCTGCTGTTATGGGTGGCCGGAACCGATCAAGCCCTGGTGTTGCTCAACAGCAGCCCCGTTTGGCTTTTGGCCGTAGGCCCTCTCTTCGCGGCTCTGGCCGGCATCGGATTCAAGGAGTTCTTCTGCTTTCAAAGACCGGAGGCCATTGGTCTCACACTTCTGCTTCCGATGGCACTGCTCGGGCGGCTCGTTGGCTTGATCAGCGGGAGCGTCTGTTTTGGATTGTTGGCAGCCGCAGCTCTGATGCTGGTGGTTCTCGCCCTGCGCAAATTCGGTATCGACGCAGCGGCGGATGTCGGCGACAAGAGTGTCTTTGCTTATCTGGACGCACAAGCAACGTCCAGCACTCCGTGAGTCTGATCAGCCTGGTGGGTGCCGGCAAGGATTTCGGCATCCGCACCCTGTTTGCCGACCTCGACCTTCACATCACCGCAGGAGAGAGGCTGGGCCTGATCGGACCCAATGGTTCTGGGAAATCCACTCTGCTCAAAGTGCTTGCCGGTCTTGAACCTCTAGGAGACGGAGAGCGGCGCTGCTCGCCTCGTCTAAGCATCGAGCTGGTGGGCCAGGAGAGCCGCATCACACCGGGGCTCACGGTTCTTGAACAGGTCCTACAGGGGTGCGGAACCAAACGCGATTTACTGCTGCGCTTCAACGCACTCAGTGATGCCGTCGCCGCTGCCCCGGAGTCGGAGGGGTTGCTCAGCCAACTCGGCGAACTGAGCCAGCGCATGGACGAGGAGGACGCCTGGAGCCTGGAGCAGCAATGCCGGGAAGTGCTCCAAAGACTTGGCATTGATGACCTCCAAAGGCCGGTTGAAGACCTGTCCGGTGGCTATCGAAAACGGGTCGGACTGGCCTCGGCCCTCGTGGCATGTCCCGATGTTCTCCTCCTTGACGAACCGACAAACCATCTCGATGCAGCAGCCGTGGAGTGGTTGCAGAGCTGGTTGGATCGATACCCAGGAGCACTTGTGCTCGTCACCCATGATCGATACGTCCTTGATCGGGTGACGCGTCGAATGGTGGAAGTTGACCTTGGCAGGGCTCGGACCTACCAGGGCAACTACAGCAACTACCTTCACCACAAAGCGGAAGAAGACGCCTCAGAAGCCGCCTCGTCAGCAAAGTTCCGGGGCGTGCTTCGGCGAGAACTGGCCTGGCTTCGCCAGGGGCCAAAAGCAAGAAGCACCAAGCAAAAAGCTCGCCTCCAGCGCATCGAGGCGATGCGCGATCAGAAGACCACCCATGGCCGGGCAAAGCTCGAAATGGCCAGCGTCAGTCGACGGATCGGAAAGTTGGTGATCGAAGCGGAAGCGGTTGGTGTCACCGCGGATGGGGATCCCGGCGGGAGACAACTTCTCGACGATTTCAGCTATAGCTTCAGCCCGGAGGACCGCATTGGAATCATCGGCCCAAACGGCAGTGGCAAATCAACACTCCTCGATCTGATCGCCGGTCGGCGATCAACAACCCAGGGCTCGCTCCGCCTGGGAGAAACCATTCACATCGGATACCTCGACCAGCACACAGAAGCGTTCACCGAAGGCAAGGGACTTGAACGCAAAGTGATCGACTTCGTCGAAGAGGCCGCCAGCCGAATTGATCTTGGCGGTGAACAAGTGACCGCCTCCCAGCTGCTGGAACGTTTCCTGTTCCCTCCAGCGCAGCAACACAGCCCTCTATCCAAACTCTCCGGAGGGGAAAGGCGGCGTCTGACGCTCTGTCGTCTGCTGATTCAGTCCCCGAATGTGCTTCTACTTGACGAGCCAACCAACGATCTCGACGTGCAGACGCTCAGCATCTTGGAGGACTTCCTGGAGGACTTTCGCGGTTGCGTGATTGTGGTGTCTCACGATCGATACTTCCTGGATCGAACGGTTGATCGCCTCTTCTGCTTCGAGCATGGACGCTTGAACCGCTTTGAAGGCAACTACAGCTCATTTCTGGAGGATCAGCGAAAAAGGGAGCGGCTGCAGGACAGAGCCATTGCCGACGCCCCACCAGCCAAAAAAGGAATCCAAACCAAAGCTCAGAAATCATCCGGACCACGTCGTCGCACGTTCAAGGAATCCAAAGAACTCGAACATCTCGATCAGCAATTGCCGAAACTTGAGCAACAACGGGACCAGATGGAGCTGGAACTCGCCGGCGACGGAGCCGACATGGCCAAAGTCAGCAGGCGGCTGGCCGAATTGATCAGCTCGATCGAGCAGGCGGAAGAGCGTTGGCTGGAACTGAGTGAACTCTCCCCTTAAAAGCCCGAGGCACAGACGATCCAATCAGCTTGCAGATCCAATTGCAGATCCCCCAGATCGAAGCAGCGAGGTCTCAAACGGAGGTCTTGACAGACAAGTGAGATGCGAATGCGTTGTCAGGGAACTGCCTTAATGCAAGTCTCAGCTTGAAACGCCCACCATCAGCTTTAAAGTGGGGCGTGGCATCGGCGCGCTTCCATGAAATCCATCGACGAGCACATCAAGAAGGATCAAACCGAAATTCAAGCGGCCAAGGCCGCTGGGGATCAGGCAAAGGTCCGCCATTACACGGATGAGTTGAACTCGCTTGAGGAGTACAAGAAGGAGCATCCAGAGGACAGTCACGACCCCACATCACTCGAGCTGTACTGCGATGCCAACCCAGAGGCAGACGAGTGTCGGGTTTACGACGATTGACCCTCAGTAACAGGTAATTAAGACGAAACAAAGATGGAAGGAATTCAGTAAATTCCTTCCATCTTTTGCTTTTAAACAAGATTCAAAATTCGTCGTTGTAATCGGACGGGCTTCCAGTAAGGCTGCAAACAACAGCTTCCTCACTTTTCATCGCTTTAACATTGGCGATGGGGCGACCCATACGCCGGAGCACTGCGACATCCTCTTGGGTTTGACAGCGTGCGATCACACTGCCCTTGTCATCAAAACAGGTGTAGAAGGTCATGATTCTGAAGTGGAAAAGGCCGACTCTGTACCTCAGTTATGGCGTGATCAGGGACGGTTCACAAGTTCGAATGCGTTCCCTGACACGAATTCTTCAGACGCCCAATTCTGACCAGACACGATCAAGCAGGGCATCCAAGCCCGTACCCATGACCGCAGAGATCACCAGAGGGCGACGACCGCTGACTTGGTGAAGCTCATCGATTAATTCTGGCCCCTTGTCATCACTCATCAGTTCTTGTTTGTTCAACACAAGCAGGCGAGGGCGTTCAACCAAGCCATGGCCGTAGGCCGCCAGTTCCTTCTCCACGACGCGAAGATCACCGACTGGATCCTCTGCGCCGACATCCACCAGATGGATCAGTAAACGGGTTCGCTCAATGTGACGCAGGAAATCATGTCCGAGGCCTGCACCCTGTGCCGCGCCCGCGATCAGACCAGGAATATCCGCGAAGACCGTGCCATCTCCTGTGGGCCGACGAACCACCCCAAGATTCGGGATCAACGTGGTGAATGGATAGTCAGCAATCTTGGGTCGAGCGGCAGAAAGCACAGCAATCAAAGTGCTTTTGCCGGCGTTGGGCAGGCCAATAATTCCAACCTCAGCCAACAGCTTTAACTCAAGCTGGAGGGGCCATTCCTCGCCATCGCGGCCTTCGGTGAATTTTTCAGGCGCTCGGTTTCGATTGCTCAGATAGTGGGCATTCCCCAGCCCCCCGCGCCCTCCGAAAGCAACAACCAGCTTCTGCCCTGTTTCGACCAGATCTCCAAGCAGAATTCCCGTGGTGAGATGGCGGGCCTCAGTACCGCACGGAACCTTCACCACAAGATCACGCCCTGATGCGCCGGTGCACTTGTTTGGACCACCCCGTCGCCCATCCGGTGCAGCAAAAAGCCGCTTGTATTTGAAATCAAGCAGGGTTTGAAGATTGGCATCCGCTTCGAGCACCACATGACCTCCATGGCCACCATCACCACCTGAGGGCCCTCCGGCCGGAACGTACTTTTCTCTCCGGAAGGCTGCAATCCCGTCCCCTCCCTGTCCGCCACGCACGGTGATCCGCGCCTGATCGATGAACTGCACGGCAGCACCTGGTGGCCTGGGTCTTCAACCTTAAGATCAGTGCGCTGCAGAACTTCGGTTGGCCGGCGTCCGTTTCGAAGCCCTGAGCAAGATCTACCCAGGCCGCCGCGGCGGGCCGCCAGTTGATGTGATCAGCCACCTCAACCTCTCCATTGCTGATGGCGAGTTCCTGGTGCTGGTCGGGCCTTCCGGATGCGGGAAAAGCACCCTTCTCCGGCTTCTTGCAGGGCTCGACAGCCCAACCTCAGGGGAAATCCTGATTGGGGATCGTCCTGTGAGCCGCCTCAGGCCGGCGAGAAGAGATGTGGCGATGGTGTTCCAGAGCTATGCGCTGTATCCCCATCTCAGTGTTCGGGACAACCTCAGTTTTGGACTGCGGCGCAGTGAACGTCGCAATCCACTTCAGCAGGTGCAAGATCAACTGCACAGAGCCACGAACAGCCTGCCGCCACGCTTCAGGCTGTCGTCAGATCGGGAAGAACGGATCAGCAAGCGTGTTCAAAACGTTGCCGAGGCACTCGAGCTGATCCCCCTCCTCGATCGCTTGCCGAAAGAACTCTCGGGCGGTCAAAAGCAACGGGTTGCCCTCGGGCGCGCCATGGCGAGACAACCCTCGGTGTTTCTGATGGATGAGCCCCTCAGCAACCTCGACGCCAAGCTTCGCAACAGCACCCGGGCCCGGATCGTTGAACTCCAACGCTCGCTGGGGACAACCACTGTCTACGTCACCCACGATCAGGTGGAAGCCATGACCATGGGGCACAGGATTGCCGTCCTGGACCAGGGACGCCTGCAGCAACTGGGCACACCGATGGATCTCTACCAGTGGCCAGCGAATCTGTTCGTGGCCCAGTTCATCGGCAGTCCGCCGATGGCACTGCTCCCTGTACAGGTTGGACCGGGTTCCTCGTTAATGCTGGAAGAGCGGCGACTTCCAGTGAACGGTCCATTGGCTGATGCGCTGCTGACACGAGAGGGAGAAGCGATCACAGCCGGCCTGAGGCCAGAAGGCTGGCGGGTCGCACCAGCCACCAATCGCAATCTGTCTGCCGAGGTCAGCAGCACTGAAGTTCTCGGGAATGAGCAGCTCACCACCTGCAGGCTCCATGAAGGCAATCACTTGATCACCGTGCGTTGCCCGCCCGAGCTCAACATCGTGAGCGGTCAGACCCTGCATCTCGAACCGGATCCGGAAGGATGGCGATTCTTTGATGGTGCTGGTGACGCCATCCCGGTGCCTCAGGGGCAAGACCAGGAGCCTCTTAAACAACCGGAACTTCCCCAGATCTCGGGCTGAGGGACTGTTGGCCCTTCAGGCGCCTTCCCGCTGGTATCTCCTGAATCTCCAGACCCGACAGTCAACCGAAGCGGACCAGAGACATTCCGAGATGGAGGCCCGGACAGACTGGAGCATTGCCTCTGCTCAACCTTCCGAGAAGGTCTGTTCTGCGATCACGACCAGGCGGCATCGCGAAGCTCCATGAACGGGATATCAAAAGAGGCCAGATCAACCAAGGAGATGGCTGCGCTCAGATTGGATGCTCACGATTGCATCGCGGAAGGGATCATTTTCCCCGGAGGGAGATAGTCCTGTCGGGAGATGGATCAGCACAATCAAACTGCCCTGCCTTTCCCATCTGGGTGTTGTATGGCTTTCAGCCCATGAGCAGAACTGGATCTGAAGGGCATCAGGCTTCCCGACGGCCAGACCATTTAGGGATCAAGCCAATCTCATCTGCCAAGAGATGAACAGTTACTCCGCAACAACCAATGCCATCACGATCACCCCAAATGTTCCGATCAACAAACCAGTTGTTCAACCAGATCAAGCACTGAAAAACCTTGAACTATTGCTCGCATAGGCAATCAAGAATGGAGAATCACTGATCCCTCGCAATCAAATTGTCACAAGGCCATCTCTTCTTTAACGCAAAATAAATGGGGAATTGAATGAGAAGAACATGAACACAATTCCGGATTAGCAGCACTTCAGCGCATCCACACCACGCTGCAGCCTGGTCCGCCATCCCCCTGATCAGCATCGGTGACCCTCTCCACATAAGGAAGGCTGTCGAGCCATGTCCGCAAACCACGCTTCAATTTGCCGGTGCCGATGCCGTGAATCACCCACACCGGGCCGTTGGCACTGCGGAGATACTCCTCAACAGCAGCCTCGGCTTCGTGCACCCGCAGCCCACGCACATCCACAGTGTTTCGCGCCGTGCGCACTTGAGCTCCGCCGCTTGAACGGCTCCGAGCCTTCAGCTTCACCACCGGCTTCGCTGGCTGTTCCGGCTTGCGGCCGTCCAGGCTTTCCACCGCACTCAGATCAACCGTGGTGCGCATCACCCCACAACGCACCGTGAGCTGCAGTCCGTCATCCGAGATCTCCAAAACATCGCCGGCTTTCCCCAGCGCAAGCAAACGAATCCGATCGCCAACCTGCGGTTTCCAGCCGGGATGCTGTCGCCGTTCCGGTTCCGGACGGTGGCGGTTCTCCAGTTTGCGCAGCCGCTGCCCGGCCCGGCGTGCCGTTTCCCCATCCGCTCTTCCATCTCGCAAACGCCGGATCAGCGATCGCACCTCTTTCTGCCCTTCACGGATCGACACCTCCAGGCGCTGCCGCCCCTGCTCCTGTCGCTCGGCCGATTGCTGCTTCTGCTTCTGCCAACGCTGAAGAAGCTCCTCATGCAGGAGCTCCGTGCGTGCCAGTAAAGCCGCAGCGTCCTCCGCAGCGGACTGCTGTCGCACCCGCTGCTCCTCCAAACCGCGGATCACGCTGTTCACCTCACCATCCCCTGCGGGTGCCAACAGCTCCTGCGCCTGATCCAGCACCTGCTGATCCAATCCCAACCGTGTCGCGATCGCCAGTGCATTGCTTCGGCCTGGAATCCCCCAAAGCAATTCATAGGTCGGCGACAATGTCTCAGCGTTGAACGCCACCGACGCATTCTCAAACCGAGCGTCGCTGTATTTGAGGGCTTTCAGTTCCCCGAAATGTGTGGTGGCAATCGTGAGCCGGGCCCGATCGGCCAACGCTTTCAAAAGCGCAGTCGCCAAGGCCGTCCCTTCACTGGGATCGGTGCCGGCGCCAACCTCATCAAGCAGCACCAGCGCCGGTGCTGGCCCCTGTTGCAGAGCCGTGAGGATGCGACTGATTCGCTTCACATGGCCGCTGAACGTGGAAAGGCTCTGCTGTAGCGACTGTTCATCGCCGATGTCCGCAAGCACCTGAGCACACCAGGGCATTGAGGGCTCACCGCTGCAGGGCACCAGCATGCCTGCCCGCGCCATCAAAGCTGCCAGACCAATGCTTTTAAGGGTGACCGTCTTGCCACCGGTGTTCGGGCCAGTGATCGCCACCACCCGCAGCTCAGTGGACACCTCAACGGAAATCGGAACCACGGCCGGACCACAAGCCCGCTTCTGCTGCCACACCAACAGCGGATGACGAAGGTTCTGCAACCGGAACGGAGCCTCCTGCTGCGGTTCCAGCCGTGGCACCGATCCCCCCAGCCATCGGCTGTAGCGACCGCGCGCCAACGCCAAATCCAGGCGTAACAGCACTCCGTTCAACACGGATAAGGGCTCCTGCTGGTTCCCAACCTCCACACTCAGCTCCTTCAGCACCCGTTGCTCCTCGTCACGGATGCGACTTTCCAGATCCACCAGGCGATTGCCAAGGGTGAGTACGGAGCGAGGTTCCACGAACAAGGTGCTGCCGGAAGCCGAACTGTCGTGCACCTGACCTGGCACCTGGCTGACGGCACCGGCCTTCACAGCCAACACCGGACGAGCGTGACGCTGGGCGATCACTGTGTCCTGCAGCACTGGCCCCAGCCGACGCAGCAGCTCCTGCAATTTGTCGCGACGCTCCTGCCGCAGCCCCTCCCGTTGCCGGCGCAAACCTGCCAGGGGAGCACTGGCACGATCCGCCACACGTCCGCCCTCTTCCAGGGCGAATTTGAGGCGTTGTTCAAGCTCTGGCAAGGTCGAGATCATTTCGATCAGGGCCGTGCAGGCCGGCCGCAGCTCAGGATCATCGATCTGGCGCCGCAACTGCCTAGCCGTCGCCAGGGTTTCGGCCACGGATAGCAACTCCTCTCCTGAGGTGGTTCCCCCTTTGCTGCAACGCTGCACAACGGGCCGCAGATCCCGCACACCTCGGAAGCTGAGCCCCGCCTCAGCGAGGTCATCCAGCGTGACCAGCTCGACGGTTTCCGCCAACGCCGTGCGGCTGCTGTGAATGCTGCCGGGCAGGATCAAATCCCTGGCAGCATCCCGCCCCATCCTGGTGCAAGCAAAGCTCGACAGGTGCTCACACACCAAAGGCCACTCGAGCAGCTCAAGGGTTTCCTGCAGTGCCCGATCGTTGGCGGACGACAACTCAGGAGCAGTTTGAGGGAATGCCACCAGGGGGTTCATAGAGCATTTCAAGCCAGTTGCCTTCCGGATCCTTGAGGTAGAAGGACGCGGTTCCATCGCGGTGATCGTGCACAGCGCCCACATGCACGCCCTGCGCCTTGAGGTGGTCGTGAACGACATCAACCTCCGCACGATCGCGAAAATGGAAGGCGAAGTGTGGCCCGGCCGCCTTGTAATTCGGGCCGAGCAGCGCCAAGCCATCCCGCCCAGGACCGGCTTCGAGATAACACCAGTCCTCCGCTTTCCAGACCAGCCGCATGCCGAGGCCGGTGTAGAAGTCGACAGCACGGTCGACATCCTGAACACGGACGGCCACGTGGCCGAGACGATCAACCGTTGCCATCAGAGCGCCTGCACGTCAGGCCGCCATTCTGGAGACCCAAGCCTTTCGATTGCTCAAGACTCCCGGATCCAGGCCGCCGCATCACAGGCGTGATAAGTGAGGATCAGATCGGCCCCGGCGCGTTTGAAGCTGAGCAGAGTCTCTAGCACCACGGCTTTCTCGTCGATCCAACCCCGCTCAGCAGCAGCCTTCACCATGGAATATTCGCCGCTGACGTTGTAGGCGGCAATCGGCAACTCCGACTCTTCGCGGAGACGATGAATGATGTCGAGGTAAGCCAAGCCTGGTTTCACCATCATGATGTCGGCACCTTCCTGCTCATCGAGCTGCGCTTCGGTGATGGCTTCACGGGCATTGGCCGGATCCATCTGATAAGTGTCCTTGTTCTTGGGGATGGGTTTGCTGCCTGCCGCCCGAGGGGCGGAATCAAGGGCCTCACGGAAGGGTCCGTAGTAAGCGGAGGAGTACTTCGCTGTGTAGCTGATGATCCCTACGTGCTCAAAACCTTCATCATCCAAAGCTTCCCGGAGGGCACCGACGCGACCGTCCATCATGTCGCTGGGTCCAATCAGATCAGCTCCAGCAGCTGCCTGAACCACGGCCTGTTTACAAAGCTGCTCGATCGTTTCGTCGTTCAGGACAATGCCTTCATCGCTCACAATCCCGTCATGTCCATCGCATGAATAGGGATCAAGAGCAACATCCGTCATGATCGCCATCTGGGGGACGTCGAGCTTTAGCTGACGGATTGCCCGCGGAATCAGACCATTGTCGTTGAAGCACTCAGCACCGTCCTCAGATTTGAGCCCTTCAGCCACTTTCGGGAACAACACCACACAGCGAACACCAAGATCCCAGGCTCGTTGCACTTCAGCCGTCAAAGCAGACAGTGGCCATCGATTCGCTCCAGGCATGGCGCCAATTGGCTCGACTTCAGCCCCCTCGTGAACAAAGAGGGGATAAATGAAATCCGCAGCGGATAGGCTGACTTCGCGGACCATCGCCCGTAAAGCAGGCGTGCGACGTAGACGACGAGGGCGGTAGGTGAGCTCCATCAGACCGTTGGACGAGCCGCTGATCGTAAATCTCTTCCCCTCAGAGCACTGCTGAACGCAACCAACTGCGGCGAGGATCCTCGGAACGCCGCTGGCGAAGCTGCTCGAGCAGTTGACGTTCTTCGGCTGACCAGGTTTTGGGAAGAGCGAGCTTCAACGTGAGCAGGAGATCCCCTCGACCGGATCGACCTGGCCACCCTTTACCCTTAAGCCTCAAACTCCGACCTGGAGTGGTGCCTTCGGGAATGGTGACCCTGGCCTCCCCGTCTGGGGTCATCACATTGACAACGGCTCCCAAAGCCAGTTCGTCAACGCTGACAGGCAGATCAGCCTTCAGCTGATCCCCTTCAAGCCTCCAGATCGGATGATTTTGGACAGAGAGGTTGAGATAAAGATCTCCACGGCGACCCGTTCCTGGCTGAAGGTTGCCCTTGTCCTTCAAGCGAAGGCGCGAGCCGTTCCGAACGCCTGCTGGGATCCGAACCTGCACCCTTTCATCGTTGACCGAAAGGGTGCGTTCCGTCCCTCGAAAAGCGTCTGTGAAACTGACGCTGACGCTGGCTTCAGCATCGAGATTGATTGGCGCACGGGCTGAGGATGCCCCGCGAGGGAAGCCCCCTCCTGGGAATCCTCCTGACTGAAAACCGGAAGCACCTCCAGGGCCACCAAATCGACCGAGCAGGTCATTGATGAATTCATCAAAATTTCCGTACCGACCGAAATCCACGTCCATTCCCGGACCAGGAACCCCTTCGCCCATGCCGCCAGCTTGATTCCAGTACTGACCAAATTGTTCGTACTTTCGGCGCTTCTCAGAATCAGACAGCACCTCATAAGCCTCACTCACCTCTTTGAATTTGGCTTCAGCGGATTGGTTACCGGGATTGACGTCGGGATGGTATTTACGCGCCAGCTTGCGGAATGCGCGTTTGATCGTGTCAGCATCTGCGCCGCGATCAACACCGAGCACCTTGAAATAGTCCTTGTAACCGCTGCCGGCCATTGCGCCCGTCGATCCCCATGCCTGGATTACGTCAAGTGTCCCAGCCGATTGGCCTCAGGTGTGCGTTCACCATGGAGGGAAGCCCGAACGGAAGGAGCGACCTAACTTCTGCGAACAAGGGGTAGTGGATGATGAAACCAATCGCAGGTGGTGTGCTTGCAGTGGGGTTCATCCTGTCCGGTTCCTTGGCAGCGTCAGCTGAGTGGAAAGGAACGGTCGGCGAACCTTTGCGGGATTCCAGTGGCAAGGCATTTCGGCTTGCGGAGCACCTTCGTCTGATCGGGGCAAGGTTCTATGGATCCTGGTCCTGTCCGGCTTGTTTCAAACAGATGAATCTGTTTGGGAAACAAGGCGGTGCCCTCGTTCCCTATATCGAATGCACGCAACTGAAAAAGCGTCCCCAGCAGGCGCAACTCTGTCGTGAGGCAGGCATCAAGGCCTATCCAACCTGGGAATTACCGAGCGGTGAACAGCGTGAAGGGATCCAGTCGATTCAAGAGCTGAGCTCCTGGAGTGGGCTCGATTGACATGGCACTGATTCATGGCCTGAACACGCGGAACCTGCGCGGTGATCTTTTGGGGGGCCTAACGGCCGCTGTGGTCGCACTCCCACTCGCCTTGGCATTCGGAAACGCAGCTTTAGGCACGGGAGGTGCGATTTATGGTCTGTATGGCGCGATTGTGGCCGGCTTCATCGCTGCCCTGCTCGGAGGCACCCCTGCACAGGTGAGCGGACCGACCGGACCGATGAGCGTCACGGTGGCAGGCGTTGTATCGAGCCTTGCAGCGATTGGCATTTCCAGAGATCTAGCTGCGGGGGAAATGCTTCCTCTGGTGATGGCGGCGGTTGTTTTGGGAGGGATCTTTGAAGCTCTTCTCGGGCTGCTCCGCCTTGGCAGGTACATCACGTTGGTGCCGTATTCCGTGGTTTCTGGCTTCATGTCAGGCATCGGATTCATCATCTTGGTTCTGCAGATCGGTCCATTCCTCGGCATCAGCACGCGAGGGGGAGTGGTGGAGTCCTTGAAGGGATTGATCGAAAATCCAACGCCCAACCCAGCGGCAATCGGCGTTGGGCTCATGACACTGGCGGTTGTCTTCCTGACCCCGGCACGAATCAGAACCTGGATCCCATCGCCTCTTCTGGCGTTGCTGGTAGTTACGCCTCTATCGATCCTGTTGTTCTCGGATAGTCGTTTACTCCAACTGGATCTGGAACCCATCGCACGGATCGGCACGATTCCAGGGGGAGGGTTGAGGCTTGTGATGCCGAATTTCAGCCAACATCTGCCAGAACTTGTGAAGGCAGGATTGGTTCTTGCCCTTTTAGGTGCGATCGATTCGCTACTTACATCACTGGTTGCTGACAACATCACCCAGACCAATCACGATTCAAATCGTGAATTAATCGGACAGGGAATTGCCAACACTGCAGCAGGCTTCCTGTCGGGATTACCTGGTGCTGGAGCAACGATGCGTACGGTAATCAACATCAAATCCGGAGGTGCAACACCCATCTCTGGAATGACCCATTCAATCGTTCTATTGATGGTTTTAGTCGGCGCAGGATCACTGGCAAGTGAGATACCGACTGCACTTCTGGCAGGAATCCTGATCAAAGTTGGCCTGGATATCATCGATTGGGGCTTTCTTTTAAGAGCACATCGTCTGTCAGGCAAAACAGCGGCCCTGATGTACGGAGTGTTGTTGATGACTGTGTTCTGGGATTTGATCTGGGGAGTCCTTGTCGGGATGTTTATTGCAAATTTATTGACCGTGGACTCAATGACTCAAGTCCAGCTGGAGAAGATCGAAGCAGACAACCCAATGGACGCAGATGCCCACGGTGTTCAAGAGGGTGTACTTACCGCAAAAGAACAATCAATACTCGACTCCTGCGAGGGTGATGTGATGTTGTTCTGCTTGCGTGGTCCCTTGAGCTTTGGAGCTGCTAAAGGGATTAGTGCCAGAATGGGACTTCTGCAAAATTACAAGGTACTCGTTCTCGACATCAGCGAAGTTCCCCATTTAGGAGTCACTGCAACGCTGGCCATTGAACGCATGGTGGAAGAAGCCAGCGCGGAAGGTCGTGTGGCGCTGGTCGCGGGTGCAGCGGGGAAAGTAAAAAAACGATTACTTCAATTTGGCGTGAGCAAGCTGATTGACCAACGACTGGAAGCCCTGCAAACAGCCCAGGAAATTATCAACGAAGTCGCCCTTCATAATCATTAGGAACAGAATCAAACAAACAATTAACTCCTCCATTAATTCATCGGCTAAAAGTATTCCAACTCAAAAATGAAGAAATCAAATTAGCACCGCGCCTCAAAGCAAGAGCTAATCAAAAGACCATTAATCATGACAGCAGCAATTCATTACCCCCACGCAAGCACCGATTTTACATCAAGGAAATAAACCAAAAAAATCCTCGAATACCAAACAAAAAAGGTACGCATCAACGGCTGATCAACAGAGGCCGTGCACAAGCAACCCAACAGAGAAAAGCAAAAAACAAAAATAAAAGCTTAAATCGCCTCTCCCCTTAACACATACTTGCTATAAATCAGGAATTCATGCCAATTACTATCCCGCCAAGATCAGAAAAAATCCCCGCAACCCCTCCTCCATCACATTTTAACCTTAACATCAAAGGCAAAAGCAAAAAATGGCCTCATAACATTGTCCACTCGCTTCCCCATCAATCAATCAATCAAAGCCACCCAAATGATTTCATTAATTTGCATAAAATACGCAACTTTCAGCCAACAATAGAAGATTTACAAGGCCATCATTCGCGAATACGCGCGAAACAATCTTCCTTTGAAAATATATATAACAATTAACTCTCAATTTATTACGTCTAAGACTTCAGATTCCGAAAAAAAGAGGCATCAAATGCAACGCCTACACGATTCAATGAGAACAAAAGGTCCTAGGCAGCCCAAGCGAAGTCGAACAAAACTCCTGCTACGTCAGCATTTGGCGACAATATAAACAATGGCAGGAACCTGATCGAATTTACTGCTACCAAATTAATGAGTTAAGACTACATCACCAACCCAAGACGACGTGTCGAATCATTCGACCTACATCACAACAACACCCTCGTCGCTCAATCAACTTCAATGACATCTCTCCTAAAGGAAAATCCACAACAGACTTTAAAAGGATTTCCCCTTGAAGCCGCTGATACGCCCTTACGTCGATACGTAGGATCTGCTCATCCATTTGGTGCAACTGTCAGTGAAGAAGGGGTTAACTTTTCCCTCTACAGCGCGAATGCTACGGCAGTCAGCCTTCTTCTTTTCGCACACCCTGGTGATGAAGAACCAACCCGCGTTATTGAACTAGATCCGTCTCGAAACCGTAGTTTCAATATTTGGCATGTCTTTATTGAGGGTGCATCTCATGGCATGGGATATGCATACCGTGTGGATGGCCCCCACGATCCATGGAATGGACACCGTTTTGATCCACAGAAAGTTCTGATCGATCCCTATGCAAGAGCCAACAACCTATCTCGATGGAAAAGAGTTGATGCTTGTATACCTGGGGATAACGTAAAAACCAGCATGCGAAGTGTCGTCATAGACACGAATGACTACGATTGGGAGGGTGATCAGCCATTACAAACCCCAATGGCTGAATCAGTTATTTATGAAATGCACGTTGGGGGTTTCACAAAAAGCCCTAGCAGTGGTGTTGAAAATCCAGGAACCTTTCTGGGGTTAATCGAAAAAATCCCCTATCTCAAAAAACTGGGAGTATCTGCGGTTGAATTACTACCGCCACTTTGTTTTGACCATACAGATGTTCTCAGAGAACATGATGGCAAAAAACTCGTTAATTATTGGGGCTACAGTACAGTTGGCTACTTCTCTCCACATCAAGCCTATTGTGTTTCACATAGCGATGGGCAGCATATTCGCGAATTTAGAGACATGGTCAAGGCCCTGCATCGCGCGGGGATCGAGGTTATTCTGGATGTAGTTTACAACCACACGGACGAGGGAAATCATCAGGGACCAACCTTCTGCTTCAAAGGAATTGATAACTCAACATATTATTTTTTAACAGGCGCCAATGGCTCAAAAGAATTTTATTACGACTACACAGGTTGTGGCAACACTTTTAATTGCAACCATCCCGTTGGTGAGAAATTAATTCTCGACTCTCTGCGTTTCTGGGTAGAAGAAATGCATGTAGATGGATTCAGGTTTGACGAAGGTTCGGTGTTAAGCAGAGGAGAATCAGGCGCTCCACTAGAACATCCTCCTGTGATTTGGGCCATTGAACTTGATGATATTCTTGCAAAAAGCAAGGTTATTGCTGAAGCCTGGGATGCAGCAGGACTATACCAAATTGGTTATTTCCCAGGAGCAAGATGGGCTGAATGGAATGGAAAGTATCGTGATGCAATACGCGGCTTCGTCAAAGGTGATCCTGGCCTCATCAGCGAAGTGGCGGCAAGGTTGACTGGTAGTTCTGATTTATATCAAGTAAGGCGAGAGGAGCCTGTCAACAGCATCAACTTTATTACCGCACATGATGGATTTACTTTATACGATCTATGTGCTTACAATGAAAAACACAATTGGGCAAATGGCGAAGGAAATAACGATGGAATCAATGACAACGTCAGTTGGAATTGCGGCGTTGAAGGAGAAACGGACGACAAATGGATTAATGATCTACGCGCAAGACAAGTTAAAAACTTTGCAACTCTTATGTTGACGTCAATGGGCGTACCCATGATCGTCGCAGGAGATGAATTCAAACGGAGCCAAGGTGGCAACAACAACACCTATTGCCACGACAATGAGATCAATTGGTTTGACTGGGACAAAATCAATTCTCCGGAAAGTCAGGAGATGATTCGGTTCTGGTCAAAACTTATTCAAAAAAGACTCCTGCTACGCAACCACTTTAGTGGTCGCTACTTTGCGGGAAAAACCAATCGATTCGGCATCAGTGACATTCATTGGCATGGCCCTCGGATCAATGAGCCCGGCTGGGACGACCCAGAGGCTCGGTGCCTAGCTTATACGCGTGGTGACACTGCTGAAGACACAGATCAAACGATGAACATGCATGTAATGATGAATATGTACTGGGACGCTATAGAATTCGAAATCCCTCAGTTTAATGGCCTTGATTGGCATCGACTAATTGATACTTCTTTGCCTTCACCTGACGACATAGTAGAACGCGAACAACAAGTCAAAATCTCAGATAGTAACTATATTGTAACTGGCCGAAGCATTGTGGTTCTCGTTTCGCGAGCAGCCACCTAAAGCCAAATGTCACTCACAATTTCTTAACAGCTTCAACCTCTGCATATTTTCATCTTTCACCGCTACCTTCCATGACCTCCTCCAATCAGCTCAACTTTCCGTTCTCAGATCTAATCGCTGGTTACATCAGAAATGTTTCCTATCCAGACCAATTTGATTGCAAAGGTCAAATCGACCTAGAGACATCTGACGGCCGTATTTACACTGTCAAAATAACAGACGCTTGTTATGCAGAGGTTGTTCGCAACCTGGGTGAGCCCTTCCAGGTAGCACCTGATATGAAGCAGATCTTGGTTGAAGATCGCTTCATCCATGCTTATGGACTTTTTTATCCTGAAACGAATGGATTAAAATTTGAAGCCAAACATATCCTTCTTTTTGGGGGAGCAAAAGATAGTCTTCGAATTGAAGAGCAAAACTGGTGGATTCACCAGATCCAGCAACTTTTGAATTTCTATCTTGAATCCCAATTTGGTGTTGAAGAAGGTGAAACTATCGACTTCAAGAAGTTTCGTACTGATCTGAGTGCTGAAGGAGGGAAACAGGACGGCGTCCAAAATCTTGACACAATATCTAGACTGATTTATGGCTTTGCCACCGCTTATATGATTACAGGGGATGAGCGTGCCCTAGAAGCATCGCTGAACGGAACTGAATATATGCAACGACACTTCCGCCATCAGAACAAATCCGAGGGAATTTGTTATTGGTACAGCCAGATTGATATTCAATCAGATGGGTCTGTCCGTAAGTACATGGGATCCACTGCTGGAGGTGACGAGGGTGGCAATGCCATTCCTTGCTATGAACAGATTTACGCTCTGGCAGGGCCAACTCAAACCTACAGACTCACCGGAACCCCAAACATCCGGACAGACATTGACGACACAATTTCATTCCTGAACCGTTTCTATAAGGACCACGGTCCCTACGGTGGTTACTATTCCCATGTCGATCCAGTCACCTTCGATCCAAAGGCTGATTCACTTGGTGTCAATAAAGCCAAGAAGAATTGGAATTCCGTTGGAGACCATGCTCCTGCTTATCTGATTAATCTTTATCTCGCCACAGAGGAAGAAGGTTACGCAACGTTCCTTGAGGATACCTTCGATACGATCTGTGATCATTTCCCTGATTATGGATACAGTCCATTCATGAACGAAAAGTTCTTTGATGATTGGGGCCGTGATCTGAAGTGGGGAATTCACCAAGCACGGTGCGTTGTCGGACACAACCTCAAAGTGGCTTGGAACCTCACCCGCATGCATAGCCTGATGCCCAAGGAGAGCTATGTGAAATTTGCCCATCAAATCGCCGATGCAATCCCCCCTGCAGGTTGTGATAACCAGCGCGGCGGGTGGTACGACATGATGGAAAGGACTTTAAAAGATGGGGAAGAGCATTATCGACGGGTTTGGCATGATCGCAAAGCCTGGTGGCAGCAGGAGCAAGGCATCCTTGCCTACTACATCATGGCAGGCGTATACAACGATAAACCTGAATATCTACGCTTCGCACGAGAAGGGAGTGCCTTCTACAACGGGTGGTTCCTTGATTACGAACAGGGTGGTGTCTACTTCAATGTTCTTGCCAATGGCCAACCCTATGCACTTGGCTCTGAGCGAGGCAAGGGTAGCCATTCTATGGCTGGATATCACTCATTTGAGCTTTGCTTCCTTGCCGCAATTTACTCCAATCTATTGGTGAATAAAATCCCGATGGATTTCTTCTTCCGTCCAGAACCTCAGGCATGGCCTGACAACAAATTACGTGTCGCACCAGATCTGCTACCACCAGGAAGCATCCAACTCTCAGAGGTTTGGATTGATGACAAAAATCATACCGACTTTGATAAAGAAAAATTAATCGTTAATTTGCCGGAGCATGATAAGCCTGTGCGCGTCCGTGTTCGTATTGAACCCGCGGGCCTCGGTTTCAGTGCAGGAATGACAACCTTTGAAGATGGTATTGGCACCTTTACGCTTGATGGATGTTTAACAAGAAGCAGACTTCATTATCTAAAGCGTTCTATTGAAAGCGTCGCAAACTTGAAAGGAGTTGTTCTTGACCTGACCAACCTCGACACCATTGATGATACCGGCTGGAACTACTTGCTGTTTACGAAGCAACAACGCGGCGCCAATTTCAGCCTCAAATTAAAAGGATTAAATCCTGAGGTCTCACAAGCCCTTAAAGATGCCGAACTTGACGAAGAATTTCAAGTAATTAGCTGATCTCATTAACATAAAGTCAGTCGATAAAATCGGCTGACTTTTTTTATCTATCTCATTCTTGATGCCCACGACTCCCGATCACAACCGCAGTGGTGTTGAGGCTGCAATGCGTGGTGATCTCTCAACAGCTGAACAGCATTTTCTCAAAGCCTATGCAGCCAATCCTGAGAATGCAGGCATCGCCTTAAACATTGGGCGATTGATGCAGATGCAAAATCGCCATCAAGACTTGATCGCTTTTTTTGAAAAAAATTATAAGTCAACTCAAAAACAAAACAGTATACCTATACAACTCCGCTACATGATTGCAAAATCAGCAACAATTACACAGAATGACAAACTAACAATAAAGCTTTTGAATTCAATTAATAACATCACGTCTCAACCAGTTGATCTCACAATTAATTTGAGCGAAGCTTTTATACGGCAAGGGCAACTAGCACAAGCAAAAGATGTTCTTCTGCATGGTTTAGAGCAATATTCACAAGACCCTTCTCTTCTAACCAACCTAGCCATTGTTGAATCTGAATTCGGTTATTACAAAGAAGCAGAGGTGCTTTATAGAAAGGTTGTTGAAAATTATCCAAGACAATTTCTTGGACATTTTAATCTTGGAAAGTTTCTTGCATTGCTTGGCCAGAACCCGGAAGCAAAGCAGTGTTTTAACAAATGTCTGTTTCTTGTACCTAACGCACCAGAAGCACAGCAAGCCCTTCAAGCACTTGGTGCTGGAGAAGAAAATAACAATAATCAGAAACCATATACGGGGGTGGAGGCCTGCTATCGCGCCATTGAGTCAAAGAACTGGTCACAGGTTCTTGAGACCTTGAAAAAAGATCAAAGCCTCATTGATCCCATTCGATTGCAAGCGATTGTTACGGAGTTGCCAAGTGAATTTCAGAGGGAATTCGGAAAAGCTTCATCGTACAATCCTTCTGAAGTTGTCTACACAGAACAACTTATTCCTGCCGATTCAAAAATTATTGTGGATTTAATCAAGGAGATCCGATCTGAAGCAAGCCTTGTTTGGAATCGAGCAGGTAAACCCACACGACAAGGATTTCAAACCCATGAATTATTTTCTCAACAGGCCGGCAAAAACATTCGTTTTTTAGAATCCAACCTAAGAGAATCCCTTGAGATCTACCTGGCTGAACAATCCTCTCTGCCAATCAGCCTCGATCCTAACGAAACCTCGATTAGTGGTTGGGGAGTGATCTTAAAGCAAGGGGGATACCAAAAAAGACATATTCACCCCGAAGCAAAAATCAGTGGCGTCATCTATCTCGCGACTCCCAATGAAACATCATCAAAAGAAACAGATGAGGGAAATCTAATCTTCTCAACACAGTCACCTTTAAGCATCAGTCCGAATGCCGGCCTTGTTGTTCTGTTTCCAAGCTATATGCCGCATGAAACTGTGCCACAAAAAAGCAAGGATAACGAAAGGGTATGCATTGCATTTAATTTCAATTAAGTCGCAAATAAAGAGACCAAATAGACTATCATCTGCCCGATCTCTCTATTTGAGCATATCTATTGGGCAAATATTGCAAGTTTGCAAATATTTAGGCCTGCATTGTTACTTGTAAGGCGCAAGTAAAGCATCAGAAGCAAATACATCGCGAACAAATGTGAGTTGCTCACTCTTGTAATAACAACCACCACGATGACCGCGTCGTACCCAACAGACACTACCTTTGGCAATCTGTTCATGGGTATTGTCATCAAAGCAGATCCATTCGAAGTGAGTAAATTCACCCCAAAACTGAACGATTGGCCAGCACATTGTGACTCCGGGCTGAGCAATGATGGCCCACCAGTGCTTTTCTCGTTGCTGCTGCTCTTTGATCCCATGATAAGGACCATCCTGACAGTGATAAACGAGATCAGGACGATATTCCCTGGTCAGAAGATCGCCGCGGCCCTGACGGAGCGCCTCGCAATGTGTCGGCCAAAACTCACGGTTTTCAGCTTCAATCTGCTCGAGTGTGTAGTCAGGACCAATGACCGGAAGTTCCGCTTCCTGAAGCTTGGCTATTTCATCAGAACGTGCGATTAATTTCTTTTGCACGTCTTCAGGAACGAGTCCAGGCCGAGAATAATCAGCGGATAGATCTTTGTAGTAATTTTGACGAGCCATTGTGCTTTTGAGAAAGTAGCAAGTTAAACAGCCAACAGCCTGAACTCAGGTCATACCGTTGACCTTTGGGAAAATCGTACTTGATGCGGAAACCAATCTTAGTGTCATCATTTGCCACGTTTAATCATTCAAGCCAAGGCTAGCTACGAAATAGAAAAGCGGTAAGCACAGGTTCAAAAATTCTGATAAAGAAAAGACGATGACAAGCCAAATGCGGCTTTCCCATCACAAGACAGAAGCTGTCAAAAACAACAATCAAAAATAAAAAAAATAAGATTTCATGAACCCCAACGTCATGCCGTCCTTAGCATTTATACGTAAAGGCCTTCATGATGAAGCCTTGACGCCATGCCAATCCACAACGTATCCCTCTCATGTTGCTAAACGCACACGGAAATTCAAAAGGAAAAGTCGGGGTGTTTATTGAAGAACATTTCGACATGACAGAATATCGTTTGTTCAATAGACGGTTTCCTTCAGCAGGATATGATTTGGAGTACATATCAAATTTATGGGGAAATTCATCTCTTCAATTTGGATCGAATCCTGATAATGGCTGGGTGGAAGAACATTTGACGGTCTCCAAAGACGTAAAAGAGGTGAACCCTAGCGATTACAAAGGTTTCTTATTAATTGGTGCCTACGCAACGGATCGACTGCGTTACACGGTCAAGCCTGAAAAGAATAAACCAAACGACGCACCAGCCGTTGAGCTGCTCCGTAAAATCGGAGCGACTCCTGGCGTAAAATTAGGTACAATTTGTCACTCACTATGGTTGATGTGTGCCGATCGCTCACTCCTAGAGGGCAAAAAAGTAACTTGTGCGCACAATATTCTCTGCGACGTTGAAAATGCCGGAGGTGATGTTCAGTACGGGGATGATGGAACCGTAGGAAGTGTGGTAGACGGCGACTTGATCAGTGCCAAGCATCCCGCTTTTACTGACGAACTCATCGATCTCTTCCTGAAAGAGATCGAAGCAGCCTGATCAAACGCCAGGCTGCTTACCCTATGGCTGAATGAATTCAAACAGCGGGAGAGGGGAATTGATCTTGATACTTCTCTTTCAACTCATTCAGCCTTCCAAAAGCTCCGGCCGCTTTGTTGAAGCCGCAGTAAACACACGTCCATAACAGTAATTCTTCAAGCTCCGCAAAGCTCGTGCCCTGCTTGAGTGCCATCAGAACATGGGCCTCGAAAGGAACCCCCGGGCCATGAAAGGATTGATTATCGACATCCAAGGCAACGGCAAGTAAAGCCTTGGTCTTCTGATCAATCAGTGGTTTTCCCCATGCCTCGGCGGCGACACGGACACAAAAATCTCCAAATGCTGGATTAACGCCGCTTAACGCATTACAGAGATCGTCATCACCAGTAACAGCATTCTCGTGTAGATCCATGAAAAAGAAAGCAGACATTTCAATCTAGTCAATTTCCCAGGACTTAACAGTGTTCCATTTTTTTATTGATTGCCCTGGCCTCGTTGGTACGCTGTATCCCATCCAAGATCCCAATCCTATGGTGAGCACACATCCCAGCCTTTTTGGGCAATATTGTGCCACTGAAGTGCGTCATCAATATGCTTATCATTTAATTGAAAATAATTATTTCCAAACATCACATCACGATTAAAAAAATCGAGCTCTTCGCATAACATCTGCGAGCCGCTCCGGCATGCCGGATAAGTCCAAATACCCGCAATTGACCGTTCATGACCCCTCCCCAGGATGCAAGACGCCCGGTTTCCAAGAGACTAAAGGTGACGATTAAGAATGAAACACTGATGACTTCAGGAGCAACTGATCCTATAAAAGAGAAAACCTCAATTTCACCTTGGATTGTGGTGCTGTAATCAGCAAGTCAATGCACACAATCATGTTGTGATATCGACGGCCTTACGCTGCCAGCCTCTTCAGTGAATGCAAACCCACGGCCTTGGTAGTACTACCAAATGTCGCGGCCAATGTTCCAAGATCACAACACACACGCGAACTACTGTGACAGGGAAACAGGATTCTCGTCATCCATCTCAAAAAGATGCACCAACGGCTTGTTGCAACGCAAAACCTGAGATCCTTTTTCAGGATCTTAGGATCACCAAAGATAGCCCTTATGTCGTAGTTCAACAGCAGCGAACTCATAGGATCTTTGGCTGCAATGTCCCGCCACTTCGGGAAAGATTTATTGACTGGCAATTATTCTTCTAAAGGCCACAATCTTTCCGCAGCGGTCACTAAAATGTGGATCTTAAATGAGTTCGACCAGCGTCAATAGCCGTAACATATGCTTCTTGACATTTAAATCAACTTTATCCATGCAATGGCTAAGGCTAATTAATGACGGATGTTGGATCAATCACTTAGATAGTTTTCAATCAATCGCCAGCAGGGATCGGTGATGGAATGAATCAAGCAACCTGGATCAGCCCGGAAAATCTTGTTTGTTCTGCACGACGTCTAAGCAGATAAAGAGCGTCCAGGATGATCAATCATTGACTGAGATCCAACGATTTTGCAATCAGGACCCAGGTGAATCATCTTTAAACGATGATTCCAACCGAATGCATCCTGATGTCTTGAGGCCGCAGCAGAGTGCCATTTAAAGCGGTGGACTCGGCATCCGCAAGCTCATCCAACCGTTCCTGAATCATCGTTCGGCACCATCGCGATTCCGCCAGGGTCCAGTAAATCCCGAAATGACGCGCCTCACTAATGAGAAGGTCGCTGTATAAGTTGCGCAACTCAGCATCAGGACTGTGTTCAGCCAACAAAGCCATGCGCTCGTGACTCCTGGCTTCAATCAGCCCTGCCACAAGAAATGAATCGAGCATGCGATGAGGCTCAGTTTTACGAATTCGGCGAGCGAGTTCTGCGCCGTAGGCAGGCGCGGGGAGAGGTTCGAGGTAATGGCCTCGGCTCGTTAGGACCGCCAAAACCTGCTCAAAATGTTCGAGTTCCTCCCTGGCAAGGGGGCTGAGCACCTCTCCAAGACCTGGCTCGCAGAGGTAGCGAAACATCATCTGAACTGCTGCCCCTGCCGCCTTCCTCTCGCAGTGGGCGTGATCGATCAGTAGCTCGATTGGTCGAGCGATGGCCTGATCCAACCAGGTCCGACTGGTTGCGGATTTCAACCATCGAATCGATGCGGTGGATTTCAGCGGAGGTGATGCCGTCATGAAGCCTGAGCCCGCAGGTGCTCAAGCAAGCCCTGAAGGGCCAGGGAATAACTCATTGCGCCGAAGCCACACACCACACCCACAGCCCCTGCGGCCAAAAACGAATGATGGCGAAAGGTTTCGCGGGAATGCGTATTGCTGAGATGCAACTCCACATAAGGGATCGCCACGCCCGCGAGGGCATCACGCAGGGCAATGGAACTGTGGGTGTAAGCCCCGGCATTGATCAGGATGCCGTGCACTGAGCCAATGGCAGCGTGGATTTTGTCCACCAACGCACCCTCAAAATTGCTCTGAAAACATGCGAGCTCGGCCCCAGCGGCCTCCGCTTCTCTTTTGAGGTCCGCCTCGATCATGGACAGAGTGCTGTGGCCATAAATCCCTGGCTCCCTCTGGCCCAGCAGGTTCAGGTTGGGGCCGTTGAGCAGCAGCAGATGCATGCGCCGTCGCCGAGGTCAGTTGCGTGGATCGTATCGATGCCAACGCTGCATTCCTAACAACGTTGATCGCGTCGACTGGTAAGTTCTTCGGGTGTGGTTCGGGTCGGTGCCCGAGTGGTTAATGGGGGCGGACTGTAAATCCGCTGGCTCTGCCTACGTTGGTTCAAATCCAACCCGGCCCACCTCCACACGCCCTTGTAGCTCAGCGGTAGAGCACTCCCTTGGTAAGGGAGAGGTCACGAGTTCAAGTCTCGTCAAGGGCTTTCACAACGACGGCGGACTGCCCTCCCATCGATCCACGTTCAAGGTCGGCGTTCCCAAGCTGAAATATGAGTTCCGACAAATCGCCTGGTAGAGACAGGGATTTATCACGAGAACGATTGATCCAAACCCGTACGCCTGCACCCACGGCATGAAGGCCATCCGCGCCGAGTGACGTCCAGTGAAGATCTCCATGACGAAACGCCGGAACGTTCCGACGCAGTTTTGAGAGCGAAGCGATGAAATTCCTCAGATCATGGGGCCAATCCGCCTCCCATGGGAACGCCTCGCGGCAGCCCGGCTCGGGACCACTCGAATGCTCCGTTTGAGGCCCCCCGGCAAGACCGGCCTCCGTCCCGTAATAGATGCATGGAGCACCTGGTTGAAGAAAAATCAGAAGAAGAGCGAGCTTCAACGCCGGAACATCACCGTGCAAGCTGTGCAAGGCCCTAGGGACATCGTGACTGTCCAACAGATTCATCTGGGCGCGGTTGACCTCCGGGCGATACCAATTAGCGGTGGTGGCCCAGATCTCAAGCAGCTCCTCTCCACTGAGAGGAATCAAGGGGTACTCCTTGTTGCGATATCCCTGTCGCAACCGATCCCCAGCCGACCAACTGATGCTGCTCCAGCCCAGCCGGTAGTTCATCACACCATCGAAGTGCTCTCCAGATAGCCAGGGTCTGGCATCTCCCCAGACCTCGCCAACAATCCAAGCGTCAGGATTGACCTCCCGAACAACCTGGCGGAAGTCCACCCAGAAATCCGCAGGGACCTCAGCAGGAACATCGAGCCGCCAGCCATCAATGCCGCGCTCCAACCAGTGACGTCCCACCTGAAGCAGATGGGAACGGACGCCCTCATTGGCGTGGTTGAACTTCGGCAGGTCGGGCACGGCCCACCAGCAGTCGTAGCCACAGTCCTTTCCATCACTGGGATAGGGGTTCACGGGCCAGCGATTCACATGAAACCAGTCCCGATAGGGAGAAGCCTCACCGTTTTCGGCGAGGTGATGAAACGCCCAGAAACCTCGCCCGCAGTGATTGAAGACGCCGTCGAGAACGAGCTTCATCCCTCGCTGATGCACTGCCTCAACCAAGAGATCGAAGGCCGTATCCCCCCCCAGCAGGGGGTCGACCTTCATGTAGTCGTAGGCGTGATAGCGATGGTTGGACGCTGAACTGAAGATCGGTGTGAGGTACAGGCACGTGAATCCCATCGCCTGGAGCTGATCGAGAGCATCGATGACCCCATACAGATCTCCACCCTGAAATCCCTCATCGCGCGGATCGGTCCCCCATGGCTTGAGGGTGAGATGTCTCTGAGCATCAACCCGTCCACTGCGCTTGAAACGGTCAGGAAAAATCTGATAAATGACCGCATCCGAGACCCAGGCAGGGGGTTCGGTGAAGGGCGTGACCGCTTCCATCGCTTTGCAGTGCACAGACCTCTCGCTAGCAGGGAAGAAGAAGAAAAGGAACGGCCATGGCAGACCAGACTCTTCTGCTGGCGCTCGACCAAGGCACCAGCAGCTCCAGGGCTGCCGTGTTCAACACCTGTGGCGATCTGATCGCCACAGCCAGCACTCCCCTACCGATTCAGTACCCAGCTGACGGCTGGGTGGAGCAGGATCCGAACGCCATCTGGAGCAGCCAGCTGCAGGCCATGCACGAGCTGCATGGAGCGTTGAGTGACGAACAGCGCGCAGCTGTTCTCAGCTGCGGCATCACCAACCAACGGGAGACGACCGTGCTTTGGCGCCGCAGTACCGGCCGTCCCTGCGGACCTGCACTGGTCTGGCAAGACAGCCGCACCGCGTCGACCTGTCGACGTTGGAAAGAGGAAGGGTTGGAGGCGTCCTGGTGCCGACGCACGGGGCTGCTCCTGGATCCGTACTTCAGTGCAAGCAAGATCGAATGGATGCTGATGCATCAAGAGGACGCCAGGAGCGCTGCTGCTGCTGGCGACCTCTGTTTTGGGACCGTGGACTCCTGGCTGCTCTGGAACCTCACTGGAGGCAGCCGCCATGCCACCGACATGAGCAATGCCAGCCGAACCTTGCTGATGGACCTGGAGGAGCACTGCTGGGTGGATCTGTTCTGTGATCAAACCGGTCTTCCGATGAGCGCCTTACCGGAACTGCTCCCCTGCCGCGGTGACTTCGGACACATTGCAGAGGGCTTGCCCTTCGCAGGACGACCGATCCATGCCCTTCTGGGAGATCAACAGGCCGCCACCCTCGGTCAGCTCTGCCTCCATCCAGGCGAAGCGAAGTGCACGTACGGAACTGGGGCTTTCCTGGTGATCAACACAGGGGACACGATCCGCCGTTCCGATGCCGGACTGCTCAGCACCCTTGGATGGACCGATGCCAACGGCGTCGCCACCTATTGCCTGGAAGGAAGCTTGTTCAATGCCGGCACCGTGGTGCAGTGGCTGCGTGACGGCCTTCAAATCATCGAAACGGCCTCCGATATCAATCGACTGGCCTTGGATGTTCAGGATTCCGGTGGGGTGATGCTTGTGCCTGCATTCACAGGCTGGGGGACCCCTCACTGGGACCCTTTGGCGAGGGGAATGATGATCGGCCTCACCCGCGACAGCAGGCGTGGCCACATCGCCCGAGCCGCGCTTGAGGGAATCGCCTTGTCCGTGGCGACTCTGGTGGATCTGGCCGAAGCCGCCGTGGATGCCCCCCTTGGTGAGCTTGCCGTCGATGGTGGTGCAGCGGCCTCAGACCCGCTTCTTCAAGCCCAGGCGGACTGCACCGGGCTCACCGTGCGACGGGCCGCCAACCTCGAAAGCACGGCACGGGGCGTAGCGCTGTTCGCCGGCGTCCAGGCTGGTGTGATCGACAAGGTTGACGAGCTCGTCCGTCACCGAAGCGATGGGGCCACCCTTTTTGAACCGCAGATGGACACATCCCGGCGTGAAGCATGGCGCACTCGGTGGAATGACGCCGTGACCCGGAGCCTTGGCTGGCATGGCTGAACGCAGATTCGATCTTCTGGTCATTGGTGCAGGAGCGAGCGGCGCCTCTCTCGCCTACGAAGCCGTGCGTCGAGGCCTCTCCGTAGCGGTGCTGGAAGCATCGGATATCGCGAGCGGCACGAGCTCCCGCAGCACCAAACTGCTGCATGGCGGCGTTCGATACCTCGAGCTGGCTTTCAAAACCCTTGATCTCGCGCAGCTCAATCTGGTGCGGGAGGCCTTACTGGAACGGGGACACTGGCTTCGGCAAGCCCCATTCCTGGCCCATCGATTGGAGCTTGCCCTGCCGACGAATCACCGATTTGCACAGGCTTACTACCGAATCGGCCTTGGGATGTACGACGCCTTATCTGGACGTCAGGGCATTGGCTCAAGCCGACAACTCAACAAGCAACAACTTCAACAAGCTTTGCCCCTGCTCAAGCCCTGCCAGGGCGCCGTAGCGTACAGCGATGGGCAGTTCAACGATGCTCGCTTAAATCTGCTGCTTGCCCTCACCGCTGAATCGGCTGGTGCTGTTCTGCGCTGTGGTTGCCGGGTGATGGAACTCGAGAAGGACGCCGGCGGCAGGATCCAAGCGGCCGTGAGTGAGGACAACACCGGAACCCGTGAACGTTGGAGCGCCTCCACCATCGTCAATGCCACTGGAATCGGTGCCGATGCGATCCGACAGATGGCAGATCCTGACGCGGAACCCAGGATGCTCACCAGCCGCGGAACCCATCTCGTTCTGAGGGAGCAGCTTTGCCCCGCTGATCTCGGCCTGCTCGTCCCTGCAACCGATGACGGACGGGTGTTGTTCATGCTCCCATTCTTCGGCCACACCCTTGTAGGAACCACCGACCAGCCCTGTGAACAGGCAGCAGCGACCCTTCCTTCCGCGGATGAAGAAACCTATCTGCTCGACTATGTGAGCCGATGGTTTCCATCAACAAGTCCCGTCAGCGTGACCAGTCGCTGGGCCGGCGGACGACCGCTTCTCCGACCTGCAGGAGATGAATTGGACAGCAGTCGTGTTGTGAGGGAACACGACGTAGAGACCCTGCCGTGCGGTCTCATCAGCCTGATGGGCGGGAAATGGACCACCTGCCGCCCCATGGCACTGGACACGTTGCAGGCGGTGGAGAGACAAAGCAGCCGGACCTTCCCACAGCCCCAACAGCTTCCTCTCCTGGGTGCAGCCGGCAGCATTGATGCCACCCGCAGCGCTCTGGAGACGCAGCGGGTTCAGCTGCAGACCCTGCTTCCTGACACCCGACAGCAAGACGATCAGATCGCTCACCTACAAGCCGATCACGGCCTGCTGGCGGCGCCGCTGATCGAAGCAGCCAAACCAGCGATGCGCGAGCCCCTCAGTTCGGTGATCCCGATCTGTGAAGCAGAAATCCACCATGCAGTGCAGCGGGAACACGCGAGAAGCTGTGAAGACGTTCTGGCACGACGCTTCAGGCTGGCGATGGTGGACAACGCTGAGGCGCAACGCCTTACAGGCATGGTGCAGGGCGTGCTGGATCAGGTGGCGTCCACTTCTCCGATCAACCACCAGTTGAAGCCGTAAGGCGGCAGGTTGATAAACCACTCATCTGCCGCTGGAGGGAATTCACAGCCCCACATCACCTCCCGGGTGCGTTCCCCTGTCCAAGCGGAGAGATCCAAACTGATTGAAGCGCCTGCAGCCGTAAAATTCCCAGCCACCAGCACGGTCATCGATTCCGTGAAACGCACGTAGGCGATCACGCCGGGATGGGAACAGGACAGGAGACGAAAGCCTCCTAATTGCAGAGCCGGCAACAGGCGGCGACAGGTGAGCATGCGCCTGTGCCAATTGAGCAGAGACCCCGGCAACTGTTTCTGCACCTCCACATTCACAACCCTGTAGTCGTAACCAGGCGCCGTGATCGGGGGGAGAACAAGGAGAGGATCCGGTGCTGTTGAAAAGCCCCCGTTACGCGCAGGCGACCATGCCATCGGAGTGCGATTCGGATCTCGGTCCCGCAATCCAGGCCAATCTCCCATTCCCAGTTCATCGCCGTAGTACAGGCATGGCATCCCGGGAAGGCTGTAAAGCAGCCCATGCAGCAGGCGATTGGAACGGGGATCACCATTCAGAAGGGGTGCCAGCCGTCGATTGATGCCCCAGTTCAGCCAGTGGCCCTGGCCCTGGGGAAGACCCAGTCGGATGGTCTGGATCACCTCTTCAGGGATCAGATGACCATCACCAAGCCAGAGCTCATCATGGTTGCGGAGCGGCATGGCCCACCGGCAACCCTGCGTCGCATCCTGAGCCTCCTGCAGACAGCCACCCAGCGACTGGGCATTGCCGCTGGCCACTGCTGCAAACAGATGAGCCGTGAGCGCGAAATTGAACGCACCGTGGAGCTCATCATCTGCAAGGTAAGGAGCGGCCTCCTGCACCGGCTGAATCGCCTCGCCCAGCAACAACACCTCTCGCCCGCAGACATCAACCCTCTCCCGCAGCCGTTTCAGAAAGGCATGGGTCTTGGGCAATCCCTCGCAGCGCGTCCCTTCCTCTTCACAGAGAAAGGGCACAGCATCGAGGCGGAAACCATCGATGCCCCGATCGAGCCAGAAGTCAACGACCTCCAGCATCGTGTCCTGCACCCAGGGATTGGCGTAATTGAGGTCGGGTTGATGACGCAGGAACCGGTGCAGGTAGTACTGCTGCGCAACTTCATCCCACTCCCAATTGGATGACTCGAAATGACGGAACAAGACCGGCGCATCGGCATAGCGCTGGGGATCGTCACTCCAGACGTAGACATCCCGTTCCAGACTTCCCTTAGGAGCCCATCGTGCCCGCTGGAACCAGGGATGGAGATCGCTGGTGTGATTCAGCACCAGGTCGAGGATCACACGCATGCCCTGGCTGTGGGCGGCCGTGAGAAATCGATGAAATGACGAGAGGTCACCCAGATCCGGATGGATGCCGGTGAAATCCGTGATGTCGTATCCACCGTCCAGCAGCGGTGACGGATAGGTCGGAGTCAGCCAAAGGGTCTTGACACCCAACCAGCGCAAATAGGGCAACCTGGCAGCCAGTCCCTTGAAATCTCCGATTCCATCACCGTTGCCATCGGAAAAACTCCGAACGATCAGCTGATAGATAACGGTTCCTGACCACCAAGGTTGGGCAGTGGCCATCAGCCAATGACTGCTGCACCACTGCTAGACCCGTCGGACCTTTTCGTCAGCCCTGTGACCCTGCCCACTTCCCATCTCGAGCAGATGCGTGACCAAGTCGGCTCGGGGATGACGCGCTCTCAAGGCTGGCGAATGGAGCAGCTCACCCACCTTGGGGAGCTCATCACCAACCATGAGCAGGAGGTGCTGGAGGCGCTATCAGCCGACCTGGGAAAGCCGCAAACAGAAGCTTTCTTCGAACTCATCGCACTTCGTCAAGAACTCAAACTCACCATCAAGAACCTGCGGCGTTGGATGCGGCCCCGCGTTGTTCCGGTCCCTCTCGCTCAGAGACCAGGACAGGCCACGGTTATTCCAGAACCTCTGGGTTGCGTTCTGATCATCGGACCATGGAATCTCCCCTTTTCCCTCACGCTTCAGCCGCTGATCAGCGCTTTGGCAGCCGGCAACACGGCTGTTCTCAAACCCTCCGAACAGGCACCTTCGGTCTCCGCCCTGATCAGCCGTCTGGTTTCAACCCACTTCGACAACACAGTCGTCACGGTTGTGGAAGGTGACGGAGCCGTGGCAGCCGAGCTCGTGTCCATGCCGTTCGATCACATCTTTTTCACAGGGGGAGGAAGCATCGGACGCAAGGTTTTGGCTGGAGCAGCAGAACACCTCACACCAGTCACGCTGGAACTGGGTGGCAAAAGCCCCGCGATCGTTTTGCCGGGGGCAGATCTCAACGTGAGCGCCAGACGTCTGATCTGGGGAAAAGGCTTCAATGCCGGCCAGGCCTGCATTGCCCCCGACCACGTCATTGTTGATGAGCTGCAGCGTGGACCACTGCTGGCCGCCATGGGGGACGCACGCATGGCGATGTACGGAGAGAAGCCCCTCGAATCAGGCCAGCTGGCTCAGATCATTAATGAACGCCAGTTCAACAGGCTCGCCAAACTTTTGGAAAACGCTCAGGAGGATGGCAGGGTCCTGCTTGGCGGCGAAATCAACCCGGAAGAGCGGAGGATCGCACCCACTGTGATCGCCGTCTCTAATCGCGAGGATCCACTGATGGCCGATGAGCTGTTCGGTCCGCTGCTCCCATTGCTGGCCCTGAACAGTCTTGAGGAAACCCTCAGGGAGATCCGACGTGATCCGAAGCCATTGGCCCTGTATCTCTTCGGAGGCAGCTCCGTTCAGCAGGACCAGGTGCTCTCTTGCACCAGCTCCGGAGGGGTCTGCATCAACGACGTGATCATGCAGGCGGGCGTCCCGAACATGCCCTTTGGAGGGGTAGGAGCCAGCGGAATGGGCAGCTATCACGGCCAGAGTGGTTTTGACACCTTCAGCCATCACAAATCAGTACTGAGGCGTCCCTTCCGGTTTGATTTCAAGCTGCGTTATCCCCCTTACAAGATTGAACTTAAGGTTCTTCGCCGCCTTGCAGGCTGAAACGGAAGGGATCTGAATCCAAGTTCCGCAGCAGTCGCACCGTGTACTGGCGGATCGTTGAATCCGCCTTACATTCAAACCAGCTACGGGTCAAGTATGCGTCTGCCCAGCATTGCCGCCCTTGCCCTTTCGGCTGTTCTGCCTCTATCGGCGATGGCCGCCACCGTCACCGTCAGGCCCGGAGAAACACTCTCCGATATCGCTTCCCGGTACAACGTTTCCGTTGGTGCCCTAATGCGACTGAACGGCATCAACGACCCCGACCACGTGGAAATTGGAAGTCGGCTCAAGGTGCCGAGTCAAGGGGGGGCAGCTGTTCAAGCCGGACGCGGACGACACCGGGTGACAACGGGAGATACACTAAACAGCATCGCTGTGACATATCAAGTCAGCCCCCGTGAGCTAATGGCCATCAACGGGCTGCGGGATGCAAACCACGTTGAGATCGGACAGGTTCTGAAACTGCCGAGCAACGCAGTGATCGTTCAGGCCAAGCCAAAGCCAGTTCCCGTCAAAGCTGTTTCTGGCGCCCTGGAACACACCGTCGGAAAAGGTCAAACACTCACTCAGATTGCCAAGGCTTACAACATTCCTCTGGCAACTCTGATCAGCATCAACGACCTCAGTGATCCGAACAACGTCAAAACCGGGACCAGGCTGTATGTGAAACCGCCTGCCGAACCTCGCGACATTTCAATGGTGAGCACGTCTACAAGCGAAAGCACGCCTGTCAGCGCAAGCACCCCTGTCAATCAACCAACCGCCCAACCGAAACCAACGACAGCGGTCAAACCCCAACCAAAACCTCAGAAGCAGAAGCCAACGCAGACGGTGATCGCCAAAAAAGCCGATTGGCGAACCTATGGACCGCTCCAGGTTGACTGGGCAAATTGGCAAGCGATGGACGGAAGCCACGTTGTACCCACCCTCAATGCACAGGGACAGGCCCTTTACCTGGCTGTGAACTGCTCCGCTGGCAAGTTGAACGCCACAGGAGCCGACGGCAACTGGAGAACCTGGAGTTCCCCCCGCAGCGGTTTCGAGAAAGATCTGATGAAGGATCGTTGTCAGGCCAAAGCCTGATCGTCAGGAGACGTAGTCCAGCGGCCAAGGGTCATCGAGGTAGCGTCTTCCGCTTTCCCTGAGATAAAGCCTCTGAACGCCATCATTGCTTTCACGAATCAGTTCGTCCTGCACCAAGCGTCTGGCCAGCCAGGTCCAGCGATCGCTGCGGCCAGGTTCCATCGCTTCCAGCCGCTCGCCCAGCCGCCGAATATCCATTCCCTCCTGATCCGCCAGGTGGTGCAGAAGCGTTTGAACCTGATCCGACCAGTCACGGCGTTTCGGGTGAGCCAAGCAGCGGTCACAACGACCGCACGCCCCACTCAACTCCCCGACGGCAAGCAGGAGGGCCTGCTCACGGCACATGGCGCCTTCGGCCACAGCCTCCATTCGTCGAAGCTGCTGCTGGGCCAGATCAAGACGCATCCGCTCGTCATCGGAGGCAGGTCCCCGCAGGGCGGCCTGGATCGCCCAACCCAAACTGGTCCGATCGGATGGCGAAAACAGAACCAGGCAGGATGCCGGGAGGCCATCACGGCCAGCACGGCCGGATTCCTGCAGATACCCCTCTGGCGTGGCCGGCAGATCCAGATGCAGGACCAGACCAACATCACCCCGATCCACCCCCATCCCGAACGCGACAGTAGCCACGAGAACCGGCCGAGACTGTTCCAGAAATCCCGTCAGCGCCACCTGCCGATCCCCAGGATCCAATCCTGCGTGATACGGGGTTGCAGGTACCCCCACCTCCACCAAGCGCGACGCCCAGCGTTCCACGGAGCGGCGGGTCCGGGCGTAGATCAAAGAGGCTCCACGGGAGTGATCCAACGCCTCAAGGACCAACGGCATTGGGTCCTTGGGCCGACGACGCATCGTGTAGAGCAAATTGTCGCGGCGGGCTGAACTGACCTGCACTAAGGGGCTGCGCAGATCCAGAAGCCGGATGATGTCAGCCCGCACCCGGGGAGCAGCGGTGGCACTCAGTGCCAGCATCGGGACGCCGGGGCAGAGACGACGGATCAAACCGAGCCGCCGGTAATCAGGTCGAAAATCATGGCCCCAGGCGCTGATGCAATGCGCCTCATCAACGGCCAGAGCCACCAAGCGTCCCTCTGAGGCATGGCTCTCCAGCATCTGCCGGGTTGCTTCACCCTGCAGTCGCTCGGGGGCGAGATAGAGGAGGCGCAGCGTTTCATCGCGAAGGCGCTGAAACGCCTGCAGGCGACGCTCGGGATTCAGCCCTGCATGAAGACAGGCAGCGGCAATGCCCCGGCGCTGCAGCTGCATGACCTGATCTTCCATCAGTGCCACCAATGGGGAAATCACCACCACCAGACCATTTCGGATCAGGGCCGGCAGCTGAAAACAGAGGGACTTTCCGCCCCCGGTGGGCAGCACAGCCAAGGCATCCCGTCCGGCCAGCACGGCTTCCACCACAGGACGCTGGCCAGCCCGAAAGGTGGACCAGCCGAAATGGTCTTGAAGTGACTGCTCCAGACGGTCCAAACCCACCACCAATGGTGGGCTAATGGTACCGGCCACTAGATATGGTGTCAGGGAATCGGCGGAGGTTCGAGCTGATCCGGAGACTCCTCCACCAGCTGCAAGCGGACCCGTTTTCCTCCGGCCAATTCCCCCAGGGAAACGCGCATCGTTGCCCCGCTCAGGCTTTGAAGAACATTCAGCACATCGCGCAGATAAGGCGTGCTGCTCCCGCTTTCAACCCAGAGTCGCTCCTGGAGGCCTCCGAGCCTTCGCCAGGATGTGTGCAACTTGAGAACGGCAGATTCCAGCGCCTGAGCCTGCCCGACGGCATCGGCAAGCAGGCCGAGCGCATCCAGTCTCAGGGCTTCCTGCATGGCCTTATCGAGATCCAGCTCCCCTTGCTGCAGCGCACGAACCGCGACGCCTGCTTCCGTGGCTTTGGTGATCCATCGAGCCGTGCTGGTGACGTCCTTGATCCGTTCCAACTCCGGTTCATCCCGGAGCACTTTCCGCAGATCGTCCTGTTGAGGCTCCGGCAACTTGGCCAGTTCGCGCACCAGTGGAGCCACCGCTTTGGGAGGCAGGAGATTCTCCTGAGTCCGCTGGCGAATCTCCTCCGGTAAAAGCGGGCTGGTGGCAGCCGTGAACTCATCGGTCAGACGACGCACCTGTTTGCGGGTGATCTCCTGCCCTTCATTGGCCGCCTCCGAAATCATCAACTGCACTTCCGGAGCCGCCTGGGCGGTTTCCATGAAGGCTCGCTTCGAGAACTGATTCACGCTCTCTTCCCCGAGCAGCCCACCACCAACCAGGTCATCAGCGGATTCCGCCAGCTGAATGAGCCCATAGGCACGGGTCTTGCTGATTTCTCGTTCGCGCAGCCACTGCAGAAACCCTGCACCGCGCCCCTCTCCGCCACGCTTTTCCCGATCCCGCACGGCCGTCAGGATTCGACCTCGCCAGATCTCAGTCTGCAGATCGAACCGATCACACACCGCCCAAGCCTGCTCCAGCCTGGCCAAAAATTCCATCGTGCTGATGTCGTCGCTTTCAGGATCAGGAAGATCCAGGGACAGCAGAGGTTGTTCAGGCACCACAGAACTCGTCAACGCAAATAGGGAAGCAGCAGGGACGACATTCTGTGACGCTGTCTGCCCTGGGACTTCCTCGGGAGATACGCTCAGCATGCATCCCTTCATGCCTAGCGATGGCGATCACCCGCGGCGCCAAGGTGCGCATCAAGCGTCCTGAGTCCTATTGGTTTAACGAAGTCGGCACCGTGGCTTCCATCGACAAATCTGGCATTCGTTATCCCGTTGTCGTTCGCTTCGAAAAAGTGAACTACAACGGGATGCAGGGTGTTGACGGTGGCATCAACACCAACAACTTTGCAGAATCTGAACTCGATCCGGCCTGAGGCCTTTGCCTGAACTTCCTGAGGTTGAGACGGTCCGTCGAGGTTTGGCAGACCGTCTTTCTTCATTTGTTATTGCGGATGTTGAGGTCTGCAGAGCACGGGCCGTTGCGAGCCCAGACGATCCAAACCAGTTCTGCGATGCCTTGAGAGGAGCAGGGCTTGGCTCCTGGAGCCGACGAGGAAAATATCTTCTCTGCAATCTCCTTCCCGATCGTGGGGTTTGGGGAGTTCATCTACGCATGACTGGCCAGTTCCAATGGCATGAAGAGCCGGCTGAACCCTGTCGCCACACCCGTGTTCGCATCTGGAATCACCAAGAACAGGAACTTCGCTTCGTCGATCTGCGCAGTTTCGGTGAGATGTGGTGGGTTCCTCCCGATCATGCGACTGACGCCGTTATCACTGGCTTGAAACGACTGGGCCCAGAGCCCTTCAGCCCTGACTTCAGCCCGGGTTACCTCCAACACCGTTTCAATGGGTCAGCTCGACCGATCAAAACCGCTCTCCTTGACCAGAATCTGGTAGCCGGGGTCGGAAACATCTACGCCGATGAAAGCCTTTTCGCTGCAGGCATCGACCCTTTCACCCCATCGGGGCAACTTGCCCTGGGCCGTCTTGAGACTCTTCACCAGTGCCTGGTGGATGTACTGAACATCAGCATTGGCGCCGGAGGAACAACCTTTAGCGATTTCAGAGATCTCGAAGGAGTGAATGGCAATTACGGGGGACAGGCCTGGGTCTACCGGCGCCATGGTGAAGCCTGTCGCCGCTGCGGCAGCACCGTCCAGCGCAGGAAACTGGCCGGACGCAGCACCCATTGGTGCAGCAGCTGTCAGTCCTGACGACCAAAAGGCAATTGTTTTAGGGCATGCCGATAGGGCGCGCGGAGGACTCCGAATTCAGTGATCAAGCCCGTAACCAAGTGTTCTGGGGTGATATCAAAAGCGGGATTCCACGCTATGGCTCCGGGCGCAGCCACTGGCAGACCCTGCACCGCAGTGATCTCTTCCGAAGAGCGCTCCTCAATCGTGATCGAATCCCCGTCAGGGGTGGTGCAATCAATGCTGCTGCCAGGAGCACAAACGTAGAAGGGAATGCTGTGGGCCCTCGCCGCCAGAGCAAGGTTGTAGGTGCCGATTTTGTTGGCAACATCTCCGTTCGCTGCAACACGGTCACAGCCAACAAGAACCACATCCACCTCACCACGTCGCATCAGTAAGCCGCTGGCTCCATCAACAATCACCTTGCAAGGAACACCAAGGCAGCCCAGCTCCCAGGCTGAGAGTGCGGATCCCTGAAAACGAGGTCTGGTTTCATCCAACCAAGCCTGCACCAACACTCCCCTGGCGTGGGCTTCAGCAATCACTCCGAGGGCAGTGCCAACACCTGCGGTGGCGACAGCTCCTGTATGGCAATGGTGCAGTGCTCGGCAGCCCGCCGGCAAAAGCTTCACTCCATGGTCAACAAGCCTTTGGGTGAGACGACGGTCGTCCGCTTCGATCAAGGATGCCATCGACTCCAGGATGTTGGCGTCCTGATCTCCCCCTCTATCCAGCGCAGTCTGCATGCGATCCAACGCCCAGCCGAGATTGACTGCCGTTGGTCGCGCCTGACGCAGAGCTGCAATCGCCCTCTCCAGGTTCTCTCCCGCGTTTGCAGCAAGGACAACCCCCCAAGACGCTGCAACGCCGATCGCAGGAGCACCACGTACTGCCATCGTCACAATGGCTTGCTCAACGTCCGACCAATCACGCAAGTGAAGGTATCTGATGTCCTGAGGCAGACAACGTTGATCCAGAAGCTTCAGGTGATCACCACACCACTCCAGGCTTAATGGCAGAGGCACAGGTCATCACGCAACAGAACCTGTATAGAGGAATGAAGTGAGACGATTGATTTGCCCTGCTCGCCGAACAGCAGAACCGCTCTAGCAAACGCGATTCAAAACTTGCATCGCCGGGGTTGGTGTGAAGGGACCGGAGGGAACTTTTGCGTTGTTGAACAACGCACACCATTGAGACTGTTGATGGCCCCCACTGGAGTCGACAAAGGTTCTGTGGAACCCGATGCCTTGATCGAAGTTAATGAACACGGTGAAGTGCTGACTGGCGAAGGGGGTGCCAGCGCTGAAACTCGACTCCATCTGGAGATTATCCGCCATACAGAAGCAGGCGCTGTTCTGCACACCCACTCAGCCAATGGCACCTATCTATCGAAACTCCATGCCTCCAAAAATGACTTAACCATCGAAGGATGGGAAATGTTGAAAGGACTCGCTGGAATCACCACCCATCAGACAGAAATTCATCTTCCAATTGTGAATAACAACCAAAACATGGATGAACTCAGCAAAACAATTCAACCTCATCTCAAAACAGCCCCCTTTGGATTTTTGGTGGCTGGCCATGGCCTTTACAGCTGGGGAAAGGACCTCAAAGAAGCGAGACGCCATTGTGAAATCCACGAATTTCTACTCGAGCTGTGCTGGCGTAATCACCTACTGGGAGTCAACCCATGATCAAACACATTCTTCTCGATATTGAAGGCACAACGTGCCCGGTTAGCTTCGTAAGCGACATCCTCTTTCCTTACGCAAGCAAACACCTCAATACGTTCATCCAAGACAACAGCAACCAAGACCATTGCGCAAAACTCATCAACGAAGCTTGGGAGGAATGGGAAAACGATTCAACAGAGACAAGCCGACAACTTCTCAACAAATTAGGCGACAAACAAACCTACAAGAATGACTCGATCTGCATCTATCTACAACACCTTATCAACGTCGACCGCAAGTCAACAGCATTAAAAGAGATACAGGGATTAATCTGGAAAGAGGGATACAAAGAAGGCCTGCTGGTATCAGAACTTTTTCCTGAAACAACAGACTGCCTGAAACAGTGGGCAAAAAAAGGCTTTCAATTGTCCACCTATTCCTCAGGCAGTATTGAAGCCCAAAAGCAATTATACAAAAATACTAAAGCCGGAGATTTATGCCCACTTTTCAGCGGATGGTTTGACACCCACACCGGCCCGAAGAGAGAGCGATCGAGCTACGCATTGATTGCTGAACAATTGAATGCATTACCGGAGGAAATTGTATTCATCAGCGACAGCCATCTGGAATGCAACGCTGCCCTACAAGCCGGTCTACGAACCCTATTCAGCAAACGCCAGGGAAATCCAGATCAAGATCCCGCTGGACACACCACAATTCAATCACTCCGTGAAGTGATGGCATTTTTAAAACCACATCTCAACGTCAACGCCTGTAGCTAATTCAACGAGGTTTTCTGAGAAATGATCGCATCGGCGCATTCTCCACCACCATCCACCGTGAGTTTCATTCGTTGAAACGGCGATGAGGCACGCGCCAGATCTTTCTTGCTTTAACGCTACATGGTCAAACACCACTCCACAGCAGAGCCCACGAGACCAGTGATCCCTGGGACAAACAAGTCTTCAAGGGCGTGGATCAAGACATTAAGAAAGCCACCTCGATCATGAGGTGGCTACGTTCATCTTTTCCGAAAGAGTGACAGCAACTACCAACGTCTTTCATCATGATGTTTCTGACTGTTGAAAAAATGTTTTACCTGGCATCGAGCTATTTTCTCAGGGGGCTACCCCCCAAATATCGTCGCCGCTGATGCGTTTCACAACCGAGTTCGAGATGGATCGGAGTGGTTCCACATCGCCATGGACACCAGGATAGAAACATTCTCAGAGGTTGAACCCTGAGAACTGCATAGGATCTGCAAGCTTACGCTGCGCGTCTGAATCAAACAAAGAATTGAGTCTTCAGGCAAGAACCAAAATGTTGGTCAAGCCCTCGGTCTATTAGTACTCCTCCGCTGCATCCATTACTGGACTTCCACGTAGAGCCTATCAACGGGTGTTCTTCCCGTGACCTTACTGGGTTACCCCATGGGAACACTCATCTTGAGGTGGGCTTCCCACTTAGATGCTTTCAGCGGTTATCCACTCCGCACATGGCTACCCAGCGTTTACCGTTGGCACGATAACTGGTACACCAGAGGTGCGTTCCTCCCGGTCCTCTCGTACTAGGGAGAAATCCTCTCAATGTTCCTGCGCGTACACCGGATATGGACCGAACTGTCTCACGACGTTCTGAACCCAGCTCGCGTACCGCTTTAATGGGCGAACAGCCCAACCCTTGGGACCGACTTCAGCCCCAGGTTGCGATGAGCCGACATCGAGGTGCCAAACCTCCCCGTCGATGTGAACTCTTGGGGGAGATCAGCCTGTTATCCCTAGAGTAACTTTTATCCGTTGAGCGACGGCCCTTCCACTCAGAACCGTCGGATCACTAAAGCCGACTTTCGTCCCTGTTCGACTTGTAGGTCTCACAGTCAAGCTTCCTTCTGCTTTTGCACTCGTCAGCTGATTTCCAACCAGCCTGAGGAAACCTTTGCGCGCCTCCGTTACCTTTTAGGAGGCGACCGCCCCAGTCAAACTGCCCACCTGATACTGTCCGCTCCCCGGATAACGGGTGAACGTTAGAACCCTAGCTCTGAAAGAGTGGTATCTCACCAGTGACTAACTCATACCCACAAGCATGAGATCAACGTCTCCCACCTATCCTGCGCATTCAGAGCCCGAGCACAATACCAAGCTACAGTAAAGCTTCATAGGGTCTTTCTGTCCGGGTGTACGTAGTCCGCATCTTCACAGACAATTCTATTTCGCCGAGCCTCTCTCCGAGACAGCGCCCAGATCGTTACGCCTTTCGTGCGGGTCGGAACTTACCCGACAAGGAATTTCGCTACCTTAGGACCGTTATAGTTACGGCCGCCGTTCACCGGGGCTTCAGTCGCCAGCTTCGCTTACGCTGACCGGCTTCCTTAACCTTCCGGCACTGGGCAGGCGTCAGCCCCCATACATCGTCTTGCGACTTAGCGGAGACCTGTGTTTTTGGTAAACAGTCGCCTGGGCCTCTTCACTGCGACCAGCTCTCGCTGGCACCCCTTCTCCCGAAGTTACGGGGCCATTTTGCCGAGTTCCTTAGAGAGAGTTACCTCGCGCCCCTCGGTATTCTCTACCACCCCACCTGTGTCGGTTTCGGGTACTGGCAGTCATGCCTTAACGGGTATAGAGCTTTTCTTGGAAGCTTGACATCACCAACTTCGCTGCCGTAGCAGCTCGTACTCACGCCTCAGCTCGGAACGTTTTCGCCGCTCCTCAACGCCTCGAACGCTTGAACCAGTAACCAACGTCTGGCTTGGCTAGCCTTCTCCGTCCCTCTTCCCAAAACATGACCGGTACAGGAATGTTGACCTGTTATCCATCGACTACGCCTTTCGGCCTCGCCTTAGGTCCAGACTAACCCTCCGCGGACGAGCCTGCCGGAGGAACCCTTAGGGTTTCGGGGCATGGGATTCTCACCCATGTTTTCGCTACTCAAGCCGACATTCTCACTTCCATACAGTCCACGTCCGCTCACGCTAACGCTTCGCCCCGTATGGAACGCTCCCCTACCATAAATCCGCAGCTTCGGTACAACGCTTAGCCCCGTTCATTTTCGGCGCAGGATCCCTCGACCAGTGAGCTATTACGCACTCCTTTGAGGATGGCTGCTTCTAGGCAAACCTCCTGGTTGTCTGTGGAATCCCACCTCCTTTATCACTTAGCGTTGATTTGGGGACCTTAGCTGGCGGTCTGGGCTGTTTCCCTCTTGACCATGGAGCTTATCCCCCACAGTCTGACTGCCTGACTACACACAGGGTATTCAGAGTTCATCTCGATTTGGTACCGCTCTCGCAGCCCGCACCGAAATGGTGGCTTTACCCCCCTGCTGGAGCATCAGACGCTACGCCTCAACGTATTTCGGGGAGAACCAGCTAGCTCCGGGTTCGATTGGCATTTCACCCCTAACCACAGCTCATCCGCTGATTTTTCAACATCAGTCGGTTCGGACCTCCACTTGGTATCACCCAAGCTTCATCCTGGCCATGGTTAGATCACCCGGGTTCGGGTCTATAAACACTGACAAGCGCCCTATTCAGACTCGCTTTCGCTATGGCTCCACCATTTCCGGTTTAACCCGCCAGTGCCTATAAGTCGCCGGCTCATTCTTCAACAGGCACACGGTCACCCTATGAGTAGGGCTCCCATTGCTTGTAAGCTCACGGTTTCATGTTCTATTTCACTCCCCTCCCGGGGTTCTTTTCACCTTTCCCTCGCGGTACTGTTGCGCTATCGGTCACACAGGAGTACTTAGCCTTACGAGGTGGTCCTCGCAGATTCACACGGAATTTCACGTGCTCCGTGCTACTCGGGATACAGCTAGGTCAGTTCAGTTTTCAGTTACGGGGCTTTCACCCTCTGTGGCGTGCCATTCAAACACTTCTCCTAACATTCCTGATCCACGTTGCTGTCCCACAACCCCGATGGTCGAAACCATCGGTTTAGGCTCTTCCCCGTTCGCTCGCCGCTACTCAGGGAGTCGTTTTTACTTTCCTTTCCTCCAGCTACTAAGATGTTTCAGTTCGCTGGGTTGGCTCGTGCCAGCCTATGGATTCAGCTGGCCGTACTAGGGGTTGCCCCATTCGGAAATTCCCGGATCAAAGCGTGCTTCCAGCTCCCCGAGACTTATCGCAGGTAACCACGTCCTTCATCGCCTCTGTGTGCCAAGGTATCCACCGTGAGCCCTTTGTAGCTTGACCAATTAACCTCTTAAACGCTTACCGCCGTTGAAAGCAGATTTTCATGTTTTTTAATTCAGTTTTCACTGAAATAAAAAACAAAATCAAACTCTGACTCGCTCGACACGAATCAAAGAACGCTTAAGAGTCTCGGCTCTTGCTCAAAAGAATTTTCATTGTTATGGATTCAATCCCTCTTTCGAGAGCTTGAACTCAAAACAATGCATCCATGAGATGCTTTGTTTTTTCCAGACTTACCTATGCAGTTGTCAAGGTTCTGCTAGACATCAAATTCAGCTTGCTGATTACTCAACAAACTAAAATTTGAGCCCAGCATCTTATCAACTCAACATCAAAATACTTTCATTGAAAGCATCCTGATCTTCAGAATGACAGGAAGCTGGGTTCACATCCAGCGGACATATCTAAATCACACTCCAATCGAGCTCAACTCCAACAATTTGGAGATAGGGATAAAGTTCGGTCAGTGGAGGTTAGGAGACTCGAACTCCTGACATCCTGCTTGCAAAGCAGGCGCTCTACCAACTGAGCTAAACCCCCAACACCGAATGGGCCATCCTGGACTTGAACCAGGGACCTCACCCTTATCAGGGGTGCGCTCTAACCACCTGAGCTAATGGCCCAGGAGTCTCATCCCTTTTGGGGTGTGACCTAGACAAAGTTTAGGAACTGAAAATCTCCATCAAGCACGACACATTTCTGCATCATCTTGATTTCAAATCTGAGGTACCGATCGACCTAAGGTGACAGGATTTCGGCCTAAGAATAAAAATACTCAGGCATCAAAATCGTTGTTTGTCTCCCTGTTAGGAGGTGATCCATCCGCACCTTCCGGTACGGATACCTTGTTACGACTTCACCCCAGTCATCAGCCCCACCTTCGACGTCCTCCTCCACAAGGGTTGGAGTAACGGCTTCGGGCGTGGCCAACTTCCATGGTGTGACGGGCGGTGTGTACAAGGCCCGGGAACGTATTCACCGCAGTATGCTGACCTGCGATTACTAGCGATTCCTCCTTCACGTAGGCGAGTTGCAGCCTACGATCTGAACTGAGCCACGGTTTATGGGATTTGCTTGTCCTCGCGAACTTGCTGCCCTTTGTCCGTAGCATTGTAGTACGTGTGTAGCCCAGGATGTAAGGGGCATGATGACTTGACGTCATCCACACCTTCCTCCGGTTTATCACCGGCGGTCTCTCTAGAGTGCCCAACTAAATGCTGGCAACTAAAGACGTGGGTTGCGCTCGTTGCGGGACTTAACCCAACATCTCACGACACGAGCTGACGACAGCCATGCACCACCTGTCTCTGCGCTCCCGAAGGCACTCTCTCGTTTCCAAGAGATTCGCAGGATGTCAAACCCTGGTAAGGTTCTTCGCGTTGCATCGAATTAAACCACATACTCCACCGCTTGTGCGGGCCCCCGTCAATTCCTTTGAGTTTCACACTTGCGTGCGTACTCCCCAGGCGGAACACTTAACGCGTTGGCTACGACACCGAGGGGGTCGATTCCCCCGACACCTAGTGTTCATCGTTTACGGCCAGGACTACAGGGGTATCTAATCCCTTTCGCTCCCCTGGCTTTCGTCCATGAGCGTCAGTGATGGCCCAGCAGAGCGCCTTCGCCACTGGTGTTCTTCCCGATATCTACGCATTTCACCGCTACACCGGGAATTCCCTCTGCCCCTACCACACTCAAGCCCAACAGTTTCCACTGCCATGATGGAGTTAAGCTCCACGCTTTAACAGCAGACTTGAAAGGCCGCCTGCGGACGCTTTACGCCCAATAATTCCGGATAACGCTTGCCACTCCCGTATTACCGCGGCTGCTGGCACGGAATTAGCCGTGGCTTATTCCTCAAGTACCGTCAGATCTTCTTCCTTGAGAAAAGAGGTTTACAGCCCAGAGGCCTTCATCCCTCACGCGGCGTTGCTCCGTCAGGCTTTCGCCCATTGCGGAAAATTCCCCACTGCTGCCTCCCGTAGGAGTCTGGGCCGTGTCTCAGTCCCAGTGTGGCTGATCATCCTCTCAGACCAGCTACTGATCGATGCCTTGGTGAGCCATTACCTACACCAACTAGCTAATCAGACGCGAGCTCATCCTCAGGCGAAATTCATTTCACCTTGCGGCATATGGGGTATTAGCGGCCGTTTCCAACCGTTATCCCCCTCCTGAGGGCAGATTCTCACGCGTTACTCACCCGTCCGCCACTAACCCGAAGGTTCGTTCGACTTGCATGTGTTAAGCACGCCGCCAGCGTTCATCCTGAGCCAGGATCAAACTCTCCGTTGTAGTTCATATCCTCTTGTAACTTGAACAATCTCTCGCTCAAATTACTCAACATGAATTGCCTCACCCACATCTCAGTTCAACACTGATTGCAGTTGATGCCTCCTTCTCGCTGACACAAAAAGGGTTCTTAAGAGTGCACATTCAGATCTCTCGTTCTGTGACTTTCCAGGATCTCAGATCCGGTTGTTGCTCCATCATTCGCACACCGACAACAACAAAGCTCGTGAAAACTTTGTCGTTGCAGCGAATAACTTCGACGCAACGAAATTTTTTGACGGGACCTCACACCTTTATCGCTTCTTCATTCAGCCTTCAATTCACATCTCACCAAACTTTCGTTTGATCAAACATCAACTCAAGACCAAACGCGATAAAAGCGTCAGTTCCTAAACTTTTCAATTGTCCAGGTGCAATCAGCTCTGTTCACTTCCCCCTCTCAGGAGTCGCGCTGGCTGATCAACGCGGCCGTTTCCAACCGCTTGTTGAACCTACAACACCGTGGAATTGCTCCATCTGGTCTTGTCTGTTCCTCAGCGGCCGTTTCCAACCGCTTGTTGAACCTACAACACCGGGGATTGCTCCCTCTGGCCTTGTCTGTTCCCTAAGACGCACAAAGACTTTCGTCCCCACGTTCCTCAGACTGCACACAAGCCTCGCAGCTCCTGCGCAGTCCAAAACTATAAACCACTAAGGCCCCTACTTGCAAGCAACCATTGACCATCAAGATCTGAAGACTTGCTTCCGCTGCCGAAAACCATTGCCATGACTACGTTCAGCACACGGACGAAGGGCCGATGGCGACACGTTTTACCCAGCAAAACCAGCGGTTCCGTCCCAGTTCACGGGAAGACCAAATTGTTGAGAAAGCTCGTGAACACTTTGAACGAACGTTGATCTCAATCCGCGGCGAGTTGGCAGGGAGCGTCGCTGCTCTGGAGCATCCCAATCACGACGAAGCTCTCAACTACGGCGAGATCTTCCTGCGGGACAACGTTCCGGTCATGATCTACCTGCTGCTTCAGCGGCGTTTCTCCGTGGTGAAGCAGTTCTTAAGCGTCAGCCTTGATCTGCAAAGCACAACGGTGCAGACGCGCGGCGTTTTCCCCACCAGCTTTGTTGAAGAGGAAGGGGAGCTCATCGCCGATTACGGCCAGCGCTCGATCGGCCGAATCACCTCTGTAGACGCCAGCCTCTGGTGGCCCATCCTCTGCTGGATCTATGTCAAACGCAGTGGTGACCGCGAATTCGGGCGCAGTCAAAAAGTACAGCGGGGATTGCAACTTCTCTTGGACCTGGTTCTTCATCCCAGCTTTGAAGGCACACCTGTTCTCTTCGTCCCGGATTGCGCCTTCATGATTGATCGTCCAATGGACGTTTGGGGCGCACCTCTCGAAATCGAAGTGCTTTTGTTCGCAGCACTTCGAAGCTGTATTGAACTCATGGAAATCCACCAGCAGCACGAGCACAGCGCTCTCTTGGAGCAGCGACTGCGACTCAGTCGTCAATGGATGCATGACCTGCGGCAATACCTCCTCAAGCATTACTGGGTCACAAGCAAAACAATGCAGGTTCTTCGACGACGGCCAACAGAACAATACGGAGACAACCAATATCAGAACGAATTCAATGTGCAGCCTCAGGTCATTCCAGACTGGTTACAAGACTGGCTTGAAAACAGAGGTGGTTATTTGATCGGAAATATGCGCACCGGAAGACCAGATTTTCGGTTTTACAGCCTCGGCAATTCACTCGCGTCTTTATTCGGTTTGCTCACAGCACCCCAGCAAAGGGCTCTGTTTCGCTTGGTGGAACACAATCGCAACGACTTGATGGCCGAGATGCCAATGCGCATCTGCCATCCACCGATGGACGGAATCGAATGGCAAAACAAAACTGGCTCTGATCCAAAGAATTGGCCATGGAGTTACCACAACGGTGGACATTGGCCCAGTTTGCTTTGGTATTTCGGAGCATCGATTCTGTTGCATGAACGATTGAACCCCAACGCGGATGTACTGCTGATGGGCCAGATGAAAACTCTTGTTGAAGAGTGTTACTGGAGCCATTTGAATCAACTTCCACGTCAACAGTGGGCGGAATATTTTGATGGACCAACAGGCACTTGGGTTGGCCAACAATCACGCACCTATCAAACGTGGACCATCGTTGGGTTTTTGCTCATGCATCATTTCTTACGGGTGAACCCAGATGATGTGCTGATGCTTCATTTGGATCCAGGATCTGATTCAAACGGATAAAAAAAACCGCCCATAGGTGGGCGGACGTTTTTTAATTGATTTCTACTTGAGATCAGAATAGTCCCAAGGTCAAGGACTTGTCGATTGGCATTGCTGCACCAATTCCAAGGTAAATCGTTGCAACAGTTCCGAAAAGGAACACAGCCATCGCAACAGGGCGCCTAAAGGGATTTTGGAACTTGTTGAAACTTTCAATAAAGGGAATAAGCATCAAGCCGAGAGGTACCAACGTCTGGAGAGCAATTCCAAGAAGCTTGTTTGGGACGACCCTCAAAATCTGGAAAACGGGATACAAGTACCACTCGGGAAGAATCTCAAGTGGTGTTGCGAATGGATCTGCCTTATCGCCAAGCATCGCTGGATCAAGGACAGCTAAACCCACCACACAAGCAATGGTGCCAAGAATGACGACCGGGAAGATGTAAAGGAGATCGTTCGGCCAAGCAGGCTCTCCGTAGTAGTTGTGGCCCATACCCTTGGCGAGCTTGGCCCGCATCTTGGGGTCAGACAGATCAGGCTTTTTAAGAATGTGCATTGATGAAACCGAGGAATAAAAGGAGTGTAGAAACGCGGATCACAATGGACCTGAAATACCTTGCTTCCGAATCATCAGGAAGTGCATGAGCATAAACACCGCCAGGAGCCATGGCATAACAAAAGTATGCAGACTGTAGAAGCGAGTAAGTGTCGCTTGACCAACACTTTCGCCACCACGAAGCAGCTCAACCATGAAGTCCCCAACCACAGGGATCGCAGCAGGAACACCCGAAACGATTTTCACAGCCCAGTATCCAACTTGATCCCAAGGGAGGGAGTAGCCGGTAACCCCGAACGAAACGGTGATGACGGCCATGGTGACGCCCGTCACCCAGGTGAGCTCACGAGGACGCTTGAATCCACCTGTGAGGTAGACCCGAAACACGTGAAGAATGAGCATCAAGACCATCATTGAAGCGCTCCAGCGATGGACGGAGCGGATCAACCAACCGAAGCTGACATCGGTCATCAGGTATTGCACTGAGGTGTAAGCCTCGGCCACCGTTGGCTTGTAGTAGAAGGTCATCGCGAACCCCGTCGCGAACTGGATGAGGAAGCAAACCAGGGTGATGCCGCCTAGGCAATAAAAAATGTTGACGTGGGGCGGCACGTACTTGGAGCTGATGTCGTCAGCAATGTCCTGGATCTCAAGGCGTTCCTGGAACCAGTCGTAAACAGGAGATGAGTTCGCCATGCACAAGCGGGCTCGGGTTGCGAAAGTCTACTGAGCACACTTCTGCCAATGCGCCGGGAGGATCGCTATGTATCCGACTGTTAACGAATATTCAAAAGCCTTCCGGCGACTGAGGAGTGCAGGTCATCGCCTGATCTGCAGCGTGGGGTTGAGCCTGCTTCTGCTCCTGGTTCCGTCTGTTGGCAGCGGACATGCCCTCAGCGATGCCCAGCAACTGGTGGTCGAAAGTTGGCGACTGGTGAATCAGGGTTATGTCGATCCTGAACAGCTCGATCGCGTGCGGTGGCGCCGCCAGCGGCAGAAAGCTCTTGAGCAGTCGATCAGCAGCAGTGAGGACGCCTATGCAGCGATCGAAACCATGCTGAGTGCCCTCGACGACCCTTACACCCGTCTCCTCAGACCTTCGGACTATCAGGCCTTAAAAGCCAGCACCAGCGGAAACCTCAGCGGCGTGGGACTGCAGCTTGGCCCAGCGGAAAGTCCAAATCAGGTCGTGATCATCTCGGCTCTCGACGGCTCTCCCGCCGCGGATGCGGAACTCACCAGCGGCATGGAACTGCTGGCTGTGAACGAGGAATCTGTGGAATCTCTCGGTCTTGAAGGCACTGCGAATGCCTTGCGGGGGGACGTTGGAACACAGGTCATCCTCAGGATCCGACGAACAGACGGCAGCGACGATGAAGTGACCTTGGAGCGCCGTCAGGTTGATCTCCGACCGGTGCGCACCCGACGGTTGCGGGTCGATACCCACACTCTGGGGTACATCCGCATTACGCAATTCACGGAGGGGGTTCCAGTTCAGGTGCGAGAAGCACTTGAAGAACTGAAGGACAAAAGCATCGAAGGGATGGTGCTCGACCTTCGCAACAACTCCGGAGGACTTGTGAGCTCTGGACTTGCCGTTGCGGATGACTTCCTCAGCGGTGATCCCATCGTCGAGACAAGAGATCGGGATGGCCTCCTCGACACGATCCAGGCCAATCTCGAAACCCTCTATGACGGGCCAATGGTGACAATTGTCAACGGGGGGACAGCCAGCGCCAGCGAGATCTTGGCCGGCGCGTTGCAGGACAACGGTCGCTCGTCACTCATCGGGACCCAGACCTTCGGTAAAGGGTTGATTCAGACCCTGACCAATCTCAGCGATGGCAGCGGCTTGGCGATAACGGTGGCGGGTTACGTAACCCCAAGTGGGCGAAACATCCAAGGCGAGGGAATCGAGCCCGAACGACTGCTTGATGGGCCAGAACCCTTAAACCCGGGCAGTGAGGGCGACCTGTGGATTTCGGAAGCGATGAACGCCATGCGCTTTCTGCTGGAGACACCCCTGGAAAGTATTGATGAATGAGCCAGCGGACCTATCACGACCCGCTTCATGGAGCGATCACATTCAACGATGACAACCCGGCTGAAGCTCTTGTTATCGACCTGGTTGATACCGCCCCATTCCAACGACTCAGAAGAATTCGCCAACTAGGACCTGCGTTCCTGACGTTCCATGGAGCCGAATCCAGTCGTTTCACCCATTCCCTTGGGGTGTGCCACGTCGCCAGACGAGCTTTTCATCACCTGCGCACATGCGATCCCGCTCTGGAGCCCTACGAAGGACTACTGCTGGCTGCAGCTCTGCTCCACGACGTGGGACATGGCCCCCTCAGCCACACGGGAGAGGAAATGTTCGGACTGCACCACGAGAGCTGGTCAGCGCGCCTGATCCGTGAACATCCACAGTTGCGTGGGCCTCTCGAAAACTACAGAGAGGGGACGGCCAATTCCGTTGCTGCTCTGCTGGAAGAAGGACGGGCCCAACGCATGGTGATTCGTCGGCTGGTGAGTGGTCAACTGGATTGTGATCGTCTCGACTACTTACTGCGGGACAGTTACAGCACAGGTGCTCGCTACGGACATCTCGATCTTGAACGCGTTTTGGGAGCGATGACCCTTGCCCCCGATGGTGACTTGGCGATCCACCCCAAAGGTCTGATGGCCGTGGAGCACTACCTGGTGGTCCGAAATCTCATGTATCGGAGTGTTTACAACCACCGCCTCAACGTGATGTGCAACTGGCTGCTGGAGCAGCTGGTGCGGACCGCACGTCGTATGGGCCCTGCCCATGTCTGGGCAGACTCCGTCATGCATTCCTGGCTTTGGGGTCCTAGCACTCTCAGCCTGGAGCACTTCTTGTCCAACGACGATCTGCGGACGGGATATCACCTTCAGCGCTGGCACGAGGAAGGTCCCCAACCCCTTGCAGAACTCTGCGGTCGATTCCTGAACAGACGCCTTCTCAAGGTGCTGGCTGTCGACCAACTCGGTCGGGAAGAGCAACTCAAAGCACTGGCGATCGCTGGGCGTCTTGCAGAACAGAAAGGGATGGATCCAAGTCTTTGCTGCGGGCTTCGCCATCAGGAGTTAAGGGGATATCACCCCTATCGGGGCGGCCTTCGACTCTGGAATGGTCATCAGCTTCAGGCTCTCGAAACGGCTTCAACACTGGTGGCCAGCTTGACCACACCAGCGGCGACCTCATGGCTGATTCATCCCGGTGAAATCGAAGTTGAACTCAGAGAGGCGATGAAGCAAGCCGGTTTGACCGTTCAATAGAGGAACTCAGATGCGCGGTCCGATGCAGGGGCTTGAACTGCCCAACCACCACGTACAGCACTGGCGTGATGCCTTGCCTGTGCTGCTGAATCAACTCCAACCAGGAGCGATCAGCCTCGATTGTGGCGCATGGCTGCTCACCTGTGGAGAGCTGAACGAACTCCGCAAAACGATGGCCGGCATGGGCTGCAACCTTCTCGAGGTGAGCGCAACAAATCCCGAAACGCTCGTATGCGCTAGTGCCCTTGGCCTTTCAGCCAGGCTGTCGAGCGATCTGATCGGCTCGCAAAAACCCCGCGACGCACCAACGACAGACTCAGAGCTTCTGTTCCACCAAGGAACATTGCGTTCAGGAGATCACCTGCAAAGTGATGGGGACATTCTCTTGTTCGGGGATGTCAACCCAGGGGCTCTGATCAGTGCTGATGGAGACGTGATGGTTTGGGGACGCCTGCGTGGCACTGCCCATGCTGGTCAGCATGGCGAGAAGCAAGCTCGAATCATCGCGCTGCAGCTCCGCCCAGTGCAGTTGCGCATTGCTGATGTCGTCGCAAGAGGACCTGAGGATCAACCCCAGACAGGACTTGTTGAGCAAGCTCGTCTTCAGGATGGTGAAATCGTGATTGAACCGGCACCGGCGCAGGGCTTCATCGGGCGGTGATGTCGGTTGTCAGGAGAAACACTCTGATTATTCTGGCCAAACAAAACTGTGTGTCTGGTGTCGACGACGCGAACAATTCTGATCTGCTCAGGCAAGGGCGGCGTCGGAAAGACGACCAGCACAGCCAACCTGGGGATCGCCTTGGCCAAACAGGGCAAAACAACCGTTGTTCTTGATGCCGATTTCGGCCTGCGCAACCTTGACCTGTTGCTCGGTCTTGAAAACAGAATTGTGTACACCGCCCAGGAGGTGCTGGCAGAGAGCTGCCGGCTCGAGCAGGCCCTGGTGAAACACAAGCAAGAGCCAAATCTCTGTCTGCTGCCAGCCGGTAACCCTCGAATGCTCGAATGGCTCACACCAAAGGACATGCAGTCGATCGTTTCACTCCTTGAGAAGCGTTTTGATTATGTGTTGATCGATTGTCCTGCCGGCATCGAAGATGGCTTCAAAAATGCCGTTTCTGCCGCGCGAGAGGCGTTGGTCATTACGACGCCTGAAGTAGCGGCCGTGCGGGATGCAGACCGAGTGATCGGGCTGCTGAACATCCAAGGGGTTGCTCCCGTTCAACTCGTGCTGAACCGCGTACGCCCTCGAATGATGACCAACCAGGAGATGCTCTCAGTTGACGACATCACCGACATCCTGGCCTTGCCGTTGCTTGGTCTTGTCTTTGAAGATGAGCAAGTCATTGTCAGCACCAACCGAGGTGAACCGCTCACTCTTGGGGATTCTTCAGCGCCAGCTGCTCAGGCATATCACAACATTGCCCGCCGGCTTCAAGGTGAGGAGATTCCACTGATGGACCCGTCTCAAGCTCGCAGGGGACTCCGGGCCAGGATGCGGAAACTGATGCAAACCAAGATCTTCTGAATCAATGACCCTGAAAGATCTCATCGACAAATTGCTGGGCCGTCAGCCCAGCAGCGCCAGCACTGCGAAGCAGCGCCTGCAGCTCGTTCTGGCTCATGATCGAAGCGATCTGAACCCCGAGCTTCTTGAACAAATGAGGCGCGAGATTCTGGAAGTGGTTGCTCGTTATGTGGAGATCGATGTGGAAGGTGGTGATGTCAGCCTGGAAACGGAAGACCGTGTCACCGCCTTGGTTGCCAATCTGCCGATTCGAGCCACAGTCAATCGTCCGACTTGAGGGGAATGCTCTCTGAAGCACCAGTCCGGGTTCATTCATGCGGGTCCAACAACCTCTGACCGAATCAGAAATCAGAGTCAGCGTTCTTCTTCTTGAAGGTTTGAGCAACAAAGCCATCGCCAAGAGGCTTGTGTTGAGTCCACGCACCGTTGAGTGCCACCTCAGCCGTGCCATGGCCAAAACTGGTTGCGCCAACCGTCTGGAGTTGGCCCTGTGGATGCTTACGATGAGCCCCATGCCGGCTTAGCTCAGTGGTAGAGCAGCGCTTTTGTAAAGCGAAGGTCATCGGTTCAAATCCGTTAGCCGGCTTACAACAACCCCCTTTAATGCCGAGACTTCTGATGATTAGAACTGGAAAAAATCCATACAGCTGTGGCGAGTCCCACCCATCCGAGCGTCCTTAGTTCCAGCAATGACCTGAGCAGAGTTTCTGCTGGCTCCAATAACCAATGGAAAAGCGCAATCAGAACAAGGCAGGCACCGATCAGACTTAACAAGATCTAAGGGATGTCTGAAAGCATCACAGCACCCTGACGGAGCACCTGCCACGTCCCCGCTGAGTGCCACTTGACCACCGAGCTGGCAAGACCCGACCGTGTAGGCCAGGGTTGAGAGAGCTGGGCAACATCGGGAAAAAAAGCAGCTGCCTCAGCAGCCGTTGCGGCAGGTGGTTGGCCTGCAGTATTGGCGCTGCTTGTGGCGAGAGGCCCACTAAGACGCAGCAGTTCAAGGGTGAGAGCGCAAGCCGGGATCCGTATTCCAAGGGTGTTCCCACCTGGGTTGAGCTGGTCAACCAGCGGCCCTTTCGCGGGGAGCACCAGTGTGAGTGCTCCTGGCCAATAGCGATCAATCAAAGGGCGAGCATCCTCACGACAGCGCTCTTCAACCGCATCGAGCAACGGCTGTACGGAAGCTGCCATCAAGATCAGCGGTTTGTCCGCGGGACGACGTTTGAGATGCCACAACTGCTTTGCATGCTCGGGTTTTGCCGCCAAGCCTGGGACGGTATCCGTTGGAATAACAGCCGGTTCGCCCTGAAGCAGCCTTTTCGCCAGCTCAGCAGAATCAACCACCGAGGTCATTGTGAAACCTGGGTTTGATCAGTCTCCACACCGTCAAGGGCGCGGCATGCCTTCGCGAAGCGGACGGTCCCAGTTAGATCAGCGCCAGATCCAACATCCGATAGACCTGCCTCGTGCAGAAGCGTCAACACGCGCTGGCTGTGGTCATGGTGATGTTCCAAAAGCAACCAACCACCTGGAGCAAGCGCCTGAACGGCCCCCGCAATAATCGTTCGGATGCAATCCAATCCATCAGCACCACCATCGAGAGCCAAACGCGGCTCATGATCACGCACCGTCGGATGCAGATCGTTGATCAACCCGGAAGGGATGTAAGGGGGATTGCTCAACACAAGATCAAACGCTCCGAACCAGGGCGACAAAGGCTGCCACCAACTGCCTTGATGCAACTGACATGACCTGCTGAGTCGACAAAGCCTGAAATTGCGTTCAGCGAGTGCGAGGGCTTGAGCGCTCTGATCAACAGCGTGTCCTGCCGCCTTGGGCCAAGCCTTCGCCAAACTGATGGCGAGCGCCCCGCTGCCAGTCCCCAGATCCGCCCATCGACCTATGGGCGCAGAGCGTGGAATCGCAAGAGCTAAATCAAGCAGCACTTCACTTTCCTGCCTCGGGATCAAAGCCACAGGACCAACTTCGAGCATCAGATCCCGCCATGGGCAAAGACCGGCAAGATGCTGAAGGGGAACATTTTGTTCAAGATATTGCTTCCAAAGAGCTTGCATTTCGGCCAAGGATCGCTTCATACAAACAATGCGATCGCGATCAATGAACAGAAGCTGAAGATCGCCCAAAGCCAGTGCACCACTTAGCACCAACAGCCAATCAAGGTCTTGCGCAGTACCACCGCGCGTTAATTCCTGGGACCTCCAAGCCAAAAGCTCTTTACCACTCAATCGCAAATCAGGCACTGATTAATGTTGAACAGAACGCCAACTGTTTCTCTCATAACACACAGCCAAGCCATTCACTTCAAGGTGCAGCAAATCACGAACAACACAACCAAGACTGCAACCCCGCAAAAGCGAAAGCTCCTCAACAGAGGTTCCCTGATCCATCAACTTCAACAACTCGCGTTGGGAGCAAGACAACGATGCCTTGGACTCCGTTACCCGTAGCGGCTGCTGTCCAACCGACGTCAAGGGCCCTGGACCCAGATCGCGAATCAAAACGTCAGTGGAGATCAACGGAGCCGCGCCTTCGCACAGAAGTGCATTACTGCCTTTGACGGACCAACGCATGGCATCGCCTGGAACAACCCAGACAGGACAACCATCGGAGGCTGCAATCCGGGCGGTGATGAGAGCACCGCTCTGCTCCGGACACTCGATGACAACAACAGCGCAAGCCAGCGCAACCAGCAAGCGATTTCGCGACGCGAAATGTCCACGCTGAACGGAGGTACCTGGCGGATGTTCACTGATCAACAAGCCGGAGTGACCAACGGACTCCTGCAGTGATTCGTGATGGCGAGGGTAAACCCTGTTCAAGGCTGTCCCCAGAATCGCAACAGGTGATCCACCTCCCTTCAGACATCCTCGGTGAGCAGCTGCGTCAATCCCTTCCGCCAAACCGCTGAGCACTGGCCATCCTGCAACAGCCAGCTCTTGGCCCAGATTGAAGGCCATCCTCTGCCCATGGGAAGAAGCAGCCCGGGTTCCAATCACAGCCACCGCCTGACGCTTTTGCAAACAGGCCAGAAGACTGCGTTTCCCGCGCAGAAACAATCCCAGGGGGGGCCTATCAATCCAATCCAGCAACGATGGCCAAGCGTCATCCCCGACCATCACTAGATCGGCCGGCACGCGCAGATCAGGATTGACGCCATGACGACTGCGATATCCCTCAATCCTGTCGAGCAGAGATGACGACCAACCGAGCATTTCCCGGAGCTGATCCCGCGGCAAACGCCAGCAATCTTCCAGCCCCATTCCCTCAGCCTGAGCCGAAGCCTCAAGAGCACGCAGCCTCACAGGCCCAATACCTGGGCAGCAACTCCAAAGCCATCGCCAATGGCGCATTGCGCGACAAGTACACCTGTACTCATCTAATCATGGCTTGGCGGGCCGCCAATCAAGCGATTCATGACCTCGTGCAGAGGGCTCGGCGGGCGTCTCAACACCCGCCTTTCATTGCCATCCATCCCGATCATCACCAGCTCCACTTGGGCTTCCGCGATGAGATCGTCGCCGCACAGGAGTCGGCTGCACCAGGGCCAGCGGACGCCGCGCTGATCGCCGCAGATGCTCTCCAGATCCACCAGATCGCCATGCCTCAAGCTGCGGCGATAGTCAATCCGCAAAGACACCACGGGCATCTCAATCCCAAGCTCCGTCATGGCCGAATAGGACAAGCCTGCTGCAACGAGAGCCTCGACTCGCGCCTCCTCCAACCATGCGATGTGGGTGCCGTGCCAAACCACACCGGCAAGATCGGTGTGCTGGGGCAACACCCTTTTTCGAATCCTCCAGGGGTTTGTCGTAACGCTGTTCCTCAGCTTTCTGGTCATCAGAGATCCTCCCCATAGGCTTCCAGGGAGACTGCAGCACAACAGTGTTCAGAAATTTACTGATCGCCGACTCGGGATCGGGACATGTCGAAGAAATGGTTCGGATGCTCCAGGACATTCCCAGCCTGAAAAGTGCGCGAGTCAATGTGCTGCACGTGGTTCCGGAGCAGGCGAAATCAGAAGCGGATGATCACCGCAGCAGCGCTGAAGTGATGCTGAAGGAGGCGATCGACCGGATGGGCCTCAACAGCGGAAACGTGAACCTAATGGTGCGCGATGGAGACGCCAAACAGACCGTGCTGAAAGTGGCGGAGGAAGTTAACAGCGACCTGATCGTGATGGGATCACGGGGGCTAGGTCGCCTCCAATCGATTCTGGCCAACAGCACGAGTCAGTACGTTTTTCAACTCTCGACTCGCCCGATGCTCCTGGTGCGGGACGATCTCTATGTCCGCCACGTCAACCGGGTCATGGTGACGGTCGACGGGACAGGGGTTGGTGATGACGCAATCCGAGTGGCGTGTGAACTGGTCAGGGAGATTCCTGGAGGAACCCTGACTGGCATTCATGTCACGCGTCAAGACATCTCGCCGACCCGCGGTGGTCGCAGCAAAGCTGACGATGTATTGGATGCAGCTGTTCAGCGTGCCCGCGGCTACGGAATCGAACTGCAGCCGATCCACGTGACTGGATCAGACATTGGACGGACTGTTTGCAGAGCCGCACAGGAAGCGAAGGCTGATTTGCTGGTCATCGCCTCCCAAGATCGCCGTCCTCTTGTTGCTCGCGGCCTCGTTGACCTGGACAAGCTTCTGGGTGGATCAGTGAGTGACTACATCAGGGTGCATGCACCCACCCCGGTCCTTCTAGTTCGGGAACCTGAACGAAACTGACTTCAACCTTCCCTGCTGTTGGTCTGGATGTAAAGGATGATCAAAAAGATCGCCGGAACCAGAATGAAGAGAAGGCTGGCGACGAATCCGAGATCGTTGGTTTCCATGGCCTCTGGAACAAGCCAGGCGAAAGTATCACCGGGCCGCGTTCCAGAACCGGAACACCTCAGCCCTCTTCATCGGCAGTAGCAGCTTCGGAGAGATCCTCTTCAGTCTCAGGAAGCGCAGGCCATGCGGTCGGCCCTAGTGGAAGCGGAGCCTCTGAAGCAGCTTTCAAGCGGGCTGGGGCGTCAGGGAGTCGAACCTGGGGGCGCGTCAGCACCATCACCGAACGCTCCACCATGGCTTGACATGCCAAACGCCAATCCTGAGGACGCCGCCGAAGCTTGGCTTCCTCGACGGGCGTACGAACAGACAGGGATTGGGATCCTTCGTCGGCGACGACGGCGACAAAGCAGGTGACGCACTGACCGCAACCTCCACAATTCCCAAGTTGCCCCTTCAATCCGTACAGCTGAATGCCCTCTCGCATCGCGACCTCCCTGAGGTTCTCTCCTGGGAAACACTCCACGTCCCGACCTTCGCGAACAAAACGGATTACCGGCATGGGGGTTGCCTCAGGGACACGTCACTATGGGATCCAGGGTTGCGTTTTGTGAACAGCTCGTACCAAAGAATCGTGTCACTGCACGTTGCAACCCTGATGCTCCGGCGCCGGCATTCCAGTGACAACCTTTACGATCGCGGGGTCTGGCTGCATTGGCAGCCCTGTCCCCCGAACCTGACCCATGGGATTGCCCTGGTATCGGGTGCACACCGTTGTCATTAATGACCCGGGCCGCCTTTTGGCTGTGCACCTCATGCATACAGCCCTTGTTGCCGGCTGGGCCGGCTCCATGGCCCTCTATGAACTAGCCATCTTCGACCCCTCCGATCCGGTCCTGAACCCGATGTGGCGTCAGGGCATGTTCGTTATGCCATTCATGGCTCGCCTTGGAGTCACCGGCAGCTGGGGTGGATGGAGCATCACCGGCGAAACGGGAGTTGATCCCGGTTTCTGGAGCTTTGAAGGTGTGGCAGCAGCCCACATCATCTTCAGCGGCCTTTTGATGCTCGCCGCCATCTGGCATTGGACCTTCTGGGACCTCGAAATCTGGCAAGACCCAAGAACTGGTGAACCAGCTCTGGATCTCCCCAAAATTTTCGGGATCCACCTGCTTCTTGCCGGCCTCGGCTGCTTCGGTTTCGGAGCTTTCCACCTCACGGGGGTGTTTGGCCCGGGGATGTGGATCTCAGACGCCTACGGAATCACAGGTCACCTGGAGCCCGTTCAACCCTCCTGGGGACCAGAGGGTTTTAACCCGTTCAACCCCGGCGGCATCGTCGCCCACCACATCGCTGCTGGAATTGTCGGAATCATTGCCGGCATCTTCCACATCACCACGCGTCCACCGGAACGGCTTTATAAAGCACTCCGAATGGGCAACATCGAAACAGTTCTGGCAAGTGCGATCGCAGCTGTGTTTTTCGCAGCCTTCATCGTTGCTGGAACGATGTGGTACGGAGCAGCTGCAACCCCGATCGAACTGTTCGGACCGACCCGTTATCAGTGGGATCAGAGTTACTTCAAAACCGAAATCAATCGTCGCGTACAAACGGCGATGGATGACGGCAAGACTCGTGATGAGGCTTATGCCGCTATTCCCGAAAAGCTTGCCTTCTATGACTACGTCGGCAACAGTCCTGCAAAAGGTGGCCTGTTCCGTGTTGGACCGATGGTGAACGGAGATGGTCTACCCACCTCCTGGCTTGGCCATATCGTCTTCTCTGATCGTGAAGGCCGTGAACTTCAAGTTCGCCGACTTCCGAACTTCTTTGAGAACTTCCCAGTGGTTCTTGAAGATGAGCAAGGCATTGTTCGCGCAGACATTCCTTTCCGCCGTGCCGAAGCCAAATACTCCTTTGAGCAGCAAGGTGTGAAGGCCCAAGTCTTCGGAGGTGCTCTCGACGGTAAGACCTTCACTGATCCAGCTGACGTCAAACGACTCGCTCGTAAGTCTCAGCTTGGAGAAGCGTTCGACTTTGACCGTGAGACCTACGACTCTGATGGTGTGTTCCGCAGCTCCCCGCGTGGTTGGTTCACCTTCGGACACGCAACCTTTGCCCTTCTGTTCTTCTTCGGCCACATCTGGCACGGTGCACGTACCTTGTACAGAGATGTGTTCGCTGGTATCGATCCCGATCTCGGCGACCAAGTGGAATTCGGCCTGTTCGCCAAACTCGGCGACAAGTCGACCCGTCGCTTGCCGGATGGCTACGTGCCTCCTGCAGGCTCTCCCCTCAAATAATCGCTCTCTTGGAGACTTCTGATGGATAGCCTTGCTTACATCCTCATTCTCACCCTCGCGATTGCAACTCTCTTTTTCGCAATTGCCTTCCGCGATCCGCCAAAGATCGGCAAATGACCTTATAGCAGTTCAAACCCCGCTTCGGCGGGGTTTTTTGTTGCCAAAGCTCTCTTCCCCAAGGTCGCAGATGGGTCTCACCAGCGCACCAACAATCAGGCAGTCTCACCGCTGCGAAAGGGATCAGAGGGGATCAGAGATGAGACTGATGTCGTGCACACCCTTCTCAAGACTCATATCACTGTCTAAAGTTGGTGCACTTCCGAGAAAATTTGGGCGTGCAGTGCCCCTCCTGCCAAAACACTGATAGTCGTGTTCTCGAATCGAGAGCAGCTGATGGAGGGCGCAGCGTCCGACGTCGAAGGGAATGCCTGAACTGTGAATTCCGCTTCACCACATACGAAAGGGTCGAAACGGTCCCAATCACAGTGATCAAGCGGAATGGCAATCGCGAGATCTTCAATCGCAGCAAATTGCTGCATGGGATGAATCGTGCCTGTGAAAAGACCGGGCTCGACACCTCGCGTCTGGAAAAAATGATCGAGGCACTGGAGCTTCAGCTGCAACAGCGGAGTGCCCGGGAAGTGAGCAGCGCTGAGATCGGCGAGCTCGTGCTCACCCAGCTCAAAGACGTCAGTGAAGTCGCCTACATCCGTTTCGCGTCTGTGTACCGCCAATTTCGCGGGATTGACGACTTCGTCTCAACCCTGGAGACCATGAATCGGGAGCAGGAACACCTCGCAGCCGTTAGCTGAAGGCTGCTCTGTAGAGTTGATGATTCTCCGCAGCGTGTCGGCGGGCACGTTGCGTGACTCATTCGAACTACCCACATGAGGTAGACCGCCAACAGCCCATGTCCGCAACCCCCACGGAAGAGCAGGTTCAAGAAGTCAGCACAGGCGCAACCGAAGAAGCAGCCGCCGAAGCGACTTCATCGACCGTTGAAGATGGCGAGCAGGCTTTCGCAGAGGAAGACCTGAGCATCCCTGAGGATGTTCCCAGCGCGGACGACCCGAGCAGCAGGGCCAACCCCCGCAATCTTGATGATGCCGGCTTCACGCTGGATGAATTCGCTGCTCTGCTCAGCAAATACGATTACAACTTCAAGCCCGGCGACATCGTTAACGGCACTGTGTTCGCCCTTGAGTCCAAGGGAGCGATGATCGATATTGGGGCAAAAACCGCCGCTTTCATGCCTCTACAAGAGGTGTCGATCAACAGGGTGGAAGGACTGGGCGATGTGCTCCAGCCTGGAGAAATCCGCGAGTTCTTCATCATGAGTGAAGAAAACGAGGATGGTCAGTTAGCTCTATCTGTCCGTCGGATCGAGTATCAGAGGGCCTGGGAACGCGTTCGCCAGCTGCAAAAGGAAGACGCAACGATTTATTCCGAGGTTTTCGCTACGAACCGCGGTGGTGCGCTCGTGCGGGTCGAAGGCCTGCGGGGCTTCATCCCTGGCTCGCATATCAGCACGCGTAAGCCCAAGGAAGAACTGGTTGCCGATTTCCTGCCTCTGAAGTTTCTCGAAGTGGACGAAGAGCGCAACAGACTTGTGCTTAGCCATCGCCGTGCTCTTGTTGAGCGCAAGATGAATCGTCTTGAAGTGGGCGAGGTTGTCGTCGGAACGGTTCGTGGCATCAAGCCTTATGGCGCCTTCATTGATATCGGTGGTGTCAGCGGACTGCTGCACATCTCAGAAATCAGCCATGAGCACATCGAGACTCCGCACTCGGTCCTGAATGTGAATGACCAAATGAAGGTGATGATCATCGACCTCGACGCTGAGCGAGGCAGGATTTCCCTGTCAACGAAGGCACTGGAACCGGAGCCCGGTGACATGTTGACCGATCCACAGAAGGTGTTCGACAAGGCCGAGGAAATGGCAGCCCGTTACAAGCAAATGCTGCTTGAGCAGGCTGAAGAAGGTGAAGAACTTGGCGTGATGATGGTTTGACCCATCGCTGGAATGGTCGATCTGCTCTTTAAAGGAGATCCCATCGGTGCGATTGAAGGGGTGCTGTTTGATAAGGACGGCACCCTTTCCCACAGTGAACCTCACCTGCTAAACCTGGCTGAGGCCCGCATCAATTCAGCAATTGAGCTTTGGGTTGCAGGGGGTCGGCCCGAATCAGTGTGTCCGCCGCTCCGCGAAAATCTGAAGCGAGCCTTCGGTGTGATGCCGAACGGTCTTGATCCAGCAGGCACCTTGGCTGTTGCTTCAAGGCACGACAACCTCACGTCGATGGCCACAGTTTTTTGCCTGATGGAATGCAGCTGGCCGGCGGCGCATCAAATGGCGACAGACAGCTTCAACAGGGTTGATCGGGCCCTTACGCAAGCACCAGCCATCATGAATCCTCTGCTTCCTGGTTCGGCCTCACTCATTCAGCAGCTGTTCACCACTGGGATCAAACTCGCTGTGATCAGTAACGACACAGAGCAAGGCATCCAACGGTTCCTAGAGGGTCACGGCTTGTGCCAGAGCTTTCAAACCTGCTGGAGTGCAGAACACTTTCCAGCCAAACCGAATCCTGAAGCTGTGGCTCAGCTCTGCAACAAGCTTGATCTAGACCCCAAAGTGTGTGCCCTGATCGGCGATGCGGAAACGGACCTACAAATGGCTGCAGCATCAGGCATTGGACTCGTGATTGGTTACACCGGTGGGTGGACCAGCAAACCTCATCTACCGTCCGCCGCTCTGCTAATCGACGACTGGAACGAGCTCTCGATCCAAGTCGGCACTTAAAGTCCGCCGCAAACACAATGCCCACTACATGAGTCGATACGTTTTCACCTCAGAATCCGTCACGGAGGGGCATCCGGACAAAATATGTGATCAGGTGAGTGATGCTGTGCTGGATGCTCTCCTTCATCAGGATCCAGCGAGCCGAGTGGCCTGCGAGACAGTGGTCAACACTGGGCTTTGCATGATTACAGGGGAGGTGACCTCCAAAGCGCAGGTGGATTTCATTCACTTGGTGCGCAATGTCATCAAGGAGATCGGTTACAGCGGAGCCCGGGCCGGTGGATTTGATGCCAACAGCTGTGCGGTCCTTGTGGCTCTCGATCAGCAGTCTCCAGACATTGCCCAGGGGGTGAATGAAGCCGATGACCATGCCGGCGATCCCCTCGATCTTGTGGGTGCGGGGGATCAGGGAATCATGTTCGGGTACGCCTGCAACGAGACACCCGAGCTGATGCCGTTACCGATCAGCCTGGCCCACCGACTCGCACGGCGCCTGTCCGAAGTGAGGCACAACGGCACCCTTGACTACCTCCTGCCCGATGGCAAGACCCAGGTGAGCGTGGTCTACGAGAACGACAAACCTGTCGCGATCGACACCATCCTGATCTCGACGCAACACACCGCCGAGGTGGCCGGTATCGACGACGAGCAGGGGATCCGGGAACGTATCACCAAGGACCTCTGGACCCACGTTGTGGAACCGGCGACAGCCGATCTGGCTTTGAAACCAAGTCGAGAAGCGACCAAATATCTGGTCAACCCAACCGGAAAGTTCGTGGTGGGCGGCCCTCAAGGGGACGCCGGACTAACGGGGCGCAAGATCATTGTTGATACCTACGGGGGGTATGCCCGTCATGGTGGTGGAGCCTTCTCTGGCAAAGACCCCACGAAGGTGGACCGCTCTGCCGCCTACGCCGCTAGGTACGTCGCCAAATCTCTCGTGGCTGCAGGGCTTGCGGAACGGGCTGAAGTGCAGTTGAGCTATGCGATCGGTGTTGCCAAGCCGGTGTCGATCTTGGTGGAGTCATTTGGCACCAGTGATCTATCAAATGATGACCTCACCTCCCTTGTGCAAAACCACTTCGATCTGCGTCCAGGCGCAATCATCGAAATATTCGGTCTACGCAACCTGCCTCAGCAGCGTGGAGGCCGCTTCTATCAAGACACTGCGGCCTATGGCCATTTTGGTCGTACTGATCTGAAGGCTCCCTGGGAAGACGTCGACGCCAAGGCTGAGGAGCTGAGAAAAGCCTGATCAAGCGATGCCATCGCCTGTTCTCGGCATCGACTTGGGCACAAGCGGCGTTCGCGTCGCTGTGCTGGATTCCGAGGGGCGTCTGGTGCACAACACGTCCATCGGTTACAACTCCAGGCCGAACAATCCAGAGAGCTGGCTCCAGGCAGTCCGGACTCTGATCCGAGCCATCCCCGATCAGATTCGCAACCAGCTCGGAGCTATTGCGGTGGATGGCACCTCAGGAACCCTGCTTGCCTGCGATTCAGTCGGCCGTCCCCTAGGAGACGCACTGCTCTACAACGTCGCTTTTCCGGAATTTGAAGCCAACCTCAAGGAGCTGATTCCAGAGGGTGGCTCGGCCTCGAGCAGCAGCGGCAGCCTGGCCAGAGCGATGCATTTGATTCAGCGCCATGGCCCGAACAGCCTGTTACGACATCAGGCGGACTGGATCAGCGGCTGGCTGCTATCTGACTGGCGCTGGGGGGAAGAAGGTAACAATCTCCGCATGGGATGGGATCTTGACCTGAATCGATGGCACCCCGCGGTTGAAGCTCTTCACTGGTTCAATGCGCTTCCAACGATCCGTGCCAGTGGTGCATTGCTCGGAGTAATCACTGCAGAAAGAGCCGATCAGCTTGGCCTTCCCATCAACATGAAGGTGATAGCAGGGACGACGGATTCGAATGCCTCCGTGCTCGCCGCCAACACGGAGCCAGGAGACGGCATCACTGTGCTGGGGACAACCCTAGTGATCAAGCGGTTCACCGATGTTCCAATCACCGCAACCGGTATCACGCGACACAGGGTGGGTGGACGCTGGCTCTGCGGTGGAGCCTCCAATGCGGGAGCAGGGGTGCTGCGCCGGTTCTTCACGGATGAGGAGCTGAAGGAGCTCAGTCGGCAGATCGATCCAGACACAAGCAGTGGCTTGGTGTTGCGGCCCCTCAACAGCATCGGCGAACGCTTTCCAGTGGATGATCCCAATCTTCAGCCAGTGCTGGAGCCTCGGCCAGTCAGCGATGCGCTTTATCTGCACGGCCTGCTGGAAGGCCTGACGGAGATCGAAGCCCTTGGCTGGGAACGACTGAGAGAACTTGGGGCGCCCACCCCTAGTCGCGTCATCAGTCTGGGAGGCGGAGCCCGCAACCCGCAATGGCGAAGGATGCGAGAGCGAAGGCTCGGATGCCCAGTCTTGAGCTGCAACATGCCGCCCGCAGCAGGGGTAGCGCAACTGGCCCGCCAGGGGCTGATGGAGCACCAATCAAGCCATTAAGAATGCTTGCGAAGTTGATGACAGACTCACGACAACCCTTTCGAAAAGGTTTTCAATTTCCTTATCAATTTCAATGCACTCAAAAATTTTGTTGCAAGGCCGACAACAGCAGCGAGGAAATAAAAACATCCATTTAGTCTCAGCGTCCAGAATCCTTTCCTGGATCAGAAATGGTCGTTATCAAGCCGACGCGTGATTTCACAAGCCTGAATCGTCTGTCCTACACCGCATCCAATGGCCCTTCCCCTCGTGGTGCGGCGCTGACCATTCACCAGTACAAGGAAAACCTGTGCTCTGACATGGGAATTGGTATTGGCCAGCGGCTTCACAGCGAATGTCCATTCGCTGTGACTGCCGACGAGTATGCCGCCACCGGCAGCGATGCTCTCGAAACAACAATCTCAGCAGCCTATAAACAGGTTTTCGGCAACCTGGGTCCGACCGACAGCCAACGCTGCACAGAGCTGGAATCGAAGCTCAGCAACGGTGAGATCTCCGTTCGAGATTTTGTGGCTGGGTTGGCGAAATCAGATCTCTATAAAGCGAACTATTTTTCAAAGGTGTCTCCGATCCGAGGCATCGAACTCAACCTGAAGCATCTGCTCGGACGTCCTCCGATCAACCAAGCTGAGGTGAGCCAATACATCGCCTTGATCGCAGAGCAGGGTTTCGATGCAATGGTTGACAGCGTCACAAGCTCAGGTGAATACCTTGAAGTGTTCGGCACCGACACTGTTCCCTACTTGCGCGCCTGGACATCAGCCGCAGGGGCTTACTGCTCGACCTTCGTCAACCTCGGCCGTGTCACACCCGCCAACGCGGCTTCCGACACAACCATTGAAGGCAGAAGCCAGTTGGTCATGGAATTCAGCAACGCACGCAACATCAGTGCGTCCACTGGATTCGATGTCTCCGGCTTCAAGTACTCCAGTGCGGTCAAGGATCCCAATTCGGCGGCATTCAAACGGATGTTCCAACCCAAGACTGCCAAAACCTGGGCCTGATTTTTCCAGCCAGAACAGCTGGCTCCTCCGCTCTGGAGCCAGCGACTACCATTTTTGAAAAGCATCGCGACATTGCTTGTCGGATGCTTTTTTTTTGCCCACCCACCTACTACCGCAGTCCAGTGATGCCCACAAAACCACAAGAAGTGCTTTCACTTCTTCTTTTCGTGGCCCTCTCCTGCTATGTGGCGTTCAGCGCGGTGAGGCTTGGAACATTGCTTTGGCAACGTTTCGGCTGAACCAAGCCAGCTCCCCCGAGATCCCCCTACCACCTTCGACACCATGGCGGCAGACCCCCTCACTCCAGATGTGAGCGCTCGTATCTGCGCCCACATGAATGACGACCACGCTGACGCCGTTCTGGCTTACGCCTGCCATTACGGAGGGGTCGCAACCCCATCCGCAGCACGCATGCTTGCCGTGACAGCCGAGGCGATGGAACTGGAGGTCGATGGCCAGTCCATTCAAATCCCTTTTGACCACGCGTTGACGGACAGCGAAGATGCCCACAAAACACTCGTAGCCATGCTCCGAGCGATGCCTCGGAACGCTTCCTGAGGGGAATGCTCAAAACAGCCGGCTCAATGGAGTGCTGCAGTCCTTGATTAAAGCGGGACGGATCCTTCTGATCGAACCCAGCTGCCCACTTTGTCGACAACCTAATGATGGGGACTTGAGAGAACTGCCTTGTTTGTCTTGCAGAACAAAGCTTGATCTTCCGATCCAAGGCATGAGCGGTGAACACCCTCTTCCCTGGAAAGCGCTCGGCCTCTACTGCAACGAGTTTCGAGCGCTTCTTCTCAAACTGCGGAGTCGCCCCGATCAAAGGAGCGTGCAGAGCCTGATCCAGTTGTTGAGCGAAATCATGCCGGAGGACGACAACATCGAGCTGGTCCCAATACCGAGCTGGAAACAGCGTCATGCCAACCCTTGGCCGCAGCGGATCTGTTCCAACCTCCAACAACCCGTCCGACCATTACTGCACCGTTGCCGTGCATCCGCGGGACAACATCACCTGAGACGTGATCAACGGCTTAAGAATTTGAAAGGGACCTTTCGTGCGGAGCCTGCCCAAGCGAAAAGCAGTCCAAGGCCTCTGCTGTGGTTGGTGGACGATATCCTCACTACGGGAGCAACAGCCCTCTCCGCCAGTGCAGCGCTCAAGGAAGCGGGACATCGGGTTGCCGGGCTGATCTGCCTGGCTCGCACCCCTAACCACAGGCGGTGATTTAAGATTCAGGGGTCGCTGAAGCGGCACGCCGGGATAGCTCAGTTGGTAGAGCAGGCGACTGAAAATCGCCGTGTCCCCAGTTCAAATCTGGGTCCTGGCATCTCTTTGATGTCTATTTTTCTGTGTCTTTCGTCTCTCCTGATGCAGAGACTGACCGCGTTTTCAACAACGCGGACAGCTTTGCAATGGTCTTTGATCGAACCTGGAAACATCTGCGAGCTGGAGGCGAGTCTCCCGCCAACCGAGATGAGCATCTTGAGGCCGTTCTTGCCAAACTCTCTGACCATCCTTTCCTGATTAGTTCGCCTGACATGGCCAGACAGGTTGCGACCTTCAGGATCCGCCTTCTTGAGCTCAATTGAGCTGTCAGACCACGGCTTCAGATGGTGAAAGAAAGCAAGCTGATCCCATGATGAATCAACGTTCCTTGTGCTGTTCAAGGATCGAGTTGCTGTTGGATCGATCAGGCGCTGCCCCAATGATCAGGTGTCGATGGGAGCACTGCTCCAATTGATCCAAACGTTCCTCTAAAACAGAACATCGATCAGAAATGATCCCCGCTAGTTCACAGCAGCTGGTAACACAAGCATAAGGACGTTCGAGGGTAACGGGCGGCGAGGGCATCATGTTCAAAAATCTGACCTTTTCAGAACATTTTGACCAATGCTATCTGTCCGGGGAAAATTTTCCACAGCAAAGGGATTGCAGTCCTGTCACCACGGTCAGACCTGCTGAGACAACCGCTCTATGTGACATGTCACAGAATCGCATTCTCGACGCCACACTGATCTAAACTATTCGAGCAAAATTCAAAATTTGTCAATGCCGGGCTACGGAAAGTGGTTAAAAATAATTGTGGCAGTTGTTGCCTTTGTGCTCATCTGCTTCTTCTTGCATAAATATATACAGCCGCTTCAGGAAGTCGTCAAACAGATGGGATTTTGGGCTCCGTTTGGGCTCTTTTTACTCCGCGGAGTCAGCATCATCCTGCCAGCCTTACCTAGTTCGATCTATTCGCTTCTCGCAGGATCACTGCTTGGTTTTAAAACCGGATACACAACGATTGTCCTGTCTGATCTTCTGTTCTGCAGCGGAGCATTTTTGATTGCTCGGAAGTGGGGTCGTGAGCCCGTGAGTCGCCTCGTCGGTCAATCTGCGATGCGTCGGATCGATGGTTTCAGTCAAAACCAGCTGGAGGGGAATTTTTTCCTGATGACAGGATTATTAATGACCGGCCTCTTTGACTTTCTGAGTTACGCCATTGGCATCAGCCGTACCCATTGGAGGATCTTTGCGCCTGCTCTGTTAATCAGTGTTTTGATCAGCGACTCGATCATCGTTGCTGTTGGTGCTGGGGTAACCCAGGGAGCGGGTTTAATACTGGGTATTGCCCTACTTGCCATGTTTGCCTTGGCGACAATGACCGGATTGTTAAAGAGAAAATCTCACCATTCAAAATGCGATTGAATTCTTGGCATCCAAGCCCAGTGAGACTGAAGCCAATGGGATGAAGACACAACATTTCAGGATCTGCTCCAGTCTTCTCGATCAGATCAGAAGCACTGCATCTCCAGTGATCGAGCGCATCTGGCTTCAGAACAGCATCCGTGAACAGTTGTCTGGTTACAGATTTTTCAGCTGGAAAGCGGACGTACATTGCGTTTCAACGGCATCACCCTATGGATCGACTCAAGGATCCAAGAATTCAGTCGCTGATGACCCGTGCCGGGAGCAGCGGTGAGCTATGCATGCCCTTGGACGAAGGGCAATTCAGAATCGACTTAAAGCCAGACAATATCGAGCTTTGGCAAGACACCCTCGACCGCCAAGAGTCCCCTTGCACTCTGCTGCTGGCTTGCGAGAGAAGTGATGGCCCGTTGCATGACACGTCATTGACCTGGGTCGTGGGTTCAGCAATTCGCGCTGTCGAGGTCATAGGCCAGGCGAATGTGGAGCATCTCCTCCAACAACTGAAGGTCCCGCAAGCATTGGCTGCAGCGGCCCGAGAGCACTGTTTTGGCCTCGGGGATGGAGTGATCTGGGCTTTTTATCTTGAAAGACATGGATGGTTGACCGCGTCACCTGTGGCCTGTCAATGAATTCGGTTGATGCACTCGATCTCAACCAACTCGATCTCAACCAATTGATCGCGCTCTCGAAAGTGTGTGGACTCGGCGACCAGGCCGATCTGCCAAACCAGACACGCAACCTCATCCAACAGGCAGACCAAGCAAAACGTCCTCTGACAGCTGAGGAACTCAGAATGATTTGCCGTGCGTCAGGCATCGGGATTGGGCTGCCGCTTCAGCTTCAAAGAAAGGCTGATTCCCTCGTTGCGCAAGCACGCGCAGAACTGAACCGTCAGTTCCCGGATCTCTGCCAACCAGGCGGGGCGCTGCATCCACAAGATCGCGCTGACGCCTGCTGGCGGGATTGCTGGAATTTTCTGAGGGTTGTGCTCTACGCGATCGCAGCTGGGCAGAGTCAGTTCACAGATTTTGAGGGGATGGTGGCCTTGCGGGAGCTTTACATCCGAATGGACGTTCCGATCAACGCAATGCGGATTGCCTTGCAGACGTTGCAGGAGCTCTGCATTGCCACCACTCCATCCTCCAGTGAACAAGCCTTGGTTCGTGCCTGTTTCGACCACCTGCTGGACAACCTCAACAATTCTGCGGTTAAGAGCTGATAAGCAAGATCAACCGGCTCATCCACTTAAGGGATGATCGTCATCAAGGTATTTCTACTTAAAAACGCGCGATGGCGATCCCTCTACAGACGTATCCACTTACCAGTCAGAACAACCGGGTTAGCAACCTTGCAGGCGACGTGGATACCGTTCGCATCCAGCTCACAGGCTCGATTAGTTCCGCTGATTCGACTTACAGGGCTGATATCGACGAAATGATCGAACAGGCATACCGGCAGATCTTCTTTCACGCCATGCAGTGCGATCGGGATTTATTTCTCGAATCCCAGCTGAGGAGTGGCAACATCACCATGCGTGACTTTATACGCGGTCTGCTGCTTTCTGAACGCTTCCAACAGGGGTACTACCAGTGCAGCTCCAATTACCGGATGGTTGATCAGGTCGTGGGGCGTGTTCTGGGTCGCCCAGTGCACGGAGAGGCTGAACGCCTGGCCTGGTCGATTGTGATCGGAGAAAAAGGCTTCAACACCTTTATTGATGCGTTGCTCAATTCCGACGAATACATGGCCAACTTCGGCTATGACCTCCCTCCTGTTCAAAGGGGAAGAGTCGTTCCTGGACGTGACATCGGCGAAATGCCCATCTATCAACGTTTTCCCCGCTACGGAGCGGACTGGCGCAATGCCCTAATTCAAAGAGGTTGCGTGAGGGACATGACGCAAACAAGCGTGCTGCAAGCATCGACTGCATGGTCGAACGAACGGCCTCCCCGTTGGAGCCTCTATTTATTCCTTGGTGTCTTTGCGATCGGCGGTTTTGAGATCGTGCGCGTCATCCTTACGATCGCTGTGTTGATGTTGGGCACGTAAAGCGTTAATGGCGAGCTCCGGATCCTTGAATTTGGGCAATTGGTCTGCCCCGGAAGCCCTCCTGCCAAGCCAGATCTCTGAAGCAGCACCCATCGATGCCCGTGGTGCCAACTGGAGTGGTGAGGTTCTGGGAAGCCTTGATCTACGTCAAGCCAAACTCTGTCGGGTTGATCTACGCGGCAGTGATCTGAGGCAATGCCAGCTCCAAGAGGCTGATCTTCGCCTAGCGATTTACGACACCCAGACAAAAGCTCCTGATGACTTTGATTTGAGGACCAGTGGCGCCATCGGACCAGGTGCCAAGCTCAATGGCGCATTTTTAAACAACGCCGACCTACGCGGAATCGATCTGCGTGGCGCAGTCCTGATGGGCGCTTATCTCAGCGGTACAGATTTAAGTGGCGCACGACTGGATGGAGTGTCTCTGGCTGGTTCAGACATGCGATCAGCCGTCTTACGCGGCGCCATGTGCCGCGGGGCGCGCTTCGGAACAAGCGAACTCGACATGGCTGATCTACGAGGGGCAGATCTCCACGACGCCGCCCTCGATTCGGTGCAATCGATCAAGGGCGCTGATTTCTCGCTTTGCGTTGGCCTGGAGGATCAACTGTCGTCTTTGCTCACTCGACCAATCACAGAATTGGATTGCTGGAACCCACTCACCCGCAGCACCACCAGACACAGCCTGGAATCGCTGAGAACACCAGCCAGCAACTCATAGAGGCCGATGTCCCCATGGCGTTCAGCCACGTTCCCGACCTCCAGAAATGGCCATTCCACGCAACATTTGGACATATTGATTGAGGTTTATAAAGAACCCGCTCCTCAACATCCTTTCTGACTGACTATTGCATGGCGAAAACGCGAGAACATTCATGCCCTTCGGTCCTGCCTCGCTTCTCGGGGTCGAACGCTTCGCAGAAGAGAGTGAAGCACCGCTCGAGCTGATCCCTGGTGACGACGACACCAAAAAGGAACAGATGATTCGCGCTGTGTACAAGCAGGTGCTTGGCAATGCGTACGTCATGGACAGCGAGCGCCAAGTCATTGCTGAATCCCAGTTCAAGCTTGGCGAGATCAGCGTGCGCGAGCTGGTTCGCAGAATTGCCAAGAGCGACCTGTACCGCACTCGCTTCTTCGATAACTGTGCTCGCTACCGCTTCATCGAACTCGCTTTCCGGCACCTTCTGGGTCGTGCGCCTGTCGATTTCAATGAGATGCGTGACCACGCCGAGCGTCTGGACAGCAAGGGCTACAACGCAGATATCGACAGCTTTTTAGACTCCAATGATTATCAAAATACCTTTGGCGAGTGGACGGTTCCTTACCAACGGGGTTGGAAAACCGAAAGCTGCGGCACCATGCAGGAGTTCACCTGGTGCTTCCAACTTCTGAGAGGCAATAGCAGCAGCAGCCTCAAAGGCGATTTGGCTGGAAACAGCAGCAAGCTTGGAGGTGCGGCATATCAGAACAGACCCATTGCGGTTGTTCCGCCCTCCTCTCTCGAAGCAACAGGCTGGAGTTTCCGTCCGGCTCCTAATCTTCAGAATGCGCCAACCCGGCTTGGTGTCGGTGCCGGCGACCAAGGGATGACCTACCGCGTAGAGGTCACCGCCTACAGCGCCAACAATCTTCGTCGGATCTCTCGTTATACACGCAGTAACCGTGTGTATTACGTTCCATTCGACAAGCTCTCTGAGCAGTTCAAGCGGATTCACCGCGAAGGAGGGAAGATCGCCAGCATCACGCCGGTGACCTGAATTCATTCACGACAAGCAATCGAATTTGAAGTCTTAAACCTCCAACATCTCCCACTCGAACAGACCAATGGCCAGCACATCTTCTTCACTCGGTTTCGGCGCAACGTCTAAGTGGAGCGATCCCGTCGGTTTCCAGCGCAAAGGTCAATCAAGCCAAAAAGCAGCACTCACAATTGGTGAGTTCCTCAAGCAATCCTGCGATCAAATGGCCATTGGGGTGGGACCCCGCAGTCATGAAGATTGCCCCCATCGCGTCACCACTGAGTGTTACAGCCCAGACGATGCGGCTGCACTTGATGAGGTGATCGCAGCGGCTTATCGCCAAGTTTTTGGCAATGCTCATGTAATGGATTTCGAGCGTTGCACCGAATTAGAAGTACAGCTCAAAGATGGACGCCTATCTGTCCGTGATTTCATTCGAGGACTGGCAAAATCCAGCTTCTATAAGAGTCGCTTCTTCAACGCAGTCGGCCCCCAGCGTGGCATTGAGCTGAACATCAAGCACCTTCTTGGTCGTGCTCCTCACTCCCAGGGAGAGATCTCAGCCAAGGTCTCCATGCTGGCTGAGCATGGTCAAGATGCGTTGATCGACAGCATTGTTGATTCAGCTGAATATCTGGAAGTTTTTGGCAGCGACAACGTTCCATACGCTCGTTCTTGGAGTTCACCAGCAGACCTCTCAACCGCTGCCTTCCCCTTGTTGGCAGCACTCCAAAAGAGCTTCGCTGGTAGCGACAGTGCCCGCGGGGGCGGCGCAGCTTTAACGCGCAGCCTGGCCACTGGAATCGCTCCGCGGATCAGCGTTCCAAGTCAAGTCGTTGGTGTTCGACCAAGCGCCAGTTTCACCACGGGTCGTTTCAGCAGCCGGGAACCAGGGGTCACGAGTGGCCGAGATTCAGCTCCAATGCGGGGCGATGCCTACGTGACCTTTGGACTGGGTCAGCGGGAACAAGAGACCTATCAACGTTGCCCCGGCGATACCGCTGACCAACTCAATGCTCTCATCCGCGCAACCTATAAGCAGGTGATGGGCAACCCCCACATGATGGAATTTGAACGTGCTCTTTCAGCTGAAAGCAAGTTTATTGATGGTTACCTGAGCACCCGTGAATTCGTCCGTGCTGTTGGTTTGTCAGCCGAATACAAGCGCCGGTTCTTTGAAACCAGCGCTCCTTACCGCTTCATTGAACTCAATTTCAAGCACTTCCTCGGTCGTGCCCCGCAATCCCAGGCTGAAATCAGTGAACACACGAAAATCCTTGCTGAAGGTGGCTATGAAGCAGAGATTTGCAGTTACGTCGATAGTGAGGAGTATCAAACAACCTTTGGTGAAGATACGGTTCCCTTTGCTCGGATCCTCACCGAAAACGGACGTTCACAAGTCGCTTTTAACCGTCATCTGAGCCTGGCCGAAGGTTTCGCAGCTAGTGACACCGTTCTAAGTAGTTCTTCACTGGTGACCTCCGTTGCCACGGGAATGGTTCCAAGTGGCTGGAGCGCAACTACCACCCGCATCAACCGCACTGGTACGCAGTCAGGTGCCCCTGATCCCACCAAGAAGCGCTTCCGAATCGTGGTGGCCGCACAAACAGCTCGTTCGCGCCAACGTACAGCTGGCAGCACCTATTTGGTCTCAGGCAAAGACATGTCAAGCCAGATGAAGTACATCCACTCCCGTGGAGGCAAAATCGTTTCCATCACTGAAGTGATGTAACGGAAGTCTTCTGACTATCAACCAAAGCCTCCTGATCGACTGTCGTTGAGGAGGCAAATCATTCCCTGCATCCAACAAAAAACTCCCAGAACCATGCCTGAGACCACGACTCTTTCAGCACAACCAAATGTTGATACTAGTCACGCTGCTGTCGTGATCAAGCAGACTTACCGCCAGGTCTTCGGTAATCGCCATTTGATGGAGCTGGATGTCAACACATCGCTTGAAGCATTGTTCATGAACGGAGATCTAACTGTTCAAGGTCTCGTTACTGCATTAGCCCAATCTGATACCTACAAAAAGCTCTTTTTTGATTGCAATAGCCCTTATCGTTTTGTAGAGCTAAATTTCAAACATTTACTCGGCAGGCCGCCACATGATCAAACCGAGTTGTTATCACACGTGCGCCTTCTTCAAGACGAAGGTTTCGAAGCTGAAATCGCCAGTTATACATATAGTGCAGAATATTTATCCGCATTTGGTGTAGACCAGGTCCCCTACAATCGTTCCCTTGAGAGTATTACCGGAGGTCGCACAATTAACTACACTCGATCCAACGCGGTTGAGAGTGGTTATGCAGGTTTTGATGGTGCCGAACGGAACTCAAGACTCCTCGACAGCCTGACCACTGGAAAGACTCCTAACATATTAGAAAGAAAGAGCGTCGGCAATGCCTCAGCCCTGACCATCAACTGGACGTCAAGGCGTCAGATTGGAGCCAACAGAAGAGTGGTGCAAAAGTCTGTTGTGACTCAACGTTCGATGTCAGCGACCATCCAAAGCATCCAGGCTCAAGGAGGAAAAATCCTCTCTATTGCAAAGGCTTAATCATTCTGTCGTTCACGGCTTACAACCAACGATCTAAGGCATGATTGATTCGTGGGAAACCAGGAATCAATCATGCATAGATTTTTTCTTAGACACCACGTCTGATCAAAATTAGCGATCATGCCGATTCTTCGCCCAACTTCCAGCAACCAAAACGATTCGAATAACGCCTTTCAGCAATCTGTGGCTGCAACGCCTATGGCCATGTCGATGATGATCGATTCCATGGTAAATATGCTGCAAAGCAATCGCCCCAAACTGGACGATCAGCAACTAGACTCTTCGTTCTATTCTGATCAGAAATGAACATTGAGCAATTTGTTGCTCAAAGTGAGGGCGAATGGCGCTCCATGAGATCTGGCCATTCTCTCGCCTTCCAGCAATTTGAAGATGTTTTAAGCGAGATAACTATAAAAAAGATAGATAAAGATCATCCCGATTTAAACAAAATCATCAACTCCTTGTCATCTGATAAATCTCAAATTATTGCACCTTTCAAGATGGAATGGTGCGCTGAAAGTGACTGGGAGCCCGATGATCCCAACGAAGTTTCCAGTGGTTCTTGCATCATAATTCCCATCAAAGAGACCGATAATTCTGGCAAGTTATTTCGAAGTGTGGGTTACGCAGAATCCGAATCGGCCGAGTCAAGTTATCAATTTCTCAGTGATGGGACATTTACGCTAACCACCTCTTATGAGCAGTCTATTGCAGAAGAAAGAATATGGTTTGTCTCGGAGAATGTACGCTGCAGATCTTCCGTACTTAAAACATCAGCCGGCTCTGGAATCCTACAGACATCTTTCGCCTCAGAAGTGCGTCGCGTCAGCACATAATACATTGACAACAATGAACAGCCAAGAAGATCTTATTCTCTTCGCAAATACACTCGCAGGTGTATATGATAACTATGATCAATCACAAGGAAATCCCAAAGATTTTGCGCGCATCAATATTTTTTTCAGACCTTTACCATGGACTATATTCCATGGTCCAGGCTTTTATTCTGAACAATGCTATGATTACTCTCCATGGGAACCCTATCGTCAAGGTCTTCATCAATTAAAGAAAAAAGACGGTCTTTTTATTATGGAAAACTACGGATTTAACAATAGTTCAAGGCTAGCTGGAGCAGGTAAAAATCCACAGCTCTTGAAAGCCATCGATGTTCATAGGATTCAGCCAAGATGTGGTTGTGCGATGCATTTCAAAACAAAGCGGGCAGGACATTACATTGGCTCAGTAGAACCCGGCAAGAATTGTCTAGTACCACGTGATGGAAAATTAACGTATCTGGTGAGTGAAGTAGAAGTGAACGAAGAGATTTGGATCAGTCGTGACAGAGGCTTTGATCCAGAAACCGATGAACAACTCTGGGGCTCAGAGCATGGCCAACTCAGATTTAAAAGAGTGAGCCATCTTTCAGATCTTATTAACTCAGAGTGGATTCAACAACTCAACTGAAGAATGCTTGACAGTGAAAAACAGATGAAAGCATGGATTCGATCACACCACCTAATCTGTGAAGGGAGTGATTTTATTTTTGAAACCGTTGATCAAACTCAGCTCGATAAATTTGATTCCTGCATCCAATCAATCGGAGGCAGGATAAGATCTGTAAAAGCTATTGGCAATTGGCCCATGGGCCCAAGGCGTTCTTTCAAAATATTGCAAGCGGTCGCTTCGGTTCCAAGACCTGGCGGTGAAAGCCTTGTCACTTATTGGGCTAAAAAAGGAGGAAAGGAGACAAGATATGCGGAAATAAACACCTGATCAAATTCACTCAGAAAACCAACCCAGCCATGTATCTTGCGAAAAATCATTATGCTTACTCCACCTTCTCAAAATTGTTAAAGAGTCAAATACATAACCACGTGCAGCAGCGATAGCAATGACTTGATCTTGATTTAAAGCAGCTTTAATTTCATCCTTGAGAGTTTCATCCTGTCGTGCTAATGAAATAAAAGATTCAAGGATAGAATCTTTTTCTACATCAGCAGCTGAGTTGGACATGGCCAAACTAAATCCTAGTTCCTTGATTATAGCGAAACAATAGCAACACAGACAAAAAACTAAGCCCCTTCCATAAGCATGGCTCGCCAAGACGAAATCTGCCGAAAAGCCCAAGACCAATGCTGTGGATCGAACGATCGTATTGACTCTTGCTGAGCTGGTGTCAAATCAGCAAAATCATTTCTAAAGTAATCCTGCCATTCCGACATTGTGAAACAATAATCAATTGAAGATGCGAACTCAACTATTTCAACATGATTCGTACATTTCTTTAAACCTGTTGCCGTCGTGTGATCGTAAACAACTGCTTGAACAAATTGATCAAGGGGAGATTCAGGCATCATTAGCAGCTTTCAATCCATAGAGCAAAATTAACTTGCTTGCAAATCATCTGCAAAACAAGTGGTCCACCGGGGCAACGCAGCAATCTCCACAGTATGTTTTCTGAAAGAATACCTGAATCAATTGTAATCTTTGGCGGACTTGTAGCTTGCTCATAGGGAATTAAAGCAGATCCAGTTAACACTGGATCAATACCATTGACAATTCCCTTTAGTTGATCAATTTCAGTCACAGCATGCAACTGATTTTGAACTTCTGTGCTTCCTTTGACATATTCAACAAATCGCGGAAGAGCTTGCTCGAGCTCAGCTGAAACAGGCATCACACCAGGGAAGTACTCAACAAAGTCTATCAGGCATGACGACTCTTAATATTGTTTCGAAGAATCTTAGTAACTTACCATTGTGAATGGAAGCTCTATCGATTCTTACTTATCAGCGATCATTCAATGCACTGTTGAATAAACAGGAACACGACTGAGACGCTTGCAGGGATAGGGTTTCGACCTAAAAAAGCCAATGAAGAATAAAATTGTACATGCATCAAACTCTGCTGAAGAACTCAACCCAGCGCAATCCGAAGCCAGCTTGTAGTTTGGAATGCGAGAATGCCTCAACACGCTGATCGACAAATCAACCATGGCCGAACGATTTGACAATCTGGTCGAAGGTTTATCGGAAGAGCATGCCATGGCAGTGATTCTTGCTGACCCAGACACGCTTGAGCGTCCCGTTGACAAATATATGGCCGCGACACGCCTCGGGGTAAGCAACTCCGACAAAAGCCTAAATATTCTCATCCAAGCCGCAGAATTAAACCCTGAGAATTTGTTTGATCGCATCACTCGTAGAAAAGCAATTGACGCCCTAGGACGCCGAAAGAGTTCAAAGGCTCTTCCGGCACTCTTTCGTTCTCTCAACTGTTCGGATCAACCTGCAGTCATCAATGCCATTGATGCCATTACAAGGATTGGGAGTCCACTCAGTGGTTCTGATCAAGAACAACTTTTACGAGTGCTTGACGGAGAAGACATTCAAAAGCGTGCAGTGATTCAAGCTCACACTCGATTAGGTATCGAAACAGCCAAGCCTGAGATCAGTCTCTTACAAAACGACAGCAATCCTCTTGTGGCTGGAGCAGCAAGAGCCTACTTAGCTCGAGTTCACAATCAGAAAAAAGGGCTTGACCTGCTTATTCCTCAGCTGGCAGACCCCATAGCAGGTCGCAGACAATCAGCTGTGATCGATCTTGGCGACGCAGGGGATGTGTCACGACTGGAGGCACTTGTCACCGCACCTGCCTCAATGTCCCTAAGAGCGAAAAGCGCCTTCCAACTGGTCGACCCCGACAAAACATGCTGCGTTCCGCAAGAGCACGAAACGTTAGTGAAACAATTGCTTCAAGATCATCCTCAGAATCTGAAACTGAGGCCTGAATGGATATGTCCCAGCGAACCAGAGCATATCGAAAACAACCTTCAACATCGCGATGAAGCGCGACAATACGGGGGTGCGGTAGCCCTCATGAGGATGCAAATACCGGAAAAATTGGATCTGATCGATCAAATTAAACAAAAGTTATGGAGTGATTACGTCATCCACTACTACCTCACGGTTGTCGTGAGTCTTCAAGCATTAGACGAACGAAGTGACCTGATTCGTCTTGCATTGGCAGAAACTATTCCGCAATACACCAAGTCAAGGATTGCAGCCGCATGGGGCTGTGTTGGATTGGGTCTAAATGATCAGATTCCCTTACTCAAAGAGCTTTCTGAAAAAGCCCAATGGATACCATTGAAATGGACATGCCAACAAGTCCTTAAACAGTTGTCATGAAAAGACTTGTTTGTGGTTGGGGAAACGAACTGAACCGGATACTTCCTATCCATATGTCAACTTGTGTGTCTTGACAGGCTGCTTGTCGATTTGACCAGAGAAAGCAGGGTTACTGTCATCCGTGATGCGGATTTGCATCCCCCAACAACATACCCACAACCATGCTCGACGCATTCTCCAGGAAGGCCGTAGCGGCCGACTCCAGCGGTGCATTCATCGGCGGAGGCGAGCTGGCCTCCCTGAAGTCCTTCATATCTGATGGCAACAAGCGTCTCGACGCAGTGAATGCTCTGTCCTCCAACGCTGCATGCATCGTTTCTGATGCTATCGCTGGCATTTGCTGCGAAAACACCGGTCTGACCGCTCCTAACGGTGGTGTGTACACCAACCGCAAGATGGCTGCTTGCCTGCGTGACGGTGAGATCGTCCTTCGTTATGTGAGCTATGCCCTGCTGGCTGGTGATGCATCCGTGCTGCAGGATCGCTGCCTGAATGGTCTTCGCGAGACCTATGCCGCTCTGGGTGTTCCCACCGGTTCAGCATCCCGCGCTGTTGCAATCATGAAGTCTGCTGCTGGTGGTCTGATCACCAATACCAATAGCCAGGCCAAGAAAATGGCTCTGACTTCCGGCGATTGCTCCAACCTGGCCGGTGAAGCTGCTAGCTACTTCGACATGGTGATCAGCGCAATCAGCTGAACCATCGATTCATTTTTCAGCACACCTGAACACCCTTCTTCTAAATCATGAAGTCCGTCATCACCACCGTCGTCGGCGCTGCCGATAGCGCATCACGCTTCCCCTCCGCCTCCGACATGGAGTCCGTGCAGGGTTCCATCCAGCGCGCTTCTGCACGTCTGGAAGCTGCTGAGAAGCTTGCCAGCAACTATGACGCCGTTGCTCAAGAAGCAGTTGACGCTGTCTACTCTCAGTACCCCAACGGCGCTACAGGCCGTCAGCCACGCAAGTGCGCTACTGAAGGTAAGGACAAGTGCAAGCGTGACTTCGTTCACTACCTGCGTCTGATCAACTACTGCTTGGTGACCGGCGGCACTGGCCCTCTGGATGAGCTGGCCATCAATGGTCAGAAAGAAGTTCTGAAGGCTCTCAGCATTGATGCTGGCACCTACGTTGCTGGTTTTGCTCACATCCGCTCCCGCGGTTGTGCCCCTCGCGACATGAGCGCTCAGGCTCTGACCGCTTACAACCAGCTTCTCGATTACGTCATCAACTCCCTGGGCTGATCCAGCTCAAGATTGATTGATACACTCGAATTGATAGCAGGGGGGGTGGGCGATGCCCACCCTTTTTTTTAATCAATCCCACATCACCTTTGCTCTTTTCAGTCCTACTGAACGAATTGATTATTGAGTAAAAGATTGGTTCTGCATCATTCGAAAATATCCATCGTCTTACCAATGCGTTGGTGACTGTACTGACCGTTGAAGATAACGTATGGGAACAGTGGTCTATCAATCCTTTATAGATCACGGATTGATCAACTATCTCCATTGTCACCCTCCTCTCCAACAAGCTAAAAGGCGCCGAATCAATTCATGACCTGGCCAGCATGTTTGGGAGGGAACAATTTTGTCAAACTCTACCCAACTCCTCATCATGCTCAGTACGCAAACGAGTCCAGAAGGTCTAGCGGCTGCCAACCGCACGAAGCCTGCTTCGTATTCCACTTCCAACAAAGCTGGCAAAAATACTGTTCACCGCACCGTGCCTGGTGCCATTGCTGATTTCAAGCGCAATACATGTGCTTCGATGGGCATCGGAATTGGTCCCCGTCTCTACAGCGAATGCCCCTTTGCGGTGACCTCCGACGAGTATCACCCTGGAAGTAGCGAAGCCTTAGAGCGCACCATCATTGCTGCCTATCGCCAGGTCTTCGGCAATCTTCCGCCGACAGAAAACGAGCGCTGCACATCACTCGAGGCGAGGCTGATGAATGGTGAGATTACTGTGCGTGACTTCGTCAATGGCCTGGCTAAGTCTCCGTTCTACAAGGACAATTTTTTCCATTCTGTAGCGCCTCAGCGTGGAATTGAGTTGAATTTCAAGCATCTGCTCGGACGTGCACCTCTTGATCAAGCAGAAGTTCAAAAAAGCATCAAGCTGCAAGCTGAGGAAGGATTTGATGCACTGATCGATAGCCTGACTGATTGTGCAGAGTACACAGAAGTCTTTGGCTCGGATATTGTTCCATACAATAGAACCACTGATTCCTATGCTGGCATGGTGACCTTATCCTTCAATTTAATGAGGGAATTAGGCGGTACCAAAGTCTCCATTAGTGACAATGCTCAAGGAAAGAAGAGTAGAACTGTCTACCCACTGGCGACAGCAGCTGCAACAGCCATGAAGCCAGTCAGCTTCACGTATATTGCCACAGCGAGGATTATGCCCAAACTCCCCGAGCAGAAGTACACCGGTCATAATCCTCCTAAAGTGACCGATTATGTTCCTTTCCGCCCCTTCGGCATTCATTTCTGATCAACTAAAATTTTCAAGAAGATCGCCCTGCAAGGAAATTTTCTTGATTTATTTACTCCCGTTGTGAAACGGGAGTTTTTTATGTTCTCAAAAATGCGGTTGTCATCCGCGCTGCCATTGAGCATGTAATAACAACGGCCTCGCGTTGCAATATTCTCCACGTACCTGCTGAGTGAGGACCATCACACGCCAGGCATCCATTAGATTAAGAGACGGCATATCTAGCTCGGACAGTGATCCAAGAATCCCTTGACGAATCATCACTCAGAGATAGCAAGCTCACTGACGAAGAAGCGCTTCATCTTGCTAACGAGCTAACCCTGAAATTAAACGAAGGAGAGATTCCAGGAACGGATGCCGAATCAATCAAACGTATGGTGGCAGGACTCGGAGATCAAAGGGGAGCTCTGCGTCTAACTTTTGCAAAAAGTCTTGGAGCTGTAGGAGAAGCAGCAATCCCTATTCTTTGCGATGCACTTCGACATCACAATAATGTCGTTGTTCGCAGAGCTTCAGCTAAAACGCTTAATCTGATTGGGAGCAAAGAGGCCCTTCCCGATCTCTTAGAAGCATTTCTTGAGGATGATGATCCAGTCGTCCTAGGATCATCTGCCGGTGCGATGGCGACCATCGGACCAGATGCCATGGAGTCGTTACTTGGAATCTTGGTGAATCCTGATTGCTCACCCTTTCAAGTTGGCTTAATCAATCTCGCTCTTAGTTTCATTGGAGCAAAAGCACCTGAGGCACTTCTCAAAGCCGCAGATTCTGAATGTTCTGAGGTAAGAGTTGCTGCCGTTGCCGCTCTAGGTGATCAAATCCAATCCCTCGGAGATCAAAAAGCACAAGCGAGGGTCTTTCAAGCTTTAGACGACGACAGTTCCGATGTTAGGGCAGAAGCAGCTACTCTAATTGGGAAATCGTGCGATGCAGAAGACGTGCAAGACTTACTTATCGCAAAAATTCGCGACAACAACGTGCAAGTTAGAAAAAATATAGCAATGTCATTGATGAAGCTTGACGCAACCGAAACAATAGAAGAACTTTTGATTGCCGAAAAAGATGAAAGCGATCCAGACGTTAAAGCAGTCATCAGTGCAGCCATTAAAATACTCAAAAACAAAATCTAAAGCCAACCACAAAAAAGATGTACAAAAACACCAACCCCTAAGCAAGTAGAGACTGCATCAAAAAATCAGTAAAATTCAAATGCTTTTGCATATGACATGGACACAATAACCAGATTAACAATCACAAGACAAACTCGCAGTTCAAAAACCGAGCCAAGCCATTAATGCTCCATCAAGCATCAACTCAAATCAAGCGAGAAAGACCTGACGAAGAACAACAATACCTAAGCTTCTCATGGCGAAGAATACACGTACTAAGCCATACACTCTTCACTGACTGGAGAGACTGAACAGCCTGAGAGCAGTTCAGTTTTAGTGCGGCTAACTTAAATTCGCCGACTGCCAAAAACTATTAAAACACAAAAAATATTTTTCCTAGAAGATATGAAGTGTAATCAATCCATAGAATCAAACCTCGCAAAAGCTTCATCAAGTCAAGGAAAAGCCAGCGGAACAATTAGTCAAAAATACTTAACCTTGCTCTTCCCCCGCTGACACGGCATCAACACAAAACGACAAGACGCTCTGATAAAAAATAAGACGATTAGTGGATCAATCACGATAGTTGATTGATAGGATATTGATAGATCTAACTACATTGATGTCAAGAGCCGAATTCATCCGCTTCATTGGCGTTCTGGAGGAGGACACAAGCTTCAGAAGTTTATTCGCAGAAGCACAGCCCGAAGAAATTCTACGACTCGCAAAACTGCATGGTTTTGATTTTTCGGAAGAAATTCAAGGCCGTTTCCTCAACCGTTGGGCTGGCGTGTACTTCTGTCCCTATGCAAATGATATTGGCCGCTTATGTCCAAAACTTGTCCCTGAAGGATATACAACTCTTCTTCATTATTCACAGACTACGTGTAGCAAAGAGGATAAGGTCGAACGTTATAATTTCCGCGAAGGTGGTTATTATGCAGGCTTGAGTCCTGTTTCATGACATCGATCTAGAGCATCAACATTTGAAATATAATCAGCATCATTGCTCATCGTCACTGACTTTGTTTTTTTGATGCTGTGAGAGTTTGATAGCGCGCCAAAGCAGATTCAGCCGCTTCAGTGATCAGAGGATCGTCCGAACCAGTGGCAAGATCCTTTAAAACTATTTCCGCCTTAGGATGATCAACATCAGCCAAAGCTTGAGCCGCACTGTAAACCAGGGCAATATTTTCACTCTTCAATGATTGAGCCAAAATCCTGACGGCATCCTCTCCACCTAAGTCTTGTTTGCCAATTTGCCCCAAACACATTAAGGCTCCCTGTACAACAACAGTATCTTGATCATCAATAGACTCCTCTAGCATCATCATCACTTCATCCGGGAAAGGTTGATTTGGAAAATTTTTGAACAACTGAACAAATGCCTTAGGACAACATCTCCTGGCAGTCTGATTCTCAGTCGTTGCAAAAATCTCAAGCACTTTCCCATATGCTGGATAACCAAAAAAGCCAATACCTTTAACAGCAGCACGATACACCTTGGGATCATTATGTTCAAAAAGCTCTAACAACTTAGGCATTGCTTCATCAGGAAATTTTTCTGCCATTGTGAAACACGCAGCTTCCTGTATTTTAGGATTAGGATGCATTAAATCCTGAAACAAATCGTCCAGAGATGCGCCCTTCGTTTCATCCATAGTTGTTTATAAATGCCTAAGCTTTTTTAGCTTAGCACCGAACCCGCGAAATGAAGAAAATAGTCATTGATCGGCTGCTTTGGCAACCAATAGTGGAAAAGTGCAGATCAGCGAATCATTGCAGCCGCAACTGACTTAGCTTTAAGTTGAATAATTTTATCAGGATCCATTTTGGCTACATCCTCAATTTGTTTTTGATATAGCATCCTTTGATCTGCAGATAGGTAACAATCCATGGCAATAAGTGCCGCATAACGCTTTTCCCAGAACGGAGTAATTTCATAGGAAAGCAGACTTTTAAGATAATGTCTTATAGCATCAGGGGATAATCTGGCCAATGAAACAATAGCAGCTGGTCCAGATTTCTTGAATTGTGGACGCTGATCCTCAATCGCATGCTTTAATATTTCTTGGATCGAAAAAATTGCAGATTCCTCCCAACCGTCAATCAAACCAAACAGGCGCATAAAAAAATAATGAGCACCATAATCATTGTGTGCCTTGGTATGCCAGTTGTGCTCAAGAGAACTCCACAAATCAACCGGGTCACACATCAAGAGCAACTGCATTGAAAGATAGCAGCGACTAAAATCTGGATGATATAAACCAAGAACCAAATCATTTGTTTGCAAAGATGCATCGCAGTGATGCAAAACTTTTATTTTTCTAGGATCATCACTAAGGGTTTGTTCAATCATAGACATGAAATCGCAATGCAAATCATTCATATTGAGAGGGTCAAGCAATAACCTAATTGCACGCATTCGAAAAACCGGTGAAACAGGAGAAACAATAATTTGCGGCAATAATTGAGATGCCTGGCAATCTATAATGTCTTGAATCGACGACTGCCGATCCATTTGATTAGAAAGGAATAAATGATCTCCTAAAACATCAATTTTTTCATTCTGACCAGTCAAGTGAACCAATGCCGCAATTGCGGCACCCTTAACACCCGGTCGTTCACTACTTTGCAATTGAGTAATCATTGGCAGAGCAGATTGAACCTTAAGTTGCGAAAGACTTTGAATTAAGACCCTCTGATTCTGCCTGGGATCACTCAAAAGTTTCAGCATTAATTGGTGTAGGCCCTCATCCTTGCAACTCAATTGAGACAATGACCAGGCCGCATTTTCCACCATATAAATATCATTACTATTCAAGCATTTACCAATTTCCAATTCTGCAGTAAAAGCTTTCATGCGGCCAAGAATCTCAACAGCTTTTCTTTTTGCCAAAAGAATTGAGTCTTCAATGGAGGAACTGCTCAAAAACTCAATCAAAGCAAGCTCAGTTCTTTCTCCGGGATAATTAATCAGGCGCGATACGGCCATATAATAATCACTTGCACAAGAAAGATCTTCTGGATTTCTTGAAAGGATTTCGATAGCATTATCCTGGCTAAGCTCAGGATGGATATTGTCAAACAAACCCTTCATCTAGACACCATACATATCTATATTTCTTAAAGCGTAGCACAGCACCATAAAGCGTAACAATTGAATCAATTGCCAATAAGAAAAATGTTTGCATGGTTCAAAAGAATCATTTCAAGGCAATATATATACAGTCACAAGAAAGAAGCGATGGGACCGTTCTCAGAACGAATGCTTTCGATTACCATTGACTTAGAGAGAAGTCCAAAACCTTCAACGACAAGAACAACTAAAATTCCCTTTAATCAATTCAATCGATGGATGCATACAAATGTATGCAGCGGAATCAAAATCAAAAGCGTAAAAAATCATCAATCATACAAAATAAATAGTACGCATGACGATGTATCATTAGAACCAATAATTGAATCTGGATCCCTTGGTCCAGTTGACAAAAAAATGAGTATGGAGGCAGACAAAAAACACATCGAGGTAGCAAGTCCAGGCAATCAGAACCGTCGGCAAAAATCAAACAGCTTGAAAGTCAACAATAATGAACAACTCAAGAATGGTAACGACCAAGAGAAAAACTCAAAACGCAATCAGCGACGAGCACGACGGAAATCAAACAAAAATCAATAGAATTTAGGTTGATAATTCAAAAACTCCATCAACTGGGCGACCTTTTTTGAGTTCAGCCCAATTAATCGCAGCAAGAAACTCTGTGGAATCTGGCGTTTCAACCAGATCAACTCCCCAATAACCTTCCTGCAGTGGTGACCCAGGTAAACCTGCGGTATCTTTTCGACCTCCCAAAGCCAACACAACATGACTTGTGTCGTGGCCTAGTTCGCTTCTTAAAGACTTCCAGGCATGAATTAAATCGAATGCCATTTCCGTGGGGGTGCAAGTTGCCTCAAGCAACAAGATCCAATGTGGATGTTGCAGGACCCCTACATTGTTAATAAGTTGACTATGTTTTTTGAGACCATCTGCCAAGGCATTCAAATTAAAGGTGGGAACAATCTCAGATTGCACTTGAAGATTGTGAGACAAAACAAACGTTGTCATTGTGCAGAGCATTCCTTCGAATCTTAGGCGAGTTTGAGCGGGTTCTGCGAGAGCAATAGACCTAGAGCCCCCTTTCGCGACGTCCAGAATTGTTGTCGATAGCTTCAACAGAGTTTTGACATCAACGCGTTACCAACAAAAAAGAGGGGCCTCAGCCCCTCCATTCATTCATTCCTTGAATCAACGTGATCAGGAGAGAGCGTTAATCGCATAATCGAGATAACTCTTGAACTCATTCAGAGCCTGAGCACTCATGTCACGAGGTGCACATGCACGATCGCGAGTATAGGTGAGAGCTTCGATGTAAGCGTTGGTCGGAAGGCCGAGGGTCCGGTAAACCTCACGTGCACCAGCGATACCCCACTCGTCGAGAGGTCCGGTACCACCAACAATCAAGCAATAGTTGATCAAGCGCAGATAGTGGCCAAGATCGCGATAGCACTTGTCGATCTTTACCTGGCTATCGCCAGCTTCTCCGGGCTGTTTGAGATAAGCATACTTGTTGAAGCAAGCATCACCTGCTTCACGAGTGACTCTATCAAGACCTGAAGCAAGCTTTTCAGCAGCTTCAAGACGAGCAGCAGCCCGTTGAATATTACCTTGAACAGCCTCAAGGTCATTCTGGGAAGGGAAGCGACCAGCGGCATCAGCTGCGGTCACTACAGTGGTGACAACGGATTTCATTTGAGATCCTTAGAAATAGTGGTGCTGATAATGAAAAAATGAAGACGGAGATACCGCTCAGCTGATGGCGCCAATCACGCGATCAAAGTAGGCACCTGCTTCAGACACCAGTGCAGAGCAATCACCCGCAGTGGTCTCCATCTTGCGATATTTGGAACCACCGCTAGCGGGAGAGTTGGTCTGACCAATCAGGGCAGTCGCAGCTGACTTCATGATGGCCACAGCGCGAGCTGCAGATTGCGTTGGGACACCCAAAGCGATGTAGGTCTCTTTGAGGCCATTCAGGCAACGATCATCGAGCACGGACGCATCGCCAGCCAGCAGGGCATAGCTGATGTACCGCAACACGATTTCGCCATCACGCAGGCAGGCAGCCATGCGACGAGTGGGATAGCAGTTACCACCGGCTTGGATCAGGCCGGTGTTCTCGCAGATCATGCCAGTCACTGCATCGGAAACGATGCAATAGGCATTGGAGGTAATGGCGTTCACAGCGTCAAGACGCTTGTTGCCATCACGCACATAGGAGCGGAGGGTAGCGAGCTCGCTACCACCAACGGGTGCAGTTTTGGCGTCAGCGCTGACGACTGTGCGGGAAAATGCGTCAAGCATTGGGGGCCAGACAGTTTTGGAGATGCAGTGCTTCTGAAACCGCGTGGGAAACCAAACCGATTGGCTTGAAACCCCAAGGCCGGAAGCGCTGATTCAAGCTAAGCCCAGGTTCTTGAAGGACTCCTGAAATAGGGAGGATCACGCAAGAGTTTGTCACCTACACAAGCCAGGCGGGCCTCGTGAGGTAAGAAACCATGCCTTTGAACAAAGCAATCCCGATGATCTACCCAGGCAAGAGCGCGGTCTAAGATCAAAAAATTGATTTGAATCAGATGGCAGACCAAACTCCAGCTTCTGACGTCCCAACAGCTCAGGAACTGCAAGATTCCATCGATGAACTCGCTGCCTACAGAGATCGCCTCTATAAAGACGTCATAGGTTTGGGTAAAAAACTTCGCCTCTCCCAGAAAAAAATAGACGCCACTGTTGCAGAGCACCCAGAATTGCAACGCCTAGACGAGATAATGACCCAATTAGTTGCCCAAAGAAATTCACAATCTGCCTAATTTTAATCCCTTTTGTTGTGAATCGAGTGATGAAATCCCTCAATACACCAATCCCTAGTCAATGACACTCACATCATCTATCCCAATGACCATGGCTGATTTTTTTGAAGCCAGTCGAGGGACTTGGCTGAACAGACGTGCCGTTCATCACCACGACCATCAAGACGACGAAGCAGCCGATTCCAACTTGATCATTGAGCCATTCAGCGCAGAGGACCCTGCAGTTAGCAAAGTCTGCGAGGCACTAAATATCAGTACAAATGAAAGCTCAGGCGGCGCAAGATTCTGGTGGGAGAGCAACATCAAAGTCGGAGTCAGAAATGATGACTATGCTGCAGTAGTAATCGATGTCCCAAAACGGACAAATCCAAGACAAGGTTTTCTACTTCGAGATGTTGGATACGTAGAAAAACAACCTGTCATGAGCACATATTATTTTGCAGACGACGGTATTGTAACAATTACAACGCGTTACGACACCAATGTGGGCATTGAACGTTGCTGGTTTGTAACAGATCAAATTAGGATGAGGGTTAGTTCAGTTCAGTGCCTGAACGGCGTTGCCATGACGACATATTGCACTGAATTTCGATGCCCAACAGATTCCGACATCAATGCCATTGCGGAACAAGCAAGGAATCAAAGTGACATTTTAAAAGGAGGCGACTAATCAACATGTTTGACTCATTCCTCGATGAGCTCCAGCAGGATATTCAAGTTCGCGGGGGCAGCCAAATGGATGTGCCTGAAGGGTTAGAGCTCAAGCATTCCGATAAAAAAAATAGTGTGATTCGTAGCTGGCTTTGGAAAGTTCCTGGCTTTCGCCGATGGCGAGTCACTCGGCTTGATGCTGGCGAAAGCCTTCAAGTTTTGAATTCTGTTGCCTATCCAGAATACAACTATGACCATCCTTTGATGGGAGTTGATCTGCTCTGGTTTGGAGCACGTCAAAAACTCGTCGCTGTTCTTGATTTCCAGCCTCTCGTTCAAAACAAGGACTACCTCGATCGCCATTTCAAAGGTCTTATCGCTCTTAATCAGCGATTTCCCGACCTTAATGGAGAAGAAACAATGCGTTCCTTCGATCCAAACCAATACTTTTCACCCTGGTTATTGTTCTGTCGTGGGGGAGCTGAGCAAGCCGTCCAATCCCTACCTCAAGCTTTCAGTGCGTTTCTAAAGGCTTATTGGATATTGCATGACGAGGCTGAATCAACAACCTCAACCATTCTTCCAAAAGACGTCGAGATCTTGCAAAAACAATATGACGTCTACAGCGCCGAACGCGATCCAGCCCATGGGCTGTTCACCAGCCATTTCGGCAAAGAGTGGTCAGATCGGTTTCTGCATGAATTTCTCTTCCCCGCTTCAGCCAACCGATGATCACGACACCTCCACGCCACCACAGCACCGATCCGGTTGTTCTTCCCAACTGGGCCTGGCAACCCTTCCTCGATGACGCGGTTCAGGCACTGGAACCCCTGGCAATTCAGCCTTATCCCGTTGAAGAGCGATTTCTTCTGAAAGAGGACCAAACCGGCTCAAAATCCAAGCCTGTCACGGTCACCACAGCCACTTGGGCTTGCAAAACGGAAAAATTCAGACAGGTTCGCGCGGCCTGTGTGAGCGGTGGAGCCGCTGCCTCGGTGCTGAATTTCGTGATCAATCCACTGGCCCGCTTCGATTTGCCTTTTTTCGGAGGGGATTTGGTGACACTCCCTTCAGGCCATCTGCTTGCGCTGGACCTGCAGCCCGCCGACAAAAGCGATGAGGCCCATACGCAGCATGTATGGGATCGTCTCCTGCCGATTTTCGAGCGTTGGCGCAGCAAACTGCCGGATGGGGGGCCGATTCCGGCGGAGGCCCAGCCGTATTTTTCGCCAGGGTTCCTATGGACACGCCTTCCTCTTGGAGCAGAAGGCGATGAACTCATCGCGACTGTCGTCCGTCCTGCTTTTCAGGAGTATCTCAACCTCTACTTGGAGCTTGCTTCAGAAGCTCAACCGGTGTCCGATAACCGGCGAGACTTACTCCTGGCCGGTCAACGCCGCTACACCGACTACCGCGCTGAAAAAGACCCGGCTCGCGGGATGTTGACTCGCTTCTATGGAAGCGAGTGGACTGAGGATTACATCCACACCGTGCTGTTCGATCTCTGATCGGTAAAAACCGGTCGCCACACCATCAAATCCCCTGCCAGCAGATGGAGTTAAGCATTATGAACAGCTTTCGGGAGGCCTCTGAGCACTTCGCGAGAATCTTGCGGACCCTGACGGGACCTTGCTTACGATGTCCCTTCTGGTGTCTGTGACACCCAACTCGACGCTGCCAAAAGGAGTTCCAAATGTTCGACGCCTTCACCAAGGTTGTCGCCCAGGCTGATGCCCGGGGACAGTTCATCAGCACCAGCGAGATTGATGCTCTCGCCGCCGTTGTATCCGACAGCAATAAGCGTCTGGACGCTGTTAACCGCATCTCCAGCAACGCCTCTGCAATCGTTGCCAACGCAGCTCGTGAGCTCTTCGCTCAACAGCCTGCTCTGATTGCACCTGGCGGAAATGCTTACACCTCGCGCCGCATGGCTGCCTGCCTGCGTGATATGGAGATCATCCTGCGCTACGTCACTTACTCTGTGTTCACCGGTGACGCCTCCGTGATGGAGGACCGCTGCCTGAATGGCCTGCGTGAGACCTACCTCGCCCTGGGCACACCCGGTGCCTCCGTCGCCGCCGGCGTCAACCTGATGAAGGAAGCTGCCCTGGCCATGGTGCTCGAAGCAGGCACGTATTGCAGTTCTGGCGACTGCACCAACATCGCCAACGAAATCGGCACCTACTTCGACAGAGCTGCCGCTTCAGTTGCCTGATCACTAGGCAGAAGCTCTAACCGTCACAAACATTTCTTTTCTGATCATGAAAACCCCCCTCACCGAGGCAATTTCAGCAGCTGATTCCCAGGGTCGCTTTCTAAGCAACACCGAAGTTCAGGCTGCTTCTGGTCGCTTTGGTCGTGCCAAGGCCAGCCTCGAAGCTGCCAAGGCTCTCACCAGCAAGGCCGACAGTCTCGTCTCCGGAGCAGCATCTGCTGTTTACACGAAGTACCCCTTCACGACGCAAATGGAGGGTGCTAACTATGCAGCGGATTCACGCGGCAAAGAGAAATGTGCTCGTGATATCAGCTACTACCTCCGCATGATCACCTACTGCTTGGTGTCCGGCGGTACAGGCCCCATGGATGATTATTTGATCGCTGGTTTGGCAGAAATCAACCGCACATTTGAGCTGTCCCCTTCTTGGTATGTGGAAGCTCTGAAGCACATCAAATCCAGCCATGGTTTGTCTGGTGATGCAGCTTCGGAAGCCAACAGCTACATCGACTACGCCATCAACGCCCTCACCTGATTCAAACAGGAGCGTTCTATCAGCCCAGAAGCCCCCCCATGGGGGGCTTTTTCATGTTCATCAAAGGCCCTTCGATGAAACCCTCTGTTCAGCGTTTTCTCAAGCTTCTCTGTGGCGAATACAGCAACCAGAAGCAGGCCTTGGACAATCCTCCTTTTTATGCCCATATTTTTCTCCGTTATCGACCGATCGAACATTTACAATCTGGTTCGATTTTACTAGAACAAACCTATGCCCTTGACCCTAAACATCCTTATCGGCTTCGCATGATCAGAGCCGAGGAACTGAAACCAGGAGTGATCAAGCTCTGGAACCACAGCTTTCGCAATCCTGATCAGTTCTACACAGCAACATTTGATCCAGAACGACGACTCGAGATTCAAGACAATGATCTGATCTGCATGGATCACTGCCACTACCAAGTCAACGAACAAGCCAATGGTTATCAGGGCAAACTAGAACCAGGCTGCAGATGCATTGTGGAACGAGATGGGAAGAAAACTTATCTCGTCAGTTCGTTTCATCTCCAGGGAGACACGCTATTAACCTTGGACCGTGGACACGATCCGGTCACCCATGAACGTTGCTGGGGTTCCATCGCCGGAGAATTCCGCTTTCTTCGGACTGCTGACTGGGGCTCAGAACTCCCAGCAAGTTGGAGCTGAACAAATCCAATCCAACCCACACCACAAAGCAAACTTTGTTGATTCAAAAAGATCAGCTCTAATATTTTCAACTAAGTAACAATTGCTCCCCATAGCCATGAAAGAAAAGCTTGCCCACCTGATTTGGCGTGAGGGGTCAAACAACCTGAAGAATCAATCCTTTAATCTAGAGAGGACGATCTCCATGCGACGATCACGACCTTGAGCCTGATCAATTCTGCGCAAACAGCTCTCGATGCCCTCGATCACCAGGATGCTGGAGTTCGGTACCATGCCGCATGGTGGCTTGGCAAAAACAGAGTCAGTTCTGCCGTCCCACACTTAATTGCATGCCTTCAGGATCACCGCGATAGGACTTCAGCAGGTGGCTATCCGTTGAGACGTCAAGCGGCTCGCTCACTAGGAATGATCGGAGACCTGAGTTGCACATCAGATCTACTAGAAACTCTTAAAACAGATGATATCCAATTGCATGAGGCAGCAATTCGATCGCTGATCCAAATGAAAACAGCTCCTTGCCTTGAGGCACTAACCAATTACCTTGATAGAGACATTCAAGACAAGCCAATTGAAGCATTAATCGAAGCGTTCACATCGTACAAAAACTGGGGAGTATGCGAGAAACTCAGGCCCTTTCTAAATTCCCCCTCAGAACGAATTGTGAGCGCTACGTCTGCATACTTTTACGCCTACACAGGCAAACAAAAGTTTCTTATCACGGTCTTCCAACTGCTCCAACACGAAAATCGGTTCGTCCGACAATCAGCAGCCTTTGACCTTGCAAGAATTGCCACAATTGAATGCACCAACGAGTTGCTCAATGCAAACATCCCAAACAACATCAAAATGTTTGCCATTAAATCCATTCTTAACACTTCACTTGAAAGCGCAAGCGAACAGGACAGCAACAACTGCACACACCAAAAAAAACAACTATTCAACAAGCTTGATCAACTGGTAGAGGAAAACTTTTCTGGAAATCTCCTCTTAGATCAAAGCAAAACTCAAGAAAATAGAAATGTACCAAGCAATAACGTACAAGAAAATACGACGTTAATCGACCTTTTTCAATTGCTTAAAAGTCCATCACTGCAAGCTCGTGAGGCGGGAATTAAGGGACTTAGTCAACATGTCCAATCCACAGATCTCGCCGAACTTTATTTCGCTGAATCCGATCAGGACATCAAGATGGGGTTGATCAAAGCCATGGCAGCGTCCGCTCACAGCAAATTCTTACCTGCTCTAATCGATGCGATCGGAGTTGAAATTGGCAACCATTGCCAGGGAAATATCAGACGCGTTGCAGCCCGAGCTCTGGGTTTCATTGGCCGATCTGAACACAATCCATCCGAGATCCAAGACAGCATCTTTGAGAAATTGAAATGGACCCTGCAGTACCCTGATGACTGGGGTTTGAGATACAGCGCAGTCTTGGCCCTAGAAGATCTCCAGACCTCAGCTGTTAGAAATATTCTGATGCTTGCAGAAGAAAGCGAAATGGATTTAGTCGTCAGAACAAGGATGCGTCGAGCATTGAGCACAACAACCAGCACCACCTAACCTCACCTCCAAAGCAACAAAAAACGTCCGGTTAAGCGATGAAGGTGCTGTTCGTCTGCCTTGGCAACATTTGCCGCTCTCCTGCTGCCGAGGGAGTTTTCCTTCACCTTCTTGAGGAACGCAACCTCGCTGATCAATTCGTCGTGGATTCAGCAGGGACGGGAGGCTGGCATGTCGGCAACCCTGCCGACCGGCGCATGCAGGCGGCAGCAAACCGCCGCGGGATCCAACTGCCCAGCCGTGCCCGCCAGATCAGCCTCGATGACCTTCATGATTTCGACCTGATCCTCACGATGGACTCCGACAATCTCGCGGCGGTGAAAGGGCTGGCACGAGAAGCCGGAAGCCGGTCCAAAGCCAACATTCAATCAATCCTGAGCTACGCAACCCGCTTCAGTGAAACCGAGGTCCCTGATCCGTACTACGGAGGAGACGCCGGTTTTGAACATGTAATCGATTTGCTGGAGGACGCCTGCTGCAACCTCCTCAACGAACTCAGCCCGTCGGCGTAGGCCAGGCTTCCTCGGCAACACGCATGCGGAACTGTTCCACAAGAGCTTGAATCACCGCTTCAATACTCATTCCATCGGTAACAAGCTGCATCGCATCCTCAGCCTGAACCAAGGGTGCCTCCACGCGGGTGCTATCGAGATGATCGCGTTCAGCAATCTGCTTCTCCAGGACTTGATGATCAGGCACTGGAAATCCCCGCTGCTGCAGATCAAGGGCACGGCGTCTGGCCCTTTCAGCCACCGAAGCCGTGAGAAAAACCTTCAAATCTGCGTCTGGGAAAACAGCCGTTCCGATGTCGCGACCTTCCGCCACCAACCCACCCTGCTGTCCCATCGCCTTCTGCTGACGGGTGAGCGCTTGCCGCACACAACGATGGGCGGCGACCACTGACACACAGCCGGTGACGTCCGGTGAACGAATCGCCTTGCTGACATCCTCCCCATTGACAAGGACTTGCTGCTCCCCTCCCGGCAAAGAGCAAAGCTGCACATCCAGATCGGTGAGAAGAGGCTCGATGGCGGCGGCTTCAGCGGGGTCTACACCCCTGTTCTGTACGAGCCATGTCACCGAGCGGTACATGGCACCGGTATCGAGATAAATCAGTCCCATCCGCTCAGCGAATGCCCGGGTCACCGTGCTCTTACCGGCTCCGGCTGGACCATCAATGGCGACAAGGGGCTTGCGGGACATCAGAAAAACATGGTCAATCAAGCGGGTCGAGCCACATCGCACTGCCGCGGCCAGAAGCGAAATCGCACTGTCCAGACCGCAGGGCTGCAGGCTGACAGGGTCGACTCTTTCTACATACTCAACCTCAAAGCCGGCAAAGCCCAGGTCCGTGCGAACCGCATCAACAGATTCGGCGGCCATCCTGCTGAGTAGCTGGGGGAGTGCAACGGCCCGTTGACGCTCAGCCCTCGAGAGGTAACGATTTCTGGAACTCATCGCCAAACCATCCGACTCGCGCACGGTTGGGACAGCCTGGACGGAGATTGGGAGCCCCATGCTCTGGACCATGGAGCGGAGAATCACCAGCTGCTGCCAATCTTTTTCGCCAAGGAAAAGGCAATCGGGTTGAACCAGGGCCAGGAGTCGCGACACAACGGTGGCCACGCCATCGAAATGGCCAGGACGTTGCGAACCGCAGAGATGTCGTTGCAAGGCGTCGGGTACCTGAAGGCGAAACACATTGCGAAATCCATTGGGATACAGCGCATCGACATCAGGAACCCAGACGGCTCCAACACCGCAGGATTCAGCCAGTGCAAGATCGGCATTCAGAGATCTCGGGTAGCGATCGAAGTCCTCGCCGGGCCCGAACTGCAGCGGATTGACGAAAATACTGACGAGAACTGAAGCGGAATCAGCGGAGCGAGCTGCGTGCATCAGCTGGGCATGTCCCTCATGGAGGCTGCCCATCGTTGGGACGAAATGCAGAGGGCCTGATGCATTGCTGCACCAGGCCCGGAGCTCTGAATTCGTCTTCAAAACAGAAAGTGTCAGCGCAGAATCTCCATGCGGACCTTGGCAATTCCTGAAGACGTCAATCCAAGGGAATTGGCCGCACCGTGACCGAGGTCAATGATGCGATGGTCAACAAACGGACCGCGATCGTTGATCCTGATCACGGCCGAACGACCGTTCCAGAGGTTGGTGACCCGAACTTGGGTTCCAAAGGGAAGGCTGCGGTGAGCAGCAGTCATGGTTCCGGGACGGTAAACCTCGCCACTGGCGGTGCGATTTCCATAGAAGCCGGGGCCATACCAACTGGCTTCGCCTGTAACGACACGAATCACTTGAGGTGTTTCGTTTCGCTTGGCTTTTGGCGGGTTAGGAAGAGCATGCAGTGTCTGCTGATCTGTCGAAGGCAGGGGTGTGGCTTTGGATGTCTGAGGCTGCGTTGGAGATGGGAATGCGTTTTCCGTGGATGGCGGTTCCAATCGGTCCACTGAGGTCGTGGCATAAACCATTGGATCCAATGGATCCGTTGTGTCACGAGCGTCGAAATCTGAAGCAACAACAGGAATCAACACCAGGCCGGCTGCAGCAAGACCAGGGAGGCTCAACAGAGAAAAAAGACTCGGCACAACAGGCAGCCAAGCCGCTGTTAGTTCGTGGAATGCGATCTGACAGACGGGTTGGCTTCAACGTTTCAAAGACATCCGGAAACTACGGAATGCAAACCTGCCAAGTTCACCCACTACGAGCTTGAACTCAGCACACTGAACGATCTCCGACTCTCCATTCCGTAATTCACCACAGAGATCTGAAGGGAATAGACGCAGATCATCAAAATCAGCGGGGCTGATATCTGCGAAAAGCCTCGCTAATCAAGGGCGAGACGCTCGAACAACCGGCACGTTCACGGTGCCGATGCAGGATCGAATCACTGGGAAGGTTTATGGACTACAAGACTGCGGGCGTTGACGTGGAAGCCGGAAGAGCGTTTGTCGAACGCATCCGCAGTTCTGTGGAGTCAACCCACCGGCCGGAAGTCGTGGGAGGCCTCGGCGGCTTTGGTGGCATCATGCGGCTCCCAAAGGGTTTACGCCAGCCCCTATTGATCTCCGGCACGGATGGCGTTGGCACAAAGCTGGAACTCGCCCAGGATCAACGGCAGCACCACGGCGTTGGCATTGATCTCGTGGCGATGTGCGTGAACGACGTGATCACATCCGGCGCAGCGCCGCTGTTTTTTCTGGACTACATGGCCACCGGATCACTGACGCCGGAAGCCATGGCTGAGGTGGTTGAAGGGATTGCTGCGGGATGTCGCGACAGCGGGTGCACATTGCTGGGCGGAGAAACCGCGGAAATGCCAGGGTTCTATCCGAAGGGTCGCTATGACCTGGCTGGCTTCTGCGTCGCAGTGGTGGACGAACCCGACCTGATCGATGGTCGACAAATCCAGGCCGGCGACCAGATTCTCGGCATCGCCAGCACTGGGGTGCACAGCAACGGTTACAGCCTTGTGAGACGCGTCTTGAACGCAGCGAACGCGGATGAAACGACGACCTATGGGCCCGACAGCCGCCCTTTGCTCCAGGATCTTCTTGCGCCGACAAGGCTCTACCCGTCCCTAGTGCAATCCCTGCAGAAGCAAGCGGTCGCGATTCACGGGATGGCCCATATCACTGGTGGAGGATTGCCAGAGAACCTCCCCCGCTGCTTCCCTTCAGATGTGGGTGCCTCCATCAGAAGCGAAAGCTGGAGCCGACCAGAACTGTTCAATTGGCTGCAGCATCATGGGGCGATCCCGGAAAGGGACATGTGGCACACCTTCAACCTCGGCATCGGCTTCTGCATTGTTGTGCCTGAAGAGCAGAAGCAGATCACACTGGATATCTGCAGTCAGACGGGATACCAAGCCTGGGTGATCGGAGAAATCTTCGCGAAGCAGGATGCATCGAGCCCGACCCTGCTCGGAGTCCCAACCTGAATGCATCGGATTTCAACAAAACTCTTGTTCGGAGAACGACCTAACAAGGCGTCACTTAAGATTTGACCAGCACATCGGGGCACGTCTCCGATAGCAGCGCCGATACATCCGGTTTATTCCGATGCCTTTTGATAAAAATCAACGCACCACTCGACGTCGCTCGTCTGCGGGTCCCACTCCGCCTCGACGGCCCCTCAATCCTGGCCATGGACCATCCGGTCACCGGCAGGGGCCACGGCCAACCTTTTTAACTCTGAGGGATCACGGCAAGGTTTTCGTGGCAGACATGCCCTATCTTTCTGACGGTCAGCTCGCCCATATCGGCAAGGAAGCGGAGGAAGTTTTCGTCAGTCTTGAGCGCAGAATCACAGAGTTAGAGCAGGAGACGGGACCCTCCATTCAAGATCGAGACACACTGATCAAGGCCACAACAAAACGGGATGTCACCCGGCGATTCATCCGCGCGATCCAGGAGGAACAGGAACAACGGAGAAACAACCCTGCCCTACGAGACGCAGCGGGCGAATCTCTGCCTCGAACATTTCTCGAAGTTGCCCGTCATCGGCTGCCAGGAGCCACATTCGACTCGCTTCTTCAAGAGGCTTTGACCGCCTGCGAACAACGGCAGGCACCACCCAAAGAGGAGCCGAAGCCCGACAAGGTTGTTCCACTTCGTCAAGACAACGCGAGTCTTCCCGTCGTTGTGAGTCCCGACCCTGAGGAGAACGCGGCTGGAGCTTGAATCAAGGGATCAGGCACTCTGAAATGGGTTGTTTGGCATTCGCTCGTTGCATTCGCTCCTCAACCGATCAAGGCAATCACGTTCGTGGTTAGAGAGACACCAACCCAGTGCCCCAGCCACATCCGTCGCCTGTTCAGGGGTCCTGATCCCAGGTATCGGAGTCGTTCCGTGGGATCGACACCAATTCAACGCCACCTGGACAGCTGAAACACCGCGGTCCATCGCAATGGCCTGAACACCTTCCCGCAGCTCCCTACTAGCGGGCAGAAGCCGACGATTCAGTCGTCTGCGCAGCCGCGTGGTTGATGACAGGCCTGCATCTGGAGCGGCGCAGAGAATCCCAAAAGCCAATGGGCTATAGGCCAAAACCTGAACCTCAAGCTCTCGTGCTTGAGCCAAGAGTTGACGCAGCCGTGAATCGCCTGGAGCCAGCAAAGAAAACTGAATCTGCACACTGCTCAGGCGCACCCCCCGTTGGATCAGCCTCTTGTGCATGCGAGTCAGGTTCTGAGGTCCGACGTTGGAGACACCGAGCTCCAGAACACGGCCAGCAAGCACCAGATCCGCCAAACCATCCAGCAAGGCATCCTCCTGCCAGGGCGCGTAACGGGCCGTACTCCAGTGCAATTGGACCCGCTGCATATGACCCTTCAGCCGCATTTGGCTGGCGTTGAAGGCACGATCCATCCCTCGCCGCCCAATCCGCCATGGGAAAGGTGCCAGTTTCGTCGCAACACTGGGACGGGATCGCAATGGTGGCGGCAAATCCTCGATGAACGCCCCAAGTAGTGCTTCGCTACGACCATTGAGCCGCCCCGTCCCGTAGGAGTCGGCTGTATCGATCAGGGTCAGCCCCGCTTCAATAGCGCGATGAAATGTCCTGGCCAATCCCGGATCGTCCCGGCTGGAGTCGTAGCCCCAAACCAATTGATTCCCCCAGGCCCAGGTACCAAAACCGATGCCGCTCAACCGGATGACGCCGCTGCAAGCCATGATCGTGCCACCTCCGACTCAAGCCATGCCAGGCGATCCACCAAGAGCGACTGAAGATTCCCCATCCCGGGTCCCTCTGCAGGGTGGGGAGAACGAACGCGTTCTGTGTCAGCACTGTCGCCGCACTGCCTCAAACGGCATCCGTTGTTTGGGCATGTGCGTTGCAGACAGCGACTACTGATGCACCCATCGCTTCTGCTTACTGTCTTGGGATCGGCGCTGCTCTGGATCAGCCAATCGGCCACGAACGCCAACGAAGCGCGACGATCTGCAGACCAAGACTTGAATTACGGCAGCTTCGAAACCTCGGTGCGTCGATGCAGGCTCGAACAGAACGGCACGCTCAGAACATGCAACGTTCTTCAGCTCGCCCAGCGAGGAGACACAGGGCTCCGCATTCGTTTTACGGGAGCAGGCCAAGAACCGGATACAACGATTCGATACACATTCATCACCAGACATCCCCAAACCATCCGCCCTCTCAAATGTGATCAGGGAGATTGCCAGCTGCTCGGCCACCCATGGATCGCCGAGGTGATCAGTGCATCCACTGCTCACTTCGATGCGAGGGGGCTACCGGTACAGCTGCCCCAGGCCCGAGCAATGCAGGGAGATTGCCAGTTGGCCGATCAACAAATCCGCTGCAGCAGCCGCACGAGATCTGGGCAGACACTCAACGCAGAAGCAGACCTTTGAAAGCGATCTGACACTCACATCGCATGGATGATTGGGATGAAAAAATGGAGCCTTTCTAAGATTCAATTCTCGCTATCGGGCCAGGCATCCGCTCAGTAAAGGGTCAGATAGAAATACTTTGAGAACCATCTATTCCTCCAATGTTGATTCCGTCATTCGTCGTCACCGGGTTCACAGAGCTTTCCTACGTCTAAAGCGATGCGACTCGACACATCAGCATTCCGCAGCCACGGTTGAATCATGCGGTCTCAGACACGTTCGCGCAGATCTGGGATCAACAGCATGTGATCACACTTCGATCAACACGATGACGGTTCCGAGCAACAACGATGTACGCCCATGAATCCGTTCCTTTCCGTCCTTCTCGCTGCCAATGGGCAGACGACAGCGATTCCGCTGCCAATGATTTGCAGGTTGCAAAGCGAGGAGAGTCCAGGGATTGAGGTACTTCTGAACGAGCGCACAGCCTTGTCACTGAGAGGTGAACTGACACAAGACGGGCAACGACTTGGCACATTCCAGACAGGCCAAACGAAGGGATATGTGGAGGTTTGGTGGTCATTTAATGACCGGCACGAAAGCAGCAAAGGTATTTCCGTGCTGTTCAAGGATGCTCAGCACTGGAATCCTCTCCGCCGTCAGCCGCGGCCTTCAGAAACGAACAGGATGCTGTTTGTTGGCCTGGCATCGAAACTCTGGTCCTGGAGCCATCCTGACCAGCCAGGGATCTTTAGGGGGAACCGCGACCTTCTCAAGGCTGCAGCAGGATTTTGGGCAATTTCAGACTCCTGCCTTGGCGGGAGGATCATGAAGGGGTGATTGAAATCGTAATGAGAAAAACGATCGGCATTCTTGCAACCATCTACGGCATGGGGATGTCATGCTATTTCGGCTGATGGCCACTTAGGGACAATGCGGCACTCAACGTTGCAGTGCAAGCGAATGCTCCTCAAAAGGAACTAAGACACCGCACCAATGTGTTCGCCGAGGGAGTCTGGTTTCTACTGTCCAATATGATTGTTCTTCAAGGGGTCTCCATCGCTCTTGAGACAAGAGACAGCCATGCAAAGTCAAAGAATCGACAAATGAATCGCCTTGATCGCCATACTGACGAATGGGCGAGTCGCCGAATGACACGATGGGAAAACGCCTGAACTGATCAATAGCCTCTGAGGATTTCTGTTTCGGCTTATTCAGACGGCAGTCAGAGAGGTGCTGAACGATTCAAATACATTCAAAAAGGTTTGAAAATGCTTGGCACCAAGCTCTTTGTATTCAAGTAGAAAAATCAAGAGGTGTAGTCCAAGAAACTATGTAAATTGTTGAAAAGGACCTTGCCAAATCCGAAAGGATGCTGCTCCCTTTATCTTTCTAAGCCTGCAGCACTGGATGAGAATCACTAACAACCCTGGCATCATTGTTCTCCATCCCAAGAGCATCACGGAATCCTGGCTTAGATGATCTCCGAGGAATACAACGAGGCTGCGAAGCATGACTTGGCGCACTGCTTCGAAACCTGGACGCTCACGAGCACAGATCGATGGCCACGATTCTCCAGAGAGACCTTTCTGCCTCTCGACAAGACGTGAATCTGGGAGACTCCTCAACACCAATTCAATTGATCTGATTCAACTTCCTCATGCACGCCACTGGCCTTCCGCAATGCATCGCGTACACATCAGCCTCGATCTGATGTCTTGGGGAGTCTCTCGAAGGCGGCACCCAGATTCGAACTGGGGATAAAGGATTTGCAATCCTCTGCCTTACCACTTGGCCATGCCGCCAGAGGGGACGATCCTCGCCCTCGAAAGGATGGTATCAGTCGTCGCGAAAGCACCCTGCTGGTGCTCTCCAACGGCCATGGAGAAGATCTGATCGCTTTAAAGATTCTTGAGGCAATCCATCGACAGGACCCTCTACAGACCTGCGAAGTGCTCCCTCTGGTGGGACAAGGAGGAGCCTTCCAGCAGGCGGTTCAGGAGGGATGGCTGCGTCGTGTGGGCCCACCAGCAGCGCTTCCGAGCGGGGGGTTCAGCAACCAGAGCCTGCGGGGCTTACTACGCGATCTCCTAGCCGGACTGCCCCTTCTGAGCTGGAGGCAGTGGAGAGTATTGAAACGACTAGCCAGGCAAGGACGCGTTCTCATTGCAGTAGGAGATCTGCTGCCACTGCTCATGGCCAGCAGCAGCGGCGCCCGGTTCGGTTTCGTCGGCACCCCGAAGAGCGACTACACCTGGCGCAGTGGACCTGGACGCAACCTCAGCGATGCTTATCACCGATTCAAAGGCAGTGAATGGGATCCCTGGGAATGGATGTTGATGCGGTCCCGACGCTGCCAGCTGGTGGCGATGCGCGACAACATCACCGCACGCGGACTACGCCGCCATGGAGTTCCTGCCCTTTCGCCAGGCAATCCAATGATGGATGGATTGACACGTGGGGCTGTACCAGCAGCCCTCGAGCGATGTCACAGGGTCCTGGTTCTCTGTGGGAGTCGGATGCCTGAGGCGGCGCGAAACTTCAGGCGGCTGATGGAAGGGCCAGTCCAAATGGACAGTACACAGCCCATGGCACTGCTGGTCGCGGTAGGCCAACAACCTCCGCTGACTGATCTCGAACAGACCCTCGAAACCCGTGGGTTTCGTCGCAGCCTTTCACCCTCAGATCAGCTCGGTGCGGAAGCCTGCTGGGTTCGAGGGCCCCTGCTCGTTTTAATTGGTAGGCGCTGCTTCTCCCGCTGGGCTGGCTGGGTGCACGTCGGACTGGCCACCGCAGGAACAGCCACTGAACAACTCGTGGGCCTGGGCATTCCCGCCCTGTCCCTGCCCGGCCCAGGCCCCCAGTTCAAATGGAGCTTCGCGCGACGCCAGAGCAGGCTTCTGGGTGGAGCTGTCCAACCCTGCAGGGATTCAGCCGAACTTCGCCAAAAATTGCAGGACCTCCTGCAGAACCCCCAGCTGCGGGATCGCCTTGGTCGACTCGGAAAAGCTCGAATGGGCCCGGCGGGTGGAAGTGATCGATTGGCCCGTCTGGTGCTGGATCGACTGCGTGGAAGCGGATACTGATCCTTCAGCCCCTGAGCAAATCAATTCGAATGGCCGCGATCCAGGATCACGCCTACGTGAAAATCTGCGCCGAACTGGCCAGTCTGCTGGGCATCAGCCTGGCCAGTGCACGTCGTCGCGTGGATCAGACCGCAGCCAAAGAAGGAACCAGGGATCCGATCAGACGCCGAGAACTCGCCCAGCAGATGCTTGATGAGGCCAGTCGGGATTCCGACACCAGTGAACGCCTCGATGAACTGCTGAGCAGCACAGAAGGCGACGGGAACTTCCTTCTCGAGGACTGAACAAGCATCCATCCATCCCTGAAATCAGTGCTCGAACGTTTGCGTAAAGCGCAGACTATCGAGTTCAGCCATCACAGGGATGCAACGGAAGCAACGCTCAGCAAGATCCCAGCGTCCTTCGCGTCGGAGCATCTGCTCCAGCCGTCGCCGAGCCGGAAGCAGATAGCGAACATCATTAGCAGCGTAGGCGAGCTGCGTGTCGGACAGCTCTTCAACACGCCCCCAATCACTGCTCTGGGCACCCTTATCAAGCTCAACTCCGACCAGTTCCATGACCAAGTCCTTCAGTCCATGGCGCGGGGTGTAGGTGCGGGCCAATCGGCTGCCGACCTTTGTGCAGAACACGGGGCGAACCTCGATCGAGAGTCCACTCGCCAGAGCGGCAACGTCAAAGCGGGCGTAGTGGAACACCTTCTCCACCCGATCCGCTTCGAACAGACGCTTCAGCCCTGGCGCCGCAGACTGACCGAGGCCGATGCGCACGCAGGCGACTCGATCCTCCGCATCAGCGATCTGAACGAGACAAAGACGATCGCGACCATGCACGAGACCCATCGCCTCGGTATCAACGGCCAAGGCGGGCATTCCGAGGTAGCGCTCAACCCATGCGCCATCCAGATCACCATCAAAAACAGCGAATTCGCGGGGGGATGAGGGCGATTCAGCCATACAGGGGAAGACGGGAAACAGGCCAGCAACGCCAGTGTGATCCTCAGACGCACAACTGAACCAACATTCCCTCTTGAATCTCAAAATGAGATCGCTTTTCATGGAGATAGCGTCACCGCCGCTGTGTTCTCCCGACGAAAGCCCTCGCGCACATGTCTTGCCGACATCGAACAGTACTTTCGCCAGCCGCCACCACAGTTTCTGGACTTGGAACTGGCCGTGTGCTGGGTCCTTGAGTGCCTGCTCAAGGACGACAATTACCCCTCCGGCCTTCTTCAGAAACTGATGCGAGAGGAGCCGCAGCTGCGCCTCTCGGAAACCGTGCTGCAGCAGGCCCTCGATTTTCTGGAGGAGCAGGGGTCAATCACCACTTACACCCAGCGGTGCCCCAGTCGTGGCAGGCCCCGACGGATGCTTCACCTGCTCCCGACCGCCCGAGGGGAAGCGGAGCGCCTGATGACGCCATGGCACAGCTGGGTGAATTCCCATCGATTGGTCCTGTCTTAGGCGACGACAACACCACAGGACTTCGATAGGTTCTGCCAGCGCATGTTTGAGCTCATGCCTGCGGGCTTTCAGTCCACCTTGCTGCTGACGGTCTTGCTGGCCATTGGCCTGATGTTTTTCCTCAGGGCCGCCAGCAAAGACCGCACAACGGTTGTGGATGTCCATTCCCCCCGTCCGCCCTTGGAGGTTCTCGAGGGACTAACCCAATGGCTGCAGGCTCGGGGCTGGACACGCCACGGCGGAGACGCCGACAGAAAGGTGTTGCGGTTCAGGGGGCAGGTTTCGGCCAGCCGCCCCCTGGCGGTGCTGCTCTCGTTGCTAGCCGCGATCGGGGGCAGCTGTTTCGGGCTGGTTCTACGGCAGCTGATCCCAGAACTGCATTGGTGGCCGCTTCTAATGATCAGCCTCGGACCCGTCGCTGGCTGGTTTTACACCAGGCGTGCAGCACGCAGCGAGGAGCTGGAACTCCAACTCTTGGAGACCGAACATTCCGAAGGCAGCGCTCTTCGACTTCGCGCCCACAGGGACGAACTGATCGCTATCGAACTTGATCTAGGCCAATCACTTCAGCTATCCAGCAACGGCTCCCTGCTCACCTCACCAATCTGATCACCCATGCCCCTGCCGGATTGGATGTGCCGTCGTCGGATCACGGTTCCGGCATCGATCGGCCTGTTGTCGGTGCTCGCGCTTGTCCTGGCCAATGCCGCCGAATCCCCTCTCAACTACACCCTGGCCGGGAGAAATTGGCTCATCCCTACTGAACCACCAGCACCGAAGCCGAAGACGGAGTCCTGCCCAGCCATCCGGAATCCTGACCCACTGATGGGGCCCAGGACCAGGCTTCCCGGCAACTGGAAGGGACTCGATCCGGTCTCCGCAAACCTGCCAATCGTCGTGATGGCCGGCCATGCCGATTCACAGAACATGGACGGCTCGGGGACACCGGGATACGCCGTTGACGTGCGCAACGAAAAGCCGATGGACTCCCGCATGCGGGATGAACTCTTCTGGAACTTCAAAGTGCAACAGGAAGTGGTTCGCCTCGGGCTGGAACGCGGGCTGAACATCACCGCATACACCCCGTCAGCCCTGACGATTCGTAACCACAACGATCCACGCACTAACTGGTCTCAGGCCAAACGCCGCTCTGAACGTGGAGAGTACGTGCTGGAAATCCACTTCGATGCCTACAGCCCCTATGGGTTCGGATCAGGTCTGATCCCGGCGATCAACCGTCGCCTGAACCGCGTAGATGAGAGCCTGGCCCAGGCTTTTGGACGCTTCCCGCGAAACTTTCGGGGTGGTCTTGGCGGACCACGCCGCGGAATCGGAATTCTGGAGATCGGCATGCTCCAGGGCGAACTTGAGAAACGGCTCCGCGATCCAGTAGCAAGCGATGCCACCGTGACATGCCTTGCCGAACGCGTCGTGAATGCCCTGGAACGAGGGATCAAGCCTGCGTAAGGGCCAACGCAGGCCGCCCATGCCGAATCAATTCAGGACATCAGTCAATTGACCGCATTGTGAGGACGACAACGGTCCTCAAGCGATGCATCACTCAGCCAGTCCTGAGGCTTGGTGAACAGATCAGTCAACAGTTCTTCCCGTGATCCAGGCTCAGATTTGTAGCCGTATTCCCAGCGCACGAGAGGAGGCAGCGACATCAGGATGGATTCCGTTCGGCCATTGGTCTGCAATCCGAAGATGGTTCCACGGTCCCAAACAAGATTGAATTCGACATAACGGCCGCGGCGATACAGCTGAAAATCGCGTTCGCGATCTCCGTAGCTGATCGGATGCCGCTTCTCGACGATGGGCAGATAGGCCGGCAGAAACGCCCTTCCATTCGCCTGACCGAGCGCAAACAACTGTTCCCAACCGAGGGGCCTGGCCCCTAATTGGCTGGAGGTCTGGGCCGCCAAACCCTTCGGATCCTGCCCTTTGTACAGGACGCCGTTCGAATCCTGATAGTCATAGAAAATGCCTCCAACGCCGCGGGTTTCACCGCGATGCTTCAAATAGAAATATTCGTCACACCAGGGCTTGAACACCTTGTGGAGATCTGGATGAACGGAGTCACAGGCAGCTTGGTGGGTCCGATGAAAGTGCCGTGCATCCTGAAGAAACGGGTAATAGGGCGTTAGATCAGCACCACCTCCGAACCACCAAACCGGCCCTGCTTCGAAATATCGGTAATTGAGATGGACCGTTGGGATGTAGGGATTCCGAGGATGCAAGACCATCGAGGTACCGGTTGCAAACCAGGGATGCCCCTTGGCTTCTGGCCGCTGTTTGAGAATCGAAGGGGGAAGTTCCTCTCCCTGCACCTCCGAGAAATTCACACCGCCTTGCTCAAAGACGCGCCCCTCGCGCATGACGCGCGACCGGCCACCCCCCCCCTCAGGACGTTCCCAACTCTCCTCGGCAAAACGACCTTGTCCATCAAGGGCTTCCAGTCCTGAACAGATCTCATCCTGCAAACCCATCACCATCGATCGGGCCCGTTCGCGAGATCCGCTTGGGGGTAATTCGAGGGGGGCGTTAGCAGCTTTGGCCGCCTGCTTCCCGGAGCGACCAAGAACCTGTTGAAGCAGGGTGCGAACCATGAAGCTGCAGACGATGACCTGTGAACCTAAACAGGTCAGGTGAGACACAGACAAGATCCCGTCAGGGACTGTCACGGGAGGCCACCTCTAAAATCCGGCTCGCATCAGCCCTTGACATGATCACGGAGGAGCAAGCGCGCAGCTGCCTTGAACAGGTCAAGGACAGCGGCAGTGGACGCAATGTCATTGAGCTGGGCTGGATTGATCAGGTACGCGTCGTACCTCCGCGTGTGGTTTTTCGCCTGTCCCTGCCGGGGTTTGCGCAGAAACAGCGCGACCGAATCGCGACGGAAGCGCGGGATCGACTGATCCAACTGGACAGCATCGATGACATCCAGATCGAACTGGGCCAACCAGCCAGTCAGGGGGGTATTGGCCAGGCTGGCCACGGCCAGCCTGCGGAACGCCAGGCGATTGCGGGGGTCAAACACGTCATCGCCGTCAGCAGCGGGAAAGGAGGGGTTGGCAAGAGCACGGTGGCTGTCAATCTGGCCTGTGCCATGGCCCAGCAGGGCCTGCGGGTTGGATTGCTCGATGCCGATATCTACGGGCCGAATGCCCCCACCATGCTTGGTGTGGCGGATCAAACGCCGGAGGTGCACGGCAGTGGTGACCAGCAGCAGATCGTCCCGATCGAGACCTGCGGCATCGGCATGGTGTCGATGGGACTGCTAATCGACGAGCATCAGCCGGTGATCTGGCGAGGCCCAATGCTGAACGGCATTATTCGGCAGTTCCTCTACCAAGCTGAGTGGGGTGAGCGGGATGTGCTGGTGGTGGATCTCCCTCCCGGAACCGGTGATGCCCAACTTTCTCTAGCCCAGGCCGTTCCCATGGCCGGCGTTGTCATCGTGACGACACCTCAGCAGGTTTCACTGCAAGACGCCAGACGAGGCTTGGCCATGTTCCGCCAGATGGGAATCCCCATTCTCGGTGTCGTGGAAAACATGAGCTCCTTCATCCCTCCAGACCTGCCCGATCGTCGTTACGCGCTTTTCGGTAGCGGTGGTGGCGCGCGCCTGGCCGAGGATTACGAGGTCCCTCTGCTTGCCCAGATCCCGATGGAGATGCCCGTTCAAGAAGGGGGAGACACCGGACGCCCGATTGTGATCAGTCGTCGTGATTCGGTGAGCGCCACGGAGTTCAGCAACCTGGCTGAGACTCTCAGCCAGACGATCGCCCAGACAACCTGAAGATGTTTGCCAGTCGTGGCCGCCGCAGACAAGCCCGTGAGTGGGTGCTCTGGGGGGTTCCGATCGCACTGGTGGCCCTGTCGGGCGTCCTTGTTGTAAGTACAGAACGTCAGGCCGATACCAATCTGATCTCATACCTGCAGAACGGAGATCTCCGAACCTTCTGGCAACGCACCGGCTTCGGCGCGATGCATTGGCTCACGGGAGTGGTCGGGCTGGCCATCGCTCTGATTCTTCAACGGATCCCGCTCACCAGGCTGCGGCCTCTGCTAATCCCTGTATATGGGCTAACGGTGGTGAGTCTCATCGCTGTACGACTGATTGGCACAACGGCCCTTGGCGCACAGCGGTGGATCAGCATCGGCGGGGTGCATGTGCAGCCGTCCGAATTCGCGAAAATAGCGGCCATCCTGCTGCTGGGTGCGGTTCTGTCTCGCCACCCAGCTGAGCGTCCCATCGATCTTCTACGGCCACTCGGAGTGATCTCGATTCCCTGGCTCCTTGTCTTCATCCAGCCGGATCTTGGGACATCTCTGGTCTTCGGAGCTCTGCTGCTGACGATGCTTTATTGGTCTGGAATGCCAATCGAGTGGGTCGTTTTGTTGCTGTCGCCTCTGCTGACAGCGCTGTTCTCAGGCCTTCTGCCTTGGGCAATGGCCGCCTGGATTCCGATGATGGCTGTCATCGCCTACCGATCTCTGCCGTGGAAGCGCCTGGCAGCCTTCGTCACACTTCTGGTGCATGGAGGAATGGCCCTGGTCACACCATGGCTGTGGCTGCATGGCCTCAAGGATTACCAGCGCGATCGGCTCGTCCTTTTTCTGGATCCCTCCCAAGACCCCCTCGGTGGTGGTTACCACCTGCTGCAGAGCACAGTTGGAATCGGTTCAGGGGGCTTGTTCGGCACAGGCCTGCTGCAGGGACAACTCACCAAGCTCCGTTTCATCCCGGAGCAGCACACTGATTTCATCTTCAGCGCCCTGGGGGAGGAAACAGGCTTCATTGGCTGCCTTTTCGTTGTGATCTGCTTTGCCCTGCTGATGGGCCGTTTGCTCCAGGTCGCCAGGAATGCGCGGAGTGACTTCGAAGCACTGGTTGTGATCGGAATCGGCACCATGGTGATGTTCCAGGTGGTGGTGAACATCTTCATGACGATCGGGCTCGGCCCCGTGACGGGGATCCCACTCCCATTTCTGAGCTACGGACGCTCGGCCATGATTGTGAACTTCATCTCATTGGGGCTCTGTCTCTCCGTGGTGCGCCAGAGCCGCAGCCTGATCACGGGACGTCGGTGAGCGAGAAACGCTTCCGTTTCGATCAACTGCGTCAACGTCTGGCGGAAGGGATGCCCTCAGGCCACTGTGATGAAGCTGGGGTGAGGCGGATGTGGTGGGCCGCACTGGAAACCCTGCAACAGGATGTACTCAGCCCAAACGAACAGGGGCTTTGGCTCGCGGCGCCCTTACCAGCTCTGTACGAGCCCCAACTGCTCGACACCTTGCAGGGGTGGATTTGGGCACCAGAAGATCTGGAACGGCTGGCCCCAGCGGCCGTCGCATTGCCCGGAACCGGCAGCCATGACGCCACGCTCTGCAGCGAGGCGCGTTACCGCCGACTGGTTCTCGACCCGGAGGACAGCCAGGATCCGTTTCTAATCGTGATCACGCCATCCATTCAGCTCGTCATCGGCCTCCAGGGCCGAGAGGGGCAAAGACAACTGCTGATGCGGTGTGATCCGACCACGCTGGGAGATGTTCTGGCCTTGATCGGGCGTGGCCTGCAGCAACACCATCCAGATCTCGCTGCGCAACTGCAGGAGGAGTTGCAACGGCTTGGGCCGCTCCACACCGATTCAACCCTTCCGCAGCTCTTCTGGCCTCGTCTGGCAGAGAGGCTGACAACCACGGCTCCAAGCCTCACATTTCAAACCACTGCAGGACCACCAAAAAGCAATGCTCCCGTTCGCGATGAACTCGGGCTGCTAGAGGCTCTCACCCATGAAGTCCGAACTCCCCTCGCCACGATTCGGACCTTGATCAGATCGTTGATTCGTCGTAAAGACCTGCCTGCCGTGGTGATGAAGCGCTTAAAGCAAATCGATGTGGAGTGCAGCGAGCAGATCGATCGCTTTGGGCTGATCTTTCATGCGGCAGAGCTGCAGCGAGAGCCGGGTGAGGCCAGCCTTGCGCGTACCGATCTCGAACGGATTCTCCGCTCCCTTGCCACGGGGTGGACTGAACAACTGGAGCGTCGTGGAATCGTGCTGGATCTGGATCTGGAAACACCATTGCCCCAGGTGCTCAGTGATGCACGCCGATTAGAGCCCATGCTGGGCGGACTAATTGATCGTGCCTGCCGCGGCCTACCCACTGGCAGTCGGCTGCTGCTGCTGCTGCGGGCGGCGGGAGCCAGGCTGAAGCTTCAGATCCTGGTCAAACTTCCTGGGCAGGTCATCGATGAGGCCGATGAGCAACAGGAAGAACAACAGCGAAACGCCCAGGTTGGAACCGTTCTCAGCTGGGATCCAACCACCGGCAGTCTCCAACTCAGCCAGCAGGCGACGCGTCAACTGCTGGCAAGCCTTGGCGGCCGTTACCGACAACGGCGGGATCGCAATCTCACCGTGTTCTTTCCACTGGCCTCCGAACCAGAATGAAGGGGTGTGACGGATGTAACGAGGAGGTGAAACAAGGCCACGTCACGGTGCTACTTTCCAGCCATAACGGCCCGTCTGGAGTCCTGCAGCAATGACAGAATCGGCGTTGAGCGGTCAGCTTCCTCAGTTCATCGGCAGCACCGGTGGTTTGCTGAATTCCGCTGAAACCGAAGAGAAATACGCCATTACCTGGAGCAGCAAGTCAGCTCAGGCTTTTGAGCTGCCAACAGGCGGCGCCGCGATGATGAACTCCGGCGAAAACATCATGTATTTCGCCCGCAAGGAGCAGTGCCTCGCCCTGGGCACTCAGCTCCGCACCAAGTTCAAGCCCCGGATTGAGGACTACAAGATCTATCGGATCTTCCCCGGTGGCGACACCGAATACCTCCATCCTGCAGACGGCGTCTTCCCTGAGAAGGTGAATGAAGGCAGGGAGATTGTCGGCCACAACGCCCGCCGGATTGGTCAGAACACCAATCCAGCCAACATCAAGTTCACCGGTCGCAACACCTTCGACTCCTGAATCGCGTCCATCCTGCGGAATCACCGTCGTTCCCCTCGAACGTCTTGTGAGACTGGCAGGATGCCGACATGTTCAAACTTGATCGAGCCGCCTTCAGCAAGGCAGCTACAAACGGTTCCAATCTGATACCGCTGGCCGAAAGCTGGCCAGCGGATCTTGAAACCCCATTGACCACATGGATCAAGGTTGGGGCGTCCCATCCCCCCGGCGTGCTCCTTGAATCCATCGAGGGTGGTGAGACTCTCGGTCGTTGGAGTGTGATTGCATGTGATCCTCTCTGGACGGCAACTGCGCGAGTTGAGGTTGTTGAGCGGGTCTGGAGGGATGGCCGTCGAGACAGCACGGAAGGCAATCCATTCGACGCCTTGAAGGGTTACCTCAGCTCCTATCGCTGTTCTCAGCTTGCTGGTCTTCCTCCGCTCGGTCAGCTCTACGGAATGTGGAGTTATGAATTAATCCGCTGGATTGAACCCACGGTTCCGGTCCATCCGCGCGCTCACGCAGATCCGCCGGACGGCATCTGGATGCTTATGGATGCCGTCTTGATCTTTGATCAGGTCAAGCGAGTGATCACAGCTGTGGCCTATGCAGACCTTGAGCGTGGAGCCAGTGAACAGAACTCCTGGGACACAGCCTGCGATCGGATCGCGGAATTGCGGTACCGCATGAACGAACCGCTCCCCCCCATCGCTCCACTGCCTTGGAGCCCAACACCGTGCGAACTAACGACGGTCAACAGCAATCGAAGCCGTACGGAATTCGAACATTCCGTTGAAACGGCCAGAAACCACATCGCCGCCGGTGATGTGTTTCAGCTTGTCATCAGTCAGCGACTTCAGACCCAGGTTCCTCAGCAACCGCTGGAGCTCTACCGGAGTCTGCGAATGGTGAATCCATCTCCCTACATGGCCTTCTTCGATTTCGGTGACTGGCAGCTGATCGGTTCGAGCCCTGAGGTGATGGTGAATGCGGAACCAGCTCCGGATGGCATCCGAGCTAGTCTCAGGCCGATCGCGGGAACACGACCGCGAGGAAGCACCCCTTTGGAGGACAGAGAGCTAGAAGCCGACCTTTTGGCCGATCCAAAGGAACGGGCCGAGCATGTGATGCTTGTTGATCTTGGAAGGAATGACCTCGGCAGGGTCTGTCAGCCGGGAAGTGTTCAGGTCAAGGACCTGATGGTGATTGAGAGGTACTCCCACGTGATGCACATCGTCAGCGAGGTCGAAGGCCGGCTGACGCCTGATCACGATGTCTGGGACCTGCTGAAGGCCTCCTTTCCCGCCGGAACCGTGAGTGGTGCGCCCAAGATCAGGGCGATGCAGCTCATCCATGATCTAGAGCCGGATGCCAGAGGGCCCTACTCAGGTGTGTACGGCTCAGTGGATCTCGCCGGCGCGCTAAACACAGCCATCACGATCCGAACCATGGTGGTTCAACCCGACAGCGGGGGTGGGTCGACGGTGAAGGTGCAGGCTGGTGCCGGTATCGTCGCCGACTCCAAGCCCGCTGCAGAGTTTGAAGAAACACTCAACAAAGCAAGAGGCATGCTGACTGCCCTGGCCTGCCTGAATTCATCAAAGCAATGAGCACCGCTCCGCTGCTCAAGGGCTTCGAGGTTGAACTTTTCACCGGTCGATCCTCTGGCGAAAACGTTGGTGTTTCCAGCGAAGTCATCCGGGATCTTCCCGGTTTTGTGACGGAACCTGATCGACGCAATCTCGAGTACATCACGGCTCCACTTGCCGCCTACGACCAACTGGAAGATGCACTTCTCACGCCTCGACGTGAGCTGCGTACTTGGCTGTCAGCCCGCGACCTGACGTTGTTGCCAGGCAGCACGCTGAGTTTGGGGAACCCCGAATGCTTTGAACGCTCGAACCCCAACAACCCTTATCACCAATTGATTGAAGACACCTACGGAACCAGCGTGGTGACCGCAAGCGTGCATATCAATCTTGGGCTTGAGGATCTCGAGCTTCTCTTCGCGGCCGTGAGGCTTGTGCGGTGTGAAGCCGCCTTACTGCTGGCGCTGAGCGCCAGTTCACCCTTCCTGGCAGGCAAAACAACTGGTCGCCATTCACAGCGGTGGCATCAGTTTCCCTTGACACCCAAAGAGGTGCCCCTCTTCCTCGATCATCAGCACTACATCAACTGGGTTGAGGAGCAACTCACCAGCAGTGCGATGCACAATGAGCGTCACCTCTGGACCTCAGTTCGTCCCAACGGACCGGATCGTCCTTACAACCTAAACCGTCTTGAACTCCGCATCTGTGATCTGGTGACCGATCCTGCAGAGCTGATCGCGATCACCGCATTGCTCGAACTGCGCGTCCAACTGCTGATGTTGCACCCGGAGCAATTCGACCCCCTGCGCTCCAGCAAGCTTTCAGCGGGCGAACTGCAACGACTGGCCGATTCGAACGACCAGAAAGCAGCTTCGGACAGCCTCAATGCAACGTTGAACCACTGGTCCGACGGCGCATTGATCTCCTGCAGAGACTGGATTCGTGAACTGATCCAGTCGGTTGAAGCTCTGGCTGAGTCGCAGAAGGTAGAGGAACGGCTTTCGCCCCTTGAAGGGCTTCTTGAAAACGGAAACCAGGCCATGCGTTGGCTCGAGAGTTATGCCAAGGGGCAAACGATCAGTGCCTTGCTCGCTGCGGGGACCCTCGCGATGGAGAACGAAGAGGTGGCTGCTTTGAACAAGAGCGCCGCTTTGGGATGATCATGGCCAAACATCAGTCCAGCGGAGCCTCGATGCCCGAGTCCACCGTCAACGTTCGCGAAGGCGAACAGCCCATGGCAGGTGGTGCTGACTCAGGCACAGGACGGCTCCTCCATCAGCGGCTGGAGCTGGTTGAAGAGCTGTGGCAAAACGTTCTACGCAGTGAATGTCCACCGGAGCAGAGCGAACGTCTTCTTCGGCTGAAAAAACTCACCGACCCGGTTGCACTGCAAAGCCCAGACAGCGACAGAAATACCGTCAGCGAACCGATTATCGAGCTGATCCGTGCGATGGATCTCGCTGAAGCCATCGCAGCGGCCCGTGCCTTCTCCCTCTATTTCCAACTCATCAACATCCTTGAACAGAGAATTGAAGAGGACGGCTATCTAGCGAGTCTGGTACCGAATCTCGAGCAAGGGACACTACAGAGCGGCACATTCGATCCCTTCGCTCCACCCTTAGCGAGCCAGACCGACCCCGCCACCTTCGGCGAACTCTTTGAACGGTTGAGGCGACTGAATGTTCCCCCTGGCCAGGTGGAAACTCTTCTGCAGGAACTCGATATCCGTCTGGTCTTCACCGCCCACCCAACCGAGATCGTGCGGCACACCGTGCGACACAAGCAAAGGCGGGTGGCCCATCTCCTCCAGAGGCTGCAGTCGGACCGAACCCTGACCGCACCGGAACAGGACGATCTACGCCTGCAGCTCCAGGAGGAGATCCGCCTGTGGTGGCGCACCGATGAACTCCATCAGTTCAAGCCGACGGTGCTCGATGAGGTGGACTCAACTCTGCATTACTTCCAGCAGGTGCTGTTCGACGCCATGCCCCAGATGCGGCGCCGTCTGACCTCGGCTCTGAAACGCAACTATCCCGATGTGCGCTTTCCGCAGGCAGCGTTCTGCACGTTCGGATCATGGGTTGGCTCCGATCGGGATGGCAATCCCTCTGTTACGCCCGAAATCACCTGGCAAACCGCATGTTTTCAACGCCAGCTCATGCTGGAGAGATACATCAGTTCGGTCCAGGGGCTTCGCAACCAGCTGAGCATCTCCATGCAGTGGAGCCAGGTGGCTCCAGCGTTGCTGGAGTCGCTGGAAATGGATCGTCTTCGCTTCCCGGAAATTTATGAGGAACGGGCGGCCCGCTATCGGCTGGAGCCATACCGCTTGAAGCTGAGCTATGTGCTCGAACGACTTGAGCGGACACTGCAACGCAACAACCAACTCTCCGAAGCCGGCTGGCAAACGCCCCAGGAGGCTGTTCCCCAGAACCAAGAGCGGGTTTCGGTTGGTGAGGTACTGCACTACGCCGCCATTGATGAATTCCGCAGCGATCTCGAACTGATCCGCAACAGCTTGGTGAGCACCGAGCTGAGCTGCGAGCAGCTGGACACCCTTCTGAACCAGGTGCACATCTTCGGCTTCTCATTGGCGAGTCTGGACATCCGACAAGAGAGCACCCGGCACAGCGATGCCATTGATGAGCTGAGTCGTTATCTCGAACTGCCACGGCCCTATGGAGACATGGATGAGTCCGAACGGGTGCAATGGCTCCATCGTGAGTTGCAGACGAAGCGTCCTCTGATCCCTGCAGGAGTGGTCTGGTCAGACGCAACCGCCCAGACCTTGGCTGTGTTCCGGATGCTGCAGCGCCTGCAGCAGGAGTTCGGGCAGCGCATCTGCAACTCCTATGTGATCTCGATGAGTCACACCGTGTCGGATCTGCTGGAGGTTCTCTTGCTGGCGAAGGACGCCGGCCTGGTGGACCCAACTGCCGAGCATGCATCTCTCCTCGTGGTGCCACTGTTCGAAACCGTTGAAGATCTGCAGCGTGCTCCAGAGGTGATGGAGGAGCTGTTCCAGTCCCAGAGGTACAGGAAGCTGCTCCCTGTTGTGGGCAGTCAGCGCCAGCCACTGCAAGAGCTCATGCTCGGTTATTCCGACAGCAACAAGGACTCTGGGTTTCTATCCAGCAACTGGGAAATTCATCAAGCTCAAATGGCACTTCAGGAGCTGGCAAGCCGACAGAAAATCGCTCTGCGCCTGTTTCACGGACGTGGTGGATCCGTCAGTCGCGGTGGCGGTCCTGCCTACCAGGCAATTCTGGCCCAGCCGAGCGGTACCTTGTCTGGCCGGATCAAGATCACGGAACAGGGTGAGGTGCTGGCGTCGAAATACAGCTTGCCTGAACTGGCGCTCTACAACCTGGAGACCATGACCACAGCTGTCGTTCAGAACAGCTTGGTGACCAACCAACTGGATGCGACACCGAGCTGGAACCAGCTGATGAGCCGACTGGCGAGCCGGTCCCGCGAGCACTACCGGGCCCTGGTGCACGACAACCCGGACTTGGTTGCGTTCTTCCAGCAGGTCACACCGATTGAAGAAATCAGCAAGTTGCAGATTTCCAGCAGGCCTGCAAGACGCAAAACAGGTGCGAAGGATCTCTCCAGCCTTCGGGCCATCCCCTGGGTTTTTGGTTGGACTCAAAGTCGGTTTCTTCTTCCCAGCTGGTTCGGAGTGGGGACCGCGCTGGCTTCGGAGGTGAATGCTGATCCAGAACAGCTTGACCTGCTCAAGCGATTGCATCAGCGCTGGCCGTTCTTCCGAATGTTGATCTCCAAAGTGGAGATGACTCTCTCCAAGGTTGATCTGGAGCTCGCCCACCATTACACGATCAGCCTTGGTTCACCCCAGAACCGAGACGCGTTCGAGCGCATTTTTGGCGCGATTGCAGACGAATATGAATTGACCCGTTCTCTAGTGCTGGCGATTACCGGGCAATCACGGCTCCTCGGTGCCGACCGGGCACTTCAACTTTCGGTTGATCTACGCAACAGAACGATTGTTCCGCTTGGATTCCTGCAGGTTGCTCTTCTGCTGCGGCTCCGTGATCAGAACCGACAGCCCCCGATGAGCGAAACACCTGGGATGGAAGAGGACCGTCGCACCTACAGCCGCAGCGAACTGCTGCGGGGAGCTTTGCTCACCCTGAACGGCATCGCGGCAGGCATGCGGAACACGGGTTGAAACCGCTTTGCTTCCCTTTTTCCAACAACCCGTGGTGCCGCGTCTACCGAGTGGTTACGTGCTTGAAACAACAGCAGTGCCAACCGCTGCTGCCCTCAATCATCTGCTCGCATCCTGCGAGGAGAGCACCCATCCAGAGCAGCATTGGGAACGTGCCCTCGAGTCCAGCCTCTGGCAGCTCAGCATCATTGAGGAATCCAGCGGAGAACTGGTGGGATTCGTCCGCGCCACGAGTGATCTCGCACTGAATGCGAACCTCTGGAATCTGTCGGCCCGTCCCGGACCGGATCAACAACAACTGTTTACGGTTCTCGTCCATCGCGCCCTGCACATTCTGAGGAGAGACCTACCGGGGTGCAGCTTGTCGGTTTCAGCACCAAGCATTGCCATTGCAGCTCTAGAAACCAATGGTTTCGTGATCGACCCAGGCGGAATCAGAGCGATGGGGCTTCAACTCAAGTCACCCAAAACCTCGGAGTGAGTCACGAGCATGGAGGGACTCGAACCCCCGACCCTCAGAACCGGAATCTGATGCTCTATCCAACTGAGCTACATGCCCACTGATCGGCTCAAAGCCGCAGTGGAAGTTCGGCTTCTCAGCCGTCCCACAAGAGGTACCTTAACCAAAAGCCGCCCAAGGACCCATCCAGCTTCAGCAGCTGACTGTGCAGGGGTTCCGGAATCAGTCCCTTCTTTCGCTGACGATCACCCAGCCGAGACTTCTGGTCATCGGCCCCAATGGCATCGGCAAGTCGAATGTGCTTGAAGCGGTGGAAGTGCTGGGCACCTTGCGGTCCCATCGTTGCAGCCATGATCGTGATCTGATTCAGTGGCAGTCCGACCGGGCCATGCTCCGTGCCTCAGTCGGCGACGGTGATCAGCTGGAACTGGAACTGCGCCGTTCCGGAGGACGACTCGCCCGTCGAAATGGGAAGGCGCTGGAACGCCAGCATGACCTCATCGGCCCACTGCGGTGTGTCGGATTCAGCGCACTGGACCTTGATCTGGTGCGAGGCGAACCGGCTCTCCGGAGGCAATGGCTTGATCGCGTCGTGTTGCAGCTCGAACCGGTCTATTCCGATCTGATCAGTCGTTATGGCCGCCTGCTGCGACAGCGAAGTCAGATATGGCGCCGTTTCGGCAACTATGGGATCGAGGAGCGGGGTTCCCTGCTCGATGCCTTCGACATGCAGATGGCGCTGGTGAGCACTCGAATTCATCGCCGGCGCCTGCGTGCTCTCAACCATCTCGAACCGATCGCCCAGCGGTGGCAGAGTCATCTGAGCCGCGGCCACGAAAAGCTTGAGCTGAGCTACAGACCCGGCAGCAAACTGGACGCCAACGAAGCCGAAGAACCCTGGCGACTCTTGATCGAAGAACAACTTAAAAAGCAACGCCCCGAGGAAGAACGTCTCGGTAGCTGCCGGGTTGGTCCGCATCGGGATGAGGTTGCTTTCCTGCTCGGGGGAAGTGCAGCCCGGAGGTTTGGTTCGGCAGGTCAGCAGAGAACACTGGTGCTAGCGCTGAAGCTGGCTGAACTGGAGCTGGTTAGCCAACGCTGCAGCGATCCTCCGTTGCTCCTGCTAGATGATGTGCTGGCTGAGCTCGACCCAGATCGCCAGCAGCTGCTTCTCGAGGCAGTCGGGCACTCTCACCAGTGCCTGATCAGCGCCACCCACCTCAACGCATTTGAAGGCGGTTGGCGTCAGCACGCCCAAATTCTGGGTGCAAGAGAACTGAGTCCAGAATTGAATGTCGGATAAGGTGCATGGGCTTTTTTTCGCAGTTGATGAAGCAGAGCCTCACTGACTTGCATCCCAACCCGGGATGGCGAGGCACTGAATCCGGCCATCCCGACTCAGACTTGACCACCGCGGCCACCGACATGGTGGGAAAGCACTGCATCCTCGAGCTCTACGACTGCGATCCAAACAAGCTGAACGACGAAGCTTTTCTCAGGACCACCATCACAAACGCTGCAAAACGTGCTGGTGCAACCCTTCTGAACCTGATCACCCATCGGTTCGAACCCCAAGGCGTCACCGGTCTTGCACTCCTCGCGGAGTCCCACATCTCGATTCACACCTGGCCTGAAAACGGCTATGCCGCAGTGGATGTTTTCACCTGTGGCGATCACACCATGCCTGAGCAGGCCTGCAAGGTGATGCGTGATGAGCTGCAGGCCGGCCGGCATGCACTCCGTAGTTTCCTGCGGGAGACACCGGCCTCGGTAGGCAGCGAACCACGAACGCCAACACCACTGTCTCTTTCGATCTGAACGACCGGAGGGGTCGTCTCAGGGGCGGTTCAACTTGCCACTCACCAACCCCTCCAGGTCCATGCTCACCGAGGTGAAGCCGAATGCACGGATCTCGTCCACCAACGGCTCCCTCTCTGCCAGGGCAAACAGATCGCCGATCCGGTCTTGCGGGACCTCCAACCGGGCCGCCAACCCCTGGCAGCGAACTCGCACCCGCTCAAAACCCCGTGCGATCAACCAGGCCTCCGCAGCCCCCACACGCCTAAGCCGCTCTGCAGTGATTCCTTCACCGTAGGGGAAGCGAGATGCCAGACAAGGCTGAGCAGGCTTGTCCCACCAAGGAAATCCCAACGCCCGCGAAAGGGCACGGATGCTGTTTTTGCCGATCCTCAGTTCCGCCAGCGGTGATCGAACTCCCCGCTCTTGAGCCGCCTTAATACCTGGACGGTGATCACCGAGATCATCGAGATTGACGCCATCCATCACCTGCGCACCCCCGGCTTCGAGAACAATTTCTGAAAGCTGGGTGTGCAGTTCTCGCTTACAGGCGTAACAACGGTCCTTCGGGTTGCTTGTGTAATCGGGGTCGGTAAGTTCCCGGGTCGCGCATTCCCGATGGGGGATTCCGATCCAACGCGCCTGTGTTCGCGCTTCTTCCAGCAGATGAGGGGCAAGAGCTGGTGAAACACCCGTTACTGCAAAAGCACAATCACCCTGCTGTTCAAAAGCAATCGCTGCCACAAGTGTGCTGTCTACCCCACCGGAATAAGCAACGCATGTGGGGTGGTTTGCAGCCATGAACTGCCGCAGGCTGAGAAGCAGATCCTCATCCTTTGGCGTGAGCGCCTCCTGCAGCCGAAACATCGTTGGGTGAAACGGAATGATCTAGTTAGGCTCCAAAGGTAAGAGCTGCCTTCATGCCACGAAGCATCGGCATCGTCACGGCGGCTGACAGCCGCGAGCGCAGTCATGGACAGCTGCACATCTACGACGGTGAGGGAAAAGGCAAAAGCCAGGCTGCCCTTGGAGTTGTGCTCCGAACAATCGGTTTGGGGATCTGCGAACAACGCCGCACGCGGGTCCTTCTGCTTCGTTTTCTGAAAGGGCCTGGTCGGGCTTACGACGAGGACGCGGCGATTGAAGCTCTACAGCAGGGCTTCCCCCACCTAATCGACCACCTCCGCACAGGTCGTGCCGATCACTTCACAGCGGATGAGGCCACCCGCTTCGACCGGGAAGAAGCGGAACGGGGATGGGTGATCGCCAAGGGGGCGATCGCCAGTGCCCTTTATTCCGTTGTGGTGCTTGATGAACTCAACCCCGTTCTCGAGCTCGGACTGCTGGATGTCAATGACGTCGTCCGCACGTTGGCGAACCGTCCAGCCGGGATGGAAATCATTGTGACCGGTCGGGCTGCTCCGGCGGGCTTGATTCAAGGCGCCGACCTCCATTCAGAAATGCGAGCGCACCGTCGACCGGGCTTGGAGGATGAACGGGTTGTTTCCTTAACGCTGAACAGTGGGATCGAGATCTACACCGGGGAGGGCAAAGGCAAATCCACCAGCGCACTCGGCAAAGCCCTGCAAGCCATCGGCCGTGGCATCAGCCAGGACAAAAGTCACCGCGTTCTGATTCTTCAATGGCTGAAAGGGGGCTCGGGTTACACGGAGGACGCGGCCATCGCAGCGCTGCGGGAGAGCTATCCCCATCTGGTTGATCATCTGCGTTCCGGCCGCGATGCCATCGTCTGGCGAGGCCAGCAGGAACCGATCGATTACGTGGAAGCGGAACGCGCCTGGGAAATTGCCCGCGCAGCCATTTCAAGCGGTCTCTACAAAACCGTGATTCTCGACGAGCTGAACCCCACAGTTGATCTCGAATTGCTGCCGGTGGAACCGATCGTGCAAACCCTTCTGCGCAAACCGGCGGAGACAGAGGTGATCATCACTGGACGTTGCAAAAATCCGCCCGCCTACTTCGATCTGGCGAGCATCCATTCGGAGATGGTGTGCCACAAACACTACGCAGAGCAGGGTGTAGACCTGAAGCGCGGGGTCGACTACTAGAGCCTTAGTAGCGCGCCATGGAAGGATCCACCTGCTCCGCCCAGGCATCAATTCCACCTGCGACATTGATGGCCGAAAGACCGTGTTCAGCCAAGGCTTCTGCAGCGCGAGCAGACCGACCGCCCATTTTGCAATGGACAAACAAGCGTTTACCCCGAGTCAGCTCGCGTACCTGCTCGACAGCTTCACCGCTCTGAATTGTGGCCAGGGGAATCAGATGGCTCCCGGCAATCACAGCCACCTCCGCTTCGGCTGGATTGCGTACATCAACAAGCACAACATCACTGGCATCGGAATCCAACAAAGACTTCAGTTCAGCAACGGTGATGCTGTCCATCAGAGGGGGCTCCGGGCGGCAGAACAAGCCGTAGTCAATCAGGTTTTTGATGGCGGGGCGATCGGGATCCTTCTGCAGTTTCAGCTCTCGGAAACGCATCGATAGAGCGTCTACCACCAGCAATCGACCATCCAGGCAATCACCAATGTCCGTGATCAGCTTGATCACCTCGGTGGCCTGAAGCAGGCCGACCAGACCAGGCAGCACACCTATTACCCCTGCGTCCGAACAGGAAGGCACAGCCCCGTGTGGAGGAGGCTCCGGCAACAGATCCCGATAGTTGGGACTGTCCGGAGTGCGGTTGAAGACACTGACCTGACCGTCAAATCGTTGGACCGACCCATAGATCAGTGGCTTGCCGCGCAAAACACAAGCGTCGTTGATCAGATAGCGGCTTGGGAAATTGTCAGTTCCATCGCAAATCACGTCATAGGAACCGACCAAATCCAAGGCGTTGTCGATGGTGAGCATGTGGTCATGGACCTCGAGATGGCAATGGGGGTTGAGGCCCTGGATCCGAGCCGCCGCTGACTGCGCCTTGGACTGTCCAATCCAATCGGATGAATGAATCACCTGCCGCTGGAGATTGGAGACATCCACGTGATCGCCATCCACGATGCCGAGACGTCCGATACCTGCCGCCGCTAGATAGAGCAGCAATGGAGACCCAAGCCCACCGGTGCCGATACAAAGAACGGATGCCCCCTTCAACCGTTTCTGACCAGCCAGTCCAACCTCGGGAAGAATCAGGTGGCGCGCATAACGTTCACGCTCCGCTGGGTTCAAATCGGAAGAATCCAATGCAGAAGTCATGACGGAAGGTCCGACCTGATCTCATCTTTCAGTGTGTCCTGCACAGTGATGGGGACAAGTTCGGTGCTTCGATCGACACGGAGCCACCAGGCCCTGAGGTCGCCATGGACACCACCGATCACCATCAGGTGGTCCACCAAACCAAGTCGGCGGTCATGGAATGAGGGGTAAGCCTCCGAGTGGGGATGGCCATGGGCAACCCCAATCACCCGCTCGCCTCTAGCTCGGGCCCACCGCTGTGCTGCGAGCTGTTCGCGCGGATCCAGCGCAAAGCGACTACGACGCGACGCTTGGGGATGCCAAATGTTGCAGCAAGGCCACACGTTGCTGAGATGCCAGACATCCCGTTTCAACCGATGGCCGAGCAGCAAAGCGCAACCTTCTTGGGGAGCTGTGCATCGAATCGTGTGCTCGAGAACGGTGAGACATTGATGATTCATCCACAGCAGAGATGGCGAGAACGCCTTCCCACCGATACGCTCTGCGCACGTTGTTAAGGAACTCTTCCGTCCCAATGAGTGACGCCACCACTGAAGTAAAGGATGCACCAACCGGCCAGGCCTGGACGGCTGATGTCGGATCTTCTTCCCCAAAAGGTGAAGAGACTGCGTCCTTTTCGGAGCGCTACAGCGAAGTGCTGGGGAAAGTGAATGAGACCCTTGACAAGGTCGACTGGACCCAGATGGGTCGCATCGGCAAGATTGTCGGCATCTTTGCTGCCGTGATCGTTGCCCAGATCCTGATCAAAGGCATTCTGGACACTATCAATCTTCTGCCGGTCGTCCCCGGCCTGCTTGAACTGCTGGGAGTCGTCGTCGTTGGTCAATGGAGCTGGAAGAACCTGACCACCAGTGAGAAGCGCTCCGCTCTGGTTCAGAAAGTGCAGTCTTTGCGTCAGGAATATCTGGGCTGACCTGAACCGAGACTCCATTTCTGGACTCAGGTCAGTTCTCGGGCCAGTCTCTTGAGGCTGGCCTCGCTTTGCTTGCAATAACTTCCTCCAAATAAGTTTGCATGATTGAGCAGGTGATACAGGTTATAAATTTCGACTCTGTCTTCAGCACCAGTTTTCCTAGTGCAAACCGATCGATAGCCACGACGGAATGCATCAGAGAAACCTCCAAACATGCACGTCATCGCCAGATCAACTTCGGGATCGGCCCACCACGATGCAGGGTCATAGATCGTTGCTCTTCCGTCCTGGAGAACCCCGGCGTTTCCTCCCCAAAGGTCACCGTGAACAAGGCTGGGTTTGACCTCAAGCCCGTTCAACAAATCCTCCAAGCGCTGCATCAGCTGATCCGTGCGAGCTGAGATCAACCCCCGTTCCACGGCAAGTTCCAGCTGAGGCTTGAGACGGAGCTCCACAAAACACGTCCCCCAACTGGCCCTCCACCCACCGGGCTGAGGGCCAGCGCCGATGTATCCATCCCGGCCCCAACCGAACCCTCCCGTTGAAGCCTCCGCTGAGCGTTGATGCAGAAGCGCGAGCCCCCGTCCAAGGCTGGTTTGGTCTACTCCACCCAGATCCAACCACGGAAGCAAAAGGACGGCGGCATCCTGCGTCGCCAGCAATGCCAGCGGACGAGGAACCACAAGCAGGTCGGCATCCGCGTAGAGATGCAGCGCTTCAAGTGCCTCCGCTTCCACCTCGAACAAATCGAGCGCCTCCCGAACCCCAGATTTGGCAAACAGCTGCTGTCCGTCGGAGAGCCTGAGCCGCCAAGCCTGATGGATGCAGCCGCCACCGACGGGATCGCTGGAGACAATCGTCGCCCCTTCTAGCGGTCCATCGGTGCCGGTTAAAACCTGCCGCAAGCGTGCATCCATCCGCAGGGAATCAGGAGCTGTTGCCAGCATGGCCTGATCGCAACACCTTCCTTGAACACGTCCAGCGTGATCGTGATCGGCGGCGGAATCGCCGGTCTTACCGCCGCGGCGCTGCTGGCCCATGAAGGCGTACCGGTCACCCTGCTGGAGGCCCACCGCCAGCCAGGCGGATGTGCGGGAACATTCCGGCGCGGCCCATGGACCTTTGATGTGGGCGCCACCCAGGTGGCTGGACTGGAACCCGGGGGCAGCCACGCGCGGCTGTTCAAACACCTAGCGCTGCCTCTGCCTGAGGCGGAGATCCTCGATCCAGGTTGTGTGGTCGATCTGGCTGACGGCTCACCAGCGGTGAAGCTCTGGCATGACCCAGAGCTCTGGCAGAAAGAACGCCAACAGCAGTTTCCCGGCAGCGAATCGTTCTGGACGCTTTGCGCGGCGATTCATCAAAGCAACTGGGCCTTTGCTGGTCGCGATCCAGTTGTCACCCCACGATCTGCCTGGGATTTACGGGAGCTGATTCGTGCCCTAAGACCATCCACCGTTTTCTCCGGACTGCTAAGTGGAATGACGATCGCTGATCTTCAGCGGCTTTGCGGCTGCGGGACCGATCAACGGCTTCGAAGGTTCCTGGATTTACAGCTCAAACTGTATTCCCAGGAACCCTCAGATCGCACCGCCGCGCTTTATGGAGCCACAGTCCTTCAGATGGCACAGGCACCTCTCGGGCTTTGGCATCTGCATGGCTCAATGCAGATCCTGAGCGATCAACTGGTCGCGGCAATGGAACGGGATGGTGGGGTCTTGATGCTTCAGAAACGCGTGACCCGCATTGAACGACATGCAACCGGCTGGATCGTTGAGGCGCAGGGCGTCAAAGGATCGACCAGCAGTTTTGAAGCTGAAGACGTGATCTGCAGCCTCCCCCCTCAATGTTTGCTCGACCTGATGCCGCGAGATCTGCCAGATGGATATCTCAATCGGTTGCGGGATCTCCCCGAGCCAAGTGGTGCACTGGTTCTTTACGGCGTCCTGCCCAGGGATGTTCTTCCGGAGGGCTGCCCTGGTCATCTGCAACGCAGCTGGCGACACAACAGTTCGCTATTCCTCTCGATCAGCAGCGATGGAGACGGCAGAGCACCACTGGGGCAAGCCACACTGATCGCCAGTGTGTTCACGCCAACCGGTGACTGGTGCCGCCTGCCCGAGACGGAGTATCAACAGCGCAAACGCGCAGAACTGCTCGCTATCCAGCAGGAGCTGAACACCTGGCTGGATCTTCCACCTTCAGCCTGGATCCACACGGAGCTCGCGACGCCCCGGGGATTTGCCGGGTGGACAGGACGGCCCCGCGGCATCGTTGGCGGATTGGGGCAGCACCCAAGCCGCTTCGGACCCTTCGGCCTCGCTAGCCGCACTCCACTGGAAGGTCTTTGGTTATGCGGCGACAGCCTGCACCCCGGGGAGGGAACGGCTGGCGTCAGCCTGTCGGCACTGAACGCCACGCGTCAGCTGCTGGCGGAACGGGGCCAGGAGCTGCGGGTGGAAAGCTGAGCGGAATTCAAGATCCGGCCGGGTCTTCCGTGCCGCTCTCCTCGCAGGAGAGGCCGCTTACCGGTGAAGCAAGAAAAGGAGGGCGGAGTGCCTGCGTTCGTTTCAGCTCCTCTTCCAGTTGCTGCCAGTTCCGGTTCAGAACGGCCTCCTCCAATTGCTCAAGACTCCAGCGGTAAGCGGCCAGACCGCGCATCAACGCATCAGTGTTGCTGGAGGCCATCGCCACTCCAAGCGCGGGATTACCAGCACCAACCCGGCTCGTATCGGCAAAACCACTGGATGCCAGCCGCATGGCCAGCTGTCGGATCGCGGGATCTCTTTCCTCTCCGACCGCCCGCAGCAGAGCAGCGCTGACCAGGACCGGAAGGTGGGAAATCAAAGCAACAGCCTGGTCATGCTGAGCTGCATCGGCCGTCAGCCACTGACCACCAAGGCTCCTGGCGAGTTGCTCAATCTGTTCGAGCGCAGCGGAATCCGTGCTGCTGTTCGGCGTTGCAATCCAAGGCCGCCCCTGAAACAGGCCATGGAGACCTGCCTCCACCCCAGCCTCAGCAGTTCCGGCCATCGGATGGCTGGGCACAAAGCGTGGATGAAGCGTGCTCCAGACATCCAGAACCGGCTGCTTGACCGAGCCCACATCCGTCACCGCTGCAGCGGGAGGGAGAGCAGCAACCAAAGAGGGGTTTGGATGGAGCAGCAACGGAATCGGCAACGCCAAGACCACCAGCTCACAATCAGCAAGGCAGGCAGGCTCGGTGCTCACCTGATTAACCAGTCTGCGAGCCAGCGCCCGTTCAGCCGTGACCTGCCGGTGAACCAGTCCCTGGACATGCCACCCCTGAGATTGCAGGTCGAGGCCGATGGATCCCCCGATCAACCCCAGCCCCACAACCCCTACTTTCCGCGGCTGTGGGTTCATGTCACCGCTGTTGCACTGCCTCCATGTTGATCGATGGATTGCGATGAACGATTCCCGGGGTCAACTCTGCTTAAGGTGCCCGGATGCTTGAAGCGCAGGCTCACCTTCAGCTCAAGACACTGCTGCGGCAGGGGGCCTCGGACTGGCCCCATCATTTGACGCTGAGCCGTCTGGTGGGCCGAAGCCTGCGGCGACGGGACAGCACCCTGATCCACCTCGCCCCCTGCAGTCATGAGCGTTGGTGGCTTGGACTGCTTGTGCCGCTCTGTCTTGGCAGCCGAGAGATCGCCCTCGTTGTCAATGCCAAGCAGCGTCGCCACTTGCAACAGGTTGAGCTGCCAAAGCTCCATGCGCTGGGCTTTCGCCTTCCTTGTTGGGAAGGCCCTCAACCTCCCGGCGATCAGACCCTGTGGTTGATGAATACGGCGGAACTGGTTGAGGCTTACCGCAACAACAGCCTTGGGCAACGGCAGCTCCTCCTTCCGCAGGCGGATCAACTGACCCGCCGACTCCGGCGCGACATGGCGATCCGAATTCAATCCACGGACTGGGAACAACTGAGACGGGCCCATCCAGAAGCCGATCAGGCTCTCCAGCAGATTCACGACCGTCTGACGCGCCGGCTGTTTGGTCAGGCGTCGCGCGTCGATGCCCAAATGCGACTGGATGGCGGAGACCCCCAAGCACTGCGCGATCTGCTTCGGGTCATCGGCCATTGCCCAGAACCCTGGGGAGCTTTGCTGAAAGCTGATCCCAGGCAGTGGGCCAGCTGGGCGGAGCTTGACCACAGCCTCCTGCAATGGACTTGGCACCTCGAGCCTCTTGAACCCCTGCCGCTCTTACCGGGACTCCTGAACGACAGACCTGCACTGCTTCTCAACAGCATTGGCGACACCAATCGGCTCCAGAGCGAACTCGAAGAAGCAGGTTTTCACGCCGATGTGAGTGCCAGCCTGAAAGAACCGGATCTTGAGGAACCGCTGCCCCTCTATGCACCCCGGCGCCAGCCCCTTCCCAATACGGAGGTTTTCGCAACCCATCTACTGGAGCAGAGCCGAAGGCTGATCCTTGGCCGTGCAGGACTGACGATGCTTCTGCTCGATGACCGGGATCTGCGTCGACGCCTCACCAGCGCACTGGCCGGTGAGTTCGGCAGCAGGGTGATGGAGGAATCCACAGCTCCCGATGTGAATGGTGTGATCAGCGCGCGCTGGAGCTGGTGGCTCCAGCACCAAGATCGACTGCCCGAGCTCGATCAACTCATCATTGGGTTGCTTCCAATCGCGAGCCTGGAGTGCCCACTGACGTCTGCCAGGGTGGAGGTCATGAAACAACAGGGTCGCGACTGGTTTCGCACCCTGTTGTTACCCGAAGCACTGAGCCTCTTGCCGGCGGCCATGGCACCGCTCAGGCGCAGTGGAGGACGGTTGGCTGTGCTGGACGGCCGCATCCGCGGCAGAGGCTGGGGAGAGCAGGTGCTTCAGCGCCTCGAGCCCTGGGTTCCTCTCCAGAGACTCCTGCCGGACTGATCGTTCCGAGGCTGCTGGAGCTCTTTACCCTGAACGAAACGGACAACTGGACCTAATGGGAGAAGCTCGCCGTCGGTCAGCTCAGGGGCTGCCACCTCGCCAAGCCAAACCGAGCAAACCGAAGGACACCTCCCCGCGGATCATCTCTTGGTTGCCGCTGACTCAGAAACAATCCCAGCAATTCATCGCCTTAACAACACGGGGTGCCTGGATCGGCATTTCAGGCCTGGTGGTGTTCTGGATCACTGTGCGCTTTGTCGGTCCAGCAGCCGGGTGGTGGACCCTGGCGGACACACCCTGAACACGGATTGTGAAGAAAAACTTTAAGATCTTTTAAGAACGATATTTGTAATGTTTCTACGCCTGGCCGAGCAGTACAGATCCCTCGTCCTGGATCTTGTGATGAGCCTTCAGGCCCTCACAGACAGCCTCCAGGCTCGAGGTCTCACAGCTACCTGCTACGTCTGTGGTGATGATCAACATCACCAGGGCGCTTCCTTCGTCGCAGATCTAGGAGCCGCTCACATGGTTCGTTTTCGGGTCTCTGATTTTGGGATCAGCTGGTTGGAATCCAGGGACGGTTGTGAGTTGGTCAAGCTGGAAGGGGCAGAGGCCATCCAGGAATTGCAACGGATGGCTGCTGCACTTCAACAGAGCAAGGAGGAGCTTGGTTTATCAAGCATCTCCTCCCCCGTTCAATCTCCAGTCAGCACTTAAGCCTGACCATCAAGCCGCGGCTCCGGATTCCTTTTTACCCCCAGCAGCGGGCTTTTCAGCGTTACTCCTGGCAGCTGCTGCAAGCGGTCGCATCGAATTGGCTTTCACTTCAGACCCTTCAGTAAGTTTCTGACGGACCAGTGTTTCGACCGTTGCAGCAGTATCGGGATTCTCCTCCATCCACGTGATGGTGTTGTCACGACCCTGGCCGATGTTGTCGCCCTCGTAGCTGTACCAGGCTCCTTTCCTCACCACCACTCCTGTTTCCTCTGCCAAATCCAGGAGACAACCCAGCGTGCTGATTCCCCGACCGAAGAGGATGTCGAACTCGGCGATACGGAAAGGAGGCGCCACTTTGTTCTTGGCGACTTTGACCTTGGCCCGGATTCCGAATTCCTCCGTTCCTTTCTTCAGCGTTTGGATGCGGCGAATATCAAGCCGTACAGAGGCATAGAACTTCAACGCGTTGCCACCCGTTGTGGTCTCAGGGTTGCCATAGGTGACTCCGATCTTGAGGCGCAACTGGTTGAGAAAGATCACCGTGCACCCGGACTTTCCGATGTTGCCGGTGATCTTGCGCATCGCCTGACTCATAAGCCGGGCCTGGCTGCCCACAGCCAAATCTCCCATCTCACCCTCGATCTCGGCACGCGGTGTCAGCGCAGCCACCGAATCGACCACAACGATGTCGACAGCGGCGGAGCGGACCAGCTGGTCGACGATCTCCAACGCCATTTCGCCGGTATCCGGCTGAGAAACCAGCAGATTCTCGACATCCACCCCGAGCGACGCGGCGTAGACCGGATCGAGAGCATGTTCTGCATCGACGAAGGCAGCTACACCACCACGTTTTTGAATCTCTGCAATGGCGTGGAGGGTGAGGGTGGTCTTGCCCGAGCTCTCCGGACCATAGATCTCGACCACACGGCCCTTGGGATAGCCGCCACCAAGGGCCAAATCAAGGGTGAGAGCTCCGGTGGAGATGGTCTCCACCCGCATCCTGGAGGCATCTCCAAGGCGCATGATCGAGCCCTTCCCAAAATTGCGCTCGATCTGACCGAGCACAAGATTCAGGGCCTTGTCGCGCTCACCGGATGAACGAGGATCGGAACCGGGAGCGGTGGATTTCATCTCTGCAGGCATGGAAGCAACCTGAAGCTAAGGAACGAGAGATCCAATGCCACAGGAGCGGCGAATCGTCTCATGTAGTACAGGCGTACCCTAACGAATTAAGGCCATTGCGCCAAGGGTGCCGACAGGCCATCGAGGTCAAGACGATGAATCCCTGGCGGAAGACCAGACCAGTCTGAAGGCTTGAGATATCCCCAGGCGACCAGCAAGCAGGGCAGAGCCTCAAGTCCTGGGGTCTGCCGCACCAGCTCAAGAGTGGCGCGGCGGTCCTCAACGAAGGCGCGCAAGGAACGGTTCTGCATCAGTTGAAGCAGAACATCCGGCTTGGAACCAGCCTCGCGACCGGCCAGGTGCCAGGGATTGAGCCCAATCGACTGAAGCAACTCGGCCGTGAATGCCTCGCTCTTGGTCGTCAAAACTGCCCAGTCCGCCCCCTCAGAGGCCAACCCATTGAGCCGCTCCACCAGACCTGGATAGGGGCGATGAAGGTCCAACCAGGCGTGACGATCCGAGCGCACAGCATCAGCACGGGTGCGATCGAGCGCATCCTGCAGGAGCTCGCCATGCCATCCACGCCGCAGCATGGCGCACTGCTGCTCGGCCGGATAATCCTCCAACCAGGCCTTCTGATCCAGATGGGGCATCTCAGCTGCCAGCAGCACCATCTCCCAGCCGTGATGCACCCATGGGCGCACCTGCCGGAAGGCGTCCGGGACCACATCACGGGTCAGGCCATGGATCTCTCCAAGAAGAGACTCAGCGGCCGTGAAAGCACTCCACCAGTATTCAGCCATCCCGTCGACGATCACTCCGTCGAAATCGAAGACAACCAGGGGACGGTCAGCCATAGGAAAAAACTGGGCCGCTAGGATTCGAACCTAGGAATGGCGGGACCAAAACCCGCTGCCTTACCACTTGGCGACGGCCCAACATTCCGATGGTTCCGCATTCGGCGGAGCACCGGCGTCCCAATAGTTACCCACAGCAGCCTCACCTTCGTCAATCCACCCTTTGATCTCAAGGTGGGAACACCCTGAGTCGGCATCGATCGTCCTGTCCGAAGACATCGCTGCGCAGGCTGTAGCGACTGACCAGATCCGCCTGCATCTGCCGAACCCTTTCATTGCGGGGGAGCAGCTCCACAGGGCGGCCCTCCGGCATCACAACCTGCTCAACAGCAAGACGACACTCCTCGAGACCGGCCAATGCATCGTCCCTGTCCTCCGGTGCAGCCTCGGTAGAACCATCGGGTTGCTCGCGCCTAGAGACCAGACGCTCCAAGGCGCGTTCCACCTGGGCCAGCGAATCGGTCTTGATCACGAGGATGGGCACATGACGGTCCCTGGCCTCGCGACGCAGGAGGGGCTGACGCCCCAACCCCTGCCGAACGCTGAGCACGACATCCGCATCTCCGATGTCATCCACGACCCTGACAGGCCATCGACGGCGTCGGATGGCCTGCTCAACCAGTTGAGGTGACAGCCCGCAACAGAGCACCTGAAGATCCTCGGTGTCCAGCGGAGCTTCGTCCTCCTGTGGAGGATCGGGCTGATGCTCAACGGACTGAAGAGGACCGCTTGGAGAGGAAGCGGGCACGGCCGCCAGGGTCGGACGGCTGGGACGACGTGCAGTGCGAGTTTCAGTTGGAGGATCAACCAATTGAACAATCCCGTCAGCCCCCAACTCCCGCTCCTGTGTCAACGGGATTTGCCCCCTCAAAAGTTGATCGACCGTGGTGGCCACATCCGTATGCACAGCCCAGCGATGACGGCTGTGCATCTCAACCGCAACGGGGAAGGTTGGCTCAGCTGCCCGCTCGAGGACCGTTTTCTGACTTCGACGACGACGCGCCTCTTCATCCCCAAGCGTGACGGATTGAATCCCTCCAACCAGATCGCTCAGGGTGGGGTTTTTGATCAGATTGGCTAGGGCATTGCCGTGGGCTGTGGCCACGAGCATCACCCCGCGTTCCGCGATCGTGCGGGCTGCCTGAGCCTCCAATTCCGTCCCGATCTCATCAATGACGATGACTTCAGGCATGTGGTTCTCAACCGCCTCGATCATCACTTGGTGCTGATGTTCCGGCCTGGCCACCTGCATGCGCCGGGCTCTCCCAATCGCAGGGTGAGCAATGTCGCCATCACCGGCAATTTCATTGCTGGTGTCGATCACCACCACCCTGCGTTGCAGGTCATCAGCCAAGACCCTTGCGATTTCTCGTAAGGCCGTGGTCTTACCAACCCCCGGCCGACCCATCAGGAGAAGCGACTGACCGCTGTCGAGCAGGTCACGCACCATGGCGACCGTTCCGAAGACAGCACGACCGACGCGACAGGTGAGTCCCACCACATCCCCTTGACGGTTGCGGATCGCGCTGATGCGGTGCAATGTGCGCTCGATGCCCGCCCTGTTATCGGCACCGAATTGTCCGAGACGGTGGACAACCGCCTCAAGATCATCACGAGTGAGAGACGACGCATCCAGGGCAACCGCCTTGCCTGGGTAGCGCGCTTCCGGCACCCGACCAAGGTCGAGAACCACCTCCAGCAACTGATCCCGCCGTTCAGGCGTCTCCAACGCCTGCCTGACAGGGTCCGGCAGAAGCTCGATGAGACGATCCAGGTCGTCAGTGATCCTCTGTGTGGTCATGGGTGAATACCCTTGCCGCCTTCTAGCAGGAGTTCCCCGCCAACGGCCTATCGAGCCATGGCTGCACCAGAGACACGGCCAAGTCCAATGCCTTCTTCCAATCCTGAGGGGACTCCCTGAGGGTCTCGCCCCGATCCTGGGCAGAGAGGAGAAGCGGCATAAGAAGACGGCGCGCCATTCCTCCAAATGCAATTCCTGCAGGGCGTTCCTCCCATGAAAGAAGGCTCAGCGTGCTCGCATTCGTTCCTCCGGCAAGTTGCAGGGGACCAGGAGGTGCCAGCGGTTGCATCGCGCGCCAGAGGCTGACTGCCGCACGGGCGGTGCCGCTGCCCACATCCCCGCTCATCGGTCGTCCATCCAGCTGCCAAAGGGGACGGAATCGATGACGGCGGAGGCAATGATGACGCTGCCAAAGCTCCCAGCTGAGATGGGGAGGCGTCAGACCGTGGCCCTCGAGACCGCAACTCACGGCCAGACGCCTGAGGGGAACGGCTGAGGATGCAAGGGCAGACACAACAGACTCGAAAGCCTCGGCACGGCCAGGAGCGGTATGGATCTCGATGGCATCAGGGCGAAGTTCTGCCAACGAAGTGGCGATTTCGTCAGCATCGAGACGATGCTCATGCTCCTGAATCAAGCCCCTCGGGCAAGCGGGGAGGCAACGCCCACATCCATAACATCGATTCGCAAGAATCCCTAGATGAGAAGTGATCGCCCCCGCAGGGCAGACGCGCTCACAGGGTCTCGAGCAGTCCGCAGGACAGAACTTGGGGTCGAACCAGGCTTTTCGAAAATGGGCATCGGCTCCATCGCTGAGGCTGACCATCAACCAGGGCACCGGCAGACCCTGCGCCGCGAGCCAGCCAAAGCCCTGCCTAGCGGCTCTCACAACGGCGGGGTCTGCGGCGACGTCGACGCAATGGACACCAGCTGCGCCAAAAACCGCACATAAGTCGGCGATCGCTGGGAGATCCTGATTGCTGGCCCCACAGATCAACTTGACCCAGCGTCCTTGAGAGAGGGCGCACTCCGGGTCCGGAATCAGCCCTGTAGCAGTTGAGTCAATGGCTGCCATCTCAAGCTACGAGCCCCACCCATCTCAACAACAATCCGCAATCGGGGCTCCCGGCGGCAGAGCTCACACAGCGAGAGCAACTCGGATCGGGATAGCACCTGTCCCTCCAGCAGCCAAAGCAGAACAGGCGCATCACCATCCATCAGATCGCCGAGCAGGGGAACAACCTCCTGAACCTCCCCGACCGCTGCGCCACGGCCAACACTCTGATGGCCGAGATGCGGTGGACGCACACCATGCTTCTGCGTCAAAAACACCTCCGGATCCCCCAAACCCCGAGCTGACATCATCCGGGTGCGGTAGCCGGCCCCCCGCATGCGCCTAAGCAGACGCGTTTCCGCCCCACCCTCCAGTGGAGCGTGCAAAGCCAGGCAACCACTGGCATCGAGCTCTCGACGGAATCCCCGACCAGAGAGAAGCAGAGGCATGACGGCTCAACGTTTCCAGAGAGTCTGGCAGCAGAAAAGCAAAAGGTAGGAGCGATTGAGCTGTGTTGTATGGTCATTGTTTGTTCTGCATTTCTGTGCCCGTCCGCTAGCCGGGCCTCCAGAAGGTGGAACAGATTCGGCGATTGCGCCGGATCCTCAGGCCAGTGCGGCTTTGCCCAGGTGAAACCGCCGGGAAACTGCTTGAACTCAACTCATGAGCTCAATCAAGTCCCAGCCTCGCTGATTTGCTCGCTAGCTCCCGTCGAATCAATCCGATTTCGATTTTCGATCTTCCGGATCATTCGCATTGTGACTGCGGTCTTTCTTCAATCAGCAACCCTGGCCCTGTCCGCTCCTCGGACGGTGGTTGTCCAGCTGGCGTCTTTCACCTCCCATGTCCATCGGCATTCTCGGGAAGAAACTGGGTATGTCTCAGTTCTTTGACGAGCAGGGCAGAGCGGTCCCAGTCACTTTGATTGAGGCCGGCCCCTGCCGCATCACCCAACTCAAGAGCACTGACACCGACGGTTACGCCGCAGTGCAGATCGGCTTCGGCGAAACTCGCGAGAAGCTGATCAATCAGCCCGCCAAGGGCCATCTCACAAAATCCGGCGAGAGCCTTCTTCGACACTTACGCGAATATCGCGTCGATGCCGTTGAAGGTTTCGAGCTGGGTGGTTCCGTCACCGTCGGCGATTTCGAAGCCGGTCAGAAAGTTGACGTCAGCGGCGACACGATGGGTCGTGGCTTTGCTGGATACCAGAAGCGGCACGGCTTCAGCCGAGGCCCCATGACCCATGGTTCCAAGAACCATCGTGAACCCGGCTCCACCGGCGCCGGCACCACACCGGGTCGCATCTATCCGGGAAAACGGATGGCCGGGCGGTTTGGTGGGAAGAAAATCACCACCCGCGGACTGACGATCCTGAAGATCGACAGCGAGCGCAACCTGCTCGTGGTGAAGGGTTCCGTTCCCGGCAAACCGGGTTCCCTTTTGAACATCCGTCCAGCCAAACGGGTGGGAAACAAGCCCGCCAAAGGAGGTAAGTGATGGCTGACTGTGTCGTCCATGATTGGCAGGGCAAGGAAGCCGGCAAGGCAAGCCTTGATCTGAAAGTCGCCAAGGAAACCACTGCGGTGGACTTGATGCACCGTGCGGTCTTGCGTCAGCAGGCTCACAGCCGCCAGGGCACAGCCAGCACCCTCACCCGATCGGAAGTTCGTGGTGGCGGTCGCAAGCCCTACAAGCAGAAGGGAACGGGTCGCGCTCGTCAGGGCTCGATCCGCACACCACTGCGTCCCGGTGGCGGCATCATCTTCGGACCGAAGCCCAGGACTTACAACCTCGCGATGAACCGCAAGGAACGTCGCCTGGCGCTTCGGACCGCTCTGATGTCCCGCATCGCGGACACGAAGGTGGTGAAGGATTTCGGCGCTGCTCTCGACACGCCCAAAACAAAAGAGGTGACAGCCGCGCTCGGTCGTCTTGGCATCAAAGCTGACGCCAAAGTGCTGATCGTTCTCTCGGCGCCCAGCGATGTGGTGCGTCGTTCCGTACGGAACCTTGAAAAAGTGAAGTTGATCGCAGCTGATCAGCTGAACGTCTTCGACCTTCTCCACGCCAATGCCTTGGTGATTGGTGAAGACGCTCTTGCAACCATCCAGGAGGTGTACGGAAATGACTGAGCGTTTCCAGGGACGTCTGGCGGATGTGATCCGTCGACCACTGATCACCGAGAAGGCCACCCGCGCCCTTGAGATCAACCAGTACACCTTCGAGGTGGACCATCGCGCCGCAAAGCCAGACATCAAGGCTGCTGTCGAGCAACTGTTTGATGTGAAGGTCACAGGCGTCAGCACCATGAATCCACCGCGGCGCAGTCGCCGCATGGGTCGCTTCGCCGGCAAACGCGCCCAAGTGAAGAAAGCCGTGGTGCGCCTCGCTGAAGGCAACGCGATCCAACTCTTCCCTGAGTCCTGAGGGGTCTGATTCGTCATGGCAATCCGTAACTACCGCCCCTACACCCCAGGCACCCGCACAAGGGTGGTCACTGATTTCAGTGAGGTCACCGGCCGCAAACCGGAACGAAAGCTGGTGGTGTCCAAACACCGCCGCAAAGGTCGTAACAACCGTGGTGTGATCACCTGCCGCCATCGCGGCGGTGGCCACAAGCGCCTTTACCGCGTTGTGGATTTCCGTCGTAACAAGCACGGAGTCCCCGCGAAAGTGGCGGCCATCCACTACGACCCCCATCGCAACGCCCGTCTGGCTCTGCTCTTCTACGCCGATGGCGAGAAGCGCTACATCCTTGCCCCGGCTGGTATTCAGATCGGTCAGACCGTTGTCTCCGGTCCTGAGGCCCCGATCGAGAGCGGCAATGCCATGCCGCTTTCTTCGGTCCCGCTGGGATCCAGCGTTCATTGCGTCGAGCTCTATGCCGGACGCGGCGGACAAATGGTTCGCACAGCCGGAGCCAGTGCTCAGGTGATGGCCAAGGAAGGCGACTACGTCGCCTTGAAGCTCCCGTCCACTGAGGTCCGCCTCGTTCGTCGCGAGTGCTATGCCACCCTTGGCGAAGTGGGCAACTCCGAAGTCCGCAACACGAGTCTCGGCAAAGCCGGACGTCGACGTTGGCTCGGCCGTCGTCCTCAGGTGCGCGGCAGTGTGATGAACCCCTGCGATCACCCCCACGGTGGTGGTGAGGGGCGGGCACCCATCGGCCGCTCCGGCCCGGTGACCCCCTGGGGCAAACCCGCCCTCGGTCTCAAGACCCGCAAGCGGAACAAGCCCAGCAACCAATACGTGCTCCGGAAGCGTCGCAAGACCTCCAAGCGGAGCCGTGGCGGACGCGATTCCTGATGCCAACCATCGTTTTGCCGCTTGCCTAAACCGCTATGGGACGTTCACTCAAAAAGGGTCCGTTCATTGCTGACAGCCTGCTTCGCAAGGTTGAAAAGCAGAACGAGAACGACGACAAGTCCGTGATCAAAACCTGGTCAAGGGCCTCAACCATCCTGCCGATGATGATCGGCCACACCATTGCCGTTCACAACGGCAGGACCCACGTGCCGGTGTTCATCACCGAGCAAATGGTGGGTCACAAGCTCGGGGAATTCGCTCCCACGCGCACCTTCAAGGGCCACATCAAAGACAAGAAAGGAGGCCGCTGACGCCATGACTTCGTCCACACCCACGGCTCCGACTGCCCAAGCCCACGGTCGCTTCATCCGAGGCTCCGTTTCAAAGGTGCGCAGGGTTCTCGATCAGATCAGAGGTCGCACGTACCGCGATGCCCTGATCATGCTCGAGTTCATGCCTTATCGGTCCACCGGCCCGATCACCAAGGTGCTGCGCTCCGCCGTCGCCAATGCAGAGCACAACCTGGGCCTTGATCCCTCCTCATTGGTGATCTCGAGCGCCATTGCAGACATGGGCCCATCAATGAAGCGGTATCGGCCCCGCGCCCAGGGTCGCGCCTTCGCGATCAAAAAGCAGACCTGCCACATCAGCATCGCTGTGGCAGCTCAGACCGATTCCTGACCCTCGAGGACTCTGACCCATGGGACACAAAATCAACCCAACCGGTCTGCGCCTGGGGATCACCCAGGAACACCGGTCACGCTGGTTCGCACCCAGCAAGAGCTATCCGGCCCTCCTCCAGGAGGACGACCGGATCCGTCGCTTCATCCATAAGAAGTACGGATCTGCAGGCATCAGTGATGTTCTGATTGCTCGGAAAGCCGATCAACTCGAAGTCGAGCTGAAAACAGCTCGACCCGGGGTTCTGGTCGGCCGTCAGGGCAGCGGCATCGAGGACCTGCGTGCGGGGATCCTGAAAACGGTCGGTGACAAGAGCCGCCAGGTGCGGATCAACGTCGTCGAGGTGGAGCGTGTCGACGGCGACGCGTTTCTGCTGGCCGAGTACATCGCCCAGCAACTGGAGAAGCGCGTTGCTTTCCGACGCACGATCCGGATGGCCGTCCAGCGCGCCCAGCGCGCTGGGGTTCTTGGCCTGAAGATCCAGGTTTCAGGTCGTCTGAATGGCGCCGAAATCGCCCGGACGGAATGGACCCGTGAAGGGCGCGTGCCCCTTCACACCCTGCGGGCAGACATCGACTACGCCACCAAGGTGGCGACCACCACCTACGGGGTACTCGGAATCAAAGTCTGGGTGTTCAAAGGTGAAGTGCTGGGGGATCAAGCCCCACAAATCCCGGTGGGTGCCACACCCCGCCGTCGGGCCAGCCGTCGGCCCCAACAGTTCGAAGACCGCTCCAACGAGGGTTGAACAGGAGGCCTGAACCATGCTGAGTCCAAAACGCGTCAAATTCCGCAAGATGCACCGTGGCCGCATGCGCGGCGTCGCCACACGCGGTAACACCATTGCCTTCGGGCAATTTGCCCTTCAGGCCCAGGAATGCGGCTGGATCACCTCGCGCCAGATCGAGGCCAGTCGTCGGGCCATGACCCGCTACGTCAAGAGGGGAGGAAAGATCTGGATTCGCATCTTCCCGGACAAATCCGTCACCATGCGCGCCGCCGAGACCCGCATGGGTTCCGGTAAAGGCAACCCTGAATTCTGGGTCGCTGTGATCAAACCCGGTCGGATCCTGTTCGAGATGGGTGGTGAGGAAATCACCGAAACCATTGCGCGGGAAGCGATGCGCCTGGCGCAGTACAAGCTGCCCGTCAAGACCAAGTTCATCACCCTGGATGAACAGGACCAGCAGAAGGCCGCTAGCGATGGCCCAGCTGCTGAAACCGTTTCCGTGGAGTCCTGACCATGGCCCGTCCTAACGCCGCAAAGGTTCGCCAGCTGTCCGATTCGGACATCACCGAACAGATCGATGGCCTCCGCCGCGAACTGTTCCAGCTCCGTTTCCAGCAGGCTACCCGCCAACTGAACAACACGCACCGTTTCAAAGAGGTCCGCATCAAGCTGGCCCAACTGCTGACGGTGCAGTCGGAGCGACAGCGCTCCACAGCGTCCTGATCCCCCCCCCTGTACCCATGGCAGTCAAGGAAAGGGTCGGCACCGTCGTCAGCGACAAGATGGAAAAAACGGTGGTTGTTGCGGTCGAAAGCCGCTTCCCCCATCCCATCTACAAGAAGACGGTTAGCCGTACCACCCGCTACAAAGCGCACGACGAGGACAACAGCTGTCGCGTCGGCGATCGGGTTCGGATCACCGAGACCCGTCCGATGAGCCGCCACAAGCGTTGGGCCATCGCAGAAGTTCTCAGCCACAGCCCAAAAGCAGATTCCAAGTCCGCAAAGGCTGAGGCCAAACCCGAGGAGGTGTCCCAGTGATTCAGCAGGAGACCTTCCTCACCGTTGCTGACAACAGCGGTGCCAAGCGGATCCAATGCATTCGCGTGCTGGGAACCAACCGTCGCTATGCCCACGTGGGTGATGTGATCGTGGCCGCCGTCAAAGACGCCATGCCCAACATGGGCGTCAAGAAATCGGACATCGTGAAAGCGGTTGTGGTTCGCACCAAAGCCACCCTGCGACGTGATACCGGCAATTCGATCCGTTTCGACGACAACGCAGCCGTGATCATCAACGCGGACAACAATCCCAAGGGCACCCGAGTGTTCGGCCCGGTGGCCCGGGAGCTGCGGGAACGCAATTTCACAAAAATCGTGTCCCTCGCTCCGGAGGTGATCTGACCATGGCGACAGCAACCATTAAGGCCAAAACCTCTGAGCGGATCAAGATGCGGATCCGCAAGGGCGACACCGTTCAGGTGATCGCCGGCAAGGACAAAGGGAAAACAGGCGAAGTGCTCCGCACCCTTCCCAATGACAATCGCGTGATCGTGCAGGGCGTCAACATGCGCACCCGCCACGAGAAGCCAACGCAGGAAGGTGAAAGCGGCCGCATTGTCACGGAAGAGGCGTCCCTGCATGCTTCAAACGTGATGCTGTACTCCACGTCCAAAAAAGTGGCCAGCCGCGTTGAAATCGTCGTTGAAAAGGACGGCAGCAAAAAGCGCCGGCTGAAGAAAACCGGCGAATTACTTGACTGATCGTTCACGTCGATCGGCATTGCTCGCCTGACTTCTGACCAAGCCCAGAAGCACCCCCCACCCCGTCATGTCACTCAAAAAGCGTTATCGGGAGACCATTCAGCCAAAACTGCTGAAGGATCTCTCCCTCAAGAACATCCACGAAGTCCCGAAGGTTCTCAAGGTCACCGTCAACCGTGGCCTCGGTGAAGCAGCCCAGAACGCCAAGTCCCTCGAGGCCTCGGTGAACGAGCTCGCTCAGATCACCGGCCAAAAGGTGGTCGTGACCCGCGCCAAGAAGGCCATCGCCGGATTCAAGATCCGCCAAGGCATGCCGATCGGTTGTGCGGTCACCCTGCGCGGCGAACGGATGTACGCCTTCCTGGAACGATTGATCAATCTGGCTCTGCCAAGGATCCGCGACTTCCGGGGTGTGAGCCCGAAGAGTTTCGACGGGCGTGGCAACTACACCCTCGGGGTGCGCGAGCAAATCATCTTCCCTGAGATCTCCTTCGACAAGATCGATGCCATCAGGGGCATGGACATCACCATCGTGACCACTGCCCGTACGGATGAAGAGGGCCGGGCCCTCCTCCGCGAGATGGGAATGCCGTTCCGCAGCAACTGAGCCCTCCCCGTCGACACCTATGGCCAACCACGACCCCATTTCCGACATGCTCACCCGCATTCGCAATGCGAGTGAGAAGCGTCACGAGACCACCAAGATTCCCGCCTCACGCATGACCCGCAGCATCGCCAAGGTGCTGCAGCAGGAGGGATTCATCTCCGAGATCAGCGAGGAAGGAGAGGGTGTTCGCACCCAGATCGTGCTTGCTCTGAAATACAGCGGCAAGCACCGCCTACCCACCATTCGCTCGATGCAAAGGGTGAGCAAGCCTGGCCTGCGCATCTACAAGAACACTCGCGGTTTACCGAAGGTCCTCGGAGGCCTTGGTGTCGCAATCATCTCCACCTCAAAAGGTGTAATGAGCGACCGCGATGCCCGCCGAGAAGGCGTCGGGGGCGAAGTGCTCTGTTACGTCTACTGATCCGGAGCTGAACCATGTCACGTATCGGCAAAAACCCGGTCCCTGTCCCCGACAAGGTCACCGTGTCCCTCGATGGCCTCACCGTCACGGTGAAAGGTCCGAAGGGAGAACTGCAGCGCACCCTTCCTGATGGCGTCAGTGTCAGTCAGGTCGACAGCACCATCGTGGTGTCTCCCACGAGCGAAAAGCGTCAATCCCGCGAACGTCACGGCCTCTGCCGGGCTCTGGTCGCCAACATGATTGAAGGCGTCAGCAATGGCTACAGCAAGAGCCTTGAGATCATCGGCGTGGGCTCCCGCGCCCAGGTCAAGGGCAAGACGCTTGTGGTGAGTGCCGGCTACAGCCATCCAGTTGAGATGGATGCCCCCGAAGGCATCACCTTCAACGTGGAGAACAACACGAAGGTGATTGTGTCTGGCATCGACAAGGAGCTGGTGGGCAACGAAGCCGCCAAGGTCCGGGCCATCCGTCCGCCTGAGCCCTACAAGGGCAAGGGCATCCGGTACGAAGGCGAGTGGATCCTGCGCAAGGCAGGCAAGTCCGGCAAGAAATAACCCTCCGCCCGACGTCCCTCCACTCCCATAATCATGTCCACTCAATCCCGCAAACAGCAGACCCAGAAACGTCACCGGCGTCTGCGCCGCCACATCAGTGGCACCTCGGCACGCCCAAGGCTTGCCGTGTTCCGTTCAAACAATCACATCTACGCCCAGCTCATCGACGACGAGGCCCAGAGCACGCTCTGCTCAGCCTCCACTGTCGACAAGGAGTTGCGCGGCGGCCTCAAAGCCGCAGCTGGCAGCTGTGATGCCTCCGTTGCCGTCGGCGCACTCGTCGCCAAACGCGCCATCGCTAAAGGGATCCAGCAAGTGGTCTTCGACCGTGGTGGAAACCTCTATCACGGCCGGATCAAGGCCCTCGCCAATGCAGCCCGGGAAGCGGGCCTTCAGTTCTGATCCCTGATCGACCCATGACCGATTCCTCCCCTCAGACCAACTCCAACAACGTCCCAGGTGCTGCCGACGTCCCCGCTGCCGCCGAAGGCCAGCAGCAGGAACAACGCCGCAGTGGCCGTGGCGAACGTCGCGGCCGTCGCGGTGATCGCCGCAACCAGGAGCGCGATTCCGAATGGCAGGAGCGCGTGGTGCAAATCCGACGTGTCTCCAAGACCGTCAAAGGCGGCAAGAAGATGAGCTTCCGGGCCATCGTTGTCGTCGGCAACGAAAAAGGCCAAGTCGGTGTCGGTGTCGGCAAGGCCGGTGATGTGATCGGCGCCGTCCGGAAGGGCGTTGCCGATGGCAAAAAGCATCTCGTCAAAGTGCCTCTCACACGCCACAGCTCGATTCCAACCCTTTCAAACGGTCGTGACGGCGCTGCCAGTGTGCTGATTCGTCCGGCTGCCCCAGGCACCGGTGTAATCGCGGGTGGCTCAATCCGCACAGTGCTGGAACTCGCCGGCATCAAGAACGTCCTGGCCAAGCGTCTGGGCAGCAAGACTCCTCTCAACAATGCCCGGGCTGCCATGGTTGCCCTGTCCAGTCTCCGAACCCATAAGGAGACGGCAAAGGAACGGGGAATCTCCCTCGAGCAGATCTACTCCTGATTCGCGATGACTCTCCGACTCGATTCCCTCAAAGCCAACAAGGGTGCCCGTCGCCGCAAACTGCGCAAGGGTCGTGGCATCGCCGCTGGCCAGGGCGCCAGCTGTGGTTTCGGCATGCGTGGCCAAAAGTCCCGTTCTGGCCGCCCCACCCGTCCAGGCTTCGAGGGTGGACAAATGCCTCTGTATCGCAGAGTACCGAAGCTGAAGCACTTTCCTCTGGTGAACCCCAAGCAGTTCACAGTGCTGAATGTTTCAGCACTGAACGCTCTCAAGGACGGCAGCACCGCCAACCTCGACTCTCTGGTTAAGGACGGCATCGTCACCAATCCCAAGCACCCCATGAAAATGCTTGGCAATGGTGAACTCACCGCCAAGAACCTCACGGTTCAGGCTGCAGCGTTCACAGCTTCAGCCCGCGCCAAGATCGAAGCTGCCGGCGGCACCTGCGAACTCCTGAACTGATCACCGCGGGGCCGCCTGCGCTCAGCTCTAAGGTCTGAGCCGCCCCTGGACTGATGTCTGAGGGCGGCTTCGCAGCATCAAGCCCATCCAAGTCTTTCAGCCATGCTTCTGAGTCGGGGACGCAACCCCAATGCCGCCGAAGTGATCACTCAGATGATCACCAATTCAGGGCTGCGCAACAGGGTGCTCACCACCCTTGGACTGCTCATGCTTGTCCGGCTCGGGATCTTTATCCCGATCCCTGGGATCGATGGTGATGCCTTTGCGTCCTTTATCGAGAAAGGCGGGAATCTGATCGGCTTTCTCGACATCTTCACCGGCGGCGGGCTCTCACGGCTTGGAGTCTTCGCACTTGGCATCCTCCCCTTCATCAATGCCTCGATCATCCTTCAACTGCTAACAGCTGCCCTTCCGCAGCTTGAAGACCTGCAGAAGAACGAGGGGGAGGCCGGCCGGCGCAAGATCGCCCAGATCACCCGCTACGTCGCCCTTGGCTGGGGTTTGGTTCAAAGCATTGTCTTTGCGATGATCCTCCGCCAGTTCGCGGTCGAGGGCCTCAGCGAACCGGTGTTTGTGATTCAGACCTCCCTGGCCCTGGTCACCGGGTCGATGGTGGTGATGTGGTTAAGCGAGGTGATCACTGAACGCGGGATTGGGCAGGGCGCGTCGCTCGTCATCTTTCTGAACATCGTCGCGACGTTGCCGAATGCTCTGAGTTCAACCATCGATCAGGCGCAAACGGCCAAAGAACGCAGTGAGGTGATTGGAATCATTGTTCTGCTTCTTGTTTTCCTGGTCACCATCGTTGGCATCATTTTCGTTCAGGAAGGGGCCAGGCGGCTCCCGATCGTCAGCGCAAAACGTCAGGTGGGTGGATCGAGTGTCTTACCAACGCGCCAAAGTTATTTACCACTGAAACTGAATGCTGGCGGCGTGATGCCGATCATTTTCGCTTCAGCACTGATCTTTCTCCCGATCACCATTGCGAATTTCACTCAGAATGCCGATCTCATTAGATTGGCGAGTTCTCTGAGGCCAGGCAGCTGGGCCTATGCACTGCTGTTTTTCGCGCTGATTCTCGGCTTTTCCTACTTCTATGCCTCATTGACGGTGAACCCGTCAGACATCGCCACAAACCTCAAGCGCGGTGGAGTCGCTATCCCTGGCGTGAGACCCGGCAGTGCAACGGCGACTTACCTCTCTGGCGTACAGAACCGCCTCACCCTGCTCGGCGGTCTGTTTCTTGGATCTGTCGCCATCATTCCTTCTGCCGTCGAGCGGGCAACCAATGTGCAGACCTTCCAGGGGCTTGGTGCAACATCACTTCTCATTCTGGTTGGCGTCGCCATTGACACCGCCAAGCAGGTCCAGACCTATGTGATCTCTCAGCGTTACGAAGGGCTCGTGCGCCAGTGATCCAGGACTCCTTTTCTCTTCTTCAAAGAATCCAATTCACGACACAGCGATGAAAACCCGCCTGCTTTTCCTTGGTCCACCTGGAGCCGGCAAGGGCACCCAGGCCGCGCGGCTCTGCGAGACCAACGGCATGAAACACCTCTCCACAGGAGATCTTCTTCGCGCTGAAGTAGCCGCCGGCACGGCCCTGGGCCAAGAAGCTGAGACCGTAATGAATCGCGGTGAATTGGTGAGCGACACCCTTGTGCTGGCGATTGTCGAAAACCAGATGAAATCCTTCTCGGGCGGAGGCTGGCTCCTGGATGGCTTTCCCCGAACCGTGCCCCAGGCAGAGGCTCTCGAACCATTATTAAAGGATCTCAATCAGCCGATCCAGGCCGTTGTGCTGCTTGAGTTGGATGACGCTGTGCTGATCCAACGGTTGCTGGCCCGTGGACGCGCCGATGACAACGAAAACGTGATCCGGAATCGACTGGAGGTCTACCGAGAGAAAACTGCCCCTTTGATCAACTTCTATCGGAAGAAGGGGTTGCTTCTATCCGTGGCTGCAGACGGATCTGTCGAAGAAATCACAGAGCGGATCAGCTCGACCCTAATTTGACCAACATGATAGGGTTGCCGTTTGGAAATTTGGAGAGCTTCGCCTCATGAAGGTGCGTTCCTCAGTCAAAAAAATCAGTCCTGACGACCAAATCGTCAGGCGCAGAGGTCGCATCTACGTGATCAATAAGAAGCGTCCCCGTAACAAGCAGCGCCAGGGCTGACCCCCCTGCTAACAGCTTCAGGTTTGGGTTCATGACCCTGCCACCCAGTTTCCCGCCTCCTTTATTTCGGAGGCTTCTGTACCTTCTCGATTGAATTTCCTTGGCACGGATCGCCGGCGTTGACATTCCCCGCGACAAGCGGGTCGAAGTTGCCCTCACATACATCTATGGAATTGGCCCGAACAGGGCTCGTTCCATCCTGTCCAAATCAGGAGTCAACCCCGACATCCGAGTCAAGGATCTCGAGGACGGAGACGTCCAGAAACTTCGAGGTGCAACCGAAGCCTTCACGATCGAAGGTGATCTGCGCCGGCAGGAGGGAATGGCCCTGAAGCGCCTGCAGGACATTGGATGCCTGCGAGGACGTCGCCACCGCATGAGTCTTCCCGTTCGTGGTCAGCGCACCCGGACGAATGCCAGAACCCGCCGCGGAGCGCGCAAGACCGTGGCTGGCAAGAAGAAATAATCCCCCTCCTGTCCCTCCTTACCCGAGCATTTCCGGCCCATGGCCAAACCAGCCAAGAAATCAGGTCCCAAGAAGGCCAAGCGCAACGTCCCCAATGGCGTCGCCCACATTCAGAGCACCTTCAACAACACGATCGTTTCGATCACCGATACATCCGGCGAGGTCATCTCCTGGTCCTCGGCCGGTGCCAGCGGGTTCAAAGGAGCTCGTAAAGGCACTCCCTTTGCCGCCCAAACCGCAGCTGAAGCGGCAGCACGTCGCGCCCTCGAGCAAGGCATGCGCCAAATCGAAGTGTTGGTCCGGGGTCCGGGGTCGGGCCGAGAAACCGCCATCCGCGCGCTTCAGGTCGCTGGCCTGGAAATCACGCTGATCCGCGACGTCACTCCCCTCCCCCACAACGGTTGTCGTCGGCCCAAGCGCCGCCGCGTCTGAGCCGCTCTCCTCTTTCGGTTCCCGCTCCCTATCCCGCATCAGACCGTGCTGCAGTACCAGATCGATCGCATCGAGCATCAGGTGTCCGAGGACCGCTCCCAGAGTGGTGTGTTCCTGATTGGCCCCCTCGAGCGTGGCCAGGCCACAACACTCGGTAATGCACTGCGTCGCGTCCTGATGGGTGGACTCGAGGGCAGTGCCGTGACTGCGATCAGGATCGCAGGTGTCAACCACGAATACGCCACCATCCCAGGCGTTCGAGAGGATGTTCTCGACATCCTGCTCAACTGCAAACAGCTTTCCGTCAACAGCCGATCCAATGATCTGGAGATCGGGCGCCTCGTCGTTGCGGGTCCGGCTGAAGTGAAGGCACGTGATCTGCAGTTCTCATCCCAAGTTCAGGTGGTCGACGGCGATCGAACCATCGCGACCGTTGCCGACGGTCACAGCCTTGAACTCGAAGTCCATGTCGAGCGTGGCGTTGGCTATCGCCCTGTTGACCGGAACAATGAAGATCTGACGGCCATCGATCTCCTACAGATCGATGCGGTTTTCATGCCTGTGCGTCGCGTCAATTTCAATATCGACGAAACAGCGGTCGCTGAAGGTGGCTCCGCACGAGAGCGGCTGCGGATGGAGATCGTGACCGATGGCTCCATCACTCCCGACGACGCTCTCGCCCAGACCGCCAATCAGTTAATTGAACTGTTTCAACCCCTGGCGACCGTTACCCTCGTCGAAGAACCCGGCGTCGAACCCGAACCGTCCACTGAGGCACAAATCCCTCTGGAAGAACTGAACCTTTCGGTTCGCGCTTACAACTGCCTGAAGCGTGCTCAGGTCAATTCCGTTTCGGATCTGATGGGCTTCAGCTACGAGGATCTTCTCGAGATCAAGAATTTCGGATCGAAATCTGCTGATGAAGTGATCGAAGCTCTTGAGCGCATCGGCATTTCGATCCCCCAGAGCCGCACCACGGCCTGACGGCCTTCCTTCCGAACCCTCCCAAGCCCTGATCCTTCTCCGATTCCGAACGAACCATGCGTCACCAATGCCGAGTACCACAGCTGGGTCGACCCGCCGATCAGCGGAAGGCCATGCTCCGTGCTCTCACCACCCAGCTGATTCGTGAAGGTCGTGTGACGACCACCAAAGCACGTGCCAAGGCTCTCCGCGACGAAGCGGAACGGATGATCACCCTGGCCAAAGACGGAAGCCTCTCATCCAGACGCAGGGCCCTGGGATACATCTACGACAAACAACTGGTGCACGCCCTGTTTGATAAGGCACCTGATCGCTATGGCGACCGTCGTGGCGGCTACACGCGCATCACCCGCACGGTGCGTCGCCGTGGTGATAACGCTGAGATGGCCATTATCGAATTGGTCTGACGCCTTTCTCCTCGGCACTCGCCTCCCAACCTGACGGTTGATCCACCATCCCTCGTCTGCTGAATCTGAGAACGCATCCCTTGAGAGGATCGCGCTCAGCCTGCAGTACGAGGGAACCTCTTTTTGCGGCTGGCAGCGACAACGCAACGGTCGAAGCGTGCAAGGGGTTCTGGAAGAAGCCATTGGCGCCCTTGACCCAACAAGACCGATCCAGACGTTTGCAGCCGGTCGAACCGATTCAGGGGTGCATGCCGCTGCACAGGTGGTGCACTTCGATGCTTCCGACCGGATTCCAGCCACCAAATGGGCGATGGCCCTGAATGGGCGTCTACCGCCCACCATTCGTGTGCGCGAATCAGTCAGGCGGCCAAGGACATGGCATGCCTGTTACGACGCTGTCTATCGGCGTTACCGCTACACGATTCACAACGGCCGACGACCCAACCTCTTCCTATCCGCCTGGACCTGGCATCGCTATCACGTGCGCCTGAACGAAACGCGCATGAGAACCGCGCTGCAAGGGTTGGTCGGCCAGCATGATTTCAGCGCCTTCATGCGCGCCGGAAGCCGCCGCGCCCACGCTCGTACCACTGTTCAGGAGGTGCATCTGGAGCGCCGTGGGGACCTTGTCATCGTTGAGATCCAGGCGAGCGGATTTCTCTATGGCATGGTTCGGCTGCTGATGGCGCAGCTGGTGTCCGTTGGGGAACAGCGACTAAGCACGGATCAGTTCGAGCTGCGATGGCGGCAGCGCCGACGCAGTGAAGTGAGGGAAGCGGCTCCTGCCCGGGGGCTCTGCTTTCTGAGAGCTGGATATGGCGAGGACATCTTCAGCAGGAGCGGCTGGTACGATTGCCAACCGTGGTTTTTTCTGGCTGAGAGTGATCCACCTCCGGATCCTCCGCCTCTGCCGGAATCGACCGGACCAGATCTCCGGTGATCCCCCATTCATGACGAAGGGGATTCGTCGAAGAGTAAGCTCGATTCTTGAGCTTTTGTCAGATCCAGAACGGAACTGACGTCCTGCCCAGCCCCTTAAAAGGGGTATTTCCGAACCGGCCTGCCGGCGAGATGAACAAGACCTCCATTCCCCCCATTGATTCGATCGATCGCCAGTGGTACCTGGTCGATGCTGAGAATCAGACTCTTGGCCGCCTCGCCACCGAGGTCGCAGCCGTTTTGCGCGGCAAAAACAATCCAAGCTTCACCCCACACCTCGACACAGGTGATTTTGTAGTGGTGGTGAATGCCGAAAAAATCAAGGTGAGTGGCCGCAAACCGCAGCAAAAGCTCTACCGCCGCCACTCCGGCCGCCCAGGCGGTATGAAAGTGGAAACCTTCGAGGCCCTGCAGGAGCGCATTCCCGAACGAATCGTTGAAAAGGCGATTAAGGGAATGCTTCCTCACAACGCGCTCGGCCGCCAGATGTTCCGCAAGCTCAAGGTCTACAAGGGCAGCGACCATCCCCATGCCGCCCAGAAGCCTCAGCCCCTTCAGCTCAATCCATCAGCCTCCGCCCAATGACCAGCAATTCCGTCGTCTACTGGGGAACCGGTCGCCGCAAAACATCAGTCGCTCGTGTGCGCCTTGTACCGGGCAACGGCACGATCACCATCAACGGTCGCCCTGGTGACAACTACCTGAACTACAACCCCGCTTACATCGCAGCGGTCAAGGCTCCCCTTGAGACCCTCGGACTAACCACCGAATACGACGTTCTTGTCAACGTGAGCGGGGGCGGTCTGACCGGTCAAGCCGGTGCCATCAAACAGGGGGCTGCTCGAGCGCTTTGTGAATTGTCCGTGGACAACCGCAAACCGCTCAAGTCAGAAGGTCACCTGAGCCGTGACCCCCGGGCGAAGGAACGTCGTAAGTACGGTCTCAAAAAAGCCCGTAAGGCTCCGCAGTTCTCCAAGCGCTGATTCGTTTCCGATGCCCAAACCCGACATCCATCCCACCTGGTATCCCGACGCCAAGGTGATCTGCAACGGAGAAGTGGTGATGACCACAGGCTCCACCCAGCCCGAAATCCACGTTGACGTCTGGAGTGGGAACCACCCCTTCTTCACCGGCACTCAGAAGATTCTCGACACCGAAGGACGGGTGGATCGTTTCATGCGCAAATACGGTATGGGCAGCAAAAAAGCTGGTGCAGACAACCCCAAAGCTGACGCCGAATCCAAGGCGGAAGCCAACTCCTGAGGTTGAGTCCGGGGCATGGACGCCTCGACCCTCGTTACGCGGCTGGAAACAGCCACAGCCAGCTTCCGAAGTCTTGAGCGGCAGCTGGCTGATCCCGACGTCGCTTTAGATCCCAAGCGTCTCGAATCGATCGCCCGGGAGCGGTCGCGCCTCGAGCCGCTTGTGCTCGATTTTGAAGCGTTGCAAGCCGTCGAACAGGAACAGGAGCAAGCCCGCCAACTGCTGAAAGACAGCCGTGGCGATCAGGCCATGGAGGCTCTGGCGCAAGAGGAACTGGAATCCTTGGCCGAACAACACACCAAGCTGGTGGAGCGGCTGACCCTGGCACTGCTGCCGCGCGATCCCCGTGACGACCGCAGTGTGATGCTCGAGATCCGTGCGGGTGCTGGAGGCGATGAAGCATGCCTCTGGGCCGGCGATCTGGCGCGCATGTACGACCGCTACAGCCAGAAAACCGGCTGGACCGTGCGACCCGTTAGCGCGACCGAGGCCGATCTTGGGGGATTCCGTGAATTGATCCTCTCGGTGAAAGGAGACGGAGTGTTCAGTCAGTTGAAATTTGAAGCGGGTGTCCACCGGGTTCAGCGGGTTCCGGCCACCGAATCGCAGGGCCGGGTCCATACATCAACAGCCACGGTCGCTGTTATGCCAGAAGCGGATGCAGTCGAAGTGCAACTGGATCCCAAGGACCTTGAGATCAGCACGGCTAGATCCGGTGGTGCAGGCGGTCAGAACGTGAACAAGGTTGAAACGGCGGTGGATCTTCTCCACAAGCCCACCGGCATCCGTGTCTTTTGCACACAGGAACGCTCGCAGCTCCAGAACAGGGAGCGGGCTCTTGAAATCTTGCGGGCCAAATTGCTTGAAATGGAGATGACCGCAGCCGCAGAACAGGAAAGCAGCGACCGCCGCGCGCAGGTTGGGAGTGGAGACCGCAGCGAAAAAATCCGGACTTACAACTACAAGGACAACCGGACCACCGATCACCGACTCGGACGGAATTTCTCTCTGGAACCGGTCCTGGACGGCCAGCTTGAAGATCTCATTGGTGCCTGCATCGCTGAAGAGCAGAGGCAGAAACTCGAAGCACTCAGCGATCAGGACGAGAACTGAATCAGGTGTCTCCCGGTTGCACGCCGATCACATATTTGGCCCACTCCTGGTGGCGACCCGAATGGATCTGACGGGTCGCCTCGAAACTCAAACTGCTCAACGGGCGACGGGGCACCCGCGTCAATGGCATCCCTGCTTCCTTCGGAGTCCTGTTGCCCTTACGGACATTGCAGGCCAGACATGCCGTGGTCACGTTCTCCCAGGTGTCTTGCCCGCCACGGCTGCGGGGAATCACATGGTCGATCGAGAGCTGTTCCCCACTACAGCCGCAGTACTGACAACGCTGACCATCTCGGTGGAACACATTTCTCCTCGTCAGCGGCAGCTGGCGAAAGGGCACGTGCACGTACTGACGGAGTCGGATCACCGTGGGCAGGTGAGTACCACGACGTATCTGCCGGGTGGAATCCTGCTCAAGGCTTTCGGCCTTCCCCTTGATCATCATCACCATGGCGCGACGCCACGTGGTGATGTTCAGGGGTTCATATGACGCATTGAGAACGAGAACCTGGCCCATGCAAGCTCCCTGATTAAACGTCATGCTATCGAGAGCACACGGAATTTCTCGGTAATGCCGAGCACTCAAATCCGATGTCTGAGCTGAGCAGAGCTGCCGCGGACGGATTCAGGGATTTCAGTGCCGATGTTGATCCTTGCCAGCGGGCCTGGGTCGAAGTATCACCTCAGGCGATCGAGGCGAACGCTGCCGCTTTGTGCCGTCATCTGGCGGAACGAAGCTCACTGATGGCAGTTGTGAAAGCAGATGGATATGGCCATGGGGCTGTGACCGTTGCCCGTGCTGCCTTAAAGGGAGGGGCGACCTGTCTTGGCGTGGCAACCCTGCAGGAGGGAATCGAGCTTCGGCAGGCTGCTATCGAAGCACCGGTGCTTCTTCTGGGGAACCTGACACAGCCCGAGGAGCTTCGCAGTTGCCTGGATTGGGCCTTGATGCCCACGTTGAGCGGGATGCGCGAAGCGCTGCTTTGCCAGAACCTCGCAGATGGCACAGGCCGCCGCTTTCCGGTGCAGTTGAAGCTGGACACCGGCATGGCTCGACTGGGATGTAACTGGGAAGAAGGCCCCAGATTGGTGGATGCGATCCGCCAGCTTGAAAACCTCGAATTGCGTGGGGTCTACAGCCATCTGGCCTGCGCTGATGGAGACCTGAACGGCAACGATGCTGCGATCACCGCTCAGCAGAACCAACGGTTTCAGGACGTTCTCAACCATTTGCCTAGACGGGGCAGAGATCTCTGCCGCCATCTCGCTAACTCCGCCGGCACCCTGCTCGGCCACGATCTGCACTACGACATGGTGCGCGTCGGCTTGGCTCTGTACGGCCATGCCCCAGCCCAGCATCTCGAGGGCGTGATCCCCCTCCAGCCTGCCCTGACCGTCAAGGCTCGGGTGACCCTGATCCGTTCCATTCGTGCCGGCGTCGGCGCCAGTTATGGACACCGCTTCATCAGCGAACGTCCCACCCGTCTGGCGGTGGTTGGAATCGGCTATGCCGACGGTGTGGTGCGCTCCCTCAGTGGGAAAATTCACGCTTTGCACCGTGGCAAAGCACTCCCCCAGGTGGGAGCGATCACCATGGATCAGCTGCTGCTCGATGCCAGCGAAGCGCCTGAGCTGGACACCGGCAGCAGCGTGACACTGCTCGGCTGCGATGGGGAGAGCCAGATCAGTCCGCAGGACTGGAGTTCACGCTGTGACTCCATCCCATGGGAAATCCTCTGCGGTTTCAAACAGCGACTACCGCGCGTTGAAATCTGACGTTCGACCTGCTCTTGGTAAACTTGGAGCGCCGCTGGAGAGGTGGCTGAGTGGTTGAAAGCGGCTCCCTGCTAAGGAGTTACAGGAGGCAACTTCTGTCGAGGGTTCGAATCCCTCCCTCTCCGTTTTCCGAATTAAACGCTGAATTCAGTCGCTCTCAGCGACCGAGTATTCGCTTAAAGCTCTCGCCAAATCAGGTAGAAGTGTTTCATCCTGGGAGCGATCACGGCCCCAGCTGAACACCACCATCTGCATCGGCGGCTGATCGTCCAATTGCCACCAGGCAGCATCGTGGCGTGCCTGGCTCATCCAACCTGCCTTGCTCCAGAGGCGCACTCCACCGGGCAGACCCGCACCAAGAAAGCCATCCACCTGATTCTCGGGATCCGCCTTGCGTTGATCAGGATCCAACGGGCGTCCCAACAGCTCCTGCAACCGACGGCAGGCGGGGGGCGACACCACGGCACCGGTCATCACGGCCTCGAGCATGCGCGCAGTCGCTGATGTCGACAGGGCGTTGCGATTGCTGTTGTCGGCACCATAAAAAAGCTTTTCACGGCCATATGGACCATCTCCCCAGGTCTTCTGGCAGCAGTTCACAGATGCGAGTTCCGGCCAGTCCAGGCTCGAAAGCCAGTCGTTGATCAGCCTTCGCTGGCGCTGCCAGTGCTGCCATCGTTCATCATGCAGTTCAGGGCCACTGCTGGTGCCAGTCAACAGATCCACCACCAAACCGGTAGCGTCGTTGCTTGAGTCGGCGATCATGTCGCGCATCGCCCGGCGGAGCTCTTCGCTGTCAGGCAGGAGATCCCTCTGCAGCCAACGCTCGACAGCAACGGCGAAGAACAACTTCACCACACTGGCGGGGTAGGTCAAGCGCGCTTCGTTCCAGCCGGTCCCCATCCCCTGACCTGCCAAGGGCTGGGTGCTCTCATAACGAATCCATGTCAGCGCCAGGCTGTTGCGCAAACCAGGCCGGCCCTCGGAATCCAACGCATCCAGGACCGACTCCAGACGGGACGCCATCGCCTGATCGGGGCGGTAAAAAACCAAAGCGACAGCAATCGGCCATGGCGACCCTAGGAACACCCCTCGCCGATCAACTGCTACAACCTGGCAGTCTCTGGCTCTTGGGCAGAGACGTGAATGGCTACGCCAGGGTCAGTGGTCCGGGCCTGGCCACCCAGGCTCATCGGGGCAGACGCTTTCTTCTTTTGAATGGCACAGATCGTCGTCTACACGTCCAACTCCTGGAGGATGGATACCGCTGCTGGCTGGAGCGAGAGGATGTGATCGACCAGGCCGTCAGCTGCTCACCCTGGCGTCCAGAACAACTGAGCGAGAGCACGATCACTGATCGACTGCCCGATGTTCTGGGCTGGAGCGAAGCCACCGAAACAATGCCGAATGTTTACGTTTGGGGGGGGACTCTCCGCCCGAACCTGGATTGTTCAGGGCTGATGCAGCTGGCGTTTGCAAGCCAGGGAATCTGGATCCCAAGAGACGCCTATCAACAGGAACAGTTCTGCAGCCCGGTTGCCGTCCGTCCAGATGACACGCAGCTGTTGCGCCCCGGAGATCTTCTCTTCTTCGGATCACCCAGGCGGTGCACCCATGTCGGATTGCACCTGGGAGGTGGCGTCTACAGACACAGCTCCGGCCGAGACCATGGAAGGAACGGCATCGGGATCGACAGCATCAACAGCACGGACGATCACCCCGTGGCATCCCACTACCGCAGCGAGCTGCGCGGCGCAGGCCGCGTGGTGCGATGCCATGACGGCACCCATCTCGCTTGAGGCATGCGCTAACGGTTCCTTTTGAAGCGCTCCGATGTGTGGGATAGGTAGACCTCAGGTCCGCTCATGGCGTTTTGTCCGGGGCGTGGCACATCCGGTAACTCCAAGCGGGCCTGACGCCCTTGCAGCGCCGCCTGGAGGGACTCGATCATCTGACTGTTGCCGGAATTCTGGATCGCTGTCAGTGCGTTCTTAAGCCGGCGTCCCCGGGTGAGTTCCGGAGCTTCGACCTCTGAGGAATCTGAGGAGGTCGTCAAGCCAACAGCACGAACGGAATCCAGCTGGCGGGCCAAGGCGTCCCAGAGCATGGGCACGAGCGGGCATCGGCGATTGCATCCATCCCTAACCCAGCACGCCTACGCGCGTCTTCCATCTGTTCATGGGCGCAGGACATTGTTGGAAACAAGGCCCGTTTAGGTTTCTGGCCAACCACAAAGCGGCCTGATGACCTCCCAGCTGGATCGCCTCGATCTATCCGTGGTGGTGCCGCTCTACAACGAAGAAGAAAGTCTTCCCCACCTGGTCGATCAGCTCCTCACTGCCCTGCGCCCCAGTGGAGAACGGTTTGAACTGGTGCTGGTCAATGACGGCTCGAGCGACGGCACGGCAACGGTGCTCGAACAGCTCAGCGGAACCGTGCCGGAACTCGTGGCGGTCTTACTGCGCAAAAACTACGGCCAGACCGCAGCGATGGCAGCTGGTTTTGATGCAGCCAGCGGTGACGTCATTGTCAGCCTGGATGGTGACCTGCAGAACGACCCCGCCGACATCCCGATGCTGCTGCAGAAGCTTCGGGAGGGCTACGACCTGGTGAGCGGTTGGCGCCACCAGCGGCAGGACGCCGCCATTCAGCGCAAGCTGCCCTCCCGTCTCGCAAACCGGTTAATTGGCCGTGTCACCGGCGTCCGTCTTCATGATTACGGCTGTTCATTGAAGGCCTATCGACGGGAAGTGCTGACCGATATGCGGCTCTACGGAGAACTGCATCGTTTCCTGCCGGCCCTGGCCTTCATCGAAGGAGCTCGGATCACCGAAGTGAAGGTGAATCACAGGGCGCGGCAGTTCGGAAGCAGCAAATACGGAATCGACCGCACATTCCGCGTGCTGATGGACCTTCTGACGGTCTGGTTCATGAAGCGTTTCCTGACGCGTCCGATGTACGTCTTCGGCTTCGGTGGGCTGATCGCCATTGCCGCCAGCCTTCTGGCCAGCACCTATCTGCTGGTGATCAAGCTAATGGGACAGAACATCGCCAATCGGCCCCTGCTCACCCTGGCCGTTGTTCTTGGACTGGCTGGGATCCAGCTGTTCTGTTTCGGCCTGCTTGGCGAACTGCTCATCCGCACGTATCACGAAAGCCAGAACCGGCCGATCTATCGCATCCGCGCCACATTGCGCGGTGGACGGGCCGATGGGGCCGGCTGAATTGCTCTGACAGAGCGAAGCGATTCGATAGCTGCAGCAGACTCAATCACCACACGGCTATCGGAGTCTCGAAGTCCCCGACGCAACACAGGCAGAGCCTGCGCCCCACCCCAGAGAGCAGCCATCCGGACAGCCTCGAGCCTCTGATCCGGCCCCTGATCCATGCACAACCGCAACTTGTTTTGCAGCATGCATCTCTCCCGCGCCGTTGCCGGGGGTTGCCAGGTGACCGGTTCAGGGGAGTCCTGCGGGTCAGACGCCGTCGACGTCTCGATCACCAGCTCCAGTTGGGCACGGTTGAGTTCAGCAACATCCGAAACATCAGTGCTGCGCAGCAAAGGCCTCGTCGGTCGACGCCAAATCAGGAGGCCCGCTCCAAGAGCGATGGCAACAACGGGCAGGAGAACGTTCTGCATCTGGGTTGAACTTTTATGTCGCCGTGTCGGCTCTGAAGAAGCCGTCAGATGGAGGATCCCTACAGTAACGGCGAAGCTTTTGGCCTCGACATGACTGGAGATTTCGCTGCTGCTTGGCTGCCCGCGATTTTTGTTCCCATCACAGGAATCGTCTTTCCTGCAGTGTTCATCGTTCTGGTTGGTCGAGTGATCACCGCTGCCGAGTGACCGCAGGCTGCGGATCTCCACAAACCATCAGCATTTCCAGAACATGACCGTCACTCCCGTTTCCGATCCCTGCGTCGGCAACCTGGCCACTCCGGTGAACAGCGGATACTTCATCAAGGGTTTGATCAACAATCTGCCCCTGTACCGCCCCGGCGTTTCACCAAATTTCCGAGGCCTTGAAACCGGTGCAGCCTTCGGCTATCTCCTGTTCGGCCCCTTCACCATCTGCGGCCCCCTTCGGAACACCGAATACCAGCAAACAGCTGGTCTGCTGGCTGCGATCGGTGCCATTCATATCCTCAGCCTGCTCTTCCTGCTTTACAACCAGCCTGGGAAGCAGCCGAACATTCCCCCGTCGGATGCGACCGTTGCGAATCCTCCGGCTGATTTGTTCACCCGAACGGGATGGGCAGATTTCACCAGTGGCTTCTGGCTTGGTGGCTGCGGCGGAGCTGTTTTTGCATGGTTCCTCTGCAACACCGTGCACGTCCAAGAACTGTTCAAAATCGCAGCTGGGGTCTGGAGCGTCGGCTGAAGCTGAACTCATCAGTCCCAACTGACTCCACTCGAATCGGATCAACCCCTGGACGACGAAACTCGTCATCCAGGGGTTTTCTGCTGCCAAGATTCCGCAGCATGTTGAAAGCTCTCACCGGTGCGGTCGCTCTCTCAACCGTTTCTGCGCCGACCGGTGTTCACGATTGTGTGCAGCCTGCTGATTGTGCTGGCGGGGCTGATCGCCCTGCTCGGACTTGGCCTTGAGGACCTCCCCCCGCTCGCTCCGACGCGCGTGAGCGTGCGGGCTGTCTTTCCTGCTGCCTCACCGGAAGTGGTGGAGCAGAGCGTGACCACCGTTCTTGAGCAACAACTGAACGGCCTGGAAGGGGTCGACAGCATTTCGTCCACCAGTCGACAGGGGGGCACGAGCATCAGCCTGCGCTTCAGCGAAGGAGACCCCGAACTGAATGCGATCAAGGTGCAGAACGAGGTGAATCTGGCGACGCGGCGCCTGCCTCCATCGGTCTCGCGCCAAGGGCTGCAGGTGAATCGCTCCTCCGAGGATCTGCTCATGATCTTCGGATTCAGTCATCCCGAAGGGATGTACGAGCCGACCTATCTGAGGGGCTGGCTGGATCAGACCCTGCGGGACTCGCTGCTGAGCGTGCCAGGGGTGGGGAGGGTGATCATTTTTGGCGGAGATGATCTGGCCTTCCGTTTGTGGCTGGATGCCGAACGCCTGGAACAAGCCAATCTCACGATCGGTGATGTGACCAGAGCCCTGGCTGAACAGAATGTTCTGGCAGCAATCGGCAACCTTGGCGCTGCACCAGCCCCTGCAGGGCAGCTGATCAGCCTTCCCGTGGAAGCGGAAGGCCGGCTCCGCAGTGCGCAGGACTTCAACAACCTTGTGCTCCGTCGCCTGAACGATGGGGGAACCCTGCGACTGCGAGACGTGGGTCGGGCCGAACTGGGTCAGAAGCGCTACGGCCTCACAGGCATGAACTTGCAGGGTGAGCGCTCGATGGCCATCGGTGTGTACCAACGGGATGGAGCCAATGCGCTCGAGGTGAGCCGCCAGGTCAGAGAACAGCTGGACAGCCTCGAACCAAGCTTTCCTCCCGGGCTGGAGATGCAGCTGATCACCGACGTGGCCGACACGGTGCAGGCCAATCTGGACCGCACCTTTTCAACTCTGCGGGACGCGGTGCTGCTGGTGCTCGTCGTCCTGGTGCTGATGTTGGGGAGATGGCGGCTGGCGATGATTCCCGGCATCGCCGTTCCAGTGGCCCTGATCGGCAGCCTGATGGTGGTCCGCTTCAGCGGTTCACAACTCAACAGCCTGATCCTGTTCGGATTGGTGTTGGCCACTGGGATTGTTGTAGACGATGCCATCGTGGTGAGCGAAGACATCGCCGGGCGAATCGAACGGGGTGACCGCCCCCAGGATGCGGCGGAAGATGCCATGGCCGAACTGGCCAGTGCGGTGGTGGCCACCTCTCTGGTTTTGGCAGCAGTCTTTCTGCCCGTGCTCCTGATCCCAGGGTCCATCGGTCGCCTGTATCAACCGATCGCCCTTGCCATCAGCGGGGCGATTCTTTTTTCCACGATCAACGCGCTGTCATTCACTCCAATGGCCTGCGCTCGGGTGCTTGGACCGGGGGGAGGCTCCTTACCGCAACCACTCCGACGGTTCAGTGATCAGCTCCGCAGAGGGATGCGCTTCCTGCAGAGCCGCTATGAACGCGTCCTGGTTCCATGCCTGAAGCAGGGACGTTTGGTGGTGGTGGTGCTGCTGTTGGGCCTGCTGGTCACGGGCATCGGCTTGTCCACCATGCCAACAGCATTCATCCCGAATGAAGATCAGGGGCAAATCCGGGGGTACTTCAGCCTTCCGGAAGGTGCTGGACTTGAGCGCACTACTGCGGTGATGAAACGGATTCAATCCGTTGTCGCCGAGGAGCCCCTGGTTCGCTCAGGGAATTTTTATGCAGGCTTCTCCTTTGGCCAGGTGGGTGAAGACAAAGGGGCGTTCTTCCTCAGGTTGAGGCCCATGAACCAGCGGCGCGCTGCCGATCAGAGCAGTGAAGCCGTGAAACGGCGCTTGAATCAGGCCTTGCGGGCAAACATCAACACCGCGCGGGTGGTGGTCACGACCCCTCCAACAGTTCGCGGCTTCAGCAGCGAGGCCGGACTGTCGATGCAATTGCTGGATCGCAGTGGTGGGCGCCTGAACCTCAAGGACTTTGAAGCGGTCTCGAAGCGCTTCATCAGCACAGCCATGGCCAGCGGTGGATTCGAACGGGTCAGCACCCGATTTGATGCCAGTTCTCCCCGCTGGCGCCTGGAGCTGGACCGCAGCCAGATGGCCGCTCTGAATCTCAACTACGCGGAGACTTTGCGCGACATCGGCACCGCCATTGGTGGTCGCTACATCGATGACACCTATGAAGGAGGAAGGATCCGCACGATCTATCTGCAACTTGAGGGCCGAGGACGGGCCACCCCGGACGATCTGCTGACCATGACGGTACGTAGCCGGGATGGGAACTTGATCCCTCTCTCCAATGTGGCCAGTCTGGTTCGCGAGGAGGGCGCCAACGCCATTCCACACTTCGATCTGAAGCGATCGATCTCGATCACTGCGATCCCTAAACCGGCAGTGAGCACCGGCCAGGCGATCCAGCTGCTGGAGCGGGCTGGGGAGACTGTTGGTGGAAACAACATCACGCTTGCCTTCACTGGGCTCGCCCTGGAAGAACAGAAAGCAGCTGAGTCGAGCTGGGTCCTGTTCGGCCTCGGCGTCGTGGTTGTTTACCTGCTCCTTGCAGGGTTGTATGAAAGTTTTCTCGATCCTTTAATCATCCTGCTCACGGTGCCAATCGCACTGATGGGCGCTTTAATCGGCCTCAAATTAAGGGGATTACCGCTCGATGTTTACGGCCAGATGGGACTGCTCGTACTGGTCAGCCTCGCTGCAAAGAACGGCATTCTGATTGTTGAATTTGCCAACCAACGTCTGAAGGAGGGGGTGTCCTTCGAAACTGCGATCGTGAGTGCCGCTGTCAATCGAATGCGACCAATCTTGCTGACAGCAGTGACCTCACTGGCAGGCTTTCTTCCTCTCCTGCTGGCAGTCGGAACGGGTTCCGCCAGCAGAATCAGCATTGGCACAGTGGTTTTTAGCGGGCTGCTGGTGTCATCACTGCTCTCCCTGTTTGTGGTGCCAACGGTCTATTTCGTCCTGAAGGGTGGGAGGACGAGGGTGGCTCGATGATCCTCAAGCAAGGTGATCAGAAACGATGGCTCGTGCCCGGATCTTCCCAGAAGACCTTCAGCGTGAGCACAGGAGTAATGAAGCGAATCCCACCCTCATGGTTGCTGCGCTCATAAGTCATCCCCTGCTTGGCGGAAGGGAACTGAAACTCCAGAGGAGAACGGTTGCTCGGATACATCACCACGTAGGCATTGCCCTGGAACTGACTGAACTGACAACGGGCTGCCTGGTTCGTTTGTTTGATAACGGACGATTTCACATTCAGATGACAAAACACTTTGCGTGTGTCGGCCTTTCCGGGGTCCAACAAACTGAGTGATGTGAGCACGAAAGCTGTGACAAGCGAGGGAAAGGCTTTCAAGACAACCGTCATACAAAGGACGAAGGGGTTCTTTAGCTAGCGCCGCAATGCTCAACGCACCACCCGATGAAGCACCCTCTGACGCATGATCGCCGATCCGCCTCCGCTGTCGTATCGCCGCTGCAGAACCACCTCTGAGGAAAAAGCTCCGCATGGTCGACTCACCGCAACCTCCTCTCCCTGCCAGGCCCCGACAAGATCAGTCACACACAGTGCAGGTTGATGCACAGCAGTGGAGCCAGCACGGATTTCCCGGATTAACACCGCATTGTCAAATCGACCGGAAGCATCCCAAGTGAGCACAAGACCGATGGCGGCGATCCTGGAAAAGACAGCAGAATTCCGAGATCACTCGGGACCAGGGCGCCACCTGGAACGTGCCGCGACTGAAACTCCCTGTTGGGAAAAATGTCAGCGCATCATCCGGTTGATAGAAGCACTGATTGATCTGGCGAACAGGTTCCCCTTGGAAAGGATCTTGGTGCTGAGGGGGATTGTCCGGCCAGAACAGCAAGCGAAGATTGATCGGGACCCCAGCCTCTGCCGGTTCAAGGCTGAGAACGGACGGTTGTCGCTTCTTAAGTTGAAGTTCACTGTCGAATGTGTCGAAACTTCCCCTCGATTCGCCGACATTGCGCACTAACAAACTCCATTGATCCAGCATCGCTCGCCAGCGACGACGGGATGTTAGGCAGAAAGCAGACCGACAGGGTTGGTACGAAAATTACTTGTTTTGGAATGGCACCCGCGGCATGCACCCGAAGGTTGCTTGATTGGCTAAGGAAGGAGCGGTCCAACCGATATTGATTCATGAGTTTCGTTCCCGACAAAGTCATAGATGGTCTGGACGATATCCAAGATGGCGTCAACAATATCTTGGACGATGTCATCCATGACATTGATATTGATATTGATATTGATATTGACTTGGATGATTACAGACCAAGCAGCATCCAAAAACAACTTGGCAAAGCTGCAGATACGATTGCTCGATGGTTGGCGGCAAAGGGAAAGACTATGTCTACCTTGACGGGGTCGGAACAGCCTTAATCAAGGACTCTCGTACAAAAGGCAAGGACATTATCCTTGTGGGCGGATAGAGCAAAGGTGATATCAAGGTCACCAAAAGCAATGGCAACACGTTCATCAAGACCAACAAAGGCAACCACACTCTCGCCAAGATAGTGGGGGTTAAAAAAGTAAGCAAAAACGATCTGCAATATTCAGGCGGCAACAACAACAAATCCCTCGTTGTTGGTATCGGTCATGCCCATCACCGGTCCACTGAACCATCCGCCCAGGACGATGTGAATGAACTGTTCCCGGTGGTGTCTGTTTTTTAAGCGATCCAGCCGACCTGAAACTGTGCAACGGACCGATTAGGCCCGTTTTTTCTGGTTTACCACCTGCGAATCACAGAACCCACAGAACCACCGAAAAAGCACTCAAAGACATAAAAAAACCCGCCCAATCACTGGGCGGGATAAGTGAACGACTCGTGAATCAGACCAGTGGGTCAGATATGAATCAACCGAACTTGCCTGATGTCGACGCGATCAGGAAGGCCGCATAGGTGAGGACATAGCCAACGGAGAAGTGGGCTAGTCCGACAACACGGGCTTGAACGATCGAGAGAGCAACAGGCTTATCACGCCAACCCATCATGTTCGCGATGGGGCTGCGCTGGTGGGCCCAGACGATGGTCTCAATCAGCTCCTGCCAATATCCCCTCCAGGAGATCAGGAACATGAATCCGGTGGCCCACACCAGGTGACCGAACAGGAACATCCAGGACCAGACGGCCAGGTTATTACTGCCGAACGGGTTGTATCCGTTGATCAACTGAGAGGAGTTGAGCCAGAGGTAATCGCGGAACCAGCCCATCAGATAGGTGCTGGATTCGTTGAATTGGGCCACGTTGCCGGACCAGATCGCCAGGTGCTTCCAGTGCCAGTAGAAGGTCAACCAACCCACGGTGTTCAGAGCCCAGAAGACAGCCAGATAGAAAGCGTCCCAGGCAGAGATATCGCAGGTGCCGCCACGGCCAGGGCCGTCGCAGGGGAAGGAATAACCAAAGTCCTTCTTGTCGGGCATCAACTTGGAACCGCGGGCATCCAGGGCACCCTTCACCAGGATGAGGGTGGTGGTGTGCAGACCGAGAGCGATGGCATGGTGAACCAGGAAGTCGCCTGGGCCGATCGGCAGGAACACGTCCGTGTTGCCATTGATGGCATCCAACCAGTAGTGGTCACCAGGGATGTTCTGGGAGGCCAGGCTGGCGGAACTTTGTGCATTCGAGAGCAACACATCGAAGCCGTAGATCGCCTTGCCTGATGCAGCTTGGACGAACTGGGCAAAGACGGGTTCCACCAGAATCTGCTTTTCAGGAGTGCCGAAGGCAACGACCACATCGTTGTGGACGTAGAGGCCGAGGGTGTGGAAACCCAGGAAAAGAGAGACCCAGCTCAAGTGGCTGATGATCGCTTCCTTGTGCTCGAGCATCCGAGCAAGGACGTTGTCCTTGTTGGCCTCGGGGTCGTAGTCACGGATGAAGAAGATCGCGCCGTGAGCGAAGGCACCGCACATCAGGGCGATGGCGATGTACTGGTGGTGGGTGTACAGAGCTGCCTGCGTTGTGTAGTCCTTCGCAATGAAGGCATACGAGGGCATCGAGTACATGTGCTGCGCCACCAAGCTGGTGACAACGCCGAGGGAAGCCAAGGCGAGGCCGAGCTGGAAGTGCAGGCTGTTGTTGATGGTGTCGTAGAGACCTTTGTGGCCAGCTCCGAGGTCACCTGGGGTGCCCTTGGGTGGGTTATGGGTCTCGAGGATCTCCTTGATGGAGTGACCGATACCGAAATTGGTCCGGTACATATGGCCTGCGATCACGAAGAGGCAACCGATGGCCAGATGATGGTGCGCAATGTCCGTCAGCCAGAGCGCTTCACTCTGGGGATGGAAACCACCAAGGAAGGTGAGAATAGCAGTGCCGGCTCCTTCGGAGCTACCAAAGACCTGATTCAGAGAATCGGGGTTTTCGGCGTAGACACCCCAGTTACCCGTGAAGAAGGGTCCCAGACCTGCGGGGTGGGGAAGCACGTTCAGGAAGTTGTCCCAGCCGACGTGCTGTCCGCGAGCTTCAGGGATAGCGACGTGAACCAGATGACCGGTCCAGGCGATTGAGCTGAAGCCGAACAGAACGGCGAGGTGGTGGTTCAGACGTGATTCAGCGTTCTTGAACCAAGCCAGGGAGGGACGGAACTTGGGCTGCAGGTGCAACCAGCCGGCAAATAGAGCCCAGGCCGACAGGATCATCATGAAGATGGAACCCTGATAGAGCTCAGCGTTGGAGCGCATGCCGATCGTGTACCACCAGTGGTACAAACCGGAATACGCAATGTTCACCGGTGAAGACGCTCCCGCCTGAGTGAAAGCGTCGATGGCACCCTGACCGAAGTGAGGGTCCCAAATTGCGTGTGCGATAGGGCGCACGTGCAGAGGGTCGGCGACCCACTGCTCGAAGTTGCCCTGCCAGGCGATGTGGAACAGGTTGCCCGAAACCCACAGGCCGATGATCGCAAGGTGACCGAAATGAGTGGAGAAGAGCTTCTGATAGAGGCGCTCCTCCGTCATTCCGTCATGGCTCTCGAAGTCGTGAGCCGTGGCGATCCCGTACCAAATGCGGCGGGTTGTCGGGTCCTGGGCCAGACCCTGGCTGAACGAAGGAAATTTCGTTGCCATTAGAGGGAAAGGTCAGGTGAAGTCAGCCGACCACAAGAATGTGGGCGTGGAAGAAGGCCCACGTGGTCGCAATTCCGCCCAGAAGGTAATGGGCGACACCCACGGCACGGCCTTGGATGATGGAAAGCGCACGGGGCTGGATGGCAGGAGCCACCTTCAGCTTGTTGTGAGCCCAGACGATGGACTCGATCAGCTCCTGCCAGTAGCCACGGCCGCTGAACAGGAACATCAGGCTGAATGCCCAGACGAAGTGGGCTCCGAGGAACATCAGGCCATAGGCACTGGTGTTCGAGCCATAGCTGTTGATCACCTGAACGGCCTGAGCCCACAGGAAGTCACGCAGCCAGCCATTAATGGTGATGGCGCTCTGGGCGAAGTTGCCATTGGTGATATGCGCGACGGAACCATCGGCATTCACGGTCCCCCAGATGTCACTTTGCATCTTCCAGGAGAAGTGGAAGATCACAACGGACAGGGAGTTGTACATCCAGAACAGACCCAGGAACACGTGGTCCCAGGCAGACACCTGGCAGGTGCCACCACGGCCGGGGCCGTCGCAGGAGAAGCGGAAGCCCAGGTTGGCTTTATCTGGAATCAGGCGGGAGCTGCGGGCGTAGAGCACACCCTTCAGCAGGATCAACACCGTCACGTGAATCGTGAAGGCGTGGATGTGGTGCACCATGAAGTCGGCCGTGCCGAGCGGCATGGGCGCAGCGGCGACCTTGCCACCAACGGCCACAACAGAGCCGTTGAACACTTCGCTCACGCCGGCAAGGGCGTTCGGAGCGGTGCTGCCGGCTGCTGCTGCGTGGGCGTTCTGGATCCACTGGGCGAAGATCGGCTGAATCGAAATCGCCGAGTCACTAAACATGTCCTGGGGACGGCCCAGGGCACGCATGGTGTCGTTGTGGATATACAGGCCGAAGCTGTGGGCTCCGAGCCAGATGCACACCCAGTTCAGGTGGCTGATGATCGCGTCGCGCGCCTTGAGCACCCGATCCAGCACGTTGTCGATGTGCTTGGCGGGGTCATAGTCGCGGACCATGGCGATCGCCGCGTGAGCGGCGCCACCGACGATCAGGAATCCACCGATCCACATGTGGTGGGTGAACAGACCGATCTGTGTCGGGTAATCGATGGCGATGTACGCATACGGAGGCATGGCGTACATGTGCTGAGCCACGATGATGCTCAGCGAGCCGAGCATCGCCAGGTTCAGGCCCAGCTGGGCGTGCCAGGAGGTCGTCAGGAATTCATAGAGACCGTCATGACCGTTGGGAGCCGGGAACAGCAGGGGATCACCCTTCTGACCTTCGTGGATCTCCTTGATGGAGTGACCGATGCCCCAGTTCGTGCGGTACATGTGACCGGCAACGATGAACAGGACGGCGATCGCCACATGGTGATGTGCGATATCGGTCATCCAGAGACTGCCCGTGACAGGATTCAGCCCACCTTTGAAGGTGAGGAAGTCGCTGTAAGCAGCCCAGTTGCCTGAGAAGAAGGCTCCGATCCCCGCACCGATGCCGGGATAAAGCTGTGCCAGCAGGTCCTGGTTAAAGAACTCGTGCGGCAGGGGGATGTCCGCCACGGTGGCGATGGTTTTTCCATCGAGCACCAGCGGTTGGCCGGCGTCGATCGCATCCATCAGCTTGCTAACTGGAGCGGATACGTGGATGAGGTGGCCAGCCCAGGACAGTGAACCGAGACCCAGCAGACCTGCCAGGTGGTGATTCAGCATCGACTCAACGTTCTGGAACCACTCCAGCTTCGGAGCTGCCTTGTGGTAATGGAAAACACCAGCGTTGAGCATCAGGCCGGCCATCACAAGCGCACCGATGGCCAGAGCCATGAGCTGGGTTTCGCTGGTGATGCCCCATCCACGCCAGACGTGGAAAAGGCCTGAAGTGATCTGAATGCCTTGGAAGCCGGCACCCATATCCCCATTGAGGATTTCCTGGCCGAAGATCGGCCACACCACCTGAGCACTGGGCTTCACGTGGGTGGGATCGGCGAGCCAACCGGAATAATTGGAGAAGCGAGCGCCGTGGAAGAAGGCACCGCTGAGCCAAATGAAAATGACGGCCAGATGGCCGAAGTGTGCGGAGAAGATCCGCCGAGAAACCTCTTGGAGGTCACTCGTATGAGCGTCAAAGTCGTGAGCGTTGGCGTGGAGGTTCCAAACCCAGGTTGTGGTTTTGGGACCCTTGGCGAGGGCTCGGTCGAAGTGTCCGGGCTTTCCGAACAGCTCGAAGGTCGCTGGATTGTCGACCTTCTCGACCTGGCTCTTCGCACTGTTCCCACGCTCTGGTGGGCTGATGGTCATCGAGTCGTTCCTCGAGGGACGGGATCGAGGTGGTGGGCCACCCCTCCGGCGGGCCGAAACCCGACGGGGCCCCGGCGCATAGGGCCAAAAGGCCTGACTTGCCGGGCAACAACTTGCGTTCGAGGGAAACCCCTTTCCGCGAGCTGGAGCTTTGGGCCCCGAAAAGGGGACCTCTCGCGAAAGCATAGAGGCGGAGGATGACCTTCTTCGCCCCCGAGTTACAAAGGTTCAATCCGATCGATGGCCAGTCACAGCCTGCGGTCTGCAGAAGGCTGGTCCTCAACTGAAAACATTGATTCAGGAGTTTTTACTAATACCTTTAACTCAAAATATTTGTTCTGAATGAGAACAATTGGATAGGGGAGGGTCGCTGTCCAGAATGGGGGAATTCGCCGGAATGTCATGGCCCGGGTGGGAGCAAGGCCAATGCTCGGAGGGCTATTAGCCCTTGTCATCCTCTTCACTCCCCTGGCATCCCTCCAGGCCACAGAGTTGGCCTGGCTTCGCTGGCCAGGCCAAGAGAGCCGCTCAATTTCTTCGAAACGCTCACCCAAAAACCGACTGCAAGAAGTTCCTCCACCTGACGCCGTCCAGGACATTCAGAAACGTCTCGAGAAGAGACACCCCACGCTTCGGCTCGTGTCGCCAGCGGATGATGCGCTCCTCACAACGGATCACATTCATCTGATTCTTCAGGTCGAGGACTGGCCACTGTTCAACCTGCCCGACATCGACACCCCCGATAGCGACGAGCCAGACATCAACAAAGCGAACCGAGAGATCGGCCCCCATGTGGCAGTTCAAATCGACGACCGCCCTCCCGTGCTGGTGAAGTCTCTGGATGACGGGAACGTCCATCTCGATGTCGAGGATCTCCAACCTGGAAGCCATCGCTTCAGTGCCTGGGCTGCCTATCCCTGGGGTGAAGCGGTGAAACGTCCTGGGGCAGCAATCAACTGGCGTCTCCATCTCTGGGACAAACTGATCGGCACGCAGCCTGGCCGCCATGAACCCTGGCTGGTACCGATCGCTCCAACGGCGTGGCACCGCGGCGACCCCCTGCTTCTCGATTGGCTGATCTGGAATGCACCCCTGCAGAACCTGCGCGCAGATGACCAACGCTGGACCCTTCGACTGAGCGTGAATGGTCAGAGCATCCGCCTGAACCAACAGGAGTCGATCTGGCTCAAGGGAGCAACGGATTCCGATCAGCTCACAGTCCAGATGGAATTGCTTGACGCCCTTGGAGAGCCGATCACACCCGTGTTCAACAATCGTCTCTTGCATGTGCCAGCGCCCCCGGGCGATCGTCCCGCCTGGTTGAAGGGCAGCCTGAGTGACAACGCTTTGGCACACCTCAGCGGTGAACCTCTGAACAAGGCACTCAAAACCGAGACCGGGTATGGGGCCGAGGTTGTGGATTCAGACCAATCTCAAATCGATGTCTCCACCACTCTCGATGCGGCCCCTTCCGATAGAGATACTTCAGATAAAGATGCTTTGGATGAAGCTGCACCGGAGCTAGCCGCTTCCAATGCAGCGGGGAACGATGCAGCGGTTGCTAGCGATTCAGACACAGCCATCTCGGAGGAGGAGATCTCCAGCTCGTCTGTTCTCCCTGATAAAGACCCGCAGGGTGTCTTGGTACCCCCTGACCCCGCCATTGATCAGGGCATCGATCAAAACCATGCTTCGGAGACTGATCCAAGGAATGCTGCTGCAAATCCCAACACGGATCAGAACGAGGAGCCACAGGCCGAGCCCTCCCCGACATCGATGAACGAACCGGGATCCAGCCTGGGAAGATCAGAGGAAGAGCTGAGAGAGCCGAGCTGACTGCATTAACAAAACCTTCCCCGGGCAGAACGCTTGCCATCGGGCTGTCGCCTGCCAGCCTGCCGCTGTTGCAGCGACTGCAGCGGAAAGGATCCATCGACACGCTCGGTCCAGGAGAAGGGAACTGGTCCGAAGCCCTGGAAACGCACTGGAGTCAGGACAACGTGATCCTGTTCATCGGAGCGGCTGGCGCCGTTACGCGACTGATTTCACGGCTTCTCCGGGGGAAGGATCACGATCCGGCCGTGCTTGTGCTCGATCCCAAAGGCCAGTGGATCATTCCTCTCCTAGGCGGCCACTCCAGCGGCGCCGAACAACTGGCTCGGGAATATGCAGCTGATCTCGGCGGAGAAGCTGTTCTCACAGGGGCGGCGGCAAGCCAGCAGCGGCTAGCCCTGGATCAATTCGGTAAGGCATGGGGCTGGAAGCGAGGCGGTCGGACAGAGGCCTGGAGACAGCTCATGCAGCAGCAGGCCCGTGGGCAGATGGCAACAATCGAACAAAACAGCGGGCTTACGCCATGGAGAGACAGCGCAAACCATCCCCTCCTGGCCGAAACCGACAACAGCACAGCTCAACTCAGCATCGGCCCGGATCAGAACAGTGCTTGTCGATGGCATCCCGCCTGTGCCTGGATCGGGGTGGGATGTGAACGCAATACAAGCCTCAGACTTGTGGAACGCGCCGTTGACAAGGCACTTGAGCAGGCCGAGGTGGCCATTGAAGCCGTAGCTGGCATCGCCAGCGCCGATCGCAAAGCCGATGAAGCAGCCTTGCTCACTCTGGTCAAGCAACGCCAGTGGACATTTCGGACCTTCTGCGCTGAGGAACTCAACCAGGTCGCTGTACCAACACCCTCGGAACGGGTTCGCGACGAGATGGGAACCGCGTCTGTCGCCGAAGCGGCAGCACTTCTGGCCTCAGGGCAAACGGGGAAGTTGCGCCAGATCAAACGAATCGAACGGGCTGCATGCGGAGAACAGGGAGCCGCAACCGTCGCCATCGCAATCTCCCAAGAGGCCCATGCCCCACAACGCGGGGAACTGCATTTGATCGGCAGTGGGCCGGGTGACCTTTCGCTGCTCAGCACTGATGCTCGCCATGCCCTAACGCGTTGCGTGGCCTGGGTTGGCTACAGCCTGTATCTCGACCTGCTGGAGCCACTGCGGCGCATCGATCAAGCGCGCATCGAAGGGCAACTGACACGTGAATGGGACCGGTGTGAGGAGGCCTTGGCCATGGCACAGCAAGGCGCAAAGGTTGCTTTGATTTCCTCTGGTGACAGCGGGATCTACGGCATGGCGGGGCTGGCGCTGGAGCTTTGGTTGCAACAGCCTCAGGAAGCAAGGCCCAGTTTTGAGGTTCATCCAGGGATTTCGGCCCTTCAGCTCGCCGCTGCACGGGTTGGCGCGCCGCTGATGCACGATTTCTGCACGATCAGCCTCAGCGATCGGCTTACGCCTTGGCCTGTGATCGAACAGCGCCTGACTGCCGCAGCCGAGGGGGATTTCGTGGTCGCGCTCTACAACCCAAGATCAAAAGGGCGGGATTGGCAGCTCGGTCGTGCTCGAGAGCTGCTGCTGAACAAGCGCGATGGATCGACACCAGTCGCCGTTGCCCATCAACTGGGGCGCGTGGATGAGAAAGTGAGCCTGACGACGCTGGACGCTCTCGATCCTGTGAGTATCGACATGCTCACATTGGTCCTGGTCGGGAACAGCAGCACGTACCTCATTAACGGACGGATGGCAACGCCAAGGGGGTATCCAGGCAGCCAAAAACACTGATAAGCCCCTCGGAGCAGCCACACGACAGCCATTCGACTCTCAAGGAGACAGATACTCTTCCGTTACGGGTTGGGCCAAGAGCGCAAGAGCTGAAGACCCCATCCACGGATGTCGCGGAGTGACACCTACTCCTGACGATGAACCACCCATGCGCCGAACAAAGAACCATTTGATCTCCCCATGGCATTCGCATTTTTCGCCAGAGGGGGGCTGCGAATGGACAACACCCCATGAACCTGAGGCGGGAATGACAGTGCCCTCAGACGTGACGGCTCTTCAATTCGTTGAATCAACTCACTGAAAACGACTTGATGAGGGGCTACCCCGTACAGATATGCCAATTGGGAGGCTCAACAGATTTGTGCCAAAGAACACATCAAACGACAGCAAATCAAAAATTGGAATGACTTACAGCTGACGAACGAAAATGGTGCCCTCAAAAAAAACCGTCGCGATCAGAGCCCTAGGCATGACAGGCTGGTATCATTTTGAGAGTCTGTTGAACCTGTAGCAAGCATCACGAGCAGACGTAGGGATTTAAAAGACAACTTTCATACGTATCAATTAAATTCCAACGATCACAAAGGCTCGACTTTTGGAGTCCAATCAGACAATTGAGTTCAGACGTCATTTAAGGCTTAATGCCTTGAGCGATTGGTGCATACGAAGAATTTCCGCGCTATCTCTCAGCGGCGCTGACGCCGAAGCGCAAGCGATGACAGATGAGCACATGGAGACGCTTCAACAAATTGATATCGATTCCACGCTCTGGTTACGCGCAGCAGATGCACCCTGACACATCAAAAAATAACAACCCGGATCGCCAGTGAGATAAACAAGCTACAGGTAAAAGATTCAAAGAAATATGCACTGTTACCATGAGATCAGGCCGAAAAGCTTAACCATGGGATTCACTTTCAGCCCACGACAACGCAATGAGAAGCAAAAAAATAATTCAAATTGGCGTATAAATTGTTACGAACTAGCCGCTCAATGAGCACGTCACCGTCCCGGCTCCCGGAGAAGCGCAGGCCGATTCGCCTTAAGGCGATGCAATCACTGGTGCTGCCTCAGGGGACGTCTCAGCATTGGCTGAAGATTGATGTTCAGAGCGGCATTCTGAGACTTGCAACATTAAAAAGCGAATCGCAAATCGAAGCGACGCTTGCGCTGATGTCACCAGCAGAATGCGGAACATTTCGCCAACCCAGGAATTATCAGCTTTTGATTGAAGCTGTTACAGACGTCTGCTTAGAAATCAGCCAAGAAACACAGCCAAATCTAGACGAAGAGGACTTCTTATCACAGTGGCTTTTCGAGCTTTACATCATTAGACATCCCTCAAAAGCCGACGAAAGACTGACAGCACTGATCAAACTCCTCATCGAACGCTTCGGGAAGAGGACAACCGAAGGTTTTCGACTCGAATTTCTTTTGTCGCATCATCGCATCGCTGAGATCATAGGTACGACGCGATCTACGGTCAGCAGAGCAATAAGCAAAATGCGGTCACAAGAACTCATTAAAATTGATGAAATGAAAAATGCCATAACATGCCAACTGAATATTTAAGAAGCACAACACAGAAGTTAAAGGCTATCCGCGTCCACAGCGACAAGATCCGCCCTTCCACTTGGAACATTTAGATTTTTTGCAGCTCTTCTTCTTTTGTGTTTTAAAACTGACTTCCCTTTTTTCAAAAGACAATTGGTCAGCCATCAGACCTGGAAGCTCTTACCAAATGATACCAGCAGAGAGATGACATGTTGCACCCAGCAACAAGCTTCGTTAAACAAAACGGGGCGAACATTGAGGGGAAACATTTGTCACTTACCAGGACGTCATTCGACCATTGACGATGTCACCCGAGAACTATAAAGAATTTGTTGCCTGTGGCTGTGGCCATCGGATGACTCACGCCAAACAAGAAAGGGTAACCAGGGTGCCCTCTTTTTTGCACTGAATTATTGTAAAAAAAGTCACACCATAAGACGTCGTTTGTTCTTGTCGATACTTTTTTCTTCTCCAAAATAAATAGGCTCCCGTAGGGGGCATTCCTGTGTGAGGAACCTCATGAAACTCTTCCAGCAGCTGCTGGTGGCGCCTGCCGCTCTCGGCCTTCTGGCTCCTGTGGCGGCCAACGCCGCTGACCTGAACATCAACGGCGTGTCGGACTACGCGTCCGACGAAGACATTGAGCAGGTCACCAGCATCACCCAGTTTTCTGACGTCTACCCGACCGACTGGGCTTACCAGGCACTGGCCAACCTGATCGAGCGTTACGGCTGCGTCGCCGGCTATCCCAACGGCAGCTTCAGCGGCAACCGGGCGATGACCCGTTACGAGGCTGCCGCTCTGCTGAACTCCTGCCTCGACAGTGTCACTGAATTAACTGACGATCTTGCTCGTCTGATCAAGGAATTCGAGCGTGAGCTGGGGATCATCCGCGGCCGCGTTGACGGTCTGGAAGCCCGCGTCGGCGAACTGGAAGCCACCCAGTTCTCCACCACCACCAAGCTCAAAGGCTCGGCCACCTGGGTGATGGGCGCTGTGAAGTACGACGACCGGGATGAGTGCAACGACGAATCACCGGGCTCCTGCACTAGCGATGCGTTCAACTTCGCCTATCGCTCCACCCTGAATCTGAACACATCCTTCACCGGTAAGGATCTCCTTTACACCCGTCTGCGTGCGGGTAACTACGGCGCTACCAACCCGTTTAACCAGAGCGATTCTTATTTAGCGGCTGCAAAGGGTGGTGACAACACTCTGAAGGTCGACAAGATGTGGTACACCTTCCCGATGGGCAGTGAGTTCAAAGTCACTGTTGGTGCACTCATCGAGAACTATTACATGGTCGAAACACCGACCCGTTACAAGCCGATCCTGAAAGCTTTCAAACTGGGTGGATACGGTGCGGTCATGGGTGCCAGCACAGGTCAAGGTTTCGGTGTCCAATGGCGCCAGAACGTGGCTCCAGGTGAAGCAGCTTGGAATGCGGCAGCCAACTACGTTGCTGATGGTGGCGATGGAGCCAAGGGCGATTCCAAGGAAGGCATGTTCGGCGAAAATACCGATGCTTACTTCCTGAGCCAAATTGGTTATGGAAACCGTAAGTGGTACATCTCTGCTCTGTATGCGTTGAAAAATGCCGGACAAAAAGAGGTCTGCGTTACCGACGAAGCAGGCGTAGAAACCTGCAGTATCAGTTCGGGGGCAAAAGCAGCGATGGGGTATTCCACTCCCAGGGCTAAGGACCTTGGCCATCCTCTGAGCGCCGTTGGCCTGCGCGGCTACTGGTCTCCTGATGATTCCGGCTGGGTTCCTTCGATCAGCGCCGGTATTGATTTCGGCTGGGCCGAGAGCGAATATGACGGTAACTCTGAAGCCGTCAAAGGCTGGTTGGTTGGTTTGAACTGGAAGGATGCCTTCATGGAAGGCAATAAGCTGGGCCTGGGCTTCGGCTCCTACTCGAGCTATGCCACAGCTGTAAAGGGCCAGGGCTATCCAGACGACACCAACTTCGCCATCGAGGCTTATTACGATTTCCGCGTTACCGACAACATCACAGTGACCCCAGCAATCTTCTGGGTTGATGATGCCAAGGGTCAGGAGCAAGTTGACGGTGCCAACAAACTTGGTGGTCTTGTGAAGACCTCATTCAAGTTCTAATTTAAACAATCGAAACAAAATAGAAAGGCGCCAATTGGCGCCTTTTTTTTGACTCCATTACGTTTTGCAAGTCAAACCAATAATCTTTGAAATCAGTGAAAAAAGAACGTATCAATCACCAGCAGTTTTCACCCTCACCAATGGGTACACAGATGTCTTCCTCTTCAGCTTTTTTCTGTAAAGCTTCAGCATCCTGATCGAGGGTGCTCTTTTCATCAACACCCTGATCCGTATTCCACTCTTTTAAACCACCCGCATCTTGCGCGTAGGAAAGCGTAGTTGTACTTGAAGCAAGTAAAAGCGAAGACGCTGCTAAGAAGATGGAAACAGGTGAAGCTTTAGCCATAGATGCCAATGCAATACCACATTATCGACAGACTTCAAAACTTAAGTAAAGTCATTTCGCACAAGCCTGAGTAATAAAAGTCACATCATTAGCCGGCCAGCCTGCGAACGGCATTCGCATAGGCCTGGTAGATGAGATCCAATTCGGCTGAACGACCATGGCGGGCCAGCAGGCCCTTGGCACCAGCATCAAGATTGAAAAGCAGAAGCCGATCTTCGTGGGAGGGGACATAACTCTCGATCCAGCCAACACAGACAAGTCGGACACCAGAAGTGATTTCTCGAACGCAATGAAGGGCAGTACTTGGATAGATAAGAACCTCACCTGCAGCAAGTTTGTAGGAATCAGATCCCTGCATATTTTGAACTTCAAGTTCACCGCCACAGTAAGATGACGGCTCCGTTAAAAACAAAGTGAAGGACAAATCACGGCGCCCCAGCTTTGCAAAAGGATTATCGACATGCCATCCATAACCATCGCCAACCTCGGATCGCGAAAACAAAATGGAATGGACCCTGCGAACGAGAGAAAAACTCTTGATCAGGGGATGAGCTTTTAGCCTACTTGAAACAATTTGAGTTGCCTTCTCGCATTCCTTGGAGGATGGATTCAGCTGTTTATTGCTTTTTACTTTTGCCGCAAATTCACCTGCGGTCAAACGACCGTCCAGCCACAAACTTTCATCTGAGATCAAGAGATCACCAAGCTGTGCAACCTCGTCGGCGTGGAGCAAAGACGTGCTCAGAATATCCATAGACAACAGACCTTAAGTGCGATCGTAGCCAAGGACAGCACGTACATTATATACAGTTATGTTGTGCAAATATCACTGGCAGCTCCGCCCCGATAACTATCCTGAAAAGTATGAGTTTAACAAGAATGAAAAAACTTTCTCTTGCAGCAGCTGGTTTGCTCCTCACTGTTGGGATCGCAACACCTTCGGCTTCACGTGCCCGTGAGGTAAGGGTCTATTCAGGGCGCCATTACAACACCGATCGCCAGGTATTTAAAGCCTTTAGTGAAAATACTGGGATCAAAATTCGTTTGATCGAAGCGACAGGAATTTCGCTTGTGGAACGCCTTAAGCGTGAAGGCTCCAATTCCAAAGCTGATGTCATTTTGCTGGTGGATGCTGCTCGGATTAATAATGCAGCTGATGCAGGGCTGCTTGCACCAATTCAATCTACAAAATTACAACAAGATGTGCCAGCTAAGTACCGAGATCCAAAAAACAGATGGTTTGGATTAACCCGACGTGTTCGTGCCATCATCGTTAATCCAAAGAAAGTTAATCCCAGTTCAATCAAAACATACGCAGACCTGGCAAAGCCTGAATTCAAAGGGCAATTATGTCTTCGTAAGCGCAAAAACGTCTACAACCAATCACTCGTTGCTGACCAAATCATCCTGAAAGGTCAAGCCAAAGCAACACAATGGGTCAAAGGAATGGTCGCCAACGTAGGGCAGCCATTCTTCAGTGGTGATGTTTCCCTTATTCGTGCTGTTGGTCAAGGAAAATGTGGTATTGGTGTGGTTAACCACTATTACCTAGCGAGAATGCAGGCAGGGAAAACTGGTGCAAAGGACAAAGAGCTGGGTAATGCAATCAAATTGATCATGCCCAACCCAGCACATGTCAATATCAGTGCAGCTGGAATGGCAAAGTCAGCAAAAAACAAATCAGAAGCCATACAACTGATCGAGTATTTGGCTTCAGCGAAAGGAAGCCGAGAGATTTCAGGGCCAACCTATGAATATCCTTTGAAAGGTTTTGGGAATGCAAGTCAGTTAAAAGCATTTGGTCAATTCAATCCAGATAATGTATCGATAAGCCAACTGGGCAAAACACAACCAAAAGCCATACAAATCATGGCGGCAAGTGGTTGGAAATAAGTTCTAACTCCATTCAGAAATAACGGAAAGAGAAATTAAGGTTGTGATCTAATTGTGGATTACAACCTTATTTTTTATTGAGAATGGACATCGCAATCGATGGTGCAAATCTCACAACAGCAATGCGGCGGTGCACGGCAAGCGGTATCATTTAAACACTTATATCGCCCAAATGGGCAGAATATTGAATGCCGACCCCACAACCATCGATTCAATCATCGGTGGACCTACTGCTGGGTCCATCCGGACGAGCTATTGCGGAGGCGATGGAGAGTGATCTTCTCCATGCAATTCAGCATCATTTGAACCAGGAGCGGCAGGCACATGTTGCCTATTTTGCAGCTGCGATCTGGTGTGCAGAAAGAGAGTTAAGAGGTTTTGCAAGCTATTTCAGCGAAGAATCAAAAAATGAACATATTCATGCTGAAAAATTTGGCGAATACCTTATTTCTAGAGGGCAAACGGTCCAGCTTGATTCACTCGAACGTCCAAAACAGTCTTGGACCTCAATAGAAGATACTGTGGCAACATCCTTCCTAATGGAATCAGATCTTACAACATCTCTTCAGCAACTTTATGCAATGGCTGAACGGAGTAGTGACATCAGGACAACTGTATTTCTTGATCCTATGATTGAAAAGCAAAATCAGGCCGAGCATGAGTTTGCTCATTTGCTAGGACGTGTTCGGTTCGCAGACAATCATCCTTCTGCTCTACTCATCATCGATAACGAATTAAGCCAAGGAAAACATCAGCCGGCTCAACTTTAAAACAAAGCGAATCAGGTGGATTATTTTTCAAAGAATAAACTTGTACAAAATCATTGAAAATTACTGGAGAAGCGAATGAAACAGCCGCCACGCTCTTTAAACAACTACTGATTGACTTTTTATACAAAATGCTTGCAAATAATTTGCTTGGCATTCACAACCAAGCAGATTCTGGACGAGAAGGCCTACTGTTAAGACGATTCTCCCGCCGTATGAAATCCAACTTACCAACGTTGCCGTTCGAGCTGAAAACTCAAAATTCGCGTGTTTTAACACTCAATGCAGAAAAAGAAAAATTTGACCCTTCAGATAGAATATCAACAATAGAAGCAACCATCGAAAAATGTTATAAGCAGATTTTATTCAGCCCTCTTCAATCAGACCGCGATCAATTTTTAGAATCTCAGCTGCGCAATGGAAGCATAACAATTCGAGACTTCATCAGAGGTCTTCTTCTCTCCGATTACTTCTACCAAAAATATGTATTGTGTAATAATAATGAGCGTGTAGTTAAGCAAGTCATTGGAAGGGCCCTCGGCAGATACACCTATTCCGATAGTGAAGTAAGATCCTATGCAGTAAAAATAGCAGAAATTGGTTTTTCAAATTATGTTGATTATCTCCTAGAAAGTGAAGAATATATGAATAAATTTGGATATGATCGTGTTCCAAGCCAGACAAATCGTCGCATTACTGGTCGTGCCACTGGCGAAATACCAGTTTATCAAGCACTGCCTAGATATGGCGAAATATGGAGGGATACGCTCATAAAAAAAGGGCTAATGATGTCTATAGAAGAACATTTAAATTATAGCTCAAGGAAAATAGGTGTTAATGCATGGATTTACGAAAAGCCAACTGGTGTCTATTATCAGATATGGATTGTGAGTGTAAGCATAATTTCTGTGCTTGCCACAGTTGGGATCGTTAATCTGTCAAATGCAATCTTCACGATTCGTTGAAGCTCACTCAAAGATAACACTGGAATTACCCCTCCGAAGAAGAATCTCTAGGACCAACAAAGCTCCAAGCAGAGATTCCTACTCGAAATTTATCCTTTGACTTCTTGTAACATTTTTTTCTCACGCGATTTAATCACGTAGCATTTTATGTCACGCATGATTGATTTTGGGTGGATATAAAGATGTTCACCAATTGCTTTGTATGTCCAACCTTGTTTCCTTAGCGCAACAGCAATTTTAAGCCGCTTTGAACGCCATCCATGGACAGGGCCTAAACGATGAGAAACTCGCAAAGAATTGTCAGACATAATTGATTTAAGACTTTTTTAGCTTAAAAGAATGCCCCAGGCCAATACGACCAGATTTAACACACTTAGCAAGCAGACGATTCAAATATCCCTCTAAGAATTAATGCCTTGCAAACCATAATTTTTGAAATTAGTATAATTTGATAAGTTCGGAGGTAAGCTATTTTCCGAGGAAGGTTGAACATGCAACTGTAAAAAGGAAAACAAACGTATATCGTACGACGATGAATTTTCATTATAATGAAAAGTTTCAAGGTAGAACTTCATACTCCACTTGGAATGCGAGAATTTGAATGTCCAGATGATGAATACATTCTTGATGCAGCCGAAGAAGCAGGTATCGATATGACCTACTCCTGCAGGGCCGGGGCATGCAGCTCATGCGTTGCGCAAATCATATCGGGAACATTGGATCAGTCAGACCAAAGCTTCCTTGATGATGAACAATTGAAAGAAGGCTACTCTTTGCTTTGCGTATCTTATGCTACTTCAGAGTTAGTAGTGCGAACCAACTGCGAAGAGGAATTGTGGTGAAAAAGCAAAAATCACCTTACTAGATTTTATCTGATCAACAAACAAGGCCGATCTCGACGATAGAAACCTGACAGCGAGTCCTGTAATTCTTTTGGGGCCAGCTCGCAATGGAGTTTGTTTCTTTGAGCTTGAGAAGGCAAACAAGGACAAAAATCCTAAAGAGGCAGATGTAGCATTTTTGACGCTCTGTAAGTAATTAAAGCACATTTTTAAGTTATAAAATATTAATCGTTGCAAGGAATATGTGTCACATTGATTAGTATAAAAGAGCAGATCGAACGCGTAATTTGATTCAGTGCCAGAAAGAAATGTGAACTGACCAATGAGAGAAGCAGCATGGATGTTTACTCTTTTTATGCCCGACACTCTCGTTCATGCAGTCCTATGGAAACCCATCAGTCTCGTATGACTGGTGGGCAGGCAATTCAGGAGTAGCCAAACGCTCAGGTTCATTCATTGCCGCTCATGCGGCTCATGCTGGCCTCATCATGTTCTGGGCCGGCGCATTCACACTGTTTGAACTAGCGCGGTACAACAGTGGTGTACCGATGGGAGAGCAGGAGTTGATTCTTCTTCCTCACCTCGCAGGCTTAGGACTCGGTCTTGGTGAAGGTGGTGTGATTATCAATACAGAACCATATATCGCAATAGCTGCATTTCATCTGGTCTCGTCAGCTGTGCTTGGAGCTGCAGGCATTTGGCATACATTGCGAGCGCCGAAAAACTTATCAGAAGCGGAGGGTCGAGCCAGCAAATTCCACTTTGAATGGGATGATCCAAAAAAACTGACCTTCATTCTGGGCCATCATCTGATCTTCCTTGGCTTAGGGGTCATCGCATTTGTTGAATGGGCGCAGCGTCATGGCATCTATGACACTGCAATCGGCGCAGTACGCAAAGTTGAACCAAACATTGATCTTGCAATGGTTTGGGGTTACCAGACTAATTTCCTGTCGATCAGCAGCTTGGAAGATGTAATTGGAGGACACGCTGTTCTTGCTTTCATTCTGACGATTGGTGGTGTATGGCACATTATTTCAAGCCCCTTTGGACCATTTAAAAAAGTCTTGATTTTCTCCGGTGAAGCGATTCTTTCCTATTCCTTGGCTGGAATTGCACTGATGGGGTTTGTGACCAGTATCTGGTGTGCACAAAATACAACAATTTACCCAACCGAACTTTATGGTGAAGCCCTCAAGCTTAACTTTGCTTTCTCGCCATATTTCAGCGACACGGTAACACTGGCTGGTAATGCTCATACAGCAAGAGCGTGGCTTGCGAATACTCACTTCTACCTTGCGTTCTTCTTCCTCCAGGGGCATTTCTGGCATGCTCTTAGGAGTATGGGATTCAATTTCAAGAGCGTTTCTCAAGCGTTTGAAAATATGGAAACAGCAAAAATCAGCTGAACTGATTTTATAGTCTCGCTTATACTCCTCCCTCTTCGAGGGAGGAGTTTTTTTATACCACGCCGATTGAAGCTAGGCGATTTTACTTGTCCCTGAATTCGCTTCTTGGCGAACGGAGAAGGCATCTAGAGCTGGCTAGAGTTGTCATATCGATCGTCATTGAGTCACAGGAAATGTGTTCAGGTTTGACCATTGGCAATTTAGAAAGTTCACGCATCCACATATCCCAACTATTGAGTGTTTCATTCATAAGCATAAAACCTCTAAAATACAAGTTGTAGGACTAATTCAATTCTAAAAAGTGATGACATCAGAGCTTGTTCATCGATAGCATCGAGAGAGCAAGGAAACTACTGAGCAGGCGATCATTGATTACATCAGATGGGCTGTCGCAATGGGACGATGGAGATCATTCAATAAAAAGACAAAGCCTTAAAAACCTTGGCAACAACAACGTCGACAGCATCCAACCAATCCAAAATAGTTGGTATTTACCTTGATGCAGTGACTTTCCAAAGCATCACAGAAGAAACATTCTCAGATCTGACACAGCTTGAGGCCAACGCTGATCCCGTGGAGCAGCGTTTGGTTTGTTCGCTGAAACGTCAAGTCAAAACAAAAAAAATTAAACTAAAAACGTGCTGAATCTAGGTTCATTGCACGGATGCGAATGTAGCTTTTAAGGCAAGGAGATGTAGTTTCCTTCAATCTGGAAATGGGCAAAAATCCGACAATCTCTAAAACATCACCACATGGGTAGTCCAGAGATTATTTGGTTGGATATTCAGCCCAGCCTATATGGATTTAACTGTCGCCTCGTCCGCCTTCTAACAGCGTCCAGAAGAGTTAAGCGATGGTCATTTCAGCACGACCCTGATGAGGCTTGCACCATAGACACAATTCACAACCTCCTGCGCGAATCGATAGTTTCCTCGAAACAACGCCCTCATGTGGTTGCTCATGGGATTAGCGGAACCATAGCCTGCTTGTTTGCACAACAATATCCTGAGATTTTGAGCTCTCTTACTCTCTTATCAGTCGATACAAATAATGCCAACCACTGGACCTCGCATTATCATGTAATGCGAGGTCAATTACCTTGCAGCAGAGACAAGATCCTTGCAAATTTGGCTTCAAAGCTGTTTGATGTTGATGATCAAAGAATCATCGCAACTCTCGCAAAGTTAATGGCAAAATGCCTAGATTGTGATTTTGTCATCAGTTCTTTGTTTTCAAACAGCCTAAGCGGTCACCTGCAAGCCCCAAAAGTACCTACATTAATAATTAATGGAAATCACGATTTTGTTGTAGATAAAGCCGCAAAAACACGTTGGAATAGCAAATTAAAACTTGGTGATCACTACGATTCAGTTGATACTGGAAGGCATTTCTTCCATTTTCATAAGCCAGCTTTAACCGCCAAGAAGATCAACGCTTTCCTCGATATGATTCCAACATCTTCATTCCCAGACGTAGCTCCGACCAACTCGCTCACTGCACGCTAAGATCCTTAGATGGAAAACGAAAATCTCCACTATGATGTTGTCATCATTGGTGGTGGACCAGCGGGATGCAGCTGTGCTCTGTACACATCCAGATCCTCCTTAAAAACTTGCATTCTCGATAAAAATCCAGCGGTAGGAGCTCTGGCAATCACTCATAAAATTGCAAACTATCCTGGAGTAAGTCGAGAAACTTCAGGTGCTGATTTATTGCAACTGATGAGAGATCAGGCAATAAGTTACGGAACCGAATATGTCCAAACGCAAGTTTATGGCGTTGAAACCAATGAGGATATCAAAACTGTCTACACTCCTGAGGGTACTTTTAAAGCCAGAACACTGGTTTTAGCAACTGGTGCGATGGGTCGAACATCAACACTTCCCGGCGAAGATGAATACCTAGGCAGAGGTGTTAGCTATTGTGCGACGTGCGATGGTGCTTTTTACAAGAATCAGGAAGTCGTCGTTTATGGAAGCAATCAAGAAGCCATCGACGAAGCACTGGTTCTCACCAAGTTTGCCTCGTGCGTTCATTGGATTACTAACAAAAAACCCGGTACTTCTTTGAATGGAGTTGACATCCTACATAGTGCTGAAAATGTTCGGCAATGGGAGAGAACAAGTGTGGTGGCCATCCAGGGAAATGACGAAGGCGTAAATTCCGTTGAGCTAAAACAAAAAAGTTCGGGTGAAACCATCTCACTGAATACAACAGGTGTTTTTGTTTATTCAACTGGCAATCTCCCAATCACAGATTTTTTGCATGGACAGGTAACATTAAATGCGGAAGGAGGAGTTTGTGTTGATGAAAATATGATGACTGAAATTTCTGGCGTTTGGGCCATTGGAGATATTAGAAATACACCTTTCAAGCAGGCTGTCGTCGCTTGCGCAGATGGATGTATTGCAGCGATGGCAATTGATCGGTTTCTTAATCAAAGAAAGAATTTTCGTCTCGATTGGGTTCATCAATAAAAAAGCGCCCTATTTCAGGGCGCTTAATCTTCTTAATTGTTAATTCAAGCTTCCGATTGAATCTGTTTCACCCAGTTGCTGAGACGTTCATCTGTCATTTCTGACTCATTGTCTTCATCGATTGCCAGACCGCAGAATTTGCCATCTATAACACTTTTAGAGTCATCGTATGTATATCCATCAGTAGGAACTTTGCCAATCAACTTGGCTCCGGATTGCAAGAACGCGGTATAAAGTTCTTCCATCGCATCACAAAAGAAATCCGAATACCCGGAGGAATCTCCCAGACCGAGGATCGCGACTGGCTTGCCCGCAAAATCCAATCCAGGAATCTCCTGGGCATAATCATCCCATGCTGTTCCAGATCGAGCTTCATCAGCACCGGTATTCCAAGTCGGCACGCAACAGATCAGAGCTTCGGCCGAAACCAACTCGTCTGAGGAGCTGATGTTATCAACATCCTTGGCTTCCGTTCCTGGGAGAAGATCCTTCAGGCGATCAGCGATATCCTCTGTTTTGCCCGTGGATGTTGCAAAAAAAATGGTGAAGGCCATTGGCTTCCTGCTTGCCAGAAGATTCTGGGTGACGAACAAACCTCACGCAGAAAACATGATCATGATACTTGTAATGAACGACGCACTTCCATGTCAAGTCGCGATCAACGGATGGAGGCGATAAGGAGCTCAAGCCAAAGTTTTTAACAACAACAAATAGCTTTTAGGATGATGTTGTTGACTCAATGTGTTTAATCGAAGTTATTAACCTTGCTTTGACGAAACTCTGAAAGAGCTTGATCAAAACCCGCTTCTCGCACTCTGGCAAGCCAAATTTTACGTTCTTGAGGGTCCGACTCGATGAAGTCTACAAATTTCTCAAGCACTTCTTTACCTGCAAGCACCATAATGCCGGCGTACAGGATGAAAGTTTAGGAGGGAATCGGCGCAATACTCAAGCCATGAACATATTCATGTAAAATTTAATTCCATCAATAAAATGATCATTAATTATCTAAAAAAAATTTGTTAATAGGGTTTCTCCTCAAATAAAGGAAACAATCCCAATCCAAACAACCCCTTCCAACCCTGCCGATTCACCAACGACAAGGTCGGGTGCATATGGGGCTGTCAATCCCACTACAGGATGACTTTTGTATTGTGGCTGCTGAATCAATTCGGCGACACGTTTGATGCACTAGACGTTCGTGACGAATCGATCACTCTAGGAGATCATCTAGGTACGACATTGAGCAGATTCGTAGCGATCTCTCAGCACTCCAGGCTGATTGAGTGCTGAGATTTGATGGTGATCGCTACCGAGAGGGTTGTCGCTCCAACTCTCGGCTCGGTTCGGGGACGTGAACCAATTTCATTATTTCCGCTCGAGTTATCAAGTGATGTTGCCACTGATCCCAAGGCCTGTGGCGGAAGATTCTTTGTTGGGTTCGTCGAAGCGAAACGACGATCCAAAACGATACAGACCCCTCCCACCTCCGATCAACCATCAAGACCGGAGGCAGTTCGTTTGGGGCTGTCGGTCCCGTCCAAGGACGACAACTGTATTATCAAGTTTCGCGCTCAAGAAAAAGAAACAATCGCTGTATATGGAGGTAACATATGAACAATTGTTCTCTCAACATTTTACCGAAATACTTCTCAGTCCAAGCAGACAAAAATAGCCCGGCGAGAAGCATCGAGCTATTTTTGCTACACCAATCTTCACTGGAATTGCAAGTTTAAATGATGTCAGGATCTCGCCATGCTCTGCTGGCTCGAAACCAACAGAGAGCGGCGAATAATTTCATCTAATAAAGACAAACACAAACACTCCATTCCTGCTTGCCTTTTTAGAAATACAGATATCTTCTGAATTTCAAGACTTCGCAACGAGAGAGAGTCAAACTCGTTCTGAAGCCGTTGAACAAGCTGAATATTGAAGCATCTTTGCTGTGCTCGACGAATGTCGATCCTCCTTCGCCAGATGCACTCGGCTTCTCGACAAAGACTCCCAAGAACGCTGTCAGCCATCTTTCATCCTCATTCAAAAGCTAAGCGGTGAGCTTTCAATTAGTTCTGGAGAGAAGCGCATCACAAGATCGCCTCCACTCATGTCAAGCAACTCAGCTTGTCGCCATTTCGAAAGCAGCCTGGTTGTGGTGACTCGCGTTGCCCCAATCAACTCACCAAAACGATCATGGGTTAACCGAAACGGCAATTGGAAGGCGTCACTACAGCGCAGGCCAAGTCTGTTGACAAGCAAGGCGAGCAATGCATGCAAACGCTGTTCAGCCTGACCAAGGTGGCGAACTCTCAGCAGCTGCAGTGTCCATTCATTCACCGCATCCACTCCCCGCTCTTCCTCCCCAACGGCATCACGACGGAATTTCAGTGCCGTCAAGGCCTCAACGCAGGCCCCGTCACTGCACAGACGGTCGGTCCGCAGCCGATCTCCCGACTGAAGAAACGCCAATGTCATTCCCTCCGTCTCTTCACAGGGGCAATAGACGCGACAAACACCCTCCATCACTTCGAGAACTGTGGCTTGTCCACGACCAGCAGGATCCAGGAGAACGGTCTGGAGCCTCGGCATCGCCATCGGCGCAACCGGGTCATCCGGCAGAAATCTGTAGGCGGACACGGTCACCGGCTAATGAAATTGAGAATTGCTTGCAACAGTAATGGCAGGCGTGCAGAAATGCAAGTCATTCTCAATAGCAACAAGCAAGCCGCGCTTTCGGGCTCAAATCCAAACAAAAATCACCTCAATCTGAGGCTTCTGGGCGGCAACAGCGTGCGATTTTCTCCACACAAACGCGCAAAGCGCACACTCGATCCGTCAAAGGCTCCACATGTCAGAAAATCATTAAATTCTGTTTGGTGTGATCTGTCGTTATTTGTGCAGCGGGTTTGTCCCCCACTTGTCGGATTAGCAGCAACTGTGAACGTGGTGCTGGCACCCGTGCCGACTCTGGCCGCTGACCTGAACATCAACGGCGTGTCGGACTACGCGTCCGACGAAGACATTGAGCAGGTCACCAGCATCACCCAGTTTTCTGACGTCTACCCGACCGACTGGGCTTACCAGGCACTGGCCAACCTGATCGAGCGTTACGGCTGCGTCGCCGGCTATCCCAACGGCAGCTTCAGCGGCAACCGGGCGATGACCCGTTACGAGGCTGCCGCTCTGCTGAATACCTGCCTCGACCGCATCACCGAAATCACCGGCGAACTGCGTCGCCTGATCAAGGAATTCGAGCGTGAGCTGGCGATCATCCGCGGCCGCGTCGACGGTCTGGAAGCCCGCGTCGGTGAACTGGAATCGTCTCAGTTCTCCACCACCACCACCAAGTTGGACGGACAAGCCACATTCGTGGTGAATGGCAATGCCTTCAAGGGGTCCGCTGGTGGTGTGGTCTCCAATCAAAACAGCAGGCTCGGCGCCGCCAATCTGCTGTTTGATCTCGAGCTCAACCTTGAGACGAGTTTCAGCGGGAAAGACCAGCTCAACACAACCCTGCGTGCGGCCAACTTCAGTGACGACAGCAGCCTGAATGGAACACCAAGCACCAGCTCCGCCCTGGATAGCGCCTTTTCTGCCAATGCCAGCGGCGAACCCATCCTGGCCATCGACAAAATCTTTTATACGTTCACCCCAGCAACCGGAGTCACCGTCACTGTGGGGCCGAATGTGGGGCAGGACGACATGTTGACGGTTTGGCCGAGCGTGTACGCCACCACCCCCATCCTGAATGTCACCACCATGGGCGGAGCCCCCATGGCATACAACCAAAACCAAGGAGCGGGTGCAGGACTCAGCTGGCAGTCAGCAAATGGCTTCAGTGTGTCCGCCAACTACGTGGCCATCAATGGAAACCGTGGTGACGCCAGGGGAGGCGGTATCGCCACAGCCCACGCTGGGGGGACCGGCACGTTCCAGGTTGCATACCAAAACAGCGCATGGACGCTGGCTGCCACCTACTCCGGCATGCAGAACGATGAGGGCTTGTTTCCCTACGGAACACCATTAGTTGTGGACAGTCTCCAGGAGAACCGAGGATTCACCCATGCCTTGGGTCTGGGAGGCTCATGGCAACCGCTGGAGAGCGGTTGGTTGCCCTCCGTCAGCGCAGGTTGGGGGATCAACTCCACCCGATACGACGGCAACGGGGACACCAAGGGCCTGGTGGAGAGCAGCCAGTCGTGGACGATCGGACTGCAATGGCAGGACATTGACAGCAGTGGACAAAGCGCCGGCATGGCGGTGGGGCAACCAGTGTTCGCGACCAGCCTCTATGGAGGGTCAACGCCAGAGGACGGCAATTACGTCTGGGAGTGTTGGTATCAACTGCAGCTGAGCGATGGCATCAGCGTGACGCCGGCCTTGTTCTTCCTGTCGCGACCCCTCGGACAACAAACACCGACCGGACGCACTGTTCAACAACTGGGAGCCCTGGTTCTCACAACGCTGACCTTCTGAACCCGAAAAGCCGTAGCGCAGCCCGGGCAAAGAACGAGACAACACAGCACATGTTCAAAACAAGGCGGATAGAGCGGGTCTTCGACGAGGTTCACCTGGGTCAGAAAAAAGAGATCAGGAAACTGAGAGGATTGATCAGGATTGGTAGACCCACCATTCGAGACTGAAAGGCATTCAGCTGCTGCCGTGACGAGCACGCTAAAGCGAAGACGCATGACAACAAATTCAACAAAAAAGAAACAATCTGCAGCCAAAGAAAACCAGCAAAACAACGGCAAATCACAAAAAAATATACTCAGAGGATGTCAAGAGCAAGAGCCCTGAGGAGCAAAATCCAAGAAAAAGATAGGGTAACGAAAGCGATGACCCTATGAAAAACAAACATAAGATTAATACAAACCTTCGCAAAAGCTTATGACGCTATCATCCAGGCTTCAACAAAATACAACAATATTGCGAAAAGAAGAAGTTCAGCACAATCGACGGAAAAATACGGCCGAAGAATCAATCGCCACCTACGGACGGACTCAGAACAATCCAAAGCAGCCAGAGAGTTCCTATCAGGGGGACCAAGCCAATAAAGACCCAAGGCCATTGCCTGCCAGTGTCTCGGATGCGTCGAATTAGGATCGCAAGGCCAGGAATAATGCAAGCAAAAAGAAACAAGAGATAAATTGGATTCGAAATCTGGGAGAGAACCGCTCCCAGAATCGCATTGACCAAAATGACCTTCCAATAGTCAATACGCTTGGTGCGCCCCTCAAAATCAAAACCCTTTTGCCAAAAGCCAGCATAAAAATCAAGCATGGTCCAAGGTCAAATCAGACTAAAAATAAGTGATTGATCCTGGCTGTCCAGACCTTTACAGATGCCGTAAATATTCTTTTTGTTAATTAGTCTCGCTTAGGGCAAGCACCTTCAAAGTGCCATCCCACAGCAAAGCAAGCATCGGCCGGATCACAAACAAATTTTAAATTCGATCAGTGTTCTCAGAGAATACAACGACTGCGACTGTCATCTTGCCTCTTTGCCATTGAAAAAATAGGGTGCCGCCATAGACTGACTGTACGCATGCAGAATTGACGCAGCGATGAGCTTTGAGACAAAATGGCTAAAAAGTCCCAAAAAAGAACGAAACCTTGAGCAACTGATTGGAAGGAATGGAACGATTCGCTATCACATTGAACAAACACCTTTCAGAGGAATACTCGAGACAGAATATGGAAATACATTTACATACAAAGTGAAGGGAACACCCCATAGGCCAGGAATCAAAAAATGGATCAGAACATTAATACAGCATCTCGACCCGATCATTAACGTCGACTTCGCGCAGGTAAAAAGCCCAGAAAAGGCTCATTTAATCTTTTTCTCTGTCAAGCATGTGAGTGCTCCCTGGGACAAAGCTACAACAGGTGAGAATATCTGGAATCCACAAGCTGGACCTGGCAATAACGGGGTCGCGTACATTCTCAGCAAAAACTCCAGATCAGCCTCCGACCAGATGGCAACAATTACCCATGAATTAGGGCATGCACTGGGATTAAAACACCCTAAAAACAAACCAAATAATCCAGAATTTTCAACGGCGACAACTGCAATGTCATACAATACTGCGATACATGAAAGCTTCTACTACAAAGATTTTTCGATCAATGACCTCAACACAATGGTTGAGCTCTGGGGAGAGGAAGACAATCCTAAAGCCAAAGTAACAACAAGAATTCCCTTTCCACTTCAAAAAAAATGCGCAGACGAATCACTCACAGTGCACCGTTTAGACGCAAATCAAAAACCGTCTCAATTCCATACTGAAGCCAATGATTACTTAATTGCCAAAGACCCGAGGGGTGAAAATGTGATTGGAGGCGGTGGAGATGACACAATCATTGGTTCGTCTGGAAACGATACACTCGGTGGGTTTGAAGGAAATGACTATCTGGACGGTGGGCCAGGCCTTGATCAGCTCTATGGGCACGCAGGTAACGACCGGTATAACGTTAAACAAGGCGAAGGTTTAGACACAATTTACTGGTTTGAGAGAGGAAAAGACATCATCCAGATTTCACATCAGGGCGGCACAGTCACTTTGAAAGAGAGTAAAGCAAATGCAACTGTTATGGTTGATAAAAAACCTATTACGATTCTGAAAGAGATCACAAGTGCGGGGTGCTTTGGTCATTTGGAAATTATTGGCAATACGTTTATTGCATAACTTGCCTGCAAGCCCTCACAACGGGGTCATACCAATCCCAAGCGGAAGCGCGTCGGACCGATCAAGGGCACAGGGCGTCGAAGAAGGCGCGAGCCAACGCCGCATCCCTTTACATTCCGTAACGAATGCTGTAACATTCGTTCATACGCGAAAGGTTCATGCCATCCCCCTCCGCTAACGACAAGTGGTTTCAAGACACCGCTGCTCGCGAAATCCATATGGCCCAGCTGAAAAGCGTCGAGCTTTTCAATGGCCGCATGGCGATGCTGGGCATCGTGATCGGCGTCATCACAGAAGGACTGACCGGTGCCGGCATCGCTCACCAAATTGGCTTGGGCGGTTTCGTTGACGGCTTTGCCGCTTGCCGCACGCAGTATCTGCCTTTCTGTTTCTGATGACTGATTACACCATTGCGATCTATTCCCTCATTCTCATCACTGGCCTCCTTACGTTTGGAGTCGTCTATGTGTTGAGACAGCCAACAGATCTTCCTGTTCTCAAGAATCAAGGATCCAATCCATGACATTCACCTCACAAGACCTGCTGGTTTTGTTTTGTAGCTTCACAACTGCATGCCTGGTTTTGAGCATCTACAAAATGAATCAACCAAGCGAAGCTTAAAACACCTCACTTGAGTATCGAGGGTTGGTTGCTCACACGGGCTGCCAACCTTTTTTTATGACAAGAATTAGAATCAACAGCCTAAACATTGAAAGGAACTAGCAGCATCCAAGTCCTTCGTCAATGGCACACGTAAACGCTGGCATTAAAATTTCAAATACCGATATTAAAAGTTGATAGCGAGATCAGGGAAGACTCAAACATTGTTTATCTTAGAGAGAATTATATTGATATTGCCAGCAGCAGATGGAAGGCAGCTGGCACGTGAGGCTGGGCACGGACAGCCTCACAACCAACCTTATGACAATTAAAACTTATATTTTTGATCCAAATAAATCATATAGCGTCGTTCGTAGAGATTACAGAAACATAAAAGTTTAACAATTTTATTCATAACAATAATTTTAACTAACAAGATATTCAGAATTGGAACCGATTAGACAACAGGATAAAAGATCTTTTGATTGATATAGCTGGGGCCAGGAAGATATGGGCCAGGAGATCCGCCACCATTGATAATATCCTTGAGAGTAAGAGGCTTACGCATTTTGATCTTCTTTGACGCCTTAGGCTTAAGGAGCTTCGCATATTCATTTTTGAAACCAGCACCATTGATTTGATGCAGTTGATCAAGACTGAGTTGTTCGTTGTCGATCATGATGAGAGTTGTGGGATTGTGATTACGTCGGGATTGCCCCCGACGATGAAACCATCATCATCGCGTTCAGAAGATCACTCAATGATGCAGCTCAAGCATTATTGTGATCGGGGTCACAACACGATGGCGAACCGATCCTGATAACCCTGTCTGGGCAGATTGAAGCAAAGATCACAATCGGGAGAACGCTTCCTGAGGCGCACATCCAAGCTTGAATAAATAATAAATCAAAAATCTATGGCAAATCAAGAATCGAAAAGCAGATAAGAATTGGCTGCATATCCCCACACATTGCCCCAAATTATTTTCTTATTTAAGGGCAACAAAGCATTTACTTTAATGCATAGACATTTTCAATATTTTCACAACATTTTAAAGAAAAAAGCCAAATCTTTACGATCAAATACCATGAAATCAAGATCTAAATCCCTTCTTAATCTCACTGATTTTACGTTCTGATTTCTGATTGTCTTGCAAAACTTGAGGAGCATCATCCTTAAATAGCTTTCCATCAAGCCAAACGGTAAGGGCATAAACCAGAACGAGCGCGGGAACAACAACAAGCCATTCATTGTCAAACTCATAGGGAATCTGCCTCACACCAAAAATAGTCAGATAACCAGTGGCCACTGTAAGAATGAGCCGTCGTACAGATCCGGAATTCACATTCAGTCCTATTACCCACCGATTTTAGAGGCGAATCAGCTGACTGAACAACAGAGCAGTCGTCGTAAAGCCAAGTCAACCTAGAGCGCCAGTAGACACACAACCAATCTTGGGGCTGATGGGTCGTTGCATTTTCGAGACAACCTTGATTTCCCCGTACGTTGATATAAACAAGAAAAATTTGGGAAGGCCTAATTCCATGCCGTTGCCAATAACTGGGTTTGGTGATTAAAGCCACTGTTGCTTTTGGGAAACATGCGAAAATCATCAAAAAGGAGATCGCCTTGACAACGAAGTACCTCAACAACGTTCGTGTAATCGTTAAGGAGGGTTGCGAAGAACAGTATCTGGCAGCCGTCGAAGCGTGGGCGACGCCAGACGGTATGTCTGATCGTTATCTGGCGAAGACGGGCGAGCGTCGATATTGTTTTGTTGGTCTCTGGGAAAGCGAAGAGAAACTTGTGGCAGCTCGCCCCTTCATGATTGAACATCTCAACGCAGTTAGAGGATTCCTCGAAGAACTATCTCCAGAGCTTGGGGTCACGGATCCCGTTTCAGGGCCAGTGGTCGTGCACAAGACTTAAAAGATCATCGTTTTGACCGTCCAATTAGATGAAACCAAAAATCAAAAGTTGCAAGACACCAAAGATTTTTGAATTTATTTTTTTGGAAGAGTTCGGGTCTTACATCATTTCAACCAAAGCATAACAACTAAAAATTAGAAAGGGAAGATCCAAACTTAAAAAACGATTCAGCCTTGATCATGCTGAAATTTTTATGGCAAAAATCTACTAACAACCCACAGAGAATGATTGCATCATCAAACCCACATTGATAAATAGAGCAATTCCTGGTCAATAGTTATTCGCATTTAGTTAGGGTTTTATCGTGGATTTACCAGAGGTTACCCCGCGAGAGAGGACAAGATCATTGATATAATTTACAGCATTGATTCGATGTAAATTGAACAAAGTCATGTTCGTATATTTTCCCAATATAAAGATTCTCACCCTTTGATCCCTTCAAAATCGTATAACTTTGTTGCTCGCTGGCAACACCCTGACCAGATTGAATTTGCGCCTGTGCGCTGGATAGATCTCCCCAGTGATTTCATTCAGGCTTGAAATCAACCGATTGTCGATTGTTATCTTTCAAATTATTGTCAGGTACAATATCTTGGAATTGAGAATAAATCAAGTTGCTGGCATTCATTAAATTTCCGCATAATAAGCCTAGGGAGGATATAATAAGTCTACCAGAATTTCACATTGGCTGCAAAGTAGCTATTAGCTTGGTCATCTTTGCGATGAATGAAGCTTTCATCATTGAAACGAGGCTGTACATCAACTGATTTCATCAGAATCACCTGAATTCATTATATGATCTATAGGTGTTTTATTTGGAAACTGATTGTGATCGCCTCCGATCAATTCCAAGGCATCCTTCGTTAGAGGGAGATGATTGCCAGTGTGTGTTAACGTTAAATACTTAAGAGCCGGATCCGTCATTGTGCTGGTCCAGTCAAAGGTGATGTCGTGTAGATCAGCAACTCCTTTGGGAGTCTCGAAGATTGATTGATTTCAAATAAAAATTGACTTAAATGCCACCAAAAGAGATCATTAGACGGAGTATTTATGTTGAATCATCTGAAACTTTAAGCCTTTGACGTTTTTAAGATCACATCCCATCGGGTGTGTAAGATTGTTGCTTATTGGTGTTTATGAAGCTATCGCCTGGTGAAGTGCTTGTGAAGTAGCAAAACCGCTGTCCTGAAATTGCACGCTAGAAAGTGGTTCGAACAAAAAACACCTCATTCTGATAAGAGCTGGTAATTTAAATTTTTCTTCCTGGCCCTGGTCTGAAACTACCCGACATGAACGGCATTTCCAATCGGTGAACATTCAGGTTCGCCTTAATGAGTCTTAAATAGTTTTCAGCCCTACTAGTACTTTGGAGATCAAGTGTAACGATGACGAATCACTTATTGACATCTCCCTTCCATCAACTCTGATGACAAGTTTAGTCCGGAGAATCGCATATCAGTAAGAAGTCCAAGATCAACCGCTTTTTTCCAATCGGCACAAGCTCCCTCAAAATCTCCATTCAACTCTTTAAGGATACGACGATCATTATAATAACCTGGATATTCGGGATAAATCTTGATAGCTTTACTGTAATCAATAATAGCTCCTTGATGATCACCTAGCAAACCTTTTGCAGTAGCTCTAAGGACGAATGCTTCAGCTTTATTAGGATTCTTTTCTAATGCCATATCGAAATCAAAAACGGCCCCTTGATGATCTCCTGTTTTCATTTTTAGATTACCATTGATAACATGTGTCGCGTAAGAATCTTGATCGTTTTTTCGAAGCCAAACATGAAACAATCCTTGAAAAAGCAGAATATTCATTCCTATAATGACAATGAGTATGAATCCTGTTCCGACGAATTGGAGAATTCCCAAAAAAACACTTAGGCTGCTAATGCCTGTAGTTTTCTCCTGCTCCTCAAGGCCTAAACCATCCTTGTTCTCGTCAATAGGGGGTTTGCGAACATCGTCTAGCATCTGTTGATTACTCGAAAAGCCTCAGTAATCGTACAAGATTAATCTTGATGTACTCATCATATTTAAAGGTGATACTAGTAACAGGTAATTGAAATCCTGTTGATCGAAACATTAACGGTACTCCCATCGCTACGAGATGAATAGTTACCAAAGGCCGATGCACCGTTGTGAGGTCTTCCAATCCGAGCTAGCAATGGCTCAACCAGTCGCAAACCGATTCACGCCGAAGAGCCAAAGAAGCCAAATAAATTGTGCAGCGGCTGCACCCTGGAGCAGCGGTGGCATCATTGAGTCGAGAGTTGACAGATCGGGCATAGGGAGACAACTAGAAAGCTATTTCTCCATTGACTAAGTATGGTTTAGAAATGTAAATATACTGACCATATTATGGCTATAAACTTCCAAATCAGTGCTGAAATAATGGATTTTAAATTGTTTTTTTGATTACCTGAATGATCTCTCAATACAGCATCAAAGCCTGAGCCAGAAATAGCAGAGGATGTGGTTGATACGTTTAAGGAAAACCTTGAAACGATCGAAAGCCTCAATAAGAAACGCAAACCGCGTAAGGCACTGCCCTGAATCACAGTTGACATTTCCGAACGAATGTACACAAGATCATTGAGCTTGATCGTCAAAGACGAATCTCAGAATAAGAAAGTTAGTATGGATGGAAGTTGCAAGTATGGTCGCGGAATTGGAAGAAAGCTAATTATGCAACGGCGATTGCAAGAAAAACAGCTGATAATGCAATGACGAGAATCACTACATCCAAACTAAAGGCAATGTTGTTTATTATTTTGAAAACAAAGCATCGTTATAAATGGATACTGTTTTGCTCTCGACATTCACAAGATCACAGTCAGCGTGGTGAGCCATGCCAACCATTTTTGGTATGGATGAAACCTATTGGTGGTTAAGATCTGGTGGGATGCAGCGTCAACGACGACCCCTTGCAAACAGAAGGTTTTACTGCTTCAGTGAGTGGAGTTCTACTGCAGTATTCTGCTTCGCTAGTGAGGCAGGTTTGATCTTATTGGGCATAGGTAAAGCACAGTCTTCTTGTCATATGAACCGGCTGTTTGCTTTACTCACTTACATGTTGGGCCAAATATCTGCTTTTCATGCTTAAACGTGCCAGCAAATTCACACATCCGTTGCAAACAAGCCGGCAACTGAAAAAGAGCGACTCCTCATGCTACGGGGCTCCGCTATTGGCTTGCGTCAAAAACAAGACAAAGAACCTAAAGCTGCATAAAAACATACACAAGTTAAGTAGAAACGAAAGCACTCGTAAAAGTATTAATTCATTTTCCAAACTATCTTTGATATGCTTGTATATTTTCCAGGGAAGTTAAAAGGTCATCTAAGCAGGAATGATGGAGCTAAAATCCAGATCCCCTGCAAGGACACCCAAAGGTGACGTCAGCTCACCAACCAGACCCAATTTATTACTCTGCTTTTTAGTTGGCGCCACAAAGCTTTTTTTCAAATCCATTTGAATCAACATTGCCCCTTGATCTCCAGTGTCGTCAAGTAGACGCATAAAGTATTTGACACGATCAGTTGTTTTACCATTACGAGTGCTGGTTGTGTCTACACGGTTGATCCCGAGGTAGCCATTGGTCAAATTATCGTTTTCGAATAAATTTGAAGGCCCAAAAGAATCACCAGCCTTGTATTTCCCCTTGCCGATCAGCCTTTTTTTACCAGCAGTTCCAGGCGATTTACCACAATCACTATCTTTTTTATACAGAAAAATCTTTGCCGTTCCTTTTCCACTTATCTCTAAGCCACCACATTCCAAGTCAACGAATTGATCCCAGTTTTTTGGTCTTTTTGAGGAACGAATTGTTCTTTCTGAAAAGAAGCTCCAATGACCAGAAACTTTCTGATCGGAAGGCTGCCCCACACTGCCACTGGAATGCGTTATCGCCCAATCTCCCGCGTCAAAGCCGGAGCCTGTGCCAACGTTGAACTGGCCAGCGCCTTTAGGGCTATTCCTTCGAATGAAGCTAAAGGAACTAGACCGATCTGACGTACTGATATTTATTGATTCTTCTGACATGTTTCCTCGATAAATCGAATAGGCTCCGTATTATACTCACTTTTTGGCAATTTGGTTGACCGCAAGAAAGCCAATCAATATCGACGGCTGTCAGTATATTTGAAGCAGTCATCACCGCCCAACTCGCCAGCCGCACATCCCTGTTGTCGCTATTCCTCTTTGCAATGGTGTATTGGCACCACGCTTCGCCAGAAATTCATAGACCGAAAATAAAATCAATCGCTCTTCGTATAACTGCCTGTTAGCTTGCGCCATTACTGGCACGACTAAAAAAAGAAGCGAAGAAAGTAAGAGTTCTCAAAAGCCTGTCACTTTGGTGAAACACAACAAACCAATGATACAGGAACTAATCAGCAAGGCAACATCAATGCCAGAATCGATTGCTTCCATAATATATTTACATACCGAACAAGTTCTTTAGGTTCAAGCACTACGCGTTTCAAACGCAAATGGAATCAAGCTCGGCGGTCGTCACGAGGAAGCCATAAAAGCCACCCATCAAATAATATTCGGGCGATCCAATAAAAGAATGCATTGGCCAAAATAATCAAAGAGATCCTGTCAACATCCGACTAGATAACAACGGTACAGATCGCCTTTTGATTCTTGTTCCGGTTAGCGCTCTACTGTCGGCAGTGGCTTGGGCCTCTAAAAATTCTGGAGCGGTGAATACCCTTGATTGTCCGAGATGTTGATTACCAGTCCTTCCCAAATCCACCTCAAAACAATTTTTATGTTGTATGAAATTGCTCCAAGCATCCCCAAACGGACAGGAGTCCACCGCTTGAAGCAGCTCAGCAGTAAGGTTTCTAATCGATCTATAAAGCCATAGATCATATGAGTATTCAAAACTGTGAAAGGCGCCTGCGCTGCACTTACAACATGACAGGCCATTGGTTCAATTTTGCACTCAAGTCAGTGTTGCGCTGTATTGTCGTTTACTTCAAACTAAAAAAGTGAATTATCAACGGGCCACCAAATCGGGATGACAGGATTCGAACCTGCGGCCCCTTCGTCCCGAACGAAGTGCGCTACCAAACTGCGCTACATCCCGTTGAGGTTATCTTAGACGACGATGGGCTGGCCTGATCAACTTGATCTCGGCTGATTGTGCTGCAAAGACATCTGACGAATGGATCACTACTAAAGCCCTCATTACTTTCAACAAACCAAGCAAAAACTGCACGCCTATTGGTTTCAACGCAACCGTAGGTTATTTCCGCTTGATAGACTCAACAATTGTCCGGTCCTCCGTGCTCAAGCCCGAGTGGTTGCGCGTGAAAGCCCCACAGCGGGAGCGCATCGGTGCTGTGGCCGACCTGCTGCTTGACCTGAAACTCAACACGGTCTGCCAGGAGGCCAGCTGCCCGAACATTGGTGAATGCTTCGCCGGAGGCACGGCCACCTTCCTGATCATGGGCCCGGGCTGCACCCGGGCCTGCCCCTACTGCGACATCGATTTCGACAGAAGCGTTCGCACACTCGATCCCACTGAACCGGAGCGGCTCGGTGAGGCCGTAGCTCGCCTGATGCTGAGGCATGTGGTGATCACTTCGGTGAACCGGGACGATCTTCCAGATGGTGGTGCCTCCCAATTCGTGGCCTGCATCGAGCAGGTGAAACAACGCTCGCCTTTCACCACCATCGAACTGCTCATCCCTGATTTATGCGGGAACTGGGAGGCTCTGGCCACGGTGATGGCGGCGGAACCCCACGTGTTGAACCACAACATCGAAACAGTTCCACGTTTGTACCGGCGGGCTCGCCCCCAAGGCCTCTACACGCGATCACTTGAGCTGCTGCAACGGGTGCGGGCCGACTGGCCAAAGGCGTACAGCAAATCGGGGCTGATGGTGGGACTCGGCGAAACCGACGAGGAGGTGATCGGCGTGCTTCGCGATCTACGCGCCCATCTCGTGGACATCGTGACCATTGGTCAATATCTCTCACCTGGACCTAAACATTTAGCCGTGGACCGCTTTGTCACGCCGGATCAGTTTGCCCATTACCGACGCATCGGTGAAGAGGAACTTGGCTTCCTGCAGGTGGTGAGTACACCGCTCACCCGCAGCAGCTACCACGCCGGTGAAGTGCAGCGACTCATGGCCAGCCATCCCCGCTGACGGGGATCCATTCCTGCAAGGTCCAGCTCACGAGGCCCGCAGTGATCATCGGATCCTGCTGCACCAATTCGAGCGCGTCGTCATAGGAATCGGCTTCAAAGATCAGCAGGCCCCCTCCGCCTGGACGCCTGCAGCTGTCCACCAGAAAGCCACTGCGAATGACACGGCCCTGAACTGCCTGCTGGTCCACCCAACGGCGATGGGCCTCGAGATGGGGCCGCCTCTGCTCGATTGGAAGAGCGGCCGCTGACGGCGTGAACGTTTCGTGTTTGGCGAACCAGGGCACAGAACGGTGCCTCGATCAGGCAGCCACCGCCTGCTTGTCCGCCAGGCCCATGGCAGCCCGCTCACTCGGTGGAATCAGCGCCTTGAAGCGATCCTTCACCGCCGGCCATTCGGCCAGCAAGGCCAAAGCCTTTGGACTACCCGTGGCGGCCACATGGGCCTCAAGCAACCCCTTCAACATCGATTCCTGCTCAGCCGTGGTGATCGAACAGACCGCAACAATCTCCGGATTCACGCGGGGCGTAACCCGATCCCCCTCATCCAGAAGGAAGGTCACCCCACCGGTCATTCCGGCACCAACATTCCTGCCCGTGCTTCCCAGAACAACCACCACACCTCCGGTCATGTATTCGCAGCAATGGTCACCCGCGCCCTCAACCACGGCGTGGGCTCCACTGTTCCGCACCCCGAAGCGTTCTCCGGCACGCCCGAGGGCAAACAATTCACCACCGGTGGCGCCGTACAAACAGGTGTTGCCAAGGATCACCTGCTCGCCGGGATTGGCCGTGGCATCAGACGGCACCAGGGTGATCCGGCCGCTGTTCATCGCCTTGCCCACGTAATCGTTGGCCTCCCCTTCCAGACGCACATTCATGCCCTGAACGAGGAAGGCACCAAAGCTCTGGCCAGACGCCCCACGGAAGGTGAGATCGAGCTGGCCCTGGAAGCCACGATTGCCGTGACGCTGCGCAATCTCACCCGCCAGACGGGCGCAGGCGCTGCGGTCGGTATTGATGATCCCCAAGGTGCGGCTCAAGGAACCATGGCTGTCCACTGCCGCCAACAGGTCAGCATCCCCCAGGAGCTGGTCCTCAAGGATCGGACCATTGCCGTGGGCTTCGGAGCTGTGATGGAGCCAGGAGCGGTCCTCAGATCCGTTGATCGGCTCCAGCAGACTTGAAAGATCAACACATCGGGTTTTGGCCAAGTCAACGGCCCTGGGTTTGAGCAGCTCGGATCGGCCGATCAGATCAGCGATCCGAGCCACACCAAGAAGGCTCATCAGCTGACGCACCTCTTCTGCCACATACCAGAAGAAATTCACCACGTGCTCAGGGATTCCCGTGAAACGCTTGCGCAGAGCCTGCTTCTGGGTGGCAACGCCCACAGGGCAATTGTTCGTGTGGCAAACACGGGCCATGATGCAGCCCTCGGCAATCATCGCCACCGAACCGAAGCCATATTCCTCCGCTCCGAGCAGAGCGGCGACAACCACATCCCAACCCGTCTTCAGGCCACCGTCTGCCCTGAGCAGCACCCGGTCGCGCAGGCCGTTTTCAAGCAGAGCTCGATGCACTTCGGTGAGCCCCAGCTCCCAGGGACTGCCGGCATGCTTGATCGAACTGAGCGGCGACGCGCCGGTACCACCGTCGTGACCAGAAATCTGGATCACATCGGCATTGGCCTTCGCCACACCTGCGGCGATGGTGCCGATCCCGATTTCCGCCACCAACTTCACACTCACTGGTGCAGCGGGATGCACTTGATGCAGGTCGTAAATCAGCTGAGCAAGATCTTCAATCGAATAAATATCGTGATGTGGCGGTGGTGAAATCAAGGCCACACCTGGCTTGCTGTTCCGCAGCCCTGCGATGTAGTCGTCCACCTTCGGACCGGGCAGCTGCCCACCCTCACCCGGTTTGGCACCCTGCGCGACCTTGATCTCCAGCTGCCTGGCACTGCGCAGGTATTCCGCTGTAACACCAAAGCGACCTGAGGCAATCTGCTTGATCGCTGAGCAGGCGGTGTCGCCATTCCTCAAACCACCGATACTGGGGAACGAGGCCGAGCGCCCCTCGAGATCCACATCGTTCAACACCTGGAACCGGGCCGGATCCTCTCCACCCTCTCCGCTGTTGCTTTTGCCTCCGATTCTGTTCATCGCCACGGCCAACACCTCATGGGCCTCACGGGAAAGCGCACCGAGGCTCATGCCGCCCGTGCAGAAACGGCTGCAGAGGCTCTCCACACTCTCCACTTGATCGAGGGGCAGGGGCGTCTCCGCCAACTTGAACTCCAACAGATCGCGCAGGGCCGTTACCGGGCGGCTCTGCAGCAGGGTTTTGTAGGTGGAGAAATGGTCGTAACCCGGTCCGGCCTTCACCGCCGCATGCAACGCCTTCGACATCTCAGGAGTGTTGAGGTGGTATTCACCACCGTTGCGGTACTGAACAAATCCCATGAACTCGAGCTTGCTTCGATTCAGCTCTGGGAAGGCCTTGGCGTGGAGAGAAAGCGTCTCGTTGGCCAGCTCCATCAAGGTCATGCCGGCGACACGGCTGGTCGTGCCGCTGAAGGCGGTGTCGATCACATCGGCACCAAGGCCGATCGCCTCAAAAATCTGAGCGCCGTGATAGCTCGCAAGCAGCGAAATCCCGATCTTCGAGAGAATCTTGCGCAGGCCATTCTCCAGCGAGACACGCACATTGGACTGCACCATGTCGGCATTAAGAGCGGGAAGCTTGCCCTGCTCGATCCGCTTCTGTGTTTTGGGATGGGCGAGCCAATGACGGGTGGTTTCCCAGGTGAGCCATGGGCAGACGGCACTGGCGCCATAGCCGATCAGGCATGCCAGGTGATGGGTGCTCCAGCACTGGGCCGTGTCCACCACCAGCGAACAGTGCAGCCTCAGTTTCTGACGAAGCAGGTGGTGATGCACCGCACCAACGGACAACAGCGCAGGCATTGCCACCGTGGTGGCTGAGAGTTGAGCCGCCGCGCCGGACGCACCGACCCGATCGGACAGCACCAGCACCTGAGCTCCTCCACGGACCGCCTGCTCCGCCGCCTCACACAAGGCCCGTAGCGCTGCCTCCAAACCACCGGCGCAGGCCTCCACTGAAACCTGGGTGGAGAGCGACTGCACGGGGAGGCCCTGCCTAGAGATGGAGGCCAGCTCGGATTCGTTCAGCACCGGGCTGTCGAGATGAATCATCGATGCCGCTTCTGCCTGAGGCTTGAGTGCCGGGCGACGCTCACCCAGATGCATCTCGAGGCTCATCACGAGCTTCTCCCGCAGCGGGTCGATCGGCGGGTTGGTGACCTGAGCGAAGCGTTGCTTGAAGTAGTCGTAAAGGAGGTGCGGCTTATTGGAGAGGACCGCAAGAGGGATGTCATCCCCCATGCAGAACGTGGGCTCCTTTCCCAGACCGGCCATGTCACCGATCACCAGGTCATGGTCTTCCGCGGTGAATCCCATGGCGGTCTGCAAGCGCAGCAGATCCAGTTCACCGATCTGACGCTCCTGAACCCAGGGCTGCGAATCCAGGCTGCGCCGGTGCTGCTTCAACCAGTCGCCGTACGGGAAGCGGATGGCCGCATCCTCCTTAACGGCCCAGTTATCGAGGAGCAGCCCGCGTTCCAAATCCACGGCCATCATCTGGCCAGGACCAAGCCGTCCTTTCTGCAGAACGGTTTTGCCGCTGAGATCCACAACACCGGTCTCGGATCCCATGATCACAAAACCGTCTTCGGTTGTGCACCACCGGGCTGGCCGAAGACCATTACGGTCGAGGGTGGCGCCAACCCGTTTGCCATCGGCAAACACCAGCAGTGCTGGGCCGTCCCAGGGTTCCTGGATGCCCGCATTGAACTCGTACATCGCCGTCACATCCGGGCGGCAGTCGAGATCGGGCTGATTGCGGAACGCCTCCGGCACCAGCGTGATCAGGCTGTCGGTGATCGAACGACCACTGCGCACCATCAACTCAAGAGTGGCATCGAGATTGGCCGAGTCGCTGAATGCGGGATTGACAACAGGGATCAGGTCCTCTGCCGAATCACCCCAAACGTTCTCCAAACTGGCTTCCGATGCCTTGGCCCAGTTGAGATTGCCAAGGAGCGTATTGATCTCTCCGTTGTGGCCGAGAAGTCGCATCGGCTGAGCCAGGGGCCAGCGAGGCAACGTATTGGTGCTGAAGCGGCGGTGATAAACCGCAAAACTCACCGCAAAGCGCGGATCACGCAGATCGGTGTAGTACCGCGCCAGGACTTCCGAGCGCACCATGCCCTTGTATACGACGGTGCGACTGCTCAGGGAGGCCACATACAAATCCCGCGATCCCTCCTGACCGAGCACCTGACGGGCTCTGGCACCAACACGGCGACGCAACCGCAACAACAGCGATTCCAAGGCATCACCCTGGACCTGGGACGCGATCAGCCACTGCTGAATCGATGGTGCATTGGCACGGGCCAGCGGACCGAGCACCGAGGGGTCGACCGGCACCTCCCTCCATCCGCAGGTTTCCAATCCCAGGGAAACCGCTTCTTCGTCACAGAAGCGACGGGCTTCCGCCTGACGGGCCGCATCCGTTGGCATAAACATCATGCCCAGGCCACTTGCCGCTGACGCTTGAGGCCATACCTCTTTCAGGTACGCCCAGGGAATGGCACAAAGGATCCCTGCGCCATCACCGGAATCCCCATCACCACCGCAACCACCGCGGTGCTCCATGCAATCCAGTCCACGCAGAGCTTGCTGAAGCACCCAATGGCTGGCCTCCCCGGAGAGTTGCGCCAGGAAACCCACGCCACAGGCATCCTTCTCCCCGGACACACTCGCTGGCGCAGCCGTGTCCCGATAAGGCCAAGCAGAGACTGTGTTGGGGAGGGATTCGGACATGAACGGCAACCTGGCGGACGCATGGGTCTGCAGCGACGACTTCCCCTGCAAGAACCATCTCGATTGACGATCCTAGGCAGGCGTGTTTCCGTCCCCCGCATTCCATGCTGCCAATCGCCCAGCTGCCAGCTCCACCGCCGTTGCTGCGAGCCACTCCAGAGCAGCAGGGCGATCGTGTGGTGATCGCCGGACAAACCCTTCAAACAGTCTGGATCTGGCGGGGTGGAGGAGCTGATCAACCGGCGGAACTCTGGTTGACACTCGAAGTTCTGGAGGCCCAACTCGGCTTTCACCGCAGTGAATCCAACGGCCAGGCACAACTGGAATGGTTCGGGCGCCGCGCACAGCTAGGCGCGTTGCCCACCAAAACCCTTGGGGATGAGGTCGGCATCGATGTCGCCAAATGGCTCAGGGACGTCGGGGTGGAACTGAAGCGCCAGGGGGCTCGCCTGGAGTTGACGCTTCCCAGACCTCGCCTACAACAGCTGCGGCAGGGAAAAGGCAGCACCGCTGACCGCCTGGTGCTGGACCTCAACGGCCCGGTATTTGTGCAGCGGCAAGGGAACGATCTTCTGCTCGATCTACAAAGCAGTCCTCGTCAGCAGACCGAGCTGAAACGACTGGGGCTGGCACCGCTCCAGACAGCGTCCGGACTGCGGCTCAAGGGTCAGGCTGCGCAGCTGCGCAGCCTGACCCTTGCCACCCCGTGGCGGGTTGTGCTGGATGGAGTGAAGCACCAATCCGAGCGCTCCAACGTCGCCCTCAGCGCACCAACGGCACTGCCCTTAACCGATCCGGCCCTCGCAACCCTGGTGCGTCGGGGCCTCGTGCTGGACCGCCGCAGGATTCGGGTGGGCGTCAAGCCCCTGGAGATTCTCCGGGCCGGTGGTGAACTGGACCATCTCGGCCTCAGCCTGATGCCGCTGCCCATGGCAGGCCGTCAGCAAGGGCTGCGGTACCTGGACCAACTGGCCGCGCCAGCTGGCGCGCTGGTGGCAGTGAACGGTGGTTTCTTCAACCGGATTCAGCAACTTCCCCTCGGCGCTTTGCGCCTCAGAGGGGTGTGGCTTTCGGGTCCGATCCTCAACCGCGGCGTTGTGGCCTGGGAGACGGGCAAAACACCCGAGTTCGGTCGGCTGCGCCTGGATCAGGAATTGCAGGTCCAGGGTGGGCGGCGCTGGGGGCTGGGCTTCCTCAACAGCGGCTATGTCCAACGGGGCCTGAGTCGATACACGGCCGCCTGGGGGCCCACATACCGCTCCCTGAGCGGCGGAGAGCAGGCGATCCTCCTGCAGGACGGCACGGTGACCGCGACCTACAGCACGGACCAGCTTCGGCGAGGGGTTCCGCTACCCCGCCATGGCGATCTGATCGTGGCGAGAGGCAGAGCACCCCTGCCAGCCGGCGTGGGAGATCGCGCCACCGTGAAGGAACGGGTCAGCAATCCTGTGGGACGCCTGCCGAATGTGCTCGGAGGAGGCCCCTTGTTGATGCAGGCCGGGCGGGTGGTGCTGAATGGCCGTGGCGAAGGGTTCAGCCCTGGCTTCGTGGAACTGACAGCGCCGAGGACCGTGGTCGGCCATGGACGGGGAGGGACGTGGCTGCTCACAGTCCGCAGCGCCGGCGCCGGAGGGCCAAGCCTGCTTGAAACCGCCCTGGCAGCTCAGCAGTTGGGCCTTCGCAATGCGCTCAATCTGGATGGGGGCAGTTCCACAACCATGCTTGCGGCAGGACAAACGCTGATGACTGGCAGCAGCAGTTCACCTCGCATCCACAACGGACTTGGGCTGGTGCCACAGCCAGCCCTGCCATTGTGGTGAGCCCAGTCACATCAACCGATGGCTGACAACCTGCGACTCACCGCCTCCGCCGCAGCCGAGCTGGGCCGCCAGGCCGCCGTCGCCGGCACCCCCGGACAGATGCATCTGGATCTCAAACCAGGGGATTGCGCCCGGCACTTGGTTCGAATCCGGCCGGGGCAACTCACCGGGGTGGCCGTCGCCAGAGCCGACGGGGTGACCCTTCATGCCCCAAAGGACCAGCACAAGCTCCTGCAGGGGCTTTGCTTGGATTACCGCGGTGATCTCAGTGGAGGCGGTTTTCTGATCCGCAGCTCCACGGCGATTCAGACCTGTGCATGCGGCAGTTCGTTCAGCCGCACCTAAAAGGGGCGGACGACCGGGTAAAGTGGCGGATTGTCGAATCAGGTCGGGGAGTCCGACCGCAAGCCGACCCTCGATGCCAACTATTCAACAGCTGATCCGTACGGAGCGTCAGCGCCTTAAGGCCAAGACGAAGTCACCTGCCTTAAAGGCCTGTCCCGAACGCCGGGGTGTCTGCACTCGTGTGTACACCTCCACGCCAAAGAAACCCAATTCCGCACTGCGCAAAGTTGCGCGTGTGCGTCTGACCTCCGGTTTCGAGGTGACCGCATACATCGGTGGCATCGGCCACAACCTTCAGGAACACTCCGTCGTACTGATCCGCGGTGGTCGTGTCAAAGACCTGCCCGGTGTCCGCTACCACATCATTCGTGGAACCCTTGACACCGCTGGAGTCAAGGACCGTCGCCAATCTCGTTCCAAATATGGAGCGAAGTCTCCGAAGGATTGATTCCCGGAACGTCACTCCACTGTTTTCACCGACCACAACGATCTGACCCTCCATGTCCCGCCGCAACGCCGCTGAAAAGCGCCCGGTTCTTCCTGATCCGCAGTTCAACAGCCGTCTCGCCACGATGATGGTGGCAAGGTTGATGAAGCACGGCAAGAAGTCCACGGCCCAGCGGATCCTGTCGGACGCCTTCGGTCTGATCAACGAACGGACTGGTGGCGATCCCCTGGAACTGTTCGAAACGGCCGTGAAGAACGCCACTCCATTGGTGGAAGTTCGCGCCCGACGCGTTGGTGGCGCCACCTATCAGGTTCCAATGGAAGTGCGCCAGGAACGCGGCACAGCCATGGCGCTTCGCTGGCTGGTGAGCTTCTCTCGTTCCAGGAACGGTCGCAGCATGGCGCACAAGCTGGCCGGTGAACTGATGGATGCCGCCAATGAAGCTGGCAACGCTGTTCGCAAGCGCGAAGAGACGCACAAGATGGCTGAAGCCAACAAGGCTTTCGCCCACTACAGATACTGAGCCTCCCAGGTCAGCGCAAAGCACTTTTGCTCACGTCTGGCCTGTAGAGTCTCACCCGCCTTTTAACGCCCCACTCCGGAGACTTTCCTGTGTCCCGCGCATTTCCCCTGGAACGCGTCAGAAATATCGGTATCGCTGCACATATTGATGCCGGCAAAACCACCACTACTGAGCGGATTCTGTTCTACTCAGGCGTGGTGCACAAAATCGGCGAGGTGCATGACGGCGCCGCAGTGACCGACTGGATGGCCCAGGAGCGGGAGCGCGGTATCACCATCACGGCTGCTGCCATCTCCACCAGTTGGCGGGATCACCGCGTCAATATTATTGATACTCCTGGCCACGTGGACTTCACCATTGAGGTGGAGCGATCGATGCGCGTTCTGGACGGTGTTATCGCGGTGTTCTGCGCGGTTGGTGGCGTTCAGCCCCAATCAGAAACCGTATGGCGTCAAGCCGACCGGTACTCCGTGCCCCGGATGGTGTTCGTCAACAAAATGGATCGCACGGGAGCCGACTTCCTGAAGGTTCACGGCCAGATCAAGGATCGCCTGAAGGCCAATGCCGTTCCGATTCAGCTGCCGATCGGTGCTGAGGGAGAACTGAGCGGCATCATCGACCTTGTCTCTAATAAGGCCTACATCTATAAAAACGACCTCGGTACCGACATCGAAGAGGCCGAGGTGCCTGCAGCGATGGCCGATGAGGTTGAAGAGTGGCGCAATACGTTGATGGAAACCATCGCCGAGACGGACGAGGAGTTGATCGAGAAGTTTCTCGAAACAGGTGAGCTCTCCTCCGAGGATCTGAAAAAAGGAATTCGCGAAGGTGTCCTTAAGCACGGTCTTGTGCCGATGCTCTGTGGTTCTGCCTTTAAGAACAAAGGCGTCCAGTTGGTTCTCGATGCAGTGATCGATTACCTGCCCGCTCCCATCGATGTTCCCCCGATCCAGGGGATTCTTCCTGATGGGACGGAAGCGGTTCGCCCCTCTGACGACAACGCTCCGTTCAGTGCCCTGGCCTTCAAGGTCATGGCCGACCCCTACGGAAAACTGACTTTTGTCCGGATGTACTCCGGTGTCCTGTCCAAGGGCAGCTATGTGCTGAATTCCACCAAAGACAACAAGGAAAGGATTTCGCGTTTGGTGGTGCTCAAGGCCGATGATCGTGAGGAGGTTGATCAACTCAGAGCAGGTGATCTCGGAGCTGTGCTTGGCCTGAAGAACACCACCACCGGTGACACGCTGTGTTCGACCGATGATCCGATTGTTCTGGAAACCCTGTTCGTTCCGGAACCCGTGATCTCCGTGGCGGTGGAGCCCAAGACGAAAGGCGACATGGAGAAGCTCTCAAAAGCCCTCGTCGCTTTGGCTGAGGAAGACCCCACGTTCCGCGTCAACACCGATCAAGAAACCGGTCAGACTGTGATCGCCGGCATGGGTGAACTTCACCTTGAGATCCTTGTGGATCGCATGCTTCGCGAATTCAAAGTGGAAGCCAACATCGGCGCTCCACAGGTTTCCTACCGGGAAACCATCCGTGGTTCTGCAGGCGGAGAAGGCAAGTTCTCCCGTCAGACAGGTGGTAAAGGCCAGTACGGTCATGTCGTGATCGAAATGGAACCCGGTGAGCCAGGTTCTGGCTTCGAGTTTGTGAACAAGATCGTCGGTGGTGTTGTTCCAAAGGAGTACATCAAGCCCGCAGAACAGGGCATGAAGGAGACCTGCGAATCCGGTGTGATTGCAGGATTCCCGCTCATCGACGTGAAGGTCACCATGACCGACGGCTCCTATCACGATGTGGACTCGTCGGAAATGGCGTTCAAGATCGCCGGATCCATGGCCTTCAAGGATGGGGTCAAGAAGTGCAACCCCGTACTGCTTGAACCGATGATGAAGGTCGAAGTCGAGGTCCCCGAGGATTTTCTCGGTTCGATCATCGGCGACCTGTCCTCACGCCGAGGACAAGTTGAAGGCCAATCGGTTGAAGACGGCACCTCCAAAATCTCAGCCAAGGTGCCCCTGGCTGAGATGTTCGGATACGCCACTCAGCTCCGATCGATGACCCAGGGCCGGGGCATTTTCTCGATGGAATTCGCAAACTACGAGGAAGTTCCTCGCAATGTGGCAGAAGCCATCGTTTCCAAGAATCAGGGCAATTCCTGATCTCTATTAACTACCTCATTCACCCCTCGATTCTTTAAACACTCATGGCACGCGAGAAGTTCGAAAGGAACAAGCCCCACGTCAACATCGGCACGATCGGCCACGTTGACCATGGCAAAACCACTCTCACCGCCGCGATCACCAACGTGCTCGCGAAAAAGGGTCAGGCCGAGAAGCAAGATTATGCAGATATCGATGGGGCTCCTGAGGAGCGTGAGCGCGGCATCACCATCAACACCGCCCACGTCGAGTACGAAACCGATACCCGTCACTATGCCCATGTGGATTGCCCCGGCCACGCGGACTACGTCAAGAACATGATCACCGGTGCTGCTCAAATGGACGGCGCCATCCTGGTGTGCGCCGCCACTGACGGCCCGATGGCTCAGACGAAAGAGCACATCCTGTTGGCAAAACAGGTGGGCGTTCCCGCGCTTGTGGTCGCTCTCAACAAGTGCGACATGGTCGATGACGAAGAGATCATCGAACTGGTCGAGATGGAAGTGCGTGAACTGCTCGACAGCTACGACTTCCCTGGCGATGAAATCCCCGTCGTTCAAGTCTCTGGTCTGAAAGCTCTCGAAGGCGAAGCCGAGTGGGAAGCCAAGATTGAAGAATTGATGGCTGCTGTTGACGCCAACATCCCCGAACCCGAGCGGGAAGTCGACAAGCCCTTCCTGATGGCAGTGGAAGATGTGTTCTCCATCACTGGTCGTGGAACCGTGGCCACCGGCCGGATCGAGCGCGGCAAGGTCAAAGTGGGTGAGGAAGTCGAAATTGTCGGCATTCGTGAGCCTCGCAAAACCACCGTCACCGGTGTTGAGATGTTCCGCAAACTCCTCGACGAGGGCATGGCTGGTGATAACTGCGGCCTGCTGCTGCGTGGCATCCAGAAGGAAGACATTGAACGCGGCATGGTGCTTGTGAAGCCAGGCTCCATCACACCCCACACCAAATTCGAGGGTGAGGTGTACGTCCTGAAGAAGGAAGAAGGAGGACGCCATACCCCCTTCTTCGCTGGTTACCGCCCGCAGTTCTATATCCGCACCACGGATGTGACGGGACAAATCACCGCCTTCACCGCTGACGACGGTTCGGCTGTGGAAATGGTGATGCCTGGTGACCGCATCAAGATGACCGGTGAGCTGATCTGCCCCGTCGCGATGGAAACCGGCATGCGCTTCGCGATCCGCGAAGGTGGTCGCACCATCGGTGCCGGCGTTGTGACCACGATCATCGAATGATCTGAGATCGACAGATCTCGGAGGGATGGACTGAGGCTTCGATCTCGCCATCCCTCACCCCTTTTTCGAACCTCGACAACCCAATCCACTCCATCAGGGATCTGACCCTGTCTTCCCATGACCACCGCGATCGCTCAGCAGAAGATCCGCATTCGCCTCAAGGCGTTTGATCGCCGCATGCTCGATCTGTCCTGCGAAAAAATCATCGAAACAGCCGACAACACCGCCGCAACCGCAATCGGCCCTATTCCTCTACCGACCAAACGCAAAATCTATTGCGTCCTGCGCTCCCCTCACGTGGATAAGGACTCCCGTGAGCACTTCGAGACCAGGACCCATCGCCGCATCATTGATATCTACAGCCCATCCGCAAAGACGATTGATGCTCTGATGAAGCTGGATCTTCCCAGTGGCGTGGACATCGAGGTGAAGCTCTGATCTCGTCAGAGCAGCAGGCCTCTTCCTAGGATTCATCCAACAGTCAGACGGCGTTCGTGAGTGATTTTTCCGTCAGGGAACTACCCCTGTTTCCTCTGCCGGACGTCGTCCTGTTTCCGCAGCAACTCCTACCGCTTCATATTTTCGAATCCCGCTATCGAATGATGCTGCAGTCGGTTCTTGAATCCGACAAGCGCTTTGGAATCGTTCGCATTGATCCCTCTAATCGGGAAATGGCTGAAATTGGCTGTTGCGCAGAAGTTCTGCAGCACCAAACCACAGACGACGGGCGCAGTTACATTGTCACGCTTGGGCAGCAACGCTTCCGGGTGCTCAACATCACCCGTGAAACCCCCTTTCGCTCCGCAATGGTGAGCTGGGTGGAAGACGATGAAGTTGAAAATCCGGACGGCTTGAACGATCTCAGCACCACAGTTCGAGATGCGCTGCACGACGTGGTGAATCTCACCGCAAAACTCCAGGGCAGGGATGTGACCTTGCCCGAAGACCTTCCCGACCTACCGCGCGAGCTTTCTTTCTGGATCGGGGCTCATCTCGACAATCGAGCAGCAGGTGAACAACAAGGCCTGCTGGAACTCACCGATACCCATGAACGGCTGCAGCGTCAGTTCGACATGCTCGACAACACCCGTCGACAACTGGCAGCCCGCACTGTTCTCAAAGACACCCTCTCCAATCCCGATAACAGCGACGCCTGATGCTGACTGAAGCACTTCTCCTCACCGGTGGACTCAGTGCCACTGCTTTTCTGCTGTGGAAGCGTCGCAACCGCCGCTACACCTCCTCCGAAAGCGTGGCAGCCGCCTACGACGCCTGGACCGATGATCGTCTCCTGGAACGTCTCTGGGGAGAACATGTGCACCTCGGCCACTACGGCACTCCCCCGTCCGATCGGGATTTCCGCAAAGCCAAGGAGGCATTCGTCCACGAGCTGGTCCGCTGGAGTGGCCTCGACCAGCTGCCCAGGGGGTCCAAGGTGCTGGATGTGGGGTGTGGCATCGGGGGCAGCGCACGGATCCTGGCGCAGGATTATGGATTTGATGTTCTCGGCATCAGCATCAGTAGCGCACAGGTTCGGCGTGCTACCGAACTCACACCCGAAGCCTTGTCTTGTCGGTTCGAGGTCATGGATGCCCTGGATCTTCAACTGGCCGATCAACAGTTCGACGCCGTTTGGAGTGTGGAAGCGGGGCCGCACATGCCCGACAAACAGCGGTTTGCCGATGAACTATTACGAGTGATGCGTCCTGGTGGATGCCTCGCCGTTGCGGACTGGAACCGCAGGGACCCCTCGGATGGAGCATTGAACCGCAACGAACGCTGGGTGATGCATCAACTCCTCACCCAATGGGCCCACCCTGAGTTCGCCAGCATCAAAGGCTTCCGACAGAACCTTGAAGTCAGCCAACACAACAGGGGGGCGATCAGCACCGGTGATTGGACCCAACCCACCTTGCCCTCCTGGATCGATTCAATTGTCGAAGGCATACGACGACCCGGAGCTGTTCTCGGGCTTGGTCCAAAGGCTGTGATTCAAGGGTTGCGGGAGACACCAACGCTGCTGTTGATGCGCTGGGCTTTCGCCACAGGCTTGATGCAATTCGGTGTGTTCCGCCTCAATCGCTGATCAACTCCGAGCTGGGGTAAGCCCCAAAATGCGCCAGATGCTCACACATCGGTTCAAGATCGGAAATTAATGCTTTCAAAGCCGACGTCGACTGGCCTGCAAGATCAACATCCACAAAAAACACATATTCTCCGAGCTCCCGCTTCGACGGCCTGGATTCAATCCGGCTCATATTGAGGTTGCGCTGAGCCAGACAACCCAAGGCCTCAAGCAAAGCTCCAGGCGCATTGCAATGGAGTGAAAAGGCGAGGCTGGCGAGATCACCGGACAGCCTCCGTTCCCCTCGTTGCAACAACAGGAACCGGGTGCAGTTACCCGCCACATCATTAATCGGATACTCCAAAAGATTCAATCCGCGTTCATCACCAGCCTTACGGGAAGCGATGGCTGCTCTGAATCGACTGCCCACCACCATGCGGGCCGCCTCGGCAGTTGAGCTGGTCGGCAGCTGCAGTGCAGACGGGAGATGGGAAGCCAACCAGCCGCTGCACTGCGCGAGAGCCTGCGGGTGAGACAACACCTCGGTGATCGAGTTCAGATCTCCATCGCTGAGCAGTGCATGGCGAATCGGCAGAACCAACGCTCTACGAATGGTTAGGTCTCGATGCCTCCAGAGGGCATCGAGCGTGGCGGTGACACCACCTTCGACGGAGTTCTCCACGGGGACAACCGCGGCATCGCTTTGACCGGATGCCAAATGATCCACCACAGCGCGCAATCCCACGCAGGCCACCGGTTCGGCATCAGCCAACCCCTCCAGCTCGATGAGCGCCGCAGTGGCTTTCTCTCCATAGGTGCCCGCCGGACCAAGAAATGCGATGCGTGAAGGCATCAGGGCTGGTGGCACGGACTCGATAAGATCATGACGCGCCGAGCGTCGACCATGCCTCTGGCTTTCAAGGCCAGTCAGCACCTTGATCTCCCTGTCCGTCGCCAGGCACAGAACCTTCCCGCCTATCTCCGACAGGACGATCGCCTGATCGCAGCACTGCTGGACGGTCAACAACTCACGCGCATTGGGCCTGGCCGTTATCGCTACCTGGTCACCAAACTTCAGGTGTTTCAACTTCAGGTGACCCCTGTTGTCATCCTCGAAACCGAACACCAAGACGAGTCCATCGTGATGCGCGCTGTGGACTGCGAACTCGAGGGTCTTGGCGTGGTAGATGACTTCAAATTGACCCTTGAAGCGATCCTTAATGCCACACCCACCGGGTTGGTGGGCGACGCTTCACTGGCCGTTCAGGTCAGCCAGCCAGCACTCCTGCGGCTGATTCCGCGGCGGCTGATCGAATCGACAGGCGAATCGATCCTCAGTGGCATTCTGATTGGCATCAAGGCCCGTGTTGGTCAGCAGCTGCTCAGTGATTTCCACCGCTGGTGCAGCTCAATCGAGAGTGCCAAGAAGACGACGGAGAAAACTGCGGCGGTGCAGGGCAGTCGGGCCTGATAACAGGAGCGCCTGACGGTGCTGAGCGGTGCCATACCCGGCATGGCGTTCTAGCCCATAGCCCGGGAAACGAAGCGCCAGCCGCCTGATCAAGGCATCTCTGGCCTGTTTGGCCAGCACACTGGCCGCAGCAATCGCCGCGGAGAGACTGTCGCCAGCAACAATGGTTTGCTGATGCCCTGTCCAGGGCCGCAGCGGCAGCGATCCATCCACCAACACCAGCGATGGTTGTTCCGGCAAACGCTGCAAGGCACGAAGCATGGCCAACTCCGTCGCCGCCCGGATCCCCTGCCGATCAATGTCCCGGGCTGAGCCCTGCCCGAGGGCCCAAGCGATGCTGTTTTGCTCGATAAGTGGAACAAGAGCCTGCCGGCGTTTGGCCGTCAGCTTCTTGCTGTCAGTGAGGCCGGCCTCCAAAAGCCTCCCAGCCGCCTTGATGTCCAGCACAACAGCAGCCGCAAACACGGGACCAAACAGGCATCCACGACCCACTTCATCCACACCGGCCACCCCTGGTCCCGCTGGAACATCCACCGTCAACTGAGCAGAATTCAGCTGGAGCCAGCTGCCGACGACCGACGACGACGACGACGCGGTTCCTCGATCTCCTCGTGCTTTGCTTCAGGTTCAGGGGGCTGCTCAGCGCTGGCTTGGGACTGATCCAGACCCGCACCATCCTGTTGAGTCACGACAACCATGCTTTCGGAAGGCGCAGAGTCCACCGGCAGCGGTAGCGGGGTGATTTCCACCATCAGCGGTTTGGGATCATCCTGGACAGGAGTGTCATCAGCGGCTACTGGATCCGACGAGCTGTTGCCGACCGGTGTTGTCGTCGAACCATTTCGGCCTGATCCTGATCCCCGTCCGCCACGCCCGCGCCGGCGGCGGCGTGCAGAGCTGGCTGCAAGCTGTTGACGGGCTTCCTCCAGAACGGCCTCAGGATCCTCGCCGGGACGAACCACACGAACGAGCACATGGTCTGATTCCGGCTGTGACTCCAGCAGCAATGCGGGATCCAGCCCCAACCATCCATAAACCTCCTGTTGCTCAGGTGTCATCGGAACCGCAACCAGCTCCGGCTCTGGACGGCGAGTTGGTGCTGCGGCGGCTGACGAACTGCCCTCCTCCTGCTGCTGCTGACGCTCCTCGGGTGCCGGGTCTGCATCAGCAGTGGCCGAAATAGAAACCTGTTGTGCAGCAGCGGGAACGTCTGAGGACGCACGACCCCGCCCACCCCGTCGTCGGCGGCCGTTTCCACCAGCTTCCAAGGGTGAAACCACCTCCGCACGGGCAGATGCTGCTGATCGCACCAGGCCGGAGGCAGTGGCCACAGGCATTAGCAGATCCTTGCCGGGAAGCACGGCAACGTGTCCCAGTCCTCCGCAACTGGGACAGGCGCGACCGAACAACTCATAAATGTTCTGCCCCTGACGTTTGCGGGTCAGCTCCACCAAGCCAAGTTCCGTCAGCTGTGCGATCTGTGGTCGCGCCGCGTCATCGCGCACCGCCGTCGTGAAATGTTCGAGCAACTGCAATTGATCACGGCGTGAATCCATATCGATGAAATCGATGATGATCACGCCGCCGATGTTGCGAAGCTTGAGCTGTCGAGCGATTTCGATCGCTGCTTCGCAGTTGGTCCAAAGGACGGTTTCCCGCGCATTCGCCGAGCGGGTGAACGAGCCTGAGTTCACATCAATGACCGTGAGCGCCTCGGTGGGCTCGATGATCACGTAACCACCGGAGGGAAGATCAACCCGCGGTTTGAGCGCATCACGGATGGCGGCATTGATCCGGTAGTGCTCCAGCAGCTCGGAGGGCTCGCTGTGGGCTTCGACGAGCACATTGGACCCGTCCTGTCCCAGGAAACTGGTCACCCGTTCCGTTGCAGCCGGCTCGTCGATGACGACCCGAACCAAATCGGGACCCATGTGATCGCGCAGGATGCGATGAATGAAGTCCTCGTCACGATTCAGCAGAACTGGTGGTGACGCGGTTTCCGCCGCCTGTTGAATCGCCTCCCATTGGCGCAACAGCGCTTCGAGGTCATCAATCAGCAAGTCTTCGCTGATTCCATCGGCCTCGGTGCGAATGAGCAGTCCGGCCCCGGGAGGTTTGATAAGCACACCCAAAGCTCTCAGACGGTTTCGTTCGGATTCCGCGCTAATCCGGCGTGAAATGTTCACACCTTGGCCATGGGGCTGAAGCACCAGATAACGCCCTGGCAGAGCGAGATTGCCTGTGAGCCGAGGACCTTTGGTGCCCGTCGGCTCCTTCATCACCTGCACCAGAACCTTCTGACGAGGCTCGAGCAGTTCGGTGATCCCGGCGGATCCTTTCTTCAGCCGCAGGGGACCGAGATCTGTGACATGAATAAAGCCGTTTTTCTCACTCTCTCCGATGTTGACGAAGGCGGCATCGATTCCCGGCAGAACATTTTCAACGGTGCCGAGATAAACATCACCGATCTGATATCGACCCTGCGCAACGATTAACTCATCAACGCGATCATCAGTGAGCACTGCGGCGATCCGCAATTGCTCAGCGATGACAATTTGCTGGGGCATGGATGAACACAGATGGAGCCCGCAATGAGCTCTAATCCGCACAGATGTCTGACGACCATCCGATGCGGGGGGCAAAAGAATTGAATTGAGGTCTTAAAGACCTGAATGGCGCGGAGTGAAGAAACTCCTCTGGTTTTCCCTGGGCTCAGATCGGAACGAACCGCCTATCGGGAACTGGTTACGGGCTGCTTGAACTGAAGCAAGATCAACCGCGGAAGACGAGTGAATGTTTCTGAAACATCCATTCGACCTCTTTAGAAACTAGCACTGTGAGAGGAGGAGCCCGTCGCGGCACAGGCGGTCCATCCCAATGCTGCACTGCAGATGCTCTGTCAGCCAATGCTGGATCTGCATCGGCCGAATGCTCCGACCCAAGGCATCAACCTCGGCCTTGAGACGCAGCCGAATGCGCCCCTGTTCCTGAAGGCGAAGACACTCCAGAACCTGAAGGGAGGGTCTGCAATCCCGCTGGCGGGGACGACCTTTCTTATCGGTGTCGTGCCAGATCAATGACTCCGATGCAACGACGGCCCCGACAGCCGCCAACCAATCCACCGGTGCGACATCCCGGCTGTTTTCGCCTGCGAGGAACAGATCAAAACTCCAGACAGCCGCTGTGATCCGCTGCGAGAGGCTCGGACCGCTGACCGGCACCTTTCGACACTCGAGCAGGTTGATCCCCGCGGGCAACAATGGCTGCAGGCGCTCGATCAGGTGAGCCTCGGGGAGAACTTCGCTGAATTCAAGGTCCATCCATTCGCTGTGGGCTTCCGCCCCGAGGGGGAGTGCCAATGCGATCTGAATCCTTGGCAGCGGATGGAAGCCGCCCGTGAAGCTGATCGGCAAACCACTGCGGCGCAGAGCACGCTCCAGCATGCGCATCAGATCGAGGTGGCTCAGAAGCGCCATCGCATCGGTCTTGGCGAAGCGAATCCGAAGCCGGCAACAGCGATCGCTGGGCGGGGCCTGAGTCGGCACCTGAATGGGAACCTCCGGAGCGGGAACCACCACGTTGTGGCCAAGATCAGGCCCACACACTCCACAATTGCTGCAACCGTCAAAGGAACAGTCGGGGACCACCGCTGCAGTCAGGGCCCGCTGCAGATCCTCCGCCAGCCAACCTTTGTCGATGCCGCTGTCGATGTGATCCCAGGGCAGAGGTTGAGCGCAGAACGCCTCCAGATCGTCGCGGTCGAGAGCGGCCACTGCACTCCAGCTCCCCAGTTCCATCGTCCGGTAGCGGCCCTCCAATCCGGCCGCGGCGATGGCCCCTGTCCAGGCGGCATAGGTGCGATCGAGTGACTCAAACCAGGCATCCATCCCTGCACCGGCCCGCCAAGCAGCTTCGATCACCTGTGCCAGACGACGGTCGCTGCGGCCGACAAAGTCTTCCATCGCCGACAGGCGCACATCGGTGAAATTGACCTTCACCCCCCGCAACCGCTTGAACGCTTCACGGAGCAGGGCCTGGCGTCTCAGAAACTCTGTGGAGGACACGCTGTGCCACTGAAACGGCGTGTGGGGCTTCGGCGTGAAATTGCTGATGGTGATGTTGAGGTTCAAGCGCCCCAGATCGCGGCAGCGCTGCTGAAGCATGACGCAGGTCTCAGCAACACCGAGCACATCGGCGTCGGTCTCACCCGGCAGCCCGATCATGAAGTAGAGCTTCACCTTGCGGTAGCCGTTCTGCATGGCGGTCCGGATACCGTTGAGCAGGTCGTCATCGGTGAGGCCCTTGTTCACGATGTCCCGCAGCCGCTGCGTCCCGGCCTCCGGCGCAAAGGTCAGCCCGGCCTGGCGGGTGCCGCCGAGGATATGGGCGATGTCCTCATCGAAGCGATCAACCCGTTGGCTCGGTAGCTGAAGGGTGACGTTCTGGTCGGCCAGACGATTGCGCAGCTCTACGCCGACCGCCGGCAAGGCCAGATAGTCGCTGCAGCTCAGAGACAGCAAGGAGAAATCGCTGTAACCGGTCTGCTTCATGCCCGTCTCAACCGCCTCAATCACCGCCTCCGGCTCCACATCCCGAGCCGGGCGGGTGAGCATGCCGGGCTGACAAAAGCGACAGCCCCTAGTGCAGCCACGGCGGATCTCCACCGTGAGCCGATCGTGCACCGTTTCCACATGGGGCACCAGTCCCATCGCGTAATGAGGCATGGGCGTTGCGACACGGCGCAGCACCCGCTCCGGCAACTCAGTGTGAAGCGGTTTGAGTGTGACGCCGTCTGGGCCGACGCAATACAGGGAAGGCACGTAGACCCCCGGCACCAGGGCCAGATCCCTCAGCAGTTGCGATCGGCTCAGACCCTCCGCTTTCGCCTGGGCAACCACGAGGCCGATTTCCGGAAGAAGCTCCTCCCCATCACCCAGTGCAATAAAGTCGAAGAATGCGGCGTAGGGCTCCGGGTTGCTGGTGGCAGTGGGTCCGCCGGCGAAGATCAACGGTGGTGATGCAGGGTCGGTGAGCGGACGATCGCCCCGCTCCGCTGCCCGGATCGGAACCTGGCAGAGATCCAGCATCTCGAGAATGTTGGTGGCACCCAGCTCATAACTGAGGCTGAAGCCGAGAATGTCAAAGGCAGGCAGCGGCCTGCGACTCTCCACAGCAAAGAGCGCTTGCTGCCGTTCCCGCAGCCGGGCAGCCAGGTCGGCGGCGGGGAGATAAGCGCGATCACACAACTGCCCTGGCACGGCGTTGAGGATCGAATACAAAATAATGTGCCCCAGGTTGCTGGACCCCACCTCATAGATCTCTGGGTAGGTGAGAGCCCAGCGCACGGAGGCGGTCTGCCAGTCCCGTTCCTCAACTCCAAGCTCATGGCCCATGTACCGGGCCGGCTTGTTGATTCCACTGTCCACAAGGGCATGGAAATCAACGGGGTGATCCACAGCAGGCATGACCACGGCGGATGTTCTGACTCCTGATTGCATCGTATGGATTAACCGTCGAACCGGCCGACACGGCAAGATGCCTGCTCATCACTCTCCCCTCGCTGTTCCGTGGTTCAGGTCAACGGCAATTACCTCAAACTCAAGGCTGGTTACCTGTTTCCGGAAATCGGCCGAAGGGTCAAGGCATTTAGCACTGCCCATCCCGACGCCTCGCTGATCAGGCTCGGTATCGGCGACGTTACGGAACCCTTGCCTCAAGCCTGCCGCGATGCCATGAAAGTCGCCATCGATGAGATGGGAACGGCCGAAGGCTTCCACGGCTATGGCCCTGAGCAGGGCTACGCCTGGCTACGCGAAGCGATCGCCCACAATGATTTCCAGGCGCGCGGCTGTGAGGTCAGCGCTGATGAAATCTTTGTCTCCGACGGCTCCAAGTGCGACAGCAGCAACATCCTCGACATCCTTGGGGAGGGCAATCGCATCGCCGTAACCGACCCTGTCTACCCGGTGTACGTGGACAGCAATGTGATGGCTGGACGCACCGGCGATTCCGGCGATGAAGGCCGTTACGGCGGCCTGACCTACCTGCCGATCAGTGCGGAGAACAGCTTTTCAGCGCAGATTCCCTCTGAACCGGTCGACCTGATCTACCTCTGCTTTCCGAACAATCCCACCGGGGCAGTCGCCAGCAAGGAGCAGCTGCAAGCCTGGGTGGATTACGCCCGTAGCAATGGGGCTTTGATCCTGTTCGATGCCGCCTATGAGGCATTCATTCAGGATCCCGCGATCCCCCATTCCATTTTTGAAATCGAAGGGGCGCGCAAATGCGCGATTGAATTCCGCTCCTTCTCCAAGAATGCGGGCTTCACAGGAACCCGCTGCGCCCTCACCGTTGTGCCCAAGGGGCTCAAGGGCAAGGCCAGCAACGGGGAGGAGGTGGAACTCTGGGGACTCTGGAACCGCCGCCAGAGCACCAAGTTCAATGGCGTGAGCTACATCGTTCAACGCGGAGCAGAAGCGGTGTATTCCGATGCCGGTCAGGCAGAGGTGAAGAACCTGGTGAGCTTCTACATGGAAAACGCTGCGATCATCCGCCGGGAACTCAGCGCTGCAGGCCTGACCGTTTACGGCGGAGAGCACGCTCCCTACGTCTGGATTCAGACCCCCGAGGGCATGGATTCCTGGGGGTTCTTCGATCACATGTTGAACAAAGCCAATGTGGTGGGCACCCCCGGCAGCGGCTTCGGCGCTGCGGGCGAGGGCTATTTCAGGCTGTCTGCGTTCAACAGCCGCGCCAATGTTGATGCGGCGATGGCGCGAATCGCAGCACTCTGAGCCCATCAACCGAACGGCCATGCTCCGATTCCCTTTAAATTTCGATTCCGTTCGACCCTTCGTCATGGCGGTGGAGAGCCCAGGTCGCAGCCCCGGTGGGGCTGCGGTGATGGAAAAGGCACCGGAGCGCGTGCGCAAAAAAGCCCCGCGTTACAAGGTCCTGCTCCACAACGACCCTGTGAACACCATGGAATACGTGGTGAACACCCTGCGCCAGGTGGTTCCTCAGCTCAGCGAGCCGGACGCTCTTGCCGTCATGCTCGAAGCCCACAACTCAGGCGTTGGTCTGGTCATCGTCTGCGACATTGAGCCGGCGGAGTTCTACTGCGAAACCCTCAAAGCCAAAGGTCTCACCAGCTCGATCGAACCGGAAAGCTGATTGAACCCGTCCATCCCATCCTTCAACAATCTGCTACGGCTTCAGCCCCCATGGCTCCCCAGTTTGCTGTTCGTCCCCTGCCTCTATGCCATGGGTTGGTTGACAGCACAGCTGTTGACACCTTTTGGCCTCAGTGAATCCAACGTCTCACCGCTGGGAACCCTGTTCAGCTTTTTGATGTTCATGGCGCTGCTGCCGCGTTGGAGCAGGGTTCGCTGGACCAGCAAACACCCATGGAGAACTCTTGGAATCAGCGGTGGAGGGCGTGATGGGCGCCCAAGAATGACTGTCGTGCTGTTTCAAGGATTGATCTGGGCGCTGATTCTGCTGACCGTGATCGTTCTGCCGATCCTGGTCGGAGCCTGGGGCAACTGGCTTGGCGAATGCTCACTTCAAAAACTGCTGAATGGAATCCTGCTGATCATCGGTGTGGGCTTCGCGGAAGAACTGATCTTCCGAGGATGGCTGCTTGAAGAGCTCCGCACTCTGTTCGGAACCAAATGGGGGATCTTGGGGCAGGCCATTGTCTTCAGCCTGGTGCATACCCGGTTCAACCTGGGAGTCATTCCGATGCTCAGCCTGCTGGTTGGGCTCTTCCTGCTGGGATTGCTGCTCGCCGAGCGACGTCGCCAGGATCAAGGCTCCCTATGGGGCTGTATTGGTCTACACGGAGGTCTTGTGGGCGGTTGGTTTTTGCTTGAAGCCGGACTCCTGCAGCTGTCGCCGACGACACCAGCATGGCTCGTGGGGCCAGGAGGACTGCAACCCAATCCACTCGGAAGCGTTGTGGCGATCACGGCCCTGCTCGTGATCTTGTTCACGTCGAAAAACAAAGGCTGGCCAATAGGCATCGGGACCGCTTCACATCTCCCTTCAAAAAATCCTGACTTAACACAATCCGTCGAATTGTCTGAGTGAAACCGCACCAAAATAGCAAGACAAAGGCGGGGATATAAAGGCTTTTCTGACAAATACCGCCACGACAATTAATTGAAGTTCCAATTTTAAGACTTCACGAGTTACAGGCTGCAGTGGGAAGTAGCAACTGCAGGCGGACCAATTAAAAAAATTCTTTTTAGCCACGATTGCCGCATCTCAGCCGACCGATAAAACTCATGTCTAAAGTCCACATTAAATGGATTGTTAAACTCTAAAATGGTTGTCCAAACAACAAACAATCTTAAAGCTAAATTATTACCCAACAGCCCTGATATTGGCCAGAGCTATCGATATGCCTCGGCGATCGCTGCACGCCCTTTCACCGGGGCTCGCAATGCTTCTTGGAGGGGCGAAATTCCATAGTCACGCTCCAGGAGCCCCATCACGGTACGGCCGAAATCTTCAGCATTTCGGTCGAATGCTTCAAGACAAATGCGACCGAATGTGCTGCCCATCGGCTCAGGATTCCAGAGCAGTTTTCGAGCCGTCCAGGGCATCATGCTCATCGGGTTGTAACCGGGTTTGATCAATCCCTGATCAAACCCATATTGCTCCAGGTGTGTATGGGGTTGAAGCCCGATGAAGAAAATGGCGGGTTCGACTCGGTCTGCACCAAAAATGGATTCGAGCTCACGGTGATAGGCGACGGTTTGGCGGATCGTCGCTGGTCGCTCGTCAATCACGTTGAAGGAATAGTTCACGGACACGTGATCGCGAAAACCGGCATCCGCCAACATCCGGCAGCTCTCTAGAACCGTCCGCAGGTTGTAACCCATGCGCATCTTGCGCACGAGCTCCTGGGAGCCGGATGTGATTCCGATCTCGAAATAACTCATCCCTGTCTCCACCATGAGTTGCGCCAACTCGGGGTCGAGGTTGTCAGCGCGGATGTAGGCAGCCCAGCGGATTCCTGTCAGACCCTCCGCCTTGATCGCCCGCAGCAGCTCCTTGGCGTCCTGGATATAACGCCGCGCAGGGATGAATTGTGCGTCGGTGAACCAGAAGCCGCGGACGCCTCGGTCATAAAGCTGACGCATCTCCTTCACCACTTCATCCACCGGGTTCAGGCGCACCTGCTTGCCTTCGACCACGGTGTAAACGCAGTAGCAACAGTTGTGGGGACAACCGCGCTTGGTTTGCACCCCGACGTAAAAATCCCCTGCCTCGAGATACCAATTGAGCTGCGGCCAGATAGTCGCGATGTAGTCGTAGTCGCAGGCCGTTTTGGGCCGACTTTCCGGTTGCTCATGGATCAGACCAGGGCGTGGCGGATCACCGACAACAAAGCACCGCTCGTTCTCCAGTGATTGGCCGAGCAACAGCTTCTCGAGCAGCGGCTCACCTTCGCCGATGGACACAATCGTTCCCTTCGGCAGCGACTTACCGAGCTGTTCATAGAAGACGCTGACGGCCCCGCCGCCAAGAACAGCACGAGCTGATGGCTGATGGCGCCTGGCTCGGCGAAGGCCCTGACGCACCAGCCCCTGATTGCGATGCAGCTCTCCGTAATGGCTGGTCATCAACCGCAATCCACCGAGCGCCCCATGCAGACGCTTCAGGGGATTGCGGGCATAGAACACCTCAAAAGAGTTCTGCAGAGGATTGCCCCCCCGGCCGTCCACCGGGGCGTAAATCTGAATATCTCTCCAGGAGAAGACAAGCAGGGAAGGGCGGAACTGATCAACGGTGGTGAGCAGGACCCGCTGCACGTCCAGCACAGGCAAAGCCGCGAGATCGAGGATGCGCTGAGGCATCTCCGTGAAGCACTTATGCAAATGGTCCGCGAGATAGATCGGACCGATTGGGAAGATGGGGTTGCAGGGGAGCCGTACAAACAGCACCCGCTCCTGAGCTGAGGACAACGTCGGTGCCGAAAGGCGATGTGGACGCTAACAAGGGCGGATGCAAGTAGCGAACAAAGTTCTTCACAATTGCTTCGTAAAGGTCACTACACACAGCGCAATGTTCCTTTACACTCACCGCAGGCAGGGCTTCCTGCCCTTCCTTAACCGTCCTTTCCGGGACATATTTTTCCGTTCTCATGACCACCACCCTCCAGCAGCGCTCCGGCGCTTCTAGCTGGCAGGCCTTCTGTGAGTGGGTCACCTCCACCAATAACCGTCTGTATGTCGGTTGGTTCGGTGTGCTGATGATCCCCACACTGCTGGCTGCCACCATCTGCTTCATCGTTGCTTTCGTTGCCGCTCCTCCGGTCGACATCGATGGCATCCGTGAGCCTGTCGCTGGTTCTCTGATCTTCGGTAACAACATCATCTCCGGTGCTGTTGTTCCTTCCTCAAACGCCATCGGCCTGCACTTCTATCCCATCTGGGAAGCTGCCTCTCTCGATGAGTGGCTGTACAACGGCGGTCCTTACCAGCTGGTTGTCTTCCACTTCCTGATCGGCATCTTCTGCTACATGGGTCGCGAGTGGGAACTCTCCTACCGCCTCGGCATGCGCCCCTGGATCTGCGTTGCTTACAGCGCACCTGTGGCTGCTGCTTCCGCAGTGTTCCTGGTCTACCCCTTCGGTCAGGGTTCCTTCTCTGACGGCATGCCCCTGGGCATCTCTGGCACCTTCAACTTCATGTTGGTGTTCCAGGCCGAGCACAACATCCTGATGCACCCCTTCCACATGCTGGGTGTCGCAGGTGTCTTCGGTGGATCACTGTTCTCCGCCATGCACGGCTCCCTGGTGACCTCCTCCCTGGTGCGTGAAACCACCGAGAGCGAGTCCCAGAACTACGGCTACAAGTTTGGCCAAGAGGAAGAGACCTACAACATCGTGGCTGCCCACGGTTACTTCGGTCGCCTGATCTTCCAATACGCATCCTTCAACAACAGCCGCAGCCTGCACTTCTTCCTGGCTGCATGGCCCGTTGTCGGCATCTGGTTCACCGCCCTCGGCGTGTCAACCATGGCCTTCAACCTCAACGGTTTCAACTTCAACCAGTCCATCCTTGATGGTCAGGGCCGCGTCCTGAACACCTGGGCTGATGTGCTGAACCGCGCCAACCTCGGCATGGAAGTGATGCACGAGCGCAATGCTCACAACTTCCCCCTCGACCTGGCTGCTGCTGAGTCCACTCCTGTGGCTCTCCAAGCTCCTGCCATCGGTTGATCTGGAATCAACTCTGTTCCTTCTGGAATAGAACAACGATTCAGATCAACTGAATCGGAAAGCCCTCACCGAAAGGTGGGGGCTTTTTCGTGGTAGGAGGAATTCCAGACAAGCTCTAAAGCTCTAAAGAGAGAAGATGTTCAATTCTTTTGCTGTTTAGATGAAAAAGTGTTCAATCAAAAGGCCGTGGATTCATAACGATTCCCTCGGGATATTACTTTGAGAATTCAATGGAGCAGGATTCATGTTTTGGATAATAACCAGAGTGACAATCAATATTCAGTGCATCAAAGTCGGTGATGCCAATCAAGGCCAGCCCGTGCTCGGACTCAATTCTGTCTTGCAGGACCTTGTGAGAGATACCCTTCCCATTTTGATGGAATCTTGGCTTGGATTGAAATGGTGGATGATCATGTTGTAGCCATTGCTGATGATGTCATCCCCGCGTCCAAGCTTGACATTGATGGCCTTGTTAAACGTGTTGCCCTCCGTTCCAATCCAATCCAATCCAATCCAATCCAATCCAATCCAATCCAATCCAATCCAATCATTGCCGGGACCAAGGCTGATCGGACTATCTTGCCCAAGAATTTGTTCATCGTAGATCTTAAAGAAGTCATCTCCTTGACCAAGGTTGAGTTTGAACTTGTTGTTTGTTCCTAACTCACTCCGAAAACCGTTATCTCCCTTAATCCAGTTTAGATACAGTTTCTTCAGAGACAAAGCGGTGATCTCTGTTGCGGGGACCATCACCACTGTGTTCAAGCATTAATTAGTTTTTTGGGTCTTCGATTGTCTTGACATTGCCAAAGAGTCGTCTTTGAGAGATCTTGAAGCTGTTGTGTTCATTGGTGATTTGGTTCCATCCCGAGTAACTGCCAGAGGGCTTGTATGGCTTGCCATCACGAGCACTAATTACATTTTCATCAACCATTACTGTTGAATCATTGAACATGCGCTTGGCGATAAGAGGACGACCCGACTGACGATTGATTTATTTTCTGGATTCCATGTGTAGCATTAGATCGATGCATTTGCAGCTGTAAGCCCATTCATTGTCGTACCAGGCGATCAATTTCATAAACTTGTTATTCAAAGCCATTCCAGCACCTGCATCAAAGACAGACGTGCAGCTTTCACCAAGAAGATCGTTGGAAACAATCGGATCTTCTGTGTAACCCAAAATCCCCGAAAGGCCGTTCTCTGATGCCGCTTTCATAACCTCCTTCACCTCCTCATAACTGGTGGGACGCGACAGGTTGACCGTGAGATCAACAACGGAGACATCGGGAGTAGGAACTCGAAAGGCCATACCTGTGAGCTTGCCGTTTAATTCGGGAATCACCCGACCGACAGCTTTTGCGGCTCCCGTGGAACTGGGAATGATGCTCTGTCCGGCACCACGTCCGCCGCGCCAATCCTTTAAAGAAGGGCTATCGACCGGCTTCTGCGTAGCGGTCGTGGCATGGACTGTCGTCATAAGACCGCTGACGATGCCGAACTGGTCATGCACAACCTTGGCCATTGGAGCCAAACAATTGGTGGTGCAGCTCGCGTTGGAAACGATGTCCTCAGCGGCATAGCTGCTGTGGTTAACCCCCATCACGAACATCGGTGTGTCGTCTTTGGATGGAGCACTCATCACAACCCTGCGCGCCCCCGCATTGATGTGAGCTCTTGCTGTCGAATCCGTCAGAAAAAAACCCGTGCTTTCGAGCACGTAGTCGACACCGATGTCACCCCAACGAAGATTATTGGGATCGCGTTCAGATGTAGTGCGTATCACGCAGTCGTTGACGATGAGCTGGTCGTCTTCAACAAGGATCTCCCCGGGGAAGCGGCGGTGGGTTGAGTCATATCGCAGCAAATACGCCAAATAATCAACGCTGATCAGGTCGTTGATGCCCACGACCTCAACATCTGGATTGGCAACTGCATGACGAAAGGCAAGGCGACCGATACGACCGAACCCGTTGATCCCAATCCGAATCGTCATGCCTCAAAACCCCTGTTGAGATTTTTATAGAGAGGCTCAGCAGCAGTGCTCACTCTCTTCTGGGGTCCCCCACAAACGAGAATGAGCGCGGACGCAATGGGGCCATTGATCAGCTGAGCTGATCAATGAAATCAGCAACGCTTGAAGGACCCGCCCTCAAAAGACGTTTACAACGCGCAAACTTCCTTTACATTAGGTGGGTCGGTTTACCGACTTTCTTTACAAGCCAACGGGTTTCGACCCAAAGGCAATTTCCGTTCTCATGACCACCACCCTCCAGCAGCGCTCCGGCGCTTCTAGCTGGCAGGCCTTCTGTGAGTGGGTCACCTCCACCAATAACCGTCTGTATGTCGGTTGGTTCGGTGTGCTGATGATCCCCACACTGCTGGCTGCCACCATCTGCTTCATCGTTGCTTTCGTTGCCGCTCCTCCGGTCGACATCGATGGCATCCGTGAGCCTGTCGCTGGTTCTCTGATCTTCGGTAACAACATCATCTCCGGTGCTGTTGTTCCTTCCTCAAACGCCATCGGCCTGCACTTCTATCCCATCTGGGAAGCTGCCTCTCTCGATGAGTGGCTGTACAACGGCGGTCCTTACCAGCTGGTTGTCTTCCACTTCCTGATCGGCATCTTCTGCTACATGGGTCGCGAGTGGGAACTCTCCTACCGCCTCGGCATGCGCCCCTGGATCTGCGTTGCTTACAGCGCACCTGTGGCTGCTGCTTCCGCAGTGTTCCTGGTCTACCCCTTCGGTCAGGGTTCCTTCTCTGACGGCATGCCCCTGGGCATCTCTGGCACCTTCAACTTCATGTTGGTGTTCCAGGCCGAGCACAACATCCTGATGCACCCCTTCCACATGCTGGGTGTCGCAGGTGTCTTCGGTGGATCACTGTTCTCCGCCATGCACGGCTCCCTGGTGACCTCCTCCCTGGTGCGTGAAACCACCGAGAGCGAGTCCCAGAACTACGGCTACAAGTTTGGCCAAGAGGAAGAGACCTACAACATCGTGGCTGCCCACGGTTACTTCGGTCGCCTGATCTTCCAATACGCATCCTTCAACAACAGCCGCAGCCTGCACTTCTTCCTGGCTGCATGGCCCGTTGTCGGCATCTGGTTCACCGCCCTCGGCGTGTCAACCATGGCCTTCAACCTCAACGGTTTCAACTTCAACCAGTCCATCCTTGATGGTCAGGGCCGCGTCCTGAACACCTGGGCTGATGTGCTGAACCGCGCCAACCTCGGCATGGAAGTGATGCACGAGCGCAATGCTCACAACTTCCCCCTCGACCTGGCTGCTGCTGAGTCCACTCCTGTGGCTCTCCAAGCTCCTGCCATCGGTTGATCTGGAATCAACTCTGTTCCTTCTGGAATAGAACAACGATTCAGATCAACTGAATCGGAAAGCCCCCACCTTTCGGTGGGGGCTTTTTCGTGGTGAAATTACATAATCAAAGACAGACTCAATAGTGATCAGTAGAAATGGAAATAAATCCTTTGACACAACGTCACCTTCATTCAATCTTTTTTTGTTTTTCCATCCAACTCTGGCATTGAAATCTCTACCTTAACTACTAGCTAGATAATTCAAGGTCCAACAAAACCTAACGAGACCATCATTGAATTGATATCAAGCCAATTTGCTCACAGATCATTCTCACTCTTGCACCCGAGCAAATCAATACAACAAACGAATCGAATCCGCCTCTGGCAACACAGAAATCAAATCAATTCTCGAAAAGATCAATCAAAAGGCAGCAATGGCCAACAAATACATATTTTATCATTCGATTCTTGACATTTATCCTGTAGCACCTACAACAAACTCTCAGCTAACGACTTTGATGGCAAGCAACAGAAATATTGCAATTCATTCTTAACTTGAATCTTCTCTTAAAAAAAGCCTGCATCGGGCTGATTGCAGTGTACTGTTCAGGTGCTTGAAAGATTGCCATTCATGACTTTAACCGTTGCACATCGCGGTTCATTGTTTCACCTACTGGCAGATCCGCGGTTCAAAGAAGACTGTGTTGAATTCATAGAAGATGGACTCCTGACCGTTTCAGAGGGTGTAATTGAATCGATGGGTCCGGCTGACCAGCTGTTGCACCAGTTGCCAGCCGGAACAAAAGTGATTCAGCACAATGACGCGGTTCTTGTGCCTGGCTTTTTTGATCTGCACGTCCATTCCCCTCAGCTCACCACTGTGGCCATCTATGGAGAACAGCTCCTGGGCTGGCTCAACACCATTATCCCAGAAGAAGAGGCTTACAAAGATCCAGAAATCGCCTCAAAACGCGCCGATATTTTCATCAAAGAAGCGCTACGCAACGGCACAACCACCATGGCGGTCTATGGATCCTGGGCCAAGGAATCTGTAGACGCCTTGTTCAAAAAAGCAGACTCATTAAATATGCGCTTTGTGGCGGGAAAAGTGATGGCAGATCGAAACATGCCAGCTGGAATTTCTCTAACTTCGCCAGAACAAGACTATGAGGACTGCTCTTCACTGATCGACGCGTGGCATGGCAAGGGCCGACTCTCTTACGCAGTCACCCCACGCTTTGCGATCTCCTGCACTCGAGAAGATATGAACGTAGCCTCTCGATTAATGGGTGAACATGATGACATTTACTTCCAAACTCACCTCAGCGAGAACCCAAAAGAGATTGAATTCACACTCGAATTATTCCCCGAATGCAAGAGTTACCTCGATGTCTATGATTCGTTTGGTTTACTAGGAAGACGAAGCATTTTCGGGCACTGCATCCACCTGGAGGACGAAGACTTCAAACGAGTCGAGGAAACCGGGTCTGTCCTATGCCCAAATCCTCCCTCAAACTTCTTCCTAGGAAGCGGCTTATTTAAGTTCGAAAATGCAAAAAATCACAATGTGCACGTTGCTCTAGGCACGGATTTTGGAGCAGGAAATACACTTTCTATGCTGAGTTCAATGGAAAACGCTTATAAGATGGCTCAGTTACAAGGTTATTCGTTATCACCTTGGGAAGCGTTCTATTACGCCACACTCGGAGGGGCCAAAGCCCTTTCGGTTGACGATCGCGTTGGCAATTTCCTACCTGGGAAAGAAGCCGACTTTGTCGTTCTTGATAAGAAAGCGACACCACTCATCGAGTGGAGAATGGAACATGCTCGAACACCTGCCGATGTGATGTTCGTGCTGATGATGCTCGGTGATGACCGGATGGTCCGCAGCACATACCTTGCCGGCAATGCCGTGCACCATCGTGATGAATAGAAGGATGACTAAGGATGACTAAGGCTTCAAAGACTCAGGGCATGACATTCGACGATGTGGTGTCCTCCTGGCAGCTGCAACCTCATCCCGAGGGTGGCTGGTATCGCGAGGTGCAGCGCAGTGGGATTCAGGTCCAGAGGCCGGATGGAAAACAACGCTGTGCAATCACGACGGTGTTGTTTCTTCTCTGCTCAGATGATCTGAGCCGCTGGCACCGTGTGCAGGGGGGAGATGAGATCTGGACCTTCATCAGCGGTGCCCCCCTGAGCCTCTTTAGACATCCCCAAGAGTCAGCAACCTCTGAGCAACTTGAGCTCTCCAGCATGAATCCCGTGGCCTGCGTGGATGCCGGCGTCTGGATGGCAGCACGGAGCCAAGGAAACCACAGCCTGGTGAGTTGCTGCGTCGGACCGGGTTTCCAATTCGACGACTTCGAAATGCTGCGGGACCAGCCCATCGCGCAACACCCTCACGGGATTCGAGCCGACCTGCTCTGACGTGCCGATCGGTCAGGATTTCCGAAGCGAGATCCGAACATCGGCGATCGTCGCTACGTAGCCTCCAACGAGTGGTTGAATCCCATGGGCAGCAGTTTTGGCGACCTTTTCCGGATCAGCACCTTCGGCGAATCCCATGGCGGAGGCGTCGGCGTGATTGTTGAAGGGTGTCCACCAAGACTCCAGCTCAATCTGGAGGCGATCCAGGCGGAACTTGATCGACGTCGCCCAGGGCAGAGCCACATCACCACACCCCGTAAGGAAGCGGATCAGGTGGAGATCCTCAGTGGCGTGATGGAGGGGACGACTCTCGGGACCCCGATCGCCATGCTTGTGCGAAACAAGGACCAACGCCCTGGGGATTACAAGGACATGGCTGTGGCATTTCGACCCTCCCATGCAGACGCCACCTATCAGGTGAAATATGGGATTCAGGCCAGCAGTGGCGGTGGACGGGCTTCAGCGAGGGAGACCATCGGCCGGGTTGCCGCAGGCGCGATCGCCAAACAACTGCTCCAGAGGGCCACTGGAACCGAAGTGTTGGCCTGGGTGAAACGGATTCACACCATTGAGGCCGTGGTTGATGCAAGCACCGTGCAGCATGAAGCAATCGAATCAAACATTGTTCGCTGTCCTGACCCTGATGTGGCGGCCCAGATGATCGAACGCATTGAAACGATCGGTCGCGAGGGGGATTCCTGCGGGGGAGTGATCGAATGCGTGGTTCGACAACCTGCTTCTGGACTAGGCATGCCGGTGTTCGACAAGCTGGAGGCGGATCTTGCCAAGGCGGTGATGTCCCTGCCCGCCACCAAGGGGTTCGAGATCGGCTCCGGCTTTGGAGGCACCCTGCTACGAGGCAGCGAACACAACGATGCCTTTCTGCCGACGGAGGATGGCAGCCTGCACACGGCGACCAACAATTCCGGCGGCATTCAGGGAGGCATCAGCAACGGCGAACCCATTGTGTTGCGCGTCGGCTTCAAGCCGACAGCAACGATCCGCAAGGAGCAGCAGACGGTGAATGCCGCAGGGGATGCCACCACCCTGGCCGCCAAAGGAAGGCACGACCCCTGCGTGCTTCCAAGGGCCGTGCCGATGGTGGAGGCAATGGTGGCCTTAGTCCTTGCTGATCACCTGCTGCGCCAACAGGGGCAATGCAGTCTTTGGTGAACCTGAACTCAGACTGCGACAACTGGAGCTGCTCCATTCGCCGTCGGCGTGTCCTGCGTCTGCGAGCCAGAGCCTGATCCCTGGGCTGAGCTTCTGGTGCGAGTGCGCCTGCTCGGTTTCTGAACCGCAACCTTCTTCTTCACCGAGCGCCTCGGGCGGGAACCGGCACGGCTGCGGTGACTCAGAACAAGCGCCCATTCCTCATCGGTGAGGCTGGACGGCTTGCTGCCATGGGCATAGGCCAGCTTGGCTGCCTTCTCAATGTCCTTGATCAGATTGGTCCAGGAGGTGGCGAAGCGTTTATCGGACTGCGATTTCGCGCCACTCTCGACAAGAGTTTCCACGACACCGGCAGCCGAGACTTTCTTGCGGCGACGGTTGAAGATTTCCTTCTGCAGTTGGGCAATCAGGGCATCAGCCTTGTCGCTCAGCTTGATGGTGAGCTGCGACATAACGCAGGACGACAGCTATCTCATCTGTAGCATCCCGGTCTCATGACAACCAGCGGGTGGGGTTAATGCCCAGTCGTCGACTGCTGAAGCCACTGCAACAAAGCGGGGTCAACCCCTTCTGGACCGATGGCTCGACGTCCGAGAGCAACAGCTCCATGGCCTGAGGCCAGCCAGGAGGTCACATCCCCAAGTGACAATCCACCAGCAGCGATCACGAATGGAAGACCTCCCAATGGCGCCTCCAGACGTGACCAGTAACTGCAACCGAGATTCGCTGCGGGAAACAGCTTCACAAGACGTGCCTCATGCTGAATAGCCTGATGGACCTCACTCGGACTGAACACTCCAGGGACGAGAGGCATGGCAAGGAATCGAGCTCTCCTTTGGAGCGATGGATCCCAACATGGAGCCATGGCGTAGTTCAAGCCGAGCTGGCTGGCCTGCTCAAGACCCTGCAGACGGACGACCGAAGCAGCACCAAGACTGAACCCTGGACAGCACCTCCGAAGACGCTCCACCAACCTTGGCCAACCTGGATGATCAATCCATGCCAGTTCAAGGTGGCGTAGCCCGGCATCGTGAAGGATTCGAAGCTGGTGGAGCAGCGGACTCTCGCCGTCCGCATTCTGAAGATCGGAACGCTCTGGCCTTACCACCAAGAGCAAGGGCTGAACCTTCAGGGAGGCAATCAATGCCTCCTGACGATCCAGCCAGATTTGCCGTTGAAAATCAGACGTACTCGGCAATCCGAACGTCGCGCTTGATCAGAAGATCCTGCAATTCTTCCGCATCGACGGTTTCCTGCTCCACAAGCAATTCAGTGAGCTCGTCGAGGATGGAACGGTTATCGGTGAGCACCTGCTTGGCACGCTTGTAAGCGGCATCAACCAGCTCTGAAACCTCCTGGTCGATCGTTGAGGCGGTGTCCTCCGAGAAGTCGCGCTCGGCAGCAATGTCGCGGCCTAGGAACATACCGCCCTGGGAACGACCAAGGGCAACAGGTCCGAGCTTGTCGCTCATACCGAAACGGGTAATCATCTGCCGGGCTGTTGAAGCCACCTGCTGAAGGTCATTGGAGGCCCCTGTGGTGACTTCGTCTTCTCCGTAGACGATCTCCTCAGCGACACGACCCCCAAGGGCGACGGCCATTTGATTCTGTAGGTACGCTCGGGAGTACAGACCTGATTCCATGCGCTCCTCGCTCGGAGTGAAGAAGGTCAGGCCTCCCGCATTGCCTCGGGGAATGATGGTGATCTTCTGCACGGGATCGTAATCAGGCATCAAAGCGCCGACGATCGCGTGACCTGCCTCGTGATATGCCACGAGCCACTTCTTCTTCTCACTAATCACGGCGTCCTTCTTCTCAGGGCCCACCATGATTCGCTCAATTGCGTCACTAATTTCGTCGTTGCTGACCTCCGTCAACTCCCGACGGGCAGCGAGGATGGCAGCCTCATTGAGAAGATTCGCCAGATCAGCGCCGGTGTAACCAGGCGTACGGCGAGCAACCTTGTCGAGATCAACGTCTTTGGCAAGGGTCTTACCGCGGGCGTGAACGCCGAGAATTTGAAGCCGACCTGCGTAATCGGGACGATCCACAGTGACCTGACGGTCGAAACGGCCAGGACGCATCAACGCAGCATCCAAAACGTCGGGACGGTTGGTGGCAGCGATGATGATGATTCCCGTATTGCCCTCAAAACCGTCCATTTCCGTCAGGAGCTGGTTCAGGGTTTGTTCACGTTCATCGTTGCCACCTCCGAGACCTGCACCTCTCTGGCGACCGACGGCATCAATCTCGTCGATGAAGATGATGCAAGGGGCATTCTTTTTGGCTTGTTCAAATAGGTCACGAACTCGGCTGGCACCGACCCCGACAAACATCTCCACAAATTCGGATCCGGAGATGGAGAAGAAGGGAACACCAGCTTCACCAGCAACGGCTTTGGCGAGAAGGGTTTTACCGGTTCCAGGAGGACCAACCAAAAGACACCCCTTGGGAATCTTGGCCCCCACCGCGGTGAATCGATCTGGATTCTTGAGGAAGTCAACGACTTCCGTCAGTTCGAGCTTGGCTCCCTCGATCCCAGCGACATCGGTGAAGGTCACCTGAGTCGCCGGCTCCATCTGAACCCGGGCCTTGCTCTTACCAAAATTCATCGCCGGGTTGCCACCGCCGCCGCCCTGAGCACGCCTGAACAGAAAGAACAAGCCACCAAGCAGCAGCAGCGGAAGAATCAGGCTTCCTGCAGCTTGCTGCCATGCATTGGGCTGACGGGTGGGAGCAACCGCAATATCAACGTTGTGCTCCGTCAGCAAACCGAGCAGATCCTTATCCGGCGCAAGGTTGACTTCGGCACGACGTCCGTCGTTTTCGACGACCTGAGCGGTGCCTCGATCAGGAGAGATCAGCACACGACTGACCTGATTCTCCTGGACGGCCTCGACGAAATCGCTGTACCTAAGGGTCCGCGCCGCAGTGGCTGGATCGTCTCGGTCCAGGAAAGCGGTCCCGACCACGATCACGACCACCACAAGGAGGACGTACAGACCAATGTTGCGCCAGCGTTTGTTCAAGGATCTGATCGCTTAATGAAGGAATGTTAATGCGTTGCTGAGAGTTCAGGCGGAGCGGAGTACTTCGACGACGCTCCTGAAGGCGAACCACTCAGGGATCTCCTCTCCATTGCGAAGCATCTTCCGGAACTGGGTTCCGCTCAGCTTCTTCACGTGCAGCCCGCGTGCTTCCGCATGCTCGGCCGTGACGTAGCCCTCTTCCTGGGTGAAGACCAGGTTGAGGGATGGCACCGTCTCCATCGTCAGTTCCGGGGCGCACTCCTTGGCGAAGTTCTGTGCGTCGTAGGGACCGTAGAAATCCTCGCCTGTCAATGAGGACTTACAGCCGGCCATATCGCGGCCAATGATGAAGTGGGTGCATCCGTAGTTGCGACGGATGATCATGTGCTGCAGAGCCTCTCGGGGGCCCGCCATGTGCATGGCATAGGGCAGATAGGCCCAGAGAATGCTTTCGTTGTTGACCTCAGCGGCCAGACGCTCATAGGTCTGGAAACGAACCGCACCGGGGATGTCGTCCTGCTGGGTTGGTCCGCAGGTGGGGTGAACCAGCACCACAGCCTTCTCACTCACGTTCTGGGCATGCAGAGCGCGGGTGAACAGCTCGTAGTGGGCACGGTGAATCGGATTGCGGCACTGGAATGCCACGACGTCTTCGCCATCAGGCAAGCCAGCCCGCACTTCTGCCGGGGTCTTGCAGGGGAACTCGCGCTGCGGCAATTCCAGTCCCTTCAGGCTTCCACCGAGGTAGAAGCACTTTCTCTCCATAGAGATCATCCGCACAGCCGGATGCTCGAGAGAGGTGGTTCCGTAACAGCCTTTCGCTTCAACAACCTTGTTGGGTTCCCATTTGTCCTCGACCTCGAGGACAGCCAGATCCTGACCCTTGTAGCTGAGCAGAACCTTGTCACCCACAACGACATCGTCGCGATCGGTGTCCAGAACGATGGGGAGCCCGAACAGGTGACCAGCCGCGGTGCGGTGTCCAGCCACTACCGCGTCGTAATCCTCCTGGTGCATGAAACCGCGCAAGGGGGAGAAACCACCAACGCTGAGCAGCTCCACATCACAGGCGTTGCGATCGGAACATTCGATCGTCTTTGTGGCGCTGGCCTTCACAGCGTCGCGGTCCGTCGCAGGAACCATCAGGTCCACCAGGGTGCCTCCGTAAGGAGCGATCACACCGGATCGCTGGTTGGTTGCGGGGGCGCTGGCGGTCATGGCCTGGGGAATCGTTGCGGCGAGATTCTCCCAGATGACTCAACTGAACACAAAAAAAGGGGGCCATGGCCCCCGGAATCTGAAAACGAGTGGAACAAACAAGCGAAGAATCAGAGTTCCTCGAGTCGCCCGTAGAGATCGCCACTGATCTTGATGTCGACGATTTCACGGCCACCCATATCCGAGTCGGACGGTTGAACCGCTGTGAACACTCCGCCGAATTCACCAGTCTCAGGGTCGACTTTGGTGATCGAGAGGCTCATCGTTCCCTCACCGTCGATGTAGCGCTTGTTGTTTTCAGCCTCAAGAGCCTCATCATCACCACCGAGAGCGACCAGTCCCTGGGCGTACTGCACACCCGTGGTCAAAGCACGACCCTTCGGATCAATGAAGTTGCTGGTGCGATAGCTGGGGGTGCGATAAACGCCATCGAAATCGGTACTGGTTGTAATCGCTGACCCTTCAGCGGTTGCATTCAGAGACTTGCTGGAGAAGGTGAAAGGAAACTCCTCACCACCGGGGATTAGCACCGTGATGGGCTGGAAATCAATTCCACCCTTTTCCTGGAAGGCAAGGCCGTCATCACTGACGGTGAGATCACCGAAGACCTCATCAAGACTGGACGTGAATCGAGTGAGAATTTTGCCTTCAACGAATTGTGCGACCTGGCGACGATTGGTGGGCTCTTCCTTGGCGTAAACCTGAACGGGATGCATACAGATATCGCGTAGCTCGTACTTCCCTCCGACGGACAGGGGGATCGATCCACGGGCCGAATCGGGAATCGTGGGGCAGTCGTTGGCCTTGCCGGTGTTGCGAATGTCGTCATAGGTGACGTTGGTGCCGGCACGCTGAACTGCTTCGCTGCCGCCGCTGCAGGCGGTGACTAGAGAAAGACAGAGGGCCAGCACAATGGCCAGTAGGGGACGAATGCGCATGAGAAAAAGCCAGGAGGCTGCTGATGTGCGGTCTAAACCGATCCGATCGGGATCCTACAGGTGCTAAATCGTCGCCACGCCTGGCCTTTTGCAGGTCTCAACAACTTTGTCTTGAGATCGAGAGAGCAGACCTGATTTCTGGTTCGGTTCAGGCCTTCAATCCACGGCTGAGAAGCCGAGCCGATCAGGACATCCGGGGGAGTGATTCGCGCAGGGCTGTCAACAGATGATGCGCCAAGGCAAGTTTGGACATGGCTGGCAAACGCAACTGCAGCTGATCTCCCAGCAGCCAGCCGCCGTTGCGAACGTCGCCAAAACCCTGGCCAGGACGATCGATCGGATTCACCATCAGCAGATCGCAGCCCTTGGCTTGAAGTTTGATGCGACCCCGTTCGAGCAGCACATCCTCTGATCCAGAGAGAGCAGCAAAACCCAGCAGGCGCTGCACTTGCGGACGCTGCCTAACAAGCTGTTGAAGTAGATCAGGCACGTCTTCCCAGCCCCCACTCAGCAGGCAGTTCAACTCGTTTTTTGCAGGTTTCGAACTCAAGCCACCATCCCTGCGTTTCAAATCAGCCACGGCCGCCACCATGGCCACAGCATCCGCATATGGTTGGTACTTGATGAGGAGCTCACCCATCTCGGCAGCGGTCTGCACAGGCAGGTCATGGAGACCTTCCCGCCAGGCATCGGGAACCTGCAGAGGGCCATGCACCAAAACCACATCAGCCCCACGCATCCGGGCGGCCTGAGCGAGGAGTACGCCCATCCGTCCACTGCTTCTGTTGGTCAGAACCCTTGCCGCGTCGATGGGTTCCACCGTTGGCCCAGCACTGACGAGAAGGGATCGACCCAACCAGTCCCGTTCAGCGTTGGCATGCTGCATCCCACGGCTGAACAACGACGCCGCCGCCAGTTCAATCAACTCGGGGGAGACCATCCGCCCATCGCCGATACGGTCACACGCCAGCAGTCCCGCTCCCGGCGCCAAAGGCAGCACGCCTGGGAAAGTCTGCAGCGTGTCCCAGTTGCGCTGAACTGCGGGATGTTTCCACATCGCCGTGTTCATCGCCACGGCCGCCAGCACAGGCACTTCGCTGGCCAGCAGCGTGCTGGCCAGCAAGCCGTCCGCAATTCCCTGACTCCATCTCCCTAGGGACGTTGCACTAAGCGGAGCCACAACCACCAGCTCAGCCCACTCCGCCAATTCGATATGCAACGGTCGACTGCAGGCTGGATCCCATTGGTCCCTCTCCAGATAACAGCAATGGCGGCTGAGGCAAGCCAGCGCTGAAGCGCTGACCAACTTCTCAGCGCTCGCCGTGAGCAGACATCTCACCTCAGCCCCGGCTTTGACCAGGGCACTCACCAGAAGAGGCGTTTTGACCGCAGCGATACTGCCACTTGCGGCCACCAGAAGGCGACGTCCCTGGAGAGGACGCTCTGGATCAGTCCTCATCAAAAGGCTCTTGATCCACTAAGTGCACATAGGGCCGCGCCAGCTCTGGTCGATGAATCGCAAGGGATCGCAGGAGATGCCAGTCGGAAAGCCCCGCAAACGGCGTCGGATAATCGTCCTCATCAAGCCGACGAGCCAGTTCAGCGATCGACAACTCATCGAACGCCGCGAGCCGTTCCGGTGTGATTGACGCCTCGGGCGTGCCTGTGGTGTTGGGAACGGTGTGCATCACGGGAAGCCGACTACTTCAGTGTGGCCCAACTCTGACCGCTAGCGTTCCATAACTGGGGAATTAGCTCAGCTGGTAGAGCGCTGCGATCGCACCGCAGAGGTCAGGGGTTCGAATCCCCTATTCTCCACTGTGTGGTGGCCGCCGCAGACCGGATGCATTCATTCAGTCGTCGCCGATCGAGACTGATGCTCCTGCCAGTGATGGCGATCGTGGTGCTTCTCACGATCCTGGTTCGCCCCTCGGCGCTGATCACCTACACCCTGCTAGCCCTTGCAGGTGGGATGTCGAATTTTCAGTCGCGGCCATAGCGACACTTCATGGGGTAAAAGGGATGGGTGAAATACCCTGTTACTGATGTCGCAGTCGAAACGTGAGCAGGTCGTCAGTCATCTGCGATACATCCGTCAGGAGCTGCGGGAGATGCATCAGGGCGTCATGGAAGACGGACTTCTTCCGGAAGCAGGCGAGGTGCGGGGTGTGATGGCACAAATGGAAGCTCTGCTCGAACTTCTGGAAGGGAAGTCATCCAGAAAAGCAAAAGCAGAATCGAGCTAGACCCGACAAAAGGCGGTTGCCAAACCTGCCACGGCAAGCTTTGCTTCATCCGTCCCCATCCCCCGGCTCGGGATTGCATTCCCGGGCTTTTTTATTGAAACCGTAAAGACCTGAGGTGGGCGTGAGCAAAAGTCTTTTCAAAGCTTCAAGTCCAGAGCTGAACGATCACGCAACAACAGTCATCCAAACCCAGTGCTCGCTGGACGTTCTTCCTGCAATTTGATGGCGATCAGACTGCAATCCACGCGTCTTCAGACCAACATCGGCGAGGCCAATGGTCGCCTGGAACAGTGGGCCATCAATCCGTGGAGACGCTTCTCTCTCCTGATCATTTTCCTGCTCACAGGTTTTTTCGGTGGGACCGCCATCACCTCGATTGCTGGAGTCCTTGGTCAGATGGATCCGGTCGCTTCGCTGGTGATCGTCGGTTTGTGTGAACTCAGCGTTCGCTTGCGCCGCAATTGGGTGAAGAAGGGAGTTTTGCCCTTGGCAATTCAGCTCATTGATTGCTTCAGGCTCGGGATTCTCTATGGGTTGTTCATGGAAGCCTTCAAATTGATCTGATCACACCTCGTGATTCAGACGATACGCAGAGGCGGACAAACGCAGATGCTGTTCATAGTCTTTGCTTAACGCAACCGCTTCGGCGTCTCCCATGGCAGGCGAGCATTTTTTTCTCGAACTCGAACCGCCTGAAGAACGCCTACGCAGAGCACCACACGTCGTGATCGTGGGCGGTGGTTTCGCCGGTATTCATGCCTGTAAGGCGTTGAAGGATGCAGATGTGCGCATCACCTTGATCGATAAACGAAATTTCAATCTGTTCCAACCCCTTCTTTATCAGGTCTCAACAGGTCTGGTCTCACGGGGTGATGTCGCCACGCCGCTCCGCGAACTCGTCGGAACACAGAGAAATGTTCAGGTGCTGCTCGGGGAGGTCACCCATATCCAGCCTGAAGGGAAACAAATCATCTTCAACGGCAAGGCCTGCAGTTACGACCATCTGGTGCTGGCCACAGGATCGGGCAGCACCTTTTTCGGCCATGAGGAATGGCGCACATTCGCGCCCCCGATGAAAATCCTCGAGCACGCCGAGGAGATCCGGCGCCGCTTGCTGATGGCGATGGAGCAGGCCGAGCAGACGCCGGACCCGGAAGCACGCGAATTCCTCCAAACCGTTGTGATTGTCGGCGCCGGCCCCAGTGGTTGCGAAATGGCCGGGGCCGTTTCGGAACTGATGCGTTGGGCGATGAAAAATGCCTTCAAACAACTGGATCCAGACAAGACGCGCATCGTCTTGGTTGATCCTGGTGAACGTGTGCTGCGCGCGATGCCGGAGATGATCTCTGCTGCAGCCCTTCAATCCCTGACCGACGACGGCATCGAGTTCCTGTCGAAGGGTCGCGTTCAAACCATGCGTCCTGGAGAAGTGATCGTGGGCACCCCGGATGGAGACGTCCGCATTCAGGCCGCCACTGTGATCTGGACAGCAGGGGTGCGGGCTTCACAGCTCGGGAAAAAGCTCGCAGCCGTTACCGACTGCGAAACCGATCGCGGCGGCCGCGTGATTGTTGAACCCGACTTCTCCGTTCCAGGTCATCCCGACATCCGGGTCGCTGGGGATCTGTGCAACTACAGCCACACCAGCAACGGCCACCCGTTACCGGGCATGGCCGCACCAGCAAAGCAGGCCGGCACGTTCATCGGCAAAGACATTGCGGCGATCATCGCCGATCAGCAACGACCCACCTTCCGGTACTTCGACTTCGGAAGCATGGCCGTACTGGATCGTTCCAGCGCTGTTGCCGACCTGCGCGGCCTCAAATTCACCGGCGGCATCGGCTGGATCCTCTGGGCTTTCGTTCACTTGGTACTGATCCCCGGCCTGGAAAATCGGATCAGCCTCTCGATCAAATGGATCTTCGCGCTGCTGACCCAGCAACGCGCCGCGATGCTTCTCACCGGCATGCCAAGTCAACACATGGCTCTCGATGCCGCGGATGCGCATTTCCCCATGCAGGCAGGAGAGGGTCCATCCATTGCCTCCCCAGATGCAGCTCTCAAAGCAGCAATGGATTACTACTCACACCAGCTGTCTGGGATTCCACAAACTCAAGAATTGATCGACACCAGCGACGAATCAGCGGCTGCCATCAGATAAAGAAGCGCCATTCGGATCGGCACGCCGTTGCGGACCTGCTCCTCCACCAAACAGATCGCCGAGTCATCCAGAACTTCACTGGCCATCTCCACCCCGCGGTTCACCGGTCCGGGGTGGAGTACTGGTACATCAGCACCGCAAAGGGCCAGACGATCGCGGGTCAGGCCAAAATCTTGGTGATAGCGGTTCAGCGTCGTGAGCAGCTGCTGCCCCATCCGCTCTTTCTGTAGGCGAAGCGTCATGACTGCATCCGCGCCGGGCAAGGCTTGCTCGAGAGTGCGCTCGACCGTGATCCGTCCCCGATGTGGAACAGGATCGAGGGCTTGTCCCGGTGGAGGTTCCTCCACGAACTGAGCGAACGCAGCAGGCACAAGACTGGGCGGGCCACAGAGCACCACATCCACACCGCAGGCGGTCAAAGCCCAGAGGTTGGAGCGAGCCACCCTCGAATGCAGGATGTCACCAACGATGGCCACACGCTTGCCCTGGAGCACTTCCGGTAGCGGATGCGCCGGATCGAAATAACGGGCAAGGGTGTACAGATCAAGAAGACCTTGACTGGGGTGACTGTGCAAACCGTCCCCACCATTGAGCACCACTGTGCGATCACCCGCCTGGTCTAGGGCAGAGGCGAGCTGTTCCGGCACACCGGTTGAACGATGCCGAACCACAAGCACATCCGCACCCATCGCCACATAGGTTCGGGCCGTGTCCAGCACGCTCTCCCCCTTGCTCAGGGAACTGCTCGAAGGTGAAAAACTTTGCACATCGGCCGACAGCCGCTTAGCGGCCAACTCAAAACTGCTGCGGGTTCTGGTACTGGGCTCGAAAAACAGGCTGGCCACCAAGCGCCCCTGCAAAGCAGGCAATTTGCGCGCACCGGTGACGGGCAGCGAGCGAAAGCGATGGGCCAACTCGAGCACTGCAGCAAAGTCTTCGCGCGAGAACGCCGCCAGGTCGAGAACATGCCGATGGCTCCATCCGCTCATCCGTTGGGCTCCGGCAAGGGGAACCACGACCGATCCACAGGGGGAGTGCGGTCACCCTTGACCCGGCGGCTCACGCTGCGACTCGATTTCAAATACCAACGAAGCGGGAGCAATTCTCCCTGGGAGATCCCAATGCGCGTTGTCGTCACAAGCGGGGGGTTCGTGAACGTGGCGACTCTGGGAGCCATCCACACTTCATGTTCGCCCGTGACAGGACAGCTGTCATCGCTCCGATCCAGTCCAAACCGGCGAGCCAGCAAGCCAGGGCCAGCGGCAACCCGCTCCGGCTCCTCCGGCATCGCGACCGCACGAAGCAAAACACCGTTCGCCCATTCCGGCCGGCCGGTCACCACGTTCACACAGTGATGGATGCCGTAGCTCACATAGACATAAAAGCGCCCTGGCGCTCCAAAGAGCGTTTCGTTTTGCGGTGAGCGGCGGCGATACCCGTGGCAGGCAGGCTCATCCTGGGAATACGCCTCTGTTTCCACGATCACACCCCAAAGCACGCTGCCGTCGATTTGGCGTTTCACCAACCTGCAGCCCACCAACTCAGGTCCCACTACTTCCGCAGGGCGGCAGAAGAAGGATTGCGGCAGAGCAGGGAAATCGGAATTGATGGCCTGGCTGGCGATGGAACGTGCTTGAAATAACTAAACAGTGAGGAGCACAAAGAAGAGAACGAGCTGCAAGGATTTCAGCAATGCATGGTTCAATAATCAGTTTCTCACCCTGATCATGAGGTCATCAGGGAAATACTTCCCCTGGATTGTGAGATTGACGTTCCAAGGAACTGCGTGGCATTGCTTTGTGTCGCCCTTTAAGTCCTAGAAGAAGAGCAAAAACAAGCGATCTGCTGCTTCAGGCAAACACGAATGTCATGCAGAGTTTCGGCAGAGAACACTCTCAGCAGTGAACACTTTTGGCACGGAGAAGCCTTCTCCAGAACAACCTTCGGACCATTCAATGGACAGAGGACATGATCGAGGGATGTCGATAACTTCCGAATCGAAATCAAAAAGATGCCAAAGCAGAGCCTTGAAGATCATTCGGTCGCAACAAACTCTCGACGAAGACCAGCGATGCAAAATACTCCTCAATAAGCCTTCTTGTTTCACCAACCTGAAGACCGCAAGATCAGGGATTTGACCCCTGCGAAACGGTAGAGGAATCATGTAGGCACTCTTGGAGAATACAGCAATAGACTGAAGACATGGAAACCAAGTGGGAGCAAACATTTCATTGCCCCTATATGATTTTTAAATCAATCAGTCAATGCCCTCAAAGGTTCTCTAGCCCATTGAGCTGGGACGTCGAGAGATCACCTTCCAGCAACCGAAAGACTGGATCAGGCAAAGCTGCCAGACACTCCGGCTTAATTGACTGGATCTGTTCTGGATCGAAGCCACTTGCGATCACCTCATTCATCTTCTTGGCTTGGTTTGTCGTCATGCCACCGAAAGCCTCACCAGGAATAGCTTCCACTTGATCTTCATTGAGTTTACGGAGCGTCTTGGGGTTGAAACCACTCATCTGGCCGGCATCAAGCCCCTCAAACACAGTGGGGTCTAGCTTCCTGGAAGCTGAGGGCTTCAATCCGGAAATTGCATCAGGGCTCAACTCGGCAAAGTCCTCTGGGCTAATATCAGCCAAAAGTTTTTTTGCAAGGCGCTTGATCTGATCGCCATCAAAACCTTCAAATGCATCGCTTGGAAGGGAATTAAACTGGGCACTACTAAGGCTTTTAATAACTTTTGCCGAAAGTTCTGACAACTGATCAGCCTGAATTCCACCCAATACATCCAAAGGAAGCGATCCAAATGTTTTGGGTAAGAAACCAGCCATCGCATCCGGAGAAAGATTTTGAAATGCCTTAGGATCAAATTTGGGAAACAAATCCCTCGGCAAGTTTTTGAGATGCCCAGGCTGAAAGCCACCAAAAACCTTGCTTGCGAGAGCCTCGAACTGTTCCAAATTAAAACCTTTTGCGACTTTTTCAGGCAATTCAGAGAATTGTGTCGGCTTAAAGCCTGCAACAGCATCTCCACTCAGTAGCGCGAATTCCTTTGCGCTGATCTCAGCAATCAGATCATCTGTAAGAGCCTTGATCTGATCACCTGTAAAACCACCAAAAGCACCTTTCGGCAATGCATCAAACTGATCAGCATCAAAACTTTTAATCACTTTTGCTGACAATTCCGCTAGCTGCCCAGCCTGCAAGCCGCCCAGTACGTCCAGAGGTAGCTCTCCAAACGTTTGAGGTCCAAAGCCACCCATCGCCTCAGGAGAAAGCTCCTGAAAAGCCTTGGGATCGAACTTGGAGAACAAATCTTTTGGCAAATTTTTGATGTGCCCAAGCTGAAAACCGCCAAACGCCTGATCTGCAAGTGCATCAAACTGTTCTGGGTTAATGCTTTTCACAACATCGGAGGGCAACTCCGCAACCTGAGTAGGCGCTAAATCTCCCAGCATGGCTGGGGACAACCCGTCAAACTGCCCAGGCAAAAGCGACGCAAAGTCTGCCGGCATTGACGGCATCCCATCAGGCATCACCCCATCTGGAATCGATGGAATCCCCTCAGGCATCACTCCACTTGGAATTGATGGAATCCCCTCAGGCATCACCCCACTTGGAATTGGTGGAACCCCCTCAGGAGGCATCACCCCATCTGGAATCGATGGAATCCCCTCAGGCATCACCCCATCTGGAATCGATGGAACCCCCTCAGGAGGCATCACCCCATCTGGAATCGCGGGCACACCTTCCGGAGGGCCATCGCTGGAAGCATCGGGAACCTCAGGCGGTGAGGGAACGTCTCCAATATCCGAAGGAATCGACGGAAAGTTGAACAGAGGCCTGGAGGAATGACCAACAGGATTCTCAGAACGCCTAAAGAGAGGTCGCATTGGAGAGATAGCCATTTAAAAGAACACTAACCACAACAAGTAGTACCGTCCAAAAACAACAAAAATAAACAACGCAAGGTCCGATCTATCGCCCCAAACTGTTCCTTGCGAAACAGAGTTGATCAAACATTCCGATCAGCAAAACGTCGATCCCTTCCTTTATCGAGGCAATCGCCAACCTCTAAAAAGTTCTACCACCACAAAAATCGACCATATCGTATAACCAAGAACAGCACATCATCCATTTGGGAACAGGCAAACATCTTCAGCAAGACCAATCAGTCCAAACTAAATCCAGGCTGATGATGAGCACAATCCCAGAGCGTTAACTTTGGTCGCTTCAAAACTTCAAGAGAGATGGCTTTCAACAATTCAATCATCACCACTTTGTTCAGCATCTCCACTCTGGTTGTTCTCCCCACTGAACCTGCCAATGCATGTACAGGCAGCCATTTAGAGCGATACCAAGTTGACAACAGCTTGAATCGAATCATCAGTAAAATGAGTGGAGTCTGCCCATCCAAAATCATCCTTCATGCAGGGATGAATGGATTCGTTGTTTGTAAAAATTCCTGCTTTTCAGCCAAAAAGGCACTTGTAGTCCAAAACAGCAAAGTGGCAGGCATCTGGAATGGTCCCTACAGCTACGGAAATTTCTGCTCTTGGCAGTAAGTCAGATCAAAGTGTTGAGCACTCAGTGCACCTAAAAGAGACCAACTAAACCGAAATAAATTTGACTATTTAGCAATGATTTTAGCATCTACTTAACAAAGGCAAGACCATTTTCAAGGGTATTCGTTCTAGAAAATTCATATTTGGCAGGACACCAATCATTCAACCAAGGCGATTCATCGATATCTGGACCCAAACAGATCGGTTCACACAACAGCTTGAGCGACGCTTCTGCTCATCTTCGTTCTACTCCGGGTAAGAATATCAATCTGAACAGCCGGCGCTCCTCACCCCGGCATCTCGGCAGCCATGACCTTGGTTTCTCGGCTCCCTCGATCGCTGAAACGACAGGTCCGGCTGACTGGCTGCCGAGCCATTGGCCTTTGGAGGCGTTACCCAAATTCCGTTCGGCGTCATTGCCTGAACAGCACACGTGCTGAAGCCTGGAAGGCCAGAGCCCACACCTGGCAGACCTCCACCACGCCCATCCCCAACAGGGGAGATGCCACAACACGAACCAACCGTTTGCACAATCTCGCGACTGCCATCAGCAGAATCCATCACCGTTTGATCAAGCCAGGAGAAGCTTTCAGCCTTTCTCAGCATCTTGATGAACCCACACAAGCGAATGGTTATCGCTCTGGCCCCGTGTTTGTTGGAGGGGAAGTCCTCTCTGATGCAGGTGGGGGGTTATGCCTAATCGCTACGAACCTCTACCACTTATTTCTCTACGGCGGCTGCACCATTCTTGAAAGGCACAACCACAGCATCGATGCTTACGGAGAAGGGCGTTTTTACAAACTGGGCGAAGATGCAGCGATCGCATTCAGTTACAAAGATCTCGTGATTCGAAATCCTTTCGATCACACTTTGCTTCTGTGCACCAGTCTTGATTCAAACGTTGTTCACAGCAGATTACTCGCATTGGAACCGAAACCGATCCAAACCATTATTCGCTCCCAGGTTTTGGAACGACATGCTCCAATGCGGCAGGATCAAACCACCGCAGGCTGGAGCGTGAGCACTGCGCGATTCAGCCGGCCGATTCATTCCGGTTCATGGCGGCAGGATTACCTCTCGTTCAGCCACTACAAGCCCTGTTAATGGCCGGTTCGTGATGAACAAACAAGACCTTTCAACTGCACAGCTTCAACGTCGTCGAGATGGGGTGTTTCTTGTTTTAGCTGGCCTTTTTCTCGGCACCCTGGGGATGCTGAATGTGCTCGGCCTCACCCGATTCCTCCAACTCGGAGTAATTGGAAGCTGGCCTGTTGTAGTTGCAGTGGGTGCCTTGCCGTACCCAATCACGTTTCTGTGCACCGATCTGATTAGTGAGATCTGGGGCGAACAACGGGCCAATCAAGTGGTTTGGGTGGGTCTCCTCCTCAATGGCTGGGTCGTCCTGATCCTCTGGCTAGGAGGAGTTCTACCGGCCATGCCGGGGACCGACGACTCCACGTTCCGAACGCTTCAGCAGCTGAGCTTTGGTGCCGTCGGTGCCTCGATGGTGGCTTATCTGACGGCCCAATTCGTCGACGTTCGTCTGTTCCATTTCTGGAAGAAACGCACAAAAGGGAAAGCCCTTTGGTTGCGCAACAACGGTTCAACCCTGGTGAGCCAGCTCGTTGATACCAGTGCGGTCGTTCTGATCAGTCATTACGGAGCCCATGTGCTGCCCGTTCAGCCCGACGCCCCCGTGCTGCCCCAGCTCGGCAGCTTCATTGCGAGCGGGTACTTGTTCAAAATGCTTGCCGCCTTGGCCGACACCCTCCCTTTCATCTGGTTGACGGGCTGGTTGCGAAAAATTCTCCACATTGACACGAATAATGATCCAGACTGACCCAAAAAAATCAGTGCCATGTCTAATCACATGCTGACGAGAAAAGCCAACCAAATCGCAATTTGATACATGCACTTATCAGTAAAGACAAACTCATAACAATTCAACAGGACTAAAATTAAACAAAATATGTTTACATTCCACTAAAATTGGAGCATTCCACTCTTGTGCCATGAGCAAAACCCACACATTAAACGGCCTGAAAGGCAAGCCCCAGGGTAGTATTCAATTTCTACAAAATCATTCAAGCCATAGACAATCCTAAAGAGCATGAAAAAGGAGAATTCAGAAATCCTTGCAACAAAAAAAGCGATTCTACGCGAGCCAATAAACACAAACAACTATATTAAGTTAGCAACTTTATTCAAAAGCCAGGGGAAAAAGACTCACTTTTTTCGCTCTTATAAAATTGCAACAGAACGACAAGCCAAAAACGCCGAACTCCTACTGAAAGCAGGAATATCTGAGATGGAGGTCGAGAAATTCAATGAAGCATTAATCCTATTTACAAAGTCAGCAAGGACAAACAACCAGAGTCTTGCCTGGTTTCATCTTGGCATTTGCCTATTCGCTCTAGGGGAATATTCACAATCCCTTAGAATGTACCGCCTTTCCATTCAACACCTCCCAGGACATGTCGGCACTTTAATGAATATCGGAGTATTATTGCAATTGAATAACAAGCCACGCAAAGCCGCACGTTCCTACGAAATAGCACTGACATTCGAGCCGAATAATGCAGGGTTGCATTACAATAAAGCTACAGCACTGCTTTCTTCAGGACAATATCTAAGCGGATGGAAGCATTTTCGCTGGAGATTTGAGAATCCATCAACATCCGCAATCCATGCTTTACCTCATGGGAATAAATGGAATGGGGAAAATTTAGAACCGGGCCAAAGGCTTGGGATCATTAGTGAACAAGGACTAGGAGATACAATTCAATTCATTCGATACTGCGCTACCTTGAGAGCGAGAGGAATTTCAATAAAAACATTTATCCAAAAATCTCTTGTCAGCCTTGTACGCGAATCCGGATTAGATCCTGAATGCCAGGAAAATACCATTGCAGAAAACTCAGAAATCGATACATGGATTCCACTTTTATCCATCCCCGAAATCTTAGGAGTAACACCAAACAATCCAATCATCAGCTCGTCCTACATAACAGCAAGGAAAGATCTGATCACAAAGTGGTGCAATAGGTTCAGCAAGTCCAATAAATTTAAAGTGGGAATAAAGTGGCAGGGCTTTCAGGGAAATGAACGTCTATACAATCAGAGCATTGGCCGTTCCATTCCTTTATCAAAGTTCAAAGCGCTAGCCGATAATTTTGACATTGAGTTTATTTCACTCCAGAAAGATGAAGGGTCAGAACAGATATCCACTTGTGGTTTTAATAAAAAATTTACCCCACTCCTAAAATGCATAGAGAAGGAAAGATGTATGCTAGAAACTGCTGCAATTATAGCATCCTGCGATCTAATTTTAACCTGTGACAGCGTTATTGCACACCTTGCCGGAGCCCTAGGCGCACCAACATGGGTTTTGCTAAATAGCTGCCCAGAGTGGAGATGGGGAGACAAAGGTAATACAACTTTTTGGTACCCAACAGCAAAACTCTTTAGACAAAAAGAACAAGGAGATTGGAGCAGAGTAATACAAGATGTCGCGAATTCCTTGGCAAAACACATTTAGGATTCAAAATGCTTAAAACTTTTACCTGCATAGCCCCTTGCCAAGTGTCTCCAGCATTCGCAGCTCTTGCTGCAGCGTTGCAACACACTATATGATCATTTTAAAATCAAGACTGCAATAATCAAATTTTTTTCATTAGAATGAAAATGGAATGAATTAACTAATGGACGCCGCTCTTTCCGGCTTCAACCTGGGCACCGTGCTACTCGCGAGCATTGTGCTGTTCCCACTGGCATGCCTTTTCTTCGGAACCCGAGGCGGCTACTACAACACCGACCAATACGACGGAAACGGAACCGCTCACTGAACGGCATGACTGACATGCTTCCTGGCCCCGTCGAGAGCAACGAAGCCATCCGCCTTGCTCTTCGCAGCTGGCCTGAGGTTGAGGAGTATCTCAAGCACTGCAAAGGGGTGATCATTCCGCTCGGTTCAACCGAGCAACACGGCCCCACAGGCGCCATCGGTACGGATGCTCTGACTGCCGAGGCCATCGCGCTGGACGTGGGCAGACGCACTGGAGTTCTCGTCACGCCTGCTCAAGCCTTCGGCATGGCCGAACACCATCTTGGTTTTGCAGGAACGATGAGTCTGCAGCCAGCCACCTTGCTCGCCGTTCTGCATGATCTGGTGCTGTCCTTGGCCCGTCACGGATTTGAGCGCGTTTTCGTGATCAATGGCCATGGGGGCAACATCGCCACCACCAAAGCAGCCTTCGCACAAGCCCATGGCACCGCCGCAAGCCGTGGCCTGGCCGTCGCACCAAAACTCCGCTGCCGTCTTTCCAACTGGTTCATGAGTGGTCCCGTGATGCAACAGGCTCGGGACCTTTACGGTTCCAAAGAAGGACATCACGCCACACCCAGTGAAATCGCCGTGACCTTGCAGGTGGAACCCAGCCTGATCAGCAAGCAACGTCCCCTAGATGACCCTGCTCCAGCCGGACCGATCCATGGTCCTGAGGATTTCCGGCGTCGCCATCCAGATGGACGGATGGGTTCTCACCCATCTCTCGCCACTGCCGAACACGGCGCCACGTTCCTGGAGACAGCCGCTACGGCGTTGAGCGAGGATCTACGTCGATTCCTGAAGGAAGCATGAGCCACATCAGCGCAGACGACGTCCGAAAGGTTGCTCAGCTCGCCCGCCTTGATCTACCGAACGAGAAGGTGGAGACATATACCGAACAACTGGAATCAATCCTCGACTACGTCGGACAGCTTCAGTCGATTGACACCACGGATGTTCCTCCAACAACCCGTGCCGTTGAGGTGGTGAATGTGACGAGGCAGGACGCCATCGACCCAACCGCTGTTCGAGAGGACATTCTCAACCAGGCACCCAACCGCGAAGGTGATTTTTATCGCGTGCCAAAAATCCTCGCCGAGTAGGAGCAGGCCTCCAGCTTGTTCATCACAACGGGGGTTATCTTTAATACTTTTCAATGTCGTGGCTAATTATTACCTTTCATCCACATTTAATGCTCATCCAAGCATCCATGAATGTCGCGAAGCAACAGACTATCTAAGCCAAACCTTGGTGTCTATCGTCTTATGACTAACAGCAAAAAGAGGCATTTACAGTTTTGACCATAACATCTATCATCGTTGCTGTTACTGGCGCAGTGTTCAGATCTCAATTTTTTTGATCCGTCAAGATTTAATTGCAAGACAAATACAAAGACCACACTTGAGAATAGCTGGCCGAGGCTTGTTTGAGAATCACCGACGAAACCATGAATCACTTCAATAGACTATGATCAACTCCCCGTAGATCAAGACAAATTCGTCAAGCATAGGCCAATACTTACGAGTATGATCCAATTATTGTGACGAATCAATATTCGAAAATTATTAGAATTAGAACAAAGCCAAGAAATTCAATCATTTTATCTTGACATTCATTTATCGTTCATTGCAAAACAACAAACATATCAGATTATAAATACCAAAGTTTTATTAGTTGTTTGCGATGAACGACTACCAGCTATGACCTTGCTGCTGAGCGAGAACCTCGTGAAGGATTGACTGCAGTTTTGTGAAGAAGACCGATCCAACGACGTTGTAGCCGGCTCCCCGGCAACATTCTCGCGACGCGCCGCATGCGGCTTCGACGAGGTTTGTGGCTGCGAACACCAACAAGAATGTCGTACAAGAAGTTAAATCCGTCGGATTTTGTTTCGAAAATTCCGAGACGCTGAGGAGAACCTTTGGAATCAAAAAGGGGTTTTGTGGCCTCATACGCGGGCTTGTATTCAAACCAGGGAATGGACGGCCATAGGTGGTGGACTAAATGATAATTTTGCCCCATGATAAGAAAATTCATTAGTTGGCCGGGATAAATCCTTGCGTTTCGCCAGCGGTTTCTCGACAAAAATGGACGATGAGGCAAATAATCAAAGAAAAGCCCCAATGTGACACCCACCATCAGTGCGGGTGCAAACCAACAGTTGAAAACAAAGGACAGAAAATTGAATCGAAGCGCCGCAAGTACAATCACGATAAAGACACTTCGCTCAAGCCCCCACTGGAACAGCTCCCATCGCTTCCAAAGGCGCCTTTGAAAAAAGAACCACTCGTGATAAAAAAATCGAGGTGCTATTAACCACAGCGGCCCGAAGGTACTAACAATGTGATCCGGATCATTTTTGGGATCATTCACATTGGCGTGATGCTGGAGATGAACTCGGGTAAAGACCGGAAAACTGAATCCCAACAACAGAGCCGAGCCGTGCCCCATCAGCTGGTTGATCCAGCGATTGGGATGCGCAGCGTTATGACATGCGTCATGGATGACCGTGCCTTCAAGATGCAAGGCAAGAAAGCCCGTGCCGAGTAACACCGGCAGCGGCCATCCCCACGCGAACCATCCAAAACCGGTGAGCACGGCCAGGGCATATCCCCCCAGAAACAGTCCCACGGTGGGGTTCCAGGCTGATGGGGGATCGAGAAACTCCCTGGGAACGGACGCCAGACGTGGCTGCCGAACTGGAGCAGAGGTCTGGGTCATCCGTGCAAGAGGTTGTTCATCTGAAACATTCCAAAACCAAGTTAGGCAAAGAAGGAGCGAAAAGCGGGCCTTTTGGGTCAAATTCAGAGCGGCCGTCTTGGCCGCTCAATGGAGGCCAACAGCCCTACTAAAACGACCCGACCATCGCTTGACCAACCGACGCGGTCTTAAGTCTTCGCGCTCTGATCGTGGAAGGGACGCGCCGCGACAGTCGTCAACGTGACAAGCCCATAAGCCAGTGCCCAAGGTGCTCCAGCACCCCAACCCAACTGAACCACTGTGTCGCCCGTGGAAAAGGTCCATCCGTGCAAAATCCCGAACCAGGACAGTGCCGCAGCGATGCCACTGCAGGTTGCCGCGGCCCTGAAGCGGCCTTCGATCAAGTAGACGAGCCAAGCCGCCAAGAGCATGGCTGTGATGATTTGCCCTTGCTCCAAAGCAAAAAGACCCTTCGCCCAGATATCGGATCCAGCCAGCTCCCCGATCAAGGCTTCTCCAAAAGGCGCATCCACTGTTCCGACGTCGCCGGTTCGCAGTCCTGCCTTCAGCAGCATCGCTCCCCAGCCCGCTAACCCCGGGAGCATGCCCAGCGCAACAGCCGGTGCATGCTTCCGGGGTGTGCTCTGAAAAGCCTGTGCAGTCATGCTCAGACCGATGAACAGCAGGATCGCCATACCCGCCTCGATCGGAACAAGCAACGCCAACACGCCAAGCCCGCCGAGCAAGCAGATCGCGGCCATCACCACACCATTCAGCGAGGAATAACCAGCTCGTGCACCCATGGCTTTGAAGCCTGGATGCCCGATGTAGATCGTTGTGGGAAAACAGGAACCAAAGGCGGCCGCCACAACCGTTCCCAAACCATTAATCAGCAAACTGTTTCCGGTGGGGTATCGATCGCCTGCAGCTTCAGCACTCTCCAGGTTCTGCAGAGAACCCACAACATTGAATAAGCCCATCGGGATGATCACACCAAGCCACGGGAATAAGTCCATGCGCGCGTCCCATAGTGCTGAAAGCTGCAACACCGGCAGGTGCAGGGCGACCAGACCAAGTCCCCTCTCCCAGGCGATTGGATCCTGGGGCATTAAGCCGCTGATCCAGCCCAGGCCAATTCCCAGCAGAACAGCCATCAACCCTGTCGGCAGAGGCCAGCGGACCCGTCCGAAATATCCCAGACAGATAATCGCCAGGGTGGGCAAGCCCACTACGGGGTAGGCGTAACTCCTGAGCAAAAAACCCAGTGAGATGTAACCCAAGGCAATCCCAGCGAGGGTGGAGAGGAGCGAGGCTCTCGGCAGCCAGCGACGCAGTTGCTGTGCAACCAGAGCACCGGAGACTTCAATGCATCCAGACCCCAGACAAGCCATCGTTCCTGCCTTCCAGGACGCCTCCACCGCCTCCGCTTCGCTGAGCCCTGCAGACAGAGCTCCCAGCTTCACCGGCAACATCACCAGGAAGATGTAGGCCAGAAGCGTGACGGTGTTGATGCCGTAAGGAAGCGCTGTGCAGTCCTGACGGCTTTCTTGACGAGACAGTCGGCGCGCCGATCGTGCGTAAGCAAAATTGCCGAGCAAAAGACTGACCCCTGACGCCGGAATGATCGTGCTGAACAGGAGCATGTCGGAATAGCCGAGCACGCTTCGGCACAGTCCGACAGCCAGCAGCAGGGTGATCAGGTTGTTGAGACTGAGAGCCAGAAACCCATCCAGGTCCCCGCGATGCAAGGACCAAGAGCGCAGCAATGATCTGGGCATGCATCCATCGAGGAACGACTCCTAATTGCTGTCATAGTCCCAGGTTTCCACCGGGCCGAGAAATGAATTGAGCACAGGGCAGCCAAAAGAAATGAGAGCGCCGCCATGGGGCCCCAAGGCTCTTCACGTTTCTCAATATTTTGCTTAATATTTCTTGACACGCATTTGCGTCATGGATTCGTCCTCTGCTTCGCCTAACGATCAATGGTTTCAAGACGCGGCAGCGTCCCAAATCAAATCCGAACGGATGAGCCGCGCTGAGCTCCTGAATGGCCGTATCGCCATGCTTGGTTTCCTGATCGGATTGTTAACGGAAGCGATGACAGGTCAGGGGATCGTTCATCAGGTCGGTTTCGGCATTTTTGGTATCAACGGATGAACGACTATTCATCCGCCATCACGATCCTGATTGCTGTCTCGGCAGCTCTGACGATCGGAGTTGTCTTTGTCCTGAAACAACCGACAGATTTGCCGATTCTTAAAGACAAACAGGATTGATATTTTCTCTCAATCTTTTCAAATCATCGGCTTGTTCAAATAGACAGGTCGTTTTTGAGTGTAAGTTGCACCCAAAGCCAAGTTGCCTTTTTAGCTAATGCAATTTGGCAACTTCGAAATTTTTTTTGATGCAATCGATGAACTTTAGATAGGTTTTCAGTTTTTCTCAGGTACGCTCCTCTTCAGTGAGATATATTTGAACAATTGGAGAAATCTTCCCAGATTCAAGGGCTGCAATTTCGCGCTCAATATTTTCAATAAATAATTGATTGTTGTTAGTTCGGGCAACTTCAAGCACTTTCTTCAACCGTTCTATTTGTTCGAAAACATCCATTTTGAACTGACGCGGTTGGCCCACCATTCTCCGTGGTGGGCTGTTATGAGACCAGCTTTTTCAAGACATACCGCCTGATTGAGACAACGGTTCACAGATGCCGGCCAGAAACAGATGTTTGAGATGCCCACCGGGGGACTTGAACCCCCACGACATAAGCCACTGGTACCTAAAACCAGCGCGTCTACCAATTCCGCCAGGTGGGCTCGTTCAGCACTTTAAGGAGCAATCAGAATGAAGACAGATCGGTATCCCAAATGCTGGCAACTCTCAGCGGCGATCTCTGTCTTCTGCTCGGACTCGCTCTGTTGCTGCTTCCATTGCTGGCCGTTGAACTCAGTCGCCCGCGCGATGGCGTCTGGGGCGCGGTCGTACTGCTTCTGGGGCTTGTGCTGGTGACCGACAGCGAGCAACTGCGTGGTTCACCCATGCTTGCCGTTCTGTGCAGCAGCCTCTTGATCAGCCGCCTCTGTCTTGAGGTGGGCCAGGCGAGATGGCGAGTGCTGAGCGAGGAGGAGCAGGAGCGATTGGGTTCTCTTCAGCACTGGACGACCAACCTGCAACAACTCGTTCAAGCAGCGAGCAGCCTTGGAGCCGGCATTGGTGGGATGGCACGCCAGCTGAAGCCGTCCGGCCGCTCAGGCGTGTCAGGCAAAAAGTGGGTTCGCCCTGACTCTGAATCCACGGCTAAATCCAGTGGGGAATTTTCTGGAGAATCCATTGGGGAATCCGGTCCAGAGCAACGTCAGGATCCAGCCAAGGACATGCAAGCCCCCTCATCAGCTTCAACAGACTCGCCGCCCGAACCTGCAACCGACGGAGTCGAAGACTGATAATCCCCTCTCCAGCTGGGGAACCCTGTGAGCAAGGAGACGCGCGACGCCGCCGAAGGACGTCCCTCCTACAAAAACACGCTGAACCTGCTGCAGACCGGTTTTGGCATGCGCGCCAATGCCGTCAAGCGGGAGCCGGAGCTACAGGCGTTTTGGACTGATCAGGGCATTGATCTGAAGCTTGGTCTGGAGAACAAAGGCCCTGGATTCACCCTCCATGACGGACCTCCCTACGCCAATGGAGCCCTGCACATGGGCCATGCCCTCAACAAGGTGCTCAAGGATGTCATTAACAAATATCAGGTGCTGCGTGGCCGTCGCGTGCGGTACGTCCCGGGCTGGGACTGCCATGGCCTGCCGATCGAGCTGAAGGTGCTTCAGGCCATGGATCAGGAGCAGCGCAGGGCCCTGACGCCGATCAAGCTCCGCAAAAAAGCTGCCACCTATGCCCGCAAACAGGTGGAAGGCCAGATGAAGGGCTTCCAGCGCTGGGGCATCTGGGCCGATTGGGCCCAGCCCTATCTCACCTTGCAGAAGGACTACGAGTCCGCCCAGATCCGCGTGTTCGGGGAGATGGTCCTCAAGGGGCACATCTATCGCGGGCTCAAACCGGTGCATTGGAGTCCCAGCTCCCGAACCGCTCTGGCCGAGGCTGAGCTGGAATACCCCGACGGCCACACCAGCCCAAGCGTTTACGTCGGTTTCCCGGCCGTGGAGCTGCCGGAGGCCCTCCGCAAGGCCCTCAGCGACCAAAACCTTGCGCTGCCCTGCGATGCCACTGCGCTGGGAGAGACGCTTCGGGTCGCGATTTGGACCACCACGCCCTGGACCCTGCCGGCCAACCTTGCGGTGTCGGTGAACGAACGGCTCGACTACGCCCTGGTCGACGACGGCCAGGGCCGTCTGCTGCTGCTGGCTGCTGACCTGACCGAAGCCCTGAGCAACTCCCTGGAGCGCCCTCTCCAACGCAAGGCCACCGTGAAGGGAGCCCTGCTGGCTGGGCTGATCTATCGACACCCGCTGTTGGATCGCACCAGCCCAGTGGTGATCGGTGGCGACTACATCACCACTGACACCGGCACGGGCCTGGTCCACACCGCCCCCGGCCACGGCGTCGATGACTTCCACACCGGCCAGAAGAACGGACTACCGGTCCTCTGTCCCGTGGATGAGGCTGGCACCCTCACCGAGGAAGCAGGTCCGTTCGCGGGCCTGAACGTTCTAAGGGACGCCAACCCGGCGATCATCGAAGCGCTCGAGACAGCCGGCGCTCTGCTCAAGCAGGAGGCCTACGGCCACCGCTATCCCTACGACTGGCGCACGAAAAAGCCCACAATCTTCCGCGCCACCGAACAGTGGTTCGCCTCCGTGGACGGCTTCCGCCAGCAAGCCCTCGATGCCATCGATCAGGTGGAATGGACTCCAGCCTCCGGCCGCAACCGGATCGAGGCGATGGTGAAGGAACGCGGAGACTGGTGCATCTCCCGCCAGCGCACCTGGGGGGTGCCGATTCCTGTTTTCTACAACCGCAGCAATGGCGAGGTGCTGCTCAACGCCGACACCCTGAACCACATCGAGGCTCTGATCGGCGCCCATGGCGCGGACATCTGGTGGGAAAAGGACGAAGCCGAGTTGCTGCCACCCGCCTTCGCAGACCAGGCCGATCAGTGGCGCAAGGGCACCGACACCATGGACGTGTGGTTCGATTCCGGCTCCAGCTGGGCCGCTGTTGCCAGCCAAAGGGACAACCTCAGCTATCCCGCCGATCTCTACTTAGAAGGGTCCGACCAGCACCGCGGCTGGTTCCAGAGCTCGCTTCTCACCTCTGTGGCGGTCAATGGCCACGCGCCGTACAAACGGGTTCTCACCCACGGCTTTGCCCTGGATGAGAAGGGCCGCAAGATGAGCAAATCGCTCGGCAACGTTGTCGATCCGATGGTGATCATTGCCGGCGGCAAGAACCAAAAACAGGAGCCGCCCTATGGAGCGGATGTGCTGCGCCTCTGGGTGAGTTCCGTGGATTACTCGGCTGATGTACCGATCGGTGCAGGGATCCTGCGTCAGCTTGCGGATGTGTACCGCAAAGTGCGCAACACCAGCCGATATCTGCTGGGGAACCTGCACGATTTCGACCCCTGCACCAACGCCGTGCCGGTGGCAGAGCTACCGCTGCTGGATCGCTGGATGCTGCAGCGCACCGCAGAGGTGATGGATGAGATTACAGCCTCCTTCGAAAGTTGTGAGTTTTTCCGTTTCTTCCAACTGCTGCAAAATTTCTGCGTCACCGATCTCTCGAACTTCTATCTCGACATCGCCAAGGACAGGCTGTACGTCAGCGCACCTGCGGACCAGCGCCGTCGCAGTTGCCAAACCGTGATGGCTCTGATCATTGAACGCCTCGCCGGATTGATCGCTCCAGTGCTTTGCCATATGGCGGAGGACATCTGGCAGAACATCCCTTACCGGTTGGAGGAACGCTCGGTGTTCCTGCGTGGCTGGCCCACCGTTCCTGAAAGCTGGAGAGATGACACGTTGATGGCGCCGGTGCAGCAGCTCCGTGATCTGCGCGCCTCCGTCAACAAAGTGCTGGAAGACTGCCGCAGCCGTCAGGAACTGGGCGCATCGTTGGAGGCTGCTGTGCGGATCGACGCCCGGAGCAGCGAACTGCAGTCAGCACTGGGCTGGCTGAAGGACAACGGGACTTGTGAAGTCGATGACCTGCGCGACTGGCTACTGGTGTCCCAGCTGCAGCTTGGAGGGGAACCCTGGGCGGAAGTGCTGGCTAGCCAGGACGATGACGAAGCGGTGATCGAAATAACGCGAGCCCGCGGCATCAAATGCGAACGCTGCTGGCACTACGAAGCCGACGTCGGACAGCACAGCGAACATCCCGATCTTTGTGGTCGTTGCACCGGCGTACTGAACAGACGCGCTCACCAGCTGGCCTGAACCAGAAGGTCCGCGGGGTCCATCGGTCCGGCGAGCAACGTCTCTCCAGCTGGATTCAGCGGACCCAGCAACAACTCTGCTCGCTTGAGCAGGGTTCCTTCAGGGAGAACGGATGCATCGGGATCAAACGCTGTGGGATGCGTTGTGCTGCTGCTGAATCCACGGAAGATCAGCAGCTCGAACGGTTCATCGGACACCTGCCCCGATAGGCGGATGACGCGGTCTGGACGCAGGCGGGTGCGCTCCTCCAGGTCATGGATCAAATCAACATCTGACATCGCTCAGAAGCCTCCAGCGACCCTTCTCTGCCTCGGGAGACGCACGAGCAGCCATTGCAGAAAGCCTGCCAGGTAGGCGACAAGAGCGAGATAGCCGATGAAGCCCGCCACGCTCTCGGTCCACTGACCTCCAAACAGAAATCCGAACACGGTTTCAACCAAGCGATGCAGGCCCCTGGGCGCCTCGACCCAGGCAGCACAGAACGCCCCATCCACAACCTGTGTACAGCTCAACGCAGTGCCGGTCATCACCACACTCAACAACCCAGACCCGGAGAGGGCCCAACGCCAAACACGCACGGTCAGCGGCAACGGACGCCAGGCGGGAAGATCCTCGAGTTCCTCATTGAGATCCACCCAGAACCAAACCGACACCACCATCAACAGCGGTGCAATCAGTGCCGTCACGTAGCCAAGCGGCTGCTGACTGGTTAGCAGGAGCATGCTGATTGCCATCAGGCTCGCCACCTTCCAATAGAGGCTGATGAGACGAACCATCGAGGTCTCACGGCGGACGGCGGACCAGACCAACAGAACCAGGGGGAGCCCAAGAGCAAACGTGGCGGCAAGGCGATACGTCAGCCAGACCAAAGCTCGATAGGACAGCTCGTTCACCGCAGCGGTTCAAGGTGGCGTCATTATCAATCCCTCGCTTCGTGCTTCAAGGTTGATAAGGTCCGAACCATGGCCTCGTTCTCTCCACTCGACTGGTTCAGAGGATCCACCGACAAGCCGACCTGTCGCACTGCCTTGTCCACCCACCCATCGCTGGACAAGTCAGTTCAGGACGTAGCAGAGAGCCTGGGTCGTCGTGGCGATGCCGATTTGGCACTGGTGTTCGCCTCGACCAATTACGCCAGCGATCTGCCCAGACTTCTTCCCCTCCTCCGCCAACGCCTCACGGCCAAGCACTGGATCGGCTGTGCCGGCGGTGGCGTGATCGGTACCAGCTCCAGCGGCACACCCTCGGAGGTGGAGCAAAAACCTGCACTTAGTGTTTCACTGCTCACCCTGCCGGGACTGCAGATCAAGACTGCAGCTCTGGATACTGAGCGTTTACCCGATCTCGACGGTGCGGCACAGCAATGGCAGGACTGGGTGGGGATCGACCCTGAAAGCTGCAGAAGTCAGATCGTTCTGATCGATCCAACCAGCAACGGGATTAACGATCTGATCAGCGGCCTTGATTACGCCTATCCCTCTGCACCGAGAATCGGTGGGGTCGCTGGTCCTCACAATGCGCCGCACGGATCCCTGCTGCTGAACGACAAGGTTTTGAATGGTGCGGTGATCTGTTCCATCGGTGGCGATTGGAAATTGGATCCCGTCGTCGCCCAGGGATGTCGGCCAATCGGCCCTGTGTTCTCAATTGAGCAGGTGCAGCGCAACGTCTTGCTTGAGCTCAGCGATGGCACCCGCAAGGCGAGTCCCGTCGCCTGTCTACAGAGAGTTCTCGCTGACCTCACCGAACGGGAGCGGGATCTAGTGCGTCACTCGTTGTTCCTCGGCATCGAAAGCAGGGATCTGCAGGTCAACCCCGATGGCACCAACTCCGTGCAGGGGGCATTTCTGGTTCGCAACCTGATCGGTGTGGACCCGAACAATGGAGCGGTAGCCGTGGCTGATCGGGTGCGGCCAGGTCAGAACGTGCAATTCCAACTGCGCGAAGCGGATGCCTCCAGACAGGACGCCCTCGAGCTGCTCAAGGAAGCTATTGACGGCCGAACTGAACCTTCGTTTGGCTTACTGATGGCCTGTCTGGGTCGCGGCCAGGGACTATTCGGCACTCCAAACGGAGACGTTTCCCTCGCCCGGCAGGTGATGCCCGAGCTGCCGGTGGCGGGAGCCTTCTGCAACGGTGAGATCGGACCCGTTGGCGGATCAACCCATTTGCACGGTTACACCGCTTGCTGGGCACTGTTGCAACACGACCCGCAATAACTCAATCGAATCCTTGCGCCAACACGTCAATCCCCTCAGCAGGTTCTTTCAACTTCCTCTGCAACTGCCCTCTCCTCAGGAGCTGTTTCGACATCCTGAAAAGCCCATCCACCTCGACATCGGATGTGCCCGCGGGCGTTGCATCCTTGGCATCGCAAGACGCGATCAGGACTGGAACCACCTTGGCGTCGAGATCCGCAGACCTCTCGTCCTCTCCGCGGACCGAGAAGCACGCGATAGCGAGCTTGGAAATGTACGAGTGCTGTTCTGCAACGCCAACATCAGCCTGCAGGGCTGGATGGCACAGCTCTCTGCAGACCGATTGCAACGGGTCTCGATTCAGTTTCCGGATCCATGGTTCAAGCGACGGCATCGCAAGCGCCGCGTTCTCCAACCGGAACTCCTGCTGGCGATCGCAGCCGCACTGCAACCTGGCCGGGACCTTTTTCTGCAGAGCGATGTGCTGGAAGTGATCGATCCGATGGTGACGCTCACCGAGCTCAGCGGTTGTTTCGAACGCCCTCAGCAGGAAAATCGGCCCTGGAGGTCGGACAACCCACTCGGCGTTCCCACGGAGCGGGAGCAACTCGCAATCGAGCAGGGCTTACCGATCTACCGCGTTCTTTTCCTACGGAACCACCAACCGCTTCCTGAGCTGGCAGCACTGGAAAGGGAGTGGCAGGCGATCGATAATCCCGCCGATACCGTCAGCTCCGGAACCTGAAGGATGGTCGTTCCACTGCTGATGCGCTGGCAGGGCCAGCTGAGGGTGGGAGACGACGTCCTCCACCGCCTCGAGTGGTTATCGGCCTCCGTGCTGATGCTTCTGCTATCCGGCCTGCCACTCCTGACTCGGACGGGGCTGGCTCTGTTGATCGCGGCAACAGGGTTGCTGTGGCTTCTCTGGTCACTGGTGACGCCGGCAGAACGGATCAGTCCGATCAGCGGCTGGTTGCTGCTCTTTCTCGGCATCGCCGCGCTGGCCACCGGCTTTTCTCCAGTACCAGTCGCGGCGGCGAAAGGCCTGGTCAAATTGATCAGCTACCTCGGCGTTTATGCCCTGATCCGAAAGGTGTTGGAACGTGATCCGCGCTGGTGGAATCGGCTGGTGGCGGCGCTGCTCGGCGGTGGCTTGCTCAGCAGTGTTCTGGCTCTGCGCCAGCTGTATGCCACAACGGAGGAGTTGGCGCTATGGGCCGATCCGAATTCAATCACTGAAGGCACGATCAGGATCTATGGACCGCTTGGCAACCCGAATCTTTTAGCGGGCTATTTGCTGGCCATGCTGCCGCTGGCCGCTGTAGCTGTCCTGCAATGGAGCGGAATCGGCAGCCGCCTCTTCGCTGGCGTGACGTTGCTGCTCGGGGGCCTCGCCACCGTGTTGACGTACAGCCGGGGAGGCTGGCTTGGGCTGGTGAGCTGTCTGTCTGTCCTTGTTGTTCTGCTGCTGATTCGCGCCACACGTCACTGGCCCCCAATGTTGAGACGACTGGCCCCATTGCTGATGCTGTTCCTGGGTGCTGCTGTGCTTGCCATCGCAGCAACCAAAGTCGAACCGATCCGCACGCGCCTCGTGAGCCTGATGGCGGGTCGCGGTGACAGCTCCAACAACTTCCGAATCAACGTCTGGCTGGCATCAATCGACATGGTTCAGGACAGGCCGTGGCTTGGTATCGGCCCCGGCAACAACGCCTTCAACCGGATCTATCCGCTGTATCAGCAACCCAAGTTCAATGCGCTGAGTGCCTATTCCGTACCGCTTGAAATTCTGGTGGAAACGGGCGTTGCCGGTCTACTCGCCAGTCTGGGGCTCCTGTTCAGCAGTTTCCGCAGTGGCCTGCGCGGGCTCAGCCTGGATGAACCGGCTGCCGGCGCTTGCTTGGCCAGCCTGGCCGCGATTGCGGGCCTGCTCGGCCAGGGCGTTGCCGACACGATCTTCTTCCGGCCAGAAGTGCAGTTGATCGGCTGGTTCTGCCTGGCAACCCTGGCAGCGCAGACGCCGTCGTCCAACGAAACGAGCTAATGCTGCTGGCCGGTTTTGATGCAGGACAGACCACGACGCGCTGCCGAATCGTTGAGCTGGTGGGAGACCATTGGCGTGAAATAGCGACGGGGCTGGGCCCGGGAATCAGCCATCTGGAGGCAGCCAACGGCACCGAGCGCTTTCAAGCAGCCATCCGCACCAGCAGCGCCAATGCCGGAGCAATCGGCAGCCTCGATGCGGCGGTGATCGGTGCCAGCGGGATTGAACGGGGAACGCCACTGGAGGAGAGGGCTAGTCGGCTGATGGCCCGCACCCTCGACTTAGCGCCTGAACGCGCCCTGGCAACGGGTGATGAACGCACGGCTCTGCGGGGTGCGTTCCCCGAACAACCTGGAATCGTTGCGATCAGTGGCACCGGGATGATCTGCGTTGGCCGCAACGGACAAGGCGTGGAACATCGCTGCGGAGGCTGGGGTTGGCGGCTCGATGGGGCTGGCGCAGCCTTCGATCTCGGCCATCAGGGACTGCAGCTGAGCCTGCGCATGGCTGATGGCCGGCTCCCGGATCATCCCCTGCGGGAGGAACTTTGGAATCTTCTGGGATGCAGCAGCAGCGAGGAACTCAAAGCCCTGGTGGTTAGTCCTGCGTTCAGAACAGCTCAATTCGCCGCCCTCGCACCTGCAGTGGTATCAGCGGCAGAGAACGGTTTAAAAGAAGCGCGATGGATTGTTGATCGCTCGGCCGCAGCGCAGGCTGAAAGCATCCATGCTGTGGCAGTGGTCCTCGGGCTCAGCCAACCGCAGGTGGTTGGGCAGGGTGGTGCCTTCGAACATCTTCTGCTGTTCCGCAACGCAGTCAGGGAAGCCCTCTCAGAAACGCTGCCCGAGGCCCAGTGGTGTGACCCTGTGGGCGACGCCTGCGATGGAGCGTTGAATCTGGCCAGGGATCTGGTGATCAGGCCGCGTTGAGGTGTTGATCAGCGAGGGATGCCAGACGCTCCGTCCAGGACTCGACATCCGTTGTTTCAGCGGCTTCGACCATGACCCGCAACAACGGTTCCGTGCCACTGGCGCGAACCAGGACGCGGCCGCTCTCCCCCATCGCTGTCTCAGCGGCACGGACCGCGTCGGCCAACGGCTCACACGCTGCCCAATCCTTACGACGGCCAAGATCCGGGACCCGGACATTGACCAGCTTCTGGGGGAAAGCCTTGAAGCTGCAATCCAGCCAGTCACTAAGCGTGATCCGCTGGTTGTGGCACAGCGTTGCCAGCTGCAGAGCCGTTAGGACTCCATCGCCACAGAGCCCGTGGGAGGCCGAAAGGATGTGACCGGACTGTTCCCCACCCAGAGCAGCACCACTGGACAGCATCGCCGCATGGACGTGCTGGTCTCCCACTGGGGTGCGATCAAGCACCCCGCCACGGTCCTGCCAGGCCCGCTCGAACCCGAGATTGGACATCACGGTGGCGACGAGCCGTTGATCGGGAAGAACCTGGCGGTCCTGCAGAACGGAACCCCAGAGGAACAGAACGTGATCGCCATCCACGACCCTGCCGCGGCCGTCAACAGCCAGCATGCGGTCCGCATCGCCATCAAACGCGAAACCCATGGCCGCCTTCCGTTCGATCACGGCCTGGCGCAATGGATCCAGCTGGGTGGAGCCACAGTTCACATTGATGCGGTCACCGTCTGGTTCGCCGTGCAACACCGTCAGATCCGCCCCGAGTGCCTCGAACACTTCAGCGGCACAGGCCGTGGCAGATCCCCAGCAGAGATCGAGCACGATCGGCACCCCATCCAGACGTTGCTGGTGCACCGAGGCCATCAGGCAGTCCCGATAGGAGGCAAGCAGTTCAGGGCGATGCAAAGACGGGCCGCATCGAGCGTGATCATGGGGCTCGAGAGCCGAATCGCCCCGCAAGCCCTCCTCAATGCTGGCCTGCTGGGCGGCGCCGAGCTTTGCGCCATCAGCACCGAAAACCTTGATCCCGTTGTCATGCGGCGGGTTATGACTCGCTGAAACCATCAATCCCCCCGCAGCACCCAGTGCTCGGATCAGGAGCGGTACCGCTGGTGTTGGACAAAGGCCCAACGTCCACACCTCGCGACCAGCAGCAGTCAGCCCAGCCGTGAGCGCTGACGACACCATGGCGCCACTGCTGCGGGAATCCCGTCCGATCAGAATCGGGCCCTGGTCTGGCAGAACGCGGCCGCACCAATAACCGACTTGAAGGCAGAGCGCCGGCGTGAGCACCTCTCCAACCCTGCCGCGGATCCCGTCAGTCCCAAAGCCAGGCACAGCGTTCCCCAGGCTGGGGCCAATGGGATGAACCGTGCTTTGAACCATGGGTCTCATTCGTGGACTGCAGGTTACGGGCGCTGATCTGGCCAGGGAAGTGACGAGGGGACAGGTGCAGCTCCGCCCTCAATTCGACCGTTGCGGGAACCAAAGCACTCCGATCAACTCAAGTCCTGCCCAAGCGAACAAAACCGCCACGAACCAACCCGGTAGAAGCTGCAATGGCCAGATCCATCGCAGAACCCAAACCAGCAAGGCCAGCGTCAGCGCCAACCAAGTACGCCAACGCTGGCTGCGACCCGGGCGTCCGTAGGGCCGATGGGATGGCATCGCCAAAAATGAAGAACACAACAGAATGACAGCAGTCCCCGGCCAAGAGTGCACGCAGGTTTCCGCGTCGGAGCTGTCCTGCTGATCGGCACAGCAGCCATCAGCCTCAGCGCTGCGGTGCTCGGACAACGGCAGCTGAGACAACGGCATCAACCTCTGACGCCCGACACGTCATCGGCCCATCTTTGGCAAACCTACCGATGGTCTGTCGATCCCGATCGCCGACGGGAAGCAGCGTTGCTGATGGTCTCAAAGCTGGATGACGACCCAGCGCGACGTCAACGCCTGCTGGCAAGCCAAGGCTGGGGCCCATCACCGCTAGCGGCCGTCGCGCTGGGGTTGGAGGCCCAGGCAGCGGAAGACCTGCAGGAGCACCAGCGGGCACAACAGCTCTGGCGCCTGCTGCTGAAGCGCTTTCCAGCGGAACCAACCTCCGCCTGGGCTCGCAACCGGCTGGCCGGCCTGCAACCGGAACTGCTGATGGAGCTGCTGAACAAGCAACCCGGGCATCCAGCCGCCCTGGCGGCTGCGCAAACAATGGAGCCTGATCCGAAGCATGGCCATCAAGGAGCCCTGCATCTGGCGCGCTGGGGTGTTCGCTGGCCGGGGACAAGCCAACGGCTGAAGGACGCCTGTGAAGACAGCACTGCAGCACAGCCCACGCCTGCCCAAAGGCAGCAGCTCGCCCTTGGCCTCGCTCAGCTCGGCGAGGCAGACGCTGCCCAACGGTGCCTCAACAACTCTGATGCTGATCCCGCTGCAGCGCTGGCGATCGCGCGATCCCATCTCTACGGCGACGCCGAGGCAAAAAACAAAGCTAACCAGATGCTCCTTCAGCTCGCACAGGACCATCCCATGGCACCCGAAAGCGCGGCTGCGGCTCGCCTTCTGAGCGAACCGTTGCGTCCTGATCCCAGCCTGCTGGATGCACTTCCTGAATCACTGGCCAGCGGTTCTGCGGCCGTCGCCGCTGCCAGGGTGCGACTCGCCAACGGCAACAACGCCGTTGATGTGATCCAGCGATGGCCGGATGACCCCGAGATCTGGCAATTGCAGTGGGACCTTGCACGAGAAGCCCTGCTGCACGGGGATTGGTTGATCGCAACGCAGTTGCTGGAGCTGTTGCCATCCGGAACCCTCCCCGACCCCCTGGAAGCGCGGCGGCTGTTCTGGCTGGGTTTCAGCAATCAACGCGTGGGTCAAGATGACGCCGCCGAAACGATCTGGAATCAGCTGATCGATTCACAATCCGCCGGTTATTACCGCTGGCGCGCCAGGGTGCGCCTCAACGCGCAGACCGAGGATCTGGCGTTGGACGCCGAGCCGGCATCGAAGCGCTTCGCTGAGCCCTTGGGCTGGAGTGCTCTGGACAGCAGTGACGCTTTTGTGAACACGCTCTGGCGACTTGGCCTTAACAACGAAGCCTGGGAACACTGGCGCCTCACCCATGCCGCCGTTCAACCATTGCCCCATCCGGAACAGTTGGTGGAGGGTCGACTGCGGCTGGCCATCGGGGATGTCTGGACCGGACTGGATCGTTTGTGGCGGCTCAGCCTCCGCTGGCGGGGCATGACATGTGAGCAGCGCCAACAACTGCGGCAAAGCCAGGCGCCTGTTCTGTTCGCGTCGGAATTCAGCACTGGCGCCGAGACGAATGGACTCCGCCCTGAGCTGCTGCTGGCCATCACAAAGCAGGAATCCCGCTTTTCACCAGGGGTGCGTTCCATCGCGGGAGCGATCGGTTTAATGCAACTGATGCCCGCGACAGCTGCTGAGATGGCCGGCAGGCCCCTGACGGACACCGAGCTCAATGATCCAGGCTTCAATATCGATCTCGGAGCCGCTTATTTGCGCACCCTGCTGCGAATTTGGGATGGCAATCCCTTCCTTACAGTCGCGAGCTACAACGCTGGACCGGGCGCGGTGAACACGTGGCGAACCACCGAGCTCAGCACTGCGCCGGAACTCTGGGTGGAACGCATCCCGTATCCGGAAACGCGGTACTACGTCAAAAAGGTCTTGGACAATCTCCAGCTCTACACAGGCTCAACGGATTCCGATTGCAAACCAGGCCGTGCGGGGATCAGGCAAAAGATGTCCGATACAGATCCCTGAGAGCAGAACACAAAGCAGAAAGCACACGGTGAGCACCGCAGGGGGAACCACCCCGATGCGTGTGAGATCCAAGCGTGCGAGCAGGACAGCGGAAGAGATAATCAGGATGTCTGCAAAAAGATGCAGCCTTAGGGCAAGATAGATGCCGAGCGTGATCACCAGCAGAAGGATGACTACCAGGCTGAGCACCCGGCTGGAGGCCATCAAAAGGGACACACGCCGAACAAACAGGTCGGGCAGGGAGCAAATCACCACTACCACCACCGATTGCAGCAGTTCCACCGTCCAAAACAGGTGAATGCTCACGCCACGGGTGTCGTGAACATGCTCATGCAACAACGTCCAGTGATTGCCCATTACCACGGCGGTGGCGAACAGGACGAGGAGCATCGGAGCCCGCAGCGGCAGGATCAGCAGACGCATCAGAGCCATGGCTGAACGCTAGCCGCGGCAAAGCATTAGGCCTGCCAGAGTGCAAGTACTGCAGCTCAACGCATGACTGGCAGCTCCCGGCAGCCCTTGCTCGGACCCATCCAGAAGCTGCTCTTGGTGGCGGTAGCCCTCGGGCTGGCCGTCACCCTGCTGCTGGTGCGAGGTGGCCTGGAAAGCGAGTCCCCCATGGAGCAGCTGGCCCGCCGCTCTCTTGAGCCCGAAACAGCATTGAGCAACGGACGTCCAACAGTGATTGAGTTCTATGCGGACTGGTGCCAGGCCTGCAGGGAGATGGCGCCCGCGATGCTGGAGCTGGAGAAGGCCACCCGGAATCGGCTTGATGTGGTGCTGGTCAATGTGGACAACCCCCGCTGGCAGGATCTGATCGACCGCTACGACGTCAACGGCATTCCTCAGCTGGACCTCTTCGGGCCTGATGGCCAGGTTCGAGGCCGCTCCATCGGTGTCAGACAGCCCAGTGAGTTGCAATCGATCGGCGAAGCCCTGATCCGGGATGACCCGTTGCCTGCCCTGCGTGGGATGGGCCAAGGAACGATCAGCAACCTCAGACCTGACAAAACCATGGACACTGCTGTAACAACAGCGGGACCCCGGAGCCACGGTTGACCAGCCAACAAAGATCCCAACCGTCATGATCAGCCCATAGACATGCCGGCCAACCGATGGACCGTTTCAGGGTCGACCTGATCGCTGCCACGCCCAATCCGCAGCAATGCGTCTACGCCGCAATGCATCAGGACTATTGCGAAGGGTTTGTTGCTGAGGATCGAGACAGCTGGCCAGACGAAACACAAGCCGGCGAAATCTGCGTCAAACGCCTGCTGGCAGGTGAACGCGGACATTTCGGCCCCCTTGAACATGCCCAGATTGTGCTGAATGTCGGCTGGTTTCCTCACTCGGTGATGCAACAGGCTCGAACCCATCGCGTTGGAGTGAGCTTCGATGTGCAATCCATGCGCTACACAGGCGAACGGATCTGCCGTGCGGCCGACGGCGAACTGGACCTGGAAGACATTGTTTATCTCCGACCCGTTGGCAAATACAGCGACCGCCGCGGGAAGAAATACTCCTACACCCAGGACCAGCGCGATCTCGATCTCGACCATTGCCGCAAAGCAGCCGAACGATACAGAGACCTATTGCGTTCAGGTTTTGCCGAGGAACATGCCCGCGGCATTCTCCCGTTCGACTACCGCCAGCATTTCGTCGTGAGTTTCAGCTTGCGGGCCTTTCTGCACTTCATGGATCTGAGGGCCAAGCTCGATGCCCAGCTCGAGATCCGTCAACTCTGCGATCTGATGTGGCCACATCTGGTGGATTGGGCACCGCAGTTCGCAGCCTGGTACGAAAAGAGTCGCCTCCACCGGGCGCGGCTGGCTCCCTGAACTTTCCTAATGGTTTTTTGAACAGCGGGCAATATCACTTGTGCTGCGAAACTGGATGAGCTAGATGACTTAAGACAAAAGGCCTATCCACATGTCTGACGACTACGGATCTCGCTACACCAGTGCCTATCCATTTCCTCTTACAGCCAACAGCAATCGCCTGTACTCGGGCTCACTGAGCGGCGCGATCGGCCCGGATGACACCAGCGATGAAGATTGGTTCAAAATCCCGCTACTAAAAGGAGCAACGTATGAATTTAAGGTGATAGGAGGGCCCGAAGTTTATGACCTGAATGACGCGAAAGTCACCTGGTACAAGCCAAACGGCATATCAACATTGAAATCATGGTCATATGACCAATCGAGAAGAAATGGGTATGTTTACCAGGATGGAATCCTTGTTACTACACCCATTGAGGAAAGCGATGACTATTATTTGCGAGTTGACCTAGATAGTTACGCTGACGATCTTGATGTTGGTTCCTACAGTATAAGCGTCAATCAATTAACCGAAGGATTTACTACTTACCTCACTCAATCACTTGCATCAACCATGGCTGACGACTTCGGCAATCGCTACACCAACGCTCACACATTTCCCCTTGCAGTTGATGGGTCAGGACTGGCCTCAGGTTCAGTCGAAGGTATTCTAGGGCCAGAGGACACCTCAGACGAAGACTGGTTCAAAGTTAGACTTCTCAAAGGCGCGACCTATCAATTTCAAGTCGCGGGTGGATCAGAAGTCTATGACTTGAACGATTCGAAAATCACATGGTATAAACCCAATGGAATATCTACAATTAATTACTGGTCGTTCGACCAGAACAGAAGAAATGGCTACGTATATAACGACGGTATCTACACAACATCACCAATTGAATCGAGCGACGATTATTATCTTCGAGTTGACTTAGACACCTATGCCGATGACCTTGATGTGGGCCAGTACACACTCAGCGTCGAGCAACTAACCCCCGGCTTTGCCGCTTCTGCCCCCACCCCCACTCCCACTCCGATCCCCAAGCCGGTTCCAGGGGCATCATTGGCTCCCGTCCCAACGGCCAGCCCAGCACCCGTCCCCACTCCGCAAGCAACGAAACCCGGGGCGCAATCCGGCCCAACAGTCATCAACAATTACTACACGACAAACAACACGAACAATACGAATACTTCGACAAATACGAATACCAACACGAACAATAACACAAACACAACAATCAACAATACCGGCAGCGGCAATGTTCAAACAGGAGATATTGGCAGCGTCGAAAACACAAATGACATCGATAACATTATTACCATCGAGAATTCATTCGAATTAAAATCTGTCAACATCAATCTTTCCCAAGCCATCACTGGCGACAGCAAAAAGTCTGAAAAGGTCCCAGGAACTTCAGGTGACGATTTAATCGCCGATGGTGACGGCAAAGACAAGCTCGAGGGCAAAGACGGTGCCGATCGCTTTTACTTCTCCGGAAATGAGCCATACTCCAAGAAAAAGGCCGATCAGGTGGTGGACTTCAACACCAAGGAAGGCGATCAAATTATCATTGCAGATCAGGTATTCTTCAATCCGATCATCACCAACTCCGTCCTGAAAGATCTGAGCGGAAACCCTGACATTGCTGTCGCAAACTCTAAGAAAGACCTAAACAACATTTCCAAGGAAGATCACGATTTTGTCTATTACAAGCCCAAGGGAGAGCTTTATATTGACACAAATGACTCCGGGAAAGGTTTCGCCGACAAAAAGAGTGACACTGACCCATTAATTGCCAATTTAGACAAAAAAGAGAATCTTTCTGGTCAATCACTCGACAGCCTGGTTGAAAATCTCGAAGAAGAAAAAGCGTCTGAACCTGATATCACTGTCGCCACCAATAAGAAAGAATTCAAACAAGCTTCTCTTGAGGGAGTTGATCTTGTTTACTACGAACCCAAGGGAGATCTCTTTGTAGACGGCAATGGCGACTCGAAAGGATTTGGCAACAAGAATCAGGGAGGAATGATTGCTGACCTACCAAACAGCACACCCTTGACGGAAACCAATATTCTGGTGGGAGAATAGACTTCGAAGATGCCATCTCTCCAATACTACTGATTGCAGGAATGCAATTTTGAATCCGACCACCGCCAACCTAAAGGTTGGCGGATTTTTATGCAAAGAAATCAATGACAATTGAATGAGGCAATTAAAAGAATTTAAAACTAATATTATTTTTTAAGTGCAAAGTATAATCAATGAAGTTTGGTATTTTTAAGCCCTCGTTCAATTGTGACCAGGCCATGAAAATGACCATTCAGCGGCTTAAATACGCGCCAAAGTGACCCGCTCGGGTTGATGCTGATATTTACCCTTTCTATCGCTGTACGTTGTATCACACGGATCTCCTTCAAAGAACAACAATTGACAGATTCCTTCATTTGCATAAATACGGCAATCAGCCCCTGAACTATTACTGAATTCGAGGGTCAAATGTCCCTCCCAACTCGCCTCTGCAGGTGTTGTATTCACGATGATCCCCAACCGAGCGTAAGTGCTCTTGCCAAGGCAGATCACCGTGATGTTGGGTGGAACCTTCAGCTTCTCAAGTGCCACGCCCAGCCCGTAGGAATGGGCTGGAAGGATGTAATAGGAGCCGTCCTCATCCTCATGCAGAGGTGTCGGCTCCAGATTGGCAGGATTGAATCGCTTGGGATTCATCACTGTCCCGGGAACATGCCGGAAAATCATGAATTCCTGCGGAGACAATCGCAAGTCGTATCCGTAGGACGAACAGCCGAAGCTCAGAACGGGACGTTCGCGTTGATCGGGATCAAGGTGGCGAACAAGACCGTCTTGGAATGGCTCCAACATTCCCTGGCCGGCTTGCTCAGTGATCCAACGGTCGTTTTTCAGCATCAGAAACCTCGCCGCAACTCCGTCACCTGATCAGCCATCTCCATCACACTGGGAGGAATCGCAGGACCGGTGATGATCACATCCATCGAGCCTGGACGCTGCTGAAGGGTGCTGACGAGATCATCCTCTCTGAGATAACCAAGACCAACAGCAAGACCAATTTCATCGAGCACCAACTGATCGAGATTACCGCTGAGAAGGTGTTGACGACAGAGCTGCCAGATCTCATCAACCGCTTCATGGGCATTAGCCTGATCTGGTTCTGTGAGACAAGCCTGCACATCAGGTCTCAACCAGACCAGACCTCCGCAGAGGCGAACACAGTCCTTCGGCCCCTGGGACACGCCCCCTTTGAGAAATTGTGCGATCAGAACACGGCTGCCCAGGCCTGCCGCTCGCATCGCCTGGCTGAACACCGTTGAGAAACTTCCCCGGTAAGGGGCGGTATGAATCTGGAGCTGACCTTCCGGAGCAACCAGTTGCAAGGGAGATCGGAGCGCGACTGGACGCAATCCGGCACGTTCAAGGGCCCGATGATCCTTGTTGCGGGAATCAGGAGATCTCTGGCTTGTGGACAGGCTGACGGTCATCGCATTAGCGGTCGCCAGGCTCTGACCTGACTGACCTTGAATGTAGCGGTGGAAAGCAAGTCCACAACCATCCCTACACTACCCATAGCGTCACCCCATGAGGGTGTCATCCAGCACCTGCCAGGCTCTGGTTCTGTCGACTCCTGCTTTTCGATGGGCGAGAACAGACCGAGCCGCTCTGATGGCCGTGGTGCCAAAGACCTGCGCCGTTTCGAGATCAACTGGAATCCGATGGGTTTTGCCCTCAGTTCCCTGATCGTGCGCACCGGTCGAACTGCCGTGCTCTGCAGCGTGTGCCTCGACGAGAGCGTTCCACGCTGGCGTCAGGGGGAGGGTCTCGGCTGGGTGTCCGCCGAATACCGCTTGCTACCCGGCTCCACCCCGCAACGGCAAAGGAGGGAACTCCTGAAGTTGTCGGGCCGCACCCAGGAAATACAGCGGTTGATTGGTCGCAGCCTGAGGGCGGTGCTGGACATGGAAGCGCTGGGGGAACGGACGCTCTTGATCGATTGCGATGTGATCCAGGCGGATGCCGGCACGCGCACTGCGTCGATCACAGGCGCCTGGCTGGCGGTGCGGCAGGCAACACAACTTTTGATGGCACAGGGTCTGATCGATCGTGATCCGATCCGTCAGCAACTGGCCGCTGTGTCCGTAGGACTGATCGACGGATGCCCCTTACTCGACCTGGATTACAGCGAAGACAGTCATGCGGAGGTTGATCTCAATGTGGTGATGGCGGCCGATGGGCAGTTACTGGAAATCCAAGGCACAGCGGAGGGAGCACCGTTCAACCGCCAACAACTCAATCAATTGCTGGACCTTGCTGAACCCGGAATCAACACGCTCATGGTGGGCCAAAGGCAGGCGCTGGCGGACCTGCATGGGAATCAGTAATAACTGTTACAGGATGAACCTTCGCCGATCTTTACCTTTCGAATAGTTCACTGGACCCAGCGTCTAAACCATGAGCGCAGTTAGCAGTGGTTTCAGTCGCTATTCCCCTCAGGTTCCGGCGGCCACATCAACTTCGGAGAACGCCAGTCGGTCGCTGCTTGAGGTCATCCGGGATCTCGATGGAGCCAGCACCGAGCTGGTGGAACGCAACAAGACAATCTTCTTCCCTGGCGATCCTGCCGAGCGGGTTTATCTAATCCGTCGCGGTGCCGTTCGGTTATCAAGGGTCTACGAATCCGGGGAAGAGATCACGGTGGCTCTTCTGCGTGAGAACAGCTTGTTCGGCGTTCTGTCTCTCCTGACAGGCCACCGTTCCGATCGCTTTTATCACGCTGTTGCCTTCACCCGCGTGGAAATGGTGACTGCCCCAGCAGCTTCGGTGCGCGCGGCGATCGAGGCGGATACAGGAGTTGGATTGCGTTTGCTTCAGGGCCTGTCCAGCCGGATCCTACAAACCGAAACCATGATCGAAACGCTCACCCATCGGGACATGTCCTCCCGTCTGGTGAGTTTCCTTCTTGTTCTTTGCAGGGACTTCGGGGTGCCCGACGACCTGGGCATCACCATTGATCTACGGCTGTCCCATCAGGCGATTGCTGAAGCGATCGGATCCACCCGCGTCACAATCACCCGTCTGCTGGGAGACTTGCGCCAATCAGGTCTTGTTCAGATTGATCGCAAGAAGATCACAGTCCTCGATCCGATCGCCCTGGCCAAGCGGTTCAGCTGAGTCTTCCGCTGTGCGGGAGCCGCTCCTGTGAGCGGTTGGCTGCTCATTGCAGCACTACTCATTCTGGGTGGTGTTCTCTCAACCTTGGGAGATCGGCTTGGAAGTCGTGTTGGCAAGGCACGCCTGAGTCTGTTCAACATGCGGCCACGTCGGACCGCTGTTCTGATCACGGTGCTCACCGGCAGCCTGATCAGTGCTCTCTCCCTCGGCCTTTTGCTGCTGGTGAGTCGTCAGCTGCGAGTCGGTCTATTTGAACTTGATGAACTGCAGCAACGGCTGACTGATAACCGCCAGGAACTGAGCAGCAGCCGAAAACAACTGGAGACGAGCCGTAATGCCCTCGCGGCAGCCGAGGCAGAACGTCTTAAGGCTCGCGCAGAAGTTCAGGAGGTGGAAACCAAGCTCACCGAATCGAAGGAACGGGCCGTCACGCTCCGCAAAGCGATAGCTCCCCTGCAGAAGGAACGGGTCCGACTGGAGGCCGAACAGAAACGCCTCAGTCGCGATATCCAAGCCCGCGATGCCGACATCCGTCGCACAGAGGCTGAGCTTGAACAGGTGCGTCAGCGAATTCGCGATGGTGAGAACGAGTTGAAGCAACTGGAGCGAAACCTGATTGCCCTGCGGCGGGGCGCCGTGGTGCTCCGCAGCGGTCAAACCCTCGCCAAGGCCACCGTTCGACTGGATGATCCAGGGCAGGCAAAAAGTGTGATCGACCGGCTCCTCCAGGAGGCCAATCTCACCGCTTACAGCCGTGTCAGACCCGGTGAAGCCCCTGACCGACAGATTCTTCTCCTGCCACGCAGCGACGTGGAACGCCTGAAGACAATGATCAGCAAGCCGGGAACATGGGTTGTCTCCATGCGTTCAGCCACCAACGTTCTGCGTGGGGAAAACGTGGTCTATGCCTTCCCTGAGGTTCGGCCGAACCGCACGGTCGCCCGCGAAGGAGATGTTCTCGCCACTGCAACGCTGGACGCGGATGCTCGCTCACCGGAAGCGATCCGAACACGACTCAATCTGTTGCTGGCATCCGCATTTGCAGAGATGCAGCGCCGGGGCTCGCTCACCGAAGGGCTTCAGTTCGATGCCAATGCAGTGGGGCAACTGGCGCAGTCCCTTGGCGAGGATCCGCGAGAAAGAGTCACCCTGCAGGTGATCGCCGCAAGGACCAGTGACAGCGCAGATCCAGTGTTTGTCGCGATTCGGGTGGCGCGATGACCCGCGTCGCTGGCCTGGACCCCGGCCGCAGCAAATGCGGTCTCGTTCTTGTGGATGTTGATGGTGCAACCGTACTCAGCGGGGCGGTGCTGCGCAGCGACTCCGTGCTTCCGACCCTGAAAACATGGCACGGACAGGCTCCGGTGCATCTGATCGTGATCGGAGATGGCACCGGAGCCAAGGGATGGGCGGAACGCCTGCAATCGCTTGCCACGATTCAGACAGTCAACGAACGGGGCACCACCCTGCGCGCCCGAGCGCGATTCTGGGAGCTCTGGCCCGCCAAGGATTGGCGGGCTTTGCTCCCCTTTGGCATGCGCGTTCCACCTGGCGAACTCGATGCCATCGCAGCTCTCTTGATGGTGGAAGAACACCTTGAAATCACCTGTCGATGGCCGATTCCCAGGCCATTGTTCAGAACCGAGCCCGCACCGTGAATACATAATCCCCACCTGGCTCCAACTTGTAATCCGCGCGCACGAGAAAACGACGCAGGGCATCTTGAATCAGAGCTCGGCCCAAAGAGGGTTCCACTGACAGTTCACCGCGGTCGAAACACCAGCAGAACTCCCAGTGAAATCCTCCTGCCGCCACTTCTCCCTCCAGCAATTTCTCCTGGAAACACTGGCGCAAGACGCGCAGATGAGCCGTGGTCGCCGGAAGAGCCGTCATCGGCTGTTCACCAGATCCTCCGGACGCAGACTGTTGATTCGGTTGCCGGCCCGTTCCAGACCCAGGCGTTGGATGCGCACAATGCCATCGATCACTTCATCCAAGACGGATGAAACGAGAGGTTGTTCCGCATTGTTGAAGCAGCCCAGAACATGAGAAACAGTGCGAGCTTTTCGTTCCGCAGGGTTATCGGCCGGAGCTCCGATCCCGATCCGCAGCCGAGGGAACATCTGCATGCCCAGATGCTGGATCGTGCTCCTTAAACCGTTGTGACCGCCGGCACTGCCCTGGGCGCGCAATCGCAGGCGCCCGAGGGGCAGATCCATGTCATCAACGAGGACAAGAAGCTGCTCCGGAGTGAAATCAAACCAATCAAGAGCAGCACGAATCGATCGCCCGCTGTCATTCATGAAGGTTTGAGGCATTAGCAGCCGCAGCCTCTGCTGACCAGCACCAATGTCAGCGACGAGCCCATGCAACTTGGACTGCTGACGAAAACTGACGTTCTCCCTGGCCGCCAAACGCTCTAGGGCCATGAATCCAATGTTGTGGCGGGTACCGGAATATTTGGATCCTGGGTTACCTAACCCAACCACCAGGCGAAGGGCCGTTTCCATAACGCACTGCGATCAGGAACTGGGTGGGAGGCTGTCCCCAGACCGCTCTTCGGAACCAGCAACCTCCTCTGGATCAGCCATCGCTTTGTTGATTTCTCGTTCGAACTCCTTTGAGGCCGATTGAAAACCTTTAAGAGTTTTGCCAAGCGTTCTGCCGAGTTCAGGCAAACGCTTCGGACCAAACACAAGAAGAGCAACGGCGCCGATCACCGCCATTTCGGGAAGACCGACGCCGAAAATGTTCATGGGATCAGATCAGCCCAAGCCATTCCAATTGACATTGATCCCTTCCAGGATCAATGACTTGTTGTACAGCTGAAGAATCACAAGGAGGAAGACCAGGAACAGCACCATGAAGATGCCCATCACCGGAGTGGTACCCCAGCCAGGCACCACCTTGCCGTACTCGGAGTTCAAAGGGCGGAGGAGATCTCCCAGACGGGTGCGTTGAGCCATGGCGACGCTCGGTCTCGGGTCGTGTGAAGTCTGGATACTGTAGGGGCCGGCTCCGGTTTGGGGTTGATCCTGTCGAGAGATGTGATGGAAAGTTCCTCACCAGCCATGTCCGTCGCCATTGGCGTGCTGACCGTTCTGCTTGGGCTCACTGGTTTTGGGGTGTATCAAGCCTTTGGCCCTCCATCGAAGGGCCTGGATGACCCATTTGATGATCACGAAGACTGACGCAGGATCAGCTCCGTCAGCTCTCCCGGCTGGATGGTGATCCGGTTTGATGCATTGGATGCCCCGGACGATCGCCGTCTGATCGTCCAGGTCATTCCCGGTTCCCATTCACAGCGGCTTGCTCCTGGGTTGAGGACCCGCAGGGCAACGCCGTCAGAATCGGGCAGCATCGCCAGGGGCACCAAGTCCTTCGGACACCCCGGCAGAAAACACGCATCTTCAACCCCATCCGCTGGGCCCCACCAACCGGGCTCACGGAAGGCGAGCGCGGCCTGGGGAACCCCATGACGGGACCAGATGCTTTCCAGGGGCATCAAACCCAGACGATGGCGATGCACACCCTGATCGGCACTGGGATCGGGCCAGGTCGGCCCACGCAGAAGGGAAACCCCCATCCGATCTGGAACACCGTCTGCACCCTGCGGACCATCCAAAAGCATGGCGAGTCCGCCACCTGGCGCTGCCGTTTGGGACGCCATCCAGGAAATCACTGGAACCTCCCAACGGGCCTTCTCACGATCCGTGGACCAATGCGCTGGACGTTCGAGCACGCCACCACTGGTGTCTGCAGCGAATCGCACAGCCTGCTGAGCGAGCGGCAGCTCGAGTCGCAGCAGCTCATGGCGCTGCTGCCAATGGACAGTGCACACCAGCTCCAACCAGGCACAGTCCGCACAAAGCCTCACATCCAGTCGACAAGCACTGCTGCCAATGCGGACCTGCAACCTGGCATGGGCCACAAGAGGGCCTTGTTCCAGCCATTGCAGCTCTGTATTCATCTCCACAGGGAGAGGATGCTGGCGATAGTCCGCAGGTAGATCCCAGGCGTCCCAGAACTCGCCGCGATCCCGAAAGCGACGCATCTTCAGCGGATGAGCCAGCTGGGCATGACCTTCGCAATTACGGAGCTGCAACACCCCCTCAGAAGAGATGTCGCAAGAGAGATGGTCATTGCGGATGGTCCAGACACCGCTCCCGATGGCCTCCACCTTCACCTCACCTCGCACGGGGGAGACCGGTGGTTCCGAAACATCAGACCGCTTCAGTGCCAGAGCAGACATCCCATGCTGCCTGGGCAGTTGCACCCAGGCGCCGCCCCCAAACGCCCCCTGCTGGGGAAGCCCTTTCCCCCGTGCTTGCCAGACCCCATCGGGAACGCGCAGCACAGGTGACCAGGCTGCTAACGGTTGCAATCCCAGCCAGGCTATTTCAGCGGCACCTTCAGCCTGGTGCCCAGGTCGAGCTTGAAGCAAGCGTTGAATCCCCGCATCCCGAGCGGCGGTGGCCCCACGTCGGGCCGCACGCCAAATCGGCTCGGCCTGATCGAACACCTCCGGGATCGAAGTGCCGGGCAGGATGTCGTGAAACTGTTGAAACAACAGCGCCCTCCAATCAGCCGGCTCCGTGGGATGACCCCTGAGCCTCAGCAGGGCAGCGACGGCATCCTGTTCACGCAGCAGACGCTCGAGAGCTCTGTTGTGGCGCTTCTGATCCGGGCGACTGGTGCCACAACCCCGATGCAGTTCGAGATAGAGCTCATCCCGCCAGACCGGCAACCCTGCAGCCAAGGGCTCCAAGGTTTCAAGAAAACCGCGAACCGTGCCGGATCGCCGTGGCACTGCCTGGGGGATGTCATCCCAAAGGCGCATCTGATCAAGGGTCTCCTGGGTCGGCCCTCCACCGTGATCCCCGACCCCAGGAATCCACAGAGCCTCCTCCACACCTGTGGCGGCATGCCATGACCTCTGCTCCTGAAGCATCTCCAGGGGATCTCCACGCCGACCGATCGGCGGAAGCATCAAGGCAAGCAGCTCATCTCCACCGCGGTCACGCCAACGGAACAAGCGATGCGGAAAGGGGTGGTCGGCATTCCAGGCCAGCTTGTGGGTACAGAACCATCGAATCCCATTGCGCGCTGCCACCCCGGGAAGCCCGGCTCCAAAGCCAAAGCTGTCCGGCAACCACGCCAACGCATGGCTCCATTCAGGGAACACCTGCTTGCTGTAAGCCTGACCCATCTGGAACTGCTGCCAGAGAGACGCTGTGCTGACCAGAACACAGTCGCTCTCGACCCAAGGGCCATTGATCGGCTCCCATCGCCCAGCCCGGCTGGCGGCACGGATCTCGTTGAAGAGCAACGGGCGGTGTTTCTGCAGCCAGGCGTAAAGCGCTGGAGTGGAGTGGGCAAAATGCAAGTCGGGGGCCGCGGTGAGCAACGCCAAAGCCGAGCGGAAGGTGCGTTCCGCGGCGACCCAGGTGTCGGCCACCGGCCAGAGCCAGGCGAGGTCCAGATGGGCATGACCCAACCAGTGGATCAGTCCGACCTGGGGGTCTGCACTGGCCAAATGCGACTGGACCACCTGCAACGCCTCAGGGCTTGCCGGATCCATCTGCAGGCACTGGTTCGGCAACACCCCCCCCGCCTCAAGGTGCAGCTCCAGAGCCTCCGGTGTTCGTACCAGATCCGCATCACACTGAGGGGAAACGGGTTCGAGGCAAAGCGAACTGCAGATCAGGGCACCGTCGTCATGGCCAGGACTGCAGAGTTCCAGCTGAACCAGCAACCCATCGCCTGAACGGCATTCATCCGGTAAACGCCATCGGCAGGCGGTATCGAACAGATCCCCCTCGTGCACGAGCACACCGTTCACCCAGAGCCGCATGCACTCCGCCCACCAGCTCAACGCCAAACGGGCCTGATTGGCTGGTCCGGCGTCCCAGTGCTCCGGCCAGCGCAAATCCTGTGCCAGGCGCAGCCACTGACGGCCCCTTGGCCAGATCAACAAACCACGCTCAGCCCAGTCGGGACGGTGCTCCCGCCCCCATGACTCATCGATAAAACGGGAGCGATTTGGGTCTTCGCAGCGGTACCAACCCGACCGCAGATCGCACCTGGAGCGACGTCGAAACGTTTCAATCCACTCCGATCGCCTGGTCTGCAGGGCGTCCTGTTCGTTCTTGACCCTGTCATGCCCCATAGGATGATGCCGCTGTCACAGACGCCGGTCGGTCTCCATGCTCGCCCTCAAGATCTCCGTTTACTCGGTCGTCTTCTTCTTTATCGGGATTTTTGTATTCGGTTTTCTGGCGAGCGACCCAAGCCGCACTCCAAGCCGCAAGGATCTCGAAGACTGAATCAGACAGGTTTGCGGTCCGCGCAAATCACTGGTCTGCAGCCTCTGTTCCGCTCGCTATGAAGTGGCAGGATCACGGGCCGCAGCAGGAACCCCTTGGCGGCGTCGCGCCTCTCACTGTGCATCGCCGGGTGTTTGATCGCCAGTCCTTTAGGTGGCTTGGCACAGTTGCCAGTCTTTGCACAAGAACTGCCGGCTGATACGGCTCCAGCGCCTCCTGCGTCCATCCAACTGCAGGCGGATGAACAATATTTCGACAACCGTCGTCAGGTGACCATCGCTGAGGGCAACGTCCGCGTTGTTCTTGGTAATGCCATCATCCAGGCCGATCGCATTGAGTTCGATGCGGGGTTCCGAAGCCTCTTCGCCCGTGGATCGATCCGTCTGAACCGCGGCAAACAATTCTTTCAAGCCTCAGCGTTTCGGTACAACTTTCTGCAAAACGAGGGTGAGCTCGATGACGTCTACGGCGTGATCGACCTCGAAGCCCTGAGTAGCGACTTCTCTGGGCTTGGGGCAGTTTCAGAGCCCACACCAGAGCAGGTTGAAGCCGGAACAGATCAGCCCACTGCGATCAGTGTTGCGCCACCCACGGATGTTGCGCCAATCACGGAAGTTGCGCCATCCAGGCCTATTGCTCCATCAGATATGGCTTGTCCGCCCGACATGCCTTCTGTCCCCGACTGGCATCCAGAACCCTGGGCGGTGACGGCCTGGGGAGGCCAGTCGATTGACTCAAATTTTGGCGATACCTTCCTGTTCAACGGCCGCATGCGGCCGGAATATCTGATGGGAATCGGGCTGCAGAAACGCATTTTCCGAGCTGGTCCCCTGTCTCTGGAACTCGAAGCAGATCTGTTCGGCCATGCAGCCCAGCAGCAGCGGGGTGGCGAATTCAATCAGAAGACCCCGTTCGCGGACCTGCCGGCTCAATCGTTCGGGGAAGGAATTCTTGGGATCGGAGCCAGACTTTGGGTACAGCCTTGGCTGAGCTTTGGATTCATTGAAGGGCTCAGCTACAACACTGACTACAGCCTTTACGAAAAAACATTCCGCGAGAACTACACCCAACTACTGAACTATCTCGGATTTGAAGTCGAAGCAGCGGTGTCCTCCGATCTCTCCGTGGTCGGCCGGATTCACCATCGCTCCGGTGCCTTCGGGACTTACAACGGCGTCACCGAGGGCAGCAACGCTTACCTCGTGGGTGTTCGATACCGCTGGGGACAAGACCAGCCTCCCGAGGAATCAAGCGTGATGCCTCCACCGCTGGGATGCCCTGACCCTGACCGTGAGCAGCGTGTGCGCCCTTCACCCCTCTCGGAACGGCTTGAATCGGTGGCTCTCGGGGATGGTGGACAACCCCAGGAACACGTCCCTCAACAGGCAAAACGCCAACCATCAGATCTGTCCCCAGCGGAGCAACAGGCCCGTCGCAACGAAGCAATCGAAGCGATTGATCAACGGGTCTCGGATGTTGAATTCCGTGGCACGTTCGCGATTGAACGGCGCAACCTCACTCCCGTGGGGCGGATCAATTCCTCCATCCAGGATGAGAACCGCTTTGGAGTGGTGAAAGTGCCCCAACTGAAGCGACTTGGAACGAATCAACTGATTGATGGAACGATCAGCCGCTGGAGGATTCAGGCATCGCGAGTGCGGATCACACCCCGTGGCTGGACAGCCGATCGTATGGGTTTCACAAACGACCCCTTCACCCCGGCGCAGACGCGAATAGACGCGGAAGGGGTGATCGCCCGTGAACAGGCGAATGGCGACATCTTGATTACAGCGAGGCGCAACCGTCTTCTGGTGGAGGATCGCCTCCCTGTGCCCGTGAGCCGTCGCCAATTGGTTCAGCAGGAAGAAGAAGTCGAAAACCGTTGGGTCTTCGGGATCGACAACAAGGATCGTGACGGCTTCTATGTCGGCCGCAATCTCGAGCCCATCAGCATCGGATCTCAGACAAACCTGACATTGCAACCCCAGGTGATGGTGCAGCGAGCCATTGATGGAACCACAGACAGTTACGTCAAACCAGGAAAGCCCGCCACCAGCAACAGGGTCACGCAACCGAACAAGGCCGGCGATCTTCTTGGAGTCGACGCTGAACTCCAGGGACGATATGGGCCATACAAGCTGAAGGCGAACGCGGACATCAGCACCCTGAATCCAGAGAATTTCATCAACGGGAGCCGCTTCTGGGGACGCTTCGGACGCGACATCGAACTTGGTGCTCTTGGTTCAATGCGCACCAATCTTTTCGGGGCTTACCGCTACAGAACCTGGAATGGGTCCCTTGGTGAAACCGACATCGAAGCGGCATACGGCCTCTATGGCGAAAAGCGTGGCAGCTGGAGCAAAGGCACAACCGAGCACAGCTACCTCATCCGCGGAGCATTCGGTGATTACTACGCCGAGCGCTACAACAAGGACCGCATGCTCAGAACAGGTCGCGGCAGCTTGTTCGGGTCACTCACCAGCAGCTTCCCACTGCTCACCGGTGAAACTGCCGAGTTAACACCTCAGGCCGCCTTCCGGTACTCACCGGTCCCTGTAGTGCCTGGGCTCACACTGAACACCAATATCAACAGCACCTTGGCCGCATACGGAAGCGGAGGTCACCAGAAGACGCTCAGTTTTAGTGGGGGCCCCACCGTCACCTTTGGAACGTTCAGTAAACCGTTTCTGGATTTCACCCAATTGACCGTGATCGGTGGAGGCACGCTGCGAAATGGTGCCAGCCCATTTGAATTCGACCGTGTTGTGGACTTCGGCACCCTTGGTTTCGGGCTTACGCAGCAGATTGCAGGCCCGCTGCTGATCAGCACAGGGGTCAACATAAATGTTGACCCAGGCTCCCAGTACTACGGCGATGTCATCAATTCCAACATCGAATTCCGTTGGCAGAGGCGCAGCTATGACGTCGGGGTTTACTTCAATCCTTATGAGGGAATTGGTGGCATCCGGTTCCGATTGAACGACTTTAATTTCAATGGCACCGGCGTACCGTTTGTTCCCTACAACCCGATGCGCATTGATGAAGGAGATGACGATTTACCGCTTTGATTAATCAGGACCGCCATAGATGAGATGGCTCCCGGTTAAATCTGCTCCTGCATATCGTATTCCTTCGGTACGGGCGCCAGGAGCATAGGCATTGATGACAACGGCCTCACTGAGATCAGCATCTCTGAGATCCACATCAGTGAGTTCTGCATTCGTGAGATTCGCTCCGCGAAGATCTGCACGATTCAAGCGGGCACCGCTGAGATCAGCACCTTCAAGGTTGGCTTCGCTTAGGTCAGCATCTTGAAGATCCACATTGCGGAGATCAACGCCGATCAAATGGGCTCCCGACAAATCCGCTTCGCTTAAATCACATCCCGGGCAGGCACCATCCTCGAGCAAACGCTGCAAATCAGAACGCGTGACAGGCTCGACTGGAAGAGACAGCACCGAGGCCAAGGCCACAGGGGTCATCGGACCAAGGCACGCGGCCAGGATTAGAGCGCAAGGAACAGCAAACCGACCCATCGACAATCCAGCTCTGTCTACTTCATAGACCCACGCGTCTATTTGCGCAGCGGATCGTCGGCTGCTTAGGCCGTCTGAAAACCGTTGATGTAAGGAAGTTGCTTCATCAAGGCAGTGAGCTCTGAATCCCTTGAAAGCAGCTGAGACGTGGCATCCCAGCGTCCGCTGCGCAGCATGTCCAATGGTCCTGGTTCAAGAGATACAGCCCAGCGATCCTGAGCGGATCCGAGGGCGAGCGCCATCAAGTCGAGACACCACTCACGACCGGGATCCTCGATCACCGCCTGTTGAATCAGCTGGATCTCTTCACTCGCTGCCGTCATACAGGGGATTCCCAGGGCAAGACAATTTCCGAAAAAGATCTCCGCGAAACTGACTCCCACGACAGCACGGATTCCCCACCGCATCAGCGCCTGCGGAGCATGCTCACGACTCGAGCCACAACCAAAGTTGCCGTTGACGATCAGGATCGATGCCCCTTGAAAAGCTGGCTGATCAAAGGGATGGCTCCCGTTCAATTCCTGGCGATCGTCTGCGAACACCTGATCACCAAGCGCATCAAAACTGACGCACTTCAGAAAACGGGCAGGAATGATCCGATCGGTGTCAATGTCCTCCCCTTGAACAACGAGAGCGGTTCCAGCAACACGCTGGATGGAACCGCTTGGAAAACTGCTCATCAGGACGTTGGGTGAAGGGAGAGACCGCGGACATCGGTGACCTGCCCATGGACAGCAGCGGCGGCCACCATCGCGGGGCTCATCAGGAGGGTCCGCCCACTTGCCGAACCCTGCCGGCCCTTGAAATTACGGTTGCTCGAACTGGCACTGATCTGACGGCCCTCCAGCCGATCTGGATTCATGGCCAGGCACATCGAACAGCCGGGTTCCCGCCACTCGAACCCTGCAGCACGAAACACCCTGTCGAGGCCCTCGGCTTCGGCGGCCCTTGCCACCTGTTCCGAACCGGGAACCACAAACGCCTTGATGCCATCGGCAATATGGCGACCACGCGCCACGGCGGCAGCAGCCCTCAGATCGCTGAGACGACCGTTGGTGCAGCTACCGATAAAACAGACATCAACCGGCACTCCTGCGATGGCGGTACCGGGCTGGAGATCCATGTAGCGGTAAGCCTCTTCGGCGATCGGGCGATCCGCCGGATCCAACACATCAAGTGAGGGGATCCGTTCATCAATGCCCAATCCCTGTCCCGGTGTGATCCCCCAGGTGACGGTAGGAACAATCTGAGCGGCATCAAACACCACCTCATCATCGACCACGGCATCGGCATCACTGGCCAGGCTGCTCCACCACTGCACCGCCCGATCCCAGAATTCACCGGAGGGAGCATGGGGCCGCCCACGCAGGTAATCGAACGTGATCTGATCCGGATTCACATAGCCGCAACGGGCACCACCCTCGATCGCCATGTTGCAGAGGGTCATCCGCTCCTCCATCGAGAGGGCCTCAATCGCCGTGCCGGCGAATTCATAGGCGAAGCCAACTCCCCCTTTCACTCCGAGGGTGCGGATGACATGCAGAATCAGGTCCTTGGCGCTGACTCCCTTGGCCAGATGGCCATCAACGCGGATACGCCGGACTTTCAACTTGCTCATGGCCAGGCTCTGACTAGCAAGCACATCCCGCACTTGACTGGTGCCGATCCCAAAGGCGATCGCTCCAAAGGCACCATGGGTGGAGGTGTGCGAATCGCCGCAGGCCACCGTCATTCCGGGCTGGGTCAAGCCCAGTTCGGGGGCGATCACATGAACAATGCCCTGACGGCCGCTTCCGATCGCATTGAGCTGGATGCCGTACTCGAGGCAATTCCGCTCCAATGTGCTCAACATCTCCTCAGCCAGGGGATCGTTGAAGGGTCGCGTCTGAGTGGTGGTGGGAACGATGTGATCCACCGTGGCCACGGTCCGCTCGGGACAGCGCACGGTCAAGCCCTTGTCCCTTAGCGCGGCGAACGCCTGTGGGCTCGTGACCTCATGAATCAGGTGCAGACCAACGAGCAGCTGCGTTGAGCCCCCTGGGAGATCGTCCACCCGATGCAATTCCCAGACCTTGTCGTAGAGGGTGCCCGAACTCAACGGCGCAGCTGCAGGGACAGGAAACACTACCTGCGTGAGAGCAAGCGAAGCCTCAACCGATCAAGGGAGCGGATCACACTGAGCTGTTGGATGGCTTGCCGTCCTCGACGGGAGCCAAAGCGTTCCAGCGTCGCCTCACAACCATCAGGACCTGCTACGGCCAGATACACCATGCCCACGGGTTTGGCCTCCGAACCACCACCGGGACCTGCGATCCCACTGACAGCCACACCCCAGTCTGTGCCGAGCCGATCCCGGATTCCGCAAGCCATGGCCCGCACCACCGGCCCCGAAACCGCTCCATGGACGGAGAGAGCATTTGCCGGCACAGCCAGCAACGACTGCTTGACAGCGTTGCAATAAGCGATGACACCGCCCTGAAAGACATCAGAACAGCCGGGGATCGTCGAAATCGCTGCGCCCAGTCCACCACCAGTGCACGATTCGGCAACAGCCAGGGTCTCCCTGGCTTCACGCAGCATCCGGAGCACAACCGAGGGCAACGTGTCGGAATCCATGCCGTAGCAACGCGGCCCGAAACGCTCACGTAACTCCTGTTCAACAGGATCAAGCAGGCGCGACGCCGCAGCTTCATTGTCTCCACGGGCCGTCAGTCGCAGCCTCACATCGCCAAGAGCGGCATAGGGAGCAACCGTCGGATTCTCAAGTTCAAGCAGATCAGGAACCTGTTCAGCCAGGGTGGATTCGCCGATCCCGGTGAAACGGAGCTGACGACTCACCAGCACTCCAGAGCTTCCCTTATGAGCTCTGAACCACGGTTCCGCCGTTGCGGACCACATCGCCCGCATCTCTGACGGAACCCCTGGAAACGTCAAAACGGTGAAACCCTTGCGGGGCGTCCAGATCATTCCGGGCGCCGAGCCAACCGGATTGGGCAGCACCTCTGCCCCCCGTGGAAGGAAGGCCTGACGGCGATTGCTTTCCGCCACCGGCCGCCCATTCGCTCCTAATTTGGCCCTGATCTCCTGCCAAAGCTTTCCGCGTTCCTCGAGCGGAGTTGTGAACGCTGCCGCCAAGGATGCCGTGGTGAGGTCATCGGGGGTGGGGCCAAGACCACCTGTTGTGATCAGCACATCACAGCGGGATGCCGCCTCGAGTGCGGCCGAACTCAGACGCTCCATGTTGTCCCCAACAACCGTTTGGCGGTAGTGGGTCAGCCCGAGCGCAGCAAGCTGCTCTGCGAGCCACCTGGCATTGCCATTCAGGATGTCCCCAAGCAGAAGCTCCGTACCAACGCAGAGGATTTCAACCCTGGGCTCAGCCATGTCGATCGCTCAACGAAGCGATATCACGCGGTTCCCTTGGAGCCATCGGTGAGGTTTCGCGCAAGGCCAGTTCGGTTTGCAGTTGCCGCCGACTGATCACGACGGTTGCCACAAGAATCGCCGAGGCAAGAGCCAGCCACAGAAAACGCATCTCAGCATTGGCGACCACAAGGGCTAGAGCAGCGAGCCACTGGGTGAACACATAAATCAGCAGCACGGTACGGCGATGGCTGAAACCAGCTCGGAGCAAGCGATGATGAAGATGTCGGCGATCGGGATGGAAGGGAGAACGCCCTTCGCGAAGACGGCCCATGATCACCGCCGACATATCGGCCAGCGGAAGCGAAAGGATCAGCAACGGCAGCAGCAAACTGACCGTGGTGAGCCCCTTGGCCGGGCCGACGATGCTGATCGCCGCGAGGGTAAAACCCAAGAAATAAGACCCCCCATCGCCCATGAAGATCCGAGCCGGATTGAAGTTATGTCGCAAAAAACCGAGGCAGGAACCCGCCATCGCTGCAGCCAGAAAGCCAGCAGCTGCCTGGTGGAGAGAAAAACTCACGGACACCAGTCCCACTGCGGCAATCCCAGCCACACCGGCAGCCAGTCCATCCAGCCCGTCCAGCCAGTTGATCGCGTTGGTGATGCCGACCAGCCAAATCACGGTGGCCAGAAGACTGAGACTGTCGGGCAGGGCAATTGCTGTTCCCGAGGCGCTGATCCAGGGAAGATCAATGGCCCCGATTCGTACGCCTTCACTCCAAATCACACAGGACACAAGAACCTGTCCCGCCAGCCGCGGCCAGGGGGACAGCGCAAAAAGATCGTCGGCGAGGCCGATAAAGAAGAAACAGAGAGAACCGGCGAGGGTGCTCCAGATCAGCTGATCACGGGCAGGAGCCAGCAACCCGAAGCCCCCAAAGCACCAGATGGCAGCAAGTGACAAGCCAAAGCCCAGCACCATCGCCACACCGCCGAGTCGCACCATTGGAGTGCTGTGCTGCTTGCGGGGGTCAGGCTTATCAGTGAGCCCGAAACGCAGGCCAAGCCTGCGAATGACGGGGGCAAGCAAAGTTGTAATGACTGCAGCCAGGAGAAAACTCACCGAGGCAACCGCAATCGGGCTGATGGTGAGAGGCACGGGAGCTCCTGTGGAGTGTTGAACCTTCATGTTTTGAAGGTTCACAGATCCTAAGAAGAGCCTCCCATTCAGTCCAAGTGAGGCTGGACCAGTCAGGCAAGCGCCGGTTGCTTGGCTTCGGAGTACAGAGGAAACTTGTTGCAGAGAGCTTCCACCCGAGCCAGGCAACGCTGCTGAATGGCATCGTCCTGAGGATTCAGCAGTCGATCGGCGATCACATCGGCCACCTTTCGGAAGGCATCAGCATCGAAGCCTCTGGTGGTGAGTGCCGCAGTACCCAGTCGCAACCCACTGGTGACAAAAGGCGATTCAGGATCAAACGGAACCGTGTTCTTGTTGGCCGTGATGTGAACATCACTCACCAGCAGATCCGCCACCTTGCCGGTCATCCCGATGCCGCGCAGATCCAGAAGCACCACGTGGTTATCGGTTCCACCGCTCACCACATCGATTCCTCTGTTGATCAATTGCTGCGCAAGAGCGGCGGCATTGGCCACCACCTGATGGCTGTAATCCTTAAACGAGGGCTGCAAAGCTTCTCCGAACGCAACGGCCTTGGCAGCAATCACGTGCTCCAAAGGACCGCCCTGGGTTCCAGGGAACACAGCTTTGTCGAACTTTTTGGCGAAGTCTGCATCGCGGCAGAGGATCAAACCACCGCGGGGCCCACGCAGCGTTTTGTGGGTTGTGGTGGTCACAACATCACAGTGTGGTACAGGGCTTGGGTGCACCCCAGCAGCGACAAGCCCAGCAATATGGGCCATATCGGCGAGCAGATAAGCACCCACCTCATCTGCGATGGCGCGGAATGCCGCGAAGTCGATCAGTCGCGGGTACGCGGAATAACCGCAGACGATCAGCTTGGGTTTGTGCTCAAGCGCAAGCTGGCGGACAGCCTCCATATCCAGCCGCTGGGTTTGCCGATCCACGCCGTACTGAACAACGTTGAACCACTTGCCGCTGACGTTGACCGGTGACCCATGGGTGAGGTGACCTCCATGGGAAAGATCCAGGCCCATGATCGTGTCGCCGGGTTGCAGCAACGCCAGAAAGACGGCGAAATTGGCCTGGGCACCGCTGTGGGGCTGAACGTTGGCCCATGCGGCACCAAACAACTGCTTGGCCCGTTCGATCGCCAACTCCTCGATCGCATCAACGTGCTCGCAGCCGCCGTAGTAGCGCTTGTGGGGTAAACCCTCTGCGTACTTATTGGTCAGGACGGAACCTTGGGCGGCCATCACCGCCTGAGACGCAAAATTCTCGCTAGCAATCAACTCAAGGTGGGACTCCTGGCGTTGACACTCAGCCCCGATCAGCTCTGCAATAGCTGGATCGGCAGCATCCAGGGGCGCCAAAATCGCCCTACCTTGCTGCTCACCCATGACAGAAACCCAACTTCACTTAGTGCAATCGTAAGAAACAGCTCAGTGCCGTGACAGTTGGTCCTGACGGGACAAGACAGACACCATTGTGATGATCGATAAAAAAAAACTGCCCGGAAGGCAGTTGGAGAGCGCGCCTGGAGAGATTCGAACTCCCGACCCTCTGATCCGTAGTCAGATGCTCTAATCCGCTGAGCTACAAGCGCTTGAGTGAATCCATGAGACCCCATCGAGGGTCCCATCGTCAACTCACGCCTGCGCTCGCCAGGATCAGAACACTTCGATCACGAGCTGATGCCGATCCGCTGGTACGGACCTGCCAATCCCGACGATCCCACTTACCGGCACTTCGAACGGATTGTGAATCTGTGCCTGCATGCCGGCGTGTTTGCCGCAATCAACAGCGGTGTCTGGTTCGTGCAGGAGATGCGCCACCCCTGGCAGGGCTTGCCATGGTTCACCGGTGTCTGGTTGTCCGCGCTGTTGATCCATCTCTCGGTTGTCGTCATCAAACGTCCTCAGGGCAGCGACGGTGACGACAAGAGCTGAGGCAGCATGGTTTGGTTATCAAGGGTTAGATGTCGCTATCAGCCTCCGACCTTCAGGACCTGCAGGCGTCACTAGCCGACAGGCTGTTTGTGCAAATCAGCGGCTGGCACCTGTATCTCGGTGATGCCGAACTTGCCAAACCGCTCGCCATCGAGTGCAGCGCCAGGATCGATCAGGGAGCAGCTGTTGCCGCACGACAATCAATCGAAGCGGTGAAGGTGTCGTTGGCAGGAGGCGCCAGCCAACTGCCCTTGTCGAGGCTGTTGCCGCCTGCACAGCTTCGTGAACTTGAGGAGATCCTGGAGCCTTACTGCCGATAAGGTTGCAATCTCGATGGGGCCGGCGAGGTGGTGATCATTGAACTCAGCAATCCCCGCGAGGTGGTGCGTCAACGGATCGGCCCCCTTGGCGAACGGCTGATCGGCACGGTTGTCGACCCGGAAGCTCAGGTTGAGAAAGCCTTGATCCAGGAACTTGAGGAAGCCTTTCGGAATTACGGAATCGAGGCGAGGATTCTTTCCGTCCAGGGTGCGCAACTGATCGGCCGGCACCAACTCGAACTTCCGATTCAGGTGAGGGAGGAGCGAGACGTGCGGATCAGCGAGTCCTGATTTTCTGGCGAACAGTTCGGACAAGATCCCGAACCTCAGGAACACCAAGGGCGGTGCCGCACCAGGCGAACAATCCGAGCCCAAGGCAACCAGAGAGTCCGACCTGGAGGCTCAGACCGATCAGGTCATCGGTCCAGCCGATCACAACGGATAGCCCCCAAGCGAGGCAGGCCCCTGCCAAGCCTGCGAGGCAAAGCCGCAAGCCATCTCCAGACCATTGCGAAAGCGGCAAACTGATCAACCGTTTTTTGAGCTGCAGCAATAACGCAGCACAGGTGATCACATTGATCACCACAGTGGCCAGAACAAGCCCTGGGGCGCCGAAGCTGAAGGGCAGTTGGTTCCCCCAGGGGGTGGGACCACCCACCAACAGCCAATCAAAAACGACATTGAGCCCGATCCCGGCCACGGAAAGGCGAAAAGGCGTGGTTCCATCGCCCATGGCGTAGAAGACCCGCACCAACACATCTCTGGCCAGATAGGCAGGCATCCCAAGCCCATACGCCATCAATAAACCAGTGACCAAATGGGCCGCATCGGCATCAAACGCACCTCGCTCATAGACCAGAGCCACGATGGGACCACCAAGGGCGACAAACAGCGCTCCGAGGGGAACCATGGCCGCAGTCGAGAGCATCAGGCCCTGACGGATCCGCGCCACCAGCTCATCCCTCTGCTCCGGTGCGACGAGCCGCGAGAAAGTCGGGAGCAGAGGCACCAGCAGAGCATTGGAGATCAAGCCCAGCGGCGTCTGCACCAGGAGGTTGGCATAGCCAAGACCAGCGGCGGCGCCGATGATCCCCGATGCAAAAAAGAGGTCTGTGAAGACATTGATCTGCAGCATTCCCGATGACAGGGTCGCCGGACCCATCACCCGCCACACCTCACGAACCCCGGGATGGTTCCAATCCCAGACCAGCTGGAAACGGGCCAACTTCTGACGAATCAAAGCAGGCAATTGGATCAACCACTGCAACAACGCACCGGCCGACGTGGCTGCAGCGAGAACCACACCACCAAGCAAGGCATTGCCAGGCACAGCGATCGAATCCCCGAGCTGCCACCACAACCCCAGGACCCCCACGATCAAGGCGAGGCTTGACATCAGAGGCGAAACGGCGGGAATCCAAAATTCATCCGCTGCGTTGAGGGAACCGAAGCCAAGACCGATCAGACCGGCCAGCAGAGCCATCGGAGCCATCACCTGCAGTTGCACGACGGCAATGCGATGCAGATCGGCGTTGAGGCCAGGGCCCACAAGGGTGATCAGCGGGTCCGCTGCCAACACGAACAGCAAAGTGACCCCAATTAGCAGGGCGCTGACGCTCGTGTTCAGGGCTGCAAGAACGTGCGCACCCTCGGCGCGGGGGCGCCGGCTGAGCACACTCACCATGGCGCTGTGGAATGGACCATTGATGCCGCCCAGGAGAATCAGCAGAAAACCGGGCAACACGTAGGCGTAGTTGTAGGCGTCGTAGGCCGCGCCGACTCCGAAGGCGGCAGCAATCACCAGCTGTCGCACCAAACCGCCGAATTTGCTCAAGAGGGTGCCGAACGTGACGATCAGGGCAATGCCCTTGAGTGATCGCGCCATCCAACCTCGTTCTGAATTTGCGCATTGTGGGGGCGGCCGCGTTCACCATGGCGACAACGCGGCTAGAGCCATGACCGGACCAGCGATTTTGACGTTCGACCCCTTAAGTGAAGGCGTGCTGATCAAGCGCTACAAGCGCTTTCTGGCTGACGTGCAACTGAGTGATGGCACGACGGTCACGGCCCATTGCGCCAACACAGGGCCGATGTCTGGCGTGCTGATTCCCGGTCAACGGGTGCGGCTGAGGCATGCGCCGTCTCCAAAGCGCAAATTGGCTTGGACCTGGGAACAAGCCGAGGTCCCCGGTGCCGATGGAACACCTTGTTGGGTCGGGATCAACACCGCTCTTCCCAATCGTCTGATTCGAGCCTTAATTGAGGCAGGTCATCTCAGCGATCAACTCGGAGCAATCGGCATGATCAGAGCCGAGGTGCCCTACGGCAAAAACAAACGAAGTCGGATCGATCTGCTGCTGACGCCTGGGGAAGACAACCCTGACAAACGGTTGATCTACGTGGAAGTGAAGAACACCACCTGGACGGAGGGCTCAACTGCACTTTTTCCGGACACCGTCACCGAACGGGGGCAGAAGCACCTGGAGGAACTCATGGATGTCTTGACTGGTGCTCGCGCTGTTCTTGTTCCCTGCTTGAGCAGGCCTGACGTAACCGACTTTGCACCAGGAGACCAGGCCGATCCGCGCTATGGAGAGATGTTCAGAACCGCAGTAGCAACAGGCGTAGAGGTGCTGCCGTGCTGCTTTGAATTTCGAATCAATGAAATTCTATGGAGAGGATTAAAACCGTACAAAATGTAACCAAAGCTTAATAAGAAATTGATAAACCGATGCACGAGACTTCTTTCTGTATCAAGTCGTACGGTTAAGCCCATCCCTGAACGTCAGGGTTGGCCCGACCCGTTACTACGGGCTACACAACCGTTACAAAGATCACAGAACCGCAGCCCCGCACTCTTCCATCCATGACGACTGCAGTACCACAGCAGTTCAGGCGGCGTAAAACCCTTCAGAACGCCTCTCTGCTTGAAGGTCCGATGATGCTTTTACAGAGCATCAGAGGACTGAGCTCCAACCGCTCCCTTCTCTGGGCAGCGTGCATCCCATTGGCTCTTTTTGGGCTAGGGGTTTTTACGCTGTCTGCCAAGGCCGCTGATCTTCCCGATCTCAATGCTGCCTTCCTTGCAAACAACCTCTGGTTGTTGATTGCGACGATCCTCGTGATCTTCATGAACGCCGGCTTCGCCATGGTTGAAGCGGGGATGTGCCGGCAAAAGAATGCCGTGAACATTTTGGCGAAGAATCTCTTTGTCTTCGCTCTGGCCGTTACCGCCTACTGGTTCGTTGGTTTTTCCCTGATGTATGGGGACGCCATCATTCCAGGCCTCCTCTACTACGGGAAAGGTGGAGCACTTGGATTTTTCTTCGATCCTGCCGTCACGGCAGAGATGATTGAAGGAGCAAGTCTTGTACCTACTGTTGATTTCCTGTTTCAGGCCGCATTCGCTGGAACAGCAGCAACGATTGTCTCCGGTCTTGTGGCCGAGCGAATCAAGTTTGGAGAGTTCGTTCTTTTCGCTCTTGTCCTAACAGCCGTCATCTATCCCATCGCTGGCAGCTGGGAATGGAACGGTGGTTGGCTGAACAGTGTTGGTAGCAAGGAATTCATCGATTTTGCAGGTTCTTCCATCGTCCACTCCGTTGGAGCATGGGCAGGGCTCGTTGGCGCTGTACTGCTTGGGCCCAGGATCGGAAAATTCGTGAATGGCAAAACACAGGCCATTCCAGGCCACAACATGTCGATTGCCACGTTGGGCGCGCTGATTCTTTGGATCGGTTGGTATGGATTCAACCCCGGTTCCCAGCTTGCGATGGACCAGTGGGTCCCCTACGTCGCTGTCACGACAACCCTTGGCGCTGCAGGCGGCGCGATTGCAGCCACCGTGTATTCGACTCTCGTGTCGAAAAAGCCAGACCTCACGATGATCATCAACGGCATCCTTGCTGGCCTGGTGAGCGTCACAGCAGGGTGCGGCAACCTCGACATGGTTGGCGCATGGGTTGCTGGAGCCGTCGGCGGCATTTTGGTGGTGATTTCAGTGGCTGCCCTTGATTCTTTTGGGATCGACGATCCAGTTGGTGCATTCTCCGTTCACGGCACCTGCGGTGTCTGGGGAACCGTTGTGATCGGTCTGTGGGGCAAGGACATTCAGGGTGATGGTTCCCCACTTGGCCTTATCGTCGGTGGAGGAATTGAGCAATTAGGCATCCAGGCCCTCGGTGCTGGCGCCTATGCGATCTGGACGATCGTGACCTGTTTCATCGCTTGGCAGATCATCGGGTCCATCTTCGGCGGAATCCGTGTCACCGAAGAAGAGGAAACCGAAGGTTTGGACATCGGCGAACATGGGATGGAGGCCTATCCCGACTTCGCGATCACCTCAAACTGATCAAGCGCTTCGCGCCTTGTGCATCCCTCTGGCCCGGCAACAGCCGGGCTTTTTAATGCCCGTGCGATTCCGGCTTCCCCAATAGAGTCGCTGCACCCCGGAGCCAACCATGGACACCCACGCCTTCAAGCGCTCCCTCCACCATTCGGAGCGCTACAACCGTCGTGGCTTTGGTCGCGCCGAGGAGGTCGCCGAGAGTCTGGAGCAGGCCTACCAAAGCGGCCTGATTGGAACGATCCGGGACAACGGCTACAAACTCAGCCATGGCCGATTGCAGGTGCGTCTTGCTGAAGCGTTCGGTTTTTGCTGGGGAGTGGAACGCGCCGTTGCCATGGCCTATGAGACGCGTCGGCACTATCCGGATGAACGGCTCTGGATCACCAACGAGATCATTCACAACCCCTCGGTGAATGACCATCTCCGCGAGATGAATGTGGAGTTCATCCCGGTTGATCAGGGCGTCAAGGACTTTTCGGGCGTGGGCTCAGGTGACGTTGTGATCCTTCCCGCCTTTGGTGCCACTGTTCAGGAAATGCAGCTCTTGAACGAGAGGGGCTGTCACATCGTCGACACCACATGCCCGTGGGTTTCCAAGGTGTGGACCACTGTTGAAAAGCATAAAAAACACGCTTTCACTTCGATCATCCACGGAAAGGTGAAGCACGAGGAGACCCTCGCCACAAGCTCATTCGCAGGCACCTATCTGGTGGTCCTCGATTTGGAGGAAGCCCATCTGGTTACTGAGTACATCCTCGGCAACGGTGACCGCGAGTCCTTCATGGCCCGCTTCTCCAAAGCCAGCTCACCTGGATTCGACCCTGATCGTGATCTGGAACGTTTGGGCGTGGCCAATCAGACGACCATGCTCAAAAGCGAAACAGAAGAAATCGGCAGACTGTTTGAGCGCACCATGCTTCGGAAATATGGTCCGACCCAGTTGAACGAACATTTCCTGGCGTTCAATACCATTTGCGATGCCACCCAGGAACGGCAGGACGCCATCTTCTCCCTGGTGGATGAACCTCAAGATCTGATGGTGGTGATCGGCGGCTTCAATTCCTCCAACACAACCCACCTCCAGGAGATCGCGATCAGTCGCGGGATTCGCTCCTTCCATATCGACACGCCCGACCGCATCAGTGCAGACAACACCATCTGCCACAAACCTCTGGGAGAGGAGCTCACCACTGAAACCAACTTTCTGCCGGCTGGACCGGTCAACGTTGGAATCACCTCCGGCGCCTCAACCCCGGACCGGGCCGTAGAAGAAGTGATTCAGAAACTGATGCGGCTCAGCGAAACCCCGTCTTCATAAACGCTTTACATTTGGGGGCATCCGATCTGCCTCGCCGGCGTTTTTCCTGCAACGTGCTGCTTTTGTCGCGATCCGAACCAGGCAATTTGCGACAGGGATCCGACCCCGAGGTCCGTTGTTATCGCAGCACATTTTCAGACCAGATGGAGATGCTGGCTGATGCGGGCACCGTTGCTGATTACCTCGACCGACATGAGGTTTGGTTTCAACGCTGCGCCTCTCCGATGGAGGTGGTTGCCATCGATGGCCAGTCCTATTCCCTCACTCTGGGGCGGTTTGGGAATTTCGGATTTGAAGTGGAACCCACCATCGAGCTCCGCCTTCTGCCCCAGCAGAAGCGGATTTATCGGATCGAGACCATTCACTCCGGCTCGGCAGCCTCAGATCACCGCGATTACTACGACGTTGATTTCAAGGCCCAGATGGCACTGGAGCCATGGGCCCGATCAACGCAGGACAACCCGGAGGATGCCACCGCTGTGAGCTGGACTCTGGATCTCTGTGTCTGGATCCGGTTGCCTCGGGTGATCACCATGCTTCCGGAGCAGTTGGTGCAGTCCAGCGGGGACCTTCTTCTCAAACAGATTGTGAGACAGATCTCGCGACGCCTGACCTGGAAGGTTCAGGCAGATTTCCATGCATCACATGGGTTGGATTGCCCACCTCGGCGCCGAGCTGCCTTCTGATCAGCGGTTGACCCAGATCCTGTTGGCAATTTCAAGACCCGTGAAGGCCTGCCAGAGGAACAAAGTCATGACGCCCATATTCAGACCCACGTGCGCTTTGCGGGCAATCAAATTGCCTTGTTGCATGAGTGGCGACAGCGATGCCGCGACAGCAACCATCGCGGTCATGGCGAGACCCACCAGCAGATGGGGGCCAACGAACAGCTTGTCGTTGTTCAGATACGTCACCGCCATGCCACCAAACGTGGCCAGAGTCATCACCGCTAGAAACAGACTCCCCCAGCGGTAATGGCGCTGGGCAAATTTGCCAGGGATCAATTGCTTGCGCTGCTCCGGCGTGCCGGTACGGATCTTTTTGACCTTGATGCCGAGGTAGAGAGCCCATCCACCAGCGGCGAGGAGCGCCCACTCCGTTAGCGGGTGTACAAAATTCAGGCTGAAGGGAAGGGTGGCCAGCATCGACCTGCTTGGAACGACCCGGCGAGGCTAGGAGCCGATGGACCACTCCCGATCTCAGTGCAGAAAATGTCGGCGACCGGTCAAGAGCATGGCGAGACCGAGCTCATTGCAGGCGTCAATCGAATCAGCATCGCGTCGACTGCCACCAGGGTGAATCACGGCCCTAATTCCATGGCTTGCCGCCAGCCGCACGGTGTCATCAAACGGAAAGAAGCCATCGCTAGCGAGGACTGCTCCCCGAGCCTTCTCCCCAGCCGCATCGAGGGCTAAACGGGCGGATCCGACCCTGTTCATCTGGCCAGCACCGACGCCCAGACTCTGGCCATCCCGTGCAACGACGATCGCGTTGGAGCGGACATGACGCACGAGCTGCCAGGCAAACTCAAGGTCCTGTTTCTCCTGAGCCGTTGGAGGCCGTTGGGTCGCCACAGTCCACCCATCCAGCTCGATGAGCCCATCATCGAGATCCTGCACCAGCAAGCCACCAAGAATGCTGCGCACGTGATGGGGACCGGAAGAATCGATTGCAGAGGGAGCCAGTTCCAGCAGTCGCAGATTCGGCTTGCTCGCCAAAATCTCCCTGGCTTCAGGACTGTATGCAGGGGCCACGACGCATTCCAGAAACAGGCTGGTGAGTTCGCGTGCGGCGGCGGCTTCCACAAGTCCATTGATCGCCACGATGCCACCAAAAGCACTGACGCGGTCTGCATCGAGAGCCCGTGTCAACGCCACAGGTACAGAGGATCCAATCGCAACGCCGCAGGGATTGGTGTGCTTCACCACAACAGTTGCAGGCTGTTGCGCAGGTCGCGCACCATCAGTGCCATACCCAAACTCACGCACCGTCGCCAAAGCGGCCTCAAGATCGAGAAGGTTGTTGGTACTGAGTTCCTTCCCCTGCAACTGAAGAGCCCCGCCCCAGCCCTGCTTCGGCTGGCTAAACCAGCGGGCTTTCTGATGCGGGTTTTCGCCGTAACGAAGGGTCTGCCGCAACGGGACCGCTGCAAGCCACTGATCGACGTCGATCTCCATCTGGGACGCCATCCAGGTGCTGATGGCCGTGTCGTAGGCGGCGGTGTGGCGGAAAGCCTCCAAAGCCAACTGTTTGCGCATCGCTGGAGGCACTCCCTCGCCAGACTCACCAAGGGCAGCGATCACGCTGTCGTACTGATCAGGACTTGTAAGAACAGCGACGTCGGCGTGATTTTTCGCTGCCGCACGCACCATGGCAGGCCCACCAATATCGATGTTCTCAATGGCGTCTTGCCAGGTCACATCCGCTTTGGCGACAGTTTCACGGAAGGGATAAAGATTGACGACCACAAGATCAATCAGAGGAATCTGCTGATGATCGAGGTCTGCCTTGTGGGTCGCGTCAGCACGTTTGGCGAGAATCCCACCATGGACACGCGGATGCAGGGTCTTCACCCGTCCACCCAGAATTTCAGGTGCGCCGGTGTGATCCGAGACCCGTGTTACCGCCAGTCCTGCCTTCTCCAGGACTGCTGCGGTGCCTCCACTGGAAAGAAGTTGGTAACCAAACCGCCGAAGCAACGCCTCTGCCAACGGCACAAGACCGGTTTTGTCAGAGACACTCAACAGGGCGAAAGGTGCCATGGATTCCGGGCCACGCAGTCTTGAGCCAACCTAAACATCAGTGAACTGACAGACAGATGCGCCATCGCCTGGTCGTTCTGCATGGTTGGGGAGCCAATGCCGATGACCTTCGGCCCCTTGGAGAGTCCCTGTCCAAACTCCATTCGACAACGCTCGATGTCATCGCCCTCGACGCGCCTCACCCCCATCCCGACACAAGCGGGCGCCAGTGGTACGGACTATTCCCAGCGCGGTGGGAAGACGTTCCGAAGGCTGTTGCCGATCTAAAGAACCGCTTGCTTGGCCTGAACGGCGGAGAGGAGGCGCTGCAATCAACGGTGCTTTTCGGCTTTTCACAGGGCGGTGCGATGGCACTCCACTGCGGCTGTGAGTTGCCCCTAGCCGGGGTGATTTCCTGCAGTGGCTACCCCCATCCGGCCTGGCAGCCCAACCAGGATCATCCCGATGTGCTGGTGCTTCATGGAAAACACGACGAGATCGTCCCCATCGAAGCGATTGACGCAATCTGGAACCAACTCAACAAAGACCGCCGTGAACGCATGGTTTTTGACGACGGTCACACCATCCCTCAAAGTGCAATTCCCATGATCAGCAAGGCATTGGATCGGATGCTGAACAGCTCAAGAAGCCGCCAGGTCTGAACATTCAGACAAAGGCGTATTCGTATTCCTCCATTTCCTCCCAGTCATCGGAAGCAAGATCGAGGCCTTCAAACAATTGGTCCTCACCAATCGAGTCAACGATTGTCCGCAACGATGGAAAGAGGAAATGATTTTCCTCGGCGTACTGGGCACTGAACAGACCCTTTTCACCCCAGAAAAAACGATCGGTCGTGTGCTCATTCCGACGCACATTCAAAAGAGCTGGAGGAACGAGACCGCCCTCAGCGATGAAGCGACGAGCCGCAGTGACGGGCTTGTACTCACCGGTTTCAAGATGATGGGTCGCAACATGGGCGAGGACCCGCTGACCAGCGAGACGACGGCGACTAATCCGCTTGCGCTTCTTGGACATGGAGGACTCCTGGGAGGGGCAAAAAGGGGGGGGTTAACAAGAAACAGGTCTGTCAACGCAAAACGATGCTCAGCGGCATAACCGCTCAAGCCAATTCGCAAAGACAGGGCGACGCAGGAACGTCTTTGGACCGCGTCACAAGATGGTCACGGATGTGCCGTGCCCATCGGAAGTACGCCAATTACCCAGCAGGGCCGTAGCCCAGAATCAGCAGGGGACGCTTCTGCCTCTGCTGTAGCTATGGTCGCGTTTAAATTGCAACCTTTCTGAGGTTTTGGCAGGCAAGCGCCTGTATCAAGCGCTACCTCGGTCAATTGCAAGATTTTAAGACTTTTCCCATATTTTTCAAGTCCCTGGCCTCATTCGATCAATGGATCTGTTGCCATTCGTCCTTCAGGCGCTATGGAGCTGACGGCTCGCTATCTCAGTTTCGTTGACCAGCAGCTTGCTCCCCTCTGCCGAACGACGGCGCTTCATCGGCTCGCCCTCTACCTGAGCAAACCATCGGATCAATCGGGGCCAGCCCTCGAGCTCGTGCGCCAATGGCCCGAGGATTCAAAGCGCCGACTCCCCGCCGTTGATCAGGACCCCGAACTACGGCTGCCGGCGAGGGAGCGACGTTGGTATCCCCTGCAAGACGGGCCGCTCATCCTCGGAGCGATCAGGGCCGAACTGGATCCAAGCCAAGACTGGAATCCGCAGCTGGATCAGACGCTTCGCAGCGGAACTTCAGCCATCAGCCATGCCCTCACGCTCGAACTGGAATGCCTGCGCCTAAGAGAGGAGTTGGTTGACCAACGGGATCAGACACGCACCTTGATTCATCAGCTGCGCAATCCGCTCTCGGCCTTGCGCACTTATGCCCAACTGCTGATGCGACGTCTTGAACCGGACAGCCAGCACCGAGGACTGGTGGAGGGGATGCTCAGCGAACAAACCCAGATCGGACGTTACCTCGATGCTTTGGATGGTCTTGGCAACGACGCCCTTCCAGCCGGTGCTGGTCCCGAGAGCCCCTTGATGCTCCCACCCGGACTCTCCCCGGTGAACGTCAGCATGCGGGAGCTGCTCGAGCCTCTGATTGAACGTGCCGCGGCCACAGCAGCCCTGCAGGGACGCACCTGGCACGGGCCAGTGCAGTGGCCTGAATGGTCTTGCAGGGCAACGGCCAACGACGGTGCCGCCATCCTTGAAATTGTGGCGAACCTGCTCGAGAACGCCTTCCGCTACAGCCCTTCCGGATCCAGCATCGGCCTGTTGCTCCAGGACAACGGTCTCTCCATTTGGGATGACGGTCCCGGGATTCCGCAGGATGAACGGACGCGGATCTTCCAACGGGGAGAGCGCGGGAGCACAGGAATCGACCGGCCGGGAACGGGACTTGGTTTGGCGCTGGCGAGAGATCTGGCGGCGCAGCAGGGCGGGGATCTCACCCTGATTATCCCGCCATCCAATTTGTCAGCAACCCTGCCGCAGCGAGGCAATGCCTTCCAGCTCAGCTGGCCGTCTCCACCATTGCCACCGTCTCCACCAGTGCCAGCGACAGCAGCGTGAAAGCTTCGGCGAGAACCAGAGACGCTCCATAGGAATCGCCGGTGTGGCCGCCAAGCCGCCGACCGAGCAGCTCAGGCACCAGCACAGCGACGGCACAACCGATCAGCAGGGACACCAGCTTCAGCCCCGCGAAGACAACAAACAAGACCAAAACCAGGAGCAGAGGCAGCGCATCCCAGAGAAGACGTCCATGGAGCCTGTGAAACGCTGCGGTGCCCGTGTCCTGCGACCGCAAATATTTAAAGCGGGCCATGGCCCAAAGCGGCGCACCCCTCCCTATGACAGCCGCGAACACCAGGGCGAGTGGTGCCTGCGCGTCCAGCTGGATCAAGGCAGACGCCTCAACCAGAAGGACCATCGCAAGTGCCAGCACACCGCTGGCCCCGACGCGGCTGTCATCCATGGCCACCAGTCGTCGCTCCCGGCCGGCGGCGAGGCCATCGGCTGTGTCCATCACGCCGTCGTGATGCAGACCACCACTGAGCCAGATTCCGACGGCCAGCACCAGGGGAGCAACGGCGACGGACAACCAGCCCAGCTGAACCAGCAGCATCCACAGACCAGCCTGAAGTGATCCGAGCAGACAACCGATCCAGGGAGCAAACCGAGCAATCCGCTCGAAACGGGGCGAGGGCCACGGCCAGGCCGGGAGGATGGAGTAAAAAATCCAGGCTCCTGCCAGATCTCCTAACCAGGGGGGGGCACGACGAGCGATCGGAGCGGTCACAGGGTGAGCTTCAACGTAGGTTCGGCAAAGGGCTGCATTTGCTTTGTTCGGCTTCCAGATCACGGCGCAATGCCCGCGGACATCCGCCCGCTGCGGCTCCTTCCAGACCCCGCACGGACCGGTGCAGACTCCGAGGTTCATGCCGGTGGGAACCCTTGCCACGGTTAAGGGCGTGAGCAGCGAACAGCTGCGTCAGACCGGTGCGCAGATGGTGCTTTCGAACACCTATCACCTGCATCTGCAACCTGGAGAAGACGTGATTGAGGCGGCCGGAGGGCTGCACCGTTTCATGAACTGGGATGGTCCGATGCTGACCGACTCGGGTGGATTTCAGGTCTTCAGCCTGGGAAATCTGAATCGGATCGATGACCACGGTGTGGTGTTCCGTAATCCCAGGGACGGACGCACGATCGAGATGACACCAGAGGTCGCGACCGAAATTCAAATGAAGCTCGGCGCAGACGTGGCGATGGCTTTCGACCAGTGCCCTCCTTATCCAGCCACAGAAAATGACGTTGTGGACGCCTGCCGGCGCACCCACGCCTGGTTGGAACGCTGTGTCAATGCCCATCAACGGCAAGATCAAGCCCTGTTCGGCATCGTTCAGGGGGGATGTTTCCCGCATCTCCGCCGTGAGAGCGCCAGAGCTGTGGCGGATTTCGATCTGCCGGGCATCGCCGTTGGAGGCGTGAGTGTGGGGGAGCCGGTGGAGGAGATGCATCGCATTATTCGCGATGTCACTCCGCTACTACCAACCGACCGACCTCGCTACCTGATGGGGATCGGAACGTTGCGGGAGATGGCCGTAGCCGTGGCGAACGGCATCGATCTATTCGACTGCGTTTTACCGACTCGCCTCGGTCGCCATGGCACCGCCCTCGTTGGGGGTGAGCGATGGAATCTGCGCAATGCCCGTTTTCGGCATGACCACACACCCCTTGATCCAAGTTGCCCATGTCTTGCTTGCCAGCAGCACACAAGGGCTTACCTGCATCATCTGATCCGCAGTGAGGAATTACTGGGACTCACCCTGCTCAGCCTGCACAACATCACGCAGCTCATCCGCTTCACCACGGCCATGGGACGCGCCATTCAAGACGGCTGTTTTTCAGAGGATTTCGCTCCATGGGAGCCCGACTCACCAGCCCATTACGCGTGGTAGCGTCCGTCCAAACGCCTGAATGACACAAGGGATGGCCGCCTTCACGCTCGACTTGCTGGCTCAGCTGCCCGAGGCCTACCAGGCCTTTTCACCGCTGGTGGACATACTTCCCCTGATTCCGTTGTTCTTCCTTCTGCTTGCCTTCGTCTGGCAGGCATCCGTCGGTTTCCGCTGATTTCTCAGCGACTGACCCGTTCGCCTCGGCGCAGCACTTCCAAGACAAAGGCTGGAAGACAAAGCATGCGGCGCCAGCGACTTGGCTCCTGGATCAATCTGTATAACCACTCGATCTGCAACCGGCCCATCCAGGCCGGTGCTCTTTTTTTCGTTCCTGCCCAAACATCAAAGCTTCCACCGACTCCCATCCACAATCCGGATGCATCTTCGGATAGGCGGACTGACCAGATTTCTTGGCGGGGGACCCCAAGCGCCACGAGAACCAGGTCGGGCTTGAGCTTCAGCAGCTCGGATTCCAGGCCGGGCCATCTCTCAGCAGATTGATAGCCATCTACTGCCATGACGAGGTCAAGGCCTGGATGTTTGGCAGGCAAAATCTGCCGGAGGCTCTCCATCACCGCAGGCGCCGCTCCGATCAAAGCGACGCGCCAATGATGGCGTGCGGCGTAGGACAGCAGGCTCCAGGCCAGTTCGATTCCGGGGCTCCGCAACACCCGTATCCCCTGCCTGGACAAGGCCCAGACCACGCCTGCACCGTCGGGAATCACAAGATCTGCGGAGGTGATTGCATCGCCTAGATCCGGGTCCTCCCGGGCCGCCATCGTCATTTCCGCATTGAGCGTGACGATGCGGCCACCACCCCGTACATGCAAGCCAATGGCAGCCGCACAAACATCGCGGCATGCATCCACTGGAATTCCAAGAACGCTGCAACGGCGGCGATCATCAGGGGTCGTGGTGACGGAATCCATCGCCGAAGCACGGAGATGGAGAATTTAGAGGCGGTTCTGGAGAGGGTCATGGTTCTGTTCTCGCTGGAATCAACCACCGACGACTCACCGGCGGATCAGGTGCTGCGGAACCTTGATCGTTCCATCCAACGCGTGGTCCTGGAACGGCAGGACCCGATCAGCGGTTTGTTACCGGCCAGCACGGCCCACACCGTGCATGGCGACTACGGGGATGCCTGGGTTCGTGACTGTGTCTATTCGGTGCAATGCGTCTGGGCCCTCGCCATCGCGCATCGACGGCGTTTCGGCGAACGATCCAGCCGCAGCTGGGAGCTGAATGAACGGGTCCTGGCCCTGATGCGCGGGCTGCTGCGCTCGATGATGCGCCAGTCCCACAAGGTGGAACGGTTCAAACACAGCCTCGACCCTCTTGATGCCCTCCACGCGAAATACGACAGCAACAGCGGAGACCCCGTGGTGGCTGATGACGCTTGGGGGCATCTGCAACTGGATGCAACATCCCTGTTCCTCCTGCAGCTTGCCCAGCTGACCCAAGCCGGACTGCCCGTGGTCCGCAGCCGTGATGAAGCAGATTTTCTGCAAAGCCTCGTGCATTACATCGCCAAGGCGTACCGCACGCGCGATTACGGCATCTGGGAACGAGGGGACAAGGGAAATCACGGACTCCCGGAACGAAACGCCAGTTCCATCGGAATGGCCAAGGCCGCACTGGAAGCCTTGGATGGGGTCGATCTGTTCGGCCCCCATGGCGATGGAAGCGTCCAGCTGCTGATCCCCCAGGGAGCAATCGTGCGGCTGCGGCGTGCCCTGGAAAGCCTGTTGCCGAGGGAATCAGCCAGTAAGGAGACCGACAGCGCTTGCCTATCCGTGGTCGGCTACCCCGCATGGGCCGTGGAGGATCGTCATCTCACGGATCGCACGGTCAGACGGATCCGACGTGAGCTGGGCGGAGCCTACGGATACAAGCGTTTCCTGCGCGACGGCCATCAGACGGCCGTGGAGGACATCAGCCGTTTGCACTATGAGCCGGAGGAACTGATGGCCTTCCAGAACATTGAATCGGAATGGCCGCTGTTTCTCGGGTTTGAACTGGTCACCGCCTGCTGCGAGGAACGCTGGGACGATGCGCACCACTGGCATGGGCGCCTCAAACCCCTGGCCGTCAAGCTGGATGGGGAGCAGCTGTACCCGGAGCTTTACCGCGTTCCAGACAGCGTGGTGGAGCTGGAACGCCGCAACCCCGGGAGTCAGACCCGTGAAGCCAACGCCAATGTGCCTCTGATCTGGACCCAGAGCCTGGTGTGGCTGGGCGAGATGCTGCTGGCTGGACTGGTCCGACCGGTCGATCTAGACCCCTGTGATCGTCGCCTCAGCCGACCTCTGGGTGCCGAATCCGTCCTTGTGGCGATGGCACCGGAAACCGCCTCGGTTCAGCATGGATTGATCGCCGCCGGATTACCGGTGGACGTAAACGGCGATTTGGGCATCCTTCCCTCCAGCTCTCTGGCCCAGGGATTGCAGAGCCTGGGTTCCAACCAGCGCCTCGGGCTGAGCGGCCAGCCACCGCAACGGGTTGAAACAGAAGAAACCGCCCGCTTCTATCGCCATCGCGGTCAGGCCCTCTGTTTCACCGCCGCAGTCCTGGAGGACTCAATCAGCTACCTGGCGGACGACCCACTGCAACTCGCAGATACCGTCGTTGATGAACTGCATCTGTTGCAGCGGCACTGGCAGGGGAGTGGATTACCGCTGCTGGTGATCCCGGTCAGCGCTGAGGCGTTTGAGCAGCATCACACCGCCTTCCTCAAACTTGGCAGAACGTTGCTGACGGGCTCGATCGATGGCATTCCCGTGCAGTTCGACCGGCTTGGCAACCTGATGGCCCAAGGACAGTGGAAAGAGCTGAACAGCATCGGCGAAGCCTCGTTCCGTCCCAAACCCAGCGTGGAACGACCAGGACCGGTTCTTCGTGACGCCACGGATCTGGGCGACCTCACAGCAGCCCAGGAACAGGAGCTGGATGACACCCCAATCGACCAGCTTCGTCAGCGCTTGTGGAGCAGCGCCTCACTCCATGAGCAGGCGGAGGTTCTGGAGCTGATGAACCAACGGCTGGAGCCTGGGGAGCTTCAAACCGGGCCAGACGGGAAAGCCGTGGATCTCCAAACGCTGTTGAACGAGGTTTATCACCATGGCCTGCGCTGTCAGGACTGGAATGTGGTGCGCCGCTGCGCAGGCGCGATGGGGATGGTGCATCCCCAGCTGGAAGATGCCCTCACCGACCTGCTGGCACGCCAGAAACAGGTGGTTGTCGGACGCAATTACACGGCCGAATCCCGACTGAGCACGCCCCTGTCCAGCGTGGCGATCGCGGGCCTGATCGAACGCACCAGCGGCAAAGATGGACGAGAACGCATGCTGGAGCAGGAACTGCTGCTCGCACTTGATGGCATCGCCCGTCGCGAACCAGCTCTGCTGAAAGGCAGTCTCACCCTGCAGCTGGGTCAATTGCTCCTGCTGCTCACCTCAGAGCTGGCCAGCGAAGGGGGCCTCAGCCAAGACGAAGCCTTCGAGGCCGTCTGCTGCGAAGCTCCCCATGCGATCCGCACCCGCCTGCGCAATGTGCTGATCGACATGGACCATGCCCGTGCAGCACTGGAACGCGGTGAGCAACTCCACCTCAGTGGCCGCGTGCAGTGGAAGGTGCCGGAACCGCGGGAAGAGCGTCCGAGCGGAGGTGGATGGCTGCAGCACCGGATTCGCCTCGGCAGCCTGCAGCGAGTACCGCGTGACTTTTATGCGGGCATCTGGTCCCTCCTGCAGCATTGCCGGGGTCTTGTGATCGGGGACAAGCTCGAACGGCGCAACCGACTCAACAGCCGTTTGGTGCTGGAAAAAACGGCCGGGGAGCGCAACTTCGCCACCCAGGTGGAACATCTGCTGAGCCGGATCGAAGCACCGGAATACCGGCAGCTCTGCGCCGAGTGTCTCCTCTCCCTGATGGCCTTCGTTGAAGCGAACCCTGAGGTTCAGTTCAACGACGACCTGGCCCTGGATGTTGTGATCGGTCATGCCGTGCGTGTGGGCTGGCAACTGACCCACCCCGAAATGGATCCCAAGGCCTACTCGCTGTACAAGGCCAAAGCCTGGGGACAGTTCTATGCCTCATCACCGGCCGACTGCCGCCGCTGGCAGATCGCAGCCCTGAGGCAGCTGGCGGAGCGGGAGGGGCTGGTCAGATCGGATCGGTAAGCGGAACGCCCATGTCGGGATGTTCCACCGCCTGCTCGATCAGGTCGGCCAGCTGAAGGGCGCGGGAGGCCTGCCGACCGTCAACGGCGGGGGTTTCTCGGCCGCGCACACATTGCAGGAAGTGCTCGAGTTCCGCATAAAGCGGCTCGATCGAGGTGGTGCTGACCTCCTCAATGAAGCCATCGTTCCGATAGAGAAGCTCACCGTGATCGGCGGAATACCACTCGTGGGCTCTGCGGTGGATGTGAAGGGTGTGATTTAAGAAATCGGTTTCAACCAGGCTGGAGCGGCAATGGGCACTCAGGCTGCGAATCTTGCGATGGCTCATCTTGCTGGCCGTCAGACTGGCCACGACACCGTTTTCAAAACCGAAAGTGGCGTTGACGTAATCAATCGGCCCCTCCGCACTGCGGCCGCCTGCTGCGGCCAGGCGCACCACCGGTGCCTGTGCCAGCTCAAGAACGAGATCGATGTCGTGAATCATCAGATCCAGCACAACGGAGACATCGTTGGCTCGATCGGCATGGGGGCTGTGGCGCCTCCCCTCTAAGACCACAACCTCCTCATTCGCCACAACCTTGATGAGCTCGCGAAAAGCGGGGTTAAACCGCTCAATGTGGCCGACCTGCAGAAGACGACCTGCCCTGTGGGACGCATCAATCAATGCGGAGGCTTCATCCTGGCTTGCCGCGATCGGCTTCTCGATCAGCACGTGCAGGCCTGCATCCAGGCAGGCCATCCCGACCGGGTGATGGAGCAGGGTCGGAACAGCGATACAGACCGCTTCCACCTCCGGCAGCATCGTGCGGTAGTCCTCGAACCAACGACATCCGAACTGATCGGTCGCCAGGCGACCGCGATCCGCATCAGGATCGGCAACACCCACCAAATCTGCATCCCGCAGCAGGCTCAGCACCCTGGCGTGGTGCCAACCCATGTTGCCGATGCCAATGACCCCCACCTTGACCGGAACCATCGGGTCGGGGGACATGTGTTGACCGGAACGATTGAAAGAAGATTAAGGGTGATCAGTCCTCACTCTCAGTTGGCACGGGAAGAATCAACCGCACGCGTTCGATCCGTGGGCCCTTCATTGCCATGATTTCGAACTGCGTCCCGCTGAAATGCAGGGCTTCACCTGGAGAGGGAATGTGCTGGAGACGTTCCAACAAAAAACCAGCAAGGGTGTGATGGTCATCCGCCTCCGGAAGATCGAGATTCAACTGACGGTTGAGTTCAAAAATCTCCAGATCCCCCGCCACGATCCACACATCGGATCGGCCTTCCTCCTGGAGTAGCTCCGGCTCATCCGACGCCTCCTGCAGATCATCTCCGACGATTTCGCCCATCAGATCAGCGGCCGTGACGAGCCCCTCCGTCCCCCCGTGTTCATCAACAACCAGCAACAGCGGATGCCCGCTGCGGATCAAGGGCATCAACGCGGCAAGTGTGCTGGTCTCCAGCACCCGCACCGTGGACTGCAGGTAGGGCTCCAGAGGCGAATCCGGCCTGAGCTGCCCGAGGGCGATCGGCTCGGCCATCTGCCGGAGATCGAGGATGCCGCGCACATCATCAAGCGACTGCCCGATCACAGGAAAGCGGGCATGACGCGTCTTGTGAACCGCTTCCATCAACTGCGCGAAGCTCACATCCAGGGGCAGGGTGACCATTCCAGAACGGGGAACCATCACCTCCCGCACCTGGGTATCCCGCAACGCGAACACCCCCTCGAGAATGTTCCGTTCATCAGGGAACAGACCGGTGACCCTGCCGGATTCGATCAAGGTTTCCAGCTCGTCTGCAGAGAGAGCGGGCACGAGGGAATCCCATTGCGGCGTCAGCCCCACCAAACGCAGACACAGTGCAGCGACCCCTTCAAGAAGATTGAGCAGAGGGGAGAGAACCCGTGTCACCACCTCAAGAAGAGGCGCCAGACGCAAGGCCGCCGGCTCGGGACGGTTCAGCACCCAGGCCTTGGGCATCAATCCCGCCAGCAGGGTTGCCATCAGCACGACGAGGAGAAACAAGCCTGCGTCCAACCACGGCGCCCCCGGGGTGCCATCCGGCCAGAGCTGCTTGCCGAGTCCCCGGCTCACCCAGCCCACAGCCACGAGCGCCAGGGTGGCCCCCAGCTGAGACACCATCAAGGCGCGTCTAAGTCGTCGTTGAAGGCGCTGAACCGCCTGGGCACCCTTCAGCCTTTCTTCGACAAGAACTTCGACCCGACTGGGACGAAGCCGGAGAAGGGCCACTTCTGCGGCAGCGAAAAAAGCTGGGATGACCAGAAGCAGGGCCAGTAATGGCAGCCGCATCAGAGAGATTGGATGGGGGTCGCGAGGATCGAACTCGCCTTAGGCGAATTATGAGTTCGCTGCATTCACCAGATTGCTAGACCCCCAGACCATCGATGCCGGGACACCCACACCTCCATGAGTGTTACCACAAAGGCTGGGCAGGAGCGACCTCGACCACGGGCCTGGCGGGTGCATTCCGCTGCGTAAGGCTGCCATCCAATCCGCTGGGGATGTCGGTCGAACGCCATGGAATGGGGGGACTCTGGGCCTCCATCAATGCATCGATGCTGTTCCGCATCACGGTTCCATCCCAGATGACCGTCTGGTCAGGGAAGCCAAAGCCCATAAAACGGGTTCCATCCGTCCCACCAACGGCAATCCCAAGCAGATCCGTGACCTGATGCAACACGTTCACCCCACTGTCGAAGGGGGCGTTCCAGGTCGAATACCTGCGTTCCAGAAATTCACTTGTTCTCTCAACGGGTTCACAGCGCGTGAGCTGCACCGGTGCTGCGCCATCCGCCTGTGGATCGGGGGCCTCCAAGGTGGTGGTGCACACCACCGGCCCGGCCATGGTCGGTGCTGCCAGAAGTCCGATTTGCAGAAACAGGCTCAGCAACACGGCTTCGCTCTCCTTTAAGCGCAAACTAAGGAGAGATCAGCGCCGCGGCCAGCCCCATGCCCATGCCTCCCCTACCAGTTGAGGAGCCGCAAGCCCTGCTGCAACGGCTGGCCAGGGACGCCTACAAACGGGGCTCGTTCACGCTGGCCTCCGGCCGAACCAGCGAGCATTACGTCAACTGCAAACCGGTGAGTCTCAGCGGCCATGGCCTCGCGCTACTGAGCGCAGCCATGCTCTCCCATGTGGAACCCGACGCCGTGGCCGTCGCGGGACTGACACTGGGGGCGGACCCCCTGGTGAGCGGGGTTGCTATGGCCGCCGCCCTGGCCGGCAGATCTCTGGACGCCTTGATCGTGCGCAAAGAGGCCAAAGGGCATGGCACGGGCGCGTGGCTGGAAGGCCCCCTGCCAGCGCCAGGTGCTCTGGTGACCGTGCTGGAGGACGTGGTGACCACTGGCGGGTCCTCGCTGAAAGCGGTTCATCAACTGCAAAACGCCGGCTATGTCGTGCGTCGGGTGGTGACGATCGTGGATCGTGACGAGGGGGGCGCGTCTGCGATGCAAAACGCCGGTCTGGAACTGGTCAGCCTCTTTCAGCTTTCGCAAGTCGCGGCCTGTTCCGAAGAGATCGCAGCATGACGCGGCTGACCCATCCAAAGACGCCCCTCTGCTGGGACGCGACGTTCCCGAGCCTGCGGCTTGACGGCAGTGGAGCCCGCGATTTTCTGCAGGGCCAGACCAGTGCGGATCTGCAAAACAGCACGGCGGATCTGATCTCCAGCTGCTGGCTCACTGCCACCGGGCGACTCCGCGCCCTGCTGGAGATCCGCCTGGACGCACTGGGTGCCGACGTGCTGGTGTTGGCCGGCGATGCCGACCAGGTGAGCGCAGGGTTCGACCAGGTGATTTTTCCAGCTGATCGCGTGCGCCTTAAGGCCGCCAACCGTCAACGACGTTTGCAGGAGCTGTTCGGAGACGACAGGGTGCAGTGGCTGGATGCAGACGCCTCGCTGCCCGAAGAGTGGGCTGCCTTGCCCGCCGCCGATTCCGACAAGTTGGAGTTCTGGCGCGTGCTTCGAGGCCTTCCCACCGGCAGTGGCGAGATCACCGGTGCCACCAACCCTTTTGAACTTGGACTTGCCAGCTGGGTCAGCCTGAGCAAGGGCTGTTACCTCGGCCAAGAGACCATGGCCAAACTCGCCAGCAAGGGCGGGGTGAAACAGCAGTTGCGGTGCTGGCAGGGGCAGGAGGAGATCCAACCAGGGGACACACTCCAACGGGGTGCTGACCGTGCCGGAGTGGTGACGACCAGCCTGCGGATCGGCGCTGAAGACAGCTGGATCGGCCTCGCTCTGATCAGGCGCCAGCACCTGGATGTTCTCAACCTGGAAGGCCCTGAGGGTCAACAGCTGACGCTCTCCTGTCCAGAAGGGTTTCAGCCACCTCCAACGCCATCGGGATCCTGACGCGACAGCCAGTCGGCCACAGCCCAGGTGGCCAGACAGTCATCCCGGTTGTATTGGAAGATCCAACGCAACGTCTGAGACCGACGTCGTCGCTGAGGGCCATCCCCCTGCCATTGGCGCCACCAGAGCAACGCCCTGGCCCCGTCCGCTCCGGCCTGGCTCCAGCGAAAACCCCGCCAGCTGGCGACGGACTTCAATCCGTAACTGCTGAGAGGCAAACGCCAGTGACGACGAACACGGGCGTGAACATCGATGAGCCGCGTGCTGATCTGAGCCCGCTGCGGCTCGGGCAGACCCTGACGCTGGGCAAGCCTACGGAGCGCCAGGGATTCGGTTTCGCCGTAATGCAGCACTGGCCAGCTCGGATACGCACAGAGGAGTTTGTGAAGACGCCGCCAGCCGAGCGCTTCATCGTGCTTCCTGAGCACCAGCAGCGGGTGATACCGAGCAGCCTCTGGGTCCCAACGTCCATCTGCGCGCCGAGGGAGCAGCACGAAACCATGAAGGAAATCGTGCCGTACATCCGGGTCCGATTCGATGTCGTAAAGCAGAACTCCAGGAGCAGCCTCCAGTTCCGGTAACGCGCTCGTCGGATCCAGCCGCTCCGGTCGCCCATCGCGCTGAACGCGGGCCTGCGCCACGAGCGAGCGCGCTGCCTCCCCATGTTGATCCCCGAAGCGCTCCATCTGAAGCGCAAGCTGTTCAGGGTCGGCCTGGGCCAAGTCGTTCAGACCCTGAATGCCGAGTTCGTGAAGCATCTCCCGACGTTTGGCGCCGATCCCGCTCACTTCACTGAGATGGCCATCCTTTGAGGCCTGCCTGCCGCAGAGCTGACGCCAGCAGCAGAGCGAACATTTGCGGCGATCGGCGGCAAGGACAGGCGGGGTTGAGCGCTCCAGATCCAGGCTCAGCTTCCGCAGGGCTTCACCAAGCTGGCGACGGAGCCCTGAGGAGTAGCCGACCCGATGCCGTTCCAGCCGCCTCGGCCCCGCACCAACGACAAGCATCGCGGTGACGGGAGACTGCTGCTCCTGACCGAGAAGATCAGCCATCAGAGCCAGGGGGATCTGATGTTCGCGGGTCAGGCGCCTGCCCTGACGGGCAAGCACGGGCTGATAGGCAAAGGCTCCCCATCGGCTTTGCCCCTTCACCCGCATCAGCAGCGGCGGGTGAGCCTCCAACGCCGAACCATCAGCTCCGCGGCCTTTGAGACGCAGACCAACAACGCCCAGATCTCCCCTTTGACAGGCCTGCTCCCCATGCCCGGGCGGTTCGCCCAGCAGGGCTGAAAAACAGCGTTGCTGAGCATCGAGCTGAAGGTTGCGATGGGCAGTCCACTGCCTCAGATCAGGATCGGCATGGAGATCCAGCCAAGCCTTGCGGCGGCAGCGCAACCAGCTGCGGAGCAAGCGGTCATTAAGACCGTTGGCGGCAGGCGGGGTGTCACCCATGAGGCGACCCTACGGCGACCGCCTGCTAAATCCAGAACACTGCAAGCAAACCCATGTCCTCGGCCCCTCTGCCCCTGGGCCCAGCACCGATCCAATTCGGCACGGACGGCTGGCGCGGTGTTCTCGGCGTGGACATCACGGTGGACCGCCTGCTGCCGGTCGCAGCGGCAGCAGCACAGGAACTCGCCTTTCGCGCTCCGGATGGTCTGAACAGCCGCACGGTGGTGATCGGTTACGACCGCAGGTTTCTGGCGCCCGAGCTCGCCGAAGCGATCGCAGCAGCCGTTCATGGATGTGACCTCGAACCACTCCTCACCGAGACGGCCGTTCCAACGCCCGCGTGCAGCTGGGCTGTCGTCGAACGCCAGGCTCTCGGTGCGCTGGTCATCACAGCGAGTCACAACCCTCCCGAATGGCTTGGTCTGAAGATCAAGGGTCCCTTCGGCGGGTCCGTGGAAGGGGACTTCACCGCTGCAGTGGAGCGACGCCTCGCCGCCGGAGGCATCACCACGCCGATCCAGGCGAACACACAACGCTTCGACGGTCGAGCCGAACACCTGGAAGGACTGCGCCGCAAGCTTGACCTGAGGGCCCTGGTGCAGGGCCTCAAGCAAACGAACCTTCGAGTGATCGTCGACCCGATGCACGGCTCCGCGGCGGGTTGCGTCCCGGAACTGCTGGGGGCGGACGGCGCCGATGTGGTGAAGGAAATCCGCAGCGAGCGCGATCCACTGTTCGGGGGGCACCCCCCCGAACCGTTAGCGCCCTACCTGCAGGAGTTGATTGCCGAAGTGCAAGCCTCCACCGCTGCTGGCACCCCTGCGGTCGGCCTGGTGTTCGATGGGGATGGCGATCGCATCGCGGCGGTGGATGAAACAGGCCGCTTCTGCAGCACGCAGCTGCTGATGCCTCTGTTGATCGATCACCTGGCGAGGGCACGGGCACTGCCGGGCTCGGTGGTCAAAACAGTGAGCGGATCGGATCTGATGCGACTGGTGGCGGAAGGACAGGGGCGTCAGGTCCTGGAACTCGCGGTGGGTTTCAAGTACATCGCCGCTGAGATGCTGGCGGGAGGGGTGTTGATTGGTGGTGAGGAGTCTGGAGGTGTCGGCTTCGGCATGCACCTGCCGGAACGCGATGCTTTGTTCGCGGCAATGCTGGTGCTAGAGGCTCTTGTGGAAGGTGGTGAACCGCTTGGAGCGCGGCTGGACACGCTCCAGAGCAAGCATGGAGGGACCAGCCATTACGACCGGCTGGACCTTCGACTGGCGAGCATGGAGGCCAGACGACGCTTGGAAACACTGCTCGCCGAAACCCCGCCGCGTGAAGTGGCCGGCGTTGCCGTGAACGAGGTGATCACCACCGATGGGGTGAAGCTGCGACTCGGACCGAGCCACTGGTTGATGCTCCGCTTCTCGGGGACGGAACCACTGCTGCGGCTTTACTGCGAAGCACCCGATGCCGACCGTGTCGCAACCGTGCTGGCCTGGGCCCGGTCGATCGCGGAGGCGGCATGAGCGGCCACGAGCGCCGTCTGGTGATTGCCAGCGGCAACCAGGGCAAAATTCGGGAGTTCAAACAGCTGCTCAGCGGTCTCCCAATCCAGGTCGAAGCCCAGCCGGACGGTTTGGACGTTGATGAGACGGGGAGCACGTTCCGCGACAACGCCCGCATCAAGGCCAAGGTCGTGGCCCGTCTGACCGGTGACTGGGCCCTGGCCGATGACTCGGGGTTGAGCGTTGATGCTCTTGCCGGAGCACCGGGAGTGCATTCAGCCCGCTACGCCCCAACCGATCAGGAACGAATCGCCAAATTGCTGAACGCCTTGAACGGCGTTGCTGATCGTTCAGCCCACTTCTGCGCAGCGCTCTGCATTGCCGCACCCGGTGGCGAACTGCTCCTGGAAGTGGAGGGACGCTGCGATGGCTCGATCGCCAGCGAACCCCGTGGCGACGACGGATTCGGCTACGACCCGGTCTTCGAAGTCACAGGGACAGGTCGCACATTTGCGGAAATGACGCCCAACGAGAAGAAGAAGCATGGGCATCGCGGACGGGCCTTTGCCCTGCTGCAACCAGAACTGGACAGGCTTCTCGCCAAGTCCTAAGACGGGGTGCCACCAAGCCGAGCCGGGGGCGACCAGCCAACCACTCGCATAACAATTCGTTACATTGTCAGCTCTCGCTGACGAGGTCGATGGCAATCGCCATGACCACTGGATACAGCGCGCAGACCGAAGGTGCTCAGCTCTGCATTGAAGCTGCTTCGGATTGGGCCCTGACCTGTGTGGACCACCTGGACGATCAGTCCAACCATGTGCTCATTGACTACGGAGCAGCAGACGGGGGGACCGCCGTCAGTTTGTGGACTCGCCTGCTTGATCGCCTGCACGCCCGTCAGCCCAAAGCCCATCTCACGTTGATCGGCAACGACCTGCCAAGCAACGACAACGCTGCCCTGGCAAGCAACCTGGCGCTTCAAATCCCAGGGCAAGCGGCGCCAACGGTCCTGATCAGCGCGCGGAGTTTCTACGAGCCCACCGTTGCACCCGAGACGGTGAGTTTCGGCTTCTCCGCCACAGCGATGCACTGGTTGAGTCAATCCCCAGGCCCTCTGGACGGCCATGTGCATGTGCTGGCCTCAAACGACGCTGATGCCCTCGAGCGATTCAGCGCCCAGGCCCTCAGCGACTGGACCCGGATCCTTGCGTTGCGCAGTCGCGAGCTGAAGGTGGGAGGACGGCTGCTGACGGTGAATCTCTCCCGCGACAGCAAGGGCCTGTACCTCGGCAACAACGGCGGTGAAACCCGTCATGTCTTCGATCAGCTGCATCAGATCTGGCACGACCTGATGACCGAAGGCCTGGTCAGCGAGGCCGATTACCAGAAGGGAACGATCCTCAACTTCTACAAATCCCCCGAAGAATTCACCGCTCCGCTCATGGACAGCGGTTCGGAGCCCTATCGCAACGGCCTGCGGCTGGTTGATGAGCGCACGGTGTACGTGACCTGCCCGTACCGCCGCCGTTGGAACAACGACCGCGACACAGCAACCTTCGCTTCAGGGTTGATGGCCACGATTCGCAGCTGGAGCCGGCACAGTTTCGCTTCTGCAGGCGGCGAAGAGGCCGCCGATGAGCTGTACAAACGACTTCAACACCGCATTGCTGCCGAACCGGAGCAGTGGAGCCTCGACTACGTCGAACACCACCAGATGATGGAGCGCGTGGCCTGATGCGCGCCTCCACACAAGAGCGATCCAACGTGTCCCTGTTGGCCGAACACATCTCGGATCACCTATCGGTGTTCGTGGTAGCTGAAGTCACGGACGTGCAACGGCCCGCCAATGGGGGCCTGCGCCTCCTCAACTATGCGGATGATGCGGTCTGCCTCGCCGATGGCAAACGCCTGGCCGGGCTGATGACCAACAAACATGACCTGTACGGCACGGGCTTTGCCGGCGGCAAAATCGTGGCCCGAGCCTCCAGGCCGAACGCCGTCAAAGAGGAACTGATCAATGTGACGGCAGACCTGTTGCATTCCCTTGATGGGACGATGATCACAGGCTGCGACCTCAACACCAACCTTGAGGACATGGAGCGCCTAATGGCGCTCACGCCCCACGTGCTGGCGGCGGTGGGGAGTCCGGTCGATGCCAGCGCTGCCACCGCCCACGGAACGATTGGTGCAGCGGAAGCCGTTTTGGGGGGAGAGCTGAATGCGGTGGACCCAGGCCGGGCGCTGGTCCATGGCTGCGGTGCGGTAGGCGGCAGCGTGGCCAGAACCCTGCTCGACCACGGCTGGACCGTGTTCTGCATCGATCTGGATCCCCGGCGTGCGGCCATCCCAGGTGCCACGCCGATCCAGCCCGATGCTCCGTGGTGGGATCTGGATCTCGATCTGCTGCTGCCCTGCTCGGTCTCCGGACTGATTACCACCGAGATGAGTCATCGCCTGCGCAGTCGCGCCATTGTTCCCGCCGCCAATGCACCCTTTGCCCATCCCCCGTTGGCGGATGAGCTGCGCAGGAAAGGGATGGTTGTGCTGCCCGACCCTCTCGTGAATGCGGGAGCGGTGATCGCCGACTCAATTGAGCGGTTCTGCCCGGCGGCATGGCGCTCGGCGCGGCCGGAAGACGTCTACAAATTTGTACGTCTTGAAGTGCGGAACCGCGCCAGGCGCTTTCTGCAGCAGCGTGATCAAGGGCTGACCGTGGATGCAGCGCTCAAGCAGGTCGCAGCCCATCCGGGTCTGGATCCAATCGGCCTCAGCTTTGGAGAGGTCTGATGAGCACTTTGTCTCCCCCAACACGGGCTGCAGTCGTGATCATTGGCGGCGGCATGGCAGGCCTGAGTTGTGCTGCCTCCCTGGCTCGTCGCGGCATCACTGACGTGGTGCTTCTCGAGTCGAAAACCCTGGCCCATGCCAGGGGGAGCAGCTTCGGCGAAACCCGGATGTTCCGCGAGATGTACTCCGATCCCGTGCTCTGCAGGCTTGCAAGGGAAGCCAATCGCCTCTGGCGGGAGGAGGAAGTGCATGCAGGCGGTGGATTGCGTGAAACCCACGGTTTGCTCTTCTACGGCGAAAGCTGGGATGAAGAAACGATCGAAGGATCCATCCCCGGTGCCCGACGGGTGATGGACGACCAAGGCATCCCCTACGAAGCGCTATCCGCCAAGGAGATCGCTGATCGCTTCCCCTTGAAGCCAAAGCCCGACTTCACAGGCCTGTTTGAACCCACCGCCGGCGCGGTGCGGAGCGACAAAGTTGTGGAGCATTGGATCCGTACCGCCCGCAGTGCTGGCCATCAACTGATCGAACACTGTCCGGTGATCGAAGTCGATGCGGTGGGAGGCAGTGTGACCTTGAACGACGGACATCGCATCCATGCCGGCCAGGTGGTGGTCGCTTGCGGCATTTGGAGCCGCCAGCTGCTGGCGCCTCTGAACCTGGCACCGAAGCTGGAGATCTGGCCGATGCTTTGGGCCCACTACAGCGTGGATCCTTCCTTGGCCGATCGCTATCCCCAGTGGTTTTGCTTTCAGAAAGAACGTGGTGACGACGGGGGTTTGTACTACGGCTTCCCCGTGTTGAGTCACGCGGCGGACGGTCGCCCCCGCATCAAAGCCGGGATCGACTGGACACCTCCAGAGCTCAGGGTCAGCGAACCCGAAGAGATGACCGAAGCACCACCGACCAGGCTTGTGGAGCTCCTGGATGCGTTCTTGTTTGAGTCCCTCGAAGGTGTGCAGGAACGGATTGAGACCGTCATCAGCCCTTACGCGATGACCCGTGATGTGAATTTCGTGCTCGACAGGCTGTCACCAAAGCTCAGCCTGTTTACCGGTGGATCCGGGCAGGCGTTCAAATTCGCTCCCCTGATCGGAGACTCCCTCGCCCGCCTGGCCAGCAACGCATCACCGTCCGTTGACCTCTCCTGCTGGAGTCACCAACGCACGGCTGTTTGTTCTTGAACACGGCTGTTTGACCCAATAACAGCTGTTTGACCCAAGAACAGTTGTTTGTTGCCCCATCCGAGCTGGTCTGCTGATCCCCCTCGCGTCTGACGTTTCTCCTGCATCTGCATCGATGTCTGAATCGCCCAACCCCATCCGCCCCTGGTGGCAGCAACCACCCCTTTGGATCGGCGCGGTTCCACTGCTGCTTTTTCTGCTGTTGTCAGCGGTAGACCTCGATGCAGCCAAACAATTCACCCAAGAAGGGCAAACCCTGGTCAGCACCCTGCTGGGGGGCACCTGGCAATGGATGGTGGTTGCGCTGTTCCTGATTGCCGTTGTTCTGGCTGTCAGCCCCGTTGGAGGCTTGCGCCTCGGGGGCCCGGATGCGAAGCCGAACCTCAAATTTTTCGATTGGTGTTCCGTTCTGATCTGCACGCTGCTCGCCGGCGGCGGCGTGTTTTGGTCCGCTGCTGAACCGTTGTTCCACTACCTCACGCCGTCGCCGGTGTTCGCCGATGTGACGGGGAAGAGTCCAGCAGCCGTGGATCCTGCCCTGGCCGTGAGTTTTCTCCACTGGGGCTTTCTGGCGTGGGCGCTTGTCGCCACAACCACCACAATCACCTTTTCAATTCGGGCACAACGCGGAGAACCACTGCGCCCCCGCTCACTGCTGGTGAGCATCCTTCCAAGAGCGTGGGTGGATGGAGCGATCGGCGACCTGGCCGATGGACTGTCGGTGGTGGCAGCGGTCGCCGGAACCGTTGGTCCGCTTGGCTTTTTGTCACTGCAACTCAGTGATGCAGCAGGACAACTGCCTTGGCTCAGTGACAGTGCAGGGTTGCAATCGTTGGTGGTTGTGCTTCTCACAGCCGTGTTCGCCACCTCAACCGTGAGCGGCATTCAAAAGGGGATCAAGTGGCTGTCTGAACTGAATGTATGGCTCACGATCACCCTGGCGAGCGGTCTGTTACTGCTGGGCCCCGGGGTGTGGCTCATCTGGCATTTCTTCAGTGGCATGGTCACTTACCTGGTCCATCTGCCGCAGATGGCTCTGCTGCCCAGGAATGCAGACACAGGCAGCTGGCTGAATTGGTGGACCGTGTTCTTTTGGGGCTGGTTCCTTGGCTATGCCCCGTTGATGGGGTTGTTCACCGCTGGGGTGAGTCGCGGCCGCAGCATCCGGGAACTGGTTTTGGCCGTTGGGATCCTTTGCCCTTTGGTCACCAACGTCTGGTTCACGCTGGTGGGAGGTACAGGAATGTTCCTGGATCTCAAGGGTGCACCGATCACGGATGCGCTCGCCCAACAGGGAATCAATGCCGCGGCGGCAACGTTTCTGACAATCCTCAATCAACTGCCGCTGTCAGGAGTTCTGATCCCGATCGGACTGGTGCTTGTGGTGCTGTTCATGTGCACCAGTGCCGATTCGATGAGCTACGCCGCGGCCATGGTGGTGAGTGGGCGAGATGAGCCCCCTGCCCCGCTACGGCTGTTCTGGGCTCTGATGATCGGCAGCCTGACCCTCGCGTTGCTGCGCATTGGCAGCGGCCTGGGCGACAGCACCTCGATCAACGCACTGCAGGCTTTCATCGTGATCACAGCCGTACCGGTCACACCGATGATTCTGAGCACGCTTTGGATGGCGCCGCGGCTCGCATGGCTGGAACATCGGCGTTTGGGAAACGCGTCACAAACCCGACAATTGTAGGGTTGTCACCAACACAGATTGAATTCATTGTGTAGGGTGAATTCAACCATTAAGAGGCGTCATTGACTCCCATGACAACTGGGATTCAAGAGAGAAAATCACAAGAAAACTTTGCTATTGGCGAGAAAAGATTCAATTATATTCACAATATTGGCAACACCTACAGAACTTATCCCATATCAAACGATCCCAATAATCCTCTTTCCCAAAGGCTCAGCAACTTCGTACCTTTCGGGCATCCTGCTGGATGCCCCTGCTGCCGAACACTCCCAGACGAGAATGGTTTAAATGTTGGCGAACTTCTGATTGGGAGTGAATCAGAAGATGCATTATTTGCCGGGCCAGCAGAGAGCAACCAAACCCTTGCCGATTACCTGCGCTCAGGCTTCTGGACCGATCGATTTTCCAGCGCCCGCAAGTTCAACCTCAGCAACAGCGGAACTTACGCCAAAAATGGCGTCATCACCTACAACACCACAAGCAATCTTTTCGACTCCGACGGCCTCTCTTCAGCGCGTCAACATTTAGTTACTGAAGCATTCAAGCTTTTCGAAGAAGTACTGGGGATTGACTTTCAGTCGACGTCTGATGTCGATGCAGATTTTCGCTTTGGAGATAAAAACAGTGGCGCGTACGCATCAACAACCCGGCTTGGCGGAGCTATCAATTACGTCAACATCAATATTAACTCCGGCTGGCATGGAAGCCAAAGCGGGTTTGGCAATTACACCTTTCAAACGATCCTTCATGAGATCGGCCATGGCCTAGGGCTAGGCCACCAAGGCAATTACAACGGCTCCGCCAATTATTCCAGCGACGCCAAATACGCCAATGATTCATGGCAAAGCACCATGATGTCGTATTTCGATCAGAGCGAAAATACATCAATAACAGCAACAAAAGCCTATCTCAGCTCGCCCATGTCGGTGGACTGGATTGCGCTCGACGATATGTATGCGGGCTACGGATATGGCATCAACAATGCCTTCACGGGAGATACAACTTATGGCTTCAATACGAATATCGCAGATTCAACCAGTGAAATTTTTGCCAAATTCAAAGACTACGCCAACGCAACCGCTTTTACGCTGATCGACGGATCTGGCGTCGACACATTGGATGTTGGCGGATTCAGCGACAACCAATCCATTGATCTTCGAGCCACAGAAAAAGCATCATCCAGTCTTTACCCCTCCAACATTGGGAATTTCATCGGCAACCTCACCATTGCCGCCGGAACAGTTATTGAAAACGCCGTTGGTGGAACTGGCAACGACAGCCTCCGAGGCAATTCAGCAAACAACAGCCTGGAAGGAGGCAACGGGAATGACAGCCTCAATGGTGATTCTGGGAACGACACCCTGCTCGGTGGGGCTGGAGATGACACCTATGTGGTGGATTCAACCAGTGATGTGGTTACCGAATCGAGCGGTGCCGGCACCGATCTGATCCAAAGCTCCGTTAATTACACCACCAGCAACAACGTAGAAAACATCACGCTGACGGGTTCAGGCGATATCAACGCGATCGGGAACAGCCTCGCCAACACACTCACAGGGAACAGCGGCAACAACTCCATTGATGGAAGCAGCGGCAACGACACGATGGCCGGTGGCAGCGGTGATGACACCTATGTGGTGGATTCCGCCAGTGATCAGATCAACGAATCCAGCAATCAAGGCACCGATCTCGTTCAAAGCTCCGTCAACTTCACCATTCCCGCCAACACCGAAGCCATCAGCCTCACCGGCGGATCGGCACTCACAGCCACCGGCAATTCCCTCAACAACACCCTCACCGGCAATGCCGCTGCCAGCACCCTCGCTGGAGCCGCCGGGGATGACACCTATGTCATCTCCGATGCCAACAACGTCATCAACGAATCCAGCGGCGAAGGCACCGATCTTGTTCAAAGCTCCATCAGCTTCACCCTCGGGAATCATCTGGAGCAGATCACCCTCACCGGCGGATCGGCACTCACCGCCACCGGCAACTCGCTCAACAACACCCTCACCGGCAATGCCGCTGCCAGCACCCTCGCTGGAGCCGCCGGGGATGACACCTATGTCATCTCCGATGCCAACAACGTCATCAACGAATCCAGCGGCGAAGGCACCGATCTTGTTCAAAGCTCCATCAGCTTCACCCTCGGGAATCATCTGGAGCAGATCACCCTCACCGGCGGATCGGCACTCTCCGCCACCGGCAACTCGCTCAACAACACCCTCACCGGCAATGCCGCCGCCAGCACCCTCGCTGGAGCCGCCGGGGATGACACCTATGTCATCTCCGATGCCAACAACGTCATCAACGAATCCAGCGGCGAAGGCACCGATCTTGTTCAAAGCTCCATCAGCTTCACCCTCGGGAATCATCTGGAGCAGATCACCCTCACCGGATCCAGCAACCTCAACGCCACTGGCAATTCCCTCGCCAACACACTGATCGGAAACAGCGGCGCCAACCGCCTGATCGGAGGGGCTGACAACGACACCTTGACCGGCGGCACCGGTGCCGATCAATTCCAGCTCGGCGCGGGATCCGATCGCGTCACCGACTTCAGCATCCCCCAGGGAGACCGTGTTGGCATCGAAACCGGCCAGGATTACTCGATCACCCAGGCCGGGAGTGATGCGCTGATCAGCGTCGCGTCCGTGGGATCGATTCTGCTGCTGGGCCTCAACGCTGGAGACCACGATGAGGAGACGCTGATTGTGCGGACCGATGGGTCAGGCAACCCCGCATCACCAGCTCCTGCTCCGGCACCAGCTCCGGCACCAGCTCCTGCTCCAGCACCAGCTCCCGCTCCTGCTCCAGCACCAGCTCCCGCTCCTGCTCCTGCTCCGGCACCAACCCCAGCCCCCACGCCGGCACCCACACCTGTCCCCACGCCGGCACCAACACCCCCCCCAGTTCCTCGGCCCATCACTGTTCCCGTGCCTGGTCCCACCCCGGCGCCGACGCCAGTGCCCACCCCAGAGCCATCCTCACCGGAGCCGGAACGGGAGCCCTCAACACCACCACCGCTCCCGACCGTTCCCAGTCCGTTTGGGGTCAAACCGATCTCGAGCCAATCGATCACTCCAAGCCAAGAAACCAATCCAGCCAGCAACACAACACCAAGGATCCCCACCGCGTTCAACACGCTCAGCAAAGAACAAATCAGCAAACTTGGGCGGGACATGCTCAAACAAGTTGAACGCGACGTCTTCCAATCCCTTGACGCCAGCCAAATCGCAGCCCTCAAGCCAAAAGCACTCTCAGGCATCAAGCAAGAGAACATCCAAGCGATACGTGCCAAAACGTTTCGCGGCCTAAAAGCAAAGCAAATTGAGGCTCTTTCACCAGCATGGCTCAGCACAATTAACAGACAACAGTGGAAACAAATCCCCGCTGCATCAATGAGCGGCATTAACCGAAAAGACATCAGGAATCTTCCCAACCGAACACTTCGCGGCATCACAACGAATCAAGCCGCAGCTTTGAAACCACAAGCGCTTCTTGGCCTCAAGAAGGATCAAATCAGGGCCTTACCAGCCAAGGTGATTGCCGTGTTGAGCGCCAGGCAGTTCAGCAGAATCAAACCAGATTCGATTGCCAACCTCACTGGCAAGCAGGCCTCAAATCTTGAACCTTCGGTGTTGGCCACTTTCTCGACGCGCCAATTCCGAAATATTGCAGCAGGCGCAATTTCCAAGCTAAAGCCCGAGCAAATCAGTGAACTACCCTCGAAATTAGTTCGAACAATGTCTGGAAACCAGGCCAGACGACTCAACAATCAGGCCTTGCAATCTTTAACGCCAAGGCAAATCAGGGCCATGCTCGTCACGACGTTGACGGACATGACTGTCAAACAATTTTCACAATTCAGCCAAAGCCAGGTTGATGCCATACGCCCAAGAGTTTTGAAAGATCTCAACAACAAGCAGCGCAGGGCTCTTGGCTTAAGTCCTGCTCAATCACGGTCTGCCACCAGAAGGCAACGCCACACCGATGGTTCAGCGGCCCCAGAGCGCAGGGTGATCGAGGCTCTGGATGTTGACCATCACCTCCCGGGCAACAGCAGAGCCGAAACGGAGCAGGAGGCGCCTGCCTCCCTCAATCCCGTCATGCTTGAGAACGAGGGATGGTGAAGCCTCAGCCTCGGCCTAAGTGAGGCAGTACTGGAGTTCCATGCGCACCGTTGCCGTCGGCTCCGGCGCTTCACCAGGATCAAAACCAGAGCGTGTGTCGGCAGACAATTGCACCCGTTTGGGACCACGAATCGCATCACTGCGGTTGATCCGCAACAACCGCACCTGGGAGGCTCCGATTGCCGCAGCGGTACCGTCCGCCTCCGCTTTTCCTCGCCGCAGTGCTGCAGCCATCAAGCGTTGCTGAAGTGCTGTTTCATCGCGTTCATTGGCGATCGACTCCATCCCCTGCATCCGCACCCCGGGCTGCCCGCCCACAGCCTGAATGAACGGGTTGTAGTTCTGCCGGTTCACCTCCCCCGACACACCGGTGTTGGCCACGAACCGCTGCGGCGCGCCATTGGTTCCTGCTCGCGGATAGGTGGAGGGAGATGGAACAACCAAGCGTCCCCGAACCAGAGGTTGCAGCGATTGCCGCAACTGGCCCAAGCGTTGATTGAGCTGCGTCAAGGCAGCCTGCTCACTGGTCCCTTCACCGGAGAGCGCCAGCGAGAAGCGAAAACGGTCAACGGTGCTCTTGCCCTGTTCAGAGACCGACAACTGCAGCAAGGTGCCTGAACAAGGTGGTTCTTGCGCCAAAACCGGATCCTGCGGAGGCATCAAGATCAGGCCCGTAAAAGCAACAGAAAAGGCTGCTAAGCAAATTTTGAACGCTCGACGAATGGGCATCACGACCGACAAACCTGATCTCGATCTAGCGCTGATGAAGCGCTCCAATGCAACCGGTTCGTGTCCGAGACGGTTGGGGATGTGAGCGGATCTAACTGTCTCAGCGCGCCTCCGCCCAGCTGCCATGCAGTCCATGCGGTACGGCGAGAGGGAGTTCCAACACCGCCACCTCGGCCAGATCGTCGGCGTTGAGGATCACCAGATCCGAGGCCGAGCGTGCCCCGTTCCAAACAAGATCCATCACCCAACCGTCGTCTTCTCGCTCGGAACCCGGGCGAGGCACCATCAGCGGTTCGCTGACAAAGCCACGGGGTGCCGCACTCCAGATCGTGGAGTTGCCCGTCCTGAGATCAAGCTTCTGAATCGCCTGCAGGGGATCGTTCCCAATCTCCCGCTCGGCAACAGCCATCCAGGCAAAGCGCGCAGAACGCCCCTGTTGGCTCGGATTGACCATCGCGAACTCACAGGTGCGCTCGCTGATCCGCTCGGTCTGTACCGATTCCCGGCTGAGATCGAGGCGGCAACGGTGCAGGATTCCCTCAGGCACCGAATCGAAATCAACCTGAGCGAAGTCGTCATCGGGGCCAATGGAGGGGAAATCGTCATAGACGATGCTGTCCACCACCACGTGATCACCCTCCTCGTAGGCGTTGAGGTGGTGGAACACAAAACCATCGGGAGCCTCGAGAATCCGAGGCTTCTGTCCAGCGAAGCGGCCCGAATCCCTTGGGATCAACCAAAAGCGACCTTTCCCGCCAGGCTTCGAAGCCAAACATTGGGCAGCCCCCTTCTCCCCGGTGACAAACGGCAGGGGATTAAAGGCAATGGCGTTCTGCAGGAAGACCGCCCAGTTTGGTGTGATGGCGAAATCGTGGAGGAAAGCGAATCCGGGGAAGCTGTCGGAACGGTCGTGGAGCAGGGAGCCAGCATCAGGGCCCTCCGTGGCGAACTCCATCAACCGGATCGTGCTTCGCGGGCCGGTGTTCACCCCAAAGGTGACCATGCAAGGGCGGCCGTGATGGCCTGGGTCAAAGCGGGGGTGGGCGCTGAAGGCCTCGCCTTTCTTGAGCACCCCATCGAGCAGGGAAATGCCGCGGGTCTCGAGGCTGTCTGGATCCAGCGCGTGGGGTTCGGCTGCCTCCCAAAGAGCCAGAAGCTGATCACCAAGCCGCACCACATTGGTGTTGGCGATGTTCTTCAACCGCAGGTCAAAAGCATTTGCGAAGCGGCCACCAGGCTTCTGGCTGCCGAACACGCCGCGGTAGAGCACCTTGCCGGCCTTCTCCTCCGCCAGCCAACCCTCGGTGCGCACATAACGGTTGCTGAGCTGAACGCTGCCGTTCTCGAACCGCATCGCGGCGATCATGCCGTCGCCATCGAAGGGGTGGTGAACCCGGTGACCGTTGCGCTCAAGCCGGCCAGGGCCGTTTCGATAAAGCGTGCCCTTCAAGTCCGCCGGCACCAATCCCCGGACAGGGGTGAGGGGCACATCCGTGAGCTCCTGCTCCACGTTGACGAACGCGCTGGCCCAGTCGCTGCGGTCGTAACTGCGGGCAGGGGCAACGGTCACGGGCTGGCGCTCAATGGACTCCCATCCTCTCGTAACGGACTGTGAAGCGCGACGCCCGCAGTTCAGTTCAGTTAACGCCCGCCTGTTCCAGCACACCCTTGCTGCTGGGGATGGCACCGGCCCGACGCGGGTCGATCTCGGTGGCCATGCGCAACGCCCGGGCAAAGGCCTTGAAACAGGCTTCCACGATGTGGTGGGAGTTCGCCCCGTCCAACTGGCGGATATGCAGGGTGAGGCCGCTGTTGTTCACGATCGCCACAAAAAATTCCTTCACCAATTCGGTGTCGTAGGTGCCGATTTTCTGGGTGGGAATCTTGAGGGTGTAGCTGAGGTGAGGGCGCCCGGAGCAGTCGAGTGCCACTTGCACCAGAGCCTCATCCAGAGGTGCCACGAAATGACCGAAGCGATGGATACCGCGCCGATCGCCAAGCGCCTGCGCCAGGGCCTGACCAACGGCAATCCCCACATCTTCATTGGTGTGGTGGTCGTCGATGTGGGTATCACCCACCGCATGGATGTTCAGATCGATCAACCCATGGCTGCTGATCTGATGGAGCATGTGATCCAGAAAGGCCACGCCAGTGCTGGCTTGACAGTGGCCGCTGCCGTCCAGGTCCAAGCGAACGTTGACATCCGTCTCACCGGTGACTCGGTGGATTTCTCCTAGACGGGCCATCCCATTGAACGCAGTGATCTCATCGTGCCGCAGCAACAGCGAATTTCGATCGGCGGTACCCTCCAATTCTGCAGGCTCTGAATCTCAAGCAATGGAATCAGCTACATCAAAGAGCTTCTTATTCATATTGAAAAAGGCACTGGCCCAGTCGCTGCGGTTGTAAGTAGCAACAGGGGCTAGAGTAATATTGAGATATCAACATGATCGCACTATCTCGCAGTAATCAGGGGACTGCGATGATTAATGGAAGAGGGCCAGACAAAAAGCAATAGCCATGAAATAAGACAACATCCAAGTATGAAATTGCCGCGAAATGGCAATTACCTAAAACAACTCACAAAATTGTGATAACAACTAAATAAATCGGCAAGTTGGTTCCAATTCAGCGCCGAAGCAGTGAACGATACCGACCCAACCGAACGGCAGACGGCTCTTTTCCAGACAGACGATTAACCAAACTTAACGCAATTCAGGCCAAAAAGATTAAGCTTGAATTCGAAAGTTAGCAGAAATATTAGAGTATAAAAAAATGTTTCTTGTAATGGCAAATACAAAAAATACTGCAGAAGCAACCAGCAATCCTGGCTCGAATGTGCAAACTAACGGAAATGGCAAAACAATAAACCCAAATGTTCTAACGTGGGAAGACGGAAGTTCGGGAAACCCGACAAAAAATTGGCAGGACTACATAAAAGATAATTTCTCAGCGCCTACAAATTTTAGTATCAGTACAAATTTTTCAGATCCCAGCGCATCTACTAGCGGAGTTCTAGAGCAAACGAAAAAGAACAATGCTGCACTGATCACTCTTGATTCAGGAAGCACTTCTGACCTACGTTTTCATCCTGATCGCCGCTATCGCCTTTCAGGCTGGTACGGAACAACAGAAAATTATGTTGGCAGTGATGCCATGTTCAATGCCATCTATGACCTCAAACATGATGTCGATGACCCGACATTATTCCCGATCAAGACACTAAGCATTACTTCGTCACTTTCGATTGACAAAGAATTTAAATTTCCAGGTAAGATCACAAACATAAAGCTAATTGAGAGAGTTTATACAGGCGAAGCTAATTATCCAAAATCACCTCAATATCAAGGGAACGATCTAACTAATACGACGCAATGGAACACGGCAACGCCCCTTTGGAATTGGGACTCCGGTGGGTCTACAGATCCCTTGGCAACAATTCCAGTCGAAAACGTTGCCCATGACGAAAATACTGATGTGCTTGCGATAACAAGCTTTAAAGATGAAGATGGAAATGCTTACGAAAGTTACCAAATTTGGAACGCAAATACATTAGGCACGAATCAACAAGCTCCCACCTCGTCAAAGACTTTTGTTGAAAGAAGCCTCAATCCAGGGGATCAGGCGATCAAAATGGTAAAAAAATGGTTAACTGTAGCAGATATAATTCATCTAAACCCAACGCTACAGGGGCTAACAAAAGCCGACCAACCCATTGACCAGATCAACGTCTACCAAAAAATCCCAAGCAGTACAGACTGGGGCACAGCAACGCACAATATAAGTAAAAATTCAATTTATAATAATATTCATTATCCAGAAATCCAACTTCCACAGAATTCAATAAATTTCAAAGGGAATGATATAAAAATTGTGGTTGATTATGTAGGATCAGATGGATTGAATTACGTTAGTACAGCTTTTTATAATGCGGGTTCAGGCACAGATCTTCGAGGCGGCAATGACTTCGTAACACCTGATTCGTTTTATTCAAGTCGTGATCTAAAAATTGGAAGTGGACTTGGACATTTAATTGATCACAGACAAACGAATCAAAATGGTCAGCCAATATGGTGGGAAAAAAGATATGTTGACTTCTCTATTCCGGATGATCAAGGAGAACTCCAATGGTATATCGGCAAAGGAGCATTAGGTCCTAACAGTCAAAGCACACAACAGCAAGGTTCTCGTCTGTATGCAGACTTAGAATTGTATCAGTGGGCAATAAATGAAAACCCTCAGGATCTTGCTGTACTTTCAATCGATCCAGCAACCACTAATGCGGAGGAAGGAGGAGAGCCGGGTAAATTTGTCATCAATGTTGCGAGAAATGAAACAGAAGCTAAGAAAAATCCATCTGAATACCAGGGCACAATTAGACAATTGTTTGTCCCCTATGAAATAACAAGCAACTCAACTGCAACTCGAGGCGTTGATTACTATGCTCCAAAAACAAGCAGAGTTGATGTCTGCAACTCTGAAAATATGATAAATATAAAACCAGGGTCAGGCAAAGTAGACATATATATTCCTGCAGTCGAAGATGCAATCGCGGAAGGCAATGAATCGGTCGAAATCAGACTTATTCAAGATGGCTATAATTACACGAGTGGATGCGATGCGGGGCAGGAAGAGGTTGAAGAAAACCTCTTTCTCGGTCCAAACTATACAATAAAGAACAGCAATGCAACATTACAGATAACCGATCGCCAAGACAACAGTCCTAAAAATTTATTTGCGGTTAAATTCAATCCGATCAACCTATATGGTGGCCTAAATTTAACCAACAATGCAACTCCACAAAATAATATCATTTTTGCGCCTGATTTTTCAAAACCCCCGTCGAGCGCAGGCAACAAAATTATTGCCATGGAGAATCCAGGCAGCAGTCAAAATGTGCTGGAACAAACCCCAACTGTGGCAGCTGCAAACAATTCTGTAGTGCCAAGTACTAAATTTATAATTGAACCATCCTCAACATCTGAATTGATCGCTGGACAAAAATATATCCTTAGCGGTTGGTATGCCAGATCGAGTGATTATCAAAAGTCGGATAAAATGTTTTATAGCCAAATTAATGGGAAAGACGTCCTTTCACCTGCGGGGATTGGCAAACTCCAAGAAGTTAAAACAATAAATGGAATAACCTGGGAAAAACGCTATCAAGAAATCACAGTTCCAGATAACTACTCATCATTCCAATGGATGGTGGGGGAGAGCGAAGATGAAACTTTTTCATCTCCCCAGGCAGCAGCGTATGAAAGTCAAGCGGTAGGCAAACGTTACTATGCTGATTTAAAAATACAAAAAGCAAGCCCAACCGCACTACTACAAAAACCAAAGATAACCACATTATCATTAGCACCATTTGGTGATTCAATCGTCAATGGAACAACGACTCAGGACGAATCAATCATTGATTCACCTGCGGGTGGTGTCCCATTAAAAATGACGACGACAGCCAGCAATGATAATAGTCCGGCAGAAACATACACGCAAACATTTGGATTGTCATCTGCAGAGCTTGAAGATCGTAAGGTGTGGAATATTGCAGAGGTAAACAAAGGAGAAACCTACACTTTTAGCGTCTGGGCAAAGGCAGACAAAAAGAATACAGCCGCAAGCATTACATTATTAGAGGCGAATGAACAAGGCGAAGCACTGATAAGCACAAATTTCCCAAATGTCATCAAAGCGGATGACAGCACAAACACTAACATAAAGGATAAATCAATTAGACTTAGTACTCGCTGGAAACGTTTTTCAGTTACAAAAACGATTGAGAACGATCTCTCTAAAAATATTCAAGTCAAATTGTCAGGCCTACCATCGTCTGAGTCACGTTCATTATGGTGGGACGGCATTCAGGTTGAAAAAAATACAGGGCCGACAAGCTTTATCGATCATAAAAGTGTGTATCCATTCCTGCCGGGAATTTCAATCACCCCTGCAAATCGAAAAGGAGCCACACCAGTAAGAGCACAAAATATAAGCAATAATAAAGAAGAAGCCAGTTTCAATATCTCAATTGATAGTCAACCAAGGGAGGATGTTACAGTTTCCCTAAGTGCATCATTTATAAATAATCCCACCGCAAATAATGCAATACCAACAAGTAGTGGAACTATTGTTGATAGCAATGACGAACCAATTACGACGCTTACATTTAATGCTAATAATTGGGAAAACCCGCAACAAGTTTCCCTAACAGATATTCAACAAGATCCAAATAAACTAACTGCGATTAAACTAACTGCGACAAGCAATAGCAATGACAACTTCTACAGCAATTCATCAGATTTGAAGGCTAATCAATTAATTTATCCAGCAGACTCCACTGACCTAAGAAATATTAGCCTATGGGAAAATAAACCGCAGAGCACCTTAATACCAAAAGCGTCTGTGAATACCATCAGCGGAGAAGAAGGAGAAACGGTAGGATTTCGTTTTAGTCTTAGCAAGCCAAACAAAACAGACACGACAATAAACTTTGATCTCAGTACATCAGCAGATTTAAACTCAACAGACATTGAAAATCTAACTCTTCCACAATCAATAATTATTCCAGCAAAAAAACGTACGGCTATTCTTAATTTCAAATCAATCGATGATGAAATTGCCGAGGGAGTGGAATTCTTACATGTCAAATTGAAGAAATCTTCTCAACCAAATAGTTATTCAGTTTCAAGTAAAAATAATGATACAAAATCAATCATTAAGGATAATGATATCCCTGGAATTGAGTTTGTGGTTCAACGAACGATACCTACAACGACATCTAGCTCCGCATCTGGCAGCACGACTGGTACTCAGGGCAGCAACAAAACAATATGGGTGCCAATTGACAAATTTAATATAGCCGAGGATGCGTGTCCTCCCTACAAATATACAATAGGCGTAAGACTAACATCTGAAATCAGGAGTACAGTTGCTGTCACGCCGAGTAAAAATGGCTTAGCAAATATTACATTTGACAAAACACCGCTAACGTTTGATACAAACCAAAAGCCATGGAATGAACCACAGACGATTGAGATTACATTCGATCCCGACCAAAGTAATTCAGAGGGTAATCTAGACGCCCTTATTTTTGAGACAGAAGAAAATGATGCCGAACCATTTTATAGCCAACTTGAAGCTGATTTACCTATCATTTTAATCGATAAAGACACGCCAATTACGACAGATGCCGATGTAGCTGGGGATAATGATGGAGTTGAATCGCAAGACCCAAATACCCCTATCGCTGTTCTTAAGCAAGATACAAATAAGATCATCAACGAAGCCGAAGAAGATGAAGCATCGCCAGACTCAAGCACATTCACTGTTAAACTTAAGGAAGAGCCTTATACGTCAACTAATTGGAATGATTTTAAAGCAGAGGAAGAGACAGTAATCTTCTTCGAACCGTCACAACAAAGCACGGACGGTAAAATGTGGCCAATTAGTTATGATATAACAATACCCGATAATAATTATCTATCTGGCTTACAGCGATATATTAATGATGGTGGTAATCAGCAAGCAGCAACCCCAAGCAGTAGTGGCTCAACAGAGAATCCTTTTGACATTAGCGATCTCCTCCAGTCGCTGGCAGGCTCTGAACAGACTGTTTCTTGGGGTGGTTATCTATACCTACCTGAATCTGGCAACTATGATTTCAAGCTAACCGTTACAGGAGGTGCATCATTAACAGTCGGTGGTGATGTAATGATTGATCAAATAGATGCAAATGTCAATACAACTCTACTCAATTCCACTCCCTTTGTTGGTGTGGCAGGGGAATTTGTCCCCTTCAAATTGGAGTACAACCCAAATGGCAACCAAACTCCTCAAATAGATCTGGAATGGGTACGACCTATTGAACTAAATACAGATACGGACGAAGAAAATATTCCTTCGCGATACTTAAGCCGTATTGGAGCATGGCATGTAGTTATTCCAGAAGGGATGTCTTCTGCAAGTTTTGACATCAAAGCAATTCAAGATAAAATAGCTAAACCACAGCAAGAAATTGATATAAAATTATTGAGGGATCGTACTGATCTATTAGATGTGTCACTTCCACAAAATAATGCAAATAATGCAAAATCATTGACAATCAAACTTGATGAGACTAGTAGCAGAGAATCACTTGTTTTGTCATCGAATGCATCCAATGATGTTGTTGACTCAGTGGCAGCTAGCAGTACAACATCGACTGTTAATAAAAATAGTTTGGAGTTAAATTTGAGCACCCTGGGAGATAAAGATAAAAATCCAGAAAATACCGTAACCCTTGATCTTGACAAGAATCCAAAGACTATTTATAAGGGAGAAACCGAAGAATTTACTTACACTGAAAATTATGAAGGTGATTTTGCAACAAATTTAAACGCGAACACCCCAAAACAATATCAACTTATTGACGATGTTATCGATATTAAAATTAAAAACAATCTAATTCCGCAGAATCCCTTAGGAATCACACTGAGCAATATAACGGCATCATCAGATGCAATTACTTACACAGGAACAATAACTAGAAACGATCAATTGGCTAAATCAGTAACTATATTGCAGGGACAAGAGATCACTCTAGTCACACCAGATGATGCTGCTGGAGGTGAACAAGTAGCGATCACCATTAATGTATCTGAAGATGTCACGTTAAACGACAGTCCAAACCAATCGCAAGTTATAAATTTCACAATTCCAAATGAAATCGATAAGGAAGATGTCAATACACTAAACAATCAGAATTTAGAGGCATCATTGAAGAGTTATGAGGCATTTTTTGAGATCGGTAGTACTGATCATATAAATGGCATTATTCCTAAAGGAACCAGCCTCCGCTTTACACAAGATACTCCAGAACAGAAATGTACAACTAATCCTCCACCAACCGCGAAACCATTCTCACTCGTAGTGGTAGACGAATTAGCGGAAGGATCTGATATGGAAGAGGCGGGGATGACAGTGATTGATTTTAGTGAAGCTCAGCAAGATCTAAGCCAGACTTTAAATGTTGATGTCTCAAAACCGGTCGCACATTATCAATTTCCCGAATCCGGCGAGACCGGAGAAACTAGTACTCTTGGCACCCTAAATATCAAGGATAACCGTAATGCAGAAGTTGTGTACTCCGAACTCATCAACGGTGACTACGATCCAATCAATCCAGCAAATGCAATACAATTACAAGAAAATGGGATTTCACAAACACGATACATAGCATTGAGCAGCCAGCCAACAGAGGGCGTGACGGTATATCTTGAGACAAATGATGCGAGTGAGGTAGCAATTCAAAAAGATTATGACTTTATCAAAGATGTAAATATCACAATAAACGCCAATACTAATAATCTGCGGACAAGAAAACCACCTAGATCAAGTAATGAGGATTTCCTACAAGAAGCCATTCTAAAGATGGATTCAAGACCACGAATAAAAGGATTTACAGTTGCATATGAAAATAATAATTCGAACGGGAACATAGAAGAAATCGAATACATTACAACGAATAAATACACAGTCGAAAAAGTAGCAGCAGACAGTTCAAAGCCGGTCAGGTTATTTGCTAATCCCCAAAAATTGCAATCAATACGAGATAATTTGGGCCTAGAAATTGTAGAAGAACAATTCTCGCCTGAATCATTGGTTGCTTTTACATTTACACCGGACAACTGGAACACACAGCAACCTTTTACCTTAACGCCTATAGATGATATCATTGATGATGAAACCCAAACAGTAAATATATTTCACCAGGTCAGTAGTCAAGATACTGAGTACCAGAAACTAACAAACGATTCAAGCAACCAAGATGAGAATTTAATTTTAACAATCAAAAATAGTGATGATGATACAGCTGGCGTTATTGTTAATCCAATTACCCAAATTCAAGAAAGTAGTAACGGAGAAGTTGAGATTTCACTCAATACAAAGCCAACCGATAATGTCACTCTTACTCTCACCCCTTCGGACAGCCAGTTTAAAATAGGACACAACACGTTGCGGCAAGCAGAATTTTTAACATTTACACCAGATAATTACGATATTAAACAATCGATTGAGTTAACGGCTGTCAACGATAAAAATGTGGAGGATATAACGAAAAGTGAATTACAAATAACAAGTCAATCCGCAGATGCAAATTTTGACGCCGAATATTTACAGATTGATCCTGTTGTTGTTGAGATTATTGATGATGACGTGCCCACAGCTTCGATCGAATTTGTTAATGATGGAACTGAAGGTGCTGAGCCCGGAAACTTTAGAGTGAAACTTTCAAATCCAGCACCTTCTGCCGCTGGTTCAAACGGTATCGTTGTTAATTACAGTGTTCAATTACTTGATGAAGATGGTCAACCTAACCCACCTATTACTGCTTTACAAGCACCGAGTGCTACGGGTTCTGTAAGAATTCCACCCGGGCAATTACAAAGCGAGGTTTTTGTTGTCCCAATTGATGACTTGGAGGCTTCACCAGGAGTAAGCTACAAAATAAATCTACTAGATTCATCAGCAACTGGCCCAACTGAGGATAAATATCAATTAGGAGAAGGTAGTCAATCAGTCAATAATTCTGTAACTGTAAAGATCATCAATAATGACATAGCAGGCTTCACTCTCGTCTATCAAGGAGATGACATTAGCGTCGAAGAGAATGGTGAGAATACAGAATTCTACTTGATGCTCAATTCACAACCCGAAAACAATGTAACTGTTGAATTAAGTGAGCAAGAGCTTAACCATAACAGCAAAAATGTACCACAACTTATTGGACAAACACAGGCAAATAAATTTAATGTTTCAGAAACGTTTACTAGAAATAATTGGTTCATACCCCGATCGATCACTTTTGGTGCTTTGCGAGATTACATACTTGAAGACGGCGAAATGCTTTTCAGTGGTCAAGACAATGAAGAACTTAAGCTCGTCACATATGGTGACACAGGAAATCCAATTACTGATAGTGATAGCGTTCAAGGTACAATTCAGAATGATGGAATCCATCCAGCCGCTATTAAATTCAAGTTTACAAGTGATGATCCTTGTTATAGTTCAACCCTAATTGGTACATGCACAACAGTAAAAGATCCAAGCTTCGTGAATCATATCCAAAATATTCGCGTACTAGACGAGACTCTCCCTGAAGAAGCTAAGGGTGTCATCAACACATCGTTCATATCTCTGCAGGATCAGGTCAATGATATTGCTCTACCGATGATTGGCAAATCTGACCAAAAAACTGGAGAAAATATTTATTCATTGATTCATGGATTAACAGACAAACTAAGTAATGCACGTGCTATCACCCCAGCTGCAATCAAAGAACTTTTAACGCAGGAACTTGTCGAGCACCTTGATATGAAAGTGCCTACCAATCCGACGCAACAATTGGTTGCAGTCACACTAGATAAAACAAGTCAAACAAAAGATATAAATATCGTTCTAGAACTTGATAGTACTGAAACAGGCTTTGATATCCCTCTTGATGCAAACCTAGGTAACCCATCATTGGGTATTCAAAGTGAAGGAATTTTGAATACAGATTTAGCCATTTCAGGGCAGCTCAGCTTTGGTATACCCTTAAAATCAGGATCACTCCCATATTTAAAAACTGGTGAAAATGAAGCAGGAGAAAAGGACACCTATTTACAGGCTCAAATCACCAGTGCACTCTCTGATGATTTTAAATTAACAGGTGGGCTTGGCTTTTTGGAAATTGAGGGGACCAACGCAACATCTGCTCGATTTGCAAACAATAGTGAGACACAATTGCAAGCCACCGTAAAAGCCTTCCCTGACCCAGGTCAAGGAACCCTGAACTTCTCGCAGTTACTAAGCGCAATCAACAATCCACTAAATCTTGGAAAATTGATATCTTTCGAAGTAGATCCCCAGTCTAAAGCACAATTCTCGTTTGATGTACAGACCTCAGTTAACGGCAGTTCTGCAATGCCATCCTTTAACTTTAAAATGGCATCTGAATTTCCATTCACTCAATCTAATAATGAGCAAATTTTATACATCGACGATGTTAAACTTGATCTAGGCTCTTTTGTTACGGGAATAGCGGGTCCCAGTATTTCACAAGTTGATTCAATATTAGAACCAATCTATCCAATCCTAGATGCTCTATACGCAGACACACAACTATTTGGCAAGATTGGCTTAACGGATTACTTTGATCAAAACAATGACAATCAAGTGTCGATGATGGATCTTGTGGAGTGGTTTACTAACTTATCTCCGAGTGCGCGATCGTCACGCACAAGGAAGCTACAAGAGGCTCACGACTTTATTGATAATATTAATAATATTGCTACAGTGATTAGAGAAATAGAGCAACTTAGAAATTCTGGACAAAACTTCGAGATTGCATTCCCGAGTTATGAATTTAGCGCAAGCAATTTTAATGCTAATGAAGGAAATACTCAAGCGCTCAGTAAAAACAGTGCTACTACGTTACCAACTGCACCAATTACGCAAGCAAAAAAAGCAAGCAATGCCAATAGTTTCAGCAGTATTATGAATAAGTTGTCGCCTATGGGAATCACAATTCCGTTGTTGGATAAAGAGGAGTATATGGAGACAGTATCAAACTTGATTACAGGGGATACAACAGAACTGATGAAATGGACATTATCCAGCAGTGATCCTTCAGTCCCGAGTGCCAAATCTTTGAATGTAGAGTCATCAGTCAACAAGTCATTTCCTATCTGGGGACCGATCAGTGGTCTTATCGAAGGTGGATTTAATGCGACGACTGATCTCAGTTTTGGCTTTGATACGTCAGGGATGCAACAGTGGAAAGACGATAATTTCAAGCCAGCAAGTGCATGGAAAGTATTCAATGGATTTTATGTCGATGATGAACAAGGTAACATTGATATAGATGAGTTCAAGTTAGATGCAAATATGGGAGCAGGGGCAGGCCTAAGCGCGTTCGTCGCCCGAGCCAGCGTTACTGGTGGTCTTGAAGCCGGCGCCGGCCTGAACTTACTTGATGTTGGTGAGATCTCCAATACATCTGACGGAAAGATTTACGCTGACGAAATTAGTAGTAGAATTGAAAATCCACTTACTTTATTCAACATTGTAGGTGAGCTTGCGGCTTATTTAGAAGCCAAAGTGCAAGTCGGCATTGATGCGTGGCTGTTCTCCTACTGGAAAACAGTGTGGGAAAAGCGTCTTGCTACGATCCCAATTTTTAGATTTGGAATTGGTGGTAGTTATGGAAATGGAACTGTTTCTAATGGACACATAGATGGAAGCACAGTCTTCTTTGACTCCAACTCAAACGGCAGAGTAGATTATCAGGAGCCAAAGATCATCACTAATGAGTCATCTAAGCATAGTTTGTATATTGATCATCGTAGGTTCGACAAAAATTTCGATGGTTCCATCAACAATCATGAAGGAAGGCTGATCGCGATTGGAGGTACAGATACAACAACAAATCTTGAGGTTCGTATTCCTATGGTTGGGGCTATTGACTCAAATATGGTCTCGCCTCTGACGACCTTACAGACCTTTGCTCTCGCCAAAGGCAACAACAACGAAGAGGTGAATAAAAGATTACAACTTCTTTTCGGGATGGGAGAATTTCAGTTCCACGAAAAGGATCCCCTCAGACAAATCAAAAAAGCCAAGACCATCGGAAAGCCTAAGCATAAAGATGCAGTTGCAACCTATCTAGCTCATAGCAAGATTCATTTTACTCTTGATTTATTATCCAATAGCCTAACTCATCTGTCTGACGAATTTTTAGGATCCACAGAAGAGCAGCTTGATATGATTGATGCTTTCACAGAATCGCTGCTGCGACAACCAGAGCAATCTCCCTTCTTGCATAGCATCCGATTTGCGATCATCGAAACAATAGAAAGTATCTTTAAAAAACCAGCTTCCCAATTACCAGACGAATTGATTGATGTAGCAACCTTCACCGGAGAAGCTGCGATCGAGTTTGCCGCAAAACTCGATGCACTTTCAAAAGGGAAGTCTCTAACACTTGATAAAATCCATGCTCTTAAAACAAAAGCATTCCATCACTACAGAGAAAACATACTTGGCCTATCAGATGGCCTACACCGTAAAAGCAATCCAGCATCAACCATCAAGGCCATAAGAAACAGACTATCCAATGCTCATGGAGACTTTATTCAAGTAACTACTAACAACAATTTCGTGTTAGGAACCAACAAAAATAATGTCTTAAATGGTGGTTCGGGTGCAGATGTTCTCAGTGGTATGAATGGTCTTGATTCTTTGAATGGAGGATCGGGAGATGATCATCTCAAAGGCGGCAAGGACAATGATTTCATTGAAGGAGGATCGCATCAGGATCTCCTGGAAGGCCAAGCCGGTTTGGATACTCTGCAAGGGGGAAAGGGTGATGACACTGTATTCGGCGGCAAAGGGGATGACCGCCTACTCGGGATGAGCGGAAACGATCACCTGATTGGAGAGGCTCACCACGACCACCTATCTGGAAAATCAGGCGACGATATCCTTGAAGGCCAACGCGGTATCGACACACTCAAAGGCGGCAGTGGAGATGACCTTCTAACAGGAGGTGCAGGAAAGGATCTGTTCATCCTTTCTGAAGGAGCCGACACTATTACGGACTTCAAGCTCAGGAAAGGAAGGGGAGATCAACTTGAAATTAAAACTGATGTACCGCTTAGCTTCATGCAAAATGGCGATGATCTCACAATCCAAAGTGAAGATGGTATCAACACAACTCTCTTAGGGATCAACAAAGAATCCTTCCTTAAACACGCACAATTCATTTGAGCGTTCAACACTTCGTCCTACGAATTGGGAGCAGCATGAGCACTTGGGTGTTTTTGCTGCTCGAAGTTATAGATCAATCAGATTAGCTCACTTTAAACATTTGGATCAACTTTGTTGCGTCAAGATGTGGACCCCGCCTGCTCCAGCACACCCTTGCTGCTGGGGATGGCACCGGCCCGACGCGGGTCGATCTCGGTGGCCATGCGCAACGCCCGGGCAAAGGCCTTGAAACAGGCTTCCACGATGTGGTGGGAGTTCGCCCCGTCCAACTGGCGGATATGCAGGGTGAGGCCGCTGTTGTTCACGATCGCCACAAAAAATTCCTTCACCAATTCGGTGTCGTAGGTGCCGATTTTCTGGGTGGGAATCTTGAGGGTGTAGCTGAGGTGAGGGCGCCCGGAGCAGTCGAGTGCCACTTGCACCAGAGCCTCATCCAGAGGTGCCACGAAATGACCGAAGCGATGGATACCGCGCCGATCGCCAAGCGCCTGCGCCAGGGCCTGACCAACGGCAATCCCCACATCTTCATTGGTGTGGTGGTCGTCGATGTGGGTATCACCCACCGCATGGATGTTCAGATCGATCAACCCATGGCTGCTGATCTGATGGAGCATGTGATCCAGAAAGGCCACGCCGGTGCTGGCCTGGCATTGGCCGCTGCCGTCCAGGTCCAAGCGAACGTTGACATCCGTCTCACCGGTGACTCGGTGGATTTCTCCTAGACGGGCCATCCCATTGAACGCAGTGATCTCATCGTGCCGCAGCATCAGCGAATGAGGAACCTACCGCCGTCGATCGGTTTGCTTTGTTGGACGATTGATGAAAGCTTTTGAGTGGCTAGGCGCTCTGACGTCCATCTCCTGGAGAAGAAAAAGGGTTCGCTGTATTAAGGCTCAGCGGAGGTGCAATGAAAACGAAAACCAAACGATGGCCTCGCCGGCTCACAAATAAGCAAAAAATGAGATTAGTTCTCAAGAAAATAAGATCAACAATAAATTTTTTATTAAGTATAAAGAAGAGCAATTCGAATAAAATTGCCCCTCAAGCAAAGCAAACAAGAAAAGAACTCATGGCAATAAAAATACCAAAAATTATTAATATAATCGCTTAAAATGTATCAAGACTTACCATCCTGATTTAAGTCAAATTTTATACAAGAAGTTAAAGCAAAAACCCCTTTGACAGCAAACAAACCAGTCATTTCTCTTGCAGCATCTTGGCCACCCTCCTTAAGCCGAAACGCCGTCGAGGGATCCAAGGGGTGGTTCACGATTAATGTAACGGGAGGCGAAATTGGCCCGCAGGGGCTTTATGTTCCTTACACGATTCTGAAAGGCAGCGGAGCCAGCCAAATAGCGACTGTCGGCGAGGATTATTACGCGCCAAAATTATCGCTAAATAAAGACAATCCTAGCTGTGCTGAAAATATAATCTTTTTACCGGAGGGAACAACCTCCAAGAAGGTTTACATTGCAGCGATTGCAGATGCAATCGCGGAAGGGGACGAAACAGCAACAATAAGCCTGAATGTTGCTCAAAGCATTACGAATGAACAATGCCCCAAAGGCAACAAAACCTACGCCAAAATAAACTCAGTCTACGAACTGGAGGGGTTAAACCAAAACAACTGGTACTACAAAATCCTGGGAAGTTTTTCTAGGAATAATAAAACGTTTACTGCCTCCAGTATTATATCAGAAAAAATAAGATGGGGCTCGGTCGAACCCGATAGTTTTCAACTCGAGTTTTACACACGAAACACGAACAACAATGCTCTGGTAGGCGGCCATGCCAACTACCAAGTGTTTCGAAATGGCATTGCATACGATGTCAACGACGATGGTAAATATTTATCCGACGCTAACACCGATAACTATAATGTTATTAGAGCCGTCTATACCCCATCGCGCTTAGGGTGCTACTTCATTTTTTGTACATCACACTTTAAAGGTGCAGGCTTTGAACTCCTTGCTCGAGGAACCGGCGTCTTGCAGGGCAAATACCTCATTTGGGTCACCAACGCCACTGGTGAGATCATCGGAAACTCCGGATGGATAACAGCTGACCAAGCCTCTGAGAGGCGTTGGGAAAGCAAGTTCAACATGGATATCAATGGCGATGGCTGGCTTTGGGATGGATCCTCCAGTAGCTCACCCATTAACGACAACAATGTTCTCCTAAAAAATTACCACCTCATTAAAAACGGAAAGTTAATTGAACTTGGCTATTCAGACGCTTACAGCAAGGACTGGGATTTCATTGCAGCCATCAATATCGACTCGGGCTTTCAAATCCTCGCTAAAGGAACCTCCTCTTACGAGGGCAAATACAACATTTGGTACGCAGACTCCAATGCAGCAATCACCGGAACCTCTGGGTGGAAAGAAGCTCAGCAAGCGACTGAGCTCGGCTGGGAAACCAAATTCAACATTGATATCGATGGCAATGGAATCATTGATAATTTCTGGCAAAAATTAGACGCCGCGACTTTAAATGGCAATATTTTCGAAAATCAACCCAACGGCAATTTTGGGTTTTCAAATAACAATCTACCAGCATGGAGCATTGAAAGTGGTCAAGATCTACTAGTTAGAACAACATTTCTCGAGGAACAAAAACTAAAAACAATAGACACAATCCTTAATTCTACAAATAACCGCTACTACAATGCTAGCCAATCAATACTCATCCAAGACAAGATAAACCCTAGGAGTTTTGTTCCGAGCATCAAGATAACGCCGAAAAATAGAACTGGTATCTCGACCATCCGCGCATCAGACATCACCAATGTGGCCAGCTTCGATGTCCATATCACCAGTGAGCCCCGAGAGGATGTAAGCATTGCAATCACGTCTCAAATTGACAGCGCATCCGGTCCAGCAGCGGCAGAAACAATCTCCACGTTGACATTTAATAAAGACAACTGGAGTGAAGCACAAACAGTAGTTACTGGTGTCATCAACAGCCCAACAACAATTACAGCCACGGCAACAAGCGATGATTCAAATTACAACGCCATTCAGGCCACGCAATTACTAGTGCCATCAGACGATACGGCCAACCCGATTGTCAATCTTAAGGAAGGAGGAAATGACAATAGAATTCTCCCCACTGCAACTGTCAAACGCAGCAAAAAAAGCGACATCAACAATATCGAGGGTGGTAGTGCCTACTACCAATTCAAGCTGAGTCAAGTTGCAAAACAAGACACGGATATCAAATTCACTGTAAGCACCCAATACGAAAGCAATGAGGATGAGACAACTGACAGGCAATCACAATCACCTCTACAAACAATATTAGAGAGCCCAAGCATCGTTCAATCCATTCTACCCCCGTCGGGCCTTGGGTCTTTTAAAAGACAAGATATCGCTTTCAATGAAAAATATCTCGAGAAGATTAATGTTCTGTCTAGCGATATTCAGCAACTAAATGGCAATGACTGGAAAAGCATCAAAACTTTCAATGGGAGCAATATCAAGAACAATATTTTCACCTCATATTCAGACCGTTACATGTGGTATCGACCGAGGATTGACACGTCAAAAGATATCAAAATTACTACAGAATACAGTCTTAAAGGTGAAAATATCACCAGAACTAGTGAGCAGATCTTCACACACGATGCAAATAGATCAATACAAGAAACCGAATCCTATTCGTTAATTACTATACCTGCTGAATCAGATTCAACCATACTCCTAATTCCTACCATCGATGATGCCTACCCAGAAGGAGATCAAAGCATCACAGTATCACTACTGGAGAGTGATTCAAGCAGCTATTTGCTAGGCAAGAATCAAGCAAGCAAGCAAGCATCGGGTTCGATCAATACAAAAAGCCTAAGTAGTACAACTGCAACTATACGTGACAACGATAGTGCAGGCATCAACTTTTTTAGCCCCGAGGGAGACGAATGGGCACCAATAGATGATCTAAATTTGAGCAGCAATATTTGCTCCGGAGAACAGGCAAACGTTGAGGTTGGCATCAATTTGAAATCAGCAATTAAAGAGGATGTAACAATCACAATTGCACAAAAAATATTAACTACTGGCCAAAGCACGCTGCAAGGAACCGATAAGCAAACAATTACATTCACCGCAGACAATTGGAATGACATTCAAGCTGTCAACTTCAAATTAACTAGCAACCCTAGCCAGAGTGGCGACACAAAAGGAGCTCTTGTTTTTACGACAGCAGGCCAGGATTTTGCGTACAACAGTTTAGATAATACACTGCCTATTGGAATTGTCAGTACAGAAACATCTAGCCTTGAACCTATTAATAGCAACATCAAGCTTAAAAGGTTTCACGGAGCTCCCATAGCCAAATTGTCAGACAGCTTTTATGGGCAAACAGCAAACAACTCCCCAAATGAGCTTCACGAAAGCACACCTGAAGAGGGAAGATACATCAATGTAAACCTACTTGATCCCAGTGATAATTCAACCCAAATTACTGCAGAGGAAGACACAGTCATCTATTTTGATCCTCAACAATCAAGGACTGGCCAAATCGCGTGGCCTGATACATTTGAAATCGACATTAATAGCGAGCATTACAAAAGTGGATTGGTTCAGACAATAAGCCAACCACAACGGGCCAAGGATGGCCAAGTGGAGAAAGGCGAAAATGGTGAACCCTTAACTAGCACAATATCCAATATTAATGCATTCAACAATAGTAACCGCTTTGAACTTACGGATGTTTCGAAAAACGCAACTGTTCAGTGGGATGGTTACCTATACATACCTTATTCGGGACAATACACATTTAACATTACAAGACTAGGTGGCGCCTCATTGAAGATTGATGGGCAAACATTGCACAACGATCTAGATTCTGATTTCACAGATAGTACAACAAGTCAAGTTTACAATGGCGAAGCCGATACATTTGTGCCCATAGAAATTGATTACAAACCTTATGCAAATGATCCCTCATTTGCATTGCAATGGGATAGGCCTGCCCAAAATAATACAGCACGTTTTACCGAGTCAGTCCCTTCCAAATATTTTAGCCGAGTGGGTGATTGGCATGTTTTGATAAAAAAAGGCAAAGACACAGCAACAATTGGCATCAAATCAAACGACATTGTAGAAAACAACGCGAATAATACAGCGCCAACACCAGAAGATCAAATTGCGACACCAGATCAAACCGTATCATTACGTTTGCTCCATGAAGCCGATCATCCTGATCTCATACGTATTAACGACTTCTCAAATTCAGGTGACAGTTTGACACTCTCGCTAGAGAGCTCACGCAACGAATCACTCGATTTAAAGCAAGGAGACATTCTAGTATTCGGCGACGTATCAAACATTGAAAACGCAAGCACTGAAGAAATTAGCCAACGGCCACAATTTCAAATAACACTCACAAGCGAATTAACCCTCTACAACAATCAGCCCAAAGAACTCAGATTAGAACGTGAAGCATCTGACACTGATACCTCAGAGACTAATACCTCAGAGACTAATACCTCAGAGACTGATACCTCAAACACTGGTGAGGCGGAAACTCACTACACAATAGTTTCTGAAACTGATAGCAACTCTACACAACTAACGTCTAATCCGACAAAGGATATGGTTGCTAATGCTAACAATAAAAAGTATCAAGTCTTGGATGAGTTCGTCGAATTAAATCTCGATAATTCACCAGAAAAACTAGACAACCCAATTAAAATCACCCTTAACAATCTAAACATTGATAGCGAAACATTCAGCGCAGATCTTGTGAGATCGGATGATGAGCAGACAGAAATTATCTTGCCACAAGGGCAACAACTTTCGTTTGTTACAACAAATCAAACGAGTCGTGCCGATAACATTCCAGAGAACAGTACAGATAATGTCACATCAGAAAGCGCCAACAGCGATACGAATATCTTCACAATTAAGCTTTTAGAGCAAGTCACTCTCGGGCCGAATGAAAACGCGAATTCTATTACTTTCACACCCGATAATTCACAGGTTTGGAATAGCCAAGACACAAACGAATTGACAGCGGAATCAAGCTTAGATCAATATGAGGTGACGCTAAAGGTCGATGAAACCAACCAAAATATCCCAAATCTAAATGCAGGAACAGTTTTAGACTTTTTCCATTACACAGACATAAGCCAAGCCCTGAATGCAAGCCTAGATCCTTACTGCACAAACTTTGATACCGTCCGATTCTCTCTGCTGACAACAGGCGAACACGAGCTTGAAAGCGATGCTCTCGTCACAACATCTGTCATCGACGTAAGCGATGGGGAAGGTCTTTCAGCATCCAGTGATCTCATCACGCTTGCCAAATCCTATCTTCAAATGCCAGATGGGACGCAAAGCCTTACAGTTATTGACGACCAAGATAAGGCAGGTATTGTCATTGGACAGATCACAAGTAATGGACAAGTTATCTCTCAAGATTCAGGTCAAGTAGAAGGTATCAATCCAATTAATCTAAACGAAGGTGGCAGCGATTATGTTGGTCATATTCGGCTTAACAGCCAACCCATCGCAAACGTAACCGTCTATCTCGAGGTGGATGAACTGAACAATGCAGATAACAACAACAATAAGGATAACAACACAGGTACAGATAACGGCAAGCCAGTAAGGATCAGTAACGACTTTCTCATCTATGACAACATTAGCATTCAAAGTGGGGCACACTCAAATAACACATTAGTCAAAAGTACGCAGAACACATCTCAAATTCCGAATGATGCTCTCATCAGACAAGCATATTTGGCAATGGACAATGACTCGAATATCAACAGTTTTGTTGTCAATAAAAAAATCACAAGTAGCGGCACCTTTATTAGCAGCATTGAGTTCTGGAACCTCGAAGATGGAAGTGAAATCAGCACACCCACCTCCACTTCTACATCTCAACAAGATTTTTACACCAACAGAGAAGATGTAGCACTACTACTCCCGGAGGAACTTGACGATCAACAAACACAAATACGATTAGAAAAAAATCAGTCACTCATTGCCTTTACCTTTACACCAGAGAATTGGGACGAGTATCAACGTTTTTCCATTACACCCGAGGATGATGAGGTTGTCGACGGAGATCAAGACATCAACGTCTATCAACGGATAAACAGTGAAGATCCTGAGTATAAAAAGGTAACGTCATCAAATAAACAAGAAAATATTGTTTTGTCGCTAGTCAGTCAAGATGACGATCAGGCGGGCGTAAAAATCCACACAAAAACCAATGTCATTGGCGAAGATGAAAATGGTTACATCGATGTTGCATTGGATTCACAGCCACGTAGCAACGTGACGCTTGAATTGGCACCTTCAGATTCACAATTTACGGTCAATGATGAACAATTAGATCAAGCCGATACTATTACTTTTACTCCCGATGATTGGGATATTAAACAAACAATTCGGCTCAAGGCTTACGACGATACTCTCGTCGAAGACATCACCACGAGTCGTTTACTGATCAATGTGAATTCCGAAGACGAGGCCTACACCTCGATACAAGTCGAACCAGTTCCAGTGGAAATCGTCGACAACGATCTTCCAACTGCTTCGATCGTTCCTATCGAAAATACGCAAGAGGATGGTGATCCAGGCAAATTCCGTGTCGAGCTATCAAATCCTGCTCCTTCCTCTTCAGGCTCCGATGGAATTGTTGTTCAATACACAGTGAGTACAAGCAGTCTAAGCAATACAAGCAGTCCAAATACATTTGCTGAAAATGCACAGTTTCCCAACACAACCGGAGAAGTGCGCATTGCACCTGGACAGACATCAAGCGATGTCTTTGTGATCCCGATCGACGATCGCAAAACAAATGATGATCGATCTTTTACCGTCGAGCTGGTTGAACCAAATGTTGCATCTGGGACGGATGCAAACTACCAGCTAGATCCAAATAGTGGTAGGAACACTGCCACAATGAAGATCATTAACGACGATGTTGCTGGTTTTTATATTATGCACTCTGGCGTTGAGATTTCAGCACAGGAGGGTGGCCAAGATGCAGCTTATTTTATTGGGCTTACTGCACAGCCGGAAAACGATGTAATAGTGGAGATTGACGAGTATCGACTACCGCAGCCAAGAAGTGGAGCCGCAAACGATACATCCACAACTGTCCAGCAGATTGATAGCATCCAGTCTTCTACAATTACATTTGCTCCGGACAAATGGTTTCAACCACAGACGATCACCGTCAAAGCATTCGACGACAACATCATTGAAGATGGAATTTTGGTCGATAGGCCCACAGATCCAAACCAGCTTAAAGCATTCAAAGAAGAATACACAAACGACGATAATTCCAACCGAAAAGGAGATCAGCAAGTCCTCGATTTATTAACCTACGACTCCGACACGGGTGAATTTATTGGGGGCATCCCCACCAATCCAAACCAGCAGGCGCAAAACGGAATTCATCCTGCTGCCCTGAAATTTACATTTTCAAGTACAAACGGAGATACAGTCGATGCAAAATGGAGTTCAGATCCTGGACCTGGTCCAGATGGAGAAGCACGCGAATCTGAACTCTTCACCCAATACAAAGAGTACATTACTATCCAAGATAAGGAACTTGACCGTGATGTTGGCAACTCGATTAGTGAATCGTTAAAAACACTTCAAAATGAAATCAGTGACTATAAACTTCCTTTCATCGGCGCATCTGATCAGAAAACCGGCAGTTTCTTCTACGATTTTTCCAACACCATTGCAGACAAAATTAGCAATCTCAATTCCTTATCAATCGCATCTATTGAAAAATTAATCAATCAAGAGATTAATTACTGGCTTAATACAGATGGAGACCATGTCACAATCGATCTCCTTGATGATGAAGATCATACAGTCAACATTAATTTGGACTTTAATTATAGTAAACGACTAGAAATTCCACTCGATGCCAATTTCGGCATTCCATCACTCGGATTAAAAACCAAAGGTGATCTCAATCTCAAGTGTGATGTAACAGGTGCCCTGGACCTTTATATTCCAACACAAAATGATAACAAAGGCCCGTACATCAAAACTGCTGATTTAGAGAATGAGAACGACAAAGGCAGCTACATACAGGCGACCTTGGAAGCAAATTTAGGAGACGAGGACGATCCATTTACATTCACAGGAGGGCTTGGCTTCCTACAATTCGATGCCAAAGATGCTGAATCGGAAAGAATTAACGATCAAAGTACCAATATGAATATTACGCTTAATGCAATAATTACAGACCCAAATGCTCAACAAGAAGAGCCAGAACAGGACAATACACAACAGACAAATACGGTGGCGAATCAAGGCACCAATCCGATGCCTATTACATCAATTAAAAAGACTAGATCTCAACGAAAAGGCCTAAAACCCAATAAAAATACGAAACCCAAGCCTAGCGCACCGATAAAGGATACAAAATCTATACAAGAAAGTGCAGAGCCAGACAACAGTGCGAATACTGGATCGAATCAAACAACTCAAGATCTACAACCTGAAGAAGAAAGTACAGAATCAGATGACAACAGAATGTTACCTTTAAGTAAATTATCCACAAAGGCAATCGACGTATCAATCGACGGCGGTGCGGCAATATCATTCAAAACTACGACATCTGCAGGTGGTAGCAAAGCAGTTCCTTCGTTGTTGTTCGATGTCGCGGCGAATCTACCGTTGCCTGGAACAGATGAGCCAAAAACACTATTTGTTAGCAATGTCAATTTAGATCTCGGTTCTTTCGTAACTGATTTAGGCCGCCCTGTAATTTCACAAATTGATAGTATTTTAAATCCACTTTATCCCGTTGTTGATGCCCTCTACACTGACACACAAATTTTCGGCAAAATAGGTCTTACGGGAACACTTGATCAGGACGACGACGGGCGTGTCGTCGTTATGGAATTGATCCAATGGTTTACCAACCTAGGCTCACGTGGCGGCGTCAAGAGTAGTCGCCAAAAGAAATTAGATAAAGCCATCGTGTTCTTAGACCAAGTCAAATCTCTGATGGACCTCGTGCGCGAGTACGAGACCATGGGCGCGCAGGGAGATAATTACCTAATCCCTTTTGGAGACTATGAATATACATTTTCGAGCGATGAAAACGACAAGCTAACAGAAGCCGATAGCAATGAAGAAAGCGAGGCCGAAAAGGAAGAAAGCATTGAGCGAAGTATAAATTCGAAAAAAAAGAAAAATAGCTATGTGAAAATCTTCAATAAGATGAAAGAAATAGGTATTAGCATTCCTCTCATTGAAGATCCCAGTAGTATCTCAAGCCTTCTGACTGGCGGTACAACAGATATTTTGAAGTGGACCCTGTCAGATAGTGATGCCACTGATGCAACACCTTCTTTCAATATTAATTCCGCGCTAGATCTGAGATTCCCAATGGGCCCCATAAATGGGATCATCAAGGGAAACTTCAATGCACACGCCGATCTGAGTTTCGGCCTAGATACAAGAGGATTTGAACAATGGAAAGATGATGACTTTAATCTGGAAGATTCCTGGAAAGTATTTGCAAATGGTTTCTATGTCGATGATCAGCATGGCGGTGTTGATAGTCCTGAATTTCAGATGAATGCTGGTATGGGTGCAGGAGCAGGCCTAAATGCATTCATAGCACGCGCTGAATTAACCGGCGGCATTGAGGCTGCAGCCCAATTGGATCTGATTGACGTTGGTGAACTTAGTGGGAACAGTGATGGAAAAATCTATGCCGATGAAATTGCAAATCGCATTAATAATCCACTCAGTCTTTTCGAGATCGTTGGAGATCTCGCTGCCTATTTAGAAGCACGTATACAAGTTGGTATTGATCTTTGGTTCGTATCATTCTGGAAAACAGTTTGGGAGAAAAAGCTTGCCAGGATTCCAATCTTTAAATTCGGGATTGGTGGTCGTTATGGATCTGGAACTGCATCCAACGGTCATCTAGAAGACAGCACCATCTTCTTCGATGTCAATTCCAATGGCTGGATCGATAGCCATGAACCAAGCGTCAAGACAGGAGAAGATGGTTACTATCTTTTGGATCTCAATGAAAGGCAATTTGACACCAATCAAAACGGTCAAATTGATCCAAGCGAAGGGCATTTGACAGCGATTGGTGGAATCGACAGCACCACCGGCCTTCCTCTCGAGATTCCCTTCATCGCTCTCATTGGAGAGATGATCTCACCACTGACCACCCTTTACGCGCTGGCCATCGAATTGGGCTACGAGGCAGTCGATGCAGATGAGCAAATTCGCAAACTGTTCTCTCTAGGTGAATTCGATTACTTAAACGATGATCCTCTCGCTGATCTCAAACAACGAAAATCGGTTGATCACCCCAAAGTTCAAGATCAGCTCTCTACTTATATCGCCCACAGCAAAATTCACCTGAATCTTGATTTACTCACTAAAGTCATTGATGTTTTCAGCAAAGATCCTGATTCCGGCAAAATTAGCTTCAAACTCGATATCGCTAAAACCTTCACTCACGCATTATTTAGGCATCCAGAAAAAGGAGAAATCAACAACAAAATCAGGATGTCGATTCTTGAGACAATTAAGAGCCTGGATCAAACAACAACAAAACAACAACAGCAATTTTTATATCAAGCAGCCAGCTTGATTGCTCAAGCCGGAGTAGAGCTCGATGCCAAATACGAAGCAGTTTTGAAAGACGGATCAATATCGCTTAGGAAGATTCATGAAATCAAGCAAGTTGCCTTTGAAACCTACCGTGACAACATTGCAAATCTCTTGGATGGAATCCACAACATCTCAGATCAACAAGCTCGGTCAAGGCAATTCCAAGAGAAGATTCAAGAATCAGCTAAAGACTTTATCGAGATCACCCAAAATGATATTGTGAAGATTGGCCATAAAAAAGATGAACAAATCATTGGAAAACATGGCAACGATGTCGTGCATGCCAATGCAGGTTCTGATGTCTTAAAAGGACGCGCCGGTAATGATTACTTAAAAGGTGGCTCGGGAAGAGATACGATTGATGGTGGCGTTGACGATGACATCCTTTATGGAGGTCGAGGAATCGATAGCATCCAAGGAAATGAAGGCGACGATTTCATCAAAGGCGGCAACGGCTCAGATGTTCTCAAGGGCCATACAGGGCAAGATCATTTAATCGGAGGCGGCAACAATGACAAACTCAAGGGAGGCCAAGATGATGACAAATTAACAGGGAAATCCGGACACGATAGACTTTTTGGCGATGAAGGCCATGATGTCTTGGTTGGAGGTCCTGGCAATGACCTCTTGGATGGAGGTAGCGGCGATGACTTCTTGAAAGGTGGACAGGGACGCGACAAATTCGTGCTTTCAACAGGGAAAGATATCATCAAAGATTTCGATGCAAACCAAGGAGATACCATCAAAGTTGACCCCGCTCTAGAACTAACATTCTCACAAAAAGGAGATAATCTAATACTTAAAGCGGGTGACAACATTATGACGACGTTCATGAATTTAGACGATCAAACCCTTATAAATAGTGATTCGCTGGTGTAAAATAGCTCGATGGGCCTTTAGTTAACCAATCGTCCCCACTCCACCGGCTCGCCTAGCGAAACTGGGTGAGTGGGGTCAACACTCAACTATCACAAACAACTCCACAGCACAATCTTGGCCTACCTTCTCCCCTGCATCGATTTGTAAGCCCATTTCCCCAGGGGGGATGAGAACCAATCACAATCAAGCATTAAAAACTCCAAGAATACGCATGATTCACAGAAGCCAAGTTAATAACAACTAGATTTCGGGTTATCGGGAGTGGCGCGTTGCGCCAAACTTTTAAGACATCGATCACGTGTGGCTCATGCCAACAACCAACGACGCCAGCCGCTGGTCACGCTTGATGCCATACGCAGCAATCACATGCCAGTGATGCAGTAGCCAGCATCGACATAGATCGTCTGACCGGAGATACCACTGGCCAGGTCACTGAGCAGGAATGCGGCGGTGCCACCCACTTCCATTTGAGTGACCGTACGGCGCAGTGGAGCTTTGCCTTCCACGTTGTGGATCATGTCAAGAATTCCGCCGATGGCTGAGCTCGCCAGGGTTCGGATCGGTCCGGCACTGATCGCATTGACCCGCACCTGCTTTTCAGGGCCGAGCTCAGCGGCGAGATAGCGCACGGAGGCCTCCAGGGCCGCCTTGGCCACACCCATCACGTTGTAGTTGGGGATGGCCCGCTCAGCCCCGAGGTAGGACAGGGTGATCACGCCGGCCTTTTCGCTGAACAACGGCTTGGCATGGGCGCAGAGGGGAGCCAGGGAGTAAGCGCTGATATCCAGGGAGCGCGCAAAGCCATCCGCGGTTGTGGCGCTGTAATCGCCGATCAATTCCTCCTTGCCGGCAAAAGCCAGGCAGTGCACCAAGCCATCGAGCACGCCCCACTTCTCCTTGATCTCGGCAAACACACCGGCCATTTGATCGGCATCCTGCACATTGAGGGGCAGGAACAGGCTCGGCTCGAGCGGAGCGGTGAGCTCCCGCACCTTCGCTTCAAAGCGACCCTTTTCATCCGGCAGGTAAGTGATCCCCAGCTCAGCACCAGCAGCTTTCAGCTGCTGGGCAATTCCCCAGGCGATCGAGCGGTTGTTGGCGATGCCGGTGACGAGAATCTTCTTACCGGTGAGGTCAAGCAGCATCGTTGGGCAGAGATAGGGTCTGAATCGCGCGATTCTCCCCCATCCCTCGCCAAAATCTCGGAGTTGATGCTGTCGAAGGCTGGTGACCATCGCCCCATCTCCGCCCATCAGTGGTGATCTGCCGCGGGATTTCAACTCACGCGACGCGCTTAACGCCTTACTGGCCAAAGAATTTCCTGAAGCCAAAGGGGAGCTGAGTGCGATCCAAGGCGGGCGACGTGCGGCGGAAGCGATGCTGAAACGGGTTGACGCGAAGCGCTACGCCCGCAGCCGCAATCACCTCAATGGCGCCGTGACAAGACTGTCTCCGTACATTCGCCACGGCGTGTTCAGCCTGGCAGAGGTGCGCGATGCGATGTTCAAACGGATCCGCAGCCGCGAGGAGGGCCAAAAGCTGATCAATGAGCTGGGCTGGCGCGATTTCTGGCAGCGGATGTGGCAAGAGCTTGGCGATCGAATCAACGAGGACCGCGAAGACTTCAAGACGGGCCACGCCGCCAACAGCTACAGCAAGGACCTACCCGACGACGTCCGCGAAGGACTCACGGGACTGGCTTGCATGGACAGTTTTCGCGACGACTTGGTGAACCGAGGCTGGCTTCATAATCACGCGCGGATGTGGATGGCGGCGTGGTTGGTGCACTGGCGCAAAGTGCACTGGAAAGCGGGGGCTGATTGGTTTCTCGAACACCTGCTCGACGGTGACCCGGCCAGCAACCAGCTGAGCTGGCAATGGGTCGCCAGCACCTTCAGCCACAAGCCCTATTTCTTCAATCGCGACAACCTGGAGCGTTACAGCGACGGGCGCTACTGCAAGAGCTGTGCCAGCGCGAACCGGTGCCCATTTGATGCCAGCTACGACGAACTGGAACAAAAGTTGTTTGTAGTGCAGGCACCCATCCGTGCTGGAGCGCCGCAGCGGCGCGATGGCCAAACAAGGAGTAGCCGTTCAAGCAACAACAGCTCACGCAACAGCCGTTCAACTCAAAAAAGCACCCAGCGTTATCAATGAATCTGCAACGTCCGATCGTGTGGGTGCACGAAGAAGCGCTCGGCCAATCCAATGCGGCACTGGAAGATTGCCCTGAGGCTCCTGCCCTGTTTGTGTTCGATCAAGCCTGGATTCAACAACAGCGGATGAGCCGCAAGCGCCTGGGCTTTCTCTACGAGTGTTGCTTGGAACTACCGGTGACGATTCGCAAGGGCGATGTGGCCGCGGAGGTGCTGGCCTTTGCCGAACGCCACAGTGCTGATGGGGTGGTGACCAGTGGAGCTGTGGATCCTCGACTGAATCGCATCGCCGCAGTGATCGATCAGCATCTGCCGCTGTGGATTCTCGACGGCGAACCATTCGTCGACTTGCCTCGGCCGCCCCGGCTGGGTCGCTTCAGCCGCTACTGGCGAGAGGCGGAACCGGTGGTGTGGCAGGGCTATTGAGGAACTGACGTGTAGGACGGTTGAACATTCCAAGGAAGCCGTCCGAAAAGATGACAACAGACACTGGAAGAGGACAACAAATCATGGACATAAATGAAAAACCCAATCCTTAAAAAATGTTGGCCTTAATTCTACGATCTTAACTGATGCTGATCTAGAAGGTGCCACCTTAGATGATGTCACCCTAGATGGAGTTACCGGATTAGAACTAGAAGGTAGCACCCTTACCGGCGATCCAGAAGCACTACAAACGGTTAGCCTCGATCAAATTGACTTAACGCAATCTACCCTGAAAAACAAAAATTTTGATGGTCTTAACTTACAAGGACTTGATTTCTCAGGTGTTGATCTAACAGGCTCCACATTTATTGGAACGCGTTTACAAGGAACAATTTTCGATGAAGCAAACTTAACCAATGTTGAATTTACTGATGCCACGCTGAAGAACGTCAGCATTACAGACATCCAATTAGACCCTGGCAAGAAGCTCTTATTCGATGATGCGATTCTGAAAGATTTCGATCTGGCCCAATTGAATGGCCTTGGCGATGATCAATTCTCATTGATCGGTGCTGACCTCAGCGGCTTGAATTTCAGAGAGCTCGACGATGAGAACCTCAAGGATCTTGACTTCAGTGACACTAAACTAAAAGGTGCATCATTCAAGGGTAAAACACTTGATGGAAATCAATTACTCAACAACGATTTAAGTGGAACTATTTTCGAAAATGCAACCATCAAGGACGTTGATTTTGAGAACGCCACTGGCGATAGCCTCACAAACTTCAAGGATGTCACCTTGACAAACGCAACCTTAAGTCGTTCAACCTTCAATGCATCCGACTTCTCTGAGACGACGTTCAATGGTTCACTCAGTCTCGAAAATAACGTCTTTGATGACTCTAATTTCTATCGCTTCAATCTGAATCCTGCCCGGAATAACAGTTCAGATTGGTTCAACATTACTTGTCCCAATGGCGATAAAAACCAAAACAACCTGTTTGCATGCCCGCCAACACAAAACGAGCTCTGAACCACAGAACTTGTCATCCATTTGATCTATGCGCGGCTCACTCGTCGTGTCTACCCACCGTCAGCGTCCTCGAGAAGTGATTCCTGGCGCTTCAGCTCGTCGTTCGGATTGGTCAGCAAATCCTGCTCCTCCCAAGCCGGTAGGGCTACAGGCGAGATCTCGCCTGTAGCAAGAGGTGGATCCACCCATTGCCACGTGGCGTCAGGGGCGCGGTTCAAGCAGAGCTTCTCCAGTTCCTGGCGGGCCGCCTTCAAAACAGCGGGCTTCTGCATGGCCTCGAAGAATTCCTGTCGCGATGCAGTCCCGGAACTGAAAGGTGCCGTTCCATTGCCGTTGAACAAACGAGCAGGATCCGGAATCCAGCGCGGTTGGCAAATACCCGGATTGCTGGTGTCTGTTTCGAGATAAAGATGCAGCCCATAACCATCGGGCTGACTCACCACAGCCAACCCGTCATGGGGCTCATGGCGCTGCAACGCAAAAATCGGCAAGGAGCTTGAAGGCTCCTGGTCGTCGCTACAGGCAGCCAACAGGGTCAACAAACCTGCAAGCACAAAAGCTGGTGGACGCTTCCGCACCGGCATGAATCACAACGGAGCGTCGTTGAACTGCATCTTGCTAGAGGATCAAGGTTGCTGCATCGGATCGATGGCCCTCACCCCGTCCACGATGCTTCCACTGAACACGGTCTTACCGGGCTTCGATTTGCCGATGCCCAATGGCCAACGGTTGGACAGCTCAAAGCTGGATGATCGCCCAGTTGTGCTGATGGTGATCTGCGCCCACTGCCCGTTCGTGAAGCACATTGAACCGGAACTGAGCCGCCTTGAGCAGGACTATGGCGATCGCATCCAGCTGATCGGCATCAGCAGCAACAGCCTGATCACACACCCCCAAGATGGACCTGAGCAGCTCCAACACCAGGCAGAGATCCACGGATGGAGCTTTCCTTATCTCATGGATCAGGACCAGACCCTGGCCAAAGCGTTGCAGGCGGCTTGCACACCTGAGTTCTATCTCTTTGCCGGGGGGGCATCAGGAGACCACACACTGCGCTACCGGGGCCAGTTGGACAGCAGTCGCCCCGGAAACCAGCAACCTTTGAACGGTGAGGATTTGCGGCGCGCCATGGACGCCGTGCTGGTCGGTCAACCCGTGGATGCAGAGCAGATTGCATCGGTGGGGTGCAACCTGAAATGGCACCCAGGTCAGGAACCCGCCTGGTTTAAATGATGACCAAAGGAGGATCCGCCTATGGTGGCTGCCATGAATGTGCCTCCCTTCAGCCTCAGCCAACAGATCGAAGATCTGGGCTCAGACCTAGAGGAGGCCGTACTCGCGAGCCTTCGCAGCGGTCAGTACATCGGCGGAGCTCAGGTCAAGGCCTTTGAGGAGTCCTTCGCGAGCTACGTCGGTTGCGAGCACGCGGTCGGATGCAACAGCGGAACAGACGCGTTGGTTCTGGCGCTCAGGGCCTTAGGGATTGGTGAAGGAGATGAGGTGATCACCTGCTCGTTCAGTTTTTTTGCAACCGCAGAGGCAGTTAGCTGTGTTGGTGCCACCCCTGTTTTTGTCGATGTAGACCCCAACACGTGCCTGATTGATCTCAATTTAATCGAGGCTGCCATCACAGAACGAACAAAGGCCCTGATCCCTGTTCATTTGTTCGGCAGACCCGTCGATATGGGTCAAGTCATGGCGATTGCGAAACAGCACGATCTGCGCGTGATCGAAGACTGTGCTCAAGCCACAGGTGCCATGTGGGGAGAACAGCCAGTGGGGAGCATCGGTGATGTTGGCTGTTTCAGCTTCTTCCCCACGAAGAATTTGGGAGCAGCCGGAGACGGTGGTGCTGCAACAACAAACGATCCTCAGCTCGCCAAAACCATGCGCGAGCTCGCCGTTCACGGCATGCCGAAGCGATACCTGCACACAGCCTTGGGCTACAACAGTCGCCTCGATGCGCTGCAAGCAGCGGTCTTGAACGTCAAACTGCCACGATTGCAGGGATGGATCGAGAAGCGAAAAGCCATTGCGAAACGGTATCAAGAGCTGTTATCCGACATCCCAGGGATCAAAATACCAAGTGAAGATGAAGGACACAGCTGGAATCAATTTGTTATCCAAATCAACAATGAATCCGCAGGCCAGAATGCATCAAGAGCATCGAGCAATCATTCAGCAGAAGCCAAGAGTGAACATCGAGACTGGTTGAAAACCTCCCTAGCCGAGGAGGGTGTGAATACGATTATTTATTATCCAATACCAATTCATCGGCAACCGGCCTATGCAGACCTGGGATTAAAAGAGGGCTCCTTACCAGAAACAGAAGAACTGTGCCATAACGTTTTGAGCCTGCCAATTTTCCCAGAACTCAGCGAAATCGAGCAGCAGCATGTTATTTCATCTCTCCGCAAACTCTATGGGATGCAGGAGATCATCACCATGTCAGAAAACAAGCAAAATGCTGCATAAACAAGCAATAGACCGCCATCGCCAATGCCCATGAACAGCATGGCAACGAGACAAATAAACAAGAAATAGGGCCAAATAAAACAAGAAGCTTGCAACAAAGCCGAATCGAAACCAGCAATTACCCAAAAAATTCTACAAAACAACTTTCGCAATTAATAAAAGTCTTTTTCTTAAGGCAATAAATGCAGACTTAGGGAATAAAAGAGGGTAGGATAGAAAATAAAGAAGTGAAAAGTAGAAATGACTAAGCCAACACGCTCTTATACACAGGTCGTATCAGCCGCCTACGACACGGCAATTCAGGCCGTCAGAAGCTTGAGAGAGAAGCGACGACGATGGGTTGATTTACTTAACGAGGTCTATGGCCCAAAGGCCAAAGACAGCGCAACGCTGGATGCCATTGATCAATGGATTGACAAGACAACCCCGATCGAGATCAAAACTCTGAAGACTGGCATACCTGATGGTGTGAAGGCTGGATACATCAACAATGGGCCAGACGGCAAAGAGTTGATTGGTTTGAGTGAAAACTATCTTGAACAGGCAAGCGTCGAAGATCTGACTGGTGTCATCCTTGAAGAATTAGGCCATGCGATCGATACACGCATCAATGGCAAGAAAGATACATTGGGTGATGAGGGCAGGCGCTTTTCAAATCGAGTTCGGGGAGTTGAAAAAAGGATAAAAGAAAGCTTAGACCATGGAAATATTGTGATCGATGGTCACAAATACAAAGCGGAATTCAGTAGCGGCCCTGTCCTCGTCGGCCCAAAGGTAACACTAAGCGCTGGAGTCGTGAACAATCGATATAAGATTTGGAAAGAGGATCTAGCCAAGGGTTACCAATTTAGTGGTACGAATCCAATAGCCATCAATACAAAAACATGGTTAACCCTTAATTTCAATGAAAATGTAGTTAAAGGCTCTGGGAAGATCAAGTTCATCTCAGGTGATCACGAGATCGTGATGAATGCAGATGATTTTCATTGGTATGACGCACACCCCAGCCGAGATGTTGTAAGCGGACCTACATATAGCTATGCACAAACGAAAACAGCATTAAATGATCCTTCCAAGAATACAACGTTAAAACAAGCGTCAACCTACCATGTAAAAATAGACCCAGGATTTGCTGTCGATCCTTCAGGCAATGCCTTTGCTGGTCTGAATGACAATACAAAACTCACCTTCAAGACGGATGGAGATGGAACACCTCCAAACATCAATCCTCGCTACCCACAAAGAAATCAAACGGCAGTTCAGGTTATCGATGACTGGGGATTCAAAAGCTTCCGCTTTGACATTAACTTTGATGAAGAGGTCAAGGCCAACCAAGATAGTCAGAATAAAAAATACATCACAATTACCAATGGGTCCGACGACACAAGAAGATATTGGGTAGGCAATAGAACAGGAGATGTATGGGACAGCTTCGATAACTCTGTCCGCCTAGAAGATAAGACAGGCAGTCCTTTAAAGTATGGTGAAGATTATTATGTGCTGATCGACAAAGGTGCTTTTGTCGATAAGGCTGGCAATGAATTTGCTGGACTAAAAGCAAACGAATGGAAGTTCAGGACAGAATTTGAAGATTATCCCGCAGACAATACAACAAAAGGTGAAATCAAGCATACATTTTCAAAAGACAATCCCTACAAAGAAATAACACAAACTGCTTCTAATAAATCTGCCTGGTATGGGGTAAGCAAAGATATAGATTGGATCAGACTCGTCATCGATCAGAACAGAAAATACACAATAAGCTTAGAAACAGGAAGCTATAAGCACAACATACAACTCCTGGATGAAACTGGCAAAGAACTTGCCAGCCATGGTGGATACAACCCTAACGTCAAACCTGCTATCTCAAGGCGATTAGAACCCGGCACCTATTACTTGAGCGTGTCTAATGAAATACGTGGGCGTAGTGATTATAAAATCAAATTAGAAGCAGATTTCTCAGAACTAGAAATAGTCAGAAAAAGTCCAGCGAGAAATTCAAACAATGTTGATCCAGAAAGCAATATCACCCTTACCTTTACTGAAAATATCAAAGCAGGTAGTGGCAACATTGTTCTTACTGATGGAGCCTCTGACACACGCACCATTAGTGTTACAGATAGCAATCAAGTCAGCATCGTTGGCAAGCAACTAACGATTAACCCCACCAGTAAGCTAAATGATAACACCAAATATTATCTGAATTATGCAAAAGATGTGATCAAGGATATCGATAATAATTCAGCCAAGCCGATCAGCAAGTCAACAGAATTTTTCTTCCAAACCGGATCTGATAGTGATCTCATTGTCAACCAGGTTGTCAAAGTTCCATCCCATTGGCCAATCGACCGCAATGGGAACGACGCCTTCCATCATGGTTATGGAGAAGTTGCTGTTCATTATAATCAACCCCTCAAAGCAACACTGCCCGATACAACTGATTTTGTGATCACCGCTGATGGGGCAAGTCAAACGATCGATAGTCTGAGGATTGTTAATAATATTATTTACTTAAAATTGGCATCTGCCATACCGATCAATAAAACAATTAAGCTCAATTATGTTGCCAGTTCAGATAACAATAAAAAGATTAAATCGTTAACCGATAAGAATGCTGCAGGTTTTACAGGTCAATCAGCGGAAACAGAAATAGAACATGCCAATAAGCTAAATGCTGTCATTGATAAAGACCAATCAGGGGCCATTCAGAAGTATTTAGATCTCAACGAGACCCATGTTTATAAAAACAAATATACAAAGACGGCGGATATAATGCCCGGCTCACTCATCAGTCGCAGTGTCGGTTTTAGTTTTTACGACAAGAATGGGGTTTTGATCAATAGCGGATCTTCGCATAATTTGTCGTCGGTCAAAAATGGTGATTTAGTTTATTTGGTCGTACGTGATATCAGCAATAAGAGTGATGCTGATATGCAACAACGTAATAATCTCAACAATCGCAATGCAAATTACGGAATTCCCTATTACGTTGGTTCGGCAATCAATCAGGATGTCTTTAAACAACTAAACGGAAGCTACAGCCTACTAGAACTTGGTTCACTATCAGGAACCAACTTCGTGGGCGGCGATAAAGATAACCTTAGGCTTTGTGATGATAGGGGTGTTAAATATTTTAAATTTAAGCTGCTAAATAATGCTGGGGCAGCTCATAACGTTAAGGTGCATACAAACAGTGATTTTAATAATAAAACAGTAGATAGTGTAGAAGTGATGGATTCCAACGGCCAGATCGTTGCAAGCAAAACAATTTCACCGAATACAACAAATGTTTCCCCAGAAATAAGCCTGAATGGGCTTAAAGCAGGCAAATATATTTTGATTGTGAAAAGAGCGGAAAACAAAAAAGGGTTACCATTTTCACTTGAATTCAATACGCCAACGGCAGCATCCTATGGCGTTGATGAGGCAACGATTGATTGGGGCACACTCGATAAAAATAGCAGCAAGCAATCTCTAAAAATCAATAAATTTGATGATATCGATACGATTAAGTTTAAACTCACGAAGGAATCAAAGATAGGCGAACTACTACTAAAACATGATAAAAATATTTCGAATTTTTATGCGAAGCTTTATAGGGCTGGCAGTAGTCAAGTTGTTTTCAATTCAGATACAAGCTCATCGCATGAAAGTATAAAGGTTGATCAATTACCAGCTGGTGATTATGAACTTAAGCTGGGGGCAAGAGATGACAGTGTTGGTGATTATTCCATTGAGGTTGGAGAACGTGCTACAAAAACGAATGGAGAAATCTATGAGAGTATCAATCATACGATTGCCTACAATTCACACACAGAAGAAGCCGCTAAAAACGTTACAGGCAACGAAACATGGGCCACCGCCTTTCCGATTGGTGATATTAAAGCAGGCACCACTAAATTTACCAATTTTTCGATTAGTTCGGCGAGCGATATCGATTATTACCGGCTCGTTAATTCAACAAATACAGGAAGAACAAACGTAAGCCTTGAATTCGATCATGGCAAAGGTGATTTAAAATTAGAGATAGGAAAATATGCTGATAATTTATCTGGCTTTGATTCTAATTCCGTAAAGAGTGATACAAAGAGTGATGATGAATCGATCTCATTCCTCAACGGTTACAGCGATATCATCATTGCAGTCAGTGGTGTCAATGGTGCCACGAATGAATACTCAATTAAAACGGTTATTGAGAAACCAGATTACGATGATAACGCGAAGGATATCGATGATCGAGATGACAGCGAAGCCACTCTTCCGTTGTATTTTTCTGAGACATATAAGCGGATGCATGAGCTTACAATTCATAATTCCGATGATGTAGACACCTATAGTTTTACATTAACGAAACAAGGTAATTACAACGATTATATTGCCATCAAGGAGCCAGAGCGTGATCATCAGAACAATAACAAATATAGCGACTACGGTAGAGGCGCTGGAAAAGTAAATATCGAATCAGCAAAACTAAAACTCTTCAACAAAACAGGGAACACACAATTACGATCGTCAGTTGGTCTGGGCCGGGCTTTTCAAACGAAAGAACAGACGCTTAACGATTATGCAGGCACCAGCTATCAAGTCTTGTCGTTGGAAGGTCTTGAAGCCGGTGATTATCAAATTAAGATCAGCTCACTGAAACCAACCCAATACACATTAGTCGCCAATGGTAGTATCAAAATAGCTGTCAAACCAGATCGTTATGAGGCCAATGGTGGTAATAACACCATTAAAAGTGCCATTGATCTGGGATTAATCACTGATAAAACAACGATCAATAATCTTTCATTTTCTGGAGGCGAAGGCAGCTTCACTGCTGATCATGATGTCTTCAAATTCCAGGTTCCCAAGAAAACAAGAAATATTTTCCAACACTCAATGGTTGAATCTGTTATGGAAAGAGATTATGGCAGTAAGGTTAATTATAACATACTTGATAAAGATGGCAATATAATTACAAATAGGGTTGGCTCAGGAATACTAAAACCTGGCAATGATTATTATCTTGATCTTTTTGGTGAAAATCTAACCCAGAATATATCGAACCTATTGATCACTCCAGTTGAATATTCATTTACGCTTGATCCACAATATTCTCGCCTGCCAGATTCCTACTACCCAGCGCCAGACCGCTTTGAAGCCAATGGCGGCAATAATGAACAGGGAAATGCTACACCTCTTGGATTAATCAAGGGCAAGAAGGTTATTACCGACTTAACATTGGATGCTTCTGGAGAGAGGTCGAATTCGGATACGTGGGATATTGATATCTATAGCTTCAGCCTCGAGGATATCAAGTTCGGCGAGAATGATTCGATAGACATTGTGGGCCTGCACAATAATGGATCATATGGTAATGATGTTAAATCCATCTTTACTGGTGAAATATGGTCAAAAGATTTTAAAGAATTTCATGGATGGACAAATCAAAGAAATCGCCATGCTCTGCATTATATCGATGGTGGTAAAGATTATCATTTAGTAGTTAGACGTAAGTGGAATGAAAACCATCTTTTTCGTCAATCGCATGGTGGCAATAGTCTTAAATATGAAATTCAATTTAATTTAACGGAGAAAGATCCCTCAACAGGCAAACGAAAGGGGGATGAACATGAGGGGGCCCATGGCAACAACACAATGGAGAGGGCTGTAACCCTTGATCCTGATGATAACTGGGTTGGTGATATGTATATTGAAGGCAGTATTCATACTCGATTCGATACTGACTGGTACAAATTTGATATTACACATCCAATACAAGCGAATCAATTTTATGGCTCACTTAATTATGCTTGGAGGAAGGGAGATATTGATGCTTTCCTTGTTAATGATCAAGGAGTTACACTTCATAGTGCCACAGATACATTCGCGCAACCATTGAGGGTATGGGGACAGATTAATCCGGGTACCTATTACTTAAAAGTACAAGCCAAGGAACTTAAACGAAATTTTGATGATTCTGTTGAAGACTACGGCGATTATCAGATAAAACTGTATACAGGTGGCAAGGCAAGTGATGATCGTTATGAAGATAATGATGCTCATTTTACTGACGATGATGCCTACGCAAAGGCAACTGATTTGGGTATTGTTAATGAGAAATCCAATGGATCAAAGATTAAATTTGATGACTTAGTGCTTGAATCAGATAGTCCTGGTAGACAGAGGCTTCCCCTCGGAGACTGTCATTTTGCATCACCCAATGCACAGGATTTATACAAATTCACACTAAAAGGCAATGCTGATATTGATGATTATATTGAAGTTTCTTCCAAAAAATCCATAGCACCAGGCTTTACGATTAGAAGAGTTGACTCCATATTGAATCGCTTAGGAGATCCCAATAGGTCTCCCTCCGACCATCATCAGAGAAAAATAAAGTATAATCGTAAAAGTAATGTCAATAGAATAGATATAGGTGGCCTTAAGGCAGGGGAGTACTATTTATATCTCGACAGCTACAATACTGAAGCTAATGTGCCTTGTATTGATGTTCGTAATCAATACAGTATTTCATTCAATGGGCCACCAAGCCAATCAAAGGGTGACCAGTTTGAGAAAGGAGCAGGAAACAATACGAAGAAAACAGCAACGCCAGTTGATCAAAGCAAGGAAAACACTAGAATTAAAGATGTCACATTACATTATCGCAATGATTTAGATTTTTATAAAATCATCCTTCCACGTAGAGGGTCTGCGACAGATTTCTTCAGTGTTGAGGGCAATGTTGTTGCCTCTCTCTACCGTGACAACGGTATTGCTCAGAACGCATCAGATGTTCGGTGGCATACACAAGATCGTGAAGTTACAGAACCACGGATCGCATGGGGAAAAAAAGTCAAGACTAAGACTGTTGGCGATAATCTGACAACATTTAATTTAGAGGGGTTGTCACCTGGTGTTTATTTTGCCAGGGTACAATCGAAACAGTTCATCGATTTTGCTGATCCAAATAAGATTCAAACAGAAGAATTTGAGTCACAGCGTTACACAATCGATGCCAATATTCCTCTCTCAAAGCTTAAAACAGAAGATTTTTACGAAGCACTTGAAATCAATGAATCGTATGGCTTAGGTATTGCATCATCCCGATTTTCATTGAAAGATTTAACCCTGTCACGTGGTGATATTGATAAGCGTCAGTTTAAGTTAACTGAAAAGGGCAAGCCTGATCAAGGAATTGGTGTGCGTTTTCACCACCTCACCAATAATGTTAAGCTCGAAATCATTGATCTTACCAGTAAGGCTGTTGTTAAAACTGCTGATTTCTCTTCATCTAAATCAAATTATGAGTGGATCTCACTTCACAATCTACCGATTGGTGATTACGAACTAAAGATTTCTGGCCCTGGTGGAAAATATGATTTTGATTTTGTTGGTATCAACGATAATGTGAGCGATCATCATATTCAAGACAATGCGGTTGGCACTGCCAAAGCAATCACAACCGGTAAAAATAGTGGCTACACAGTTGGCGGCGATGACAAAGTTGATTATTTTAAATTCACAACCAAACATAAAACAGCTCACCGATGGGATCTGGGTAAGGATTACATCGAGGTTCAGTTCTGGAATCAATTGGGGAATATTGATCTTGAATTACTATCTAAGGATGGCAAAGAGTTAATCGATTATTCCTACGGATTTGAGAATCACGAAAGAATTGACTTGGTTGAGCTCCCTGCTGATGATTATTTATTAAAAGTCATTGGCCGTGGCACAATTAACGATTATTTCTTGGATCTATCTTTAGATTCTGTGCCTTCTCTGGAAGAAGATACTCTCAATAATCACACACAAGCAAAGGCTTATACTCCCATTGAGCTTGTACCAGATGGACATTTGAAAGCTTGGGAAGATATTAATGCAACATTAAGCCCAAATAATGCAGAGGATTGGTATACAGCAAAATTTGATGCTAAACAAAATGGCCCAGAGTTCTGGTCGTTACTGGAACAAAAGAATAGAATCTATGTTGATGTTTTTGAAAAAATACCTGGTGAAGACCAGCTGGTATTCATTAATAGAGTTGATACTGCAACCCATAGAGGTTTCACCACCAATTCGGGTGGTTGGCCCTTTGAACCAGGACAATATTTTTGGAGAGTAAGGGGACAAGAGATCAATAAAATCGCAGAATATTCGATTCGACACGATCCTACCCGCGCCGCCCCTGTTCAACGGGTGATTCCTGAACCTTTAGGTGATGTCTATAATGATCTGAATACTAACGATTGGTTCTTTGAAGAATCATACGACTTAGAAAACTTGAGTGCGAATCCCTTTGTGGGTAATCAGTGGCTCAAAAACCCTAGTAGTGCCACATCAAATGGACTCAAAGATTTCGATGTTTATAAATTCCAATTAAGGCAAAAAGGAGATGCCAATAGCTTTATTAACGCCTATTTTGAGGAATGGTATACAGACTTTGATATGTACCTGTTTGCTAACAATCAGAAAAATTTTAAAGACGCTGTGAAAACCGGCGATCATCGCTTATTCAAGTGGAAATTGTTTGAGATACATCCAAAAACTGGAGCACCTCTTCTCTATAAACGTGCATCGCGTAGTAATACTGATAATGAGTCGATCAGCTTGGATGGACTTCCAAAAGGTGAATACTCCTTAGTTGTCGTTCCGCATATTCAATTTTTCAGTGAGGCTAAATATGAATTGGAGTTCAACCTCCCGGAAAAAGATGTACAAGTTGATCCTTACGAAGGCAATAATACGTTGGGGGATGCTTATGCTTTTGGCCCGAGTACTGGGCGCCATTGGCAACGAGATCTAAGTATTCATGATCAAAATGATGTTGATTATTTCTCGTTTGAAACCAAATTCAAAGGCACAGCCAATGATCATATTAGCTTGGAATATTACAAGCCAGATGGTGTGTTGGATTTCCGTTTGCTTGATGCGAATGGTAATCAACTTAAAGTTGGAGATTCCACAGAATTAGGTGCGACAATCTCACTCGATAACGTGTCTGCAGGCAAATACAATCTGAAAGTATCAAGCAAGAGCAATTCAACCAATAACTACGATATTGCTTATGAATTGCCCAATGATCCAACCAGGAAGGATGCATGGACCCTCATGTATTACTTCCCTGCCTATCAGGATATTGATATTAAATATACAATCGAGCTCTTAGAAGATCAACTCAGCCGCTTATCTTCAAATGTGAATTTGGCTGTGATGTGGGACCAGCCAAATATGAATGGAAGCCGTAACTATGCCACAGGGGCCGGGCGGCAAAGCAAATGGGATACAGCGGGTCGTGCCATCCTCAAAGCTGATTCCACCATGAAGTGGATTTCTTCGGATTTCGAGGTTCTTGGTGAGAAGAATATGGGAGATCCGCAAACCGTGGTTGATTTTGTGAAATGGGCAGATCAACAGGCTCCTGCTGAGAACCAATCTCTCTTCATTCATGGCCATTCCCTTGGCCTTTCAACGATCATTAATGACAATGAAAGCCGAGATTCACTTGGGATTGTAGAAGTCGCGTCTGAGCTGGAGAAATTAAAGACAGATCAGCACCAGCCTGTCGATCTTGAAATTCTGAGACTCGATGGCTGCCTCACCGGCACGCTCGAATTTGCCTACGAACTCAAGAATGCAGCCAAATACACCATGGGCAGTGAAGCCGTATCAGGTGCTGGTAGCGGTAATTATGGAACCCATGCCCAGGCATTGAACTCCTATCCCTATGAACAGACGCCTGAGTTGCTAGTGAAAAATATGATTGAAGATTACGACTGGAATCATGGCCGTCATGATGGTTTGTTCAAAGATACGTTGTCGGCAATTCAAACGAATCAATTAACCGATCTGGCCGCAGCAATTGCGCATTTTGTGGATGAATCCAAAAAGGTAAGTCAAGATAAACGCATTCATTTTCAAGTTGCTAGAGAATTCGCTCCTCATTATGGCGGTAATAGTTATACGATTGACCTGGGCGCTTTCATGCGTGGTGTGGGCCAAAATACTGTTTTTAGTTCATCCTTGCGCAATGCGGCTAATGCCGTTGTCGCGAAGCTTGAGACAAGCGTTGTTGCCAAATCGGCATCTGAAATGTATGCCGATGGCTTATCAATCTATTACCCCCGTTGGGGTGGAGCTGGTGATTTGTACACCAATCCCCATCCCAACTTCATCAGGGATACGAAGTGGGATCAATTTTTAAACGGGGAGGGTCGACTCAGCCAGCGCAGTGAGACTCGATTGGGCCAGCAAGCATCAAAGCAGCAGATCATTGAAGTTTTTGATTGGTCGTCGTTCAATCAAACCAAAGTTGATGCTTTTGATTTGGGCCGTTTATCTGGCGCCAAGATTGAATTAAATCAATTAGCACTGAATCGTGCCACGACGAAATATTTTAAATTCACAATACCTGAGGCAACCATTGCCCAGCCCAGCATTCAAGTTCGATCCGACCATGAGACGCTATCGGGTCTATCCCTGAAGCTCTTCGATGCTGAAGGAATTAATGTTGCCGAATCAGATAAAGATAATCTTGTTGAAGGGCAGAATTTTACCAGTGGTGACTACATCCTGGAAGTCAAGAACTCTGGTGTTCCCATCCATGCCGCTTCAATCATTTTAGATGCTCCAACGGATACGACTCCCTCCACGATTTACAACAACCAGAAAGGCACCCATCAGGGTGATCAACAGGCAAGCACACTTGCCAATTTCAAGGGCAAGGCATCTGATTTAGGTGTGATCAGCCGACCTGAATTGAGAATGGGTACAACGGCCCCAGCCTCTTTAAGTGAAGATGGTGAATGGCTCTATTACCAGTTGGGCAGTTCTGCTCTTGCTGGCCTCGAGCAAAGGATCAATGTTGAGATCAATATGGCTGATCAAGCGGAGTATGAAGCCGAGATTATTGATGATCAGCAAAAAGTAGTTGATTCAATCACAAGTAGTGGCCGATCAGATATTGGTTATGAAACAACAGGTTCCGGAGAGCAATTTACGCTTCGCTTGCGCCAATTAAAGCCAAGCAATCCATCATCCGAACAAGAGGCACAAGGTGTCGGTGCAGCAACATTCTCTCTTTTGTTCACCCCGCGCGAATCACGACTGCTTCGGATCGTTAGCGCATCTCCATCTGATAACAGTGTTGATGTGAGGGGAGATAGCAACATTGAAGTTGTCTTCAATGCGGCAATTAGTCTCGGCAAAGGCACGATACAGATCAGCGATGGTGCTTCAGACAATCGAATCATTCCAATCACCGATGCATCACAAGTTAGCATTAGTGGCTCCAGGTTAATTATTAATCCGAAACAAAATCTGAATGGAAGCAGTCAGTATTACGTTAAAATTGATAAAGGAGCACTTACAGACCAAAAAGGATATAGCTTCACGGGCATCACCAGTGCGAACACACTTAATTTCAGCACAGTTGATGAGAATGCGCCCCTTTTAAACAAAACTGAGCCTGTTCATAATGCAACAAACGTAACGGCCAGCAGCAACCTTGTATTCACCTTTAACGAAGCCATCAAAGCCGGGTCTGGAAACATTGTTTTCACTGACGATCAAAACAATCAGACGTCAATTCCGATTGGTTCGAATCAGGTGAGCATCAGTGGTGCCAAGTTAACGATCAATCCAAGCCAAGACCTAGCAAGTGATACAAAATACTCGATTAAAATAGAAGTAGGAGCCATTAAGGATAGCGCAGGAAATGCCTACAATCCACTGGACGATCTATCGTTCACCACGGCAGATTTAACAAAGCCAAAGCTGAGTAGCAGTAATCCGAAAGATGACTCCAAAACATTCTCTCCCAGCTCAGATATTATTCTTGTCTTTGACGAACCGATCAAAGCCGGTAGTGGCAATATTTCTATTTTAAGTGATGACGGTTCAGACAAACATATTATCTCAGTTGGTGACTCGCAAATCAAGTTCGCTGGCTATGAAGTCATTATCAATCCATCTGCAAGCTTGAAAAGTAAGAAGGATTATCATATCAAGATCGATTCCACGGCAGTTCTCGACTCCAATACCAATGCTTATCTAGGTATTAGCAATAAGACAACCCTCAATTTCACCACCGCGGATGTTGATAAGCCTCTCCTTGCCTCCACATCCCCTGCAGATAACAGCAGCTCTGTTGCCGCGAATAGCAAGATCGTCTTCACCTTTAACGAGAAGATTAAAGCTGGAAAAGGCACCATCCTCTTCTCTGATGGAGCATCAGATCTTCGCAATATTGATATCACAAGTAGTGAGGTTGAAATTGATAACAAAAGTCTCACTATCACCCCAGCATCTCCACTTCAAGAAAACAGCGACTATCACATCAAGATTGCCTCCGGTGTGATTCAAGACATCGCTGGTAATCCCTACGCAGGTATCAGCGATACTACAAGCTTTAATTTCAAAACAGGCGATGCAACAGCGCCAATTATTGTCAGCACATCGCCTTTCGATAATTCAAAAGATAACAATAAATCTGGAAACATCAAAATTGAATTCAGTGAACCCATCACCCTTGGCGATGGCAGCATCACCTTCAATGATGGTTCATCTGATACTCACAAAATTCAGGCCTCTGATAGCACGCAGGTTTCGATCAAAAACGCTAAAACCCTTGTCATCAATCCGTCTGCTGATCTGACAAGCAATACCAATTACTCCATCAAGATCGACAACAAGGCCGTCAAAGATAAAGCCGGTAATGCCTTCGCGGGGATCAGTGACGCCACCACATTCAATTTCCATATTGCCGATACTGACAAACCGGTCCTTAAAACATCCACTCCGGCAGATGATTCCTATGGCTTCGATGAGGGCGACAATATTGTTCTTACATTCAATGAAAATATCCAGCTTTCCGGCAACGGGCACATCCGATTGCATGCTGCCTTTGATGATTCCATCATCCCTTCCAGTGCTTCTGTTAACGGCAAGAAGCTAACGATTAATCCAAGCCCAACACTTCAACCTGAGCGCGGTTACTACCTCAATATCAGTCATAACGCCATCACCGATCAGGCCAGTACCCCCAATACATTTGCCGGTATTACCGACAAAATTTCGCTCAATTTCACAACCGCGCAATACAGCTCACTCCAAGGCTCCGGTCTCAAAAGCAATACCGATACTCTTCTTGATCAACATCCCAGTGTTCAAGCGCTTGTCACGCCTCTTGAGCAAGGTGGTGCCATTGAATTCACCCCCACCACAGACCAAGGCATCTGGTTCTACAACTACAAAGATCGCAGCCCGCTGCAGATCAAATCCGCTGGTAAAGAGCTCTACGACAGTTTAATTAGCGACTCCCACTCAATAACCAACTCGATGCCATCGCCGGATCTGGCGTCGCTTTGGGATCAGAGGGACGAGGATCGCAGGGCCTTAATTGTTAATACAACTGATCGAGACATCTTTGAACGAACGGGCTACACCTTTCCATCGGGCAAGGACCTCAACCGTTCTTCCCTCAACCAAGCGATCCGCTGGGTTTTTGATCGTGATGGTTATGTGCGCGTCTACAGCAAAAACGAAAACAACCAGGAACTCACCCTTAAGGCCACATCCAGCCGGCAGTTCACCGCTTCACAGGGCAAGAACTCCTACTTCTATCCAGCCTTTGCCGCAGTCAAGAAAAACAATAACACCGTTGCAGCCGGGTCTGTACCAACGGACATTCATCGCCTCGTTGATACCGGCAAAGCCCAGATCTCACTGGTGGGAACTCCTGTTGTCGGCCAAAAGCTCACCCTCCATCTTGACGGTGAAGACCCAGAGGGCAGCCCCAATCTGCTCCGCGGCGGCTCGATGCAATGGCTGCGCAATGGCAACCCCATCACTGGCGCCACCGCTGACACCTACACACTGACAAACGCCGATCTCAACAAGGCAATCAAGGCACAGATCAGCTACACCGATACCGAGGGATTCACAGACACAGCCCCATCCTCCAACAGCTTCACAATCAAGAGCTCCGATCAAACCGGGCCAAAGTTGCTCAGCAGCCAACCCGCTGATAACGCCGTCAATATCAGCAATCTCAGCACGATCAAGCTCAACTTTGATGAGCCGATCCAGGCAGATGCAGGCAGCATCGAGCTGGACAATCAGAACGGCGATGCGCGCAGCATCAGCATTGTTAATTCCAACCGCATCAACATCAATGGCAACACGCTAACGCTCAATCTTGCCCAGCCCCTCGCCACAGATAGCAACTACCACATCAAAATTTCGGCGGGTGCCTTCACCGACACCCATGACAATCCCTATGCGGGGATCACCAACAAAACATCCCTTAATTTCACAACCATTGAAACGGTTGCGCCTCGATTAAAGACCATCTCGCCAAGCAAAGGTGCAGACAATATCCCGGTGGCCAGTGAAATCAAACTCACCTTCACAGAAGCGATCAAAGCCGGGCAAGGCAAGATCACGATCAGCGATGGCGATGCAGATGTCCGCCAAATCAATATCACCGACAAAACGCAAATCAGCATCAGTGACAAGGTTCTGAAAATCAAGCCAACCGCTGATCTCAACAGTTCCACCTCCTATTCACTGCAGATCCCCCAGACTGCAGTGCTGGATCTCGTTGGCAATCCCTTCTCTGGTATCAGCGATCAAACCACCATTCAATTCACAACCCAAGATATTCTCCCTCCCACGCTGAAAAGCACCACACCAGCAGACGATCAAACCGGTGTTTTAACCAATCAGCAATTCATCCTTCAATTTAATGAACCGATTAAAATCGGCAGCGGCAAACTCTTAATCACCGATCAAGGCAATGATCATCGCGAAATCAATGTCAACAGCAACCAAGTCTCCATCGATGACACACAGCTGATCATCACCCCATCAAAAGACCTGCTTGAAAACAGCGCCTACAGCATCTTGCTCGAGCCAGGGGCGATCACCGATCAAGCCGGAAATGCCTTTGCTGGCATCAGTGATTTCACAACCTTCAACTTCTCAACCGCTGATCTCACTGCCCCTGTCCTGACCGCCAGATCACCCGGCAAAGGCAGCACGGATGTCAGCATCAATTCTCCAATCAAGTTGATTTTTAATGAAAACATCAATGCCGGCAAAGGCACACTCACTTTGAGTGATGGTCAGCAGGATGAACGCAAAATTAAAATCACCAATTCAGATGTTATTGATATCACAAATAACACACTCACCATCACACCCAAACAAAAATTCCTCAGCACAAGCACCTACACACTCAATCTACCCAAAGGGATCGTCACTGATCGCTCCTCCAACGATTTCAAAGGTCTTAACACCTCCTTTGAAACAGAAGATGCCGATCCGCCCATTCTTCTATCCACTACACCAGTCAACAACGGCAAGCTAGATATCAAGCAAAATGTTGTTCTTACTTTCAACGAACCCGTCCTTGCTGGAAAGGGTTCCATCCTCTTAAAAGACAAAGCCAACAATCAAACCATTGAAACCCTCCAAGCCAATAGCTCACGCGTTTCCTATGCCGGCAACACAGTCAATATCGACTTCAAAAACAATCTAGTCAACAGCAAAGCATACAAACTTGATTTTACAGCGAGCAACATCTTTAAAGACAAATCCGGAAATCAGTTCAAGGCGAGTGGAGACAATCTTATTCAGTTCACAGCGGAATCAATTGCGGATACGATTTCGACCAAGGACAAGATTGGTGATCGTTTTGCAATCAATCCAGACAACGGCAAGGTTACGATCCTGATCGACGGCAAAACATCCGCAAAAGTCAAACCACTGCTGGGAGAAGATCATCAACTTGCTGAATCCAGCTGGAAAGACACCGAGCAAGGCATCTCTGGCTCGTTCGCGGTGGAAGCCGTAGAAGGCTTCAAAGAAAAGGGCAAAGATTTTTACGCAGTTGCAATCAAGGAAACATTTGCAGACAACAACAAGGCATCAGAAGAATGGTACAAATACATCTTTAATAACAGTGGCACATTCGAGTACAGCGTTGAAATCCTCTCGCTCGCGCAGGTAGAAGAAGAATTCAAGCAGGATCTTAACCAAGACAATTACATCGGTGTTAATCCTGGGAAACTAAAAATTATCCGCAAAGGAGAAACAGGACACGCCGCCTTCAAAGATCAAAACAACAACATCTATATCCTTGATGAAAATCGCCTCAACTCTCCTCTCCTCATCACTGAATCCTGGGGTGAACCCGCTCAACTCATTGATTCTTGGAACGGCGGCTCACGCTCCATCCATGCCGTTGAACAACTCCCCGATGGCTCCTTCATCATCGCCATCCAAACTAGCGATTCTCACTCACCTAACTCCACAAAATGGGAAACCGCCAAGCTCTCTGCCGCTGGCGTCATCGATTCAAACTCCTTCCAACACGGTGATATCGCTTCCAAAGAAAAGCTCTTTAAAGAAGACCTCAACCTCGATAACACCATCGGCTTTAAAGCCAATGCTCTAACCACTAAATCCGACGACACAACCGGAGACAAACTCGCTCTCAATAAAAACAACGAGCTCTTTATCCTTTCTCAAGCTGGCGCAACAGTTCCTGTTAAAGATGAATTCGGGCCCGCTCGTTTTGATGAATCGGAAACCTTCCCCGGCGGTTCCTTCAAACGACAATCCAGGCAGGTTCAGCTCTGGGATAACGGCACCTCCTCAGATACCTCTGATGACGTTTATCTCTTGGCGGTCTATGAGCAATCCACCCATTCCTTTGAAGGTGGTAGCGATTCCCATGACAGCTGGATCGTCTATTCCATCGATCAAAACGGAAACATCCTCTGGAATCAAACCGCCTACAACGTCCCCATCGCAGATTATGAGCTTCGTTTCGATGCAGATCTCGATGGCGATACAAACAAAGGCTTCAATCTCAACTCCCTTCAGCTGATCTCCACCGACACCGTTACTCCCGATTCCTCCCCATCCGGTGTCACCCTCAAACGGGACAACAAGGGCAACAGGCTTTTCATCTGGGATGGATCCAACAACATCAAAATCCTCGATTCCCACGGCCAAACTCCCCAACTCGAGTTCTCCTCCAGCTGGGAAGGCGGCACCTTCAAAGCGGAAGCTTTTGCTGTGGAGCAACACAACACCACACCAACAAGCTTCTCCCTTGCGATCAAATTCTCCGACACCTCCTCCGGCAGTGGTGGTGATGGCGGTGGCAATGGTGGTGGCGGCCCCACCACCGTTAACAACAACGGCTCCGATCTCAACAGCGGCGATGACGGCAGCTCAGACTCCGTCATGTGGGAAATCCATACCCTCACCTACAAAGACATCAACGGCGATTCCAGCAAAGAGGCCGTTCTCGATTGGTCCACACCGCCAACCTTCACCCCCTCCATCGCCAGCTACGAAAAGGTCTTCAAACAAGACCTCAATGGTGATAAGCAGATTGGCCTGAACATCTCCAAACTCTCCACCCTCGCCACCGACAAACAAGGGCACACCGCCAAACTCTCCAAAGAAGGCGCCATCTTCCTCTTTGATGGCTCCAACAACAGCTCCCTTCTGGCGCTCAAAGACCCCAACGGCGGATCGCCAAGCTTCTCGGTCAATCATTCCTGGGACACCGGCAGCTTCCAGCTCACTCCTTTTGCTGTCTCTGACAAGCAAAACAATGGCACCGCTTCCGATAGCTCCGATGACTATTACCTGCTCGCCATCAAGCAGCAAGAATCCACAACCTTAGAAGACAAATCAACCGACACAAACGTCAAATGGGAGCTGCATCAGGTCAATGCCAACACCGGGGTCTTTAACTTCGATGATTCCATCTTTACACGCTCGATCCTCAAATACGAAAGCATTTTCAAGCAAGATCTCAACGGTGATAACAAAACCCATACCGGAACCATCCAACTCACATCACGCAATACTGACAAACACAACATCCTTCTGAAAGAAGATGATGCTAAATCCCTCTACATCATTGATGGCTCAACCAAATTAGAAGTCAAAGACAGCTTCATCGAGCAATCGTCGCGCTGGGCCGATGGCAGCTACAAATCGAAAGCGATCGCCGTTGAAAAAAATACCAACCAAACCCCATCGAACAATTCCGACGATTATTACCAGCTCGCCGTCAGGCAAACCAATACCTTCAAAGACAACGACGGCAACAAACAAACCGACACCAACTGGCAGATCTATGCCATCGACCAAAGCGGTGAGATCAACTGGGAGAAAAACGTCTGGACACAATCCATCAGTTCCTTTGAAAACTTCTTCCATCAAGATCTTGATGGCTCCGGAAAAAAAGGTGATATCCCTGGCCTGAAATTCCTCTCCACAGACACCAAGGGACACCGCCTCCAAAAAGACACCAAAAAACTCCTCTACATCACCAACAACAACGGCAACAATCGCATCAGCATCACCGAATCTGGCGGCAGCCCCGTTTCCTTCGATCACAGTTATTCCTGGGGTGCCGGCTCATCCACATCCAAAGCTGTTGCTGTTGAGCGCAATCCAGACAAGTCCTTCAGCCTCGCTGTTCAGGTCGCCTCCACTGAAAAAGATGCCGCTGGCGTCACAAAATCAGACAGCCATTGGGAGATCTATTCCATCAACAAGCAGGGAATTGTTGATTACGACAATGTCATCTTTAAAGATGACATCTCAGCAGAAGAATCCAAGCTCTTCAAGGAAGATATCGATCAATCCGGCGCCACAGGCCTCAATTTCTCATCACTGCAATCCGTCGCATCCGACAGCTACGGCGACCTGCTCAAGCGCGATTCAAACGGCTTCTTCTACATCCTCTCCGACGCCGACACCACAAGCGATACCAGCGACGACGAACACATCCCCCTCAGCCAAGCCTGGGGCGACCGCGTCAATTTCAACACCACCGATTCCTTCTCCGGCGGCGCCTTCACCTCGCAGGCCGTCGCCGTTGAGTCCACCTCCTACACCAACAGCAAAGGCATCAGCACCAACGGCTATGTCATCGCCCTCAAAAACACCAACACCACACCAAGCTCCACCAACATTGATTGGGAACTCCGCTATGCCAATGCCGACGGGGTGCTCGATCCCAACCTGATCGTTTCCCTGGCCTCCATTCAAGGCAGCGAGTCCCTCTTTGGCACCAACAAAAACAATGCCGATCTTGATGGCGACAACAAATTTGGCATTGATACCTCCGCGCTGAAAACTGTCGCCACAGACACCAGCGGCGATGGCCTCCAACACGACAACAACAAAGCGCTCTTCATCGTTGATGACAACGACAGCGTTGACACCAGCGATGACACCCGCATCCCCATCAAGGAAAGCAGCGGTGAAACCGCCAACTTCAATTACACCTACACCGATAGCTTTGGTAACCAAACACGCACCGTCACCTCAGAAGCGGTCGCCGTTGAATCCAAGCAAGTCGGCGGCAAAGACTGCTTCCAACTCGCCGTCAAAATCACCGAGTCCAAAGCATCCGCATCCAGTAACAAACAACGCAGCAATTCACAGCAACAATCCACCACGTTCTGGGAAACCTGGCTGATCTCCAAAGCCGGCATTCTTGACCCCGCCTCCGGCTCCAGGTCCAAAGGCATCCGCCGCAAAGAAGCCGACTTCAACCAGGACCTCAACGGCAAAGGCGGCATTGAATCCGCCACCAGCGTCTCCACCACCGCCTTCTCCTCCGACACCACAGGTGCTGTTCTCGCCCAGGATTCAGAGGAGTCCCTCTACATCAAAGACAGCGGGCGCACCATCGCCATCGTTGATGACAACGATGGCCCCATCGCCCTCGCCCACTCCGAATCCTCCACTGAAGAGACGATCACCGTCACGCCCTTCGCCGTCGAGAAACACGACAATCAAACCCCCTCTGACGCCTCCGACGACTACTACAAGCTCGCCACCAAACACCACATCCAACCCAAATCCGGCAAAGCCTTCACCCTCTGGCAAACCAACACAGTCTCACTCAGTGGCGTCCTCTCCTTTGCATCCGAAACCTTCGGAGATGCCAGCATTCACGAAACCGATCTCAAACAAGATCTCGACGGTGACAGCAGCATCTGGTCAGCCGCTAATGCAACCTTCAATGCCATTAATTCCGATACCCGCGGCGCCACACCTCACCTCGATTCCAACAACAATCTCTACATTCAGCCCGCAGGTGGTTCCACAAAACATGCCGTTGTCGATGCCGCCGGTGCACTGCTGAACTTTGAGCACAGCTGGACGGTGAACAGCAAGTCCTACAAAGCTGAAGTTTTCGCCATCTCCAACATTCAGGACAACGGCACAGCCAGCGATAGCAGCGACGATTACTACAAACTCCTCATCAAAGAAACTGAAACTGACGGCGGTAACGAAACCCTGCGCTACGAGACCTACAACATCGCAGCGAACACATCCACCCTCGATTGGGCCACCTCGGCCCGCTTCTTCTCTGCCATCGCCCTGGAAAGCACCTTCCAGCTCGATATCGACGGCAATGGATCCATCGCCACCATCGATGCCAACTCCACCACCGCTATCGCCACCGATACCGCCGGCTCCAGGCTTCGCCAGAGCAGCAATGGCTTCCTCTTCATCAAAGAAGGGGCATCCACCAATCCCATCAAAGGCCCCGATGGCGGCTACGTCGATCTCAACGTCAAGGAGTCCTACGACAAAGACACCAGCTTCCAATCAGAAGCTCTCGCGATCTCCAACAAATTTGATAACGGCACAACCGGAAAAACCTCTGACGATTACTACAAACTTGCCGTCCGCGAAACCAACACCTACAAAGCCGAATCGGATGTGATCTATCGCATCATCACCCTCGATTCCAAACGCACCATCCAACCGGAACTCGATCAGTTCTATACCGCCGCTGAACTCAACGAAAAGACCTTCGCGCAAGACATCACCGGCGACTCCAACATCAGTGCTGGGCAATCCACAAGCGCCAACGACGATGATGTCAAGGTCGGCACTACCGATGGGGCCGTCCTCAAGCAATTCGGCAATACCGCCCAATCAAAGATCGTATCGATCGCGAATTCACAGTCTGATTCAAGTGACAAAAATATCGAAATGTTCGTTGGTGGTGTTCAAGGCTCCGCCAAAACCAACTACGACGTTGCCGTCAAAGTGGTGCAAAAGGCCACCGCTCCACTGCTTGCGAAAGCCACCAAAACAGCCGGTGTCGATGATGCCTCCAAAGAGGTCAAATCGATCACGGGCCTCCTCGATTTCAACGTCACCATCCCCGACAGCAAAAATCACGGCAAAATCGTCAACCTCTCCTGGGTTCTTCCCAAAGGCACCAAAGAACCCGTCTATCTCAAAGAAGATTCGCTCACCAAATCCTTCTTCAACTTCACCTACAACCCAAGCACTGGTGAAGGTGCCAAATGGGATGACGACCTCAACACCCTCACCGTCTACGTGCGCGATAACGGCAAATACGACGATGACCCCACTCCCGGAACCGTCAAAGACCCGGCCTTGATCGTTGATGCCAACGCCAACGCTCCTTCACCGGCCCCGTCTCCCTCACCCTCTCCGTCCCCTGGGCCCTCACCCTCTCCAGGACCCTCTCCGTCCCCAGGACCCTCACCCTCTCCGTCTCCCAAACCCACCAAAAAACCGACCAAGCCCCAGCTCCCCATCAAACCAGGCAAAAAACCGACCAAGCCCCAATTCCCCATCAAACCAGGCACAAAACCGACCAAGCCCGATCAACCCGCCTCCAAAACCAATCCCACCCCAACACCAACAACCAAAACCACCAAACCACCAACAACGCCAGCTCCCAACAAAGCCAACGCAACAACCACACCCACCAAAGCTCCAGCCACCACAATCCCCAGCAGCGCTGATCCGATCAAGGCACTGATCAGCGCGCCGCTCGGCGACGCCAAAGCCGATCTCCAAACGCTCGAGCCCAAGCAATTCAGCAACCTCAAGCCCAAAACCCTCGCTGCCTTCAAGCCCTCCCTCTTCCAGGCCATCTCTCCCAAACAGATCAACGCGCTCGAGACCGGCTCCCTTAAAGCCATCGCTCCAGCCCAGATCGACAAGCTCAAGCCCGCCGCCTTCCAAGGCTTCCAGCCCAAGCAGGCCAGCGCCCTCAAGCCCCAACTCTTCTCCGTCCTCAACAACAAACAGCTCGCCGCTTTCCGGCCCAACAGCTTCGCGGCCTTCTCAGCGCGCCAGGTCAAGCAGCTCAAACCACGCAGCCTCTCCGCCCTTAACCCCAAGCAATTCAGCAAACTCCAGCCCAAAACCCTCGCTGCCTTCTCAACCAAACAGTTCCAAAAGCTCCCAACCGCACTCTTCCGGACCCTCAAAGGCAAACAACTCGCCGCCTTCGGGAAAAAAGATCTCAACGCTCTCTCCGCCGATCAGCTCAAGGCCATCCAGCCCAACAAACTTGTTGCACTCAAACCAGGCCTCCTCAATTCCCTGAAACCCGATCAGATCGCCTCCTTCTCCCTCAAACAACTCAGAGCCTTTTCGCCAAAGCAGCAACGCCGGCTCTCCACTTCCTTCATCAACGCACTCTCCAATAAACAACGCAAACAGCTCAAGTTCATCGACTCCGATCCCATCACCAACAACAACAATAAAAACAACGGCAAATCCAACACAAACAAAAACTCCGGCAACGACTCCCTCACCTCTTCAAACAACAAACCCAACAACAAAGACAACAAACAAAGCAGACTCATTCACCATGACATCCTGTCATCCAACAACGACTTAAGCCCAAATCTTATTAACACAACCCTCTCGCCCTTCCATCATTCATCCACCAGCGACAACAACGAATTCAACATCATCGACAATCACAGCCTGTTGACTGAATTGATGTGACAATAAAATAGCAGAATCTTGATAGTTGGAACCGAAGGGTTGCTTGAACAACATCAAATCCGCTCCTGCAACCAGAGGCTTCAACGCAAGATTGCCCCACGAGGTTTGGCAGCTAAAATGAAGAGACTCGCATCAACCATTCATCGTGCGAGAAGCAATCCACCAAGACGAAATCAAGCTCCAACAGACTCTTGAACAACTCAAGCACAAAGGATATTTAGAATACACAGGTGAATACGGAGCGGAACTCACAACATTTTTACCCTTTGTCGCCTGGCTCAACCAAGAAGGATTACTGAAACAACGGAAAATTATTTCCTACAATGGAATGCGACCCTATTACTTTTTTCTGAGCAACGAACAGTTCTCAGAAAAAAACGAAAAACGACACTGGCTTGCCGAAAAATACCGGTATTGGCCGTCCTCAAGCACCTACACGGCGACAGCTAAACGATGGCATGTTTATCCAAACTACAGAAAGCACTACCAAGCTGCTGGACAATCCTTCGACAAGCCAATCATTTTTATTCAAAACAAATTCATCATGGAATGGGGCCTTGGGCCCATCAACTACATCCCCCTAATGAGCCTTGGCTATTTTCTGGAGCAAACAAAACATCAATTCACGGTGATCTACAGCCGGCCGACTCGAAAAGTTCAAAATAGTGATTACGTTGAAGACACCAATGCTGAGCTCGATTACCCAGACAGATCGATCCTGCAGGACTTCAAACACACCATCGACCTCGAAGAGCTATGTATAAATAACAACTTGCACTACAATCAAACGAAATTAGAAATGATGGCAAAGACCAATATCTTTATTGGCGTTCAAGGCGGAGGCTCGCATGCCATCGCTTATTTTGACAACTCACTACTTCTCTTATTGCATAACATTGACTGCCTAGGCGCTAGAGAACAATATGAATATCCACACGCCTACAAGCATGGACCTTACAAATACTTAAACAATAATTCTCTGACTTTAGCCATAGCTTGCAACATCAAAGAACTTGGACAAGGCTTATTTGGGGTGTCTAAAATTTCAATAGACAACAACCTCTTCTCACTGAGCGGAGAAGCACTCACTGCTCTAAAACCACTATTGATGTGATGAATGCCAAAACAATCGTTCTTGGCGCCGGACCCGCTGGGCTTGCATTTTCCTATGAATACGGGGGCCATTCATTGATTCTCGAGAAGGAGAACCGCGCGGGAGGGTTGTCGAAATCGGTGAAAATATTCGACGGTGTTTTCGACCTAGGAGGCCATTCATTTCACACTCCCCATCCAGAGATAGCATCTCTCGTTCAGACGATCATGGGAGACAATTGGCACCAACAAAAAAGAGATGCACAGGTGTGGATTGAAGGATCTCTCATCCCGTATCCCTTCCAGCATCACTATCCAAAGCTCAACAATCAACATATCAACGACGACTGCGAAATCAGTAGCCCAGGGAATACGACAAAAGCAGCACAAAGTGCCAATTTTGAAGAGTGGATCATCAACAAATTCGGGACTGGAATCTCAAATCACTTCATGCTGCCATACAATCGAAAATTGTGGGCTCATCCGTTAACTGACATCTGCATTGACTGGGTTGACCAACGGATCGCCACAAGCATGGACGCTAAAAATCAAAGCAAGAAACAACGCAAGCCCTTACAAAGCAATAGCAAAGTTGGCTATCCGCTTCATGGAGGTTTCGGACAAATTTTTGAAGAGCTTGCCAAGCATTGCGAACACATCCAGTTTGAGCAAGAAGTCAATCAGATTGACATTCGCAACCAAACATTAACAACAACAACTAGAGATCGATGGGAATGGGAGACGATCGTCTCCACAATTCCGATCACACAACTACTGAAATGCATCAACGACTGTCCATCCTCAATTCTAGAACTAACCAACAATCTCAAACAAGTATCGCTGAAAATCCTCCTTGTTCTGGCCAGACTGCACAACACAACAGTGCCACAACGCATCTACATTGCCGATCCCAAGATTCCACCGCATAAGGTTGCCTTCAATCACACATCTTCTCCTTTGCTATTAGAACGCGACAATCATGCAATCATGTGCGAAATATCCTATTCAGAATCCAAGCCTCCAGCGACAGATGAAGACTTAACAGAACAGAGCATCTGCTGGCTGATTGATGCCGGCATCATTAACAGCCTGACGGACATTATCCAAACACAAATCATCGATCTACCCCATGGTTACCCAATCAATACCCATAAAAAAACCGATTCGATTCAAACGATCAAGGCCTTCCTACGAACACATAACATTTACTCAATTGGACGATTTGGTGCGTGGGATTATGCGAATTCAGACGAATGCATGCGCCAAGGCCTTGAACTAGCACGTAAACTAAAACAATAGATCTAATGCCAAACTGAAGATCAAAGCCCGGTTGTTGTTTTCTTAGATTGCTGAAAGGTCTCAAGACTGAATCGTTACACCATCATTGCTAATCGCAGCTCATCTCGTCCTGAAGGGGCAAGTTCAAGGCCCATCCATCCCGCAGCGGATAACCCCATTTCCTCCCAACCCATTCGTGGACAAAAAACCTTCGAACGCGACAACTCAACACTGATCCAATCAAAAACGGAAACAATCCAACAACCTGAAAAGGACGAACAAGGATGTTCTGATTCAAGCCGCTTAAAAAACACACCCTCAATCGACAATCAGTGTCGCGCAATCTCAAAGAAGCGGTTCAACTACGAATCGATGCATAAAGGGATTTGAACAGTGCCTGCTGCTGCTTGTGCTCAATGAGAGGTTCGGGATATCCCCGGCGCTCCAGGGCACCAATGTCACCGCTGAGCAGATCCTTGGTGTTCACGTGGCGCAGCTCCGGCACCCAACGGCGGATGTACTCCCCCTCAGCATCGAACTTGGACGCCTGGGTGGCGGGGTTGAAGATGCGCAAGGGCTTGGGATCCATGCCACTGCTGGCACTCCATTGCCAGCCGCCGTTGTTGGCCGCTAGATCGCCATCCACCTCCAGCTCCATAAAGGCCCGTTCGCCCCAGCGCCAATCGCAGATCAAATCCTTCACAAGGAAGGAGGCCACGATCATCCGGCAGCGGTTGTGCATCCAACCGCTCTGATTGAGCTGACGCATGGCGGCATCAATGATCGGCATCCCGGTCATGCCGTCGCGCCAGGCCGCAAACCATGCTTCGTTGTTCTCCCAGGGGAAGCGACGCCACTGCTCGCGGTAGGGGCCGTCCGCCAGTTCCGGGAAATGAAACAGCGCCTGCTGATAAAACTCGCGCCAGCCCAGTTCCTGCTCCCAAACACCAAGCGCGGCAAGCTGCTCGTCGCTCCGGGCCTGCGCACGCGCCTCCTGCGCCGCACACCAGGCTTGACGCGGGCTCAGGGTGCCAACGCTCAACGCCGCACTCAGATAAGAGGTGCCAACAACACTGGGAAAATTGCGATCCGGCTCGTATTCATACAGAGCCGCATCGCAGAAGCTGCTGAGTTGCTCCAACGCCGCCGATTCCCCTGGCCGGCACGGGCAGAGATCGATGCCCGCGAAGCCATGGTTCGTCTGATAGGAGCCAAGCGAGACAGACTCCGGCAGCAAGGCCGGTTCAAGATCGATCAAGCCGGTGGGCGCCGATGCGGTGTCGGGCTGGTGGGCCTGCACCTGGCCGCGCCAATTGCGCAGGAAGGGGCCATACACCCGGTAAGGATCACCAGCTCCTGTTTTGAGACGCTCCGGGGCAATCAGCAACTGATCCCAATCCACCATCACCTTGCGGCCATCGGCCTGCAGCCGCTTGGCCACTTGCCGGTCCCGTTCGCGGGCATAGGGCTCCACATCCCGATTCCAAACCACCGCCTCTGCCTGGATCTGCGCCGCCAAGCGAGGCAACAACTCGACTGGATCACCCTCCAAGATCAGCAGCCGGCTGCCGGCATCGCGCCAGCGCCGTTGCAGCTCAATCAGGCTCTCAATCAGAAACCACAACCTTGCCGGTGCCATCGGTGGCAAATGCTCAGGCGGGGTGATCACCTGGGGATCGAGCACATACACCCCGGTCACCGCTGGGCTGATCTCAACAGCAGCACACACACCGAGATTGTCTGCCAAGCGCAGATCGCGGCGGTGCCAAAACAAGGTGCGGCTGGCGGTGGTTGGCGCAGCAGTCATCAGAGTCCGAGCAGTTGTTTGGCACGGAACCAGGCGGTGATGCTCTTGCCATCCAGCCATTCATTTCCAGACGCCAGCTGGGCATCAAGCTCCTGGGGGGACATCAGCAGTACTTCAAGGTCTTCGTCGTCGTCTCCCGCCGGTGGGTTTTCCAGGGGGGTGAGCTGCCGCGCCAGGAAGCAATGGATCACCTCATCGGAATACCCGGGGCAGGGCAGCATTGGCCCGAGGGCATCCCAACGCTCCGCGCTGTAACCCGCTTCTTCGCCCAGTTCCCGTTTCATGGAGTCCAAGGGGTCTTCCCCCTCCTCGAGGGTGCCAGCTGGAAATTCGAGCAGGCGTGCCTGCACGGCAAAGCGGTATTGGCGCAGCAGCACCACCTGGCCGTCATCTGTGATCGGCACCGCTAAAGACGCTCCGGGATGGCGGATGATCCCGAAGGTGCCCTCCACACCCATCGGCAACTTGATCCGATTGCGCTCAAAGCGAAGTTTGCGCGCATCCACGGCCTCAACGGTCTCCAGCAGCTCAAAGGGCTCCGGGGCGGGCACGGGTGCCATTGGGATCAAGCCAGCAGGGGCACCAGCATGGCGGGTGAGCAGGGATGACCGCCTGCTTCAACGTTGCGCAGACGGGACAGAAGCCTGCATCGCTGCCAACAACGGCTCAAGCACAAACGTCCGCAGATGCATGCGCGGATGCGGCAGCACCAAACGCGGGTGCTCAAAGCGCAATTCACCCCAGAACAACAAATCCAGATCCAACGTGCGCGGCCCCCAGCGCTGCTCCAGCTCACGGTTCCGCCCGTAGCGCCGCTCCAGGGCATGCAACGCATCCAGCAGAGCCAACGCAACTGCAGCGGTTGGTGTCGCAGCAAGCCCCTTAACCAGCACCACAGCATTCACATAGTTGGGCTGATTGGCTGGGCCGCCAACCGGCTCGGTTTCAATCAACGGTGACCAGGAAAAACCAGGCTGCTGACCACTCCAAGTGCTGATCGCCTGCTCCAGCAGCGGCTGCACCGCAATCAATGTGAGGCGCGGAGCACCAGCCGCACTGGGCAGGTTCGCTCCGAGGGCCACCGCCAACTGTTGATCGTCAGAAGCTGGCATCGGCGAGACTGGCGCCCACGAACGGGCTGAACGCGTCCATGGTGGCAAGTGGTGTGGTGGTGAAAGACGACCAGGCGATCCGCGCCTTCCCGCTGGCTGCCATCACCGGCCATGGCACCTTGAAGCTGGCGCTGCTGCTCGCCGCCGTTGACCCCGGCTTGGGTGGTGTGGTGATTGCCGGCGGGCGCGGCACCGGCAAATCCGTGCTGGCCCGCGGCCTGCATGCCCTATTGCCGCCGATCGACATCCTTGATGCGGGCAGCGGCATCGGCCGCAACCTCGACCCGCTCAAACCAGAGGAATGGGATGCGGCGACCCGCCAGCAAATCAGCGGTAATGCCCCATCACGCGTGATCCCGGCGCCATTCGTGCAGATCCCGCTCGGCATCACCGAAGACCGACTGGTCGGTGCGGTGGATGTGGCCGCCTCACTCTCCAGCGGCAGTGCCGTGTTCCAGCCCGGCCTGCTGGCCGATGCCCACCGCGGGGTGCTCTACGTCGATGAGCTCAACCTGCTCGATGACGGCATCGTGAACCTGATGCTGGCGGCCGTCGGCAGCGGTGAGAACCGCGTGGAACGGGAAGGCCTCAGCTTGAGCCATCCCTGCCGGCCCCTGCTGATTGCCACCTACAACCCGGAGGAGGGCAACGTTCGTGACCACCTGCTCGATCGCTTTGCGATTGCGCTTTCCGCCGATCAACTGGTAAGCACCGAGCAGCGGGTGGAGATCACCAACGCTGTTCTGGCCCATGGCCAATGCAGCCGTTCCTTTGCGGAGCAATGGAACAAGGACACCGATGCCCTGGCCACCCAGCTGCTGCTGGCCCGGCAGTGGCTGCCGGATGTGCAGATCAGCCGGGAGCAGATCGAATACCTGGTCACCGAAGCGATCCGCGGGGGCGTTGAAGGACACCGCTCCGAGCTCTATGCCGTCCGCGTGGCCAAAGCCCATGCCGCCCTGAGCGGTCGTGATCGGGTCGAAGCCGACGACCTGCAGGTGGCCGTCGCCCTGGTGATCGCCCCACGGGCCTCCCAGATGCCGCCACCGGATCAGCAGATGGAGCCGCCGCCGCCGGAAGACCAGCAGCCCCCTCCACCGCCGGAGGGCGACACGCCACCGGAAGACGAAGAGGAGCCGCCGGAGGACAACAACGACGACAACGACGAACCCGAGAACGAGGAGGACGACACCCCAGAGGATCAGGCGCCACCCTCGATTCCCGAGGAGTTCATGCTCGATCCCGAGGCCGTGGCCATCGACCCCGACCTGTTGCTGTTCAATGCCGCCAAGAGCAAAAGCGGCAACAGCGGCAGCCGATCTGTGGTGTTGAGCGACAGCCGCGGCCGCTATGTGAAACCGATGCTGCCCCGCGGGCCGGTGCGCCGCATCGCAGTGGACGCCACCCTGCGCGCTGCAGCGCCGTACCAAAAGGTGCGCCGCGAACGCCAGCCGGAACGGGCGGTGATCGTGGAAGAGGCCGACCTGCGCGCCAAGCTGCTGCAGCGCAAAGCCGGGGCCCTTGTGGTGTTCCTGGTCGATGCCAGCGGCTCCATGGCGCTGAACCGCATGCAGAGCGCCAAAGGCGCCGTGATTCGGCTGCTCACCGAGGCCTACGAAAACCGCGATGAGGTGGCGTTGATCCCGTTCCGTGGCGACCATGCCGAGGTGCTGCTGCCCCCCACCCGCTCGATCACCGCTGCTCGCCGGCGGCTGGAATCGATGCCCTGCGGTGGTGGTTCACCGTTGGCCCACGGCCTAACGCAGGCGGCCCGCGTCGGCGCAAATGCACTGGCCACCGGTGATCTGGGCCAGGTGGTGGTGGTTGCAATCACCGATGGACGCGGCAACGTACCCCTCAGCACCTCCCTGGGGCAGCCGGTGCTGGAGGGGGAGGAGAAACCCGACCTCAAGAAGGAAGTGCTGGACGTGGCCAGCCGCTACCGCATGCTCGGCATCAAGCTGCTGGTGATCGACACCGAGCGCAAATTCATCGGCAGCGGCATGGGCAAAGATCTCGCCGAAGCCGCGGGCGGAAAGTACGTGCAACTGCCGAAGGCCAGCGATCAGGCGATTGCCGCTGTGGCCATGGACGCGATCAGCGGCATCTGATCATCAGAGATCACTGGGATGTCTCAGCGGGATAGAGCTCAGAAAACAACTCACCCAGGCCAATCGTCAGACTTTTGAGGCCGGCCATGAACTCCTCATCCGAGGTGAGTTTGGCCACGTCACCGCCCACAGCATTGATCTTGGCGCTCAATTCGCTGGCATTCGCAGCGGTGTGGCGCAATTCATTCAAAGTTTGTGGATTATCCAAGGCGGCCACGATGTTGTTCACATGGGTCGATGCCTCCACAGCATTGGCCGTGGCGGCATTCAGATTGGCGATCATCGGTTCGGCCTTGGCGATTTCCACCTGCAACTGCTTCACCAGGGCATCGATTTCTCGGGCTGTGCTGTCAGCGTTTTTGAGGAACGTCGAAGCATCCTTAGAGGTGGTCTCGAACTGTCGGGTCGATTGCGCCAGGGCTGGGACCAAGCGCGCCTCCTCGGCTTGCGAAAGCAGCTCCTGCAAGGTCTGGGTCACACTCGTGATGCTTGGAGCCTGCAATCCCTTGATGGTGCCCTGATGGCAAAGCTGTTTGGAGGGCTTGCAATCCCCTGCACGGGGTAAGGCTGCATCGCTGGCCAGGGGCGGACCGGAACTGACCAAGGACACCTGGGCATCACCGCCCAGCAGGGACCCCGGTGCCACGGTGGCTGTAACGGGCATCGGAAGCTTGAGATCGCCTTGGCTGATCTCAAGATCGGCCACCACCGCTGCGGGGGTGACACGAATGGCTTTCACAGAGCCCACGAGGATGCCCCTGTAGGTGACCGGTGAACGCTCCGCCAAACCACTGGCATCGGCAAATTTCACCGTGATCATCCACTCATTGGCGCCCAGACGAACCCCGCGCATCCAAGCCATCGTGGCCGTAAAGCCGACGATCGCTCCGATCACGGAGAAACCGACGATGGCATCACGAACACTGCGTCGCATAGGGATCAGTGCGCAGGCTGCATCGGTCCGCGCAGGCTACCGGCCCTGAACTGCTCGACATAGGGGTTATCCGTTGTGCGGAACTCCTCCACCGACCCCTGCCACTGAAAATGACCGTCGTAGACCATCACCACCCGCTCAGCGGAGCGTTCGATCGTGCTGCGCACGTGGCTCACCACCACCGAACATCCGCCCGCCACTGTGGTGGTTTTCACGATCAGATCCTCAATGCGGGTTGAGGCCACAGGATCGAGCCCAGCTGTGGGCTCGTCGTACAACAGCAACGGCATCGACTGATCACTGCGTTGCGGATCATCAATCAGGGCCCGCGCAAAGCTCACCCGTTTCTGCATCCCGCCGCTCAGCTCACCGGGGTAGAGATGTGCCACGTCAAACAATCCCACCGCCTCCAGGCACTCCTGGACCCGCTCTCGTATCTGAGCACTCGACATCCGCGCCTTCTCGCGAAGCAGGAAGCCAACGTTCTCTTCCACCGTTAACGACGCCAGCAGCGCAGGGTTCTGAAAAACAAGCCGCACGTCCGGTGGGTTGTCCTGGTCGAGGCGCAGATAGGTCTGCGTCTCGCCAAACAGGCTCAACTCTCCAGCGGTGGGCAGCTGCAATCCGGCCAGCAATCGCAGCACGGTGGACTTGCCGGCCCCTGAAGGACCGACCACTGCCAGCCGCTCTCCAGGCTGCATCTGCAGATTGACCGCATCGAGTACACAACGGCTTCCCCACCGCATCGTGAGATCACGCATCTCAACAACGGGCTGGGACTCGGGCACCAAAGAGCGTCGGGTAGACGCCATCCTGGCTCGGCTAGACAGCGTTCGTACAGTTCGTCAGACGCCTGGAACCAAAACGCATTGGCGCCCGTGAGCCCGCACCGTAAACGAGAGGCCAGAGTGCTGCGGGCCACGCGCCGGCGGGATCTTGTCACCCGCTCCCAGCGGGCGATGCGCTGGCTGCAGCCTGGCCTAGTGGTGAAGCGCTGGTTGCTCACCTCCGGACTCGGCCTGCTGATGGCCCTGCTCGGAGCGGCGGTTTGGGCCGATCTGAAACCGATCTACTGGATTCTCGAAACGCTCAGCTGGTTTCTGGGCACGATCACGACCGTGCTTCCCCGGGAGGTCACCGGCCCGCTTGTGGTGATCATCGGCATCGGCCTGGTGCTCTGGGGACAAAGCCGAAGCTTCGGATCGATCCAACAGGCTCTGGCACCGGACAAGGACATGGTGCTGGTGGATGCCTTGCGCGCCAAAAGCCGCCTCAACCGCGGCCCCAACATCGTGGCGATAGGGGGTGGGACAGGGCTTTCAACGTTGTTGAGCGGCCTGAAGCGCTACAGCAGCCATATCACCGCCATTGTCACCGTCGCCGATGACGGTGGCAGCAGCGGCAGGCTGCGCAGGGAACTCGGGGTCCTCCCTCCAGGGGACATCCGCAACTGTCTGGCAGCACTCTCCACAGAAGAACCGCTGCTCACACGCCTGTTCCAATATCGCTTTTCCGCTGGCAGCGGCCTGGAGGGTCACAGCTTCGGCAATCTGTTCCTCTCGGCCCTAACGGCCATCACCGGCAATCTCGAAACAGCGATCACCGCCTCGAGTCGGGTTTTGGCTGTTCAAGGACAGGTGGTGCCCGCCACAAATGTGGACGTGCGGCTCTGGGCGGAACTGGAAAACGGCGAGCGGATCGAGGGGGAGAGCAAGATCGGCAAGGCTCCCAGTCCGATCGTCCGTCTGGGCTGCTTGCCAGAACGCCCCCCCGCCTTGCCGCGCGCCCTGGAAGCCATTGCCAACGCCGATCTGATCCTGCTGGGCCCGGGAAGCCTCTACACCTCGCTCCTGCCCAACTTGTTGGTGCCGGAACTCGTTTCAGCCATTCACAGCAGCCGTGCACCGCGCCTGTACATCTGCAATCTGATGACTCAACCAGGCGAGACAGACGGTCTTGATGTCAGCGGGCACTTGCGCGCAATCGAAGCACAGCTGGCCAGCATTGGCATTGATCAGCGCTTGTTCACAGCCGTTCTGGCCCAGGACGACCTGGATTCCTCTCCGCTCGTTGAGCACTACAGGAGCCGAGGTGCTGACCCCGTCGAATGTGATGCCGATTCACTAAGGCGTGATGGCTACGACGTGATGCGGGCACCCCTGCAAGGAGCACGTCCGACTGCAACCCTGCGCCACGACCCACGCAGCCTGGCTTTAGCGGTAATGCGTTTTTACCGCAGCCACCGCTCACAACAGACTGGATCGAATGCGACTCGCTGATGCCAGAAAAGGTGGCAGATTAATCACTTTTCCTGTTTTAAATCAACACGCTTAAGGTGTTAATACAGCAATAAAATATCGGCAAATTCTTCAAAGATAACTGACGAATTTCCTGCCAAGACGACAAACTACTGCGACGATTACATCACGAGCCAAATCGGCAATTTAACGAACTTGCATTCGCCAGGAATCACAATTGCAAGCAGCAGACGTCAAATTGAGCCAACACTTTGCTCAATCCACCACCCCCATGGCCTGGCAAGGCCCAGCCATTCAATAAAAAGCACTGACCTCAAAAGGCCTATCCTGGCAATTCACCGATGGAATGCTTCAAAACTCCAAGAAATTAGAGGAACTTTACCCGTAATTAGCATATTCAGTTATGCCCTAACTTGCCTAGGAAATTCACCTGTGCAATGAGTCATTAATGACCATCCTTCGTTTCATCCAAATCAGGCTGCACATCATCGTTTATCAACGGCCAACCGTTCCAATCTTCAGGCATACAACACGTTTGGGACTGCAACCATTGGCTGAGCGGACCGGGTCAAACCACAACTACAGCCGCTGTGCTTTGTCCTACCTGCAGGAACGCACACGATGATCTCAGCTTCGTAACGCCTGATCGAATGCCAAACGGCGCAATGGGGATGCGTCTGCCGACGCTTGCGACGTTCTGCAAAAGACTCATTGCCCACCTTCTTGAGACACTTGATCACCGCATCGAAGATCGCTTCCAGCCAAAGAGGACACCCAAAGGAGGATAAAGATCAACAGGAATCAGCTTATCGAAGCCGCGAACAGCAATTCTGCAGAGGAATTGAGTGGCAGATATAAAAAGATTCGGCTTGCAGACGAAATATTTTGATGCGGAATGATTCGTGAGATATGATGCAAAACCATAGGCATGCCAAAGTGTTTTATAATGCAATTTTCTGAACTCCAACTCGAGCTTAAATGCAACAGGAAGTTCGGAATAGATACATATTTTTACAGCCTAAAAAATGCTCGTCTTCTGTTTAGCAATATCATCCCAATTCAGAATCAAGAAACAAAAGATGAAAAGCCAATAACTGAGACTCGAGGATTAATTCTGAAAAATGCGTCAAATGAAATAATTCTTTCAAGTTTCAGCAGAGACAACACAATTAGATCGTCTTACATAGAAAAAACCCAATCCGTCTGGGACAAACCAGACGAGCTTCAACTTTCAGGAATTTCATTTTTTTGCGGAGATAGATTTACTGATGGGAACATGTGCCATACAACACTCGACCACCTCATTAGAGCCTGGCAGTGCCAGGAATGCAAAATCACTGTTGATCAATTTATCTTCTACGAATCAACATGGCCATGGGCTAAAAAAATCATCAATAATATGCTGCCAAACTCCAAAGTCATTTACATAAAGGAGTTGCAGTGCATTCATTTTGAGCAATTACTTTTTTGCGCAAACTCCTTTGGGGGGCCTGGAAATACCTTCGCCAAATCAGGGATGCTTGGCCTTAGCCTGAAACATCCAGCATGTTTGGCTAACAGGCGATTTTTGAAAAAGCTTAGAAGGTTGACATTCAAATTAACCGAACAATTAGACGAAATAATGCCTAAAAAAATTTTTATATCGCGAAAGTCACCGGCAAGAAGATTCGCAAATCAGGACGAACTTGAGAAAGCGATCGAATCATATTCATACAATATTTTATACTTAGAAGAAATTTCTATACAAACACAAATGAAAGCATTTCAAAGCGCAGACATCATTATTGGACTGCATGGGGCAGGAATGACAAATATCATAGGCTGCAAAAATAGAACGAAAGTTGTTGAAATTTTTGGGGAAAGAGGAACCTCCTCCTATGCAGACATCGCAGTATCTCTTGGCCTAGAATATATTCACCTGCGCGTTGCAGATCAAAAAAATTACTCAAAAGCAGACATAGATCGACTTGTATGCTTTCTAAAAAATCTAGAAAAACAATAATCTACGAAAAGGTATTAATAAGCATCCTGCATTTCATAAAAATCAGGCTGCACATAATCTTTTCTCAAGGGCCAACCCTTCCAGTCTTCAGGCATCAACAGACGTTTGGGATGTGGATGTCCCTCAAACTGAATACCAAACATGTCGAAGGTTTCGCGCTCCTGCCAATCAGCGCCACGGAACAACCCATACACCGAAGGAAGCGTTGGCGTTCCCTCCCTAGAGAGAAAAACTTTCAGGCGAACCTCTCGAATCTTGGCATCGACCCCTGAAGACATGGCCTCCACCTTCTCATTCAAGGCCACCAAGTGATAGAAACAAACCAGATGTTCACCAGGTCCTTCGTCATATCCCCCCTGGCATTGGAGGTAATCAAAACCGTTTCCTTTCAAAGCAGCGGCGATGATTGGAAGCAGCATCGGTTCAACACCGATCTGTTCCAAACCCAGGTGATCAGCGTCGAGCGATTGATGTTCAAACCCTTGTGCCTGCAACCATTGGCTGACAGGACCCGGTTCAACAACAGCTACAGCTGCTGTCTCTTCACTCGGTGGTGTGGATTTGGGCGTTTCGCTCATGACTCAACGGGCTCCTTGGCCGGGGTGAGAACAGCGGCGTCGGTGGCCAGTTTGCGTCCAGGTGCTTCGGCAAGAGCAGCACGCTGGGTTTCCGCCTGCAGATAGGCACCGGTGATTTCAGGCTCGACCCGCTTCATCGAATGGGCAACAGTGCAATAACGGTGCGTTTGCTGATGCTTGCGACGTTCTGCGAGCGACTCATCACCAACCTTCTTGCGAAGTTTGATCACCGCATCAAAAATCGCCTCTGGCCGTGGAGGACAACCAGGGAGATAAAGATCCACGGGAATCAGTTTGTCGACACCACGAACAGCTGTTGTGGAATCAGCACTGAACATGCCGCCGGTGATGGTGCAGGCGCCCATGGCGATCACGTATTTGGGCTCAGGCATCTGCTCATAGAGCCTCACCAAAGCAGGAGCCATCTTCATCGTGAGCGTGCCGGCCACGATCAGGAGATCAGCTTGTCGCGGCGAACTGCGCGGAACTAGGCCGAATCTGTCGAAATCGAACCGGGAACCAATCAGGGCAGCAAATTCGATGAAACAGCAGGCTGTCCCATAAAGAAGAGGCCAGAGGCTGCTGAGTCGTGCCCAGTTATGGAGGTCATCCAAACTGGTGAGGATCACATTTTCACTGAGATCGCTCGTCACCGATGGAGCACCAATCGGTCCACAGCTTGCTTCCCGCAGGTCGCGAACCGCAGTGATCGAAGGTGTGTTGGACAAAGGAGTTTCAGGCATGACTTAGCTCCACTCGAGAGCACCCTTGCGCCAGGCATAGGCGAGAGCGACGAGAAGGATGGCAATGAAAATCAGAGCTTCGATGAAAGCCAACAGACCAAGGCGGTTGAACGCGACAGCCCAGGGATAAAGGAAAACGGTTTCGACATCAAAGATGACGAAAACCAGAGCAAACATGTAGTAGCGGATGTTGAATTGGATCCAAGCACCACCAATGGGCTCCATGCCTGATTCGTAAGTGAGCTGACGCTCACCTGCGCGACTCTTTGGAGCCACAACTTTGTTGGTGATCAGCGCCAAAATCGGTACGGCAGCAGCTATCAACAAAAACCCCAGGAAGGCGTCGTAGCCAGGCAGGGCAAACATGGATGTCCCCGTAGTCCAACTCATTTTGGCATTCACTGCCGAGAGTTGACGTCGATAGAGTCAGCCGGCATGGCAGCACAGCGGTGAGCGACGAGATCCAGTCTGCGGAGTCCACGACAGCTCCGGTAGAAACCATCGCCGAGGCCTCCAGCGGGGACGAGCAATCAACTGATCCCCGCACCCACCGTTTCGAGTGCCGCAGCTGCGGATACGTCTATGACCCGGATGAAGGGGTCAAAAAGGTGGGGATCCAAGCCGGTACAGCCTTCGAGGATCTCGATCCGCTGAGCTTTCGCTGCCCGGTCTGCCGCAGCCGTGTCGCCGCTTTTAGGGATATCGGACCAAGAACCAAAGCAAGCGGCTTCGAGGAAAACCTCAATTTCGGGCTGGGGGTGAACCGCCTCACGCCTGGTCAGAAGAATGTTCTCATCTTCGGCAGCATGGCGCTTGCCTTCGCATTTTTCCTGTCCCTCTACTCCTTGCGCTGATGCCTCGCACCATCACCAAATTCTTCACCCCACTTCTCAATCTTGCCCTGGCTGTCCTGATCAGCGTCGGGCTGAGTGGATGCGTCACCACGCGTCTGCCGATTGCCGTCTCAAGTCCATGGGAGGCCCAGGACCTCGAAACCCAAGCCAATCCCCTCGATGTGGCTTTTACCGATCGGAACCATGGATTCCTCGTCGGTAGCAATCGGATGATCCAGGAAACCGACGATGCAGGTTCCAATTGGAATCCCCGCAGCCTCGACCTGCCGGATGAAGAAAACTTCCGTTTGATCAGCATCGACTTCAACGGAGCAGAGGGCTGGATCGCCGGTCAACCTGGCCTGCTAATGCACAGCACCGATGCCGGTCAGAATTGGACGCGGCTGTTTTTGGACACCAAATTGCCGGGTGAGCCTTACCTGATCACGGCATTGTCCAAAAATTCGGCTGAACTTGCCACCAATGTGGGCGCGGTTTATGAAACCCATGATGGTGGTGGCAGCTGGGAGGCCAAGGTCACCGATGCGGCAGGCGCCGTTCGTGATCTGCGCCGAAGTGAGGACGGCAGCTACGTCAGCGTCAGCAGCCTGGGCAATTTCTATGCCACCTGGCAGCCCGGTGACCCTGTATGGCAAGTGCACCAGCGCGTGAGCAGTCAGCGCCTGCAAAGCATTGGTTATCAACCCGATGGAAATCTCTGGATGCTCGCCCGTGGCGCCCAAATCCGCCTGAATGATGAGCAGGACGATCTGGAAAGCTGGAGCAAGCCAATCATTCCGATCACCAACGGCTACGGATATATGGACATGGCCTGGGATGACGAGGGTTCCATCTGGGCCGGAGGTGGTAACGGGACCCTTCTCGTCAGTCAGGACGGTGGAGACAGCTGGGAAATCGATCCCGTTGGCGATCGGCAGCCCAGCAATTTCACCCGCATCGTGATCGATGCTGACCACGCCTTTGTGCTGGGTGAGCGGGGCAACCTGCTGCGCTGGGTCAGCAACGCTGTGTAACTGAGCTCAGCTCGGATTGACCGTCCACCGAGCTGAGCTTCTAGAATCTCCGAGCTGATACGCCCAAAGCCATGGCTGCAGGCTCCACAGGGGAACGCCCGTTCTTCGAAATCATTACGAGCATCCGCTATTGGGTGATCCACGCAGTGACCCTGCCGTCGATCTTCCTGGCAGGATTTCTGTTCGTTTCTACAGGCCTGGCCTACGACGCCTTCGGGACACCTCGACCCGACGCTTATTTCCAAGCAACGGAAGCCAAAGCTCCTGTTGTGAGCCAGCGGTATGAGGGCAAGTCCGAGCTCGACGTCCGCCTGAAATAACTCCAATGACCCAAGCTCCAGTCTCCACCACGCCACGCAATTATCCGATTTTTACGGTGCGCTGGCTTGCTCTCCACACTCTCGGCGTGCCAACCGTGTTCTTCCTCGGTGCTCTGGCCGCGATGCAATTCATCCGTCGCTGATTGAGCCCTGATCTATGGATCGCAATCCCAATCCCAACAACCTGCCGGTTGAACTCAACCGCACCAGCCTTTTTCTTGGGCTGTTGTTCGTGTTCACCACCGGTGTGCTGTTTTCCAGCTACTTCTTCAATTGAGGCCTGATTCATGAGCGGAAAGAAGTCTCTGTATCCCGACGGTCGTATTCCCGATCGTCTGCCTGACGGGCGCCCAGCCGTTCCCTGGCGGTCGCGCTGGACGGAAGGTGTCCTGCCGTTGTGGCTGGTTGCCACTGCAGGCGGCATGGCTGTTCTCTTCGTCGTAGGTCTGTTTTTCTACGGTTCCTACACGGGCGTCGGTTCTGCCTGACTTCAATTCAACTCAAGCAATCAAATCAGCCGGCCGCAGGGCCGGTTTTTTGTTGCTCTTTTTGTTTCCCTGCAGCGAGCGTCAGCAGGGGCTTCTCTCAAGATTCAGAGCGAATAGTACGAGCGATACCACTGCGCGAACGAAGCCACACCTGTTTCAATCGTTGTTGAAGGGCGAAATCCAACCCAAGCCTCCAGGGCTGTTGTATCCGCTGCCGTGGCCACCACATCCCCCGGCTGCATCGGCTGAAAATCTTTGATCGCCTCACGGCCAAAGGCCTCTTCCATCACTTCAATGAAGCGCAGCAGTTGTGTGGGCTGGCTGTTCCCGATATTGAACAGACGGTGCGGAGCTGCTGCCGTTGATGGATCTGGATCCAAAGCGTCGAAATGAGGGTCTGCAGTGGCAGGTTTCGCGCAACAACGCAGCACCCCTTCAACAATGTCGTCGATGAAGGTGAAATCACGCTGCATCCGACCGTGATTGAACACCTGGATCGAGTCCCCATCAAGAATGGCGCGCGCAAAGAGCATTGGGGCCATATCCGGCCGTCCCCATGGGCCGTATACCGTGAAAAAACGCAGACCCGTTGCCGGCAAACCGTAGAGATGGCTGTAGGTATGGGCCATCAGTTCATTGGCTTTCTTACTGGCTGCGTAGAGGCTCACGGGATGATTCACCGGCTGCCTTTCCTGGAAAGGCAGATTGCGATTACCGCCGTAAACAGAGCTGCTGGAGGCGTAAATCAGATTGCCGACATCGTGGTGGCGGCAACACTCCAGGATGTTTCCAAAACCGACAAGGTTGCTCTGGATGTAGGCCGCGGGGTTTTCGAGGGAGTAACGCACACCAGCCTGAGCCGCAAGATTGACCACCACTTGAGGACGCTCGTCGTTGAACAGAGCAATCAGCGCCGCATCATCCTCGAGATTCAGCCGCTCAAAACGCCATGCGTCCGCCGCCTCGGGCTTCGCTTGAATGCGCCGTAGGCGCGCTTCTTTAAGCGTTGGGTCGTAGTAGTTGTTGAGATTGTCAACACCAATCACCCGATCACCCTGTTGAAGCAGCCGATCACTCAGCGCCGCACCGATGAAGCCTGCAGCACCAGTGACAAGAACGGTTCGGCTCACTGAGCTCCATCACCCACACGCCAAAGCGTGAGCCCGGCAGCGCGCACCTGATTCGGATCGGCAACGGCTCTGGCATCAAAAACCCAGGCTGGACGGCGCATTCGCGCGGAAAGATCCTTCCAGTCCAGCGTCCGGTACTGCGTCCACTCGGTCAGGATCAAAACGGCATCAGCACCGGCAACAGCCTGTTCAACACTGCCAGCTGCCCACCAGGCTCCCTGACCGCTCAGGGTCTTGGCTGTCATGCCGGTTCCAGCATCCGGCACCTCAGCATCCTGTCGGAGATCGCGAGAAATCTGAGCAGACTCGACCTTTGGATCATGAATCGCAAGCTGCGCACCTTCTTCGAGCAGATCATGGGCAATCCGAATCGCCGGAGCTTCACGGGTGTCGTTTGTGTCGGCCTTGAAGGCGAAGCCAAGGATCGCAAGACGTTTTCCGGTGACCGTCCCAAAGAGACGCTGAACCACAAGCCTGGAGATCCGGTGCTGCTGCCAGGTGTTGAGATGCACCACACTCTCCCAGTAATCAGCGACTTCCGGCAGACCGAAGTGACGGCAGAGATACACCAGATTGAGAATGTCCTTCTGAAAACAACTGCCTCCGAAACCCGGGCCGGACTGCAGGAACTTGGGACCAATCCGACTGTCGGTACCAATGGCGCGGGCGACCTCGCGGACATCAGCCCCAGTGTTCTCACATAAAGCCGCCACTGAATTGATCGAACTGATCCGCTGAGCCAGAAAAGCATTGGCGGTGAGCTTGGACAGTTCACTGCTCCAAAGATTGGTGCGCAGGATCCGTTCACCGGGCACCCACTGGCCGTACACACCGGCCAGGGCATCGATGGAGCTGTCATCTTCACCACCGATCAGAACACGATCAGGGGTTTCAAGATCCCGAATGGCCGTTCCTTCAGCCAGGAATTCGGGATTAGACAAAACCGCAAATGTCCGTGGCGCTTCCCCTTCAGCCAGGGGCGCCTGAGCTGCCTCAAGAATGGTGCGAATCGCTTCAGCTGTACGAACCGGAAGGGTGCTTTTTTCGACAACGATCGTGTGGCCACGCGCGGATTTGGCCACCTGACGAGCACAGGCCTCGACCCAACGCAGATCACTCGCCTGCCCTGCACCAAGCCCCCGGGCCTTCGTCGGGGTGTTGACGGAAATAAACACCATGTCGGCATCGGCGATCGCGCCATCCACATCGGTGGAGAAATGAAGGTTGCGGCCCCGCGCCCGATCCACCACAGCATCCAGACCCGGTTCATAGACCGGAAGACGACTGAGGTCTGCATCGTTCCAAGCCGCGATTCGCTGCTCGTTGAGATCGACAACGGTGACCTGTACATCCAGACACCGGTCTGCAATCACCGCCATGGTCGGGCCACCGACGTAACCCGCCCCCATGCAACAGATGCGCTGGATTGTCATGAAGACACCTCGGCGGATCCACCGGGTTGAAGTCCAAGAACCTTACGGAACCAATCAATGGTCGGTTCGAGTCCCTGCTCCAGTGAAATGGTCGGCTCCCAGCCCAGTTCCTGACGAGCCAGATCAATCACGGGCTGACGTTGGAGAGGGTCATCCGCCGGCAAGGGCTTCTCAATCAGCGGGAGCTGAGGATTGACATTATTTCTGATCAATTCCGCCAACTGACGAATGGTGAACTCACCGGGATTGCCAATATTCATTGGACCGGTATGAGATCCATTCATCAAACGAATCATGCCCTCCACGAGATCGTCAACGAAACAGAAGGATCGCGTCTGGCTGCCATCTCCATAAAGCGTCAACGGCTCACCTTTTAAAGCCTGAACGATGAAGTTACTGACCACCCGACCATCATCTGGCAGCATGCGCGGGCCGTAAGTATTAAAAATTCGCATGACACGAATTTCCACTTCATGCATTCGCTGGTAATCGAAGCAGAGAGTTTCCGCAATCCTCTTTCCTTCGTCATAACAACTTCGAATGCCAATTGTATTGACACAGCCTCGATAACTTTCTGGTTGAGGATGCACCTCTGGATCCCCATACACTTCACTGGTGCTTGCGAGCAATAAACGCGCTCCAACGCGCCTTGCCAGGCCAAGCATGTTGTACGTCCCTAAAAAACTGGTCTTGGATGTTTTGATCGGGTTGAACTGATAGTGAACAGGTGATGCTGGACAAGCCAGATGCCAGATCCGATCACATTCCAGACGGATCGGATCCGTTACATCATGGCGAATGAGTTCAAAACGTGGATGACCCATCCACTGAGAAATATTTTTTTTACGTCCGGTGAAATAATTATCGAGGCAAATCACTTCTTCGCCTGCTTCCATCAGGCGATCAATCAGATGGGAGCCAACGAAACCGGCTCCTCCCGTCACCAGATTGATCAACAAACACACCCAAAATCCCAGGCAAAGTACCACGCATGGCGTGATGTCACACGTTGATTCCTAGCGTCGCAGCAGGGTGATCAGGCCCTCCAGATCTGCCAACTTGAGGGTGATGGGCTCACCATCACCATGCAACGGCTTGAGGCGCACCTCGCTCCGCTCGGCTTCCTCCTCTCCAATCACCAGAGCCCAACGGGCACCACTGCGATCGGCGCGTTTGAACTGCTTGCCGAACGCTGATCCGCTCCCGTCCAACTCCACCGCCAATTCGGCTTGACGCAAGGACCGGGCTAGGGCTAAGGCAAGCCGCTCAGCCGATTCTCCCCGATTCACCAAAAAAGCATCTGGAACTTGACGCGTCGTGAGACGAGCAGCAGGTCCTTGAGGATCCGCTTCCGACGCCGCCTCAAGCACAAGAATCAACCGCTCCATGCCAAGTGCCCAGCCGATCGCCGGTGTTGCTGGACCACCCAATTGACTGACCAGCCCGTTGTAGCGCCCACCCCCGCAAACAGTGGCCTGCGCACCCAGCTGATCGCTGGTGATTTCGAACGCTGTATGGCCGTAGTAGTCCAGGCCCCGCACAAGGCGTGGATTGATCCTGAACGGGATCCCCAGGGTGTCGAGCCCCTGCTGAACCTCATCAAACCGACGACGACTGGCGTCACTAAGCGCATCAGCAAGCGTTGGCGCCTCATCAAGCAGAGCCTGGGTGGCCTTGTTTTTGGAATCCAGGATGCGCAGCGGATTGACCTGCAACCGTTGACGGGAGTCATCGTCGAGCTGGTCCGCCCGTTGCTCCAACCAGCGCACCAGAGCCTCGCGATAGGCGATTCGATCCTCAGGTGAGCCAAGGCTGTTGAGCTCGAGTTCCAGCCCCCCTACGCCAAGGCTGGCGAGTAGATCCCAGCCCAGGGCAATCACTTCGACATCACTACGGGGACTGTCCGCCCCCAACCACTCCACACCGATCTGATGAAACTGCCGCTGTCGCCCGGCCTGAGGGCGCTCATAGCGGAACATTGGGCCTGAATACCAAAGGCGTTGCGGCCCCTGACTGAGCAATCCGTGCTGCAGGGCGGCCCTGACCACCGAAGCCGTGCCCTCCGGCCGCAAGGTGCAGCTGCGATCACCACGATCGCTGAAGCTATACATCTCCTTTCCCACCACATCCGTTGCTTCGCCGATCCCTCGGCAGAACAGTTCGGTGGTTTCGAGAAGTGGGGTGCGGATCTCCAGAAAACCAGAACGCTGAAACAACCGGCGGGCCGCGTCCTCCACCGCCTGCCAGCGCTGCATCGCTTCCGGCAGCAGATCCACCATGCCCCTCAGGCTTTGCAGCTGCGTCAAATCGAACGGTTCTGAATCCCGTCTCAGTTTGCCGTTTCAGGCGTTGATGCTTCCACTGGCCACAAGGTCCAGCAATCCCAGCTGGCGCGTGACACAAAGATCAAGGTCGTAAGTGCGTTGCACGGTGCGGCGGGCCGCCTCTCCAAATGCACGAGCTTGGTCTCGATTTTGAAGCGTCTCCGTCACGGCCGCCGCCAAATCAGCAGGGGAGAAGAAATCCACAAGCAGGCCATTGCTGCCGTGCCTGATCACCTCCTGAACGGGTGCTGTTGCCGAGCCGACGACAGCACAACCACAGGCCATCGCCTCCAGCAGACTCCAGCTCATCACGAAGGGATAGGTGAGATAGACGTGACAGGCACTCAGCTGCAGAAGGGGAATGAATTGGGTGTAGGGCAGAGTTCCTGTGAAGTGCACACGGGAAGGGTCGTAACGCCCCTCGATCTCGGCAAGAAACTGGTCTTTCCACTCACCGTCGGGGCACGCAGCGCCGTAACTCACTCCTTTGGTCTCACCAACGATCACAATGCGTGCGTCAGGGCACTGCTCCTGCAAGGCCGGTAAGGCCCTGAGAAACGTGTGGCAGCCTCGATACGGCTCAAGTCTTCGATTGACGAAGGTCACAATCGGCTGGCCAGGCTTCAATTCCGTTCCGTCCGGAAGGATGAGCGATTCGGGGTTCGGATTGGGGGCGGCTCGCTTGGTATCAACGCCGTCATGAACAACGCTGATGCGCTTCCGCCAGTGTTCAGGAAAACTGCTTGCCTGGAAATGGGTTGGCGACACATTCCAGCTGGCTTGTTCAAGAGTGACGTGCAGGTATGCATTTTTCATGATCAGCTTTGCCTGGGCCTTCCATGAGCGCTCCTCCTGAAATTCGGGATCGAAATTGGAATCGAAGCCGTGCTCGTTATAGAAAAATTCCTGATAGCAGAGCAGAGGAGAATTTGGCCAGATTGTTCGAAGAAACAGGGGCTCTCCCCAACCGGGATGAGCAAGAATCACATCCGGTTCAAAACCCTTGGCTTTGAGTTGATGCGCAGCTCGTGCACATCCTTCTGCACGAATCATCTTTGTCTCCGTCTCCATCACCAAGGGGTGCACCCCAGGGGTGTTGCCACGATCCAAGCGATAACGAAAATAATTAAGCTGTTCTGGCAATGGTCGATTACGGTCGAGCTCATTAATACCAAGTGCAACCAACTGATGATTACCAATCTGAGCTAATCTCTGAACAATATGAACGTACTGACCAGGAAAGTTCTGGTGTATAAATAAAATTCGCATTGAGATCAGAGCCTCTGCAACGACTCAGCTTTGTCCTGGAATTCACCAAGAAGCAACTGCAAATACGACACCTTGCGAAGCTTGATATTGGCGGTGAGGCTCATGCCAACACCCAGTCGCAATTGGTTGCCACTTTTTAACTTCAACTGTTGGCTGGCCAATTCAACCGTCACGGGAAAAGCAAGCTCCTGACGCTGCTCCTGTGGATTAGGTGGCAATGCATCAGAGCCAACCTTGACCACCTCCCCTTGAAGCACACCGAAATCAGTGGAGGGGTAGGAATCGATGCTGATATCGGATTCCATCCCGGGGCGGACAAAACCAATTTTGTTGCTGGGAACTTCAACGTTTGCTTCAAGTGCACCGAACCCACCCTTGCCCTCTCGGTAGGGGACGACCTTCATCACCGTTTGGGTGCCCTGGGCGGTAAACCCGGGTGAGGTTGGCTCCATGTCAAACACCAATCCGCGCACCGGTGACCTCAGTTCCTGATACCGCAGCGTGACATTCGTCTCGGTCAGTTTGGCCTTCAGGTCGGCCTGCTGAACCTTCAATTGCTGGATCGACTGTTCCAACTGATTCATGTTCTGCTGCAGCTGCTGGATGCCTTGATTCAAAACGGCGGTTTGCCGCATCCGTTCCACCTTCACCTGCATCAACCGACCACGGGTCTCCTCAACCCGATTCTTCTGGCTGAGAGTTTGCAATTCGGACTCAGCTCCGGCAAGCCTCAACATCTCATAACGACGGAGAATTTCAGTTTCGAGCACCAACTTGTTATTCAACATCAACTCCTCTTCTTCACTCATCTCAAGGGTGCGCTCAAGCTCAATTTGCTTCAGTTTTTTCTCCTCAGCTTCAAGAAGCAACTCCTTTTCTTTGAGCTTGAGTGTTTCATCAAGTGCCTTGATCTGTGTTTCGTAGGAATTCTTCTGTTCCTTGCTGGTTTCGGTATCGAGTTTGATCAACACCTGGCCAGCCTGAACCTCTTCGCCCTCTGTCACCAGAATCTCTTCCACCACACCCCCCATGGGCATTTGAATGTCCTGAACGGAGCCAACCGGCTCGAGTTTCCCCGTTGCCACAACGATCTCCTCGGTGCGGGCGAGAGCAAGCCAGCCGACTCCAAACACCGTGGTGCCAATCAGGGTCCAGGTGACGGTACGCATCCAGAAGCGACCCTGCTGGAGCACCGATTCGTCGTATTTGGTGATTGAAACAGTTTCACCGCTGACATCCTGAACATCCGACTGCTCTGAGAGCGTTGAAGGCTGACGATTGAATGGATTTTTGAGATTCAATTTCATGATCAGGCGTCCCCTTGCTGGCGATAAAGGGCGTAATAACGGCCCCGGTGTGTCATCAATTCGTCATGGGTGCCCACTTCAACAATGGCACCCTTGTCCAACATCACAATCATGTCTGCATTGCGAATCGTCGAGAGGCGATGGGTGATGAAGAAGACGGTTCGATCATTCAGGTTATCGAGCAGGTTGTCGCATACCTTCCGTTCAGTTTCGTAGTCCAAAGCGCTCGTCGCCTCATCCATCACCAACAACTTGGGGTTGCTGAGCAAAGTGCGAGCGATCGCGACGCGCTGACGCTGGCCACCACTCAGCGATGCCCCGCGTTCACCAACAGATGTGCTGTACCCACTTGGAAGATCCATGATGAAGTCATGGGCATTTGCCAGTCGAGCAGCTCGGACGATTTCTTCACTCGATGACTCAGGATTGGTAAGAGCAATATTTTCACTCACTGTGCCACTAAATAACAAAGGATCTTGGGGAACAATACCAATCTGACGGCGTAGTGAATACAACTCAACTTTGGCAATGTCATACCCATCGATCACAATCCGACCCTCACCGGGGTCATACAGCCGTGGCAATAACTTCATCAAGGTGCTCTTGCCGCTTCCGCTTTGGCCGACGATGCCCACGAATGTTCCAGATGGAACTTCGAGGTTGATGTCCTTCAAAACTTCGGGCTGACCAGGACGGAATCGGAACGAGAGATCTTCGAAGCGAACCAGACCCTGAAGGGGAGGCAACATCACCTTCGACTTATCAACTTCATCAGACTCTTCCGGCGTGTCGATCACATCGGCGAGACGCTCAAAACTGACCCGTAGTTCCTGGATGTTCTGCCAAATCGTGGAAAGACGAAGCAACGGTTGTGTCACATACCCGGAAATAATCCGGAATGCAATCAACTGACCAAGGGTCAGATCACCACTCAGCACCATCGATGCACCGATCCAGAGCACCATCAGCTGGGAGATTTTCTGCAGCACCTGACTGGTCTGGTTCAGGGCCGTGCCGGTGATCGTTTTCTCAAAGGTTCTGGCGATGTACTGGGAATAGAACTCCTGCCAGCGCCAGCGGCTCACCATTTCCACGTTCTGGGCTTTCACGGTCTGTATACCGGTGAGCACTTCAACCAGGTGGCTCTGGGTTTTGGCGTTCTCCTCTGCCGCTGAGCGGAACTGGCGGCGGAACAGTGGTGCACCCAAAAGCGTCAGGCCCACCTGAATGGGCAGGACCGACAGGGCGATCAGAGTCAACAGCCAGCTGTAAACCACCATGACGGCGATATAAATCAGCGAGAACGCAGCATCAAGAATCGTGGTGAGGGCCTGGCCTGTCAGAAAGTTTCGGATCTTCTCAAGTTCCGCAACCCGGGTTCCGAGTTCACCAACCGGGCGTTTGTCGAAGTAACCGAGCGGCAAGCGCAGGAGGTGATCAATCACCTCGGCACCAAGCCGCTGATCGATCCGGTTGGTGGTTTCAGCGAAGAGGAAGGTCTTAAGGCTGCCCAGAACACCCTCAAGAATCGTCACCACAACCAACGCGATGCCAAGAACCTGAAGGGTGTCGAGACTGCGCTGGCTGATCACCTTGTCGATGATCACCTGAATCAGCAACGGGTTGGCCAGGGTGAAGAGCTGCACCACGAAGCTGGCGGCGAGCACCTGGATCAGCACGCCCCGATACCGCTTCAAAGCCGGCCAGAACCAGCCCGGGCCGAATTTCTGATCGGGTGTGGCATTGGAGCGCTCCATCAGCAGGAGCTCGATGCCTTCAGGGAAGTTGTCCTCCAGCTCGGACGGATCGAGGGTCACCATGCCGTGCTTCGGCGAAGCAAGGGTCAGACCCTTCTCATGACTGGCCACCACAAGGGCAAAGCCGTTTTTCCAAGGCACCATTGACGGCACCTGCAGACGCGTCCCTGCTTCTGATGGCACCCTTGCCGCCATCACGTGCAATCCCAAACTCGCTGCCAACTGCCCGCAGAGCTGAAGATTGGGTGTCAGTCCACGGCGCAGGTTGTCCTGCAGAACCTTCTCGATCGAATCACGCCGGAAGGGCAGCTTCATCAGCTGAGCGAGCATCTGGAAGCAGGCCAGCGTTTCCGGCAGAGGACCATCCCCGCGAATCAAACGGAGACTGTCGACGACATTGCGCTCAGGGCTGTAGCGACTGACCGGTGGGAGGGTTTCGCCATCCTCCGACGATTCGAAGGGGATCAGCTCGCCACTGACCGGTTCGGTACCAGCCTCTCCACTTGAATCAGCTGCATCCTTTGACGGAGAACCCTCAAGCCGTTGTTGGATCTGCGGAGGAAGGGCAACAAGCCGCGGCCTGAACCGCTGACTCTGATCCACATCCGACAACAACAGAACCGGCTGGCCGACGGTGCAAGTTCCCCAGCTCGAGGACACGTAAATCGACTGGCCATCATTGAGTGCGCTCTGGAGCGACTCCTCATCCGCACTGCAGCGTTCGGCCTCCTTCAACGCCGCCTCAAGCAGCTCAAGCGCTGTGTCTTCAGCGGTTGGCGATTGAGCTGCCAGCACCTCGAGAAGCTGCAGGAGCTCCTGCGGCCAGAGCTGACGATCACACCAGGCCGCAAAGGATGGTTCTGACGCGTAGAGATCAGTCCAGAGCTCATCGCTAATGGCGCAGGCCACAACCTCCTGGGACGCCACAACGTTCTCGCAGGCCTTGCCGACCATCAGGCTTGCGGCTCCGATCACACTGCCGGGGCCGAACTTGCCCACCGTGGTGAGGCGTCCGTTGTGGCGACCCACCAGTCGCGCCTGTCCCTGGAGAAGGATCAGAACCCGCGCTGGGATGTCATCCGGCTCGGAGAGCTGCTGGCCCAACTCAAAGCGCAGCACCCGCGTGCCCTTTTCGAGGCGACCAGCCCCGGCTTCACTGAGCTCTCGGAAGGCGGGGTGCTTGAGGAGAGGAAACGTCGGAGACATGGTCATCGGGAAGCTTTGGCGTCGACGTTGCCGTTGAGCCGGCTCAAATTAGTTGCTGTCTGCTCGGCGATCCACTCGTCGAACATCTCCTTGCACATTCGGTCGGAGACCTCGTCGGTGAAGGTGGCTGGTGAGTAGCGCTCCAACCGCACCACCAACCACCAGTCGGAGATCCGGAATGGTTCCAGCAGCACTCCTGGCTGGGACACCCGCAGCTTCTCAACAAGCACCGGGTGGGCCTGGGTCAAGGGCACCGGACCAACGATGCCGTTGGTGTTTCGTTCCGGACCTTCGGCGTAGCGTTTCGCCAGATCGGCGAAATTGGACTCCCCGGATTCAATCTGGAGGTAGAGCTCCCGTGCGAGAAAACGATTTTCCAGCCGCAGGAGGCTGTACACAACCTGATCGAGTTCGTTCTTGCGCTCGAGGAAGCGTGCTTCGGCTTTGGCTGAAAATTGCTCACGGGCCGTTGACCGCTGCTGAATGCCGCGCTTCAGCTGGTCCAGAACCATCGCTTCAGGCCGTCCCAATTCGGTGAGGAGCTCTGGCCATTGCTCAAGCTCTTCATAACCGCGACGTTCAAGCAGTCCGAGCTTCGCCTGATCAAGTTCTTCATCACTGACTTGCGTACTGGCAATCGACTCAGTCGTCACCATCTGCTCGACCAGGGGCCGGAGCAGGTTGTAGCGATTCAGAAGGGCACGACCATCAGATCCGATCAGCCGTTTCAGCTCAGCCAGTGCTGATCCACTCTCCACTGCAGGTCCGTCAACGGTCGAACACTAGTTGCAATTTCCTGGCCTGACCTGGGATCACATCGCCTGCTCCAGAATCGTTCATGGACCGGACCGAGGACCATGACCTGCCGCCTCTTGATCACCGGTGGTGCCGGATTCATCGGCAGTCACACCTGCCTGGTATTGCTTGCACAGGGCCATGAGCTGGTGATCGTTGACAACTTCAGCAACAGCAGCCCGCTGGCCTTGCAACGCGTCCAATCGCTCGCTCAACGGAACACGATCCAGGTCGTGGAGGGAGATGTACGTGATGCCGACCTGCTGGATCAGACCTTCCGCTCTTGCGGTGAACTCGATGGGGTGATCCACTTCGCCGGCCTCAAGGCGGTGGGGGAGTCGGTTGCCAATCCACTTCTTTATTGGGACGTGAATGTGAACGGCAGCCGGGTGCTCGCTGAAGTGATGCAACGGCATGGCTGCAGCACACTCGTCTTCAGCAGCACCGCGACGGTTTACGGCGCTCCGATCACATTCCCTTTACGCGAGGACAGCCTCACCGATCCCATCCACCCGTACGCCCAGACCAAACGGGCTGTTGAACAGATGCTGGACGCTTTGAGCCGGAACGCAGGCTGGCGGATCGCCAGTCTGCGGTACTTCAATCCTGTAGGAGCCCATCCCAGTGGCCAGATCGGCGAAGACCCCCTCGGCGTCCCCAACAATCTGTTCCCCTTCATCACGCAGGTGGCCGCTGGCCGCCGTGAACGACTACACATTTTCGGCAATGACTACGCAACGCCGGATGGCACGGGAATCCGCGACTATCTCCATGTCATGGATCTGGCGGAGGCCCACAGCGCCACCCTTGCTCACCTGCTCGAGCGACCAGCGCCCGTCCAACTCACCTTGAACATCGGCACCGGTTGTGGCCGATCAGTGCTGGAAGTGATCCACGGATTTGAACAGGCCACAGGGCTGTCGATCCCCTATGAAATCGTGGCCCGTCGCCCTGGTGATGTGGCCAAGCTGGAGGCCTGCCCGGCCAAAGCGGAACAGTTGCTGGGATGGAGCGCCCAGCGCAGCCTTGAGGAGATGTGCACCGATGGCTGGGCCTGGCAGCAGGCCAATCCGATGGGCTATCGCAACGCCCCATGACCAACGAGGGTCCCTTGCTTCTGGCCGGTGGAGGCCACAGCCACGCCCTTGTGCTGAAGCGGTGGGCCATTCATCCACAGCATCGACCTCGCGGCGAGGTGGTGTTGATCAATCGCCACGGCACAGCATTCTATTCGGGAATGGTTCCCGGCCTGATCGCGGGCGATTACGACCGCGATGACGTCGCGATCGACCTGCGAGATCTGTGCGATCGAGCCGGCGCGGTCTTCGTGGCAGCAGAGATCGAAGGAATCGATCCAGCCAAGCGGCTGCTGAACCTTGAGGGCCGACCACCCCTTCGCTTCGGCCGGCTCAGCCTCAACGTAGGCGCGGTCTCGCGGCCAACGGCCCTTGGAATTCCGATCAAACCCCTGGAAATAGCCCTCGATTTCCTGCGCGAACAAGACCAGAGCGACCAACCGTTCCGGGTGATCGGCGCTGGTGCAGCCGGCATCGAAGTGGTGCTGGCCCTGCGCTGCCGCTGGCCGAACCGCCACCTGCTTTTGCAGGCGCGTCCCGACCAGATCGAACCCCATCATCAACGGGCCCTGAAACGGGCCAACATCGATCTGCTCAGAGCGGCTGGCGCCACCGATGGTCCAACCCTGCTTTGCACCGGGAGCCAGGCACCCGACTGGTTGAAAGTCAGTGGATTGCCCGTCGACCAGGACGGACGCGTGCAGACCGATGCCTGCCTGCAGGTCTGCGACCACCCAGGCCTGTTCGCCAGTGGGGACTGCGCTGTCGTCCGCAACCAACCCAGGCCGCCCTCGGGTGTCTGGGCCGTGCGGGCTGCCATCCCCTTGGCCCGAAACCTTCAGGCCTCCTGCCTTGGGAAACCGCTGCAAGCCTGGCGTCCCCAACAGCATGCACTGCAACTGCTCGGTGATGCCAGCCTCCAACCACGGCAGGCTTGGGCCCGCCGCGGCCGCTGGACACTGGGAGCATCCCCATGGCTTTGGCAACTGAAGCAAGCCATCGACAGACGGTTCATGGCCGGCTTCAAGAGCCAAACCCCCATGGCCATGACCATGCCGATGGCCTGCCGCGGATGCGCCGCCAAACTCGCCGCAGCTCCTCTGCAGGATGCACTCCAGCAGGTGGGGCTCGGGCAACTGGCCAGCAATCCTGAAGATGCGTCTGTGCTGCCAGGTCTGCCGACCCAACTGCAGAGCGTCGATGGATTTCCGGCCCTGATCAGCGATGCCTGGCTCAACGGTCGACTCACGGCACTGCATGCCTGCTCCGATCTCTGGGCCTGTGGCGCGCATGTGGCGAGTGCCATGGCCGTGATCACCCTTCCTGCCGTGGATTCAGCTCAGCAACAGAACTTGCTGGCCCAGACACTGGCCGGGTTGCATTCAGCACTCATTCCGCAAGGGGCCCAACTCCTTGGCGGACACACCCTGGAAGGGCGATCGGAAGCGCCGATGCCCGCCAGCCTCGGGATCCAGGTCGCCCTGAGTGTTCATGGCGGAACGGCGGATCCGGGGGGGCGGATCTGGCGGAAGCGAGGCATCAGAAGCGGAGATGCCCTGCTGCTGAGTCGTCCGCTGGGCACGGGCGTGCTGTTTGCGGGAGCCATGGCCGGCAGGGTGTCCCCCAGCGATCTCGACCGCGTCCTGGCGACGATGAGCCGCAGCCAGCACGAGCGGTTGGAGCCCTTGCTGGCCATGGGCGAGGCGATTCATGCCTGCACGGACATCACCGGTTTCGGCCTGCTGGGGCATCTCGGAGAAATGCTCGGGCACCGACCCTGCGTTCAGATCCAGCTCAATGGAGAGCAGATTCCTGCCTACTCCGGCAGCCTGAACCTTTTCGATCAAGGCGTAGCGAGCAGTCTGGCGCCGGCAAACCGCCTCGCCTGGCGGTGGCTTGATCCAGCCGAACACAGCGACGGGGCGATCGTGACGGTGGAAGGCGCCCACGATGCGGCATTGCTTGAGCTGCTGGTCGACCCCCAGACCTGCGGGCCGCTTCTGGTGGCCTGCGATCCAAAAGCCGCAGCAGCGCTCAGTCGGGACGAGGGGTGGCACTGGATCGGCAATGCAGCACCAACGCGTGAGTGAAGCGCTCCGACACCGGTTCACATTGGAAGCGGTTCTGTTCCAACAAACGGCGCGATGGCTCGAGACGGCGTTGATTCAGCGCCGGAGGTCCACTGCTGGCCAGCCAGAGCTGGTTCAGGGCTGGCTGCTGAAGAAGACGGTTCTCCAGATCATCCGTGTCCTGCCAGGAAGTCGGCTGGTCTGGGATACGACCCATGGCCAGCTCCATCTGATCACTGAGGTTGAACAGGCGAGGCCGGGGCGTGAAGCGATCGCGTTCACCGCCCGTGAGACGACTGACTGCAGCGAACTGATCCTGCTCCCGAACACCGTTGCCCGAAGGATCAAGTTCAGCGAAGCCCCCACCCCACCAGCTGAGCAACATCACGACGAGGAGCGCGGATCCAAACCAACGCGCCGAGCCGCTCCAGCTGAAACTGGCAATCTGAACAGCGCACCACGGAACAAGAGCCGGCAGAAGAACAACGAAATAACGGCTAAAAGCGAGTGGTTTGACGAAGGAAATCAGCACCACGGCCAGCACCATCAGCAGCGATGGGAGCAATCCGCTGCCGTCTAGCAGCCGTCTCTCGTGCCAGTTCCCTGAGCCATGCCGCCGCAAGCCACCCCAGCGGCGCAGCCCCCAGAAACTTAAAAGCAATAGCGTGAGCTTGGGCAGCGGCCAGAGCCCCAGCGAACGGGCCAGCGTTTCCTCCAACAGGGCGAAATCCGGCGGGCCGATCCAGCTGCCTGATCGGGAACTGAACAGGTAGGCAGCGGCATAACCGATCCAACAGAGCGCGGGGATCACAGCAAGCGCCGCGGTGACCGCAGCACTCCATCGCCGCCTGGAGAGATCCCAGACGGCCGCGGACAGGAACAAAAACAGCCCGTAAAAATGGGTCAGGGCCGCTAGCGCAACACACAGGCCATAGGGCAGGAGACGGCCGCCGCGGCGCCAGCACCAGGCCAGCGCCACCAACACAACCAGCAGGGCGTAGCTCTTCCCCTCCAGCGAGAAACGAATCGGATAGGGGCTGCAGAACACCAGCAGGGCAGCGACAGGAACAGCCAGATGGCGCATCACCCCCATCTCCACTGCCAGCGCAGCGGTCTGAACCAGGATGACCACTCCACCGAGGCCGTAGGCCAGCCAGGACAACAGTCGCAAGCTGATCGGGCTCTGCCCGATCAGCTGTCCCCAGGCCCACAACAACCCGTAATAGGCCGGAGGGTGGGTGTCCTCACGCAGCATTGAGAGGAGTGCCAGAGGGCTGGGCTGGAAACTTTTGCCCACGCTGTACAGCTCATCACTCCACAAACCGGTGGCGTCGATCAGCAGCAGGGAGCGCAAGGCAAAGGCCAGGACGACGCCAGCCACCAGGATCATTCCCATCCAGGTGATCCGACTCATCGACCTTGTCCGACTCATCGACCTTGATCGATGACGGCCAGCCGCCTGCGTTTCAGTTCGGCCCCGAGGTCGGGCCCAGGCTGCCAGCCCTCAGCGAGCAGCTGCCGGGCCGTGATCGGCGAGAGGCAGTGGCGCCAGCGGCCCCACCAGCGCAGGAGAAACCGCCATTGGGCAGGACGGTCGCAGATCAGCAGCGCCACGACCTCGGGCTGGCAACCGAAGGATTCAAGCGCCAGGGTCCAACGCGATGGAGCCGCCTGATCAGACGGAGCGCTGGTCTGCAACCAGACGCGAAGCTCGAGCAACTGTTGAAGCCACTGCTGATGTTGCCCTGGAATCTGCAGACGCCTCGCCGTCGCCAGCGGATCGGAGACCCCCGCAAGCCAAGCAGGGAGTAACGGCAGACCCAGCCGCACCGCCCAGTGCAGGCGACGACGCCAGGTCGGATCGCTCTGCAGCGCGGGGTCAATCAGGGGAAGGGCGCCCCAACGCTCAAGGCGATGGAGGGCCTGCTCCCATGGCTCGTTGGCGAAGAGACGATCCAGCTCCATCCGACATCGCGTCGCCAGTGCAGGCGGTGCTTGTGCCGGGGGGTCGCCGAACCGCCAGGCCCAGGGCCAGGCAGCGATCGTGTTGTTGAGCTGCTCCAGGGAGGACGGATCCAACCCAAAACCAAGCCGGGCACCGTATCGAGCGGCGCGAATCAGACGCGTGGGATCGTCGCTGACGCTGTTTTGGTGCAAAAAAACGAGTTGCCGGGCCTCGAGATGGACGCAGCCTCCAAAGGGATCGATCAGCTCACCGGAGATGAGATCAAGCGCCATCGCGTTGATCGTGAAATCCCGACGTTTCAAGTCCGCCTGCAGCGATCCCGGCGTCACCTCAGGATTCCGACCCGGCGCCGGATAAACCTCTGCCCGGGCCGTCGCCAGATCCAGTGGCTGCCCGTCAAGGAACAACTCAACAGTGCCGAAGGCCGGATGGACAAGGCAACGGCTCAGGCGCTTGGGTCCACAACGCTCGCGCAACGCTGCGGCCAGATGCTCTGCATGGCCTTCCACCACCAGGTCAAGATCAGGCACCCCAAGCCAGGGATATCCATGCTGATGATGCAGCAGGGCATCACGCACTGCTCCGCCAACCAGCGCCAAGCGACTCACACCTGCATCCTGAGCAGCCAACCGCAAGTCCTCCAGCAGGGCGGACGGCACACCCGGCAGATCCAATGCCAGGGGAGTCATCGACTGACGTGAAGGACAATGACCTGATCATCACGGATCCAGCGTTTGTCCGCTCTGACCCGCTGTCTGCAGGAAGAAGCCAATGCGATCGCCTCGGCGGCGGAGCGCTTATCCGCTGCAGAGGTGGAAGCGGCTCTGGCTCTGCTCGAGCGCTGTGCCGACCAACGCGCCAAGCTCGTGATCACCGGTGTGGGCAAAAGCGGCATCGTGGCCCGAAAAATTGCGGCCACGTTCTCGTCCATCGGATTGATGGCCCTGTTTCTCAACCCTGTGGATGCCCTCCATGGCGATTTGGGTGTCGTGGCATCGGAGGACGTCTGCCTTCTGCTCTCCAACAGTGGTGAAACGGGCGAATTACTTGAAGTTCTGCCCCACCTAAAGCGACGCGGCACGGCCAGAATCGCGATTGTCGGTCGAGCCGAGTCCTCCCTCGCACGAGGCAGTGACGTGGTGCTGGAAGCCGGTGTGGACCGTGAGGCCTGCCCCCTCAACCTGGCGCCGACCGCCAGCACGGCGGTGGCCATGGCGATCGGGGATGCACTGGCCGCGGTCTGGATGGAACGACGCGGGATCTCTCCGGCGGACTTCGCCTTGAATCACCCCGCAGGATCCCTCGGCAAGCAGCTCACCCTCACGGCTTCCGATCTGATGGTGCCCGCTGCCAAGCTGCATCCGCTGCGTCCGCACACACCGCTGCCTGATGTGATCGGGGGCCTGACGCGCGACGGCATCGGCAGTGGATGGGTGGAGCATCCCGATCGTCCAGGGGCCCTGGCCGGGATCATCACGGATGGCGATCTGCGCCGGGCCCTTCAGGATCACAGCGCTGAGGAATGGACCACCCTCCAAGCTGCCGATCTGATGACAGCCGACCCGATCACGGTTGAGGCAAACGTGCTGGTGGTGCATGCACTTGAGCAGATGGAGCGCAACCGCCGCAAGCCAATTTCCGTGTTGCCGGTGGTGAATGGTGAGCGACGCCTGCTCGGCCTGCTGCGGCTCCATGATCTGATCCAGGCCGGCCTTGCATGACTCCCCTGATCGCGCTGCGCTGGTGGGCGCTGAACCGACGTCTGTCCCGGATCCGCCTGGTGGTGCTTGATGTGGATGGCGTTCTGACCGATGGAGGGCTCTGGTTCGATCCGAATGGTCACGTGCTCAAACGGTTTGATGTCCGAGATGGGCTTGGCATCCGACTCCTGCAGCAAGAGGGACTACAACTGGCCTTCCTCAGCGGTGGACAGGGGGGAGCGACGGAGGTTCGGGCCCGTCAGCTTGGAATTTCTCACTGCCTGATCGGCATCAAGGACAAGCCCGCCTGCCTGGAACGCCTGCAGACAGCACTGGCGGTGACGCCAGCGGAAACCGCCTTTATCGGAGACGATCTCAATGATCTGGCGGTTCGCCCGGTCGTGGGACTGCTCCTGGCCCCGTCGGACGCCTGCAAGCCAATGCGCAGGGGTGCTGATGCTGTTCTTCAACGCCGCGGTGGCCAGGGAGCGGTTCGAGAGCTGGCGGAACGCATCCTGAAGGCACGCGGTGCCTGGCAAGCCCTGGCCCAAAACGGTTGGCGGGACCGCAACGACTGACCAGGCTCAGTCGATCGATCGCGCCATCGCTCTGGCTTGTTCCAGCTGTTCAGCGGTGTCCACCGATAGCGATGTGCCGTTCACTTCAAACGTGGCAATCATGTGGCCCGCTTCAATCAAGCGCAACTGCTCGAGCCGTTCCAAATCTTCCAGGGGAGATGCCGGAAGTTGATCCCATCCGGCCAGCACATCTCCACGAAAGCCATACATGCCCACATGGCCCCAGTAGGTGGCATGGCCGTGCCACTCAGACGGGTCCACATCCCTGACGTGGGGGATGGCGGAGCGTGAGAAATACAGGGCGCGCCCATCGTGGGCCAGCAGGGTCTTGACGACATTGGGGTTGTGAATCGTGTCCGGCTTGAGCCGGTACACCGGAGTCACCACTGCCGGAACAGGATCCAGGCGAGCAAACGTCTCCGTCATGGCCGTGACCACTGCGGGATCCAGAAACGGCTGATCGCCCTGGACATTGATCACTGCCGTGCGCAAGGGATCAGGCTCCCGACCTCCCCAAGCGAGTGCCATCAACGGCTCCACAACCGAGGCGATCCGCTCGCTGCCGGAACTGCAGTGCTCGGCGGTCATCAACACGGGGAAACCCCAGTCTTCGGCAAGACCCTGCAGCTGCCTGCTGTCCGTGCAGAGCACAACGGCCTCAGGTCCCACCGCAGCGCGACATCGCTCAAGTACCCGTTGAATCATCGGCCGTCCCCCAATATCCGCAAGAACCTTGTTGGGCAGACGGGATGATCGCAACCGGGCCGGTACGGCAACCACACTGCGACGCTCCATTCTCAATCCCACAGCTTCATCGCATCGTCCCTGGCACTGAACCACTCCGCAGCCAGCGGGCCACCCATCGTCCGCTGCTCGCGGAACCAAGGGCCACCAAGTGTCCAGTGCAGAAGCTGCGGCTCATCGCCCTCCTGAGGCGGGGCTTGCACATCAACCAGGTGATTCCAGGAGCCTTGGATCGCACCGATCTCATGGTCACCCTCCAACCAGTGGAAACGATGCAACTCCAAACCAGAGGCACTGTTGACGTACTCAACAGTGAGCTTGGTGCAGCGGTTGCAGTTCAAGAGCATTAAGGAACTCCAGTTCTTCTTCGGGTAAGCGCTCTGCACCTCTCCGAGGAACTTCACGGATTCACCCGGGACATGATCGTGCTGCACGCACATGGCGGCAAATCGTTCATCCCGCTGCTCCCAGAGCGACAGGATGTCTCCCCGGCAGAGCATGTCGCAATCCATGAAAAGGGCCCAGCCGTCGTACCCCATCAGATGCGGGACAAGGAAGCGCGTGAACGAGAAGGCGGTGCTCTGCTTCGGATCTCTCGTACGCCTGTACAAGCCCTGCGCTTCAAGCTGTGATGTGACCAACGGCGTGATCCTGAGCGGCACGCTGCTGTGCTGATAGAGGCTGTCGATCAGCACATTCGTGGCCGCCCGTTCCCGCGGGTCGTAGCCGATGAAGATTGGAATCATCGGCGGTCTCACGGTCGACACAATCCGGCCTGATCTGGCCAGGAGGTTAATCGGAGGCTGCGGAAGGCAATCCCCGGCAAGCTGCTGTGGAGATCCGATCAGAAAACGCAGTGCTGGTCCTCATCGAGGCTGACCCGAACCGTGCGGGTTGCCGACTGCGCTGGTGGAATGTCAAGCGGCTTGCCGAACAACAGGGAACTGCTGTTCGGCAGCTGAGCTTGCCCTCAGAGAAGCGCCTGTCCAAACACGACTTACCGCGATTCTGCCGGCGGCTGCCGAAGGACATGCGCCTGTGGTTGAGGGATCTGCCACCGACGTTGCGGCGTGCCAAGTTCCTGCTGACCCTCGCCTCAGCCCGGGTGGTGATCGCGGGCAAACCGAACGATCCGCGGCTGATCGATGGAATGCGCGTCGCGCGTTGGTTCGGTACGCGGCTGATCGTGGATGCGTGCGACGTCAAACCCAGCTACGTCCATATCCAGGACGCATTCGCACTGGCCAGCTCCATCACCATCCCCACGAAAGCACTGATCGCTGCCGTTCCAGAACGGCAGCGACACAAGATCAAGGTCATTCCCGACAGCCTGGACAAAGCCTGTCTGCCGACGACCAGCGAACGCCCGCCGGACCCGCGTCCGACGCTGAACATTCTCTGGTTCGGTGTAATCGAAGCGATCGGCCCCGCGGAACGCCCCTCCTTCGCGCTGTTCTGCGATCTGATCGCCGCATCGATCGATTCGCTTCAAAAGCATCAAGCCAGCATCACGCTGGTGTGCTCACGCAGCGACGAGGCTCTCCAACATCTGGAACGCAGGTTGTCGCCCAACACCCTGCCCTGCGAAGCCATGGACTGGACCATCAACAACATGCGCCAGGCTCTGGCCAGACCTGGCCTGGCTTTGATCCCTTACCCGACACCGGTCGAATGCTGCCAAAAGAGTGCCAACCGCATGGAACTGGCCTTATATGCCGGCAGAACCGTCCTGGTGAATGGTCGACTCCCATCGCTCGATCAGGCCCTGCAAGAAGAGGTCATCGAAATCGATGCTCGGCTTGAGCAGCCCTGGATTACGGCTGGGAAGCGGGGCTCAACGGCCGCGCGCCGCTACCTCGACAGGAAACAACTGTTGATCGATCAGCAGTGGTGTGAACTGATTCGCTAAGCGTCTGCGACGGGTTCGATGGGCGCGAGCCGCGGATCGAGGATTTTGGGTCCCATGCCAGCAAATTTCACGGCAATCGATACCTTCTCGCCGCTTCCGAAGGTGTGGGTGACCTCTCCGAGACCGAAGCTGGCATGGCTGACGCGATCTCCCACACTCCAGCTCCGACCAGGGGCTGGTCCAGCATGTCGACGCCGGACAGCATTCGCAGCGGCCGGCGCCGGACGCTCACGATCAACACGGGTTAGCCGATCCAGCCGACGCTCCCGCCGCAACGCCGCACCACCGCTTTGGGGCAGATCCCCCTGAACCAGGGCTTCAGGCAGTTCGGAGAGAAAAACGGACGGCACCGCCGCTTCACGCATGCCACCCCAGAGCCGGCGCTCACTCGCATGGGACAGAAACAGACGTTCTTTGGCCCGGGTGATGCCCACATAACAGAGGCGACGCTCCTCTTCCAGCGAGGCCGGATCATCGAGGGAGCGATAGCTCGGGAACAAACCCTGCTCCAAGCCGACCAGGCACACCACCGGGAACTCCAACCCCTTGCTGCTGTGCAGTGTCATCAGAGTGACCCGATCAGCGGCGGTGTCTTTGTTATCCGCATCGCTGGAGAGCGCTGCAGTCGCAAGGAAACCCTCAAGATCTCCCTCTTCGTTCTCCTCCTGGTACTGCAGTGCTGCGTTAACGAGTTCCTGAAGGTTGCGGCGCCGCTCTTCGGCCTCATCACTGCCATCAGCGATCAGTTCACTCACATAGCCGCTCTTCTCCATCACCTGCTGAATCAGCTCCGACGGCGCCGCATCCTGGATCTGGCGCTGCAAGTCATTCACTAGCTCGCAGAACTGCAGCAAACCCTTCGCTGATCGTCCGCCAAGCGATCGCACTGCTTCAGGGTCGCTCACCACATCCCAGAGCGGGATCCCGAGCTGATTGGCCGCATCCGTGAGGCGCTGAATCGTGGTCTTGCCGATGCCGCGCTTGGGAACGTTGATCACGCGCAGAAGACTGACGGTATCGGCAGGATTCACCAGCAGGCGCAGATAGGCGAGCAAATCCTTGATCTCGCGGCGGTCGTAGAAACGAAGCCCTCCCACCACGATGTAAGGAATCCTCCAGCGCACCAGCGACTCCTCGATCGACCGGGACTGGGCGTTGGTCCGATACAACACGGCCATGTCACCCCAGCTCAAATCGGGATTTGCCGCCTCCATCGTTCGCAGCCGATGGACAACGGCCTCAGCCTCAGCGATCTCGTCATCGCAGCGGGTCAACATGATCAGTTCCCCCTCGCCGCGCGTGGGACGAAGCACCTTGTCGATCCGCTCGCTGTTGTTGGCGATCAGCGCATTCGCCGCCTCGAGGATCGTGGCGGTGGAGCGGTAGTTCTCCTCCAACTTGACCATTGTGCGCGTGATGTCATCGGCGGCCTGATCACCGAAATCGTCCTGAAAACCCATCAGGATTGTGAAATCCGCGGCCCGGAAGCTATAGATGCTCTGATCAGCATCACCAACCACAAAAACGGATCGCCCCGCCCAGTCGTCGAAGGACTGGGGATCCTTGCCATCCGTCACCAACAGCTTGATCAGGTCGTATTGGGTGCGGTTGGTGTCCTGATACTCATCCACCAGCACATGCCGAAAGCGGCGATGCCAGTAGCTCCGCACCTGCTCGTTCTGCTGCAGAAGCTGGACGGGCAACAGCAGGAGATCGTCAAAATCAAGTGCGTTGTTCGCAGCCAGTGCCTTGCGGTATCGGCGATAAACATCGGCGGTGAGCTTGCCCCGCTGCCCCTCGGCGTTGGCCTCCAGCTGATCCGGCAGCCAGCCCTGATTCTTGGCGTTGCTGATCGCCCAGCGCACCTTCTTGGGCTCAAACCGCTTTGGGTCGAGTTGGAGTTCCTGCGTCACAATCTCCTTCACCAGACTCTGCGCATCCGCCTCGTCGTATATCGAGAACTGCCTGGTCCAGCTGAGCCCTTCAGCATCCTTGAACTTGTCAATATCAAAACGAAGCAAACGGGCAAACAGAGCATGGAACGTTCCAATCCAGAGCTCTTTCGTCACTTCGCGGTAAATACGCGATCGCAGCTGTCGCTGTTCGACGGGGGGCAAGGTGCCCCAGGGCTGGCCGAACTGGCTTAAGGCGAGCCGTTGTGCAAGCAGCACCTCGAGTCGCTCCTTCATTTCGCGGGCGGCTTTGTTGGTGAAGGTCACCGCCAGGATCTGAGCCGGATCGGCCCCGTGTTCACCGATCAGATGGGCAATACGATGGGTCAGGGCCCGGGTTTTGCCACTCCCGGCACCTGCCACAACCAACAGTGGCCCCTGATGGTGATCGACGGCCTTGCGCTGGGCGTCGTTAAGGCCTGCCAAAAAGCTCATGGCTGGAGGCTAGTGCTCACGGGCATCAAGAACAGACTCGGTATGCTCCGCTGGCTCCGATTCGATGACATGCCAGCGCGACAGGTCAAGCTCGGAACGATCACCGTCGCCAATGACCACCCATTTGTGTTGCTGGGTGGGGTGAATGTGCTCGAAGATTTGGACTTCGCCCTGAACTGCGCTGCCCATTACAAGGATGTCTGCGAAAGCTTGAATATTCCGCTGGTCTTCAAGGCCTCTTACGACAAGGCGAACCGCTCATCCATTCATTCGTTCCGCGGTCCCGGTCTCGACGAGGGTCTGCGCATCCTCGAGGCAGTGAAAGACACCCATGGCATCCCGGTGATCACGGACGTGCACACACCGGAGCAAGCCGAAGCCGCAGCAAAGGTGGTCGACATCATTCAGTTACCTGCATTTCTGGCCAGACAGACCGATTTGGTTCGGGCCATGGCCGAAACGGGAGCGGTGATCAACATCAAAAAACCGCAGTTCCTCAGCCCAGAACAGATGGGCAACATCATTGAAAAGTTTCGCGAGTGCGGCAACGAGCAGCTGCTCATTTGCGAGCGTGGCACCAATTTCGGCTACGACAACCTTGTTGTGGACATGCTTGGGTTCGGAGTGATGAGGCGTTGCTGTGATGACTTGCCCCTGATCTTCGATGTCACCCATGCGCTGCAGTGCCGTGATCCTGGCGGCGCCGCGTCCGGTGGTCGCCGATCACAGGTTGTGGATCTCGCTAGGGCCGGAATGGCTGTCGGGCTGGCTGGACTATTCCTCGAAGCACACCCTGATCCCGATCAGGCTCGCTGCGATGGCCCTAGCGCACTGCCCCTTGAGATGTTGGAGGCATTTCTGAGCCAAGTCAAAAGTATCGACAACCTGGTGAAGAGTTTTCCAAAACTCGACATCAAATAACCTTGAAGTCATGATCAATCCAACGATCGTATCTTCAATCGCTGTGATGGATGGCCATGGCCTAAACAATGCGATCAGTGCATACAACTCCATCCATTTAAAGCGTCCTGCGCCTGAATTTTTTCAGTATCAAATTTTCAAAGAACAAGGCGATTGTCATGGCTATAAAAAAGAAGAACTACCGATCATGGTTGAAATCAATAGAAATTATCGATATCACATCAAAAGATTTCGCCACAACATGTCGGGCCTCGATGCATGGACTTTATCGCAATACGGGCCAACCGCTCTTCACTGCATGGCCAATAAATGCTAGAAGCAGGCAAAACAAAAACATTTCTTTTGAGCCTTGGCGCACAAAAAGCAGGAACTTCCTGGCTCCACGATCAACTTAACCGTCGCGAAGATACTGACTTTGGCTTTTTAAAAGAATATCATATTCTTGATGCATTAAGCTTAACATCATTCCAAAAATTTCGAAGCCGCCGTCCATTTCCATGGAAATGGCGCACCTGGAACCGCTATCGCTTTCTCGAAAAACCCGACCGTTATTTTAATTACTTTTCGAAAATCTTAAGTCGATCAGATATCAAACTAACCGGTGATATCACGCCTTCATACAGTTGCCTAAAAAAGGAAACATTATTCTGGACACGTGATCAATTCCTCAAGCGTGGCATCACAACAAAAGCAGTTTTTATAATGAGAGATCCAGTCGAGAGAATTCTTTCGCAACAGCGAATGAAACTAAGGAAATCAAATTCATTGAATCCCGAGCATGAGTTAGACCAACTTCGCACGTTAGCTTCCAAAATCCTCGAGAAGCCCAGCCAACGCAGTAATTACTTATCAACACTCCAAAATATCAAGGCGGTATTCGACCAGAAAGACCTCTTCATTGATCTCTATGAGAAGCTCTTCACCGAAACGACATTTCAAGCACTCTGCAGGCATCTCCATCTTGATTACATCGCTCCAAACTGGGGAGTCCGCGTTAACGAAAGCAACTCAACAACAACAATTCCTGATGAGATTCTTAAAGCCATAGGAGAGAGCCAACGCACGACTTTTCTGACAATTTCTCGAGAGCATCCAGAACTTAATATCCAACAACATTGGCCCACTGCAAGTAAGTGGTGCACTTAATAGTCGTCAGCGGGTTAAGATCCGATTGGAATACACGAGTCTCTGGTTCAAGCGTTGCACGGGCGGAATCAACATCGCAAGACGGATTACGTGGTCAGACGAATCAAGCCAAGAGCCATCGTAACGAATCTCACTCACTCGATCTTTGTCAAATCGCATGCGGTTACCACTAAGAATATGACTTTTTGTCGTCATACCAGGAGTAAGCATTTGATCGTGGAAGTCAAGCCCAAGCCAATCGCAGATCAATTGCAAAGACCGTTCAGGCTTTAAAGCCAATTCCTCATAACCCAAATGAAATACTGGTCGCCCGCACTGCCGCAAAACGCGATCAAACTTGCGATTCACATACCACCATCGCGCAAGGGTGCGCAGATCTGGCAGCCACCGTTTCCTTTGCCTGTTTGCCCTTAAACGGGAATGCAACCACGAGCGCACATCACGGACGAGATGGATGACACGCACATCAACATTGGGAGGCATTCGATGCGGCAGTTCAAGATCATCCTGAAAAGAATCAACAATGACGTCAGGCAACTGGCCGCGCTCGACTCCAGCAGTCACCAGGTTCAGAAGCTGTTGCATCTTCTGATGTAGAGGTTGCTGTTCATGAGCGACCAGCCACGTAAGAGCTGGTCCCCAGACCGGACAGTCAACTGCTAGCTCCCCGCAGGTACAACGGCGTTCATGTCGGTGAGACCCCCGCAACAGCGCGGGACCGCGGTTTTCCTCCCCAGGGCGCGGTGTCTGCAGAATCCTCGTGGCCTCGCCTAAGCCGACAATCCGTGGGTGGGCACCAAGGGCAAGATCCAAAATTGTGGTGCCGCTGTGGCCAAGCCCGCGAATCAGCAACAGCGTTGGAGAGCGTTCCATCAAAGGGGTGGGCACGGCATCGCTGCAGCTTTGGCCTGAACACGATCGAGGAGATCGGTGACCTGCTGCAGGTGATGAGCCACGGTGAATCTCTTCAGAACCCGCTGGCGCCCTGCCCGTCCAAAGCGTTCCGCCAGCTCCGGGTCATTGATCAGCCGCAGCATCGCCATCGCCATCGCCTCCTCATCACCCTCCTCCACGAGAAGGCCCGTCTCTCCCTCAATCACCACATCGGGGATGCCGGCATGCCGAGTTGCAATGACGGGAAGTCCGCTCAACTGAGCCTCCATCACCGCTACGGGGCTTCCTTCGCTGTCGCCGTTAGGAGCGACACACGAATGCTGAACAAACGCTCTCGCCTGCCGCATCAGAGCTGCCACCTCACGCTGGCCGCAACAACCGAGGAAACGGACCTGCCCCTGCAGGTTCTGCTCAGCCACAAACTGCATGGCGCGGGTCAGCAACGGTCCTTCTCCAACCATCCAGAGCATCGGCTCGCTTGGTGAACCGAGCTGCAGCAGACAACGACGGAATGCCTCGAGGGTTTGGAGGGGACCTTTTTTGGCCACGAAGCGTCCAACGGCGAGCAAGAGCGGCCCATACGACGAGGGTGCACTGCCATGAAACAGCTCACTGTCGGCGCCGGATGGACTGACGATGATCCGTTCGCGCCGCGCCCCCAGACCGATGAGGCGCTCCGCCATGGCGTTTGATTTCACGATGACGCCATCAGCGATGCTGAACAGACGCTTGTAGCGGCTGCTGAGCACGCCGATGCGTTCCTCCGCCGACGCATCTGATCCGCGAAAGTGGACCACGAGTGGGAGTCGACTCCATCTGCAGGCTTCCATCACCCGCACGGCCTCAAAACCGAATTCAGCCAGCACCAGCGCGGGACGATCACGCTGAATCAGCAACATCGCCGCGCCAGACGCCGGTAAGCCTGCGGCTCGCAACAGTCGCAGCCGGGTCAGCACTTTGCTGAGCAGAATCGCCAGGCCGTATAGCAGCCGCAGCGGCTTGAACCAGGGGCGCTCATCACCGAAATAAGCCGAAATCCGAAAGGGCAATCTCGCCAAATTGGCGCGAATGAAAGTCTCACTGACTGCCCGTCGGGTCGGCGCAAACACCATCAGGTGCCCTCGATCGTGAACAGCCTCCATCACGTTGAAGGCAAGGCCAGCACCGAACGCCAGTGCGGCTCAACATCCGGCCAGTCAAGGGTCCGAAGCTTCTGACGGGCTGCAGAGCCCAGCGTCCGCCGCATCTGGGGATCCACCATCAGAGCCTGAAGCGCCGTGGCGAATGCCGCATGATCCTCCTTGGGAACCACCAAGCCGTGGACCGCATCGCTCACCATTTCGAGAGGGCCAGGCGACGCATCACTCACGACCGACGGCAGACCAGCCGCCATCGCCTCAAGAAGAGCATTGGGCATGCCCTCAAACCGAGAAGGGAGCGCAAAGATCGAGGCGCGTGCCATGAACACAGCAGGATCTGACTGAAAGCCCTCGAACACCACCCGGTCAGGGATGCCCGAAGCCTGAGCCAGATCGGAGAGGGCCTGGCGCTCCGGACCATCACCGACCAGCGTCAACAGCCAGCGTGAACGCAACGATTCAGGTAGGGCAGCAAATGCGCGGATCAGCAGATCCAGGCCCTTCTGGGGCACCAACCGGGCAACCGCCAGCACCTCCTCGCAACGACGCTGCCCCGATGGGGCGCTGTCGTCACGGAGAACACCGGCTGGCAAAGGATTCGGCAGCAGCTCAAGGCGGGTCCAATGCCCCATGCCTCGCAAGGCCCGCAGCACCCCCTCTGTGTTGGCGGTCACCACATCAGCCCGCGTGTAACAGATGCGCCTCAGGCGGCTCCAGAGCGGATCCATCTCCTGCAATCGGGGATCGTTTCGCTCCGAAACCACCAGATGAATGGGGAGATCCCAGGCAGCGGCACAGCAAAGGATGTTGGTCTTGGAGAGCAGAGCCAGAACACGTCTGGGTTGACGCTCGAGAAACAGTTGCCGCAGGCGGATGTAGCGCAGACCGCCAAAACTGCCCATGCAGTGGTTCAGCAGGGCGGTCATCGCCCCGGATCGCCCTGGCTGAACACGGGTCTCAAGCCAGGGCAGCAACAGCTGCAACACCTGCAACAGCAGCAGCGTGATCAGACGGAGCAGACCACGCTGGACCTTGATCAGCTGCGCCACGCTGAAACGCCGAGCCCGTGCCTGCAGCGCACGGTTTGAAGCGTCCCTCAGCAAGGGATGCAGCTCAGAGTGCGTCGACAAGTCCAGATTCAAAAGATTGACGCTGTCTGGCACCCTGTGGCGCACGGGGTGATCGGGTCTCAGGGACAACACCCGCACGGTCATGCCCTGGTGCGCGAAATGCTCCGCTGCCAGCAGACCCACTTTCTGTGCACCACCGGCTCCGAGATGGGGAAGCACAACCCAGAGGTCATCCATGGCGTGGTTGGTGCAAGGCATCCAGAAAATCACGGCGCAGGCGCTCTTCGGAGAACCGCTGCCGCACCCGGCAGGCTTGCTCAGCCAGCGACTGGCGTTGGCTGGGCTCGCTGAGCAGTCCACCCAGCCCATCGACCCAATCTGTGGTCGAGGCCTGCTCAGCAAGCAGGCGGCCGTTCAGGCCATCGTCAATCAGATCCGCAGGCCCGGTGAGGCAGTCACTGGCAATGCAGACGCAACCTGCCGCCATCGCCTCAAGCAGCACATTGGGAAACCCCTCGAAGCGCGACGGAAGCACGAACAGCGTTGCGCGCTCATACCAGGCGGAGATGTTACCGACGGGTCCGGGCATCAAGAAACGGCGCTGAAGGTCCGGCGCATCACCGAGCTGTGCCCGCAACCGGGCCTGGTGATCGACACCCTGCTGGGGCTGATCACCTAAACCCAGCACCACCAGATGCAGCGCCGGAAAACGGCAGCCCAAGATTGAAAACACTGGGATCAAACGGTCGAACCCCTTCTGGTGAGGTTTGGTTCCAGCCGCAAGAATCACAGGAACATCAGCCGGAAGCAGATCATCGGGACGCAGCCGCGGCTCATGCTCGGGCAGGGGCCAAACCACCGGATTGGGAAGCAGAAGCTGACGGCGTGCACCGCAGTGGCGCCGCAGCCAGTTCCCCGTTGTGCGGGTCTGAACAAGGTGCAGATCAGCCCACGGATAGCTGAGCCGGCGCAGGCATCGCCAGGGAAGCGACGGTGGTTTGGCGGGTGGATAGTTGCGTTCCGACACCAGGCAGCGCAAGGACAATCCCCGGGTGGCCAGCAGAAGTTTGACCGCCGGCAGCACGGTCACCCCCACCACCACATCAACGGCCTCGCTGCGCAGCAGAGCACGCAAATTCAGTATCCGGGCCGGAAAAGCCCACCAACCCAACCAGGTAACCATGCTCGGCAGCGGTGGTTCCTGTCGGCGCTCCAGTCCTGGCGGTAGGGGGTAAGCATCCTTTTCCCGCCCATGGCGGGTCACCACAAGCACCCGCCATCCGGCATCACGACACCAGACCGCCCAGCGGAGCAGGGTCCGCTCAGCCCCACCAAGCTTGAGGGAATCGATCGTGAAGGCGATCGCCGGCATCGACCCCCGGCTCATGCTGGGGATGCGGAGGATAGAGGTCGAAGAAAACGCCACGCCTTCTCGGCGCGCTCCAAGCGCAACTCCGGGAAATAAACGAGCAGGACCGGCTCAACAAAAACGTCCATCGCGGGGCGACTCTCCGGCTGGCCAACAGACCATCGGCAACGCTGCAGCCGTTCCAACATCTGGTCAGCAAAACCGCGATGGTCTTCCTGTGTGCGCTGGGCAACCGGATCGAAACGCTCGGCATGACAAGCGATCTGGAGCCGCTCCACATCGCTGAACAAGGCCTCGAATCGGATGCCGTCTCCAGATCGCCAGGCCATCACGGCTGCTACAGCTAGGCATCGCATGATGTTCCGGGTCATCCGCGTTGCCGTGTTGCGATCGATTCGAAAGGGGTCGTACCGCCTGGCACAACCTTGCAGGGCCAGGGATGCGTCATCCAACAACACGTGATCCTCAAGCGCCATCAAGGCCCGCAAGCGGGTGAGATGCGCGGAGATCAAAAGCTTGGCGCGGTTCTCGCGATTGGGACGAAGACAGCGATAGGTCTCTGGATCAGCATCCAGGCTCGTGATGATGGTCCCCAGGGCATCGGCGCAGCGGCGAATCGCGGCAGGGTCCTTGGCGTCAATGGCCCTGTAGGTGCGCACCACACGGCAGTAACCCGCAAAGTGCAGCGGCAAGCGTTCGCTTGCCGCCAGCGCGTCGAACATCTCGAGCTGATCGCGGCGGTCGCCTGGCCTGGATCCACGTCGAAACAACAACTGGTGCAGGATCTCAGCCTCCCCATCCAGCCCCCAGATCCGTTCGATCAAGCCAACGGCAAGGGCATTGTCTCCAGCCTCCAAAGCACGGGATGCACGTGCTGCCAACCAGTCGATGCTGTTGGGTGCGATCCGTAGCAAACGATCCAGCGCCGCTGCTCCCCAGGCTGCCGACGTGCATCGCTCCATGATCTGAACGAACGCGAGGGCCGATTGCGTACCGATCCAGGACAAACGCAACTGACGCCGTACCCGGTAGTAAGCCAACGCCTGCGGCGGCAGCGGCTCAGGGGGCATCAGGCCGTGGCCCCTGAGGCAGGCAAGCATGGCGTCCGTCCGCCGCTCATAGGTGAAGTCCCGGGCACGGGCGAGACGCATGGAACGGCTCGGACCATCCCCGCGTAGCGACGCTTCGATCGCCCGTTGGAAGGCCTCCGGATCCGGTGGACACAAACTGGCGACATCCGCCTGGGCTGCCAGCGATGGAATCGCCGTTGCCACCACAGGACACCCGGCCGCCAGATACTCGAAAAACTTCATCGGATCCATATGGCGGGTGTACTCGTTCAGCTGCAGCGGCAGCAAAGCGACATCAGCACGGGAGAGGTAAGCGGGCAGCTCGGCATACGGTCGAGCACCGATCAGGTGAACATTGGGATGGGATCGCAGCGGCTCGACATCCGTGTCGGGATCGCCATCTCCAATGGGACCGATCAGCACATAGGTCCAGCTGGGTGTCCGGGCGATCAAGGCCTCCAGCATGACCAGATCGAGTTTGTAGCCATCAATCGCTCCGATGAACATCAGGCACGGGCCAGCGATGGACGGCAGATCCGGAGGAGGCGCAAGGGTCTGGGACAGAGCAGCACCAAAGTGATCAGCATCGGCAACGTTGCCGAACAGATGGGTACCGGCATTGAGCGGAGCGAGGGTCCGCTGCAACTCAGGAGCAGTTGTGAAAACGGCATTCACAGCACCGCAGAGGTCGTGCTCAGCGACGTCGAGAGAGGCTTCCGGCATCCCCGGCTGCGCCTGAATCCGGTCAACGCAGTGGTAAATCGTCGCCTGGAAACGGCCGAGTTTTAAGTAGTAGCGAGTGTTGGGGTTGTAGGTCCACAGCAGGGGGCGACGTAGATCGAGGCATAGATCCGCCCAGAACAGGGCCAGATTCAAACTCCAGCGACTCAGTCGACCAGCCAGTCCGCGGATGCGTCCGGGCATCACCAACGGCGACAAGACCCAGACCCCTGGATGGACGCATCGCAACGGCCGGACGCTGCGTCGCAGTCGCCGCAAAATGCGACTGCTGTCAGAACGGTTCGCCCGCGCACCCCGCACACCAAGGGAGTCGACATAAAGAACGCGATGTCCGGCTGCCGCTAGCGACAGAGCTTGGTGCTGTTTGTTGGTCCAGAGGGGATGATCCCAGTCCGCTGTGGACAGCAGGATGACATCAGCCATGGTCCTCAGCCCTCATCGAGCATCGCCATTTCTCGAAAACTTGGCGATAGATCTTTCAGAGTTGTGAAATCTCCAGATGCCGCAATACCACCATCTGCAATTTCATAAATACGGTCGCACTTTTTCACTGTCGACAAGCGGTGCGCAATCACGATCATCGTGCAACGCCGTCCTACCAGATCTAGAGCCTGCATCACATCGTGCTCAGTTTTGTTATCCAATGCGCTGGTGGCCTCGTCGAGAACCAATAATTTTGCGTTGCGGTAGAACGCCCGAGCCAGGGACAATCGCTGACGCTGACCGCCAGACAATTTCATTCCATTTTCACCACACATTGTGTAAAGCCCATAGGGCATATCAGCGACAAAATCTGCAAACTGTGCCGCCTTTAACGCGGACCAAACCTTGTCATCATCAATGGCATCGGGGTCTTCACAGAAGGCGACATTCTCTCGAACACTGCCATCCAGGAGCCTGATCTGCTGAGGGACAAAGGCACAGTTGGCCTGCCATGCAGGCATTTCTTCCTCAGACACCGACAGGCCATCAAGAAGAAGCTCACCGGATTCAGGCTTGAACAAACCGAGCAGGAGATGGGCCAAAGTTGTTTTTCCACTGCCCGTTTTTCCAACGAGAGCAATCCTGGAGCCAATCGGGATGGAGAGGTCCACATTGCGCAGCACGGGTGCACCGGAGATTCCATAGGAGAAGCTCACATCTCTCAACTCAATAATCCGGCGTGGCATCACACCGTCCGGCGAAGGCACAGCAGGATCGGCAAGGGCCAGTCGCGTCGGCCGCATACAAAGCAGCTCCAGGGCATCTTTCACCTCGGGCAGACCACCCCTCAATCGATTCAGGCTTCGAAACATCGACTGGAGTGGTCCGGAAATCCTCAGCAACACCACCAAAACGGTCGCCAGCTGAGGCAGCGCATCACGCAGCTGTTCGTCGTCACCATTCAGAAGAGCGGGAGCCAAGCCCACGACGAACAAAATGGTGATGCCCGCCGGTTCAATCAGAAACTTGGGAACATTGGGCAGGAGATTAGCCAGCCGATCATTCCGCTTCGCAATAGAGCCATCGCGCATGAAGCGATTGACAAAAAATTGCTGAGAGGAATACAGCTGAATATCACGCATCGATCGAAGCGATTCCGAGAAGGTGAGCCGAATGCGGCGGGTGTATCTCATCTTCTGCCTAAGAAAAAGGCGCAGATATGGTGTGATCAATAACGAAGCAACAAGATAGGCAATCAGTAGAAACAGAAAGATAGAAATTGCCTTTCCACCCAAGGCGAAAGCAACACCGATCAGGAGAGCGGATACGCTGAGAAGATTGCCAGTAATAGCAATCATCGGAGAAATCACCGCAGACGTAACACGCGTCAAAATGCGGTTGAAACGCTCAGATAAAACAGTGGTGCGTTTCTGTGTAAAAAACTCATAATTTTGTAGCAGCAAATTGTTATAAACCTTGTGAACCAGGTCAGCCCATATATCTGCGGAGAGAAGAGCTTCCAGAAGAGCCACCCCGAACCGAACCGCCGATGCAAACCAAAATGCTGCAATCAGCAGCAACACAATCCATCCAGCCTGATCAAGAAAACCACCACCAAAAAAACGAATTCCTGGTATCTGATCTTCAAGTTTTGCCCCTGCCAGCAACCCGACCAACCGAGCCAGCAATCCCACCAAAAGCATGTCGACCACCCCCTGAAACAGGGAAGCCACCAGCACCACAACCAGAAATTTCCGCCGCTTCGGGGAGAGCTCACGAAGCAGCGTGCTCAGTTCATTCCAGGTCTGGCTCTGAAGGGGCATAAGACGATCTGATCTCGTCGCCAGTGAGGATCCGAGCCGATTCTTGTTATCAGGCTGAGTTAAGCCTTCAGCCCGAGACTTTCAGACACGCCTCGGCCAGCCGGGTAACCGATCGACCACTCGCCTTGCCCTCTGAAGGATCTGACGCCATCGCAACCGCCAGACAGGAGCATTGAGCAAAGGAAATTCATCCGGCCATCGACGCATCTGGTCAAGCTCGTCAAGAACGCGGCTCCACCGCTCGCGCAAACGCTCCTCATCACAGGCTTGCAGAAGGGCCGCAAGCTCCACCGCTGGCGGCCGCCAGCGACAAGGTTCACGCACAGCGGCCTTGATGCGCCAGACGTCATGGGCAAGGCTGCCGCAACCGATCTGGTGAGCCGTGCGTCCAGGGTCACAGTGATCGGACAGTGCATGGTTGAAGCTGGTGAACACCACGCAACCACAGGCCATCGCTTCGAGTGGTGGCAGCCCGAACCCCTCACTCACACCACGGCCACGCCAGTACTCGGCTGAGTCGTAGATGTAGACGCAAGAATCGTTAAACAACCCGACAAGGTCGTCTACCCAGCCGGTTTGCACCTCCACTTTGAGGCCCTGCCGGCGCAGGATCGGAACGAGCTGGTGCAGCACGTAATCGCTGCTTTTACGCGCCTGTACCAGGACATCAATCGGACGCGTTCGCCCGCTGGCATCAGCCCGATCCCCCCGCTCCAGCCAAAGCTGGTCCAGGGCATTGGGAACGAGAAACAACGGATTGCGCGGCGCGCGATCACCCCAATAACCCAGGGTGTTGCGACTGACTGCCAACACAGGAACACCGGGCGGCAAGTTGAAGCCATACCCACTGCTATGGGCGTGATAAGCGACCCGTCGCCCCCGCAGGCGCCGAACCAACTTGGGGACATCAAACCCCCAACTCACAATCCAGAGCACGTCAGGATTGGCTGGGCTGTCCGACAGGAGGTCATCCAGATAGAAATGACCCTCGCGCCGTTCGCGATAGGTCACCACTTCAGTTCTGCGAAGCCCAGCAAGCAGCTGGGCTGTCTGCAATTCAACGCTCAAACCACCACAACGAAACCGGCTGCTGGTCCCGGGGACCAGAAAACGGACAACCGCTGTGGGCACAGATCAGGCCGCGGCGGCCTCCGTGCTGCCGGTGCGCTCACGACGGGTCAAGAAACCGAACAGAACCTTGCCAATCGCTGCAATGAGGTTCCCTTCCAGTTCCTTGAACATGTTCATATTGAGATGGAACGCATGATTCGCTTCCTCCACGATGCGGTCTGCCGTGCCCTGATCGATGGGCAGCTCATCCATCGTTGAGCGGTACTTGGTCTTGAACGCCTTTTCGTCAGCGATGTCGTCGAAGACATAGAAACGCAGCCCGTCGTCACCCTTCATATTCATCGCTTTCTGAGCGATGTTTTTAAGGATTTGTCCACCGGAGAGATCACCCATGTAACGGGTGTAGTGGTGACCGACCAGCAGCTCTGGAGACTCCTTCGCGATGGCATGAATACGATCGACATAGGCAGCAGCGGAAGGAGAGGGCTGGATTTGATCCTTCCAGGTGTCGCCGAAGTAGTAAGCGAGATCCTTCTCCAAGGACTCACGACGGTTCAGCTGCTCCATGCCGACAGGACCCACCACAGGGTGATCGGTCAGCTTGCCAACTTCCTCCTCCATCGCTGAGTAAACGAAAAAGAGGTCGGCAACCAACTTGCGGTAGCTGGCCTTGTCGACCACACCTTTCAGGAAGCAACTGACGAAGCCCGTGTTTTCGGCCATCGTGTGGGCCTTCTTGGTGCCTTCACGAAGCTGGGCTGCCAAAGCGACGGACATGAGTGCTTTACGAACGACAGATTTAAAAACCCTATAAGGACTACTCATCCTGATGGCTCAGAGCGTTGCGAAGGGTTACGCCGCTGGTTCTTCTGATGTGTGACCACCGAACAATTCGAACAGTTCGTGGCAGATCTGACGCAAACGCTGCACTTGATCCGGCTGTGGAAGGTGGGAGCCTGCCGGCTGCCAGTCGCCAACAGTCGCCAGTCGCCAGCGTTCGCCGTCGTAGGTCATGCCCCGCATCAGCACACCGAGCAGCTGCCCGGAAGCGCCGGTCTCCGAGCGGCTGAGTCGTAACTGCATCAACAGGCTGCGACACTCCAGGCGTGGACTCCAACCTGGAAAGTGAAACGCCAGGTCGAGCGATTCCGGCTCTGTCCACTCCCGGGTTTGGGCGTCATCGCGCCAGGGGCGGAGGTTGGCGCTGGCAGCCGGAAAATGACGACGCACCAGCGTCACGGCCGACGCCAGCGTTCTGGCCTGCTCCACACTCCGCACTGATTCGCCAGCGTTCAAACCATTCATCCGACCTGGACCAATCCTGCAGGGAGTGGCAAGCCATGGCCATTACGGTTGCGCCACGACAACAATTCCATGGCTCGTCCGCTGCATATCGGACTGCTCGGGGCGATGCCCGAGGAGATCGGCACCAACCTTCAGCACTTACAGGATCTCCACTCCAGCCGTCATGGCGACCTCACCATTCACAAGGGCATCTGGAATGGTGGCGATGGGCGGGAAGTAAGGCTGACCTTGAGCTGGAGCGGCTGGGGCAAGGTGAGTGCCTCGCGGGCCGCCACCCGGCTGCTGGCCAGCGCAGCGGACGATGATCCAATTGATCTGCTGCTGTTCACGGGCGTTGCAGGTGCTGCCAATCCCGATCTGAAGCAGTGGGACGTTCTGTTGGCGAATGCCGTCGTGCAGCACGACATGGATGCCAGACCTCTCTGCAACCGCTTCACGCTCCCTGCCCTGGATCGCGATCGTCTGACCCCTCCCCCGCCCTGGCTGACCTGGGCAACAGACGCCCTGGAAGAGGCCAAGGGAACGCCGCAATGGGCAGGTTTCGGCCCCGCCCGGCAGGGGCTGATCGCTACAGGGGACCGCTTCATTGGAGATGCAGCGGTACTGGCTGACTTACGCGAAGCATTGCCAGGACTCCAGGCCGTGGAAATGGAAGGCGCCGCCATGGCCCAGGTCGCCGAGCAGGAGGATGTGCCATGGCTGGTCCTGCGCGTGATCTCGGACGGAGCTGACGAAAGCGCAGCACAAAGCTTTAGCGATTTCGTTCGGATCTACGACGCGCGGGCCTGGCAGTTGATTGAAACGCTCTTGCAGCGTGCCGGTCAGGCACCCCGGCGATGAAGCTGCGGCGTCTCTGGCAACGCGCCCTGCGCTATGGCGCCGTGGGCGTCACAGCTGCCGGAATTCATTACGGCGTGCTGCGAGGCATTAGCGCCGCTGGGCCGGAATGGTTGGCCAATCCGATCGCCTTTCTCGTGGCCTCTCTGGCGGGGTACCTCGGCCATGCGCTGCTCACCTTTCGCGAGGAAACCGGTGGGCGCCGATTCGCACGTCGCTGGCTGTTGCTCCAGTACGGCGTAAATCTGAGTGTTTGCAGTCTTCTGCCCTTGCTGTTGCCCGGGCCCCCGGGGCAACCGCTGCGGGATCTGCTGCTGGTGTTCACGCCCACGGTGCTGAATGCCCTGATCTGGAGTCGGGCCGCACAGTTCAGTGCGCATCAACGCCTGCTAAGAGCACCGGAACCGCTCATCCATGCCGATGACCTCGGACTGGCCAGCGAAGTGGATCAGGCGATTCTCGACCTGGCCGGACGGGACCAACTCGACGGGGCCAGTCTGCTGGTGAATGGCGCATCAGCCGCCGCGGCGTCCAGGGCCTGGCAGCAGCTGAAACCTGCAGATCCTCTCTACCTACACCTCTGTCTGACAGAGGGACCATCTTCAGCCGACTGTCCTGACCTGCCGGCCAGCTTCGGTGCTCTGTTGCTTGCATCACTGCTGCCGAGGCGTCGTCGCAGAGTGCAGCAGCAGCTGGAGCGATCCATCCAGCAGCAGATCGATCGATTCCGAAAGCTCACGGGGCAGAGGCAGATTCACCTCGACGGCCATCAACACATCCAGCTCGTTCCGATCGTGCTGCACACCCTGCTGACCTTGGCACCGTCCCAGTCGATCGTGTGGATCCGCACCACCCGAGAACCGCTTCCCACCGGTTTGCCGCTGTCTTGCTGGGTCGATGCCGTGAGGAGTGGCGGGCTTCTGAAATGGATGGTGCTCCAACTCCTCAGCGCCCGGGCACGTCCGCAATTGCAACGCGTAGGGATCAGCACCAATGGATGCTTCGGGGGAGTGCTGTTCACGGGCCAGATGATCGGCGCTCCGCTCGATGCAATCGCACGTGAACTGCGCGCTGCTGGAACCGGCGACGGATTCACCCGGAGTTTGTTGCTGGCCCATCCAGCGGCGGAGGGTGCCTCCCGATCCCTGGATCAGAGAGGCTTTGGTGCTTCCGCCGTGTTTTTCCGCTCCCCAGAGCGACAGGCGGAATGGCGAGCCCTCAGGGCTCGTGAATCGCACGGATGAAGTAGTGGGGGCGTCGCTTGACGTCGATATAAATCCGTCCGATGTACTCCCCCAGCACCCCGATCCCAATGAGCTGAATTCCTCCGAGAAACAGCACCGCAACGATCAAGGAGGCATAGCCAGGCAAATCAATCCCGAAAAGAAGCGTTCGCAACACGATCAACGCCGCGTAAAGAAAGCTCAGCATGGAAATGAACACGCCGATCACCCCCCAAACCTTCAAGGGTTTGACGGAAAAGGAGAAGATGCCATCAAGGGCATAACGCCAGAGCTTGATCGCACTCCAGGAGGTCTGTCCCCCGGATCGGACGACCCGGCTGTATGGGATCTCGGTACTGCGATAACCAGTCCAGGGCATGAGCCCTTTAGAAAAACGAGTGGCTTCTCGCATCTGGGTGACGGCAACCACCACAGGTGCAGAGAGCAGTCGAAAATCACCGGCACCCTCCTGCAACTGAATGGAGTCCACCAACCGATTGAAGACGCGGTAAAACCAGGACGCCGTGGTCACCTTGAACCGGGATTCCTGATCGCGGTCATCCCGCACGGCCGTCACCACCTCAGCTCCGGCCTGCCAGGAGGCCACCATCGCCGGGATCCGTTCCGGCGGATGCTGAAGATCAGAATCGATCAGCACGGCGGCGGCGCAATGGCCGCAGGCGTGGTCGAGGCCGGCAAGCATCGCCGCTTCCTTCCCGAAATTCCGCGTGAGCTCCAGCAATGTGACGGACGCCGTGGGGTGCACGCTCTGCCACTGCCGGATGGTGGCGACCGTGGCATCACTGGAACCGTCGTCGATCAAGAGAAGATGGGTCACCTCCGGCAAAACAAGCACCCGTTCGATAAATCGGGTGATCACCATCTGCTCGTTAAAACAAGCTGCTACAACCCAAACGCCAGCCGATTTGTACACAAAGACTGTTCGGCAATCACTCTAGTTTAGTGTGTAATGGGCTATTCACGCTCTAAGCGAGCAGGAATATGGCAGCACAATTGAATTATAAAAATGATGGAATCCGATTCAAATCTAATTCTCATCACTAGCCAACAAAATTTTGATGACGTCTAATGCGCCAACCCACTGCGCGCCAGAACATCCCCCACTCGAGCTGCGAAAACTGCTCCGATTAGCAGCAATTAACTTCACACTTTGCTTGATCGGACTAATAAGTTGGGCATGGATCGTCAGCCATCGACTGGACCTCCCTAGCCCACAGACAGAAACGGGAGAGAACCTGCTCGATCTATATTTGATGATTGCTCACAACATATGGCTGATACTACTTTCGATTACGATTATCATACTTGTACAAAAAACCACACGCACCCGAGTCAAAACAAAAGCCGCACATACTCGCATCAGCAAGCATTCAGTTCAAAAACTAATTGAGTTTATAAAAAACAACCCTATTTTTACTATAATTATTATAATTTACTCGGTCATAATGATCCAAGGAACGACCTATTTATATCGGGACATGATCGGCTGGTACCCCGAGTTAATTGGTGGAAATTTTCTTGACAATTTTTCGATTCGCGAAAGCTTTGTCAACGAAACCATGCGTCGAAGCGACTATCGCTTCTTCCCCCTCGCACATCAAGACCTCCACATCCTCAGCTGGTTCACATTGCATATCAAAGTCTGGATGCTTGTAAGCGCTGCGGAATTGATTTGCATCGTTCTTTACACCACGAAATTAGTACAACGTCTCGAACATCAATTTGACAAACCCAATCCCTCACTTCTGGTCGTCATCACGCTTCTGCTACTTCACCACCCGGCGACCGGCACAACGTTCTTCCATGTCATCTACTCCGAGAGACTGCTTTGCCTGATTTTTATCCTATATTTAAACTTTTATGTTGTGTATCAACAACATAAAACACAATCTTCTTTTTGTCTAACAATCTTAATGGGGCTGCTGGGCATTTATGTCAAGGACATCGCGATTATTCTTTTCACGATTCCACCCTGCCTGACTGTTGTCTCAGGAATCTTTGTTGATACAAGGAACAAAAAACTCATCCCATCTGAGAGGATCAAATATTGGAGTCAGACTTATTGCCTCGAACTATGGCTGTGCGGACTTTCTCTCATTTTCGGCACAAGCTACATCTATTTGTCCTTACTGCCGAGTACCTATGCGAATACGGGTGCTTACAACAATGATTCCATTAACGTGTTCCACCCAGACGGCCGTTTCTGGTTGCTACTAATCATTTGTTTAACGCGAATGTTCATAATTCTGAGAAGTAGAGCCAAGTTTTCTCTACTCGACAGGCTAAACCTTACAGCAATAATCTATGCATCTGTGCTTGGCGCAATCTATAGATTTGAAGCATCCAGCTATCTGTCACTTCCAATCCAATTGATTATTGTTATCAATATCGGCTGTTTATGGCAGGAGTTCACTACCCGAATCGATCGCCCACATTGGAGTCGGCAATGGGTCAGCATCCTAGGAATGCTGAGTTCACTATTATTCATCAGCATCGAGCATAAACTTTCAAAAAATAGTTTTTTAAAAACCGTGACAGCAATAAAATTAGAGCAGAACTCTATCCAAAAAACTTTTGAGAAGCTAAACCTCATCACACGCACAATTCGAGAGGATGGAGACGATGTGAACATCATTATCAATGAACGTTCACGTTTTACAGCCAAGAGACATCTTCGACGCATTCCTTACACACGCCTGATCGAATACAAGCCCAATTCAAAACAATTCATTATCAAGGATGGGTCAGGAAAGGGAGATATTTATCAACCTAAAATTGGTGACATTGTGGCCAACTTAGACAAAAAAGTTTCCCTGATTGGGCCTATCATCAATGCGACTAATTTTGATAAAATTTATCGTCACAATTCTTCCCTCCAAACTGGAATGATAGTTAGGATTAATTCATTTATTCATTGACTATCATAAAATAATTGCTTCTCTCAGCCGCCAAGACATAAGCTGATGGAGATTTTATCGTTAATCAAGCAGTGACTCCGTCCGCCCAGTTCGAGAAGATCACTGCCCCCGCCAAAGGCACCCCGATCCGCTTCGAGAACGGTCAGCCGGTTGTGGCCAACGATCCGATCATCCCCTTCATCAGAGGAGATGGGACCGGTGTGGACATCTGGCCTGCAACACAAAAGGTGTTGGATGCGGCTGTCGCCAAGGCCTACGGGGGTGCCAAACGGATCGAATGGTTCAAGGTTTATGCCGGAGATGAAGCCTGTGAGCTGTACGGCACTTATCGATATTTGCCGGAAGACACCCTGGAGGCGATCCGCACCTACGGCGTTGCCATCAAAGGACCACTGACCACTCCGGTGGGCGGTGGGATCCGTTCGCTCAATGTGGCCTTGCGACAGATCTTCGATCTGTATTCCTGCGTCAGGCCCTGCCGTTACTACACCGGCACCCCGAGTCCCCATCGCCGCCCACAGGATCTTGATGTGGTGGTGTTCCGGGAAAACACCGAAGACATCTACATCGGCATCGAATGGGCTTCGGGCGATGCCGTCGGCGCCGAGCTGCTTCGCCACCTGAACGACACCGTGATTCCGGCCAGTCCCGGTTTAGGAAACAAGCGGATCCGCGAGGGTTCGGGGCTGGGCATCAAGCCTGTGAGCAAGGAGGGCACCCAACGGCATGTGCGACGTGCGATCCAGCACGCGCTCCGACTGGAGGGCCAACGCCGCCACGTCACCTTGGTGCACAAGGGGAACATCATGAAATTCACGGAGGGCGCCTTCCGCGACTGGGGCTATGAACTGGCCACAACAGAATTCCGCGATGTCTGTATCACCGAGCGGGAAAGCTGGATTCTCGGTAATCTCGACAGTGAACCCGGCTTGAGCATTGAAGACAACGCCCGCAAAATCGAACCGGGTTACGACAGCCTCACACCGGAGAAGAAGGAGGCGATTGATCGTGAAGTGCAGGGCGTGATTGATGCGATCAGCAGCAGCCATGGCAATGGCAAATGGAAACAGATGGTGCTGGTGGACGACCGGATTGCCGACAGTATTTTCCAGCAGATTCAGACCCGCCCACAGGAGTATTCCGTCCTAGCCACGCTCAACCTGAATGGTGATTACATCTCCGATGCAGCCGCCGCTGTTGTTGGCGGGCTAGGAATGGCCCCCGGGGCCAACATTGGCGATAACGCCGCCATTTTCGAAGCTACGCACGGCACCGCCCCGAAACATGCTGGTCTGGATCGGATCAACCCCGGATCTGTAATTCTCAGTGGCGTGATGATGCTCGAGTTCCTTGGCTGGCAGGACGCCGCCGACATGGTGACCAAGGGCCTAAGTGCAGCGATTGCAGATCAGAAAGTGACCTATGACCTGGCTCGGCTCATGGAACCCGCCGTGGAGCCGGTGAGCTGCAGTGGATTTGCTGAAGCAATTATCGAACGATTCTGAACAGACAATCAGACCCGAAATTTATAACATTTTCAAGTAAGCAATGATTGCCAATTATCTTATTAATCACGACAAAAATAATCCATCATTTGGCCACAAATCAGTCTTCAAGCTGTTCAAAAACGGTCAGCTATTGACTGATCAATCATTGGCTGATTAATCATTGGCTGATCAACAGCGTGATGATCATCTGCTAAGCAATCAGTGATGGCCTGCAACAGATTGCCGAATAAACAGCTCGACCAATGAGGTTACGCCTGATTTCAGCGGGTGGCTTCTTAAATACGGTCTTGCTAGCTGTGTCAATAGTGACACGAGATCGAACACGCCTGAGATCGAGATAATTTTCCCAACGCGTGTACAGTTTTCGATACAATCGCTCTCCAAGTCTGTAGTCATTTTCGGTATAATCAAGTAAATTCTGAGCGCGATCACTCACGCTCTCTCCTGTCGCAATCCTCAGACGGATCCGATTCAGCCACTCCGAATAGGGGAGGTAAATTTGTATTGAATATATGGACATAAATTGAGAAAAAATAATCGGGCAAAATTTTAAATGTTTACCACGACTCCGAGATGTGAGATCAAGATGCAATATTTGATACCGATAGGATTCCGACAAAATCTCTCCCCGCTTGATCGACTTTCTGGCGATATTGGCTCCAAGGGTACGAAAACTGATCCCTGAAGCAACCCCCAAAGATTGAAGCGCTTTGTCTGCTAAAGGTGATTGCTTACGGCGAGTAATCTGATCAATAAATGTTGTCTTACCCGAGGCCGATGGCCCCGCCACAACGACCAGTATGGATTCTCCCTTCAAACCAAGCCAGAGCATTTAGATTTTTAATTGTATCATAGCCATCTGAAACCATCTCGCAAAGCAATAATGAATACCACCAATCCCTTCAGCTCTGCATGCAAACAGCCTGCCAAAAGATTCCAAGGGAGCCCGAAATCTTGTCTGACTGAAACAAACAAAAACCAAGACCGCTTCACAAGCAGCCATTACAATCAGAACAATGTCAAGCAATAAGCCTTCCACAAAAGGCGTCAATGCATTGATCAATATGGAACAAAAAATGATTATTGATCAGGCACGATTTGAGCTCGAATGAGAATCAATCAACACCCCTGGGCCTTGAACTCGTCCATCAACTTTTTCAAGCAGTTCGTCACTGCGGCCCATCCACAAGGCTGAGGACCTGTTAAGACGTCGATGGCGTGTGGTTACAGCACCACCCAAATCCTCAACGGAGAGAGGCAACAATCGAACGTGTTCGGGTCGAGCGCCATGCACCAGGCCCCCTCCAAACCGTTACTGGAGACCCTGCAGATCGGTTGGGAACGGCAGGAGAAACGGTTGTGGTGGAATTTGAATCTTCAAGTGTGGCCCGGTGAACGCGTGGCCGTGCGTGGTCCGAGCGGTTGCGGCAAAACCCAGTTGCTGCGAACGATCGCCAGGCTGGATCCCCTCTGCTCGGGTGAACTGAGGCTGCAGGGGCAACGGGCTGACCGCTGGCCGAGCCCCGCGTGGCGAGCAGCGGTTCTCTACGTGGCCCAACAGACGCCGCTTGTTGAGGGAAGCGTGGAGACCAATCTGCTCTGGCCTCTCCGTTTTCGCGTGCAGCGCCGGCACCTGGCCAACCTCCAAAATCTTCCAGATTGGCTGCAACAACTCGGACGCGATTCAACATTTTTGAAACAGCAAGCTCATCACCTCTCCGGTGGCGAACGGCAGCTCCTGGCGCTGCTCAGAGCATTGTTGCTCGAGCCCTGTGTGCTGCTGCTCGATGAACCGACGGCATCCCTCGATCCAGAGAGCAGCACGGCCCTGGAAAAACTGCTGCGGTCTTGGATGCAGGAGCGTGAGGTGGCGTGCCTGTTCACAAGCCATGATTCAGCGCAGGTGGAGCGGCTGGCGAACCGCTGTGTGCATTTGACGCGATGAGCACCAGTGGCTCTGTGGCGATCAGCAACGGGCAGCTCGCTCTGGCAAGCCTGCTGATTCTGATCAACGTGCTGCTCTCCGTTGTTCTGCAGCTCGGCCTGACCCGGTCACTACTGTTGGCCTCGGCGCGCACCATCGTGCAGCTCCTGCTGGTGGGCCATCTACTGCAGTGGCTGTTCCAGCAAGACAACGCTGTTCTGATCCTCGCGGTGAGCCTGGTGATGGCGGCCATTGCCGGAGTGACCTCCGTACAGCGTTCGCGCCGGCGCTTCTCCGGGATTTACCTCAACAGCGTGCTGAGTGTGATGGCGGCCTCGGCCCTGATCACCGGTCTGGGCTTGACCGGAATCATCCGTCCCGATCCCTGGTATGCAGCGCAGTACCTGATCCCTCTTCAGGGCATGGTTCTTGGCAACACATTGAACGGCGTTTCTCTCGGACTCGACCGCCTGATTGAAAACCTGCAGAGCGAGCGGGAGCAGATCGAAGCATGGCTTGCCCATGGAGCAACCCGCTGGGAAGCAGGTCGACACGCCATCCAAGATGCGGTGCGCGTGGCGATGATCCCCACCATCAACGCCATGGTCGTGGTGGGACTGGTGAGTCTGCCGGGATTGATGACAGGGCAGATCCTCCAGGGCGCTGATCCATCCAACGCTGTGCGCTATCAAATCGTGATCATGTTCATGATCGCTTCGGCCACGGCCCTCGCCGTCATCGGTGTGGTGGGGCTCGGCTTTCTGGCGCTGACATCTGCAGAGGATCAACTGCGCCTGGATCGCCTGCGATAGGGCGTCGATTTCAGCCCGATCCAGGGCTGCCAGTCAGCACGGTACAGATCAGCCAGAATCGGCCCATGGCCTCACCGACCGAGTTGCCGGGCCTCCCCCCGGGCGCCGCCGATCCCTGCGTGCATTGCGGTTTCTGTTTACCGACCTGCGCCAGCTACCGCGTCCTGGCCAGTGAGATGGATTCCCCCCGCGGCCGCATTCACGCCCTGCGTGCAATTGAAGCCGGCGAACTGGAACTGGATGCCACCGTCGCCAGTCATTTCGACACCTGCCTGGGCTGTTTTGCCTGCGTCAGCGCCTGTCCCTCCGGCGTCCGCTACGACCAGCTGATCGAGCACACCCGGCCCAAGCTGATCAAGGCGGGGCAACGATCGGCCTGGCAAACCAGCTTCCGCCAGCAGCCATTCCAGCTGCTGATCCGCCAGGGGCACATGGGATCCCACCATCACCAGCCCCGGCAGCGGGCGACCATCCGAGGCATGTCGGCGCATCCCCGCCATCCCTGCGGCATCGAGCGGTGGCGGCCCAGGATCCGCCAGCGCCTTCACCAGGCTCGCCGCCGAACGGAACAGAAAGCGTTTCTCACCGCGGAGGACCCGCACCGCAGCCGCAAATGCGCTCAGCTGCCCTTGCCGCTCGGCATCCACCACCACAGGCACGTTGGCCCCTAAGTTTTCTGAGCCGATCCACCAAACGCGGCAGCCCTGCCCCACAAGCCGCATCAAGCTCGCGGCCACTGATCCGCTGCACATCGGTACGACGGATCGCTCCGCTGCTCTTCTCCTCCAGCCAAGCGGCCAGGTCACTGGTGCCAAACCGAAACAAGCGATCCTGAGCAAAGGGTGTGGTGTGCACCGGTTGCCCATGCAGCAGATGCACCCCATTCACCGTGGTACGGCCCCCCTCCAGAAATGCCGGCACATGAAACGTGGCATCGAACAGACCGAAGGCCTCCTGAAGCGTGTCCGGCTCCAGCACACCATGGCCGCGCAGGGTGGAATCACCGCGACTGACCAAGTGCACCTCAGCCCGAGCGAGTCCCTCGGCAGCGAGCGCTTGATCGAGCTGCGCCGAAATCTCCCGGTGCCAAGCGGACACCATCAGCGAAATCCGCTCGGGCGGATGCTGAAGATCGGAATCGATCACCACCACTGCATCACAGCGGCCATTGGCGTGATCTAAGCCCGCAAGCATTGCGGCTTCCTTGCCAAAGTTCCGGGTCAGTTCCAGCAACGTCACCAAGGCTTCGGGATGGCTCTGCTGCCACTGTCGAATCGTCTGGACCGTTCCATCAGAGGACCGGTCATCGATGAGCACCAACCGGTCCACCTCCTCCACAGCAAGCACACGCTCGATAAAACGAAGAATCACGGATTCCTCGTTGAAACAGGCGGCCACCACCCACAGATCAACAGCGCCATTCGTGAAGCTCATCGCGCCAGATCCGATCAACGGGAATCTAAATCGCTCCTCAGACTCTTCCAACGCAACAACTTGACGATCATCGTCTCATCGAAAACTAGGGTCAATCATCCGGATCAATCGCGGCAAATCAACAACCAATGCCAGCACGAAAGCTTCTTGCCCTTACCCCACTGGCATGGTTGATCTCTGTCGCCGTTACCCTCAACATTGCAAGCCTGGCGGCATGGTTCTGGCTGCACAACAATCGACTGACCCTCCCAGATGCAACCTCCAAGGCAGGGGATGCATTGCTGAACGACTACCTCGGAACAGCTCACGATGTGATGCTGATTGCGCTGACTATCGCGATCAGCAGCCTGATATCAATCATCTATTACCACCAAAGAAAAGAAGCTAAAGCTGCAAAAGTGACGCCGCAGACAAGAGGCCAATCTCTGCTGCAATTTATCCGTCAACATCCGCTCGTCACGGTCATTTTTTTGTCTATACCATCGCCATGGTTCAGGGGACCAGTTGGCTATACAAAGACCTGATCGGCTGGTCATCCGAACTCCTGAACGACCAACTCCTCAACAACTTTTCCTTTCGCGAGAGCTTCGTCAACGAAACAATGAGGAGAAGCAATTTCCGCTTCTACCCTCTTGCCCACCAAGACCTTCAGATCCTCAGCTGGTTCACTGTTCACATCAAAGTTTGGATGTTGATCAATGCAGCCGAATTGTTGGCGGTGGCAATCTTCAGTGCAAAATTCGTCAGCAGGCTCAGGCCATACAACAACCAACCCATTCCAGCTTTACTGCTCATTACAAGCCTTTTACTTCTGATTCACCCAGCGACTGGAACAGCCTTTTTTCAAGTCATCTACTGCGAAAGAATCCTCATTCTTTTATGGATCCTTTTTACCTGCGCCTACCTCAACTACCAACAACACAACACACAATCATCCTTCTACAGCACGATTCTTTTTGGGCTCATTGGCCTGTTCATCAAAGACACCGCCATCCTGTTATTCATTGTTCCACCAGTCATGATAATGGCCTTTGGAATCTTCAACAGGATGCAGGGCTAACCGGCACTGCGCCTGAACAAATTAAGGGAAATTCATAAGCACTACAGGCTCGAGCTCTGGCTATGCAGCCTGATCTTAATCTTCAGCTTCAGCTATATCTGCCTCTCTCTTCTGCCCAGCATCTACGTGGGGCAAGGGTACTACAAAGACCACCTAACTCCCAAATTCATCCCTGATCTTCGCTGTTGGTTCTTGCTGGCCATCACATTGACGCGGATGATCCTTGCCACTCGCAAGAAGATCAAGTTGAATCTCCTCGATGCATTGAACTTTTCAGCGCTTACTTACGCCACATCGCTATTCATTCTAATCAGACTAGAAGGCAGCGATTATCTCACTCTGCCCATTCAATTAATCTGTATATTGAATCTCACATGGCTTTGGGGAGTGGCCAGCTCCAGCAAATATTCCCTAGGATTGAATAACCAACAAAAAGCCCTGGGTGGAACATTGGCAACTGTACTTATCTTGGGCCTAGAGCATGTATTCAGCCAACCGTCTTTCTTAACCACAATCACCAGCCTGAAACAAGAACAGGATTCTGCCCAAAAAACCTATGACGCCATCCAGCCGCTCACCAAAACAATCAAGGAGGCAGGGGACGAAGTGAACATTATTTATAGCCGCAAATCAAGATTAACCAGACACCATCATTTGGGCAGATTAAAATATGACCGACTGATCGAATACAACCCAAAAACCAAACGCTTTTTAATTACCGATGGGATACATCGCGGCGACAATTACAAGCCGACAGCGGGTGATCTCGTCGTCAATATCGATCGCCCTGCCAAAGTGCTTGACCCGATCCTTCAAGACCGGTCATTCGAGCTGCTATACCGCTATGAAACAGATCAGAACAGCGGTTTGATCATCAGACTGCATCCCTAAGTCATAGGCTCCCAAGACCGACCTCTAACCGACCCCTCCATGGCCCAGTTTGAGAAGCTCACGCCCCCAAGCCAGGGCACCCCATCCGCTTCGAAAACGGCCAACCTAAGGTCGCTAATGACCCCATCATCCCCTTCATCCGGGGAGATGGAACCGGTGTCGACATCTGGCCGGCGACGCAAAAAGTACTTGATGCCGCCGTTGCAAAAGCCTACGGGGGAGAGAAACGAATCGAATGGTTCAAGGTCTATGCCGGAGATGAGGCCTGCGACCTCTATGGAACATATCAATATCTTCCAGAGGCACGCTTGAAGCAATTCGCACATATGGCGTCTCGATCAAGGGCCCTCTCACCACGCCTGTGGGAGGTGGCATCCGCTCCTTAAATGTTGCTCTACGCCAGATCTTCGAACCTTATTCCTGGGTGCGCCCCTGCCGCTACTACACCGGCACGCCAAGCCCTCATAAACGTCCGGAGGATCTTGATGTGGTGGTTTATCGAGAAAATACGGAAGATATTTACATCGGGATTGAGTGGTCAGCCGGGGATGAGGTTGGAGTCGAACTGCTGCGCCATCTCAATGAAACGGTGATCCCCGCCAGCCCTGGACTGGGCAACAAACGCATCCGCGAAGGATCCAGCCTCGGCATCAAACCTGTGAGCAAAGAAGGCAGCCAGCTCCATATCCGCAAGGCGATCCAACACGCCATACGTCTCGAGGGAAACAAGCGACACGTGACCCTGGTGCACAAAGGCAACATCATGAAATTCACCGAGGGGGGGGTTCCGCGATTGGGGCTACGAGCTGGCCACAACGGAATTCAGATCGGACTGCGTCACCGAGCGGGAAAGCTGGATTCTGGACAATCTTGATCGAGATCACTCCTTGAGTGTTCAGGACAATGCCCGCTTAATCGAACCGGGTTACGACAGTCTCACAACCGAAAAAAAAGAAGCCATCGACGCTGAAGTGCGTGGTGTTCTCAGCTCAATCGGCGAGAGCCATGGCTACGGCAAATGGGAGAGCAAAGTATTGGTCGATGACCGTATTGCCGACAGTATTTTTCAACAAATTCAAACCAGACCACAGGAATATTCGATCCTGGCCACACTGAATTTGAATGGTGACTACATCTCCGATGCTGCGGCCGCGATGGTGGGAGGTCTGGGCATGGCCCCAGGCGCCAACATCGACGAGAACGCTGCCATTTTCGAAGCCACCCACGGCACCGCCCCGAGGCACGCCGGGCTCGATCGGATCAACCCCGGCTCGGTGATCCTCAGCGGCGTGATAATGCTGGAGTTCCTCGGCTGGCAGGACGCTGCAGATCTAATCACCAAAGGGTTAAGTGCTGCCATCGCCGACAAGCAGGTCACCTATGACCTGGCCCGGCTGATGGAACCCCAGGTGGATCCGGTGAGCTGCAGTGGCTTCGCTGAGGCGATTATTGAACGTTTTTAAGTGACGACATCAACGACAATCCCGCCAAAAGGAAAAGCCCCCTACAGCAATTGTCAGAGGGCTTTGAGAAGGAAACTTTCTCTCCTTGGAACTTCAATCCGAGAACTATTTAGCTCACCTAAAGTTAAATTGTGATCGACGTTTGCACCGGCCCATACAAATTCGTACTTGCGATTGGAACACTTTCGCCAAGCAGGCTAAGGTCGCAATCAAGGTCACCACTAACAGATACATTGATCGAGGTAAAATCGCTTGAGTCAATAGACAGCGTCAGTGGATTCGACAAAACAGTATCGATGCTTGCAATCGACGTTCCACCAATCACGGGCACTTCTGAGGGAACGCTGGCTCCAGCCTTGAAGGTTAATTTCGGCGTCGCCGTCAAGGACAATCCTGCTTTCGGTTCAAATCCGCCTGGTACTTGAGTGGTAATTGTCGGAGTCGTACTTGTGTTGCTGACGCCTGTGTCATCTAGCCCAATCTGAAATAATGCGGATGGAGTAAACGTAACCGTTGCTCCTAAAGTTGATCCATCGTCAAAAACAGAAGCATCGCCTTCAAATTCGAAATCAATCTCGGAATCGATTTGAGCAGCATCAATAATTGGCGGGTCGATCGCAGGAGCATTGACGGATGGCCCATCCAGTGTGAATGTTTTATCGACATCGGCACCACTAAGATCAACTTCAACAGAACCAGAAATCTCCAGTGCTGGCTGAAAATTGAGCTGCACAGTTTCAGGAACAAGGGCGCCAACAATCCCAGCCTTAAGATTTAAAGAACCATTCATCGTGGGATCAACATTGAGCGATGCCGAAAAAGCGCCTTCAGACTCATCAATGGAGAGAGAGGGGAAACTTAAAGTATAATCAAAATGATTATACCCAAACAAGGATTTTGCTAACTTTTCAGTCGCATTGACGACCGGCATAATCACTTCATCATCTGCAAACTTGACCGCCTGAGAAACAGCCTTCTTTGTGTCATCCACAACGGTTGTAGCTGCCTTACTGATTGCCGAACCAGCCTTTGAAACAACGCTTGTCACTCCACTCGACACTTTATCAGCCACGTGTTCAGCAGCATGAGCAACCGTACTTGCTCCATGCGTAATTCCATGCCAGATGTGGCCAAAAGAAAACTTGAGAGGCCCCCTGTCGCCCCCTATCTCATCATAAAAATCATCATCCAATATTCTGCGGCTTAAAGGGCCAGAAACCTGCCGCGAAACGGAATAGCTATCAAACCCTGAAACGAAGTGCTTGTTCGGATTAAATCTGAGATGATTATGGAGGGTCCGCTGGCCAAAAGCAGCTCGCAAAAATTGATAATTATCATGAACATAATCATGATCCAATACTTTAGCCTGCCAAATAAGCTTTCCTTGTTTTTCTTTTGCTTTAATCGATCGATATTCAAACAAGAAAGAATTTGAGTTGTGAACATCACCTGCTGGCATCGCACCAATCAGCTTCCGATCCGAACCCTGATTCGCAGCAGCGTGGGACTTGAAACCCTTCACCAAATTCTTCGAGCTCACCTCACCCCGATCATTGCTTAAGTGATTCCATGTATGGTTCCCAGACCCTTCTAGATCAGCAACTATTTCAAAACGTTTTCTTGAATTTTCATCAAATTTGACCCTGGGGGACTTCAAATTAACCCCATACGCGTAATGATGATTTCCACTGGATTTAAGATGATCAAGAAATTTCTTTGCCATTTAATTGAGATCAGAAACCACTTCTTCAAGTTAGCCATTTCCCTGCACAATCAATCAAACTAAATAATTTAGTAAACTTTATAGAATCAAACCAAGCATGTCTGCGCGATTAAACATGGGATGTTCAGTTTTCGCATCAACATCTCCCCTGCTTGAGCTCAATAAACAACACGAAAAATCCAACAGTGATTCACATCCAGATCACGACAAATAATGGTTAGGCGCTAGTCATTACATTGAATTTTCTAGTTATCATTAAACGCCAAGCCAACGCCAATTAAATGAAAAAATAATGTTTTCTTTTCAATTGCGCACCTCTTGCCATCAACACGAAGCGATCAATACGAAGCGAAGGGGTCTAACAATGTGTTTTTGTGAGCTTGAAGCTCACAAAAACATCCAACAAAGTTCTCATTAACATTCCAATCTCAGGAATCATCTGCAGTCTCCAGCACATCGGCATCCATGAAAATCTCACGTCAGTAAAGACTGGCTGGCCGACTAGATCCGTCAAACTCTTGAACATGAGTCAGACGCCGTCCCAGCTCGCAGGTCTCCCCCCGGGCGCCGCCGATCCCTGCGTGCATTGCGGTTTCTGTTTACCGACCTGCGCCAGCTACCGCGTCCTGGCCAGTGAGATGGATTCCCCCCGCGGCCGCATTCACGCCCTGCGTGCAATTGAAGCCGGCGAACTGGAACTGGATGCCACCGTCGCCAGTCATTTCGACACCTGCCTGGGCTGTTTTGCCTGCGTCAGCGCCTGTCCCTCCGGCGTCCGCTACGACCAGCTGATCGAGCACACCCGGCCCAAGCTGATCAAGGCGGGGCAACGATCGGCCTGGCAAACCAGCTTCCGCCAGTTGTTGTTGCAGGTGCTCCCCTACCCGGGTCGCCTGCGGGCGCTGCTGCAACCACTGCGGGCCTATGCCGGCACTCCGCTGCAGACCCTGGCTCGCCGCACGGGACTCACGCGCCTGTTCGGCCCCGAAATCGAAGCGATGGAGCGATTGCTGCCGCCCTTGGCAGCGGAGGCCTTCAGCGATCAACTGCCGCAGATCAATCCCGCTGAGGGCGAATCTCGCGGACGGGTGGCATTGCTGCTGGGTTGCGTGCAGCGCTGCTTCGACCCGAACGTGAGCATTGCCACGGTGAAAGTGCTGCAGGCCAACGGCTTTGAGGTGGTGATCCCGCCAGACCAGGGCTGCTGTGGTGCGGTGAGCCATCACCAGGGGGAACTGGAGCTGACACGCCAGTTGGCCGCTGATCTGGTGCGCAGCATGAATGCCATTGACGGAGAGCTGGATGCGGTGCTGGTGGCCGCCTCCGGTTGCGGTCATACGATGAAGGCCTACGACGAGCTGCTGACCACAGACGTCCAGTTCCGTGCACCGGTGCAGGACGTGCAGGAATTTCTGGCGATTCATGGCCTGAGCGAAGCGTTCCGAGCCCGGTTGCAACCGCTTCATGCCGTTGTGGCCATGCACGATGCCTGCCACATGATTCACGGGCAGGGGATTCAGGCCCAGCCGCGCCAACTGCTGCGGGCCATTCCAGGGCTGCAGCTCAGGGAGGCCACCGAAGCGGGCGTCTGCTGCGGCAGTGCCGGCATCTACAACCTGGTGCAATACGAGGAAGGGGCTGAACTGGGGCGGATCAAGGCAGACGACCTCAGCAGCACCGGCGCCGAGCTGGTGGCGAGCGCCAACATCGGCTGCACGATGCAGTTGCGCCAGCACCTCGCCGATCGCGCCAGCGTGCATCACCCGATGGAACTGCTGGCGGCCTCAGCCGCCCTCCAACCGCTGCCAGGCCTCACGCAGGGTTCCCGCACTTCCGAGATTGCCAGGAAAGGTGAGGATCGGCAGACCGCTGCAGGGTCCCGCTGACGGGCGCACCAGCGACAGTCCAGGCAACAGCTGGCCTTCCAGCTGCACCGACTCGAGGGCCAGCCCCCGGGCCAGCAGCGTCTGGGTGGTGATGCCCCCTTTGCTGATCAAATAACCGAGATCGGTAGCAACGCTTGACGCCAAACGGCCCATCAACCGGGCCGTTTCTCGAGAGAAACGGCGCCCCTCTTGTTCTGACGCAAAGCGAAGTTCACCGCGGCTGGTGAACAGCACCGGTGTGCAGCCGCTGGCCAGCAGCGTCTTTAACTCCTGAGACCAGACCCGTTCCAGATCCGCCAGCAGCAGATCTGGCGTCGGCCCCTCCAGCACCCTGGCGATGCGGCGCACCGGGAGCTCAAGACCCCGGCAATCCGGTTCCGCCAGCAGCCATTCCAGCTGCTGATCCGCCAGGGGCACATGGGAACCCACCATCACAAGCCCCGACAGGCACTCACCGGCAGCACCGCGCCGCCGCAAAGCTGCAAGACCCCTGGTATCAAGCGGTTGAGGGCCTGGATCTGCAAGAGCCTTCACCAGGCTCGCCGCCGATCGAAACAGAAAGCGTTTCTCACTGCGCAAGGCCCGCACCGCAGCCCCAAAGGAACGCAGCTGCTGCTGCTGCTCCGCATCCACCACCACAGGCGCATTGCCCCTCAATGATCTGAGCCGATCCACCAAACGCGGCAGCCCTGCCCCGCAAGCCGCATCCAGCTCGCGGCCGCTGATCCGCTGCACATCGGCACGACGGATCGCTCCGCTGCTCTTCTCCTCCAGCCAAACGGCCAGGTCACTGCTGCTGAAACCGAACAGCCGGTCTGCCGCAAAAGGTGTGGTGTGCACCGGTTGCCCATGGAGCAGATGCACCCCGTGCACCGTGGTGCGGCCGCCCTCCAGAAAGGCCGGCACATGGAACGTGGCATCAAAGGGACCGAAGACCTGCTGAAGCGTGTCCGGCTCAAGCACACCATGGCCGCGCAGGGTGGAATCACCGCGACTCACCAGCAACACATCTGCGCGCTGCAGGGCTTCCGCCCGAAGCGCCCCATCTAAATTGCTGGCAATCTCCCGGTTCCGCTTGGCCGCTGCAATCGGCGCAAGAGAGCGGGTGTCGGCCAATAGGAACAGCAGCGGCGAAGGATGCCTCAGCCCCCGCCGCAAGGTCTCCACATCCCAGCGGAGCAACAGCGGACAGCCATGCACGGTCTGGGAGCCGGTGGGGTCGTCATCGATCACCACAACCTTCATGGCACGATCATGCCGTGCTCCATACCCCCACCTCCCAGCAGGATCTGATCACACTGGTTGGCCAGTGGCATCAGCACGCCACACCCTGGACCCCCTGCGGGCAGGGGAGTCGACTGCACTGGGGCCCACCGATCACAGGTAACCCTGAACAGCTGAGCTGCAGTGGTCTTCACCGCATCCTTGACCATGCCGTGGACGACCTCACGATCACGGTGGAGGCCGGTCTAGCGCTGGCGGATCTCCAGGCCACATTGGCCGTCCATGGCCAATGGCTCCCCGTTGACTGGCCGCGGAGCACAGCTGCCGAAAGCCCAGAATCCGCCGGAAGCATCGGCGGACTGGTGGCCCGGGGCCTCGCCGGCGGCCTACGCCAACGTCACCTCGGTGTTCGTGATCAGATCATCGGCATCGGCCTGCTGCGCAGCGATGGCACCCCGGCCAGAGCCGGCGGGAGGGTTGTGAAAAATGTGGCCGGATACGACCTGATGCGGCTGCTCTGCGGCAGCTGGGGAAGCCTGGCGCTGATCACCGAGCTCACCTTGCGGGTGCAGCCGATTCGGCCGGCCCATGGTCTCCTGCATCTCCACGGTGCGCTAAAGGATCTGGAGGCCTGCCGAGCAAGCCTGCTTCACTCCAGCCTCACTCCAGAACGCTGCGACTGGCACGGGTCGATCGATGGCTCCTGGCAACTGCGGTTGCTCGTGAGCAGTGTGTCGGATCAGGCGGTGGACACGCAGCTGAGCCGCCTCGAAGCCCTCGCGGGACAGCACCAACTTGACGCGGAACGTCACCCCTGCGACCAGCCGCTGGCCCCCGGCTTGAGCAGCGACGCGATGCAGTGGCTGGTGCGCGTCGCCATGCCTCCAGCCAGGTTGCATCTGCTGCTGAGCAGTGCCGAGCGCCTGGATCTGAAGGGCTGGCGCTGGGATCTGGCCGCGGGTGCAGGCTGCGGAGATGGATGGCAGATCAGCACAGCCGACATAATCAGCACAGCAGAGTTGAACTCCACAGCCAAACGGATCGAGGCCCTGCGGCATCGCACCGAAGCCCTGGGAGGCCGGCTCACCGTGCTGCAGCAACCAAAACCTGGTGGTAATCATGATCGTCTGCAGGCCTGGGGCGATGCCCCCGCCAAGGCGGTGATGTCCGCGGTGAAACAGCAATTTGATCCCCAGGCCCAACTGAGTCCGGGCCGGCTACCTGGCGTCGCCGGCTGAGCTGGCGATGCGACTCGGCTCGCTTCAGCTCAGCTGATATCGGCAGCCGAGTCTGGTGCTCGCTTCCGGCGGGATCTCCAGTTTTCGATCACCGGAGATCAAGGACTGGCGCGGCCCTGTCCAGGGCTCCAGGCAGACCATCCGACGGGGGGGCTCGGTCCAGATCACGGAGAGGTCCATTGGCGCCTCGGGCTGGAGCTGAAGCTGGCGCCCGCTGCTGCGATCCACCAGGGTGACGGGCCCCGCCGGACGGCACAGGAAATCCACACCTTCAGCCAGGCACTTCAACTGAGAGGCGGTGCCGGTCTCGGCCATATTTAAGTGGTTGAAGCAGCGGTCGTTGAGCCCCACCAGCTCGGTCTGAGCCGGGTCATCGACTGAAAAGTAAGGATGCAAGCCAAAGCTGAACGGCATCGGCCCGGCACTGCGGTTGTGGATGGTGATGCCGATCTCCAGCGCCCCTTGAACCGGACGCACATCCATCTCCACCAGGAAGGCAAAGGGGTAAGCCGCGAGGGTCAGCTTGGTCTCGCTCAGGCTCAGACGGATCCCGCTCTGATCCTCGAGCAACTGGAGCTGCCAGGGAAGATCACGAGCAAACCCATGTTGCTTGAGGGTGTAATCAACGCCGTCGAACCTGAACAGATCTCCAGGCAGATTGCCGCAGATGGGGAAGAGCACCGGAATGCCACCGCGGACGCTCTTGGAAGGATCTGCAAACCGGTCCTGATCGAAGTAGAGCAGCTCCCGCTCTCCGCAGCGCCACGCGGTGATCAGCCCACCGCGCTCGGGAACGATGCACAACCGATCTCCACTCTCGGGATGAACGTATTCCCAGTGTTCGTAGGGAGCGGTCTGCTGCTTGAGGGTCATCGGCATGCGTCTAATGAAACGCCGTTGACGTCCATCTAGCGCTGAACGTTGCGAATGTCGCGGCCGCTGATCAGGACAACTGGGCGATCCAGTCGAGAAGGGCAGCATTCACCTGATCGGGAACCTCGTCATGGGGGCAATGACCCGCTTCCAGCACAACCTCTGTGGTGGCCTTCGGTGCGTGGCGCTGGAACGTCGCCCGACGCCCTGGTGCATTAATCCAGGGGTCACGGATTCCCCACAACAAAAGAAGTGGTGCGGTCAACTCTGCAAACAGTTCATCGAGGGGCTGTCCGCGAGGGATGTCGAACACGGTTCGAAAAACACCGAAGGCACCAGGATCGAGAGAAGGGCGGCGAATCGACTCCACAAGCCACTCATCAACGTTCGTCTGATCGACGTACACCTGCCTGAGAGTGCGGCGGATGGTGGCGGGGCGACGCAGATTCTCAAACAACACCCGCTGCACCACCGGACTCTTCAGCAAGGCGCCACCAATGCTCTGACGGGCGACCGCAGCCCAGCCTTTGGGGGCTTTCTGCTCATCGCTGAAGGGACCGGCTGCATTGAGGAGCACAACACCGGCACACTCCTGCTGCAGGACGGCACCGGCAGCCAACGCAGCGAAACCGCCAAGGGAATTACCGGCGATCACGGTGGGCCTGCCGATCCGCTCCCGCACGTAAGCCACCAGCTGATCACGCCAGAGCGCACCGCCATAGGCGAGATCCCCTGGCTTGGCACTGCGCCCGAACCCGAGCAGATCGAGAGCATGCACGTCATGACGTTCTGCCAGGACGGGAATGTTGTAACGCCAGTGATCAGTCGATGCACCGAACCCATGCACGAGCAACAGAGCTGGGCCGAGGGGATTGGAGGGCTGAGGCCCCTGTCTCACGGTGTGCACCGGATGCCCGAGATGACTCCAGGTGAAGGTCTCCACAGTCCGCGGCGAGAGCAGCGATGCTAGGCAGCACTTCAATCGGGCTGGATGCCAACCATGGATGGGATCGGCGGACCGTTAACCGATGGGGCGATCTGGAGAGGAGCTCTGTTCTGGGCGCTCGCGCTTTATATCCCCTTGAGCGGTCCGCTCGGGAAGCTGGAAACCAGCCTTAACGATACGGCCCTCTCGCAAAACATCACCCAGGCACTGCTGATTCTGAGCAGCGTGCTGCTTTCCCTGGCCGTGGGAATGGTGATGCAGCTGCTGGTGAGCTGGACACTTGGCCCGGGATGGGGCTCCAGCCTTGCTCTGATTGGCATCGGCTGGAGCCTGCTGCTCGTGGTGACGGAATCCGGTCGTTCCTGAATCCTGAAGTTCGCCTGTAGGCAGTGTGGAGGGCATAAACCGTTTACGAGCCGGACATCGGATCAGCGACAAATTCCTCGGAAACCACGTCGCCATCCTCCGGCGGTTTGTCCTTGAGCACCACCCGCAGCAGAACCGGTGCGAGGAAGGTGGTGCCAATCACCATCAGGAGAATCGCTGCTTCGAGGCCTGGATCCAGCAGACCGGAAGCGGTGCCGAGCCCGAGAAAGATCAAACCCACCTCACCACGCGGCATCATTCCCAGGCCAACAACAAGGTTGTTGGTGGGTTTGTCGCTGAAGACGGCCCAACCCGCTGCAACCTTGCCGATGATGGCCACCACGAACAGGAAACCCGCCACGATCAATGCGGAACGCGCCGCCGGATCCGCGGGGTTGATCACGGACAGATCCATGCCTGCCCCCACCAGCACAAAGAACACCGTTGCGAAAAGCCCGACGATTGGGGTCACGGCCCTCTGAATCTCCTCACGGTGCCTGGAGGTGCTCACGATCAGCCCACCGGCGAACGCGCCGAGGGCGGCTTCCAGACCGATCGCCGTTGCTACAAAACAGCTGAGGGCCAGCAGTAAATATGAGCCCACCAGCTTGGCGCCGGGGGCCTTCAGTTGGTCAATCATCCAATCAAAGGCTGGCGCAGCTCTCTGGCTGAGCAGGAGTGCCACAACCACGAACAGAACCGCTGCAACAACGAGCTGCACGATCGGGGCAATCGCGAGGCTGCCGCCGGCGGCCAAGGAGACAACAACAGCAAGAATGACGATGCCGAGGATGTCGTCCAACACTGCAGCACCGATTACGATTTGACCTTCACGCGTGCGCAGGTATCCGAGTTCCCCAAACACACTCGCTGTGATTCCGATACTGGTTGCCGTCATCGAGGCCCCAGCAAAGATGGCTGGGATGGCATCAACGTGGAAGATCGCCATCAATCCGAGCGTGCCGAGAACAAAAGGCAACACCACACCCACCACCGCGACGGAGAACGCCTGGACACCAACGGCCATCAGCTCTTCCAGTTCGCTCTCCAGTCCGGTCAGAAATAGAAGGGAATAAAGCCCCAGGGTTGAGACGGACTGAAGCGCGCCGAAGCTCTCCTCGTAAAGATTGGGAATCTCATCGGCTGGAACGTGAGCCAGAGCACTCACAACATCGGAGAAGGCAGCACTGAGCTGCACTCCAGTCTCCGGAGGCACCAGCAGATGCAGGCCTGATGCTCCGATGATGACGCCGGCGAGGAGCTCCCCGAGGATGGTGGGAAGCTCAAAACGGACCAGGATCTCGGCCAGCATCCTGGCCCCGACGAAGATCAGGATGAAGCGAAGGACGCCGATCAGAGATTCGGCGGCCTCAAGGTCATGACTGCTGATCTCACTCAGCAGCGCGGGAAACAGCATGGTGCTGCACAGCATTCATGCCGAGATTAGTGGTGCCAGCCAGGTTGGACTGTTCAACAACCAGCTGCTTTGGTCCGATTTAAAAGGGAACCGAAATCTTCGCTTCTTGTTTATCGGCAGGCATGGTCGAGATGGCTAATTTCCATTTATCCGCATGGTCTAAAGGGGTGAATTCTCCTTTGTGAGGCCGTGGGTCCCTCAACAGCATTGCTATTCCGAGCAATCCATGACGACCGCGCCTCATCAGCCCCCCCTCGTTTCCGAAAAAGTTCTCCATGAGCAAGCGCTGCACGATCCCCTGTTCAAAGAACACGGCAACAACACCCCTCTGGAGCTGGCGATCAGCAACCAGATCGACCGCTTCGGCCTCCTGATCGATCTGATCGAGCGCGGTGACTCCCTTGGCTCCCGTGCGTCCCAAATCGAGGAGCGCATCAAGGGCGAGATCGAGAAGCACCGCAGCTACCCCTACACCGAGGGCATGGATTCCCCCGAGATCAATAACTGGCACTGGAAGTTCGGCTACGGCTCCTCCAACATCTGATCCACCCGTTCACACCTCAACCACGAAGAGAGCGAGAGCTCTCTCCCTCTCCCCCTCGCTGTCATGACAACCTCCCAGCCACTCGACCTGCGACTGCCGACTCCGGGTTGTTACAACGACCCTGAACGCGCTGGCCTCGATGCCAAGAGCGTGTTTGACGGAATGACCGAGCATCTCTTCTTCACCCTCGGCAAACTCGCTCCCACCGCCAGTCGCCATGACCTCTACATGGCCTTGAGTTATGCGGTTCGGGACCGTTTGATGACGCGTTACCTGGCGACGATGGAAGCGATGCGCGCCCATCCGCAGAAAGCGGTTGCTTACCTTTCCGCCGAGTTCCTCATCGGACCTCAACTCAACAACAATCTGCTCAACCTGGGCATCCAGAAGGAAGCCGAAGAGGCCCTGAGAAATTTCGGCATCGAATCTCTGCAGCAGATCCTGGAAGTTGAGGAAGAGCCTGGATTGGGCAACGGTGGTCTGGGGCGCCTGGCGGCCTGCTACATGGAGTCCTTGGCCAGTCTCAAGATTCCGGCCACCGGCTACGGCATCCGCTACGAATTCGGCATCTTCGACCAGCTGATCCGTGACGGCTGGCAGGTGGAGATCACAGACAAGTGGCTGAAGGGGGGATGGCCCTGGGAACTGCCCCAGCCCGATGAAGCCTGTTTCGTCGGGTTCGGTGGCCGCACGGAGAGCTACATCGATGACAAGGGGAACTACCGCTCCCGCTGGATTCCTGCGGAACATGCCATTGGTATTCCCCACGATGTCCCGACCCTGGGGTACCGGGTCAACATCTGCGACCGACTGCGCCTCTGGCGCGCCGATGCCACCGAAAGCTTTGATTTCTACGCCTTCAACATCGGCGATTACTACGGTGCTGTGGAAGAGAAGGTGGGCAGCGAGACCCTCTCCAAGGTGCTGTATCCGAATGACGGCACCGACGAAGGTCGCCGCCTGCGCCTGAAACAACAGCACTTCTTCGTGAGTTGTTCCCTGCAGGACATGCTGCGCAGCCTGGACAACCGGGGCCTCGCGGTGGAGGACTTCCCCCAGTACTGGACCGTTCAGCTGAACGACACCCACCCAGCCATTGCAGTGGCTGAGCTGATGCGTCTCCTGATCGACGATCGCCACATGGAGTGGGACAAGGCCTGGGACATCACCTCCCGCTCAGTTGCCTACACCAACCACACTCTGCTGCCGGAGGCCCTTGAGAAGTGGGACCTCAACCTGTTCGGCAACCTGCTGCCCCGTCACCTCGAACTGATCTACGAAATCAACCGCCGCTTCCTGCAACAGGTCCGCATCCGCTATCCCGGCAACGACGCGATGCAGCGGAAGCTCTCGATCATTGATGAGGAAGGCAGCAAAGCCGTGCGCATGGCGCATCTGGCCACCATCGGCGCCCATCACGTCAATGGCGTTGCGGCCTTGCACTCCGATCTGGTGAAGACCGATCTGCTGCCTGAATTCGCTGCCCTCTGGCCCGAAAAGTTCACCAACGTCACCAACGGCGTCACCCCGCGTCGCTGGGTCGCACTGTCCAATCCCGGCCTCTCAAAACTGCTGGATGAGCACGTGGACCCGGACTGGATCTCCAACATGGAGAGCCTGCGCAAGCTGGAGGAGCGCCAGAACGACCAGGGCTTCCTCGATCAATGGGCTGAAACCAAGCTCGATGTGAAGCGGAAGCTGGCCGGCTACATCCACAGGAACACCGGGGTGCTTGTGGACCCATCCACCCTGTTCGATGTGCAGGTGAAGCGCATCCATGAATACAAGCGCCAGCACCTGAATGCCCTGCAGGTGATCACCCAGTACCTGCGGATCAAGAACGGTCAGGCGGAGGGCATGGCGCCGCGCACGGTGATCTTCGGTGGCAAGGCAGCTCCGGGCTACTACATGGCCAAGCTGATCATCCGTTTCATCAATGGCATCGCTGAAACGGTCAACAGCGACCCGGATATGGACGGTCGTCTGCGGGTGGTCTTCCTGCCTGATTACAACGTCAAGCTCTCCGAGCAGGTGTATCCCGCCTCGGATCTCTCCGAACAGATTTCCACCGCCGGCAAGGAAGCCTCAGGCACCGGAAACATGAAGTTCGCGATGAACGGCGCTCTCACCATCGGCACCCTCGACGGCGCCAATGTGGAGATCCGAGAGCTGGTGGGTGCTGAGAACTTCTTCCTGTTCGGCAAGACCGTTGAGGAGATCAAGGCTCTCAAGCAGGAGGGCTACAACCCTGGCAACTTCATCTCGGCCATCCCTGAGCTGCAGGAGGCGCTGCGTCTGATCGAGCTGGGTCACTTCAGCAACGGCGACGGTGAACTGTTCCGTCCCCTTCTGGACAACCTCACAGGCCACGATCCCTTCTTCGTGATGGCCGACTTCAGCGATTACGTTCGGGCTCAGGAGGCGGTCAGCCGTGCCTGGACCGACCGGATGCACTGGAACCGGATGTCCGTGCTCAATACAGCACGCACGGGTTTCTTCTCCTCCGACCGCTCCATCGCCGAGTACTGCCGAAACATCTGGAACGTGGATCCGCTGAACGTCGAGATCACGTGCGATGTGCGCTGATGGCCGATCTTGCCCTGGTCATCAACCTCGGCAGCTCCAGCCTCAAGGCGGCCCTGGTGGATTCCACCGGGGCCTTCCCCTGGCATAGCGGCCGCGCAGCGATACCGCCCACCACAGCAACCTGCCGGCGGCGGCCTACACCTATTAGATCCCCAGTGCCTTACGCAACAAGGGCTTTCGCCGCTTCGATTTTCACGGCATCAACGATCAGCACGTGGTAAAGGCAATGGCCGAGCAGTGGCGTGCGAAGGGAAACAATCCATCAAGGTTGCGTCTGATCAGTGCTCACCTCGGGGCTGGGGCGTCCTTGGCCACCATCCGTGGCGGTCGCTGCATCGACACCACCATGGGATTCACCCCACTAGAGGGTCTGGTGATAGCGACCCGATCCGGAACAGTGGACCCTGAATGCTGCTCGAACTGATGCGTGAGGGGTAGAGCGCGGACCTCTTAGACACCATGCTGCAGAAGGACTCCGGACTGCAAGCACTGTCTGATTTCAGCAGCGACATGCGAGAGATCCGCGAGGCCGCTGGCCAAGGACGCAATGGCTCCATCCGAGCCTTGGATGTGTTCCGTCATCTGATACTGCAATTGCTTGGCTCAATGGCAGCCAGTCTTGATGGTGTGGACGTCTTGGCGTTGACGGGAGGAATTGGCGAACACGACAAAGCCCTCCGCAATGAACTGACTTCAGCCCTGCAGTGGTGGGATGACGTTTCGCTATCGGTGATCCCGGCCGATGAAGAGGGGATGATTGCCAAACTTTGCCGGAGACGCAGTGCCAGCCCGGTTTCAGCTCCGATCGGGTAAGTCGGGCGTTTGATGCAACAGGCGGTTCAGCCTGAGACGATCAACATTCAATGGATCTGGAGCGAGTTCACCGGCAAGCTCTCGGAATTTCTGCTCGATTTCTTCGGGAACCCGCACATCAAAGACGCGTTCCATCAACGCCTCAATCGAGAAGAGATGGGCATTGATGTTCTCCAGATCAGCCATGGCCTGCTGCAAAGAATCTGTTGATTCTTCGGGTACACCGCCTGTGCTGAGCTGAGGTGTTGCTGCCGACGACGAAGACTCCTGCTGTTTTGAACCGTGCTGTTTCTGCAGGTCTTCTAAAACGCGACCAGACAAGGTACGAAACGATTGAAGGGCTGCCCAGTTGAGTTCCTGCTGTTGACGCAGAGTCGGGAACTCACGGATTAACCGGTCATGTTCCCGGTAAAACCTCTGGCAGTCCGGGCATTGGCAGGGCTCTTCCGGCACCGCAGTCCCTCTCAGTCATACCCCACTATGACACTGATCAGGCCGCGAGAGGTCCCTGGGAATCATCACGGCCAAGATCGTCTTCCTCCTGATTGGTGGGCAAAGGGATTTCGATGGACGACACCACCTGAATGACGTCACGAAGACGCATCGAATCCGCGAACCAACCCATGGCCTGCTCCGTGTCACCACGACGCTCGGCATCACCTGCCTGATCTTCATGGGCCTCTGCCAGAAGGGCCAGCCAGCAGAGGCACCGAGCCTGAACAACGGACAAATCCAGGTCTAACGGCTGCGAATCAGCGATCCTTTCGCTCTCCTGTTGAACGAGAAGACGAAGGCGGAGGTCGTGAAGCTGGGTCATGGCATCCTCCATTGGGCCAACCCTAGCGGTGGCAAGCGATCTGCCCACCCCACCAGATGTAGCGTTCACTACGCGGGTCGGGATCCATCACGGGGCTGGCGGGACTCGAACCCACGACCTACGGTTTAGGAAACCGTCGCTCTATCCAGCTGAGCTACAGCCCCAGATCTTCAAATTATGCCCAAAGAGCATGATGGAGGCTGAAAGCAGGCGAGGTGGTTGCAACAGGATTCCAAAGAATCCGGTTGAGGAAAGTCCGGGCTCCCCGATGGCCAGGCTTGCTGGGTAACGCCCAGTGCGGGTGACCGTGAGGAGAGTGCCACAGAAACACACCGCCGATGGCCCTTGGGGCATGCCCTGGGGTGCACAGGCAAGGGTGCAAAGGTGCGGTAAGAGCGCACCAGCAGCATCGAGAGGTGCTGGCTCGGTAAACCCCGGCTGGGAGCAAGGCCAAGGAACGACGGTTGGCCATCAGCCCCGTTCCGACTGAACGCGCCGCTCGAGGCCGTCGGCAACGACGGTCCCAGATAGATAGCCACCCACCCTCTTCGGAGGCGTGAACAGAACCCGGCTTACGTCCTGCTTTCACCCCACACCCAGCAAAAAGACGCAGGGGAGCAAGGAGATCGTCACATCGCGCCTGGCCTCCAAGAGAAATGTCGATGCATGCCAGACGCAAGTGGACCGCGATTCAGCACGTCTTATCGAGTCAAAGATCTCCTTCACGCCAAAGATCATCATTGATCCGATGCCTTTAATCTTTTATCGCGTCGAGCAATTGCTCAGTACTTATGATTTAAGCAACTCAAATTAAATGATTGTTGTTTCGACGACGAAAGAAAAGCACGAACAATTACTGCAATTTGGCCACCAGAGCGATCAGAATCGCAGAGCCAAACTTGAACAGTGGGCGAACAGCACGTTCAAACACATGTTTGATGTGCTGTGTCAATTAACTGAACCAATGCTGGCGAACCAATTCAAAGGTTGCTGAACCTCCGAGACAAGCCGCAGCGGCGATCAAACCCGCCAACGGTGGAACAGGCAATGGCAAACGCAACGCTGTAAATACAAATCCAAGCAGGAAACCGCCGGCCAGTGTCGACAGAAGAACAGTGAGAGGCATCATCACAACAATGAGAACATTCATCTTGGCTTGCGGCTGCGATTCTCTGCCACACACCACACATGAGCCCAAACGTTGCGAACCAACCTTCGAGGTCAATCACGGGGTCTATTTGTAGCGCCGGATTGGCCCATCGAGCAAAAGAGAAGGCCGCCCTTCCCGATGGAAAGACGGCCTACCTCGCTCGTTTGTGCATATCGCTACCTGGTATTCAGTGAAGCTGTATCCGTGAAGCGTTGAAAGCTAATCGAACGACAGTGAACTGAAAGAAAAGGTGCGAAGCGTCTGGCTTAAGGCAAACCCTGGGGCCATTGGATCCAGGTGTGTAGCGGGACTCCTGCAGGGCACCTATGCACGGTGCGGAGGAGTATCGACTGGGTTGACGCACATCTTTGTCGCACCAGACGAATTGCTCACGGTTGGGTTGAAAAGTTGGAGCAGGGGCCAGAAAAGTCAGGATGCTTCTACGGCTTGCTCAGGTGGAGTGTCGGCCGTCATTGGCTCCTCCGATCTCAATGCACATACTCTCGTCAGCGAACGCGCATCAGGCAATCAGCCTTCATGCTTATTGCCTTCGGGGCAGCGGTCACCAAGAGTGGGAATGGCATGGCAATGATCCAAACAACGCAGCCAAAGCGGAGGGGTCACGTCAGCCCTGATCTTGACGGAAACGTTGTTGCGTCCTGCTTCCAAGTCGTTTGTTTCAGCGACGACGTCACGACGAAGTGAAGCAATGCTGAAGTGCATCAACCCAAGCCGAAAGCAGCGCTGTAGAGGTGACTGAGGTTTTTTGTGGTGGTTGGCTGGCTATCCCCCAGAGCCATCATCCATACCCCTCCTCACCAAGATCTGCGTCATCCAGAGCAGGCCGAGAAAACAGGCAGCAACAAGAAGCAGCGTCATCGAGTTTCAGAGAAGCCTGAGGCGGTGGCTGATCTTTACATCCAACATCAATTCGTGCTCGGTGAGGCAGGTCACAGCGGGGAATGATGCCGCTCAAAGCATCAACGCGGCAACGAAGCAAAGGTATGAATAACGATCAACTCATGCCGTGAACCGTACAACAAACCATCAGGCACTGATGGCACTCGTGGCACTGATTGAGGCCATTGGCCATGTTCAGGATCAGCCAACACAAATCAAGTTGCGACGTGCTGCTTATCTGCACGCGATCATCGAAGCCATCCTCGCCGAACGTGTTGATGCCTTACCGGAGATCTATTCAGTAGCCAAATGAACTTCAGGGCTGATGTAGCCAGGAACAAGAGAAAGCAGCTCACGCATTCGGGTGAAGCATCAACGCAATCAATCACCCATTTGGGGGATGGAAACAGATTCGATCAAAACCACAATAGGTTGAACATAGAATGAAGCAGAATGGAATCAAATCAGATCAGCATCATTCATCGCACAGTCTTCGTTTTGAGCTTCAACGCTTGAAGGCATGTCGGGAGGCCTGATGCCAAACATCAAAGGCTGAAAGCTATACAACACCCGCGAGGGAAAAGCAGGGCGGTCTCATTGTGCTGATCCATCTCCTGACGATCCATCAAAACAATCCACACCGATTCAATTGAATCCATGACGGGTACAACAGCGAAAGCACATCTTCTCGATCTTCTTTTAGAACCCATCAAAGGCTGCAAAGGGCTTTACACCTATCGAGAGAGCCTGATGCGACGGGTAATGGTGATGCCGGATCTCAAAGTTCGAGAGTGCATCGATCATCTCAAGCGCACTCATTACCCAGGCACCTGAGGTCAGCCAAGGGTGTTGATCTGATCCACAAACCAACCCCTGAAGAGCAATTTCTGCTTTTAAAGAGTTGCAATATTCAACCCCGCGCCAGATCAATCATCAACTCCTCCAGTGCGGAACGATCCATTCCAGCGATGGACGCCAACAACAACAGCACCCTTGCTTTCTGGGGGTTAAGGCTGCCGGCGGGCAGCAACCCGAACCGCTCATCCTCGGCATCGCTATGCACCGGCCCCGAACCGCAGCGGTTGGCCCGCAGCATCAGCGGCCGCGGTCCAGCCCAGGCCCCCAAAGCACTGCGTTCCCCAGCGGAGAGCTGACCAGCACCGGTGCCGGTGAACACCAGCCCCTGCATCCCAGCCTCAAGGAAGAAAGTGAGCATCCGGGCATCGGGTTCAACACAGCCGTAAAGAATCGCCACCTGGGGCCATTGCTCCGGTAAATCGAGCGCAGCGAAGGGCACCTGCCGTGAACCGCTCCCCATCGGCAGATGCACGCCGGTGTCATCCACCCAGCCCAAGGGCCCGCGCCCGGGACTCGCAAAAGCCCCCACCCCCTGGGTCGCCACCTTGGTGACTTGGCGGGCCGCCTGGATCTGGCCATCCATCACCACGAGCGCGCCGTGGCCGGGTGCTTCGAGGCTGACCGCCACTTGCACGGCCTGAAACAGGTTGAGTGGCCCATCGGCGCTCAGGGCAGTCGCTGGCCGCATCGCCCCGACGAGCACCACCGGGCGGGGATCATCGATCAGCAACTGCAGCAGCCAGGCGGTTTCCTCCAGGGTGTTGGTGCCGTGGGTGATCACCACCCCAGTGAGATCAGGCTCCGCTTGAAACGCCTCACGAATACGACCCACCAGTAAGCGCCAGTGATCGAATAACAGATCAGCGCTGTCCACATTGGCGATCTGCTCCACGCTGATCGCCGCCAGCTCCTGTAACTGAGGCACGGCCGCCAGCAGGTCTTCACCCCCCAACACCCCAGCGGTGTAGCTGTTCAGAATTGCACCAGCGTCGGCCTGGCCGGCGATGGTGCCGCCGGTGGCCAACAGAAGGATCCGAGCCAAATCGATTCGATTCCGTTGCCAGCAATCAACCGGAGCCCCGCCACTGCCGTCAACGCCCACCCTTGAGCAGCAGCCACGGCTCACCCAATCTTCACCAGAGCCTCTCCCGAGGACCAAACGATCTGCTCCAAGCGGTCTCCACCAATGGCTGGATGTTGAAGAGGTCGATCAGACCCAACCCAACAATGACTAGCCTCCAAGAACGAGACATTCGCGCCTACATCCAGGAACTGCAGCAGAGCGGCGAACGCGATGCCGCGGCCTGGCTGGCCACCCTGTTGACCTCACACCAACAACATCAAGCCGGCATCGATGGGTAATCCAGCGCCAAGAAGGCCGGCACAAACCGCTGCATCTGGCTGGTGGTGCCAATGCTGACCCGGAAGGTTTCATCGATCAACGCCTTTCCGGCCATCGACCGCACCAGAATTCCGGCTTGCCTGAGCTCCGCATCCAGCTCGGCCACCGCTCGCTTCGGCCAGATCAGGAGATAGTTGCCACCCTCGCAGTGATGGCGCACTCCCGCCTCGCGCAACGCCTGGATTGTCCACTCGCGGGCCCGCAGCACCTCAGACACATAGGCATCGACGTAGGACTGATCCGCCAGAGCAGAGAATGCAGCGGCCACCGCAACACTGTTGACGTCATAGGGACCGGTGACGCGGCCAACCCGATCCACCACATCGGCATGGCCGATGGCGAAGCCAATGCGCAGACCGGCCAAACCAGCGGTTTTGGCGAGCGATCGAAGCACCAGCAAATTCGGCGTGGCTGCGAAATCTGCGGAGGGCAGCACACTGTCGCCGGTGAAGGCCTCATACAGCTCATCCACCACCACTAGCGTCTGAGGCGCGGTGGTCGCCAACGCGATGATGCGATCGGGCGCTAAGCGGGTGCCTGTGGGGTTGTTGGGATTGCAGATCAACAGCAGTCGCGGTGGTTGCTGCTGCAACACCTCAGTGACTGCCGCCAATGGAAACGCAAACGACTCACCTTCGTAGGGAATGGCCTCGATCGTCATCCCCTGCATACGGGCACAGGGGCTGTAGTAGCCGAACGTGGGGGCAGTGGTGAGCAAACGATCCCCGGGATCGCCATAGGCCTGAAACACCGCATGAATTGCGGCATCAACACCGTTGAACAGCCCCACCTGATCGGGCGTTAACCCCGGCCTGCAGCCGCTTTCCTGCAGGTTCTGCACCACAGCCTCCCGAAGCCCGTCGTACTCCGGGTAAACGGCGATCTCTTCACTGCTGAACCCCCGCAGCGCCTGAGCAACGAGCGGACTGGGGCCGATGGTGTTCTCGTTGAAATCCAGCCGCAACAGCTCACGGCGCCCCTCCAGCGGAGCGCTGTAAGCCTTGAGCTGCTCCACGGCATCCCGCGCCACAGGAGCACCCGCGGGTGTGAACGGCGTGTTGGTGTCGCTCACATGCGTTCCAGGGTGGAAATACCCAGCAGACCATGCCCCAGTCTGAGGGGAGAGGGACGGAAAGTGACAAAACCGTCTGATGCCGCAAGCCGCGGGCCACAACAATTCCGAGGGGAAAGACGAAGCCAGAACACCCGATCAGAATTGCGCTCAAGCCATAGGCCTTCGAACCAATCAAATCAAGATTTAGAAGAACTGACCTAAAGCACTTCATCACGCTTCTTCAATCGATTGGCACAATTTCAAAGGCGCTATTTTCTACTTGCCAGCATGGATCGAAAGGTACAAGGTCTGTAAGCAGATAATCAATTCTGCAGAGAAATCATAGAATCAATAAATATTGAAATTTCTGGAAAAGCACCACACAGGGAACACTCCACAAACATCAGCCATCAGCATCAATCAATTTAAAATTAGTTAATATAATGCAAACAAAAGCTACATGCAGCCAAACTTGATTGCTCTCTGGCCACATCTTGGTCAAGCCACAACTTAGTCAAATTTCTTCCTTAGTTGGCTTGCATCATGGGTACAGCTTCCATCGTTTTATACACCTTGCGATCACAATCTCCCAACTTCGCAGTCCACTTGTAGGGGAAGCTATTGCCGATAAATTTGACCTTGAAACGCCCCCAAGTGTAAGACGAACGACTACCATAAAGTTCACGGAACGTAGCACATTGTCGCTGAGGATTGGTCTTCGTCACCCAATAACCTCGATAAGTCCCACGGTTGCTAGAACTGGCGGAAGCAAGATCTTCAACATAAAAATAAACATTATTCATCTTAAAAACAGCCGTGCTGCCTTTGCTTTCCAACCACTGAATCATCTTCCCTTCCGACATCCAAATTTCATCTGCACTGGCCGATGGCATGATAAAACTTGACATCGCCATGGCGCTGGCGAATAGGGCTGGAAAGATAAAGATTTTCAAGAGCATGAACCTCTGAAAATATCATTCTAATGTCGACAGAACATTTCGCCAAGAACAGTCAAACGAAAACAACGCTATCCATTGAGCACTCAAAGCGGAAGCACGCGTTCAACATAATTTCAGGACAACCAAAAGACAGTTACTCACAAAGAGAGTTGCTTGCCGAAGCATTTTCAAAAACCAGCCCAAAAACGCAACAACCTGTTCTCACAAATGTCCTGGCAATGGGCAGGTCATGGCCTGCATTGTGGCCTTCACCCATCCTGACTTGAAGGCAATACCCCATGCCAAAGCAACATCGATCACCACGACATTTTTCAAGTGGACATCACAACACCTTCTTGCTTGACCTCAACAGCCATCTGCCTCGTTTAATACCAAGGCCTTGATACGAGCGTTCCATGTCTTGCACAAGCCTGAAGCGACAATCGGCTGGACTCACATGCGATCAAGGGTGGCAATCCCCAGCAGACCAAGACCCAGCCTGAGGGTGTCGGCCGTCAGACGGCAGAGCGCCAAACGCGATGACAGGGCTTCTGGTTCAGCCTTCAGCACCGGCACCTGGTCGTAGAAGCGGTTGAACACCTGGCTGAGCTCGAACAGGTAGCTGCACAACCGGTTGGGCAGCAGCTCCTCCTCCACCTCAGAAATCACCGCGTCGAACTTGAGCAGCTCCCGCACCAGAGCCCATTCCTGAGGCTCAGAAAACTGCAGCTGGGCTGTTGAAACATCCAGATCACCGCCTTTGCGGGCAATTCCTGCAACACGAACAACGGCATACAGCAGATAAGGGGCCGTGTTGCCCTGCAGCGCCAGCATCCGATCGAAGGAGAACTGATAGTTGGTGATCCGGTTCTGGCTGAGGTCGGCGTACTTCACCGCAGCCAGTCCAACAGTGCCCGCCACGTGCTGAATGAACGCCTCAGGCTCGCTGCGCTCCTCCTCCTTTAAGCGTGAGCGCAGATCGGCTTCCGCCCGCTCGACGGCTTCATCGAGCAGATCCCGCAAACGCACAGTGTCACCGGAGCGGGTCTTGAGCTTCTTGCCGTCTTCTCCCTGCACCAGGCCAAAGGGAACATGCTCGAGGCGCGCACCGTCCGGAATCCAGCCGGCCCGCTGCGCCACCTGGAACACCCCGGCGAAATGGTTCGCCTGGCCAGCATCGGTGACGTACACCACCCGACGGGCGGCATCCCCCTCCGGAGCCGAGCCAAAACGGTAGCGGATCGCCGCCAGATCGGTGGTGGCGTAGTTGAAGCCGCCGTCGCTCTTCTGCACGATCACCGGCAGGGGCTTGCCGTCCTTGCCCTGCACACCCTCAAGGAACACGCACTGGGCACCGTCATCGGTGACCAGCAGCTCGGCTGCCTTCAAGCCATCAATCACCCCAGGCAGAAAGGGGTTGTAAAACGACTCGCCGCGTTCGCTGAGGCGGATGTCGAGCCGGTCGTAGATCGTCTGGAACTCGCGCCGCGACTGATCGCAGAGCAGGCCCCAGGCCTTGAGCGACACCGGATCGCCCCCCTGCAGCTTCACCACCTCATCGCGGGAGGTGGACTGGAAGGCTTCATCGTCATCGAAGCGCTTCTTGGCCTCGCGATAAAAGGCCACCAGATCTCCCAGATCCACCGCATCGGCGGTCTCCAGGGCTTCCGGCGCCACCTGCTTGAGATGGGTGATCAACATTCCAAATTGGGTACCCCAGTCGCCCACATGATTGAGGCGCAGCACCGGATGGCCGCGGAACTCCAGCACCCGCGCCAGCGAGTCGCCAATGATCGTGGAGCGCAAATGCCCCACATGCATCTCCTTGGCGATGTTGGGGCTGGAAAAATCCACCACCACCGGCGCCGCGTTGCTGACCGCCGGCACACCGAGCCGCTCGTCCCCAAGTCGCGCCGACACCTCCGCCGCCAGCCGCTCCGGGCGGATCGTGAGGTTGATGAAGCCCGGACCGGCGATCTGGGGCTCGAGGCACAGGTCCGTGAAGGTGGGATCGGCCTGCAGCTGCTCAACGATGGCCGTGGCGATCTGCCGTGGGGCCTGCTTCAGGGGCTTGGCCAGGGGCAGCGCACCGTTGGCTTGAAAGTCTCCGAATTCCGGCTTGCTCGCCGGTGCCAGCTGGGGATCCAGCCCCGCGTCCGCCTCCGGGAAGGCCCGCTGCATGGCGGCCTGCAACTGCTCATCCAGGTTGTGGGACAGGCTGAGCATGGGCAGACGCAGCACGTTGTGGTGTTCAGGGTCTGATCATCCCCCGCCGCTGTACGGCGACCATCTCAGTCGAACCGCATGCTCAGATCCAGCCAACGGCTGCGGGTCACCGGTGCACTCGTGGAAATCAGATCAATGCCCGTCGCGGCATAGGCCCGCAGATCACTGGGCTGAATGCCCGAGGCTTCCAGCACCACAGCCCCTCCCTGCTGCCGATCCCGGGCCAGCTGGCGCAGACGGGGCACCAGAAGCTTGAGCTGCTCAGGGCTGAACTCATCCAGCAGCACCCCATTGGCGCCCGCCTGCACCGCCTCCTGCGCCTGAGCCTCCGTCTCCGCTTCCACAATCACAGCCGTGGGCCAGGGGGCCTGCTGACGCACGGCCGCGATGGCCGCGGTGATTCCCCCGGCCCAGGCGATGTGGTTCTCCTTGAGCATGGCCGCGTCATCCAGCCCCATGCGGTGGTTGACGCCGCCGCCGCAGCGCACCGCGTATTTCTCCAGCAGGCGAAGCCCAGGCGTGGTCTTGCGGGTGTCGGCCAGCCGCACACCGGTGCCCTCGAGCTGCGCCACCAGCTCAGCGGTGGCGGTGGCAATGCCCGAGAGGCGCATGGCCAGGTTCAAGGCGGTGCGTTCCCCGGCCACCAGAGCCGTTGCGGATCCCTCCAACTCGAGCAACCGCTGCCCGATGGCAATGGTGGCGCCGTCCTCCACCAGGCATTGCACCGTGAGCTGCGGATCGAGCAACGCAAACAGCTCCGAAACCAAGGCTCCGCCGCAGAACACCCCAGCCTGCTTAGCGATCCAAGAAGCGTGGCCACGGCGTCCCTTCAGGGCAGCAGCCGAAAGATCACCACGTCCGAGGTCCTCCGCCAACCATTCCGCCAGGCGAGAGCGCAGAGAGGGCGTCATCGACAGCACGGGCGCAAGAGCTGCTGACGTCAGCCTTTCATGCTCCGGTGAGCCAATCACTGGCTCAGGCTCCGAGCAATCAACAACATCCACATGAACATCACAGCCTATAAATCATGACCCGATGCCCATAGATCAGTGAAACGATCGGCCTGCTTGGTGGCTAATTGGATTTCCCTGAGAAACAAAAAGGCAGCCGACGCAATCAACAACATCACACCCAAAAAGAGCAGCATGGTGATCGGCGTTAAATCAATCATCGCGATTGTCGCGACAAAGATCAAAATCACCACCAATGCCGTACCAACCATTCCCAAGGTCAACAGCTGAATCGAGCGAAGTGAAATCTGCATTCTCGCTTTCATCGTTTTCAGCTCAAAGCGAATCCGATCACTGTTCTCTTCGCCGCAGCGGTTGATTTTGGTTGAGATGGCGCGATAGCGATCGATAATCCGCGTGAGCCGACCAGCAAGGATGGCCATGAAACTGTTAATACCAACCAACAGAAAGACGGGAGTGACCGATAGCTCAATCGCATTCACCAGCAATTCGGTAGGTGGATGATTCATTATTTTTCTGGTGGATGACCTGGCAGAAAAGCTAAATAAGCGAACGATCCTCAGCAAGACAGCGCGGCACTGCTGGTCAGCACACCCATGAACAGCACAACGATGGCGCAAGCTGGCTGGATCTCATTTTCCAATGCAGAAGCGAGAAAACACACGATCGAGCACCGCTTCGGTGAGCTCCTCACCGGTGATCTCCCCCAAGGCACGAATCGCTTCACGCAGGTCAATCGTCCAGAAATCCCATGGCAAGTGCTGAGCCGCCACCTCCTGGCTTCGGGCCAGGGCCTCGGCTGCCAGCCCCGCCAGATCCCGCTGCCGCTGATTGAGAGCCAGCAGCACACCATCAGCATCAGCCGCACCACAACGCTGGAGCAACGCCTGCACCAACGCCTCCTCCCCGCTGCCATCCAGCGCAGAAAGCCGCACATCCGCCGGTGTTGCAAACAGCCCAGCCGGAAGATCGGACTTGTTCGCCACCACCAGGCGCGGCACCCCAGCGGGGATCCGGTCCATCAACGCTGCATCGTCGGCGGTCCAACCCGCATGGCCATCCACCACCAGCAGCACCACATCCGCCGACGCCAGTGCTTCCTCACTGCGGGCGATCCCCAGCTGCTCCACCGCGTCTTTGGTGCTGCGAATGCCGGCCGTATCAAGCAAGGTGATCGGCACCCCCTCGAGCACAATCTCGCTCTCCAGCAGATCGCGGGTGGTGCCCGGCAGATCGGTGACGATCGCCCGCTCACGGCGACTGAGCCGATTGAGCAGGGAACTCTTGCCGACATTGGGGCGACCCACCAGGGCCACGCGCAGGCCACTCCGCAACGCTTCACCACGCTCACCATCCGCCACCAGCGCAAGCAACTCCTGACGCACGGCCTGAAGTGCAGCCAATAACGCTTTGCCGTCCAAAGGCGGAAGATCCTCCTCAAAATCCACCCGTGCCTCCAGTTCGGTGAGCTGATCCAGCAACCGCTCCCGCAATGCAGAGATGCGCGTCTGGACACCGCCATCAAGGCCGGCCATGGCCAGATCGGCGGCCCGACGACTCCGGGCTGCCACCAGCTCACTGATCGCCTCGGCGCGGGTGAGATCCAAGCGTCCATTCAGCACCGCCCTCTGGCTGAACTCACCCGGCAAGGCACGGCGAACCCCCGGTTCCTCCAGTACCCGCTCCAACACCTGTTGAACCGCAATTACACCGCCGTGGCAGTGGATCTCCACCACGTCTTCCCCGGTGAAGCTGCGGGGTGCTCGCATCAGCAGCAGCAGCACTTCATCAATCCGTTTCTGACCGGTCCGATCGATCACGTGGCCGTAGAGAATTCGGTGACTGGCCCAGGTCTGATTCCCGGGGCAACGCACAACAGAACGACCTGTCGCTTCAGCCGCAGGACCGGACAAACGGATCACCGCGATGCCGCCCTGGCCGGCCGCCACCGCCGTGGCGACCGAGGCAATGGTGTCTGTGCTGGCCAACCCAGAGCCGAATCCTGCTCACTTCCATACCTAGGATCCAGCCGATTTACGAGCTTCATGCGCCGGCTGCTGCGCCACAGTCGCCTTCGAATCCGTCGGGGAATCACCTGGCTGTGGACGCAGGAAGGCACCCCAGGCCAGCGCGCTCGGGGTCTAGCCGCTGGCGTGTTCTGCGGCTGTTACCCCTTCTTCGGGTTGCAAATCTTTCTCAGCGTGGGCGTCGCCACGTTGGTGCGCGGGAACCATCTGCTCGCCGCCGCCGGCACTCTTGTGAGCAATCCCCTGACCTATCTGCCTCTCTACTGGTTCAACTACGTGGTTGGCTGTCATCTACTGGGCATGGGCGGCTCGGACAGCGATCTCACAGGAATTGATCGCACCAATCTGTGGAACCAGGGCTGGGCATTCAGCCATCGCATCCTGCTGGGCTCGAGCGTTGTCGCCGCTGTGATGAGTCTCGTCGTTGGAACTTTCGCCTTCCTCGTATTCCAACGGCGCCTGAATCAAGCCTCCAGACGCCACAGGATGACCAGCCGAGCACTGAACAGCGAGCTGTAATCAAAGCGATCTGTTGCAGCCTGCCACAGAGATCAGGAACGCAATGAACAACTCAGCAGCCACCACAAACATCGGCTGAAACCTTAAATTCCCCGTCCAAAAATGCCTATTGAATTAAGATAAAAATGCGATTAAAGCTTCGCTTTGATGTCGATATGAACTCTTTCACCGTTCTGAAACAAGAAAACTGAATCACAATATGACGAGCGCAGACCCACCAACCAGCACCGCCCAAAAAGAAAAGCATTGGTCGCTGGCGCGACGTTTTCTTTGGATCAGCGTGTCTGTCATCGTTGCTCAGTCTGTCATCAGCCTTGCGATCACGATTCAGCTCCGAAAGATCTTCAAACACAACCTTTTCAATGTGCGATCCAGTGCCGATGTGATCGCTCCTATCAGCCAGATCAACGACAAACTTGATCAGCTACCTGCCGAGCAGGCGATGAATTGCTGCAGCCAAGCTGATTATCAAGAATTAATTGAGCCCTTACGGCTCTACGACGGAAAAATTGGCTTGATCTATGGCAAACCAGGCCTGGCGGCAACCCGCAGCGGCTTGATCTCATTTGAACCGAACGAGCTTCAATCCTTTGCTGAACAAGCGATCGCAGCAGAAGATGGATTCACCATCCTCGATTTAAAACTCAACAAGGCTATTGCTCTAAAAGCAGTCAAACTCCCTGGCGGCCAAGCCACAGGACACTTTGTCCTCCTGAGGCCGCTGCTCAGTCAACCTCTGATGCACACCCAGAGCGTCATCAAATTTCTCTCTGAGTTGTTCCTGATCGGCATTACCACAGTGGTGCTGATCGTTGTGGCACGCAAACTCTTTAACCCAATCCGCAACATCAGCTCAAACCTTGCACAAATTGAACTGAGCAAACTGGAAACCGCGAAAGTTTCCACACAGAATGCACCAATCGAGATCCTTCCCATTCTCGATGAATTCAATCAGATGGTGAATCGCCTTCAGGAATCAGCCACCAATCAGAAACAATTTGCATCAACGATTTCCCATGAATTCCGAACACCCATCACCGTTGTTTCGGGATTCATTCAATCGGTCTTGAATCGTGACGATAACCTCTCCGACAGAACCATCACGTCCCTATCGATTGCCAATCAGGAAGCCCTGCGACTGAACAGAATGCTCAGCGACCTCCTTGATCTGAGCCGCGCGGACAACAATCAACTGACCATGCTGAATGAAACCTTCAGTGTGTCATCAGCGATTCAACAGACATTAAAAATGGCACGTTCGGCCCACAGCAATCCGATCTCGGACAACCTCGATCCCAACCAGAACATTCAGGCGGTTGGTGACCACGACCGCCTGATTCAGTGCCTGGAAAACCTGATCGGGAATGCCGTCAAATACTCCGATCCAGACAGCCCGATCGATGTTGTTCTGAATGCCCAGCAAGACTGGGTGGATGTGCTGATCCAAGACCACGGCCAGGGCATTGCCGCCGATCAACAGGAACTGATTTTCAACCGCTTCACGCGGGCCCAGGGCGTGACCTTGCGTCGTGGCCAGACCAGCTCCGGCCTGGGACTCTCCATCGTCAAAATGTTCGTTGAAGCGATGGGCGGATCGGTGAGCGTTGACTCCAGCGTTGGGGAGGGGAGCAGCTTTGGCATTCGTCTGCAGTCGGCGCCAAGCAAACCATCAAGCTGAAACCCAACTCCGGAGCTCAGCCCTCGCCCGTTCGTGCGATGTCAATCACATCCGCCATGGAACGGATCTGGTTCATCGTGCGGCTCAGTTGATCCGCATCGGATAGCTCCACCCGCAGATCGATCCGCGCAGGCCGTCCCTGCGCCGTGCGAACCCGAGCATCACTCACATTGATCGCTCCATCGGAAAGTCGCATCAGGATGTCCTTGAGGATGCCGACCCGATCGATCACCTCAATCCGCATCTGAACGGGGTACTGCTGCGCGGAACCACCAGAGGGCGTCCGCCACCGCACCGGCAGCCGCCGCTCATTCGGAATCGGTGAGACGTTCTCGCAGTCCTGACGATGAATCGTGATGCCGTGGTTGCCGAGCGCCACCGTGCCCACGATCAGCTCGCCAGGCAGTGGACTGCAACAACGACCCAGCCGGTAATCGAGGCCCTCAACCCCCAAAATCGCTCCCTCGTTTCCACTTCTCTCCGCTGCAGACTCCTTGCTCTTGCGGGGCACAAGCGACCTCGCCACCTCCTCATTGCTCGGCGGCGCAACCGTCTGAGCCGCCTGGAGACGGATCTCCTCCCGCAGGCGATTGAGCACCTGATGCAAAGTGACAGCACCAAAACCGAGGGATGCCAGCAGATCCTCTGAAGAGGGCACATTGCACCGCTGCGCCACCCGATGCATGGCCGCTCCATTGAGAAGCGCATCGAAACCGTCGCGGCCCAATTCCCGTTCGAGCAGGGTTTTTCCCCGCTCGATCGTTTCATCACGATGGCTGCGTTTGTACCACTGCCTGATGCGATTCCGTGCCGTTGGCGTGGCGACAAAATTCAGCCAATCCAAGCTGGGATGGGCTGTCTTACTGGTGAGAATCTGAACGAAATCACCGTTCTGCAACGACGTAGCCAGAGAACAAAGGCGATCATTGATGCGTGCACCATGGCAATGATTGCCAACCTCAGAATGAATGCGATAGGCAAAATCAACGGCTGTTGAGCCTTTGCGCAGCCCAAGCACATCACCCTTCGGCGTGAAGACAAACACTTCTTCGTCAAACAGATCTTCTTTGATCGAGGCGAGGTAGTCGTTGTGATCGTCGTTGCCGCCTTCCTGCTGCCAATCCACCAGCTGACGCAACCAGTTGAACCGCTCTGCCTCACTGCTGCTGCTCGCCGGCGAACCACCCTCTTTGTATTTCCAATGCGCCGCGATGCCGAATTCAGCCACGCGGTGCATCTCCAACGTTCGGATCTGAACCTCGATCGGACGATGGCGACCGATCACAGCCGTATGAAGCGACTGGTAGCCGTTCGGCTTGGGCAGACCGATGTAATCCTTGAATCGTCCGGGAATCGGACGGAAGGTGTCGTGCACCACCGCAAGAGCCCGGTAGCAGGCTTCCACGCTGGGTGTAATGATCCGCAGCGCCGCTACGTCGTAGATCTCGTGGAACGCCTTCTGCTGGCGTTGCATCTTGCTCCAGATGCCGTAGAGGTGCTTCGGCCGGCCACTCACTTCGCAACCGTCCAGCCCAGCGAGCGCCAGCCGGTCGTTGAGGAGGGCAACTGTGACCGCTAAGCGGTCCTCCCGCTCACTGCGCTTGCTGGCCACCTCATGCTGGATTTCCCGGAACGCATTCGGTTCCAGCAGCTTGAACGCCAGATCCTCGAGCTCCCACTTGAACCGGCCGATCCCGAGCCTGTTCGCCAGCGGGGCATAGATCTCGCGAGTTTCACGGGCGATGCGTTGCTGTTTCTCAGACTTCAGCGCTCCGAGGGTCCGCATGTTGTGGAGCCGATCGGCCAGCTTCACCAGCACCACCCGGATGTCGCTGGCCATTGCCAGAAACATCTTTCGCAGGTTTTCCGCCTGCGCTTCAGTGCGGTTGTTGAAGTGAATCCCTCCAAGCTTGGTGACCCCTTCCACCAGTTCCCGGACCTCGCTCCCGAAGTGCTCCTGAATCTGCTGGGGGGTGACGTCCGTGTCCTCAACGACGTCGTGCAAGAAACCCGCAGCGATCACGCTTGCACTGGCGCCGATGTCTCGCAGCAGATCCGCCACAGCCACCGGATGCACGATGTAAGGGTCGCCGCTGGCACGGAACTGCCCCTCGTGCAGCTGGAAACCGAAATCGAAGGCTGAAACAAGAAGCGCTTCAGGATCCGTGGGACAACTCTGGCCAATGCCAGGAGGCACATTGGCGATGCATTGCTTCAGCCACTCCGGAAGAGCGATGTCGTAGTCATCCGGATGACGGATCAGATGCCGCCGCAATTCAGGCAGACCGCAGGCCACTGGAACCGGAGCGTCGTCGGCTCTGGGGGTATCCGGTGAGGAGGCGGCGTTGAGCATCCGACCCAGCGGGTTGTCCCATGGTATTCAGTGCTGGGTTCTTCGTACCGTCGATGCCACAGCCGGTTCTGGAGCTCGAACAACTGAAGCTGCGTTATCCAGGCAGCGACAGCTGGACCCTGGACGGCCTCGACCTGCAGCTCCAGGCCGGCGAGAAGCTTGCTTTGGTGGGATCTTCAGGCTGCGGCAAGAGCACGGTCGCCCGTACTGTGCTGCAGCTGCTGCCCCCTGGCTGCGTCTGCAGTGGCGGGCTGCGCCTTACCGGTTCCGATCCACGCGATCTGGATCGACCGGCCTTGCGGAGGCTGCGCGGCCAAGCCGCCGGTCTTGTGTTTCAAGACCCCATGACCCGTCTGAATCCTCTGCTGAGCGTGGGCGGGCATCTGCTTGACACCCTGCGGGCCCACCGCCCCGAGCGCGATGCCAACTGGCAGCGCAGCCGTGCCCTCGACCTGCTGGACAAAGTCGGCATCGGGGCGCAACGGTTCCGCGCTTATCCCCATGAACTCAGTGGGGGGATGCGCCAGCGCCTGGCCATTGCCCTGGCCATCGCGCTCGAACCTCCGCTGCTGATTGCAGACGAACCCACCACCAGCCTGGATGTGGCTGTGGCAGGGCAGGTGATGGCAGAACTGAGCGAGCTGTGCGACGAGCTGGGCAGCGCCCTGCTGCTGATCAGTCACGACCTGGCGATGGCAGCCCGCTGGTGCGGTCGCATGGCGATGCTCGACGGCGGACAGAAGGTGGAGGACGGCGCAAGCCGAACACTGCTCACCCAGCCCCGCTCTCCGATGGGGCAACGGCTCGTCGCTGCCGCCCGGGCCCGGGAAGGCGGCCGTTCTCCGCAACGCCCCCAGAACTCCACCGTTCTGCAGCTGGACGATATGCGCTGTTGGCACACCATTGGCGGACTGCCCTGGGCGCCGGACTGGCTCAAGGCCGTGGATGGCATCAGCTTCGACCTCAGGGCAGGTGAAAGCCTCGGTGTGGTGGGTGCCTCGGGATGTGGCAAGAGCACGCTTTGCAGGGCGTTGATGGGCCTCACTGCGATCCGCGGCGGACGGGTGCAACTGCACGGCCAAGATCTGCTGAAACTGCGAGGCAGGAGGCTGCGCGTCGCACGGCGACGCATCCAGATGGTGTTTCAAGACCCTCTTGCCTGCCTCAATCCGGCCCTCTCCGCTGCCGACGCGATCGCCGATCCGCTGCTGATCCATGGCATCTGCTCAAAAGCGGTGGCTCGCGAAAAGGCCCGCGCCCTGCTCGAGCGGGTTGGCCTGAACCCGCCAGAAAACTTTCAGAATCGATTCCCGCGCCAGCTCTCCGGCGGGCAGCAACAGCGGGTGGCGATTGCGCGGGCCCTCGCCCTCAAGCCTGATGTTCTCATCTGCGATGAAAGCGTCAGCATGCTCGATGCTGAAGTTCAGGCGGATGTGCTGACTCTTCTCCGCGAGCTCCAACAGGACCTGGGCTTGGCGATCATCTTCGTGACCCATGACCTCTCCGTCGCCAGCGGCTTCTGTCACCGCGTCATCGTTCTTGACAAGGGCAGGATCGTGGAAGAGGGACCGGGAGATGCGCTGTTGGACCATCCCAAAGCCGCGATCAGCCGTACCTTGGTGGACGCCTGCCCGAGATTGCCCACCTAGTTTTGAAGAGGCTTGCCATTGTCATGCCCTTCAAGGACTTTCTCGAGGAACTGGGACTGCTGATTCACCATCGATCGGTGATCAGTTGCGTCTATCCAAAACTGGTGGCTCTTGAAGCGGTGAATGAACTCACCACGCTCAACTGCGCTTACCCCGGCTTGATCAGCACCTCAGGAGAAGCCGTACGCGTCCATCTTCAGCAGAATCAACACCCTGCAGTCGTTTTCGTCACTGAGCATCTGGTCGATGGCTCAGGCCTTGATCTGATTGAGGCATTGGGGGAATCGCCTCTCGATCACCGCGCCATCCTGATCCTGACCCACAACCATGCTCTCAGCCCTGTCGCCCTGGCGAGTTCGTCGCTCTCCGGGGTGGTGCTCGATCACAACATCGGAGGACCAACCTGCGTCTTGGTCGAAGCGCTCCGCGCTGTGAATCGGCATCAACGATTCATCGACCCTGAACTGAGCTCATCAGGAACCGCAGTTGATGACCGTGACAAGTTGAGCGAACGGGAACTGGAAGTTCTGAAACTTGTCGCCGATGGAATGAGCAATCGCGAAGTGGCAACTCAACTGTTCCTTGCCCCCGCCACAGTTCGTGATCATGTGCAATCTGTGATGCGGAAACTGAATGTGCGCAGTCGCACAGCTGCAGCTGTCGCAGGTTTGAAACAGGGGCTGCTCGCCGGTTCCTGAATCAAGCCACTCTTCTGAGATCAACTTGCGGGTGCAATTCATCAACCTTCGGTTGATCCACAACAATCAGATGCCTGCGAATCGGAAGCGGCACAATTTCGTTGCGCAAGGAGCGCATTAGAGCGGAAACCCAAGAACGGCGACAACGGACCCGGATGACCATGGAAGCAATCGCAGGTGAAGCACCATCAAAGTCAGATCCGCTGAAAAGTCCAGCTATTCCTGAATTCGGTAGCCACAATCACCACTGTCCGCCCAAACCTTGCCTGCTTTTGTCAGGAAATGCTGGCATTTGGCGTCAGATTATCCGCTTGCGCCAAGCCATTCATCTTGAAACACGTCACCTGAAGGATTGAGTCAGAGCGGACCTGTCCCGGACGCTTGGGTGACATCGTCTTCAAGCTCATGACCGGCTCCTATGTGCCGATCACCGCATTCGGCTCGCTCGGTGGCAGTGCGCACACCTCCCACGACGCGTTGATGGGCGGGCGAACGCCGATCACCACAGAAGCGTTCGAGGCTTACAACAACCTGCGGAGATTTCTGGGGCTTGATGCGGTTGAACTCGAGATGGTCGGGCGCTGGGCGTTCGCGGAAGGGCTCACCAATAACGCCAACGCCTGGGGCCAGGACACCTCCGGCGTTGGGCTCTGGTACGCGATGCAGGGCGCAAAGGTGGGCTGGATCGCTGATGGGGCTTACGAGCCACAACTGATCGCTGAGCTGCAGCGCACCGCACGACTCGGCGATAGCGAAGCGGTTCTGACGCTGGCCCGACGCGTTGATCGCCCTGGGTTCATCGAACATCTGGAGACGACCGGTGGGCTGGAGGCGTTTATCAACACGCTGAAGATGGAGCCCCACCACGGCGGCTGGATGCATTCCCGCGCCCATGGCTGGCTGGAGATCGAAGGGGGCGCCATTGCCCATGACATCAACCACCTCACGGTGCTGAGCCATGACCAGAGCCAGCCCTTCATGAACGACACGTTCGATTGGCCGCAATGGCCTGCGTTGACGGTCCCCGATGCGGTGGTGATCGACTATTTCCAGAGCATGGTCACCCTGAGTGATCCAACGGGCGCCAGCCCGGACAACAAGCGACCCACACCCGGCCGCCAACCCGCCCCCACTCCGGCACCAATCCCTGACCCTGACCCGGAACCACAACCCGATCCACAACCCGATCCAGATCCTCAGCCAGTACCCGATCCAGCACCACAGCCAGATGCATCCCTCTCCGTCGCGGTGGATGGCCAGCTCTGGTGGAACGGCTTCACCGCTGAAATCACCCTCACCAACACCTCCTCCAGAAACCTCAACAACTGGAGCTGGAGCTTTGAGAGCCCCCACACCATCAGCGGCGACCCCTGGGGTGCGCAGCTCTCCTCCAGCCAAACCAGCGATGGCTCCTACCGCCACACCCTCACTGGCATGGACTGGGGCCGTTCCATTCCTGCCGGTGCCTCCATCTCGGTCGGTTTCAACGGCAACCAGGGTGCCCCGATCGGTAACAGCGGATCCCTCAACGCTGAACTGCTCTTCACCAACACCGATCCAATCCCCCCCACACCCAACCCAATTCCAACTCCAGATCCAACGCCGACACCAGCGCCAGCTCCACAGCCAACACCTGATCCAGCACCTGACCCACAACCCGATCCAGATCCTCAGCCAGTACCCGATCCAGCACCACAGCCAGATGCATCCCTCTCCGTCGCGGTGGATGGCCAGCTCTGGTGGAACGGCTTCACCGCTGAAATCACCCTCACCAACACCTCCTCCAGAAACCTCAACAACTGGAGCTGGAGCTTTGAGAGCCCCCACACCATCAGCGGCGACCCCTGGGGTGCGCAGCTCTCCTCCAGCCAAACCAGCGATGGCTCCTACCGCCACACCCTCACTGGCATGGACTGGGGCCGTTCCATTCCTGCCGGTGCCTCCATCTCGGTCGGTTTCAACGGCAACCAGGGTGCCCCGATCGGTAACAGCGGATCCCTCAACGCTGAACTGCTCTTCACCAACACCGATCCAATCCCCCCCACACCCAACCCAATTCCAACTCCAGATCCAACGGCGACACCAGCGCCAGCTCCACAGCCAACACCTGATCCAGCACCAACCCCTGACCCTGACCCGGAACCACAACCCGATCCACAACCCGATCCACAACCCGATCCGCTGGACACCAGGAGTTACAGCAGCGCGCTGGGCCTGTCGCTGCTCTTCTACGAAGCGAACCGGTCAGGAGATCTCGATGAAGCCCGCAACCGGGTTCCCTGGCGCGGTGACTCAGGACTGTCCGATGGCCGTGATGGCATCTATTTCGGTGATGCGACGGCAGCGAACCTGCAAGCCGATCTGAGCCTGGATCTCAGCGGTGGTTATCACGATGCCGGCGATCACGTGAAGTTCGGGCTGCCCCTGGCCTCCAGCCTCTCCAGCCTCGCCTGGGGTGGCATCAGCTTCCCAGACGGCTACAGCAATGCTGGCGAGATGGATGCTCTGCTAGATGCTGTGCGCTGGGGCACGGATTACCTGCTCAAGGCGCAGGGCCTGGATCAGAGCGGTGCGACAACCTTCTTCATTGCCCAGGTCGGCGATGGCCACAGCGACCATGCGCTCTGGAGCGCTCCGGAAGTCCAGACCATCCCACGGCCGGCCATGGCCGTCACCCCAGACAAACCCGGCTCCGATGTCAGTGCAGCCAGTGCCGCAGCCCTGGCTTCCGCCTCGGTGCTGTTTCGCCAACAGGGGGATCAGCTCTACGCAGACACCCTGCTGGAGCGCGCTGAATCCCTGTTCACGTTTGCCGATCGCTATCGCGGCAAATACTCCGATGCGATCACGGGTGTGCAGAGCTTCTACAACTCATGGAGTGGGTACAACGATGAGCTCGCCTACGGCGCTGCCTGGCTGGCCAGGGCCATGGAGGCCTCCGGTGCAGATGGATCGGGATACCGCTCCATGGCGCAGGACACATACCACCAGTCCATCGGAGGCCTGAACAACGGCTGGACCCACAACTGGGACGATTCCTCCTATGCAACAGCAGTTCTCCTGGCGGAGGACGCCAGGGACCCAAAGGCCCTCGACGATGTTCGCAACTGGCTGGACAGCTGGGTGGATGGACGGGATGGCGTAACGATCACTGCTGGCGGCCTGCGCTTCATCAGCCCCTGGGGCTCACTGCGTTACGCCGCCAACACCGCGATGCTGGCGGGCGTCGTCGCCGACACCCTGATCGACCCCAACGGTCGCTACAGCGACCTGGCCCGCGACAGCATCGACTACATCCTTGGCGACAATCCAAGACAGGCGAGCTATGTGGTCGACTACGGCGACAACTCACCGCAGCAGCCGCACCACCGGGCCGCCTCCGGCGTGGGTTGGGCAGACTTCAACGCAGATCAGCCGAATCGTTATGAACTAAGCGGTGCCCTGGTCGGTGGGCCATCGGCCGCCGATGATTTCGCCTACACAGATGCCCGCAGCGATTACATCTCCAATGAAGTGGCCATCGACTACAACGCCGGCTTCACCAGTGCGCTCGCTTACTTAAATCAGCTCTGATGGACACGGCGCCGCAACACGCTTATCAGCTTGTCCATCACTGCGGGTAAGGGGGCCTCGAACACCATCCGTTCCCGTGTGATCGGATGGTCGAGGCCAAGCTGCACCGCATGCAGAGCCTGCCCAGGCATCTCAACTGGCAACTTGCGGCAGCGGCTGTAGGTGGGGTCCCCCACCACCGGATGGTTCATGTGAGCGCAATGGACCCGGATCTGATGGGTGCGCCCGGTGTCGAGCTTGAAACGCAGTAGCGAGTAATCACCCAAACGCTCCACCAGGCTCCAGTGGGTGCAGGCGTATCGGCCGTTCGCACCACTCACCACGGCGTACTTCTTGCGATCGGCCGGATGGCGGCCGATCGCGCCAACGATCGTGCCGCTGTCGCCGTTAGGGACCCCATGCACCACAGCGAAATACTCGCGGGAGGCGATCCGCTTCTGAATCTGCACCTGCAGCTTCACCAGTGCCTCCTGGCTCTTGGCGATCACGATGCAACCGGTGGTGTCCTTGTCGAGCCGATGCACGATGCCGGGCCGGAGCTTGCCACTGATCCCCGGTAGATCCGGACAGTGATGCAGCAATCCGTTCACCAGCGTTCCATCCTTGTTGCCCGGGGCGGGGTGCACCGTCAGACCAGCGGGTTTGTTGAGCACGATCAAGTGCCCGTCCTCAAACAGCACATCAAGGTCCATCGGTTCCGGCTGCAGATACGGCAGCGGCTCCGGCGGTGGCATCCAGAGCTGCACCTCATCGCCCTGGCGCAAAGGGGTTTTGGCCTTCCCGGCTTTGCCATTGACCCGCACATAACCGGCATCAATGAATTTCTGGATCCGCGCTCGGCTCTGCTCCTTGCGCTGGCTCACCAGCCAACGGTCCAGCCTCATCGGCAAAGGCTTTGGGTAAGTGAGCGTCAGCAGCTCCCCCTCCCCTTGTCCGAAGTCATCGGTGAAGGTCTCCTCAGGCAGGGGTGGCCGCCGCCAGGTGGGGCTCATGCCGGCAGCTCCAGGGCAATGCTGCCCAGGGCGGATTTGCGGAAATCATCAAGCAGACGTTGGGCCATCCGGGCCGTATCTCCGGATGTATGCCGCGCGGCGGCCCTCTGCACCCAGATCGCGAGATCAACCTTATCACCCGTCAAGGGAATGCCGTATCGCTTCTCAACCGCAGAAAGAACAACACCGGCCGCCACATCAACCTGAAGACCAATCAACCGTTCCAGAAAGGCCTGTGCCACTAGTTCGCCGTCATAGGCCGCTTGGCCGATGTCATCACACAGCGCCAAATGCAGAGCAGCCTCTTGATCGTCGAGCCGGGGGGGCAACACCCCTGGCGCATCGAGCAGATCCAGGTCCTGGCCGAGACGCACCCAACGCAGCGTGCGGGTGACCCCAGCGCGCCTGGCACTCGCCACCACCTTTTGTTTGACCAAGCGATTGATCAGGGCTGACTTACCCACATTCGGAAAACCAAGGGTGAGGGCACGTACGGGCCTGGGTCGCATGCCCCGGTTGCGCCGCCGTTCATTTAGTTGATCGCCAGCGCGGATCGCCGCCTGCTGCACCTGTTTTACGCCGGTCCCTGCCTTCGCATCACACCAAACCGTGCGTTGCCCCCTGGCCTTGAACCACTGCTCCCAGGCTTGCCGCGCGGCCGGCGTCACCATGTCGCGCCGATTGATCACCAGCAGGTGTTGCTTGCCCTTCACCCAGCGATCCAGATGGGGATGACCGGTGGCCAGCGGAATGCGGGCATCGCGAACCTCGATCACCAGATCGACCTTGTCCAGATTGCGGCTGAGCTGCTGCTCCGCCTTGGCGATATGCCCGGGATACCACTGAATCGCCGGCGTGCTCACGGCACCACCAACACCGGGCAGGGGGCGAGCTGAATCACCCGCGCCGCCGTGCTCTGGCTGTCCTGCTGGAGATTCACGCCCCGGGTGCCCATCACGATCACATCCACATTCAACTCGTCCGCCACATCACAGATCACGAAGGCGGGTTTGCCCTGGCGCTCGATCACCTCGCAGGGCACGCCCATCTGCTGAACCTCAGTTTGCGTGCGCTGCAACAGCGCCGCCACCGAATCAGAATCCCCCATCCCCGGCCGCTCCGGCTCCACCACCGACAACAGCAGCAAACGGCTGTCATGGGTTTGGGCCAACTCAAGAGCTTTGCCGGCCGTCTCCAGCGCTTGCCGGCTCTGATCGATCGGGAAGAGAACGGTTTCGAACATGGACTGAACCTCGCTCAGACCCTTTTCCACGTCCTAGCGCTGCTCAGCCCGGGCAACACGGGTTAATCTCCCAGCGTTTTCAAACCGCACGACTCAACTCTATGGCGAAGCGTTCCCTGGCCAGCCTCAATGCCGGCGACCTGAGCGGCAAACGCGTTCTCGTGCGGGTTGATTTCAATGTGCCTCTAGACGATGCCGGTGCCATCACCGATGACACACGGATCCGTGCTGCCCTGCCCACGATCAATGACCTGATCGGCAAGGGCGCCAAGGTGATTCTTTCCGCCCACTTCGGCCGTCCGAAGGGCCAGGTCAAGGAGGAGATGCGTCTCACCCCCGTCGCCGCCCGTCTGAGTGAGCTTCTGGGCAAGCCAGTCACCAAGACCGACAGCTGCATCGGCGCTGACGCCGAAGCCAAAGTGGGCGCCATGGCCAACGGCGATGTGGTGCTGCTGGAGAACGTTCGTTTCTTCGCAGAAGAAGAGAAGAACGAGGCTGGCTTCGCGGAGAAGCTTGCCGGCCTCGCAGACGTCTACGTGAACGACGCCTTCGGCGCCGCCCACCGCGCCCATGCTTCCACCGAAGGGGTGACCAAGTTCCTCAAGCCCTCCGTGGCTGGTTTCCTGATGGAGAAGGAACTTCAGTACCTGCAGGGGGCTGTGGACGAGCCCAAGCGTCCGCTCGCCGCGATTGTGGGCGGCTCCAAGGTGAGCTCCAAGATCGGTGTACTCGAAGCCCTGATCGACAAGTGCGACAAGGTGCTGATCGGCGGCGGCATGATCTTCACCTTTTACAAAGCCCGTGGCCTGGCGGTCGGCAAGAGCTTGGTGGAAGAGGACAAACTGGAGCTGGCCAAGGAACTGGAAGCCAAAGCGAAGGCCAAAGGTGTCGAATTGCTGCTGCCCACAGATGTGGTGCTTGCCGATAATTTCGCCCCGGATGCCAACAGCCAGATCACCGATGTGACCGCGATCCCCGACGGTTGGATGGGCCTGGACATCGGTCCTGACGCCATCAAAGTGTTCCAAGCTGCCCTAGCCGATTGTCAGACGGTGATCTGGAACGGTCCGATGGGTGTGTTCGAGTTCGACAAATTCGCTTCCGGTACCAACGCCATCGCCACCAGCCTGGCGGACCTCAGCGCCAAGGGATGCTGCACGATCATTGGCGGTGGCGACTCTGTGGCAGCCGTCGAGAAAGCCGGCCTGGCCGAGAAGATGTCTCACATCTCGACCGGTGGTGGAGCCAGCCTCGAATTGCTGGAAGGCAAAGTGCTGCCTGGCGTGGCCGCCCTCGACGACGCAGCCTGATCACACTTGCTTCACTAACGGCAGCCCGCTTCTCCCTAAGAGACAAGTGGGCTGACCCTGATCGAATCAAGCGCGACCGTTGCCGCGGCCCTTGCGTTCACGGCTTGGTGGAGGCGCCTGAAGGGCTGGAAGTCCCACGCTGCGGCGGACTGGATTGATGTAAGCGCGGCGATCAGCAGACAGTTCTCTCCGTGCTTCTTTTTTTGCGAGCTTGCACTGGCGGAATTCAGCGGCAGCTTTGGATTTGTCGACGCAGCGTCTCTCACGTTCCAGGATTGAGATCCGGCGCTTGTAGCTCTGCTTCATCCATGCCTTCCGGGCACGGAACAACTTTTCACGCTGATTGGGAGTGAGGCGCGTCTCGCCTTGTTTGGCCTGCTGGTAACCGTCGCCATAGATGTACTGAGCCTGGGCAGGTGCGATCGGGTTGAGTGCAGTGACCAGTGCCGTGATGGACGCCAGCAGACCAGCGCGCCCGAAGGTGATCAGGGTCATCGGAGAACAGGGTGGAACGGAACAACTCCACTTTGACGAAGCTGAACCGCGAAGATCTGAATGGTTCTGCACCAAACCATGACCAGATCTGACTTGCGCATCGGCGTGGTGGGGCTGGGAGCCCTGGGCCTGCCGATCGCCGTGAATCTGAATCGTGCCGGCTACGCCTTACGAGTCCACACCCGCAGTCGCCATGCGGAAACCGATCCAGGGCTGGTTGGTTGCCAACCTTGCACCACGCCCGCAGCAGCGGCGGCGGAGCGGGATGTGTTGCTGCTCTGCGTCAGCGACGATCAGGCGGTGGACACCGTGCTGTTCGGAGCCAATGGTGCCGCTGAATCCCTGCAACCGGACAGCATCGTTGTGGACTGCTCAACGATCTCGCCGGCCTGCGCCTGCACAGCATCCAAACGGCTCGCGGCGATGGACGTGGCCTACATCGATGCTCCGGTGACCGGTGGAACCGAAGGCGCCAGGGCCGGCTCCCTCACCGTGCTGGTGGGTGGCGAGAGCAGCGCGCTTGAACGGGTGCAACCGCTGCTGGAGGTGATCGGCGGCAGCGTGCACCACTTCGGAGCTGTGGGCAGTGGGCAACAGGTGAAGGCGGTGAATCAGGTGCTGGTGGCCGGCAGCTATGCGGCCGTGGCGGAGGCCGTGGCGCTGGGCCAACGGCTCAATCTGCCGATGGATGCTGTGATCTCGGCACTCAAGGATGGAGCGGCTGGCTCCTGGGCCCTCAAGCATCGTTCGCAAGCGATGCTCGCAGGCCATTACCCGCTCGGGTTCAAACTCGCGCTGCATCACAAAGACCTCGGCATTGCCCTGGACGCCGCCTCCGCCCTGAAGCTCCAGCTCCCGGTGACCGAGCTGGTGCGCCAAATCGAAGAAACATTGATCGACGCCGGACACGGTGATGAGGATGTGGCCGGCCTGCGCCGCGCTCTGGACGACACCGATGCAAGGCGCCCTTAAACAACGCCATCCAAAACGCCAAAATTCTCAACGCCAAGCCGAGCAACCCAAGCGCTCCGGCCATGAGAGCACCCAGGATCAGCGGGATAGATCGTTGCGATCGCTCACCACCCGAACCCGCTTGGTGATCGTGATCACGCCCTGGGGATGCACCAGCATGGCGGCCCAGTTCTGCAGGCCCGGGCGCTGCGGAGCCTGAACCGTCTTGAACAGGCCACCACCACCCATTGGCTCAAGCGACAGGTCAGGCCGAATCTGCTGATCCACCTGCTCAGGCGTAAGGCTGAGTAATCCACCAGCCACCACAGCCTTGCCGAGCGGTTGATCGACGATCACATCAACGTCGTAACGGCTGCCGGTAAGCACCGCATCGGGAATCGCCAGGGTCACCGGCACCGCAGCGGCTCCGCTGTGCAACAACGACTGCTCAGCCAACACCTCCTGCTCCAGCATGCGACCCGCTTCAATCCGCACCGCCAGGCGCTGACTGGCATCGAGGCGATAGCGAAGTCCATCCCCCTCTCGCTCGCCGCGCACCACCAACTCCAAGCTGCGGCGCCCATCCGGCCTGGTGGTGAGGGGCCGCACCGTCCAAGTGGCATCGGGAAAGTCCGCCAGGAAACGGCTGTAGCGGCTTTGGAATGGCTCCAACAATTCAGGAGAGAGCAGCGCTTCCAGCGCCTCAACCTCTCCACCGTTGAGGGCCTGCTGCAGCCGGGCACTGAATCCATCCGCAGCCCGTGCCGATGACGCAACCAGCGGCAGGAGCACGCCACTCACGACGGCGGCAGCAGCTGCTCGCAGGTGGAAATGCACCGGATGGTCCTTGAGGGTCGCCCTAAGTTAAGCCGCTTCACCAGGGACGTCTGCCGCCATGACCCGGCTTCTGATTGCGGCCAGCGGCACCGGTGGTCACCTGTTCCCGGCCCTTGCTGTTGCCGAAGACCTCCCAGCGCCCTGGAACGTCCGTTGGCTTGGCGTCCCCGACCGGCTGGAGACAAGCCTGGTGCCCGAGCGTTATGACCTGATCACCGTGCGGGCTGGAGGTTTGCAGGGTCACGGACTGCGCAAGCTAATCCAACTGCTGCGGCTGCTGGGAGCGGCATTCACGGTGCGGCAACTGATCAAGAGCCACGGGATCGAGGTGGTGTTCAGCACCGGCGGCTACATCGCCGCCCCCGCCATTCTTGGCGCGAAGTTGTGCGGCATCCCCGTGGTGCTGCATGAATCCAATGCGATTCCTGGCCGGGTCACCCGCCTGCTGGGTCGCTTTTGCAGCCAGGTTGCTGTGGGGCTACCGGCGGCGGCTGAGCGCATTCCCGGCTGCCAGCCCCTGATGACCGGCACCCCGGTGCGTGCCGCCTTTCTTACAGGGCAATACCTGCCGAGCTGGGTTCCCGCTGGCGCTGGGCCGTTGCTGCTAGTGATGGGCGGCAGCCAGGGCGCCGTGGGACTGAACCGGATGGTGCGAGCGGCGTTGCCGCAGCTGCTCGCCAAAGGTTGCCGCGTTGTGCACCTCACCGGCAGCAACGACCCAGACGTGGGGCAGCTGCGGCATCCGCTGCTGGCGGAGCGACCCTTCAGCGATGAGATCCCAGGGCTGCTGCAACACGCTGATCTGGCGATCAGCCGCGCCGGTGCCGGCAGCATCAGTGAATTGGCAGTGTGTGGCACACCCAGCCTGCTGGTGCCCTTCCCCCAGGCTGCGGACAATCATCAGGAAGCCAATGCCGCCTGCGCCGCGGAATTCGGCGGCAGCGTGATCGTGCACCAACACGAGCCAGAGCACCATGCCCTGAGCAGGGCACTGATCCGCCTGCTGGCCCACCGGCTGGAGCCCGCATCCAACACACCAGACCCCCTAATAGCGATGCGCAAGGGCATGGAACAACTGGCAGTGCGGGATGCGGAGCATCGCCTGGCAGAGCTGCTTGAAGAGCTCACGAGCCAGGGCAACTGATCAGGATCAATCTCAGCCGGGTGCCCTCAACCCCGGAGTTCCTGTCTCAAGGCGTGGATGATCTGGCGGTTGTGGCGGGGACTCTGCAGACCGATCCGCAACCAGCACTCACCTAAGCCAGCAAAGGAACCGCAGTCGCGCAGCAGGATGTGATGGCGCTGTTCCATCGCCTCCCGCAACGGCACCAGGCTTTTCTCTCCCCTGATCAATAGAAAGTTCGCCGCTGACGGCAAAGGCATGAGCTCCGGCAGTGCACTCAACTGCTTCTGCATCCAGGCACCTTGCTGAGCGGACCAAGCCTGGACGCGCTGGCACCAACGCCTGTAATGGCGAGGATCCTGCAGCAACCGTTCGGCCAGCTCCGTGGCGATCCCGTTCACCGGCCAGGGATCGCGCCAAGCAGCCCAGCGCTGCAGGCGCTCCGGCTGAGCAATGGCATAGCCCAACCGCACCCCAGCAATGCCATAGAGCTTGGTGAGGCTGCGCACCACCACCAGGTTGGGATGCTCCGCCACCAGCGGAATTAACGATTGGCACTCGCCATCGGGCACCAGAGGCAGGAACGCTTCGTCGCAAATCACCAGGGCATGACGGCTGAGCAAGGGTGCAAGCGAGGCACGGCTCCAGAGCTGGCCGGTGGGGTTATGAGGGTTGCAAATCCAAACCACCTCACCATGTGCCGGTGGCTGATAGGGCTGGGGGAAGGCGGCCGGCCAGGTCAGTGGCAGCGGCTGCTCATCAACCTCGCCGTGCCAACAGCGCAAGGCCCGGCCGTAATCAGCAAAGCCCGGAGCTGGCACAACACTGAGCCCTGCCTCAGCCGCATCACGGGCCGCCCAAGTGAATAGTTCAGCGGCGCCATTACCGGGGAGCACCAACTCGGCAGGCACCCCATGCACCGCCGCGATCAGGGAAATCAGCCGTTGATGGGTTCGATCGGGGTAATGACGAATCGCCAGAGACATCATCCGCCACAGTCGTGGCGTCCATGGGGCCAATGAAGCACTGGCATCGAGCAGGTCAACGGGACGACAACCCAGACGCAGCAGGGCTTGCTGAAGCTCGCCACCGTGAACAGATGCCATGACGTGGTTCGCTGCGACTCAATCCTGACGGGCTGCAGGCAACGACAACCGACGTATTGACAAAGAAATGCGCGCTACTAATGATTGATAGACCATGCGCTGAACCGATGAGCCTGCTTCAGGCCTACCTGCAGAACCCAAGCACCCGCAGAGTTCTGAACCGCAAGCCAGGCGAAAAAGGTTTCTCCTTGATCGAGCTGGTCGTTGTGATTGCTGTGCTGGCGGTGCTCACGGCCATTGCACTGCCCAACTTCCTGGGGGTCAGTGACGACGCAGCTGCCCGTTCAGCACAGCAGGCAGCAATTACAGCCTTTAAGGAATGCCAAGTGTTCAAGGCACGTGGCCAGACAGCCATCACCGATACCTTTAATAATCCTTCCCTCGCGGATTTCAAAATTGAGTCAAATGCTGCGGGCACCGGAGTTGGCGCCGCGGCCGCAACTGGAAAGTACGAATGTTTTACAAATGCTGGAGCGATTAACTCAGTCGTTGCCATACCAAAAGTTGCCAACAAATTTCCGACGTTCTACGTGGAGACGGATGGAAGCAAACAGTGCAAAACTGGAACAAAGGCAGCCGGCGCCAAGACTTACAACATAGGCTGTAATACAGCTGCAGAATCAACAGCCGTTACATCGGACGCCTGGAAGTAAGTTGATTTAAGGCATGAAGACAACGATTAACCAAAAAGGCTTTTCTTTACTCGAGTTGATCGTTGTTTTGGCAGGGCTTGGCATTTTGTCAAGCCTGGCTCTTCCTAATTTCATGAGAGTTCTTGATTTCAATAACATTGATGCAGTCAAAGCCCTTTTGAATAGCGCAGCAGCCGACTGCCTTCAAAACAGCAGGCTCACTGACTCCACTGCAAAAAACAAAATCAATGATTCAATCGTCAACGCAACCAATTTAGAACAATATGGCTACAAGATTTCAGACGGGAAAGCCACCTGTCAACAATTTTCTATAGAATCATCTTCAGCAAATAAAAAAGACGTTCGTTTTCCGATCGGCTTCTCCGTAATAGATGGAAAACTCACCAAAACAGCAAAGCCATCGTCTTCAGACCAAGGCAGCATGAATTCCTGCAAGAAATGGGCAGGCATCAACTGCACCGTTGACGACAAACTCCAAAAACTGCTCGATCACAAAAAAAATATTCAAGATACCAAAGACAAATGCACTACTAATTACGAAAAATTTCTCAAGAATCCAGGGAATGGTGAGACTACAAAATGGGACAATGATGCTGAAAGAGGTTGTCCTGATAGTCCAACCGAGAATTACAAAACCAGCACGTGTACAACAAAAGGATGCGTCCAGAAAGTATGGGTTCTTGATAGCACTCCTTACTACTCAAAAGAAGCCTATGACCAAGCAGTGACTGACAAAAAAGGTGTGATTTGCACAGCCAAATTAAAAGAATACGAGAAGGATAAGAAAACTAATCTTCATGCTAATGGAAATCCAACAGCCTTAACACCTTCTGAATGCAGTCCAGACAAATATTGGTTTTTTGAAGGCAGCGATGCTGGCTCCAAGCTGAAATGGCAAGAAAAATATCATGAGAAACAACTTACAACAGGTAAAACAACATTCAGCGACGGCAGCACACGCTATTTGTGCCTTGGCGAAGACAAAAAAACACAAGTTTTAATGGAGACATGTATTAGCGAAAATGAATCAGCAGCTTGCCAACTTGAAATCGATAAAAAGAAAGCAGAGAAGTTTAAAGGAAAATTTGTCGCACAAGCAGGAGGGAAAGGTGTTTGCAGCGATGTGAACTGGCTATGCGAGGGCGAAAACTTCAAGACTGATGAAGATGCATTCAAGGCTTCGAGCTGCGGAGTAAAAACCTGTGCTCCAAAAGAGGTGCTAAAAGATCCTTTACCACATATCAGGTGCAAATATCCATCACAGTGGAAAAAGTTTGGATGCACCGAGATAAGCACCACTTGGTGCAATTAAAACTAACCAGAAGATATGCAAACAGGACCAACAACAATTCGCGAACTCGTAGACAAGCACTTCTCGCTTCAATGGTGCAGAGAAAATATTGTTGTTCCCTTGGGGATTGAATTTAACGAAAACACGGGAAGTCAAAAATTAACCGTAGCGATCGGCAATTTTAGTTATCTCGCCACAATCGGTGACTTCATCAAGCAGCGAGCTGCAGCTGCTGATCTGGAGTGCCAGTTCATTGAAAAAGCAGCGACTGATATTCAAGCCTTACTGGATCAAGCCGCCCAAGAACGGCTGATGAGTGATCAGGCACTGGATTCCTTTGAATTCAGTGACGACGCCATATTAGATGCCCTCAAGGAAGCCGATGGAGACGGTTCAAACAAAGGGTTTGATTTTGACTTCGATGACAGCGATGAACAGATCATTGAAGAGCAGGCCATGGACCTGTCCTCAGAAATGATGGGCAGCAAAATTCAACAAGCAGCAGCAAAAGTACTCATTCATTCATGCCGGTCTGGAGTGTCAGATATTCACGTTGAACCCAGACAGGAAGATTACAAAATCAGGGTTCGACGCGATGGGGTCATGCAGAATTACGTCAGCATGCCTCGCTCCGCTGGAATCAAATTGACGGCTTGCCTTAAAAATATGGCACAAATGGATATCGCAGAACGTCGTCAATCACAGGATGGAAAAATTAGAAGACGCTTTGAAGGTCAATTGATGGAATTCCGATGCGCCACAGCACCAGGAAAATATGGCGAGAAGATGGTCATGAGGATCCTCAACAGCAACTCAGACATGCTGAGTTTGGATGTATTGGTGAGCAACGAACAAGTGCGCAATGATTTCCGATCCATCATCAATGAAGCCAATGGAATTATTATCGTTTCGGGCCCAACAGGCTCGGGCAAATCAACAACATTAGCCTCAGCCCTCCGGGAAAAAGACAGTGGTGAGTTGAATATTGTGACGGCAGAAGACCCCATCGAATATGACCTGGGTGGGAACATCCAACAGTTTCCAGTGATTCGAGCGAAGGGTCAAACCTTTGCCAACCTGCTGCGAACCTTCCTCAGGCAAGACCCGGACGTGATCCTGATTGGTGAAACAAGAGATCCAGAAACTGCAGAATCCTCGATGGACGCAGCTGAAACAGGGCACCTCGTTTTTACAACCTTGCACGCCAACAGTGCGTCAAGTTCGTTAACACGTTTGATGGATATGGAAGTGCCAAGCTACAAACTCAATGCATCACTTCGCGGTGTTCTTGCACAACGACTGCTCCGCAAAGTGTGCCCAGAATGCAGTGTGGAACGCCCCATCAATGACGCTGAAGCGCATTTCACAACGTTGAATGTTGGCACGTCAGTGCGGTTCGCAACAAGCCTGAATGCCGAGGACAAACAACAACGCAAACAGGAGGGCACGCTATGCACCCGCTGCAATGGCAGTGGCTACCAGGGACGCATTGGTACCTATGAACTGATGAAAATCAACCGGCCAATCCGTGATGCCATCAAAGAAAAAAAGGCGACACACGAAATCGAGGGCATTGCCGTTGATAGTGGCATGTTGACACTCAAAAGCTATGCTGTAGATCTGATCCGGCAACAACTCACAACGATTTCTGAACTTCAGAAAATCTGCAATACGGAATTCTAAAAACAATCTTTTTCAAACATCATGGGGCTTGCACGTCAGATTGTTGATTTTGCCATCAAAGCCGGTTCCTCAGATATTCACCTTGAGGAAGGATCACCAATCGCCATCCGCGTCAATTCAGATATCAAAATTTTAGAGAATATTTTAAGTCCAGATGACATGACAAAGCTTCTGCTTGAAATCATGGGGCAAGAGAAATTAGAGCAATTTCAAAACAGAAACGATTTGGATACGTCCATTGGCTTGGACGGACTATCAAGAATTCGTATTAATGCTTATGTCGCCAATGAAAAGCGTTGTCTCACCTTACGAATCTTGCCAGATAATTTACCAAAATGGCAAGATCTTGGGCTTCCACAACCATTTATCGACTTAACACATAAACACCGTGGACTTGTGCTTTGTACAGGGCCAACTGGTTCTGGAAAATCTACAACTTTAGCGGCTTTTATTAATTGTATTTTAGAAACTCAGAAACGACATATCCTCACCATTGAAGATCCGATTGAATTTGAATTCAACCATTCACGCACCTCAATCATTCATCAACGGGAAGTCAAGCGAGACACCGAAACGTTTGCCTCAGCTCTTAAGGCCGCCTTGCGAGAGGATCCTGATGTGATTTATATCGGAGAAATGCGCGACCTTGAGACCATACAGCTAGCGATTACCGCTGCAGAAACAGGTCACCTTGTCCTGGGAACACTACACACATCCTCTGCAGCAAAAACTGTTGAAAGAATCGTTGATGTGTTCCCAGGGGATCAACAGGAGCAAGCCCGGCTGCAAGTGTCAACCTCGCTCTTGGGAATCATGTCCCAAACACTTTGCAAAAATACGATTGGCAAACGTTCCTTGGCGTATGAGCTCCTGATCAACACGCCGGCCATTGCTAACTTGATTCGTGAACGAAAAGTAAGCCAGATTTACTCTCAACTTCAAACCGGAAGCAAAGAAGGAATGAATACCCTTGAACAATGCCTCATGCAATTGATCGAAGAAGGGCAAGTGAGCCAAGAAGAAGCGATGGGCAAAGCATCGAATCCGAAAGCTATTTTAGCGACGCTGGTGACGAACTGATCATGGCTAGTTATGGCTCAAAATCAAACAGCTCGACGATCTCAGCGCCAACCTCGAATAAAGCTGGAGGAGAAGGAAGTAAGCCTAGAACAGTCAAAACAAAAGCTGTTGGCAAAAATTTAAAAGTTCCACAGAAGGATCTACTCGTCTTTTTTCGCCAGCTGGCCGTGATTCTGCAAAGCGGTGTGCCACTGGCACAAGGACTGACATTGATTGCTGAGAACATGACCAATCAAAATCTCAGCAGCTGTGTTCAACAAATAGCAGCAAGATTAAGTGCTGGTGAAGAGCTGTCTTTAAGCCTTCGGAATTTCCCAAAAGTGTTTGAACCACTGACAGTTGGTCTGATTGAAGCAGGGGAAGCAGGGGGAATCCTTGAAAGCGTCCTGGATCGGATCGCACTTTTGATGGAAGAAAAGGCGAAATTAAAAGGACAGCTCATTGGAGCCATGATCTATCCAGCCATTGTCCTCTTACTAGCAGTGACCGTGAGCCTTGGACTTTTGATTTTTATTGTTCCAAAATTCAAAGATATGTTTGACGGCATGGGAGCCGAACTTCCAGCACTAACAACATTCCTTTTGGAATTGTCCAAGGTTGTCACTTCACTCCAATTCGCGGTTGGTGGACCAATTGCTGTTATTGCAGGTAGTTATTTATTTAGCAAATACTACTCTTCATCGAAAGGTCGACTCAATATCGATCGATTACTCCTGAAGATACCACTGTTTGGCGATCTGATCTTGCGTGCGGAGATGGCAAGCATGTGCGACACGCTAGCGACTCTCGTCAACTCGGGGATCCCAATTGTTGAGGGATTAGAGCGGTGCGTTTCAGCCAGCTCAAATGAGGTGATCCGACGCACCATTCGACAAGGCATCCACCTCGTTCAGCAAGGGCAAGAATTAAATTATTCTCTAGGAAGAAGTGGAACATTTCCAAAGCTTGTTGTATCGATGATCAAAATTGGAGAAGAAACAGGACAATTGAGCTTTATGCTTGAAAAGTTATCTGTTTTTTACAAACGCGAAGTCGAGTCTGCTGTTTCATCTCTGACAAAGGCAATGGAGCCAGCTGTCGTGTTTGTGGTTGCGGGAATTGTCGGCACCATCGTGGTTGCATTATATCTACCAATGTTCAGTTTAATTCAAAATATGGGGTAAAAATCAATCGTCTTGAAAGCGCAATTCACCAAAGGAGTAATCTTCAGTCGTTTTGTCATCCGTCTCGACAGATGATTGACCTCGTTTAGGAATTAACGTGTCTGAGGCATTAACTTTAGGAAGGCCAGGGATAGAATCAGACGATTCTTCTAAATGTTCAGCTTTAGATTCAGTGACAGGACCATCGTTGCACTGATTCAGTTCATCGTCACGAATATCATCCCGCAACTGTGCAGCCAGGTTCAGATCAAGAGACGTCTCAGAGGTAGACAAAGAGGAATTCTGAGAAGCCTCCACAGAACCAATCTCTTCCTGCACAACATCATTGAGAATCAACAACAGATCATTATCGGTATCCTCACTGACAACGACAGCATCAGGATTATTCTCTAATTTGTGCATCGCTTCATCGCCAATATTTTGAATAACTGAACCGCGCAAAGCCTCATCCAACGAACTCTTAGGTTCCACATCCAAATTTTCCAGCATGGATGGGCGATCAGTTCCTATTGCCTTGCTATCGTCCTCGCGATTAACTTTCTGAATACTCGGCCATGATTCTTGATCCTCCAACGAAGGTGCGACCTGAGCATCCTGATTGTTGACAATCAAGCCTTGATCAGTTGAAGCACCTGAAAGATTGTCAATTCCATCAATTTGAATCGATGGCCATCGCAATTCTTCATCCGATGCAATCACAACATCCTGATCCGAGTCATCAGCCATCGCCTCTACTGGGTTCCGATCAACATCCTGATCGTCGTCAAGCTCAGCCTTTTGGATGCTTGGCCAGGCTGATGAACTTTCCACTGAGGATTCAGACGCGACCAGCTGGTCGCTGGACATAGAGTGTCGATCAATGCTCTTCTCAGGCTGATCATCATCGCGGTCCTTCTGAATGGAGGGCCATTGCAATCCGTCATCCAATGCGATCACAACATCCTGATCCGAGTCATCGGCCTTTGCAACGACTGGGTTCCGATCAGCGTCATGATCGTCTTCAAGCTCAGCCTTCTGGATACTTGGCCATTGTGATGGATCTTCGGGCATCAAACTGATTTGGTCAGGCTCATTTTTTTCATCAACGAGCTGAGCATCAAAACTTACCATCTCAGGATTAACACTGGGTCGTCGGCTCTGAATGTCAGTCAAATCGTCTACTTCATCTGGCTGTTCATCTTCTATTAGGTTGAGTATTCCGGGAACTACGCTGGAATCCTCTAGCAACACTAAAGTCGATTCATTGACTTCAGCCGGCTCACGTTCACCCAGGGGTAATGGGCGTAGGTTATTCTCACTATCTGGCTGAAATTCAAGTTCTTGTTGTTCAGCAAGTTGCTGCGTTGATAGAACAAGACCATTAGACATTTCAGATTGATTGGTCGTCGAAGATGACGGCTGAGCAAATCTACCCGCAACGACATCAACAACTGACAGAGTACTTATTGAACTCAGCTTGACATCCAAACTTTCTTTAGAAGAGTGTTGAGATGTTGCAAGCAACATTTTTTTGGGTAGAAGGCCAAGTGCCAATCCAACCAATCGATTGATGCTTCCTTGAAGCAAAGGATCGTCGGCTTGCGCTGCGAGAAGACCTGGCGCCAACAATGGCTTGCACACAACAGAATTCAAGCCAAGCTCGGAGGTCAACAACTCAGCCAAATTTGGATGCGATGTATTGCTTCCCATCAAATGCAAACAGCTAATCACACGGTTGGGAAATCGTTCATTGAAATTCTTAAGGGAAGACTTGAGATCAAGAATCAAAGCGCGGAGATCAAGTTCAGAAATCGGAAGGTAGCTCTCTTCCTGAATAATTAGTGATTCGGCATTGACATGATTCTGTAAAACACTCAGAGTTTGATCTTCATCAAACTCAGGTTCTGGAAATGTGCGAATTGCAGCAAGTCTGTCGACAGCCATCGGCCCCGAATTCCCTACGACCATGAAATAACTGCAGTCTGGAAGAAGTTCGAGAACCAGATGGACTTGATCTTGAGTGATCGCCAACAAGTCGTCTCGAATTAAGCGTAAGTGGCTGAAACAGCCCAATTCGAGAAGTTGCAATTCCTGATTCGCCAGCTCGAGCATGGCAATCACCTGATCCACCAAAACCTGAGGAATTGCTGAAAGAAGATAATCCTTCATACCTTGGTCTTCACTGAGCTCAGAACCAAAAGAAAATGAACAAAGATCAAAATCAGTTTGAATTAACGGGAATGGAATTTGAATGCCATTGGCAGGATCTAACACATACAAACGTGCTTGCTCATCGGTTAGATCAGCTGGCAGTTGAATCACCCGTTGAAAAGCAACCTCTGGAGACAAACAAACAGCCACACGATGGGCAGGAATCTTTTTCTCAAGACAAATCTCCTTGAGCAACTCTGCCATCGCCATAGGGTCGCTTGGCACACCGCGATCCAAGGCATCAGCCGGCAACTTAAATGTACTGAGATGATTCAGCTGAATACCATCAACGGAGACTTTTGCCTCGGCGTAACGCAGTGCATCAGAACCAAACTCCAACAGCAGTACGCGTTTGGAGAATCGACGTCTCAGATTGAACAAACGCTGAGGGAATTGGCTGATGTCCAAGCCAAAGAATGTACCGCCGACCAAAGGAGTTGAGGTCATCGATCAACAGTAAGGACGCGGTCGGCAGAACAATCGTCGAACAGGAAGACCAGAAGCACTCAAGGTTTCAGGAAGTGCTTGAAGCACATACACACCGCCTTTTGAGTTTTTTGTCGGATCCAATAGGTCTTTCAGTGAAGGTTCGGCTCGAGTTGTCTTCCACAAACACATTCTATAGCCGGCTGGCATCTCAAGAGACTTGCCTGGTAAATCCCAAGCCAGTAAAGGGTCGCGCTCTTTAGTGCAAGCCGTAGCACGAGACGTCGCGTTATCAAAAGCAATTTGGTTGTAACCCTGAAGAGTTCCATCCAACCTTTCTTTGCTGATTCCTGGTTGCTGAAGGATGTCGACCAATCGATCCATCACCAACTGGATCTTTTGATGATCAATCAGAACGCCGTGGGGAAGTTGTCCACCCGGATCAGCGGTGCCCGGCTCAGCTTCCCCCATAAAGCGAACGGTGAACTGCATCACAGTGGCCACAACACCGGTGAAGACACTGAGCATCATGACCGCAAGAAGCACTTCGAGCACCGTCATCCCACGGAGATCAGCCTGACGATTACTGCGCATCGCGAGGCAGAGAAAGAATATTTTTTACGTAGAAATCTTCCGAATCATCTCGATCAATTCCAGCTCGCACTAAAATATCTTTTTCTTCAGTAGTCAATGGATAACGACCTGACTCATCAAAAGCCTTCTGAGCAAGATCCAACGCCATCAACAGAGACGATGTCGCCGTAACGATAATCACACCACCCACAACAGCATCAATCATTTACGAACCCTCGAAAGAGCAACGTTCATCATTACCATCAAGAATACAGGAAAAAAGCTGATAATCCTGCGAAATCCCTGGATTGACAATAACTCTATACGACAAAGACCTCAATGCACACGCAAAAGGAACGTCACTACCAGGAGAAACTGAAGCATCCTCTTTGAAATCTTTGATGGCACAAAACTCAACTTGAGGCGGGCATTTGCCTTTCGTCAATGATTCAATATGACTTTCTATCTTCTGGCAAAGAATTGAACGTTTTTCATTTTTTCCAATTGCATTGAGATGACTATTTTCGTTTAGCAATTTGAGGAAGTCACGATCGATTGCGGAGAAATTTACAGCTTGAAAATAAGGATCCTCTTGTGCAGGAATCAATGTACGGCCAGTTAAAGACAAACTCATTTCAAAAATTGCCATAATTCCTGTCAACATCGCAATTCCCAAGCCAGCATAAAGATAGGTCATTCCACAAGCTCAAGCCAGCGATTGCATACATTCTAAGCAGGCTTTCACGCGAAAACATGTTCATTTGGAGCAAGCCTTCTCCACTGGAAGAACTCCAATTGATAAGTAAAGAGACTCATTCTGCTTATGACACCATCCAAAGTTATTCAGAACAGCACCTTGACATAACGAGCAAAAACTTCTGAAACGCATAACTCCTTAACCTCAAGGCTGTTCATCCATTGGTTCTGGTTCCTCAAGCGCAGAGTCCATACCTGACTTGACAAGCGCTGCCGTCCGTCCATAGGCCGTGAGTGTGAGTGACATTCGTGTGAATGATGCTGAGGGAGAGTCCTCAGCGATCTTCTTACGCACGATCGGAGTTGGCTCCGCTTCAACACTGAGATCGTTGATGATTACGAACACTTGAAGACTCTCTAACGCACGGAGAAAACGCAACACATGTTCAAACGGGCCCTGCACTGTGAGCGCAGCGGAACGTTTCTCCAAACCTCGATTCAGCAGCGGATCCGTGGGAAGGACCTCCATACCTTCCATAGGGGGGTCCTCGTCTGGGGACTCGCCCTCTGGAGGTTCAGGGGGAGGCACATAACGCTCGATCTCACCGGGTTCAGTCGCCGTAATCGTGACCGATTCGGCCAAGGCAAGAAGATTCAACTCAGCCAGGAACGTTGCCAAGTCGGCCGTTCCAGCAATCAAGCCGAGCAATTGATCCTTCTGGCTCTCACGGGCCTCCTGATCGGCACGCAGGGATTCGAGCTCCTGACGCAACCCAGGCACTGCGTCCCGTTTGAGCTTGAGTTGATCCACCGTCGCCTGACGATCTCGCACCAGCACCGATAACGGTGTGAAGCCAAAGATCAACAGCATCGATGCAATCAACACACCAAGAATGATCGGAATCAGAACAACCGCCCGTTCCGGTGTCATCCAGGCCGCCGCCCGCGGCGCGCGTCCGGCCGAAAAGTTGGTCATTTGAGCAACCCCTCCTTCTGCAACACGCGAACGCGGCTGGCCAGACCATCAGCACCGATGCCAGGCAATCGCGGCAGCGTTGCTCGCGCTGCATCCGGCGCAAACAAAGCACGTGCGGTGAATCTCAATCTCTCCAGGGTGTCTGTTCGCTCCAGCTCAGCTCGCTGCAGCCGCACCTCTGAAGGATCAAACATCGATGATGCCGCCAAACGCAGGAGGAAGGCATTCACATCCCTGAGCCCGGTCGGCTGCGATGCCACACCCACCAACTCAAGGGCATTTCCCTCACTTTTCATGCTCGTAAGGGTCACCGTGCTTGGAATCCGCTGACTGAGATCTGTCAGCAACGCCGAACTCGATCGCACATCCGCCATCGCCGAGGCGATGGCTTCATTGGTGCTGATCAACCGCTCCAAATCCGCTCTGCTTTGCGTGAGCTGCTGCTGCATCGCATCATGTTCTGCTGCTGATGCTTGCAACATCTGTTCCTCTGATGCCAGATGCTGCGCCTGCCACCACTGCCAGCCGCAGGCGAGCAGCAGCAGCACGGGCAACACGGCCCCGATCAAGGCACCGCGCAGCAGAAAAATGCGCGTAGGGAGAATTTCAGGGGCGCGTTGCCCCGTCTGCTCGCGTCGTTGACGCAAGAGATCAAGATCAAGCCACGCACCAGAACTCACAAACCGAGACCCTGTCCAACATCATTGAATCCAGGACGAAGCGTCTGTGCCATAACCATGGAACAGCACATGGTTTGGCGACAGATGCCGTCGCGACGATTCCTCATCCTCGCGGTGGTGCTGGGCATGGCCGTCGGCAGCGCTACGACGCTGATTGCTCAACGCTGGCTTTCGTCCAAGCGGGACCTCAAACAGGCAGAACACCAGCAACGCGAGGGGCCACCCCCCACGCCAAACACAATCACAACAGATGTGTTGATTCAGGGAGAACCAACGCTGGGGCAAGCCGATGCACCGATCACCATCCTGGAATTCAGCGATTTCGAATGCCCCTATTGCCAACAATTTCACAATGATGTGATGGCGAAATTAAAGAGCACCTACATCGAGAAAGGCTTGGTGCGTTTTGTGCACAAGGATTTGCCCCTTCCGTTTCATAACCATGCCGTGCCAGCAGCCGCTGCGGCCCGTTGTGCGGGAGATCAAACGTCGTACTGGAAGGTGTATTCAGCTCTGTTCAAGGAGCAAACCTGCCTGAGCTGCAAAGGGGTCATGGAGATTGCAGGGAGCGTTATTGACGACACAACGTCCCTTCAGGCCTGCATGAACAATCCAAGAACTTTGGCTCTCATTGAAGCCAACCGGTCTGAAGCGAGCCTGCTTGGCATCCAAGCCACACCAACCTTCGTGATTGGTCCGACCCTTGCCGAGCATCGGCATCGAGGCACCGTGATCGAAGGCGCATTGCCATGGCCCGCCTTTAAGGAAGCGGTGGATCAAGCCCTTAAACGGACTGGACAGCCGTCGACACCGGGAAACGAGGGCGATACAACAACAAAGCAATCTCCGCAATGACGGCATGCCGATCGCACTGCCCCTGTTGCTGCTGGTCAGCCTGCTGAGCAGCAGCAATCTGGCCCGGGCTGGTGACCCCACTGATCTGATCAGAGTGCTGCAGCACAAGAGTTGCCGACGTTGCGACCTGGCCGATGCAGACCTCGTGCACGCCGATCTACGGGATGCTGATCTGACAGGCACGCAACTCCAACGCGCCAACCTCAGCCAGGCCAGACTTGATGGCGCCAAGCTGCGTGACAGCGACCTGAGCTTTACCAGTTTGCGCGGAGCCTCCCTGCGCGGAGCAGATCTTCGGGGCAGCAGGATCTACGGCACCGATCTTCGCAACGCTGATCTCAGCGGCGCACTACTCGATGAGCAAGCGCTTGAACAGAGCCATTGGCAAGGAGCCCAGGGAATCCAAACAGGCGTGCGCAGTCATGCCGCCTTGCACAACGCGGGCGTGGACGCCGCATCCGCTGGTCGCTGGCAAGACGCGGAGCAACTCTTCAGTGCAGCCATTCAAAGCAAACCGAACGAACCGTTGAGTTGGGTGGCCCGAGGCATAAGCCGGGGAGAACAGGAAAAAATTGCCCTTGCCTCAAACGATTTGGCCCACGCAGGACGACTCTTTGAGCAGCAAGGCGATTCTGTAAAAGCGAAGCAATTGCAGATCGCCAGCACTGAAGTCTTGAAAAAGCCAGGAAACCCAGAACCAAACGGCAATGGTTTCGGCTCTAAATTGATAGGAGGAACTCTGTCGACTCTCCAAACTCTGGCCCCAATTGCCATCCGCGCGCTGGCTCCAATGATCCCTTAAGCGTCAACGATCCGATTGCAGCAGCTCACGAGAAGCAGGTGTTGCCGGTCGATAGCCATATCCGTAGGTTCCTCCTTGATCATCATCAAGGACAGCAGGGGTGACGATAACCACGAGCTCACTTTTCGATCGCGAGGAATTAGAATCGCGAAAAAATTGCCCGATTATTGGCATGTCGCCGAGGATTGGCCATTTCGTCGCCCGCTCAGCCTGCCTGTCTTGAATCACACCAGTCAGGATTAAAGACTGACCATCCCGTAGACGAATTCGCCCGGAATCAAGAGACCGCTTATCGATATTAAAGATCTGAACATTCTCTTGGACGCCAGCAGAATTAGGAACAGAAATGCTTGGCTGAATTTTCATTGTTACAAATCCGTTGTCATCAATTTTAAACACTTGCAAATCCAAAGTTAAACCAGCCATTTGCCGGTCATTTGTAAATGTAACTGTTCCATTGTCCGACTCATTTTTTTCCACTCCCGTAATCACACTTTCACCGGTTTCAACTTTTGCTTTCTCACCTTCTTGGACCAACAACGTTGGTTGCGCCAAAACCTTGGCCGATGTCGACGTAATCACAGACTCGATATAGGCATAAAACGAATTATCGGACTGAACATATTTAGCAGGATCTTTTCCCGGCACATACACTGGACGACCATATTTGTCGTAGCGCGGCTTCAGCACCTGATCCGCAGCTGGATCTGTAGATGGGACGTAAATAGGACGTCCTTTACTATCGAACACTTGAACCAATTGAGGTTCTGCAGCTGGATCTGTACTTGGAACATAAATAGGCCTGCCCTGCTGATCCAATAATTCAACCATTTCAGTTGTACCGTCTGCCAGAGTCACTTCCTTCTGAGCCTGAACATACGGAGGATTAACGACTCGGTTTTCCTCAACAACAGGGTCCAACACAGATCGAGCTGGCACGCCGGGCACCCTGGCTTGGTAAGCACCAACCTCGCCATATCCCGTTCCTTCGGGGTCATAAACACCGGTTCCATCGCTATTACCTGGCTTATTTTTCCCAAAATTGATATGGGCCGTACCATTCTGGCTGACAATAAAAGCATCCCCCATCCGAGCCGAGAAACTGGAATCGATTGCCTTGTTGTTGTCCAACTGAACAGCGAGGATCTGCACCTTCACAGCCACTTGCCGCTTACGCAAATCCAGCTGCTTCAGATAGGCCTCAGCCACACTAATTAAAAGAGGATCACCAATCAGTGTGATCGTGCTCAAACGACTATCTGTTGTTCCCGTTAAACCCAACAAAGGACCCGTTGATGCTCCATAGGTTTCAACCCGCTCACGAGATGATTCCGTGCTTGATTCAGTCACATTTTGACTGTCCGTTGACGCACCCGTAGTCTCATAATCTCTGTCCGTTTGACTTTCGGTGATCGTGACACTGATTTGCGCACCCAGATTCGCTAGGTATTGAGCTGCTTTGTCCGCTTCAACCTGATTCAAGCGGAACACCTTGGACATTTGCGGTCCAAAGGTTTTTGCCGACACAGCACTTCCCACCATCAATGTGCGGCCGTCCAACTTGCCTTGCAACCCGGAAGCGAGCAGCACACTGTTCAGAGCCCGGTCAAATCGCTCGTTTCTGAACGCCATCGTGACGGGAACGCTCAGGATGGAACCGGAATCAGCCCTCGTTGATACACCTCCTCCAGCAATGTCATCGTCCACGTAAACGAACCCATAACCACCAAGACGAGCCAGAGCCATCAGCGCATCCTTCGCAGGTGCGTCGTTCAAGGTGAGCGTGACTGGTGGCCCACTCACATTCACGAAACTACGGTTGTTGATCAACATCGTGCCCACGGCCATGTCGCCCAACGGTGGCGCCACCGCTCGAGGGCGCATCGGTGGCACATAGGTCGGTTGCGCCACACGTCCAGGTCGCCTCAAATCGAGCTGACCGGTCGTGCTGATGGCGCGTGGTCCAAGCCCAGGAAATCGCAGGGTCAGATCCAATCCGTTGTCGCTGATCTCCGGCGATGGAAGCTGCACACCAGGCCCTGTTTCCACAAGGAGATCCAGCTTGGAGCCGCTCCCCGTGAGGCGGATCGACTGCAGCCCCGCCGAAGGCAAGGCCATTTGCTGAGATCCGCGACTGAGGCCGCTACTGGATGGGGCCAACAAGCGCGCCGCCCAAGCATTGGCACTTAAGCGCTGATCCACCAAACGAGCATCAGGACCAACCCCGGCCATGATCACGTCAACACCGTTCGGGGTCTGACGCACCTTCAATTCCACGGCTCGAACGGACTGCGCCCTGGCCATCGAAACGGGGGCCGCCATCTCCAGACAGGGCCCCCCGAGCAACCCAAGAATGAGTGACAAAGGAAACAGTCGCTTCGGGGAAGGGATCATCACGCCGTCGCGACACTCAAGGTCCGTCTTGGCGGATGGTATCGATGCTGGACGGGTTCAACCAGCCTCAATTTGGTGCCTCTTTCAAGGACGCTGATTCCGCTTTCGGATCGGCACCCACCGCCTCAACATCCGGGGGTACCGGTTGCTTGTCGTAAAACGTGAGTCGCAAACCAAGCATCGTGCCGGACAATCCCTCCGCATTGGGGTCCTCAGAGGGGGCGGCCGGCAGATCCACCTGTTCCAACTCAAGGTCACTGCTCTCCACCAACAACTGCAGCCGCTCCATCCGCTGCAGAAAGTCCTGTAGATCAGCAAATGCGCCTTGAACCCGCAACAACAACGATGTCTTGCGGTACCCCAAGCCCAGCAGGGGATCCGTGGGTGCGGTCTCATCGCTGGCGTCCTTTTTCGATGTCCTTTGACGAAGTTGAGGCCGATTGCTCTGCTGGGGGGGAGCGCTCTGAGGCTTCGTAGGTTCATAGAACTTCAGCTCCACGCCGGCGGCCTGCGCATCACGATCCAACCAAGCGAGGAAAGTTTGGATGCGTTCACGACCAGCGATCAAATCCACCAAGAGCGCCTGTTGATCCTCAGCGTCCTGCTGCTTCTCTTGCGCCTTCGCCAGCTTGCGCTCGAGGCTCGGTAACGACTGCTGCACTACTTCCAGTTGCTCCAGACGCTCGCGTAGGCCATCAACACCAACCCAGGCAGGACGCACCAAAAGCAAATACATAATCGCGGCCATCAATCCACCTGCCAGTAAGGGCAACCCAACCAGTACCCGTTCACGGCTGAACCAAACTGCCTTGTTAGCCCCAGACAGATTGGTCACAGATCAATGCCCCGCTCCACCAAAAACTGATACCGGCGAGCCAGCCCATCCGCGCCAAGTTGCTGCAGCTCCTCTGGAGAGACTGGAACCGTGGGGTTAATGGCAACACGCATGTTGAAATCAGCCAGTCCAGTGTCGTCGGTGTTGACCTTCTCAACGGTGACGCCTTCGAGCGGAACAGCTGAGAGCGCTTCAAGATTCAAAGCCAAAGCGTTGATCCGTTCAAAGGCACCCGCCCCCGCTTCAAACTCGGCCAGACCAGTAAGAACGAGCTGATTCGGCTGGACGCTTACTGAAAGCAGCTGAACGCCGGCTGGGGTGACGCGTCGCAGTTGCTCCAAAAACGCAGAGCCGGAGCGAATCGACACCAGCTGGGAGGCCAAACGCGCCGTGTCGTCAGTTAGGGCCTTGGTGCGTTGACCCATGACCTGCAAGCGTTGACGCGCTGAGTTGACGCGTTGTTCGATCGGTTGAAGCTTGGCCACTTGCTGTTCAAGCTGGCCCGTCTCCAGCCTTAACCAAAACAACAACAGAACACTGAGCACAAGCAGAACACCACCAAAGCTGGATCCGATCAGCAACAACCTGCCGGCCGGCAACAAAGGCCTGGGCGCACTCGTGAGACCCAGCTCCAGCCGACGTTCACGAAGCAAATCCGCCTGATCATCGCCGCGACGTAAGGCCATCAGTGTGCCTCCTGCCAAGCCCCCATCAAAGCGAGATGAGCCAACGGATCAAGGGGGACCGGCTCGAGGTCAGGTAGCAATGGCTCTGGGCAGAAAGCCGAATCGATCCCAAGATCTAAAAGTTCTCCATTGCACTGCAACATCTCGGCTAAGAGATGAAACTCCGTTTCAGGTGCGGTCAGCACCCAAGACACCGAAACGAACGCGTTCGAGAGCTTCGTCCAGGCATCAACGGTTTGACGCACTTGGTTTCCTAAATCCATGTCTAAGTTCAAATGACAATCCACCTCCGGAATCCCATCGCGCAGCAGGATCAAACGAGGACTTGATGATTCGCTGTGCTTGACCAGCCATGCCACATGAGCGTTTTCCAGAGGCACAAGACATTGCGTGGCCCGAAAAGCTGAGCCAAGAGTCCATGTCACCCTGCGAAGGGGCAGATCAGCAAGCTCGATCACATCGATCCAGCTCTGAAGCGTCTGCCGAGGAGTGGAGACCTCCACCACACAATCGGAAAGGGACAGATACGAGCGATAGTCAGCCTGACCGGGAGGGATCTCACCAGACACTGCAGGATTGAGATAACTGAAATTTGCTGCAGCAAGCTTGTCCAAAGTCACACCTTCAAGAACGCGCCAGTTGCATGCACCAACTGGGAGCAACAACTCAATCTGAGCACCGTCAACGTCGCAATCAAGCAGTAGGTCAGCCAGCAATTCGCCCATGGGTTCACGCTGCAGTGGCACACCACCCCGACAACCATCTGGAGGCCACAAAGCCGAGCGCCAAGCCAATCCAGCAGCGTTCTTCCAACAACAGATGACATCACGATCGGAAACGACCACCCAGACGCTCTGCGCTTTCAACATTCGCCGCCATGACACCATCAACTCCTGGACCTGCGGCAATTCCATGGGAATAAACACAGAGTGGGCAGTTCATACTGCAATCACAACGTTAACAAAGAATTGCATCCACTTAAACAATAAAATAATTGCACGATAAAAGTTAAGGCTCAAAAAAGCTGAGAAGTGAATGAGACTTTCATGAAGCCCTTGCGGGGAAGCCAAAAGCCGTTAAAATTAAACAATGCTTTTTTTAAAAAGAATTGAGCGCCAGGCTAGTCAAGAACATCAATCCCTCAGGAAGTTCTTCTCCAGACAACCTGATTAGCATCGATGGATTTCTTTATTTTGCCGCCGACCTCAGCAATGACGGTGGAGGAGGAGAAGAAACTTCAATCAATGATCAGCCCATCAATCAAAACGAAGAAGACAGTGATACTGGCGAAGGGAATGGCGGCAGTGGCACCGATTTAAATGGAAGCGGAACCGATAACGAAGCTGATGCAAATGGAAACGATACACCGACAGAGAACAGTGAATTAGGCGAAGATGATGCAGAAACAGAGCAAGACTCGAGTAATGAGAACACTTCCAATACGAGCGATGGAAATCAAAACAACAACGAACAACCTGTAGGCCTATGGAAAAGCGATGGAAGTGAAGGTGGAACAGTACTCATCAAATCGTTCAATGCTGTCGATAACTTGGTCGAAGCGAATGGACTTCTTTATTTCACAGCTGATTCAGGTGAGGGTTTTGAAGTTTGGAGTAGCGACGGGACCACTGGGGGAACCAAGAAACTTAAAGCCCTGTACCCAGGTGCAGATGGATTTGCCGCAAATAATCTTTTTGTTATTGATGATGTTTTATTTTTCAGTGCAGATGATGCATTAGGGCCTGATCCTAACAAAGGCGAGAATGGCTACGAGCTTTGGCGCTGGGAAGGAGATGATGTAGGAACCAAGATTTTCAGAAATCTCTTCCCAAATAGAGTAATAACGGAGCAAATAATCGAGGTTCAAGAGGAAGAAGACGAAGACACCGGAATCATAACCAGGACAGAAACGCTAAACATAACTACAGCAGAAATATCGAAAGAAAGTCCACTCTATTCTGATGATTTTTTCCCAGGAAATTTCACTGATGCAGGTAATGGAAATTTTTTCTTCACTGGGTACACAGTTGAAGAGTTCAAGAGGGTAGATGCATTTGCCCCAGAACTCAATTTCGGCGGTCTTCAGCTCTGGTTCAGTGATGGCACTGAAGCCGGCACGAGACCAATACGAATCAACAGCACTGAATATTCAATATATGAGGTCAGAGACATCAGGGTTACTCCACCCTCACTCATCGACAAGTACATTCCTTCTACCGGCATTGCCAGCTCCTTTCCCAGGGAGCTACAAAGTTTCAATAATCAGCTTTACCTGGTGGCCAATGATGGCACAACTGGTTTTGAATTGTGGAGCGTATCTAACCAAGGAAAAAATGAAAAACTTGTTCAAGATATTTACATCAATGGTAATTCAAGCCCACAAGATCTAACAGTTGTAAACGACAGACTCTACTTCACAGCAAATGACGGAAGAAACGGTCGTGGACTTTATTTCATCAGCAAAGCCAACAACAAACCAACACGCTTAGCAAACAGTGGCGAAAAGCCAAGTCAGCTATCCAATGTGGATGGAACGCTTTATTACTCCGCATCCTCCCCCAATGGACGTGAGCCCTGGAGGGTCAGAAACGGAAAAGCTGAAGCATTCCAAGACATCAATCCTGGCCCGGCTTCATCGAACCCGGCATCATTTACGGCCATCAGAAGAGGAAGCGGCAGCAAGCAACAACACTTTGTTTATTTCAATGCAACGGATGGCAAAAGAGGAGTTGAATTGTGGTCCTTGAATCTCAACGAAAAAAATGCAAAGGCTCAACGCGCAACTGATATTTTCAGCGGGCCAACCAGCAGTGATCCCAGAGAAATCATAAACAGTGATCAAAATCTATTCTTCACCGCAAATGATGGTAAAACAGGCCGTGAATTATGGACCTTAGGACCAGCGATCAAAGGACCGACAGGTGGAAGAGGCGCAGGGTCTTCTCAAATTAAGGTGCGCGAAAATCAAGACTTTATTTATCAATTTACAACCTCAACAGACGACCCAACCGCCTGGTCGACACAGGGTGGCGAAGATGCTGATTTGTTCAAAATAAAATCTAAAAACGGAAAATTATATTTCAAAGAAGATCCTGACTATGAAAATCCATTGGATGTAGATCGTGATAACATCTACCAAGTTGTTGTACGAGTTCAGGACAAAGATACGAGTCTCTCTTCATACCAATACGTTAATGTCGAGGTCCTCAATGTTAAAGAATCCGGGCCAAATGATGGGCAAATATCAGACGATCCATCATCACAAGAAGATGGAAACAATCAGGACGTGAACCAGGGAGAAGGCTCAAACGCAGATAATGATCCATCATCAGAAACAGAAGTTGAATGGAAACTCGTCAAAAATATCAGATCTGGCCGTACAAGCTCTGATCCAAAAGGTACAATTACATTTAATAAAAATCTTCTTTTTGCCGCCAACAACGGCAAAAAAGGATCAGAGTTATGGGTTTCTGAGGGGACAAGCGGCTCAACAAAACTTCTTCAAGACATTTACCCAGGAAAGAACAGTTCCTCACCCAATGGTTTCACTGAATTGAAGCAAACTCTTTATTTTGCCGCTGAAGATGGAAGTTCTGGAGTTGAATTATGGCAAACTAATGGAACAAAAAAGGGAACCAAACAAACGGCCGACATTCGTCCAGGATCTGCCAGTTCTTCTCCATCTAACTTTGCAGCTTTAACCAACCGCCTGTTGTTTGGAGCGAACGACGGAGAGAATGGTGCTGAACTTTGGAAATACAACAGCAAAAAACAAAAGGCGTCTTTAGTCAAAGACATTTCGAGTACATCCGGATCAAACCCCCAGCACCTTACTAATTATCAGCAGGAAATATATTTTGCAGCTGATGACGACATTTACGGACGGGAACTGTGGGTGAGTGATGGATCCGGTAAGGGCACACGCATGTTCTTTGATATTGCACCTGGAGGCTTCAGCTCTAATCCCGAAAATCTTACTGTATTTAATAACAAGCTTTTCTTTACCGCCAAGAATAACTTCAGCGGGCTACAGATCTGGAGCAGCGATGGTTCTACTGGAGGAACAGAACCACTGATAAGAAGAGCGAGTGAATTCAGCTACCTTGATCCTGATGATTTAACTGCGACCAACACTCAGCTTTTCCTGTCCGCAGAAACTTATCAAGCCATACCAGAAACGGAAGATGGAGGTGAAGACGAAGGATCAGACAGTAACGACGGAAGCACAGCAAGAATTTCTGATGGTCAATCGATGCGTAAGCGGACCAAAGATTTAAATCCCCTCAATCCATCAAGAGCTCAATCGACACCCCTGCAGCGCTCTGCACAACTACGATCGGATACTTCCAATATTAATTCATACAATGAAAATATCGATCGCTACAAAGAAACAGAGAATTGCGATTGGGTCGATTCTGCTCGATGGTCAGCAATCCGACAATTGGAAGAGAAAAATGATCCTTCCTTGGCAAGGGACTGGAACAACAAATACGCAAATCCCTGCGAATTCACGAAACTTGTTGTTCCATCAAACACGATCAGCAAACAAACGGCAAGCAATTTCAATTCCTACAATCGATATATTGACAAATATAAAAAATCAAACAACTGCGATTGGATTGATTTCGCTCGTAGCTCGGCAATTCAACAAATGGAGAGGGAAAGTGATGCAACCCTTGCCAGAGATTGGAATATCAATTATGCCAACCAATGTAGCAAAACCAGGATCATTATTGACACAGGAAATTCATCATCCTCTAGCAGCGGTACACCAGTCTCACCGAGCACAGGCACCCAACCAGGAACAAGCGAGACTGGCAGCAGCGCTGCAACAAATCCAAGCTCTGCTGGCGGAAGCTCCTCAGCAGGTCCATTTGGAGCTCCGGACAACAGCAATAACCTCGGCCGCGAACTTTGGACCACGCAAGGATCCAAAGACAGCCTGGCGCTTGTTATGGATATCAATCCAGGGGCAGGAAGCTCCAATCCAACGGCGCTCACCGCCATTGACAATCTGATTTATTTCAGTGCAGACGATGGGGTTCACGGTGAGGAGTTGTGGCAAAGCGACGGAACGGAAGCTGGAACGATTCGACTCACCGACATCAACCCTGGAGCAAAAAATTCCTCGCCTCGGGATATCGAAGCTCTTGACGGCTCGATCTACTTTTCTGCAACGCAAGATCAAAAAGGTCGCGAGCTTTGGCGCATCAATCCATCAGGTGAAGATCAAAACCTCACTCGAATGGTCAAAAGCAGACGCGGTGCACAAAAATTACAATCATCTAAAAAAACAAAAGATGCTTTTATTTTTAATCTGCCCAATGAGTTTGGAAACCAAAAAGCTGATCACATCACAAACTTCCGTTCGTCCGAAGGGGATCAAATTCACCTTGAGCGAGAAATATTTAAGAATCTGAAGAGCATCAATCTGGTGACTGTTTCATCCAAGCAACAGCTCAATGCGCAGAAAAAGCAAGCAAGCAACATCATCTATTTTGAACCCAAAGGTCAGCTGTACTTCAACAGCAATGAAACCCAAGCTGGTTTTGGCAAGAACGGTGGATTGTTTGCGATCGTGCAGGGAGGGCCAGACCTTGCCGAGTCGAATTTTGCGGTGATCTGATCCCTCGATCGAGTCGTCTACTCAACGACTGATTCAACAGGTGACTCAATCCATCCAGGGCAAGCCACTGCCCACGGCCTCTGTGATCGAACGCAGGCCATGGCGATCGATTTGCTGCAGCAATCCATCCAGGATGGCGGGGACCAAATCGGGTCCCTGAAAGATCCAACCGGTGTAGAGCTGCACCAGTGATGCTCCTGCGGTGATCCGCTCCCAGGCCGCTTGCGGAGAGTCGATTCCGCCCACACCGATCAACGGCAGGGCAGGGCCACCGCTGGCCCGTAAACGACGGACCACTTCCACCGCCCGCCGCCGCAGCGGTGCACCACTCAACCCACCGGCTTCCTCCGCCAGGCTGCGCCCCGTCTGCTGCAACCGACGCGCCTCCAGACCCAGCCGATCGAGGCTCGTGTTCACAGCAATCACCCCAGCCAGGCCCTCCTCGAAGGCCAGCCGAGCGATGCCATCAATCGCTTCATCCTCCAGATCGGGGGCGATCTTCACCAGCAATGGCGGACAGGCCGGCAGACGCCGCAGCCGCTCCACCAGCCAGCGCAATTGCGCTGAATCCTGCAGCTCCCGCAATCCGGGGGTGTTCGGTGAACTGACATTGATCACGGCGTAATCCGCCATCGGTGCCAGCAGCTCCAGCGATGAGGCGTAGTCGTCGGCCGCCTGCTCCAGGGCGGTGACCTTCGACTTACCGAAGTTGATCCCCAGCACGGCCGGTCGCTTGCCCGTGGGATCCAGGTTCTGCCGTTTCAGGGTGCGCTGGAGCTGTTCGGCACCATCATTGTTGAACCCCATCCGATTCAACGCCGCCTGCTCCTCCGCCAGACGGAACAGCCGCGGCCTTGGGTTACCGGGCTGGCCGTGCCAGGTGACGGTACCGATTTCAGCAAACCCGAATCCAAAACAATCCCAGATCGCAGCCGCCACACCGTTCTTGTCGAAACCGGCCGCCAGACCGACGGGATTGGCGAAGCGGCAGCCAAACAACACCTGCTCAAGGCGAAGATCGCGACGCTGCAGCTCCGATGCCAAACCATTCAGCACTGTGGAAACCCCAGGCCAGCGGCGCCGCAGACTGGCCTGCCCGAGAGCGGTCAGCGCCGAGCGCGACATCTGCTCAGCATCCATGCCCTCGTCCTGACTGAGCAGCGGGCCCAGCCAACGGCTGTAAAACCCACCACTGACAGTTGTCCTTGATGCGTCTGGAACTGCCATGCAGGTTCTCAGGACTGTTCTGATCCTCCCTCGCGGCGTCGCAACCGCCAGCGGCACTCCTCCAGCGGCTCCACCTGCCAGTCCCGCCAGCTCCAGGCCATCTGTTTCAGCTCCAACCTCTTCAGCGGCTGCTCCACCAACTGCGCCAGCTCTACGGCGGTGAGGCCATACCCCCCCTCTGCCAGACGGTCTGCCAACTCGAGGCGCGACAGCAAACGTTGCAGCTCCAGTGGTGCCGGGTCATCAGCAGAGTCCGAGACAGACGCTGGTGCCGTCGTTGCTCCCGCTGCCGCTGTTGCCAGCGCAGGTGACCGGCCCTGCGAAAACGCAACAGCGATGCGATCGACGCGGTCATTGTCTGGATCACCGCTGTGGCCTTTCACGTAGCGGAGCGGCACATCCGCCAATTGTGCCTGATCCAGGGCCTTCCAAAGATCCTGATTAAGCACGGGCTTGCCGGCCGCCGTTCGCCAACCTTTGCGTTTCCAGCCCTTCATCCAGGAACCGAGTCCATCAATCAAATATTTGCTGTCGGTCCGCAGAGTCAGATCCGGATGGCGCGGCAGATCCTTCAACCGCTGAAGCAACTCCAGCGCTGCCTGAAGCTCCATCCGGTTGTTGGTGGTGGCGGGATCGTGTCCACCGAACTCCTCGACGCTGCCATCTTCAAAGCGCAGCAAGGCTCCCCACCCCCCCGGACCGGGGTTTCCGCTGCAGGCTCCATCGGTCGCGGCAGCCACCACACGTCCCGGTCCCTCTGCCATTGTTCGCTCCTGCGTGATTCGTTAAAACTCGGGTTCTCACGGTCCCGCGCATGTCGCGAACCTACCTCCAAGCCATCGGCCTGACAGGGGCAGGCCTGGTCACCTTGTCTGTGCTGCCGGGGTCCATCGCTGCCAGGGCGCTGTTTGACACCAAGCCTCTGGATCAATCCCGCTTCGCAGTGCTCGCCCAGCCCGTTGGCGATCACAAATGGAAGTTGCTTGTTCTCGAGCAGATCAAACGCCGACCGCTCTGCTGGACACCTCGCCCGGATGGCTTGATCGATCCATCCCTGAACAACTTCGATTTCAGCGGCATCTGCAGCCGATACCTCGACAGCAATGGCTACTCCCTGCGCAGTGGAGGCAAGGATCTCAGTCGACGCTTCAGCCTGCGACTGGTGCAATCGGGCGACACCCTGCATCTGCAGGCGATGGACCCGGATCAGGCGATGCCGATCCGGGTTGGCTCGGCAACCGTGCCAAGTCGCGACAGGAATGGTTTCGTGAAGCTCACCCTCAACGACGCATGGACGCTGGAACGTCGGGTGTATCAGGGCAGAACCTTGAGCCACGTGTACTTCTCCCATCCAGAACCGGTGAACCGTCTGCTGGCCAAATCAGAACCGAGCAGCAACAGCCCCGGATTCACAAGGATCGGATCGCCGACAGCACCACAACGTCCAGGCAGGACGTCACCCAAATCGAGTCAGGAGACTCCCCCCACCAACCTCGCCCATCTAGGCAAGGGACCGATCAGACTTGAAGTCATCCCCTATAGACGCTGAACACCAGCCAATTGTCACAGTGCCAGTTGGCGAGGCGACCAGTTTCTAATGCGGCCCTCATATCAACCCTTTATGTTTTCAAAGTGTGAGGAGTGCTGATCGCCTCTTCAGGGTCGAAACAAGGACAGACTCCTGAATGCGTTCCACCGTTTGTTCCCTGCCTTAGGCAGGGTTTTTTTTGGGCCACGATCCGCCCCCCCATGACGACAAAAAAGCCGGCCCACAAAGGACCGGCGTCAGACGAGGCCTTGCAATGCAAGCAATCGGTGCAGTAGGGCCAGTGGGACCAGCCCCGGAAAATCACTTGAGGGTGACCTTTCCGCCTGCTTCTTCGATTTCCTTCTTGAGAGCTTCAGCATCATCCTTGGAGATGCCTTCCTTGACGGGCTTGGGAGCCGCTTCAACCAGGGCTTTTGCATCGCCCAGGCCGAGGCCGGTCGCGTTACGGACAGCCTTAAGCACCTTGATCTTGGCTGAAGCGTCGAAGCTTTCGAGGATGACGTCGAATTCGGTCTTCTCCTCAGCAGCTTCGCCACCGCCACCACCGGCAGCGCCAGGAGCAGCCATCACAACGCCAGCTGATGCAGCGGCAGACACACCAAAGGCCTCTTCGATCTGCTTGACCAGCTCGGAAGCTTCAAGCAGGGAGAGGGACTTCAGTGATTCGAGAATTTCGTCGGTTTTTGCAGACATGGTTTTTAGGGGGAAGCAACAGATCAGTGAACAGTGGTTTCGGCAGGGCCGAATCAGCCTTCGCCGCCTTCGGCGTGCTGCTTGAGTGCCCTGGCCATACCAGAGGGAACCTCGTTGATGCCCACTGCAACCTTGGTGGCCACAGCATTGATCGCACCAGCGATCTGAGCCATGAGCTGCTCCTTGGACGGGAGATCAGCAATGGCTTTGATCTCGTCCTGAGAGAGAAGCTTGCCTTCGAAAAGGCCACCCTTGGTCTCGGACTTCTTGAGTTCCTTCTGGAAGGTCTGAACAGCCTTCACACCAGCACCAACATCGCCCTTCACCAGGACGAAGGCGTTGGTTCCGGTCAGCAGGGAGTCGAGGCTGGCCCAATTGCTGTCACCATCAATGGCGCGGCGCATCAAGGTGTTTTTGGTCACCTTGCAAACGCTGTCGCTGGCCCGCAGACGATCCCGCAGGTCAGACATCTCCTTGATGGACAGGCCCTTGTAATCAAGGACGAGTGCCAGTTCGGCGTCGGCGAGGAGCTCTTTGAGCTCACCGACGATCTGCTGCTTGTTCTCCAGCGTGCGGCCCATAGGAATTGGATCGGATCAAAGGAACAAGCTGGGCACACGGCCGATCGAGTCTTTCGAAAGAAGACGAGGCCGCGTGCCGATCCGATCCAGATGGGTCAAAACCGTGTCGCGTCTGCCTCGGCAGGGATTACATCAAGGAACCCAATGAAAATCAGGGCCTAAAAAATCCTGCTGTCTCTGGCCGGGCGCGTGCCCGATTTGGCTTACGCCAATTTCTAATCATAAAGGAAAGCCTGATTAGCTTTCCTGCTCGATGTCTTGCAGGGCAGAGAAATCGACTTCCACGGATGGGCCCATGGTGGAGGTCACATACAGCGACTTCCAGTAGCGCCCCTTGGCCCCACTCGGCTTGTTGCGATCAATGGTCTCCTGCAACGTCTTGAGGTTTTGAAGCAAAGCCTCAGCACTGAAACTGGCCTTGCCGAAACGCACGTGGACAATTCCGGTGCGGTCAGCACGGAATTCAAGTTTGCCGGCTTTGAATTCCTTGATCGCTGCTGCCAGGTCAGTGGTCACCGTGCCGGCCTTCGGATTGGGCATCAGGCCACGGGGACCAAGCACCCGGCCCAGTTTGGCCACCTTGGGCATCATGTCGGGGGTGGCGATCAGCAGGTCGAAATTCATTTCGCCCTTGGCAATGGTGTCCACCAGCTCCTCTTCGCCAGCCAGTTCAGCACCAGCCGCTTTGGCCTCGGCGACCTTTTCGCCACGGGTGACCACAGCGATTCTCACGCTCTGCCCGGTGCCGTTCGGCAGCGCCACGGTGGTGCGCAGTTGCTGGTCGGTGTACTTCGGATCGATGCCGAGGCGCACATGGGCCTCCATCGTTTCGTCAAATTTGGCGTTGGCGTTGTCCTTCACCAGGGCAATCGCATCGAGGGGAGCGTAAGTACGGTCCTCGATTTTGCCGGCCAGGTCGGCCAGGCGCTTGGAGATTTTTGGCATGTCAGCGGTGGGGTGCGGACGACATCAGCGATGTCTCCCCCGATAGAGGTTTGGGTGTGAAGCGGCGACGTCAGTCGCTGATGGCGACGCCCATGTTGCGGGCTGTGCCTTCAATGATCCGCATCGCGGATTCGATGCTGGTGCAGTTGAGGTCGGGAAGCTTGGTCTTGGCGATCTCTTCGAGCTGAGCCCGCTTGATCGAACCGACGCTGCCCTTGGCGGACTGACCGGAACCTTTCTCGATTCCAGCAGCTTTGGTGATCAACACTGACGCCGGAGGCGTCTTGGTGATGAAGGTGAAGCTGCGGTCTTCGTAAACAGAGATCTCCACCGGAATCACAAAGCCGGCTTTGTCCTGCGTCCGAGCGTTGTACTCCTTGCAGAACATCATGATGTTTACCCCGTGCTGACCGAGGGCAGGGCCCACCGGTGGCGCAGGGTTTGCTTTGCCGGCCTGCAGGGCCAGCTTGATGACTGCTGTGACTTTCTTGGCCATCGGCTAGGGGATTGGACGGTTGCGGATCACCAGTCCCTCAGGTCCGGTGGGCTGGGCGGCGAACCACCCCAATGGCCGCCCTCCGCAGGGAGACGGCCGCCCGTGGATTCAGTTCTGTTTGCTGATCTGGGAGAACTCAAGCTCCACAGGGGTCTCGCGACCAAAAATTGAGAGAAGCGCCTTGAGTTTGTTGCGCTCTCCGGAGACCTCAATCACCTCACCCTGGAAGTCCTTAAACGGACCACCGGTGACCACAATTTGATCGCCCTCAGTGAGATCCACCTTCACCACTGCTTTCTTCTCGGCAGCACGCTTAAAGATCCGGTCAACTTCAGAGCGACTCAAGGGCCGGGGTTTGATATGGCCTCGAGCTTTACCAGTGGCGCGTCGATCCTCAGCACCAACGAAATTGATCACATTCGGCGTGCTGCGCACGGCCATCATTGTGTCTTCATCCAGCACCATCCGAACCAGCACGTAGCCGGGAAAAACCTTCTCTTCCGTGGACTGGCGACTGCCGTCCTTCTTGACCTTCACAGCCGGCGTCTGCGGAATCTCAATCTCAAGGATCCGGTTGCTAACGCCGAGGGTGACAGCCCGCTGTTCCAGGGTGGCTTTGACCTTTTTCTCGCAACTGGATGCCACCTGCACGGCGTACCAGCGAGCCACAGCCGTTTTGGCAGCAACTGGAGCCTGAACCGTTCCCTCCTCACCCTCATTGGGTGCAGGCAGATCGAGCACCTCTGAAGAGTCCGTTGTGATCAGGTTGTCAGACACGGCGGAAGAGCGGGGGGTGAATCAACGGAACACCTGCGATGCAGCCCATTCAAAGAAACGGCTCACAGCTGCAATCGTGGCCGCCGACAGGCTGACCATGAGGATGACAGCGATGGATTCGCTGAACAGCTGTTGTCGGCTTGGCCAGACCACCAGCTTGAGCTCATCGACTGTTTCAGCCAGAAATCCTCCCTTCCGGGTCGGGACGGCGTCGGAATCCGAGCGGGCTGGTGCGGTGTCCTCAGATGTTGGGCTGGTCACTTGGGCTTGGACCTTGTGCTGACAGCGATGCCAAAAGGCACCATGCCAAACAACCACCTTACTGGATGCCCTTACAAGTCTTCCGGCTCAAAGATCAGCGACCCAGGAGTCTGGCCATCGGTCCGCACCCGCACGCGGCTGATGCCCGTAAAACGCTCCTCCAGCAGCTGGGTGGCCAGGGGGTTTTCCAACTGGCGACGAAGCACCCGTCGCAGCGGACGCGCGCCGTATTCCGGCTCGAATCCCTGCTGCGCAAGTGCCTCAGCGACAGGGTCCTCAACCATCAGCTGCAAGCCCTGCTCAGCCAGAAGGGCCCCGAGATCAGCCAATTGCAAGCGCACAATCCGAACCAGGTCCTCAACCTGCAGAGGCCGGAAACGAATCACCTCATCGATGCGATTGAGAAACTCCGGTCGGAACTGGCTGGCCAGAGCCTCATCCACCAGCTGCTGAAGCTGGCTTTCATCGCTGGAGCCCGAACGTGCATGTTCAAGAATGGCAGGACTGGCGAGGTTGCTTGTCATCACCACCACGGTGTGCCTGAAATCGACGGTGCGTCCCTGGGAGTCGGTCAGCCGTCCGTCATCGAGCACCTGCAGCAGCAGGTTGAACACATCCGGGTGGGCCTTCTCCACCTCATCCAGCAACAGCACCGCATAGGGCCGGCGCCGCACCGCCTCGGTGAGCTGCCCGCCTTCCTCGTACCCGACGTAACCGGGGGGAGCACCGATCAGACGTGCCACAGCGTTGCGCTCCATGAATTCGCTCATGTCGAGCCGCACCAGGGCCTCCTCCTCATCGAAGAGAGAGGAGGCCAGCGCCTTCGCCAGCTCGGTCTTGCCGACCCCTGTCGGACCGAGGAACAGGAACGAGCCCACCGGGCGACGGGGATCCTTCATGCCGGCCCGGGCACGCCGGATCGCCGCGGCCACTGCGGTGACCGCTTCTGCCTGGCCGATCACCCGTTCGCCAAGGTGATCTTCCAACGCCAGCAGCTTGCGGCGCTCCCCCGCTAGCAAACGCTGAACGGGGATACCGGTCCAGCGGGCGACAAGATCGGCGATATCCCCCGCTTCAACCTGTTCACGTAGGAGCGCTTCCCCTGCTGCCTGGGCCTGGGCCTGATCGGCCTCCAGTTCCTCCCGACGCTGCTGGAGGGTATGGAGCTGATCATATTGCAACCGAGCCGCCTCCTCCAGATCGCCAAGCCGCTCAGCCTCAGCGATGGCATGACGGAGGTCTTCATCCTGCTGCAGCAACTGGCCGAGTTCATCGAGCTGGGCCCGTTCCTCCTGCCAACGCCGCCGCAGATCATCGAGGCGGCTGGACACCTCCAGTCTGTTGCGCTGCAGCTGAATCCGTTCCGACTCCGGGGACTGCTCCGCGGCCAGCAAGGCCAGTTCAACCCGACGCAGATCGGCCTCCGCTTCCTCCACCACCTGAGGTTTGGAGGTCACCTCCATCTTCAACTGGGCCGCAGCTTCGTCGATCAGATCAATGGCCTTGTCTGGCAAGCAACGATCGCTGATGTAGCGATCCGCCAGACGATTCGCCGTTTGCAACGCCTCATCGGTAATCGAGACGCCATGGTGCAATTCGTATCGCTCCTTCAAACCACGAAGAATCTCAAGGCTGAGATCCAGATCCGGTTCCCGGATCAGCACCTGTTGAAAGCGACGGTTGAGCGCCGGATCCTTCTCAACGGTGAGGCGATAGTCCTCCGGCGTGGTCGCACCAATGCAGCGGAGATCGCCTCGAGCCAAAGCTGGCTTCAGCAGGCTGCCCGCATCGGTACTGCTCCTGTCACTGCCCACCACGGTGTGCAGCTCATCGATGAACAGAACAACACCTGAATCGGAACCGCTGACCTCCTCCAGCACGGAGCGGAGGCGTTCTTCGAACTGACCTCGAAACTTCGCTCCGGCAATCAAGGCACCGATGTCCAAGGCGATCAGCCTGAGGCCATGCAACGACTCGGGAACTTCACCAGCCACGATCCGCTGGGCCAGCAGTTCGGCGATGGCGGTTTTACCCACACCGGGTGCACCGATCAACACCGGGTTGTTCTTGCTGCGACGGGAGAGCACCTTGATCAGGTTGCGGATCTCGCTGTCGCGGCCGATCACCGGATCCAGGGCACCGGCTTCAGCCGCTTCGGTGAGATCCCGGCCATAGGTGTCGAGCGCCGTCGGCGCCTGATCAGGGGCCTCCAGCTGCGGAGCCGGCTCAATCGTGCCGAGCGGCTCAACGGGTTCTGGCTTCGAGCGGGATGGTGATGAGGGTGATGGTGATGGGAGAGAAGTTGATGGAGGCGATAGTGATGGAGGAGATGGCGTGGGGTAGGGCGTTGCCCTTGGTTCAGGAGCCGACGACGAACGGGGCGTCGGCCGCTGCAGCTCAGCCTCCAACCGATCCGCCGGAAGACCGAAGGTTTCAAAAAGATCTGCACCGACCCGCTGATCGCGGCCGAGGGCAATCAGGAGATGGGGAAGATCAATCAGGCGCGAACCCCAGCGCTGCTGAGCGCGTTCCGCCGACTCCAGCAATTCCTCGAGATCCTCACCGATGAAGAGCTCATCGCCCCGCCCCATCGGTTGATCGGCCAGCACATCCTCCAAGCGATCCAGAAGGGCATCGGCCGGCAGTGAAAGAGCACCAATCCAGCGGCGGTAGGCAGGCTCACTGAACAGCACCTGAATCAGGTGCTCTACATCCAGCTGGCCATGCCGCCAGCGACGCGCCACATCCTGGCTGGCCAGAAGCAAATCCCAGGCCTCATCACTGAAACGATCCGGTTCATGGGTGAGGCTGCCCCTTGGTGGAACCGAACCGCGCGTCGAAGACGACATCGGGATCAGACCTTCGCGCGGGAGGACATCTGAATCAGCTCAACTTTGTAACCATCAGGATCCTCCACAAAGGCGATCACCGTTGCACCGTGCTTCATCGGCCCCGGCTCCCGTACAACACGACCGCCCTTTTCCGTGATGACCGAACAGGTGGCATAGATGTCGTCCACGCCCAGGGCGATGTGTCCATAAGCATCGCCCAAGGTGTAGGCCTCGGTGTCCCAGTTGTGGGTGAGTTCGAGGACGGCTTGATCCTGCTCAGAGCCATATCCGACAAAGGCCAGGGTGAAACGTCCGCCGGGATAGTCCTTACGGCGCAGAAGCTGCATGCCCAGCATCTCCGTGTAGAAGGCCAGCGATCGCTCCAGATCTCCGACTCGGAGCATGGTGTGCAGCAGTCTCATCAGCGGGTCTCCAAGGCAGCTGAACCTGGGCTCATTCTGGCGACGTGCCGTTGGTCACAACACGAGAGCAAGGGGCGACCCATAAGATCCCCGGAATAGACAAACTGTCCCAACGTGATCGATTCCCTCGACCTCGTCATCGACACCATCGTGGCCCGTGAGGTGTTGGACTCCCGCGGCAACCCCACGGTGGAAGCCGAGGTGATGCTTGAGGGAGGCGCCATGGGACGGGCGATCGTGCCGAGCGGGGCCAGCACCGGTGCCCATGAAGCCCATGAACTGCGGGACGGAGGAGCTCGCTACATGGGCAAAGGGGTGAGCCAGGCCGTGACCCATATCGAAGAACGGATTGCTCCGGCACTGTGCGGTCTGTCGGCTCTCGACCAGGCAGCCGTCGATGCCGCGATGCTCGAACTGGACGGCAGCGACAACAAATCGAGCCTGGGGGCCAATGCCATCCTCGCGGTCAGCATGGCCACCGCCCGTGCCGCTGCCAACGGGCTCGGCATCCCTCTTTACCGCTATCTGGGGGGTCCGATGGCCAATCTGCTGCCGGTGCCGCTGATGAATGTGATCAATGGGGGCGCCCATGCCGCCAACAGCCTGGACTTCCAGGAATTCATGCTGGTGCCCCACGGCGCTCCAAGCTTCCGTGAGGCACTTCGCATGGGCACCGAAGTGTTCCACACCCTCAAAGGTCTGCTCAGCGCCAAAGGCATGAGCACCGCCGTCGGCGACGAAGGGGGATTCGCGCCCGATCTGGGCAATGTGGAAGCCGGCGAGATCCTGGTGGAAGCGATTCAAAAAGCTGGATACAAGCCTGGCGAGCAGATCTCCCTGGCCCTGGATGTGGCCAGCACGGAATTCTTCGAGAACGGCCGCTATGCCTTTGATGGCGGGAACTACGACAGCGCGGAGATGGTCACGCAGCTCGCGCAGCTGGTGGAGAAGTTCCCGATCGTCTCGATCGAGGACGGTCTAGCGGAGGACGACTGGGAAGGCTGGAAGCTGCTGACCGAGCGTCTGGGAGGAAAAGTCCAGCTCGTCGGCGACGACCTGTTCGTCACCAACACCAAGCGCCTGCAGCAGGGCATCGACAGCAGTACCGCCAACTCGATCCTGATCAAGGTGAACCAGATCGGTTCGCTCACCGAAACGCTCCAGGCCATCGATCTGGCGGGCCGCTCCGGCTACACGAGTGTGATCAGCCACCGCAGCGGCGAAACGGAAGACACCACCATTGCCGATCTCTCCGTGGCCACCCGGGCTGGTCAGATCAAGACAGGCTCCCTCAGCCGCAGCGAACGGGTGGCCAAATACAACCAGCTGCTGCGCATTGAAGATGAACTGGGCAGCCAGGCCGTCTACGCCGGAGCTGTTGGCCAGGGGCCCCGCGGCAAAGCCTGAACAGATCGAAAGCTGCTCAGTTGCAGTTGCGCTCAACCTCAGCGACTGGATCCAGGCAACTGATCCAGCCTCTGAGCACGTTTCAATTTGAGTTGCATCTGCGTCCAGCCGATCCCGACGGGCACACCCGCCAGCAAGGGCGCGATCGACCACAGCGGTTGAGATCCCGCCCCGAGGATGGCAGCCGATAGTGCCAAGCATCCGAGCAGAACGGATTGACCAATGGACTGCTGAGCCAGGGTCATCCGACGGAACTGACGATCGGATTCACCAAGACGCACCTGCAGCTGCAGATCACCCTGCTCAAGCCGCTCCAGGCTTTCATCCAGACGGCGAGGTAGAGCGGCGGCACGGGTGCCGATCGCACCCACTTGACGGCCAAGCTCATTGAACAAATCGTTCGTGCCAGATCCGCTCGAGGTCATCAGGGGTAAGAGGTAGGGCTTGGCAATCGCGACAAGGCTAAAGGCGGGATCCAGGGCCCGGCCGACTCCCTCAAACGTGGAGAGGGCCCGCATCACAAAAATCAGTTCCACCGGCAGCCGGAACGGTTGTCCATACACGAGGTCGTAGAGATCTCCTGAGAGCTTCTCGATCACGTTGGAGCTGAACGGTGGCGTCAGCGCTTCAAGCAACATCACCCGCACCAGCCGCCGCACAGGGCCCAGATCAATGCCCGTTGTGATCACTCCCGCCGCCTGCATCTCCTCAACGAGAGATGCGGCATCCCTGGCTGCAGCGGCACGCACCATGGAGCCGAGACGGCGTTTGAGGCCGTCACTCAGCAGCCCCATCATTCCAAAGTCGTAATAGATGAGGGCACCATCGCTGGCCACCGCGAGATTGCCTGGGTGAGGATCCGCATGAAAGAACCCGAACCGCACCAACTGTTGGAGGTAGCTGGATGCCCCGATCTCAGCGACCGCACTGGGATCGATGCCCGCCGCGACTAAAGCTTCGCGATCATTGATTTTGATCCCCGGGAGGTAGTCGAGACAGAGGACACGCCGGCTGCTCAGCTCCCAGATGACGCCAGGAACGCGAATGCGTCCGTCATCCAGGAACTGCTGACGGAACCGGGCGGCGTATTGCGCCTCCACACGGAAATCAAGCTCACGCAACAGCACCCGGCGGCACTCCCTCGCCATCGCCGGCCAGTCCCGGCCTCGCCCCCAGCTCGGATGACGCTGCAGCACAGCCGCCACCTGTTGCATCACCTCCAGATCCAACCGGAACAGCTGCTCCAAGCCAGGACGCTGGACTTTCAGCACCACCTGACGGCCACTGCGGAGACTGGCCCGGTGCACCTGAGCCAAAGAAGCAGCACCCAAAGGTTCAGGGTCGAGGTCGACCACCTCGGCGCAGCGCTGACCCAACTCCTCTTCCAGCATTGCCTGAACGCGCTCAAAGCTGAACGCCGGGACGCTGTCCTGCAAGGAGGCCAATTCCGCGACCCACCCCGCCGGCAACACATCGGGGCGAGCAGACAGCAACTGACCGAGCTTGATGAATGCTGATCCGAGCCTGAGCAGCTCATCCGTAAGCCAGCGCGCCCTCACCGTTTGCCGATTCTGGCGTTGTTCAGATGTGGGACCACCGCGGTAGGTCCAGCTCTGAGCGTCCCACCAGAGGAAAGCGAGCAGCGTCAGCACAGTCCGCCAGATTCTGATCACGCGACCGGCGCGACGCAGACGATCTGCTCGTAGGGCGGCCAGCATCAGGATCGACCCTCGAGCTCTCGACTCAGTTCCGCCACCTTGGCGCGCAGACGATCGATGACCTCCTGGGGATTTTCATCCGTGGCTGGCGCGCTCGATTGGTCCTCTTGGGTGCCAACAGTGAAGGAATCAGAGTCGCCGCGTTCGAGGCGATCCGCCTCAGCCATCACTTCCTCCTGAAACAGATCCCACTCCTGCCGGATCCGCTCAGGAGCATCTTGGGCGAAAACGGCCAACTCTGCGAAGGCATCCGCTAACCCGTGCCCCAGACGCGCCCCCAACCGATTGACGGTGGCGCGAATCATTGCTTCCGGGGAACCCATCAGCTTGATATGAACGACTGAAACTGTGGCAGATCCAGACGGCCTTCAGGGTTGGGCTGGAGGAGGAGCAACGGGCTCGAAGACAGCATCAACGGCGGGGGGAGCTGGGGCTGCAGGGAGGGCCAGCGCAGGTTGCGCGACTGGAGCCTCAATCGCAGCGGGTTGAACAACGGGTTCCGCCGGAAGCGGTGCTGGATCAGGCAGAAGCGCGGGTTCGCCCGGCGCGGGTGGAACGTCAACTGGCGGGGCGGGCTGAGCAGCCGGCTGCGGTGGTGTGATTGGAGTGGTCCAATCCGGCTGGTCGGTGGGAAGCAAGGGTGTGGCCGTGGCCTGGAGAGCTTTCTCAGCACGTTCAGCCTCTTCGGCTTTTTTCTTTGCTGCTTCCTCAGCCTCCCGTTCCGGCTGTTTCTCCGCCTCGAATTTGATGAGGTCGACCTGGAAATCAGCAGACGTTCCCCCATCGCGGGCCCTCAGACCATCGAGGGACTGACCGGGAAAAAACACCGGTGCGAACGCCTCGGGAACAGGTTCCTCAGCATTGCTCTGCAATGTCACCACCCGCTGTGTGACGACGTAGCCCAATGCAAAACAACAACCAGCGACTAGGGGGCCGACCCAGAAGCGAGGGCGGCGCGGCTTAGGATCATCCTGGGAACGTGTGGTGTCGTCCAAAAGCCATCCCGTTGCGTTTCTGAAGTTTCGCAGGAAAGTTTCACCGGAGCGACGCCTGTGGGGAACTGATTCAGCTGGGCTCGATTGGGGTGAGCTCAATCTCAGGTCCCGTGGGCGGCACAAACATCATGACTTAGGCAACAACCGGCAAACAATGAGCTACTTGCAGAGAAATTAAGGGCGATCCATGAGACGTCATCTTTCTAAATTACAGCCACTATTTTTATATCTTTGACATCAATTTAGGACTCTTAGATTAAGCACAAGAGAGGCAGAAGTTCTTCCACATACCCTGAATAAGTCTGAAGCATGGAAGCAAGATATGAGACATCCGTTAACGCCGTAACACCATCAACTTTTGAGGATCAGCATCCCGGAAACCCAGCTGTCGATAAAAACCGGCACTGTTGGTCGTCATCAGATAAACACGCTCCACGCCAACAACCGCTGAGGAATGCAGCAATTCCTCCAACACGCGGCGGCCAAGCCCGTGGCCCTGAAGATCACCGGCCACGACAATGTCCCAAAGCACGGCCCGACTGAAACCATCGGACGTTGCTCGGCCAAAACCCACCAAACGCCTTCCACGCCACAAGCTCACAACAGCATCACTGCCGGAAAGCAAGCGTCGTAGCTGCGCGAAGCTACGGCCTCGTGCCCAGAACGCATGGCGATCAAAAAGCCGCTGAAGTTTCAGTAGTGCTCGGGTTGGACCTAACGAGGGGCCCAAACCAAACCAGCGCAATCCCGGGGCTCCTGGAGCGTGATGAACCAACCGGATCGGAGTCATGTTTTGATACGCCGAAATTCTTTAGCCCAAACACATGCATTGCTACGCATTGCTTGCCAAGCAATGAACAAACCAGCCTTTCATTGATGAAAAGAATCAACAGAGAATACAGACTACAAGAGCAATCACCCAACAAAGCGCACTCGCAAAAAATAGATAAATCGCGTCCATCACTGAGGTAACCAGGAAGGAGGTGACTCCCCGAAACGACACCTCTCCTTTATTGAAACAGCAATCCAGCTGGCTCTCGAGAGAAAACTCTCGAGACTTATATCCCCCTAAAAGGAGAGAAGACAAGACAACAATTCGAAATCCATGCTGTCCGACTTGAACACATCCAAAGCACCAACCATTGAACATCGACAATTCATTATTGACCGAAGCATCATCAAAAGCACTGATCATCGTCTAAAAACATCATGAGTTCATAGAACTCAATCACTCTCCAGATACACGAGATATCCAACAACTTACGCAATTATTCTTCAACAGCGTTGCAGTACTGTCAAAAAATGGCACTCTGTCAAAACGTAGGCAGATGAACCATGACCCACTCTTTAGCGCAACGATCTCTTGTGGAAACATTGGCCACAGGATTTCTCGCCTACTCAGCATCACGGGCCGGGAATGCAGACATCAATGCATTGGATCAATGTCTCTTGATTGGCCTTGTATTGGCCTCTCTGATCCACCTCTGTGGACGGGCCTCTGGCGCCCATCTGAATCCTCTTGTTTCGTTCATGCTGAATCGCCAACTCTTTGATTGGCGCAGCAGAATATTCTGGAAAGAAACCATCGCTTACAGCATTGCTCAAATCATTGGAGCCGTGATCGGTTTTCGTCTTGATCCAGCGGGAAACACAACCACCACCTTTCACACCATCTCATTTGTTCCGGAGCTGATTTTTAGTTTCGCCCTCTTTTCTCTGATTTTGATGTGGAGTCGCGAAGGTCGGCTTTGCCCATTCTCGCGTCCACTTTCCGGTGTAGTGATGGGAATGGCCATTGCCGCCATGGTGATGATGGGTGGATTAACGAACTGTGGGCTCTACAACCCAGCCGTTTCACTGGCCTTGATCAGCGAGGGCGCCAGTGGTGTACCTGGGCTGATTCTGGCGCAATGTCTCGCTATGGCAGCGGCTCTACTGATCTGCGCTCGTAATGAGAATCCCACCAGTATTTCCGCAGAGGAATCCAAAACCATGGAGGGAAATTGATTCCAATCAATCGTTCTCAACACTGAAAACATCATATTTGGTCGTGCGATTCGTTTCTCACAAGGCCCCAGCCAACAAGCTCTTGCTAGAGGCAGTTGCAGATAATTTCGAAGAAGTCGAGGTCAATCGATAGGCCCACAAGCAAAGGCTGGATGAGCGCTAGGGACTCCACGCCACACATTCAATATGGATAATGCACACGTCTAGCAACTCTTTAAACCACACACAGTTGATTAACAGCCACTGTAATCCCTTCCAATCCCTCACAACGGTATATCCACAACGATTGCAGCCTCTACATCATCAACCAAGGCATTCTTAAACAAAACACTACCAAGCCCAACGGTTAATTTTACATTTCTGCCTTTTCCAGATATCTTAAGACTATAAGTCTCATCTCGTAGGACAATTTTATCATGATCCAATGGAGAAAAATCCTTCACAACATCTCTCCCGCCCGAAACAATAAATATATCGGCGCCAGATCCTCCAAATATTTTATCTCGGCCAGCACCCCCATTTAAGACATCATCGCCTGCAAGCCCCACCAATTTATCATTGCCGAGCATGCCAAGAATTTGATCATTGCCTGTTGTTCCAATCAATTTATCTTTTTTAGCTGTACCTAAGATCCCATTGAGAAGAGGTGCCTCTGGCAGGCCAACATCCGGTAGGCCTTCGCCTGGAAGATCATCTTCTGGAAGGCCTGCTTCTGGCAAACCAAATGACGTACGCAATGTCGAAGCCGCGTCTCTCATAACCTCAATTTGTTGCTCATTAGCCACAAGCAATGATTGGGGTCCATTCATAAAATCAAGTGTATCGGTATGGTTAGTGTCAAGAATATGACCAAGCTCATGGGCCGCCGTAAAAGTAAGCGACGGCGTTCCCTCCTTGACATAAATTTTCCGTTGTCGCAGCAAGGAATCATCATCATTTGGGTCGATAGTTGGCTTATTCGTCCATTGGCCCATCACGATCTTTTCGCTGGAACTTCCCTTACCAACACCCGCATTTCCCTGCCGAGTGTTGCCAGTGAATGTGAAAAAGTACAGATTTACAGCCTTTTCATCAGGCACCAACTTATTAGCAAAGCTTTGTTGGTCTAGATACAAGTTATCAACAATAATATTATATGCATTCCTGCGCTTGATTCGATCGGCATTTTTAGCAGGAAGATCATTAGCTGGCGGACGCTTGACAGTTCCCAGATAATCCAAGGTCTCCGATACTTCTGGTAATACATTACGCAGGTAAGAGGTCACAGCCTTCTGACCTTTAAGCTCAAAGTTGATGCCAAATTTATTAAAGAATAGGCGGTTTGTCTCTTCAATCACTCTCTTGGCGTCATCTTCTGTCATCCATGCATCAATGTCGCCCCTAGGAATGGGATCTTCACAATCCGGTCTGCACAAAACAGTTTTAGGGATAAGATCTTTTTCCAAAACGTAAACTTGCTGGCCAGTCAGCGATCCTGGCTTTTTATACATTGTGTCCAGATTACGTTTAAAAACAAGACGCTCAATTTCAGCCTGGCTTTCATCGACGTAAACCGCCACAAAGGCCTGCTCTTCTCCCTTGCTCAACTCGTCTAAACCTTTTAGCAAAAACTCATCATCAGTCAGGCTGGGGAAATCTTTGCGAAACAGGTACTTCCCTGAACTGTTGCCGGCCACAGCCGCAAAATCTACAAAATATCCTGGAGCACCTGAATGAGGCACAGGCATATCTCGGACGACAACCACCTTGAGAGGAATTGAAAGCATGGGCGTTGTGGCCATCGTCATTTCACATCAGTCGCTCATATCATTCTATTATCAAGCAAAAAACAACGAGAATTCTCAATAGAATCAACCGATCTTTCGATCGAAGAACCAATAGCATGATTTTAGCCAACCAAGAAAACACCCTGCTCGATCAGAAGAGGAAACCTTGAATCGTCGTCGATCATCATTAATCCCCTTATGTCGTGTAGTCGGCGTTAATGCGCACGTATTGATCTGAAAGATCGCAACCCCAGGCTTTCGCGGAAGCAGAACCATCTCCCACAACAAGACCAATCCTCACGCAGTCGTTCTTCAGATACGTGCCTTGCGCACAGGCTCTCAGTTCAGCGGAGGCTGCCTTGCGATCGAAATCCAGCGGCTGGCCAGCCTGCATCAACTGATGGCTGCCGAGCCACAGCGCTACGTCCCCTAGATCGAAGGAAATGCCAGAACGACCCGCCGCCGCGACGATGCGTCCCCAATTCGGATCACGGCCATGAATCGCAGTTTTCACCAGAGAAGATCCACAAACGGTGCGGGCCATCTTTAACGCCTCCGCCTCATGCCTTGTTCCCCGTACAGAAACTTCGATCAAACAACTGGCTCCCTCACCATCGCGTGCGATCGCGCGGGCCAGATGCTGGGCCACCCGAGTCACGCCGTCTTCCAAGGCTGGCCAATGCTCTTGCTGAAGATCCGGGCCAGCTGCAAACGCCAGGAAACTGTCGTTGGTGCTGGTGTCACCGTCAACGGTGATGGCATTAAATGAACGGTCAACAGCCCTCGACACCATTTGCCTCCAGGCATCCAGCGGGACCCCAGCGTCACAGGTGAGATACCCAAGCATCGTCGCCATATCGGGATGAATCATTCCCGAACCCTTCGCCATACCGCCGATCCGCACAGGGCGTCCGGCAATGGTCCCCTCCAGGGCGATCTGCTTGCTCACCAGATCCGTGGTGAGAATCGCCTCCGCGGCGGCAGGCCCGCCCTCGCCGTCAAGGGCCTGAACCAAGGGATCAATCCCAGCCAGCAGAGCCTCCATCGGAATCGGCACACCGATCACACCCGTTGAACAGATCAAAACCTGAGCAGGATCCACGCCGAGACGCTCGGCTACCGAGTGGGTCGCCCTCAGACTGTCCTGAAGACCATGGGAGCCTGTGCAGGCATTGGCCTGACCGGAGTTCGTCAACACGGCTCGCATCTGGTCGCCGTGGGACTGCAAACGCTGCGCACAGAGATCCACACATGCAGCCCGTACGCAGGATGTGGTGAAGGTGCCAGCACACGCAGCTCCCTCCGGAGCAACCAGAAGAGAGAGATCAGGCCGCCCGGATGCTTTCAGACCTGCGACAACGCCCGCGGCCTGAAATCCTTCCGGCGCAGTGACGCCGCCGTTCAGCTCCGTCCAGGACACCGTCGCTGACTGCACCGCCCACACAGGAAACTAAGGAGCATCCTCCACCCGCACCATGCAGCGCCGTATCGGCCTTACCGGTGGCATAGCCAGTGGGAAAAGCAGCGTGGGGTCGCTCCTGGTGACACGGGGCTGGCCCGTGCTCGATGCAGACCAGTTCGCGCACGAGGCCCTGACGCCAGGATCAACAACCAGCGACGCGGTACTGGCGCATTTCGGGCAGAGCATTCAGGCCGCTGGTGAGCGTGCCTCTATCAATCGCGCCGCCCTAGGAAGGATCGTTTTCTCCGACAGCAATGAACGCCAGTGGCTTGAACAGCTCATCCATCCACTGGTGCGTCATCGATTTGATCAGGAACTGCACAGGCTGAATGCGGCTCCTTTGATCGTGTTGATGGTGCCGCTGCTCTTTGAGGCAAACCTCACAGAGATGTGCAGCGAAATCTGGCTTGTGGACTGTGAGGAAGACCAACAAATAGATCGCCTGATGCGAAGGAGCAACCTGACAGAACAGGAGGCAAAACAACGTCTCAAAGCACAGTGGCCCCTGGCTACAAAACGACAACTGGCAGATCAAATTATTGACAACCGAGGATCGAAAGATAACTTGGCCCGCCAAGTTGCATCCTTAGCAACGTTTGAGCAGTAGGCCAAATCAATCATTGATCAACAAAATCAATCGCCAACCGTTTCAGAGCCAATCGGGCTGGTCGCTAATCTCGCCGCAAAGCGCGTCAGGCATGACAACGCTCTACCGCGAAGAGCATGATTCGATGGGCACAGTGCGTGTACCCATCGACCGACTTTGGGGGGCCCAGACTCAGCGGTCTCTTGAGTTCTTCAGCATTGGCGATGACTTGATGCCAACGGAAATGATCCAGGCCTATGCCATTACAAAAAAGGCAGCTGCGATCACGAACCAGAAGTCTGGACGACTCAAGGAACAACAAAGCAATTTAATCATCCAGGTCTGCGATGAATTATTGGACGGCAAGCATCAAAACGAATTCCCACTGTATGTATGGATGACTGGGAGCGGCACACAATTCAATATGAACGTCAATGAGGTGATCTCCAATCGATGCTGCCAATTATCCGAAGAACCTCTTGGCAGCAAAACACCGGTTCATCCCAATGATCACGTCAACATGTCTCAGTCGACCAATGATAATTTTCCAACGGCAATGCACATCGCAACGGCACTTGGAACGGCGAACATGCTGCTTCCAAATGTTCGAGAACTTCGCGATTCCCTTCATCAAAAAGAGAAGCTTTGGCATGACATCGTCAAGATCGGTCGCACCCACCTGCAGGACGCCACTCCACTGACTCTTGGCCAGGAGCTCTCTGGCTATGTAGGCATGCTGGATGACAACATCAACCGGATCGAAGCCGCTCTGAAAGGGGTGTTCCGGCTCTGTATGGGCGGCACTGCAGTCGGCACTGGGATCAACACCAATCCTTCCTTTGCCAAAGATGTGGCACAGCAAATCGCTGAGCTGACATCCCTTCCCTTCTCGTCAGCAACCAACAAATTCACGCTGCAAGGAGCACATGATGACCTGGCCTGGCTGAGTGCATCGTTGAAGACACTGGCGGGATCGTTAGTGAAGATCGCCAACGACATCCGCTTGCTGTCCTGCGGACCACGCGCCGGCCTGAATGAATTGAAATTACCGGCCAATGAGCCTGGCTCATCGATCATGCCTGGGAAAGTGAATCCCACGCAGTGCGAAGCCCTCACCATGCTCGCAACTCAGGTAATCGCCAATGATCATGCGGTTTCGATGGGCTGCGCAGCCGGCCATCTCGAAATGAATGCTTATAAGCCTTTAATCATTTTCAACATCATGAAATCACTCCGGATGCTGAGTGATGGTTGTCGTAATTTCAGACGTTTTCTTGTTGAAGGATTGGAAGCCAATAAGCCACAAATTCAAACCTATCTCGAACGTTCGTTGATGCTCGTCACCGCATTAAGCCCGGTCATTGGATACGACAAAGCCTCTGAAGTTGCCCACCATGCACTCGAGCACGATCTAACCCTGAAACAAGCAGCTCTGAAGCTGAACTACGTCAGCAGCGAGGAGTTTGATCGGATCGTCGATCCACGCAAAATGATTCATCCTGAAGGGAGCGATGCATGAGCGACTGGAACGATGCCTCCTCTCCAACGCACGTCGTGGTCAACCTGGATCTGCACTGTGTTGCTGATCGGCAGCACGGCAGCCGCCCATGCTGCAGCTGACAAAGCCACCGTTCAGGAGATCCTGGATGGTGATCAGTTGTTCATTGACAGCAAAAAGGCCAAGGTGAAGCAAACGGCCAGCACCCCTCAGGTGATCAGCACAGGGGACAGCCGGGGGCAGTTGCAATTCAGCAGCAATGCGATCGGACGTATCAACCGTCAATCACTGCTCAAACTCGGTAGTAGTTGTTTCCTGCTGAACAAGGGGCAGATCCTGATCTCCGGTCGCCAGGACGGATGCACGCGTTCGAACCGAATGAGCGTTCGAGGAACGAACTACATCCTTGAAGTTGATGGGGACGGCAATGCAGACATTGCGGTTCTGGAGGGGTCTGTCGTGGTGGAAAGCAACGATTCAGAGCAGGCTCCCGTCACGGTGGAGGCTGGTCAACGGCTGAAACTCAGCCCCACGGGGGTTGTGCTGACGGTTCTCAAGTTGGTGGCCGGGGATTACCAATCCATCCTTGGCGGACCGTTGTTCAGCGGATACACCCAAGCTGTGCCTGGGTTTGCACAGTTGGAGAGTTATTTGAAGCTGAATCTTCCAGGGGTCAATCTTCCGATCACCCCATCGGTTCCGATTCCAACGACCCCTTCGGTACCTCCCGTATCGATCCCACGCTTCTTCTGATTTCTCTCAACCGCTGATGCCCCATGGCCCTGCCCAAGGGAAAACGGTTGTTGCCGCTGGGTGGCTGCCTCAGCCTTGCGGTGATCTGCGGCTGGATGAGCGGCTGGCCACCGCCGCTATGGCGGAGCTGGTCGAAACAGATCGCTGATCAGGTGATCCTCTGGGCTGGTCCAACGAAGCCACCGAACAATCTGATCGTTGTTGTGATCGACGACGCCTCACTGCAGCAAGCAGGCTGGTTTCCAGACAAGCCGAGCGCTGACTCCTGGAGTGACGGCTTGGATCGTTGGCCGTGGCCGCGAGCCGCCTATGGCGTGATCAGCGATCGGCTACTGGAGGCAGGAGCACGAGCCGTGGCCATCAATGTGCTTTTTGCGGGCAGCAGTGCACGCGGACCAATAGACGATCAACATTTCGCCTTGTCCCTCAAAAAACACCAACCTCAGGTGGTGCTGGCAGCAGAAATGCTTGAGCCCGAAGACCGACAAGGGGCCGGTGGGTTGATGCTGGAAACCCCCGAACCATCGCTTCTTGAGGCCGTTGGCGGCTTGGCCAACCTCGGCCTCACCAACATGCTCGATGCTGAAGATGGGGCGATCGGCCCGCACCCCGAGGCCTATGTGGAGCTGTTGCTCAAACCCCACGGATTTCAACAGCTGCAATCCCTGCCCACCGCATTGCTCAAGGTGGCTGGCATCGCAACACCCAGCCGGGATGCCCAGCGGTTTCTGCGCCTGTATGGACCGGAGGGGACCATCCAACGCCTCTCGGCATGGGAGATTCTGGATCCGGAACGCTGGAAGGATCATCCCTTCAAAGCACAGGTCGCCGGCAGCGTGATCCTGGTCGGCGCAACGTTGGAAGAAACGAGCAGTAGCCGTCCAACGGCATTTGGCAACCTCTCGGGAGTGGAACTCCTTGCAACTGCGACAGCCAACAGCCTGGATGGCTCAGGCCTGGAACGCTGGCCCTTGGATCCCTTGCAACGCGCCCTGATTGGCAGTTTGTCCCTGCTTCTTGTGGCCGGAATCGCCGTACAACGCCAAAGCCTGTTGTGGCGACTTCTCTGTTGCAGCATCGGATTCATTCTCTTGTTGAGCCTTGGCATATCGGCGTTATTGATGCGTCATCGAGCCCTGCCTCTCCTTCCTCCCGGAACAGGGCTCGTTGCACTTTCCAGCCTGTTCGGCCTGAACGGCTACATCAAGGAGGAACGAGAGCGGCGTCGACTGAGACGCACCTTCGAGCGCTACGTCTCCCCAGTCGTCGTCGAGGAGATCCTCGAAGACAGAGCCAACGTTGAAGACCTGCTGAGTGGACAGACCCGTCCCGTTACGGTTCTGTTCAGTGATCTGCAAGGCTTCACCGCACTGACTCGCCAACGGTCACTGGAGGGACGCAGTGATGAATTGGTGCTGCAACTGAACAGCTACCTAGGTCGCATGGTGGAGGTGATCGATGCCCACGGAGGAACAGTGGATAAATTCATTGGCGACTGCGTGATGGCGGTCTTCGGGTCACCAAGAAGTCGTGGGTTGAAGCAGGAAGCCGAACAGGCGGTGCGCTGTGCGATCGCCATGGTGCAGGCGATGAACGACTTGAACAGCGCGTGGACAGCGGAGAAGATTGCACCGCTGAGCTGTGGCATCGGAATCGCCAGCGGGGAAGCCGTGGTAGGAGAAATCGGAAGCCCTCAGCGCAAGGAATTCACGGTGATCGGCGACACCGTGAACCTTGCCAGTCGGCTGGAAGCACTGACACGGCAACTCCATACGCCAATCCTGATGGATATACACACTGCAGAAGCAACGAAGCAGAACATTCCTTCCTCACTGATTGGAGAACAGGTTGTCAAAGGCATCGAGCAACCTGTAGCCGTCTACAAGCCTTCACCATCAGATAGCTCAAGGGCTTAAATCAAGCCGGCACGCCGATCAATACAGACTCAATCAACAAAATACGGGCCAAAAGAGATTGAAATACAACATTCTTATCCTCTTACGCGCCACTTGCACAAGCAGAACTGGAAAGCCAATCACCAACGACAGCAGCACTTCGCAACAATTTCAGAAGGGAAGTGAATCAGCCGGAGGCACAATAAGGATGTGACCCTAGCAACTCAAAATCAATTACGATCCCTCCAAAGCCCGACGAAAATAAATCATGCGAGAGACGAATCCAAGCATGACTAATCCCAAAATGGAATCGCCTCAGCGCTGTCCTTGCAATAACTCCCTGTAGGCTTTACGGCCAAGCTTCATCTTGAGTTTGTACATTTGCCGATCGTCTGGCAAATCAGCACGATACTGAAGCAGTTCAGGCGAATCGTGATGGTCCTCAACTGTGGAGTACTTCATTCTGATCTTTGAGACATCTACATCAATAAGGCATTCCCCGGACTTCAAACCTGAGCACGGAGTGAGAAGGCAATGAAAAAGCGACAACCATCAAGCCATGGCTCTTACCACGTTGGGCATCACTCGGAAGAATCGTTTGGATGTTGAGAGCGGGTCAGATTCATGAACCTGCTCCCGAGAGACACAACCGTGCTTGATTGGTTCCCGGAAGTGACCAGCTGCAACAGTTGAACCACGGACACGTCAAGCCCGAAGCAAGGCCAGCCTTGATGAGCATGTAACCACATCTACCTAAAATCAAAACCGGAGTATCAGAGCAAGTATTGACTTGAAATGACTTCTATTTCACGATTTTACACTAGTCAACAGCCTCAATATTCTTTCGTTGGCATACACAATTCAAAATCAATCTAGAGAAGCCAGGGGACGACTGCCGAAAGTACAACGCCTTTGGCGACTTCTATTGATTAAGATTGGCATTGTTTAATGAGCCATGGTTCTACATCTGCATCATCCAAATACGAAATGAGAATCTGAACGAAAATGTCACTCGATTGAGATCAATTTCAATCGAGGCATGTTGAGCTCTTAAAGCGCTGTCACAGCGGAGACCAAAAAACCATACTTTTGATGCTAAATAAGGTAAGTTTATTTTGAATTCATGGAAACCACCGTCTGGACCTTCAGTCTTAACGTTCCCTTTGAAGAATGGGCAGCCATTTATGACAGCGAAGATGTACAAAAAATGCATGCAGCGGTTGGCCTCACATCACTCTTCCGCGGGGTAAGCAAAGAGGATCCAAACAAGGTTTGTGCAGTTCACCAAGCCCCGGCAGGAGTCGCTCAAAAAATTTTTGAGGACAACAAGGAGATGATACGCGGTGCAGGACACATCATTGAAAGCACAGTGATCAGCGCCTACTCCGACAGCTGACTCATTACAATGCACTGCACGGAGCAACGATCACGACGAAAACATAGGGTCGTTGCTGCTTAGGTAAAAAGCACCCTCCTTCTACAAGGATATTCGTAAGTACATTATGAAGCTGCAATCGACCTCTAGAAGGCTATTTCTATACACAAGGCATAATGTGTAGCACCTAAAAAAATTCAAATACAAAAAAATCAGTACAAATTTTACACTGTACTACAACAAGATGTCGACACAGCTAAAGCATATATGAGCAGCATGAGGATTGTAAGTTCACAAACTCAGATTCGGGCCTTTATTCCCACAAACAACCCATCATGGCGAAAGAAACTGAGCCATAAGTTGAGCTCATTGAAAGATGAATGGTGGCACAGCCCCAGCTTCTGCAGCATGTATAAGTGCCCAAAAAAGAATGAATCCGTCAAAGAGGCGGAGAAATACATCATCGATCCTCAGGGTGGTATCGGTTCAATCCAAGCCTTGATCGATCATTAGGCTCATATCGTTGATTCTGCTGTCAATCAAGTGAATCTCGCAAAATTCAATCGCTCAAGTATTATCAAACAATGAATCCAGGACAACTGATGCAGAGGACAATCGCATTGGCTTTGTGTGCACTGAGCTGCGGTTTAGCAACTGCTAAGCACCCCACGTTCGCAGGAACCACTGAACAAGCAGCAACATCCTCCTGTCCTAAACCTGCAATCACAACATCTTCCAACGGCATCACTCCTGTATCGACATCCAATTACGCCAAAGCTGAAACAATGGGCATACTAAAAGATTACATCCATAAAATTGCAGCACATTCTTGCAATGATGGTGTTGGGGTTTTTATGCATAAGAAAGACGCGATGGATCCGGATGACCGCACCATACTGCGCGCAAATTTCGATACGCTTTATTCTTTTGCAGTTGTAGACTTATCCACGCCAGCGACTGTTGTCTTACCTGAAGCTGGTAGGTATCAAATTTTAGAAGTCGTTAGTGACGAACATTGGATTCCTTTGGTGACCAACAAACCTGGCAGCTATCAATTATCGAAAGAGAATGTGGGAAGTCGCTATGCTTTTCTAATAATTCGAACACAGGTGAATATGCAAGACAGTGAAGACATGAAGGCAGCAGGTGCTGCGCAAGAAATGGTGCATTTAAAACAAAAAGCAAAAGGCCAATTTGTCGATGATCAACAATTTGACAAAAATGAAATCCTGACATTACGCGCCGAATACAACAAAAGGCGAGAACCCGAGGGAATTACATCTGAAATGATTTTTGGAAAGAAAGGTGAGATCAGCAGTGACATGAGAAACTTTGGTGTTGCAATTGGATGGGGCGGTTTACCAAAACAAGGCGCTGTCTATCCCATGCCAAAAACAGTTAGTTCAACAGATGCTCAAACTCTCACACTTGACAATGTGCCAATGGAAGCTGGTTCATTCTGGTCGGTGACTGTATACGACAACAAGGGATTTGCAGTAGGAGAACACTACAATGTCAATAGTGCTTTTGCCACAAAGAATGAAGACGGCAAATATATCATTAACCTAGGCGGGCCTGATGCACAAGACAATTTCCTGAATATATATCCAGGATGGAATGCGACGATTCGCATTTACTCCCCAACAGAAGATTATTTTAATGGCAACTGGCCCATCCCTCAGTTTCGGCCTAAAAATTAATTACAAAAGTGATTGAATCAGGGCTAAAATTCGAGAACGAAGTGGCCAACAATAACTAAACTAATTTTCATAATAATCTCTCCAAATATGCGATGGAATGGAGCATCTAATCGTTGATCATCCCAAAATTTCTAATCTTAGTCAGACTTTTCTGAAGCCCTTTGCGGGGAACAAATATCGAGGGGCAAACCGCTCAGTATCATCAGAATGAAAGGAGTAAATACAATTTCAACAGCAATCAGGCCAATAGGTTGGTCGCCCCTTTGATCAAGGAGATACAACAAAGTAGAGCAAACAAGCACGTATAAGCCGATCGAAACCAATGAAAAAAAATTTTTCTTCAAAGTAAAGTAGTAATATAGATTAAATTTAAATCCAACATTCGAGAAGTCTGATTTTATGATGCACACAAGGGTATCGCAAGATCGCGACGAATGTTCTTGTCACTCATGCATCAAGTTAGACACCGCTCCCCTTCTTCATCCTCGCAGATACCAACATAGCTGAGCAGAAAATGATTAAAATAAAAGGATACAGATCTCTATGATTGGAAACCAATTCCCAAGCGAAGTGCAAGCTCGCTTGAACTTTAAAAAATTCAACACAATATATTTAGCGAAGAGATTTTATTGCAGTAGCTAGGAAAATAAAAAACACCTAAGAAAACTATGCTTGGCATAATAAATCAATTAGCTCGACCAACCCTTCATGACTCATATGCAGATGGTCAACCCTTCTGTAAAACAATCTGAACAAGACACCATCCGTGCACAACCTCCACAAAACAGAACAGATTGTCAACTTAACTAGGCATCTTAAACTTAAATCATACACTTTTAAAGTGTTAAATTTAAACCGCAGGTTGATTGATTAAGCCGAACATCGCCAATCGAACGAAGCTTCTCCCATTAGACAATTCACCGCTATCGCCTCCGCCATCTCAGTGATCGGCTCGCATCTAGGCGCATTGGCTGAACCCAGTGAAAGCGACGAGCAGGCCTATCGCTACGGCGTTCATCTCGGATGGGCAGGAGCAAGGTGCAACGCATTTGAACAGGATAAATTACCACGATCCTGGTTAATGACAACGTTCACGAGAATTGGAACGGACAGGCAACGCAACGACACTCTCAAGACTGCCATTGATGAAACCATCGAGAACCATCAAGATTTTTCAAAGTGTGCGAAGGCCTTGAGAGAATGGAAGAATGGATTAAATTAGTGCCTCAAATATACACAATTAAACAAGATCTTCTATGCATCAGACCTAAAGGGCATACCGAAACACTGAAACTCTACGAACAAGATCTCTGGTGGGCGTGGGACATAACTCTTGAGCGAACAGCTTCCCAAAAGATGGTGCACTACGTCCAAGTCGGGCTGAGACGATCATCCGCAATGACGCGGCAGCAATTTAATCCACTTGGACATCGAAATATCAAAGCAGAGAAAAACTCATGTTGAACACTAGGCTGAGAAATATGACGCTGAATCCAACAGATTCAGTTCACAAAAAACACATTTGACTTATTTAACCGTTCCGCCCGGCATGGGCCCGAAACCATTTGGTAATCACCCATTTGTGACCAGCCTCAACCGGAAGCGCCTCATGCAATGTAAAGGGGTTCGGAGTTCCATCCGCCTGAAGATTATTCCAGGCCAGTCCTAAACCGGGAACCGGAGTGAAACAACGACCCAGGCGTTTAAAACATGTTTCCCCCCCTTGATCAACAACATTCAAATAAATCATCACTGTCCAGGTTCGTTGACCTCCACTATCTGTATGTTCCTTAAATTCTTTCGTGCCTGGTGCGAACCAATCGGTGTGCTCCTTGAAATATTCACCTGGGTCATACCTCTGGCCCTGGATCGGCTCCGACAGTCGGGGGTCGACACCGAGCAACTCAGCAAAACGCAGATCAAGCTGGGCAGAAAGATCGGCGTGCGTCTGCCGCAAATGACAAGTTCGACTCGTGCGGTAATCCTTGCTGCCCCGGGTGACCGTGGAGGGTTGCAGAGCTCCATTGATCGCTTCGATGACATCTCGACATTCCTGTGGTGATAAAAGGTTGGGGATTTCATACACCTGCGCCAAAGGTGTATCCAAACGCCAGGCCCGAGGCTGATGTACCGCTTGGGTCAACGGAGCTTCAAACCACTGCAGCCAGGGCACGGAAGCCAACTGGACCGGATGACTTCCGTCAGGCGCGGAGACTAGCTGGGGTGACGCCAGCACCAACTCAATGGCAGCGCGTTCATATCCCTGGGCCATCGCACGTTCGATTAACCCTTCACGATCACAACCCCGATCGCGATTGAGAATCAGCCAATCGCGCCAACTATCAGGAATAGATTCAATCAAGTTGAGCGCAGGATCACTCAAGTGAACCTCCTGAACTGTGGCATGGGCTTTTGAAAGTTACTGATATAGAAAAGGGTAGCAATTTTCCCTTCAAACCATAATCCATTGCAATATTATCGCTAGCAAGCCTAGAGCACTAAAACGAAACACTTTTAATACTACTGCTACAAGATAAAAATTCTACATGAATCAACTATCATTTATTCTTGCTCGCGACGAAATAAGATAATTTAGGATTACATCAAACATACCAACACAAGAACATACGATGCATCATCACAAAGTTCTTGAAGCACAAGACCGGACATAGGACATGCGGATGGATCCATGAAATCCTATCAAAATTCCTAGAAATTCCCGGGTGTATGATTAATACCGCCAGAAATATTTTTCATAATTCCGAAAGGTACAACCGAGACGCGAAATATAATACCTACACAATTAAGCTAGTGAATCGAGCGCATAGCAAGAATACTGTGAAAACAAAAAATGATCAAACCAGACAATCTATCAAATCTACTGTACACTCACCATAGGAGGCGCAAGAAATATCTTACTCCTTAATTAATTTAATCAGGCTCTTAACCGTAGACAATGAAAAACCTTTCAATCAGTTTCTACACTGGAACGAAAACAGCAGCCCATTGAGAATTAAATGAATATTTGCCAAGACATTAAAGTTAAATAATTTTTTTGTTGTACCTACGAATTCTAGCTAAGAAGCTTGCCTAATAAAATTAATGACGAGTGAAGGCTTAACAGATGCCATAAAAAACTCAAAAACCTAGCAAGACATTGTTGGCATTGCCAAATTAGATATTTCGAAATTACATTAGATGATTTAAAAAGTGTGTTTTACCAATTCGAAGACGGTGAATTGGATGATCAAGATTGACAAGCATTTTGAGTTTGTGCAATACGATTTAATTTCAATAATTATGCCAAAGCTTTAAAAGCTACTACCAAGGATCTTAGGTCGTCTAGTCCTGAGAGTATGAGTGATGGCGCCAAAAAAATACCATGCAGCCATCAAACCATCCCAGGAATAGCAGCGATAAACTATACTATAAGTACCTAAAGATGTGGATCTCCATGCCGATAGAAAACCGCTACCCATGCTTTTTGCTCAATAAATATATCATTTGTTTCATACCAACAATTAGATAAATGATTTTAAAAATCTATTTTACGATAAAACACGTTGAAATCCAAGAAAATTACCTAATTTTCGAAAATTTCAACGGCAATAACTCCAATCCAACATGAGAGCATTGGGCGAAGTGTTCTAATTTTTCAGATCGAAGTTGCAATAAAGCATACAAATCTTGCGCTCAAATATTCATCTAAATCCTTTAAATTTTGATTTATTTTCTTGCTCAAGATCTGATTTACCAGCTTCATACTGCCTTGCCATCCGTTGTTTTCATCAGCCGATCAACAAAGACACACTGCATCTTCGACTTGCCGCAGCAGAAAGCCTCCACTTCAGCGGGGATAGGCTGAAAAATTACTGCGTTGCTGATGGAGACCGTGATTGTCGTATGGGATGGAACACTAACTGATGGTCAGGGATCGCCATGCCACGAGCTCTGGTGCGACGAAACCGCACCCTCAGGATCTATGAGGCCACCAGTAATCTCGACAATCACATCCAGACCATCGTGACAAGAGCCTCGTCTCCATTTCCATCACTCGCATCATGATCGTAAAACCTAAGTGCAGAATTCAAAATCTATATTTCCAATAAACTCAAAAATATCAACCATATACTTCTTGACAGTTGTCAAATGTTAAAGGAAATATTTTACAATCATTTACCATAGTAAAATTAAATTAATTCAACAAAAAGCAACTACTTATCTTCGCTCTTGGAGTTCATAGCGTTGATGATAGAAAGGAAAAAATAAGAAAGCAATTAGACGCAGATGACTAACCTATACCAAAGCTATACTGTATCCAAGTCTTGAAAGCATTCAAGTCATCACTTCATAGAAATACTACCATTACACCACTCTATCCAATCAGACTGACACCAAAAAATCTACACTCCTCTCTAGAAATTCTTAAAATGATTTAAAATAATGCATTCATCACTGGGAAGTTAAAGCCGCAGATTTTTGGCGAAATTTCTAAATGTTTATGTCAAGCTAAACCATACCAATTTGCCAAATACGCATCATTCAACACGCGTAGCAAACCTACTTAAGTTATCATGAAGACTAGGGGCGATCCACGGTAAGGAATTAAAATTAGAAATCTATGATGATGCAGAAATTGGGAAGACAAGCGTCCTTTCAAAAGAAATATCCAAATCATTGGCTCAGCATGCATGAGCTTTTTAATTTTGACACCAAAGAAGAAGAAAATATTGCTTCAAGGCTATCAAAGATATACAAAACCTCTACATCAAATGACATCCAAAAAAGAATACAAGCTATCAAAATAAATGCTATTGACGGCAATAATCCATCTGACGAAGTAAATTTCAGATCTTCCAAGAATGCTGATAATATTAAGGAACCAAGAGAAATTCAATTCTCTATTTACTGGAAAATTCTAAATGAGATCAGCATTGCATTGAGAAGTGACAATGAGCAAAATAACGCTGATCATCACCTTTCCAAGCAGCTTGGGGAAGATCAAGAAATAGCATTTATAGACATTTGGCTACCTGTCAAAAAACTGTTTGAGGAAAAATTAATGTCAGAATTAGATCAAAAAGAGTTAGATAATTCTTTGCTGAATGCTCGAGATGTTATTATTCTAGCTGCAAGCCATGAGTTTATCCATCGTGCTGCATTAATTGGGGAAAGTTTACTACTTCAAAATTTCCAGAATTACAAATTATCTAACGAGGATCAGCATCAGTTCCAAAAAGACACTACTGATCAAACAAACAAAGCACAAGCTCACGCAAGTAGAATAAAATATAATTCTTTTGTCCGAAAAGTAAAAAATAATGGAATGAAAGAAATTTTTCAAGAGTATCCATTATTCGGCAGGGTATTAAGCAGCATATTTCTAGACCTGTTGACAAATTTCATCCGGTTGATCGACAGAATCAACAATGATCTATCAGAAATTAGATATGTTTTTTGTCTTTCTTCAGAATCCCAGTTAATGGCAATAAGCAAACCCTTGAGTGACTATCACAACGGCGCGCAATCCGTGAGAAGAATAACATTTTCTTCGACCAGTAAAGCGATTAATATCATGTACAAACCTCGAAATATATCTGCGGAGCTCTACTTTAATAATTTCCTGAAGTATCTCAATAAACATGACAAAGATTTTAAGTTTGTCACCTATGAAACGCTGTGTAAATCAGATTATGGTTATGTAGAATATATATCCGAAGATATTAATCGAAACCTGGATTTAGAAAAATATCATTATAATTGTGGAAGGTTAAGTAGTATTCTGTGGATTTTAGGCGCAACGGATTGCCATAAAGAAAACTTCATTATTAATAAAGATCAGCCAATATTTCTAGATTGTGAAACACTAATGCAGCCACAATTTTGCCGAAGAGAAAATTATAAATCCAAAGAAGAGCATGATTTTAATAACTCTATTGAAAATTCGATCGTTAAAACTAGTTTTTTGCCTGCAATAATGAGCAATACAAAGTTACAATTATCCCAGCCGATGAGTGCGTTTGAGGTAGATTTTGAATCGAGTAGCGAGGTCAAAAATAAACGATGGCATAAAATTAATACAGATAAAATGAATCGAATATTATCAGAGTACGGCAAAAGAGCAAAACTCTTAAAAAAATCTAGTGCCCACTCATTAAATATTTTAGATCGTCATATTGATCATCTAATCAAAGGTTTTGAGCATCAATCCTACCAAATTATTCATCTTAAAAACCAGAAGCAACTTTCCTTTAACAAGCAATGCAGTGAATTTAAGACAATTAGAACTCGCTTTATAATGCGGCCAACAGCTATTTATGCCCACTTATTGGATCAACTTTTTTCTGCAAATATTTTAAAAAATGATCCTGATGCAAGCTTCTATCTTGAAAGACTATTCATCCCTTTTATAAAAAAAGTATCCGATAGTTACCTGAGTATAATTGTCAATTCGGAAATAAAACAATTACTAAGGTTAGATATACCATTATTGCAAGCTTCCGCTACGTCAGATGCTCTGATTTCACCAATCATCAATGCTCATATTTTCGGATTAAGTGGCTTTGAGAATTTTCAAGCAAGATTAAAAAATTTGTCCCGACCGGAAATCGAAAAGAATAGTAAATTAATTCGAATGATTGTTGAAGAAGCAAAAGATATCTTTGGTGGCATCGCCTTAATAAGGCCAACCAGATGAAATTAAATAAAGGCATTGTTGTAAGTCTATTGCAGAAAATTAATAGATCTCTTATTTCAGTAGATGGAAAATGTATCGCATTAGGCATATGCCCAGATGAGTTCAACTATGGTTTTTCCTATCAATATCTTTCTTCGTCACTTTATGATGGATACCTGGGAATAATAATTATGGTGTTAGTTTTAGAGAACGACAATGAGTATGCCGATCTTTTATTGGAAGCAGAGGATCTACAAGTAAACGTTGAAATGCTTCTCAAAGCTATGATAAATCATTTAGAATACATTGTTTCCTCTTCAAAACAAATCTCTCATCTATGTGAAAAATCGATTGGCCTAAATGGGCTAAGTGAATTGTTCATACTCTACAAACTGACGAAGAAATTCTGCCACAATAATAAAAATATACTGGCAATGAAGGCTTTAATTGAAAGTCTATTCCCAAAAATCAAGCTTTACATTTATCAATCAACTGTTTCAGAAGACTGCAGCATAATGACAGGTTATGCGGGGTTGTTAGGCGCTATTATTAACATTGAAAATCAATATTTAGACGACCTTTCAGTGTTTTTAGGAGAAAGAATTGCTTGTCTTCAATCTGATAAAGGAGGATGGAAAAATGATTTTCATACGTCTCTTACTGGATTTTCTCACGGGAGCGCTGGTATTGTCGCAGCATTATCAAGACTGTATCAAAAAAGGCCATCTCAACCAGTTCTAGAAGCAATTATAAAAGCACTGTGCTTTCAAAAAAATGAATACTCTACTCTTGATCAAATTTGGCCAGATAACCGATTTTGGCGAAAGAGAAATCAAATTGCTGGTGGGAAGCATATTAATGCTTGGTGTCACGGAGCTCCCGGAATTCTCTTGTCAACAATAATATGTTTTCAAAACTTAAGCATAATTAATTTAAAGGATGCTTATGTATGGGACTCAATTAAAATTACCTATAATTCTATTAGATCATGTAATTTTGAACAATTATGTTGCGGATCTGGAGGTTCCACATTTATTTTAAACATGTTAGCCAATTCAAATATTCCTCTATCAACAAAAACCGAAAGGCTGTGCGAGCATAGCAAAGATATATATCTCGACACTATTAATACTAGATATCAATGCGGTTTATTACCTAAATCCTTTCCCATAAGTTCGTCAAATTTATTACATCCAAGCTTTTTTCTTGGGGCATCTGGTATTCTCATGCTGTATTTATCACTGACAAGCGATAAATATAAAGACATTATGCCGACAATTCTCAGCTCGGGGATAATAGACTTAAAATAATATAGTCAGTAGTTCTGAAATTGGATTTTATAAAAATAAAACAAAAATTCGACTCTAAGGGATGGATATTCAAAGAAAACCTTATTAACGAATCTTTAATTCGAGATTACAAAGCCAAAATTCAATCGATTCGCTCACTCCAGGAGTTCAAAATTGAAACTCTTTATTTTGCAAAACCACATCTAAGAGACCTCAGTATTTTAGATATTTTATTCACTGAAATAATGATTTCTATAATCAACTATTTAATGGATATCTCATGGTCTGTTTTTAATATGAATCATTTTAAAAGAAGCACTGGATATACTATGCACCGTGACACTGCCTTTTACTTTGTACAACCCACCAAAATGCTAGGTATTTGGATAGCTTTACAAGATATATCGTATCGACAAGGACCATTTTTTATAATTGAGGAAAGTCATAAATTTCCTTTTGATCCACTTGCAAAACTTATAGGACCAGAAGATCACTTGTTTATGAAAAAAAGCAACAATTATAATATCAATGATCTTAAATTGCGATCTGATTTATATCACTCTCGGCTTTTCAAGCGATATGCAAATAAAAATCACAAAACAAAATATTTCTTTCCGATGAGAGCAGGTGACGTAATTTTTTTTGATGGAAGTGTTTTCCATGGTGCATTAAATTCAACAAATCAGAACATAATCAATCAAAATAGAGATTCTTTAGTCATTCACATAACGCACTGTGATTCTGAAATGTATACACCTGACCGATTTCTAAAAGATTTTATGGTCGATATGAATATAAACCCTGACCAAAGAATTAACAGAATAATCAAGGATCATAATGGAGTCAAATACGATATTAACTTTACTTAGATTGTTCAAAATCGTGAAATCTATCCACTTATTTAGTCGATGTGGCGAGCAAATCGCAAAGCAGCTAAACTTGGTTCCGGTAAATTATATTAACAACTCAATTCTTGATTGCTCGAGTGGAGCAAGTACATTGGTAGCATATTTAAACAGACTCGGAATCAATATTAAGGGGCTTGATCCTTTGTACAAACATAATATTCGAGAATTAATGTCTAAAGTTTACTATGATCAACAGATACTAAAACAAAAAATTTTAAACGAATATCCAGATAACAGACTCGAAATTGAGAAGACATTTTTGCATGCGTCTAACCATCATGCAGAATTTATTAGCGACTACAAAATGAATAGAGTAAATTATCTATTTGACTCCTACCCAAAACTTAATCTGAATAACAACTCTTTTGATTCAGTCTTTACATCAAACTATTTATTTACGTACTCTTCGAAAGAAAGTGGAGGAATAAGTGAAGATACTAATGCTTTAAGTTACTCATATCACGAAAAATCATTCTTAGAATTAGTCCGCGTTTCAAGTTCAGAGATCAAAATTTTCCCAGTAGACAAGCTTGAATCACCTACTCATGAATTGCATCCTTACTTAAATAGGATTTTAAAAAAGTATTCGAATTTAATTAAATGTGACTTGTCTCTTTCGCCATCATTTGCATACAATAAAGATAAAAGACTTTTAATCACAATTAATTTAAAATGACGAGCGAAACAGGACCAGATTTACATTAATTCATGCAATTATAGGGAGATCATTAAGAGTCTGGATGTTGATCTATGTTCATGGCTAATATAATACTATTGTGCACTTTGTGCAATCCATTTCACTTCAAAACTTATTATGTCTCTATCAGAGTTATCGGCGTTTATCGAGAAAGTACAAAACGATGAGGAGCTAATGACTAAAGTTGTAGATGCAAATAAGCAAGAAAATAGTGCGGCATATTTAGTCGAACTTGGGGCATCTGAGGGATTTGAATTTACCGTGGATAATCTTCTGGAAGAAGATCCTGACTTTAAGGATGATGCAACATCAAATGAATTAGATGATGAAGAGCTTTCTTTAGTTGCAGGTGGGTTTGGTCTTGCTAAAAATTTAAAAATCAGCCCACGGAAAACAATGATAGCCCGAATGGCAAGAGTGATGAATGCCAGATTACAAGGGAAAGCTTTTGATATTAACAAAATGGGTTGTTTTCCTGGAACTACGTGGTAAATAATAGCTATATGCCTGTGTCGCCCAAGTCGAAAATCATAATTGCCTGAAGAAGAATCAGAAATTTTGTTTTTTACCAAATCCATGGGATATACAAAATAATTATTTTCAATATAAACACGTATACTCGAAATATTTTAGTTCTTTATCCTTTAAAAGTTGATCAAATCATCCCTTAATTCATGGAACTTGCTTGCAAAAATTGGGTTTTGTTCGCCTTGAGTGATGCATATAGAAGTCAAGGCAAGATAAATTTGTCTCTCGATGTAACTTTACAATTAATCAAGCAAGATTGCTCTTTCACTCAAGCATATATACGTGCAGTAGAAGATTACATACTCAAGGAAGACCTCGAAAAAGCAATTCAAGTGTGTAATCAAGGCATACAAAATTTGGATGATTACATAGATAAGAATACACTTATCGAGTTAAAGAAAATGATTTCACATGGAAGAAATTTTATAGATAAAAGCAATCTTTTCTTTAAAGCTTGGATCGAATCAAAATTGAATGATAGTCAATTATCTTTGCAATGTGAGGAGATAGCGCTTGAAACAAGCATTGAAATCCAAAGATATCAACCTATTCAATATTGGAGCCAAGAGGTCATTCCTTCTGACGTGCAGGAAATAACGAAATCTTGGAATTATGTATTAGTTCAATGTGGTCTTAGGCCCATCAAACTATGGTCCAAACAAGAAGCAGGTAATTGGATTATAAAAAATGCACCAGAATTTGAAAAAGCTTTTAAGACAGCACCTCACTATTGTTCTGAGTCTGATGTTTTTAGATTGGCCTTCACTAGTAAACATCCTTGTGTCTATATCGACGCTGACATGTATCCAAAAGATACCGCAAAACAAATACTCACAAAGGCTATATCTTTAAAAAAGAGTGCTTTTTTCTGCTGTTCTTTCTTACCGATATTTAGCAGCTGTTTTTTCGTTTCAACTCCAGATTGCTCAATATTTAAAATAATGCGGAATCAGCTTAAAAATATTGACTATAAATCCAGAAAAATCACAATTGCGCTATTTACCAATGAAGTTTTCGGACCAGGAATCTTTGACAGAACAATTAAAAATTTTTCTGGTAGCGTAACAAATGTCGAGAGGACTTGTATCATCGAAGGGTGTTTAGATCTTTTTAGAAGTGAAAAGAATGCCTTTTCGGTGATCAATGAAAAAAACTTTGCTTATCAGGTTAAACCTGGCGGGCTAAACTACAAGCAGACCGAGGATCACTGGCCAAATTATTGTAAAAACATCCATAGCGAATATTCAGAAAACAAAGGAAATTTATAGCATGTAGAAGAGTAATAAAATTTTTATTTTAAATATTTAATATCGAATCAGTTTTTGATTATACTTAAAAAATATCAGATTATGGGAAGTTGTATAATAAAAACTCACTCGATCCAATCGCCAATCCAGAGAAACTCTGTCAATCATTGTGCCTGGTGCGGCCTGGGCAATGATGGTTCATACTGCCTCAAGGAGTTGTAGGCATCACCATCGCATAGCTCTCTGGTGCGTTTCAAACGACTGCCGGAGTGCATCTAGATACGAAGGGGTACAGTATCCGCTCCAACAATGTCAAACTAATTAATGATAGAGAGCCTGCAATATTCTTGAGCTCAGAGGCACAATCGCCGAGTACTTCAAGTAAGGGAAGCTCATAACACTATGGACTGGGTATTCGAAGAAGCTATTAGAAGGAAGTAGAGAAAATCTTAGAGAAGCAAAGCAAAAAAGCAGAATTCAACTTTGAGTTGATCAGCGGTCTTACAGATTTGCTTACCACCTCAAGGCAATCCATCAGGCAGTTGAGTATAAATGAACTCCATTGGCTCACCCCGACGGGTGACTGGGTCGATAAAGTTACCCAACTATCCAAACAAGCAAAAGTTGGTAAAGGCCAATCATTGTTCCATGAAACTCCGGATGCAATACTCGCAGCCTCGACAATGAATAGACATAAAATATCCTTTTCTTCTAATATAGAGCGTTGGCGTTATTTTGCCATAAAGAATGTTTCTAAGTGCGACACCCGCTGTTAGTTCTCTCTTTTATTGCACACTCGGCATTTTTTAATTCAAGGACTTGCAATGAAAAATTCAGACATAATGAGTATAAAGAACAGACCGCAGCGAACCTATTCTACGCATGGTACGCTCGAAAAAAAGTAAACAATCAGTGGCTACTCCTCAACCGCTTCTAACAAAACGAACGATAGTATTTAAGTTCAAAGGCAATCATAAGATTCAGAATTCACTGGTCAACGATCTTTTGAATTTAAATATTTTGCGTAAAACTCTATATTAATATAATCAAGCCACCGCATCATTATCAGTCTCAGTTAACCCTTCAGCTTCTTGCTCAAAATCTTATTCGCCAGCTTCGAGTCAGCCTTGCCGCCGGTCTTTTTCATCAGCTGCCCCACAAAGAAGCCCTGCAGTTTTCTCTTGCCGCCTCGGAAGGCCTCCACTTCAGCAGGATGGGCCGCCAACAGCTCCTCCACAATGGCAGTGATCGCAGCTGGATCACTGATCATTCCCAAGCCGCGCTCATCGACGATCGCCTTCGGGGAACCACCCTCCTCCTGCAATTCCGGAAGGATGTCCTTGGCAATTTTGCCGCTGATCTTCCCCCCATTGATCAGCGGCACCATCTCCACCAGCTGCTCAGGCCGAAACGGCAAATCGGCATAGCTCGACCGGTAGCTGTTCACATAGGCAGCGATATCACCAGTGATCCAGTTCGCTGAAAGCTTAGCGTCGGCACCGGCACCAACAGCGGCCTCAAAGTAATCCGCCATCGTTCGCTCATTCGTTAGCTACGGGCATCACATTTCAAATACTGACAATTTTTCATCAAGCCAGAATCAAAAAAACCTTAATGAAAGCCTGCTGCAAGATCCAACAGATCATTGGAATTGCAGGAAGCAGCCATATAAACAAAACCCCGGACAGCATCAATATCAATGTTCGAAAATGCATCAGCTTGAATTACCAATTAATCCAATACGAAAGGAGACAAAGCAAATATCTTAATTTTTAATCAATTTAATTAGATTCTCACCCGTAGAGTGATGGAAAATCTTTCAACTAGTCTTTTCTCTAGAACAAGTATAGCAAGCCACGTAGAGTCAAATGAATATTCTCCACGAAGGCATCACAGAATAGGCACCGACATATTGCTGAATATCAACACAAAAAATATGGCTTATTAGCGTATTAAGCCAATAAAATTGATCAGATATTGCAATTCAAAGCCAAGTAGCTAAAATACATATTTAGAAGCACTCGTAAACTTGTGGCGCACAAGAAGACGCAGCCATCTACAAATGAAAATAGCCCAATAAAGGGAAAAGACCAAAAGTTATTCACCAATTTTCAGCGTCTACTTAGATCAGGAAGCACATTTAACAAAGACTATACTACAATAGATACCAAGAAATTAAATTATTTAATTCCAGGACTTGGTGATGCATGGGAAGCAGCGAGCGCTCCCATTGATTCGCATAATTTAGAAAAAAGGCTTAAGTGGGATCAAATCAATGAATGCAATATCAAAGAAACTATTGACAATCTTCAGTCCAAAAGAGAATTTTACGCAGAATCGCATTGTAAAGATAGAAAAGGGGAGAGAATCAAAGAAATACCATTTGATAAAATTTACAGAGCCAACAATATTAGAAAAAACCAAAAATCGACCTTTGGAGATGAAAATATTCCTTTCGTGGATATTTGGGAGCCACTATCAGAATATTATACCAATGAAGTCCGAAAACACCTTAAAAAAACGGAAGTTAATATTAATCTAAGCCCTAAAGTATATACCTCTTTAGGAGCCGCACTCTGCACAAAACTTTCAGAAATATCAATTCATGCACTGTACGAAGAGTTTATTTCTAAAAGGACAGCCGGTCAACTGTTAACGGCAAGCGTGCTTTGCAAAAACTCCTCCCAAAAAATACCAAATGAATTTTATAAAAATTTTGTCAATGAATTAAAAGAGGATCGACTTCGGCAATTTTTTAAGATTTTTCCAGTTTTAGAGCAACATATAACACGGACCGTAGATTTATCGCTCAAATATTCTCTTGAAATTATATCAAGATTGAGCAATGACCAAGAATTTATATCTAGATCCTTTAATTATGCGAGCAGCACATTCACAGTTGAAGACATTATTCTTAATCAAGGAGATTTACATAATGGGGGAAAGACAGTCGCAATTCTAAAATTAAAAACAAAAAAAGGCGCCAAAAAACTAGTCTACAAGCCTAGATCACTGGCAATAGATGAGAGTTACAACAAGTTTATACAGCAATGTAATAACTTTTCCAATTATAAAATCATGCACCTGAGGGTTTTAAATATGGGTACATATGGATATGCCGAGTATATTGAGCATAAAGTTTGCTCTGACAAGAATCAATTAAAATATTTTTATCGTAATGCGGGCAGGATTACGGCAATTTTGTACATACTAGGCTGCACAGATTGTCACCATGAAAACTTAATTGCGACCGAAAAAGATTTGATATTAATTGATTGCGAAACATTATTAGAGCCAGAACTTGCTAACGAAGGTTATTCGATCAAATACGCTCCTAATAGGAACAGAGAACAGATTATTAATACTCAATTTCGACAAAATTATGATGAATCGGTAGTGCGTACAGGGCTACTTCCTAATTGGCATTATATTGGGAAAGAAAGGATACCAATTGACGTAAGTGCTTTTGGAATATCACCGCCTGTCAATAAAACATTGAGCACAATAGGATTAGGGAATATTAATACTGATGCAATGACGTATAAAACAATTGAGCGTACTGCAGAAATTGCAACGAGCTTACCCGTAAGTTATGGGGAAAAGAATCCATTTAGTGAGTATCTAGATGAATTTGTGTCAGGATTTCAGCAACAATTAATTAATATTCAAGCAATAAAAGCAAAATTAACTCAAAAAAATGGAGTCATTGATTCCTTCAGTCAGGCAACTAGAAGAATTGTTCTGAGAGATACATATATCTATAAAAGCATCTTCAATGAAATGATTCAACCGGCCGCGTTGTCATCATTTTTATACCAAGGGTTAATTGTTGAAAAATTATCGAGATCATTTTTAGTATATGAAGACAAACCAAAGAATTGGCCTATCTTCCATGAAGAAAGTGAGCATTTACATAATCTAGACATCCCATACTTTGAGCACAAAGTCGGCTTTAAAGATCTAAAATTAAAAATGATCAACCAAAATATAAACTCTTTTGTTGAAGACGATGGAATCAATGCCTGTAAGAGAAGACTCAATAATCTCGATCAAAAAATTATAGATTTTCAAATAATGATTATTAAAGGCTGTGCCAAAGCCAGAATAGATTTAAAAAGTACATCTACAGATAAAAATGTAGAACATAAATCAGCAATTGATAGTGAAAAACTGATTCAAATAAGTAAAGACCAATTAATTTTTCTGCAAGAAATGATGATTGGCAGTTGTCAAGAGAACCCTGAGTGGCTTGGACTCGTGTTTGGTCCAGACGAAAAACACTTTAGTTTTGGTCCTATAGGACTGTCATTATATAGTGGCTCAATAGGCATATCAATATTAGCAGCATTGGTTAATAATAATGGTGAACACAATGTTCTTATCGATAAAATACTAAAACCACTTCAAAAGATCGCAGAAAATTCATTTAACTGCACGCGATGGTGGTATGAAAATCCACTTGGATTAACCGGATGCGGTGGAATCATGCAATCCTTACTAACATTAAAAGAAATTGGTTATTCGTCAAATCAAATAGATATCGATGAACTGATTTACGATCTTGTTTCATGTTTGAGTGTAGAAATAATCCAGGGCGACTGCATGTTGGATATTATTGGTGGGGTGAGTGGTCTTGTCGGATCAATAATTCAGATTGACAATAATCACAAAGAATCTCTATTAGACCAAGCTGGACTGAAGTTAGCTGAATCACAAAATAAAGATGGTAGTTGGACCCTACCATCATCAATGGGTAAAAAATCTCTAATTGGTTTTTCACATGGGAGTTCTGGAATTTCCGCTGCGTTAGCAAAACTTGGACAATACTGCAACAGCCAAAAATATTTAGATTCAGCAAAAGCAGGAATAGATTGGGAATCAAAATATTTTAATCTCTCAAAATTGAACTGGCCAGATCTAAGATTAACTCAAGTTGCTCCCTTTGATTATTCAATGAACTGGTGTCATGGAGCCCCTGGAGTTGCACTATCTCGAGCATGCTTACGAGAAACAAATTTATGGAACCAAAAATATGAAACGGAGATGCATCTAGCCTTGCAAGCGACCTCGCAGAATAAGCAATTAGATAATCATCATCTCTGTTGTGGGTCAATGGGTACAGTCACTATCTTAAATACACTCTCAAGAGATGAGTGGTTGCCCTCTTCATACTCGACTTTACAAAAAAGTTTAGTAGAGAATAGTCATATCTTAGTCAACGCGACTCTTGAGAAGTACAAATCAAACAACAACTTTTTCACTTGCTACGGTACAAAAAATCATTCACTTCAACTTCCAGGTTTCATGACAGGAATAAGTGGTATTTGTATAGCCCTATTAGATGTAGCCAATCAAAATAATATAAGCTTAAATCTAATGTCAGCCGGTTTATTGACCCAGAAAAGCAACTCAAAGCATTAAGAGCATCCGCAATTCAAAAAAGGCATGACATAATATAAAATTGATTATTAATTTATTCTAAAAAGTCTTCGTTCTATTCGGCTAGCAACTAAACTATCTATATTAAATTATTGATTCTATGTCCACTAATTCTGACTACGAAGCATTCCTCTCTAAATTAATGTCTAGTGAAAGCCTATCAGATGCCATAAAAAACTCAAAAACCCAGCAAGATATTATTGATGTTGCAAAATCAGATGGGTTCGAAATTACATTGGATGATTTAAATAGTGAATTTTACCAATTCAAAGAAAGTGAATTGGATGATCAAGAATTACAGGCCATTTCGGGAGGTGCACGGCGATTTAGTTTCAATAATTTTGCAAAAGCTTTAAAAATTTCTCCCAAGGATCTCAAATCGTTTAGCCTTGAGAATATCAGGGGCGGCGCTACAAAAATGCCCTGCGGTTTTCAAACTATCCCAGAAACAGCAACTATAACCTGTACGTTAGGTACATATAATTGTGGACCTCCATGCTGATAAACAATAGACAAGATCAGTAAATACCCTTCTTGATCTTGCAACTTTTTGGCAATACAATATGAGGTGAAATAAATTTTCGTTGCTATTATAATTCTCACCCTTTAGTAGGGGATTTCGGCGGTTTTTATGCTTATAAATATTAGTGATTGAAAAATAATATAAATTTCGTTGATTTGAATTGTTTGATATTGACCTCCAGAAATTACCCCTTCAGCTTCTTGCTCAAAATCTGATTCGCCAGCTTCGGATCAGCCTTGCCCCCCGTTTTCTTCATCAGCTGACCCACAAAGAATCCCTGCAGCTTGGTCTTGCCGCCCCGGAAGGCCTCCACTTCTGCGGGATGAGCTGCCAGGAGCTCTTCCACAATGTCGGTGATTGCAGCTGGATCACTGATCATTCCCAATCCGCGTTCGTCGACGATTGCTTTGGGAGAACCACCTTTCTCCAGCAAATCAGGAAGAATATCCTTGGCAATTTTGCCGCTGATCTTACCCCCATCGATCAGCTGCACCATCTCGGCCAGCTGCTCCGGGCGAAACGGCAGATCTGCATAACTCAATCGTTTGCTGTTCACATAGGCGGCGATATCACCGGTGATCCAGTTCGCTGAAAGCTTGGCGTCAGCTCCAGCGACCACAGCGGCCTCGAAGAAATCCGCCATCGGACGCTCATCGGTGAGCACCCGGGCGTCGTACGGAGAGAGCCCCAATTGATCCGCATAACGATGACGCTTCGCGGCCGGCAGCTCAGGCAGTTGCTCGCGCCAGGCCTCCCGTTGATCCGCACTCACTTCGATCGGGCCGAGATCAGGATCAGGGAAATAGCGATAGTCGCTGGCCCCTTCCTTGCTGCGCATGCTCTTGGTGAGCTGTTTGCCCTCATCCCAAAGACGGGTTTCCTGCACGATCGTTTCGCCAGCCTCAATCGCCTTCACCTGACGCTTGATCTCGTACTCGCAAGCCTTTTGGATCGCAGAGAACGAGTTCATGTTCTTGATTTCAACCTTCGTACCGAAGGGCGAATCCGGACCGCGGCGCACGGAGATGTTCACGTCGCAGCGCAGTGAGCCCTCCTGCATGTTTCCATCCGACACCCCCAAATAACGCATGATCCTGCGGATCTCGGAGGCATACTCCGCAGCCTCCCGGCCGGTGCGCAGATCCGGCTTGCTGACAATTTCCGCCAGTGCAACACCGGCACGGTTGTAATCCACCAGTGAATGGGTGGAACCGGCCAGACGATCACTACCGGCATGAACAAGCTTGCCGGCATCCTCTTCCATATGAAGACGTTCAATGCCGATCGTCTTCAGATAGGTGTCCTTCCCCTTCTCAGCCACTTCAACTTCGATCCAGCCCTCCTCCGCGATCGGCTCGTCGTACTGGGAGATCTGGTAATTCTTCGGAAGATCGGGATAGAAATACTGCTTGCGATCGAATTTGCTGTGCTCAGCGATGTTCAGATTCAGCGCCATCGCTGCCTTCACGGCATATTCGAGCACTTTCTGGTTCAGCACTGGCAACGTGCCGGGTAAACCACACACCACTGGATCGATATGGGTGTTGGGGTCATCCCCGAACGTCGTTGACGCAGCCGTAAAAATCTTGCTGTCGGTCCCCAGCTGCACGTGGGTTTCCAGGCCGATCACGGCCTCCCAGGCCGGTAGGGTTGCTGCGTCGGCCATGGGCCCAGGCGATCAATCAGATCAAGGAATCCTATGGAATCAACAGGGGAAGCAAGCCTCCATCGAGGGGCGGATCCAAACAATCGCCATCCGATGAGGTGAGCTGGCATGAAGCAGATCTCCACATCCTGAACATCGGCGCCCGGCACGATCAGCATGGAAGCAGTCGCAGGAGGGTTCGTGGGTGCATCCTTGCCGCAACTGGAAGTGATGCGCAGCGGCCTGCGACTGCTGCTCAACGTTCATATGGACCAAATTCAGCCTGAAATCTTGCGTCCCGGTCTGGATGAAGTGGTGATTGAACAGGGTGCCGTTGCCGAATCCCTACTCCTCGTCAATCAAGGACGTTTGGCGGTGGAAGTGAATCAATCCGCAGCACCAATGCGCACTGTGGCCGTGGTGAAAGCCGGGGATCTCCTGGGTGAAATGGCCCTGTTCGGGGATGGACATCACACGGCGCGCGTGCGCGTCATCGACACACCTGCAGAACTGCTGCGCATCTCCCGCGATGCGCTGCTTCAGGCGGTGCTGTTTGACAGCGAGCTCACCGCAGCCATCCTGGAACTGAGCCTGGAACGCTGCCGCAGCAGCAACCGCTGGACCTCCCTTCTGCTGAGTGCAATCAGCGCCTGTGCCGAGAGCAATGCCCCTGCTCTCGAGTCCATCTGCGACCAACTGCGCCACGGACCCAGCAGCATCTCTGATGCCGCGACCCTGCTCAAACGCCTGTTAGCTGCTGTTGAATCCAAGTCCTGTTGATGACGATCGCGACCAGACCGCCACTACGCATCCTCGGTGGTGGCCTGATGGGTCTGGCGATCGCCCATCAATTGGCACGACGGGGCAAAACTGTTCAAGTAATCAGCCGGCGGCGCAGCGAAGCAGCTGGCTTCGTGGCAGCAGGCATGCTCGCCCCCCATGCGGAAGGCCTCACGGGAGCATTGCTGCAGCTCGGGCAAGCCAGCCTTGATCTTGTACCCCGCTGGGTTGCTCAGATCGAGCTGGATGGTGGTCTCGCCTGTGGGTTGCGGGCCTGCGGAATTGTGGTGCCGTTTCATGGCGAGGACGAACGCGACCGCTACCCCACAGCAGACTTTGGAGAAGCACTGGATCGCTCACGGCTGGAACGGGAGGTACCAGGTATCGGCTCAGCCTGGAGGGCAGGGCTGCTGTTCGAGCAAGACGGACAGATCGACAATCGCCGCCAATTGATGCGGGCGCTTGAGCGGGCCTGCACCTCGCTTGGCGTCCAGTTCATGGAAGGCACAGAGGTGCTGAAGCTCGAGCAGGACCGAAGCGGAGCTCTGACCGGGATCCTCCTGCGCAATGCCATTGGAGAAGAACAGCAGCTCGCCACAAAAGAGGCCGTTCTCTGCTGCGGCGCCTGGAGCCAGCAACTTCTCGATGCTTTGCCCGTGTTCCCAGTGAAGGGACAGATGCTCTCCCTGCAAGCACCACGCACCGCTCTAAAGCGCGTGATCTTTGGCCCCGGAACCTATCTGGTTCCAAGAGAGGACGGTCTGGTGGTGGTGGGAGCCACCAGTGAACGGGACGCCGTATTTGAAGAGGGGCTGACTCCCGATGGACAAAAAGAATTGCAGGCAGGTCTGCAAGCGCTGCTTCCCCAGGCAGCGACCTGGCCCCCGATGGAGCGTTGGTGGGGATTCCGGCCCTGCACGCCGGATGAGGCACCAGTCCTCGGATCGAGTCCCGTTCCAGGGGTCTGGCTGGCCACAGGGCATCACCGCAATGGTGTGCTCTTGGCGGCAATCACAGCCCAGCTCCTGACGGACTCAATTCTGGGAGACACCGATCAGGCCAGCCACAGTGCTCGGATGCGTCAGTTCAGCTGGCAGCGCTTCACCACGGGGCACCCATGAGCTCAATGCCACCCCAGAAGAAGGGGTTGCTAAATCCAGCGGCCGCACGGCGCTGCTGCAGCGGGTTGAGATCACTCAAAAGGGCAACATCACCCACCCCCAGCACCTGATTTCCATCCAGTCGCACCAAACCTCGAACGAAGGCCTGTCGTGTCATCTGCATCGCTTCTGCTTTGGGGATGCCATCGGCAAGAAAGCGATACATCTGCACGAAGTACGCCGATGTCGCGACGTCGTCCACATACCAGAGCGTGCCGATCGCGCTGCGCGCGCCGGCCTGCAAGGCCAAACCACTGAAACCGAGTTCCGCCTCTGCATCACCAAGCGCCGTACGACAGGCACTGAACACGACGAGATCCAAGGGAATCCCCTGGCGTTTCTGACGCAAGGACGCCAACTCACTCATCGAAATCGGGCCGGCACCGGAATGGAGCTGGGACGCCTGAGGGCCACCCGGTTTGAACTCAGCATGGGTGGCCACATGCAGCTGGTCATACCGCGACAAACCGGCCTTCTCAATCAGAGCGGAAGCGGTGAACTCTCGATTGAGGAACTGATCTTTCCCAGCCGCAGCGGAAATACGGTTCAGTTCTTGTGGCACCAAGGGAAGATCCGACAAACCCTGGAATTCCGATGCGCCAAAGGCCAGCAAGCGTTGATCGGGATTGTTCGCCGCATTGAATTCCGTCAATGCAAGGGATGGCGTAATCGCAAAGGCGTAACGATCACCAAAAAAGCGTTGCCCGTCACTGAGCGCCGCAAACGGAACAGCCTGCAGCCCTCGATCGGCGGCAAGGAGGATGGTTGTGATTTTTTCCCGTTCAAGAATCGGCGTGATCCCCTCAATCAGCAGCGCATGCAACTGACGCGAAGGCGACGACGGATCATCCACCTGCAGGGATTCCTGGCGCGAGAGCTGCCGATAGAGACCACGCAATTTCTGCAGAAAAACTGACTTGGACAGTTCAACCCGAAGACCTTCAACCTTGCCTGATGCGGGTATCAGCGTGAGATCGAGAAATGCATCTGCTGCGGAATCCAATGTGCGGTCCACTGCTTCTGTGAAGCGCACATGCAGCACCGCAGGGTTGTAAGCGCTTCGGTTGAAAACCGGCTCCCGCAAAGCGGACTGCTTCAGAGGAGTTGTTGTCTGAACTTGTGCCAGCGAAGCCCCGAGCCCAAATGACAGGTCGTGCAGCAACACACCACAACTGATGCAGCAACAGAGTGCAGAGCAGCGCAGTACAGACGTCAACGAGGAAGACAACATCCGTTCATCGACCTCTGAAATTTTGAATCTGCTGTTTGAGTTGTTGCAGGCCTTTCACAACATCAGCCGTCGACAACTGCTTCTGAAGCGCAGAGGCAGGAAGATTTAAAGAACGTACAGCCCTTTGAGTGGCAACAGCATCACTGCGATCGACGTTCTCGCGCGCCTGCGCAGAATCAACTTGTTTAACCGCGATCGTTGACGATGGGCCTGACTTCACAACAGCATCACCGGAAGATTCCGCCTCAGCGGGTGTGTCACCGGCCAGATCCGCTGAAGTGTTCTCGGACTTGTCTGATTCCACTTCAGTCGCTGGCCCGCCGGTCAGATCCGATGAAGTGTTCTCAGAATTGTTTGATTCAAGTTGATTGGTATTGGCTCGAACAGTCGTGGCTGCGCGGGGCGAATCCGTTTGAGTACCGCCTGAAACAGGGGGAGTGGAAGGCTCAACAACCTGAAAAGAATCATTCAGGGAAAGATTCACCTTCAAACCGGGCCCTTCCAGATTCGAAGGAGCGATCGATACCGGCGCTGGAGCATCAGATCGGGTGGAATCTTGCAATCCATCCGAAGGGGTAGCCGATGCCGTGGGGCGAGACGGCGGGGGCGAAGCCGATGGTGCGGGGCGAGACGGCGGGGGCGAAGTCGATGGCGCGGGGCGAGACGGCAGCTGTGCGTTGCCGGCCTGCGCGTTGAGCGGGTTGGTGTTGGCTGCGGTTTCCACCAAAACCATGGCCTCTTCCACATCCTTGAAATCGCGAAGGAATCGCTCATCCGTTGATGCAGGCGCTGGTTTCGGTGGGGGGGGGAGTGATGCGCCGGGCTGTGCCGGAGCTGGTTTGGGTACACCAGGCTGTTGTGGACCATCAGGCTGTTGTGGTCCACCAGTCTTTTGTGGACCGCCAGGCTGTTGTTGACCGCCAGGCTGTTGTGGAACATCCGTGATGGTTGATGGCTTGTTGCCGTCTGGTCCTTGCACAGGGCCATCGCCAAGATCTGCGGGTTGCTCCGGTTTATCCCCTTGCTCGGGTTTATCGCCTTGTCCGGACTTGTCGTTGGCCGGATCGCCTTGATTTCCCTGATCGCCTTGTCCGCCTTCACCGCCTGAGGGTTTGTCGAGGTCTTTATCTCCTTTGTCGCCTTTGCTGCCCTTGCCGCCTTTTGCTCCGGAGGGTTTGTCATCGTTTTTATCTCCTTTGCCACCCTTGCCGCCGCCGCCACCTTCTCCGACACCACCTTCTACGACACCACCGTTGTTGTCATCACTTTGTACTGGCTTAGGCCCTGAAGGTTGCGTTGGTTTTGGAGCAACGGGTTGCCCTGGCCCAGGCTTTGCAGGAGTTGGTTTGGGTGTTGTGGGGACTGATGCGCCTGGTTGAGGAGTACCGGGTTTGGGTGTACCAGGCTGTTGTGGACTTCCGGGTTTTGGAGCATTGGGTAGCCCAGCGCCAGGCTGTGCAGGCGCTGGTTTCGGTGTGGGCGTCGGATCCGGCGTGGGAGAGGGATCGGGAGTCGGTGCCGGATCTGGCGACGGAGCCGGAGCTGGTGTTGGGCAAATATTGGAGCTGGCACCGGACGCACAGGTCGCCGTCGCAGGCGCCTCACCCGTCACCGTCAACGTGCCGGCACTGACAGCGGTTGGACCTGAATACGTGTTGATCCCAGAAAGCGTGAGCGTTCCGGAGCCTGTCTTGGTCAGCGCACCGGAGCCACTGATGGCACGACTGACATTGATCGCAAGACCAGGATCAACCTCAAAGACACCACCACCGCTGTTTAGAACAAAAGCAGTTCCCGAAGGGATTGAAGCCGCTGCTGAAAAGCGGAGCGTACCGCCATCAAAATTCAATGCACTTGTGGTGCCGAGAGCTCCTGTGTTCGACAATTGCAACGTTCCAGTATTGATATTTGTGGCTCCTGAGTAAGAATTCGTCGCCGTGAGATTGAGAATTCCAGCACCTTCCTTAGTCAACGATCCTGTACCAAGATTCAAAACACCGACCGACGAATTGCCCGCAACATCAAGCGTTAAATTTTTCGTCGACGTCAAATTTCCAGTAAAACTAAGCGCATCTGAGCCCGATATAAAAATCGTCGGAGCAGTCAAAGAAATCGGCGAAGTCGATGCAATTCCATTGGTGTTTGCATCACCAATCGTTAAGAGTGAGTGTGTATTATCAATCTCTGTAAGGCCTTCAATTTCCAAATCGGCCCCAGAACTGGTTCCCAATCCAATACTCTTCCCCGCCGTAAAAGGCTTGATAACGATTGAGCCAACACCCTCCACATGCTTCTTGAACGAAATCTTGCGATCGGCTTGAAAAGTTGTGTTAACAGAAGATGCCCCTTCAATCGGAGTCACTCCTTGAACGGCAGTCGCATTTTTACGGCGACCTAAAAACGTCTCTGATCGAACCGATATCTTCGAATTCGCTGTATCCCGCTTGCTCACCAGGAGAATCTCTCCTCCGTTCGATATAAATTGATACTCCTGGAAGCCATTCGTGTCTGTGCCCGAGAGAGCAATGCCAGGTGTATCTCCTGACGTTTGTGATGATGAACCCTCCAACGTGATCCCACCGCCGCTGTTGGCAGTGCTCTGCAATAAAACTGTTCCTGCTGGTGAAGAATCACCGGTACCATCACCCAACCAGACGCCACGATTATTCACCGACGTACCAACAATTTGAATTGCAGGCGTGGACGTACTCCCGCTCGTAATTGCCACGTCTGGGTAGTAATCAAGATTGCCAAAGCGCAAGCCAACGCCACCACCTGCGGCAACCTGATCACCTTCGATCTGAATTGACCCTGAACCCGCATCAATCACCACAGCCCGCTGCGAGCCAAAACCATCGGCTTGGGTGCTGGCCACACCCGAACGTCCGCTGATAATCACATCACCGCCACCGGAATTGATCGTGATGCGTGCACCCGTTTGATCACGCACGCTGCCCAAACTGACACCGGACTGCAGCGGGTCTCCAGCAAAGACCGATCCTGCTGACCGGACAACATCACCGACATACGCGTATCCATCGGGATAACCATCAGAGTTCGTATCAAGCCCTCCTGCCAAAACAATCTTGCCACCCTCCGAAGTCAACGAGGACCCTGGATTCAAACGAATGAAGTGCTGACCCGATCCAGACTGTTTATTGCCTGTATTCGACCAAAGCACAATATCGCCACCATTCGTTTCAATCGATTTCTCTTGATCAAGAATAATTTGACCCGCAGCCTTGGCCACCACATTCAAAGCGCTACCCGTCGAAGAAATCGCTGCATTGAGAACAACATCATTATCCGCCTCAAACGTCAATGTCACTGGAGGGCCAGTTGTCTTGCTGATAGGCGAAGCCAGTGTGATATTCCCTGGATCACCGCTGTCAGTTGACGAACCAAGCGAAGAATTCTGAACCGCAGTACTAATCGTGACATTCGTCCCACTATCTAAGCTACTCGAGATCGTACCCGCCGGGGCAGAAGTGATGTCATAATTAAAAGGATCTTGTAGCCACAAACCAGCGTCTCCATTCAACGCCGACGCATCAATCTTCAGGTTCGGAGCGAGCAACAATGTCGCCCCTGAGGTCTCAATTCGGCCACCATCACCCCCTTCTCGCCCCCCTTTTGCAAAGAACGTACCAGCTACATCCGTGATGGAATCGACAGCAGAAATATCACTCCAAACCACAATCTCGCCGCCATCACCACGCAGTGTTGCCGACGCATCGATCAAGGCACCCGCCGCCACACTGGTCGTCGTCGCCTGACGCACAGACGCATCACTGTTCTGCCAGCTGCCACCGATCTGAATCAGCCCGCCACCTTCGCGACCTCGCGCCAACAACTGCGATCGGCCATCCACATCAATGGCGTCTCCGCTGAGCGTCATCCGGCCAGCGTTTCCCTCGACAGAGCTCACCGACAGGCTGCTGTTGCGCACATCCACACGGCCCCCAGGAGCATCCAGCAGCAGCTCCTGATCGATACTGATCTCAATTCCGTCCAGTTGAATTCCAGGAATTGAGCCACCGTCCCGCTGAATTGATCCCTGAACGGCGCCCTGAAATCCATCCGCACCAGGCCTTGGATCATCCCCGAATTGCTTCAACTGAACCGCTGAACTATTGAAGGCATCAAACACACCATCGCCCAGCCGAAGCATTCGTGCCGTACTGAGATTCAGCCGGGGAATATTGACAAAACCTGCACCACGGCCCAAATGAATACCACCGGGAGACAACCAAAAGAGGTTGGCTTTCGATGACATTTTGATCATCTTATTAATAAATGTACCGCGGGGCGATGTCACGCCAACGATCACATTCTTGGAATTGCCAACATCAAATTTGACCGAGCGAATCTTGCCACGTGTATCAAAACGGCCGAACCGATGAAATTGATTGCGGCCTGATTTTGTACCACCACTGACGCGGCACACACCAGAGCGGCAACGGCCACCCCGCTTGCCATTCACCAAGGTGCCCAGCCCTTTGCGTCCATTCGTTGCGCGAACATCAGCGCTTGCGTCCAACGGCACGATCAGGCCGAAACCAAACAATGTCGTTGCCCATACAAGAGCAACAACGCCAGGCCTGGACACAGCCGCAGACACGCTTACTTAGGAGAAGATCCAACAAAATCGTAGTGCCGAGACACAATGGAGCAATAAGACTTTTGAGTCTTATTTTGAGAAATTTTTCGTCTTTTCCAATACTGGCTAACTACAGGGCTGGTTTTCCAGCTGAATTCACTGAGAATCATCACGACAGAGTGATGCAAACGTGTTGTTCCTGGCCCAGCTGGTTGAACCACCCCTCCAGCCCGGTCCTGTTCGCCTGCCCAACAAACCTGCGGAGCAGCGTCGTCGATCGGATGATCAGACGCCTGTGTTGATCCCTGAGCCCGCACCTCCTAAAGCGCCCAGCGACGACGCAATCGATCGGGATGGCGCGGAGAACACACAACCGATGCCCGGCTGGCGCCCTCCCATCCAGGGGACCATACCTTTTTCAGCTGAAGATCTGGATCTGATCCTCTCTGGCTGTGAACGACCATCACCGGTCAGCACACTGAATGCCTGTGCCTCTGCTCTGACGGCGCGTCTAATCCAGGACGGTTACATCAACAGCCGCGTGTATGTGGTGAAGACTCCCCCGCCGGGCGCCCTCGAGCTGGTGCTGGGAACCATCAGCGAATTGCGGATCAGCAGCGACGACGCGGCGTTGCAATCACGGGTGGAACAGCAACTCAACCCTCTTGTCGGGGAAGTGCTGCACCTACCGAGCCTGGAAGAAGCCCTGCTCGAGGTGCGACGCAACGGCGTTGGGTCGATCAAGGGAAACATGGGACGTCTTGGCAGTGATCCCACCAAGGCTGTGATCAGCTTGCGGGTTACCCCTGCACCGCAATCCCCCCTCCAGGGAGATCTCGAACTGAGCAACAGCGGCAACGCAGGCAGTGGTGAATGGCGTGCAACCACAACACTGCTGAAAAACGATCTGCTCCGTCAGGGAGATACCGGCCTGCTGTTTCTTGAGCTCGACGCTGACGGCCAGCTGGAACTCGGCACTGGTGTGATCACCTCCACCTACAGCTGGCCCTTGAGCCGCGACTGGTCCCTGACCGGTTCCCTCGGCTACAGCTACAGACGCTTCGTTGAATTTCGCAAGCCGGCCTACAACTTCAGCTTTCGCACACTGCAGGGATTGCTGCAACTGGACACCACCCTCAAGAGCAGTCAGTCCTTCAGTTGGAGCGCTGCGGCGGGGATTTCAGCAAACCGAACAGACAGCTTCGAATCTGGAGGCCGCCCCCAGATCCCCCTCATCGCTGGCGGCTCCGACTTCATCGAAACCGATGGACGATGGGATCCATGGACACGCACCGGCTACCTGAAACTGTCGACAAGCCTGAGTGGCATCACGGGACGAGGCTTCTGGTCAGCCAATCTCTACGCCATGCAAGGACTGGCGGGCGTCACCCCAAACGACCATCTCAGCAATCTCAACAGGCTTGGCATCGACGTTGGTACTGCGCGCGCGATCGGTGGGCTGGCCGACATCTCGTGGCCATTGGCAACCAACACAACACTGAATCTCCGCGCTGCCGGGCAAGTGGCCTTCAACCCTCTGCCCGGCAGCATGGGTTTCGTCCTCGGGAGCGACACCGGCCTGCGGGGCTTCCCCGGCAGTCTCGTCAGTGGAGACAGCGGCTGGCTGACGAGCGGCGAACTGGTTTGGAACCTCTGGGAAAACAACAACCAGAGCCTCTCGCTTGTGCCATTCATCGGCATGGGCGGCGTCCATACCGAAGTGAACCGGACCGTCTTTCGAGACACCGTTGGATCAGGCGGACTGATCGGTCGCTACCGCAATGGGCGCTGGGTGGTTGAACTCGGCTGGGTCGACAGCTTCAAAACCGATGACTCGCCCGGCATCTGGAACGACTGGATGCTGGGCAATGGCCTTTACAGCAACCTCCGATATCGCTTCTGATTGCACAAAGCTGCACAATCGCAAAGAGCGCCAAATCGCTCGGTTAAAGCTATCTCTTGAAGAGAGAAACGTCCGCAACATGCATCGCGCCCTCGCAGCATTGATCATCGCGACCGTTATCAACGGGGGGATCACGCTGATCGCATCGCCCGGATACGCCCAAACATCACCAGAATTGACCAAGAAAGTGCTGCAAATGGAGCGCGACAGAGAGAAAGAATTTGAAGATTATTTCAAAGAAGATCTGGCGACGGTGAGTAAAACAGCTGATCAAACCGCCGCCGAGCTCAGCCGTCTGAGCGCTATCACCGGCACAGGCTCAGCCCTGCTTTACGTCATCCCCCGCAAAACCCATCTGCACCTGGTTCTGATCACGCCTGATGGCACACCAATCGTCAAAGATTTCTACGAAGTGACAGATCCTCTGTTATTCGAAACAGCGCAAAGATTTCATACCAGCATTCTCCGCCTGAATCAGGCAGTCACTCAAGAAACAGGGCAACAGCTCTACGATTGGATCATCAAACCCTATGAACAAGAACTCAAGGACGCCAGGATCAATCTTCTTCTCTTCTGCTTGGGTGATGGAATCAAAGATCTGGCCTTACCCGCTCTCTCCAACAACAATAAATATCTGATCGAATCCTATGCAATGGCCAGGATTCCAGCCTTCAACCTGATCGAGACCACATACAAGCCTTTTGAATCTGGCACCCTGCTTGCCATGGGAGCAAGCACCTTCCAAGACAGCACCATTCCTCCTCTCCCAGGCGCAACTAAGGAACTGAATCTTCTTAACCAGAGCCTGAATGCGCAACGTCCAAACAACTGGACTGTGAAGCGGCTGGAAAACAACAACTTCACCCAGGGCAAAATCAATCAACAAATTGCTTCAACGCCCTATTCCACCCTGCACATCAGCACCCATTCCCAGTTCAGGCCGGGCAAGGCGGATGCCTCCTACATCCAACTCTGGGATCAAAAACTCAAATTGAACGCTCTGAACACCATTGCCTGGAGGCAATCAGGTGCCGATCTGATCGTGCTCAGCTCCTGCCAGTCAGCCCTGGGAGACAAAGACGCTGCCAATGGTTTTGCCGGCCTCGCTCTCAAGGCAGGCATCCCATCGGCGATCGGAACGCTGTGGTCCATCAACGACAAGACCACAGCAACATTGATGAAGAACTTCTACCAAGCGCTGCCCAGCAGCTCCACGAAGGCCCAGGCATTGCAATCAGCGCAGGTGGCCGCTCTGCGGGCAACCAACGCCAACATCGCAGAGCGCACGCCCTACTACTGGGCCGGTTTCAGTTTGATCAGCACACCTTGGTAAATTCCCTCAGGTCTTGTCCTCTGGGGCTGCCTAGGGACGATTCAAACGGATCAATCCGAACACTTCAATCGGCTCAGGCCAGCCCTTCACCTGATGCCGTCCCAAGCTTTCCACCTGCACCTCATCGCCGAGCAGGGTGCGCACAGCATCACTCATCAGGATCGGATGTTCAGGGAAATTCCTGGTGAGCGATTCCAGCCGACTGGCGAGATTCACCGGAGCACCGATCACGGTGTATTCCAACCGATGGCTGGAGCCCAGATTGCCTGCGATCACCTCGCCCACATGGATGCCGATCCCCTGGCGCAGTGGCTCCAGCCCCTCCCTCTCCAAATCAACGTTCAAGGCTGACAGGTTGTCCTGCATCGCCAGAGCAGCCCGCACTGCAGCCAGGGCCTCCTCCCGCTCGCCCCGATGTTGGGGCACGCCGAATTCAGCCATCAATGCATCACCAATGAATTTGTCCAGCAGGCCCTGCTCAGCCAGCACCGGCGCAGCAATCGCCTCGAAATAACGATTGAGAAGCTGAAACAGCGCTTCGGGCTCCATCACACTGCTGCGTGCCGTGAAACCGACAAGGTCGGTGAAGAGCACAACACAGTGCGTCCGTCGGCCGCCCAGCTGGGTCCACATCTCCTGCCCGGACAGCAGCATGTCCTGCATCAACGTCGGGGAGATCCGGCTGGACAAGACCGATTTCAAAAAACGGCGCTGAACGTTTTCAACGCGGTACTGAGCGAGCGTGCGGATCCCTCCTCCGAGTAAGGGTGCCAGAACGAGCGTTGTGCCAGGCAGCCACCAGCCCCAACTCCAAGCAGCAACGGTGACTCCCGCCGCCAAAACGATCAAAATCAAACTGTGCCGAAAGGTGATCAGGGCGACGCTGCCTGCGCCGATCCGCCAACCGCAAAGGAGCGTCCAAAGCAGCAAAAGGCCACCCAGAACCAAAGGCTCAGGCTCCCTGAAGCCTCGCCCCTCCAACAGCCCCGACATGGCAGCCACCAGCACTTCAGAACCACTAACCAGACCAAACGGGGTTTCCAGCTGATCGCCCAGGGTCGGAGCCGTTGCTCCAAACACGACAACCTGGTTGCTCCAGAACCCATCTCCCAGATTGTCGATGTCCTGTGGCGTCACTAATGGAAGCTGGCCGGCGGGTCCAAGAAAATCAATGCCGTAGATGCCATCAGCAGCGTTGATTCCGGCGGCGAGATGGGCCAGTGGAGCTGGGTACGGCGGTGGAAAATCCGCCAGCCGTTCGCGAAGGATGCGCAGGCCTGGAATGGCCTTCACCACACCAAATTCATTAAGAACGGTATTGGACAGGCCTACAGCAACATCCGGAATCGAGGTCTGTCGGAGTTGAACCTCCTCCATCCCATCACGCTTCTGCTCCACCAGATGGGCAGTAAATACAACCCGATCGAGCCAGGGCTTGAGCCGACGCAGAAAGGCCTCGTCATCCTCGATGCCATACGGGCTGATGCCGGAATGGACGATATTGAAGACAACTCGCTGCGCCCCCAGTTCCAGCACCCTGGCCACCAACTCCGCCTGCAAAGCGCGCGGCCATGGCCAGCGACCGAATTCAGACAGCTCCGGATCCACAGAGGCTTCATCGATCGCCAGGAGCGTCAGGGATTCGGCAATCGGGCGTGGACCGCGCAGCTGGAACAGCAGCTGGCGGCTGAGTGAATCCAGCCCGCTGAGCCAGGGAAGCAACAGCAACGGCAGCAGGATTCCCAGCCGCCAGAGCAAGGGAATGATGATCCGGTTCACGGCGGTGACGGACGCTGCGAAGAGCCCGCTGCTGGAACTCCCAGCTCACGCTCAATCTCCGGCAGGGTGTCGAGGGGTGTTGAAAAACCGTTGATCAGCTGACTGTTCTGCATGCGTTGGCGCACCTCGGCCTCACTGATCCGCTGGGGAGACGACCACTCAAAGGTCTCGACAGCTGAATCCAAGTCGCCAGCGTCATTGGCCCCATACCCACCATCGCCATAGTCGTCGTCGCCGAAGCGATCACCCGAGACCGAACGCACAGGCTGGGTCAAGTCAAGCAGAAGCTGTTGGCCACTCTCCAAACGGAACTGATCGCCAGAGCTTGTTGTGACCAAGACACGGCCCTCCCAACTGAACACCTTGAAGAGGTCATCGGTGAGTTCGATGAACACTGTGGTGCCCTGGATCGAGGCTGTTGCCAGGCGTGTCTGGATGGTAAATGGTTGATTCCGCTTCAATCCAGGCTTGATCCAGCCGATGATCGATCCTTTCAGGAGCTGAACAGACCTGGGCTTCAGGCGCAGCAAGGCATTGCCACCCATGCGGAACTCCCGACCATCGCTGAGCTTGACCTGCATCCGACCTGGCTTGGTGGTGCGGAGCAGGGAATCCTGTTTCAGCGTTAGGCCTTTGCGCGCCTTGATCTCAGACTCCGATGGAGGCTTCACAAAGGCAGGACCCTTGGGGACCTCCACCACCGTTGGTTCAGATGTGGCCCTGCCCAGTGGTGACAACACCACAGTGGACACCAAAAGGCAGGAACCAACCAGAAGCGCTTTGCTCAAGAGAATCCGGCAACACTCAACCCAAGGGTGTCACCGAATTCGTCGCTGAACTCAATCTTCAGTGCGCCAGGTCTGATCAGAGGGAGTCCAATCATTCAGTTCAGAGGCGTCAAACCAAAGGCCGATTTCAAAGGAAGCTGTTTCCTGCGCATCAGAGCCATGGATCACATTGCGACCGATGTTGATCGCAAGATCACCGCGAATGGTGCCGGGTTCTGATTCCAGTGGCTTGGTTGCGCCGATCAGTTTGCGAGCACTGGCAATCACACCATCGCCCTCCCAGACCATCGCCACCACAGGACCGGACGTGATGAACTCCACCAGACCTGCGAAGAAAGGACGCTCCTTGTGCACACCGTAATGCTGCTCAGCCAGTTCTCGGCTGGGGGTGATCTGCTTCAGACCAACCAACTTGAAACCCTTGCGTTCAAAGCGACCGAGGATCTCTCCCACCAGCCCACGCTGGACGCCATCGGGCTTGATGGCAACAAAAGTGCGTTCAGCCATGGGTCTTTTTACGGAAAAGCGCCGTCATCGTCAACGCTGGCCCGCCCTCTTGGCAAGCACGACCAGCACACAAAACCCTATCTTTCGTTTGTTTGTCCGCCTGAGCCATGGTGCTGACCGGAACGGAACGGTCATGGTCCGTCTCCCGCAGTGCTGAGCTCTATGGGCTTGATCGCTGGGGGGAGCCCTATTTCTCGATCAACTCCCGCGGGCATGTCGTGGTGCAACCACGGGGTGACCGGGGTGGCTCACTGGATCTGGTGGACCTGCTGAAAGGCCTGGAAGCACGGGATCTGCATCCCCCGCTGCTGATCCGTTTCGACGACATCCTCGAAGACCGGCTCGAGCGACTGCATGCCGCCTTCGATCGCGCTATCGCGCACTACGACTACGGCGGAAGATATCAAGGTGTTTTTCCAATCAAGTGCAACCAGCAGCGGCATGTGGTGGAGCACCTGGTTGAACGGGGCAACCGTTGGAACTTCGGCCTTGAAGCGGGAAGCAAAGCGGAACTGCTGATCGCGCTCTCCCTGACGCAGAACCCAGATGCGCTGCTCATCTGCAACGGCTACAAGGACCGGCGCTATATCGAGACGGCCATCCTCGCCAGACGACTTGGACACAAGCCAGTCGTCGTGATCGAACAGGCCGACGAGGTGGAACGGATCATCGCGGCCAGCAAAGACCTTGGCGCCTCGCCATTCATTGGTGTCCGCGCCAAGCTGTCGAGCCGCAGCACGGGGCGGTGGGGCAGCTCCGTTGGCGATCGGGCCAAATTCGGTCTGTCCTTGTCTGAAATGCTGCAGACCGTGCGTGCGCTCGAGCAGGCAGACCTGCTCGAAGACCTTCGGCTACTGCACTTCCATATCGGCAGCCAAATCAACGACATCGCTGTCCTCAAGGATGCGCTCCAGGAAGCTGGGCAGATCTACGTGGAGCTCACCCAACTCGGGGCGCCCATGGGCTTTTTGGATGTTGGTGGCGGACTCGGAATCGACTACGACGGCAGCCGCACTGCCAGTGCCGCCTCCACCAACTACTCCCTCCAAAACTATGCGAACGATGTTGTCGCCACAGTTCGAGAGTGCTGCCACCCCCATGGGGTGCCGGTACCCACCCTCGTGAGTGAAAGCGGCCGAGCCATCGCCAGCCATTTTTCCGTGCTGGTGTTCAACGTGCTCGGGTGCAGCGGCACTCCAGGTGAGGAGCCTGACGAGGAAACGGACGAACCGCTACCAGTCCGCAATCTCCGCGAAACCCTTGAGCGGGTCCGCAACCTCGAGAGCCCCGATACCAGCCTGATGCAGGAGGCCTGGAACGATGCAATCAAATTCAAAGATGATGCTCTGGCAGCCTTCCGCCTGGGCTATATCCGTCTCAGCCAGCGTGCCTTGGCCGAGCAGCTCACCTGGACCTGCGCCAAAGAGATCAGTCAGCGTCTACCGGATGACGAGATTGTCCACGACGATCTACGCGGCCTTCAACGGGCACTGGCCTGCACTTACTACGCCAATCTCTCCGTCTTCCGCTCCGCTCCCGACACCTGGGCCATCGATCAGCTCTTCCCGTTGATGCCGATCCATCGACTGGAAGAACGGCCAACGCAACTCGGTCATTTTGCTGATCTCACCTGCGATTCTGACGGCAAACTTGCACGTTTCATCGATGGCGGACAGACAAAATCGCTTCTAGAACTTCACACACTTGACCCTAACGAGCCGTACCGAATTGGGATGTTTCTTGGTGGCGCATATCAGGAAGTGATGGGCAATCTGCACAACCTTTTCGGTAGCACCAACGCCGTCCACATCAGGCTGAGTGATCGGGGCAACGACTACGAACTCGATCACGTTCTCCGCGGCGACACCAACGCTGATGTGCTGAAGATGATGGAACATGACCCAGAGCTGCTGCTCGAAAGGCTCAGGAAGGTCTCAGAACGAGCCATTCAAAGTGACTCTCTCAGCATTTCCGATGCACGACTGTTGATGGACCACCTCCGCCTGAGCCTGGGCCAAACCACCTATCTGGAAAAATAATCTCAGCCCCTTGAAGATCCTAATCACTTCAATCATCATCGGATCTCGATAATAAAATCCGTCGTCACAATCCTGGCAATAATCGGCAAGCACCCGATCAGATTGTTCAGTTTCATCGTCACCCAGAAGATACTTATAAGATCGCTTGCAGATCACCTAAATCCAGGATCAATCCAACCAGACAAATTGATTCGGTCCACCAATTTTCATGCCTGAACAATGTCGAGACAACCCGTTGATTTTTAATCTCACTCTGAGTGAGCAAGATTGATGGATCAAGTACTCAGTACACCATCAGAACAAGAGAAGCTGAAGCCGTCGATGCGCTCAGGATGACAAATTGACAGTCTTAAGACCTGGCCTCTAAATCGATCTAGATTGCTTGCAAATTGAATGACCAGAGTGATCGCTTCGCTGGAAGAATGAAACAGTTCACACAATTGACCCAGCGGATCGGACCAGCACTTCTTGCAGCATTTGTTCTGGTCCTTCTACGAAGCACTGGACTGGCCCAGATGATCGACCTGTTCCTCTATGACCTGGTCACCAGTCAACGCTCAGCAGAATCTGGCGAGATGACCCCGATCACCCTGATCCAAATTCAGGAACGTGACATCAAAAAGTACGGGTGGCCCATTGAAGATGGCTTGTTCTGCCAGGCGATCGACACCCTCAACACCCATGGCGCCAGGGCGATCGGCTTCGATATTTATCGCGACAAGGGTGTAGGCCCCAATCAGCAATGTTTACGAGATCGATTCAGCAAACAACCACGCCTGATTTCGATCTTCAACGCCGCTGCCGACATTGGTGCAGTCCCTGGAACGCCAGCTCACCGGCAGTCCTACAACGATCTCAGCCTCGATGGTGACGGTATTCTTCGCCGGGATTTGGTGCATGTGGGCGGCCAGGACGAGGCGACGGTGACGTTCCCGATGCGCGTGATCGAAGTTGCCACAGGATCAACGCGAATCCGAGAGGACCTGGAACAGGGGCGTCACAGGGATGCCTGGGTCAGCGCCAATGGCGGTGGTTATCACGGTGCCGTGGATGCGGGGTTGGGCTGGCAACGCCTGTTGCTGTTTCGGGAACCAGGGAGCTACGCAAGTTTTTCACTGAACCAACTCCTCAGCGGAGACATCCCTGACGAGGCCATCAAGAACCAGATCGTGCTGATCGGCAGTGCCGCACCATCGCTTCGAGATTTGTTCGAAGTGCCACACAGCCGCTTTCGTCATGGCGCCGAACCCTTTCAGATCAGTGGTGTCGAGATCCATGCCAACCGCATCGCGACATTGCTGGACCATCACAACAACACGTTGAACATCGGTTGGATCATGCCGGGATGGGGCAATGTGCTGCTTGTGCTGATCTGTGCATCCGTCGGGCTGATCTGTGGGGAGGCCATCCCGTCATTGCGCAGGAGTGTGTTCATCGTGAGCCTGCTGACGCTGGCTCTAAGTGGAGGCTTGCTGGTTCTGCTCTTGAATCACCGCTGGGTCGGAATGGCATTACCGATCACAGGGCTACTGAGCATGGGAGGGTCAGCATGGATCCGGCGGGGTGTACTCAATCAACACCACACACAACAGATCCGCCGACTTTTAGGACAAACCACCTCACCAGCAGTTGCGCAACAACTCTGGAATCAACGCGAGTCCTTGTTAAGCAACGGACGTTTTGAAGGACAACTGCTACCAGTTACGGTTCTGTTCACAGACACAGCATCATTTACCAGTGTTTCAGAACAATTGAGTCCAAGTGAGCTGATGAACTGGCTGAATCAGGGAATGGCAATCTGCATCCCAGCAGTCACAAGACGGGGCGGAATGGTGAATAAATTCACGGGTGACGGAATGCTTGCCGTCTTCGGTGTTCCCCTTAAACAAAATCCAAGGGGTGACGCTCGTGCGGCAATCGAAGCCGCGATTGAAATCAACACTGGACTCCAGGATCTGAATGCAACATTCCAACTCAATGGTGCACCTGCGATGCGCATGCGTGTAGGCATTCATTCAGGCGAAGTATTGGTTGGATCCATGGGCAGTTCTGAGCGAATCGAATATGCCGTCATCGGTGACACCGTCAACTGTGCTTCACGACTGGAGAGCATCAACAAACAAAGGCATCATGGTGTTGTGCGCGTGTTGTTCTCCAAAGACACGCAAGACCTGCTGGAACCAGACTTTCTCAAGAACCTCGACTTGACGGCATGGGGATCGGTCCCGATCAAAGGACGGGACCAGGGGCTGGACGTCAGCGAGCTGAATCTGGACAATCCACCGGCAAATGCTTCGGCCATTGAGCCGTAGCGAGATCCGCTAATCCGAAACTGGCCAGAGTCTCAGCAGTGGGAACCGAAGCACCACATTGCTGCCGAAGTCCAGCCAGGGCCTGCTGAACGGGAAGGTCCCCGGGTTCGGACACAGCAACAAGCAAACTCAAGGCAGGTGGAGACGCTGTTTCCACAAACGACAAGTCATCAGCTGTTGTGCTGTCATCGCTTTCGCATGCAAAAGCAGACTCCCAGACCATGGCCTCCCGAATCGGTGGAACGCGGAGCAAGGTGATTCCTGCTGGACGCGCCGGCATACGCCGAAGGTCCTCCTCCGCTTCACCGCGCTGCGCTCGGAAGGTCACAGCCAAGGGCACGGGCTGGGCGGAAGGACCACGAACCAGGGCCAGATCACCCGTCGGAGCAGGAGAAAAAACACTGGTTTCGGGAACCAGGTGCGCCAACACACGCGCACTGCATTCACCACGGGTGCCCCCACCGACCCGGCGTCCGGGAAACACATTGCGTTGATTCTGCTGCGCGGATGCCAGCGGCAGAAACAACACAACGGCGGCAAGCAGCACGCTTCGCCTAAAAACCATGGTTAGCAACGGCGTGAATTGCATACGACAGAACAGCGTGCCTATCAATAGTTTGGCAAACAACTTGCTGATCAACATCCAGAGAGCCGAGCAGATTGCTGGGAGGATGCAAAATCAATCCAGAGCGAGCGGGCAAGTTCAACAATGGCGAGACAAAAGATCATCAAAAAGTGACTCAGGCAGACATCAAACTCCCCATTGCAAAGCTGGACTGATGGAGAGATTCAATCGCCTGGAACTCAATTCCATCCCAACCATCTATGCAGAAAGGCCTGGGAACCACAAGGCAATCCAAAGCACCCAACACACTTTGCACAGCCAATGCAACGCCTGGTCCACCAACAAGGAATAACGAAGCTTGCATTTGCCGTAATCAATCACGGCATGCGCGCCCACTTCAGCCAAACCGATCGACGGGATGCCGGTTAGGCAGGCCACTATAAATCCATGCGTCGCGGAATGCGCCAGGAGCCACCATCGCCAATTCATGGTCTTGTCGCAACCAGGACACTTTTCCACGGCCATCTTGTCTCCCTGCAGGGGATAGTCACCCAGAAAATGACCAAGCAAGAGCAAGATCAAAAGATCAAGCGCATCGGTGACAGGAATCAATGGATGCAACATCCAAGCCCCCCCGGCCCCGCCATCTCCTGCAGCCGATCGGGCTCCATCATCTTGGTTGACGCATCACGAATCAGCAAGACCTCGGACGTCGCGGAAAAAGGCAGTTACACCAGATTAAAGATTTATCTGAGCCACGGCAATCAGCGATTAAACGCCATTCGTACTTCCAACAAATTTAAGCTTGCACAATCAAACGCGAAAGACGTGAACCAAAAGACTATCTAAACTATCTAAAACAGAAAGCCCACGATCCCGTTGAAATCATGATATCGATTTTCGTTGAGCTTGCAATCGGCATCGTGGTCGTTGCGGTTCTTTTGCTGCTGGGAAAATTCTGCAGACAACACTCATTCACACCACCACCATCACGACTACCATTTATCGCTGTTCTGCTAACAACGCTCTTCAACATCTTGATGGCGGGACGGAACAATATTTTACCCAACAGCTTCATCGTCTTTGAATCAGCTCTGAAAGCAGCAGACGAATTAATTGTCTCTCTAGCAGTCACTCGACTAATGGTCTGGGCATTCCTTCAACTCCCAGTAGATTTAAAACTTTTTAAGCCTATCGCGAAAATAGCAAGGGATTTGATCTTCCTGGTGGCTTCGACAATCATCACCATTATTATTTTTCAACATTACTTTTCGATTAACCTTGTCAGCCTGGCCGCAACATCAGCTGTGTTAACAGCTGTGATCGGCCTGGCAGCTCAAGAAACCCTAAAAAATCTCTTTGCAGGACTCTCCCTTGAACTGGATTGTCCGTTCGAAGAAGGAGACTGGGTCTCAGTCAATGAAGTTTGTGGCGAAATTAAATCATTACGCCTGATGACAACACGTTTACTCACTGTGACTGGCGAAATGGTGGTCATTCCCAACAGTCAACTATGCAACGTTGGGCTGAAACGGGTTCGACGCAATAGACCCGTCGGCCAGGTCTTAACCATCGGCCTCGACTATTCACTACCACCACATCAGGCGATGGCTGTTTTAACGTCTGTTCTTCTCAAGCATTCAAAAATCCTGCAAGAACCGAAACCTGTTGTTCGGATTGATCACTTTGGAGAGAGCGCTGTTATCTATAAAATCTATATGTGGCAAAGCAGTCCTTTCCAAAGGATTAGCCTGCGCAGTGAAATTCTTGAACATATTTGGTACACGCTGCAGCGAGAAGGGCATGGAATTCCTTATCCGATTACGGAAGTCATCGTTAGAAAAAACGCCCATAACACAATCAACGAGGATATCAATGAATCGACAGTTGCACTCATTTCAACACTTGGCAATCTCAGCTACTTCGAACATTTTAGCTACGAGAAACTCGAACAACTCGTCATCACCTCAACATTACGGGAATTCGGCAATGGAGAAACAATTATTGAGGAAGGAAGTGAAGGGGGAAGTCTCTACATCTTATTGAAAGGATCTTTGCAGGCCATTAAAGGGAGACAGTCAGATCAACGATTACTCAACACGTTGAGCCCGGTCTCCATGGTAGGGGAAATGTCGTTCTATACAGGAGAACCGAGATCAGCAACCGTGCGTTGCATCGAAGCCAGCACATTACTAGAAATCAAACGAAGCTCTTTATCGCCTCTCTTGAAAGAAGAGCCTGCGTTGCTCGAAGAGATCGGTGCATTAATCGAAACACGACAACAGCCTTCCGATAGAACCACACTCGCATCATCAACGAGCAGGAAGAAAAGCACAATTGTTAGCCTCATGAGGCAAATATTTCTATATGAAGATGAAGAATGAACCAAACTTAACAGCAATAAATTTTGAAAAAGTTCTATTTTTTCATTTCTGCTGGATCAACTAACCCTCTCTTGATCAAGGCTTGCAAATCAACAATCATCAGAGTTCCATCCTCTTCAACAACAGTACCTCTGGTGCGGAGCTTGCTTAAAGTCCGCGAAGCTGTTTCCCGGGCCAGCCCTGCCAGCAAACCGATTTCACGTTGTGCAAGGCAAGGAATTCGGGCGAGTGGATCTTGATCATGGGAACTTTTACGAGCCAAATAAGCCAAAGCATCCAACAATCGTGACGTTGCATCCGCAGACTGCAACGCGAAGCGACGATTCAAATCACGCAATCTTGATGTCTCCAAAGAGGCCAAGGCCAAGGCGAATCCAGCCTGTTGCCTGAGAAGGCTGGAAAATGGCTGAACACGAAGCTTGACCAACTCAACAGGAGTCAAGGTAACAACATCGGCTGAACGCACCGAGCCCTCTAGAGCCACCATCTCCCCAAACACATCGCCCTGCCCAAGCAAAGACATCACGACTTCATCACCATCAGCCGTATAAGTCCGCACCTTGGCGAGGCCGGACATCATCAGGAACACCGACTCGCCCCAATCCTGTTCCATCACCAGAACCTGATCAGCCTGATGGGACGTTTCACGATGTCGGTGAAGGATTAACTCAAGTTGCTCTGGATTGAGCGATGTAAAAAGAGGTATCTCATGCAGCTGTTCAGCGGACAGTGCTGGCATATCTCGCCTGGAATCAGTTCTTAGATAACCAATGTTAGCCGGGCTGTGAAGGGAGTTCCCAAAAACAATGAAACTCAAAAATCATCCTGGTGCCATAGCTTGAACCAATGTCGCAAAACAGGTCCCGCATTGATGAAAAACAACTGAACTTCATTCGATCCACCACATCCAGATCAACCCCCCAAAGCAAAGGACTGGACAAGCCCAAGTGGCCTGACAGCTGAGAGAGGCTGGATGAACACCGAGCAGAACCTGCCAAAGCCACGTCCATCATTCAACAACGCATGATTCAGACGAATGAATGATCAAAATCGACTCAGCACTTCAGGCAAAATCAAAACCAGACATTTGCAGATATCCAAAAAATCCTGATTTTAATCATCACAATTTTTCGATTCAATGGATCACACCAGCCCATCGCTCACTCCAAAATATCAAAAAATCAATTCACTAGATTGCCTCGCTCAATCAACAGCTTGCGAGTTCATCCGGCATGGCATTAATCGCGTGGATTTAACTTATGAGAGAAGCATCGTTGGCGATCCTGCACCACCAAGCTCGTGAATAGCAAAGATGCTCTTGAAGCAAAGAAGAATTCACTACTGCTGTCACCTGACATCAATCAAGGCCGACATTTTGAACACTTAGAATGGCACAATTAAAAGATAAATATTGGAACAGCCTTGTTCCTTTCGAGCTGTCCGCCCTCAGCCTGATATCGCTGCCAGTGTTTGGCTCAAATCCTCTCGAGCTTGAGCCAGCGCCCCATCGAGAGCGGCACCGTCTCGACCACCAGCCTGAGCGAGATTTGGACGGCCTCCTCCCCCTCCCCCGCACAATTTGGCAATGCCGCCGATGAATTTGCCCGCCTGCAGTTTCGCGGCAATCACCTGCTTGCCGAAAGCCGCGACAAGGATCACCTTGCCGAGGTCCTCGGGATTGGGCAGACCACCGAGCACCACAGCCGCTCCATCACCCAGCTGATCGGCAAGGCTCTGAGCGGCACCCTGCAGGCCGGCCCCATCCATGCCATCGAGCCGCTCCACCAAGAGCTGGCATGACCCGGCCGCAACGGCTTTGGACACCAGGGCCGCTGATTTCGCCACCGCCAGTTCGGCCTGCGCTGCCAACAGAGCTTTGCCCATGCTTTTGAGCTCCGCCTGAAGGGCCGCGACACGTTCCACGATCTCGCCCGGCTGAGCCTTGAAGCGATCACCTAGCTGCTTCACCACCGCATCACGCTCATTCAAGTAGGCCAAAACAGAGGCACCGGCGACCGCTTCGATGCGCCGAATGCCCGCAGCAACACCGCTTTCAGCAACGATTTTGAACAGGCCAATCTCAGCGGTATTCGCCACATGGGTGCCGCCGCAGAGCTCCATCGACACGCCTGGCACGTCAACGACGCGCACCACATCCGCATATTTCTCTCCGAACATCGCCACCGCCCCCGCAGCCTTGGCCTGGTCAATCGCCATCTCTTGCACCTCAAGGTCATGGGCTTCGGCGATCCAGCCGTTGATCAGGGTTTCGATCTGCACCAACTGATCGGCGCTGACGGCTTGGGGGCAATGAAAGTCGAATCGCAAGCGATCGAAATCGACCAAGGATCCGGCCTGACCGATGCCTGGATCCACCACCTGCTTCAACGCTGCCTGCAGCAGATGAGTCGCCGTGTGATTGGCCTGGGCCCGCCTGCGACAGGTGCGATCCACCTGGGCATTGACGCGATCACCCACGGCCAGTTGGCCCCGTTCGATGCGTCCGTCATGGACGAAAACATCACGCATCCGGCTGACGGCATCAACAGTGACGATCACATCACCACCTGACAACACACCGCGATCACCCACTTGACCACCCCCCTCCCCATAGAACGGGGTGGTGTCGAGCACGATCTGGACAGCATCTCCTGCAACAGCGTGGGATGCAGGCTCACCGTTCACCACCAACGCCTGGACACAGCTGGCGTGCTCCAGGGCTTCGTAACCCTTGAAGGCAGTCGCCGCCTGATCAGAGGCCACCTGCTCGATCGCATCCTGGAGGGTGAGATCGATGCTCACCGCCGCGGCCTTTGCCCGCTGGCGCTGCTCTTCCATAGCCACCTCGAAACCGTCGAGATCGACAGCCAAGCCTTGTTCCTCAGCAATTTCCTGGGTGAGCTCCAGCGGGAAGCCATAGGTGTCGTACAGCTCAAAGGCCTGGACACCACTGATCTGCATTGGCTTGGACGCCAGCAGCTCCGAGAGCAACTTTTCGCCCCGCTCAAGAGTTTCCAGGAATCGGGCTTCCTCCCGCTGCAGTTCTGCGAGGATCACCTCCTGGCGCTCGACAACGCTGGGGTAGGCACCCTGAAGCAACGTGATCGCCGCCTCGCCCATCGTCACCAAAAAGGGCCTGTTGATTCCCAGCAGGCGTCCATGGCGCACCACCCGACGTAGCAGGCGGCGCAGGATGTAACCACGCCCCAGATTGCTGGCGATAACGCCATCGCAGATCAACTGAGTGACGGCTCGGCTGTGATCGCCGATCACCTTCAACGACGTCTTTCCTTTGGCATCGAGCTGGTGATAGTCGACCCCCGCCAGATCTCCAGCAGCTTTGATCAGCGGAAAGATCAAATCGGTTTCGTAGTTGTTTGGAACCTTCTGCAGGATCTGCGCCATCCGCTCTAGGCCCATGCCGGTGTCGATGTTGCGGTTCGCCAGCGGCGACAGGCTCCCCTGTGCGTCGCGGTTGTATTGCATGAACACCAGGTTGTAGAACTCGATGAAACGGTCTTCGTCCTCCAGATCGATGCCCTCATTCCCCAGTTCGGGCTTGAAGTCGTAATAGATCTCCGAACAGGGTCCACAGGGGCCGGTCGGGCCTGAGGCCCAGAAGTTGTCGGCCTCATCCATGCGAATGATCCGCTTGGGATTGACCCCCACCACATCACGCCAGATCTGTTCGGCTTCGTCGTCTTCGCGGAACACGCTCACCACAAGATTGCTCGGATCAATGCCGAAGACTTCTGTGCTGAGCTCCCAAGCCCACTCGATCGCCTGCTGCTTGAAGTAATCCCCGAAGGAAAAGTTGCCGAGCATCTCGAAGAACGTGTGATGGCGTGCTGTGCGACCCACGTTCTCGATGTCGTTCGTTCGAATGCACTTCTGGGAGCTGGTTGCCCGCGGCGCCGGTCGCTCCTGCTGACCCAGGAAAACCGGTTTGAACGGCAACATCCCAGCGATGGTGAGCAACACCGTTGGATCCTCCGGAATCAGTGACGCGCTAGGCATTCGCTGATGCCCACGCTCTGCAAAAAACCGCAGGAACGCCTCCCGGATCTCTTCACCGCTGCGGGGTGCAGACGCTGCAGATGACGACGATGCGGCGGCGGCCATGGAAGGGAGAGATGATCCAGCTTCATGATCGCCCCTGAGCCGCCGGCAGCTTTGGCCGTTTCTCCAAGCGATTCCGACATTCGTGCCCAGTTACGCCTGAAATCGATCGGATGGGCCCTACTGGCCGGCATCAGCGCTGGGCTGATCAGTCTCGGCTGGGGGCTGGAAGCCGTGATCCGCTCTGGGGGATGTGGACTCTTTTATGGACTGCTCGCCTTCCACCTGCACCGGGCGGATCCCGACGACAGCCATCTACAGGCCGGGCTTGTGGGGGCAATCTGCGGAGTACGCAGCCTGGGAATGCCCCTAACACTTGACAAGTGGCAGCTCGATAGCCTGGGATTGGTGGGGGTTGAACTCCTACAGGGTTGGCTGCCGTTGATCGGCAGTGCTCTCCTCCTCCACGGCACCCATCGCTTCCTGCCCGCGTCGCGGCCATGAGCCTGCTGCACGCCACCTGGCTTCCAGCCATCCGCACCGACAACAGTTCCGGACAGCCGGCGCTGTTGATTTGGGCTGACACCTGGCGCGTGGCGACTCCTCAGGGGCCTGGGCTGACTCCGGCCCTGCACCCCTTCAGCCTGAGCAGCGATGATCTCTCGGCTTGGCTTGGTGAACAGGATCTCCTACCAAACGGCAGTATCCATGCGACGGCCTGCCTCACCCTGCCGAGCCGCGCGGTGAAACCACGGCGCAGCCGAAGCAAGCCAACGGACCCCCCCGCCGAGGAACCGGCTTGGACCGGTCTCCCCCTCCAGGCAGGGGAACCGATTCCAAAGCAGACCGAATGGTGGCCCTGGCAGGTCCAGGGCCTTGCCCTCGAACCGAGAGCTGCCACCGACTGGCTCTCGCGCCTGCCGCTCTCCGACGGCCATCCTGATCTGGCGGACGAGCTCCGCTGGTGGAGCCATCTGCAGCGGTGGGCACTCAGTCTTGTTGCCAGGGGACGCTGGATCCCGCAGGTGGAACTGAGCAAGGGCGACGGCTACCCCCACAGAGCCCGCTGGGTGCCGTTGCTGAACCGAGAAGAGGATCGCCGGCGCCTCGAAGATCTCGCGGCCAGCTTGCCGTTGGTCGCCACCTGTGCCCTTCCCTGGCGAGAGCCCATGGGGCGCCGCAGCAACCGCATGACCCGGTTGCGGCCGGAGGCAATGCGGGCCGCCAATCCCGTGGCCTGCTGCCGCCCGCGCAGCGGCCGGCTCCGGGTGGCAACCCTGCTGGAGGATCTCGTCGACGCCCTACTAAGGCAGAACTTTCAGCCATCCCAAGACGGCCTTGACCCCCTGCTGAGCACCTGGCAGGACGCTCTCGGATCCGAGTCGGGTGTCATTGAGTTGGGCGAGGAGGATGCCGAACGTCTTGCCGCCGCCAGCCTTCACTGGCGGCAAGGGATCTCAGGCGGGTTTGCCGCCGCCCGCACCTGCCTGGAACTGCTCACGCCAGCGGAAGGTGAAGACCTCTGGGAACTGCGCTTCGCCCTGCAAGCCGAAGCCGATCCAAGCCTGAAACTACCGGCAGCGGCAGCCTGGGCCTCCGGCGCTGAAACACTGCAACTGGGAGAGGTGAAAGTTGAACAGCCCGGTGAGGTGTTGCTGGAGGGTTTGGGGCGGGCCCTGACGGTGTTTGCACCGATCGAGCGTGGACTGGAAAGCGCCACCCCGGAAACGATGCAGCTCACACCTGCTGAAGCGTTCGTTCTGGTGCGGACCGCCACCCAGCAACTCCGCGATGCCGGCGTCGGCGTGGAACTTCCCCCCAGCCTGTCGGGTGGCTTGGCCAGTCGCCTTGGCCTGGCGATCAAAGCGGAACTGCCGGAGCGATCCAGCGGTTTCACCCTCGGCGAAAGTCTCGACTGGAGCTGGGATCTAATGATCGGGGGAGTGACCCTGACGCTGCGGGAGCTGGAGCGGCTCAGCGGCAAGCGCAGCCCGCTGGTGCGCCACAAGGGTGCCTGGATCGAATTGCGCCCCAACGATCTCAAAAATGCAGAGCGCTTCTGCAGTGCCAATCCCGAGCTGAGTCTTGATGATGCCCTCCGGATCACAGCTGCGGAAGGCGATCTGCTGATGCGCCTCCCAGTGCATCAATTCGATGCTGGTCCAAGGCTTCAGGGGGTTCTTGAGCAATACCACCAGCAGAAAGCCCCGGATCCCCTCCCCGCACCTGACGGCTTCTGCGGCCAACTTCGGCCCTATCAGGAACGGGGCCTCGGCTGGTTGGCCTTCTTGCATCGTTTCGACCAGGGCGCCTGTCTCGCGGACGACATGGGCCTGGGCAAAACGATCCAACTGCTCGCCTTCTTGCAACATCTCAAGGCGGAACAGGAACTGAAGCGCCCAGTCCTGCTGGTGGCGCCCACCTCGGTGCTGACGAACTGGCACCGCGAAGCAGAGGCCTTCACGCCCGAGCTTTCTGTAAGGGAGCATTACGGCCCCCGCCGCCCTTCCACCCCTACTGCCCTCAAAAAAGCACTGCAGGATGTTGATCTGGTACTCACGAGTTACGGGCTGTTGCAGCGGGACAGCGAATTGCTGGAAAGCCAGGATTGGCAGGGGGTTGTGATCGATGAAGCCCAGGCGATCAAAAACCCTGGCGCCAAGCAGAGCCAGGCCGCCCGTGACCTGGCGCGCACCAGCCGCAGCAAGAGCAACCGCTTCCGCATCGCTCTAACCGGCACTCCGGTGGAGAACCGGGTCAGCGAGCTTTGGGCTCTGATGGATTTCCTCAATCCAAAAGTGCTCGGAGAAGAGGACTTCTTCCGCCAGCGGTATCGGATGCCGATCGAGCGGTACGGAGATATGGCGTCGCTGCGAGACCTGAAGTCACGCGTCGGGCCCTTCATTCTTCGCCGACTCAAAACCGACAAGGCGATCATTTCCGACCTCCCGGAGAAGGTCGAGCTGAGCGAATGGGTTGGGCTCAGCAAGGAGCAAAAATCGCTTTACAGCAAAACGGTGGAAGACACGCTGGATGCCATTGCGAGGGCTCCACGCGGCCAGAAGCATGGTCAGGTGCTGGCGCTGCTCACCAAGCTCAAGCAGATCTGCAACCACCCGGCGCTTGCTCTGGACGAAGGCGCCGTGGGAGATGGCTTCCTGACCCGTTCTGCCAAGTTGCAGCGGCTTGAAGAGATCCTCGACGAAGTGATTGAGGCGGGCGATAGGGCTCTGCTGTTTACCCAGTTCGCCGAATGGGGCCACCTGCTCCAGGCCTGGATGCAGCAGCGTTGGAAGGCGGAGGTCCCCTTCCTCCATGGCGGGACGAGGAAGAGTGAGCGCCAGGCCATGGTGGATCGTTTCCAGGAGGATCCTCGCGGCCCGCAGCTCTTCCTTCTTTCACTCAAGGCCGGTGGTGTCGGCCTCAACCTCACCCGTGCTAGCCACGTGTTCCATGTGGACCGCTGGTGGAACCCTGCTGTGGAGAACCAGGCCACCGACCGGGCCTACCGGATCGGGCAGACCAACCGGGTGATGGTGCACAAGTTCATCACCGGTGGTTCGGTGGAGGAGAAGATCGATCGGATGATTATGGAGAAGTCCCGCCTGGCTGAGGATGTAATTGGTTCCGGAGAGGACTGGCTCGGCAGCCTCGGCGGTGATCAATTGCGTGATCTTGTCTCCCTCGAAGACACCTGACCATGACCATCAGCAACAGCAATAGCCAAGGCATCACGGCCATCGGCGATGACGGCCTGGGGCAGCAACCCTGGTGGGTTGAGCAATGGATGGAGCTGATCAACGGCTACCGCTTCAAGAAACGGCTTGAGCGGGCCTGGGGATACGCCCGGGAGGGCAATGTGACCTCGATCCGCTTCGAAGGCCGGCGGGTTCATGCCCGCGTTCAGGGCACCGGTGAAGACCCCTACAAAGTGAAGTTATGGCTTGATGTCCTCAACGATGAAGACTGGGGATATGTGCTGGAGGCCCTGGCCCAGAAGGCACGATGGTCGGCCCAATTGCTGGCCGGGATCATGCCGGCAGACATCGAACGCGCCTTCGCCGCCAGTGGCAAGCGACTGTTCCCCTTCAAGCTTCAGGAGGTGCGCAGCGAATGCAACTGCCCGGACAAGGCCAATCCGTGCAAACACATCAGTGCGGTGTATTTCCTGATGGGGGATCGTTTCAGCGAAGATCCCTTTGTGTTGTTTCAGCTCCGTGGTCGCACCCGGGCCAAGCTGCTGGAAGACCTCGCTGAATACCGCCGCAAAGCCCTGGCGGAACTCGCGGAACAATCAGAAGCCTCTGGCGATACCAAGAGCTCGGAGGAGACCACTCCATTACCACCCCATCCCGCGGTGCAGGAACCATCTCTGTGGTGGCGATACAACCGCAACCTGGATGGCGATCTTGTGGTGATCACCCCGGCGATGGATGGCGACACGGGCCTGGATGCCGCCGGAGAACTGCCGCTAGCGGAGGAACCGCGATTTCCAGACGCACGGGAACTATTTTTGAGAAATCTGCGCAGTCACGGCCAGGCGACGGCCCAGCGCGCCATGCTCCAGGCCATGAAAGCAGGCCACTGAGGTCAACCTGGCCGTGGTCGAGATGTCCGAAGCCCCCTGGCTGAGTGCAGAGAAGCAAGGACTGACCACCCTGATCCTGCACTCCCACGAGCGGGCCTTTGGTCGTCCTCTAATCGCATCCAGACGACATGGAGCCTCAGAACGGATGCGGTGCCAGGAGCTGTTCTCCTGTGGATTCCCTGTACTGGCCCATGGGATCGAAGCTGATCCGCAACTGAGTTACGCCAACGCCAGTGCCCTGCTGCTCTGGCAAACGACCTGGAACAAGCTGATCGGCCTGCCGTCCAGACTCACTGCGCCTGCATCAGAACGCGGTGATCGCGAGTCCGCCCTCACTCAAGCGCTCGCCATCAAGGCAATCAGTGGATACAGCGGCATCCGCATCAGCCGCAGAGAGAAGCGATTCATGATCAACAACGCTCGCGTTTGGTCGATCAGCGACAACCGCGAACAGGTGCTGGGTCTGGCTGCGAGCTTCAGCGACTGGTGGTGGATCTGATCACGTTTCTACGATCCTGCGGCAAAACATCAGATCACGATGACTCAGACGATCTCGTCAGCAAAAGACCATTCATAAAACACGTGTCCAAAAGCCCTTGATGTTCGAAAAATAACGGCGGTGAATTTACAGATCAGTCACGATTCGGTTGATACACCTTTTAATTCGTAGCCGCCGAACCTGGTGAGGCAGACCGATCAACAACGGACGGTTCTCACCCTTCTAAATCCAATTCACAGGGCGCAGATTGTGACGGCGGGCGATCAAACCAGTCCGCAGATGTTCACTCTACGGATCAACAATCATGCTGACTCTGCGTCAATCACCCTTTGATGTGTTCGAACGCCTCGAACAACAACTTGCCACTGCTGAGCGAGTGCCCCATGCCGAAATCGTCGAGACTGATGAGAATTACACCGTTCGGCTCGAATTGCCCGGCGTCGACCGAAAGTCCATCGACGTGAAAGCGACCGATCGCAATCTGGCGATCTCTGCCGAGCGCCCGGCAAGCAACAGCGAAAGCAACCAAGCCCCACTGCTCAGCGAATTCCGCAGCGGCACCTGGAGCCGCAGCTTCCGCTTCCCCCACAGCCTGAATCGCCAGCAAGTGAAGGCCCTCTACCGGGATGGCATTCTCGAAATCGTGGCAGGAAAAGCCGTGGAACACACCAGTGTCTCCGTGACGGTGGAGGCCTGAACCACTCGGCGCACAAGGGCTTCATCGATGAGGAACGAACGGATCCCGCCCCCGCCACTGCGGGGGCTTTTTCATGCCAAGCCAGCACCCGCCGCGGATCCTTTGCTTAGCCCCCCAGACCGAAGAAGGCGTTGGCGATGAACAACAGGCTGAACCCGCTCAGAAACCCCAAACCGATCCAGGAGAGTGCGCGCATCCCAAGCCCATAACGGTGCTCAGGCGGCACGGGATCGTGATTGATCGTATCCATCGCCATCCATGCGAACACTGGCGCTGTCAGGAAACTGCCTGTCATCGCACCGAAGACAAATTGCGGCACTGTGATGCCTCCACTTCGCGCCCAGATCAAGGCACCGATCGCCACCATGAGGTGGATGACAACCCAAAGACTGAAGCGGCGGCGCTGTTGGGCCTGAAGCGCTTCGGGGGTTGGATCACCCAGCCAGAGACCCTGAATCGCAGCGATGCTGCGGGGGTAGGCATCAAGGCAGGTGATGGTGGTACTGAACATCGCCGCGAATGCGGCGGGAATGATCACCCAGGCAGCCCAGCCCCCCATGGCTTCGGTGTAAAGGCGGATCAGATTTTTCGCGAAGGAGAGGCCGCTGCCGCTCAACATCCCCTCCCCCGTTCCATACATCGTGTAAGCGCCCAAGATCACAAACAACACTGCAGTGATCAGTGAAATCAGATAGCCAACGTTGAAGTCAGCCTCGGCTTCCGCCAATGAAGCGGTGTGTTGGGTGTCGCGGGCACGCGAAAACATCCAGAGGGATGGCCAGACGCACAGTTCAATCGGTCCTGGCATCCACCCCATCAGCGGGATCAGAAATGCGAGGTTGGCGATGGTCCAGGGGCTTGGTTGACTGCTGATCCAGCTCGATGCCACATCTCCAACGGGACCGCGCATCAGCAACGTTGCAGCCGCCACAGCCGTAAGCAGAGTCAACAATGCGACCAATACCTTCGAGAGTCGATCCAGCAGCCTGTATTGGCCGAACAACAAGACCAACCCACTCACCAAAAGCACGGCGATCGCCAGTCCGTATGAGCTGAGCGCTGAAAGCAAGGGCACATTGGTGAGCAAGTCACCCGCCACGAAGCTGACCGCAGCAATCGTGATCGTGCCGGTTGCAAGGGTGACCAGCAGGTAGATCGCCGGATAGGCCGGATTCCGGCGCTGAAACCCTTCTAACAGCGACAACCCTGTCACGGCTGTGAAACGACTGCCCACCCGCAGGAAGGGATATTTCAAACAATTGGTCAGAACAATCAGACCGACCAGGGCAAAGCCGAAGCGTGCCCCGGCGGTGGTCGAGGACATCAGGTGCGAACCACCAATACAGGCTGCTGCAAACAAAATTCCCGGGCCGATGCTCTTGCGCAAGGCAACGACACCTGAACCGGCCGCTTCCATGGCCATGGGATCTCTCGAGATCAATCCATCCTGCAGGGACAGCGACCCGGAAAGTCTTCGTACAGTCGACGCCGAAGAAGGCTGATTTCATGGTCATTGCCCCCGTTGTCGAGTCGCGCCTGAGCCTGCAGAGCGAGGCGATTGCCACGGACACGACCACCATCCGTTCTCTGGATTGGGATCGCAGTCGCTTCGACATCGAATTCGGCCTGCGGAACGGCACCACCTACAACGCATTTCTCATTAGGGGCGAGCGCACCGCCCTGATCGACACCAGCCATGCCAAGTTTCGGGACACTTGGATACCTCTTCTGAAAAATCAGATCGATCCCAAATCGATCGATGTATTGATTGTGAGTCACACCGAACCCGACCATTCGGGGCTGATCGGTGACTTGATTGATCTCAATCCTGAGATTGAAATCGTGGGATCGAAAGTGGCATTGCAATTTCTGAAAGATCAGGTTCACAGGCCTTTCCAATCCCGTGCCGTTAAATCAGGTGATGAGCTGAATCTCGGCACCAACCTGGAGAGCGGAATCGAGCACAGGTTCGAATTCCTCAGTGCCCCGAATCTGCACTGGCCCGACACGATTTTTTCGTTTGATCACGGCACTGGCATCCTCTACACCTGCGATGCGTTTGGACTTCACTACTGCTCAGACGATCTCTTCGACAGCGATCCAGGGGCCATCGCTCCCGACTTTCGCTTTTATTACGACTGTTTGATGGGGCCCAACGCCCGCAGCGTTCTGCAAGCCTTAAAACGCATGGACGGTTTGCCGGACATCAACACTGTTGCTGTTGGCCACGGTCCACTGCTGCGCCATCACCTCAGCCATTGGCTCGCCGATTACAAGGAATGGAGCAGCCAACGCAGCAAGGGTGAGAGCTATGCCGCAGTCTGTTATCTGAGCCAGTACGGCTTCTCCGATCGGATCAGCCAGGCGATCGCCCACGGCATCGGAAAGGCAGAAGCCCAGGTGCAGCTCATCGACCTCCGGGCCACCGATGCCCAGGAACTGACGGCACTGATCGGCGATGCCAAAGCCGTGGTCGCACCCACCTGGCCCGCGGAACCGGACGGCGACCTGCAGACAGCCATCGGGACCTTGCTTGCAGCACTGACCCCCAAGCAGCTGGTCGGCGTCTATGACGCCTTTGGCGGAAACGACGAGCCGATTGACGCGGTTGCTGATCAGCTGCGCAGCCAAGGACAGAAACAGGCCTTCGCGCCGCTACGCATTCGTCAGTTGCCCCAGGGCAGTGACTACCAACGCTGTGAGGAGGCTGGCACCGATCTCGGCCAGCTGCTCACAAAAGAGAAAACGATCGCAGCGATGAAGAGTTTGGATGGCGATCTCGACAAGGCCCTCGGCCGCCTGAGTGGGGGTCTGTATGTCGTGACCGCGAGCCAGGGGGACGGTGAGGCACAGCGGCGGGGCGCGATGGTCGCCAGCTGGGTGAGTCAGGCGAGCTTCTCACCTCCTGGGATCACTGTTGCTGTGGCCAAAGACCGGGCGATTGAAGCCCTGATGCAAGTGGGGGACCGGTTTGTCCTCAACGTGCTGCGCCAGGACAACCACCAGGACTTATTGCGGCACTTTCTGAAGCGCTTCCCCCCCGGTGCCGATCGCTTCGCGGGCGTGAACCTGCTGGAGGGAGCGGCGCAGGGCGGGCCTGTGCTCAGTGAAGCCTTGGCCTTCCTGGGCTGCCAGGTGGAGCAGCGCATGGAGGGGCCGGACCACTGGATCATCTACGCCGTGGTGGAGCAGGGCAACGTGGCTGACGCCGACGCTGTCACCGCCGTACACCACCGCAAAGTGGGCAACCACTACTGAATGATCGTGTCCAGCACCACTGACCAACGTCACACCATCCAATTGCCGATCGATGGAGGGGTGCTCAGCCTGCGTGGCCTGAGTCCGCGGCGTCATCGCTTTGAACTGGAATACGCCCTGGAGCGGGGCAGCACCGCCAACAGCTTTCTGTTCGAAGCGGACGACGACCATCCAGCTGTTCTGGTGCATCCCCCCGGAACGGCGTACAGCGACGTGTTTCTTCCAGCGCTTGCGGACGTCCTCCCGAACTGTGACCAGCCGCTTCGGATCGTTGTCGGCCATGTAAACCCGAACAGGGTGGCTCTGCTTCGCAACCTGGCCGAAACCCGCTCTCAACTTGAACTGATCGCCTCCAATGCTGGCGCCAAACTGCTGAGAGAACTCTGGAACCAGCGCAAACCCACCCCACCGGGGCAGGGCACAGACCCACCACCGCTTCCGGACCTTCCACCCATGCGGGTGATCCGTCATGAAGAGACTCTTCCATTGGCGCATGGACGAGATCTGCTGCTTCTGGCAGTTCCGACACCCCGATGGCCCGGAGGATTGCTCGCCTTTGAGGCAAGCCTCGGTCTCCTGATGAGCGACAAATTTTTCAGCGCCCATCTCTGCACCGACAACTGGGCTGAGACCAATCGCAGCAGCACGGACGAGGAGCGTCGGCATTTCTACGACTGCCTGATGGCCCCGATGGCTCGTCAGGTGGAGTCCCTGGTGGATCGTCTCGAGGAACTCGACATCCGCACGATTGCCCCGGGCCATGGTCCAGCCATCGACAGCAGCTGGAGGAGTTTGCTAAGCGATTACCGCCGCTGGGGAGAAAGCCACCAACAGGCCAGCTTGAATGTGGTTCTTCTGTACGCCAGCGCCTACGGCAATACGGCGGCCATTGCCGACGCCCTGGCCAAGGGCGTGAGCCGCACTGGGATCCGCGTGAACAGCCTCAACTGTGAATTCACCCCAAGCGACGAGCTGATCGCCTCGATTCATCAGGCAGACGCCATCATGATCGGGTCGCCCACCCTGGGCGGTCATGCACCAACACCGGTCGTCTCTGCCCTTGGCACCGTGCTTGCGGAGGGCGACCGAAGCAAACCTGTCGGCGTGTTCGGCAGTTTCGGCTGGAGCGGTGAAGCGGTGGACCTCCTAGAGACCAAGCTGCGGGACGGTGGATTTCAGTTCGGATTCGAGCCGATTCGAGTCAAGTTCAGCCCGGATACAGCCAAGGTGAAGCAGCTGGAGGAAACCGGAACCCGCTTTGCACGCCAGTTACTGAAAGCCCAAAAGCGCGCACAACGGCGCAGTGCCGGTGGGCTGAGCGAAAGTCGCAGCGATCCGGCAGTGATCGCCCTCGGCCGTGTGATCGGATCCCTCTGTGTTTTAACGACCCGAAAAGGCGAACTCAGCGGCGCCATGGTCGCCAGCTGGGTGAGCCAAGCCAGCTTCTCTCCACCGGGGATCACCATCGCTGTAGCGAAGGATCGCGCCGTCGAAGCCCTGCTGCACAAAGGAGACCGTTTTGCATTGAACGTGCTGGCTGAAGGACGTGAAACCGGTCTGATGAGACAGTTTCTTCAGCCGTTCGACCCCGGTGCGGACCGCTTTTCCGGGTTGGAGCTTCAGGACAGCCCAGCCGATCAGCCCCTTCTGCCCGATGCATTGGCCTGGCTTGAGGGGGAGGTGTCGCAGCGCATGGAGTGCGGTGACCACTGGCTGCTTTACGCCCGCGTCAATCACGGTGGAGTGTTTGACCTGACGGGTTCAACAGCTGTGCACCATCGCCGCAGTGGCGCCAACTATTGAGATCAGATCATGCACATCAACTGGCGTTGACGCTCTGACCAACGGGAGATCGACAACGCCATCGGTGACCGTAAGGGTTTCGGGCATCACAGCCTGACGGCCAGACGAAACAAGCCATGATCGATCGGGACGATCCTGGTTCAGATCAGCTAGCAGTGGGTTGTGGACCCATCTCAGGACGATCAGGATCAATACAGAGGAATTGTTGAATCAAATGGCTGACCAACCTGTTGACCTGCTCGTGATCGCGGCCAGCAATGGGGAAAATCTCAAGCTTGCAGAACGCTTTGTGGAGGGTGCATCCCCCAGAGGGGCAAGCTGCGAACTTCTGGACCTGACCACGCTGAACTTACCGGTCTTCACACCAAGGATCAAAGGCGACACACCACCACAAGGTCTTTCTGCCCTTGAAAAGCAGTTGTCCAGGGCGCAGCGCTGGGTGATCTGTGCCCCGGAATACAACGGTTCAATCCCCCCTGTCCTGAGCAATGCAATCGCATGGCTTTCTGTTCAGGGTTCCGATTTCCGCGCTCTCTTCAATGGTCGTCCTGTGGTCATTGCCAGCGTGTCGGGCAGTGGAGGAATGGAATTGCTGGTCAGCCTCAGGATCCAACTCATTCACCTCGGCGCCCAAGTAGTAGGCCGTCAGTTGCACAGCACAAAAAGCAAACCACCTCGCCAGGAGACCATCGATGACCTGCTGGCACGCCTCCTGCAGCTCCAACCGTTGACCCTGTGAAACTTCGCCGCAGTTCCGAGCGCTTCCACAGTCAGAACGATTGGCTGGACTCCTGGCACAGTTTTGCTTTTGCTGATCACTACAGCCCGGATTGGAAGGGATTTGGCCCTTTGCGAGTCATCAATGACGACACCATTGCCGCTGGACGCGGGTTTGGCATGCACCATCACCGCGATGTGGAAATCATCACGGTGATGGTGGCTGGACGACTTACCCATCAGGACTCCATGGGGCATGAGGAGGTCCTGAACGCGGGAGAAGTGCAACGCATGAGCGCTGGAACCGGACTTGTTCACAGTGAAATGAACCGAGACGCTTCCGCCTGCAGGCTGATTCAGATCTGGATCGAACCCAGAGACAACAACCTGCCACCGGCTTACGAACAGAAAGCGTTTGCGATCGGCCGGGAATGGACAGCCCTTCTGGATCCCAAAGGACAGCACGGAGCGATGGCCGTCGAGCAAACCGTTCAACTGTGGCGCGCTCAACCTCAGCCGGGTGATCGCCTATCGATACCCCGAATGGCAGAGGGATCAAAAATCTGGATGCAGGTCATTGATGGAGCGATCGAATCGATGACTCAACAGGGAAAACAGATGCGCCTGGAACGAGGGGATGGCGTCGGCATCGATCGGGACGACCCAAGATTTGCGACGCTGATTGGGTCTGAATCAGGCGCTGACATCCTCCTGTTCAGCATGAGAGATACAGAGCAAGCAGGACACTAGATGTGGACAACCCAGCTCAATTTGGACGGTATCGTTTCATACAAACCGAGTCAATTGATACAGAGAAGGCATGGGTTGAAGTCGAAACATCGCAGTTGCCGTCAAGGGTCAGCTGCTTGAAGTTTGAAGATCAGAACCAAGCCGAAAAACTTTCCGTACAAACCGGCAACACCACATCTTGTGCGGTGAAATAACGATGCCACGAATCAATGATCCCTCGAGCGATGGGATTTGTGATGAATCATTCCGAAGCAATTCGCTACCGGGGCTTTCTCTTGCTCCCCCAAAACAATCAAAGCTGGTTGGTTCGCCCTGAACGAAGCCCAATGGCCCTACTTCCATTCAGGACACCCACCTGCTCTCTTGAAGATGTCAAAGCGTTATTGGACTGGAGGCTTTCTCAGGAATCGATTGAAATCAAGGTGGCGTGATCTTCAGGCTGCAGCCGGAGGGGGCGTTGGCGCTCCAGAAGGCTGCAGAGGGATGACAAGAGTGTGCCAATGAGCGGGTTTTGCCGGCCGGCTGCGCCTGGCTTGGCGAACACCGAAGGGAACCCTCACCACATTTGTGCCATCCACCTGCAGGGTATGACCGCGCTTGAAGGCCGATTCCAGCCCTTCGGGCAGAGGGGGAAGACTCGGTGATGGATTGGAATTGAGATTGATCCGATCCATAGGTCTTCCGGGCTTACGCGCCAGTTGTCGGACAGTTTGATGACAAGCGCAAGGGGAACGCCCGAAATCAAACCAAATTTTCCGTTTTCCATGAAAATTTAACCTGCGCTGCGCCCGAAGACCAGATCAAAGAAGACTCAAGCCGCCTCCGCAAGGTCTTCCACCGATGGACAGGTGCAGACAAGATTGCGGTCACCAAAAGCATTGTCAATCCGTGCGACAGCCGGCCAGATTTTGTTCTGCTCCTGCCCAGGCATCGGGAACACGGCAACGGTCCGGCTGTAAGGACGATCCCAGTCATCGGCCAGGGCAGCTGCCATCGTGTGCGGCGCCCGCTTCAGGGGGTTGTTGAGGGGATCCATGCGACCGGATTCAATGTCCCTCGCCTCGGAGCGGATGGCGATCATGGCGTCGCAGAACCGATCCAGTTCACAAAGGCTTTCACTTTCCGTTGGCTCCACCATCACCGTGCCTGCAACAGGCCAACTGACGGTTGGGGCATGGAATCCGAAATCCATCAAACGTTTGGCAATGTCGTCCACATCGAGACCGGCACTGCGCTTCAGGGGGCGAAGATCAAGAATGCATTCATGGGCTACACATCCCGTTGGTCCCCTGAACAGCACGGGGTAATGCTCGTCGAGACGATGCGCCAAGTAGTTCGCCGCGAGCAGAGCGACAGCACTGGCCTGACGGAGTGCCGTTGCTCCCATCATCCTTAAATACATCCAACTGATCGGCAGGATGCCGGCACTGCCCAAAGGAGCGGCCGACACGGGGCCGATCGCCGTTCCGGCAGATGTTGTGAGGGGATGCCCCGGCAGGAAAGGGGCAAGATGGGTCGCCACTCCGATCGGACCGACCCCAGGACCACCCCCCCCATGGGGAATGCAGAACGTCTTGTGAAGATTCAAATGACAGACATCGGCGCCATAGGCCCCGGGCCTGCAGAGACCAACCTGGGCGTTCAAGTTGGCTCCGTCGAGATACACCTGACCTCCGTTTTGATGGATCAAGTCGCAGATGCTCCGAATTCCTGGCTCAAAGACCCCATGGGTTGAGGGGTAAGTGACCATCAGGGCGGCCAGGCGATCAGCGTGCTCGAGCACCCGTGCCGCAAGGTCCTCCTGATCGATGTTTCCCTCCTCGTCGCAGGCCACCGGCACAACACGCAAACCCGCCATCACCGCACTTGCAGGGTTGGTGCCGTGGGCACTGGTTGGGATCAGGCAAACATCACGATGGGATTCGTTGCGTGACAGGTGCCAGGCCCGGATCACCAGCAGCCCCGCGTATTCACCCTGAGATCCGGCATTGGGTTGAAGCGATACAGCAGAAAAACCCGTCAGCGCCGCCAACCAGGTTTCAAGATCCACTGCGAGGCGTGCGTAACCGGAGGACTGATCAGCAGGCGCGAAGGGATGAAGAGCTGCGAAATCCGGCCAGCTCACGGGCAGAAGTTCAGCAGCTGCGTTGAGCTTCATGGTGCAGCTTCCAAGCGGAATCATGCCGTGCACCAGGGACAGATCACGGCTGACCAGACGTTGGATATATCGCATCAGCTCCGTCTCGCTGCGGTACCGATGGAAGACCTCCTGCGTCAGCCAGGGACCGCTGCGGAGGGGAACGCCATCCAGATCCCCGGTCACGGTGGCGACAAGAGCCGGGGGATCCCGATCCACTGCAGCAGCCAGGGCACCGATCAGCGCCTTGAGTTCTTCATCGGTGCTGCATTCATCAAGTGCAATACCGAAGCCAGTCGCCTCAGCGAGGGCTGCCCCATGGGGGAGGACCTGAAGGTTGAAGCCCGCCGCCGCCGCTGCGCGATGCACGGCCGGCGCCCATGGAGTGTCCACCACCAGGGAATCGAACCTTGGTTGAACCTCGAGAGGGAAACCCAGCGCTCGCAGTGCCGCTTCCAACCGCTGCCGACGAACAACAATTCGACGCGCAATGGACGTCAAACCTTCCGGGCCGTGATGGACGGCGTAGAACGACGCCATTACAGCCAACAGCACTTGTGCCGTGCAGATGTTGCTCGTGGCCTTGTCGCGGCGGATGTGCTGCTCACGGGTCTGAAGAGCAAGTCTTAGAGCCGCTCGACCCTCAGCATCTTTCGAACGGCCAACCAAGCGACCGGGAATCTGACGCTTGAAGGCATCCCGCGTTGCGAAGAAAGCAGCATGGGGTCCTCCGAATCCCATCGGTACACCCAATCGCTGGGCGCTGCCGACAGCGATGTCAGCACCCAGCTCCGCCACCGGAGCCATCAGGGTCTGGGCGAGGGGGTCGACTGCAACGGTGACCAGAGCACCGACGGCATGACACTCAGCGATCAATGACGTGGGATCCCAGAGACGCCCATCCGCCCCCGGCAATTGCAGGAGCATTCCGAAGACCTGCTCGTCGGGAACGACATCGTCAGGTCGAATCCGATCGAGCTGAATCCCAAGTGGTTGAGCACGGGTTTGAAGAACAGCCCAGGTCTGCGGCAAAACCGCCGCATCGACAAGAAAGCGTTTGGCCCCGGAACGTCGGCACACCGAATAACTCAATGCCATCGCCTCAGCGGCCGCAGTTGCTTCGTCCAGCAACGAGGCATTGGCAATGGGCAGGCCCGTGAGCTCACTGATCAGGGTCTGAAAGTTGAGCAAGGCCTCAAGACGACCCTGGGCAATCTCCGCCTGGTATGGGGTGTATGCGGTGTACCAAGCCGGGTTTTCGAAGACGTGCCGTTGGATCAGCGCCGGCGTCGCTGTTCCGTGGTATCCGAGGCCGATGAGTGATCGGCGCCGTTGATTGGTTGCAGAGATGTCACGCAGGTCCTGCAACGCTGTGGCTTCATCGCAACCTGTCGGCAACACCTCGGCTGGTGGCTCTGAATCAAGGATGTCTCCGGGAACAACGTCTGCGATGAAGGCATCAAGATCGCTGTAGCCGAGTGCGGCAAGCATCCGCTGCTGATCCTCTTCTCCGGGCCCGAGGTGGCGCTGCAGGAAAGGGGAAGACAAGTCCGCGGCCGCGTAAGTGCAGCAGATCGTAAAGAAGGATGACCGGAACCGATGTCAGTCGGCATTCACCTTCATGCCGTAGGCCGCCGCATCGAGCAGAGACTCCAGTTGAGTCAGGTCTTTGGGCCGCACAACGAGAAGCCACCCTTCTCCATGGGGGTCGTTCTGCAATTGCTCCGGGCTGTCGAGAACAGCGTCGTTGCGTTCTACAACCTCTCCATCCAAAGGCGCATACATGTCCTCAACCGCCTTGACGGACTCAACGGAACCGAAGCTGCTGCCCTTGCTGAGATCAGCACCCACCTCTGGCAAGTCGACGAAAACGATGTCACCAAGCTGATCGACGGCGAACGCACTGATTCCAACCCGTACCAGTTCGCCATCAGCATTGGCGTACTCGTGGCTGTCGGCAAAGCGGAAGGAGGCAGGAAACTCGAACGCCATCGGTGAACGGTTCAGGCCTTCCCAGTCTGCGGGAGATCAATCAGCCCTGCCGCATCCAACGCCGTGAGCGCGTCGGTCAGAGCCAATCGAACATGGGTGCGATGGGTTCCACCCTGAACGAAAAGATCGAAAGGTTCACGGAGAGGGGCATCTGCGGAAAATTCGCTGGTGGATCCATCAATGAACGTGCCCCCGGCCATCACCAACGCACTGGCATAGCCAGGCATTTCCGCTGGCACGGGATCGAGATATGACCCAACGGGCGAACAGGCCTGAAACGCACGACAGACGATCTTGAGGGCCTCGGGGGTGCCCAAGCGAACGGCCTGAATCAGATCGCTGCGCATGCCCCCCGCAACCGGTTGAACAGTGAAGCCAAGACGGGCGAAAACGCCAGCCACGAGATCGGCACCGATCAGGGCTTCGGAAACCATTTGCGGCGCGAGGAAGATCCCCTGCAACACCAGGCGCTGGAGATCAAACCCGGTTCCGCCATCCATACCGATTCCAGGGGCCGTCAACCTGCAGCACGCTTGGCGGACCAGATCAGCCCTTCCCGCCACGTACCCCCCCGCCGGCGCGATGGTGCCACCAGGATTTTTGATCAGGGATCCGGCGATCAGATCCGCGCCCACAGCGGGAGGCTCCACCGCTTCAACAAACTCTCCGTAACAGTTGTCAACGAAGCAAACGCAGTCGGGCTGACGATCGTGAATTCGCTCGCACAGGTCGCCGATCTGGGCGATGGACAGCGATGGCCTCCAGCTGTAGCCGCAGCTCCGCTGAATCAGAACCAGCCGCGCTGAACGGCTCAAGGCACAATCGAGCGCCAACCCATCAACCACTCCGCTGGGGCTGAGTGCAATTTCGTCGTAGGTGATCCCGAATTCAGCCAAGGATCCCTGCCCGTGGCCGCGCAAGCCGATCACTTCCTCGAGCGTGTCGTAAGGACGTCCCGTGACCGATAGCAGGCGGTCCCCAGGCCGCAGTACGCCAAACAGAGCTGCAGCGATGGCATGGGTTCCACTGACGAACTGCAGCCGAACGGCAGCAGCCTCGGCGCCCAAAACGCGCGCGAACACCCGATCGAGAACGTCCCTCCCCTGGTCACCATGGCCGTAGCCGGTTAGCGAGGCGAAATGCTGCGTCCCAAGCCGCTCGCCTCGGAAGGCATCAAGCACCCGCTCCAGTCCTTGCTGCACCGCAGCGGTGCGAAGCGCCGCCTGGGGCTCCTGTTCCCTGGCAACGTTCTCAACCAAATCCCGGGCTCGCGCCCGGGCGGGATGGTCAACTTCACCACTCTTCACCGCGTCACTCCCGGCGCCAGCACTGCAGCATGCCCCCCCGGCCACAGATCAGCCCGGCAATTCCTTTAGATTTCGGTCGCTAATGGCACCATCCGCTCCGGGGTTCCCTGCATGAGCGGCTCTGTCACCCCTGGAGTTTTCCTGTTGGTTTCCACGCAAACAGCTGACACTCGTGAGCTTCGGCAACGAGCAGCCGTGATGGCTCCCCGCGGACCGCTCCCCGTCCGCCAGCGCCGCCTCAAGATGGGGACCACCGGCTTCATGCTGGTCATGCACGTGCTGTCCACCGTTGCCCTACTGCCGCGGTTCTGGAGCTGGCAGGGTCTCGTTGCGTTCGGTGTTCTGTACTGGGCGACCGTTCTGGGTGTGACCCTCGGACTCCATCGATTGGTGGCCCACCGCAGCCTGGTGGTGCCCGGCTGGGTGGAGCGGATTCTTGTGGTGATGGGGACCCTCGCGTGCCAAAGCGGTCCGATTGAGTGGGTTGGCCTTCACAGACATCACCACCGCTATTCCGATCAACCCACCGATCATCATGATGCGGGCCGGGGGCTGTGGTGGAGTCATAGCGAGTGGATGTTGCATGAGATCCCAGCTCTTAAAGAACTCGATCGCTATGCCGGTGATTTGCTGAGAGATCCGTTTTATCGGTGGCTCGATCGCTGGTTTTTGCTGCTGCAGATTCCCCTGGGCCTGGGGTTGTACTGGTACGGCGAAGCGGCACAGGTCAACGGCGGTGGACTCGGCTTGGTTCTGTGGGCGATCCCACTTCGACTTGTGGTTGTGTATCACGTCACCTGGTTGGTGAACTCAGCCACCCATGCCTTCGGCTACAGGAATTTCGACTGTCCCGATCTGTCCAGAAATTGCTGGTGGGTTGCACTTCTGTCCTTCGGAGAGGGCTGGCATAACAATCACCACGCCTTTCCATCCAGCGCTCGCCATGGATTGCGCTGGTTTGAATTCGATTTGACCTGGATGCATATCCAACTGCTCAAAAGACTTGGCCTGACCCGTCGCGTGCGCCAGGCCCACTATCCATAAATCAAGGTGGTGTTCGGGCCGATTCATCAGTTCACAGCCTGAACTGAATTCAGCAGGTCACCGTTCACCCTCAAGGTTTTTGGCTCGGGCACGCAACTGAGTGAGAAAGCCATCAGCTCCGCTCTTTCCCGATCCACCCAGCGCCTGATGGGTAGCGAACAGGTCGAGCAGTTCACCATCCAGCTCCTCAGCGTTGTAGTCCCGCATGCCGGCCATAACCTCTGCAAATCGATCACGACGCTGATTCTTTTTGACGGGATAGGCCTTCATCACCTGCTCGCGACAGAAGCGCCAGCGACGGCCCCCACAAAGATGTTCAGCCAGGGCTGCACTCAGAGCCGAAGCTTCATCAGCATCGATTCGCCAATCAAACCCTGGCGGAAGTGGAGCCAGACCAACGAAGATCTCAAACAAGGCACCAGCGCTTAGGGGGTCTCCTCCAGCATCCACAAGAGGTGCATGACCATCAACGAGGATCTGGAGAAGTTCGGGGTGAGACTCCTCCAGACCAGTTCGGATGGACTCCAGCCCTCCCATTAACAACGCATTGGCCTGACCAAGAGCAAGAAACACCTCCGGCCCAGGAGCTGCAAGCTTGCCGTTCCGCAGGTTGGAAATCTGGGAATTGTGCACACGGCCGAGATCAAGGGCATCGGCAAAGGTGGGCAACACCTTGTGGGACCAGCCATTTCGTTCGTGCCAGACATGAACGAGATGAGCCATCGCACGGCGACCATCCGTCAATCGCTCGCGATACCCCATGGCCATGCGATCAGAGCACTGCCGAGAATCTACCATTTGATACGGATTCTTATCGACTATAGTTTTGAGCAATTAATCAGATTGAGATGTCGTCCACCGTGGTCGCAACACCCTCGCCCCCAAGTCGACCAACACCCTCAAACGACTCGAAAAAGCTCGCAGAACATCTGCGCCAACCCCGCAAAGGCCACGATCCAATCCGACCTGATCAGGCGAAACGCTGGGGGACGATCGGATTCATGATCACGATCCACTCCCTGTCGGCCGTGGCCCTTTCACCAATGTTCTGGAGCTGGCAGTCCGTCAGCGCCCTGGCGATCCTTTACTGGATCACAGCCTGTCTTGGCGTCACGATCGGCTATCACAGACTTCTGTCGCACCGGTCTTTTAAGGTGCCCCAATGGCTGGAACGTTTTTTCGCCACCTGCGGTGCCCTCAGCTGCCAGCACGGCCCGATTGACTGGGTTGGACTGCACCGCCACCACCATAAGTTTTCTGATACGGATGCTGATCATCACAACAGCCACCGCGGTTTTTGGTGGAGTCACATGGGCTGGATGTTCCAACCCATTCCTGCCATGCAGGCGGTGCCCCGCCTGAGTGGCGACCTCGCCAAAGACCCTTACTACCGCTGGTTGAACACCTATTTTCTGCTATTGCAGCTCCCCCTCGGACTTCTGCTGTTCTGGATCGGAACGACAACGGGCGCGGGTGGATGGGCGATGGTGCTTTGGGGGATTCCTCTTCGCCTCGTGCTCGTTTATCACGTCACCTGGCTGGTGAATTCAGCGACCCACTGCTGGGGCACGGTGGCCTACGACAGCGGTGACGCCTCCCGGAACAACGGCTGGGTGGCTGCCCTGACCTTTGGGGAAGGTTGGCATAACAACCATCACGCCTTCCCTCACTCCGCCCGTCATGGTCTGCAACCCGGCCAGATTGACCTCACTTGGGAGCACATTCGGCTGATGCGGGCTCTTGGCCTCGCCACTCGCATTCGGCTACCTGTCGCATCGTAAACTTGTCGATCGCTAAGAGCCGTCGTCAGGATCGTTCCCCATGCCAAAACGTGTTCAGATCGTTCTGAATGAGGACATCCTCAGTCTCGGAAAGAACGGAGACATGGTTGAAGTCGCTCCCGGTTACGCCCGCAATTTCCTGCTGCCCTTCGGCAAAGCCGTGCCCGTAACGCCGGCCGTGATGAAGCAGGTTGAGCATCGGCGCGCTAAGGAAGCCGAGCGTCAGGCAGCCCTGAAGCAGGAGGCGATCGACTTCAAGACCGCACTGGCCACGATTGGACGCTTCACCGTGAAGAAGCAGACAGGAGAGGACAACGTTCTGTTTGGAACGGTCACCAACGGCGATGTTGCAGAGGCGATCGAAACAGCAACAAAGAAGGAGATTGACCGTCGCGACATCGTCGTGCCCGAAATCCACAGAACCGGCAAATACACCGTCCACGTGAAATTGCACAGCGAGGTCACCGCAGAACTGAACCTGGAAGTGGTGAGCTACTGATCGACACTCCACATGAGGTGCTGATCGGGCTCTGCTGAGCCAAAGTGAATAACCCTTGATCAGTGGCCTACCCCCATGGTGAGCGTCCCCCTTTCTGACAACGGCGATAACGCCGGTGGGGGACGTACCAGGTTGAATCGGGGACGGGATCAAGAACCGAATTTCGAGGCTCTCCCGGATTCCGTTCCGCCCCAGAATCTTGAGGCGGAAGAAGCCGTGCTTGGCGGCATCCTCCTGGACCCTGATGCCATCGGCCGGGTTGCAGATGTGCTACAGGCGGAAGCCTTTTACCTGAGCGCCCATCGCGAGATCTACAGAACCGCCTTGATGCTTCATGGCCAGGGCAAACCGACAGATCTCACCGCCATGACCGCCTGGCTGGCAGATACAGGGTCCCTTGAGAAGGTGGGCGGCAACAACCGCTTGATTGAGTTGGTCGAACGCGTGAGCTCCACCGCCTCCATGGAACAGGTGGCGAGGCTCGTGATGGACAAGTTTCTACGGCGGCAGTTGATCCGCTCCGGAAACGAGGTGATCAAGCTCGGATTCGACCAGACCCTGCCGATGGAGCAGGTGCTCGATCAGGCAGAACAAACGATCTTCGCCATCAGCCAGGAAAAACCATCCAAGGGGCTGACGCCCACAGCGGAGATTCTCACGCAGACCTTCGAAGAGATCGAAAGCCGGTCGCTCGGGACATCTGTGGCAGGAATTCCAGTGAATTTCTACGACCTGGATGCCATGACCCAGGGGCTTCAACGCAGCGATCTCATCATCGTGGCTGGCAGACCGGCCATGGGAAAGACCTCGATTGTGCTCAACCTGGCCAAGAACGTGGCACAACTGCACGATCTGCCCGTGTGTGTCTTCAGCCTGGAGATGAGCAAAGAGCAGCTCACCTACCGCTTGCTGTCGATGGAAGTCGGGATTGAAGCTGGACGGCTACGCACCGGACGGCTTCAACAGGAGGAATGGCCCTTGTTGGGGCAGGGAATCAACAGCCTGGGACAACTACCCATCTACATCGACGACAAACCAAACTCAGGAGTCCTTGAGATGCGCTCACTCTGCAGGAGGTTGATGGCGGAACAAGGCAAAGAACTTGGACTGGTTGTGATTGATTACCTGCAGTTGATGGAGGGATCAAGCCCAGACAATCGCGTCCAGGAACTCTCACGAATCACCCGTGGGCTCAAAGGAATGGCACGAGAATTGAATGTTCCTGTGATCGCTCTGTCTCAGCTCAGCCGAGGCGTTGAATCACGCACCAACAAACGACCCATGCTCAGTGATCTTCGCGAATCCGGCTCGATCGAACAGGATGCTGATCTGGTGTTGATGATTTACAGAGACGAGTATTACAACCCCGAGACCCCCGATCGAGGAATCACCGAAGTGATCGTGACCAAACACCGAAATGGCCCAGTTGGAACCGTCAAGCTCTTGTTTGAACCGCAATTCACCAGGTTCCGCAATCTGGCAGCTTGATCGTCCAGCTCTAAAAACCAAAACAAGACATCACACGGCTATACCGATCCCAATTCGACCTGCGCCTCGCCGATCAAAGCCAGTGGTGATTGGTCATGCGAACCAAGGGCAAAGGAGTGATCAGGCGATGCTTGTTGCGTCACAAAGGCATCCCACTCCAACGTCTCGAAAAAACCCAATCGCTTGACGCGCTTCAGGCTTTTCTTAGCACTCCATGGCATATCAAGAACACGGGATAATGCCCCAGTATCACGTTGCGACGCGACAAACTCCTTGGAGGAACTATCCAAAGAAATCACCGCAACATTATCAAAAGGCCACACAATATCGTCAATAAATTTATATCCTTTGCACAACAACTGCTCATTCACATCATGCTGCGTAATCCCACTAGATTGGTTGACCACACCCACCAGACGCTGATAATTGATCAAGGGATCTGATGCTTGTCGCTCCGCCCGTCTTGCATAGCGAGGCGAAGCCACACTATTGATTTTGCGAGTATGAACAGCAGCCAGCGCGCCACCACTTTTACTTTTTCCAGCCAGCAGTGTAGAACCTTTAATCTGTGAAAATAACTGTTTTTCAACAAAAGAAGGCTTGGACTTAGGCTTTTTAGCATAAATCTTGGCGACATAAGCCGATACAATTGGCGCCGCCTGTGACGTACCACTTTTTCGAGACCTTGCGGAAACCGAAAAGGCATCCGCACTCAATATATTTTCACCAGGAGCAAAAAGATGCACTGATTTCTTGCCATAATTCGAAAACGAAGCAGCATCTCCACCGGCAGAAGTTGCACCAACTGAAATCATGCCAGGTACATTTGCTGGAGTACACGGGACAACATCGTTGTCATTACCTTGATTACCCGCCGCCGCAATGAAGACTGCCCCGTAGCCTGATTTTCCCAAACGAACGGCCTCTTCCATAAATGAAAATTCAGAGGTTGGCAATCCAACTACCCCAAAACTGTTGTTAATAACCTTGGCACCATTTTCCAATGCATAAGACCATGCGAAAAGGGCATCTGAAAGCACGCCATTCCCCTGTTCATCAAGCATGCGTACCGGCATCAGCTCCGCTTTCGGGGCCAGCCTTGCAACAATCCCAGCCACATGGGTGCCATGGCCCTGAGGATCACCACTATTTGAAAGGGTTGTTGCTAAACCCGCGGATGAAAAAGTATCCAATCCATGGATGTCATCAATAGCCCCATTACCATCATCATCAATTCCATTATTTGGAATCTCGCCAGAATTAACCCAAAGGTTGGGCGAAATATCACGATGCTTTAAATTCAGCCCCGAATCGACGATGGCAACAATCGTCATCTCGCCACGATCGAATGCATTATTAAGAGCATAGCCGCCAGGATGGACATCGACTTCATATTAACAAGTTTAAAGAAATTGAAATGAGCCAAGAACTTAGCCTTGGTACATTCACGGACAAACCGAGGAAGTATCAGGACGTAAAATAAAATCATATATATATCTTTGACCACCCATCTCTCAATTAATCGCTTAAAAATTAAATTTAACCCGTTTCGGCAACGTCTTTTGCACTAAACACCCTAGAAAACAGGCAAACTCGCTTCAGTCTCCTGAATCACGGACGAATGGGCTCATCTTTGGTGAGTCGAGTGCTGGACGTAAGCAAAACTGTCTGCGGGTTACAAAGAGTCTCCCGTGCAGCTGCTTGACGCGACGGTCCGGAGCTGTGCCGACCTCCAAGAACTCTTCAAGCCAATTTCATCAGACCTTGCGGCTCTGCAACTGAGTAACGGCCCCTTGGATGGCCGGCTCCGCATTTACAGCCTCGGAGCATTTCGACTCACGCTGCTGGAAATCAATCAGTCGCTCTTCATTAGCGGTACACGGAGACCAAAACCCTGCACACTTGCCCTTGATTTAGGGAACACAACCGAGCTTGGCGAAACCAGGGCCCAAGGGATTCAAATGCCTTGGAAGGGATTGATGGGGTACAACTTTCAGCTCAGAGATTTCGACTTGCAACTACCAGCCCATTGCAAAGTGGCCACATTGATCATCAGCAAAGACCACCTCCTTGAACGACTAACAAGGCGAAGGCAGAGCAACCTGATCCTGGAACGCTGGGAGAAGACCAATCAGTTGGAATTGCAAGAGCCAAGTGGAAGCGTGTTCCAACAACAACTCCATGCATTTGTTAATGCCCCGAATCAGGACACTTCCCCTGATGCCGCTGATTGCCTGATTACAGCTCTGCTCGATTGTTTTGACAACCAAAACGCCGAAACGCGCCCCATTGCCAAGCGACAGATTAGACATCAGGCCGCCATCGAACTTCTGCATTGGTGTCAACAAAATCCCCAACAAAGCATGACCATCGATGAGATGAGTCAGGTGCTGTTCCAATCACGGACGTCGCTATTCAAGGGATGTCAGGAACATTTTGGTCGTACACCGCTGGAATTACAACGCTCGATTCGACTCGATCTGGTGCGCCAACTTCTCCTCAACCCCGAGCGTTGCCAGCGCCTTGAACTGGAAGGAGTCGGCGCTATTGCAGCCAAACTTGGGTTTCAAAGCCGTAGCCACTTTGCGCGACGCTATGAACAGCGATACGGGGAATTACCCCAAGACACCCTGCACCAGAACAGATCCAGGGATCACAACGCAGGCCCGTCATAACAAGCCGGGACAACCAACTCACCATCAACGCATTCCAACACCTCACCACAACTGCAGCCGACAGATCGATAATCTGTGTATTTAGCGTGGGGCGGGCTTGATTAACACACAATGCTCGATATTACAGCTACAATATTTTCACACTGAATGAAACTCTATTGAAAAATTATTCGTCACTAGCCTTTAAAGCACAACGACTGAGACGAAATACCCCTCACAGCAGAGCCTATTTTCACGTCAATACTGAATTGCTTCGCGTCTTTACACACCAAACATCGCATCAAAGACAACCGACAAAAAGTCAACAAATACTTGACACCACAAACACTCGAATCCATCTTGGTGACGTTTCCAGGAGCAGCTGATCACCACAGGCCACCAGCAACTGATTCCTCTCCATCTAGAAATCATCCAAGGGCATCCCTGTCGATCCGTAAAACTCTGAACCTGGAGCGACGTCACGCCCAGAAGAGCTAGCGGGCTGAACCAACTTGCTGATAATGATGAGATGAGCTTCAGCGCCATCCCAACCGAATCCTTCGATTGCATTGTGGTCGGGGGTGGCCATGCGGGCTGTGAAGCAGCAATCACCACAGCTCGACTCGGACTCACAACCGCCCTGTTCACCCTCAACCTCGATCGGATCGCCTGGCAGCCCTGCAACCCGGCTGTCGGCGGACCCGCCAAGAGCCAGCTTGTCCATGAAGTAGATGCCCTTGGTGGCGTGATCGGTCGGCTCGCCGATGCCACCGCCATCCAGAAGCGCATCCTGAACGCCAGCCGCGGTCCCGCCGTCTGGGCACTACGCGCGCAAACCGACAAACGCCTGTACAGCCGCCAGATGCTGCAGCTGCTGCAGCACACACCCAACCTCGCGCTGCGCGAAGCAATGGTGACCGGCCTTGAGGTATGCACTGAGGGCGATCAACAACGGATCACCGGCATCCGTACCTATTTCGGCAGCGTTTATGGGGCGGAGAGCGTCATCCTCACCGCCGGCACCTTCCTAGGGGGCCGCATCTGGGTGGGGCACCAATCCATGGCGGCCGGTCGTGCCGGCGAGCAGGCCGCCGAAGGCCTCACTGAAGCGCTCCAGCAGCTCGGCTTCCACACCGATCGACTCAAAACCGGCACACCGGCCCGCATCGATCGACGCAGCATCGCCCTCGACCAATTGGAGGAGCAGCCGAGCGATGCGTCCGATCGCTTCTTCTCCTTTGATCCGGCTGCCTGGGTGAGCGGTGAACAAATGAGCTGCCACATCACCCGCACCACCGACAAAACCCATCAACTGATTCGCGACAACCTGCATCTCACTGCCATCTACGGCGGCGTGATCGACAGCAAAGGGCCGCGCTACTGCCCCTCGATCGAAGACAAGATTGTCCGCTTCGCCGACAAAGAAAGCCACCAGATCTTCCTGGAACCCGAGGGGCGTGACACCCCGGAGATCTATGTGCAGGGTTTCTCCACCGGCTTACCGGAACCAATCCAACTGCAACTGCTCAGAACACTTCCTGGACTTGAGCACTGCGTGATGTTGCGTCCTGCCTATGCCGTTGATTACGACTACCTGCCCGCCACCCAACTGAAACCTTCGCTGGAAACCAAGCGCGTGCGCGGCCTGTTCAGCGCCGGCCAGCTCAATGGCACCACGGGCTACGAAGAAGCTGCCGCCCAGGGGTTGGTGGCCGGCGTCAACGCTGCCCGACTGATGGGCGGTCAGGAGCCGGTGCATTTCCCCCGCGAGGGCAGCTACATCGGCACGATGATCGACGACCTGGTGAGCCGTGACCTGCATGAGCCCTACAGAGTGCTCACCAGCCGCAGTGAATACCGCTTGATTCTCCGCGGCGACAACGCCGACCGACGTCTCACGCCGCTGGGCCGCGAGCTCGGCCTGATCGACGATCGCCGCTGGACGTTGTTCGACGACAAACTCCGAGCCATGCAAACCGAAAAAGAACGCTTGGAGAGCCAACGGCTCAAAGTCAGCGACCCAGCTGCACCGGCGATTGAGAGGGAAACCGGTGCGGTGATCAAGGGATCAATCACTCTGGCCGATTTGCTGCGACGCCCTGGGATGCACGCCGCTGATCTGCTCCGCCATGGCCTCTCGGACAGAAACCTACCCTTGCCGGTGAGGGAGGGAGTCGAGATTGACATCAAGTACAGCGGCTACCTGCAGCGACAACAGCAGCAGATCGACCAGGTCAAACGGCAGAGCCAGCGGAAACTGTCCGCTTCTATGGACTACGCATCAATCAAGACCCTTTCCCGCGAAGCCCGCGAAAAGCTGACGGACATCCAACCCACCACTCTTGGTCAGGCGTCGCGCGTCCCAGGGGTGAGCAAAGCCGACATCACGGCACTGCTGATGTGGCTTGAACTGCAGCAGCGACACAAGTCGGACCCAATCAAGGCCACCGCGCCATCTCAGAGGGCGTAATGAAAAGGCATCGGATCTTCAGGATGATCAACTTTCATCCATGCCCAACCCACAGTCTGGCGGTTCTACCCCTCGCCCTGCCAAGCGAAGCTCGATAGCGTTGGGTCCCGTCCCTACTGACCTTGGTTTCACGGGTCCCTACCTCGAGCGCCTACTGGAACCTGCGGGCCGAGCAGGTGATGGACAAGGTTTTTGAAAAGGATGCCTTCCGCGCCAACCAGCCACCTCTGGTTGCGGTTGACGTCGATGTTGAGGAACCCAGCAGCGATCTGCCAAGACAAACCGATGGTGGCAGTGGTTCTGAACGACCTCCAGCATCGAAGGCTGATGTCTGGCTCATCCCCTTGCTGAGTGGACTTGCGGCAGCAGGAATGATCAGCAGTGGGTTGTTGATCGGCAGCTGGAGGCAGTCCGAATCTCAACTGGCGCAAGAACGAAATCTGCGCTTGATCGAACGGCTGAGAACGCCTCCCCCGGCCGAGCCAATCAAGTCTCCCGCCAGGCCAGCGCAACCCATGACCCCGACGCCCCCGGCGCCAGGCCGCACCGGGGAGGTGCCACCGCCTCCCGAACCTGAATGGGTGACCAGCCTGGAACCTCTCACCCTTCCGATCCGCCGATCTCCTGACAGCGGTGCAGCCCCTGCGCCGGTGGTGTCATCAGCCCCATCACCAGGTCCAGCAGCAGTGGCTCGCCCTTCGGATGCACCGGTGCCACAACTCACTGGGGTGGTTCAAGGTCCAGGGGGGAGCAGCTCGGCCATTTTCCAGTTGAACCAGTCCTCCCTTTCGGTGGGATTGGGAGATGGAATCGGGAACAGTGGCTGGACCCTGGAATCAATCAGCGAAACCGGCGCAGTGATCCATCGCAATGGTGAGCGGCGCAACCTATCGGTGGGAGGCGTGTTCTGAGCAATAACCCAGTTCCGCTGCAGTCACCCCACCAGCTCTGGCAGGCTCCGACCCAGGCGGTGCTCTCTGGCGAGGGCCCGCGCCAGTTGCCGGGTCCCTGGCGCCTGATGCTGTTGGGAGACGGCAGTCCAACCCGTCACCTGCGCTTGCTGACCGGTGAACCGGTAACCGTCGACTTGATCGCCATGGAACCGGATCGCTCGGATCATTCCGGCGCACCCACGGAAGTGACGGATCTCAAGCCTCCGCTGCTGCGTCGCCAGGTCTGGCTGAACTGTGGTGGAAGCACTCTGGCTTGGGCGGAAAGCTGGTGGAATCAGGAGCAGGCCGATCATCATCTGCGCGATCGCGAACAGCCGATCTGGCGGAGCCTCACCCAGGGCCGCTCCGAGTTGTTCCGCGAAGTGGATGGCTTGGCTCTCGTGGAAGCTGACTGGCTCCAGGCAAGTTTCGGCCTGCGAGGACCGTTCTGGAGCAGGCACTACCGGTTTTTTCGCGGGGGGAAAGCGTTGACGGTGATTCGCGAGGTATTCAGCCCTCAGCTGGAGACCTGGCTCGGCCCCACCCTGCGCCAGGAGCTCCACAAAAGTTCATGAATAAATCCCTAGGAATGTTGGGATTTGCTCTTGACAACTTGCCATCACCTATGTGCTAAGGATCATGGAATGACACTGGTTCACCGTGTCATGGCAGCCTCTCCAATCTGGCTCAGCCTCACCGACCTCGGTCGGATCTTCGGCATTTCAGCTGTCCACTGCGGCCGCAATTTAGAACAGCTGGGCTGGCGAGATCGCCGCGGCCTCCCCTCTCCAGAGGCCCTCGAATCTGGAGCAGCAAAAACATCCGGTCCCCACGGACAGTCACAAAGCACGCTGTGGAACCGCGAAATCTGCGGTGGCGCTTTCGAGGACAAGGGGTACAGACCAATGCCGCACAGTCAGCAGGTGCAGCAATGGACCTATTTCCTCGAGGCGATGGCCGAGGGTTCTCCATCCATCAACGCCACCGTTGAGCAAATGGCGGAAGACATCCCAGGAGACCTTGTTGAGGATGTCAATCACCAGCTAGCCGCCCGCGGCTGTGGTTTCCGCGTTCCTCGAACAGGAGCAAGCCATCACACCAGACGCAGTGCTTCTGCCTGCTGAACAGGCTGCATGCCCGATCAAGACGAGACGACAGGGATGCATCGCCAGCCGACAATCAACGCATCCCTGCCCTCTTAAGCCGCAGATTTCAGCAGTTCACGCAGCTTGTCCTCATTGGCATGGCTGAGGCTGGTTTTCACAATCCGTGCATTGGGGGCATGACTGCGAAGCCGATCCACGATCCGATCAGGGGTGCCGTCACGCACCAGGAGCGCTAGAGCAGCACTGCCTTTGGGAAGGGTTTCACTGAGATCTCGCAAGAACTGATCATTGATCCCGATATCACTCAAGGCCCCGGACGCCGCCCCGGCCCCAGCCCCCACCACGAGTCCAGCCAGTGGATTCAAGAAAATCAGGCCCACCAGCATTCCCCAAAACGTTCCACTGGCCGCACCTGCAGCAGCCATGTTGATCGCCTGCCGGAGATGAACATGACCATCCTCTCCGTGCTCCAGCACCACGGCATCCTCCAGAGCAATCAGGTGTTCTTGCTGCATCCCAACCAGCTCGCTTCTCACCTGCTCAGCCTCATCGGTTGTCGGGAAGCCGATCACCACCAGATTGCTCATTAGATCTTGGAGTCGATGCCCCGAACGGTAATCAGGGATCAGCGTTCGGGTCAGGTGCGGCGCCGACTCGACCGTGGCAAGGCCCGCCTAGACGACACTTCGTTGCTGCGCGTCCAGTGTTCAACGCGAAAACTCTCATCGTCGGGCCAGACATCGGCATCAGGCGATGACGCCGGGGTTGGGTCCTCCAACCCCGGCGAATGCGACAAGGGCGGCGGCTGGAAAGATGGCTTTGGAGACGATGGCTGTTGGGAGGAAGGTCCCACTCCATTGGGTGATGAAGAGGGGCGTTGAACCCGTCTGGAAATGGCGTTCAAAGGGCGCTTACCACTGCGATTCAGCACATCTTTCTCCCTGGGGTCCTGCCATGGCTCCCGCCAATCTTCATCATCCTCGAGCAGCCATTCGATCCGATCACCCACCCAGCGTCCGACCGAATCCAGGTCGATCGAGCTGCGCCGCTGTCCTGGGCGACGCCCCGAAACACCATCAACAAACTGTCGGCCAGTTTCAAGCCACTGATCCATGCGTCGATCGCGGCTGTCCTTCGACCGGAAACTTCGAGCGGGTCTGTCCTCCATACCTCTGACGTTACCGACGGCGATGCCGAAGCTGATGTTCCCGTCGCAGGCCAATCACGGCGATGACGACTCCCGCACATTCCAGGGCGATCAAAAACGTGGCCATTGATCACCCCCTCCCATCGACCGGTTCATAGTGCAGCAGACAGCTGGCATGCCACTGCCCGCCATGGTGCAGATCGCAGCAGGAGCGACAAGCGACATTGCGTACACGACGGCGGTATGGCGTCCGACGTCGACATGTTGGACATACGGCCCACCAGCGTGGAGCCTTCGCGGGAACCGGATAGCTGTGCCGCACGCTCAACTGAAAGCGATCCTGCGACCCGTTGATGACGTTCATTCTCCGGCGGAAGTGGGGGCCGTGGCCCTCACGGCTATGCAAAACCAGATCAACCCAGGCGTGAATCATCTCGTGGCAAAGAGTGCTCTCCGTTGCCTCTTGCGGCAACGGCTCGAGCACAGGCCTTGAGAGCACGATCTCGCAGCCACGACCTTCTGCGACCGCTGGGCCTCGCCGGTAAAGGCCTGCCGTCCGGGACATGCGTCCATCGCTCCACCGAATAGCAGGCAAGGGCTTTCCCGCCCTAGCGAGTGCTCCATCGAAGTGCTCCCTGTTAAGGCGATGGAACAGCGGCAGCAACGGCAGCAGCGACAGCGGCGAACCTGATCAGGAAGTCCCACCATCCTGCCGTGGTCAGTCAGACTCTGCCCTGGTCTGAAGACAGCTGATGGAACTGGGTCTGGTGCGCGAGATCGGCAGCAAGGCACTGCTGGCCGGCGGAGGCGCTCTGCTTCTCTACTGGACCTTCACGGCAGTGAAGCTGATCCTCAGCGCACGCGGGATCAACCCGCTGATCAAACAGTTTTTCACCCAGGTGGCAGCCGGCCGAATCGACGCGGCCTATCTGCTCACCACCAAGACCTACCGACAGCACGTGAACCGCCAGCAGTTCATCCGCTTTCTGGCTGGATTGCGCCTGAACAAATACCGCAATCTCAAATCCGGTCGTCCGCGCATTCAAGAAGGGAACGTGATCCTCACGGTGAAACTGAAGGCTGAGAACAACGACGAACTTCCCCTCGATTTCACCTTCACCAAAGTGGAGGACGATTGGAGGATTGCCCGCATCAATCGGGTCAATGCCTGATCAGAGTGAGCGGGCGGCTGAATTACGCGGTCTGCTCAACAGGGCTGCGCACGCCTATTACGTTCTCGACCAACCGATCCTGGAAGACCCAGTCTACGACAGGCTTTACCAGGAGCTCGTCCAGCTGGAATCAGCAGAACCACGCCTGCGGAGCAGCGATAGCCCCACCCAGCGGGTGGGAGGTGCTCCTGCGGAAGGGTTCACCAGCGTTGACCACCGCATCGGGCTGCTCAGCCTCGATAACGCCTTCACGCGAGGGGATCTCCTCGCATGGCACGAGCGGCTGCTCAAGGTGCTGGACCGCCCGGGCGACACCCAGCTGCCCCTGGTGGGGGAACTAAAAATTGATGGCAACGCCCTCGCCCTGAGCTACCGCAACGGGGTGCTGGAGCGGGCCGCCACCCGTGGCGATGGCACGCGCGGTGAAGAGATCACCGCCAATGTGCGCACGATCAGCTCCATTCCGCTTCGCCTACAGATCGACAACCCACCGGAATGGGTGGAGGTGAGGGGCGAGGCGTTCATCCCCGATGCCACCTTCGCGGTGATCAATGCTGAACGCGAGCAACGGGGCGAAGCCTTGTTCGCCAATCCCCGCAACGCCTGCGCCGGCACCCTGCGGCAGCTCGATCCGAAGGTGGTGGCCGCCCGCCGGCTCGACTTCTTCGCCTACACCCTGCATTTACCGGTTGACGCCCAACCTCCCAGCCAATGGGCAGCTCTGGAGTGGCTGAACACGGCCGGTTTCCGCGTGAACCCGAACCGGGAGCTCTGTGCCGACCTGGCCGCCATCCAGAGCTTCTGCGACCACTGGGAGCAGGGTCGCCATGACCTCCCCTACGCCACCGACGGCGTGGTGGTGAAGCTGAACGACCTGCTGCTGCAGGACGAAGCCGGCTTCACCCAGAAGGCACCGCGCTGGGCGATCGCCCTCAAATACCCCGCTGAAGAAGCCCCCACCCGTCTGCTGAGGGTGGGGGCGCAGGTGGGCCGCACCGGTGCCGTCACCCCTGTCGCTGAATTCGAAGCGGTGGCCCTGGCCGGCACCAGCGTCAGCCGCGCCACCCTGCACAATGCCGATCGGATCGCTGAACTGGATCTGCATCTGGGCGACACCATCGTGGTGCGCAAAGCCGGCGAAATCATTCCCGAAGTGGTGCGGGTGCTGCCCGAGCTCAGGCCCAGCGACGCCACCCCGGTGCAACTGCCGCAGCACTGCCCCGAATGCGGCTCCAGCCTGGTGCGGGAGGGCGACGAAGCCGCCACCCGCTGCGTGAACAGCAGCTGCCCGGCGATCCTTCGGGGTGGCCTGCGCCACTGGGTGAGCAAGGGCGCCCTGGATGTGGATGGCCTCGGCAGCAAGTTGATCGAACAACTGGTGGACCGCGGCCTGGTGGGCTCGCTGGCCGATCTCTACCGCCTGGATGCGGCCCTGCTCGCCAGCCTGGATCGCATGGGGGACAAGTCGGCCACCAACCTGGTGGAGGCCCTGGAGGCCTCCAAAAAGCAGCCGTGGCACCGGCAGCTCTACGGCCTCGGGATCCGGCACATCGGCGAGGTCATTGCCAAGGCGCTCGCTGCCGAGTTCTTCAGCATCGACAGCCTCGCGGCAGCAGCTCTGGAGGCCCCGGAGCAGATTGCCGAACTGCATGGCATCGGCCCGGAAATCAGCGCCAGCCTTGGACAATGGCTCCACAACCCCGCCAACAATCAGTTGCTTCAGGATCTGCGCGGCGTCGGCCTCTCCCTGGAAGCCAGTGCAGCCGAGCAGGAGGCCGCGAGCCAAGCCGGAGCTAATGCCAACGGCATGCTGCAGGGCAAGACCCTGGTGCTCACAGGCACGCTCCCCAACCTGAGCCGCAGCGACGCAAAAGCGCTGATCGAGGCGGCCGGCGGCAAGGTGATTGGCAGCGTCAGCAAGAAGACCGACTATCTGGTGGCGGGCGAGGCCGCCGGCAGCAAACTGACCAAAGCTGAGAGCCTCGGGGTGACAGTGCTCAGCGAAGTCGACCTCACCGCCATGCTTGAGCCATGAGCCAACCCACCCCTGCGCTGCATCGCTGGATCAAGACCGACTGCGGACGGGCCAAGTTGGCTGAGCTGCAGCAACGCACCGGTCCGACCGCCCGCGCGCGCCTGGCCTGGTTCATTCTGATCGCTGCCCTGCGGGACTGGCGCCTGCCCAATCCCGATCAGAGCGACGTCTCCACATCCTGAAGGGCCCGCCGGGCAGCCCTGCTCACCAGCCAGACCACCGCCAGCGTGGCGAGCACTCCCGCCACCCGCAGGGCCCAGGTGCCGGCATCAGCCTCACCCCCCAGCACCTCACCGAAACGGGCCACATCACCGGCCAACGCCCCCAACCCGCAGAACAGCACCGTGCCGGGGAGGATGCCGATCAAGCCGATGCTGTAGTCCCGCAGGCTCACCTCACTGAGGCCGTAGGCCAGGTTGAGCAGCGAGAAGGGAAAGGCAGGCGAGAGGCGTGTCAGCAACACCAGCTTCAGGCCCTCCTTGCTGACGGCCCGCTCCACCGCCTGCAGCCTGGGAAGCTGCTCCAAGCGGCGCCGGGCCCAGTCACGCAGCACCGAACGCCCCAGCAGAAACACCACCACCGCCCCCAAGCAGGCCCCAACGAACACCAGGCTACTGCCAAGCCAAGTGCCATAGAGCACACCGGCCAGCATCGACGCCCACACCCCCGGCAGCAACAACGTCACCCAGAGGGCGTAAAGCGGAACAAACAGCAGTGCTCCGACAGGGGAGCGCAAAAGCTCCAACACATCCGGCAGCCAGTGCTGAACCAAGGAGATCAAGCGAACTCACCCACGCATGGCGTGGAGCATTGCACTCAACTGGAGGCTGAGGTGTAAAACCGCAGGGCAAACAACCAGAAGGCACGCGCCACCGAAAAGAACAGCACCGCCAGCGCCAAGCCCGCCAGCAGCATTGGTGCTGCAGCCTCACCAAGCAGCACCTGGGCGGGAACCGTGGTGAGAAACGCCACCGGCAACACGAGGGTGAACAGCAGGCGCAAGGCCGGAGGGTAGGCGTTGAGGGGATAACGGCCGGAGGCCAGCAGGGCGCGCAACACCTCCGTGGCATTCCAGGTCTTCACAAACCAGATGCTGGTGGCGGCAATCAGAAACCAGAGCGAGTAGAGGATCAAGCCCCCGGCCAGCAACATCACCAGCACGGTGAACAGGGAGGGCAGGGTGAGCACCACACCGGCCTGAACGCTGCCATAGATCAACAACGCGAACCCCAGAGCGATCTCAGGCAGCCCCCCCGGCGACAACGTGCGCAGTGACAGCCAGAACTGGCTGTCGATCGGTTTGAGCAGCACGAAATCCAGGGTTCCCTCGCGCACATGGGTGACGATCGCGCCGAGGTTCGGGCGCAGCCAGGTGCTGGCCATGCCGTCGAACACGGTGTACAGCCCCTGCACCATCAGAGCCTGGGCCCAGCTCCAGCCACCCAGGGTCTGATCCGGGCCATAGAACAGCGAGAGCAGAAACAGGCTGCCGCCGAGGCTCATCGCCACCGCTAGCAACTCAATCAACACGTTGGCCTGGTACTCCAACTGCACCGCCACGGCGGTGCTCCAGAAGCGCCGCAAGGTTCGCCAGTAGCGCCCCATCAGGCCCCCATGGCGCTGTAGCGCCGCACGCCGGCCCGCCAGAGCAGCAGCACCAGCGGCAGCAACAGAGCCACCCAAGCCAGTTGCGCCGCGAAGCCCGCGATCAGATCCACCGGCTGGCCGGCCAGCAATCGAGCTGGAAAGTCGATCAAATAAGGGAAGGGGGTCCACTGGGCCAAAGCCCGCACCCCCGGCGGAAACGCCGTGAGCGGCGCCAGCAACCCGGAGAGAAACACAAAGGGAATGAACTGGAGCCGCTCCAGGGCGCTGGCCTTCTCGCTCCAGAAGCAGAGAGCGGCGATCAGGCTCTGAAACAGGAAGGCGATGGCAAAGGCCAACCAGGTAGCGAGCCAAGCCAACAGGAACCCGCCCAATGACGGCAACCAGAAGGCCTGGGGCTGCGCCACAAAGAACACCGCAGCAATCAGCGCAGCGAAAGGCAAGCGTGTGAGCTGCTCGCCGAGATGAGCTGCGACGTAGCGCCAGAGCGGATGAAGCGGCTGCAAGAGATAGGGAGAAAGGCGCCCGAGCAGAGCGTCTTCCTCGAAGGCATACACCACCCACACCACCGAGAACTGGCGCACCAGAAAAGCGCTGAGGAAATAACGATCAAGCGCCACCCCATCGAGCCCCAGTCCGAGGCGGGCCTCACTGCCGCTCCAAACGCTCAGCATGATGAACGGCAGCACACCGGAGAGCGCCCAGAGGGCAATCTCGGCGCGGTACTCGAGCATGTGGGCGTACTGGGAGCCCAACAGCACGCGGATGATCCGCCGGTTCAGCCCGAAGATCCGCATCAGACGCGCCCCTGGCGGAACAAACCGCCAATCAGCTCTTCAATGGGTGGGTCCTTCACGTCCAGGTCCCGGACAGGAAAACGTTCCAGCAACTGCGCAACCACGATGGTGAGCTGATCTCTCGGTACAAGGAGCCGCACCTCACAGCCCTCGATCCGTTCCAGCCGACCAAGGCCTTCAAAGGCATCCGACTGAGCAGGACGCTCCAGCTCGAGATGGACCTCTCGCTCCGGCGCCAGCTGATCGGCCAGGACCTCAAGGGGACCGTCATGGAACAGACGCCCTTGATGAATCAGCAAGACCCGCTGGCAGAGAGCGGTGATGTCAGCCATGTAATGACTGGTCAGCAACACCGTTGCTCCGGTGCGCCTGTTGTATTCGGCCAGAAACTGGCGGACGCGGGACTGGGCATTCACATCCAAGCCAAGGGTGGGCTCATCGAGAAACAACACCTCCGGCTCATGAAGGAGTGCAGCCAGCAGCTCTGCTTTCATCCGCTGCCCAAGAGACAACTTGCGGACCGGCAGGGTGAGCTCCTCGCCGAGCTCCAACAGGTCCGCCAATTCAGAGGTACGCCGACGTGCCACATCATCGGGAATGCCGTATACCGCAGCGTTCACCCGAAGCGAATCCAACGGCGGCAAATCCCACATCAGTTGCTGCTTCTGGCCCATCACCAAAGTGATACGACGCAGAAACTCGGCCTGGCGCCGCTGCGGTCGGTGACCTGCCACCTGCACGTCACCATCGCTTGGGTAAATCAAGCCGCAAAGCATCTTCAATGTGGTGGTTTTCCCGGCCCCGTTCGCACCGAGGAAACCAACCATCTCTCCGGGAGCGATTTGAAACGACACATCCTGTACCGCCGCGACATCGCGATAACGACGCTGCAGGAAATGACGAAGGGTGCCTGCAAACCCGGGTTGCTTATCGGCCACCTTATAGGTCTTGCTTAAACCTCTGACATCAATCAATGCCATGGCAACCGAGTCAACATGTTCTGCCGCCTCAACACAAAACAGTAACGGACGTTCAGGGGGAGTGACGCCCGACCACCGAGCTTTCAAGAACCACGATGAAGATGCACAGACAACACCAGCAACGATCACTTGAAGCCAATAACAATTCAACAGAAGTACCCGATGGTCACAAGACAAAATTCACGCCCAAGAAAACAACCAGTTGATCAAGGACACATCCCGAGCCACCAATCAGACAAGGCCGCGACTAACGGTGCAACGGATGACCTTTTGCCCGCCTCATAGATCAGTGGAAAGACCATTCACCAATGGCCTCAAAACAGGCCAAGAGGCAGGACTTTAACCAACACATTCTCTACACAGAAATTAAAATAGAACTCTTGGCTTGCAAATAAGCCAAATTTCATTATTTAACTCAACTAAAAATCAATTTAAAACCCTAGCAAAAATGCATGGAAACCCGAGATTAAAATATGCAACATCAATCCAAGCTTAATTCAAATGAATGAGAGAATAATTCAAGATGATTCAACCTCTAGAAGCTCAACCAGTGAATTAATTTAATGATCGAGCTTTAAACAAACAAACTTCAGTGAGTATAAGGCTGGTCAAGATCAAACTGTCTTGAAAGCCGAAATCGGCGCATAAACCACATTTAAATCACCAACCTGATACTTTTTGACGTAGGAATACCAATCGTTAAAGTGCGTGGAGGCCAAATGCGTCTGCAAAGCATCATAACTAGACCATTCCTCGTCCCAAACATACATAGTCGGATCGTTCAAATCACGGCTACAGGTGTAGAGTTTCGGTCGATCAATTTTCGCTGTCGAAGAAAATAAAGCGTCGGTTTTTAGCATATATTCCTCGTACTTACTCTCTGGTATTTCAAGGCGAATACGGCCAATTACGTGAATGGGAGCAGTCGCATCAGCCCCAGAAGGACCAGAAAGAGCAGGCATCCAGCTCACGCAAGCGGCAAGGATGAGAGCAACAAGCGATAGGGATAAATATTTGCTCCAACGGGATCCTGAAAGCAAAGCCGACGACCAAAAACTTTTCACAACAAAAAGAAGCTTCTATCTTTATAGCCTAGCAATAATTCCTAGACTAAGGCAAAATCAAAGCCTAGAAAACATATCCACCCCAGGCAAAACCCAGACTTCTCAAGACATTCATGCATGAGGACGATGGATAGAAATGCGCACGGACCTGAGCTGTCGGTCCAAAGGAGCAACGATTCACCACCACTACATGGACCCCATCTCAGCATGACCTGCTTTTCCAAAAAGATCAGTGCCGTGATCAGCGAAGATAGATCAGGCAATCTGAACAGCATCAGATCAAATAATTCCCTCCAACAATTGATAACAAACTTTTGAGCCAAGTGAATCGCACTTGGCTTGATGCAATTAACCTCAAGCAAGAACTGGGAGTTGTCCACTCATCAAAAGATCCATCGATGTAATATACAATTCATCAGTGGTTTGAAAAGCGAATGAATTCTCGCCAAGCTGTGAGAACTCCTTGGAGAAGGGAGTATAAAATTTCCGATTAATCTTGAGGTAAGGAGCATACAAAGCACCACCTTCAACACTGAATGATTTGTGATTAGCAGGATCAGCTTCTGCAAGAGCATCCTGATCTTCCAGAGAAGCCAGAGCCTCACCAAATCGTTTCGATTGATTGGGGGAAATAGATTTGCCTGTCAGTGGATCCTGAATCGATCCGCTTTGATCGATCAATTCGAAAAGACCATAACCAACTTTTTTATCATGTAAATGTGTTCCAGTAGAATCAAGGAGATGGAATTCACCAGACAATGTTCGCCGTGGTATCTGCACGAGATCGACAACACCTGGAGCATCCATCTGGATGGAACTACTCACTTCCGAAAGGCCTTGAGTTGGTGAATCCAAAGAAACAGTCAACCCGTCAAACTTGACAGACTTTTTACTGGTTTTGGCGTCTGCAGGGTTGAGAAATAACGCTTCACTCTCAACGAGTCCGTTATCAGTGATATCAGCAGCAGACTGTGCCGAAGCAAAGAATCGAAGCTGATCACCAGAAATAAAAGGAATCATCCGGTGGTTAACTTGTTTCAAAAATCGATTATTTTTCATTGCTTTCGGCTGCTCGAATAAAATCTTTGGCGAGGAGTCTTCAGAGGTCAAATATCCATAAGTTAAATTCTCTGGCGAGGGCACTTTGGCTTTAATCGCCAGATAGCCGCCAACATCATTCGTCTTCGTTTGATTGGTTGGGATGACAAATTTTTCATCGACCTGCAAAGAAAGCATCAAGTCTGGCATTGACTTTAGAATATCCGTCAATTGTTTTGTCCCAGCAACCTGCTCGGGATAAAACTGAGAAATATTTGAATTAACTGGATAAATCACAACGTCACGACTGGCAAGTTGACCAGTCTTCAACATGGGGCCAAAATCGGATGCAAACTGGTTATAAGCAGTGGATGTTAAATATTGGTTGACCTGTGAGCCTCCAGAATAACTTTCGATAAAAACAAGTGTATTGGGATTATTAGAATCAACATAAAAATCAGATTGCACAGAAAGGCCTTGCTCGTTCACAGCATCCATAAAATTCGCACTTAAAGCAACCGCTTCTTCGAAATGACGAGGCTTGACTTTTGCAACACCAACCAACACTTGCCCATTACTTTCGGACCCTACATCTGCATTGACAGTATTGTTTGCAACATCAAGTTCAGACACCTTCAAAAGATCACTCGCGGTTTCTTCAAACTCAGAGGAATCTTGAAGAGCAGACAGTGCTGAATAAGTCTCATAGGTAGATTGAATGACGTAAGAAGGAGAGTCGGTACTCTGCGAGGATTTCTGTAACAAGTAAGAATTCAGCACTCCATCACTTGTTGAAATCACATCATGGAGCTGCTCCAAGCTATCGACAAATGATCGCCTACCTTTCTTAGAACTAGGCCCAACATATGTATATTCAGCTGTCTGAACAACTGTTGGATCAAAAGGCGTCGAAAAATCTACATAATCCGAGGGGGCATTGGGTGCAGGAGGCAAATAGAAAGGAGAGGAATCAGGATCATCTTCCTCTGTTAGCCAGGGCGTTTGAGACGTTTTGGACCAATAGGATGGCGGGGGAGTACTGATCGCAGCAGTATCATTAGGAATTTCAGGATTCCAATTTCCTCCTGCACTATTTGGATCAGCAAATGAGCCAAAGTTACGGCTCATAGCGACATGATAGTCAGGGAAAGTATTGAAATAATCAACAAATCTCTGTTGATTCTCAATTCCAGTTTCACTACCAATATTTTTATTATTCAAATTTCCGAACGAAGCAGCATCATTCGATGTATCAAAGAAATATCCGATCCTTGGATCAGGCAAAGTGAAAAATTCTTCAATACCTCCCTCTGGGTAGCCTGGAGTGCGAGACCAAATGGTTAAAAAGACCAATGGATCTCCACTCGGGCTCGCATTTCGATAGGCGTGCGCATGCCCCCGAGGGAGATAAACAGATTGTCCAGGCATCAAATGCCCGTAATAGAACGTGTCAATATTGTCAGATGTAATAACCTTCCCAGAATAATATTCATCTGATGGTTCCGAACCCTCTGGGAATTCGTTTAATTCATAGGGTTCATCCAAAGGATCTCCGATCCAGGAATCCATCTCACCCTGAAGGAGAATGAACCACTCATCTTCTGCCCAGTGAATATGAGGAATCGGGCCTGCGTTGTATGGAGTAACGGTCAGTGAGATCGTAAATGGACGCTGAGTTTTAGAACTGGACAATGCATCTAAAACAACTGGTGTTTCTCCGTTGTTTTCACCGTTGTAGAGGTCTTTATCGTTGATGGTGTCTTGGTCGACACTGAACGTTAAAAATTGCTGTGCTTCTCCGGCTGGAAAGCTATCCCATTGGAAGGAACCCTCTGATGCGAGATTGGGAAGATCAATATAAAGAGGAAGGCCTTGGCCAGTCTCATTTGTTTCCGTATTGTTGGCCCAGGTTGTCTTGATAAAAGATTGGTAATCAAAATTCTTAGCGATTGGCAAAGCCAATCCCTTGGGAAACGTATATGCAGGGGCTAAGTTATAAGCTGCATTGGGATTGTAACGGTCTTCCTTACTAAAATTGGGGATTTGAAAATAATTTGGCTGCGACTGAGTGGGCTCATACGTTGAATCATGACCACCAGACGAAGAATGGCCATCATGATGGTCATGCCCTGGCCCTTGCAAGACGTGACCCAGAATATTCCGCTCAGAAATCACATTGACACAAGCGTTACGAACACATGCTAGTCACGAGAAAAGATCACCGCCAAAAAATAAAGAGACCCTTTACGTTGATCATCCTCAATTCCTTGGGGATGAACGGAATCCAAAGGCTTGGGTTCCGAATCAGATCAAAAATCCAACGACATCCCCATTCACCTATAAATCATGGGCTGCGCAGATCACACACAGATGCTTCTCATTTTTAAATCTTCAGAAAAAATCGCCAAGCCAAGATTTGGACGCAACTGGGGTTAGATACTCTTTAACAGGCTGGAAACATCGAGCAAAACACCTAACCCCCTTAAACCCTTGCTTCAACAACCACCCATCCGATGAGCCCACGTAACGTGAACCAGCCTGATGGGTTGGAAGATTTCAAGGTCAGAAACATGACCTTCGAGACCACAACAAAACGGGTCTTTTGTTCAGGAACTGGGCCAGCCGTTGTTGTAATCGCTGAAATCCCAGGGATCAGCCCCCATGTGGCACGCTTCAGCCGCTGGGTGAGAGACGCGGGGTTCACCGTTTACATGCCATCTCTATTCGGGCGGGATGGGGCCATTCCCAGCGGATCAGAAGGCAAGGAGATTTTCGAAAGAGCTTGCATCAGCCATGAATTCAAGGCCTTTGCCAGCAACGAATCCAGTCCTGTTACGTCATGGCTGCGTGGGTTAGCCAAATTGGCCCATCAGGAATGCGGAGGGCCTGGTGTGGGCGCCGTCGGCATGTGCTTCACAGGAAATTTTGCGCTGTCGATGATGCTTGAACCGGCCGTGGTTGCGCCTGTCATGTGCGAACCATCGCTTCCCCTCGACAATCCCTCTGCACTCGCCATCTCAACGGAAGAGATCAGCACGATCGCCGAGCGTATGAAGACCGATCAGCTCACCGTGCTCGGCTATCGCTTTGAGGGTGATTCGTTCTGTCGGGCTGAACGGTTTGCTGCCTACTCCGACGCCCTCGGCGACCAATTCATTGGCCGCGTGCTTCCCGACAGCGCTGGCAACACGAAGGACCTGCCACCGTTCACCAAAGAGGTGGTGGGCCATCCACACAGTGTTGTCACGACGCATCTCATCGATGAAATCGGGGAACCGACCCTGGCGGCACGCGATGAAATCATTGCCTTCTTCAAGGAACGGTTGCTCCAGTAAAAAAACTCCTGCGGCATCCATGCAGATGTTTATCTGGAGCGCTGACTCTCAACCAAGATCCGCCAAACGCTGGCGCGCCAGCTGAGCTTGCGCTTCGGCTTCAGCGAGATTGGTCTTGCATGCTTCAACCACCGCGGCCGGTGCCTTGTCAGCAAAGTTGGGGTTGCCCAGTCGGCCAGCCAAGCCCTTGATCTCCTTCTCGGCCTTGGCAATGTCCTTCTCGAGCCGACCTCTGAGCGCATCGAGATCCACCAGTCCCTCGATCGGCAACAGCACCTGCAACTCACCATTCACACCGGCCAGGGCCTTGGCCACTGGTGCGGCATTGGCCTCCGCGAGTGACATCACCGCCACCGACTCGGCTCGCGTCAACGCCGTGATCTCGGCTGTGCCCTTGGTGAGCACATCCGCCAGCGCACCACGGCCGGTGACGAAGCGCACCGGCACCCTCTGAGACGGCTTCAGTCCCGCGACCGCCCTGAGATTGCGCACCACCCGGATCGCCGCAATTAACTCCGCAAACGACGTCTCAAGACCATCGTCCAGCGCTGCCTCATCCACCGCCGGCCAGGGCTGCAACCCCAAAAAAGTGCTTTCGGGCGCTGCGGTGACGCTGTGCCACAACTCTTCGGTGAGGTGAGGCATCAGCGGATGCAACATCAGCTGCATTTGGCTGATCACTTTGGCCAGCACCTGCTTGGCGGTGCGCTGATCAGCCAAGGCTTCCGGCATTGGACTCTCGCCGGGATTCAAGCGGCGCTTGCTCAGCTCCAGATACCAGTCGCAAACGTCGTTCCAGGCAAATTCATACAAGCCCTTGGCCGCTTCACCAAGGGCGTAGCTGCCATAACGCACGGCGGTTTCACGATTCACCCGCGCCAACCGGGACAGGATCCATCGATCCGCCAACTGCAATGCATCAGGATCGGGATCGCCAAGCAGGGTTGGCGTCTCACCGCCCAGATTCATCAAGGCGAACCGGGTGGCGTTCCACAGCTTGTTGGCGAAGTTGCGCGAGGCCTCCACCGTGGCGGAGGTGTCTTTCTTCCGGTCGTAGTCGAGGCGAATGTCCTGTCCGGCACCCGCCACTTCCCGCACCAGGGCAAAGCGCAGAGCATCGGTGCCATAACGCTCGATCAAGAGCAAGGGATCGATGCCGTTGCCAGCGCTCTTGCTCATCTTGCGGTTCTGCTCGTCCCGCACCAGCCCATGGATATAGACCTCCTGGAACGGCATCTCGCCGGTGAAGGCGCCAGCCATCATCGTCATCCGAGCCACCCAGAAAAAAATGATGTCGAAACCTGTCACCAGGGTGCTGGTGGGGTACCAACGCTGCAGGTCTGCACTGTCCAGATCCGGCCAGCCCAAGGTCGAAAAGGGCCACAAACCACTAGAGAACCAGGTGTCGAGCACGTCTTCGTCCTGCTCAATCTCAGCGGCTGAGCCGTATTCAGCCTTGGCCTTCTCAAGCGCTTCGGCTTCGTTGCGTGCCACCACATAGGGAGTCTTGTCGGTGTATCGACCGCCGGTTTCGCTGATCACGAACCAGGCGGGGATGCGATGACCCCACCAGAGCTGACGGCTGATGCACCAATCGCGAATGTCGGTGAGCCAGTCGCGGTAAACCTTCTCCCAACGCTCCGGAATAAAGCGGGGATTCTGCGTCTCAAGAGCTTCGCGGCAACGGGCCGCCAAGGGCTCGGTCTTCACGAACCACTGGGTGGACAACAGCGGCTCCACCGGCACCTTGCCGCGATCGGAGAAGGGAACGCTGTGGCGATAGTCCTCCACCTTCACCAGCAGCCCTAATTCCTCGAGCCCTGCCACCACCGCCTGGCGAGCCTCGAAGCGATCCAGCCCCTCGAACTGACCGGCCTCCTTGTTCATGGTGCCGTTCTTGCGCATCACCGTGATCTGAGGCAGACCGTGGCGTTGGCCGATGGCGAAATCGTTGGGGTCATGGGCCGGCGTCACCTTGACGCAGCCGGTACCGAAATCCTTCTCCACGTGGTCGTCGGCCACAATTGGGATCTCCCGCCCCACAAACGGCAGAGTGAGGGACCGGCCCACCAGATGGGCATAGCGCTCGTCTGTGGGATTCACCGCCACCGCCGTGTCGCCCAGCATCGTTTCGGGCCGGGTGGTGGCCACCTCCAGATGCCCCTCGCCGCTGCTGAGCGGATAGCGGAAGTGCCAAAGGTGGCCGTCCACCTCTTTCATCTCCACCTCCAGATCGCTCACCGCCGAGCCCGAGGCGGGGCACCAGTTCACCAGATATTCACCGCGGTAAATCAGCCCCTGCTCGTGCAAGCGCACGAAGGCCTCCTTCACCGCCTCACTCAGCCCCTCATCGAGGGTGAAGCGCTGGCGCTTCCAATCAACGGAATAGCCCAGCCGCCGCAGCTGGCCGACGATCCGTCCGCCGCTTTCAGCCTTCCATTCCCAAGCCCGCTTCAGGAAGGCGTCGCGGCCGAGATCGTGGCGAGTCTTGCCCTCGTCCTTGAGCTGCTTCTCGAGGATGGTCTGCACCGCGATCGAGGCGTGGTCGGTGCCCGGCAGGCAGAGCACGTTCTTTCCAGCCAGGCGCTGGTAGCGCACGATCGTGTCAATCAGGGCCGTATTGAAGGCATGGCCCATATGCAGGCTGCCGGTCACGTTCGGCGGTGGAATCACCACCGAGAAGGGTTCACCAGGCGCCTTCGGGTCGGGATGGAACGCCCCCAGGTCCTCCCAGGCCCGCTGCCATCGGGTTTCCGTGCCAACCGGGTCATAGGTCTTAGCCAGTTCGGACACGGAACGCTCACATACACAGCGGCTCATGCTCGCAAAGCCCAGCCCATTCAAGCCAACGCCCCTAACATCCCCGAACTTCCAGTGAATAATGAACCCAATCCGGATCCGGCATCTGGCCTTGGGCATCGCCTTAGCTGCGCTGACGACTGGTTGCAGCGGTCCGTGGAAACCACCCGTTGTCGTCAAGGTGGTCCGGACGATCAACAGCGCAGAAACCGTTTCCAGTCGGGATTACGAGCGCCTACGTGAAATCACTGAGGACGCCATCAGCCACATCAAGGGAGTGGACCCGTCCATTCGTCCCCAACTCACCCTGTCATCCCAAGCCAATTTCGTCGAGGAGATTGCTGCACAGACCCAGAGTGGATTCGGACCGGACCTGTTAATCACCGACAGCGATACGGCCTTGGAGCTGTACAACCGCAACCTGGTCGATCCGATCACACTTTCAGCAGAGGATCGAGCCGATACCCCGCCCTATCTCTTCGAATTGGTGACGGCGCAAGACGGTCAGCTCGTGGGTCGACCGGTCAATCAATTTGTCCAGCTGGCCTGCTTCAACAAGCAACGCCTGGCGTCACCACCCGAAACGCTGAAGGAAATGCAACAGGACAGCGATGAGAACAATTTCGGGATGGCCCTGCAACTGAAAGATCTGTTCTGGAGTGCGGAATCATTTGATGCCGGCGAAGCCATGGAAGCTGCGCTGAACAATCTGCCCCCGAGTCCTGAACGGCAGCTCAATGTGACCAACTGGCTCCGCTGGCTGGAAGCCGCGAGTTACCAACAAAACATCCGCTTTCTCAACGATCAGCGCAGCCTCCGCAAGGCCCTGATCAACGAAGAGTTGGACTGGATCACCTGTTGGAGTAGCAGCCTGCGGGAGCTGCGCGAGAAATTCAAGGACAAACTCGAGCTCGCCCCATTACCCAAGGGACCTTCAACTCATCTGAAAGCCACCACCAAGCTGCAGGTGTGGTCGCTCGGACGGAACTCCAGCCCCAAGCAACGTGAAAAAGCGCTGGTGATGATCGACTTCATCAGCAAACCCTGGGCGCAGAAAACCTATGCTCTAGCGGGGCGCAATTCCCTGCCGGTCAATCGGAAAGCAGCCAAAATCGTTGCGTCCAAAATCCCTGGTGGGACTGAAGCGTTGGTGATGTATGCCCAACAGTCCCTTCAGGAAAATGCGGCGAAAGGGCAGTCGAAAGCCAGGGTGTTCCGCGACCCGGTGCAATACGAAGCGATCTCAGATGCCCTGCTCGACACCATCTACGACATCCGCAGCCCCGAAGAGGCAACACAGGACATCCTCAAGAGCCTGCGGGAGAGCGGTCAATGATCAGTGCTCTGACCTCTGAAGCCACCACCTGGCTCGGTTATCTGCAACGCGGTTCGGTCCTCCTTCAAGTTGGGGTGTTCGTCATCGCGATCACCAGCGAATCGAGGCTGAAGCGCAAGCTGCAGACCTCATTGCATTCCAGCCTCACCCAACTCGTCGTTCCAGCGATGCTGTTAGTGGTTACCTCAATCCTCACAAGACTTGGGGTAACTGCCGGCTATTTGCAGTACCTGGCTTTGCTCTGGACGATCTGGCGCTGTGTGGAACCCACCAAGCAGCTGATCAGCAGTCGCCATCCGAAGGTGCCAGTCGAGGAGATCGACAAATCCTTCTTCAGGCCAATCCTGCTGGTGGGAACGATCCTCACGTTTTTCCAGATGCTGGGGAGCCGGGAATCAATTTCACTCATCTCCCTTGGCGACGTGTTTGGAGTGACCCTCACGATTGGCAAATTCTTCACCGCCCTCGTCATCGTTTACCTGGTCATCTCCCTGGCCAGTCGCCCTGCCGCCTTTGCCGCCTGGCTGGGTGGAAGCTTCTTTGGCATCAAGCCACAAGGCCGCAAGGCGCTCGAGGTGATCGTGCGTTACTCAGTCGTCGGAATCGGCGTGATGGGAGTGGCGTATTACATGGGCATCAATGGAACAGCGATCGTGGCCGTGGCCGGTGGCCTCTCTGTGGGTATTGGCTTCGGCATCAAAGAAATCATCTCCAATTTCATCAGCAGCCTCTGGTTGTTGTTCGAAGGCTCCGTTCGTCCAGGGGAAATACTGATGATCAATGGTGATCCGTGCACGGTTCGCAAACTGGGATTGCGTGCCACCCAGCTTCGCCGTGGTCGCGATGGTGCCGAGCTGCTGATCCCCAACCAGAATTTTTTCACGCAAGAAGCGGAATCATTCACAGCCGAAGAAACATCCCGGCGTGATTCGGTCATAGTTGGTGCCGCTTATCACCACGAGCCACAGCAGGTGATCGCACTTCTCGAAGAAGTCGCAAAGCAGCATGAAAGGGTGCTGCAATACCCTCCACCAGCAGCATTCACGGTCGATTTCGCCGATTCCTCAATCAATTATCGACTGCTGTTCTGGGTTCGAAATCCCTTGGAAGCCTTTGGGGTGGGGAGTGATCTAAGGCAGGCAATTTGGCGCAGTTTCGAAGACAATGGCATCGGAATACCCTTTCCCCAACGCCAGGTGTATCCCATGGAATGGCCACCGTCCAAAGACCAGACGCTGCGGCTTGGATCCCAATCCAACCAGCTCCAACCTGAACAGAATGAGCACGCCGAGACCGACGAATAAACGCCCAACGAATTAACACCTTCAATTCCAGATCGAGCGAGCCACCTTCAGACACTCATCGGTTCGCATGCATCTGAACACAACAATCAACATAAAAACAAGAAACAAGAGTTTGGGGATATTGCAATCCACGCCCATTTGCAATGCACGACCAGTTATAATCTAACCGCTGACAAAACTTTGGTTGGTCCAATTCAAGAGACAAAAAGTGGCAATGAATAATCAATGTTGAGCAAGGAGCGATGCTGCGCAAAAACCAGTGATTGCCGTCGCAATGAACAACGCCGCAGACACACAATTCATTGCGCCAAGCGCTTGAGATAATCCTCTTGCCGCCCGGCATTGATCCACCCTGTCGCAATCAATTTGCTCGACTGATGATTCACACGACCACGGTGAATATGCGATGGTCCGGCCGGAAAAATCAGCAGTTTTCCCCGTTCTGCCGCTTCATGGTGGCCCTGCCAGTGGAATTCAGTGCCAGCCTCATCAACATCATTGCAATACAAAATCCAAGCCAGGACGCGATGCACAGGCTCTGTGGCCTCATCACCGATGGTCCAATCGCAATGCCATCGTTTAAAACCTTCACCCGGCGCGTAGTGCTGCAGATTGAAGATCGGGTTAACAAACAGGGACTGATCGGGACAACAGTCACGAAAAAGAGGGCGATCCGCCAGGTAGCGCTCCAAACCTGCCGTGACACCGCGCAAGATCAGTTGGGCCAAGGCAAAGGACTCAGCATCACTGCGATCAATCGCCACCAGGCTGATGTCGGTACTGAGCTTGGCGGGATCGCTCTCTCCAGACGGACCAAAGGCCAAGCCCGGCCGCTGAAGATCCAACCGGCGGTTAAAAAAATCCGAAACCGCATCGGCAACGGCAACAAAACCGGCATTGCAGTAACCACAGATCAGGGTCATGGCGCCGACTCCCTGCGCGGGATCGCCACCACCCCATCGAGGTGTTGCCAGCGATCCTGATCTAGCACCACCTGCTCCTCCAGCTGCATCCGCTCGATCACCGCAGCGACCCGCGACAGATCCAACGGTGCTCCCGGCCCCATCGGCAGCACCAAGACCTGCGGCTCAGCAGGGTCCGCCATCAGTTGCAGATCCAGATCCTCCAGTTCCCTCTCGAAAAACAGCCGCCGCAGCCGCGTGGTGAGGCTGGGGCCCAGCGCCTCAGCGAAACACTTCATCCCGTCTTCATCGCCTCGGCAACCGCAATTGAGCGACAGCCAAATCAGCAGCTTCACCCAGCTGTCCACCGACCAGATCGGCTGAAAGCTCTCCCTGTGCTGACGGACCAGTTCAGCGATTGCGAAATCAAACAAGGTGGCCTGTAACTGGACCGGGTCGGAAGACGGCGTGCTCATAAACGCCATCTTGAATGAGAGTCCACACCCCCTCCAATGCCCTCGCTGCAACTGTTTGGATGCTGGCGATCAAGTGCATCCCACCGCCTGCAGATCGGCCTTCGGCTCAAACAACTTGCGTTCACCTACACACCGGTCTGCCTCGATCGAGGCGAACAACACAGCGGCTGGTATGTGGCGCTCAATCCTCGAGCCGAAGTTCCCACCCTGCTTGTGGATGGAGAGCCTTGGGTTCAAACACTGGCCATCCTCGAGACCCTGGAGGAAACCCTGGATGGACAAAGCGACGCTCTGTTGCCGAGCTCCAAAAAGGAGCGCCGGATCTGCCGAGCAATCGCCGAGCACGTCAACAGCTCGCTGCAACCTCTCTTGCTCCCGGCAAGGCTGCGTCAACCCATCCTGGACGCCGGCCGGCACCTCGGTCCGACCCTGGCAGCCGCTCTCCAGACCGGTGTGCGTCATCACCAGCTCGATGCTCTAGACAGCCTCAATTCCTGGCTGGACTCTTTGCCGGGCCCTTTCTGCATCGGAACACGACCGACGCTGGCCGACGTGTTCGTGATACCCCACCTCGAAGCAGCAAGGCGATTGGGCCTTGATCTCTCACCGTTCACACGCCTGAACGCACTGCACATCCAGTGCCTATCTCTCGCTGCTTTCGCCGCAGCCGCCCCGGAACAACAACCTGATGCCCCAGGCCAGAACGAAACCAGCAGCGCCTCCACCAGATGAGACAAAAGCTCGAAATCAGTGCGCCATCGCGGTGAGATAGGGGCCGACCAGGGGATGCTCTTCCAGATCAACCCATTGCTGTCGAGCAGCGTTCACAACAAGTTTCTCGGCGTAAGGAGACAGATGCTGGCGCCAGTTGTCCGTGGTGCCCGCCCGAAAATAGAGCTTGGGATTGAGGTGAAAACTGCCAGGGTTGGCTGTGATGCCCTGCTTCATGGTCTGAAATTCCGTCGCGGCAGCGATCTCCGCTGCCCGGTCCGCTGACAGCGATGCCGATGGGAACAGGAACCGCTGAAGCTTCTCCACCGTGTCCGCTTTGCGCTCCACCATGTCCTCATAACGAAGAGCACAGATCTGCGAAGCCTGCAGTCGAGGTTCCGGCGTCAGCCACTCACGCACATGTTTGAAATAACTGCCGAAATAAAGATCCCCTTCCACGAAAAGCTCAGCGAAGCGATCCATGTCGAGCTCTGGATCCACCTGAAGCAGAGGGTGACGGACCCAGAAGAAGTACTGAGAAACCAATGCTGCGCGTGGATCGCGGATGGCGACCACAAAACGCGTCTGCGGGTGGATACGGCGACAGGGCAGATCCTCAACGGCACAGTGCAGGTACCAAAGGCGCGGACGATCCGACGTTGCCGCCTGAAATCGCTGCCACTCTCCAGGCGTCTCCTGAGACAGCAAAACCTCGGGCCAGGGCATGGCTCCATGGCCGATATCTCCCTCAGCCATCGGATGCCGATCTGGGAGATCAACATTCGCTCGCACCAGCTCCACCAGAAATTTCTTGGCCAGGTGAGTTCCTACCTTTTGATGCGTCGCAAGGAGGACATCATTCGGCTGGGTGTCCCAAGACTGGGTGAGGTGTTCGGTCGCTCTCCGGTCAATGAACGGGGGATAACAACGGCCGTTCCACCGATGATGCAGAAATCCCTCCGCATGGGCGAGGTGGGCAGGTTCAAACGTGCGAAAGCTGTGCCCAGGGCGCATCGCCTCCAGGCGTTCGCGTAGGACCTCAATGGTGCGGTCCAGTTTCAGCGAACGCTGCTGCAACTGGCGACTGGCATGCATTCGCTGCACCGAAGGCTGAATGGCGTGAGCCACAGCCTCGAGCTGAGCCTGATCCGCCTCAGCAAAACTCTGACCATCGAGGCGGTTCAACACCTGCAAAGCACCGACCACCATGCCGTCGACACCATGGATGGGCACGGTCATCGCAGTGGAGACGGAATAAGAAAGCTCCTCACCCGCCTGCTGGTGAGCCCCCTGCAACTGCTCCAGGCCTGAGCGATTGACGCAAGTCCCCATGCGGACGCATTCACCAACCATCGAACCATCGAGATCAGCGCAGATCTGACGCTGCATCACCCCTGTTCCCGCCTCCAGCCACAGCTCATCCGCATCTGGATCAAGAACAAACAACCCGCATCGCTCCGCCCGCAACAGACCTGGCAGGGTCACTACCAACAACTGCAGCAGGTCGTTATTGCGCAGTGCATCCCAACGGAGCGCAAGCTCCTGGCGACGCGCCACAACGCGTTGCATGCGTTCATCTAGGGACTGCATGGGGCGACGTAAGGCAAGACCAACCTCTTTTCACTGTCGCCAACCCACTGCTTGCTGACAATCCACAAGGCAAACTGTGGTGAAGGAGAAATGGACGCATCCGATGGCCCTGGATCTGAATGATCCCGAACTCGAGTTCTCGGATCTCGTATATGCCTACCAGAACTGGGTGATGGCGGTGATCAACGACGAGAAACTCGACAGTGAGGAGCAACTTCTCACGGACGACATCGCCGAAGATGCTCTGAATTCAATGCGTTTCCTTCCCGGTGAAGTGACGAGCGCCATCGAAACCAGCCTGGCGAGGGTGTATGACGTCGATGCCGACGAACTCGCGGAACTGCTCTTCCCTGAAGAATGATGCGCCATGGGATGGAGAGCTGAAGACATCCCGTCCCAAGACGGTCGGATTGCGCTCGTAACTGGTGCCAACATTGGTCTTGGGCTTGAAACCGTTCGAGCTCTGGCCCAGCGGGGTGCCACGGTGCTGATGGCGTGCCGTTCCCGGCGCAAAGCCGAATCAGCCCGGATGGGTCTGATCAAGGAGGGGCTGAACGACCTGGATCTTCTGGATCTGGATCTTGCGGATCTCAACAGCGTTGCAACAGCAGCTGAAACGGTGAAATCCCGTTACGGCCAATTGGATCTGCTGATCAACAACGCCGGGGTTATGGCACCACCGCGGCAGACCAGCGCCCAGGGCCATGAACTGCAATTCGCCGTTAATCATCTGGGGCACATGGCCCTCACCACCCAGTTGCTACCACTTCTCGAAGCCCAGCGTGGGGCCAGGGTCGTGACGGTGACCTCAGGGGTGCAGTACTTCGGCCAAATCCGCTGGGACGATCCCAATTGGCAAGAGTCCTACAACCGCTATGGCGCTTACAGCCAAAGCAAACTGGCCAACGTGATGTTCGCGCTCGAACTGAACGCACGTCTTGTTGCCGATGAGAGTTCCGTGCGCTCTCTGGCCGCACATCCGGGGATGGCGCAGACCAATCTGCAGCCGACGGCCGTGCTGAGCGGTGGCAGTCGTACGGAAGCGATCGTCTATCAATTAATGCAACCCTTGTTCCAAAGTGCAGCGATGGGGGCACTGCCCCAGTTGCATGCCGCCACAGCGCCCACTGCATCAGGGGGTGAGCACTACGGCCCTGGACAGTTGGGAGGCATGCGCGGCGCTCCCGGACGCTGTCGGGTGGCCGGAGCGGCCCTCGACCCCGACCAGCGCCAGCGGCTTTGGACAATGAGTGAAGCGCTGATCAACACCAGCGCAGCACGTGACTGATCGCGAAGCCCAGCTGGTGCCTTTGGCTCCCCATATGGTGGGTCAAGTCCGGCGGGGAGTGGCGGGAGACAGCCGTTATGCCAAGCGATTGCGGCAGGAGATTCATGCGGCAGCCGTAGATCCAGGCCGCTGTCCAGTGCTGATCAGCTGCGAACCGGGACTGGAAAAAGACAACCGCGCAGCCTTGATCCATTACGGCTCCAACCAGAGGCGATAGCTGCTGATCAGCCTCGACGCCGAAGATCTCAAACATCGCAACGCGAATCGACTCCTGAACTCGCTTGGTGAGAACACAGTCCTGAACAAGGGGATCGATCGGATTGAAGCCCCCCTGCGCGTGGAATTGATCGTGATGGCAAGAGGTCAATCCCCCGGGTTCAGCGGACGCATGCTGTGTTCAAGTGAAACCACGCAACCGGATTTGGTCCGGTTCACACTGCAAATCCGCGTACCACCGCTACGGGTGCGCCGTTCCGATCTGGGAGCTTGGTTGGGCTATTTGCTGCTGCTGAAGAGTTCCAGCATGGGCTGGACGCGCCCACCACAGTTACCCGAATCCGTCGTGCGGCGCCTGCAGAACCACGACTTCGCGAACAATCTGCGGAAACTGGACGATCTGATGAAACGGGCCCTGCGACAGGTTCGCCAGCGGCAGCAGACCTCCCTGCCTGAAGCGTTGCCTGAGGAGATGTTCTGGCTCGACAACAAAACCACTCGCCACCGGTTTGATCTTTGGCGCTGGCGGCCAGCCTTGCGTTACCCGATGCGATCACCACGGCTCTGGAACGGCCTTCTGTTCGGCCTTGTCAGCTGGCTGTTCATCGCCGTCAATCTCGACCTTTGGCTTGGCCCGCAAACCTTGGCCCAAACCAGCATCCTCAAGCTGTTCTGAGCCTGGTGGTGGCCTTGATCCTCTGAGCCTGCCACTGGTGAGTCGCCTGTGGTGCTGTGATCAGCTCACTGCTGTTTGAAAAGCGCTTCTGGTGCAGGTACCTCTGTCCTGTTGGAGGGATGAACGGCCTCTTCGCCAAATTGACAATCTTGGAATTGCGAGCTGAGGTCGGCACCTGCAGCGGCAGCTGCAACAGTTACGCCTGTTTCAAGGGTGGGCCCGCCGAGGGAGAGGGTCTGATCCTCGTTCTGGCAGGCGGCATCAGTCTTCATCACTGGGACAAGCTTCTCGGTTGGTTGCCGCGAGCGCCGGTCACGATGCACGGAGGACCGCTGCTGCCGCGCCTCAGTTTCGCGCTCCTCGCCTTGGCTCTCCCCATGGCGGCCGGCTTATGGCTGAACAGATGTTGGCTGTATGCAGGCTTACCGATGCTCTGGGCTGTACTTCTGGCACGTCATCTGCCTCTGAGCATGCGCGAAGCAGGAATGGTGCTGCCAGCTGGATGGCCGCACTGGAGTGCGGAACCGCACGTGATCGGCTTCTGCCAAACCACAACCGTGCTGATCGGTGCAGTTGGAGCGATCATCCTGGGGCGTCGGATGCTGGAACCGAACCGCAAAACATGGCTGCTGGGCAGCATGATGGTTGGGCTGGCCTGCGCCGGTCGCTGGTTGGTGACGTTCTGACGCCATGCCCCTGGCCTCTCCATCGATGAACAGCCGTCAAGAACACCTTCTGAAGGTTCTGCAGAGCCAGACCGATGAAATGAGCGGTCAACAGCTGCATCGAAGCCTTGAGGGAGGACCGATCGAAATGGGGCTTGCCACGGTGTATCGGAACCTGCGCCGCATGCAACAACGTGGATTGGTCCGCTGCCGCCATCTCCCTAGTGGAGAAGCCCTCTACGCGCCTGTGGAGAGGGATCGCCATCACATCACATGTGTGGACTGTGGTCAGACGCGACCGCTGAAACATTGCCCAATTCACGACGTAACCATCCCGGCTGAGGCCTGCGGCGACTTCAACCTCCTGTTTCACACGCTCGAGTTCTTTGGGCTCTGCGACAGCTGCCGGCAGCGCCAAGAATCTCTCTCATGACTCTCGCGGCAACGTATCTGGGCGCCAATGGCTGGTTGCTCGACTTCGCAGGCCTGAGAGTTCTGGTGGACCCATGGCTTGAAGGATCGCTCAGCTTCCCTCCTGGCCCGTGGCTGCTGGAGGGAACGTTGGGAGCACCACAACCCGTTCCTGAACAACTCGACCTGCTTCTCCTCACCCAGGGCCTGGCCGATCACGCTCACCCGGACACGCTGAAGCTGTTGTCGAGGACTCTTCCGGTGGTGGGATCCAAGGCGGCGAGCCGGGTTGTTCGTGATCTGGGATTTGAATCCGTCACCAGCCTCAAACCGGGAGAAAGCGTGAACCAGCAAGGGTTGCGCATTCAGGCCACCGCAGGAGCTCCAGTGCCGGCGGTTGAGAACGGATATCTGCTCGAACACAGCAGCGGAACGCTCTACCTGGAACCCCATGGATTTCTCGATCCCACAATCCCCAGACAACAACTGGATGCTGTGATCACTCCGATGGTGGATCTTGGCTTGCCCATCTTTGGCTCCTTCGTCAAAGGGAAAAGCGTCCTGCCGCAACTGGTGGAGCGTTTCCAACCCCGCACTGTGCTGGCCAGCACCTCTGGTGGAGACGTCCGATTCGAAGGGGCCTTAAGTGGCATCCTGCAAATGCAGGGATCGATCGCGGAATCGGGCCAACGGCTACCAGAAGGCACCCGTTGGATCGACTCACAACCTGGTGAGCGTTACTCCCTCAGCCAAACCTGATTCCGTTACAAGGAACAGAGGCAGCATCTTGCTCTGGCCCTGTCGTTCAGATCGCGTCTGAGTATGCACTGTGCGGAGAATCACAGGACGGCTTGACCAGGATCAAACGCATACAAACCTGCTGGAACGAGGCTTTGCACAGAGCAAACACCTCCGAAGTCATGCCGATCAAAAGTCTTGCCATTCTCTCGGTGCTGGCATCAACAGCACTTCCAGTCAGCATGTTGTGCCTTCACGCCTATCAAGAGTCTCAAATCCCAGATTGCAGTTCCGATCTCCCTGCAACAACCACAACCTGCAGCGAACGAATCACAGGCATGAAATACACCCCCACTGAATACCGGAGGATTTACAGCTGAGGTAACTCCACACAATGAATCCAACACTGCATCATCCAAACGACGTCCCTAGCAGACATTTTTAAGCAGGCCTGATTGGGCCAATTCAAGCCAAACAGATCAACAGGAAAAACAAACATTGCTCCCATAAAACTCGGAATCTTTACAACAATACACAACCAAAAACAAGCCCCGAACGACCCTAATCACTATGCAATAAATTCAATTACACCAAGGACCGCTCTTCAACGACAAGCTACAACAATACCCCATCATTAGGATACAAGTTTTACAAAATCAGGCAGCCAATCAGTCCAGGGAAACTCACACCAAAGGATGAACGAAATCAGCACAAAAACCACATACTGAGCGAGGCTCAATAAAAAGCGGCAGAGAGATGCGTTGACTTTTCATGGGCATTAAGGCTGCTGCGCGACGCGACAGCACACCAAAAGACCTCAAAGAGTTCCTTGCAAACGTAGGAGCCCATGAGGAATGACCACGCAGGCATGAAGCGATGGAGGGGATCGAGGCAGGGCCAAACAACGGGCTGAATCCACAACCGCTGTGCACCACTGCCGAGCGTCACAACCGCCCAACATTTCGCCTGCCTCACCACAGCGGCGATACATCCGTGATCCGATCGGCGCACAAATTTGACGCCAGAAACGCGCAAAGACCCGGTTCTTGATCGACTCGCAACGAAGTCTTCGGCCGCTTGAGCCGCCGATTTAGGCAGACGACAACCTCTTGCCACCAGGATTCTGCACGCGTTTAGCCGCAGCGGCTGACGCGGAAGGCCGACCAGGACTCATGCGGTTGTCAGCAAGGGCAAACAAAAGTCTTGGGGTTACTGTTCAACACCTTTACATTTCACCGGCAAACCGCTGGCGTCGCCGAAAGGGGCTCAACGGCCATCGCGAAACCCTTCAACTGATGGACAAGACAGCAGCGATCAGGGAAGCCCAGCTCCAACGCCTCGAGGCGACCCTGGCATCCGGCCAGCCACAGCAGACTAAGACCCAACCGCAGCCAAAATCCCGCGAGCATTCCGAAAGCAAGGCCATCGATCCCAACCAAAGCTGAGCGGTCCTGCCACACCAGGAGACCTCACGAGGCATGGATCAGCCCTCATGCACCATGACCGCGCTGCTTGGCAGCTGAACAGCTGTTGATCACTAGAAGTGATTGTGGCTCGTGCGGACCCAATCTCATGGCCCACCAGGAAGGAAGGCTGGGATGAAATCCAGCCCCAAAAAGAACGGTGTCGTGATCCTCACGAACCGCCACAAAACAGATCAATTAATCACATGACATTTTTCGAGCAGACGAGGATCCTTCTGTTAAATAAATAAAGCAATGGCAGAATCGCTAGTCATTACAATGGCTTAGCGTCCATTCATCAAAAGCTAATCACCAATAGATTGAGGCATTGTGCTTGCAATTCTCTGCACGCCAGGTGTTTCAGGTCGCATCTTGGCTCAGAAGGCTATCCAGGTTGGTGATCAAGCCCAGACCAAAGACACATCTTGTACGGGCTGACGGCATAGAGAGAATTGGGACACATCCAAAACCAATCTGGCAAGCCAGCAGCAAGCCAAGCAAGACGATGAGCGATGACTGGGAATGCGGGCAGCGGCGAAAAGCGCGACCGCATCAAAGCCCGTCGCCGATGGGGGATCTGCACGGCTCAAGCTCAGCCCTCGGTTGCCGGGACATGTGATCCGATAGTGACAACAAGCGGGCAGGGATGCCATGACAAGAGAAAGGATGCGATCCATTTCGTGAACACAACGCAGAGGCTGGCGACTCATCAACCGGTCGAAGACACACTGATCGACGCCTTGAGGGGGTGCAGACGCACAGAAGAGCTTCAAACGTTGGAGCAACGCCTTGCTCAAAACAGCACGATGCCGCCTTTATTCGACTGGATCTGCGATCTCCTAGTTCAACGCCGCATCTCCCGCGCATTAGCAGCAAGACTTCTCAAACAACTTCACGATGGCCAATCAAGTTGTGATTTGCAGTTGTGATTGCGGAAAGACGACAAATTAAGGCATGGTTCGTTCCTGAAGACAAACAGAACGAATATTGGTTTTAAAGTATCAAGCAAAGTGTGTATCTAACAAGAAGTCACTAAAAATAATACAATATAAATCAAGGGGATTGCAGTCAACCAAAAACGTCAAAACATCCCTAAACCTCGGAACAGACCCTTGCTCAGGACAACCAAAACGGTAATAGACGTAAATGCGACCAAATTCACATTAGCCAGTGTAAATATTGCCGGACTACTCTGAACATTTTCAGCACTACCTTCTTGAGAAGAAACGCTATCTTTCCCCCAATAACCAAAGACAAAGAGATTTTTCTGAGTCAATCTACGAGGTCGTGAGATTGCTCCATAACCATATTTCTCAATTGTCGCCTGCTGCTGAGCAATGATTTCTGATTCTTTCCTGAAAATCCGAAGAACCCAATCAGCATGGGAAAGGATTCCAATCGAAACCCAAACAATGCTTGATATGCCTACCAGTGCAGGGAGCGCATTCATGTTGATATTCAAAATTAAATCATGACGAGGCATGATCGCGACATTACAACAAAAGAGGCAGTCGACACTATCTTATGAGTCAAATCAAAAAAACAATGAGCCAATTTGGCGAGAATTATCTTCCCGATTGCGTAACATATGCATTGCGACAAAGAAAATATGTCATCAACACTTGGCAGATTACTCACATAGAAGATGGGACAAACTGCGTTGAGGAGCCGTGAACTTGAAGACCTTCCTCACACCGCACTCCTTAACGGACAGATCACTGTTTAATCCGCGTCAGATTTGGCAACCCTTCCACAGAGGCAAAGGTCACCAATAAAACAACCGGTTCTACCCCTTGATTAACGACGTAATGGGGTTCATCTGGAGAGCCTTCAAGAAAACCTCCGCCAGCGGGAATCACATCCCTGAGTTCTTGCCCATCAACAAGGCGAACATTGGTCAACGTTCCTTCCTGAACATAAACAATGACAGGTGAAGGGTGAACGTGCAGGGGAAATTTCGCGCCAGCGGGCAGCGTCGCCCGAAAAAATCTCATTTCCGGTTTGCCCGCTGGATATTTAACGTGCCGTCCGCCAAGCGTCTGATTAACGCTGAGGAGCTCTTCCAAAATCGGCTTTGGAGCCGCCAAAACAGGGGTCAGGAGCAAATAGAGAGACGCACCGATGGCACCAGCACTTTTAATCAACAACGACTTCAAGGCAAAACAGAAGCAAATGAAAGTATACTCGCGCGATTTAAAATTAAACCCCTCAGGCAAGACATTCATCCAACGAACTCATGGCATAGCCATTCTGAGGAGATCGGTGAGCGATAAAAATTCAACTGCATTGACGAACGGTATCACGATCGCGCTGGACAAAAACAAAAATGACGACATAAAAGCTGAAGATATGGCCAATCAAATGCATCTCTTAGAAACAAAGGATGAAACAAAAGATAAAGCTCACTACCAAGACAAAATTATGCCCTCAATCCTTCATTCGGCCAAGCCGTATTTGACGGCGGATCACGTTTTCAAGATGCTGCACCCTGCGTTCTAGCTCTTCAATCCTGGCCTGCAGAGACAACTCCTGAGCGTCACGGCCGTCGTCAATGTACTGACGCCCTTCATTCATCATCTCCGTATACGTGAGCGCGCGTGGTGGTTCAGGAACATTCTGACTAGCCATCAAAATCTCAAAGGGGTAACAAACGCGCTGCCATCGTGATTCAAGCAGGATGTTCTCCAGAAGGCAAAACAGTGACAGAGTCCAAAGCACGTCGGGGAAACCCTCCCGAACTCGCCGTAGAGAGTGCCAGAAGAGCCCCCAAATTAAATAGGTGAAAAACCTTGCCATAAACGCGCCTATTAATCATATCTCGACACACAGCACGGAGGCAAGACAAACTGGGCCAAACTGTATTGGTAGCGAGACATTGACGATTTACATATAAGGAGGGTACAAGCATCACCTTCTTTGCTTGATCGATTGCATTGTTGATCAGTCTTTCTTGAGTCATGCAGTCCATACACTTAAGTACAGTGCTACAGAACAAAGGGTTTGCCTGGGTTTTATTAGCCAGCTACAGCTGAAATAGTGTATCAAGATTGCCATCGACTAACGCTTTAACGCGAGTGCAGATCTGGTTGGAGCCCCCTAAAATGAGGCATCATTACTGCACCTTGCAGCACCTTAAATTAATGGAAGCCATGAAATAAAAAACCCACAGTGGGCAGAGCTAGTAAGTGTGTATTTTTTGAGGGGAGATCGATAGCAACACAGCAATGCCACCTGCTTGGCCCGATGATTCGCTTTCCGGTTCACCGTAATGGGTTTTGTATAGCTTTCAGCTCTAGTGCCATAGGACATCAGGGCTTCCGCGTTGCCAACATAACCTGTAAAGCCCAAGATCTTGGCCATACGCTCTGTAGGTGCCAATAACGACAACAAAAGCGATTGAAATGAGTGGTTACACTCGACAGATAGGGGATGTGGAGAGCATCGATCCGATATGCATATAACCCATAGTCACTGTCAGAGTGCTTTACCCATTCGGGTAACTTTGCTTCCAGATCCCCTCTATTTGGGGTGGGGTGTGGGCACTGGTTAACCGCAATCAATTGCGTTTAGAAGTGCATTAAAGAGGATTATCCCTAATTAAGGTTAAATAGATATTGCCAAACGGCTTTAGGGCTGGTAAAAAATTAAAATCAAAGTGCTAAACATCACAAAATGTATGGACTTGACCAATATTTCCTCCTTGAATGGTTATCTGCCTGGCTTGTCCTCAATTGGGGAGCCCACCTTGCCTTAAGCCGGCAAACAGATGAGGAGAATTTCAGCGGGCAAGACAAACGCCAATGGCCAAGGCTGAACGAACAGTTCATTTTCATACTCAACTCAGCATTCATTGCCTGGTTGATCCAGTGGAGCTGGCAGCTGCTCCCACCAATAGGTTGATCTGAACAAAAAATGCGATACAAAATTAATCTTGAAGATCCTAATTCATTGATCTATATCACCTAATTGAGTGAACCACTCCGATACACAAAAAAGCACTGCATGACGACTGGGCAATAAAAACCTCCGCCATTCCTGACGGGGCTGGTGATTGCATTGATTCTGCAAGGAATTGATCAGGAACCGCACGACCTGTCCTGTTGTTCAAGACCTACGCTGGAATTCAAACCCTGTATTTCTGCCAGGACACCGGAAACACGTCGTCGCTGATCATCATCCATAAACTCAACATCTTTCGAAACAACAAGACTGCCTGCTGCATTAAAAGCAAAATCTAAATCTTGATATGATAGATTGCGATAAGATACGACTTCAAACTAAATTCTGTCACAAAGATTTTCAAAGTCTGTCATCAGATCCCTGCTGATTCCATAAAGATGGTCATTGCTTTGACCAACAACGAAATGATCAACGCCTCGTCCCCCTGTCATTGTGTCCGAGTCACTGGCACCCTTGAGATAATCATGACCAGCCCCTCACAACAACGTATCTCTTTCTTGACCGCCGTTTAAACGATCATCACCAATACCACCGTCTAGATAGGCTCCTCCGAAGTGTGGTGCATAAAGGGAGTCGTCTCCCTCTTCTCCGTATGCATAATCTGCCCTGATTGTGTCATCCCCTCGACCGCCATACACGGAGTCAACTCCTTCGGTTGGTCGGTTTCTTAGGCAATAGCCGTAAAGATGATCATCTCCATCACCACCATAAATCAGATCACTTCCATGGAAACCGTTAATCGTCTCATCGCCATTCGTCCCAGGAATATAATCATTATAGCTTGTACCATTAATCTCTCCATCTTCATCTGTATTTTCACTCGGCTCGATCAAATTAAAGTCTTTCCAGATCAACTTGGGTGGATTCTTGGGGTCCTATCAAAGCTTGGGTTGTAAGTCGCTAAGATCAATCTTGGATGCATCATAAATCTTTTTGAGTTTTTCGCTGGGCTTGAACTGCTTTGATTCCGGATTGAAAGAAAAAGAGGGATACATAGTGATTCAGGGTATGGCTTTTGTCGTTGGGGTCTTCCCCGCCGATGCACACACCATCTCCGGAATCACTGCACCACTCGATGACCTGAGTTGACTCTATCTGTGAGGTTGGTCACAGCCACCAACAACTGTGGCAAAGGCTTTTTTTTTCCACGACCCGAGAGTGGAAAGTAGCCAAACTGAGATGAGCATTGCCAGATGAATCAATCTGAAAAAAGTTGGGAATCCCTGGCCAACTCAGCTCAAGGACTCGAAGCGTTGTGGGCAACGAACCAACAGCACCAGTAAGCCTGGAATGGCGTGAGGGATGTCTTGGAGAGAAGGATCAGCTCTACAGAACCCTGTTGCGCCGCAACATCAGAAGAAGCAAGTACCGCAGGGTTCAACTGACAATGAGAGTCAAGCTTTTATCATCCTGCTGGCTTTAAGTATGAGATCAACTTCGGAAGCAGAGAGCCATATCCCGATTGGGACGTGTCTCGTCAGATGACGGAGAGAGGAATCTTGATGGGCGATCACAGGATCGAACTGTGGACAGCCTGCTTGTAAGGCAGGTGCTCTACCGCTGAGCTAATCGCCCAATCAGGTCAATTTTGCCAGAACGCGGCAACCTAACCCTAGTGCGTCAACGAGCTCGACTTGGCATCCGGCCGACAACACGATCGCGCCACCTGGTTTTGGAGCCTGCCGCTGGGAGCCGCAGTGGGCTTGATCTGGGGTTGGACGGACGGGATCACTGCGGCAATAGCCTTTCTGTTTGGTGGCCTATGGCTTTCCCCTGATCTCGACACCCGCTCCAAAGCACTGCATCGATGGGGACGGCTGGGTTTAATCTGGTGGCCCTATCGGCGTCTGATCCGCCATCGATCCATCTGGTCCCACGGTCCGCTGATCGGTACGACAGTTCGCCTGGTAAATCTGCTGGGTTGGCTGATCCTGGTGATCTTCCTGGTGCCATCTCTCAACTTGACGGTCGTAACCGAGATTGCACAGCAATGGATGAACAATCACCCTCGACAAATCATCACCATCGCTTTGGCGCTGGAGAGCAGCACCTGGTTGCACCTCGTCCTCGACGGAGATCCCTGGCCTGTGGAATGGTCACATCGCCGCAATAGGTCATCAAACAAACTTTGCACGCGAGACAAGCGTGTTCAACGACACAGCATCTCTTCATCAAGATCGACAAATTCGTGAAGCCATGAATTGCGTCACGAATGGCGGGTAATCACGGACATCACCACTACCACGACAACACCAGCAGTCATAACAGCAAGGGGAGAGGTCAATCACCCAGCCCGATAATTGGATTGTGCGGTTTTCTCAAAGATAACGATCGCAAGTGGGACAATACTTTTAGAGCGACCATTCAATCATGGAAGCTGACAATCAGAAATTCAAAGGAATTTCACGCCGGAAATATCACTTTACTCGAGAAAATACAATCTAAAACCGCGGATAAACGCACCAAAAAACATGGCAATGCCGACCATACTATTGCGATCGACAGCGGCTGCCCGCCGCACAACAATCGGAATATCAACAATGAGATCAAAAACACCAAGAATTCATTTTATCTGATCAATACCCACGGCCATCATGATCACATCCTCGGAAATTCCATTTTCAGCGATGCCGGGGCCAACATCATCGCCCACGCCAACGCCAGGAAACAGATGGTGGCACTGAAAGACTTTGATCCTACTGGCCTACCTGATATTACCTTTAGAGATGAAATGAGCTTGTTTGTTGACGACATCGTCGTACGACTGATACACCTTCCTGCAGGGCATACAAATGGAGATTTAGCCATTTGGGTACCCAAACTCAATCTTCTCTTCACAGGCGATACTTATATGACGGGCGGCTATCCTTTAATTGACCTTAGGAGTGGAACAATTCGCGGCCTGATCAAGGCGATCACAACAATGATTCGACTTGCAGGAGACGACACGTTAATCATCCCAGGCCATGGCAATCTCGAAAAAAAAGCCGATGGAACTATTGAAGGCCCAAATCGAGAGGACTTGATTCAATACCGCCACATGTTGCGTACAGTGACAGCAGAGGTTGAGAAACTCAAGCAGCTAGGTTATAGCCTACAGGAAATCAATACCCAAAAACCAACTCAAAACTTTGACCGAGAATGGGATAAAAATTTAATCTGCCCTGAAAACTTTGTATCATTTATATACAACTCATTACCAGGGAAGAAAGACACGATTACGCCTTGCTCAGACAGCCAAAGAGTCGATTTCTCACCACCCAGACAGCAGAAAAAAGCATCAAAAAAGCGATTTAAAACCGAACAACTTGACCGCAAAAATAAGATAATCCCACAAGATTGCCTTGCAAAAGAAGGAATAATATTACCTCACGACGAGCTCATTGGAACAAGCAAAGGCAGGACAATCCTTGACGTTGAATCAACCCAGTCAAGTGGTTGGAGGCAAATGAACACATCAGGTCATCAATGGTTCGATGATCGCTCCAGAGAGAACAAGCTTGTACTAGAAATAAACACCTCTGAGCCCAACACTGTCTTTAACGACTCACTGAATCCCAGCGACATCGCATTAACGGGGTTGAACTTCTTCCACACCACACCAGAAAATGTAGCGAACCTTTCAAGCAACCTACAAATGACATGAATTGCTTGATGCAACCCTTTCGAACAAAACAGAATCACCCGCCATTGCAGTAGCGCACAGCCATTGCTTTGACGCCACGTTCGAGCGTCTTTGGGGCCTCATCCTTCTTCAGAGACATCATCGTGCTCACACAATCGTTGAAGTTTTTTGCCTGCTGAGAACGCTGTGCATCATTACTGAGTGCCGCATCAAGTTGCAAAAAGATTCCAATTAACGTTCCCGTTGAGACCAAAGCAAGAACAGGAAATAAATGACCATTAACTAGATCACGTGCTTTTGACATTGGATCTTTCACCCCGCTGTCCCCAAAACATTGCCACAAAATTCTGTATATGGTCGAAATTTGGATGACCTTTCTTCCATTTCACACCCGTTGCGTCGAGATGAGATGGTGGGCGCACCCACTGCAGCAGCCATGGCCAGCACTTCAACCGAGGCTCTCGAGCAGCTGATCGATGTTGTGGCTCAACTGAGGGATCCAAATGACGGCTGTCCCTGGGACCTCGAACAGAGCCATCGGTCCCTGGTTCCTTACGTCCTCGAAGAAGCCCATGAAGTCGCAGACGCGATTCGTCATGGAGACGACAACCATCTGAAGGAAGAGCTCGGCGACTTACTTCTGCAGGTGCTGCTACATGCACAGATCGGCAGCGAAGAGCAACGGTTCAACCTCGCGGATGTGGCGGATGCCATCCGCACCAAGCTGATTCGCCGCCACCCCCATGTCTTCGGCGACGACGACGCCAAAGACAGTGCATCCGTCCGCAAGAGCTGGGAGCAAATCAAGGCGGCGGAACAGGCCAGCGCACTGGAAAACTCCAACAGCCCATTGAGTGACAGGCTTGCCATAAAAATCCGAAGCTCACCCGCTCTGGCCGGCGCCATGTGCATTTCCAAGCAGGCAGCAAAAGCTGGATTCGAATGGGAGAACTTCGCTGGCGTCTGGGACAAGGTGAGCGAAGAGCTCGACGAACTCAAAGAGGCCGTGTCCAGAGGTGACACGACGCATGCCCAAGATGAACTAGGGGACGTTCTGTTCACCCTTGTGAATGTGGCCCGATGGATCGGTATCGACCCAGAGGAGGGACTTTCGGGGACCAATCAGCGCTTCCTGGATCGATTCTCCCGCGTAGAAGCAGCCCTATCCGGCAATCTTCAAGGACGCAACATCGATGAACTTGAACAACTCTGGAAACAGGCCAAGGCCGATATCAAAGCGGAAAACAATCTTCCAAGCAGCTGACCATGTGAATCGAAGATTGCAATGCATAGATCTCTCACAACCTCATACTCAGAAGAATAAATGACCAATTAATCCAACGATCATCCATATTGTTTCTGAGACGGCCTCTCTCAATCGTCGATTGCAGGACGCGATTGACGACGTTGCTTAACAGCACCACGCTGCTTTTTCGTCTCCACCCGCCTGCGTTGAGAGCGACGTGTCGGTTTTGTTGCTTTCCGGGTCGGCGGAGCAGGCAGGAATGCCTCACGAATCAATGCAGCCAGACGTTTCAGCGCAATTTGCCTGTTGTGAAATTGAGACCGTTGCTCAGAGACCGAAACTCGTAATGAACCATTCGCAATTCGAGATCGATAAAGCTCGGACAGACAACGTTTTCGAAAGGGGCCGATCACGGTTGAATCATCCAAGCTCCAGGACAATTCAACAGCGGTCTCAACTTTATTGACATTCTGCCCTCCAGAACCGGAGGAACGGCAAAACGTCCATGACAATTCCTTGCCAGGGATGGTCAACTTGTCATTGATCCATAGATCATGCTCCATTAAGGCAATCTATCTCAAAATGGTACTCCACATATCATCTTGTTCTGAATCGCTTTTGAAATCATAGCGCAATGCAGATCGCCGCAACTTGATCGGCCACATCCTGGCCGTTCATAAAATCGACAAGCCGTCTTCATTAGAATATTAGCGCCCTTCTTTCATGCTGCGAGACGATCACACTGAATATCATCTGCAGCCAGAGGGTGATGAACCACCGATCCTGGGATCACCTCAATCAACACCGAGACAAGTTACGTAAGTCCACACCAAAAAGAGCGTTGTTCACAAAGATCTGCTTAGGTGTCAGTCACTTGAAGCGCTCCACCCCACAGCGTGACCCAGCAGCTCGAGGCGACGCAATCCTGGTTCCCGATCAGTCCTGGAGCGAAGAGTCTGATTCTGAGCTGTCTAGCCTTCAGCTTGATGACGGCGTGCGTCAAACAGCTCTCAATCAGTGGCATTCCAACCCAGGAAACCATCCTGATCAGAGCACTGATCAGCCTCATCCTCTGCGGAGTGACTCTCCGTCGCCTGGGAATCTCCCCCTGGGGGAACAATCGGTTCCTACTGCTCTTGCGTGGCGGAACTGGGATCCTGGCCTTGTTCTGCTTCTTTGAAAGCATCGCCAATTTGCCCCTCGCCGCAGCGACCGTTCTTCGTTACACCTATCCGACATTCACAGCCCTGACGGCATGGCTTTGGCTGGGCGAACCACTAAAAAAAAGCATCATGGCTGCCATCAGCCTTGGGTGGCTTGGGATCACTCTCGTCGCGAGGCCGGACTGGTTGTCATCCGGCGCATCCAGTCTCACACCCTGGCCAGTGGCCATCGCCGTCTTCGGAGCCTTCATGGCGGCAGTGTCATTTGTAACCGTCAGAAAAGCATCCAAGAACGATCACAAAGTTGTGATCGTTCTCTATTTCCAGGCCATTTCTATTCTTTTCATGCTGCCTTTTGTAATCCGTGATGGCATTTGGCCAGAGCCAACACAATGGCTTTTGCTGGTGTGCGTTGGAGGATTAACGCAACTTGGCCAGATCTGGCTGACGGAAGGACTTGGATCGATCCCCGCTGCTCGCGCCACTGCCATCAATTACGTTCAGGTCTTGTTCAGTGCCGTCTGGGCATATCTTCTACTTGGTGAGCAATTGAACAGTGGCATGATTCTTGGTGGTCTTCTCGTGCTGGGAGCGACTCTAATCAGCGTATCGGCAAGCGATAGAAACCATCAGACCAAATAAACAGCATCATGTTTCGCAGGATGGCTCCTCTCCATACTCAGCAATCAACTCATCAATATCCTGATTAATAGGCGCCGGGAATTCATCGTTGGGAACTTCAAAACCCAATGCTCCTTTGCTCAAACCATCTAACACCTTTTTTTGATCAACATCTTGTGGGTTCAAATCAATGATTGCCTTTTGAAGACCTTCCTCAAGACGTTGTTGATCAAGATCCTGGAGACGCTTCGAAACAATAAAGTAATTGTTTCGCTTCACCTCTGGGCTTTGCCAAGCGACATAAACTCGGGAAAGATCTTTTTCTTTGACGCGCCCCAGCAAGGACACAGAATTCCCCTTGATAAAAGCATAATCAAGCTGGCCGTCGGCCACCATTGCAGGCAAATCATATTGGTTGGTAATATGTGCACATTCCTCAGTATCCGCCAAAAAGACGGATTGCCGCCTCATATCCAACAATGGATGCATCAATGTTGAGCCCGAATATAAACTTCCAAAGCCAACTCTTTCCCCTTTAATCGCTCGAAGGCCTGGATCAGCACTTCCTTGCTGGGATTTGCTCCTCAACTTTTTATTGCCAATCAACACCGAAACATAAGAAGGTTTCTGGATCGCAAGAGTCTTGGCCCCTGGATTCCGTTTCAAAACCTTATAGCCACCATAAATTCCGACGCGAATCATGTCAATCTTCCCAGCCTTAAAGAGCTGATAAGCATGCAAATAACTAATTGCCGGTTCATATCGAAACCGGACGCCCGTCGTTTTGGTTAAGTAATCAGCAAATACATTCATCCCCTGATTCAATGTTTTCTGATTCCGTCCTGGCTCTGTCGTAAAAGCAATCTCCTGCCCCTCCTCAGATTGATCGCCTGCACCCGATAGACGTGCCCCCTGGTCGGGGCCACAGGACTGAATCGCAACGCAGCCGATTGACACCAAGAACCATCTCAAGTGGCGTGATCGGCAGTTACTCAGGGAAACGAACAATGAAAAAACCGTTTCTGTTTAAATTAATTGGATCACTTATAAGCCGTTAAGACAATCACCAATTTTGAAAAGAACGCCATCAGGCAAAAATATTGTTGCCCATAGCACGTGCAAAGGGATCGGAGTGATGCTGTTGTCAAGCCGCCTGCCAAGGACATGAAACACATGACCCACAGGCTGGACTGGTGATTCGAGAAAACAGGTTTCGTCACCTTGAGGAGTGAAGGCAACGAAACCGAAACCATCTTGACACCAGATTTAGTGCTTAGCAATGCATCTGTCCCCAGATGTAGTCCTATGTGGCATTGATTTTCGTCGGAGATCAACGGCGGCCTTAGCTGGTCCATCTCACCTGGACATCGCCATGAGCTGGATTGACGAACCGCATCAAGGGGTGCGTTACGGCCTTAGAGGCGAGCTGCTGGTGGAGGAGTCCACCGCTTTCCAGCACGTCACCGTGATTCACAGCGAGCGCTACGGCAATGGGCTTCTACTCGACGGGTGCTGGATGACTGCCGAAGCCCAGGAACGGCCGTATCACGAAGCCCTCGTCCATCCGGCTCTCTGCAGCGCCCATGCAATCGAGCGCATCCTTGTGATCGGTGGTGGTGATGGCGGTACCGCCCGTGAATGCCTGCGGCATTCGGAGGTCCAGCATCTCGACATGGTGGAGATCGACGGACGTGTGGTGGAGCTCTGCAAAGAACATCTGCCCGGGATCGGTGGAGCAGCCTGGACTGATCCGCGCTTCCAGCTCACGGTGGGCGATGGCATCGCCTGGGCAGCAGAAGCACCAGATGCCAGCTACGACGTGGTTTTGGTGGATGGTTCTGACCCAGCAGGACCTGCAGAAGGCCTGTTTAATCGACGCTTCTTCCAGCACTGCCGTCGCATCTTGCGACGCGGTGGGGTCTTCGCCACCCAGAGCGAGTCACCCGAAGCCTTCCGCGCAGTCCATCTCGCCATGGTGCGCCTGATTCGTGAGGTTTTTGGCCATGCGGATCCCATGTATGGCTGGGTGCCGATGTATCCCAGCGGTTGGTGGAGCTGGACCTTCGCAGCCGTTGATGGCCCGAGGTACCGATCCCCCAAAGCGAAACGCGTCTCACGCATCGCCTCGGATTGTGAAGTCTGGAGTGAACGCTGGCAGCAGGGGGCCTTCCTGGCCGTTCCAGCATTCATCGAACGTGACTTGAACCCATGATGGTGCCTTTTGATCAGGAGGGAACGATCTTCATGGGATCCAGCAGGGATCCCATGGATTGCCGTGTTGGTCTCTTCGGTGTGCCGTACGACGGAACCACCTCCTTCCGCCCCGGAACACGCTTCGGACCTGCCGCGATCCGTGAGGTGAGCCAGGGCATCGAAACCTATTGCCCGCAGTTGGATCGCGATCTCGAAGATCTGGCCTTCACCGATCTCGGGGCTGTAGACATTGGCTTCGGAGCCCCGGAACCGGTGATCAAGGCCGTGCAACAGGCCACAGACGCCGTGCTGAGCCTTGGCCTGAGTCCCCTGATGCTCGGCGGAGAGCACTCGATCAGTTCCGGAGCCGTGGCGGCAGTGGCGCAACATCACCCGGATCTTGTTCTGGTTCAACTGGATGCCCATGCGGATCTGCGCGAAAGCTGGTTGGGCTCGCGTCACAGCCATGCCTGCGCGATGCGTCGATGCCTTGAGGTGCTGCCAAGTCAGGCGCTGCTGCAGTTGTCGATCCGGAGCGGGACTCGAGCAGAATTCAAGGAACTCCACAGCAGTGGTCGGCTGATTCGCGACGTTGCCGGTTTGCGTGATGCACTCGCTCCGTTGAACGGGCGTCCGATCTACCTGACCGTTGATCTGGATTGGTTCGATCCCGCAGTTCTTCCAGGCACAGGCACACCCGAACCAGGAGGGTTCCTCTGGGCCGATTTCGCTGCCGTGATTGATGTTTTGGTCGATCACCAGTTGGTGGCTGCCGATGTCGTCGAGTTGGCTCCCCAACTGGACACGAGCGGGGTCAGCTCAGTTCTGGCCGCCAAAGTGACGCGCAGCCTGCTGCTTTTGCTTGGAGGGGATCAATAGAAGTGACAGGCATCAATGCGCTGCTCACGCAAACGGGCGTGCTGACGCTCCAGAAGGTCAAGCACCAGCGTTGGGTGACGATGGATCAACGTTAGAAAGTTCACTCTGTCCAGCCGCAATAAAGCGAGGGGCGTCAATGCTTTGGCATCACGACTGTGGACTTCCACTGAATCCACAAGGTCTTCATAGAAAAAGAGTTCCCCTGGTCCATAGCGCAGACGGTTCCGAGGTCCGGAACTCAATTCGACAAAACCCTGCTGAACCACGTGGATTGCCCGTACAGCTTCCCCACGCCGAAAGATTTCAGTTCCGGTTGGAACCGTCAAGCGGTCGACGGCTGGATCATCTCCGATCAGTGCGATGGGCGTTGCTTTGATCGAAGAAGCCCGAAATCCAGATTTTGAAGATAGAGAGTCAACTTGCACATCACCTCGAAGATTCAACGTTGTTCACGACCGTCCAACGGAGTTGTGGCGACGATGCACCTCAGGCCAGAGAACGATCTAACTCGAGTTGACAGTCTTCCTCAGCAGCGAACTCTCGATCCAGGGCAGGAAGCTGCGGGGCCCGAGCCGTCCAGTGATGACAAACAACCAGATCGGCGACCTCGACGTGCACATCAAGATGCCTTAGAAGACACCATCCCGATCCTGTTTGACGATCGGAACAGTGCTGACAAGTTCGGCAGCAAAGCCTGCTAGCCAACGGTTTCCGGCTATTGGCGCACAGGCTAGAGACCACTTCCTCTAGAAACCATTGTTGGCTGAAGATCTGCGGAATCCCTTCCATCAGCTGAAGAGCTCCATAAGATTGCGCCTCATCAGCGATCACCGATGCCAGGCAAGCGATCACCGCTCCACGACCTGTGCCTCCAAAGCGGAGGGCGCATGGTGCCCTTCGCCGGTTGGCAGATGCCTGTGCAGTTCGGCGGACTGATCCAGGAGCACAAAGCCGTCCGCGAACGAATGGGGATGTTCGACATTTCCCATATGGGTGTCTTGAGGTTGGACGGGCCGAAGCCGAAGGATGCGCTCCAGCAGCTCGTACCCAGTGATCTCCACCGCATCGGCCCCGGGGAAGCCTGTTACACCGTCCTGCTCAATCAAGACGGTGGCATCCGCGATGACCTGATCGTTTACGACTGCGGTGCGATCGATTCCGAACGAGGCGCCGTTGTGCTGGTGATCAACGCCGCCTGCGCCGACAGCGACACCGCTTGGATTCGCGAGCGCATGACGCCGGCCGGTCTGGAGGTGACCGACGTCAAAGCCAATGGCGTGCTGCTGGCACTGCAGGGCCCCGAGGCCATCCCCCTGCTGGAGCAGCTCAGCGGGGAAGACCTCAGCGGCCTTCCCCGCTTCGGCCATCGCATGCTGTCGATCTCTGGACTGCATGAACCCGTCTTCACCGCCCGCACCGGCTACACCGGAGAAGACGGTGTCGAGCTGTTGCTCAATGCCGAAGACGGCCGGCAGCTGTGGGGCGACCTGCTGCGGAACGGAGTGACACCATGCGGGCTCGGGGCTCGGGACACGCTGCGGCTGGAGGCAGCCATGCATCTCTATGGCCAGGACATGGACGCCGGCACCAACCCCTTTGAAGCCGGCCTGGGCTGGTTGGTGCACCTGGAAATGCCTGCGGATTTTGTCGGCCGACAAACCCTGGAGCAAGCAGCGGCAGCGGGCCCAGCGAAACGGCTGGTGGGGCTGAAGCTCAAGGACCGCGCCATCGCACGCCACAACTACCCCGTTCTCTATGAAGGGGAGACCGTGGGTGTTGTAACGAGCGGAACCTGGTCACCCACTCTCGAAGAACCGATCGCCCTTGCATACGTTCCTCCGTCCCTTGCCAAGCTCGGCACCGAGTTGGGAGTTGCGATCAGGGGCAAGACCCAACCCGCCACCGTGGTTCGGCGACCCTTCTACCGGCGGCCGTGACATCGGCCGGGGCTATGGGAAACTCGCCTCTCACTAGTTGAAACATCCCATGCGCAGCAACGGTTGCGGCGACCTGCGCGAACAGAACATCAATCAGCAGGTGCAACTGTGCGGCTGGGTGGATCGACGCCGTGATCACGGTGGAGTGATTTTTATCGACCTGCGGGACCGCAGCGGCACGGTGCAAATCACCGTTGACCCGGATCTGGGAGCCGAAGCCTTCGCCGTCGCCGAGCATCTGCGCAGCGAAACCGTGCTGCAGGTCGCGGGGAAAGTTCGAGCCCGCCCTGCCGAATCCCTGAACAACAAACTGGCCACGGGGGCTGTGGAAGTGCTGGCCAGCGGCATCACCGTGCTGAACAGCGTGAAAGGCAACCTGCCCTTTCCTGTGTCGGTGCACGACGAGGAGAACACCCGCGAAGAGCTGCGGCTGCGCCACCGCTACCTGGATCTGCGCCGCAAGCGCATGAACGACAACCTACGGCTGCGGGCCCAGACCATCCAGGCAGCCCGTCGCTTCCTGGAAAACGAAGGCTTCATCGAGGTGGAGACCCCGGTGCTGACCCGCTCCACCCCGGAAGGGGCCCGCGACTACGTGCTGCCCAGCAGGGTTTGCGGTGGCGACTGGTTTGCCCTGCCCCAGTCCCCCCAGCTGTTCAAGCAGCTGCTGATGGTGGGCGGCATCGAGCGCTACTACCAGGTGGCCCGCTGTTTCCGCGACGAAGACCTGCGGGCAGACCGCCAACCGGAATTCACCCAGTTGGACATCGAGATGAGCTTCATGGATCAGGAGCAGATCCTGGAGATCAATGAATCGCTGATCTGCGCCATCTGGAAAGCGGTGAAGGGCATCGAACTGCCGCGGCCGTTCCCACGCATGACCTGGCAAGACGCCATGGAGCGCTACGGCACCGACCGACCCGACACCCGTTACGGCATGGAGCTCACCAACGTGAGCGACATCGTTCAGGACATGGGCTTCAAAGTGTTCAGCGGTGCCGTGAAATCCGGCGGCTCGGTCAAGTGCATCGCCGTCCCTGGCGGCAATGACGCCCTCTCCAACGTGCGGATCAAGCCCGGCGGCGACGTGTTCAGCGAAGCACAGGCGGCCGGTGCCGGTGGCCTGGCCTTCATCCGAGTGCGCGATGGCGGCGAGATCGACACGATCGGTGCCATCAAGGACAACCTCAGCGAGGACCAGAAAGAGGAGCTGCTCAGCCGCACCGGCGCGGAACCCGGCACGCTGCTGCTGTTCGGCGCTGGCGACACCGCCAGCGTGAACAAAGCCCTCGACCGGGTGCGCCAGTACCTTGCCAAGGAGCTGGGCATGGTTAAGCCTGATCGTGACAACGATCCGTGGAACTTCCTCTGGGTGGTTGACTTCCCGATGTTCGAGTTCAACAGCGACGAGAACCGCTACGAAGCCCTGCACCACCCCTTCTGCGCCCCCAACGTCGAGGATCTGGGCAGTGATGCCTCCCAGTGGGCCGACACCCTCCCGGGCGCTCGGGCCCAGGCCTACGACCTCGTTCTCAATGGCCTAGAGCTCGGTGGCGGCTCCCTGCGTATCCACGACTCAGCTCTGCAACGTCAGGTGCTGCAAACCGTCGGTTTGCCCCTGGAGCAAGCCCAAGAGCAGTTCGGCTTCTTGATGGATGCCCTCGATGTGGGCGCACCTCCCCACGGTGGTCTGGCCTTCGGCTTGGACCGAATGGTGATGTTGCTGGCCGGCGAGGAATCGATCCGCGACACGATTGCCTTCCCAAAAACCCAGCAAGCTCGCTGCCTGATGACCAACGCCCCTGGCGGAGTGGCCGACAAGCAATTGGACGAATTGCACGTGACCAGCACCTGGGTTGACCCCAGTGATGACAGCGAAGGCTGAACAGATCCCGAAAGGATTCAGAGCTTTTTGCACACTCATCGGCAAGCTTGGGAACCCTGAAGGAGTCCCTTGCATTCCGATCTTGTCCCGCCAACCCCGACGGACAGGGGAGACCCGAGAACGCCGCAGCAGCACAACCGATCTGCTTCGGTTGTATCTGCAGGACATCGGTCGGGTGGATCTGCTTACCAATGAGGAGGAGGTGACCCTGGCGCGCCTGGTCCAACGGCGTGAACGCCTGCTTGAACAACAGCGCGACCTGGCAAGCGGCGACCCAGCGATCGGTGAGCTGCACCGACTAGAGGAGCTCCAACGCAGAGAGGCCAATCAGCACAGCCACTGGCCCACGAAACAAGAATGGGCTCGTGCGGCAGGTCTGAGTCAGGCGGAACTACAGACCCACATTGACGCCGGCTATGCCGCCTGGGCGACACAGGCTGATCTTGAACCAAAAGAGCTGAAGATTGCTCTGAGGAACGGGCGACGGGCTAAGGACCACATGATCCAGGCCAATCTGCGCCTGGTCGTGGCGGTCGCCAAGAAATACCAACAGCGCGGCATGGAATTGCTCGATCTGGTCCAGGAAGGGACCTTGGGCTTGGAACGCGCTGTAGAAAAATTCGACCCAACGAGGGGATTCCGGTTCAGTACCTACGCCTACTGGTGGATCAGGCAAGGGATCACCCGAGCCATCGCCACCCAAAGCCGCACGATTCGCCTGCCGGTGCATGTCACCGAGAAGCTCAACCGAATCAAACGGGTGCAGCAGGAGATCGCCAGCAATGAGGGGCGCATCGCATCCATCGCGGATCTCGCAAGGGAACTTGGATTAAGCGAAGAGACGGTGCGTCAGACCCTGGCCCGTGTACCCCGTTCGGTCTCGCTCGACACCCGTGTTGGCCGCGATCAGGACACGCAATTGGGCGATCTCATCGAAGACGGCAAGGCCACACCTGAGCAAACCCTGACCCATCACGAGCTCCATAACGACCTCGAGCATCTCCTCGATGAACTCACCAGTCGCGAAGCGGCCGTGTTGCGTCGACGCTTCGGTCTCGAGGACGACATTCCTCAGACGCTGGCCCAGATCGGAGAGGAACTCAAACTCTCGCGGGAACGTGTGCGCCAAATCGAAACCCGGGCCCTTCTAAAACTGCGTCAACCCCAACGGCGCAGCAAGGTGCGTGACTACATCCAAGGACTGGATTCTTAAGAGAACCATCTCCATTAGGGTCTCTACCCAGCGGATCAGCCAGCACCGGCATGGACATCGGAATCAGTGACCAGCAGCGTCAGCAGATCGCAGAAGGGCTCTCAAAGGTGTTGGCTGACACCTATGTGCTGTACAGCAAGACCCACGGATTCCACTGGAACGTGACCGGTCCGATGTTCAACACGCTCCACCTGATGTTCATGGACCAGTACACGGAGCTTTGGAACGCTCTGGATGAAGTAGCCGAGCGGATTCGGGCTCTCGGGCATCCTGCCCCGTTCGGTCGAAGGCTCCAGGAACTGGCCTCGCTTCAGGACGCCAGCAGCCTGAAACCAGCGGCCCTCGAAATGGTCCAGGAACTGGTGGACGGTCATGAGGCTGTCGCCCGGACGGCACGCCAGGTGTTTGCCGTAGTTGATGAGGCCAACGATCAACCAAGCGCCGACTTGCTGACTCAGCGCATGCAGATTCATGAAAAAACTGCATGGATGCTGAGGAGCCTTCTGGACCAGTGATCGCAAACCAGGCGCTCTGACTCAGGCCTGGCTTCCCATCCGACTGACGCCAGGTAATTTGAAGAATCACCCGGGGCGTCATGGCCAAATTCGTCTTCATCACCGGTGGAGTGGTCTCCAGCATCGGCAAGGGGATTGTGGCCGCAAGCCTGGGTCGCCTGCTGAAATCCCGTGGATACAACGTATCGATCCTGAAATTGGATCCTTACCTCAATGTGGATCCGGGCACCATGAGCCCGATTCAGCATGGAGAGGTTTTCGTCACCGAAGACGGTGCAGAGACCGATCTGGATCTTGGCCATTACGAACGCTTCACCGACACAGCGATGTCGCGATTGAACAGCGTGACCACTGGATCGATCTATCAGGCTGTTATCAACAAGGAACGCAGGGGCGATTACAACGGCGGAACGGTGCAGGTAATCCCACACATCACAGGCGAAATCCGTGATCGCATTCATCGCGTAGCGGCGAATAGCAATGCTGATGTTGTGATCACAGAGATCGGTGGAACGGTCGGAGACATCGAGTCCCTCCCCTTTCTCGAAGCGATCCGAGAATTCCGAGGCGATGTCGGCCGTCGTGATCTCGCCTACGTGCATGTCACGTTGCTGCCGTTCATCGGGACCTCGGGCGAACTCAAGACCAAGCCAACCCAGCATTCGGTGAAAGAGCTGCGCTCCATCGGCATCCAGCCCGATCTGCTGGTCTGTCGAAGCGACCGGACGATCAGCGAGGAGATGAAGCGGAAGATCGGTGGTTTCTGCGGCGTACCGACACGGGCTGTGATTCCATCCCTCGATGCAGACAGCATCTACGCCGTGCCGCTGACCCTGGAGGAGGAGGGGTTATGCCGCGAGGTGCTTGATGTGCTCGACCTCACAGACCACGACAGCGACATGAGCGAATGGGCTCATTTGGTGCACAAACTTCGCAATCCAGGCCCAGCAGTGAAAGTGGCTTTGGTCGGGAAATACATTCAACTCAACGATGCCTACCTCTCCGTGGTGGAAGCCCTCCGCCACGCCTGCCTAACCCAGGATGCGTCTCTCGACCTCCGTTGGGTCTGTGCTGAGCAGATCGAAACCGATGGCGCCGAACCCCTGCTCAATGGCATGGACGCCGTGGTTGTCCCCGGCGGATTCGGCAACCGGGGTGTAGACGGCAAAATCGCAGCGATTCGCTGGGCCCGAGAGCAGCGGGTGCCATTCCTCGGTCTCTGCCTTGGCATGCAGACCGCTGTAATCGAGTGGGCCAGGAACCAAGCAGGACTCACCGAAGCCACCAGCGCTGAACTCGATGCGGGAACACCCCACCCGGTGATCCACCTGCTGCCCGAACAACAAGATGTTGTGGATCTCGGTGGCACGATGCGGCTCGGGGTGTACCCGTGCCGCATCGCTCCCGGAACCCTTGCTCAACGCTTATACGGCGACGAGGTGGTCTATGAACGCCATCGACACCGTTATGAGTTCAACAATGCGTACCGCAATCTGTTTCTTGAATCGGGGTATGAAGTGAGCGGAACCTCTCCGGACGGACGTTTGGTTGAACTCATTGAACTCAAGAATCATCCTTTCTTCACCGCGTGCCAGTACCACCCTGAATTCCTCTCCAGACCCGGTCGACCACACCCGTTGTTTCGCGGCTTGATCGAAGCAGCACAACAGAGGCTGCCCTCCTCACCCAGCGAGGCGATTCGCGCCAAAAACTGAATGTTCATACCAGCAGACATCCACACAAACGACCGGGACAAGCTGTGCCACAACAGCCAATCAAGAACAATCCATCCAAAGCAACTTTGAATCACCATTAAAAAGATGACGCATCAACCTTGTGCCTTCAAAAAAGAGGTCGCCCCATCGAAACAGCAACGCATGTGCAGCCATTGGCGGAACACTTGATCAAGCAGCAATTTTTACTTGAATAAAACTCGAAAAACTCAGCCCAACACTGCAAAATGAAACAGAAGAATCCCAAGTCGCAGTGAGGCAATCGACCAACAATCCCCTAACAAAAGAAGACAGATAACCCAAAATAATTCAAACAAGAAGTTGAACAATCAAACAAGCGCAGGCCTTTCCATGTTGGCCGTCAACAGATCTAACGCATAGCGGCATCAGCCATCGCGAAAAGCATCAGCGATCACGAATCGATCCCGACGAGCCCCGCAGCGCAACACTCCAGCAATCGAATTGCCTGAGTCTTGATTTATACTTAAGTCACATCATCTATTGAACGACTGCCCATCAAAACGCGTCAATCCAGGCTCGGACTGTATTCCGTTGTGGAAACCTTCCATTCTCTGCAAGGAGAAGGTCACCACACCGGCCGAAGTGCGTTCTTCATCCGGCTCGCCGGCTGTGATGTCGGCTGTCCATGGTGCGATACGAAACACTCCTGGTCCCAGAGCGTCCACCCAGAACGACGGGCTCAGCAACTAGCGCTGGACGCAGAAAAAGCGGCGCGAGAAGGCGCCTGTTTCACCGTTATCACAGGTGGCGAACCGCTGCAGCACAATCTCGACACGCTGACGGATGCCCTGTCCGATAGCGCCCTCCCGAAGCATCTTGAAACTAGCGGCGTGGGCTCATTGAGTGGACATTTCGAGTGGATCACGCTCTCACCCAAGGCCCACAAACCACCTCAGAACGACATTCTCCAGCGATGCAATGAACTCAAGGTTGTTGTGCACAATCCCTCAGACTTGAGCTTTGCGGAAAGAATGGCACATCTCACCCAGGAGGGAACAATTCTGCTGCTGCAACCAGGATGGGGGAGTGAACAAGGCATGCGGTTGGCCATTGATTACGTGCAGCAGCACCAGAACTGGCGCTTGAGCCTTCAGACACACAAATGGCTCGAAATCCGCTGAACATCAAGCGTCATCACCTACTCACATAAGGCCTTGTAGAAGGTTCAAACAACGGCCTGCAGCCTCTCTTCAATCAAGAAAAACCAAGAAAAACATAACGACCAGGCAACATCCAAGCCGATCGCTGTTTGCCATCAACTCATTCGAATAATTTGACGGCAATTCGCGCGAAGCACAACATTGACCTCACCTCACGCTTCCGTCGCCCTGATCGGGACCGGCCTGCTCGGCGAAGCCATCGGTCTGCGACTGCTTCAGCAAGGGATCACGCTGCATGTTTGGAACCGCACGCCATTACGTTGTCGATCCCTTCTGGATGCAGGTGCGCAGCACGTGGAGGATCTTGCGTCTGTCCCACAGACCAGCGATGTCATCATCACCGTTCTGCGGGATGGACCAACAACTGCCCGCAGCGTCGCCGCGCTGGGAGACCTGGCCCATCATTGCCTCATCCCCATGGGCACCATGGGGATCGTTGAGATTCGCCAACTCGCCGAACAAACCAAGCAGCAGGGAGGACAACTGCTGGAATCGCCTGTTCTAGGGAGCAGACCGCAGGCTTTCGCGGGAACATTGCTGCTGATGGCGGGGGGAGAGCCCAGTCTTTTCGAGCGGCATCAACCACTGTTGCGTCATCTGTCCGAACGACCGCAACTGGTGGGGCCTGTGGGCAGTGGAGCCGCCTGCAAACTTGGCTTGAACCAATTGATTGCAAGCCTGACCCATGCCTTTTCCCTGTCGCTGCGACTGATCCAGCAAGCAGACGTACCAGTGGAGACTTTTATGGACATTCTGCGACCCTCTGCGCTTTATGCCCCGACCTTCGACAAAAAGCTGGAACGAATGCTCGACTCCCACTACGACAACCCAAATTTCAGCACCGCTCTTCTACGCAAAGACCTGCTGCTGTTCCTCGAGGAAGCCACAGCAGCAGAACTCAACCCAGAGGGCTTGTCGGGCCTGGCAACCCTGCTGTGCAAGGCAGAGGGTTCAGCACTGGACGGAGTGGACTATTGCGCCCTCCATGAACTCACGGGTTCAGAAAACTCTCAGTAAATACCAATCTCACCTCCATCAATCAAGCCGCAAAACGGAAAAAACTGAAGCAGTGCTTTTCCTTGTGCAGTGGCATTGCATCATGACGATCTGCTGGACCCGGCACTGCATGCCCACACACATTCGCAGATCGACGCTGACAACAGCATTCAGTACTACATCCACGACTCAGAATCATCATTAATACTTGGAGGCCATCACACATCAACACTGGAGCATCGCCCAGAGAGCGAGCAATTCATCAACAATACCCTTCATCAACTGGATTCCCTGATTGAACTTGATCTAACCAGGACGGAGGATCCAGATACAGCTGAGATTCGTATTTACTCTGTGCTCAACCACAGCGGATGGGGACAAAACACTGTTGGGCAAGTGATCCCTGATGACAAGGGCTGGTCAACTCTATGGAAAAACACAAGCGCTTCACAAAGCCTGAGTGATTTCGACGCCAACACCATTATTCATGAACTCGGCCATGCCTTTGGCCTCTCGCATCCTGGCGGAAGTGGTAACGATCAGCAATGGACGACAAAGGACACAGTGATGTCCTACAACGTCGGCCCAGAAGGATGGAATGACACATTCTCCACGAGTGATCGACAGGCATTGGTTCATCTCTGGGGACTAGAAAGCGATCCCATACATGAACATCAACACACCCATGCGCCTAACAAGGAAGATGGGGTAAATGCTCTAAATCGGCTTGCCCTGGCAGCCCCTGAGCCTGAACCAGCGCCGAACGACTCCGATTGGACGAAGGGAAGCTTCTCACAATTCCTACAAGGCGAGAGTCGAGCAAGCGAGCACGTGGTCGGAACATCAGACAATGATGTTCTTGTCTTCGGGGAGGGCCGTGACCGCCTGCGAGGCGCATCGGGATCTGATCTCTTTTTGATCCCTGACAGTCAACGTTTCACACCGAGAACCGCTGACCAGATCATGGACTTCAACGGTGATGCTGGTGATGTGATTTCGGTGGTAACACAAGTCCCAAACAACTTGGAAATAGTGAACTTTGCCACGGCCGCGTCTAAGCAAGACTTCAAGGTTTTAGAAGAAAACGAGACCACGGTGATTCACGATGCCATCACAAACCAACTGGTGCACGACATGAATGCGGCATCACCAGGCCTTGGTGACGGCGGCAGATTTGCAGAACTCAAAGATGTTTATCTAAAGAACATTGAATCAAAAAAACAACTCAAAAAATTGAGCCGAACAGATGCCAACATAATTTATTTTCAAGCCAAGGGGGAATTGTTTTATGACGCCAATGGCAGCGAGCAAGGACTCGGCGGAGATGGGGGACTCATCGCCAAGCTCAAAGGCCAACCAGACCTAGATGCCAGCCATTTACGACTATGGGGAGACGTGATGAACTGAAGGGCACGAGGAACCCGACAAAACATCTAGCCACCGCCCATGAAATGAAGCATGGCCTCAACGGCCGAAAGGCCCAATAAAAATGTTCCCGCTAGGAGGGAGGCCTCCTTGAAATTTTTAGCCATCAGCAGCACCGCCGTCCCAGTGATTAGCTCAATCAGAAATCTAAAAGAAATCTGAAGCGACAACATGAAGACTGGTAAAGCTCTGGAAAGCCTGACACGGCGGTTTAACCAAAGTTCATGAAAAGTGCTTCACAGAACTGGGTAAAACGGCTCAAAACTTTTTCATTCGCCAAAAAAATATCAAACGTCATAAAAAAATAAGCACTCCGATACGACCCAGATGCCAGGCCAAACCCATCAAGCGACAGCCAGCCATCCCTAAGCTCATCAGCAGACTCAATTGATGAGTCATTTCGCCGATTCAGAACGCCCTGCTTCAGGCACGAACGAAGCAGACGATGACTTCATGAGCGACTCCCTCTCCATCGCCCTGCTCTCAGGCGGCCTTGACTCTGCAACCGCGGCCGCTTTGGCCCTTAAAGATGGCAATCGCGTCATCGGCCTGTCTTTCGATTACGGGCAACGCCACCGTCGCGAGCTGCAGGCTGCCGAACGCATTGCACACCAACTGGGGTTAGAGGATCACCACTGCATCGAAGTCAATCTTTCCGCCTGGGGGGGATCATCTCTGACGGATCCCAGTCAGAGCATTCCTTCCGACGGAGTCAAGGCTGGAGCCATTCCATCGACCTACGTTCCCGGCCGCAACACTGTCTTTATCGCCATCGGCCTGAGCCTCGCTGAGGCCCGCGGGGCAGAACGCCTCGTTTTGGGGGTCAACGCTGTGGATTACTCCGGTTACCCGGATTGCCGCCCCGACTATCTCAACGCCTTTCAAGCCCTGGCAGGTTTATCCAGCAAAGCTGGCCGCGAAGGGCACGGCACCCAACTCTGGGCTCCACTGGTCACTTGGAGCAAAACCCGCATTGTTGAAGAAGCGCTCCAACTGGGCGTCCCGATTGCAGAAACCTGGAGCTGTTACAGCGGCGGTGAACACCCATGTGGCGTCTGCGACAGCTGCCGCATCCGCGATGCCGCGCTGCGGGATGCCGGACGGCCAGACCTGTGCAGCTGAAACTACGGGAGAGGATCCCAGTTCCCTGGCGACCTCCTGAAGTCCTGGCCCACCACATGGCCGGGCGATGGGGCGAAGCCGGCCTGATCTGGCTGGATGGTGATGGCAGCGCATTGGGCCGGTGGGCGACCCTTGCCGCTGATCCAATCGAACAGCACTGCTGTCGCGGTGCCCCAGGCAGTCCTCAAGCCACCAACCCCTTTTCCATGCTGCGGGAGCTTGGGCCAGGCCATTGGTGTGGATGGCTGGGATATGAAGCCGCCGCCTGGACTGAACCGGGGAATCCTTGGACACCCGATGGAATGGCCAGCCTGTGGATCGCCAGGCATGACCCAATCCTGCGGTTTGATCTGATCGAGCGAGAGCTGTGGATTGAAGGAGAGGATCAAAAACGACTGAAGCAAATGCAGGACTGGCTTGAAGGCATCGGGGACACCCCCACGGCCGACGCGCCAACATTGCGCATTCCAACGGAGCGATGGCACTGGCACACCAACCGCTCTGCCTTCGCCGACGGCGTCCGGTCCATCCAGGACCTGATTGCCTCGGGGGATCTCTTCCAAGCCAATCTCACAGCCAGCTGCAGCACGGCATGGCCAGAACAATGTTCAGAGCTTGCGTTGTTCCAATGCCTGCGTCGTCACTGCCCGGCTCCATTCGCCGGATTGCTGATCGGCAGCGAGGGCGCGGAGGCAGAGGCGGTGTTCTCCGCTTCCCCGGAGCGATTCCTGCGCGTGAGTGGAAACGGTCGGGTTGAAACCCGGCCAATCAAAGGAACCCGCCCGCGTGATCAGGACCCTTTGAATGACGCGGCCTTGGCGGCAGAACTGATCTGCAGTTCGAAAGATCGCGCTGAGAACATCATGATTGTGGATCTGCTCCGAAACGACCTGGGCCGCGTCTGTGAACCTGGATCGATCGAGGTCCCCCAACTGCTCGGGCTGGAAACCTATGCAGCCGTGCACCACCTCACATCTGTAGTGCAGGGACAACTTCGTGGTGGCTTCAGCTGGGTTGATCTGCTCGAAGCATGCTGGCCAGGAGGATCGATCACCGGGGCCCCGAAGCTGAGGGCATGTCAACGCTTACAGGAACTGGAACCAACCAGCCGAGGCCCCTACTGCGGCTCCCTGATCCGGGTGGATTGGGACCATAGTTTTGACAGCAACATCCTGATCCGTTCTCTGTTGCGCCAAGGCGACCGGCTCAGAGCCCATGCCGGCTGCGGCATCGTGGCAGATTCCGATCCGGAGAGTGAAGCGGAAGAACTTGGCTGGAAACTGCAACCACTTCTGGACGCTTTGGCATGAGGAAAGCCCAAAGCCCAAACCAGCACCGCGCCCGAATCAGGCGGGAATCGTCAGGCCGCACGTCCTGGTGTCCAAGCGGTGAGTCAGGCCGATCATGATCACCGGAATCGCCTGGAGCGAGGGAATCTGGGGTGAACCCGACAGCCTGCACTTACCCCTCAGCGACCGGGGACTGCAGCTGGGAGATGGACTGTTCGAGACCGTGCTGATCCGGGATGGCTGCCCACAGCTGCTCAACGAACATCTGGCTCGCTGGTGCATCAGTGCTGGACAGTTGGGGATGCGCAACCCACCGGCGCAATCCCAGCTCGAAGCCTTGATCGCAGAGGCTGTGGAACGGGCGAATCTGAACCAAGGTGATGGAGCACTCCGACTGAACTGGAGCCGAGGGTCGAGCCAGACCCGGGGACTTGACGCTCCCACTGAGATTAAGCCCCGCTTTTGGTTCACACTCCTGCCCTGGACGCCGACGTTCATGCCGATCGACGTGATCATCAGTCGACATGAACGCCGCAATGCCGACAGCCTGCTGAGCCAGTGCAAGCATTTTGGCTATGCGCAGGCGATCCAGGCCCGCAGCGAAGCCAGAGTCGCCAACGCAGATGATGCGCTTCTACTCAACACCAAGGGAGATCTCTGCTGCGGAACTGCAGCCAATCTGCTTGTCCATCGCCAGGGAGCCTGGCTGACCCCTCCGCTGAACAGCGGTTGCCTCCCGGGAATCATGCGCGGCAAGGCTTTAAAACTCGGCAAGAGCGCGGAGCACTGGCTGGGCAACGCCTTGCAATTTGGAGACCAGGCTCTGCTGATCAACAGTTTGGGCTGCCGCCCAATCCAACGTTGCGATGGCCTCTCCCTGGTGCCGTGCAGCGAGGCCGAAACCCTCTGGCACTCCCTGCTCTGACCCAAACAGAGCTTGACGGTTGGCCCCTAAATGGAGGTTTACAGAGCACCGTTACCATTCAACTGTGAGCATTCAACCGTGAGCTTCAGCGGTCATAGCAACCGCTGCAGCCGAGGCTCCAGAAAGCGGCGCACCGCTTCCGCCCAGCCCGTTCCATGGGGGGCTCGTGCGCGTTCAAACTTGCCGACTGACAGACCAGGCTGGAGTGCTGGGTGAGGACCGTCCGCGCCAGGCACAACGACAGCCAGGTCTGCAACCTCGAGCAATGGGAGATCGTTGGGAGAATCGCCCAGAGCCAGCACCCGCGCGTCGGGCATGCCCTGGTGATTTTTCAAGGCTTGCAGAGCATTCCCTTTGCTGATCCCTCCCCCAAGCAGATGCGACAGGCGGTTCCCCTGAACAATCGTGAGCCCCCTGGCCTGAGCAAGGGCAACCAACCGAGCGCGTGACGGAGGAGAAGGAGCCACAAAAGGCACACTGCAGCTGCGTCCTTGCGCCAGGCGAAGAGACTCACCACGCAGGCCAAGCAAAGCATCTCCCTCCTGATCGCTGAGGTCGTCGAGGGCGCGCAGCGGCTCACCCAGATCCCGCTCCAGCCTTTTGAGCTGCGGGCGGAGCTCCCGCCAACCAGGGCCAAGGCTGAGTTGCCATTCCTCACCCATCGACGTTTCACCGTGAACCGCACCACCGTTCTCGACAATGAAAGGATCGTGGAGATCCACGTCCCGTCGGAAAGAACGAACCTCCTCAGCTGTCTTGCTGGTGCAAGGAATCACTGGGACTCCAAGCGATTGCAACCATCGAATCGTCGACTCCGCCGGCGACCAGTCGTAGCGATGGTCCATCAGGGTGCCGTCGAGGTCCGTGACCACCCACCAAATCGGCGCTTGGTTGGTCATCGCTGAACCAACCAGACAACATCGTAGGGCTCGAGCTGAAGTTGGCGTTGAGCAGCCTGAAGCTCAAATCCATTCAGGCAATCGAACCAACGACACCCGTCGGGCGTCACGCCAAGGTTTCCAAGCGGCAGATTCAGACGCGTGGGGGTCATGTTGTGCACGGCGAAGAGAGACTGTCCTTGATCTGAACGCTCCAGAACCACCAGATCGGATCGATTGCTGCTGATCACGCGTAGGTCTGCATCGGGATGAAGAGAAGCCATGGTCCCGCGGATCGTCATCGCATGGCGCAAAGACTGAAGCACGCGGGTGGCATTGCTCTCAGGGTCCTGCAAACGCCGCTCGAGGGTCTCGGTGCGGAACTGGGGCCTGTTCAGATCACGCCGCTGGCCTGTGCGCCGAAAGCGGGAAACGTCATTGGGGGTTGCCAGAAGCGCCGGCAGATAAAACGCCGGCACCCCCGGCAGCACCATCACGAGCAACTGTGTCAGCAGAAAACGTTCCAGCTGATAGTGAGAGGGATCAATCCCGCCATCAGCCATCGCACTCCACCAGCTGATGTTGATTTCATAAGGGACATCATCTCCATTGCTGAGGCGGCGATGACTGATCAAACCGCCACGCTGTTCACAGCCGATCAGAAGCTGAAGCAAGCGACGATCTGGCATGAGCCCCTCCAAGGGACGAAGGCCGACGCCGTCGTGGCAAGCCGAAAAATTGAGCAAACCCGTGCGATCGGGCAGGGAAGGCCAGCGACTCAACCAGGCATTGAGAAGATCTGCTCGGCCACTCACCGTTGCCTCCAGCAGCAGCGGAGGCAGGGGAAAGTTGTAAGCCAGGTGCGCTTCCTGTCCGTTGCGGAGGTAGGAGAGATTTTCCTGCTCCGGCACATTGGTTTCCGTGACGACCACACCATCTGCCCATGTCTCCTGGAGAAGCACGCGCAGAATTTCAACCAAACGATGGGCTTCGGGCCTGTGAATGCAGGTGGTGTTGGGCTCCTTCCAAACAAACCCAACAGCATCGAGACGGATCCAGCGCACCCCGTTTGAACACATCTGGTTCAGGAGCCTCGTGAACCCGATCAGCACCTCAGGACTGCGCCAGTTGAGGTCCACCTGATCAGGTCCAAAGGTGGTCCACACCATCCTTCTCCCCTCAATTCCTCCCAAGGGAGTGAACAAGGCGGAACTGCGGGGACGCACAACGTCATCCCAGCAGGGGTCGGGTGCTGCTTCAAGAATGCAGGAACCCCCTGGCTCCTCACCATTCAGAAACTGACGCACCCAAGGATGAGATGCCGAAACGTGATTCAACACAAGATCCGCCATCAGTCGCCGACCTGACGCCAGTGACGCGAGATCCGACCAATCGCCATGCCGCTCGTCCAGGTGCTCATAACTGGAAACGGCGAAACCGCCATCACTGGTCGATTTCAAAAAAGGAAGCACATGAATCACCGAGGCGAAGGCACCGAGGTGGGCATTCACAAGGCGTCTCAAGCTTTGGAGACCTGGCTGATCGCCATCGTCAACCGTATCCGCATAGGTGATCAGAACAGCATCGGTTCCACTCCAGAGCACCGGCACAGACCCCCTATCGCAATTCGCTGACTGCCACTCGAGAGATTGCAGCAATTGCGACGACAGCGTTTGGCAATCCCCTGGAAAATCATTGCTGTAGAGATTGCTCAACAGCTTTTGCAGGTCTCCCTCTTGGGGGTCTTGCATCAAGCCTTACCTGCTGAATTTCAACAGGTATGCAGCACGTCTCACCATTCTGTTGTCGCTTTGAACACCGCATGGATTTTCAGCAAGGTCTGATCACCACGGTTCACGACTACAGCCTCGGCAATCTTGATAGCCGCGCCTTTCGCAAGGAGCTGACGCATAAACGAACGTCGATCCTGATTCCCTGCTTGATGGAGGAATTCAGCCGGCCAGCGCTTGGGGTGATCAGAGAGGCTCTGGCTGAACTGGATGGGCTGACGAGCCTTGTGATCGCTCTTTCTGCAGAGCGTGCTGAGGATGTTCTTGCCGCTGAGGAGTTCTTCCGCGGCATGCCTTTCCCCGTCAAAGTCCACTGGACCAATGGACCGGCAATCCAAGAGCTTTTGGTGTCGGTTAAGGATCTCGGACTGGATGTCACAGGCCCGCCGGGCAAGGGTTGGGCTGTCTGGCAAGGTCTCGGGGTTGCCTGCAGCGACGCCGAAGTTGTCGGGCTCTTCGATGCAGACATCAGAACCTTCGGGTTGTCCTATCCAGAGCGGATGTTGCGGCCTTTGCTGGATCCCTCCCACGGGATGGCCTACGTCAAGGCGTTCTATAGCCGACTATCACTTGAAACCCAGGCCCTTCAAGGGCGGGCCACTCGCTTATTCGTCGGTCCCTTGCTGGCCAGCCTGGAACAGGTATTCGGCCCCCTGCCGTATCTGCGGTATCTGCAATCCTTCCGCTATCCGCTAGCTGGCGAATTTGCATTCAGCACGGATCTGGCCATGAACCTGCGGATCCCTTCGGATTGGGGTCTGGAGGTTGGCCTGCTTTCTGAGGTCTACAGACATGTGGCTTCCAGTCGCATCGCCCAAGTCGACCTTGGCCTGTTTGATCACAAACATAAAGAGCTTGGACAAGCGCCGACCGAAGGGCTTCAACGGATGGCAGGAGAGATTTTCTGCACAGTCCTACGCGGCTTGATGGAGCATGAAGGGTGCGTGGTCTCGATGGATCACCTTCAAACCCTTGAGGTTCTGTACCGGCGTATTGGTGAAGACAGAGTTCGTCAATTTGGCCTGGATTCTTCAATCAATCGTCTTCCCTACGATCGCCATGGAGAAGAACTGGCTGTACAGAATTTCTCTGGGCTGCTCAGGCCAGGTCTAATCCGGTTCCAAAACACACCGATCGCACATCAATTACCAAGCTGGTCGCGACTAAGAAGCTGCAATCCAAGGTTGCAATCTGATCTTGTCGAAGCCGGCGCGGCTGATCGCCAGAGAAGCGTGCGGACCACCATGATGAAACGCCCGACCTACCCCAGCTTCCTTACTCAGCCAGAGCCTGCCGATCTTGCCGTTTGATTCCATCAATGGCTCAGTTTCAATCTATGGAAACCATGATATTTGTTGTGATTTAAAAGAGGATCCGTGCTCTGCACAAGCATCTTGAGCTATTTATTTTTACTAAATTACCAGTATATCGTCAATTTTTAAAGACCAAAACCTTCCATTTCCTGGCGAATTATCCACTCAGTTGCAGCTTTCTGAGAGTGCCATGCTTGTAGTAACTGCTTTGCGATTGATTGAAGCTGTTCTGGATCAGCAGTGGAATCAATGATCCGATTGATTTTCTCCATCTCGAATTGCTGGGCCATTGTCATCGAGATACCTTCACCCATAGCAGCTCCGGAATTTGATCAATTTATCGCTCAACAAAGAGAAAAGAAGAGTCTCAATTGCAACGCATTGGCATCAATGTCAGCCAATGTAAACCGAAATAAGATTTCGAAATCTTGCGTATCAGTCCTGAAGGTCATAACCCAGTCAAAGGTCCTTTAGAAATGATGTAGGGATCTGTTGTTTTTAATGCACTACAGCTGGGAGGAACATCAGAATCTTGCTGATGCTGTTGCTGCATCGTCCAACAGCAATCTCGGAACCGCACTCGCCTTGATGGGCGTGGGCTGTTTAATTCTCAGTCGAGATCTTCTGAGCGAGTCGCTAAAAAAAGCGCAGCACGTTGACCGGACATCGGAAATCAACCAAAAACGCCTGGACAACCGAGCCAGCTGAACAGAAGAAGGTTCATCTTGTTACAGCCACTGCAATACAACCCACCAAACAAATTCAAATATTAAGAGAAAAGGATTTGTTGTCTTCCTGACAAAAACAGTTTCAACGATCAGTCAAATTGCTAACACCATTTCAGTAAAATCAATGAACGAATGCTTGTATCAGAACAATACAGATCGGATGATTGTCCTTAAATGTATCGGGCCGAACGAATTTTATCGGGAGAAGGTTGTTATGCCCACAGAAAGCTTTTGGTTTGAAGCTCCGATCGATGCCCGTCTTGAAATCTGGCAAATGTCCCTTCAAGGACAAATGCTGCATCTACGGGCCGATGTATCTGACTACGCCATTAATTCCCCAAAGGAAGCTCAGGCCTCAACTGGGCTGAACAACAGCAAAAAACTGCCCACAGTCCACCATCCCGCCCAAAGCATCCTGAAGCAGTAGCACTAAGCACTGGCGATGATGAGCCCAACGCATCCAGGGATCATCTGAGATGGAGCGTGGCCACCCTCAAGACGCAGGGGCGCCGGGTTGAATTCTGAGCAGTTCAGCTGTCATCCGAGACCGAATAAAGCCTCCAGGCTGAACAGTTCGACGACGCGAACCAGAGAGACCTTGGCCAACGAAAGTGCTTGTGATGTCGTCGTGGTGCTCTAACTGCAACAGCGCCGCAGTTTTGGAGGAGCGAATAATTGGCTTGGCCGCCTGGCCGATAGAGGCGGGGCGGTAAAGCAGCTGATTGGCTGATTTTTTCTGAGGATTTTGAAGCGTTGATCGCACTCCAGCCTCCCTCTCCTGAATCTGATCGGACATGGTGATCGATGCAGCCAGACCCCCGATCCATGGCCCGAAAAACTGCGCCCTGGAAGAGGATGAACATTTAGTAGCTGTTGCTACAGACATATCTTTGCAATCAAAAGCCGATGGAGACGTTCAAGAGGCTACGAAACAACCATGTAGCAACTTTTTTTAATGTTCAGCACGAAGGCACAGTGGTGAGGGGATCATGCGCCGCCAAATCAGGGCTTCCAATCATGCACACCACCAGCCAATCAGCACTGCTCGTCTTTGCCTTGGGCTGCCTAACAATCCAAGGCTGCGGTCCATCGCTTGAGGAAGTGAGGAGCTATGAAGCCGAAGAAGGTGATCTGCTCGTTCGCAACGGAAACACGCGCATTGAGCTCACTCAAACGTTCAAGCCTGGCGAACCCAATGGGTTGTTTGACGGGGGCGTCGCTGTCATCACACAGGGAGAACCGAACCGCAGAGCAGAAATCAACGCGGTGTGCAGCATGCCTGATCTACCCAACTGGCCTCAATACGACAACATCTACGGACGCTGGCTGGAGACAGACGAACAACCCGGCGAAAAAGGAGGAGATACAGATTGGCAACTTCTCAGCTTTTTCGATGGAAAGCACATGGACAAGGGTGGAGAGAAGGCTCCGGACTGGGCAAAACGCTTATCGGAAAATCTCTGCAGAAAAGGTGACTTTCAGGACAAATAGACCTGTATCAATCGGCACCAATGTCTGATTGATTTCAGGCATTTGAACAGGGCCTGACCAAGCAATGGTCGTAATCGACACACCATTGGGCAACCAAAGCGCAGATGCTGGAAATGGTTCTCATTCCCAAGCCATGGCCAGCACTGGTAGCGTCAGCTCGTGGGACGAATCACTGCTCGTAGCAATGATTCAGTACCCAGTACCCGTGATCACAGGACCAGCAGATATCCAGACGCAGGTTGATCAAATCTGCAAAGCAGTTGCAACAACAAAAGCTGGTTATCCAGAAGCCGATCTGATTGTGATGCCAGAGTATTCAACCCAAGGGTTGAATACCTCAATCTGGACGTACGATGAAATGCTTCTGAGACTTGATTCTCCGGAAATCGACCGTTTCCGTGCAGCATGCAAAGAGAACGACGTCTGGGGTGTGTTCTCTTTAATGGAGCAAAACGATGATCCTAGCCTGCCTCCATTCAACTCAGCAATTATCATCAACTCAGATGGTGAGATAGCACTTCACTATCGCAAGTTGCAGCCCTGGGTACCGATTGAGCCATGGTCACCCGGCAACTATGGAATGCCAGTTTGTGATGGACCCAAGGGTTCCAAACTTGCCGTTTGCATCTGCCATGACGGCATGTTCCCAGAGCTGGCAAGGGAAGCGGCCTACAAGGGATGCAACGTTTACATCCGTATTTCCGGGTATTCAACTCAGGTCAACGACCAGTGGATCTGGACCAACAGGACCAATGCCTGGCAGAACCTGATGTACACCATCTCGGTTAATCTTGCCGGCTATGACGGGGTCTTCTATTACTTCGGAGAAGGAACTGTCTGCAACTATGACGGAAATGTGATTCAACAAGGTCACAGGAATCCTTGGGAAATCGTCACTGCAGAGCTGTTCCCCCGACTCGTTGATAAAGCACGAGAAAATTGGGCACTTGAAAACAACATCTTCAACCTGGGATGTCGCGCTTATGTTGGCAAACCAGGCGGGGAGAAGGAAAACTACCTCACCTGGGTCAAAGACCTAGCCAATGGTGAATACAAACTCCCTTGGGACGAAAAAGTGCGCATTCGCGATGGTTGGAAATACTATCCCGAAGGTGTGAAGCTTGGACCCATGCCTAAGAGTGACGTAACCGAGAAGGAGCCGGCTGCCACAACTGCGTAATCAGGTCACGGCCGGCGCTTCTTTACTCAGAAGCGCCGGCCAAATAAGAATGATTATCATTCTTATTACTTTGTAGCCTAAATACGCTTTTGACGCAGTATCAATCAAGTCCAAAATAAAGCTAGTAATAAATCTTTTTGCATTTTTTGTAATAACAGCCACTTTTTGGCTGTTTTTTTATGACTTCAATGGAATTGGAACCTTTTCAATGTAATGCCAGAAACCCTCTTCAAAGTTGATCTAACCAAACCAATGGATCAACAAGAGATGCCGGGTCATAATCGGTGGCACCCCGATATACCCGCAGTTGCATCTGTCAATCCTGGTGATGTGTTTAGGATTGAATGCAAAGATTGGACTGATGGTCAAATTAAAAATGATGACAACCCACAGGATATTGCTGATGTCAATCTAGAAGTTGTACATGTCTTAAGTGGGCCTATTTGGGTCAATGGTGCGCAACCGGGAGATATTCTTGTTGTAGACATTCTTGAGGTCGGCGCACTTCAGGGAGATGAATGGGGTTTTACAGGGATTTTTGCACAAGAAAATGGTGGAGGGTTTCTAACAGATCATTTTCCAAAAGCTGCAAAAGCAATCTGGGACCTTGAGGGAGTTTTTACATCGTCCCGCCACATCCCTGGGGTGCGGTTTGCGGGCATTACCCACCCCGGCTTGATTGGCTGCGCACCATCAATGGAGTTATTAAACGAATGGAATCGAAGAGAAACGGAATTGGTCAAGACAGCACCAGACCGACGCACATACGGGGCAGGTTTGTCAGGAAGTGAGCCTGTATTGGCAGCCTTGCCGAACCCGAATAGTGCCATTTTAGGGACAGTTCCTGAAGCTGATTTCAGCAAAATTGCCAATGAAGCCGCAAGGACGGTACCGCCTCGGGAGCACGGCGGAAATTGCGATATCAAAAACCTAACCAAAGGCACAAGGATTTATTTCCCTGTTTATGTGGAAGGTGCAAAACTTTCCATGGGAGACATCCATTTTTCTCAAGGAGATGGAGAAATCTCCTTCTGTGGGGCCATTGAGATGTCTGGCTATCTTGATCTCCATGTTGACGTCATTAAAGGGGGGATGGCAAAATACGGGATGGTCAATCCGATGTTCAAAACAAGCCCTGTTGAACCTCATTACGCCGACTATTTGGTCTTTGAGGGTATTTCCGTGGACGAATTTGAAGGCAAACAATATTACATGGATGTACACATTGCTTACCGGCGTGCATGTTTGAATGCGATTGAGTATCTGAAAAAGTTTGGCTATACAGGTGAACAAGCCTATCTTCTGCTCAGCTGTGCTCCAATCGAAGGACGCATCAGCGGAATTGTCGATATTCCTAATGCTTGCTGTACCCTTGCACTACCCACGTCGATTTTCGACAAAGACATATTGCCCTGTTGATGATTAAGCAAGAAGAGTTGATCATCGTCATCCTGCCGTCTTTGTAAACCATTCACAATGGCTGAGCGTTCATCGCTCGGCCTCTTCTAATCTTTTATTTAGTTCATGCCAATCTACGAATTCGAATGTCAATCGGGTCAATGTAAGACCTATGAAGTCTGGAGAAGCATTGACAATCGCTCGACAGATACGAATTGTCCGGAATGTGGTTGCCAAGGCAAGCGTATCTTTTCACCGCCCATGACATTGTCGTCATCGCTTCGGTTAAAAAAGGAGTCAGATGAACCAAAAATAGTTCGCCGTGAAAATGTGGAGTCTAAGCGTCCACGATTGCGTCAAAGTGATTCAAGACCCTGGATGCTGAATAGGGGCTGCTAACCTGACGGTCAACAACCCCATTGAGAATAAATATGCAACGAATAGACGTCAAACTGTCAAGAATTCTTCAATAATATCATCTGACAATTGAGACGTTGGGCCACTCGAAACAATTCCTCCTCGTTGCATAGCATAGTAGAAACTAGACTGTTTCACAAAATGCAAGTGCTGTTCCACGAGTAAAACACTAATCCCGGTTTCTTGAATAATACGCTTCACAGCTCGTTCGATATCCAAAATAATAGAAGGCTGAATTCCTTCCGTTGGCTCATCAAGAAGCAACAATTTTGGCTTACCCAAAAGAGCTCTTGCGATGGCCAACTGTTGTTGCTGGCCGCCGCTTAGATCGCCACCGCGTCGGTTAAGAAACTGCTCAAGAATTGGGAATAACTCAAAAACAAGCGGATCGATATGACGGTTTTTTCCCATCCCACCGGGGAGGGACTCCATACCAATCTGAAGGTTTTCTCGCACGGTTATGCGGGGAATAATATCCCTCCCTTGAGACACATAACCAATTCCAGCACGGGCACGCTTGTACGGTGCCTGAGAGGTCAATTGCTTTCCATCATATTCGATGTTGCCAGAGCGCTGTTCAAGCAGACCAATAATGGTCTTCAAGAATGTAGTTTTTCCAACTCCATTACGCCCGATCAGGCAGATCATCTCTCCTTCAGGTATCTGCAGATCAACGTTTCTGAGAATGTGACTTTCACCGTAATAAACATTCAATCCCGAAGCACGCAGGATTGTTTTGGTGGAGGCTGGTGCAGTTGCTTGAACCATGATGAAAAGTAGGGAAGGGGCGCAAAAATAAGAATGTCTCTAATCGGCCTGACCAAGATAAACCTCAATCACCTTAGGGTCAGATTTCACTTCATCCAACGTACCCTCAGTTAGCAATTTGCCTTGGTGCAAAACGGTAACAGGAGCACCCAGATCTCGAATAAATTCCATATCGTGCTCGATCACAACAACGGTATGCTCTCCTGCAAGAGATTTAATCAACTCCGCTGTCCGATTGGTTTCTTCATCAGTCAATCCAGCTACCGGCTCATCAAGAAGAATAATATCGGGAGACTGAGCCACTAACATTGATATGGCTAGCCATTGCTTCTGACCATGAGATAAGGAACCAGCAAGAACTTTGGCAAACGGTGCTAAACCCACGTAGTCCATCAAACGATGAACTTCATCCTTAGCGGTCGGCCCAAGTTTCTTAAACATCAAGCTAAAAGGTTCTTTCGTCGGCGATGCTGCCAACTCTAGATTTCTCGTGACCGTTAGATTTTCAAACACACGAGGGGTTTGAAATTTGCGACCAACTCCTAAAAGAGAAATCTTTTGCTCAGATAGACCGACAATACTTGCTCCTCTTAACGACACGCTTCCTTTGGTAGGCCGAACCTTGCCAGTAATCACATCAAGAAACGTCGTCTTTCCTGCGCCGTTGGGTCCGATGATTGATCTCAACTCACCATGCGATAAAGAGAGTGAGAGGTCTGTCAGTGCAAAGAAACCATCGAAATCAACACTAACATCATTCAATTCAAGAATAGGTGTTGTCATGATTTAGAGAGAAATAAGTTGGAGGGGATGGAGTAAAGTCCTTGTCTTAAAAACATCATGATTCAGCTGCATATCCTTCATCCATATCAACTTTTGGATACGTAGCAGACTTCTTAGCAAGGCCAAATGCTGCAAGCATGGACATAAAACCGCCATTTTTAAACCATCCATAAATACCGTCAGGCATGAGTACAACAACAAAAATAAATAAGCCGCCCTGAACAAAGAGCCATGCCTCAGGCAATGCTTCACTCACCAGACTCCTCAGATAATTCACAAGAACAGCACCAATAATAGGCCCTATCAACGTGCCACGACCACCAACTGCAACCCAAATCACCATCTCAATTGACATCGGAATTGCCATATATTGCGGTGAAACAATTCCAGACTGAATGGTATAAAGAGCTCCTGATATACCTGCAAGGCCACCAGCAACGAGGTAGACAATCACTTTGAAAGGTACAGGGTTGAAGCCAGTGAATCGCAACCTTGCCTCATCATCACGAATACCAATCAGAGCATCTCCAAAACGACCACTTGTTAAAAATTTGCAGAGTAGGTAAGCAAATGGTAGAAGAATCAGAGTGATACGATAAAACACAATTTGGGCATCATCGGAACCAACGACCATTCCAAAAATTTCAGTCGTACTCGTTTTCAAACCATTTGTTCCATTAACGAGTTTCTGTTGGCCATTGAAAAAATGGTAAAAAACCATTAGCGAAGCCTGCGTAATAATCGAGAAATAAACTCCCTTAATCCTATTCCTGAAGATAAGATAACCAACCAAACCAGCCACGATTGCTGGAATCAGCCATATGGCAATCAATGTCCACGGGAAGGACCAAAAGGGTTGCCAGAAAAATGGAAGATTATCAACACCATAATTTTCAAAAAACTTAGGCAAACCATTTGCGCCGGTTGTAAAGTCATTTTGGGTAACCAATAATAGGTGCATCCCAATCGCATAACCACCTAGTGCAAAAAAGATTCCTTGACCCAAACTGAGAAGGCCTGTATACCCCCAGATCAAATCGATTCCAAGAGCAACAATAGCAAGGGAAAAATAACGGCCAAAGAGATTAAGACGGAACTGAGAAAGTATGGCTGGTAGGACAAAAAAAGCAAAGGCGAGGAGGAGCCAAGGAATTAGCTTTTTGAAGAGTTTCATGGGTAAATCAGGTGGGGTGATAAATCAGGATTCAACTGAACGACCCTTTTGAGGGAACATTCCTGTGGGCTTAAATTGAAGAAATCCAATGATGAAGATAAAGATCAAAACATATGACATACTTGTTGTTGCGAAAAATTCAATGACCGCCCTCGATGGGTTTGGTATTTCGGGAAAAGCAATAAGGATGGCACCAGATCCAATGATCGACTGAATAATGCCAAGCATCATGGAAGCGATGACCGTTCCAACAAGGTTGCCAACACCACCAAGCACAATCACCATGAAACAGGAAACAATATAAGCAGCACCAAGATTTGGACCCACAGAACCAAGCAAGGTGATCGCGGCCCCAGCCACTCCAGCCAGTCCCGAGCCGATCCCAAAAGTAATGCTATCCACGTTGTCTGTAGGAATACCAAGGCAATTACTCATCTGACGATTCTGAGTCACGGAACGAATACGCAGTCCCCAAACACTCTTTGTGAGGAACCAAGCCACAAAGGCAAGCAATAAAGCAGACAATAGGATGATAAATATCCGAATTCCAGGTAGTTCGATACCAGCAATCGATCCCCAACTTCCCTGAAGCCATTTCGGTGCTGTCACGTCAATGTTTCGTGGACCAAACCAAGGCTTTGATAGAAATTTTGAGCCAGAGAGAGCAGTGATCGCAAGAAAACCGATTACAGCTGACACCAACCATGCCAACCCTGACAAGTACGGGTAGAAGGAAGCCTGCTTTAATTTTTTTGGTGCGAATCTCTGAGCCAAGAATCCCAACACAACGGCAACAACAATGCCAATTGTCATGCTGGTTGAGACACTGCGAATAAATTGAATCAAAACAAGGCTCACACCCCATGTAGCAAGCAATGTTTCCAACGGACGTCCATAGAGTTGTCGAATGAGAGTTCTCTCAAGAATCACCCCAACGATACCTGTAATAAAAAATGCAAATACAAGGGCAAAAAGAAAATACAACTCAAAAATACCTTCACCCATAGGACGAAACAAGTTTTGAGTTACGTACGTAACATATGCGCCAATCATCATTAATTCACCGTGGGCGAGATTAATCACGCCCATTAAGCCAAAAACGATGGCGAGGCCAGTGGCCGCCAAAAGAAGGACGGACCCAATACTAAGTCCATCAAGAAGCTGAGAAAAAATTAATTCCATTTGTGCATAGGATAAAAAAAGTGGGCCTACAAATAATTGTGGCCCACCGGTGAAATCATTTCAGACGTAACGATTACATCTTGAACTTTCCAGCATCATCGCGATCAAGTGTCCAATCACACTTGTAGCCTTTTGTCTCAGGAACGTACTGGTTCCATGTGATCGGTGGAACAGGAGTTTTGCTGTCCCAAAGGATCTCAAACTGTCCATCGTCTTTCGCTTCACCGATGCGAACGGTCTGGGAGATGTGGTGATTGGGGTACATCTCAATTGGACCTTGGGGAGCGTCGAGTTTGATACCGATTAGGGCATCACGAACAGCATCAAGATCCTCATAAGTACCGGCCTTTTCAACGGCAGCCTTCCAGAGGTAGACCATGTTGTAAGCCGACTCCATCGGGTCATTGGTCACCCGATCTTCACCGTACTCAGCGAGGAAAGCAGAATTGAAGGTGTTGGACGCTTCAGTGCCGAGAGACATGAAGTAGTTCCATGCTGCATAAGTACCACCGACATACTCAGGTCCGATTTGACGGATCTCCTCCTCAGCAATGGAGAAGGACATGATCGGGTACTTATCAGGAGTAATTCCAGCAGCCTTGAACTGCTTGAACAGAGCAACGTTGGAATCACCATTCAAAGTGTTGATGATGATTCCACCATCGGGGAATTCCTTCTTGATCTTGGCAATGATCGGAGCCACCTCGGTGTTACCCAGAGGAATGTAATCCTCCCCTACAGTCTCACCACCCAGGCTCTTGACCTGTTCTTTGATAATGGTGTTGGCCGTCCGTGGGTAGACGTAATCAGAACCCACGAGATAGACCTTCTTGCCGTACTTGTCAGCAAATTGCTCAAACAGCCAATCCACTGCAGGTTCAGCTTGCTGGTTGGGAACGGCACCGGTGTAGAAGATGTTCTTGGAACACTCCTGACCTTCGTACTGAATCGGGTAGAAGAGGAAGTGATCCTTAGCTTCGTAAACGGGAAGCATGGCCTTCCGGCTTGCAGACGTCCAGCCACCAAAGACGACAGCAACTTTGTCAGCGTCGATCAGTTTCTGGGATTTCTCTGCGAAGGTTGGCCAATCAGATGCACCATCTTCAGAGGTGTAAACAATCTTGTAGCTCTTCCCGTCAACTTTGACTCCGCCGGCCTCATTGATTTCTTTAATGGCCAATTCCTCGACTTCCTTAAGAGTCGTTTCGGAAATTGCCATGGTTCCACTCAAGGAGTGGAGGATGCCGACTTTGATTTCTCCATCAAAATCGCTGCCGCCTCCGCCTCCACCTCCACCAGAAGCGGTGTCACCACCACCACCACCGCCGCCACCGCAGGCAGTGATCGTCGCTCCGACCGCTGTTGCAGCAAACGCGGCAAGCAAACGCTTCGTGAGTTTAGAAGTCATGAAAATGAATACACACGGTTGGGGGACGCCAAAAGGCGATACATCCGAACGTATGGACCGCGAATCGGCTGTTTTGTATCACTGGTAACATTCCGAGAATTGCTCTCATTTGTTGACGCAATTTGGTAACTGTTGAAACAAGAAATGAATGACTGTTTCGAGCCCTTCGCCAGTGTGAAGATTAGTAAAGCACCAGGGACGTTCACCTCGCATCGCTCGGGTGTCCCGATCCATGACCGCAAGATCTGCCCCCACCAAAGGCGCCAGATCGATCTTGTTGATCACCAGCAGATCTGAACGCGTGATACCGGGGCCACCCTTCCGAGGAATTTTGTCGCCGGCAGCCACATCAATCACATAGATGCAGAGATCGACGAGTTCCGGGCTGAAGCTGGCAGCCAAATTGTCACCGCCACTCTCCACAAGCACTAGATCCAGATCAGGAAACTGCGCCTCGAGCTCTGCCACCGCAGCCCGATTGATCGAACAATCTTCCCGGATCGCCGTATGCGGGCAGCCCCCTGTTTCCACGCCACGAATGCGCTGCGGCTCCAATGCACCGGCTCGGGTCAGGAACTGGGCATCCTCCTGGGTGTAAATGTCGTTTGTGACGACGGCCAACTCCAGCCGATGCCGGAGCTGCAAGCAGAGTGCCTGAACAAGTGCTGTTTTTCCTGAGCCCACAGGACCTGCCACTCCAAGACGCAGCTTGCTGCTCATCAGCTTCGAAACAGGCGGGAATACAACTCAGCATGGGCGAGCTGTGCCATTCCGGCTCCGATACCACCACTCCAGAGTTGCCTCGGATCAACAGTGTGCAGAACCTCAGCCTGAGCGGTAATCAACGGGAGCAAACTCTGCAATGTCACTTGCGCGCGTGAAGGACCCAGCGGCAACAGACGCACTGCAGCACTGAGCTGATTGGCAACCCAGCTGTAGAGATAGCCCTGCACCATGTCCGCCTGTGGCACCTGCAATGCCAGCGCCGACGCCGCCCAGGCTGCTGGCCAACCCAAGGGCAACTGTTCCGGCAAAGTGTGTCCCATATCAGCCAACAGGAGCAGCAATGACTGCCCCATCTGACGCTGCTGAGCTCGCAATTCGGCGGCTTCCCTCGTGGCCAGCAACCAACCATCCAGCGACAGCAAACGATTCTTGGCCGTGAGGTCCCCCTTACACCAGGCGGAAAGCTCTGCGGCCAAGGGCCGGAGGGCCGCAGCCTCGAAACGAAGACTGCCCCGCTGCAATTCAGCCTCCAACCAGGACCTGAGCGCGGACTCCTGATCAATCGTCCCCGCCTGGATCAGTACCTCCAGACCCTCTGAATAGCTGAACGCACCAACCGGCAAGGCCGGACTGACCAACTGAAGCAGCGACAGGGATGTCACGGGTGAGAATGCCTGGCATACGCACCGCCTTCAGGGGCGAATGGGCGCTGGCATCGGCTCACCTGCAGTCCCCGAGTTTCAAGCATGCCGGCGAGAACGGAATCATCGAGGAGGAAAAGCTCCTGCTCATGCAATTCCAAAGCAACATGGCGATTCCCAAGGTGATAAGCCGCCTGCAGTAACGAAAGCGTTGAAAACCCCTGCACCCGCAAAAGCGCTTCGGGTGCTGCCTCGACAACAACCAGACAAGAGCGCAATGCATCAACAAGCTGATCGCCGGGGTGCAGAACACCATGCCTAGGCAATTGCAGCAGCACATCTCGCCCACAGGAGGTGCGCCGCCGACCGCGCATGACGGTGCGTTCCTGAGCTGTAAGCGGCAGGGGCAACTGAGGTAAATCCACTCGCGCTTCGAGCCGCTCCACCACCACGATCACCCCTTGACTGACTGACTGACCCACTGCCGCCATCACCGGATTGACCGAAAGCCTGCCCAGACAGAGACACTATTTTGGTATCAAAGAATACGGAGCTGGCGGAGGTGCCAGCCGAACGTACGGTTATGCAACGCCTCGAGCCCTGGCACGGCCACTGCAAGCTGCAGTTCAGCGTCGATCGGCTGGGACGAACCCGACACCAAGGGGGAAGCAGCGCACCCTTCAAGGTGTTGCGGGCCCAATCCGGAAACGACAACCGTTGTGAGCTGCCACTACTACACACCGCCGGTGGACTGGTGGGAGGAGATCAGCTCAGCATTGATTTGAAACTGGAAAGCAACAGTCGCAGCTTGATGACAAGCGTTGCAGCACAAAAGGTTTACGGGTCCATTGGACGTAGCAGGCTTGACCCAGATGGGACCTGGGCCAGGCAGACGGTGAGGGCAAAGCTTGCTGAACACAGCGACCTGGAATGGCTACCCCAAGAACTGGTGCTTTACGCCGACGCCTTGTTCGAACAGAACCTAGACGTGCATCTCCCGAACAATGCCTCCTTTTTGGGCGTAGAAATCGTGCGACTCGGACGCACCGCTGCGGAAGAGACACTGAACCGAGGGCAGTGGAGGACAAAAATGTGCATACAACGCACAGGGTCTGACCACCCGCAGTGGGAGCTGGTGGATCGGATCGAACTTGGCGGAGAAAGCCTGACGGATCATCACGGCCTGGGCCGTGCTCCAGTGTTTGGTTCGTTCGTCTGGGCCGCGCCGACACCGATCACAGCGGAGGCCTCAAAAGATCTACTGAACGAAGCAAGACGCGACCGCGCAGACCTTGAGGGATTAATGCGATGCAGCTCCTTAAACCAGGGACTTGTTGCTCGGTATGTCGGCCACTCAAGTCGCGATGCGCGCTTCTGGTTCACTCGGTTGTGGGCACGGACGAGAAGATATCGAAGCCTGAGCAAGCCAAGCATTCCAAGGGTTTGGCCCATACAGGAAGATCCACTCAAATCTAGGAACCACTCTGAAAGCGTTGACAATCAATAGAAGAGCGCCAGACAAAAAAGAATTTCAATACTGTTCAGACGAAAAACGCGGACCAGCTCAATCAGCAGCAGCCATGTTGAAGAAAAGCGACGGCGGAGTGCAAAAACAAAACAGGCTCAATAACAACTGAGCTGCACAAACAACAAAAACAAGCATTCCTCCTGCACTAAATGCGTTCAACAAGAGTAAAAAAAAGAAACGCGTGACAGCCAAACAAAAAAGAATGGCACTCAAAATAAAAGATGGCTCGAAAACGAGCCATCCAGATGCAGAGGTGTGGCGTCTTTGCGTCCTTCCAAGGAAGGGCCAAGACTGGTTTAAGTAAATCAGAACAAGAACTTGGTCTGAATGACACCACCAAAGATCCCGAGACTCTTGTCGTCAGGAGTTAATTCACCCATTGGGCGGCTGAGCCAATAAACGCCAGGTGCGATCGAAATGTTATCCGTGACCTGGAATTCATACCAGAGCTCCATCGCGTAATTGCCATCATCAGGAGTTCCTTTGTCCATCGCGGCAGCAAACATCGGCTGGCCAATGGCAAAGCCCATGTCATTACCCATCAGGAAAACATCACTCCACTGAAGGCCGACCATCCATGATGCAAATGTATCAACGGTGTTGTAATTGTAATTACCGCCAAGATATGACTGACCAACCGAAGCGCTAATGGAGGGGACAAATCCAGATTCACTCGGTCTCCAGAATGCATTAAGGGCCCAGCTGTTGCTGTCAGCATTGGAGCGTTTATCCGTCATGATCGCATTACCAGCCGCATCAAAATCGCCGGTAGCTTCGCTGTATTGACATGCCTGACTGAAGGCGTTCCTCCTTGCGAACTCAGTGCCCCTTCCATAGGAAACGTCACATTGCCCGTAGCGGTATCCAGCAGCTACACCCCATTTCTTATTGCCGTAGGCAATCTGCGTTGTGATACTGCCCTTGGCATTATCGGTCATAAAGCCACCGCTATTCGGGTCGCCATTGTTAGCAGAAGCAGCAACATAGTTGGCAGCTACAGTCAAATAGGGGTCGCCTTTATCGGATGTCGATTTATAAGTAACACCAAAACCACCGCCGGTGGCTTTGTTCCACACCATTGGAACACCAAGACGTCCCGAAAAGAGGTCAAGTTGGGGATGACCACCGGCCGTATATGCAGACGGCTTGTAGCCAAGATTCTCGGTGTTTCTCATCCGCGGACCTGCAACAACCGTGAAATTGGAGCCAACAGGGAAGCGGTAATACAGTCGACCGAGTCGGACTTCAGTAGCTGTATTGGTTGGATAATCGAGACTGGTGATGGGAAAACCAGCCCCACCAAATGCGTTGGCAGAGTTACCAGAACGCAAGCGAGTGAACAGTAAATCTTTGCCGGTAAAGGATGTCTTCAGGGCAAGAGCAAGGTCATAACTGAAAACCGTTGCACCGTAATCAGCATTATATTCCTTACGTAGTTTGCCTGCATCACCCTTGGCCCTTACAGCACCAAGGAACCATGATGTACGCCCCTTTAATTTGGTCGTAGTGGAGAACTGAGACGATTCCAGTTCGCCGACGCGGGCTTCCAGACCGTCAACGCGGCCGCGGATGATCGACAGCTCACGCTCGAATTCCTTGATCAGACGAGCAAGATCGTCAGTTAATTCAGTGACGCTGTCGAGGCAGGAGTTCAGCAGAGCGGCAGCCTCGTAACGGGTCATCGCCCGGTTGCCGCTGAAGCTGCCGTTGGGATAGCCGGCGACGCAGCCGTAACGCTCGATCAGGTTGGCCAGTGCCTGGTAAGCCCAGTCGGTCGGGTAGACGTCAGAAAACTGGGTGATGCTGGTGACCTGCTCAATGTCTTCGTCGGACGCGTAGTCCGACACGCCGTTGATGTTCAGGTCAGCGGCGTTGGCCGCCACAGGAGCCAGAAGGCCGAGAGCGGCAGGCGCCACCAGCAGCTGCTGGAAGAGTTTCATGAGGTTCCTCACACAGGAAATGGGCATGGCCCGTGTAAAATATGACACAAAAAAGAACCAAGTAAAGGTAGCGGTTGATTCATTATCCAATTATTAGGTAGCATCCGATACAAAAATAAATTGATAAATTCAATCGAACAGCCAAGTATTGAAATAACTAATCATCAAAACAGAAAGACTAAGAAAACATTAAACAAGGGGGCGAATATCAAAGTGCCTCGTCAATCAGTTGTGTTCATGAAAAGCCTTTAATGACTCAAGTCTTATCAAGTCCAAACACGTCTTTCTCAACTCGACAAACTCACGACTCACCGTCGTATCGGTATCACGTGGACGAGACAAATTGACTGGTAGATCTCGAACAATCCTACCTGGATTGGATCCCATTACAAGAACACGATCTGATAAAAATACTGCCTCATCGACGTCATGAGTAACAAACAAGACAGTGATCGACAAGTCCCTCCATAACCTCAATAGATTCTCTTGCATCATCAAACGTGTTTGCGAATCTAAAGCTCCAAAGGGTTCATCCATCAACAGAAGTTTGGGATAATTAGCGAGAGCACGTGCAATACCAACCCTTTGTTGCATTCCACCCGATAACTCATGGGGATAATACTCTGCGTACTTACTGAGACCAACCATTTTCAAAAAGGTCTGAGCGGTACTCTTAGGAGAGCCTTTGCCTCGACCAGTAACCTCGGGCCCAAATGCAATATTTTGAAGAACGGTTTTCCAGGGATAAAGCGAATGCTGCTGAAAAACCATTCCACGATCAGGGCCGGGGCCTGTAATGGCTTCATCGTCAACTGAAATTGATCCCAAAGTCGGCTTAACAAATCCCGCCACACAATTGAGTAATGTCGATTTACCACACCCAGAAGGACCTAGCAAACAAACAAATTCGCCAGGGCAGATAGATATATTGACGTCCTGTATAGCAAGAATATCTTGACCACGACTACTAAAAGAAACGGATAAATTATCGATTGAGACCCGTCCTTGTGTGACTAAGGGCTGTGGCGCGGATGCGGACATGATCAATCAAGAGAGTGAGAAACGTGATTTTCCAAATACTGAATTCAAAGAATCAGTAAATGCCTTCGCGAAATATGCGACAACACCATCATTAAAAGCTGGTGCCATCACTGTTAGGCCGAATGGCATACCATTCGGGTAAAACGCGAATGGAAATGAGAAAGCGCAAAGATCAAGTACATTGGCAAAGTACGAGTAATAACCAAACTGGTTGTTAAGCTCTACTGGATTAGCCTGAATTTGACTAACAGTACACAGAGGCGCGACTGTTGGGAACAAAAACAATTGACCTTCTTTAGCAAGCAATCGGATCTTGGCCTTGATCTGCTGGACACGTTCCTGAGCCTTAAACACCTGCTCTCCTGTCACCAGTGAACCCTTTTGGACAATGCCATAGGTTGTATCAAGAACATCAAGAGGATGATCCTCAAGGAAGGCTCCAATAGACGCGTAACGATCGGCAAGCCATGGACCATCGAACAAGAAATTTCCAGCTTCGACAAACGGAGCGAAATCGAAAAACTCAACCTTAAAACCGAGGTCTCGAACATAATCGACTGCTCTGATATAAAGGTTGTGGCCGTCAGCGTTATCAAAGAACTCAAGTTGTTCGGGCTGTGGAACAAGAACACAAAGATCAGACGATAAGGATGGCAGACTAAAAAGTGGGGCTTCGGCAGATAGCCTCAATGTAGGATCGGAAGGATCAGATGCATACATAGTTTGAGCCACTTCAAGTGCATCATCAACTGACAAAGAAAAAACAGATGGACAATCAAGACTCGGACAACAGGGAACCAGACCGTGAGAGCTTAGTGATCCAACCGTAGGCTTCAAGCCAAAAATATTATTGAGACTCGCAGGAATTCGTCCGGAGCCGCCAGTATCTGTACCAATGGAAAAACTTACTTGATGCAAAGCTACAGACACTGCAGATCCTGAACTAGAGCCGCCAGACGCATAATCAAGATTAAATGCTGAACGACAAGGGCCATAGGGTGAGCGAGTGCCGTTTAAGCCAGTAGCAAATTGATCTAAATTGGTTTTACCAATGCAAATAGCACCAGCGTGTTCTAGACGCCTCACCACATTCGCAGAAACAGACGGTCGATAAGAAAATGTTGGACATGCAGCAGTTGTATGTAATCCATCAACATCAATATTGTCTTTCACTGAAAATGGCACGCCAAACAAAGAGAAATTATCTCTTGGCTTTCCCATTAGATGCTCTGCAATCTGGAGAGAATCCTCTAGAGGACGGAGGTTAATCCAAACGTCGTCCCTGCCATCCAGTTGAATACGCTTGTAAACTTGGTTTATAACATCAACTGGAGAGGATCCAACAGAGCAATAATATTCCCGTAGAGAAGTAATCGATAGAGAAAAATTGTTACAGAGAAGGATGGACATAGGTAGAAAAAGTGAGGCAACTCAACAAATGTGATTGCCTCAGCCAGAAATAAGATTTAAATAAGAATCACTTGACAGCTTTTTCAAGCCAAACAGGATTGATAAAGGCTTCGTAGTTCTTACGCGTCAACTGCTTGGGAAGACGTTTCTGTGATACAAGAAACTTAGATGTTTCAACAAGAGTATCAGCGAATCCGCCAATACGACCAGACTTACCAATGTATCGAGAGGTCAGCTGAGTTTTGCAGGGAACCATTTCGGTACCTTTCATCATACGGGTCGCATCAGGTAATGACAAGGACAGCTCTTTTGCAATAATCTTAGCAGTCTTAATAGGATTGTTAATCCAATAATCAATGCCTTCACATTCAGCCTTAACAAACCTGACAACATAGTCAGGATATTTTTTAGCAAAAGAATTCATAACAACACCAACGTCCCAGGTTGGGTACCCTTTCTTCTCCATATCGCCAGATGTGATAAAGATTTCACCACCATCCTTCACTGCCTTATCAAGATTGGGCTCCCAATACCACGCGGCATCAATATCACCACGGGCCCATGCAGCTGCGATGTCGGCAGGACGTAAATCAAGAATCTTCATTGATGAAGGCTTAATTCCTGCGTCCGACAGTGCTTTCAACAGTAAATAATGCGTTGTGGAACCGAATGGGGCGGCAATCGTTTTCCCTTTTAGGTCATTCCAAGTTTTAATATTTGCACTTTTACGCACGACCATAGCCTCAACAGCACCGAGCATATTTAGCACCATAGTTCCCTGAATTGGAAGACCCTTAGTAACACCAATAGCCGTAGGTGGATTGCCTAAGCCACCAAAATCAACTTGTTTTGCAGCAATAGCTCTCAACATATCACCTCCACCGCCAACCTTAATATATTTAATTTTAACACCTGGCATATATTTTTGGATGAGACCAAGATTCTTAGTGACCAGTTGGGCATTAACTAAGTTGAGATAACCAACAGTAATGTTTTTAGGTTTCGGGGCAGCTGAAACAGACGAAGCGAGGCCACCAAAAGCCAAAGCAAAGCCTGTAGATAACGCAAAGAATTTTTTGAAAGAAAACAAAAACATGATTGGTGAATAGATGTGTAGTTAGAAATGAAACAACCTAATTTAAGATGTTCCAAATCTAGATTTTCGAGTCCATGGCATTAATAATTTTCCCAACATACGCATGAATAAATCAAGGGCTATACCTGTCAGCCCCAATACGATTAACCCCATAATCACGACGTCGGACAAAAGGAATTTTGAGGCATCCCAAATCATCCAACCAATACCAGCGGTAGCTGCGACAATCTCCGCTGCAACCAGAACAGTGTAAACAAAACCGAGGGAAATCCTCATACCAGCAAGAATTGTCGGACCAGCAGCAGGCAAATAAACGTTGAGAAGGATCGTTCTTTTGGAAGCACCTAAACCACGTGCAACTCGTAGATAGGATTCATCAATATCTTGCACAGCCTGAATAGTGGCAATAATCACACCTGGCAAACCTGCCAAAAAGAGCAAAGAGAGTTTGGATTCCTCACCAATTCCGAGCCACATGACCAATAAGGTATAAAGGCCAAGAGGTGGTAAAGGGCGGTAGAATTCAATGAGAGGATTTAGAAGTGCACGCGCAAACTTCGACGCTCCCATCAATATTCCTAAGGGGATACCTACAATGCACGCAAGCATGAATGAAATTAGTATCCTCAGCAAACTTGTATACACATGCACAACCAAGGTGCTACCTTGATAACCTTCAGTAAGAACTGATAGAAAGGATTCCCATACCTTGACAGGACCAGGCAAGAACAACTCGTCAGCAATCCCTGTCGAAGTTAAAAATATCCAAAGTAAAAATAGAACAAGAACTGTAGAAATAGAGGCATAGAAATATCTATCGAAAGAGAACGTCCTGAACAATCGCAGTGGTTTTCGAAACAGCCTGAATGAATGAGAAATTTTTAAATCACTCAACATCATTGTCAACCTCCAGAATATCCATAATTGTTAATGCATACATTCGTGCTGCCATAACTGCCTTTGTAATAGAAATACTTTCATTGTCAGGGGCCCAACCATCTTCACCAGGACCAAAAGTCACTGCATTAATCCCGGCCTGGCGGAAGCGAATCGTATCGTTAAAAGCATTTTTTCGATTTGGTATTGGTTGAGCTCCATCCATCAACGTGGCATAGGCTTTACATATAGATCGACACGGTTCTTCGTCCATCGGTACAGGCTCCGTCGCCTCTACAAACAACGAATCTGGTACTTGTTTAACGCTGTAGGTGATATCCTCTCTGCCGTCAAACATCTTTGAAGTCACAGACTCAAGATCAGAAATAATAGATTGCATCGTCATACCTGGAACAATGCCTACGACAGCAAGAGTGATCTTGCATTCATCAGGAGAAAATTGCATTTCTCCAGGCAACCCACCCCTGATACGCACAATTGTTGTACATGGTGGGGTATGACCCATAAAATTTGTCGGTGTATGGGTAAAAGACATTGCTTCAAGCAATGGGACAAGTTTGGATGCCTCAACAATCGCGTTATTACTTGTATCTGGTCGCCAAATATGTGCCTTTTGGCCAACAATTGTAATTTCAACCAAACAATGACCTCCATTAGCCACTGAGAGATTCATACCCCATTCGCCTGACTGTGAGTTTTCCCATGCAGTTGGCTCAGCAGTAATAGAGTAGTCAGCTTTGATACCAATTGTCTCAGTTAAGTAAATAGAACCATGAGTTCCATCACGCTCCTCATCAACACATAAGCAATACATCAGATCACCCTTCAGCTTCACACCTTCCTCAACTAATGCTTGGGCAGCGATCAATGCTGAAGCCATGTTTCCACGCGTATCCGAAGAACCTCTCGCGTACAACAAATCACCATGACGGGTTGCTTTGAAGGGATCAAAGTTCGTTTTATCCCATTTGTGAGGTTCAACTACGGGGTAGGTATCCATATGATCATTCATCATCAGTACTGGACCATCGCCGCTCCCCTTTAAAACACCGACGACATTGGGCCTGTGTGGCATGCTTTCATAGGTCTGAACAGACATGCCCATTGCCTCCAATTTTCCAGCTACGAGCATTGCAATAGCTTCTTCTTCCCCAGGCGGCAAATCCGGGTCAAGCGGGTCACACGACCGCGGTTGACCAGTTTTAATCAGTTGGGTCGCCAAGGTAATCCATCTATCTTCAGATATCCTGTTAAGAACATTTGTACGAATTTCAGGCGACGCTGTCAACATCCAAAATATGTTCAACAGTCAAAAGCTACAAACGAAGCTCGATCTTTTTCGTATCAAACACAACGGTCACGCAATCAGACGGTATGAACCAATACCGATCGCCATTTAGCAATTTAATGCTCACAGGTTTCAATTAAGATTTTCAATATGCAATAACAGATAATTCATATTTAGAAGAATAACGAAACGGCAAGGGCGATTTACATAAATGCGGTTAGATCTACAAGTAAATATGGACAACAAGGACAAGTAATTTTTCCAGCCGCAGTGAGGTACTACAAATCAATCGCAATCAAATTTCGAATCCATCGTACGTGCAATATGTATTTTAGCTAAGAAGAATCAACAGTCGTGAATAAAGAAGATTGGCCATCAGCAAAGCACAAATAATCCGTTGTTATATCATCTAACTACAATAAAGAAGAAACGTTATCAGCCAACTGCTGAAAAGCAGATGGATGGATCGACTCAAGGCTGGTAATAATTGAGTCGTCACGATTGGTCAACAAATCGGGTGTTACGGGAAGTTGGGTCAATAAATTAATTTCATAATTCAAAGATTTTTGGCCATACATATCACACTGGTCCAAGAGAAATGAAAACGAAGTGCCACATTTTGGACAAGTAACAGAAGAAAAGTTTTCAACATAACCCATAATTGGCAGACCAAATTGACGGTACATTGCAATTGTTCTTGTTAAATCAGAGTAAGAAGATGCACCAGGGATACCAACCAGAAGAACCGACACAACGGGACTTTCCTGAAGCACAGTGATCTGAGGGTCGCCTGTGCCAGGAGGCAAGTCGATCAAAAGGAAATCAAGGTTTTCCCAGCGGACATCGTACATAAATTGCTTCAAAAGTCTCGTTAAGATTGGACCTCTCCAAGCCAACGACTGATCTTTAGAGGCGAGAAAACCTACAGACATAACTTGTATTTCATCAACGATTGGAGGTAAGAATTGTGAGCCCTCAGGCCCCTCAGATGTGTGAACTGTTAATTGCTCGGCACCCAACACTGTTGAAATATTTGGCCCATAAACATCAGCATCTAAAATTCCCACCGAATAACCATGATTCCGAAGCGATTTAGCAAGAGCCACAGTCACTGATGTTTTACCAACGCCACCCTTGCCACTGCCGATTGCTATGGTCCTCTTAACACCTGGTATGGATCGAGGATCAACAACAATTCGTTTAGGCCAAGACAATGAATTCAATGATTCACGAACAGAATCAATCAAGTATTGTTGATCTGATCCATGAAATAAGCGAAGGTAAATATCGTCACCAATGACTCTTATATTCCTAGCAAGACATGCCTCCAAAACATTTAAACCTCGACCCCGAAGTAAAACATTTTCAAGAGATTCACGAATTTCCTGGAGACGTGACTGCTCTTGTAATGATGGTGCATCCATAAACAATGTTAACCAAGTTTCACAGTCTTGCAGAGAAACTTTAAAGTTTTTGACGCGATAAAGACTTTTCAGACGCAATGCGCACTTCAATATCAGCATCCGACAAGGATTGTTGAAGCGCCACTTTTGCTTGCTCAGAATTTACACCGCCAAGAGCCAAAGCAGCTTCCTTACGAACATCGGAATAGTCGTCACAAAGAAGAGGGATGATTTTAGGAGCAAACTGCTCAGCAACAAGGGGATTGAGAGCCCGCAAAGAGAACTTACGAACCTGCCAATGTTGATCCGAAATGGCAGAAGATAATGCACCAGCAGATGAGGGATCAGACTTTCGCTCAAGTGCTTGGGCTGCATTTCGACGGACCTCCCATGAGGAATCCTCAAGCAAGGATTGTAGTAGTACCGCAAGTACTTCAGGCTCGTCCAAATGAGCAAATGTAAGCATTGCTTCTTTGCGAACTTCAATACTTGGATCTGATGCCAAAGCCAGGGCGGGTGGGAAATGAGTAAGTTGATTGAGATATCTCAGGGTGACAATTGATGCCAAACGAAGGTGCTCAAACTTAGATTCGAGAAAAGGAGCAATGTATGGTAGCGCTTGGATATCATGAATTTTTCTGAGAAGAACAAGGATCGAATTTTGGAGCAAATCGTCATCGATAGACAATTTATCCAGAAGAACCAAGAGATGATCTTGATTGACCAACTCCTTCAAAGCCATGAGAGCCTCAGCTCTTACTTTAGATGAGTATGAAGAACTTAAGCAAGCCATGAGCGGCTCAACGGCAAGTTGACTCGCAATTTCCCAGAGTGAAGTAACAGCCGTCAGAATAACCTTTTGAGACGTATCGCCAAGAGCGGTGATTAAAAATGGAACTGTTTGCTCATCGCAAAGGTGTTGCAGGTTGACAACACCAACCAATCTATCTTCTAAAGACTCAGAAAATAAAAGTTCTACCGGGGTAATCAACTCATCATCTAAATCATCAAATTGAGATTGTAAATCTTGAGGAATAACTGAAGACGTCATCTGAGAAGGAAGGGAATTTGAACGGTGACAGCACCTGTAGGACACTCCTTCTCACAAGGAAGGCAGAACCAACACTCATCATATTTCATGTAGGCCTTACCTGTTTCAGGATTTTTGGCCAACACATCAAGGGGACAAACCTCAATACAAGCAGTACATTTTTCAAGACATTTTGATTCATCAACAACGACCGGAACATCAACACGACTTTGGGCTAGAGACATGACGGAATGGGAAGTAAATGAATTAGGCAGTAACAGCAACGCTATATTTCTCCTCAGAAATATTGACGTCAATGATGTAAGGGTTAAGAGGTTGCTTGGCTAGAGACATTTCACCATCATTCGATTTTTCTACGATGGTATTACACAACCACTCATCATCATTACGATTGGGGTAATCAAGACGATAATGATAAAGTCCCCAACGGCTCTCTTTTCTAAACAGAGAAGCTCTCGCTGCCATTTCAGCACAATCACGAATGAAATGGATCTCCATACAACGCATTAATTCATGAGGGTCACGAGCCCCAAGTTCGGAGAGCACATCATTATATTCGACGAATTTCTTAAGTCCTATTTCCATATTTGCTGGAGATTTCGGCGGCTGCAAGTAGTCATTCACAAAGCGCCGTAATTTATATTCCATCTGAGTATGTGGGACTCCATTTGGATTCTTTAAGGGTGACAAGATGCGCTGCTTTTCAGCCTCAAGAACATCTTGGTCGGGCTCAATATAATCAAGGTCCATGATTGACTGGCTAGCATGTTCAGCAGCAACACGACCTGACACGAAAGCACCAATCATGTAATTATGTGGCACATTAGCCATATCACCAGCCGCATACAAACCTGAGATTGTCGTTTGCATATTTTCGTCAACCTGGACACCAGAAGCTGAGTGTCCACTGCACAGACCAATTTCGGAAATGCTCATCTCAACGCCATCATTGCGATAGTTTTCAGATCGGCCTGCATGAAAACGTTCGCGACTGGGTCTTTCATTGGCAAATAAAATTGACTCAATCTCAGAAATTGTAGATTCGTCTAAATGATACATTTTCAAATGGACTGGGCCAGACCCTGAATTTAACTCTTTCCACATCTCTAACATCATCTGACCACTCCAATAATCACAGCTAATAAAGCGATTACCTTCAGCATTAGCGGTATAGGCACCAAATGGACTGGCAACGTACGCACAAGCAGGTCCGTTGTAATCCTTGATCAAGGGATTAATTTGAAAACATTCAATATTCGAGAGTTTTGCTCCGGCGTGGTACGCCATTGAATAACCATCGCCGGCGTTCGTTGGATTTTCATATGTTCCATACAGGTAACCTGAAGCAGGTAAACCAAGACGCCCGCAGGCTCCTGTGCAAAGCAACACAGCCTTAGCCTGAATCACATGAAAATCACCAGAACGAACATCAAGGCCAAGTACACCGATGGCTCGTCCGTCTTTCACCAAAACCCGAGTTGCCATAACACGATTGATCACCTTGACGCGGTGCCGCTTAACCTGTCTCGACAGAATTTTTTTCAAATCTTTTCCCTCAGGCATTGGCAATACGTACTTACCAACACGATGAACCTGCTTTAAATCGTAATTGCCTAAATTATCTTTCTGGAATTTAACTCCCCACTCTTCGAGTTCTTGAATTACACTGAAACCAAGTTGTCCCGTCTTTAAAACACATTTTTGATCAAGAATCCCATCATTGGCAATTGTAATCTCTTTAACATACTGTTCTGGTGTTGAATTTCCTGGTATCACTGCAGTATTCACACCATCCATTCCCATTGCGATTGCCCCGCTACGCCTAATATTTGCTTTTTCGAGTACCAAGACGTTTGCGTTTGGATTTTTTTGTTTCGCCTTTACAGCTGCCATACAGCCTGCAGTACCACCGCCAACAACAAGAAAATCAACAGAGGTTCTGACAGTTTCCATGCGCCAAATTAAGACCCTCCAATCATATTCGATTCAATCAGATGATACCAGACGAGCAGATTGCAAACATGAATAATGCTATTGATATTTTTAATAGCATCAGACACGCCCCAACGAAGCGCCACTCTTCAGTTACATCTGCCGACCTATGAAGCACCAAAAACCAAAAGATACCCTTTTGCCATGTAAGGCAGTAGAAATTTTTGTGACCGTCACTACAGTCCGATGTCTTCGGATGTGTATTATTAAACAAGTATGAGTGATTCAATCACATGGATCTCTCTCAAATCAAGGCTTTCTTGGCAGTTGCTGAAACAGGTAGTTTTACGAAAGCAGCAAAAAGTCTTCATCTCAGTCAACCCTCGATCAGTCTGAAAGTTAAAGCACTTGAAAAGCACCTTAAAGCTGCTTTGATTGACAGACAGTCTAACAAGTTAAAACTCACTGAAGCTGGCGAGTTTACCCATTCAAAACTTTCCACCATTGTTAATGATATTGATTCACTTGAGTCGTATTTTCAAAATTTACATACTCAAGAGCTCAGCAAAATCACAATTTACCATGAGAAAAATTTATACTTTTTTTCAGTTACTCAGTTACTTGGTCAAGTAGAAGCGTTATTTAAAGGGTCCAAAACTATTGCTACAGCTCAATGCGAAAACCAGCAAGATATTGTTCAACATGTGGCAAAAAATAAATACTCCCTGGGGGTAATATCAAATTCCATCAATCAAGATGCCATCGAAAGTCATACATTAAATACGGAAGAATTTATGCTCTTAAGAAAACGTAGCCCATCAATTAATGGCGACTCTGTTGATCTTTCAAGCCTTATTAACGAAAAAATCTGGTTGCCAGAGATAAATTCAGATAGTTTTAATCTTCTACAAAAACGCATCAAACCCCTAGGATTAGAAGTCAATGATTTTAAGAATAGGTCGCATATCTCAGAGAGCATCATGCCACAAGTCGTAGAGAATTCAGGTGATATAGGTATTCGACTATGCAGCCAAACAGAGCATTTAATTTGCAATCAAACAAGAATAAATGAATTGTCAACACCTTATGGCATTTACTTGGCAATAAACAAGAATAGTGATGAAAATTTTATCGAATTGATCACCAAATTGCTCGCGCACGATACATCCGCTCAGCAAAATATTGTCGCACCTATCCTCAACAAAAATGCATGCAAGGCTTTAACTAAAGATCAAATCTATCCCTACAAATCCTCTGAAAAACTGGAAACAACAATCAACGTCGGCATCCAGATTCGAACAATACAAACGGTTGTTTCTGGTCGTGCAGTGCAAAAACTAGGGTTGTACGAATCTTTTTTGAATGATATCGATGAAGACAGCGAGAAAAACTTCTCCGTCAAATGGAACGATTACAAATCAGCAGCACCTATTTTAAGTGCCATCAAAGATGGGCAATTAGACATAGCCATCATCGGTGATTATGCAATAAGTCATATGGCAAATAATATTTTTAAGGGATCAACTCAAGACATTGTTGTTGTTAGTTTTGTAAGTATTAACCCATATGGGAGTGGCTCTAATCTGTTCGCTCGAAAAAATACAGGTTTTAAACAATTAGAGAGTTTCAAAAATCAAGCAATAGCTGTTCCCTTTCTTTCAACTGCCCACGGCAGCTTGTTATATAATCTTAATAAGCGTAAGATTCTTGATAACACCCAATTGGTCAATCTTAATCTTGAACATAAAGAGAGTGATATTAGACCTCAAGCGAAGAGAGCAGTTGGAATGGCATGTTTTACACCATTTGACCATTTTCTTGAAGAAGATAACCACTATCAAAAAATTACTGATGAAGTATCTACACCCTTCTCCTTTTATGCTGTTGTTGTTAGAAAAAGCTTTGCCACTCAGAATCCATATGCTGTCATTTGTTTTCTGAAGGCGATGTTATGTTCTAATTACTGGTTCCGCAGCACTTCCTCACCTCTCCAACACTTAAGCCGATGGACAGGGGTCAGCGAATCCTTTGTTCACAGTATTTTGGGTAAACGCAACGGTAAGGATTGTCACTATATCCCTGATATGACAATCAGAGAAGATTGGATCAAAGAATATACAAATAATATCTTTATTGATACATCAACCAAAGCAGATCAAAAACAAACATCGATCATGCCAGAAATTGAAAAAGACTTTCTAAATAAAGCAATGAGAGATTTAGGAATGCTTAGATAAGCGCTACAAGATATGCAAATATTACCAGCTGAATAGCCGAGCAAAAAGCAAATAAAATTACTTTTAAATCCTCCCTCTTAAATTCAAAATTACACAAAAACCCGATACCAAACATGGCCATTGCCAAAAAAATATTTGAAAGATTAGCAACAGATCTACGTAATAAAGCTATGTGACCTATCCAATCCTTACTCAAATTGAATGTAAATGCAATAGTATCAATCATGAAAAATGTAAATGCAAGAATCGCGAAACCCACCATAAACTTTGGAATCATCTTTCTTATTTCAAAAACATTGAGACTCTGATTAGAAGGTAAATAATCTGGACCTGATTTTTTTATAGGAGAATGGCGAAAGAAAAGGAAAAGAAAAGAAATCAGAGGTACTAGAAACAAAATTCTTATAGATTTAATCATTAACGCCAATTCTGATGAATCAGAAGAATACATTGCTGCACTCGTTACGACCTGTGCTGTGGACTGAAGAGATGCACCAACCCAAACACCAAAAGTGCTTGTATCCAAATCAAATGCTAGCCCTAAAATAGGTAACAAAAGCATAAGAATAAAACCTATTAACGTATTAATCCAAATAGCTTTAGCGATGTCATTTTTCTCACCATGGAATACCTGAGCAGCGAAGGAAATTGCTGTCGGGCCACATATACAATTTCCTGCAATAAGCCATAACATCATATGATGACGGATACCAAGAATTTTACTAACGAAACTGCTACAAATACAAGTTGCTAATATACTAACGACAAGAAATATTATTGTTTTTGGAGAAATGATTAGAAAATCTGCCACAACAAATTTGGCACCCAAAAGAATAAGGGCAAGTGACAAGAATTTTGAAGACAAATATTCAGCTTGTCGGATCCAAGAATAACGACAGCAACGAAATCTCTGGCGCAAAAATACACCGGCCAACAGCGAAAGAAATACAGGCTGTAAAAATATAGAAGTAATCAAGAAACCCTGGGGAACAATATTATTCAAAACAATTTGCAAAAGAAAATTAAGTGCAAACGCCAAAAGAAAAATCATTAATTACTCAAATTGTAAGCATTAGTTTGTCTGTTTCTTCGCGAATACTACGCAAAACTTGCATTTTTATATCTCGAAATTCGTCTAGAAATGTCGATTCGGAAGTTCGTGGCCGCCTCAAAGAAACATCAAATATCTCTTTAATATGACCAGGGTTAACACCCATCACCACAATTCTATCAGCAAGAAGAACAGCCTCGTCGATATCATGCGTTACAAAAACAACAGTAATACCAACTTTTGCCCAGATACGCAACAACATTTCTTGCAAAATAATCCTTGTTTGGGCATCAACAGCCCCAAATGGTTCATCCATGAGAAGGAGTTCTGGATTAGTAATCAATGCACGAACAATACTTCCTCTCTGTTGCATGCCACCTGAGAGTTGATGAGGATAAGAAAGACGATGACTTGATAATCCAACCAAATCAAGGAAGTGATCAACTTTTTCCCGAATTTCACTTTTTGGAAATCCCTTAATCTTCAAGCCATAACCAACATTTTGCTCCAAGGTCATCCATGGAAGCAAGGAATTCTTTTGAAAGACAAACCCTCGGTCTGGACCTGGCTTCTTAACGATCTGATCGTTAATTGTAATTCGACCGGAGTTTGGCTTCGTAAAGCCAGCAATGGTATTCAACAACGTTGACTTGCCACATCCAGATGGACCAAGAAGGCAGACAAACTCCTTAGGACTCACATCAAGATTGACATTAGATAACACACACTTTTCGCTTCCAGGTTCACCAAAGGATTTGGTAACTTGATCGATACGCAAAAAAGAAGAATTAACCATCAAAGCGAACCTTTTGAAATTTGACGCCAAGGCATCAGACGATTGGTGACTGTAAGGATTAATTGTGATGAAAGTGCACCAAGAAGACCAATTAAAAACATTCCCATGACAATAGGAGGATATTCCGATATAACATAAGACTCCCATGTTTTGTAGCCAATTCCGTATTTACCAGCAAGTATTTCAGCTGTCACCAGACAAAACCAAGCATTGCCCATACCGATAACTAAACCTGCACTAATGCCTGGCAAGGAAGATGGTATTATAATATCTCTAAATAACTGAAAATAAGAAGCCCCAAGACATTGGCCCACACGTATCATCAATAGATCAGAAAGTGAGGATTCGACAGCCTTTTGAGTGCTAACGAGAATTGGATAAAAAGCCCCAACAAATGTGATATAAAACATGCCAATTTCCGCATCTGGAAACATTAGAATTGCCATTGGAATCCAAGCAACGGCTGGAATAGGTCTCAACAGTTCCAAAGGTGTTGCAAAAAGTTCTTCAATAAGATGTGAAGAGCCGATCAGCAAGCCCCCAAGAATACCGAAAATTGAACCTGCAATAAAACCTCCTAATACTCTTGCAATACTTGATTGAAAATGAATCCAAGGAGAAGATTTTAGGAAGGTAACAAATGCAGAAAAGACCGAAGTAGGCGCAGGGATGAATTGAAAATTGATAAAGAAGTTAACTTTTAATGAGCTACAAATTTGCCAAATGATTAGGAAAAATACCAAAGAAGCGATTCGCCTAACCAATGACTGAATTTGCTTGTTCCACAATCGACGGGCCATAACCCGTCGATTGTGTCCCGAATCCCCAGCCTGATCGATCATTGTTTTGGAAGAAGGCGATGCAGCCATAAAATCAACGCACAGATAAGGTGGGAATTAGGATGTGATGTATCAATTTAGAATCATTAACCCATGGACTGCAACGATTCAAAATCAATTACTTTTCCACCACTTGTTTTTGCATATTTGTCAGCATCTGATTTCAACAAAAAAGCTGTTACCTCTCCATTAGTGTCAACAAAATAAGCGGTGTTGGCAAATAACTTCCAACCTTTGTTCATATCATGAACAAAAAGTGCACTCGGTTCTTTTCCTTCGGATTTAAATTTCTTTAATGCTTTGACCATCGTAACTGGACTCGAGTAGTTGCTGACCTTGTCTTCTCCCTCGATCCAAATCTGTCCAGCATTTTTTGGGTTAGTGATCGCACTACCATCAAGAGCATCATCTCCGGTGATTAAATATTCTTTTCCTTTCTTGATCTGATCAGGAACAGATGTATTTAAATTGGATGCGGCCTTTTCGAGATATGTAGCATCAATCCAACCTCTAACGTCAGAGGGCTTAATCTCCTTATTTTCAATTTTTCCAAGACTCATAAGGGTTGCAATGCTGTTCTCAAGAGCCTGCAGCTGTACTTCTTCAATTTCTGGAGAAAGATATTGCAAGCCGGATGGTCCTAAGAACATGTAGACAACCTCCTTGTCAATTCCAGACCATTCTTCAATTTGAGCTGAAATACCTTCAGGACTGTCAGTGAATTTCTGATTTGCCTCAAGAACTGACTGCATAAAAGCAGTTACGACTTCAGGACATGATTTTGCGAAATCTTCGCGAACAGTGATTCCATGAAGAGTTGGAACTCCAGTTTGCGCTCCATCAAAAATCTTTTTGGCAAAGCCTCGGTACGGAAAGAGTTCTCCAAAAGGAACAAAGTCTGCGTGGCCATCGATTTGATTTTTCTGAAGACTGGACCCTCCGACCTCCGGAGCCTGGCTGATCAATGTCAGATCTTTTTCAGTATCGATACCTTCGTCTTTCAAAGCTTTCAGCACCATCCCATGCGCAGCTGAACCAAATGGAACAGAAACAGTGCCACCTTTTAACTCAGAAAGATTAGTGACCTTGCTGTCGATGGGAACAACAACCGCATTTCCAGCACCGTTGGGGCTGTAGGCGAGAGTTCCTATAAACACAGTTTTGGTGTCTCCAGAGCCTTCTCGACCCTTGATGAGGTTGATCACCGCTGGAAAATCACCCATGAGTCCAATCTGGATCTGACCCGCCATCATTTTGTTGGTGATCGGTGGTCCAGATGTATAACTAGACCATTCGACTTGATAATTTAAATCTTTATATTTTCCATCTTTAGGGAGATTATCTTCAAAGATCTTTAGCTCACGAACGACAGCTCCTCCGACGGCTGTATTAATAACCTGATCCTGGGTACCAATGTGTATTTTGGAACACATTGAAGCATCTTCACTTGGTGAGCTATCAGAACTAGCTGAATCAGATTTTTTACTGCTGCCACTACATGCAATAAGCGTCGTGCCCATGAGACCGGCAGCAGCAGCAAAAGCAATTTTTCTAAAAGTATTCTTGTTGCTACTAGAAAAGAAAAAATTGGTGTTCATAGAATAAAAAACACTTCTTCACTTTTAGTTTTCAAAGATCAACTGGAGGAGTGTGATTTGCTACAAAACTATTGCCATACGATTAAGAGCATCAATGCCATTCTTGAGTATTAAAAGGATTAATACAGTGTTGATTAGCTTTAACGTCTCACCGGCAAATCATTGACGTCGACCCTAGCGTCAGCAATCTCTTGCGGTGGAGCGCTGAAACGAAGGCTTGAACAGGGTTTTCGATCAATGGGGTGTCCACAACTAAGACAAAATGGCTGACTTACCCAACACGACCCGAACCGCATTAAATTTGTAGTTGTTGCTACAAAACCTGCTAAAGTGGTCTCAACTAGAAAGTAAGCCATGTCCTGGGAACAATGTCTCTTCAGCAAGTTGATCGAAGCTTGTGAGATGGAGTGGATACCCGAAGCAGATGCTCTCTATGGCGAACATCTGGGGACCATGAAAAATCCAAAAGAATTAAAACAATTGATCTACCGCCCTTCAGCCAAAGATCATCTGCTTCAAAGAGATCATCGCTTACTACAAAAGTGTAAGCAGCCCAGCCAAGCGAGAAAAAGAACTTAAGATTGATCTCTGAGCCGCAACAAAAATATCCCTTCACAACCGAACAGCTAAATTTATTCATGTCAATTCTTTACTGTCCAGCATTCGCTGGCGAAGTGGCATTCGTTCACAAAGAACTGCTTTTGGGTTCTGCTCAAGGCAAAGTGTGATTGTTCATAGTTATCGATGCACCTCAGTCCCCAGGAAAAAGACAAGCTCTTGATCGTGACCGCAGCACTGCTTGCGGAACGCCGACTCAATCGCGGGTTGCAGCTGAATCACCCCGAAGCGGTGGCATGGCTCAGTTTTCTTGTTCTCGAAGGTGCCCGCGATGGCAAAAGCGTGGCCGAGCTCATGCAGGAGGGAACCACCTGGCTGCAAAGAGATCAGGTCATGGAAGGCGTGCCCGAGCTCGTAAACGAGGTGCAAATCGAAGCGGTTTTCCCTGACGGCACGAAGCTCGTCACCCTTCACGACCCAATTCGCTGAAGAAGCACTGATGGCACCCCTGATTCCCGGCGAACTGCTTCCTGAGCCAGGTGAGTTGGAACTCAATTCCAATCGCCCCGTCACCACCATCACCGTTGCCAACAGCGGCGACAGACCGATCCAGGTGGGGTCCCATTTCCACTTCGCGGAAGCCAACGGAGCCCTCCAGTTCGATCGGGTCAGCGCCCGCGGCCAGCGTCTGGACATTCCCGCCGGCACCGCCATCCGCTTTGAACCCGGTGACAGCCGGGACGTGAACCTGATTCCCTTCGCCGGCACCCGTCGGGTGGTCGGCTTTAACGGCCAGATCAACGGACCCCTCGACGCCTGACCCATGCCCTATCGCATCTCCCGCCAGGCCTACGCCGAGACATACGGCCCCACAACAGGCGATCGCGTCCGTCTCGCTGACACCGAATTGGTCCTTGAGGTTGAGAAGGATTTCACCGTCTATGGAGATGAAGTGAAATTCGGAGGCGGCAAGGTGATCCGCGACGGCATGGGTCAGTCCCAGGCCCCTCGCACCGCTGGAGCCGTCGACACCGTGATCACCAACGCCCTCATCCTTGACTGGTGGGGAATTGTGAAAGCGGATGTGGGCCTAAGGGACGGCCGCATCGTGGGCATCGGCAAAGCCGGAAACCCCGATACCCAAGAAGGGGTAACGATTGTTGTTGGGCCTGGAACCGAGGCGATTGCTGGCGAGGGCCACATCCTGACGGCCGGCGGCATCGACACCCATATTCACTTCATCTGCCCTCAGCAAATCGAAACGGCTCTGGCCAGTGGTGTCACCACCCTGATGGGTGGGGGAACCGGCCCAGCCACCGGCACCAATGCCACCACCTGCACCCCCGGCGCTTTCCACATCGCTCGCATGCTTCAGGCCGCTGAGGGCCTGCCGGTGAACCTGGGCTTCTTCGGCAAAGGCAACGCCAGCACTCCCGAAGCTCTCGAAGAGCAGGTGCGTGCAGGGGCCTGCGGCCTCAAGCTCCACGAAGACTGGGGCACCACACCTGCTGCCATCGATGCCTGCCTTTCGGTCGCCGATCGCCTGGATGTGCAGGTGTGCATTCACACCGACACCCTTAACGAAGCCGGCTTCGTTGAAGACACCATCGCCGCGATCAAGGGGCGCACGATCCACACGTTCCACACCGAAGGTGCCGGCGGCGGCCATGCGCCAGACATCATCAAGATCTGCGGCGAAGCCAACGTGCTGCCGAGCAGCACCAACCCCACCCGGCCTTACACCCGCAACACGCTCGAGGAGCACCTCGACATGCTGATGGTGTGCCACCACCTCGATCCAAAGATTCCCGAGGACGTGGCGTTTGCTGAATCTCGGATCCGTCGCGAAACGATCGCCGCCGAAGACATCCTTCACGACCTTGGCGCCTTCTCGATCATCGCCAGTGACTCCCAGGCCATGGGACGGGTGGGTGAAGTGATCACCCGCACCTTCCAAACAGCCCACAAGATGAAGGTGCAAAGGGGTGCTCTGCCAGAAGACTCAAGCCGCAACGACAACCACCGCCTGAAGCGCTACATCGCCAAGGTGACGATCAATCCGGCGCTGGCCCACGGCATCAGCAGCGAAGTCGGATCGATTGAAACCGGGAAACTGGCCGATCTGGTGCTTTGGAAACCCGGTTTCTTTGGCATCCGTCCGGAATTGGTGCTGAAGGGTGGCTCAATCGTGTGGGCGCAGATGGGTGATGCCAACGCGTCAATTCCCACCCCCGGCCCCGTGCACGGACGGCCGATGTTTGGCGCCTTCGGTAAAGCGCTCGCCCCAAGCTGCCTCACCTTCGTGAGCGCCGCGGCCATGGACGCCGACATCAAGGCCCAATTGGGGCTTGAACGCACATGTCTTGCGGTGAAAGACACACGCAACGTGGGTAAAAGTGCTCTGAAACTCAATTCAGCCTTGCCCAACGTGAGCGTTGACCCGCAGACCTATGAAGTGTTCGCAGACGGAGAGCTGCTGACCTGCGAACCCGCCGAAGTGCTGCCCCTGGCCCAGCGATACCTCCTGCTTTGAACACAACCCTGCTGGTCATCCAGCACATGGATCGCGAGGGGCCCGACCAGATCGAGACCCTCGCCCGGCAGAGAGGCATGGCGATTCAAACGCTCCGGCCAGACAGGGGTGACCCCCTACCCCAACCAAGGGATTGCCCAAACACGATCGCCTTGGTGCTGGGAGGGTCAATGGGGGTCAATGAGCGCAACCAAGCCGAACTGGGCTGGCTCAAGCTCGAACTCGAATGGCTCACCACTTGGCACCGACAGAAGAAGCCCGTAATCGGCATCTGCCTCGGTGCCCAGATGCTGGCCGTGGCTGCAGGCGGATCGGTCGAGCCGCTGGAGGCGGGTCATCCGCCACACCCGCTGAAAGAACTAGGCTTCGGCGCCATCCATTGGGTTGTCAACCCCAACGACGAACCTCTTCTGGAGGGCCTCCACCCAAGTACAACAGTGCTGCACTGGCACGGCGATCGCATCCGTCTGCCGAAAGATGCCCGATTGCTGGGATCCTCATTGCATTGCGCCGAGCAGGTGTTCCGCGTCGGGCGGCATGCCATCGGCCTGCAATGCCACCTTGAAATCAGCGGCCCGACCCTGGAGCGATGGATTTCCGAAGATCATGCGTATGTCGTCAGTGCTCTCGGGCCACAAGGAGCCGTTCAACTGAAGAGTGACTGGACCGCTTTCGGAGAGAGAACCATCCGACAGGGCCAAAAACTGCTGACGAACTGCCTGGATGCGTTGAACTCGCCAACCCAAGTTCCGTAGCCCAGACAACCAAAGATCACTATTCAACGGATGGGCACGGGTCACGATGCCGCATTCCGTAGCAACAACAACTCGGAAGCAACTGGCTGAGTTTTTACATGCACCTCAACTGAGGTTGTCAGGTGTTCACTGACTACAAACCATCAACCGGTTACGACGAATATTTCTCTACAGAACCAACTTCACCCCGCGACAACTTGGCTCCATTGCTGTCCTCACTCGGACAGATGGGTCTAGCTGAATTGAACCGCAGTCATGCGTCGGCCAGCAACCTGCTGCGCCGGCTTGGAGCAACGTTTCGCCTCAACGACTCCGGCGTGAACGGTGGTGAACGGATTTTGCCTTTTGACCCATTACCGCGCTTGATCAGTCAAAGCGATTGGTCCAATCTCGAGCGGGGCTTGATTCAACGGCTTGAAGCCATTGATTGCTTCTTAGCGGACATTTACGCCGATCAGAAGATCATCAACGACGGTGTCGTCCCGCGGGAAGACGTGGAGAGTTCGCAGGGGTGGAGACCACAGATGCAAGGCATTCAGCTTCCTCTAAACCGTTGGTGCCACATCTCCGGCCTGGACCTGATCCGTGATGGGCAGGGCACCTGGCGCGTGCTTGAGGACAACCTGCGCTGTCCGTCAGGGGTGGCCTACTTCCTCGAGAACAGGCGAGTGATGAAACGGCTGTTCCCGACGCTGTTCGCCGGACGCACTGTGCAGCCCATCGACGATTACCCATCCCATCTGCTGCGCACGCTTCAGGACCTGGCCCCCTGGTCCGACCAGCCACAGGTGGTGCTGCTGACTCCCGGCGTCTTCAACAGTGCCTACTTCGAGCACAGTTACCTCGCTCAGCAGATGGGAATCCCCCTTGTGGAAGGACGGGACCTGATCTGTGAGGAGGGCCGTGTCTGGATGCGCAGCACCAACGGGCTGAGGTCGGTGGATGTGATTTACCGACGCATCGATGACGATTTCCTCGATCCCCTGGTGTTTCGAAACGACTCGATGCTCGGCGTCCCAGGGCTGGTCAATGTCTTGGTGAAAGGACGGGTTGCCATTGCCAATGCCCCTGGAACTGGGGTGGCAGACGACAAGTTGATCTACGCCCACGTGCCTTCGATGATCCGCTATTACCTCAGCGAAGAACCGATCATCGAAAACGTTCCGACCTATCTGTGCTCACGGGAGGATGACCGTCAATTCGTGCTGGAGAACCTCGAGCAGTTGGTCGTTAAATCCGTCGCCGAGGCGGGCGGCTACGGGATGCTCATCGGCCCCCAGGCGAGCCGCTCCGAAATCGCCAGCTTCGATACGAAAATCCGCGACAACCCCCGCAATTTCATCGCGCAACCCACCCTGCAGCTCTCCACGGTGCCAGCACTCAGCGATGGAGAGCTGTACCCATGCCATGTGGATCTTCGGCCCTACGTGTTGCGGGGTGCCAGAGACTGGGTCAGTCCCGGAGGACTGACCCGTGTCGCTCTGAAACGGGGGTCCCTGGTAGTGAATTCATCTCAGGGTGGCGGCTGCAAGGACACCTGGGTCGTCAGCGACCAGGGGAAGCCGGCCCCGCTGTCCGGAGCAGTCTTGTGCTGAGCCGTGTTGCCGATTCCCTGTACTGGATCAACCGGTATCTCGAGCGAGCTGAAAACATCTCGCGCTTTCTTGAAGTGAGCGAAGCCATGGCCCTCGACTGCCCCCCTGGCAGTGCAGAACCTTGGATCACTCTGGTGGAGGTCACCGGTGATCGACAACGGTTTGATCAGAGCTATCCATCCGGACTTCCCAAGGACGTCATCCGCTTCCTCCTGCTGGACCGATCCAACCCCAACAGCATTGTGAGCTGTGTTGCGAGTGCCCGGGAGAATGCTCGCCAGATCCGTGATGTGATGACCACGGAGATGTGGGAACAGATCAACGATCTGCACTGGAGCCTTCAGGACGGAGAGGCGATCTGGAGCGAACCGGACCAGGAACAGCTGCGGACAATTCGACGTGGTTGTCAGATCTTCTATGGCATTACCGATGTGACGCTCAGCCGAGACCTGAATTGGCTGTTCAGCTTGCTGGGGCGACTGATTGAGCGAGCCGACAAGACATCACGGATTCTCGATGTGAAGTATTTTCTGCTCCTCCCGAGTCAGGAAGAGGTGGGTGGAGTCCTGGATGAACTCCAGTGGATTGCCCTGCTGCGCAGCGCGGGTGCTTACCAGATGTATCGCCAAAACAACCAACAGGCGATCCATCCCAGCACAGTGGCTCGTTTTCTCTTGCTGGATCCGAATTTTCCGCGTTCCGTTCGTTATTGCCTGCAGGGGATCAACGACACCCTGCAACAAATTAAACAACAACCCGTTCAGGGCCCACCCGATGATCTCGAATGTCTGCGCGGGCAGTTGTTAGCGCGATGGAGTTATGTGCGGATCGATGTACTCATTGAAAGGGGCTTGCATGAAGCCATTGATCAACTTCAAAAGGATCTCAATCGACTTCACAACCTTATTCACAAGCGTTATTTCACAACGACCGACTTCGGAACCACGCCCAACAATCCCGCATGCGCACTCTCATCATTCACCGCCTGACGTATGTCTATGACGCACCGGTGAGCCTGGGAGCGCATCGATTGTGCCTCAAGCCCCGTGGTCTGGGCTTCCAAAAGCTGCTGGAACATCAGCTTTCCATCTCACCCGAGCCAAGCCAGCAGCAGGAATTGCTGGCGGCCAGTGGAGATGAAATCCAACGGCTGAACTTTCTAGGAACCACCGACCGTCTGAGTTTTGAAGCCCGCAGTTGTGTGGAAACCCGCCCCGCTCCCGCTCTGCGGAGTTGCTTCAGCGGAGAGGAACCGACTCTGCCCTTCCCGCAGAACGGACTGAACCCTGATGTTCAGGGTGCCCTAGGCGGATGGCTGCCGAATGGCCAACACGAACCCTCTGTTGTCGACCTCGCTCAAGATGCGCTGATGGGCTGCAACCAGATGGCTTTGTCTTTTCTAAGGCAGCTGATTGAGCTGATTCAGGATCGAGTGAAATACACCCAACGTCACCTTGGTCCTGCCTGGCCAGCCGGCCGAACCTTGCGGGAACGGATTGGCTCCTGTCGTGATCTGAGCATGTTGATGGTGGCCTGTTGCCGCTGCGTTGGCCTGCCGGCGCGATTTGTCAGTGGATACCAGCTATCGGATCCAGCTCCTGAGCGCTACGAACTCCATGCCTGGACGGAGATTTATCTACCAGAAGCAGGCTGGCGTGGTTTCGACCCGAGCGCCGGTGGAGAAGTTTGCGATCGATATGTAGTGCTGGCGAGCTCAGCGACTCCTGAGCTCACGGCTGCGGTAAGCGGAACATTTTCAGGCCCCCGTGGAACAAAGAGCCAAATGACCTGGACGATCGAAGCCGAAATCGAAAACAAAACACCCAGCCCTGGGAGCACGCTGATTCAGGTCAACCAGCGTGAAGGTTGAGCCAACGCTGATCAGGCAGCCTGAAGCAGCGAGGCCGGAGCAACAACCTGAGCAACGGCCTGAGACGCTTCAGTCCAGACAGCAATGGCGGATTTCAATGCGGGAATGCGAGCACTGTTATAAACCCGGAATTCATTCTCCAATGAGATGAGAGGCTGCCGTTTGGCCTGGTTGATCACAACTGAGCCTTGAGAATCTGAAATCGAGCGGTGAAAAGTACCAGGTGGAATTCTGAGAATATCCCCACCACTCTCAAGCCTTACAACATGCACAGGATCTTTCCAATTGATGTTGACGAGAAAAAAAGTGCGGCCCCCACTGGCAGCGAGCAAATTATCCTCTTGATGTGGGTGCAGATAAAATTGCCATGCTCCCGTTCGTTCATCGTTGGGAGGACTGATTGCAGGACCAGTGTGAACAACAAGGTCCCTGGCATTCGAGGCTTCGACTGTGATGTCGAAGAAACGAACAGAGGGAGTGTCGCGGAAACGCCTGCATGGCAAACGTTCGAACATCGATTTCGAGCCCGTGGACTGAACTTCGGCTCGGTCTAAAAGTGTTGAGCAGATTCCACGGTTGTCGTTGCAACCCTTTGATGAAATTATCCGATCCATGTGAACAGTTCACCAAAGCGGCACATCCAAGCGGTCTGACTACGGTTGTTGCTGCTCAGGATCACAAACGCACGGCCCATGGCCATGGATCGACGGTCGTTTGTTCTGGGAACAAGCCTCACCTTGCTTGGCCTAACGGGCAATGCCAGATCGGTGCTGTCCGACAGCACGGAAACGACCCGATCGTGTCGTCCCATCGACCCACTCTTGGCTCTCCAAACGGGCGATGAACGCTTGATGGGAGCCTGGCAGAACCAGAACCGGGCCGAAACAAGAGCAGAGCGCTGCAGCCATGGCCAACCTCTGGCGGGAGAACTGCTTTTTGTCAGCCGAAGTGATCAGTTGAGGCCAGGCCCCCTGGGCCACGATCCTGACCTGTGCCGACTCCCACGTCGCCCCTGAATGGATCTTCGATGCGGCACCCAACAATCTTTTCGTCATCCGCAGTGCTGGCAATACCGCCTTCGATGAGGCGATCGCCTCGATGGAATACAGCGTTTCCATCCTGGGCTGCCCACTGATCATGGTGATGGGTCACAGCTCCTGTGGGGCCATCCAAGCGGCTCGGCGTCATGCCCCCCTCTCGCCTCTGCTTAAACAATTGGTGGAGCCGATCCGAGACACCCTCACACCCGAGCACAACCTGATGGAGTCGATTCAGGCAAACGCTCGCCAGACAAGCAGCCAGCTGACGCAGCGCAGCGAACTCATGGCCCTGGCCCACAGGAGCAGTCGCCTGAACATTGTGAGCAACTACTTCGACATCGCCAGCGGACAGGTGAGTCTGCGCTGAGCCATGGAGCCGACCCTCCTACCCACCCAAGTAAGCCATTTCAGGGCGGGAGCCTCGATGGCCATTGGCTTGACCCCTTTCCTCGCTGTAACGGTCGCTGCGGTGCCGCCACAGATCTTGCAGCGCTTCCCGTAAACCAATCTGATCAACTGCTGGCATCAACCAAACGCGAAGGTCCGTCCCCTGACTGGCGAACAAGCAGGTGTAAGCCATGCCATCCGCTGTGACCCGCAAACGATTGCAATCCCCACAGAACGGTTTGGTAATCGAAGCGATCACACCCACCACACCCCTCTGATCGCGGTACCGCCAACGAGACGATGTGCTGCCGGCAGCGCGGGGGAGCGGTTCAAGCGGCCAATGGTTCCCGATGAGACGCAGCATTTCAGCGGCAGGCATCACCTGCGCCACCCCCCAGCCATTGCGCTGGCCAACATCCATATATTCGATCAATCGCAGTTCAACCCCGAGCTCACGGGCCAAAGCAGCAAGGGGGACCACCTGGTCATCGTTAACGTCTCTCTGGATCACGCTGTTGAGCTTGAGCTGACCCTGCAGGGGATCAAAGCCGGCGGCCCGCGCACTGTTCAATCCGGACAACACCTGTTCGAACACCCGCGCTCCTGATCCCGGCCGCCCAGCCATCTGACCGACCCGCTCAGCATGGACTCCATCGAGACTGATGGTGATCCGATCCAAACCCAGACGCCGAAGCTGCCCGGCACGTGCCTGTGAAAGCAACATCCCATTGCTGGTCAATGCCACGTCCCGAAGGCGGCTCAGAGGATCCTGTGGATCGGCCCGACCGCAGGCAACCGCTTGGAGCAAAGGCTCCAGTCGATCACTGAGCAACGGTTCTCCACCGGTGAGGCGCAAAGAGCGAGCGCCCAGTTCACAAGCTCCCCGTATCACAGCCAACTGGGCCGACAACGTGAGACGAGCATCGCTTTCAGCGTTCGTCGGGCAGCAATACGTGCATGCCAAGTTGCATCGTGCCGTCAATGACAGGCGCAGAACGCCTAAAGAGCGATCCAACCGATCCGAGAGAGGAGAAAGCGTCGTCATCGATCCAACTCCGCCAAATCCTCCGGGCAATTGGCATTCAATAAGGCCGGAGCGGGAAGGGAGACCAAACGATGCGGCACACTGTCCAACCAGTGCTGCCATCGTCGATCCCCTCGATCGAGCTGTGCAAGCAAGGCCGGCTGATAAGGCTCCCCTGAAGGGTAAATGCCCAGCAAGGGTTGGCACCGTGTTCCATCGTGTGCGACCGCAGCACAGCTGACATCGGTCGCCCAGGCGTCCAGAAACCGCTGAAGCACTGCAGCATTCAAAAAGGGCATATCCACCGGAAGCACAAGCAAGGGCTGTCCGGGGCCCGCCGCCAAGACCCTGGCAAAAGCCTGCAACGGCCCCTGCCAGGGTCTGTTTTCCCTCACGAAAGACACGTCCAACCGCCCAGCGACAAGTCGACCATGGGCTGGATGACCACTCAGAACCATGACCGGCAACGACAGGGAGAGCAATTGATCAACAAGAGCGGTCAACCAAACGCCGCCACTTGGATGCACCAACTGCGCTTTGTCCGAACCCATCCGCCGACTCTGACCTCCACAGAGAATGCAGGCGCGAAGGGTCATGAACTGACTCAAAGTTGAATCAATGAATTGATCCAATTCTTTCAAATCCAAAAAAGTAAAAATTGATACATGCTTGACGCTTCGAAAATATCCACCACAAAAAGTGGACAATTAATTGTTCATTTCGAACCAAAAAAGGGCTTTTCGTAGCGAATCACACGAATTGATGCCCAGCTGACTTGTTTAATTAAGCCTCAATGGACGGATTTATTGAGCCGTCTAACCAAACCTCGAATGCTGCTTTTTTGAAGTTCGAGGCCCATTTTTCTCTCTTTTCATGCTTGGCGACCTCTGGTCTTTCCAGGGGAGATATCGAACTCTTCATCTCACCTGGATTGCCTTTTTCCTGACGTTCGTCGTCTGGTTCAACCTGGCTCCACTGGCCACCACCGTGAAAGCGGACCTCGGTTTGACTGTCGGTCAGATCCGCACCGTGGCCATCTGCAATGTGGCCCTCACCATCCCGGCCCGCGTGCTGATCGGGATGCTTCTGGACAAATTCGGGCCGCGGATCACCTATTCCTCGATCCTGGTCTTCTCAGCCATTCCCTGTCTGCTGTTCGCTTCTGCACAAGATTTCAATCAGCTGGTGGTGGCGCGTCTGCTGCTCTCCATCGTCGGCGCCGGATTCGTGATTGGCATCCGAATGGTGGCTGAGTGGTTCCCACCCAAGGAAATCGGCCTGGCTGAAGGCATCTACGGCGGTTGGGGCAACTTCGGCTCCGCTTTCTCAGCCCTCACCATGGTGGCCCTCGCCGGCTTCCTCTCTTTCTCCGGTGGTTTCACGTTGCCAACCGGAGCAGTTCTGAACTGGCGCGGTGCGATCGCCTTGACCGGCATCATCTCGGCCCTTTATGGGTTCTTCTACTTCTTCAACGTCACCGACACTCCCCCCGGAAAGACGTATCAGCGTCCCGCCAAGACGGCCGGCCTGGAAGTCACTTCCATGCGCGATTTCTGGGGTTTGCTGGGCATGAATGTGCCCTTCGCAGCCATCCTCTGCGTGCTGTGCTGGCGGCTATCAAAGGTTGGCTTCCTGACCCCGAGCACCTACCCCCTGGCCCTGGGTGCCGTCGCCGTCTGGTTCGCTTTCCAGACCTGGGGCATCATCCGCACCAACCGCGAGTTGATCTCGGGCACAAAGGTCTATCCCAAGGAAGACCGCTACGAGTTCCGCCAAGTGGCGATTCTCGAGCTCACCTACATCGTGAACTTCGGCTCCGAACTGGCCGTGGTCTCGATGCTCCCCACCTTCTTTGAAACCACCTTCGATCTGCCAAAGGCCACCGCTGGAATTCTGGCCTCCTGCTTCGCTTTCGTGAACCTGGTGGCCCGTCCTGCCGGAGGTCTGATCTCAGACAGCGTCGGCAGCCGCAAAAACACCATGGGCTTCCTCACCGCCGGTCTTGGCGTTGGCTACCTGATCATGAGCATGATCAAGCCGGGCACCTTCACCGGCACCACCGGGATCGCAGTGGCCGTGGTGATCACCATGCTGGCCTCCTTCTTCGTCCAGTCCGGTGAAGGGGCCACCTTCGCGCTGGTGCCCCTGGTCAAGCGTCGTGTGACCGGTCAGGTGGCCGGTCTGGTCGGTGCCTACGGCAACGTCGGTGCTGTGACATACCTCACGATCTTCAGCCTCCTGCCGATGTGGATGGGCGGCGGCGGCGAACCAAGCCCTGAGGTGATCGCAGCCTCCAACAGTGCCTTCTTCCAGATCCTGGGCGTGGCCGGTTTGATCGTGGCCTTCTTCTGCTTCTTCTTCCTCAAGGAGCCCAAGGGGTCCTTCGACGAACTGCACGAAGGCGAAACCGCCTGAGCCTGTTCACTTCGCAGGCTCGTTTCGTCCGCGTCTGCACAATGACCCGGGGCTGAAACCCCGGGTTTTTGTTCTTGCTTTTTTCTTGCATGACCGACCCCCCCCGCAGCACGCGCAGCCAATGCCCCTACTGCGGGGTTGGCTGCGGCCTTGAGCTCCTTCCACCAGCAGAAAAGGGCCGAGCCGTAAAACGCGATGCAGAGGGCACCCCGATGTGGACAGCCCGAGGCGACCGCCAGCACCCCTCCAGCCTCGGACAGGTCTGCATCAAAGGCGCAACGGTGGGCGAGACCCTGGCCATGGGACGAGTCGGTCATCCTCTCTATCGGAGCAAGCTCGATCAGGATTTCGAACCAATCAGCTGGGACGACGCCCTGGAGCGCATCACATCTCAGATTCGACAGAGCCTGAATAACCGTGGCAACGCCGATGCGATCGCCATGTATGGCAGTGGCCAGTTCCACACAGAGGACTACTACATGGCTCAGAAGCTCCTGAAGGGAGCGCTGGGCACCAACAATTTCGATGCCAATTCCCGGCTCTGCATGAGTTCCGCAGTGGCGGGCTACACCCGGAGCCTCGGCTCGGATGGTCCACCGTGCTGCTACGACGACATCGACCACTGCAGCGTGGCGTTTTTAGTCGGAACAAACACCGCCGAATGCCATCCGGTGCTGTTCCAGCGCTTGCTCAAACGCAAAAAACGCAATCCCAGCAGCGTCACGATCGTGGTGGTAGACCCACGCCGCACCGACACCGCCAAAGCCGCCGATCTCCATCTGCCGATTGCGCCTGGCACCGATCTGGCTCTGCTGCATGGCATCGCACACCTTGTGCTCCGGGAGAATGGACAGGACGCCACGTTCATCGACGATCACACCGAAAACTTCGATGCTCTGTTCGACGTTGTCGCCCGCTGGACACCACGGCGTGTAGCGCGCTTCTGCCACATCCCCGAAAAACGTCTGCGGGATGTGGCGCACCTCTTCCACCGCCGGCAACGCGTGCTGAGTCTCTGGTCCATGGGGGTGAACCAACGCCGTGAAGGCACGGCCGTTGTGGGTGGCCTAATCAACCTGCATCTGCTGACCGGCCAGATCGGAAAGGAAGGTTCCGGGCCCTTCTCGCTCACTGGGCAACCCAATGCCATGGGTGGCCGCGAAGCTGGTGGTCTTGCCCACCTCTTACCGGGGTACCGGTTGGTGAACAACGCCGGGCACCGGGCCGAGGTCGAACAGATCTGGGGATTTCAAAATGGCTCCATCTCCGCGACACCGGGCCTGGCTGCCTGGCAACAGGTGGAGGCGATGGAACGCCATGAGCTTGATCTCTGGTGGGTCGCCGCCACCAATCCCTTGGTCAGCATGCCGGACCTAGACCGGGTCAAAACCGCATTGCAGAACTGCCCTCTGGTGGTGGTGAGTGAGGCCTACGCAGATTCCGAAACCTCCCGTTATGCACACCTCGTTCTGCCGGCTGCCCAATGGAGCGAAAAGGACGGTGCGATGACCAACTCCGAACGCCGGGTCACCTTCTGTCCCGCCTATCGGCGGCGCCATGGCCAAAGCCGTCCGGACTGGGAGGTGTTCGCTGAAGTGGGACGTCGACTCGGCTTTGAAGCACAGTTCAGTTACAGCTCAGCCGCTGACGTCTACTTGGAATTCACTCGGTTGACGCAAGGGCGATTGTGCGATGTTTCCGGTCTCAGCCATGACCTGCTGAAGCGGGAAGGTCCTCAGCAATGGCCTTTCCCGACCAACAGCGAACCGACAACAGCATCGAAGCGGCTCTATGGCGATCACCACTTCCCAACCCTCAGCGGCAAAGCACGCTTCTGCAAGGAGCAACCACTCGGGCTGGCGGAACCCCCCTGCGATGCCTACCCCCTTGTGCTCACTGTCGGGCGCTACCTCGGGCAATGGCACACGATGACGCGCACAGGAAAAGTGGAGAGGCTCAACAAGATGCACGCCGAACCCCTCCTGGAAATCCACCCTGATGATGCCTTTGATCTGAAGGTGGTGAACGGTCAACTGGCTGCCATCAGCTCGCGACGCGGACATCTCACAGCACGGGCGAACGTGACCGATCGGATCAGGAAGGGATGCGTTTTCCTGCCGATGCACTGGGGCTTTACCCAGGAGTTGGCCTGTGAAGCGAACACCTTGATGCACGACCAGGCCTGCCCCATCTCCAAGCAGCCCGAGTTGAAGGCCTGCGCCGTGATCGTGGCGCCCGCTGTTTCGGTTGTGAAACCGATTGAGCACACAGGCAGAAAGCGCCAGGCCTTGAAGCGATTGCTCAGCCCAGCACTTCGCTGAATGCAGCGGCCAGGTTGTGGTGATCATGACCAGGACGAGCCAGCTTGCAGAGCGCGAATCGCTCCAATTCACTGATGGTTGTCCAGCGGATCAGGCTCAGATCCACGTCAAACCTCTCGGCTGCCTTTCCTAGCAACTGCGGCACAACGTCGTCAGATTGCCAGGGTTCGCCCTGGGCGGGAGGGAGATCTCTCGCCATGCCCTCCGGCATCAAGCGTGTACAGGTTTGAATGTGGAGCCTCAACTGCGCAAGAGCTTCAGAATCATCCCGCCAGTCGACCAGCTCCTGACGTTGCGGATGCGTGAAAGCCAACCAGTGACTGAGCTTCAGTTTGAGACCGATCAGATCAAGCTTGCGGCGCACACAAAGAGGAATGCAGCGCCAATTCCCAACGAAATCCTGCTCGAAGCGGAAGCAATGACTGGCCTGCGAGTTGGGTTCCATGGGAAAAGGCCTGAATAGTGTCAATCGTGACAACGAAACGGCTCAAGAGAAGAGAAGTTGACTTGGACAAATCGTTTTTAATTTCAAAGAATGCGCTTCGCGATATCGCTAGGGATGGTGTTAGGAATGGGGCATGGTTGGGTTGTCACCGAATTTCCTCAGCTTGCCCAGACGCGATGGCTTGAAGTTGTAGAGACCGTTAAATCTGATACAGATTTTTCTCCCTTCCGCTCCGAACTCACGGATTCATTCCCATACTGAATTTCAGTGTCACTGTTCAGTTGATGACAACCAGCGTCTCCCGCGTTGCGGCACGTAGCCCGATCACCGTTGCAGCTGGGTTTTTGGGAGCTTTCATCGTGGGCTCTCTTGGTGTGCAACTGGTGCGCAGCTACAACATTCCTGCTCCAGCACCCGCGGCGGGTGTCGATCCAGTGATCGCCAGCCCAGCCACCCTCTGGTCTGCTCTCGGAGAACGCGACCTCAACACCTCCAATGCTGCGTCACAGGTCAGACCCGCAGCCGCCAGGGTGGATTTGAAGCCAGTGATCTTCTCGGAAGCCTCGCTCTGGTCCACGTTCGGGGAGCGCTGAAGCACTATCCCGTCTTCAATGAGGTGACTGATCTCCATGGGCGATGAACTGAGTCACCTCAATGCAACAGGCCACGTCCACATGGTTGATGTTGGCGATCGGCCAGTAACGCACCGAGAGGCGACGGCAGAGGGAACAATCCGGATGGAGCCAGCCACGTTTGACCTGATCCGACGCGGTAAAACCCCGAAAGGTGATGTCATGGCTGTGGCGCGGATCGCTGCCATTCAGGCAGCCAAACGCACGTGGGAGTTGATCCCCCTGTGCCATCCACTGCCTCTCAGTGGCATGGAGGTGACCATCGATCCCGATGAGACTCTTCCAGGCTTGAGGCTGCAGTGCCACTGCAAGACGACCGGTCAAACCGGAGTCGAAATGGAAGCGATGACAGCGGTTTCCATTGGCCTTCTGACGCTTTACGACATGCTCAAAGCCATCGACCCTGCCATGGTTTTGGACGACATCCGGCTGCTTGAAAAAGAGGGTGGACGCCATGGCTTCTGGAGCCGCTGAGCCCTACGGCCGAGAAGGCCTGCCACTGGACCAGGCACGCTGCAGGGTTCTGGAATCGATCAAGACACGGCGCGCTGCTGCTGCTGAAACACGTCCACTCCGATCCTGCCTCGACCGCGTCTGCGCCGTTGATGTAATGGCGCCATGCGATGTGCCGGGATTCCGGGCTTCGATCATGGATGGCTACGCGCTTGCTCAGGATCACCAGCCGGAACCTGGGTCAAGCTGGACATTGCGCGGACGCTCTGCTCCTGGGGCCCCCTTCGCGGCTGCACTTGTCCCCGGCGAAGCGATCCGGATTCTGACGGGAGCGCCAGTCCCGGACGGGTCGAACTGGGTGCTGCCGCAGGAATTGGTGGATGCCAATGAAAAGCGTTTGCAGCTTCGCGGAGACCCCTCCGATCAACGCTGGATCCGAGCTGCCGATGAAGAATGTCACGCTGGACAACTCCTGTTGGCTCGGGGACAACGCCTGACAACAGCAGACCTGGGACGCCTCGCCAGCTGCGGCATCCATCAGCTGCAGGTCTACCGAAAACCGCAGATCGGTTTGTTGATTAGCGGAGATGAACTGGTCCCCGCCGGATCTGAACGACCCGCTGGGGCGATCTGGGAAAGCAATGGAAGCTTGCTGGAAGCTCTACTGAGCAAGCTGAACCAATCAATCGTGGATCAACAGGTGGTTGCGGATCAACCTGCCCTGCTGAACAAGGCATTGCTGGAAATGGCAGAACGCTGCGACGTGGTGGTGAGTACGGGTGGTGTCTCTGCAGGAGACAGCGACTGGATCCGAACCCTGGTGGACGACATTGGCGAGATCAGCTTTTGGAAGTTGTTTCTGAAACCGGGACGCCCCTTTGCCTTTGGAACGCTGCAGGGCAATGTGCCGTTCTTCGGGCTGCCTGGAAATCCAGTGGCAGCGGCAGTTACAGCACTACAGCTTCTCTGGCCTGCACTGCAGTTGCTCGAAGGGCAGATGGAACCAGAGCAATTCCCACGGCTCCGCGTGCGCTTGGCGACTCCCTTGAAACGCCGGCCGGGTCGGCCGGAACTGGCGCGAGCACGGCTGCGATGCAATGCGAATGGTGAGCTTCTGGCTGAAATCGGAGGCTCCCAGGCCTCCTCACGGATCGGGTCCTTGCAGAACGCCGATCTGCTTTTGGAAATACCTGCTGAAGCAGGATCACTGGCGCAAGGCAGCGAACTCTGGGCCCAACTGATCCGCAGACCTGTGTTCTAGTCAGCGTCAACAAGGGAAGTGCATCCAGATTCAGAATCATGCGCAAAAGGCACGTTTTCAAACAAACAATGCCCCCAGGAATGGCGGGGCGAAACAACCTGCAAACCCTGAATGACCTAAGCCGCCACCCCTATCGTCATCTCACTGAGCTGATTAATTGTCAAATTATCGCCTGTGTAAATAGCTTCTAAAGAATTAGACGCATAGATTCCAATGCCGCTCAAAGACTCACCAGATATGGTTGTATGGGTTGTTGATTTAAACGATAACTGAGAATCACTTGCGCCTTGGATAAAGATCTGATCAAATGAATCAAGGGATGCGATTACATCAGCCTTTTTGTTTTCAACATTATTACCAGCTTTTCCATTTAGGTAATTAACCGCGAGGTGATCGCTCTTCAAGAACAACCAGTCTTCAGCACCATCCTGCTCACCCGTAAAGGTGTTTTGCCCAAAGCCTCCATATAAGTCATCTCCACCCTCACCCCCTGTCAAGACATCTCTCCCATTTCCAGCACGCACCTCATCATTGCCGTCTCCGCCATTCAATTGGTCCGCACCTCTATATCCAGTTAAGACGTCGTCACCACCCAGACCATCAATAACATCGTCTTCAAACTTATCCCCAGCAATTCCTGAAAGTACATCCGAAGAAATCGTTCCTTTTAAAGAATTGACGATGATATCGCCTACTGCAATATCACCACCTCCGTTATTTATAATATTAATAACAGTGCCGCCGGTGCCGTTATTTCCACTTAGCTCATCAAAGGGCGAGTCAAAGGCGATAGTATCCGCCAAGGAAGCTTCACCATTTCCACTAGGGATTGAGTTAAATGTTCTATATTGTGGACCTACTTCATAAATCATTCCACCGGCCTTAAGCTCTGCACTTAAATAGTCTAAAGATGTTCCATAATTATTATATATAGCATCAAAGGTTTGACCGGAATACGAATCATGATAACTTTCTATAATCAAATCACTATAACCATATCCAAAATTATTACTGACAGAGCTGAATTTGATGAGATCATTTGAATCATGGTCGTCCCAACTGTCAAGCCCCAGTTGTTCTGGCGCATACCAAACATCAGTCTTAAGCGCTCCACCTCCATCATAGGAATCAATGTTCCCACTAAATGTAAACCAATCACCATCTGCATCGAAACGGTAAACGCCTTGAACTGTTGAGTAAGCCATAATTCAAAAAAAATGGACTGAGGTTCGCTCCTCACGAACCCATCTTCTGCGTTTCAAGGGCTTCTATGGATGAAAAAATGAAGATAAAATCCTGAGAAAAAAATGAGATCATTAGATTGGCAAGTCCAATTTATCAACCAGAGATGTTTGCGATAGACATTCATCTTTACAAAAATCATAGAACGCCCAAGACTCCAAGCCGCAGCAATCAACCAAGATTTAAAACAATCAGTGCCAAACTAAAACAAGAATTGAATTATAAAAATCAGGAAAATTGGATACCGAAGAATGGCGACCTTTAAGCTTTTCATTATCGCATTGTCTCTCTTACCAAGACCCACCACTCCTAATCGATCCATACGCCAAAGCCTATTTTGGCAAGACTTTTTACAAGACACAACAGAAAACTTATTGAAGCAAATAAGGCCACAGCAAAAATAAAGTAAAATAAAATAACACCACATCCTAAACAAAACTACTGCCAAATGAATATGAATAGCGCCCTATGCCACAAGACAAACAGTCAGACAATTTCAATGCAGTCAAATCACACAATCAACCGAGCAGAAGGAAGAGTCGGCGCACTTGTGCTCTCCTTCCCATGGATGAGCATGCTGCAACCCTCACCTGCTGATGGCGTAGACAACAACAATGTGTCACCAGCAACAATTGTGGTGACAGCAAGCAATCCTTCCCCCGCAAGACCGCTTGCGAAGGCAACGATGAACTGGACAATTAGTTTGTCTGGCATCATGAGTTTCTTCTAAAAAGTTTCTTCGACAACAGATTATTGATCCGGCTGTTGAAGATGATGCTGCAGATTTTTGGTGAGTCTCAGTCCTGATTGATGTGATTTTCTGGTGGATGTTGATCGATCACGCGCCAAAGCCTCAATCCATAGACATCAGATCGGATCCGGTTGAAACCGACGCCGTTCCCAAGCCGCGAGTTGACCTGATGCATTAAACACAATGCTTACTTGCTGAAACAGTTCCGGACCCAGCAATCCACCCACCTCCAGACGGAACTCTCCCCGGGGCAACTGCTCGGGCACGGAAAACACCATCCCGTCCGGCATCACCACAGAACAGGGATGAATCAGCAGTTGCTCCGGATCAAACTGCAGCAGCTCCGGGACACTGGCTTGTGCATGGACCCCAACTTTTGGGATCAACCGTTGCTTGCTACCGCACCAACCCCGCAAGGGTTCCAAAAGGGCGTTGGGTGTCCCGCACGTGGGACGCTCCGGCTCATGGATTTGTGCATCTTGGCAGCGAAAGCCCACTGCGCCGGCCAGTTTCAACAGCCACTGATCCGAAGAGCGCATCCAGATCAGCACCAGCATGGAGCGGGAGCGCCCCTGAAAAAGATTGATCTCATGGCCAAACCGGGGTTGATCCTCATCCAGCCGGCGACTGGACTGCCCCCCAGCGCCCTCGAATTGCCAGCACCCACCACCGGCATTGTAGGTCGATCGACTGATTGGGTATTGGGCCGTTCCTCCCGGCGCAAAGAACAGTCCGGATCCATCCCACAATCCGGTGTCAGCATCACTGAAACTGATCACATACCGGGTGGGATCAATCACCCGACTGGGAATGCCCCAGTCAATCGGCTGCACACCCTGACGTTCAAACCACGATCCAACGCCCTGCCAGCTCCCCTCGAAATTGCGTCGGTTGAGACCCCATTGATCAGTCATGACTGCCACGGCCGGCTCTCATCCAGCCTGCTTAGGGTCTGCCACAAATGCCAGGACTCACTTTGCGACTGACGATTGTGGGTTGCGGTTATGTCGGCATGGCCCTGGCCTGCGAACTGCAGAGCCATCGAACAACAACAGAGCTCACACTCACCACAACCAGCGAAGGGCGGTTGGAAGAACTGAAGCCCCTGGCGGAACAAGTTCAGATTTGCAGTGCGCAGAACCCCAAGCAGCTGTATGAGGCCCTGAGCGAAGCCGACGTGGCAGTGTTCTGCCTAGGGCCGAAAGGCGATCGCCAGGTGGATGCCGGTGGCTACCGGCAAACCTTCCTCGACAGTTTGAACTGCCTGAAACAGCTGCTGCCAGCGCTGCCGAAACTGGGGCAAATCGTCTACACAAGCAGTTGCTCGGTGTACGGCGACGCGGCTGGCGATTGGGTGGATGAAACAACCCCAGTACAGGCGCACGACGACCACAGCGCCGTACTACTGGAGGTCGAAGACTTGCTTCAAAACCTGGCGGAAACGCCATCAAAGCAAGTGTGCATCCTGCGGTTGGCGGCTCTGCATGGTCCCGGACGCGACCTGGATCAGCGCTTCCGTGGTCTTGCTGGTCAGAACCGCGCAGGCGATGGTCAGCGCTTCACCAACTGGGTGCACGTGGCTGACGCGGCAGGGGCACTCAGGGCGTCGATCGAAAAAGGCTGGTCCGGTGTGGTCAACGTCGTGAATGACGAGCCGATCCGACTGGCGGATTTAGTGGACGGCGCCCTGCGCAGACAAGGTCTTGCTCCGATCCGATGGGGTGGTGAAGCACACAAGAGCGGCTGCAATCGACGCATTTCCAACCGCAGACTCAAACAACGCGGGTACCAGCTCCAGCACCCGGCCATCGTTGATCAACGGGGCGTATTGGACGCAAGCCAGGTTCCCTGACCATCGCACCACTCCCGTTTCCAAAAAGGTGCGCCGTGTTTGAGATCCTCCAGGAGTGCGGCACAGCAATTCAGAGCAGCGCCACGTCGATCAGCATGCACAGCAACCAAAACGATCACTTCACCGGGCAGAAGTCGTCCAACACGATGCAGAACAAGAGCGGCATCAGCCTCGTATTCAGACAACAACGTCTGAGCTGACGTCTTGATGCATTGCTCGCAGAGACCTGCGTAATGCTCTAGTTCCAGCGCCTGCAGGGTTCGTCCATCCATCGTCTGACCTCGCACCCGCCCGAGAAACACGGCGTCAGCAGCAGCATCGCCGCCCCACTGTTCAAGCTCAGCCCAAGGGGAGAAGGGCTGCTGACGAATCTCAACCTGCACCGCTGAAGCCATCCGCTCAACCACCGGTAAAGGGTGGCAGAAATGCCACTTCGTCTCCATTGCAGAGCACCCGCTCGGGACCAACCAGCTGCTGATTTACCGCAATATTGATTGCCAACAAAGAGCCAAGCTGCAGTTCAGCCCAGAGCTCTCCTGCAGTGTTTGTGCGAGCCGTTAAAGGCATTTGACGGACACTCCATCCGGCGCGATCCCTCAAAGAAGCGAAGAGAAGCACCTGCAGCACATCAATCACCGTGGCATGCCCTGCGGTTCTAGCGTCCAAACCCGATGCAGAGGAAGCGTGTCTCTCGTCATTGCCCTTCTGACTATCTCTGACAGCCGGACCTTGGCCGACGACCCAAGCGGCGATCATCTAAAACAACAGCTTCTCAGCGCGGGCCACCAACTCCATGAGCGGTTGATCTGCCCGGATGACCGTTACCTGATCCGCGCTGAGGTGAGCCGTTGGATTGCCGATCCAAGCGTTGATGTGGTGATCAGCTCAGGGGGGACTGGTCTGACAGGTCGAGATGGCACCCCTGAAGCGGTGGAACCCCTGCTTGACAAAACAATCGACGGTTTCGGAGAACTGTTCCGTGTGCTCTCCTTTGAGACGATCGGCACGAGCGCTTTGCAAAGCCGCTGCCTTGCTGGTGTGGCGAACGGCACTTTTTTATTCGTTTTACCGGGATCGCTCGATGCGGTCACAACCGCCTGGTCTCGCCTGATTCAGGACCAACTGGACCCCACAACAAAACCATGCAATCTCGCCCAGTTACGACCACGCCTCAAAGAGCCGAGCGAATCACCAATCAAAACGGAATCGGCATCGTGACCGCTGCCGGAGACGGTGCGCAGGACTCGACTTGCTGCTCGATCACAGCACCGACCACAACAATCGAAGGGGACCGGAACGCTTGCAGGCGTGCCTCCTCAGCGATTTTTCCCAAGGGCGCTTTCAGGCATCGCTGACCCTCAACGGTGCCCTGTTGAATCACAGCTGCAGGCGTACAGGCTGCGAGCCCTCCCGCGATCAGCTCATCTGCAATACGCGGCAGGTTGTGCAAACCCATGTAGATCACAAGCCCATCGCTTGCCGTAGCCAGCGAACGCCAGTTCACCGAAGGGCGACGCTTGTCGATCTCCTCATGACCGGTCACGAAGGTGACAGAGGAGCCTGCATTGCGGTGGGTCACCGGGATACCTGCATAAGCCGGGGCCGCAATCCCTGAGGTCACACCAGGAACCACTTGCACGTCAATTCCACGCTGGGCGAGATGGGCGGCTTCTTCACCACCACGACCAAACAAGAAAGGGTCACCCCCCTTTAAGCGAACGATGCAGGCATGTTTCTGAGCAAGATCAACCAGCACGGAATTCGTACTGGGTTGGGGAACGGAATGATGTCCCCGCCGTTTACCGACAAAATGCCGTTCGCATCCCTCGGAAACGAGATTGAGAACCTCTTTCGGGACCAGGGAGTCGTACACCAGCGCATCGCACCTGTTCAAAAGGCGCTGAGCTTTGACGGTGAGCAATTCTGGATCGCCAGGCCCTGCTCCCACGAGATAAACGGTTCCGGTCTTGACGTCGGTCACGGCAGTGCGGCTAGCAGATCGATTAGGCCCTGGCGGAGGAGAGGCCGTTCAAGCAAGGTTGGGCTGTCGTCGGACGCTTGCAGAGCATCAGTCATCCGATTGGGTGCCAAGGCCAGTGGATAGGGCCTGAATTCATCGGTGTAACGACGCTCTGACCAGCAATCAAAGGCCATCACCGGGAATCCCAAGCGCTGAGATAGGGAATCAAGGAAGCGGTTGGCTAGGCCTGGCCGCAGAGGATGGTGCAGGAGAGTGACGCAACCAGACTTTGGCTGGAGTCTCAGATCCTTTCCGACAAGGTCCCACCAGAGGGGCCATGCACCGAGAAAAGGCAGTGAGGTCACGTCTTCCCCACGACTGCGGATTGTTCGGCGGATCGAAGGGATGTCATGACGAACATGGGATCCGGGCAGCAGAAACAGTGGAATCAGCCAGGAGGACTGCAATGGAGAGGAAAAATCGGAACCGGAGGTGAGAGCATCCAGCTGAACAGGCGACGCACGAATCAGCGCAAGCGTCTCGGCAACGTCAAGCAGGCAGTCCGGAACGATGCCCCCTGGACGACCATGAACAACAAGACGAAGAGCACGACAACCCTGATGGGAGACCTGTTTCCGTAACAATGGCCACGGATCAGAGGCCGTCGCAGCTGATCTCATAGTTGAATTCTGTCGTCTAAACGACTCATGCCTCATCGCCGTTATTCCCGTCGTCATCGACTGGAGAGCAAGTCGGCCAGATCTCGCGAGCCCCGTTTCCAAAGCGAGCTGGACCGAGACTTTGCTGCAATGAAGCGGGTTTGGCAAATGATCCGACAAGGCGCCGTGCGCATGGTTGGCGAGATTGGACGCCAATATTGACTCACTGAAAGTGACTTTTAGGCGTTCGTCTCGCACACAAGATGTAGCAGCGACAACAAAAACGGCAACGCCAGCCCGGGCTGAGAGCAATTTCGAAAACTGTTCTTTTTGCTACCAATAAAAAGTTGTCATGACCTGTAAAAAGAAGACAGCGTTCCTTCTTTTTTGAAACGCTGTTAGTCCACATTATTTTGATTGCTTATTCGTTGCTGAGCAATCAAATAAATATTTCCTCAATCTTCACATGACTACCAGCGCTTCATCAAGACCTTACTTAGAAGGCAAAAAACTCAATAAAATAGAAAAAAACAAAGCTGCCAAAGACGGCTTGCTTGTTGGTAGTGAGATTGAAAAATTTGCTGAAATCGGCTGGGAAGAAGTTGATGAAACAGATTTACAGCTACGCCTTAAATGGTACGGAATGTTTTGGCGCCCAAAAACACCTGGGAAGTTTATGCTCCGCCTGAGAATTCCAAATGGGGTGGTCACATCGATGCAACTTCGAGTAATTGCATCGATAGTTGAACGTTATGGTGATAACGGAAGCTGTGACATTACTACTCGACAAAATTTACAACTAAGGGGTGTCTTATTAGGTGATCTACCTGAAATTCTTAAACGACTTAAAGAGGCTGGTTTAAGTACAATACAGTCAGGTTTTGACAATCCTCGTAATGTCACAGGCAATCCCCTCGCAGGAATTGATCCCCATGAAATAATAGACACCCGCCCATATACAACCGAGCTACAGAATTTTCTAACTAACAATTGCGAGGGCAATCCAGAATTTTCTAATTTACCCAGGAAATGGAATACCGCTGTTGCCGGCGCCAAAGATAATTTTTTACTGCATAATGATATTATTTTCCACCCTGTTGAATTGGATGGTGTAATGGGGTTCAGTGTTTGGATTGCAGGAGTTCTATCCTCTCAATTGAACGCCTATGCCATCCCACTAAATGCTTGGGTTAAACCAAACCAAATCTGCGAAATCACTGAAGTAGTTATCAAGATTTGGCGCGATAATGGTGAACGAGATAAACGTCCTAAGGGAAGGTTTAGATTATATTTGGACAACATAGGCCTTGAAAGTTTTAGGTCAATGGTTGAAGAGCGCTTCGGCCCTCTTACTCCTGATCCAGGATCAATTTTCGACGATCAGCCTCGTTCACATTATGGAATTCATCCTCAAAAACAAGAAGGTCAATTTTTTGCAGGCCTTCACGTACCAGTCGGTCGACTTAAAGCTGAAGATCTGCAAGATCTAGCAACAGCAAGCTTACATTATGGTTCCGGTGAAGTAAGATTGACAGAAGAACAGAATGCTATCATTGTAGGAATACCCGAACAAAAACTAGAATCTTTTAAAGTTGATCCACTCCTCAAACGTTTTCCACTTCATCCCCAAGCAATATCAGCGGGGACTGTTTCTTGCACAGGCAACACATACTGTGGATTTGCTCTCACCAATACTAAAGATCAGGCGCTTTTAGTTGCTGAAAAACTTGACTCCGAGCTTGAGTTGCCAAAACATGTGAAAATTCATTGGACTGGTTGTCCAAACAATTGTGGACAAGCAGATATGGGGTCAATTGGTTTAACTGGTACAAAGGCTAAAAACAGTGAAGGTGTTATGGGTGAAGGTTATAAGATCACTATTGGAGGCTCGCAAGGATCAAATCCAATGATGGGATCCCTTCTTCACAAAGCAATTCCTGCCGAAGACATCCATTCAGTTCTTAAGGGTTTACTTCTTGAAAAATTTGATGCCAAAATAAAATCGAAACCAAGCTTAGGAAATGAAGGTGGTACTGACTTCTTCTCTCGATTCATGAATCATATAAGCAATTAAATTACACGTAAAAATTTTGAATTCGTGGCGCTTCGTTTTGAAGCCACGGATCTACAAAACCCGACCAACCACATTCCTTTGTGATGGCTATTCACCAAAGTGCTTTTTCTCCCACTGTCAACTACTTGAGCCCCAGAGGTCGGGCTGATCCGTTTTTAACACTCGAAGCTGAGGCTCCGACCTGATTCCGTCCTTTACTTCAACATTTCCAATACAACCGATGGATTACGTTCTTCCCAATGAACTTGTCGATGGCATGATTGGTGCCGGTGGCAAGAAAGCTACTGTCAGCGTCAAAGACTTACTACTGCGAGGTTTTTATTCAGGGGCAATCCTTGGCCTTGCTGTCATTCTTGCTCTGACAGTAGGTCTCACCAGCAAAAACCCTTGGCTTGGTTCTTTCCTCTTCCCCTTCGGCTTCGCAAGCATCGTGCTGTTTGGCATGGAGCTGGTCACCGGTAACTTTGCACTTCTACCGATGGCGACATGGGCGGGCAAGACCACTTGGAAAGCGACGTGGAGAAACTGGGCTTGGGTATGGTTCGGCAATTGGATTGGCACTGCTGTTGCAGCGGGCTTAATGGCCATCAGCCTTACAAGTGGTGGAACAGTGGATCCTGCTTCAGCAGCTGATGGAGGAGGTATGTGGCAACAGGTAGCTGCAAAAATCATTGCTTTAAACAAAGCCAATGTCATTGTCAAATACGAAAATCTTGCAGGGCTTGGCTTCTTTCTTGCCATTGTTCGCGGTGTGATCGCTAACTGGCTTGTATGCCTTGGAGTGACAATGGCGTTGGTCAGTAAAAGTGTCCCAGGGAAAATTCTTGCTTGTTGGCTGCCAATCACGGCTTTCCAATCGATGGGCATGGAACACATTGTTGTCAATCAGTTTCTGCATACAGCAGGACCCCTGCTTGGTTCTGGAGTGCCCTTCTGGAAATGCATCTTCTGGAACTTTTTCCCAGTTACAATTGGAAACATCATCGGTGGGATGGTCTTCATTGGTATGCTGTTTTACAGTACACATCGCACCAAAATGGAGAATGTACTTCCTCCAGAACATGATGAAAAACTTGAGCGCGAACTCGCTGCAGAACTTGGTGCTCGCTGAGGCAGCATTTTGAAGCCTCCTGAAGAAGCTTCCCTGTGGGAGAGTTTGTCACAATCAAGGCGTAAACCATTAGACCCATTTTGGCTGGGAGAGATTTACTCTCCCAGCCTTTCTATTGATTTGAGGCTTGCGGTTTGTGAAAAGCTAGGAATGCTTGCAGAACTAGGATGGCCTCACATCAAAAAACTAATTGATCAACATGGTCCTAAACAGGAACTTATATTATCAGCAGGCCTTTGCCATCAACCAAATGCGCGTGATTGGCTTTTAAGCCAACTGAAAGCAAAGGATGAAACTATTGTCCTTACAGCTCTTGAAGCACTTGGCTGCTGGGGAGCTGATGTCCCCCAATCAATTGTGGAAGAAAGTCTGGTCCATCCGTCCCACAAGAGAAGACTTGCAGGACTCCAAATGCTCACCTTCCGTGCCCATCTCTTGAGCGATAGCCAATTGCTGCAACTCTGTGAAGAACCGCTCGCAGATTTTCGAGATGCAGTGGCGATTGCTGCAGTCAGACTCTTACAACGCCGAGATGGATCTATCATCTCAGAACGCTTGACAGCAATTAGCCTACACGGTTCAGATGCTCTCGCTAAAGCTGCTTTACTGGCATTGGGCTGCATAGCTACGCCAACAAGCCAAAAATGTCTTTTAGAATTAAGCAAAAGCTTGCCTGAAGGTGAACGTCGCGAGCAAGCATTGAAACAACTAGGACAACAATTTCGAAATTAAAAATCTGGGGTTCCCCCCAGATCAAACATCTAATCGTCAACTCCTATTACATAAGAAATTAATTACCACTTTTTATAGGGTAAGAACTTGCCACACATCGTGATCGAAACTCGATCCCCTTTGGGATCCTCAACTTTTTCAACGTCCAAGGTAAAGTCAATTGCGCTCATAATGCCATCTCCGAACTTTTCTTGAATTACATCTTTCATTGGCATCCCGTAAACCTGCATGATCTCATAAAAGCGATAGATAAGCGGGTCAGTCGGAATGACAGGATCCAAACTTCCCTTAGTGGGAAATTCTTGAATTGCTGCAGTTACATCTGGTTCAAGAGATAGCAATTCAGCAAGTTTATCAGCCTCCTCTTTTGATGCCGTGGCCTGACCGTAAAACAAAGAGGCAATCCAAACCTCGTCAAGCCCAAGCGCTGATTCTAAGTCAGCGAAACTCATACCTTTGGCTTTCTTTGCTGCCATAAGAGTTGCCGTAACATTCATGATGTTTGGTGTTTTAGCTGGTTGGTGAAAAACTGCCTTTTAAAGCAGTAATTCGAAGCTCTCGCAATCCAGGGGAACAAATTGAAGCAACAGCTACGAAATTCACTGCTTACGCGTCGTTTTTCAGCAGCAGTTGCAACTGCACGCAACTACCACAAATGCTGAAATAAGTGAAAAACAATTAATGCACAAAAATGCAATCGATGCTACAAAAATTTATGACTTTGATGGCTCGTGTCTTGTGCAGCTGGCGTCCAGATAATTCACTACTCCGAGAACGTCTCTACTACGCCGAAGGACGGCATCATCCTCACCATCCCCGTCACGGAACCCTGAAGGGTCTGGACGTCTGCGCTAACAGTTAAATTAAGGTGTAAAAATTGTTACTCAGCAGTACCGCTTGCTGCTGAACATCCGCCTAAGTGACTCAGGTCGCCGTGACTCTCAGCCCGCCAACAGGGAAGGAGCGCTTCAAACAGCATCTCCGCAAGGTTGGCAGTGGCGAACACACCAGCCGGGGTTTGTCACGGCTAGAAGCCGCTGATGCTCTTGAGCTCATCCTTCACGAAGAGGCCACTCCTGCTCAAATCGGAGCCTTCCTGATTGCCCATCGCATCCGGCGGCCAGAACCCCAGGAGCTCGCCGGGATGCTCGACACATACCGCGACTTGGGTCCGGTTCTGAAATCTGCGGCAGGTGCCACTCCTCCAGTGTGTTTTGGCATGCCGTTTGACGGCCGAACACGCACAGCACCCATCTATCCCCTCACCGCGCTCGTTCTTCTCGCAGCAGGGCAACCGGTGGTCCTGCAAGGTGGCTCCCGTATGCCGATCAAATACGGAGTCACAGCTCAGGAACTCTTCAAGACCCTTGGCCTCGATCTGTCAGGAGTAGCGATCGAAGACGTTCAAAAGGGCTTCGAGGCCCATGGTTTTGCTTTGTTGCACCAACCCGAGCATTTTCCGCTCGCGGAAAGCCTGATCAGTTACCGGGAAGACCTAGGAAAACGTCCACCAGTTGCCAGCCTGGAGCTCCTCTGGACTGCTCATCAAGGTGAGCATCTGCTGGTGAGTGGCTTTGTCCATCCCCCTACAGAGAGTCGAGCCTGGGATGCCCTGCATCAGGCAGGTGAAACCAATCTGGTCACCGTCAAAGGGCTGGAAGGCGGTACAGATCTTCCGATCGGACGAGCCTGCATCACAGCAACCGTGACCGATGGCATCCCCGAACGGAAGATCCTTCACCCTCGAGACCATGGCTGCCACGAAAAGGATGTGGAATGGACAAATCTGGAGACTTGGACCGAACAAGCTGAAAATGCGTTGGACAACAAAGGGCCTCTCTGCAGTGCCACCCGCTGGAACGCAGGGGCGTACCTCTGGCTCAGCGGGCAGGCCAGCGATTTGGCATCCGGAATCAACTCTGCGGAATCCTTGATCCAAAGCGGAGCAGCCCGTGCCGTGCTGGATCAACTCCGCAGCTGGCGCAGCACCTTCTCCATTCGATAACGCACAAAGCTCACCCCAGCGATTTCAATGGTCTCCGGGGCGATCAATTGCCAGCCCCTACCTATCAGCAAAGGGCGACTCATGGCACTGGCCTCCGTTGAGAGACGCTCAATACCGTGATCTCTGGCATCCCGCTCGATCTGTTCCAGGAGAATGGATCCATGGCCCTGACGAGCGGCACATCCGCGGCAGTACAGCAGCGCCAGACGAGCCTTTGGATAACGAATGGCAAACGCCTCGTCCCGACCGCTGATCCAGCCACGTCCCTCATGAAACGAGCGATCGAGAACCCCCGGCAACCAAGCCAGTGCCGCCCAAGCTCTCACCTGCTCTGGGGTGTAAAGCACCCCTGCCTGGCTTTCAACCGCGTCGGCATAGATCTCCCGTAAGAGGGGATGGTCGCTGGAACGAATCGGACGCAGGACCATGACCAGAGCCTGTGGGAGTGTGTGATCGATCGATACTCGCCCCGCTTTGCAGCGCTTCCGGTTCCCCACTCTGCTGAGCGCCTTTCTAACGCTGCTGAACGATCGGCTGAGCGAAAGCATTGTCTTCCCACTGCTGCCATTCCTTCTGGCGCAGTTCGCACCAGATGGTCGAACGCTTGGGCTCCTGGCGGGCAGTTATGCCCTGGCCCAGTTTCTGGTCACTCCACTGATCGGAGCCCTGAGCGATCGTCATGGGCGCCGACCTGTGATCGCCATCTGTGTGAGCGGGTCGGTGCTGGGGCTCGGTCTGTTCGCACTCACGATGAGTTTGCCCTGGCCGAACGGAGCCGTTCTGCCTTTGGTGCTGCTGTTCACGGCGCGCATCATCGACGGAATCAGTGGCGGAACCGCCGCTACTGCAGCAGCCGTGCTGGCTGACATCAGCCCCCCGGAGCAACGGGCACGAGCGTTCGGGTTGATCGGAGTGGCCTTCGGCGTCGGCTTCATTCTTGGCCCTGGCATTGGTGGCTGGCTGGCGACCTTCTCGATCGACCTGCCGGTCTGGGTGGCCACAGGCTTCGCCATCATCAATCTGCTTGTGGTTGTGTGCCTGCTGCCGGAAACCCATCCACTTCAGGCACGCAGCGGCAGTTCAATCAGCCGCGAACTCAACCCTTTCGCGCGGATCGGAACGGTGATCGCTGACGGCAGCATTGGCCAACTCGCCGCGGGTTTCTTTCTGTTCTTCCTCGCCTTCAACGGCTTCACAGCCATCTTGGTGCTCTATTTCAAACAGCGATTCGGCTGGGGACCTGAGCTCGCAACATCCGCTTTCCTGGTTGTGGGCATCGTGGCCACCGTGGTTCAGGGAGGGCTAATAGGCCCACTGGTCAAACGGTTCGGCGAATGGCGGCTGACGATGCTCGGCCTGGGGCTGGTCATGGTCGGTTGCCTACTGATCCCAGGCATCGGTGCATCCGACCGGGTTGGCAGTGTGCTCATCTCCGTGAGCCTGCTCGCCTTGGGAACCGGCTTGGTCACACCCAACCTCCGCAGCCTAGTTTCGAGACGTCTTGGCAATCGAGGCCAAGGAACTGCTCTCGGCAACCTTCAGGCATTGCAAAGCCTGGGAAGTTTTCTTGGACCACCACTGGCTGGTCTCGCTTACGACAGCATTGATCCAACAAGCCCCTTCATAGGAGCAGCCCTGATCCTGGTGATTGTCATGGGCCTTGTCGCCAGGACTGCATCACGGGCTTAGTGGCAGTTGCTACGTTTCATAAGACGCCGCAACGCCTTCAGCTGAAGCCATGAGCGCTGACGTCACAAGCCCGGATCAATACATCAATCGCGAACTGAGTTGGATCGCCTTTAACGAACGGGTCCTCGCCCAGGCGCTCGATGAGCGCACTCCGTTGTTGGATCAGGCCAAATTCAGCGCCATTTTCAGCAACAATCTCGATGAATTTTTCATGGTGCGGGTTGCATCCTTGAAATCCCAGGTGGAAGCAGGGATCACCGCGTCGAGTGAAGACGGAAAAACACCTTTTGAACAACTGCTCAACATTCGGGAAGAATTGATTCCGCTCCTGGAAAAACAACAAGACCATTACGGAAGGACTCTCAAAGAAAGCCTTCTAAATCACGGCGTTCAACTTCTTGACTACGAACAGCTGAACTCCCGACAAAAGGAATGGATCGACGCTTACTTCACGACATCGATCTTTCCAGTTCTCACACCCTTGGCAGTGGATCCAGCCCATCCTTTTCCTTTTGTAAGCAATCTGAGCCTGAATGTTGCAGCCGTGATCCACGATCCAGACACAGGACAACGGCAGTTCGCACGCGTCAAAGTACCTCAAAAAAATCTACCGCGATTCATCGCGATCCCGGAAGATCTCAGTGACAAAAATCCGGCACCAATCCATACCGCGATTCCTCTGGAGCAGTCGATTGCCTACAACCTCGACTCACTATTTCCTGGCATGACGGTTGAAGGGCATTACTTCTTCCGTGTCACCCGCGACGCAGATCTGGAACTACGTGATCTTGAAGCCGACGATCTGATGCTGGCACTCGAGCAGGGATTAAGAAAACGACGCGTGGGCGGCGAAGTGGTTCGACTCGAAGTTCCAAAAGATATGCCAGAAAACGTGGTCGAAATGTTGATGACGGGCATGACCGTTGAAGAAGAGGATGTTTACCGCATCAACGGCCCACTGGGTTTGGATGATTTGTTCTGGCTGGCGGGCCTGCCCCTTCCGAAACTGAAAAGCAAATCGCACAGCGGACAAACGCCTGCGGCATTGGCCCGCACACAACAACACCTGATCGAAGAAGGATCTGTCAAACAAGAAGAATTCGAAACAATCTTTTCAGTCATTCGCGAACAAGACATTCTTCTTCACCATCCCTATGAGTTGTTCTCAACATCAGTAGAAGAATTCATCAATCAGGCTGCTGATGATCCAAAAGCGATCGCGATCAAGATGACTCTTTATCGAACATCCAAAGATTCACCGATTATTGAGGCGCTGATTCGTGCTGCCGAGAACGGAAAGCAGGTGATGGCACTCGTGGAGCTGAAAGCACGTTTTGATGAGGACAATAATATTCAATGGGCTCGTCACCTAGAACGAGCTGGTGTTCATGTGATCTATGGGGTTCTTGGACTGAAAACACATACAAAAATTGTCCTCGTTGTACGAAAAGAAAGCTCCAAACTAAAAAGCTACGTACACATTGGGACTGGAAACTACAATTCCAAAACATCAAAACTTTACACCGATATCGGGTTGCTCTCGAGCCGACCAGAACTTGGACAAGATCTTGTTGAGCTCTTCAATTATCTGACTGGCTTTTCCAAACAACAAAGCTTCAGGCGCCTTCTCGTCGCGCCTGTAACGTTGAGAAAGGGCACAGAAGCGCTGATTCGACGCGAAATTGAGCACGCTCAGCAAGGACGGCAAGGCCAAATCAAAGCCAAGATGAACTCATTGGTGGACCCTGAGATCATCGCCCTGCTTTACGAGGCTTCCCAGGCAGGCGTCAAGATCGACTTAATTATCCGTGGGATGTGCAGCCTTTATCCAGGTAAAAAAGGCCTTAGCGAAAACATAAGAGTGACGAGCATTATTGGTCAGTTTCTAGAGCACTCAAGAGTATTTTGGTTCGCCAATGGAGGCACACCTGAAGCCTACATTGGCAGCGCCGACTGGATGCCCCGCAACCTCGATCGGAGGGTCGAAGCAGTTTCACCGGTTGAAGAACCGGCACTACGCAAGAAGCTCGAGCGCTTGCTCGATCTCTATATGAGAGACAATCGAGGCGCGTGGGACATGCAAAGCGACGGTAGCTTCGTTCGACGCCATCCAAAGAAAGGCGAACAGGAATGCAACTCCCAGGTTGAACTGATTGACCTATGGCGGAAGGGCATCCCTGCCACTTAGCCAAAGGGGGAGGGATCCAAGGTGTTTTCATGTATTGACTGATACGGAAACGTGTAGCGCGTATCTCTTCCCCACGCAGAGCAAATATCAAAATCTTCTTGAAGAAAACTCCACCCTGTTCGACTCCTGAAAATCTTCGGATTCGCAACAGTTGTTCAGCAAATGCGGTGCTAAGTTCAGCCCAAATTCATTCAGGAGACCAGGGTGATGGGGATCCCTCTGGAGTCTTCCGGCTCAGCCGCTAAAGGCGGTCGGAAGCAACCTGCTCTGCCTTCAACGGCACGGCGCTCAACTTCGCGCCAAAACGGCAGGCTTGCAACCGACTCAATTGGATATTACCTCAGCAGTATTGGTCGCGTTCCGCTGCTAACTCCGGCTGAAGAAATTGAGTTGGCTCATCACGTTCAAGCGATGAAAGAACTTCAGCAAGGGCCCGCTGAAGAATTAACAATTCGAGATAAACATAAAATACGGATGGGCAAAAGAGCTCGCGACAGAATGATGGCTGCCAATTTACGGCTGGTTGTAAGTGTCGCCAAGAAATATCAGAACCAAGGATTAGAGCTGCTTGATCTCGTGCAAGAAGGTGCCATTGGGCTGGAGCGTGCTGTTGACAAATTTGATCCAGCAATGGGATATAAGTTTTCCACCTACGCCTATTGGTGGATTCGTCAGGGCATGACCCGTGCCATTGATAACAGTGCACGAACGATTCGACTGCCTATTCATATCAGTGAAAAGCTATCGAAGATGCGTCGCATCTCCCGAGAACTCTCGCACCGTTTCGGGCGTCAGCCCAACCGGCTTGAACTGGCGAGTGCCATGGGCATCGAACTACGTGAACTCGAGGATCTCATCTCACAAAGCGCACCTTGTGCATCACTTGATGCTCACGCACGTGGAGATGAAGACAGAAGCACCCTTGGAGAACTGATTCCAGACCCCAACGGTGAAGAACCGATGGAAGGAATGGATCGAAGCATCCAAAAAGAACATCTTGGTGGCTGGTTGGCTCAACTGAATGAACGGGAACAAAAGATTCTTCGGTTGCGGTTTGGCCTGGATGGCGAAGAGCCTTTAACCCTTGCGGAAATTGGTCGACAGATCAATGTGTCTCGAGAACGGGTTCGCCAACTGGAGTCAAAAGCGATTCTCAAGCTGAGAACAATGACCAACCAGCAGCAAGCTGCTTAAACCGTCTTGCCAGTCGCAGTCACTCTGACGGTCCTGGGGCTATACCTCGGATGTTTGATCACTCTGGCTGGCTGGATCGGATCCAAGTGGGAACACTCCCATGAACTTTCACGCAAAGTCATTCATATCGGCTGCGGACTACTATTGCCAATCTCCTATTGGCTGCAACTTCCTCGCTGGATCGCTTTAACAGCAGCTCTTCTTGCTATAGGCTTGGTGCTGTTGAACTACCAGAGGAAATGGCTTGGGCTGATTGAAGATGTAGACAGAAAAACTTACGGAACAATTTTCTATTGCACTTCGATCAGTACTTTGATTTTGATTTTCTGGAATCCAGATCCTGTGGCAATGATTGCTGGCTCTCTGGTGATGGCCATATCAGATGGCTTGGCTGGCTTGATCGGAAAGGGGGTCCAATCACCAACATGGAGATTTAATGACCAAACAAAGTCACTGGCTGGAACAACAACAATGCTCTTGAGTACATTTCTCATCCTGATGACTGTCTCACATCTCACAGGAAATGTACTTCCAATCAGGTTCGCTTTGCTGGTCAGTCTTATCGTTACCTTCCTTGAACAATGGAGTGTTTATGGAATCGACAATCTCACGGTTCCAATAATGACAGCTCTAATGTTTAGTCTTGCAGCAAACAGCGATCAACTACTCGCCTTCTTTTCAAACACTGTTCCATTGAAAACATTGCTGTAGCGATCAATAATGTCAGGTTGCTCCTGGAGAAGAGCTTCCAAAGCTCTAAATTTTTTACGAACAGACTCACGACCAACTTCCAGCTGATTTTCAAGATTACATTCATCAAGAAACTTTTCAAACCCACGTTGATAATGACTATTCTTCTCAGATGAGATTTGATGACGAAAAGTTTTTCCAATTGCTTGACGCGAACCTTGCCGGCGGACATAACCAAACCGATTGTCTTTGATTGGTGCATCGTTGGCACGATGCTTGCGCCCTCGCATCAAACTTGCACAATATTCAAGATGGCTACGGTAAATTCGATGGAACACGAACCAAGGCTCAATCGTTGAAGCACAACGTTCAACATCATGATCACTCAGACGCTTTCCAAGGGCTGAGTATTGTATTGTTGCTCCATTACTTAGAACTGATTTAATTTTATGAGGCTTACGCTTGATTCCAGTAAAATTATGAACCATTGGACTGCCAAGATTAGAGCTTAAACGGCCGACAGACTTAACAACCGACATCTTCTGAAGCTCCAAAGAGTCTACGAAAAAACGGGAGAATGGCTCAACTTTTCCAGGCAAGTCTGAATACCAGAGATTAGAAAGAACGTCAAACTGCCCTGCCGAACGGAACATTTTTTTGACATTCTGATCAAAAGATTCAGAAAGAAGATATTCATCGATATCCAAAAAAGCTAAGTGAGAAAAATTTCTTTTTGACTGTTCAGTCTTCCATGCAAAGCGGTAAATAACGTGTTGAAAAGAACGCTTCGCCCGATTACTGATTCCAACCAAAGAGTCTGCATTGTAAAAATTTACGTTACTATGTCGAGCGCAAATGCGCCGCATAACCTTAAAGCTATTATCAGTAATACCATTCAAATAAACATCAATTTCATCAAAGCCAATTCTTAGATGGTGGTAAATCCATTCCGGCAAATAGGCGGCTTCGTCCTTAGCAATAGCAACTAATTTCAGGGAAGCCATGTAAAACCACTATGTCTATAAAATCTATCATATTTACCCAGTAACATGTCTATTTGACTGCTAGAGAAAAAAAAGACGATATGGCTTGACAAGCCATCGCGACATCAATCAATGAAATTCATTTAAAGGGATGCTAACCTAACGATCATGAATAAAGCGCTTGACGATCAAAATTCAAACGACAAAACATACACTGTTTCTCAGAAATCGGCACCTCAAATAAAATCATTTTCCAGGAATTTAAGCCAATGAAGATTAATCACAAAAGAATCAAAATTTACGAAATACTAATTAAATCAGAGGGGACGTTTTCAACAAAAACACTTCAAGCAACCGATCCCACGAATCAAAAAATCAAAGAGTTCAACTGATCATCGAATTCAAACAGCCACGACCTTTCGCCCAGCAACAGCCTTGGCTAACTCGCTTAAAAGTTTGGCCGTGGTTTGGATGCTGATACAAGCATCAGTAATGCTCTGGCCATAGGTCAGTTGAGACAAATTCGCATTGAGTTTCTGATTACCTTCAACCAAATGACTTTCGATCATCACTCCCATCACGTAGGCGGAACCTGCACGAAGCTGATCTGCAACGGCTTTCAGCACATCGGACTGGCGGCGGAAGTCCTTGTTGGAATTGGCATGGCTGCAATCAACCATCAGACGGTCCTTCAGGCCAGCTTGACTGAGTTCAGCCGCTGCAGCGTGAACCGCTTCCAGGTGATAGTTGGAACCTCTGTTACCGCCACGCAGAACAAGATGGCCATGGGGGTTGCCTGTGGTACTGACGATTGAGGCGTGACCCTCACGATTGATACCCAGGAAATGATGCGGCTTCGACGCCGCCTGCATGGCGTTGATGGCAATGGTGGCGCTTCCGTCCGTGCTGTTTTTGTAACCGATCGGCATCGACAACCCAGAAGCCATTTCTCGGTGGGTTTGGCTCTCGGTGGTGCGAGCACCGATCGCCGTCCAGCTGATCAGATCGGCGATGTACTGCGGAACGACAGGATCGAGAAGTTCAGTTGCGGCAGGCATCCCTTCACAGGCCAGATCAAACAGGAGTTTGCGAGCCCTGCGCAAGCCTGTGTTGATGTCGTAGGAGCCATCAAGATGAGGGTCATTAATCAAGCCCTTCCATCCGACGGTGGTCCGAGGCTTCTCGAAGTAAACCCTCATCACCACTTCAAGTTCATCGCGGTAGGCCTCCCGCAAAGGCGCCAGCTGCCGGGCGTAATCCCTTGCCGCCTCCACGTCATGCACAGAGCAAGGACCGACGATGACCAGCAATCGCTGATCCTCACCACGAAGAATCGCTTGGATGCGTTGCCTCGCGCTAGCAACAGTGCGCATTGCGGCAGCGTCGATCGGCAATTCGCCATGCAGAACAGCCGGCGCAATCAGAGGACGGGTCTCCACCACATGAAGATCGGAGGTGGTGGCCATGTCCACACCAAACAGTTCTGATAAGGCTACGCACCTCTGAACAAAAGTTCAGGACCTCCTCCGTGAAGAATGGTCATCTGCCCTCCTGCACTCCTTCGCAATGCTGAGCGCCTACCGCGAGCTGGCCGCCGATCGGGAAGCCCAGGGCATTCCCCCACTGCCACTCAATCCTGAGCAGACCAAAAGCCTGACGGACTTGCTGCAAAACCCTCCCGCAGGTGAAGAGGATGTGCTCCTGACCCTTCTGAGCGAAAGGATTCCGCCTGGCGTGGATGAAGCGGCTTATGTCAAAGCAACATGGCTCAGCGCCGTCGCACAAGGTGAGGTGATCAGCCCCCTCGTGACGCCTCTGGACGCTGTCCGACTGCTTGGCACGATGGTGGGTGGATACAACGTGGCCGCACTGATCGAGCTGCTTCAGAGCGGAGATGAGCAGCTGGCGAGCAGTGCTGCAAATGCTCTAAGCAAAACGCTGCTGGTGTATGACGCTTTTAACGAAGTGATGGACCTGGCAGCAAGCAACCGCTTTGCCCAACAGGTCGTGGACAGCTGGGCTGCAGCCGAATGGTTCACCTGCCGGCCCGAGCTCGCCACTGAAATCACCGTGACGGTGTTCAAGGTGGATGGTGAAACCAATACCGATGATCTTTCCCCTGCGACCCACGCCACCACTCGACCGGACATTCCTCTCCACGCTCTGGCGATGCTGGAGACCCGTGACCCGGAAGGCCTAGTAACTATCGCGGCCCTTAAACAGAAGGGATATCCAGTCGCCTACGTGGGAGATGTGGTGGGCACGGGCAGCTCCCGGAAGAGCGCCATCAATTCCGTGCTGTGGCACACCGGCGATGACATCCCTTTCGTCCCCAACAAGCGAGCTGGCGGCGTGATTCTCGGCGGCAAGATCGCCCCGATCTTCTTCAACACCGCAGAAGATTCCGGCGCCTTGCCGATCGAATGCGACGTCACAGAACTGAAGACCGGAGATGTCATCACCATTCGCCCCCACGCCGGAACGATTGAACGCGACGGGGCCATGGTGAGCCGGTTTGAGCTCAAGCCCACCACGATCAGCGATGAGGTGCGCGCCGGCGGACGCATTCCCCTGATGATCGGGAGGGCGCTTACAGACAAAGTGCGCGCCAAGCTTGGCCTTGATCCGACGGATCTGTTCATCCGTCCCAGCGCACCGGCGGATACCGGCAAAGGTTTCACACTTGCCCAAAAAATGGTGGGCAAAGCCTGCGGACTGGTGGGGGTACGACCCGGCACCAGCTGCGAACCGCTGATGACCACCGTCGGCTCCCAGGACACCACCGGTCCGATGACCAGGGATGAGATGAAAGAGCTCGCCTGTCTGGGCTTCTCCTCCGACCTGGTGATGCAGAGCTTCTGTCACACCGCTGCGTACCCGAAACCAGTGGACCTTCAGACCCAGAAGGATCTGCCGGACTTCTTTGCTCAAAGAGGGGGTGTCGCTTTACGCCCCGGTGACGGCATCATCCACAGCTGGCTGAACCGCATGCTGCTGCCAGACACAGTCGGCACGGGCGGCGACAGTCACACCCGATTCCCCCTCGGCATTTCCTTCCCGGGTGGTTCAGGAGTGGTGGCATTCGCAGCTGCCATCGGTGCCATGCCCCTAGACATGCCGGAGTCTGTGCTCGTGCGTTTCAGCGGGTCTCTGCAGCCTGGGGTCACCCTCCGCGATGTCGTGAATGCGATCCCCTGGGTGGCCATCCAAAAAGGCCTGCTCACCGTTGAAAAGTCCAACAAGAAAAATCTGTTCAACGGGCGAATCATGGAGATTGAGGGTCTCCCCGACCTGAAACTAGAGCAGGCCTTTGAACTCACCGATGCCAGTGCAGAGCGCTCCTGCGCCGGTTGCACGATCAAGCTCTCTGAAGAGACCGTGAGCGAGTATCTGCGCAGCAATGTGGCGTTGCTGAAAAACATGATCGCCCGGGGCTACAGCGATGCGGGAACGCTGGCGCGCCGGATCAAAGGCATGGAGGACTGGCTGGCCAAACCCCAGCTGCTGAGCGCTGATGCTGACGCCGAATACGCCGAAGTTCTAGAGATCAATCTGGATGAACTCACCGAACCTGTGGTGGCCTGTCCCAATGATCCGGACAACGTGAAGCTGCTCAGCGAGGTGGCTGGTGACGCCGTCCAGGAGGTGTTCATCGGCTCTTGCATGACCAACATCGGCCACTACCGCGCTGCGGCGAAGGTGCTTGAAGGAGCTGGCAGCAACAAAGCACGCCTCTGGGTTTGCCCGCCCACGCGCATGGACGAGGAAACGCTGAAGAATGAGGGGTACTACTCCACCTTCGAAGCGGCCGGTTCCCGCATGGAGATGCCGGGTTGTTCCCTTTGCATGGGTAATCAGGCCAGAGTTGACGACGACACAACCGTGTTTTCCACCAGCACCCGTAATTTCAACAACCGCCTCGGCAAAGGTGCCCAGGTGTACCTGGGGAGTGCGGAACTGGCCGCGGTCTGCGCTCTGCTCGGTCGCATCCCCACACCAGAGGATTACCGATCCATCGCCGCCGAGAAAATCGACCCCCTTTCCAGCGAGCTGTATCGCTATCTCAACTTTGATCAGATCGATGGATTTGAAGACCAGGGCCGGGTGGTGAGTGAGGAGCAAGAGGCCGAAGTCCTCGCCGAAGTCTGACCAAAGGCCATTCAGTCGAAACCGTGCCCTCTCTGAGCGAACCCAAGCAACGTCGTCACCACCTCGGCTCCAGCCGAAGCATTCGCAAGCTGCTGGAACGGAAATGGCTGGTGGTGGTTCTGGCCCTTGCTCTCACGGGCCTGGGTGCAGCGATCACGGGGCTGCTGTTCAAAAGCGGAATGAATCTGCTGCGGGATTGGCGACTCGACCTCCTCAAAGACCTACCGGCCTGGGTCGTTCTCCCCGCTCTTGGAGCCTTTGGAGGGCTGGTCTCCGGCTGGCTGGTCACCAACCTGGCTCCAGCCGCCGGCGGTGCCGGTATCACCCACATCATGGGTTTTCTGCGGCACCGGTCCGTGCCGATGGGATTACGGGTTGGACTGGTGAAACTGGTCGCCGGCATCATTGCCATCGGTTGCGGATTTCCGCTTGGTCCAGAGGGACCTTCAGTCCAAATGGGGGGGTCCGTAGCCTGGAAGATGTCCCGCTGGTTGCGGGCACCTGTGGCCTTCCGCCGTGTGATCGTTGCCGCGGGCGGCGGCGCCGGTATCGCTGCGGTGTTCAGCGCACCGATCGGCGGTTTTATCTATGCGATTGAAGAGCTGCTGCATTCGGCAAGGCCGGTGGTGCTGCTGCTCGTCCTCATCACCACGTTTTCTGCAGACACCTGGGCAGATGTCATTGGCTTCCTTGGATTGGGATCAAGCGCCGGTGGCCTCAGCAGCACCCTTGGTTTCCAGCTGGAGCGGGAATACACACCTCTGATCAGGTTCCTACCCGTTGATGTCATCTATTTGGTCGTGCTCGGTGCTGTGATCGGATTGCTGGCTGAGCTCTACTGCCGTTATGTGTTGACAATGCAACGGCAAGCCAACCGTTGGTTCGGAGACCGACTGATCCTGCGCATGACTCTGTGCGGTCTTGTGCTCGGCTGCGTGTATGCCGCGCTGCCGAACACTTTTCACAACCCCTCAGAACTTGAACATCAGATTGCCGATGGCGCAGCTGATATCTCCCTAGCGATGACCAGCTTCGTGGTGCTGTTCTTCAGCACTGGTCTGGCAGCGGCCTCAGGCGCTCCGGGTGGACTGTTCATGCCGATGCTCACCCTTGGAGGATCGATCGGTCTGGCCTGTGGAGGCTGGATGGAAGCACTCACCGGCTATGCACCCACCACCTATGTGTTCGCCGGCATGGGTGCCTTTGTGGCGGGATGCTCCCGCACACCGATCTCTGCAATGTTCCTCGCCTTTGCCCTTACCAAGGATCTTCTGATCCTCAAACCAATCCTTGTGGCATGCCTGATGAGTTTCGTTGTGGCACGGATCTTCAATCAACACTCGATCTACGAGCGCCAGATGGGAATGGAACTGGCCGTGGAAGAAACGCTTGAACGTCGTCTGGAACGCCATCGCCGGCCCTTCATACCCCCCGCACCTCCAACAGCTCCAGACCACTGAACCAGGAAACTCTGCTCTTTGATCCGGTCCTGCCGGAGCCCAACGCCCTGCAGGCGGTCCTGGCCTTCCCCAGTACCTATTCCGTAGGGATCACCAGCCTGGGCTATCAGATTATTTGGGCGACCCTTGCACGTCGCAGCGATGTGGACGTGCGCCGCTTGTTCACCGATCAGGGTGATCCACTGCCACGCCATTGCGACCTCTTCGGTCTATCCCTCAGCTGGGAACTGGATGGACCGGTGCTCCCGGAGCTGCTGCGCAACCAACGGATTCCCATCTGGGCCGTGGAACGCAAGGACAACGACCCGATCGTGTTCGGTGGCGGACCTGTGCTCACAGCAAACCCTGAACCACTCGCGCCCTTTTTTGACGCAGTGCTGCTCGGCGATGGCGAACTGCTGCTCCCCGCTTTTATCGATGCCTTGCAAGGGTGCAGGAACGAGCCACGAGCCAGACGGCTGCAAACACTCGCCAAGGTGCCGGGCGTCTATGTGCCATCGCTGTATGCCCCCCGCTACGACGCCGACGGGAGTCTCCTGGCCGTGGAACCGTTGAACTCCGAGATTCCCGCGCTGGTGGAGAAGCAGACCTGGCGTGGCAACACCCTCAGCCACTCCACGGTGGTGACGCCGGAGGCCGCCTGGCCAGACATCCACATGGTGGAGGTGGTGCGAAGCTGTCCGGAACTGTGCCGCTTCTGCCTAGCGAGCTATTTGACACTGCCCTTCCGGACCCCATCCCTTGATGACGGACTGATTCCTGCCGTTGAAAAAGGACTCACCGCAACGCGGAGGCTGGGCCTGCTCGGCGCCTCCGTGACCCAGCATCCGCAATTCAGCGATCTGCTCCATTGGCTCGACCAGGACCGGTTTGATGACACCCGCATCAGTGTCAGTTCCGTGCGCGCCGCAACAGTGACTCCAGAACTGGGACGAATTCTCGCCAAACGCGGTAGTCGATCGCTCACGATCGCGATCGAAAGTGGAAGTGAACGGATACGGGAGGTGGTGAACAAAAAGCTGACCACGGAAGCCATCCATGCAGCGGCCCGTCACGCCAAACAAGGTGGCCTCTCCGGACTGAAGCTCTACGGCATGGTCGGCCTGCCGACGGAGTCCGACGATGATGTCGAGGCAACGGGCGAGCTGCTGCTGGCCCTGAAAAAAAACACCAGTGGCCTGCGCTTCACCCTTGGTGTGAGCACGTTTGTACCGAAAGCCCAAACGCCCTTCCAATGGCAGGGGGTGCGGCCCGAAGCGGAGAAACGGCTGAAGCGCCTTGCCAAGACACTGAAACCGAAAGGGATTGAGTTCCGACCGGAAAGTTATGGCTGGAGCGTGATTCAAGCTCTGTTGTCCCGCAGCGATCGTCGTCTTGCACCGGTCATCGCTGCCGTTGGCGAGGGGCGCGAAAGCATGGGTGGCTGGAAGAAGACCTACCGCGCCGCTTTAAACGGCGAGCTGAAACCGATCCCTGGTCCGGATCTACCCGCTCCCCCGCCGTGGGCAACGGTGATCCATGAGGAATGGGATCAAAATTGCACCTTGCCCTGGATCCACCTCAGGGGTCCGCTGACTCCGGCAAAACTGCGGGAGCATCACGATCAAGCCCTGAACCAGACCAGCTCTCCTGGTTGAAGCCGCAGAGTCCAGCAAGCAAGACCCAACCGAGAATGTTCAGGCGACTGTCGAAAAACGGAAGATCGCTGGCGTGCATAGCAACCATCACCAACGTGGCCGCCCACCAGGCACGGTCCATCGTCGCGGACCGGAGGATCCCCTGACGCAATGCCAAAACGAGAAGCGCCAGCACCACGCTCACCACAAGAACAGTCACGGGCAGACCATGGCTCACACCTAACTCCAGAGGGAGGTTGTGGGAATGGCCATGCCATTTCCTCTGAGCGTGAATCGGATATAAAACACTGAATGCGGCTGCTCCCCAACCCAACCATGGACGCTGGGCAATGAGATCCAGCCCAAACCGCCACTGAGCAAGCCTGGTGAGGCTGCCAGTGGCCTGCTTTTCAAGCAACCGTTGACGAACACTGTCTGGCAAGAGGTCTGCCGCCCACTGCTGCAAGCCCGTGGGTGCCCCGGGCCAGACAATCAACCAGATCGGTGCAGTCGCCAAGAGCAGCAGGGGAAAAAGCCAACCCCACTGCAACGGCCCCAGCACCCAGGGCAGCGCCACCATCAACGCGGCCATGGCATTGCGGGAACGGGTGAGGATCACAGCAGCCACGATCAAAGCTGACAGAAGCAGCGCCAGTGCTCGACACCAGCGGGCATCACGACGATGCAGCACGGCAGCCAGCGCAAAGGGCCAGATCACACCGAGCCAAGCTCCAGCCACGTTGGCGTAATCAAACAAACCGGAGAGTCGACCTTCGGGCTGACCACCCGGACCGAGAAACCAGATGATTGCACCTCCCAGACATTGCCAGGGACCGGACCAGCCAAACAGCATTTGACCGAAACCGGTCACCAACACCGGCACCGTTCCAGCCAGCAGCCATCGAGCGGCGCGCTGCCTCCGTTCAACGCAGTCCAGGAACGGCCGAAACGCCCAAAATCCCCAAAAGAACGGAATCCAATTGGCGAGGCCAGCCCAAGCCAGGCCGCCGGTCTCCGCCATGCAAGCACCGATCACCATCAGGACCGAGGCAAGAAGCAGTGGCACCATCCAGCGGTCCTGCCAAAGACTGGGTTGACGGCCTCGACTGCCCGCAACGCAGGACACGAACAGAGGAATCGCTGCCAACAACGCGCTGGACGGCAACAAAAACAAACCCGCCTGGAACGCCAGCCAACCCGGTCCACCACTAAGGGGAGCGCGGCTGATCACGCGAAAACGGCGGTTCGGCCCCGATACACCATGACTTGACGCCGCAAGTGAAGACGCAACGCTCGCGCCAGTGCCATGCGTTCGGTGTCACGGCCTTTCCTGATCAGGTCGTCCACCTCGTCCCTGTGACTCACAGGAACAGTGGTCTGCTCAATGATCGGGCCGTCATCCAGTTCTTCGGTCACGTAATGAGCCGTGGCACCGATGAGCTTGACGCCCCGCTCCCAGGCGCGGTGGTACGGCCGAGCTCCCTTGAAGGCCGGCAGAAAGGAATGGTGAATGTTGATCACCATTGGAAAACGACTGAGGAAATCGCCGCTCAGAACCTGCATGTATTTGGCCAGAACTGCCAGCTCGACACCGTTTTCATCCAGCAACCCAAGAATCCGTTCCTCCGCCTCTTGTTTGTGATCAGGAGATGTGGGAACGCAGATGAAACGAACGCCAAAGCTGGAACACAGTGCTTCCAGATCCGGGTGATTGGAGATCACCAGAGGCACCTGCATTGGCAATTCACCGCTCTGGACGCGCCAGAGCAGATCGAACAGGCAATGACTCTGACGACTGACGAGGATGGCGACCTTAGGTAAATCATCCGAGAAATGCAGCTCGGCCTGGCCCTCAAGACGCTCCGCCAATGCACTCGCTGCAGCGGGAAGGGCTTCCCGTGGGATCCCGAAGCCATCAAGCTGCCATTCAATCCGACTGAGAAACAGACCTGCTCCGGCATCAGTGTGGTGATCGGCATGATGGATGTTGCCGCCATTGGCAGCCACCCAACCCGCCAATTCGCTCACCAATCCGGGTCGATCCGGACAGATCAGCTGAAGGATGATCGTCGCGGAGCTCACGGAAATGCTCTTAAAAACAGATTCTCCCGCGGCAGCGGAGCTGGTTAAAGTCCCTCGACATCTTCATTTCACCATGCTGAACGCCCTCCGAAAAGTTGCTGCGTTCTGCCTATGCATCGCCCTCGGACTGGGCCTGATCACGCCGGCACCGTCCTTCGCGGATTCCTTCAAGCCTGCTGACCTCGCCGTGATCCGCCGTCAAGCTGCCGCATTCAAGGCTGCAGAGCAACGGTTACCGGAACTGGCTCGTCTTGTGAGTAATGACGACTGGACCTACACACGCAACATGATTCACGGGCCGATGCAGGAAGTCGGTCGAGAGATGCTCTACATCAACCAGCGACTCGATCGGTCGCAGAAGAAGGAGGCGACCAAACTCGCCGCCAACCTCAAAAATGCCCTCGCGGACCTCGATGAGGCTGCCCGTTTGCAGGATTCCAACTGCATGCAAAAGGCCTACAGCGCTGTGGCATCTGGGTTTGATGCCTACTCGGCCTTTATTCCCAGTGAGGCTCTGAGCTGAATCGCTCCGTTGCCATCATCGGTGCCGGTGCCGTTGGCGCCGGTTCCGCCTGGCACCTCAGCCGGAATGGTCATGAGGTCACCCTGTTTGACCCACGGCTTTCCGAAGCGTGCGATCGCACGACCAAGCCAAACGGTCTGAACGGAACAACCGCTTCGCTTGGCGTATTGATGGGGAATGTCTTCCGCAGGTCCAGTGGCCGCGGCTGGCGACTGAGACGCTCCAGCATGACCCTATGGCCCAGTTGGATCGAAACACTCCAACCATTCGCGCCCGAACTCAGATTCCAGTCTCCACTGCTGCAGCTGGCTGAAGATTCCAGCGCTTTTGAACGGCAGCGGCAGCTGGTGGAGCAACGACCAGAATTGGGTCTCGAATTGGTCAGGGCTGAACATTGCCCACTCCCCTGCGCGGGAGGGCTTCGATCCGCTGAGGACGGATGGATCAATCCCCTGGTTCTTCAAAAAGCGCTGAGACAGGCAATCCACCAAGGTCCGATCCAGCAGAAGAACGTAAAGGTCTGCCGATTGAGCCGAGAACGAGTGAAGGCTGGATCGCTGTGGCGCATCGAGAGCGACGATGGAGACAGCAGCCTCCACGCAGCTGTTGTGATCTGCTCGGCCCTTGACAGTGCAGCACTCCTCGAACCACTCGGCCATCAACGTCCCATGTCTGCTGTCCTCGGTCAGGTGCTGGCACTCGAACTCGATGCCCCCCCCAAAAACTGGAACACATGGCCAGCGGTACTGGTTCACAAGGGTTTCAACCTGATCCCAACGGGACCCTGCACGCTGCTGCTGGGGGCCACGCTGGAACCTGGAGAGCAGGCAGATCCCACCCATTTGAGCGCGATGCAACGCCTCCTGGGTAAAGCAACGGATTGGATCGAGCGAGCGAAGGTCTCCGGTTCTTGGTGCGGCCTGCGGGCACGGCCCGTCGATCGGGCCGCACCAATGCTGGAAATGCTCGAGCCTGGACTAATCCTGGCGACTGGACATTATCGAAATGGCGTGCTGTTGACCCCGGCAACAGCAGAATGGATCAAGGACCAGCTGGATGACTTGATGGAAACCAATTTTTAACCTGCCCCTAAAGAGTTCTTAAACAAGAAAATACAAACATCGCTTTATTTTGTATCGACAAATACAAGTGCTGAATTCTCCTTCCATCATTCATGAACTCACCCAACGCTTTGAAGGCACTTGCTTCCCTCGCTTGTCTCTCTGCCAGCATGACGATGACGTCGTGCTCTGGAGGCGAAGAACAAGCCACCAGCAAGCTCTCCGGCGCTGGCGCCTCCTTTCCAGCCGCGATCTATCAGCGCTGGTTCCAGGAACTGAATAATGAAGGGATCACCGTTAATTATCAATCGATTGGATCGGGTGCAGGGATTCGACAATTCACCGCAGAAACGGTTGATTTCGGAGCTTCCGACAAACCAATGAAAGACGAAGAGATCGCCAAAATCAGCCGTGGCGTTCTTCAAATTCCAATGACAGCTGGAGCCATTGCTGTGGCTTACAACCTCGACGGCTGTGATCTGAAACTAAACCAGGAACAACTCGCGAACATTTTCCTTGGAAAGATCAAGAACTTCAGTGAATTGGGATGTTCTGATCAGGCGATCACAGTCGTTCATCGCTCGGATGGATCCGGCACCACCTATAACTTCACCAAACATCTCTCGGCAATCAACAACACCTGGAAGAACGACATTGGAGCCGACAAAACAGTCAATTGGCCGACAGGTGTCGGCTCCAAAGGCAATGAAGGAGTCTCGGCCCAGTTGAATCAAATCACAGGTGGAATTGGTTACGTTGAGTCAGCTTATGTGAAAGGTCAATTACAAGCTGCAGCCGTCACCAATGCCTCTGGCGAATCGGTCAAGCCAACACAAGAAAGTGAAAGCAAAGCGCTTGGTTCTATTGATATCGGACCAAATTTAATCGGAGGAAACCCAAATCCAGACAGGGGATATCCGATCGTGACCTTCACATGGATCCTGGCCTATGAGACCGGAAATGGTGACAGAGCAAGCGCATTGAAGAAAACATTCGAATATATGCTTTCCAACGAATCCCAATCCAAAGCTCCAGGCCTTGGCTATGTGAGCCTGCCCGAAAGTGTGATTACTCAATCCTTGGCAGCTGTTCAGAAGATCGGCGAGTAGTCGTTCGGATCACCCAGAACCATCAACAAAACAAGGGGGGCCTAGGCCCCCCTTGTTCATGAAATTCAGTCGCCAGACCTCACTTGGTTTCGGTGAATTCTGCGTCGATCACATCATCAGCTGATCCATCGGACGTTCCGTTTGCACCAGCAGAAGACGCACCCGCATCAGAATCGCCTCCAGGCGCCGCAGCACCTTCAGCACCGGCCTGCTGATAAACGGAGGCACCCACGGTGTAAAGCTCCTGCTGGAGCTCTTCCAAGAGGGTCTTCATCGCGTCGTAGTCCTCTTTCTCAGTGGCTTCCTTCAACTTGAGACGCTTCTCCTCAAGCTTTGCCTTCGCATCGGCATCCACCTTATCGCCCAGCTCGCCCATCTGCTTTTCAGCTTGATAAACGAGGGTTTCGGCCTGATTCTTCAGGTCGATGCGCTCACGCTTCTCCTTGTCGGCGCTTGCATTGGCTTCAGCATCCTTCACCATTTTGTCGACTTCGGTATCCGACAGGGTGGAGGCCCCGGTGATTGAGATGGACTGCTCCTTACCACTGCCCTTGTCTTTGGCGGTGACACTGAGAATGCCGTTGGCATCGATATCGAAGGTCACTTCAATCTGAGGCACACCACGCGGCGCCGGAGGAATGCCATCCAGCCGGAAGGTTCCGAGACTCTTGTTATCGGAAGCCATTTCGCGCTCGCCCTGAAGCACGTGGATCTCCACATTGGTCTGGCCATCCACTGCGGTGGAGTAGGTCTCCGACTTTTTGGTCGGAACTGTGGTGTTCCTGGAAATCATCTTGGTCATCACTCCGCCAAGCGTCTCAACACCCAGCGATAGAGGCGTGACATCCAACAACAGGATGTCCTTCACCTCACCGGCAAGAACACCACCCTGGATGGCGGCACCAACGGCAACCACTTCGTCGGGATTGACGGTCTGGTTGGGATCTTTGCCGGTGATGCGCTTGACCAGCTCCAGCACGGCCGGGATGCGGGTGGAACCACCCACCATCACGATTTCATCCAGCTCAGACGAGGAGAGCTTGGCGTCCTTAAGCGCCTGCTCCACAGGCATGGCGCAGCGATCGATCAGCTTGGCGGCCAGTTCCTCGAACTTGGCCCGGGTGAGTGTGAGGTCCAGGTGCTTGGGACCCTCAGGGGTTGCCGTGATGAACGGCAGGTTGATCTCGCTCTGGGTGGCATTGGACAGTTCAACCTTGGCCTTCTCGGCAGCTTCGGTCAGACGTTGCAGAGCCTGCTTGTCCTGACGCAGGTCGATACCTTCGTTCGACTTGAAAGTCTCTGCCAGTTGGTCGACGATCACTTTGTCGAAGTCGTCGCCGCCGAGGTGGGTGTCACCGGCGGTTGAGAGCACCTCAAATACGCCGTCACCGACTTCCAGAACGGAGACGTCAAACGTGCCACCACCCAGGTCGAAAACCAGAATTCGCTCGTTGCTCTTTTTATCGAGGCCGTAGGCAAGAGCTGCAGCCGTTGGCTCGTTGATGATCCTCAGAACCTCCAGGCCGGCAATCTTGCCGGCGTCCTTGGTGGCCTGGCGCTGGGAATCGTTGAAATAAGCAGGAACGGTGATCACCGCCTGGGTGACGGTCTCGCCGAGGTACTTGCCGGCATCTTCCGCCAGCTTTCGGAGTACCTGCGCAGACACCTCCTCGGGTGCGAACTGCTTGTCGAGAACCGGACACTTCACCTTGACGTTGGAGCCGGCCTTCTCAACGCCGTAACTCACTTCCTTCGATTCCTCGTTCACCTCGTCAACACGACGTCCGATGAAACGCTTGACGGAATAAAAAGTGTTGTCAGGGTTCATGACCGCCTGGCGTTTGGCGATCTGACCAACAAGCTGGTCCTGATTTTTTGTGTAAGCGACCACTGAGGGCGTGGTGCGGAAGCCCTCGGCGTTGGCGATGACGGTGGGCTTGCCACCCTCCATCACGGAAACGCAGCTGTTCGTGGTGCCAAGGTCAATACCGACAACTTTGCCCATCTGTGCCCACCTCCTGAAGGAACGTCTCTGAACGACGTCATCCTCCACAGGAGAGCAGGGGAACGGCGAGGTGGGGTTCCCGAACAGGCAGGCTGGACGGGCGATCCGGCGACGCCATGATCAACGGCAGCACTGTCCTCTTGGGCCTGCTCGGCAATCCGGTCCGCCATTCGCTGTCACCAGCGATGCAGAACGCCGCTCTCGAAGCGATGGCGATGAACTGGTCGTACCTCACACTCCCCTGTGAGAGCAATGCTCTGGCTGATGTTCTGTCAGGACTCCACGCCGTGGGCTGTCGCGGCCTGAATGTGACCATCCCCCACAAACAATCCGTCGCGGCCCTCTGCAGGGAATTGACGCCGCTGGCGAAGCGCCTCGGTGCCGTGAATACCTTGATTCCACTGGAATCGGACGGATGGCGAGGCACCAACACCGATGTGGAAGGATTTCTTGCTCCTCTCGGCGATCGAAACCGATGGACTGGTCGCCGGGCCATGGTGCTCGGCTGTGGTGGATCAGCTCGAGCGGTTGTCGCAGGTCTTCAAACCCTGAATCTTGAGGAAATCACGGTGGTGGGACGGCGATCCGAAACCTTGGATCCTTTCTTGCGGGATCTCTCGTCAGACCAAGCACCTTTGCAGGGATGCCTAGACGATGACGCCGTGCTCGCAGGAAAAGTCGGCGGGATGGATCTGGTGGTCAACACCACGCCCGTGGGCATGGCCCAGCATGGTGAGGCGGGTGCCATGCCTCTGAATCAAACGATTTGGCCGTTGCTTCCCGCATCAACCACCCTCTACGACCTGATCTACATCCCACGCCCAACCCCATGGTTGGCATGGGGTGCCAAGCGAAACCTCACCTGCATCGATGGCCTTGAAATGTTGGTCCAACAGGGTGCGGCCTCGCTCAGGTTATGGAGCGGCCGCGACGATGTCCCCGTTTCCGTTATGCGCTCGGCAGCTGAAACGGCTTTAAAGCCTTAGCGTCAATGCAGTCGATCCAGATGCCTTTGGAAATCCCGGTCTGGCAGAGGCTGCTTGGTGTGCTCGTCTACCTCCTGCCCTGGAGCGATGCAATCAAATTCGGTTTGGTGCCCGGCGGATTGTTCATCGATTATCCAATTCTTCAACTACTGATCCTGCCGGCCCAGCCCATCCTGCTGTTGCAGCAGATCGTGCCATTTGGATTCGGCTCACTGCTGCTGTTCTTTGTGCTGTTCCTGGCGGTTGTCCGCAATCCCGAGGTGCCCTACTTCCTGCGGTTCAACACCCTGCAGGCTCTCCTGACAGACATCGTGCTCGTTTTGCTGAGCTTTGCCTTCAGCATGCTGCTCAGGCCGTTGGGAGGTGGAACGCTTCTGATCGGGACCCTCGCCAGCACAGTGCTGCTGGCCGTTCTGGCGATTGTGCTGTTTGCCCTGGTGGAATGCCTACGCGGACGTGAGCCTGACCTGCCCGGCATCAGTCAAGCCGTGCGGATGCAGCTTTACTGAAGAGCGAAGCTGAGAACCCTCAGGAGATAAGGTGTTGGATCCGTCGCTCACCAAGGTGAGCCTGTCGATCCTGTTGACCAGCCCATGACGCTCGAGCCCTATTACGAAACCATGTACATCCTCCGCCCGGATATTCCGGAAGAGGAAGTTGAAAGTCATCTCACCAAATACCGCGACATGCTCGTGGAAACCGGTGCCGAAGTGCTGGACAACCAGATGCGCGGCAAGAGGCGGCTTGCCTATCCGATCGATAAGCACAAAGAAGGCATCTACGTTCAGCTGAGCCACAACGGTGACGGCCAGCACGTGGAAGTGCTTGAAAAAGCGATGCGTCTCAGTGAAGACGTGATCCGGTATCTGACTGTGAAACAGGAAGGTCCTCTGCCAGCTCCCCGGGTGATTCCTGGAAGCGAGCAAGCTGCAGCACAAACCCAAGAGGCTGCAACCAGTCAACCTGCCGGATCGGCGGACTGATCCCGCTTGTGCAGTCCATGGTCGGGCGATACCGTCCAACCATGGACCTCTTTGAATCTAAACATCGAGCGCCGGAACCAGACTGGAGCACGCGAAATATTGACGTCCAGGACGTCCAAGCGCTGCGTGACAAGATCACTGAACTCGAAGAGAGGATCCAGTCGTACGAAACACTGCTTGCTGACCTACCCGAGCTTTTTGAACGCAAGTTCCAGCAGCGACTTGAACCGCTTCTTGAGCGGTATCGACTACTCGCTGAGCAGACTTCCGATCAGAACGCAGGACAACCTGCCCTGGTGAGTGGGGAGATGGGACATGTGATCCGGTTTCCCATTCCCCGCGTGCCAACATTTCTCAGGCGTCGTGACAACTCAGCTTGAGCGCCTTTGAGAGGCGGACCACAAACGGGTCGGTAAACCCCAGACGTAGATGAATCCCTCTGCAGCGCGGTGATCAAACTGATCCTCGCTTCCATACGACGCCATCTCCGGCACGTAAAGGCTGCTGCTGGTCGAACCGCGACCGATCACAGCGGCCGTTCCCTTCTGCAGGCGGAGACGGACAACGCCGTTGACATGATCCTGAGTCCGATCCATGAACCCGTCTAAAGCATCCTTGAGGGGGCCAAACCAGAGTCCCTGATAGACGAGGTCAGCCCACTGCATTTCAAGCTGGCGCTTCGACCGCAGCACATCTGCCGCAAGCGTGAGGCTCTCGAGTTCCTGGTGCGCCTGAATCAGCAACAACAAACCCGGGGTTTCGTAGATCTCACGGGATTTGATTCCAACCACGCGGTTTTCGATCATGTCGAGACGACCGATGCCATGGCGACCAGCGAGGCGGTTCGCCTCCCGGATCATCTCGACCGGACTCAGGGATTGGCCGTTGATCGTGACTGGATTTCCAGCTTCAAAACCAATTTCAATCTCTTCAGCCTGGTCTGGGGCCTGATCAATGGAAACCGTCATGGCGAACACCTCCTCAGATGGAGCCACCATTGGATCCTCCAGGGGACCTGCCTCGATGCTGCGACCCAGCAGGTTTAGATCAATCGAATACGGGGATTTCTTACTGACGGGAGCAGGAATGCCGCAACGTTCGCCATAGGCGATGGTCTCCTCGCGACTCATCCCCCACTCCCGGGCTGGCGTGAGCACCTTGAGGTCCGGCGCTAGAGCGGCAATGGCCACATCAAAACGCACCTGATCGTTGCCCTTGCCGGTGCAGCCATGGGCGACGGCATCGGCTCCGATCTCCCGAGCCACCTCCACCAATCGTCGAGCAATTAGAGGACGCGCCAGCGCAGTCGACAGTGGATAACGACCCTCATAGAGAGCATTGGCCCGGATGGCGGGAAACGCGAATTCCTCAATAAACGGCTGAATCAGATCGCCCACGAGAGACTGACTGGCCCCGGCCTCAAGTGCCTTCGCACGAATCGGCTCCAATTCATCACCCTGACCGAGATCCGCGGCAAAGGTGATCACCTCCTGAATACCCCACTCCTCCTTCAAATACGGAATGCAGACGCTCGTGTCCACTCCACCGGAATAGGCGAGCACCACCTTGTTCGCGCGGCCCATCAACGGCACTCCTGATCTGAATCGACTGATTCTCCCTTCTCACGGTTCAACAACCAGCCACCCAGAAGCAAAGCAGGACTGAACACCAGCAGCAGAACCACAGGCATCGGAGCCAGCAAGGGTTCCGGATGCCAGCGTCCCCAGCTGTGCAGCCCGAAGCTGAACAACGCGGCCGCCCCCCAGCTGATCGCAAGCAGTTGTGCCTTATTCAAGGGTTTTGAAGGAGGCTTTGAACTATGATGGAGGATTGGACTGTGCCCCCGAGCATGAGCACACTCGACAGTGTCAATCCTTCTTTAACCCGCTACGGGCGCAATGATCCTGCCCCAGTGCTGCCCCTGCGTGAAGAGCCAGATCTGTTGAGCTGGCTGGAAACAAGCGGACGGCTGGTGGCCGACGAGGATTCGGGATCACCTGAAGTCAGCACCGTCGAAGAGGAAGAACTCTCCGCACTGATGGGAGAGAAAGAGGATTACAACAACGCAGACGAACAGAACCAAGAAGAGTGGGAAGACTGAGACTGAGACTGTCGTCAATCCATTGGCCTGTGGATGTCGGGCGCAGGGAGCTCACCTAGGGTCCCTGCGTCCAGCCCGTCAGACGTGACCGATCCCGCCAGTGCAGCTGCGACAAGCAAACGGTCATCCTGGTGTGACAACGGAACATTCAGTTCGACCCTGCTGATTCTGCTGGTGGTCGGAACAAGTTTTGCGTCCGACAAGTGGATTCCGAATTCGCAGTTGAGCCTGCCGCTACTCATCGCAACGGGAGTTGCAGCGGTGGTAACTGCTGCAGGGATCCCTGGGTTAAGAGCCCTGAAAATGGGCCAAGTGATCCGCGAAGAAGGTCCACAGGCCCACCTGAAAAAAACCGGGACTCCCACGATGGGAGGGCTGCTGGTTGTTCCCGTTGGAGCCGTGGTCGGAAGCCTGGTGAGCAGCGAAGGTGAAGCCGCTCTGCGTCTGCTCAGTGTGGCTGGAATCAGCCTGGCTTACATGCTGATCGGTGGCTTCGACGATTGGCGCAGCTTGACCAAGCACACAAACACCGGTCTGACACCGCGCGGCAAGTTAGTGCTGCAAACGGCGGCAGCTGTGCTGTTCTTGGCCGTTGCTGCGTCCCAAGGCTGGATTCCAGAACTGGTGTCGCTTCCCTTCGGATGGGAGCTGCCCTTAGGGGCGCTGATCTGGCCTCTTGGTTTGTTTGTGTTTCTGGCCGAAAGCAACGCCACCAATCTCACCGATGGTCTGGATGGTTTGGCCAGTGGGTGCGGAGCACTTGTGTTTACCGGGCTTGCCCTGCAACTGTTGCTACGGGGCAACAGCGGTGATCCGGCCTTGGCCGGTTTCTGCATGGCGATGGCTGGAGCCTGGCTGGGTTTCCTGATGCACAACCGCAATCCAGCGCGTGCCTTCATGGGAGATACGGGCTCCCTGGCCATGGGTGCAGCATTGACGGGAGTTGCCCTGATCTCAGACAGTCTCTGGGCGCTGCTTGTGATGGGAGGCGTGTTTCTGGCCGAATCCCTCTCCGTCATCATCCAGGTGTGGGTGTTCAAGGCCACAAAAGGACCTGATGGTGTGGGGCGACGGGTATTTCGGATGGCCCCATTGCACCACCATTTCGAGTTAGGAGGGACAAGCGAAAGCAGCGTGGTGCCATGCTTTTGGCTCGTGACCATGGCCCTTGTTGTGATCGGCTTAATTCTGAGACCAATCAACTAAACAAATGATCAACAAATGATGTTTTTGCGTAACAGCACATACAGCAATCAATACATTAGATCCGCTACAAAAAAGATCAAGCAGTTTCTAAACTAAAACATAATTAAAGACAGTTTGATTAAAATAACAATGCTTGCACCATCGCACTCATGCACAATAATCTGAAAATATCAGTATCCTCAATCAATTGTTAACGAATGACTTACTTCACATGGCGAGAATCTGGTTTAACGGCAGATTGCTCAAGCCTCGAAGCGATGGCGTCACGTTTTGAGGAATCAGCACGCCTGATGCGCCGTATGGCTGAGGAGGGCTTCGTCATGCAAAAAAACGGAAAAGAACAACGCATCACCCATCCAGATCCAGCAACGTTCCAGGCCTGGGGATTTATCAGCGAGGAATCTCCTGTGCGTCAACTGAATCTCATCCCTGATCAACACGACAACAACAAAGATTAAAAAGAAACCATAAAAATACTCCTCCATGAAAATCTTTCATTTAATTAAATAGACAAGAGACGTACATCTAGCCTAGATCGACTTAACCCCATCCTCAAGATCAGATCATCAGAATCAAAAAATATTTGAAATCAAAACTAATCAAATCCATCAACTTTCCACCCTACCTGACACCACACCAACAGCGCACAATAGAAATCTAGTTTCAAAAGAAAGTCTTCGTTCGCGCGAACGATCTGATTTCCAATCAGAAGATTGTTGTCATCCTTAAACTGGACATCGCAGCAAGCCAAGGAATCCGTTGATGCTTCATTGGATCGAACAACAACTGGCAGCCGCTGCAACGAATCCGGATCGGATCCTCAAGTGGGTTCTGATTTACTTCGCCGCCTCGTCCCTGGCCTTCGTCGCCGTGTGGTTGATCGGCTACGCAAGGAGCAACATGAAGACACAGGACTAAACCACAGATGAGCCACTTTCCCCGCACCGTTCTGCTGCTGGGCAGCGGCGAACTCGGTAAGGAAGTGGCCATCTCAGCTCAGCGCTTGGGGTGTCGCGTCATCGCCTGCGACCGATACGCCGGCGCGCCCGCCATGCAGGTGGCCGATGCATCGGAGGTTTTTCCGATGACCGATCCCGAAGAACTGCTTGCAGTGGTGCGCAAACATCGCCCCGATGTGGTGATTCCTGAAATCGAAGCGCTGGCGGTCGCTGCCCTCGCGGAATTGGAACAGGAGGGAATCCGGGTGATTCCCACCGCCCGTGCCACAGCGGTGACGATGAACCGCGATCAGATCCGCGATCTCGCTTCAATCGAGCTCCAGCTACGAACAGCCCGCTTCGCTTACGCCGCCAGTGGAGAGGAACTGAAACAAGTGGCCGAACCGCTGGGCTGGCCGGTTGTCGTGAAACCGGTGATGAGCTCCTCTGGAAAAGGACAAAGTGTTGTGCACGCTGCTGCTGATCTTGAGGCGGCCTGGTGCGCAGCCATCGACGGAGCACGAGGCACATCCAACCGGGTGATCGTGGAGGAATTTTTGAAATTCGATCTGGAGATCACACTGCTCACCATCCGGCAAGGCAATGGCCAAACCCTGTTCTGTGCACCGATTGGCCATGAGCAGGTCGGCGGTGATTACCAATGCAGCTGGCAGCCCGCCCACCTCAGCGAACGGCAGCTGAAGCAGGCGCAAGAAATGGCCAAAACGGTGACCGACAACCTTGGTGGTGCCGGACTTTTCGGGGTTGAATTCTTTCTCTGCGGCGATGAGGTGATCTTCTCGGAACTCTCACCCCGCCCCCATGACACAGGTCTCGTCACCTTGATCAGTCAGAACATGAGCGAATTCGAGCTGCATCTGCGAGCTGTTCTGGATTTACCCATCCCTGAAATCACCACAAACAAGCCAGCCGCAAGCCGTGTCATCCTTGCTAGCAGGCAGCTAGACAACGTGACCTACGAAGGTGTTAGCGATGCCTTGAACGAAGCAGAAACACAAGTGCTGTTGTTTGGGAAACCCACGGCACGGCCGGGACGGCGAATGGGAGTTGCATTGGCCTGTGGCAGTGATCTTTCAGAAGCGCGAGGCAAAGCCGATCGTGCCGCTGCCCGCATCAAAGTTTTACCAAAGTGACCAAGTCGCAACACCTGAGATCACAACGAAAACATTCCATCTTCGCAGCCCATTCTCCTTTGAAAATAAATGCATCGACTGCATCCCCTTGCTCGCAGACCATCTATAAATTGATCAAGCGTCTGTGAATATCAAAGAATCACCGAACTACACCAAATAAAATCAAGACAACAATCAAGTTGAGAATCTATTCAACAATCAATTGAAATAAAGCTGGCGATCAACGCTGACCCACAAAGCGAAAATGGTTTAAGCCATCCAAAACAGCCGCCACACTTGATCGATTGGAGAGAAAAACCCTCTGCTGCTGACGCTGACGCAACAAGCAGGGATCATGGTCGGCGGGTATGACCGTTGCAGGCAAACCACCCATGAGCTCAGCATCCCCCTGTTGACTGGCCATCACCAGCACCTGCTCCAACTGCAGACCCCAACGCAGAGCCAGGAAGCGAATCGCTTCACTGCGGGAAGCGCCCTGAGGCAGAACATCGAGAAACCAGTGACACCGCAACTGAGGTTCGGCTTTGATGCCGTCACGACGTAACCGCTGCCGAACAAGGGTCAGGATCTCTGGACCCGGCTCCTGCAGCAGGTAACTGACCTTGAAGGGTCCCTGGTGTTGGGGGTCCTGGAGCGTGATGTGATCACGCAGATCTTCCAAGGCCTGCACCACCAGCTGACGCTGCCAATCGGCTTCGATGCGCTGCTGCCACTGCCAATCAGGCTGAAGCTCCGAACCAACATGAATCTCGCTGCCGGCTCGGCTGATCCACACCTGAGGCTCCGGAAGGTGCAACTCCCGATACCGCTGACGCGCCATCTGGATAGATCGACCCGTGAGGATGCCAAGCCCATGCCGATCTCCAAATCCATCAACACAGAGCCGCTCCCTCAAATCAGCCAGGGCCTCTCCTTCCGGTAGCTCAAGGCTGCTGTCCAGATCGAGCAGAAGCAGACGGGCGGGAATGGTGCCTTCAGGTTCTGAACGAGGCGCAACGGACCCCCCAGCGGAACGCAACCTCTGCTCCATCAGGGCCAGATAACGATTCACATGGGCATCCCAGCTGAAGTGACGGCTTATCGCCTCAACACCGTTCTCACTCCAGCGCAACCATTGCTGATCATGGGCCCCGGCCCGTTCCAAGGTCTCCTGCAAAGCGGAGGGATCGGTCACATCCACCAACAAACCGTTGTCACAGCGTGCCTGGATATCCCGCGGACCTCCATCGTCGGTCGCCACCATCGGCAGTCCACAGGCCGCAGCCTCCAACAGCGTGAGTCCGAATGGTTCGGTGAGTGCTGGATTCACGAACAGGCCGCGATGGTGAGCAGCCCACCTGTAAAAAGCAGGTATCTCCTCACGACGATGCTGCTTGGGGTACGCGACCAACCCATACAGGTTGTAGCGATCGACTAGATCGAAGACCTGTTGGATGACATCACGCTGTTGCCGTTCAAGCTGGCGCGGATCGTCCCGACATCCAAGAACCAGAACCAGATTGTGGCGTTGACGCAGCACCCTGGAGCATCCAAACGCCTCCACAAGAGCCGGAATATTTTTGCGACGCACCGCCCTTGAAATCGCAAGCAATGGGGCCCGATCCGGATGTCTCAGGAACGAACCGAGCATGGATTGCACATCGGTTCGCTCCTGGGCTGAACCCATGGGATGAAAACGTGAGGCATCAACACCTGGTGGAACAACCTCCGCGCAATCAGCATCAAAATGCCCGTAGCGGGCGTACTGGTCCTCCGCCTCCTGGCGGGTGCTGGTGATCACCAGATCAGCCTGAGCTAGGGAACGCTCCTCCGCCTCAATGCGACGGCTGATGGAATAAGTCTGTTCAATCTGTTGACGATCACCACCGGCTGCCAAAAGTCGGCGCTGCTTCTCACGACCGAGCGAATGACCCGTGAAGACAAGCGGTATGCCAAGACGACGGCTAACAAGAGCACCGACCAGCCCGGCATCGGCATAGTGCGCATGAATCCAATCGACCATCTCACCAGGCTGGTTGAGATGGTGCACCAGTAGATCAGCCAGCTCCTCAAGATGGGGCCACAACAACTCCTTGCGCAGGTAGCGTTTGGGACCAAACGGAAAACGAAGAATTCGTGCACCTGGAGCAATGGATTCCCGACTGCGGGCGTAATCGAGGGATACGCGGCGGTCTTGAATCAGACGTGTGACCACATCAACGCGTTCCACCTCCGGCCGGATTGCCAGAGAGCGAACCAGATCCAGCACGTACAGCGTCTGACCACCCGTATCCGCGTCCCGCCCAAGTTCGAGGTCATGGGATCGGAAGAGACCATGCAGATGCAGGTGCAACACCCGAAATCCCATCCTTTGAGCCTCCCAAAACAACCACCCTTTGCTGGGTGTTGAAGTTGTTTAGATGCGAAAACAGAGCTTAAAAGTAAAAAAAACCTTATGAATTAAAAATCAATCATCATTCGATCGCTGAAATAGCTTTCACGCTTTGATTTCTGCACTCAATCAGACCTCAATCACAACAACAATTAATCAAGAAAGATCACAACTTTTCAAAGCTTGTTACTGACGTCCACCAGTCGCACAGTTTCATCTCCCCATCCACCGCCAGTGAAGGTCACAGCACCTGAGATATCAAGTTGTTCATTGAGCCAAGCGAGGAGGAGTGGTCCGACAGCTGCAGGACGGGCTTCATTGCGAAAACTGCGCAAGCTGAAATGATCCGCTCCTTCCGCCAGCACCAAGCGATGACCGGCCTGTAAAGCACCAGAAGAACGCATTGGAACAACAGCCTCAGGCCCAGACGGCACCACCCAATCGCGAGTGCCACTCACCAACAGAACCTTCGCTTGAAGACTCCGGGAACTGACTGGATCAAACAGCAATCGCACCGGGGGACTGACAGCGACCACAGCTCCGACTCGAGAATCGGAAAGACCGGCCTGATGAATTCCTGACAACCAGCTGCATTGCAAAACCCAGCTGATGTTCCGTTCCGAATGGTTCTGATCAGCGCACCGGGCCCTGAGCTTCTGATCCGTGGGAACGGCACCCGCCAATTGCAGGGATGTCGTCCCGCCCCATGAATGACCAATGACAGCGACGGATTCCGTATTCAACGGTTGACCAGCCAGCAGGCGCCCCTGGTCAATCGCATCCAACAGGGCGGTCACATCCAACGGCCGAAGGCGCAGTTCTTCCGGACCCGGAGGCGGCTGATCGCCTGCGAGCATCGATTGCTGCTGGTTGAAATCACTACCGGGATGGTCCGGCATGAAGACCGTGTACCCCGCTGAAACAAGAACTTCTCCCCAACCTTCAAAGGATTCCGGATCGTCCCATAGACCATGGGAAATCACCGCCAAACGTCCGTTGCGAGCGGCTTTGGGCTGCAGAACAAGCAATCGCAGTTGTGCGGAACGATGGTCAACGTCAATTCGAAGCTCTGAACGGGTCCAGGACGGTTGCAGCGGTGCCTGCAGAGCAGGGGTGACCGAGGCCGCCTGTGTGGATTTAGCCAGTGCAATCCCTTCGATCTGATTGGCGATCAAGCGGTTCATGACACTGAAGACCCTGGACAGGTCAACCGTGGCCTGTTCCCCAGGCATTTCACGCAGAAAACCAAGCACGTTGGCCTGCCCGTTCCGATCGGCCCGGATCAACGCATCCGTCAGCATCCGTCCACTGGAATCGAGCTCCACACCCTCGAGTTCGACAAGGGACGCTGCTGCCAACAGAGCCTGCTCCAGAAGGGGCTGACCGGTGGATCCTTCGAGAAAGGCCTTGGTCTCAATCGGAAGAGGAGCGAGAAAAACCTTCTCGAGCAGAGCAAGCAACTGCCCCCCGCTGGCACTCTGAAGATCGGCGAGATCAGGGCTGGAGCGGATCATCTGCCCAGCGGCCTGAGCATCATCGTCGATGTTGATGGTGATGCTCGTTTCGAGAAACGGCATTCGCAAGACGAGACGCTCAACCGACGACGCTGGAGCAGCGCTGAAACTGAGCGCGACGCTGCTCACCAAGACGGCCAGGCGCGGACTGAAGCGAAGCATCAGGCGGCGATGGACGGAAGTTGGGGCGGATGTTGCTCCAGAACACGCCTTAAATACCGTCCCGTATGACTGGTCGGATGCTGGGCAACCTCCTCAGGAGTGCCTGTCACAAGAATGTCGCCGCCGCGGTCGCCCCCTTCAGGACCAAGATCAATAATCCAATCACTGCAACGGATTACGTCCAGATTGTGCTCAATACAAATGATTGAGTTGCCCTTGTCCACAAGGCGCTGCATCACATCCATCAACTTGTGCACGTCGTAAAAGCTGAGACCCGTTGTCGGCTCATCGATGAGGTACAACGTCTTTCCAGTGGCCCGCCGCGACAGTTCTGTGGCGAGCTTGACCCGCTGAGCTTCACCACCGGAGAGGGTTGGGGCCGGCTGACCCAACTTCACGTATCCCAAGCCAACATCCACCAGCGTCCGCAAGCGATCCGCCGCCTGGGGAATGGCCTCAAACACCTCAGCGGCCTGCTCAACCGTCATCTGAAGCACATCAGCAATGGTGTGACCCTTGTATTTGACCTGGAGGGTCTCCCTGTTGAACCTCGCTCCCTTGCAGACATCGCACTGGACATAGACATCCGGCAGGAAGTTCATTTCGATCACGTTCACACCCTGACCTCGACAGGACTCACAACGACCGCCCTTGACGTTGAAACTGAACTGACCGACTTGATAGCCGCGGGCCTTGGCTTCCACGGTGGCTGCAAACACCTGACGGATGGGATCAAAGGCGCCGGTGTAGGTGGCCGGGTTTGATCGCGGCGTCCTGCCGATCGGACTCTGATCAATCACGATCACTTTGTCGATCGACTTGAGTCCCCTCAATTCGCCAAGGCCATTGGGAAAGGGAACTTTCAAACCAAGGCCGTTCTCAAGGGCCGGATGCAGCAACTCATTCACCAAGGTGCTCTTGCCGCTGCCGCTCACACCGGTGACGGAAACCAGCCTTCCCAAGGGGAACTCGATGCTGATGTTCTTGAGGTTGTTGCGATTGCAGTCGATCAGTTTGAGCGACCTCGTACCACTGTCCCGTCGTTCCAATGGAGTCGGAATGGAACGACGGCGACTGAGGTAGGCACCGGTGATCGATTCACTGCTGGCAACCAGATCATCAAAAGACCCCTCCGCCACGATGTGACCACCATGGACTCCAGCTCCAGGACCGATGTCCACGACATGGTCAGCGGCACGGATCGTGTCCTCATCGTGCTCCACCACCACCAGCGTGTTGCCCAAGTCCCGGAGCCGGACCAGGGTGTTTAAAAGGCGATCGTTGTCCCGCTGATGCAGGCCAATGCTGGGTTCATCCAGCACGTACAGCACGCCTGTGAGGCCGGCACCGATCTGCGTCGCCAGTCGGATCCGCTGCGCTTCTCCTCCGGAGAGCGTCATGGCCGGGCGATCGAGGCTGAGGTAATCGAGGCCCACATCCAGTAGGAATTTCAGGCGCAACCGGATCTCCCGAAGCACCAGATCTCCGATCTGAATCTGACGGTCGTTCAGAAGAGGCTTGTCTGCTTCGTAGGCCCCAACGCCCATCAACTGTTCAATCCGCTCAAGCGTTTGACCGACGCTGACAGCCGTGAGCTCGGGAATATGGAAAGGGCCGACCTTCACTGCCAGAGCTTCCGGACGGAGCCTCTGCCCGCCGCAGGCTGCGCAGGGAACAAGCTCAAGGTATTTCTCCAATTTCTGGCGCTGGGATTCACCACTGGCATCCCGCAATTGCCGTTCCAGAATCGGCAGAATCCCCTCGAAGGGACGGGTATAGCTGCCTTTGCCCTTTCGGTATCGACTGTCTGCCTGAATCAGGATCGGCTCACGGCTGCCATTGAGCAACACATCTCTCTGCTCATCGGTGAGTTCATTCCAGGGAGTCTTGATCTCGAACCCGAACGCCTCTCCCACGGAATACAGGAGGGAGAAGTAATAGCTGTTGTCTTTCTCCGCCCACGGTGCGACTGCGGCATAAACAGGTTGAGACGGATCGGGGATCACCCGGTCAACCGTGAATTTGCGCAGATGTCCGATGCCATGGCAGGCCTCACAGGCGCCATAAGGACTGTTGAAGGAGAAAAGACGCGGCGAGAGTTCCTCGATGACGGCGCCATGCACCGGACAGGCGAAGTTCTCGGAGTAAAGACGCTCACGATCCACACCCTCGGGGAGCTCCTCACCCTTTTTGGGAACCACCTCCACAAGCGCCAAACCATCGCCACGTTTCAGAGCGGTGCGCAGCGAATCAGTCAGGCGCTCCTGGATTCCCTCGCGGGACACAAGCCGGTCCACCACCACTTCAATGTTGTGGCTGTGGTTCTTGTCGAGTTCGATGTTGTCCGCTAACTCGCGCACTTCGCCATTGATCCGCACCCGGGCGAACCCCTCAGCGGCCAAGCCACTGATCAACTTGGTGTGTGTTCCCTTCTTGCCGCGTACGACCGGTGCCAGCAGCTGGTATCGGGTTCCCTCCTGCAGGAGCAGGATCTGATCGACCATTTCGTCGATGCTTTGCGGTCGTATCGAGCGCCCGCACTTGGGGCAATGGGGCTCACCGGCGCGGCCGAACAGAAGGCGTAGATAGTCCTGGATCTCCGTGACGGTCCCAACCGTGGAGCGGGGGTTGTGACTGGTCGATTTTTGATCGATCGAAATCGCCGGTGAAAGCCCTTCAATGGCATCCACATCCGGTTTATCAACCTGTCCAAGAAACTGGCGTGCATAGGCCGACAGGCTTTCAACGTATCGGCGTTGGCCCTCCGCAAAGATCGTGTCGAAGGCGAGGGAACTCTTGCCGCTGCCGCTCACCCCGGTGAACACCACCAATTTGTTTCTGGGGATGGTGACGTCAACGTCTTTGAGATTGTGCTGACGCGCTCCCCGCACCCGAATCACATCGTCCTCACTGCGACGAGCAAGGTTGAGGGGACTGGGCCGAGTCGTGTTTTCGGCTGCAGATCGCCCCATAACGCCGTAATGAAAGCATTAGATCTTAAGGAGAACAGCTGATCTCAGGACGATTTCTGCTCCAGAAGACTGGCCGCATAGGCCTGGGCCTGCTCGCCACCAGCTAACTCAGCCAGTTCCTGCTGCCGTTGCCGAGTGTCCCGCAGGTGGGACACCTGCGAATGGGTAACGCCGTTGGACACGGTCTTGCTGACCCGATAGTGGTGATCGGCCGCCGCAGCGACCAACGGCTGATGCGTGACGCAGAACACCTGGCGATGTCGCGCCAGGGAATGGAGAAGAGCCCCCATCGCACCACTGACGCGCCCGCTGACGCCCGCATCGATTTCATCGAACAGCAAGGTGCTGGAGCCATCAACGGACGCCAGTGTGGATTTCAAAGCAAGAAGAAATCGCGACATCTCCCCACCGGAGGCCACATCCGCAAGGGGAGCCAGCGGCTGACCGGGGTTTGCTGAAAACAGAAAGCTCACCTGATCACCCCCCTGTTCCGAAGGGTCGATCGGAGTTAGCTGAACCTGGAAACGAACATTGTCCAGACCCATTGGACGCAGAAGCTTCGTCAGGGATGACTCCAGACAGTCGCCAGCCCGATGGCGTAGGTCATGCAAACGGTCGTTGGCTTGATCACGCGCCTGACGCGCCAAAGATTCCGTCCGACGCAACGCCGCGAGATCGGCATTGGCTGCACCATCGCCAAGCTGGCTCCGCAAGGCATCACGCCGCTGGATCAACCCCACCAGATCGAGTCCATGCCGGCGTTGCAACCGTTTGAGATCAGCTAAACGTTCCTGAATTCGATCCAGACGCTCAGGATCACTCTCCAGTGTTGAGCCGTACAGATCCAGAGAACGAAGCAGATCATCCACACCGGCCTCCAGGTCGAGCGCTTGATCGCGAAGCGATTGAAGCGATCCATCGAGTAGCGCCATGCTCTGCAGCTCATGGATCGCTGCGCCGAAGTGCTCCTGCAGAGAGGGAGCCTGTTCAGCTCCGTCCCGGAGCCGACCAAAGACCGCCATCAACCCTTCCTGAAGCCGCACACCGTGAACCAAACGGTCCTGCTCCTGCTCAAGCCGTTGCTCCTCGGCGGGGTCATCGAGACCCCCCAATTCCAGGCTGTCGAGCAGCTCTTGCAACTCCTGCCGCTGCTGTTCGAGACGTGTGACCTCCTCCTGATGCAACTGCAGAGCTGTGACAGCCTCACGCCAGACACGCCAACAGGAGCGAACTGCCTGAAGCTCAACAAAAAGTTCCTCCCCACCGAGGCGATCCAGCCAGCGCCGCTGCTGGCCTGGTCGTGAAAGTTGCAGGGTCTGACCCTGCATCGTGAGGTCGATCAACAGGGGTCGCAGATCCACCAGTTGCTGACGATTGACAGCCACTCCGTTCAACCTGGAGCGACTGCTGTAGCGATCGTCCTGTCTGCGCCATTCCCGAGTCAGAAGCAGGTCGTCGTCCTCCGCTTCCAGACCGGCCTGCTCCATCCAGTTCTGGATGCCTGCGTTCATCACGAAGCTCGCTTCGATGCGAGCCCGATCACAGCCGTTGCGAAGCAGCCGCACGCCCGACGCCCCCTGAGCTCCGCCGAGTAGGGCATCGAGTGCATCGAGAAGGATCGACTTCCCAGCCCCGGTCTCGCCCGTCAGGACCGTGAAGCCAGTATCGAAATTCAGCTCAAGGCTGTCGATCAGCGCGATGTTCTGCAGCTGCAGACCGATGAGCACTGCATGAACCGGTGATCGCCTTGACCGTAGCGGTGGTTCGATTCGTTTAGAAGGGGGGTCGTTTAAAACTCATGATCGATGGTGGCGGATCTCGGCGATTTCATTGAAGCCGCCGGGCTGCTCGAGTACGACCCCGCTGCCATCACTCGCATTTACGCCGGCCATCCCCAGCGTCTGATCCGCCGTATCTGGCAGACGCTTATACCCATTGGACTGCTGCTACTGGGAATCGGATTCGACTGGATCTTCAGATTGCTCAAGGATGAACAGCGGGCTCGCGACAGAGCACGTGAATGTGCCGAACTGCTGGTGGATCTCGGACCAGCTTTCATCAAGGCGGGACAGGCCCTCTCCACCCGACCAGACATCGTCCCTCCATTGTTGTTAGAGGAGCTGGCCCAGCTTCAGGATCAGCTTCCTGGATTTGAAAGCGAACTGGCCATGGCCTGCATCGAGGAGGACCTCGGAGCATCCGTGGACGAGATCTACGAACAACTCGACCGGGAACCGATCTCGGCGGCTTCGCTCGGACAGGTCCACAAAGGCATTCTCAGGGATGGGCAAAAGGTCGCCGTGAAGGTGCAGAGACCCGGGCTGCGCGAACAGATCACCCTTGACCTTTACATCGTGCGCAATATCGCCGCATGGCTGAACAGCAACATCGGCCTGATCCGCAGTGATCTCGTTGCCCTGATTGACGAATTGGGCAAACGGGTGTTCGAGGAGATGGACTACCTCAATGAAGCAGACAACGCCGAGACGTTTCAGAAGCTTCACAGGCACAATCCTCGGATCGCTGTACCTGCGATCTACAGGTCCGCCACCAGCCGGAGGGTATTGACGATGGAGTGGATCGACGGCGTGAAACTTACCAATCTCGACGCGGTTCGTGAGCTCGGCATCGATCCCGACGACATGGTGGACGTGGGCGTGAACTGCAGCCTGCAGCAGTTACTGGAACACGGCTTCTTTCATGCCGACCCCCATCCTGGAAATCTCCTGGCCCTTAAGGACGGTCGACTTTGTTATCTCGACTTCGGGATGATGAGTGAGGTGAGCCGCGAATCCCGCACGGGATTAATTCAGGCGGTGGTCCATCTCGTGAACCGCAACTTCGGAAAGCTCTCCAAGGATTTCGTCACGCTTGGGTTTCTCGCTGAGGATGTGAATCTCGATCCCATCGTTCCAGCCTTCGAAAAAGTGTTTAGCCAGGCCCTGGAGGCAGGGGTGAACCGAATGGATTTCAAGGCCGTGACCGACGACATGTCTGGTGTGATGTACAAATTTCCATTTCGAGTACCGCCCTATTACGCCCTGATCATCCGCTCACTGGTCACCCTCGAGGGCATTGCTTTGAGTGTGGATCCAAAATTCAAAATCCTCGGCGCGGCCTATCCCTATTTCGCCAGGAGGCTGATGGAAGACCCGGATCCGCAACTGCGCCAGAGCCTCAAGGAGATGTTGTTCGACGGTGACGCCTTCCGCTGGACACGTCTGGAAAATCTGGTGTCGAGTGCCGCAAGTCAGACCCAGTTGGACCTCGAGACTCTTCTCGATCAACTGTTGGATTTTCTGTTTTCACCCAAAGCGGGTCTGCTGAGGGATCAACTGGTCGACGCCACGGTTGATCGCCTCGATGCTTTTGGCTGGTCAACGATGCAACGTCTCGGCAGGCGTCTTCCAAGACGGCTGCAACCGTCCGCCATCGCCAATTCATCATTGGGTTTCTCAGATCCACTGCTGCAACTGGAACCGGTGCGGGAACTGATTCAAGTTCTGCAATCGCTCCCAGGCTTCACCCCTGATCTGCTGCTCAAACGAATGCCAAGGGTGATGCGCGAACCGGACACACGACGCATGGGTCTGCAAGTGGCGCAGGGTTTGGCCGAACGCGGAGTTGTCCGTTTGGTGAAGGTGGCCGCTGGGGTAAGCCCCTAGATTCCGGCCACCTTGGATGTCACGATGTCGAGCCGCTTCAGCTGTCGCCACTCCTGTCTGGCCATGGCTGCCGGTTGTGCAATAGCAGTTCAGGGCATCACCAACCCCGTACATGCGGCGAAGGATGTTGCACTCGTCAGTGGTGCCTTCAGGCGTTCAATTCCTGTCAAAGACATCGAACACCTAGCGGAATCTGGAGAAGCGATCGGCCTTCTCAAGAATCTGCTCGACCTCTCCGGCCAGGATCCGGAGGAGGTTTCAAAGCTGCTCAATCAAAAGCTGAATCTTCCCTTGGTGCTGACGAGCCGCTTGGTCAACACCCGGATCGGTGAGGCGATCATTCAAAGAATCGCCAAAATCATCTATCCGATCTACACACCCCAGGCATCCGCAAGCGTTCCAGCCCTACGCGCCGGGGTAGTGAATGGTCTTCAACTGGAAGACGGAGGGTTAACGGCTGTGAGCTTCCTGAAGGCGTATCCGAACCAGGTGATGGCCGTGAATCTTCCGGCTTTGTTTTCAGTGATCGAAAAAGCAGAGTCGATCGCCGGACTGGTGAAATTCTTCTCGGATTCCCCGTTGGACGGCCTCAAGAATGAGTCACAGCCCTGACGCCTAGATTCCGGCTCGTCCCTCTGTCCAGCTGGAGTCCGTGTTCCAGAACCTTCGTCGGCGCTTCGCAGCCACCCCTGTGATGCAGGACTGGCCTGGACTCATCGAGGCCTATAGAGCCTGGCTTCCAGTCACAGCAGCCACTCCAATCATCACCCTTCGTGAAGGAGCGACGCCTCTGATCCCGGTGCCTGCCGTCGCCGAACGCATCGGCAACGGCGTCAAGGTGTTCGTCAAATACGACGGTCTTAATCCGACAGGGTCCTTCAAAGACCGCGGCATGACGATGGCGATCAGCAAGGCGAAGGAAGCCGGTTGTGAAGCGGTGATCTGTGCCAGCACCGGCAACACCAGCGCGGCGGCCGCGGCCTACGCACGCAGGGGAGGCATGCGTGCCTTCGTTCTGATCCCTGATGGATATGTCGCTCAGGGCAAACTCGCTCAAGCGCTTGTCTATGGGGCGGAAGTGCTGGCGATCCGTGGAAACTTCGACCGGGCCCTGGACATCGTGCGAGAGGCAGCTGATAAATATCCCGTCACCCTCGTCAACTCTGTCAATCCCTTTCGACTGCAAGGTCAGAAAACAGCGGCTTTTGAAATCGTTGATGCCCTTGGGGATGCTCCTGACTGGCTCTGTATTCCGATGGGTAATGCCGGCAACATCACGGCCTACTGGATGGGTTTTCAGGAGTACCAGCAGGCCGGACACAGCCGCACCTTGCCCCGCATGATGGGCTTCCAGGCCAGTGGATCAGCACCACTGGTGAACGACACCACAGTCACCGATCCAGAGACGATTGCCACCGCGATCCGCATCGGCAACCCGGTGAACAGGGCCAAAGCGATCGCTGCCCGGAAAGCGAGCAATGGAGCCTTTCTGGATGTCACCGACGCTGAGATCATCGAGGCCTACAAATTGCTCGGTGGTCAGGAAGGGATCTTCTGCGAACCAGCCAGTGCTGCCTCGGTCGCCGGACTCCTGAAGCGCAAAGACGAGGTTCCTGCCAACGCCACCGTCGTGTGCGTTCTCACAGGGAATGGCTTGAAGGATCCCGATTGCGCAATCAGCAACAACGATGCCGCATTCCATACGGATCTCGACCCCAATCTGGCCACGGTGGCGGGTGTGATGGGTTTCTGATCCCACGCACAATCACCTGACACCATCCACTTGAAAGAACCATGCCACCGCAAAGTGGGGTTTTTGATGGCTTTTCATGACATATCCCAGCCTGACAATCGACAAAGCGACTGAGGAAGACGTCGAACAACCACCCCCACAACCTGGGGAAATCACCCCTCTACTCAAACTCGATTTCAAAACCCAGCTCTCCACAGGCTGAGCAAAAGTGGAAAAGCCCGATCCTCCCCACAACAGGGAAATTGTTTTCCATCGGTTTTAAACCCTGTAACTCCCCGTCAACACTTGTTTCTAACGCGATTTCCCCAGATTCCTCAGGCCCTACTACGGCTGTTTTTTCTTTTTTTCTTTTCAATAAAACAGCTTTAGAACAACCAAAAAAAAGAAACGGATCCCATTGCACTTCGCACAGCCCTGTGAAACCGTGGTGCAACTCCGATCGGGACCTGGCTCAAAAGCACGATGAAAGTGGTTTGCTCCCAGTCGGAACTCAACGCAGCTCTTCAGCTCGTCAGTCGTGCTGTTGCGACGCGTCCGACCCATCCGGTTCTTGCCAATGTGCTCTTGACCGCTGACGCCGGTACCGGTCGATTGAGCCTGACTGGGTTTGATCTCAATCTCGGTATCCAGACATCACTGTCCGCCACTGTTGATGCGAGTGGTGCGATCACACTTCCGGCTCGCTTGCTTGGTGAAATCGTTTCCCGCTTGTCAAGCGATTCACCGATCACCCTCGCCACTGAAGAGTCCGGTGAACAGGTGCAGCTCACAAGTTTGAGTGGCAACTATCAGATGCGGGGAATGCCCGCTGATGACTACCCCGATCTACCGATGGTGGAGAGTGGTAAGTCGCTCAAGCTTCAGGCCACTGGCTTGGTTGAAGCCCTCAAGGGCACCTTGTTTGCCAGCAGCGCTGATGAAGCCAAGCAGTTGTTGACCGGAGTGCACCTTCAATTCAATCAACGCTCTCTTGAAGCTGCTGCCACCGATGGACATCGGCTCGCCGTTTTGCAGGTCAACGATGCATTGCAGGTTGATCCAGCTGTTGATCTCGACTCCAGTGCTAACGCTGATGAGGACAGTGCAGATCTGGCGGTCACCCTCCCGGCCAGATCACTCCGCGAGGTGGAGCGTTTAATGGCTGGATGGCGCTCAGAGGAACCAGTCAGCCTGTTCTGCGACCGCGGACAAGTGGTCTTTCTCGCAGCTGATCAGATGGTGACCAGCCGCACGTTGGAAGGCACGTATCCCAACTATCGACAGCTCATCCCGGATGGTTTCAGCCGCAGATTGGGCTTGGACCGCCGAGGCTTGATTGCCGCACTTGAACGCATCGCGGTTCTGGCGGATCAACACAACAACGTTGTCAAGTTCAGCAGTGAGCCCGATCAGGGCCTGGTGCAGATCAGTGCTGATGCCCAGGATGTCGGCAGCGGATCCGAGTCTTTACCAGCCAGCCTGAGTGGGGATGCGATGCAGATCGCCTTCAATGTCCGGTATCTCCTGGACGGCCTGAAGGCCATGGCCAGTGAACGGGTTGTCTTGCACTGCAATGCACCGACCACGCCGGCGGTGCTCAAACCCGAGCAGGAAACTGACGGTTTCACTTATCTGGTCATGCCTGTCCAGATCCGATCCTGATTTGAGCCTTCCTGATCAGTTGCTGCTCAGTGATCTGCTGCATCACACGGTGCGTTGTGAGCTGGGATTGGATCATGGACCGGGGGTGATGGCTTGGATGCATCCACCTGTGCATCGTCTGCTCGGTTGGGTGAGTCGTCCTTCTGCCTTGCGGCTGTCACGGGAAGTTTGGCGACTGGATCAGTGCTGTGGATTGACCGATCAACAGATTTACGTGCGTGGTGAGCCGTCCCTTACCGACCAGGTCACCCTGGACCGTTTGCCCACATTGATGGATGCCGATCTTCTCGATCGCCATGGCGAACGACTGGCGTCGGTGGTGGATTTGGTGTTTGAGACCGCCACCGGCGCGATTCGTCACTACCTCGTTGCGCGCAGCGATCCTCGTTTACCCGGCACGTCGCGCTGGCGACTGACCCCCGATCGAATTGTTGATCAGCAGCCAGGCCTGGTCTCCACAGGGGTCGTCAGTTTGGAAGATCTGCCCCTGGCGCGATCCAGTGTTCGGCAGGACCTCCTGCAACGCACGCAGCGCTGGCGTGATCAGTTGCGGCAGATGGGCGACCAGGCGGGCGATCGGTTGGAAGGGTGGTTGGAGGAGCCCTCCTGGGATGACGAGGCGGGGCCCCCATCGCAGCCCAAGCAGGACGCACTGGATCGCGATGACCCACTGGAGGATTGGGATGACGCAGCCTGGGCGTCGCGATCACGACGCGGGTCGAACTCAGGAGATCAGGATCCCTGGATTTAGCTGACCCGATGAGGCCGTCGGCAACACTGGGTTGAAGCGCTCAGTGATACGTGGTTTCCTCTTCTGATGCAACTGGATATGACGCGGCAGCGGCGCTGCGACAGGAGGGATTGAAGCCAAGGGACTGGGACGAGATCTGTCGGCGTCTTGGCAGGACGCCCAACCGTGTCGAGCTGGGGATGTTTGGGGTGATGTGGTCAGAGCACTGCTGTTATCGCAATTCAAGACCGCTGTTGCGTGACTTCCCCACGGAGGGCCCACGCATTCTTGTTGGGCCTGGTGAAAATGCCGGCGTGGTTGATCTTGGTGGCGGTCATCGACTTGCCTTCAAGATCGAAAGCCACAACCATCCCTCTGCTGTGGAACCGTTTCAGGGAGCGGCCACAGGGGTCGGTGGCATTCTCCGCGACATTTTCACCATGGGCGCCCGGCCGATCGCCCTGTTGAATGCCCTGCGTTTCGGCCCGCTGGACGATCCGGTCAATGTGGGCCTGATGGAAGGGGTGGTCGCTGGCATTGCCCACTACGGCAACTGTGTCGGCGTTCCGACCGTGGGTGGTGAGGTTTGTTTTGACCCGTCCTATTCCGGCAATCCCCTCGTCAATGCAATGGCACTTGGCTTAATGGAGACCGAGGAGATCGTCAAATCCGGCGCCAACGGCATTGGGAATCCCGTGGTGTATGTGGGCAGCACCACAGGCCGCGATGGGATGGGTGGCGCAAGCTTTGCGAGTGCCGAACTGAGTGCTGATTCGCTGGATGACCGACCGGCGGTGCAGGTGGGCGATCCCTTTCTGGAAAAAGGATTGATTGAGGCTTGCCTCGAGGCCTTTGCCAGCGGTGATGTGGTGGCCGCCCAGGATATGGGTGCCGCTGGTCTCACCTGTAGTTGTTCGGAGATGGCAGCCAAGGGTGGTCTTGGGGTTGAACTCGACCTCGACCGTGTGCCTGCCAGGGAACAGGGGATGACCCCCTATGAATTCCTGTTGTCCGAATCCCAGGAACGGATGCTGTTTGTGGTGCGTCAGGGACGGGAGAACGCCTTGATGGAGCGGTTCCGCCGCTGGGGTTTGCAGGCGGCCGTGGTGGGTCGTGTGCTTGAGGAGCCTTTGGTCAGGGTGCTGCATCGCGGTGCCGTGGCTGCTGAGGTGCCTGCCACGGCATTGGCTGACGACACACCGATTGAACACCATGAGCTGTTGCAGCAGCCTCCGGCCGATCTTCAACAGCGCTGGCAATGGAGTGAATCCCAACTACCGGATCCGCCTGACTCTGCTGCCGTTCTTTTGCGGCTTCTGGATGATCCAACGATCGCCAGCAAACGATGGGTGCATCGCCAGTACGACCAGCAGGTTCTTGCCAACACGGTGGTGTCCTCCGGTGCGGCTGACGCAGCTGTCATCCGCCTGCGTTCGCAGCATTCGATGCTTGAAGAGCGTCGTGGTGTGGCTGCAACCGTGGACTGTCCGAACCGCTGGGTTGCTCTTGATCCCGAGCGCGGTGCCATGGCAGCTGTGGCCGAGGCAGCTCGAAATCTCAGTTGCGTGGGCGCCGAGCCGCTTGCGATCACCGACAACCTCAATTTTCCATCCCCGGAAACGGCGAAGGGCTATTGGCAGCTGGCCATGGCCTGTCGCGGAATCGCTGAGGCATGCCGTGGATTCAAGACTCCTGTGACCGGAGGCAATGTCTCCCTGTACAACGAAACCAGACGCGATGACGGACGTCTGCAGCCCATTCATCCCACCCCGGTGATCGGCATGGTTGGCCTGGTGGAAGACGTGTCTCAAGTGGTGGGTCTGGCTTGGCGCCAGGCGCAGGACTCCGTTTGGTTGTTGGGGGTACCGCTGAATGAGCAGGGGGATGAGCGGCTGGGGCTCGCTGGCAGTAGTTATCAGCAGATGGTGTGTGGATCGCTCTCAGGCCGTCCTCCGCGGGTGGATCTTGAGTTGGAAGCAGAGGTTCAGGCTTTGGTGCGCCAGGCCATTGCGATGGGGATTGTGGCGTCAGCCCACGACAGCAGCGATGGAGGCTTGGCCGTGACACTGGCCGAATCCTGCATCGCGTCCGATCTCGGTGTGGAGATGCATTGGCCAGATCTACCGCAACGTCTGGACCGGGTCCTGTTCGCTGAGGGAGGCGCTCGCATCGTGGTTTCCGTCAAGGCGGAACGCCTTGGCGACTGGCAAAAACTGGTCTCCAGCACGTCCTTGCCGGTCACGGAGCTTGGAACAGTGACCCAGCAGCCGCGGCTGCATCTGCGGCTTGGTGATCGTGAGATCTGGACTCTGGGCGTGGATCACTTGCGCCGCGCTCATGCTGAGGGTCTTCCGCGCCGACTTCGGGGTGATGCAGAATCATGAAGGAATTCTGAAAGCGATGCTCCCTGCGCAACGGCTTGAGGTGGAGCGTCCCGATCGGATGGAGGAAGCGTGCGGTGTGTTCGCCGTGTTAGCGGGCGAACAACCCGTGGCCAATTTGGCGTACTTCGGTCTCTACGCCCTTCAGCACCGTGGTCAGGAGTCCGCAGGCATCGCTGTCTTCAACGCCGGCAATGTGCGATTGCACAAGGACATGGGCCTGGTCAGTCAGGTTTTTGACCAGGACGTGCTGGCGCGCATGCCCGGTGATCTCGCGATCGGCCACAACCGTTATTCAACAACTGGCAGCAGTCGCGTCTGCAATGCCCAGCCCGTGGTCCTGATGACCCGGCTCGGAGCGTTTGCTCTGGCCCACAACGGTAATCTCGTCAACGTTGCCGAATTACGGCAGCTTGTAGATGACGGACAGGCTGAGTTCACATCAACAACGGACTCTGAACTGATCGCCTTTGCGCTTCAACAGGCTGTGGATCGCGGTCTTGACTGGCCAGAGGCGATTCGTGCTGCGCTGGAGCTCTGCAAGGGGGCCTTCAGCCTGGTGATCGGAACCCCTGATGGGCTGTTTGCTGTTCGTGATGGGCACGGGATCCGTCCTCTGGTGTTTGGTCAGTTGGGGGAACCTGACTCCGGACACTGGGTGGTGAGCAGCGAGACCTGTGGCCTCGAGATCATTGGTGCCAGCTACACCGATGACGTTCAGCCCGGAGAACTGGTTCACTTTCAGCTGGGGGTGGATGAACCCAGCCGCGTCCAATGGAGTGATGAGCCGAACCGCCTCTGCGTGTTCGAAATGATCTACTTCGCTCGTCCGGACAGCCGCTTTTTCGGCGAGTCCCTCTACAGCTACAGGCAACGGATCGGTCAGACCCTGGCACGGGAATCTGCTGTGGATGCGGATCTGGTCATTGGAGTGCCCGATTCAGGAATTCCCGCAGCCATCGGTTTCTCTCAGGTCAGCGGCATTCCCTATGCCGATGGTCTGATCAAGAACCGCTATGTGGGGCGAACCTTCATTCAACCTACCCAGGCCATGCGTGAGGCCGGGATTCGCGTGAAGCTCAATCCCTTGCCGGATGTTCTTTCAGGTAAGCGCATCGTTGTCATTGATGATTCAATCGTTCGGGGAACGACAAGTCGCAAATTGGTTGTGGCTCTTCGTGAAGCTGGTGCCACGGAAGTGCACATGCGGATCAGTTCTCCGCCTGTGACTCATCCCTGCTTCTATGGCATCGATACGGATACTCAGGACCAGCTGATTGCTGCCCAGCTCACACTCGAGGAGATCGAGGCGCAACTGAAGGTTGATTCGCTGGCGTATCTCACAAAGGAGGGCATGGTCGAGGCAGCTCGAGCCGAGTCAGGCCATTTCTGCACTGCCTGTTTCGATGGTCAGTACCCGATTGCTATGGATCAGAACCTGCTTGCTTCGAAATTGATGAAGGAACCAGCTGGCATTGCGGGGCGGTTGTAACCCGGGTTCATGGTGTTAGTTGGATGGTTCCGAGCCCTGCAGAGGGATCAGATCGGTGATCTGCTCCCCCGCCCTTAGATCGATTCGATCAGAGAACTCAGCTCCGATTTCGACACATGCATAGTTCGAAGCTTCGACGCGTCCATGCCGCTTCTGATTCGTCATCAGCCCGATCAGACCGTGCCCTGGTCGGATCGCTGTGATCGGATCCTTGATGTCTCCCAGTTCGATGGCCATTTCACCAAGGTCGCCGCGACGGCAACGGCGCAGCTCCATGGCGTCGATTCGGCTGATCCGCCCTTGAGCCGTGCTCAACAACACGGTTGTTTGGCCGTCCTTGCTGTCTAGGCAGAGTCCGCCACAGATGCTTTCACCGGGAAATAGTCGCATCGTCATCGGTCCCTGGGCCAGTCGACCCATTACCGGCAATGATTCGTCCGTCACCGGCAGACGCAGCATCCGACCAATGCTGCTGGATAGCACCAGGTCAGCTCCATTGCGGCAGATCATGGCTGCTCGGAGTGTGATCCCTTCCTTCAGCTTCACCACACTGGTGGCGCGACCGGAAAGGTCGAGGATTTCACTGAGGGGAAGACGTTTGAAGCGTCCATCACTGCTCAGCAACCCAAGGCTTCGGTCGGCCGCATCTCCATCGGGAAGGTGTTCAATCGCGATCACAGGATCACCATCCAATCCGGTGGGGAGGAAGCGGTCGATGGACCCTGGTTGTTGCCCGGCGAATTCCCAGCGCAATAGAGCAATACGCCCACCTTCACTGATCGCGAGAAGCTTCGGGGGTGGTTCGATTGGAAGGATCAGTCGGGCTGGTGATGGTTCATCGCCCAGGGCGATTGGTTCATTGATGTGAAGACGGCCCAGCACCTGTGGGCTGATCACTTTCACCTGGCCATCCGCCTGGATCAGCAGTCGACCATCACCGGGGAGTGCAGCGAGAGCCTGTTGTCGCAACAGTTCGGTGTTGGGGCGCTGGCTGGCGGCCCGCTCTGCCATTAACTCGTCTCCGCCCTCCACCAGGCGAGTGCGGCGTGGCGTCGCGAAACGTTTGCGCAGTTTTTTCAGTTCTGCCACCAGGGCATCCAGCAGCTGATCTCTGTTTTCAAGCAACAGCTTCAGCCGTTCCCGTTCCTGTCGGAGTTCCTCGAGTTCCTTGCGCAGACTTTCCTGTTCCAGTCCTGTTAGGCGACGTAGGGGCATCGAGAGAACCGCGTCCGCCTGTCGTTCAGTCAGATCAAGGCGCACCATCAGGCTGGCGCGGGCCGAAGCTGCATCCGCAGCCTCCTGAATCATGGCGATCACCGCTTGCAGGTTGTTCAGTGCAGTGATCAGACCTTCAACAACCTCCAGCCGGTCTTCGGTTTTTCGAAGAGCGTGGCTGGTCCGGCGTATCAGGGTGAGTTCCCTGTAGTCGAGAAAGGTCTGAAGCAACTGCCGCAGTGACAACTGCTGCGGTTGACCGTTGACGAGGGCCAGCAGAATCGCGCCGAAATTGCTTTGCAGAGCCGTGCGGCGCTGCAGATCAGCGAGCACTTTCTCGGGATTGCCATCCCGGCGAAGTTCAACAACGACCCGCATGCCCTCCCGGTCACTTTCGTCCCGGATGTCGGCAATGCCGCCGATTTTGCCGTCATTGACAGATTCCGCCAGCTTTTCGATCCAACCGGCTTTGCTGAGTTGGTAAGGCAATTCGGTCACCACGACCGCATTGCGTTTGTGGCGTCCCTTACCAGGCTGGACTTCCTCGATGTGGGCAACTCCACGCATCGGAATGCTGCCGCGCCCGCGTAAGTAGGTGTCCCGCAGTCCACTGCTGAGCAGCACTTCACCACCGGTGGGGAAATCGGGTCCGGGGATCAGCTCTAGCAAGCGCTCGTCACTGAGATCTGGCTTGCGGATCAAGGCGATCAGCCCGTCGACTACCTCGCCGAGATTGTGTGGAGGAATGCTCGTCGCCATGCCCACGGCGATGCCTGAGCAGCCGTTCAGCAGGAGGAATGGCAACTGGGCGGGTAAAACAGTCGGCTCTTGCTGTGATCCATCGAAGTTGGCAGCGAAGTCGACGGTGTCGTCGCCGATTTCTTCCAGCAGTGCCTGGTGGGCGATCGGTGCAAGCCGGGTTTCGGTGTATCGCATCGCCGCCGGTGGATCGTCGTCCACGGAGCCGAAGTTGCCGTGGCCATCGAGCAGTGGATGGCGACTAGCAAAGGTTTGAACGAGTCGGACGAGGGCGTCGTAAACCGCTTGATCACCGTGCGGGTGATATTTACCAAGCACATCCCCAACGACGCGGGCGCATTTCCGGTAGGGGCGATCAGGGGTGAGTCCCAGTTCCTGCATCGCGTAGAGGATTCTGCGCTGAACAGGTTTGAGGCCATCGCGGGCATCGGGCAGGGCCCGTCCCACGATCACGCTCATCGCGTATTCCAAATAGGAACGCTGCATCTCCTGATGCAGAGCAATCGGTTCGACGCGCTCCTCAGCCATTCCGTCCGCTGATCCCAGTGCGGAAGGCGCTCAGCCTACAGATGGTCAACGGTTTTTCTTCCAGGTTGCGTTGGCCTGTGCACGTTCAACCGTATCGGCTAACTCCTCTTGATCAAGCAGCTGGGCAGCTGCTTGGCGGATGCGAGCTCCCCACAGCTGTTCCACTTGATGGGGTGGCAGGACGTAATTAGGGTCATTGGAAAGGGCAGTGTTTGCAAGGCTTAAAGCCTCTTCGCGGTTGTTGCCTTGTTGATGCAGAGCTGCTGCCAGGGCCAGCATCGGCTCAGGATTGTTTTCGATTTCCAGGACGCGACGCCAACGTCTAATCGCTTCGTCCCGGTTGCCGATTTCGTAAAGCACTAGGGCTTGATTGTTAAGAGCCTCCCAGAAATCTGGCTTGAGGGATGTGGCCCGTTCAAAGGCTTTCAGAGCTAGTTCCAGTTCATCGCGCATGATCCGGGCGTTCCCTAGATCAAAGTAGGCAGCAGGATTATCGGGTTCGAGCTGCAAACCACGAGCCAGTAGGTCGATCGCTTCATCAGGCCGTTCGGTGCGTAGTGCGATTGCAGCTTCGGCGAACCAAAGACCGGCCTTTTGGGGATTCAGTTGCTTGGCTGCTGCAAGGGAGCGACTGGCCTCTTCCAATTCATTACTGCGCAATTGCGCTTCAGCAAGCACCGTCCAGAGTCGTTCGTCTTCCGGTTGAAGTCGCACAGCGAGGGCTGCCAACTTCGCAGCCTCCTTGGGTTGGCCGAGTTGCAGAAGTTGGGCAGCCGTCCGGCCAATGCCCATCGAGGAACCCTTCAGTTCTTCCGTCGTCGGGATGTAGACGTAAGGAACAAGGGCATGGGTTGGGCTGGTCCAACTCAGGCAACCCAATCCGATCAGAGTCGCAGCCAGGCGCTGTCGCCATCGAGAGGGCGTCCTGCTGCGGTCGACCATGACTTAAAGAAAGTCTTCAAAGGTTAGTGGGCTGATCCGTCTTTGCTGATGCAGCATTGCGGCGCCACATCCAGGGCTTGATCCGACGTAGGGCTGATCCGCGGAGTTTGTCGTCCCAGGTCACGTCATCCCATCGGAGTACATCCGATTGCTTGAGTTCGAGCAACCACGCCCGTGGTTGCATTTCGGGGTCATGCGACGCGGGCAGGCTGTGGTGGTTCCAGGGACAGACGTCCTGACAGATGTCACAGCCGGCGACCCAGGGTCCCAGTGCGTTTTGAATCGCAACCGGCAGATCGGGTTGTCGGTTTTCGATGGTGTGGAATGCCAGACAACTCCTGGCGTCCACCACAAAGGGTTCGCTGATCGCTCCGGTCGGGCAGGCATCAATGCAAGTTGTGCAGCGTCCGCAGAGGCTTCTCGACGGTTCATCCGGATGCAGGTCTTCCGTGGTCAAGAGATGGCCGAGCACCATCCAGGATCCCCGGCTGGGATGGATGAGATTGCTGTGTTTCCCGATCCAGCCGAGGCCGGCCTCCTCAGCCCAGGCTTTGTCCAGAAGAGGGGCTGAATCAACGCAAACGCGCCATTTGGCTTCAGGACGCTGTTGGGATAGCCAACGGCCAACGCGTCTCAGGCGTTGATCCACCACGCGGTGGTAATCACGACCCCACCCATAACGAGCCACTTTCAGGCAACCGTCCTGCGTCTCGGCAGCGACGTAGTAGTTGAGGCCTACGGCTAGTAGGCTTCTTGCGCCATCAAGCAATTGGCTTGCATCCAGACGTCTGGGAGCGGCCATCCAGGCCATATCCGCCTGATGGCCCTGATCCAGCCACCGTTGAAGGGCCTGGGTCCGCAGGCGCAGTCGCGGACTGCCAGGCAAACGCGCCAACCCGACGGGATTGAAGCCCTCTTCTCGAGCCCGTTGCTTCAGGGCAGTGCTCAGGTCGTCCTGTTGATCAACGGAACGCTCGATCATCGAACGTAAAGTTGGGCGCTTTTTCTGCATCTTGACGTGAGCGCATCCGAGATGGGACGCACGGGGAACGGACGGTTCGGTCCCGTCCTCCGGTGGCTGGGTCTCACCATGGTGGTAGTTCTGGTGCTGCAGATGTCTGCGGTCCTCACCGGTATTGATTGGTCGGACGACACAGCACGACCTCAGGTCATCGGTCCGTTGGTGGCGATTGCACCCATGGGCTTCATGGGCCTGTTGATTTCCTTGATCGGTTCCCGACTTGATTTGCCTGAACAGCGGTTCACGCCGTTGCGCTGGATTATCTGTGTTGTTTCAGCTCTCCTGACCATTGGCATGGTGATTGCTGTGCCGATGTCGCTCAGTGTGAACACCGCTGAAGGACCGGCTGCCCAGCGCCTGGAGCAACTGCGTCAGACCCTGACGGAGGCTCGCAAGGTCAGGGAGGACGAAAAGCAGGTCAAGGCGATTGGTGAGCAGCTGGCACAGGCTGGTCAGCTGCCGGCTGATGCATCAGCAGAAGACAAGGTTCGTGCCGCTGAGGATTTCGTCGACACGCAGATCGCCCAGTTCGATGAGCAGAAAACGGCGCTGGAATCCCAGCAAAATCGTGCTTCTAGTCAGCGTTTGATTGGTGGTACGGGAAGTGCTGTGGTCCTTGCGATCGCTTTCGCATTGCTCGCACTCGCCGCCGTTCTTTGATTCGACCTGTCCGGAGTGCTGGTTAGGTTGGTTTCATTCCACCAGACTCCGGGCTCCGAAGCTCCTTGGTTCAGTCCAACCCCAGGCCGGATCTGCCGTTGACCGCGAGGCTTCGACAAGATCTCAAAAATGATCTGATCGCCGGTCTCCTCGTGGTGATCCCACTGGCGACGACGATCTGGTTGTCAACGATCGTCAGCCGCTTTGTTTTGGCGTTCCTGACATCGATTCCAAAGCAGTTCAATCCCTTCATTACGCTCAACCCCCTGCTCCAGGACCTGATCAATCTGGCGTTGGGTTTGACAGTTCCCCTGATGGGGATCCTGTTGATCGGGTTGATGGCCCGAAACATCGTCGGTCGCTGGCTGCTGGAGTTCGGCGAGGGAACCCTGACGCGTATACCCCTCGCAGGCTCGGTCTACAAAACCCTTAAACAGCTCCTAGAAACCTTTCTTCGGGATAATTCCAGTCGTTTTCGCCGGGTTGTCCTCGTTGAATATCCCCGTGAGGGCTTGTTCAGCGTCGGTTTTGTTACGGGTGAGGTTGGCCCTTCTCTGCAATCTGATCTTCAGCAACCGCTCTTGAGCGTGTTCATCCCAACGGCTCCCAATCCAACGACCGGTTGGTACACATTGGTTCCTGAACAATCTGTTCGTGAGCTTGATATCAGTGTTGAAGAGGCCTTCCGAACGATTATTTCGGCCGGCATTGTCAATCCTGACGAAAGGGAAGCACCGGTGAATCGCAGTTTTTCGAGTCTGATGGCCCAGTTGCGCTCGTCTGTTTCACCCACGAGTTGATCTGATGCAGTCAAGATCTCTTTCCCGTGAATTGGCACTGCTTGTTTTGGGTCAGGTTCCCGATCAGCAGAAAAAAAGGGCATCGCAGGATCTTCCGATGGAAAGCCTGCTTCAGAAAGCGCTCGACAGCCTGATGCAGCATTGGCGGGAAACGCTCGATGCGGGTGCCAGCGAACTGGAACAGGCTCAGCAGGGTCTTTTGGACAGTGAGCTGCAGGAAGGCCAAGCCGTTCCGGTTGAATCGATTCGTTCGCACCTGCGGATTGCCCTTGGTTCAGCCGAACAGGTGCTGAATGGTCTTTCGGCCTGTATGGAACTGCCGCGTTTGCTGCTGCTGGGGGACCAAGAGAACATCCGTCAGGCAGCCATGCAAAGGGTCGCTCTGGTTCTGGAACATCGTTCAAGTATTGACTCAGGATTGGACGCTGTGATGGAGGGGTGGCGTTTGAGCCGCCTGCCGAGGATTGATCGCGACATCCTGCGCCTCGCCGTGGTTGATCTTCAAAATCTCTCCACACCAGCTCCTGTTGCCTTTAATGAGGCCGTTGAACTGGCGAATCGCTACAGCGATGAACAAGGTCGGCGCATGATCAACGGTGTGCTCAGGCGGTTTCATGATGCGGCAGCGACTGCCTCGGCCTGATGGTTTTTGATTGGTTCAATCGCCGGCCCGATCAACCGGAGACAGAGGGTCAGGCGCCATCCGCTCCCGAGTCGAGTGGGGAATCAGCAGAATCAACGGATGGTCAACAGTCGTCGTCTGCGCCTGAACACTCTTCAATTGAAGAGGCTGATGAAGAACCCGTGACGGGTGGCGAGCCCGACTCCTTGCAAACCACCGAAGAGGACGAAGCCCTGGTCTGGGCGCGAGAGGCCTATGCCCGGCTAAAGGCACAGCAGGCAGCCACTGCCTCTCAACCGGAACCATCCGCTGCGCCTGAACCCTCTCCAACAGCTGAGGCCGAACCCCTCTCGACGGCGACGGATCCTCCGGAACCCCTGGTTTCTCCAGAATCAGATCCTGTTGGTGTTCCGTCTGCGTTTGATTCAACCGTTTCGACGCCGGACCTTGAGCCGATGCTTCTGGTTGATGAACCTCCTGTTCCGGCTGAAACCACGCCAAAACCGGAGCCTGCTCCCTCAGCAGCTGGTCTGTCTCTGCTGGAAATGGCTGCGGCGCAACGCCAGCAGCGGCACGAGGAGCAGAACGCTCGTGCCGCTGCTCTGACACCTGTCTCCACTCCTGCTCCGCGGCCCACTGCCGCTCCGATCGATGCAGCTGATCCTGAACTGGGTGCCTTCGATGAGGATTTCACCTGGTCAGCAGAAGTTCTTGCTGCTCAGGGCCGGAAGTCCGACGAAGTGTCTCTTGAGGAGATCGACTGGCTTGGTCGGTTGCGCCGCGGGCTTGAGAAGACCCGTCAGGGCTTTGTCACCGGCCTATTGGAGAATCTGGGCGATGATCCACTCACCCCAGAGGTTCTCGACGATCTGGAAATGCTTCTCTTGCGTGCTGATGCCGGCGTGCAAGCCACGGATCAGGTGCTCGGTGCCCTGAGGCAGCGCATGAACCAGGACGTGGTCGATCCAGAGGAGGGAATCCGGTTCCTCAAGGAACAGTTGCGGGGTTTGTTGGATGCCCCGATCGAGCAGAGCGGTCTTGAGCTTCTAGCCCCGGAACGGGGTTGCCTCAACATCTGGCTAATGGTTGGCGTCAATGGTGTCGGTAAGACAACCACCCTCGGCAAGTTGGCCAATCTTGCTGTTCGGAGTGGTTACTCCGCTCTGATTGCGGCGGCGGACACCTTCCGGGCCGCTGCGGTTCAGCAAGTGCAGGTTTGGGGTGAACGCAGTGATGTGCCCGTTGTTTCCAACCCCAGCGACAATGCCGATCCCGCTGCAGTGGTGTTCGATGCAATCGGTGCTGCGCGTTCGCGCGGCACCGATCTTCTGCTGGTGGATACCGCTGGACGCCTTCAGACCAAACACAACCTGATGGAGGAGCTTCAGAAGGTCAGGAAGATCATTGACCGCCTTGCTCCGGAAGCCAAAGTGGAATCATTGCTGGTGCTGGATGCCAGTCAGGGCCAGAACGGTCTTCGTCAGGCCATGGCCTTCGCCCAGGCGGCTGGACTCACAGGAGTTGTCATCACGAAATTGGATGGCACCGCCCGTGGCGGTGTGGCTCTCGCAGTGTCCTCCGAAGCTGGTCTGCCGATTCGATTCATCGGTGCAGGAGAAGGTCTGAGGGATCTGCGCCCTTTCAACAGTTTTGAATTCGTGGAGGCATTGCTGGCCGGTCGCTGAACCGTTGCTACGTTGCAGCCCCATCGGTGGCTGAGCCGTGAGCAGCAAGCCACCACGTCGACATCCAGCACCACAGCTCCGGAGCTCGAATCCCACGCCGCAGGCGATGTCGTCCCTGCGGCAACTGTTTGACAGTCTCAGCCGCGAGCAACGACGTAATCAGGACTTGTTGGTGTCCCTCGCATTTGCGTTGCGCAGTTTCACCAATCTGCATCGCTTCCTGGAGCTCGTGCCAGTGGTGGCATCGCGGCTGCTGACGGTTGAAGGGGCCTTGCTTGTTCCGTTCCAGGCGGATGGTCGTCTATGGCGCGATCAGCTTCAGGCGGTTCCTGCAGAACCCTGTCAGGAGTTGTTAAGGCGTCTTTCTGCGTTTGAACCGGGTCACAGCGCAGGTTTTGGTACGGAAGAAAGTCTGCTGCTTGATATGGACCGTTTGGTCCAGCGGTTGCTGCCGCGGGCCGGAATGTTCGCCACGTCTGTGGTGGCTCGTGGTCGACCGCGGGGCCGGCTCTACGTGTTTGATCGCCGTGGTGAGTTGGTCTGGACAGAGGTGCATCGTCGCCACGCGCAGTTGGTGGCCGATCTCGCAGGGGTGGCAATTGAAAATGATCAGATGTTGCAGGAGGCCCGTCGCCACGAACGGGTTGACCGACAGCTGAGCATCGGGGCCGAGATTCAGGCCCAGTTGCTACCTGATCGCTGCCCGGTGATTGAGGGCGTGGAGTTGGCAGCCCGTTGCCGGCCGGCCTTTCAGGTGGGAGGTGACTACTACGACTTCATCCCCACTCGGCCGGAATTGATGGGGCGCAGGCGGGAACGGGGGCGTTGGGCTCTGGTGATGGGGGATGTCATGGGCAAGGGAGTGCCTGCTGGACTACTGATGACCATGCTGCGCGGCATGCTCAGGGCTGAGGTGCTCAGTGGTCTTCCCCCGGACCGCATTCTTCACGATCTCAATCAGCTGGCCCAGGAGGACCTGGCTCAGTCCCATCGATTCGTCACGCTGTTTTATTCCGATTTCGATCCGCGAACCCGCAAGCTTCGATTTGCCAATGCTGCCCATAACCCACCATTGCTTTGGTGTGCTGAACGGCGCTGCATCAACCGGTTGGATGCCGCTGGCTTGCTGATCGGTCTTCAGCCAGAGGCGGACTACTGCAGTGGTGAAGTCCGTCTGGAACCTGGGGACGTGCTCTTGTATTACACCGATGGAGTCACCGAGGCCCCTGGGATCACGGGTGATCGCTTTGATGAAGCCCGGTTGATCCGTGCACTGGAGAGTGCCTGTCGGAGTGGCCAGGGATCCCAGGGCATTCTGGAAACGTTGTTTGAACGGCTCGATCGCTTTGTCGGTCGGGATCGTCAACTGGAAGACGACGCTTCGATGGTGGTTTTGAAAGTACCCGAGGCGGTCACACTCCCCAGTGTCGGAGTGCGTCCACTGGCCTGACAAGCTGAGGAGTTCAGGTGCAGATCGTCCGATGGCAGGTGGTGTGACTGGCGGTTCCGAAGCGACCTGGAGCGATCGGTTTGAGGAGGGCTTGCATCCGTTCATCGAAGTCTTCAACGCTTCGATTGGTTTTGATCTCACCCTGCTTCAGGAGGATCTCGACGGATCGATCGCCCATGCCCGAATGTTGGCCCGTTGTGGTGTGATCAACGGCGAAGAAGCCGATCAGCTGGTGCAGGGGCTGGAAACCATTCGCACCGAAGCTGCGCAGGGTCGTTTTCAGCCAGGTCTTGAGGATGAAGATGTGCACTTCGCTGTTGAGCGTCGCCTGATTGCGCTGCTCGGAGCGGTGGGCAAGAAGCTGCATACCGGCCGAAGTCGCAATGATCAGGTCGGTACCGATCTGAGGCTTTGGCTGAGGCGCCGTTTGGATGAATTGGATGGAGACCTTGACCGCCTGCAGCATGCACTCCTGCTGCAGGCGCAACAGCATCGCAACACCCTGATTCCCGGTTACACCCACCTACAGAGGGCACAGCCGCTCTGCCTTGCCCACCATCTGCTCGCTTATATCGAGATGATTCAGCGTGACCGGGACAGGCTTCGGGATGTTCGAGGCCGTGTCAATGTCTGCCCTCTTGGTGCTGCGGCTCTAGCGGGCACGCCCGTCTCGATCGATCGGCGGATGACCGCTTCAGACCTGGGATTTGAAAGGATTTATCTCAACAGTTTGGATGCTGTAAGTGATCGGGATTTTTGTGTTGAGTATTCCGCGGCAGCTTCCCTCGTGATGGCACATCTCAGTCGGCTGGCAGAGGAGGTGATCGTTTGGGCATCAGAGGAGTTTGGATTTGTTCGCCTTAGTGATCGTTGTGCGACTGGAAGCAGCCTGATGCCGCAGAAGAAAAATCCTGATGTGCCTGAGCTGGTGCGCGGAAAATGCGGGAGGGTTTTCGGCCACGTCCAGGCTTTGCTCACCATGATCAAAGGTCTTCCCCTTGCTTACAACAAGGATTTTCAGGAAGACAAGGAGGCTCTGTTCGACGCCGTTCGCACCACCCGCGATTGTGTTGAAGCGATGGCGGTCTTATTCGAGGAAGGTCTTTACTTTCGCGCCGAGCGCTTGGAACAAGCGGTTGAACGCGATTTCTCGAATGCCACCGATGTTGCGGATTATTTGGTGTCTAAGGGTGTGCCGTTCCGCGAGGCGTACCAGTTGGTGGGAGCAGTGGTGCGCCGCTGCCTGGAGCGGAAATGTCTGTTGCGCGATCTGAGCTTGTCGGATTGGAAGGACCTGCATCCCGCCTTTGAATCTGATCTGCATGCTGCTTTGGCTCCTCGAGCCGTTGTCGCAGCAAGGACTAGCGAGGGGGGGACCGGCTTCGTTCGAGTTGAGGAACAGTTAGCGCGCTGGTCTGATTTACTCAACGGAACAGCTTGATCTCCTGCAAGGGATGCCTCAGTTGCGCAGACGGGTCTACGCTTATGGAGCCAAAGGTACGCGCTTCTCTTTCGAAGTCATGGATCTATGGCGATGTTCCAGGTCCTTTCTTCGGTCCTTCCATTCGTACCCGGTCCACTTAAAACGTGAGTATTTTCGTCGGCAATCTCCCCTTCCGCGCTGAGCAGGAAGATGTAATCGAGCTGTTTGCCCAGTTCGGTGAGGTAATGAACTGTGCCCTTCCATTGGAGCGTGACACCGGACGTAAGCGTGGTTTCGCTTTCGTGGAGATGTCAGATGAAGCAACTGAAGAGGCGGCAATCGAAGGGTTGCAGGGCGCCGAATTGATGGGTCGACCTCTCAGAATCAACAAGGCTGAGCCTCGAGGGAGTGCTCCTCGACGCGGTGGTGGTGGCTACGGCGGCGGTGGCGGCGGCTACGGTGGCGGTGGCTACGGTGGCGGTGGCGGTGGAGGCGGCTACGGCGGCGGTGGCGGCTATCGCGGAGGCGGTGGTGGATATGGCGGTGGCGGCCGCGACGGTGGTGGTGGCGGTTACGGCGGTGGCGGCGGACAGGACGCTGGTGAACGTCGTTCCGGTGCTCGCGGCTGGGAAGATCGCAGCTACGGGGCTAGAGACAGCAATGCTGGTAGCCCCCCAAGTGATGCAGGGGGCGGCGGTTATGACGACGGGCGCAGCCGCCGTCGCCGCGGTTCATCCAGTGGTGGAAGTTCTGGTGGAGATGATTATTCCAGCTATGGAGGCGCTGAGGGCTGAAGCTCTCTAGAGGCCAGCGTCTCGCAGTTGCCGCTTGGCCTCCTCCAGCACTTCTAAATCAGCTCCCTTGCGTTGGGCTCGTTCTCCGAGCTCACGTCTCCAGCGGCGTGCTCCTTTGACTCCTTCAACCAACTGAACAAGATGTCGGCATAGGTCCCAGAGTCGACCACCTCTGTTGAGATGTTTTGCAGCGTGGGGGATCAATCCGTCCACCACATCTGATGCCAGGACCTGACGTGGACTGTCTCCATAGATCATGGTGTCCACGTCCCTCCAGCGGAGTGGGTGTGCGTAGGCAGCACGGCCAACCATGGCGCCATCACAACTCTGGAGTGCCTTCAGACAGTCGTCTGTTGTTTCCAGCCCGCCATTGATTTCGATGACTAGATGCGGACGTCGTTGTTTCAGAGCAACGACGCGTTCGTGCTGCAGGGGCGGAATCGTGCGGTTCTGCTTGGGATCCAACCCTTCCAACCAGGCTTTGCGGGCATGGACCGCGAAGCGACAGGCACCGGCCTTTGCCACTCGATCCACGAAGGCGGTCAGCAGCAGATCGCTATCGAGATCATCAATTCCGATCCGATGCTTGACGGTGACAGGCAGTTCACCGCTTGTGGCGGAATGCATTGCCTCCACACATCGGGCGACGAGATCCGGCTCCGCCATCAGACAGGCGCCGAAATTGCCTGCCTGAACTTTCTGGCTGGGACATCCAATGTTCAGGTTGATCTCGTCGTACCCCCAGTCCGATGCCATCCGTGCAGCATCGGCAAGCAAGCTTGGATCGTCGCCCCCCACCTGCAAGACGATCGGATGCTCCACTGCATCGAAATCGAGCAATTTGTCGCGTCTCTGGCTGTGGTGAAGCGCTTGCGCCACCACCATTTCGCTGTAGAGCAGGGCATGGCGGCTGATCTGACGCATCAGTACTCGGAAATGCCTGTCCGTGCAGTCGAGCATCGGCGCCACGCTGAAGCGATAAGCAGGTTGGACGCTTGGATCGGCTGTCGTCATCAATCCATTAGAACCGCCAAAGTTCAAACCCATCAGGATCGATGTCCTTGAGCGCTGCCGTTCTCTCCCGTCGCTCCTTACTTCATGCCGTGACGGCTGCTGTTTGCGGCTCCATCTGGAGGCCTCAGGCTGTTTTGGCTGCTTCCAAGGCCACTGATTCTGAGTGGGATCTCAGTCCTGAGTCCTGGAAACAACGTCTGACACCTGCGGCTTACAACGTCCTGCGTCAGGAGGGAACCGAGCGCCCTTTCACCAGTCCGTTGAATGATGAAAAGCGCAAAGGCACCTATCACTGTGCTGGCTGCGACCTGGCGCTGTTCTCCTCAGAGGCCAAGTTCGACAGCGGAACCGGCTGGCCCAGTTTCTGGAAGCCAATTGATCGGGCGATTGCGACGAAAGTAGATTTCAAACTGATCATTCCGCGCACGGAATACCACTGCCGACGCTGCGGAGGGCATCAGGGTCATGTGTTCAATGACGGTCCCCGGCCCACCGGCAAGCGCTACTGCAACAACGGAGTTGCCCTGCGCTTCCAGCCCGCTTGATCTGCTGGTTATCGGTGGCGGTCCTGCCGGTTACATGGCTGCGATCACGGCTGCTGAGCAGGGGGTGGGGCAGGTTTGTGTCCTGGAGGGCACGCCAGAGCCTTTGCAGAAAGTGCGCATCAGTGGAGGTGGGCGTTGCAACGTGACCCATGCCTGCTGGGACCCCCGTGAACTGGCAACCCATTACCCCCGAGGCAGCCGTCCCCTGCGTGGTCCATTCAGTCGTTTCGCCTGCGGAGATGCCATCGCCTGGTTCGATGAGCATGGGCTCACACTCGTTGAGGAGCCGGATGGTCGGATGTTTCCGCAGCAGAACAGCTCTGAGGCTGTGATTCAGTGTCTGCAGAACGCAGCCAAGGCTTCACGGGTGCAGCTACGGACGCGGGCCATGGCGCAGCAGGTGAGTTTGCACCCACAAGGCGGTTTTCAGATTGATGGCCGCGGCCTAGAGAAACCGTTGCGGGCTCACAAACTGATGCTCGCCACCGGCGGACATCCCAGCGGTCGCAAGATGGCAGAGGCCCTTGGTCATCGCGTTGTTCCGCCGGTGCCATCCCTGTTCAGCCTGTCGCTTCAGGGCAGGGAGCTGGCTCCTTGCAGCGGGATCGCCATCGATGATGTGAGCCTTGATCTGAAGCTGGATGATCAGCGTTTCAGACAGATCGGTCGGGTGCTGATCACCCATCGCGGTCTGAGCGGTCCGGCCACGCTGCGGCTCTCGGCCTTTGCGGCGAGGGCACTTCATCAGAGCGGCTATCAAGGAGAGCTCAAGGTGGATTGGAGCGCTGGCCTTGGGCACCAGCAGGTCCAGCAGCGGCTGCAGCGGTGGCGTCAGGAGCAGGCCCGGCGCACCCTTGCGGCAGCCAAGCCGTTTGAGCATCTACCGCGTCGGTTGTGGCAAGCCTTTCTGGTGATGGCTGGAGTGGATGGAAACCTGCGGTGGGCCGATCTGCCCTTAAAGGCGGAGCGTCAGTTGGTGGAGAACCTTTGCGCCCAGCGACTGTCGATTAAGGGGCGTGGGCCGTTCGGAGAGGAGTTCGTCACCGCTGGTGGGGTGGACCTGGGCGAAGTGAACCTGGCCACCATGGAAAGTCGGCGTTGTCCTGGGTTGTACCTCGCTGGTGAATTGCTGGATGTGGATGGGGTGACCGGTGGCTTTAACTTTCAGGCTTGCTGGAGTGGCGGTTGGCTAGCGGGTCAGGCGATTGCGGCCTCGGCCGCAGTTGATTAAGTGCAGATAAGCGAAAGCTGTTGTCGTACTGAGTTGAGAAATTGTCCGCTTTCTTGCTTGTTAATATCGGCTGATTTGATCTGCGTCGATTGGTGAGAGGAGGGCAACTGTTTAAGCGATTAACTATTAAGGAAACTAAATTAATTTGAGCAACTTAGGAGTGAAGACGTTGACGCTATTTGTAAGATCCAAAAAGATGTATTAAATTAAATAAATAAAATGAATTATTGCCAATAAAAATTTTCTGCTTGAGAAAAGGAAAGGACTTTAAAAATCATATACTATTTAATTTGATCAAATACGGTGAACATCGGTAAATACATTGCTAGCAGGATTGAGCCAACAATTCCTCCAACAACTACAATCATTGCTGGCTCGAGCATTGATGTGAGTGCCTTCACCATCGCCCCCACTTCATCTTCGTAAAAGTCAGCTACTTTGCTGAGCATTTTGTCCATTTCCCCGGTTTCTTCTCCGATTGAAAGCATGCTCAGAGCCATATCTGGTAAAACCTTCTGGCGGATTAGTGATGTGCTCAATAACACTCCTTCTTGCACCAGGGAACGTGAATTGAGAATTGCATCGGAAATGATTGAGTTTCCTGCTGTCTGGCTGGAAATTTCCATGGACATCAGAATTGGTACACCTGCGCGTGTCAGTGAACTGAAGATGCGACAGAACTGGGCTGTGGCTGTCATTAGAATCAGCTCACCGAACAGGGGTACTTTCAGCGTCAGTCGATCAATCGTTCGTCGACCGTTGTGTGTGTTGTAGTAACGATTCAGAAGCCAGATCAGGATCAATAGTCCACCGACGGCATACACCGCCACCATCGACCGGAGAAGATTGCTGAGATCCACAAGCAGTTGCGTGAAAGCCGGTAGTTCAGCGCCCAGGTCTTCAAAGATTCCAGCGAAAGTGGGAATCAGGAAAATGGTCATTCCCAGGAATACAAGAATGGCGATCACCAGAACCGCCACGGGATAACCGAGGGCTCCTTTGATCTGGTTCTGCAATTTGGCGTTGTCTTCCAGTAGTTTCGCTAAGCGTTTCAGGGCTTCGTCTAGAACACCACCGGCCTCACCGGCTTCCACCATGGCGATGCTGAGTTGGTCAAACACCTTTGGCCATTGCCGGATGGCAGCCCCGAGTGAAATGCCTTCATTGACATCGAGGCTCACTTTGGTCAGAGCACGTTTGAACATCGGCAGTTTCTGTTGTGTGGCCATCAGATCGAGACTGCGCACGATCGGAACACCTGCATCAACAAGAGCTGCCAGCTTGCTTGCGAAGACTGCTTTTTCTTTCACTCCTGGCGGTTTTTCGAAGGCTTTGTTGATGTCGAATGAAAACACTCCATTTGTTTCTTTTGCGTTTTTGCCTTTGGCGTTCTGGCTGGTTTGACTTGCTTTGACGTCCGTTGCACGAATCCCGCGTCGTCTCAGCAGTCGTTTCGCTTCCGTCAGGTCATCGGCCTTGATTGTGATCGTCCGGGTCTGGCCGGCGGATCCCAGATAGTTGGCGGTGAATGAGGCCATCACTCAGGGAAGCTGCAATCAGTCATCGCTGATCAGACGTTCAAGTTCTGCGGGTTTGCTCGCTTTGGCAATCGCTTCACCTCGGGAGATAGCGCCGCCGTTCACCAGATCGGCCAACGCTTTTTCCAGGGTTTGCATTCCTTGCTCCCCTCCGGTCTGAATCTGGGAATAAAGCTGGGCTGTCTTGCCTTCTCGAATCAGGTTCGCTGTGGCGGGCGTGTTGATTAGGATCTCTTGGGCCATCACGCGACCGAATTCTCCAGGTTTCGGGTTCTGGCGCCGGCAGAGCGTTTGAGAAAACACAGCCACCAGGCTTCCGGAAAGCTGAACACGGATCTGTGTTTGCTGGGCGGGGGGAAAGACGTCCACCATCCGGTCAACGGTTTGTGCAGCCGAGCTGGTGTGGAGTGTTCCAAAAACCAGGTGCCCTGTTTCAGCGGCACTGATCGCAAGCTGGATGGTCTCCAGGTCGCGCATTTCACCCACCAGGATCACGTCCGGATCTTCCCGAAGTGCGGCGCGCAGTGCGTTGGAGAAGCTGCGGGTGTCTTCATTGAGCTGTCTTTGGTGCGCCAGACTTTTGTCGCTGTGATAAACGAATTCGATCGGATCTTCGATCGTGAGGATGTGTTCGCTTCGAGTGTGGTTGATGTGATCGAGCAGGGCGGCCAGCGTGGTGGTTTTCCCTGAGCCTGTTGGGCCGGTGACAAGAACCATGCCCCGTGGTCGCTTGCTTGTTTCCAGCACTACCGGAGGCAGGTTGAGCAGTTCAACGCTTGGAATCGTGCTTCCGAGCGCACGGAGGCAGGCGGCATAGCTGCCCTTCTGGCGGTAAACATTGACGCGGAAGCGAGCCACTCCTTTGAGTCCGTAGGCGCAGTCCAGCTCCCAGGTCTGCTCAAGGGTTTTTCGTTGACTGTTGTTCAGCATCGAGAAGATCAGCTTGTTGCAGTTCTCCTCCGAGAGTGCGCTCTCCGTCATCGGACGCAGTTCTCCGCTGAAGCGGCCGTATGGCGGTTGGCCGGATGCGATGTGAAGGTCGCTGCCGCCACCCTCGACCAGTTGTTCCATCAGGTCTTCGATCATCAGATCCATGACCGGCTCCTCAATGTCGTGGTGTCAGGCAGTAGGGGCACTCCAGCCAGCCTTCCTGTAGGCCGGCCCCGCACCCTTCACAAGTCATTGTGCTTAGAGCACGCGCCCTGCGCTCGGATTCGAGGCCTGAATCCGTCAAAATCATTCGGCCAACCTCCTCAAGGGTGGTGTGGCCTCGCCGTACCAGTTCCAGGCTGTAGCCGAGCAACGTCACCATTCCGGATTCCAGGGCGAGCTGCCGGAGAACATCGGTGGTTGATCCTTTCGAAATTGCAGTCGAGATCTCCTCATTGATGCGCAGCACTTCGAAAGCACCCACCCGTCCTTTGTATCCACTGCCGTTGCAGGTCGGGCAAATCGGTTCACCATCCTTGTGTTGATGGGCCCTGTAGAACGTCACGTTCGCCTCCCGGCTGGCCATCAACCCGAACCGTCCCAGCTCCTGTTCACTCGGTTGAAAACTTTCTCGGCAAGTGCTGCAGACCCGTCGCAGCAGCCGCTGGGAAACGATCCCGATCAATGCGGCAGCCACCATGAACGGCTCGACGCCCATTTCATCGAGGCGCGCAATGGTGCTCGGTGCGTCGTTGGCGTGAAGGGTGCTGAGTACCAGGTGCCCAGTGAGTGCCGCTTCGATCGCGGTCTTGGCTGTTTCAAGATCGCGGGTTTCACCCACGAGCAGCACATCCGGATCCTGGCGCATGAAAGCTCGCAGGGCTGTTGCGAAATCGAATCCCTTCTCCCGGTTCACTTGGCACTGGGTGATTCCCGGCAGGGTGTATTCGATCGGGTCTTCAACGGTTGAAATATTGAGCCCAGGGTCGTTGCGTTCCGATAGCAACGAATAAAGCGTTGTCGATTTGCCCGATCCGGTGGGACCAGTCACCAGGATCATCCCGAAGGGTTTGGATCCGAGCTCTCGGATCAGATCAAGGGCGTTGGGGTCACTCACGAGTTTGTCCAGCCCCAGCTGGGTGGCGCTGCTGTCCAGAAGACGTAGACAAATTTTTTCGCCGAATCGACTTGGCAGGGTGTTGACCCTAAAATCGATGACCCTGTTCTTGTATTTACGCCGGATCCGGCCATCCTGAGCCTGGCGACGTTCAGCGATGTCCAGATCCGCCAGGATCTTGAAACGGGATGTCACCGCTGGGATCAGGCGATTGGGCAGCGGCTCCACGTACTGCTGAAGTACGCCGTCCTGGCGGTATCGCAGGCGTAGCCCTTTCTGCTGTGGCTCAACGTGAATGTCGCTGGCACTCACGGACATGGCCTGCAACAGGATCCGATCCACCAGGGTCACCACGGGTGATGCCTCGGCATCCCGCAAGCTCTCCTCAAGATCGATGGTGTTGCTGTTTAGCTGGGCATCGTCATCGATTTCATCGTCAAGAATCCCATCGGCACTGAATCCCTCCAGAAAACTGGATGCGGTCTCCTCGACTGAGGCTCCGCTCTCGATCTTCTGTTGGGTCTGCTCTGGTTCGGAGTTGGCTTGTGGCTCGGCTGATAACGCCGGCAATGATTTTGCAGCGGGGTTCTGTAACTGTTGCTCTTGTGGCTTTTTTTGCTGTTCCGGCAGGGCCAGAACCGCGTTCAGATCGCTTTCCAGGGTGGGATGAAGGCGGAGCTCCCGCTTGATACCGGATAAGCGACTGATCAGGTTTAACCGATCTGCTTCATTCCAATGGCTTGGAACAGCTAGATCGAGATGGTGCGCATCGAGTGCGAGCGGCATGGCTGGAAATGCCGACCATGCCGCGCGATCCATCTCGGTGATGGGATTCTCCAGCAGAGGTAGGGCCCGTTTCAACTGGGCCGGTTCGGGCACGGCTTGTTTTAGCAGAAGTTCCAGTTCCAGCCGTTGTTGGGCGCTGTCAGAGGCGACGCGAATTGGCCTGGTCTGAGTCACAGTTGGAGCACAGCAGAAAGGTGCGGGCTTCCGCAGCTTGTGGGAGGTGAGCGTCGCCCTTCAACATGTCTAGACACCAAATTCAGACCGGTCAGCATGAGCGGCGACGCCTCCAACCCTGCGCAGGACCAGACCATTGAGCCCAGCGAGGTGTCCGTCGCCCCTGAATCAGACCAGGCGGGCCCTGATGCTGTGAGTGCATCCACGGCAGCCGATCCCAGTCAGCGACTGCAGCAGCTTGAGCAGGAACTGCAGACCCTCAAACAGGAGCACGAGATGCTCCAGAGCCAATACATGCGCATCGCGGCTGATTTCGATAATTTCCGCAAACGGCAGAGCCGAGATCAGGACGATCTTCGTCAGCAGCTTGTTTGCTCCACCTTGAGTGAGATTCTCCCAGTGGTGGACAACTTCGAGCGGGCCCGTCAGCAGTTGAATCCTGAGGGAGAGGAAGCCCAGGCCCTGCATCGGAGTTATCAAGGCCTTTACAAACAATTGGTTGAGGTTCTCAAGCAGCAGGGAGTGGCCCGAATGGAAGTGGTAGGTCAGGAATTCGATCCCTCACTGCATGAGGCCGTCCTTCGTGAGGAGAGCCATGAGCACCCCGAAGATGTGGTGGTTGAAGAGCTTCAGCGTGGATATCACCTCAATGGTCGAGTCCTGCGTCACGCCATGGTGAAGGTCTCCATGGGACCAGGTCCCGGCGATGCTCCCGCACCGTCTGCTCCTGCTGACGCTGAACAGCCTGCTGCGGAGGAGGGTTGATGGCTGACTACTACGACCTGCTTGGGGTCAGTCGTGATGCCGATGCTGACACCCTCAAACGCGCTTACCGCCGCTTAGCCCGCCAATATCACCCCGACATCAACAAAGAGCCAGGAGCGGAGGATCGGTTCAAGGAAGTCGGTCGTGCTTATGAGGTTCTCAGTGATCCTCAAACAAGAGCTCGTTACGACCAGTTCGGTGAGGCCGGTCTTGGTGGTGCTGCCGGTGGCCCCGACATGGGAGACATGGGTGGTTTCGCCGATCTGTTTGAAACCTTCTTTAGTGGATTTGGTGGTGCGTCAGCTGGCGGCGGGGGGCGTCCGCGTCGTCGCGGTCCCCAGCAGGGAGATGACCTTCGTTACGACCTCACGATCAGCTTTGAGCAGGGGGTTTTCGGTGAGGAGCAGGAAATCAAGATTCCCCATCTAGAGACCTGCCAGACCTGCGGCGGCAGTGGAGCCAAAGCGGGCAGTGGACCCACGACCTGCGGTACTTGCGGGGGTGCAGGTCAGGTTCGGCGCGCGACCCGGACTCCATTCGGCAGTTTCACCCAAGTAGCAGAGTGCCCCAATTGTGGAGGGACTGGTCAGGTGATCGCCGACCCATGTTCCGCCTGTGGAGGTCAGGGTGTGCATCAGGTGCGCAAGAAACTACGGATCAATATCCCCGCTGGTGTGGACACCGGCACCCGATTGCGGGTGTCCGGAGAGGGCAATGCCGGCATGCGAGGGGGTCCATCCGGTGATTTGTACGTGTTCATCACGGTCAAGTCGCATTCCAAGTTGCGCCGCGACGGACTGACCGTCCTGAGTGACGTGAAGGTCAGTTATCTCCAGGCGATTCTGGGTGACACCATCGAGGTTGAGACCGTGGACGGAACGACGGAGCTTGAGATCCCAGCCGGGACGCAGCCGGGAGCTGTTCTCACCCTTTCTGGTAGAGGTATTCCCAAGCTCGGCAATCCGGTTGCCCGCGGTGATCAGCGCATTGCTGTCACTGTTCAGTTGCCCTCGCGTCTCTCCGACGACGAGCGGGGACTTTTGGAGCAGCTGGCCGGTCATCATTCCGCTCGGGGCAAACAGCATCACCACCACAACAGCGGTCTGTTTGCAAGGCTCTTCGGTCAGAAGTGATGAGTGGGGGTTCCCTGGACTTACGGGGTACACCCTGTCCGGTGAACTTCATCCGTTGTCGTCTGACATTGGAATCGATGCAGAGCGGTTCCTCCCTTGAGGTGCGGATTGATCGCGGTGAACCCGAAGCGATGGTGATTCCTGGATTGCGGGAGGCCGGCCATCAGGTTGAGGTCATCGGTGAAGAGGAAGGATCGATCACGCTTCAGATCATTTGTTGTAATCAGCAAAGTGAGTGATTCGGCTGGCACCGTTGTGGCCCTGCAGGCCAATTACCTCGAGGTTCAGCTGGATCATGCCCCTGCTGGCGTGCCGGATCGCTTGCTTTGCACACGACGAACCCGTCTAGCCCATCGCGGTGCGGTGGTCTACGTCGGCGATCGGGTTCATCTCGATGCCATTGATGCTGATCAGGCCCGAGCGGTGGTCGCAGATGTGGAGCCGCGCTCCAGTTGGTTGTCCCGTCCTGCGGTCGCCAATGTTTCGACTGTTGTCGTGGCGCTCTCGATCGACCAACCACGCTTTGATCCGGATCAGGCCAGTCGCTTTTTGCTGACGGCGGAAGGAACTGGCCTGGCGGTACAGCTCCTGCTCACCAAATGCGACCTGATTGATGCGGCTGATCGCCGTGCCTACCGCTCCCGTCTGAGCGGATGGGGCTATGACCCGCTCTTGATCTCCAGTGCCACTGGTGAAGGGATCGACTGTCTGCGTCAACGCTTGCAGTCGTCTTCGCTGGCCGTGATCTGCGGACCATCGGGTGTTGGTAAAAGCAGCGCTCTCAATGCGCTGATGCCTCAACTTTCCCTGCGCGTCGCTGATCTCTCCGGACGCCTCCAGCGAGGGCGACACACCACCAGGCATGTGGAGTTGTTTTCTCTGAGTCCAGGGGCGCGTGTTGCAGATACGCCCGGTTTCAACCGACCGGACATACCAGTTGATGCGAGTGAACTGGGGGTGTTGTTTCCTGAGTTGCGACGGCAGCTGGATCCCTGGCCGTGTCGGTTCAGGGATTGTCTGCATCGTGGCGAGCCCGGCTGTGGAGTCAGCCGGGACTGGGAGCGCTACGAGTTCTACATCAAGGCCCTGGATGATCTGAAGAACCTCAGCCGCCCATCCCGGGCAGGTTGAGATTGAGTCCTCCTGTGAGCTCTTCCATGCGGCCTTTCATCGTGGCGGTCGACTGCTCATAGGCAGCTTTCAAGGCTTCCAGCGTTGCAGTTTCCGTGGCTTGCTGACCTTCCTGCAGCAGTGTCGGGTCGAGTTCAACCCGCAGTGGTTGCTGATTCCCGGACAACCAGACGCCGGCTCGACCGTCGCTGCTTCGTCCCTCGATCTCCATCCCATCCAGCTCGTCCTGCAGGGCTTGAGCGTTTTGCTGGATTTCCTGAGCCTTCTTGAAGGCTTCGGTGAGCTGGCCGAAATTGGGAAGTCCGAAGCCTGCCATTGTGCTGCTGAGGTGAGCCGCAGGTTAGGGGGTGGTCGGGAATCCAAGGCGTTTCACTTCCGGATGCAGGTTGAGATCGTGATGCTCTCGAACCTGTTGCTGCACCAGACCGATCAACTGGTCGATGTCCTTCGCTGTGGCATGGCCGGTGTTGACAATGAAATTTGCGTGCAATGTGGAAACTTCCGCCCCGCCGATTCGCGTTCCCTTGAGACCGAGATCTTCGATCAAACGGCCGGCTTTGAGCGGTTCTGGATTGCGGAATACGCTGCCGCAACTCGGTTGTGTGTAGGGCTGGGTGGTGGTCCGATGACTGAGATTTTTGCTGGTCTGGCGACGCAGGGCCTTGGGATCGTGTCCAGGCTCAAGCCGGAAGCGGGCCGCGAGGACCAACAGTGGTTCCTGTTGCAGCAGGCTGTGGCGATAGTCGAATTTCAGCTGTTTGTGTTTCAGCTCGAACGGTTCGCCCCCATCCAGGGGCATGACTTCAACGGCTTCCAGCCATTCAGCAGTGCACCCCCCCTGGGCGCCTGCGTTCATCACAGCGGCTCCGCCAACGGTTCCGGGAATCCCGACGGACCAGCTCAATCCACTCAATCCGTTCTGGGCTACGCGTCTGGCGAGGGAAGGAATCGGTTCACCCGCCAGGGCGTGAACCAGTCCTGAGCTGCTGTCAAGCTCAGCCCCTTGCAGCTTGCGCAGGCAGAGGGTCAGCCCTGGCAGGCCATCGTCGTGGATGAGCAGGTTGGAACCGGCCCCGATCACCCGGCAGGGCACACCTTCTTTGCTGGCCCAGTTCAACCAGGCGGCTGTTTCTTCAATGCTGCTCGGCTCTGCCAGCCATTCGGCCGGTCCGCCGACACGCCAGGTTGTGAAGTCCGCCAAGGGGACCCTGGAGCGGGGTTGCAGGGGGGACATTGAAGTCAGGCTGCCATCGCTGACGTTGGAGGGAGTGCAGCGTCTTCGCAACTGGCCAAGCGAGACCAAAGGCTGTTGATATCGCCCGCACCCATCGCCAGAACAAGATCCTGCGGTTTGCTGTGCGTCTGGATTAGATCCACGAGCTGGTCGAGATCGTTGGCGACCTCGATGCTCAGCTCAGGCTTCAGGCGGCGAATGCAACTGGCCAGTTTGTCGCTGCACAGCCCTGGGATCGGTTGTTCTCCTGCGCTGTAAATCGGTGCCAGCAACAAGACATCGCAATTCTGCAGAGCTTGCGCGAAGTCTTGGAGGAATTCCTGGGTGCGGCTGAAGCGGTGCGGCTGGAACACGGCCAGGAGCCGTTGCGGTGGCGTGGGTAGCGGGCTGCGTCCGCCGGTCACCATCAGTCGCGCCATCTCGAGGGTGGCCTTCACCTCACTGGGGTGATGGGCATAGTCATCGACAATGTGGCGCTCCTTCCAGGTGCCGCGCAGGTCGAAGCGTCGACCAGGGCTGCGAAGACTGGCCAGACCTGATCTGAGTTGGTCGAAGGCCAAACCCTCGATCCGGCAGGCAGCCAAGGCTGCAGTGGCATTGCTCAGGTTGTGAAGGCCAGGCATCGGCAGCGTGAACTCTCCGATTGGGGTCCCGTTCTCGTAAAAACGCGCGACCGAACGATCCCCCTCTAGTGCCAGAGGCACCGAGGCGTAGTTGACGCCTTCCGGGCTGGTGACAGACCACCAGGCATCAGCGCGGAAATGGTCCCGCAAAATTGGATCATCGTGATTGGCCAGAAGGCGTTTGCAGCCTCTGCCGAACCGTTGAACGGTGGCGATCAGATCGTTGAGGTTCTTGTAATGGTCGGTGTGATCGAGTTCCAGGTTTGTGATCACGCCAAGGGACGCCTGGAATTTGACCAGTGATCCGTCCGATTCATCTGCTTCGGCCACCAAAAGCCGTCCAAGGCCGGAGTGACCATTGCTGCCTAGACAGGGAACGAGACCACCGATGACAGCGGTTGGATCCTCACCAACTGCATGAAGCAGGGTGGTGATCAGGGTGCTTGTGGTTGTTTTTCCGTGGCTGCCGGCTACCGCAATGGAAGGTTGCTGGGCAATCAGTGCTGCCAGCAGATCGGATCGATGCCAGATCTCAAGATTGATGTCCCTCGCTCTGGCGAGTTCAGGGTTGCTTTCCGGGATCGCTGTGCTGATCACCACGATCGGCCTGCCGCTGGAACTGTTCAGAAGCCCATCAATCGTGTCGGCTGTCTGGGTTGCGAAAACGCGCACACCACAGTCGCGCAGCTGTTGGACGCTGTTGTTCTCGCGCGGGTCAGAACCGCTGACCGGATGCTGACGGTCGGCCAGAATTCTTGCTAGTGCAGACATACCAACACCACCGACTCCGATGAAGTGAATGGGGCGCTGGGAGTCGAGCGGACGAGACAAGGGGTGACGTCAGAGATTCGAAAGATAGATCAGGTGTTCAAGGGCGTCTTGGGCCGTTAAGGACGATTTGTCTCTGATCAGTACAAAAAATTAGTAGGTGATGCAGAAGGAATTTTTGCTTATTTCTGTATGATCGGCGGCCAAAACCCTTAACGCGGCAACCCCGCTTCTGCCATGACCCTGCGCGTTGCGATTAATGGATTCGGCCGGATCGGTCGCAATGTGATGCGGGGTTGGATCAGCCGTGGCGCTGACACCGGTTTGGAGATTGTCGGGATGAACTCCACATCCGATCCCAAGACCAGCGCTCACCTGCTGACCTACGACTCGATTCTTGGAAAGCTTGATCCGAGCGTCAAGATCGAGACGAATGACGACACGATGATCGTCAATGGCAAGGAAATCAAATTCTTCGCTGATCGCAATCCTCTCAACTGCCCCTGGAAGGACTGGGGCGTTGATCTGGTGATCGAATCAACCGGTGTGTTCAACACCGATGAAAAAGCCAGCATGCACATCCAGGCTGGCGCCAGCAAGGTGATTTTGACGGCACCCGGCAAGGGCCCCGGTGTCGGCACCTTCGTTGTTGGTGTCAATGACGATCAATACCGCCATGAAGACTGGAACATCCTCAGTAACGCCAGCTGCACCACCAATTGCCTGGCGCCGATCGTGAAGGTGCTTGATCAGAACTTCGGCATCGACTGGGGTCTGATGACGACCATCCACAGCTATACGGGCGACCAGCGGATTCTTGACAACAGTCACCGCGACCTGCGTCGTGCCCGTGCAGCAGCTCTGAACATGGTTCCCACCACCACTGGTGCTGCCAAAGCTGTTGCCCTGGTTTATCCCGAGGTGAAGGGCAAGCTCACCGGCTTCGCCATGCGTGTTCCAACTCCGAATGTCTCGGCCGTTGACCTCACCTTCGGGCCCTCCCGCGCCACCAGCGTTGATGAAGTGAAAGCCGTGATCAAGGCCGCTTCCGAGAACGGCATGAAGGGAATCATCAAGTACAGCGATCTGCCCCTCGTCTCCACCGATTACGCCGGCACCGACGAATCGACCATCTTTGATGCGGACCTCACCTACTCAATGGGTGAAAAGGCTGTGAAGATCCTTGCCTGGTACGACAACGAGTGGGGCTACAGCCAGCGAGTGGTTGACCTGGCCGAAGTGGTGGCCAAGAACTGGAAGTGATCGATCTGCGCAGCAGATGATTCAAACCCTTCCTTCGGGGAGGGTTTTTTTTGTGGTCATGGCTTGTCGAAGTGGTCGAATCCCGGCGCCACGACAGGGGTGCGGTCATCGCTCCAGAGAACAGCATCAGTCTCCGCATGAAATGAACCGAGGCGATGGCCTTCCGGAAAGGCTTGCAGCCAGGCATCAGCCCATGACGGCGGAAGGCTCAAGATCAGCTCGAAGTCTTCACCTCCAGCCAGGCACCAGCGATCCCACGGCGGACCTTCGGGCCAGTCAACACTTTGCGGCAGCTGATCACGATCCAGCAGCGCTCCGCATTTGCTGCTGGCGCACATTCCGCGGATCCCTGCCAGAAGGCCGTCGCTGCTGTCGGTTCCACCGGCTCGCCAGGGAAGTTGCGAGGGCTTGCAGTTCAAGAGGGCCTGGAGAGCATCGAAGCGAGGTGTCGGCCGTCGATGCCGTTGGATTGCTTCAGCCTGAAGGGAAGCGCTGAGGATTGAGCGATCTGCCAGAGGATCGCTCTGCAGCAGCGCCAGTCCCAGTCGGCTGAGCCCATGGACACCACTGGTCACCAGGACATCACCTGGACAGGCATGGCCGCGATGCAGATGACAGGGACCGAGACGGCCAAGGGCGGTGAGTGAGAGCAGACGCTCCTGGCCGGTGGAACAATCCCCGCCGAGAAGAATCCCGCCGAAGCACGAGAGAGCTTCGCTCATGCCGCTGTACACCCCCTTGACCCAGTCCCAGCTGGTGTCACCTGGGGCCACCAGTGCCACGGTGATTCCGTCAATGCTGATCGCGCCGCTGGCAGCGAGATCTGAGAAGTTGGCACTGACGGCTCGCCAGCCCACATCCTCTGGTGCGGTGGTGGTTTCACTGAAGTGCACATCGTCCACCAGGACGTCGGTGTTGATGAGCAGGGGTCTGGCGTCAGCGACCAGGCAGGCCGTGTCGTCACTCAGCTGGTAAGCGGGAGCGAACCGGGCCAGGCGTTGTAGCAGCTCGGTTTCTCCCAGTCCAGCCAGGGTTTCCGTCATGCGTGAGGCTTGAGGCGATCGTCGCCATCGATCACCTTGATGGTTTTGATCCGATCGTCGGTGCTGAGTTCTTCCAAAACATCGAATCCTTCCACCACATAGCCATACGCGGCATTCCGGCCGTCCACGAGATTCAGACCAGCGGGAGTGAGTTCCGCTTCATAGAGGAACATGAAGAACTGGGAGGACCCGTCATCCAGGGCCTGGGCTGAATGAGCCCAGCCAAGGGTTCCCAGGGTGGCAAATGGAAGTGTTGGTGTCGCTTTGTAGAGGCCGACGTCCTCGAAGGTTTCGTTATAGAAGGTTTCGGGTTCACCAGGAACGCGGATTTCGAGAGGAACGTGCCGTTCCTGCTTGGTTTTTGGGTCGATATAGCCGATGGCTGGGCCTTCGGGATCACCGCTCTGCAAGACATAGAAGTCCTCCGCTCTGTTGAAGGGCAGACCGTCATAGAAGCCTCTGAGCGTCAGATCGATGAAGGCTCCAGAGGTGAGTGGAGCGTTGTATCCATCCACGACGGCGATCATCGTCCCCTGACTGGTCTGGATTTCAACGGTCGCCCGTCCCTCCAGTCTCGGAAGGGCATCGAACTCAGCCGGGATATCCACCGTGTAATCCGATGGCACCAGAAGAGCCTCAACAGCCCCGATGTCCTTGAGTGTGCTGCGGCGACTGCTAATGAAACCTGGTTTGTCGGAGGTGTCGACCTTTTCTCTCATCGTGTTGAGCCCCACGGCCACCTGATCGAGGAGGGCGTCTGCCTCGCCCTGCAGCGCGTCGGGAAGGGCTGTGACAATCGTGGCTCGACGCGTATTCAGCAGCGCTTCAGAGCGATTCACAGCCTTGGCGAGTGCACTCCAGCGTTTGGCGCGCAGGTCGTTGCTGGTTCCCTCCAGCCGATGCTGGAGTTCACGGATGTCCTGCTGGTCAAAGGGCAGGGCATCTCGCAGGATCGCCGCAGGATCCTTCACAGCATTGCCCTGGGGCAAACCGGCCCAGGCAGGGCCGGAAAGACTGAGCATTGCGATGCAGATCAGGGCGACCAGAACGGCCTTGAAACGCTGATGGACCAAGGGGGAACCCCAGTGCTGATCGGACTTTGGCACAGCCGTATGATCCCCTGAAACGTTCCGCCGGGATGATCTCCAGCAACGACTTTCGCACCGGCACCACGATTGAGATTGATGGTGCCGTTTGGCGCGTGGTGGAGTTTCTGCATGTCAAGCCTGGCAAGGGATCCGCTTTCGTGCGTACCAAGCTGAAGGCGGTCAAGACCGGAAACGTCGTCGAGAAAACATTTCGGGCTGGAGAAATGATTCCCCAGGCGATGCTGGAGAAATCCTCCCTCCAGCACACCTATATGGAGGGTGAGGATTACGTTTTCATGGATATGAGCACCTACGAGGAAACGCGCCTCAGTGCTGCTCAGATCGGTGATAGCCGCAAATATCTGAAGGAAGGAATGGAGGTGAACGTGGTGTCGTGGAACGACAAGCCTCTGGAGGTTGAATTGCCCAATTCCGTTGTTCTGGCGATCAAGGAGACCGATCCGGGTGTGAAAGGCGATACCGCAACCGGTGGCACCAAGCCCGCCATTTTGGAAACCGGTGCTCAGGTGATGGTTCCTCTTTTCCTGTCCATCGGTGAAAAGATCAAGGTGGACACTCGGAACGATGCTTACCTCGGTCGCGAGAACTGATTGCCATGCAGCTGGATCACGAACAACTGCATCGTCTGCTGGAATCTCTTGCAGACAGTGACATCCAGGAATTTCGCCTCGAAGGTGATGATTTCCGCCTGGAGGTGCGTCGCAACCTGCCGACACAGGCGGTGATGGCTCCTGTGGTGGCTGCACCGGTTCCGGCAGCAGCAGCACCGGTTGCGGCCGTGGATCCCAGCTCGAGTTCGCCTCCTCCTCCGGCGGCCTCGAGCAGAAGCGACCTGTTGGATGTCACCGCACCGATGGTCGGAACCTTCTATCGCGCACCGGCCCCCGGTGAAGACCCGTTTGTGGAGGTTGGAACCCGCATCAATGTCGGCCAAACCATTTGCATCCTCGAAGCGATGAAGCTGATGAACGAATTGGAGTCGGAGGTCAGCGGTGAAATCGTCGAGATCCTGGTCGACAATGGCACTCCAGTGGAGTTTGGTCAGGTGCTGATGCGCGTGCGGCCTGCTTAGGTCTCACTCAGTTCCCAGGCCGCCTGTATCGCAGCGATCATGCTGTCCGGTCGGGCAAGTCCCTGTCCTGCAATGTCGAAACCGGTGCCGTGATCGGGAGACGTGCGCAGGAAGGGCAACTCCAAGGTGGTGTTGACGGCGGCATCGAAGGCCAGCAGCTTCACAGGGATAAGGCCTTGATCGTGATAAAGGGCAAGGATTCCGTTCGGAGCTTTCTCATGGCAGCTGTGGTGATTCCAGGCCTGTGCCGCTTGGATCCAGCAGGTGTCCGGAGGCAGCGGCCCGTCTAGCCGAATGTCGGGATGGGCCGCTTTCCACTTCCGCAGGAGCGGGCTGAGCCATTCCGTTTCTTCCTCGCCGATCTTGCCTTCCTCGCCGGCATGGGGATTGAGACCTGCAACTGTCAGACGGGGCTTGGAGCTGAAGCGCCTGCAGAAGTTGAGCAGCACGTTGAGCTTGTGTTCGACTAGCTCTGGTGTGAGCGCCGCCGGAACCTCTTTCAAGGAAATATGGGTTGTGGCGAGCAGCGTGTTGAGTCGCCAGCCGGTCTGAGGAGACACCGCTGTGAACAGCATTGAGGATCGTGTCTGATGGGCCAGCTCTGCTAGCCGCTCTGTTTGTCCTGGGTAGGAATGGCCCGCCGCATGCCAGAGGTGTTTGGCGATCGGCGCTGTGACCAGTGCGCGACCTCCTGAATCAGTCAGGCATCTGACGCTTTCGGTCAACCATTGAAAGCTGGCCGCACCGCTGAATGCACTGGGTGTGCCGGGGGTGATTAAAGGATTGAGCGGCTGATCGAGTACTTCGAGCCGGTCCGGATCAGCGACGGTTGTGCAGCCCTGGCTCTTCAAGTGGGTGTAGGTGGCGTTCAGGCAACGGCGACAGCCCACCAGAAGTGGGCGCATCGTCGCTGGCAGATCAGGGGATGCCAATGCTTTAAGCACGACCTCCATGCCGATCCCCGCGGGATCCCCCAGGCTGATCACCAGCCGTTGGTTAGCGTCATATAAGGAGGTCATGGTTGTGCTGAGACTGCTCCTGCTGGGGTTGTTGCTGGTGGGTCTGGCGACGGGTGTACGGCAGCAGTGGCTTCAGATCCACTGGGACCGACTTTTGAACGACCTGGGTGCTGGAGCGCTTGGTGATGATGAGCCCTTCGACTTCAACCAGTGGTTGATCGGGGATCCAGAGTCTCCTTCCGGTTTGGATTAAGGGGGTCTTGCAGCCAGCAGTCGCGTAGGCCAACCCGGAAATCGGGGTGAAGGAGCTCGTACTTGAGCGTGTTGCGAAGTAAATGATTGCTAACACGACGATTTTCACTCCAGAACGAGCGAGCCATTGCACTCATGCTCTGACTTGCGGCGTCGAAATCTTCAAAGGGTGGTGGTTCCATCTGGATCAGATCGGCGGCGAACCCCAGCAGCTCTTCGCTGGGTGCGGGGCAGTCGTCGCTGATGTTCACGACCGAAGGCCACGCTCCCCCTTCAGCCTTGTGGATGAGATGCAGACAGGCTCCGGCAATGTCTTCGACATGAATCCGGCAGAACACTTGTCCAGTTTTGTGAATCATCCTTGCTCTGCCTTGTTGCAGGCCATTGATCACCGATCGTTTTGGCCCGTAAATGCCTGGTAAGCGCAGGATCTGCATCGGTAGACCGGTCCGTTGCCATGCGTTTTCGCAGGCGAGTCGCCGTCGGCTGCGGTCCTGCCCCGGTGTTGCAGGGTCCGCTTCACTCACCCAGTCGCCGCCCCGATCTCCATAGACACCTGTGGTGGAGAGATAGCCAACCCAGCGCAGCGGCAGGTCGCGCAAGGTCGGCAGAAGGTTCGTCAATACAGGCTCTCGGCCATCACGGCTTGGCGGGATGGTGCTGAGCACATGGGTGGTGCCCTCCAGGTCCTCTGGTTTCGGGCCTTGATCTGGGTTGTCGCTGTCGAAGCAGAGGTGCGTTCCGCTTGGTTCTGGATTCCGCCTTGTGCAGATCACAGGCGTTCCCTGCGCACGTAGCAGTGTTGCAAGGGTAGAACCGCTGAAGCCTCCACCAAGAATCAGCATCTTCGAGCCGGCGGGAAGCGGCCGGCTGCGGTTGACAAGATCATTCAGCATCAGTACAGATGTATTAGTTCCGTTCCGTGTTCATGGTCTGCTCCATTGGCCATTCTTCCCAAGCTTCGCTGCATCGTCATCGTGGTTGGTCGATGCGAATCGTGATCACCGCTGCCCTGCTGGTTTGCGCTGCTTTCGCGGCCCCTGAAGAGCCCAACGAACAGGCTTCGATCTGCCTCCGTCACCACTCCCCTGCGGCATGCAGGGTCTGGTGAGCGGGGTTTGATCAGGCCACCTGAAAGGTGAGGCCGCTGTCGTCTGATTTTGAAGGAACGGCTCGAGGGGTTGGTTCAGCCCATTGGAGAAGCCGGAGTGCCAGGCGCAGGTCTCCATCCATCCAGGCGCGAATCGCCATGGCGCGTCGAGGGTCATAGAACCGTTGACGTCGATACCAGTCGAAGACATCTGCGTCAGACTTCTGACCATTGCAGGACAGACAAGCTGGAACACAGTTTTCAGTGACACTCAAGCCGCCGCGGCAGCGAGGCAGAATGTGATCAATTGATTCAGATGGTTTACCGCAATAAATACAACTTTTACCAGTATGAGAGTGAAGTGATTGACGCCATCGTCGGACTCGCAATTTGGGACAAAGTTCGTCGAGGAAAACTGCATCCCTGTTATGCATCCGAGGTTCTCGGTTAAGACAATTGTGCCCGTAAAGCGCCTGAAGTCAATGTATCGGAGGCTGCAATTTCATTGATCTTTGATTGCATTGTTGTCGCAATGATTCAGATACTTGCTTGCTTGCTCGCAACCATTAAGATGAATGTTTGGAGGGCCGTCCATTAAGTCAACAGCGACTCACCGTTGTTATTTGGACCTCTCTCCATCTGGGCTGATCCGTGTGGTCAGTCCATTTGATGCGGTCACTCAGGCCCAATTACGACGCGTTCGGCCCAGGGGCAATTGGCGTGGGGTCTCCAAGGGCTGGGAATTTCCTCTGAGGGCAGCCGACGCCTTGCAGGCCAGCCTGGGTGATCGCTTTCCTGTCGCGTCTGAGTTGGCTCAGTGGCTGCACTGGAGTCGCCAGCCGTTGCCGCCGATGCCCCCCCATCGTCAACTGATTGCGCTGGCAGATCTCCACGAGACTCTCTGCGATGGTCGTCAGCCCCTCACCCATCAGCGTTCCGCTGTCCGTTGGCTTCTGGCCCGTCGTGGTGCCGTTCTTGCCGACGAAATGGGCCTTGGAAAAACACTTTCCGCCCTGCTCGCTGCCCGCGCGATGGTCCGCGCCGCTGATTTGCGGGTCCTGGTGGTAGCTCCCGTGGGACTGCACCCCCACTGGCAGCGTGAAGCGGATGTGTTGGCTCTTTCGATTGAACTGGTGAGCTGGGCGCGGTTGCCCTCCGAACTACCGGAGGCAGGCACGCTGCTCGTTGTGGATGAAGCCCACTATGCCCAGACGCTGCAGGCCCGCCGAACGGAAGCCCTACTGAAACTGGCCCGGCATCCACGCCTGCGGGCGATCTGGATGCTGACGGGAACGCCAATGAAAAACGCACGGCCAAAACAGCTTTTTCCGCTGTTGGCTGCAATCGATCATCCGATTGCCCGTGATCAGCGCCAATACGAAGCCTTGTATTGCCAGGGCCATTGGCGTGAACGACGGGGACGCCAGCAATGGGAAGCGGGAGGTGCCAGCCAATTGCAAGATTTGCGGAAGTTGACCCGCCCACTGATTCTCCATCGACGGAAGCAGCAGGTGCTGGATCTCCCTCCGAAACATCGTCAGCAGCACCCGATTGCGCTCGCTGAAGCGGAATCCCTGGGTTTTGACCACCGCGTTGATCTGGTGGTTGAGGATTACAGGCGCAGGGTGGCCTTAGGGCAGGTTCGGAACGATGCCGAGTCCCTTGCCGTGCTCACGGCCATGCGTCAGATCGCTGCTGAGTTCAAGTTGCCGGCCACACGGATGCTCCTGCTGCAGTTGCGTTCAAAAGCTGAAGCCGTTGTGGTGTTCAGCTCTTTTGTTCAGCCTCTGATGCTGTTGCAGCAACAGACCGGCGGTGAATTGCTAACCGGCCGTCAACGTCCCCTGGAACGGCAGACGGCGGTTGATCGCTTCCAGAATGGTGAAAGTGATCTTTTGTTCGCCACCTTCGGCACAGGTGGGCTTGGTTTCACCTTGCATCGTGCGCAGCATGTGGTCTTGCTGGAGAGGCCATGGACCCCCGGTGATGTGGATCAGGCTGAGGATCGCTGCCATCGCTTGGGCATGGGCAGTGGTTTGCTCTGCCACTGGATGCAGCTTGGACCTGCTGATCAGTTGGTGGACGCCCTGGTGGCCAGCAAAGCTCGACAGATCGAAATTTTGCTTGGCCCTCGCCGCATCGCCGTGGAACGTCAGTCGTTGGCTTCGATGGTCCGGCGTTGTCTGCAAGTGGCCTGACGCACTTCCAGTTCATGGCGCAGCATCGGATCATTGATCTTGCTGGAGCTGGACGCCGGGACCGTCCTGCGCAAAAGATCCAACGCTGTCTCCACATCCGCGCAGGCCAAATCGTGCTGTCCCGACAGACTCAGAACGAGCGCACGGTCATTGAGGGGAGCGATGACTCCCGGGTTTGATCGAACCTGGGCATTGCAACGGGTCAGGGCATCGTCCAATTTGCTGCTCTCAAATTCCTCAAGGCAATTCGGTTCAGGCTCTTCAAACCGTTGCCTGTCCGTTGCTGTGGGAGGTGTTGGCGCTTGACAGGCGAGTGTTCCAAGCAGGATCACCGCCATGCCTAGCCGTTGCACTGGGATTGAATTCTGTGGCCGATCAGTAGGCGTAACGGTCGCCTTGGTTGTCGTAATTGGTGAGCGTGCCTGTGCTCGTCGCTGTGTTGAGGCTGGATCCGGAGGAAGATTTGTTGCTTCCTCCGAAGAGATCACCAAGGTACTGACCGCAATCGGGGAAATTGCCAGGGTCGTTGACCACAGCTTCGGTGATCATCACAGACGCATGTTCCGGCGATGTTTTGAACATGCCATTGCCTTGTCGCTTGATCACGGCGTAGGAGGCATTCCAGCTCACGGAATGATCATTACCGCTGGAGCGCATGAAGCAGTAAATCTTCGCGCCCTTTTCCTCGGTGGAATCAGCGGCAAGAGCTGAGGATTGAATGCCCGCGAGAGACCCGATCAGGCCGAGGGCGCAGAGGGCCAGGGTGTGACCGGAGCGACGCATGGGACCAAACCAAAATGCTTGATCAAACGTATCGCTCGGATCGCAGTTGTCGAGGGGGTGCTCAGGAGTTGTTCAGGCTGATCGGCGTGAGAAGGCGCACCATCAGAGGCAGCACTAGAAGCACTGTGATAAGGCGCACGGCATGCAGTGCGGCGACCGCTGCGCCGACACCGAATTCCGCTCCCACCAGACTCATGCCGCTGATGCCGCCTGGAGCTGCCCCGAGCAGGGCGACGACCGGATCGATTCCCAGCAGCCGGCTGCTCCAGAGACCGACCACCAGACCTGTGGCCACAAGGGCCACGGTGATCAGCACGGCGGGTCGCCAAAGATTCTGCAGTTGTTCGAATGAGGCACGGGTCAGACCCGTCCCAATCACGGTCCCAATGCCGATTTCCAGGATGGTTCGCGTGCCGCTGGGCCAGGAGGCGACCTCGAATTTTCCACTCATGCTCACAAGACCGGCTCCCAGGAGGGCACCAGCAAGTGGAGCTGCGGGAATCCGGCTGAGCAGTGCCAGCAGTCCGATCGCCGTGCCGGCCAGCAGGTAGATCAACAGCGTTACCAAGGGGGGCATCGGTTTCACGCAGATGTTGATCAGTCTGATCTTGAGGCGATGGCTTCGATGTGTTGTTATCAGGCCAATGCACGACCTGCGGCCATGAGTTCATCCGTGTCCTTCCGGATCACACGCACTGCGGAGGATTTGGCCCAGGCGATCACGGCCCTTTCACAACGTCTGATCAAACTCGAGGAGCGTCAGGAAGCGCTTGAGCTCCGGTTGCGTCAGCAGCAACAGGATTCCCATCGCATTCCTGACCAGGAGTTGGCAACCCTCGACGGTATCGATCAGCTTCTGAAGGAAACCCGGCAGTTACTGCAGACAACAGACGGTGCGCCAACAGACCGTGCGCTAACAGATGGTGGCACCGATCAGAACACGCCATCGTTAGAGATTGCACCGGCTTCCCTCCAGCTGGATTTCAATCAGCAGGACGCCAAGGCCGTCTCCTCTGCATCAGCAGCTCAGCCCCTGGATGAATCGTCGTCTATGGATGCTGAGGCGTGTTCAGCAGAGTCGGATGATTCGGCTGGCGACGATCAGTGTGAAGCAGACGAGCAGCCTTGGCAGGATGGCCACCACTTGGAACATCAGAATGATGGGGGAATCGCCGCATAAGGCTGGCGCTGGGTGCCAAAATAAAAAGAAAGGCAACTATGGCCTCCACCATCTCTGCCGCTGGTGCTACCCGCTCCGGAACAGTGGCTTCTTCAACGCCATCACGGAGTCCTGAATCGCGATCAGGCTTTGAAGATCGTGACCATCAGCTCGAAAAACTGCAGTTCTCCCTCGCTATCGCTTTGATGCGTGGTGATTCAGAGCGTTCTGAAGCGCTGAATAAGCAGATTGCCGAACGTGGAGGCAATGCAGAAGAACCAGGAACGTGATGTCTGGCAGTTTGTCAAACATCAACAATTGAATTGTTTCCAGCTCCTCAATGGATCAGAAATCCTTCAACTGCGCGCTAAGATTTGTTCATAGGTGTTATTAATTTCTTTTGACACTCACGCTGTCGCGAACAAATCCTGCGTCGGATCAACGGGAGATTCATGTCAAGGCTGCGCTTGATTTTTTTGAGCAGGCACGTCAACAAGCCGTTTCAGGAATGATTTCCGAAGCTGGTTCTTCAATTCTCAAGGGTTTGGCTCAGGAACGTCGTGCTAAAGCAACAGGGCCTCAGGTTTTGCAATTGATTAAACCAAGGTCTTAAACAAACTAGTTAATGTTGATGAAGCGGGTGACCGGATTTGAACCGGCGACGTTCAGCTTGGGAAGCTGACATTCTACCGCTGAATTACACCCGCATTCGGGCGAGACATTCGCCCGACACTGTTTTAGGCCAATGCGGCAGTTGCTGCAGCAACACCAGACCCCATAGTTCCGCGATGGAGGCCAAGCGATTGCAACGTTGCTTCGATGGCTGCCACAGCTGTGATCACATCGCGGTCGCAGACGAAACCCAGGTGGCCAATCCGGAACACTTTCCCCTTGAGGTGATCCTGTCCGCCAGCAAGAAGAATGTCGAATTTGGTTTTCACAGCCTTGCGTAATTGTTCGGCATCGATGCCGTCCGGAGCAACGGCGGTGATGGCAGGGCTGCCGTACCCCTCGGCTGCGAACAGCGGCATGCCGATCGCTTTCATTGCGGCTTGCGCAGCAGCGCGATGGCGGGCATGGCGAGTGAAAATGGCTTCAAGGCCTTCGGCCTGCATCATCTCGAGGGCCGCTTCCAGTCCGAAATACAGGTTGACGGATGGTGTGAATGGATTGCTGTCTTTCGCTGCTGTTTTTCTGTACGGACCGAGATCGAGGTAGAACTTCGGCAAATCGGAGCGTTCATAGGCCTGCCAGGCCCGATCACTTATGGCGACGAAACTCAGGCCCGGCGGCATCATGTAGCCCTTCTGTGAACCGGATGCGATCACGTCAATTCCCCAGGCATCCATGGGGACATCTGTCGCTCCAAGGCTGGTGACGCAGTCAGCAAGGGTCAGAGCAGTTCCATGGGCTTTCACATGGCTGCTAATCGTTTTCAGGTCGTTGATGACTCCGGTTGAGGTTTCCGAGTGCGTGAGGATCACAGCCTTGATCGCCTTGGCTGAATCCGCCTCGAGTGCCGTCCGGAACGCGTCAGGATCCAGCGGCTGACCCCACTCCGCCTTGATCACTTCCACATCCAGGCCAAAGGCCTGCGCCACCTTCACCCAGCGCTCGCCGAATTTTCCGTTGTCACCGCACAGAACCTTGTCGCCACGGCTGAGGGTGTTGATGATCCCAGCCTCCATGGCCGCTGTGCCGCTTCCGGTGATCACCAGCACATCACCGTTGGTTTGATGTAGCCACTTCAGCTGGTCTGTCGTACGTCGCACGATGGCCTGGAATTCCCCGCTGCGGTGGCCGATCGGATGGCGGCCGATCGCTCTCAGCACCGTTTCGGGCACCGGGGTCGGGCCCGGAATCATCAGGGTGAGCTTGTCCTGCATGGCTCGGGGATGCCAATCGGCGACTCTAGAAAACAGCGTCCCTGTTTTCCAAATGCGGTTGTGTTGTCCGGACTGACTTTGCCGGTGTGGGTGGCGGCCGCGGCCCGTGCGGCCCTGTGCACTCTGCTGAAGCAGCCGTTTGAGCCGCATCAGTCCTTGGTGCTTCCGGATCGTGAGGATCCATTGGCTGTCCCTGTGATCTCATCTGCGCCGCTTGGGGATGGCGGTTCAGCGCTGGCGATCAGCCACTGCGACCCTGGTCCTGGCTTGGATCTCACCCGCGGACTGGAGATCTGGGTCTATGCCGAGTGGGTTTCGGCGCAACGGGAGGCAATTGAGCTCATCGCGGGGGAGGGTGTTGGCCGGCATGGATCCTCGGGTGCGCTCTGTATCTCCTCCTTTGCCCGAAATCTGCTGTTCGACAATCTGACGCCGTTGTTGCCCGAGGGTCGGCAGCTGAAGTTGGAGCTGGTGTTCCCCCGGGGCCGCGATCTGGCGGAACGCACCAGCAATGCCGCGTTCGGTGTGGTGGATGGTTTGGCACTGATCGGTCTGCAGGCCGAGGTGCAGCGCAGTGCTGCACCTGACCAGCTCCAGTCGGTGCTGGACCAGCTGGCTCGAATCGCGGCGGAGCCTGATGGTGCGGCTCGCCTGATCTTGGTGATCGGCGAAAATGGTCTTGATCTAGCTCGTCAGCATGAGTTGACCCCTTGCCTGAAGGTGGGCAACTGGATTGGTCCGGTGCTTGTTGCCGCTGCCGAAGCCGGGGTCCGTGAGCTGCTTCTGTTGGGATACCACGGCAAGTTGATCAAGCTGGCGGGGGGGATTTTTCACACCCACCACCATCTGGCGGATGGCCGGCTGGAGGTGCTGACTGCTCTGGCTTTGGATTGTGGTCTCTCTTTGGATCTGCTCATGCAGCTGCGGACTGCCGAATCGGTTGAGGCGGCGTTTCAGGGGTTGGCGCAGCATGACCCGGATGCCGTACGGCGCCTGGGCAGCTGCCTGGCTGCGACGGTGGAACAGCGCGCCGCTGAGTATGTCGCCCGGTACGGCCGATGGCCCATCCAGGTGGCTGCGGCCCTGTTCGATCGCAACCGAATCCTGCGCTGGAAGGGCCCTGTGGCTGCTCAACGCTTCTTTACCCTGAAGGATTGACGGTCGACGCGACCTGTCCCAGTTCTGTTCTGATGACTCAGCGCTCTTCCGACGGTCAGCGTCAGCCGGCCATTGTGATCCTCGATTTCGGCTCCCAGTATTCCGAGCTGATCGCCCGTCGGGTGCGCGAAACCGAGGTGTTTTCGGTGGTGATGGGCTATGCCACCTCTGTTGAAGAGTTGAAGCGGCTGGCGCCGAAGGGAATCATTCTCAGCGGGGGCCCCAGCTCGGTTTACGCGGAGAACGCGCCCCTCTCTGATCCCGGGATCTGGGATCTGGGCATCCCCGTGCTGGGGGTTTGTTACGGCATGCAGCTGATGGTGCAGCAGCTTGGTGGCGTAGTGGAAGCGGCCACCGGCAAGGCGGAATATGGCAAGGCACCGCTGGAGGTGGACGACCCGACGGATCTGCTCACCAACGTCGACAACGGCTCAACCATGTGGATGAGCCATGGCGACTCCGTGAAGGCATTGCCCGAGGGCTTCGTCCGGCTGGCCCACACCGCCAACACCCCGGAGGCGGCCGTGGCCAATCTGCAGCGTTGCCTCTATGGCGTTCAGTTCCACCCCGAGGTGGTGCACTCCACCTGCGGAATGGCTCTGATCCGAAATTTCGTTTATCACATCTGCGGCTGTGATCCCGACTGGACCACTTCAGCGTTCATCGATGAAGCCGTTGCCCAGGTTCGGGACCAGGTGGGTGAGAAACGGGTGCTGTTGGCGCTTTCGGGAGGAGTGGATTCATCGACGCTGGCCTTCCTATTGAAGAAGGCGATCGGTGATCAGCTCACCTGCATGTTCATCGACCAGGGATTCATGCGGAAGGGGGAACCTGAATTCCTCATGGACTTTTTTGACCGCAAGTTCAACATCCATGTGGAGTACATCAACGCCCGACAGAGATTCATCGGCAAGCTGAAATCCATCACCGATCCTGAGCAGAAACGCAAGATCATCGGCACCGAATTCATCCGTGTGTTTGAAGAGGAAAGCAGGCGGTTGGGTCCTTTCGACTACCTCGCCCAGGGAACGTTGTATCCGGATGTGATCGAAAGCGCCGGCACCAACGTGGATCCAAAAACCGGGGAGCGGGTGGCGGTGAAGATCAAGAGCCACCACAACGTGGGAGGTCTCCCGAAAGACCTGCAGTTCAAGCTGGTGGAACCGCTGCGCAAGCTGTTCAAGGATGAGGTGCGCAAGGTGGGCCGCACCCTCGGGCTGCCGGAGGAAATTGTGCGCCGTCATCCCTTCCCGGGCCCTGGTCTGGCCATCCGCATCCTTGGTGAAGTGACCGATGAAAAGTTGAACTGTCTGCGGGATGCGGACCTGATCGTGCGCGAGGAGATCCGCGAAGCCGGGCTGTATCACGAGATCTGGCAGGCGTTCGCGGTGCTTTTGCCGGTGCGCTCCGTAGGTGTAATGGGTGACAAGCGCACCTACGCTTGGCCGATGGTTTTGCGCTGCGTGTCCAGCGAGGATGGGATGACCGCGGATTGGTCCCGCTTGCCCTACGACCTGTTGGAGACGATTTCGAACCGCATCGTCAATGAGGTGAAGGGCGTAAACAGAGTTGTTCTGGATATCACCAGCAAACCGCCGGGCACGATTGAGTGGGAATAATCGGCACCCTGGCAGTGGGGCGTCATGGTCGATACGTTGGTCCATCAGCTCATGTCTTGTGACGGCGACACAACAGCAGGATCTGCAGCTGCAGCGACGACTGCAGCAGGACAGCATTCAGCTGGGTGGGCGAACGATCTACCTCAACCCCTTTCTGTATTGGCGCCGATTTGACAGCAACACCGACCGTTGGCTGCGGGAACCCGGCCAGCTCGGTGAAGATCAGATCCTGGCTAATCGAACTCGCTTTTACCCGGAACTCGACTGGGACCAGCTCGATGATCACCAGGTCGCGATGCGCGACGGGGCTGTGGAGATGTTTCTCAAAAGCCTGGAGCTGATCAGCACCTTCCACCCCGAGCTGGGCTCCGGCCAGATGCTGGAGGTGGAGCGCAAAATGACGATCACCAAGAAGCGCGCTTTTGAGCGCTGGGTCGAGAAGGCCTTGCGGCGACGCACCCGCGAAGAGACCCGCGAACATCGGCGTTTCGAACGCAGCCGGTTTTGGCGGGCCTGGCGGGAATGGATCGTGTTGGACACCACCCAGAAGGCGCTGGTGCCGATTGTGATGCTGATGGTGCTTTCAGGATTTGCAGGCTGGTCCTTTGCTGCGCGCCAAGCCGCCTGCCCGACACTCTCGCTTCCCGCAGGACAGACTGGAGTCCGTTGACACTGGCTCCATGGCCGAGCGTTCCGCAGCGGACAACCCCCTCGACCAGCTGCGCCTGTCCTTAATGCAGGAGGTGTTGCCGGTCGGTTTGGCGATGTTCGAGCGAGCTCGTGATGGAGGCCCTGCCAAGGTGGCGGAAGCATTCACGGCCGGCTCTCAGGACCCGATCGCTGATCTGCGTGAGGAGGGGGAGCCTGCGGCACGGTCTGTAAGGGAGCAACTCGACCAGGTCAGTCCTGGCCTGGGCAATCCAGTGATGCCGGTCACGGTGTCGGTGGAGGAGCCTGTGGATGTCACGGAGGTTCCCGCTGATCAGTCGTCAGCTGATGATGAGCGCATCCAGCTGCTCGAGACCTTGCATCGGATTGAAACGCGTCTGGTGCTGTTGCGCGGCCATCTGCAGGCAGTGGATCCTCAGACTGAGTCCTGAGCATGGCGGTCTCCAGCCAGAAGACCCGCATTCAGCAACGCCAGACCGGTTTGCGTCAGCAACCCCTCGTGTTGTTGCTGCTTGTTTTGGGCTGCTGCGGCGCGATGGTGGCCCGTCTGGTCTGGATGCAGCTCCTTGAACAGGATCGCTACCGCCAACTGGCGGATGAAAACCGGATTCGACTGGTGCCCCGATCACCGATCCGTGGTCGCTTGCTGGATCGCAAGGGGCGGGTGCTGGCCTCCAGCAAGCTCACCTATTCGCTTTATCTCGAACCACGCCTGGTGACGGATGCCAGTTGGCCGGCGTTAAAGGATCGGCTGGCGGAGTTGTTGGAGCTGGATCCAGAGCAGCTCGATGAACGGCGCAAGCGCGGCGTGGACCGTGACGGATACCGCACCACCCTTGCGCTTGATCTCAGTCCAGAAAAAGTACTGCGCTTCCGCGAGCAGGCCACGTCCCTTCAAGGCGCACAGGTCGATGTGGACATCCTTCGCTTTTATCCCCACGGCACGTTGGCCGCCCACACCCTCGGTTACACCCAGCCGATCACCGAAAGCGAATACAAAACCTTGGCCAAGAAGGGCTACAAGATTCGCGATCGGATTGGTCGGATCGGCGTGGAGGCTGCCTATGAAAGCCACCTGCGCGGCAAGTGGGGCGGCCAGATGTTGGAGGTGAATGCGATGGGTGAGGTGCAGCGCTACCTGGGTGATCGTCCTTCAGTGGCGGGTCAGGATCTAACGCTGACGCTCGACCTCGATCTGCAGCGGGTGGCGGAGCAGGCTTTGGCTGACAAGCCCGGTGGAGCAGTCGTGGCGTTGGACCCAAGCAATGGCGCGATCCTGGCGCTGGCCAGCAAGCCCACCTTTGACCCGAACTTTTTTTCGAAGCTGGTGACCACTCAGAAGGAATACGACGCCCTGTTTAAAAATCCCAAAAAGCCCCTGTTGTCCCGGGCCATGAATGCCTACGACCCCGGCAGCACGTGGAAGCCGATTACGGCCATGGCGGGGATGGAGTCGGGCAAGTTTCCTCCGACCATCAAATTGCCGACTACCGCCTGCATCACCTATGGCGGTCACTGTTTCCCTGATCACAACGGTGCAGGGTTCGGCACCATCGGTTACGACGATGCGTTGCGGTTTTCAAGCAATACATTTTTTTATCAGGTGGGCGTCGGTGTCGGTTCACTGGAGCTCAAGAAAGCCGCCAATCTGCTTGGCTTCGCTCAGAAAACAGGTATTGAAATCGGTTGGGAGGAGAGCGTCGGATTGGTTGGAGACGAAACCTGGGCGGCGGAAGGCAGGGGCTGGTCGGAGCCTGGAAGCACACCCTGGATTCCCGAGGACATGGCCAGCGCCTCGATCGGCCAGTCGGTGGTTCAGATCACCCCTCTGCAATTGGCGCGTTCATACGCCGTTTTTGCCAACGGGGGCTGGTTGGTGACACCACACCTGGCCGATGCGGAGATCGACTGGACGTCATCGCAATACAAGACGCGAGTTCCGATGAAATTTTCCACCCTCAAGATGATTCGGCAGGGTTTGCGCAAGGTTGTTGAAAATGGAACTGGTGCCGGCCTGAATGGACCGGGTATCCCCCCCGGAGCTGGCAAAACAGGAACGGCTGAAGACAGCACGGGTGGTCCGGACCATGCCTGGTTTGGTTGTTATGCGCCGTACCCCAATGGAGAGATTGTGGTGGTGGCCTTTGCGCAGAACACCCCGGGCGGTGGATCGGTTCACGCGTTGCCGATGGCGAAGAAGGTTCTTGAGGAGTGGAATCGCACGCGCGCGAAATAGACGCAAGCCAGCCTTGATCATTCCAGCCAACCGCTTCAGGGCTCAGGCTGCGACGCTCAGCTTTTGCTCCAGCACCCGGCGGTAATAACCGCGCAGTTGGTCTGTCGCACCAGCCCAGCCCCAGCGCTCCGCTTCCTTTCGGGCCGCATGGCGTAGGGCCTGACGTTCAAGATCGTTGCCGAGCAGTTTGCGTGTCGCCTCGATCAAGCTGGCGGCTCCTCCGTCGCTGCCATCGGGTTCGTAAAGGCAGCCATTCACCCCATCGGTGATGATGTCGGGAATTCCGCCGCGGTTGGCTCCCACGACAGGACAGCCTGCGGCCATGGCTTCTAGGAGCACCAGTCCCAACGTTTCGGTGCTGGACGGGAAGAGGAAGGCATCTCCGCTGGCATAGGCGCCCGCCAAATCCTCGCCGGCCAGATAGCCCACAAACGTGGTGGCTGTGCCTTCGAAATGCTTCTCCAACTGCTGCCGGTGCGGTCCATCGCCCACCAGGGCGAACCGGGCATCCGGCAAGGCTTCGAGCACAGGACGGATCCGCTCGATCTGCTTTTCAGCGGAGAGCCGGCCGACGTACAGCAACAGGGCACCGCGGTCGTCATGGCCGCCGAGCAACCGCTTCCGCAGCGTCTCGCTGCGCAGTTCCGGGCGGAACAGCTCAGTGTCCACCCCCCTTTGCCACAGATCGGTGTGTTGAATTCCTTTGTCGCTGAGTTCCTGCACCATCGCTGTGGAGGTGCAGAGGTTGAGCAGCGCCTGATTGTGGGCCGCTTTCAGCAATTCCCAGAGCACAGGTTCAAGCATGCCCATGCCGTAATGCTCCAGGTACTTCGGCAGATGGGTGTGGTAGCTCGCCACCAGGGGAATTCCCTTGGTCTTCGCCAGCCAAATCCCCCCCAGGCCGAGCACTGCCGGGTTCACCACATGAATCAGGTCCGGCTGAAAGTTGTCAATCGCTTCGGAGACCGCTGGCCTGGGCAGGGCGAGTTTCAGCTCCGGATAGAGAGGTAGGGGCATGGCCGGCACACCGATCAGCTGGGCTCCCATGTAGTTGTCCGGGCAGCCTTCCGGGCAGAACACCACAACTTGATCACCTGCTTCCACCAGGTGCCGCACCGTTTTGGTGAGTCGGGTGACGATGCCGTCGACCTTCGGAAGGAAGGTCTCGGTGAAGAAGGCGATTTTCAAGGGTGGAGCCCGATCAGGAGGCGGAGCCGATGGCCTGGGCCTGGGTCTTGGTCCAGGCCGATGTGCAAAGGATGCGGTTGCGATCGCAACGGTCCGCGAAGCGGGTGGCGATCTCCACAACCTCTTTCAGTAATCCATCATCGAGGGTGGTGGGGTTGAGACCCAGTTCGATAAAGCAGCGGTTGTCGACGATCAGATCGTTCTCAACGGCTTCATTGCGCGGGTTGGGAAGATTGTTCACTTGCGCTCCAGTGAGCGCAGCAACTTTCTTGGCTAGTTCTCCAACCTGGTGGCTTTCGGTCATCTGGTTGAAGATTTTGACCCGATCGCCTGGTTCAGGGGGATTCTCGAGCGCAAGCTGAACACACCGCACGGAATCTCTGATGTGAATAAAGGCGCGGGTCTGTCCGCCGGTGCCATGCACGGTGAGCGGATAACCGATGGCGGCTTGCATCAGAAAGCGATTCAGAACAGTGCCGTAGTCACCGTCGTAATCAAAACGATTGGTCAGGCGAGGATGGCGATCGGTGGCATCTGTGTTGGTTCCCCACACAATCCCCTGGTGCAGGTCTGTGATCCGAACCTTGTCGTTCTTGTTGTAGTAGAGGAAAAGGAGCTGATCGAGCGTCTTCGTCATGTGATAGACGCTGCCAGGGCTTGCCGGGTGGAGAATTTCCTCCTCGAAGCGACTCCCATCCGGCTGGGGGACCTCCACTTTGAGGTACCCCTCGGGGATGGTGGCGCCGCGGTGGGAGCCATAGCCATAGACACCCATGGTGCCGAGGTGCACCACATGGATATCGCGGCCACTTTCAACGATGGCGGCAAGCAGGTTGTGCGTGCCGTTGACGTTGTTGTCGACGGTGTAGCGCTTGGTGGCGCTGCTTTTCATCGAGTAAGGCGCAGCCCGTTGCTCGGCGAAATGAACGACCGAATCAGGTTGTTCGTCCAGCAGTAGATCAAGCAGCCGCTGGTATTCATGGGCAATATCAATGTGCACGAAGCGCATCGGCTTGCCGCCGGTCTCCTCCCAGGCTTGGAGACGCTCGCTCATGCTGGCGATCGGCGTGAGCGATTCAACCTCCAGATCAATGTCGATCTTGCGACGACTGAGGTTGTCGAGAATCACAACGTCGTGACCCTGATCCGCCAGGTTCACCGCACAGGGCCAGCCGCAGAAGCCGTCACCGCCGAGAACGAGAACTTTCACCCAAGACTCCTGCAGGAACGAGCAGAACGCTCAGTAGCGGCAAGCTACTACAGGGATTTTCAGCTGATCGCGACGGTTACCCACACCAGTGCTCCGACAAGCATGCTGCCAGCGACAACCATCGTCAGGGAGCTGCGCCCGCGGCTACGGCTTGTTTCCGCATCCATCACCTCCATGCGGGGCTCTTTCGCGAAGGCGTTTAAACGTCCGCCGTCTTCGGTGGTGACTTGCATGGCCGCAGCGCGAGTAGCAGGACCTTATGGGTCTTATTGCTTATCGGCTTGGAATGTGTCGCAGGATTTACTGGACTTCACCTCTCTTAACTTGACACCAGTCCAGTCGTGGGCGAGCTGGCCGAAGCCTGACCCAGCTTTGGTAGGCGTCCGGAAAGGTAGGCGTTACGGCCAGCCGTTACGGCCAGTCCCATCGCTTCGGCCATGGCGGGCGGGTCGCCGGCCATGGCGATCGCGCTGTTGATCAACACGGCGTCAGCTCCCATTTCAAGGGACTGAGCCGCTTCACTTGGCACGCCGATTCCGGCATCCACCACCACCGGCACCGTGGCGTTTTCGATGATCAATGCGATGTTGGCCGCATTGTTGAGGCCCTGGCCGGAGCCGATGGGTGACCCCAGTGGCATCACTGTGGCGCAGCCCACCTCCTCCAGCCGTTTTGCCAGCAGTGGATCAGCGTTGATGTAAGGAAGCACGGCAAACCCTTCGGCCACCAGCCGTTCCGCGGCTTCGAGGGTGCCGATCGGATCCGGTAGGAGGTGGCGGCTGTCGGGAATCACCTCCAGTTTCACGAAGTTGTTGTCGTCCTGGCCGGCCAGCTTGGCCAGTTCACGCCCCAGGCGTGCCACCCGCACCGCTTCGTCCGCTGTGGCGCAGCCTGCGGTGTTCGGAAGCATCCAGATCTTCGTCCAGTCGATCGCTTCCATCAGGCCGGCGTGACCGGCAGCTACGGCTTGGACGCGACGCACAGCCACGGTCACCATCTGGCATCCCGACCGTTCGATGCTCTGCTGCATCTGCGTCAGGTCTGGATATTTGCCAGTGCCGGTGAACAGGCGGCTTTGGAACGGCTTCCCGGCAATGGTTAGCAGGTCACAGGAGTTGGACGTCGAAACCATGACGCTTGGTGAGGTTGACGGAACGGCATGGCGTTCCCGAACGGCTAGGCAAAACGCCCTACCGTGCCCATCATCATCATCCTTCCTCCATGCCATTCCTGCTTGCCATGGATCTCCCGATCGGCAGCCAGGTGCCTTTTCAGCAGAACCCCCAGCTTCCGCTGGATCCGATTCAGCTGGCGATTCCTGTGGAGGTGGAGTCCAAATTCGTCGAGAGTTTCGATCCAGTCGCCAGGGCCACTGTGCTTGCCGACACCCTGCCGCGTCAGTGGTGCGGAACGTTTAAGCCTTTCGATGGCAATCCCACCGTTGATGTGTCCCTGAACCTTTCGTCACTCAAGCCGATGGGTCAGATGGTCGATATCCGTGGAAGCATGAACCTCGGAACGGTTACCACGCCTGTCCAGGGCAATCTCCATGCCAAATCCGATCAACTCGATCTGATTCCCTTGGCGGATGTTCTGGTCGCCGGAATGGAACCCGGTGGCATGTTCTTGGGTCTGCAGGACTTCAGCCCCACCAGTTGGTCTCCACCACGTTTGGTCAACACCAATGCCCCATCTGGTGCAATCGGAGGACGTCTGGCGCTGTCGTCGACGTGCGAATCAGTCCCCGTGATGCCTCTCTGGTGATTCATTCGCCCGTCAATCGGGCTGTTTCAAGTGGGCATGTTGATCAAGCGGCACGCTTTTCAAGCCGCTTCAAGCGTTTTTTTGCAGTCGCGTTGTTCGGTTCAACTTTCAAGGTTTTTCGATAACTGTCCATTGCTGCATCAGTATCGAGCAGTTTTTCTTGGGCAAAGGCCAGATTGTTGAGAGCCACTGGATAATCCTGTTTGGCTCTCAGGGCCGACTTGTAGTGGCGAACGGCCGTTTCGAATTCTTTTTGAGCTGCCAGGGAGAAGCCGAGTGCATTTTCGATTAAGGCCCGCGCTTCGTCAGGTTCATCTTTCAGTCGTTTGACAGCTTGTTTCAGGGTTGCTGTGGCCTGGGGATAGAGCCGTTTGCGCAGTTGCACAGATGCCAGCTCATACAGATCAGACGCTTCTCTGGATCCGGCAGTGCCTGCCTGTTCGAGCTTGATCAGCTTGATTTCATCGCGGCGCACACTTAGTAATTGCCGGGCCACCACCACCGCAGCAATGGCAAGCAGGCCGACAAGGCCCAGGAGATAGGTCTGGGGCAGAAGATTCACCAATTGGAATCTGATGAACTCAGGCTTTGGCTGCTGTCACCACATTGGTGAAGCTGCCGGGATCAACAACCGCGAGCTGAGCGAGCATTTTGCGGTTGAGCCGCACATCTGCTTTCTTCAAACCACCCATCAAACGGCTGTAGCTCACGCCATTCACCCGAGCAGCGGCATTGATGCGGGCGATCCAAAGCCGGCGGAAATCACGCTTGCGGCGACGGCGATCCCGGTATGCATTGCACAGGGCTTTCATGACCCGCTGATTGGCGGTCCGGAACAGGGTGCCGTTGCTGCCGCGGAAGCCTCGGGCCAACCGGAGAATCTTGTTACGCCGCTTACGGGCGACGTTGCCTCTCTTGACGCGAGCCATGACGTTGAAAAAGTTGGGTCAGTGCAGATGGACGATGTGGAGCTGAGCCGATCAGGCGTACGGCAGCATCCGCACCACACGGAGCTCGTCCGTTTCATGCACCACGGCCTTGGTGCCGAGGTGACGCTTCTGCTTCGGAGTCTTGTGATCGAGCAGGTGGTTCCGGAAAGCACGCCGACGCATGAACTTGCCAGTGCCGGTCGCCTTGAACCGCTTGGCGGCAGCTTTGCGGGTCTTCAGCTTGGGCATGTCTGCTCGTCCTGGCACAAACGACAAGAATACGACGTGACGCGACCTTTTGATGAGATTCCGCCTGCTGGCGCTCGCGCTTCTGTTTCCAATGGTTGCGGGATGCCGTGCCGCAGATGTGGGTTCGGTGCCAGCAACGCCCACCACGCCCGCGTCGGAGTCGTCCAGCGCTCCGGTACCCGAAGACACCCCTGCCCCGCCAGACGGTTTTGCTCAGGACAGTGATGCCCAGGACAGTGTCGCGCCGGCCAGTGTTGCGCAGGCCAGTGTTGCGCAGGCCAGTGTTGCGATTTCCACCCACCAGGTGGTCCCGCCCCCCCCGCAGCCCAACGCCACAGGATCCACCCTTTGGGTTGCTCTTGCTGATCATCTCGGTGGACAGCCCAAGGCTCCGGTGCTGCGGTTGCAGAGCGCTGCTGGACCACTCACCCTGCGCGATGCTCGAGGCCGGGAATGGACGGACGCCCGTCTGACGATTAGCTGGCGGTCCGCGCCGCTTGATACACCGCTGACGCTGGCCCGCCAGGTGGCCGGACCCTTTGCCAGCTTTGAGTCGGCCGATCGTGTGGCGCGCCGCTGGCGCACCCTCGGCGTGGAAGCTCTGGTGGCCCATCCCGGGGAGTGGGAGGTGTGGGCTCCGCTCGGTTCAGCAGTTCCGGATGGTCTGCGGGTCCGCCAGTGGAGCGATGTGATCCTTTCGGTGGTGAAACCGGTGTTTGAAGCAGCGGAAGGCGGCATCACCCTCGAGGCTCCGGTTCAGATCGAGGCGCCCCAGGGCTTGCGCTGGAAGGGCGGGGTCTATGGCGGCCCCTTCCGGCTGCAAGCGGATGCCTACGGCAGCTGGACTTTGGTGGAGCAGGTGCCGCTCGAGCGTTATCTGGAGGGGGTGGTGCCCCATGAGATTGGGGCCGGTTCGCCGGCGGCGGCGCTGCGGGCGCAGACGGTGCTGGCGCGCACCTGGGCTCTCGCCAACAGCCATCGCTTCCGCATTGATGGCTACCACCTCTGCAGTGACACCCAGTGCCAGGTCTACAGCGATCCGCGCCAGGCCGGTGCTGCGGTGCGTCAGGCGATCGCGGCGACCACGGGGCGTCTGCTGAGCTGGCAGGGCACACCGATCAGTGCTGTGTATCACGCCACCAATGGCGGTGTGATGGCGGCAGGTCCGGAGGCCTGGGCGATGGATCCGGCTCCGTATTTGAAGGCGGAGCTGGATGGTGATTCCGGCTGGGTGGGGCGTCATCGCCTGCCGATGCAGCAGCGAGCAGCAGTGAATGCGCTGCTGGCCGATCGTTCCGGGGCCTACGGCGCTGACCATCCGCTGTTTCGCTGGACCCGCAGCCTCACAGCGACTGAGATCCAGCAAGCTCTGGGTGCGGAGGCCAGTGGGCTGACCTTGCCGTTGGAGCTCTCCGTGCTCGAGCGGGGAGCCAGCGGACGGGTGCTGGCGTTGCAGGTGGCGGGATCCGGAGATGCCCCGCCGGTGGTGCTTCGTCTGGATCGGATTCGCCGCACGCTGCGGCGTTTTCCCAGCACCTTGTTTGTGATCGATGCCGATGGGCCGAACCGTTGGTTCCTGCGCGGTGGCGGCTTCGGTCATGGGGCCGGTTTGTCCCAGGCCGGGGCGATTGATCTGGCCTGGCGGGGCTGGACGACTGAAGCGATCCTGGCCCACTACTACCCAGGGACTGTCTACGGACCCCTGCCTGCAGCTGTTCAGTCCCCTTAGAGTTCTTCCCACTTGAACGGGTGCATGACCCAGGTCACTGCAACTGGTGATCACCGCAGAGTGAAGTCGGCAGCTTTCCTGTTCGCCTGTGGGTGTGCTGGTGCAGCACCGCATTGGTTGGATCCAGCCCGCTCCCTGCTTCCGGCGATCAGCCTGGCGGTCATGCTTGGCGGCTATGGCCTGCGCACGGTGATGCGGGCCCGCAAGAGCGATCCTGTCGATCCTGTTCAGTCTCTGGATGTGGATGCTCTGCCAAGCCTGGATGTGGTGGTGGCGGCACGGGATGAAGAAACGGTGGTGACACGGCTGGTGGAACGGTTGTCCGCGTTGCGGTATCCGAAAGGTCGGCTGTCCACTTGGGTGATTGATGACGGCAGCCTTGACCGCACTCCCCAGATTCTTGATGCGCTGGCCGAGCGCCACCCCCAGCTGAATGTGATCCATCGCAAGCGCGATGCGGGCGGTGGCAAATCCGGGGCGCTGAATACGGCTTTGACGCAGCTCAAGGGGGAATGGCTGCTGGTGCTGGATGCCGATGCCCAGTTGCAGGACGATCTGCTGGAACGCCTGGTGCCCTATGCCCTTGATGGGGGCTGGTCGGCTGTTCAGCTGCGCAAGGCGGTGGTGGATGCCGATCGCAATTGGTTGACGCGCTCTCAGGCGATGGAAATGGCGCTTGATGCCGTGATCCAAAAGGGAAGACTGGGTGCCGGAGGGGTGGCGGAACTGCGGGGCAACGGCCAATTGATTCGCCGTTCCGTGCTGGAGGCTTCGGGTGGATTCAATGAAGACACCGTTACCGATGACCTGGACCTGAGCTTCCGACTGCTCACCCATGGAGCGTTGGTGGGAATTCTTTGGGATCCGCCTGTGCAGGAGGAGGCTGTTCCCAGCCTGACGGCCCTCTGGCGGCAGCGGCAACGCTGGGCCGAAGGAGGCCTGCAGCGCTTCTTTGATTACTGGCCGGCGTTGATGGGTGAGCAGTTGACCTTGCGTCAGCGCTGGGATCTGGCTTGCTTTTTCCTGCTCCAGTACGGCTTGCCGGTGATTTCCTTCGCTGATCTCAGCACCAGCCTGCTCAGCCGCAGCATGCCGATCTATTGGCCTCTGTCGTTCGTTGCTTTCAGTGTGTCGGGTCTGGCGTATTGGCGAGGTTGCCGTGGCGCCAAGGAAGGGCCGCCGGTTCCCTCACCGGGGCCGATCAACCTGTTGATCGCGATTACGTATCTCGTGCATTGGTTCGTGGTGATTCCCTGGGTCACGTTGAAGATGACGGTGCTGCCGAAACGTCTGGTCTGGGCCAAGACCAGCCATGCCGGTGAGCAGCAGCCTGTGCAGGTTTGAGGTCTGCTGGATCAATGCAGCGGAGGGTGGGTTCGGCGATCGGTGGGCTCCTCTGAGGCGTCACCCGCTGGAATCGCCCGTTCCGCGCAGATTCCTTGGGCTGAAAAGTTGAATGGCTTTTTGGGCGGCTGAGATGCTTGGCTTCGATTGATGGCGGGGGTCATGGTCAGCTGCAGCTGGAAGTTGATGCGCATTGGGTCCAGGCGCAACTGTCCCTGGATCAGGCTGATGTCCGCACCAGGATCCGGGGATGCATGCCCTGTGCGAATGAAGGCGGAGGCAGGAGCTTGTGCGTTGATTTGATAGTGCACTGTGTCTCCGATCCGGTCCGGTTGATGGCGATCGAGATGGCGTAGACCTGCCATCGGTTGGATCAAATTCACGGGCCTGATCTGGATCGGTTGGGCTCCCTCCGCCATCCACAGCGTGAATCGCAGTGGTGGGATGTGCTCGGCGGGATGGGGAAGGCCGTTGCGTGTGGCCGTTGTGGGATTCAATTGGCAGATCAGCTTGCAGGCCGGAAGGGCAGCTGCCTCAGCAAGCAGCATTCGATGACGGGCTGATGGGATAGATCATGCATGTTTTGGGCATTGTTTTGGGTGAATCTTTTGGGACGACAGGGTTCGTTCCCTTGTTCAGATGACAAGGTGTTTTCAAGTGATTGGAGGGTGGAGTTTGCACTGACTTAGACGTGGTGCTTCATTGTTTATGGAGAAGAGTTTTGGCGAATGGATGGCTGTATATGTTTGTTGGTGTTCGATGACGGTCTGATTCTTGATGAATTCTTGTCAAATTGAGTGAATCCTGAGAGTGGCCTGAAAAAAATGTTAGAAGTTAGTCCTAGGCAATCAACCGTGCTGCGGCTGTTATCCCTTTGATGGGTTTGGTCGTTGCGGTGGGGTTGCAATTTTGGATTCCTGCGGTTATGGCGCTGAACTTGATTTCAGGCACAGATGGCTCTGATTCACTGCAAGCAACGACTGCATCGGATCGGATTCAGGGGTTCGCTGGTGATGACACGGTACTTGGTGTTGGCGTAGGCGATGTAGTGCGACTTGGTCAGGGAGATGACTCCTTAGTGCTTCCTCTGCGATATACGGGTGGTTCAATTTTGGGGGGTGAAGGTAATGATCGAGTGTCTGTCAAGGGTCCGTTTAGTTTTTCAACCATTGTTGCCGGTCAGGGCAATGATTCGATTGTTTTTTCTGTTGCGCCAACGAGAAGCTATCTCGCAGCAGAGACTGGTGACGACACGATTGTTGTGCAGGCTTCGATTAGAACGACAACGCTTTATGGAGGATTGCCTGGCGCATCAGATGGTAATGATTCGATCACAATCAGCGGATCAATCACCAACTCTGTGATCCAGGGCAATAAGGGGAATGACAGCGTCATGATTGCTGGAACTGTGATGAAAGGAGCAATCGTTGGTGGTGGTGAAGGATCAGATTCCTTGTCTGTTGGACAATCTCTTCAGGGAGAAAGTCTCATGAAAGGTGGTCTTGGTGCAGACACGATCTATGCCAGATCGATTTCAGCCTCCACGGTGCTGGGAGGTCGTGAAATTGGCGATGCTCAGGATGGTTCAGATTCGATTCTGGTGTCTGAAACTGTTGCGAATGCCTATGTGGCAACCAGTGCTGGTTCAGATACATTGTTTGCCAGTGATGTCGCGACATCAACGGTTTCCGGTGGCCTCGGCAACGACTCCCTCGTGCTATCAGGATTAGCGCGATCAAGTTTGCTTCAGGCTGGGCAGGGTGACGACACAATTGCGTTGGCTTCGAATCAGAGGGAACTCGTCAATGTATCGATTTATGGGGGTAATCAGGCGGCCACAAAACTTGGTCAAAATTGGATTGAAGTTGGTGTTACGCAAAACATTCTGACTTCAACAATTTTAGGTTCAGCCGGGCAGGACACGCTGTCGATTACTGCTGCTCAGGAACTGTTTCAATCATTGCTCAAGGGAGGTGCTGCCAATGATTCTCTATTCGTGTCTGGTCGTTTAGTCAATAGCTCGGTTTATGCAGGGCAAGGAAATGACACACTAAATTATATTTATACAGGTGCTGATAATTTATTCCAGTCTGAAATTCGATTGGGTGCTGGTGAAGATTACCTGCTGGGCGGCAAAACCAAACTAAATGGTTTGTTGGTGTCTTTGGATGGAGAAGAAGGTGATGAGAAGGATGGAAATGACACGATGGATATTGAACAGCTTTCTGGATCAACTGTGTATGGCCGCGGCGGCGACGACACGATCAAAGCCGAATTGATCCTGACATCAACGGTGATGGCGGGGAAGGGAGAAGATACGCTTTTGATTGGTACATTAAACGACAATATCAATAAGAATGTGTCAGTTGCTGGTGGTGTGGGCAATGACAGCCTTCATGTTTTTCTGATGGAGGATGGAACGATTGTTGGCGGTGCTGGAAACGACACGATGAAGGTCAGAACACCGGAAACGGGAGAATTTATTCCATTCGAGAGGGCCAAAAATGTCAGCGTTAATGGGGATGAAGGTGATGACAAGCTTGAAATAGGTCAGGGTTCGACGCAAACATTCAACAGCGCCACTGTTGCTGGGGCGGCCGGGGATGACACGATTCGTTTTGATGCTGGTGGAATCAAGGGCAGCTTCTCTGGTGGCGAGGGAAATGATTCGATTTTTCTTCAACCTGGCTTTACTCAAGTGTTCAATGAATCGACTGCCACTGGCGGATCTGGAAACGATTCACTGATCTTTGATGGATCACCTGATGCGATTGACACCGAAATTCGTGGTGGCATTGGATCAGACAGTCTCGCTGTGATTGATGGTGATCTTCAAAGCAGTTCGCTTTTTGGAGGTCAGGGAAATGACACGCTTTATGTGAAGGAAGTGGTCAAAAGTCAATCGGTTTTGTTTGCTGGTTCGAGTGCAGAGTCCACGGGAAGCGGATCAAATTTTGTTGACCTTAATAAAGGGATTACTGAATCAACTCTTTATGGAGAAGCAGGGTCTGACACGATTGAAATTTCAGATGGAGCAGGTGGTTATGCTGTAAGGACAGCGTCTTTGATGTCTGGAGCTGGTGCTGATTCCATTACCTTGACTGGGAGCGTGTACACCGCTGCCGTTTATGCAGGCGCAGGCGACGATACTCTGTATATCAATGGCGCTGTTGATTCGAAAACGACTGTTGATGCAGGTGCTGGTTCGGATTATCTCGATGCGCGTGACTTGTTCAAATCATCAACACTGATCGGTGGGGTTGGCGCCGATACGGTATCGATCATAGATGAGGTTCTTAACAGCGTTGTCAGTGGACATGATGATGGGGACCAGTTCGTATTCGGAAACAAACTGACCAGTACAAGCCTGATCGGTGGTGCAGGCGATGACACCTTTACGTTCAAGTCCACATTCTCTGCGGCGAATGCCACCACCTATTTCTTTGGCAGCAATGATGGCAGCGATACGTTGATCTTTGAAACGGGGATGAGTTCATCCAACCTGCAGGGAACCGGGTTCGTGATGGCCTTTGGTGGTGCGACCAACACCACCTCCCAGGTGTCGGTGAGCACTGGCGCGGCCGTCACCACAGTGACTTACAACGGAAACACGGTGTACATGCAAGGCTTTACATCAACAGGCTTCAGTGATGCCAACGCCGCTGGGATGTCGTTTATCACAATCTCCAATGATGCGATTACCAATTTGGGTTGATTGATTCTTCATTTGTTTATTTGTTCATTGCCCTGCCTTGATTGCTGATCAGGATTCCTTGACGAGGTTCAAGCTGGCGTGTTCACGTGCTGCCCTTAGCTCTGAGATTGCAAGGCTTGTTTGACACATGCACCCTTGAATTGCATGTGGAGATCTTCTTGCTTGGTAATCGGCATGTTCACGTTTAATTTTATCCGCAAGGTTTGTTGCATCTGAAAGGTGAGCGTTTTGGTATTCACTGCAAGATCGCCGCTGACGGCGATGTGCGCCAGCTTGCTCAGGCCTTCGAGGGTTGCATCGCCGTTGGATGGAAACATCGGTTGTATGTAGCCAATCCGATAGGTGATGCGTTCACCATCACGCACAGGCTTCTCATCAATGAGGTGAACAATTTGATCGGAGTCCGCTGCAAGATTGGTGGGAGCGATCGCTATGGGTTCGTCGCTGGCATCCAGCTTCAAGCTGAATTGCGCATCCTTCTTGGAATCTTCAGGAGCAGGCTGGCCATTCATGATCGTTTGTGTGTGATCAGGCCGGCACACCAGTTCATAGGCCGGTGTTAGGGCAAGGTCAGCGAACAGGAGCATGGTGTTTGCGGAGATGGTTTGGTTTTAGGTGAGAAAGAGGTCGCTCATGAGGGCATCGCGTTTATCGATGTTGATCAGGAGCGTTTGAATGCCATTTCGGCTCTCGATCAGCAGATCATCGCCTTGTTGCGTCAACCAGAGTTGCTGGATTGGCCCCTTGTACGAAAGCTGATCACGGTTCAGTTGAAAGTCCAGGATTTGATCATGTCCTTTGGAGAGGCGGAACAGATCGGCCCCTTTGCCTCCCGTGAGTTCGTCATTGTTCGCACCGCCATCGAGAAGGTCATCACCTCGGCCCCCGAAGAGCTGATCATCACCGTGCCCACCGCTGAGCATGTCGTCTCCAGCTCCAAGGTTCATGGTTTGGTTGGAGCGATCGCCGATCACCTGGTTGGCGGCCGTACCGCCATGCACTTCGATCGCGCCAAACAGATAGAGAAATCCCAGTTGGTTCGTCCTCAGCCGGCTGCCTTTGGCTAGGGCGCGCCCATCGAAGACCAGCGGTTGGTGTCTTTCAGTGTCCTGTTGTGGCGTTTTTAGGCTCAAGGCAGAGGGTTCATCTGGATCGCGATCGAGCTGCCTTGGGGTGAGCAACACGGCATCAAGATCGCCGATGGTGTCTTGCGGTTGTTGTTCCACATACCGTGCAATTTGTTGAATGGCCCGCCGTTGTTTTGCACCACTGATGCGGTGCAGCAAGGCCTTCAGATGCGCTTTGGCGTCTTCGCGAGTGAAGCCGGATTGGGTTTGATCAATGGTTAAGGCCAGTTGGGCAGGCAGCTTGATTCTCACTTGGTTTGCATCAGCTTTGGCCTTGGAATCGGCGGAGATCGTGCGCCAAATCGCAGTGGCTTGCTGGTTGCGAATCAGCGTGCGTTGCAGCCCAATTTGTTCATCGTCAGTGATCTCGATGTTGAGCTCCGTCACGCTTGTGTTGTTGACGGTTGGGATTGCTGCGGCTGGGCCCTGGCCTTGAAGGTTGCTGGTGTTTTTTGGGGTGATGGTCCCAGTGATCCCTGGCTCCGTTTTGGTTGGAGTCGTGGTTGGGGTTTTGGTCAGATCTGGTGTTGGCCCGTCAATGGCAATCGTGATGGTGGTTGTTTGACCATCGGATGCTTGAAGTTTGAATTGTTCCGTTTTGCTTTGCTGCTTGGCAATGGTTTGCGCCTTGGCGGCGTTCAAGCTGTAGCGCCATTGGCCATTGAGAAAGCCAAAGGATCCATAGTTGCCGATCTGTTGGCTGCCAGCAATTGTTGGGTTGTCGCCATGGTCTGCATCGTTGATGGTGAGTGTTCCTGTGGCGATGGCCCGGCTGGGGATGCCAACCTGCACACTCCCCGTGAGATCACCAGAAAACACGGAGTCATCTTTGGTTCCAATGATCGTGATTTCAATGTTTTTGCTGCTGCCGTCGGTTGCTTTCAGGTTGAATGTTTCGCCGATTTTGTTGGCATTGCCGGGTGTGAGATGTTGAACTTTGCTTTGGTCTAGTTCGTATCGCCAACGGCCGGAGGCAAGGCTGAAGCTGCCGTATTGCCCAGCAAGATTGAGATCCGGAAAGCTTGGATTGTTGCTGGGATCTGAATTGCTGATGCTGATCGTGCCGGAGGCTGGGGTGGGATCATCTTCCTTAACCTTGAAGATCCCCTCGAGTGTGATTTGCGAACGTTGCGTGCCATTGGGTTGGCTTGGGTTGCTGTTGACTTTTGGTCGAATTTTTTCGGATTTTCCTGTTTTGGCGAAACCGTCTGAGCGGTCGGTCGCGTTGAGTTTGAAGCCAGGCAGTTGATTGCCAGCGTTGATGGCATCAATGCCGGCTTGGCTTAGTACCACCTTCAGCGTGGCCGGCAAGCTGCTGAGCGGTGGATTGGGTTGGAGGTTGTAGGCCTGGATTGAATTGTCGTCGAGATCAAGGCTGATGCTTTGAATCGCTTCACCGGCGTCAACATCATTGATGCTGAATTCGGCGACGCTGGTTTGATTGGCGATCAGGCTGCTTGAGCCTTGGCTGAACTCAGGATTGGCTGTGCTTGAGCGAAGCGTGATCTCTGGTGTGTCGTTGAGGCCTACGACAGTAAAAGAGATGGTTCCTGAGGCCGTGATGGAGGGATCTGCATTGGATGCTGTGGCGTAGTTCACCTGTTCAACGCCTTTCACATCTTGCCCAAGGGCAACGGCGCTTTCACGGTCGGTGATGTAGGTAAAATTGCCGCCGCTATCTAACTTGAACCGCCCGTAGGTTCCATCAACATAGATATCCGATCCAACGCTTCCTTCTGTGCCATTGATCGTGAAAGAGGTGACGTTGTGACCGCTTGGAATTGTTTTTAAGGTGTTTGTTTTTTCTTTGCCTGCTTTGTATTCATAGTCCGCATTGTCTAGCGGTGTATTGAGTTCGCCTTGCCACTGCTGAATGGCCGATGCTGCAACAACATCATTCAGCCATTGTGTTGCGCCAGTGGCGGAATGCAGCAGCTGCTGGGTGTGTTGATTGAGCTTGGTTTTGCTGCTGAACACGTCGGCACCACTGTGCTCTGAAAGCAATGCGATCAGGGCGTGGTTTTGACCAACCTCACAACTCCAGAGAAACAACCGTTGGATCTTCCATCGCCACAGCAGTGATCGTTGTTTTTGTATTGCTGCAGCGTCGAGCCAATGCTGATTGATGCATAAACCTCGGCTGTTGCCATGGGCGATCAAATGCAGATCCTGAATGGCTGCACCCTGCAGCCGTTGTTGATGCAGCAGTCGACTGATGGCCTGTAGGGGATCAGTGCTGCTTGGGATGGTCTGGGCTGGGATCCTGGCCGCAGGAAGCCAATGCTGCAGATCGGGGGCGTGCCCATCCACCAGCAACAGAGCGGTGTGGCTGCTGGGGCAGTGGCTTTGATGCCGCTGAGGGCCAATTGCGGTGGCAGGGATCACGGCGATCAGCCAAACGGATCAGCAGCCAGGAAGGCACGGCGATCCATATCGGCCAAGAGGGTGTCGATACCGCCGGGGCCGGTGATCAGCAGATTGTCTCCCTGTTGGTTGATGCTCAGTTTGCCGGGGTTGCTCGTGATCAGCAGATCTCCTTGGTTGAGGTTGAAATCTTCAATGAGATCCTGGCCTTTGGAGAGTCGGAATTGATCAGCACCTGGTCCGCCGATCAGCACATCATCGCCGTTGCCACCATCGAGGCTGTCGTTTCCTTTGCCGCCATGGAGGGTGTCTTGGCCGGCACCACCGATCACGGTGTCTTCACCGTTGCCGAGGTTGATGGTTTGGGCGGCGCGATCGCCGATCACATGGTTGTCGCCTCTGCCGCTGGAGATGCGGATGTCGCCAAACAGTGAGAGGAAACCGATGTGATCCAGCCGGATGTTGGTTTGGCTGGGCAGATTGCGGCCATCGAGAATCAAGGCCTCATTGAGGTTGCGCCCTTTGGTTGTGCCAACAAGGCCGAGGGTTTTGAGGGGTTGGTTGTCGTTGCGCAGGGATTCAGGAGTGATGCTGCGCAGATCTACGCGCGCTGACCGCTTGCCTGGCAGACCACTGAGATAACGAATGGCATCCCGTTGATGGGCCTTGCGGTCTTTGCTGTTGAGCGTGCTGTAGATCCCCTTGAGGATGAGCTTGGCCTGTTTACTGTTTGCAGAGGCGTCTGTGCCCTGGTGACTTAAGCCCAGTTGGGGCGGCAGTTTGGCTTTGAGTTGATTGCTGGTATCGCTGGCCTGGAAGAGGTTGGCGCTCAGGAAGCCTTTGGTTTTGGCATGGCTGATCAGATCACCGATTAAATCAATTGTTTTGCCTTTGCCGAGCTTGATCGTGAGGTTTTCGATGTTGATCGTAGTGCCGGTGCCAGTGGCGGGTGTGGTGTTGTTGCCCTCTGGCGTTGTTGTTGACGGGGTTTCTATTGGATCGGGATTTGGTTCCACCGGCCGTTCCTTGCTGCCAGCGATGGCAAAACTAAATGACGCTGATGAGCTGTTGGTGCCATCGGAAATGGTGTAGGTGAAATCATCAAACCCGGTTTCACCAATGAGCAGATCAGCGGCTGATTGTTCCGTGGCGTTGTAGGCATAGGAGCCATCGGCGTTCAGGGTGAGGCGGCCATAGGTGCCTGTGATGGGTTGGCCGATGATGCCTGCTTTGCCGGAATCTGCGGCCCCGCCGAGGCGAATCGCGGTGACGAAGGTGGTTGGATTCTTTGTTGGATCGAGTTCAACATTGAGATCATTTTTGAGCACACCGCTTTCGCGTTTGCGGCGTTGTTTGCTGTCTCCAAAGGAAATTGTCGTGCGGTTGTCTTGACCGCCTTCGTATTGATAGAGGTCGTACTTCGCGATGGGTGCCAGCTTGGCTGGCGGTGATTCTGGTGTTGTTGGCTCGGGTGTTGTTGGCTCGGGTGGGGGTGCCACAGGTGTGCCGTAGGTGGAGATGCCGCTTTGGCTGAAACTTTCAATGGGTTTGCCGGCTGCATCTGTTAGGGCTGTGCTGTTGGAGGGCTGGGTGTAGGCCACCTGAACGGTGCTGCCTGCTGCAAATTGATTGCCTTGATTGAGTTTGAGGTTGAGCTGATTGGCGTTGTTCTTGCTGACGCTGACAGCCCTCAGATCGATCGCGGATCCATCGCTGCCTGTGATGGCGAAGTTGAATGGTGAGAGGGTGTTTGCGGTGGAGAGAGCAGCGGTGAATTCAAGGCTGATGCGTGTTGCCGATTTATTGATCTGAGCATTGGCTAAAACGGTGTCTTGCCCTGTGAGTGGATCAGGTTTGACTACCGGATCAGGTGTGACTACTGGATTTGGCTCGACAGTTGGATCAGGTTGTGTTGGTGTTTCAGCAATCGCTTTTGGTTTGGGAATTGGATTGGTAATGGGGATCTCAAAGGGTTCCAGTGAATTGCCGGCCTGATCGTGAATTCCACCATCCTTTTGTTTCGTATAAGATAAAAGGATCTTTTCTCCATGTTCAATTGTTGCGTTGTCATTTCCAATTCGGAAACTAAGTTCATTGCCGTTGCTTTGTTCAGCAATGGGAATCAATGAGAGTTCTTTTTGATTGCTGGTTAGTGATAATCCTTGAAAAGCATCGATGGCGTTGGTAATTGTTTCCGTAAATGACAAGACTAGTTGAAGACCGGATGAGCTATTTCCTTTGATTTCTGCGGTTTCGATTAATGGAAGAATCACATCTATAGACCCTGGCCCTAATTCACTCGATACACTTGCAAATTCTTGCGAATCATTGTCCCCCCAGACAACAACAGAGCCGTCATTTTTCAGTGCTGCGAAAGCGCGGACAGTGGAATAAATATTTTTAACTGAATTTAATCCCTCGACATCTACAGGATTGCCGCCAAAACGATTGCTCCCCCAGGCAACAACAGAGCCGTCATTTTTCAGTGCCGCAAAAGCAAAGCTGGTTGAATAAATATTTTTAACTGAATTTAATCCCTCGACATCTGCAGGATTGCCGCCAGAACCATTGTCCCCCCAGACAACAACAGAGCCGTCGTTTTTTAGTGCCGCAAAAGCATGGTCATTGGAATAAATATGTTTAACTGAATTTAATCCCTCGACATCTACAGGATTGCCGCCAGAATCATTGTCCCCCCAGACAACAACAGAGCCGTCGTTTTTTAGTGCCGCAAAAGCATGGTCATTGGAATAAATATGTTTAACTGAATTTAATACCTCGACATCTACAGGATTGCCGCCAGAATCATTGTCCCCCCAGACAACAACAGAGCCGTCATTTTTCAGTGCCGCGAAAGCGACTTCAGTTGAATAAATATTTTTAACTGAATTTAATCCCTTGACATCTGCAGGATTGCCGCCAAAACGATTGTCCCCCCAGACAACAACAGAGCCGTCATTTTTCAGTGCCGCAAAAGCAAATCTGGTTGAATAAATATGTTTAACTGAATTTAATCCCTCGACATCTGCAGGATTGCCCCCAGAACGATTAAGCCCCCAGGCAACAACAGAGCCGTCATTTTTCAGTGCCGCGAAAGCATGGTCAGTTGAATAAATATTTTTAACTGAATTTAATCCCTTGACATCTTCAGGATTGCCGCCAGAAGAATTACTCCCCTAGGCAACAATAGAGCCGTCATTTTTCAGTGCCGCGAAAGCGACTTCAGTTGAATAAATATTTTTAACTGAATTTAATCCCTCGACATCTGAAGGATTGCCGCCAAAAACACTGCCCCCCCAGACAGCAACAGAGTCGTCATTTTTTAGTGCTGCAAAAGCATATATGTTTGAATAAATATTTTTAACTGAATTTAATCCCTCGACATCTACAGGATTGCCGCCAAAACGACTGTCCCCCCAGACAACAACAGATCCATCGCTTTTTAGAGCGGCGTTAGCGAATGCCGTGCCAAAAATTGCCATAAGCATTAACGCAATTTTTTAAATTTAGCTTGCGCGAGTTGACGTGTATTGAACTTCCATTTGTTTTAAGGTTAAGCCCGCGTCGCTTGATTCTATTCCTAAGTGTATATACTCTTAATCGCAAAATCTAGATGAGATCTGGCTCGTTTCGTTTTGGCAAAAATTAAGAGACTTCCTTCGAAAATATTGCCTTATTGTTTGCCCATCTGATTTTTGTTGGACATCTTTGGTCGTTGTTTGATGTTTTATTTGGAGAAGTAGATCGGCAAGTGCCGTACATACCGCATAATCGGCGCAATTATTTGGCTGGTGTGTCATCGATTGTAGTTTTCAAAAGTGAAGTCCTTGCCCTGCGCCATGGATGGCAGTGGTGCCGATCAGCTCAGTGTTTGGGACGGACGATCTGCCTTCCGGTGTGGCTTGACGCGGTGTTCGGCTGGTGAATCCCTTTGTCATGCCTGTTGCCCTTTTGTTAGAGCAGTGGATCGCACCTGAGCCTTGAGTTGCTGCATCAACCTGCTAGGCATAACGGGCATTCCCTTGATCACGATGCAGCCCCCCGCCGCAGAGCAGATGCTTGTTGAGGGTCAGCAATTTGCAGTCTGGGCCAGCTTCAATGACAATGTTTTTCACAATATTGGCTCATACATTATTAAATTTGCATATCTGACCCGCTTTGGTGGGAATGAGGATAACTATATTGGAAGTGTTGCTGCTACCGAGGTTTCCACAAGTGAGTGTGCCGAAGGGAACTGAATCTGGAAATGATTCAGTTGGATAGCGTCGCTTCTAAGGAGCTGGGAGCTAACGCTCACATTGATAATTTTAATATTTAATTTAATCCGATTGACAATTGCTCTCATGAGATTATGAAGCGAGCTATTGCATATCAACAGAAACAAATATCACATCTGGTAATGGTCATGGGATCCAAATGTCTACTGATTTTCTACTGCGATTATTTCATTGACACAGGCTTTGCATATCGCGGTATCAATTTGAACAACTTGCTTCATGATATCAGCTAATTCTTCTGAAAAGTAAATTGTTATTCCAATGGCTGCAGCGCAGCCAACGCAATAACCAATAGCAGCCCAATCATCTTTAGACATATTATCAATAAAGAGACTCCCGGTATCAAATTTCGCTCCCTTGTAATTAGTTAGCTCGTCATCTGACATTGAATTTTTCATTCCACAGGAGATTCCATCTGGATTCTCTGTCTCATCGTAATCATTTGCTAAGACAGCTTTTGTTACAAGCCTTTCCTTTTTCTTGTTGTACTTAAAGGATTTATTTTTGATAATCAGGGTGTGATTATCTCCAGTGCCTTTATCCGTGTAGGAAAGTGCAGAATTAGGCATGTCGCCATCAAATAAAGTTTTAAATTTCTCGCTGAAATATGACACCTCTCCAGTTCCTGAATTCCTGCCCGGCCTATCCTGGAACCAAACCAAACCATCGTCGCTGATATCAAAGGAAATTTTAAAATTGTCACTACTTTTATTCAGTCTTTTTATCCGTCCCTTCTGACCAGTCATTGTAAAGAGCAGTGAAGGGGCGTCGGTGCTCATTTTATTTTTGACATGAGTTGATCATCTATAGCAGCATGATTTGCGATTCTCATGTTTAATGTTACTTTTTCATAAAAATTTAGCAATTGGCATGTAGCGGCCCTTTAGCTATTGTTTGTAATTTCAGCATCCGCAAAAAACTTAGGAGTTAATATCAAGGACGAGCGTGTGTTAATTCGTTGTTGAATACTAATCTCTTTGCGGCAAAACTGCACTATTCCTGCATTTTGCACTATTCAAGCGTAAGAATTATTGAAGACAATCAAATAAATTAACCAATCAAAGAAGTCCCTTTCAGGCGGCGCTGAGGTAGAGGTAGTCTGAACGGGTAGTTTGATGATTTAAATCTAAATGAATATAACCCTCGCATGCCAATGGTATTGACCAATCAATGATATTGATTGCCTAGAGGTGCAAGGATTGATCGATTGACAGGCGTTATGAGCGGAGCGACCGCGCCGCAGTAACCGAAAACGACCCGTCAAATGCTCCCGCTTTGGTGAAGATCTTTTCTCTCCAGCCTTGATGACGTGATGAGGTCGTTGATCACTGCTGGCATTCCTTCTGTACGTTCTGTGTGATGCAGAGACGGATAGGACTGGCAAGTGTTGTGGCCATCTTCTCCGCGCTGCAGAACAAGCTCAGGAATCTGGAGCTGCTGGCCCTCCATGAGATCGAGGAGGAACGCGGGGGCAGGGTCACGCAAGCCAACCTTGTGGACTTCATCGCGACCACCAAGCAAGGGACGACCCACCGAAGGGGGGCGGCTGGCGCTTGATACCGGCTGGCCAGGTTGGCCGGCTTGGTCGGGTTCGAGGTGCCGAAGAAGTACCGGTACAAGGAATCCTTGCCGCCCACGCGTGAGCACGTCGACGATGATCACCTGATCGGCCGCCTGTTGGATATCCTCCAGGTCGAACAGTTCCTCCCACCTGAGACGGCATGGATGGTCGGGGTTGTGGCAGTGACGGGCTGCAGAGCCAACGAAGTGTTCAGTATCGGCACCTAAACCGGCAGCAGGATCATCAGGACCGGTGAACAGATCCGCTATTGGTGCGCCAAGCGGCAACGCTGCGGCTCATGCGGCAGATAATTAAGTCGGACCCGGCCAAGCGCATCTCTGATTACGACGTGGCCACACTGCTCGGTTCGAGCGTTGAGATCATCCGCAGAATCTACGGGCAAATATTCAGGTCTGAGGCTGTCGAACGTGTGGGGCTAGCTCTCCGCGATGACTAGCAGCCGCTAGCTGCGCAGTCAGAACCCCATGGCCCGGCGCGAGTGCGGTCCAGGTGCCAACGAAGGCGGCTCCGCTGCTTGGTCGGATTCATTTTCCTGAAGTGAGTGCCCTCGACAAACAGGCCCGCGGTCTTGATGCGCTTTGGCGTGTTGGGGTGGATATCCAGTGCTGTGGCGATCTCCTTGGTCGTCAGCTACTCCTCAGGGGTTGAAGTTCTGTAGGTGTTGTTGGGGCGGTACCGGGGCATTGGTGAAGTCTGGCCAGCCATCTCGGATGGCAGGGGCAACATGCAGCCGGCAAATCAGTAACAGAAGAGGCAGATCTCCCACTGTTTCAGCAGTGAGATCAATCAAATCCCTTTTCAGTCTCACCAACATCCATGGGAAACCGCGTGGTCAACTCCTCGGCAATTCAGCAAATCTTGGAGGATGTTTATGCACGCTTCAGAGATCTTCGCGAAGGTCGGCCAGCTGACTACATCCCTGAGTTAGCCAAGGCCAATCCCGACGATTTCGGCATCGTCATCGCCACCACCGATGGTCGCCTTTACGAAGTGGGGGATACAGCGAAGGACTTCACGATTCAGTCGATCTCCAAACCATTCGCGTTTGGGCTGGCCCTGAAGCTCCTCTCCTCAGATCACATGCTCGCGAAGGTGGGAGTTGAGCCCTCTGGCGATGCCTTCAACGCCATCAGCCTTCATCCGGTCACAGGAATTCCCCGGAACCCGATGATCAACGCCGGCGCCATTGCCACCACTGCCCTGATCTGGGCCCACGATCCCGAACGAGCGGAATCGATCTTGCTGGATTTCCTCTCCGATATGGCTGGCAAACGCAAACGCCTCTCTGTTGACGAAGACGTGTTCCGCTCCGAGAGGGACACCGGACACCGCAACCGGGCGATTGGGTACCTGCTGCGCAACTCTGATGTGATCACATCCTCACCTGAGCAAGCGCTGGAGCTGTATTTCCGACAGTGCGCCGTGTCTGTGAGCTGCCGCGATCTTGCTGTCATGGCGGCCACTCTTGCCTGCCAAGGGCGAAATCCCATCACGAACGTGGTGGGGCTCGATGCCATGTGCAACACCGATGTCCTCGCGGTGATGGGCAGCTGCGGCATGTACGACTACACAGGCCAGTGGCTCTACAACGTGGGCATGCCTGCGAAGAGCGGCGTCGGCGGTGGCGTGATGGCCGTCGTGCCAGGGCGCCTTGGCATCGCTGTGTACTCACCGCCCCTGGATACCTACGGCAACTCCTGCCGGGGCATCGCTGTTTGTGAGGAGCTGTCGAAACGACTCGAGCTGCACCTCTTTGACCAGCCCAATCGTGCTGGAACGGTCATTCGTTCCTCCACCAGTGGCCAAAAGCGCTATTCGCGCCGCTGGCGAAGCAAAGTCGATTTCGATCTCCTGAAAGAACACGGCGAGCGGATCAAGGTGCTGCAGGTGCAAGGGGTTCTTGACTTTGCAGCCGTGGAAGAACTGCTGGCCCACCTCGAAGGCAGCACGACGAATGAGTCGTTCGTCGTGCTCGACCTGGCTCAGGTGTTGGCGTTACCGGAAGTCAGTGTCCAATTGCTGCGCGATGCCCTCAGCAATCTGCAGAAGCAAGGAATTTGTTGCCTGGCATGTCGAGGAGAACACCTCAAAAATTTCTGGCCAACAGAGGAAAGCGAAGCCGTGGGCTGGTTCGAAAGCCTTGATAGGGCACTTGAAACGGTCGAGAACCGCCTCCTGGAGCAGTTGCACTGCACGCAGGTTGGCGAACGACTCCCCAACAACTCCATCACTCTGTTGGCAGACCTCGGCGAGCAAACCAGGACTCGTTTGATGCCGCTGCTGGAGCGACGCAACTACAGCACCAACGATCTGCTGTGCCGCAAAGGTGATGCAGGGTCCGAACTCTTTTTGGTGGAGACGGGCCTTATCAGTGCAGGAATCGAGAGTTCGACAACAAGCAAACGGATCCGCTTCGCCACGTTCAGCTCAGGTGTATGCATCGGTGAAATTGCCTTCCTCAACAACCTGCCCCGCACAGCCGACCTCGTGGCGGATGAGGACAGCACCTGCCTTGTGCTGCACCGCGACACCTTCGAGCAGCTTCAGCACGAGGAGCCGGAAGTTGCGATCGACATCATCTTGGCCCTCCACCGCGACTTAGCACGCAAGGTGGATCGCGCCAATCAACAGCTCAGCCTTCTGGAGCAGCGATGAGCTTGGGCGGGCCAATGTCCGAGACTGATCCGATGACAGTTTCACCGTTAACGAAACCACTGCCTGGAGCCCCAGCAGCTTCCTCCAACCGTGGCAGCTACTGGATCACCACTTTCGGCTGCCAGATGAACAAGGCGGATTCCGAGCGGATGGCGGGGATTTTTATTGCCTGAGCAGAGAGGGGAACACATCAGACAGTTACGTCTGACCGATGACCTTCGACACCCGCATTGCACTGTTCCTGCTGAATGAACTCGTCTCAGCGCTAAGGGCCAACGACCCTGACACCTTTAAGCGTTGGCTGTGCGGCTATGTGCAGGACCCTGGGAAGTCTGAAGTGGAAGAGCTGCTTCTGGGCCGGGTTGCCCTTGCTTCTGGGTGCCTTCCTACTGTTTGTTCACGTGCCTGTGATGGCTGAGTCGATGGCCGAGACTGAAGGGAAACAAGAGCCCATCAGCCTAGACGGCTGGTCTTCCCTCAATGACACCATCATGGGCGGCAACTCCCGAGCTGGTTGCCGTGTGGTCGACGATGGCCTGCTCCTGGAGGGGGAGCTGATCGAACGTGGCGGCGGTTTCGTCAGCTGCCGCTCGCCCCGGTTGCAACCACCGTTGGATCTATCCCCGTATTCGGCACTGCAATTGGATCTGGATGGCGAAGGCCGCACCCTCAAGATCGCCATCGGTTGCCGCGATGGAGCACTTGGCCTCACGGAATTGATCCCCGGTGGTTTGCGTTGGGTGATTGATGTTCCCACCAACCCCAACGGAACAACTCAGGTGGTGGTGCCCTTTGCGGATCTCCGCCCCACCGTGCGAGCCAAACCGGTGGGTTTGCCGTTGCGCTTCGATCGATCCGGCATCACCCGGATTCAGGTGTTGCATTCCAAGTTCGGTGATGGCGGCAATCTCAACCCTGGCTTTCGCCCTGGCCCGATCCGGTTGTTGATCCGCTCGATCCGCGCGCTTCCCTAATCCAATGGATTTGTTGGTGCTGATCGCCAAGGCTGCTGATGTTTGCCTCAAGCCCTGGAGCCATGCCGTGGTGCCGCTTGATTCTTCCGCTGCAGCGGAGCTGGATGATTTGAATGTGCGGATCGAATGCCGCGATGGCGATGGACAACGCCACCCCGATCGCGACATTGAATTGGAGATTTACCGCAGTGGCGAAGAAATTAATCTGATGCTCAGTTGGTGGGATCAGCCCGATCGACCGATGCTTTGGCACGGCCGTCATCCGGTGTGGATGGATGGAGAATCGGGCCAGCGCTGCAGTGCACCTCAGGATGCGACACCGCTCGAGGCGCTAGGCCGGCGTCTGCGTTCGTTGGTGCAACCAGGCTGAATCAGCATTGGTTCTCTAGAGCTTTGATCCCAACGATTCAGCGGCGATGGAGTTCGGGTAGGGAGCAATTCCGTGTCGGCATCGAATCGATTTGGTGTATTCCTGTGCTTGTGATCCCCTGTTCGTCTGCGTTTGATCAGTTGATCCCGTCGCTATCCACATCAAGCACCTGGCCGTTGAAGAAGTCCGCCAGGTTTTTGACCTGCCGGTCCAGTCCCGATGCTTCAGCAGGCCGTTGCGGTTGCTGCGTCGCTGGTTGTTGGCTGGATGAGGTTGGTTGTGGTTTCCCGGCTTTTGGCGTGGCTGGTTGTGGGTGGGACGGCTGTGGTGCGGGCGGCTGTTGATCGTGAGTTGGTTGGCCGGCCGGCGGTTGGCTTGAAGATTTTTGTCCCGAATGTTGTTGGGCTTGGGGTGGGGCTGCTGGTGATTGAGCCTGCGTAATCGCGGCTGCAGGCTGTTCCGGTGTTGCTGGCTGTTGCGGTGCTGTTCGCTGTTGCGGCGCAGTTGGCTGTGTTTGAACCGGCGCTGCGGTCGGTTCCGCCGGAATGCTTGCGGCGTTTGCGGCGGCTGTTGCTGCGGGTGGGCTTTGAACCTGGGGCATTGGAACTGGCACCGGCACGGTTGGTGCTGGGGCCGCCACAGCGGGGGCGCCGCCACTGCCGGGTTCAAGAATCAGCTGGCGCGAGCCTCCCAGCGCTTTGGCCACCGCTTGTTCCAGCAAGGATGCTCGGCTCTGCACCATGCTCATCCAGTTGCCGGCCACCTGAACCACGGCCCGGTTCGGATCCAGCCGCACCAGCTGAGCCTGCTGGGACAGGAGCATCCTCGTGGAGGGGAGCTCCAGGCTTCCAAGGATCTGTTGCCACAACTCAGCCAGGTTGGTGCCGCTCGTTGCAACAGCTGGTTCTGCGGCTGTTGCTGCGGGTTGGATTTGCACCATTGGCATTGGCGGTGCTGGTGCCGTCGTCGCTGCTCGTGGCACCGCAGCCGCAATCGGTTCAGCGAGCAGGCCGAGCAACAGCACTTCCAGCCACAGCCGCGGTTGCACGCTCTGGCGTAGTTGCTGTTCTGTGCCCCTTAGTTGGGCCTGCCAATGCAACAGCCTGGCGCGGCCGATCGTTTTGGCCAGATCCGGCAGCTGATCACGGAACTGGGGCGACACGCTGGTGAGTTCCGGCCGGTCCGGTGCGGCGGCCATCAGCACCAGATCTCGGAGGATGCCGGCGAGACCCTGCAGCACGGCGCCGGGATCACGGCCCCGGTCCAGCAGGTTGCGGGTGGCCTCAAGCAGTGCCACCGGTTCTGCGCTGCTCATCGCATGCACCAGCTCCAGCAGTTCCTGTTCCGGCACCGCGCCCAGAAGATCCCACACCGCTGTGGCTTCAATCGGCGGTGGCAGCAGGCTCAGCTGATCCAGCAGGCTTTCGGCATCGCGTAAGCCCCCTTGGGAGCGCTGGGCCACCACATGAATGGCCTCCGGTTGGATCGCAATCGCTTCCTGTTCTGCAATCCAGCTCAGATGGGTTTCAAGGGCTTCTAGAGGAATCCGCCTGAAATCAAAGCGCTGGCAGCGGCTGAGGATGGTGGGCAACACCCGTTGCGGGTCGGTGGTGGCCAGCACAAACACCACCTGGGGTGGTGGCTCCTCAAGTGTTTTCAGCAGTGCATTGAATGCGGCGGTGGAGAGCATGTGGCATTCGTCCACCACGTACACCTTCCAGCGCGCCTGCACCGGGGCAAAGCGTGAGCGTTCGATCAGTTCACGGATGTTGTCGACGCCGGTGTTGGAGGCGGCATCGATCTCAATCACATCCAGGGCCGTGCCCGCTGCGATCGTGGTGCAGAGTTCGCAGCTTCCGCAGGGTTCTGGAGTCGGGCCGTCGCTGCTCAGGCAGTTGAGTGAGCGGGCCAGGATTCGGGCGCTTGATGTTTTGCCGGTGCCGCGCGGGCCACTGAACAGATACGCCGGCGCGATCCGGTTGCTAGTGAGGGCATGGCCGAGGGTGGCGGCGATCGCCTCCTGTCCCACCAGCTGATCGAAACGCTGGGGTCGGTATTTGTGATGCAGCGGCTGGTAGGCCGTACTCATGCGCCGCAGGCTGTTTTGGGAGGCTACTCAGGCTCGCGGGATCCAGGGAGGGCTGGTGGTTGATCCAGCAGAGCATCGATGCGTTGCTTGAGGTCTTCCACGGCCTCCAGTTCGTCCGCCAGGCTCTGGCCCGTGAGCAGCAGCCGTTTGTTGCTGTCTTTCCCCGCTTGTTGCAGCAGCACATCCAGTTTCTGCAGCAGTTTCACGCGCAGCCGTTCGAGCTTTGCCAATCCTTCGCGGGCCAGGGCACGGGCGTTGTCGTCCAGCAATCCCCGCTGCACCAGCAGCTCCAGGCCACTCATCAGCGCCGAGGGCATCAGCTGGCTCCAGTTCCGGGCCCGTTCCAGCATCGACTCAATCTGGCCGCTGCGGTGCCGGCCTGTTTTGCACCAGGTGGCGAAGTGTTCGCAGTTGTTGAACAACAGGTTGTAGTTCTGTTCGCCGATCCGGCTGATCGCCCGTCTGAGCGTTACCCCAGCCGGCGAGGCGTTGGCGTGACCGATCACGCTCAATGGCTGCCCCTGGCTGAACTCCTCCACGGGGCTGCGCAGGATTTCACGCCCTTCGAGGTAATGGGCGACTGTTCCGTCGCCCAGGTCGATGCCGTGGTGATTGAACAGCCCGTGCTGGCGTGGAACCTGCAGATGATCAGCGGCAGCCAAGTGATCAGGCGGTCTTTTGCTGGTTGGTGTCCGGCATCGGCAGCACCTTGCCGCCGGTGTGCTGCTCCACCAGATCGCGGGTCACCATGAAGGTCTTCACGGCCTTGTCGGAGGGCAGGTCGTACATCAGATCCAGCATCAACTCCTCGACGATCCCCCGCAGCGCCCGGGCGCCGGTTTTGCGGCGGTGCGCTTCCTGGGCAATCGCTTCAATCGCGCCCGGCTCAAAATCGAGCTGAACGTTGTCCATGCTCAGCAGCGTGCGGAACTGCTTCACCAGCGCATCGCGCGGTTCGGTGAGGATCGACTGCAGGGCATGTTGATCGAGCGGTTCGAGGACGGCGCTCACTGGCATCCGACCGATGAATTCAGGGATCAGGCCGTACTTCACCAGGTCGTCCGGCTCCAGCTGACGCAACACCTGGGCCGCCTGCAGCTCCCGATTGACGCGACTGCGGCCGCGTCCATCGCTGGGCACAAAGCCGATGGCATTGCGGCCCATCCGCTTCTGCACCACATCCTCCAGACCCACAAAGGCGCCACCGCAGATGAACAGGATCTGGCTGGTGTCGATCTGGATGCAGTCCTGATAAGGGTGCTTGCGGCCTCCCTGCGGAGGAACGTTGGCGACGGTGCCCTCCAGCATCTTCAGCAACGCCTGCTGCACCCCTTCACCAGACACATCACGGGTGATGGAGGGGTTTTCGCTCTTGCGAGCAATTTTGTCGATTTCATCGATGTAGATGATGCCCCGCTGGGCCTGATCCACATCCATGTCGGATTTCTGGAGAAGACGCAGCAGGATGTTCTCCACGTCTTCCCCCACGTACCCGGCTTCGGTGAGGGTGGTGGCATCGGCCACCGCGAAGGGCACATCCAGCAGTTCCGCCAGGGTTTGGGCCAGGAGTGTTTTGCCGCAGCCGGTGGGGCCGATCAGCAGGATGTTGGATTTGTGGAGACGTGTGGCGGTTTCTTCCGTTTCACCCTTGCCATCCCCCTGCCAGGCCAGGCGTTTGTAGTGGTTGTAGACCGCAACAGACAGAACCTTCTTGGCGGCGTTCTGGCCGACCACCTGTTGATCCAGGAAGGATTTGATCTCCTGTGGTTTTGGGATCGAGGCCAGGGTCGGTGCCGGCTTGCTGCTCTTGCGGGTTGCCGGAGCTGCTTTTCGACCGGCTTCAGCACCGTGGCGGCTGTTGCCTTGGCTGTCCACCAGTTCCTCGTCAAGGATCTCATTGCAGAGATCGATGCACTCGTCGCAGATGTAGACCCCGGGGCCTGCGATCAACTTGCGAACTTGGTCCTGGGATTTTCCGCAGAACGAACACTTCAGATGGGCATCGAACTTGGCCATCGAACGCCAGGACCTTCAGACGTGGGACTTTGCAGAGCGCGACCGGAGACTGGTCTCCCTGAACACTAAGGATCGTGAACAGGAGCGCTGCTGTCAGCCCTCCGTAACGATTCCTCCGTCCCTGGAACTGTCCACCACCCGATCGATCAAGCCGTATTGAACCGCGTCTGCCGGGGAAAGGAAGTAGTCGCGGTCTGTGTCTTCCGAGATTTTGTCGAGCGGTTGGCCGGTGTGTTCCGCCATCAGGCCGTTGAGGGTTTCCTTAAGAAACAAGATTTCCTTGGCCTGGATTTCGATGTCCACCGCCTGTCCTTGAGCGCCACCGAGCGGCTGGTGAATCATGATCCGCGCGTTCGGCAAGGCCAATCGTTTGCCCTTGGTGCCCCCGGTGAGCAGGAACGCTCCCATGCTTGCGGCTAGGCCGTAGCAGATGGTCACCACATCCGGTGCCACCTGCTGCATCGTGTCGTAGATCGCCAGCCCTGCTGTCACGGAGCCGCCCGGTGAGTTGATGTAGATCTGAATGTCCTTTTCGGGATCCTCGGCTTCGAGGAACAACATCTGGGCGACGAGGGCATCGGCGACCGCGTCGTCAACGCCGGTGCCCAGAAAGATGATCCGTTCACGCAGCAGGCGGGAATAGATATCAAAGGCACGATCTCCCCTGCCCGACTGCTCCACCACGGTGGGCAGAGGGCCGGGCGCGGAGATCGGCATCTCGGAGCGCCAGCGGTTCTGGATGGGGTGGTGACTGCGGGCGTCGATCACGCGCTCTGGGCCTTGAACAATGGAGTCAATCTATGGGTGTTGCTCAGCTCTCGGCGTCCGTATTGGACGAGCGCTTGGCCGCAGCTTTTTTCGCCGCTGGCTTTTTGGCTGCTGATTTCTTGCCAGCAGGCTTGTCTTCGGCCTCCGCTGCCTTTTCCGTGAGGGTGCTGTTGTCTTCCAGCCAGCCCATCAATTTGTCCTGCATCAGGTCATCCATCACGGCCTGGCGCAGCCGCTCCGGATCGATCTTGTTCTCGTCTGAGAGCTCCTTCTTCACCTCGGTGATCTTGGCGTCCACCTCCTGATCATCCAATTTGATCGCCTCAGCTTCGGCCAGTGCTGTCAGCGCAAAACTGCGGCGCAGGCGCTCCTCGGCCTCCGGTCGGGAGTTCTGCATCAGGTTGCGGACCAGATCAGGTGTGAACAGGGATTTCACGTCCATGCCCTGCTGGGCGAACTGAGCAGCGGTCTGCTCCAGCAGGTTGCGGCTCTCCTGTTGGATCAGCGCTTCGGGCAGGTCCACCTCGAGCTGCTCCACCAGTGCGGCGACGAGGGCATCGCGGCGGTTGCTGGTCTGACGGCGCTCCGCGTCGTCCTTGAGCCGCTGCTCCAGGTCCTTGCGCAGCTCAGCCAAGGTTTCCTGTTCGCTGGCCTGCTTGGCGAATTCGTCGTTCAGTTCGGGCAGTTCACGGGTTTTCAGATCCTTGAGATCAATAGCGAAGGCCGCCTTGCGTCCACGGGCATCCTCCTTCGGGTAATCGTCGGGAAACTCGCAGTCCACTGTTTTGCTGTCACCCACCTTCATCCCGATCACCCCTTCGATGAAGCCTGGAATCATCCGTCCGTGTTCCAGGTCCACATCCATGGAGTCGGAACTGCCGCCCTCAATCTCGGAGCCGTCATCGCTAAAGCTGCCCTTGAAACCGAGCACAGCGATGTCTCCTTTTTCAGCGGCACGGCCTTCCACCGGCACCACGGTGGCAAGCTGTTTGCGGGAGTCCTCCAGCATCGCGTCCACCTTGTCGGCGTCGTAGGCCACCGGTTCGAATTCCGCCTTCAAGCCTTTGGTGCTTTTCAGTTTGGGCGTCGGGGCGACATCCGCTTCCAGGGTGAGGGTGAACTCCTCACCGGGTTTGAAGCTCTCCAGGAGCCCGTCAAAACCTCCGCTCAGCTCCGGTTGACTGATCGGTTCGATCGTTTCCTGCTTGATGGCATCGCGCCAGATGCTGTCCACCAGTCCTTCCAGGGCCGTGGCTTTGATGCGCACCGAACCAAGCTGTTGCACAACAACCGTGCGGGGCACCTTGCCTTTGCGGAAGCCGGGCAGGTTGACGTTCCGGCAAAGGCTGCTGATTGCCTCCTCGTAGCTGGCTTTGCTGCGTTCCCCAGGGATCGTCACCGTCACCGCCAGGCGGCTGCTGGGGCGGGTTTCGGTGGTCACCTTCAGGGCGGCAGCACTCATGGCGGTGTTCTTGGCACGACGGGGCAGCGGGCCATTGTAATTAGAGGGTTGTTTTGCTCATTGGCCGGTAAGGTGTGAACAAGCTTCTGGTTCCATTCCCTTCTCTGCGTGGTGATGGATGAACAGCACTGAGGCCAACAGTTTCTGAGTCGTTTACCCCCGTCCGCTTGTCCAGATCTTTTCCAAATCGTCCTCTCAACGTTGCAGTTCTCGGGGCCAGTGGAGCCGTCGGCCAGGAGTTGCTTCTTCTTCTCAAGGAACGCAATTTTCCAATTGCAGATCTGAAGTTGTTGTCCTCGGCTCGTTCCGCCGGCCGGATCCAGCATTGGAACGGCAGGGATCTCATCCTGGAAGAGGCCTCGGCTGACGCCTTCGCCGGAGTGGATCTGGTGCTCGCCTCCGCCGGTGGCGGTGTGTCGCGCCAGTGGCGCGAGGCGATCACATCAGCGGGTGCGGTGATGGTGGACAACTCCAGTGCCTTCCGCATGGAGGAGGGGATTCCCCTGGTGGTTCCGGAGGTGAACCCTTCTGCGGCGTTCCAGCACAGGGGTGTGATCGCCAATCCGAACTGCACCACGATTCTGCTCACACTCGCTCTGGCACCGCTGGCCGCCAGGCGGACGATGCGCAGGGTGGTGGTGAGCACCTATCAGTCCGCTAGCGGTGCCGGTGCGCGGGCGATGGAAGAACTCAAGACCCTGTCACAGACCGTGCTGGATGGTGGCTCGCCAACGCCTGAAGTGCTGCCCTATTCGCTTGCGTTCAATCTCTTTCTCCACAACTCGCCGTTGCAGGAGAACAGCTACTGCGAAGAAGAAATGAAAATGGTCAACGAAACACGGAAGATCATGGACCTCCCGGATCTTCGCTTCACCGCCACCTGTGTTCGCGTGCCGGTGCTGCGGGCGCATTCCGAGGCTGTCAACATTGAATTCGATCAGCCATTCCCCGTCACTGAGGCACGCCAGTTGCTGGCTGATGCCCCAGGAGTTGAGTTGATCGATGACCCCGCCAGCAACCGCTTTCCGATGCCCACCGATGTCACGGGTCGAGATCCGGTGGCGATCGGACGGATTCGCCAGGACATCAGTGATCCCAATGCCCTCGAGCTTTGGCTCTGCGGGGATCAGATCCGAAAGGGTGCAGCGCTCAATGCTGTCCAGATCGCCGAACTGCTGATTCAGTCATGACATCTGCCGCCGCGTTGTCTCCAACCCCCTTCGGACGATTAATCACCGCGATGGTGACACCTTTTGATGCTTCGGGTGCCGTGGATCTGTCCTTGGCTGGGCGGCTGGCCCGCCATCTGGTGGATCAGGGCTCCGACGGTCTGGTGGTGTGCGGAACCACGGGTGAATCGCCAACGCTCAGTTGGGAGGAGCAGCTCCAGTTGCTCCAGGCGGTGCGACAGGCGGTAGGTGCTGATGCGAAGGTTTTGGCCGGCACCGGCAGTAACAGCACTGCAGAAGCGGTGGAGGCCACCAGGGAAGCCGCGCAGGCGGGGGCAGATGGTGCCCTGGTTGTCGTTCCGTATTACAACAAACCTCCTCAGGACGGGCTGGAAGCCCATTTCCGTGCGATCGCGGCCGCCGCACCGCAATTGCCACTGATGCTCTACAACATTCCTGGTCGAACCGGTTGCAGCCTGCAGCCTGAGACGGCTGCACGTCTGATGGATTGCCCCAACATCGTCAGCTTCAAGGCTGCCAGTGGCACCACCGAGGAAGTGACCCAGCTGCGCCTGGCCTGCGGTCCACGCCTGGCGATCTACAGCGGCGATGATGGCCTCACCCTTCCGATGCTGGCTGTCGGAGCTGTGGGAGTTGTGAGTGTTGCCAGTCATGTGGTCGGTTCTCAGATCCGCGCGATGATTGAGGCCTACCTGAACGGCGATGGAGCTATGGCCCTCGCCCATCACGAAGCGCTGATTCCTCTCTTCAAGGCCCTGTTCGCCAGCACCAATCCGATTCCCGTTAAAGCCGCCTTGGAACTCAATGGCTGGTCCGTCGGAACTCCCCGTCCGCCCTTGTCCCCTCTTCCAGAAGCAATGAAAACGACCCTGTCCAAAACCATGGCTGCCCTTCGTCAGACCTAGCTCGGTCCGGCTTAACGGCTCACGCAAGCAAACCTTTTTTCAATCCTTTTCCATGGCTAACAACGCACGATCCGCCAAGGGGCAGGAACCCTCCCTGCGAGTGATTCCCCTTGGTGGACTGCATGAGATCGGCAAGAACACCTGTGTTTTTGAGTACGGCGATGATCTGATGCTGGTGGATGCCGGCCTCGCCTTCCCCAGTGATGGCATGCACGGCGTCAACGTGGTGCTGCCCGACACCAGCTTCCTGCGCGAGAATCAGAAGCGGATCCGCGGCATGATTGTCACCCATGGTCATGAAGACCACATCGGTGGCATCTCCCACCACCTCAAGCACTTCGATATCCCGGTGATCCACGGGCCACGGTTGGCCCTCTCCATGCTCACCGGGAAGATGGAGGAGGCCGGCGTCAGCGACCGCACCACGCTCCAGACCGTTGGACCCCGGGATGTGGTGAAGGTGGGCCAGCACTTCTCTGTGGAGTTCATCCGCAACACCCACTCGATGGCGGACAGCTTCTCGTTGGCGATCACCACGCCTGTGGGAACCATCATTTTCACCGGTGATTTCAAGTTCGATCACACCCCCGTCGACGGTGAATATTTCGACATGGCTCGCCTCGCCCATCACGGCGAACAGGGGGTGCTCTGTCTGTTCAGCGATTCCACCAACGCTGAAGTGCCCGGCTTCTGCCCCCCGGAGCGTTCCGTCTTCCCCAACCTGGATCGTCATATTGCGACTGCGGAGGGTCGGGTGATTGTCACCACCTTCGCCAGCTCGATTCACCGGGTCTCGATGATCCTGGAACTGGCGATCAAGAACGGTCGCAAGGTCGGACTGCTCGGCCGCTCCATGCTCAACGTGATCGCCAAGGCGCGGGAGCTGGGCTACATGCGAGCTCCTGATGATCTGTTCGTTCCAATCAAGCAGATCAATGATGTGCCCGACCGTGAAACCCTGCTGCTGATGACTGGCAGCCAAGGTGAGCCTCTGGCTGCTCTGAGCAGGATTTCCCGTGGTGAGCACCCCCAGGTGAAGGTGAAAACCACCGACACGATCATCTTCTCCGCCAGCCCCATCCCCGGAAACACGATTTCAGTGGTGAACACCATCGATCGGTTGATGATGCTCGGCGCCAAGGTCGTTTACGGCAAGGACAAGGGCATTCATGTGTCCGGCCATGGCTTCCAGGAAGACCAGAAACTGATGCTGGCGCTTACCAAGCCGAAGTTCTTTGTGCCGGTGCACGGCGAGCACCGCATGCTCGTTTGCCATGCCAAGACCGGTCAGTCCATGGGCATCCCGGCCGACAACACCTTGATCATCGACAACGGTGATGTGGTCGAGCTCACGGCCGATTCGATCCGCAAGGGCGATGCCGTCAAGGCCGGCATTGAATTGCTGGATCAGTCCCGCAACGGCATCGTTGATGCCCGGGTGCTGAAGGAGCGTCAGCAGCTGGCCGAGGACGGCGTGGTCACGATCCTTGCTGCCATCAGCACCGATGGTCAGATGGTCGCGCCGCCGCGCGTCAACCTCCGGGGTGTGGTCACCACCGCCGATGCCCGCAAGATGTCGATGTGGACGGAGCGGGAGATCAGCTGGGTGCTTGAAAATCGCTGGAAGCAGCTCTGCCGCAACACCGGTGGTAAGGCGCCTGAAGTGGACTGGATGGGCGTTCAACGCGAAGTGGAAGTGGGTCTGGGTCGCCGCATGCGCCGCGAGCTTCAGGTGGAGCCGTTGATTCTCTGCCTGGTTCAGCCTGCACCCGCTGGCACCCCTGCTTACAAGTCCAAGGCGATGGAAGAGAAGGATGATCGTCCCGCTCCCCGCCGCGGCGCCCGTCATGGCAGCCCCAGTGGCTCTGGTGGTGGCGGTGGTCGTCGTGATGCTGCGCCTGCGCCTGCACCGGTGCGAGCTGGTTCAGGTGCTGCTGCTCCAGTCAAGGCCGCTGTTGCCGAAAAGGTGGAACCCAAGGCCGCGGCAGCTGCGGCTGCAGCCCCCGCTCCTGAACCGGAGATGCCCGCTGGTCGCACCCGCCGTCGCCGTTCAGCGGCCGTCTGATCGCTTCAACAGCGTTCGCAGGCGTTGAAGCAAGGAGGGCGACGGGATACCGTCGCCCTTTTTTGTTGTTGTCTTTTCTTCTCCAGTAGTTGATTCCGCCAGTTTCACCGTGACGCGCAGCCATGAGTCGCGCAGCACGTCCATCGGATCCTCGAGTTCAACCTCAGGTTCTGGATCAGGATTCGGGCTTTCGTCCTGCTCGATTGCTTGTTCTGGTTCCAGATCTGGTGTCGTTGTCGATTCCAGAGCAGCTGCGGGCTCTGCCTGTCTGACCGGTTTTTGTGTTTCAGCATCTGGTGCTGCAGCTTCTGTTGGTGTGGCTTCTGGCTCCGACGATTGTCCAGATTCAGGGAGGCTTGGCTTGGGCTCCGGCTCCCCGTCGGCAGTGGCAGCTGCTTCTGGCGCGTCAAGGGTGTCGAGGTTGATCTCATCCACAGCTTCGGGCTGCGGTTCAGAGGGTCGATCGTTGTTTAAGCCCCCTTGTTGATCGTCGTTCGCAGCCCCGGCGAGATCCTCCAGCCAGGGCATGGCGGTTGGTCGTTGCTTCGAGCTGCTGGCTCCGGTGTGATCTCTCTTCTCATGGGCGGGAGATGGGGCGCTGGATCCCTGAAGGAAGGGATCGCGCAGAAGTTCGGATAGGGGTTGTCTCGACTCGAGGGCCGATGCAGCAGGTTCCGGCTCCATCACTTGGAGTTCTGGTTCAGGCTGCTTCTTGTATTGCTCGTGTTGCTCGTTTCTGGCGGACTGGCTCCACTCCAGGCCCTGTCGGGCCAAATCGGCCAGGGTTTCGTGGGGGTTGCTGCTCAACACCAGTTGGTAGTGCTCTGTGGCTGCTTGCGGTTGGCTCAGCCCGTAGAGCTCGATGTTGCCCAGCAGCAGAGCAACGAAGGCCCGCCATCCATCCACCGCTGCTTGGGTTGCGGCATCTCCCGGTGCATCAGTCAGTTCAGCCAGGAGCTGGAAGGCAATGGCGTGGGCATCGGTGTACTGCCCTGCGGCATAGGCCTGCTCCGCCTGCTGGTAGCGCTGCTGAAAGTCGCCGTCCACATTCAGCACGATGCGCTGCTCCAGTTGTATCGCGCTTCAGCCGTTGTCCAGAGGTGAGGCGCTGCCTTTGGCTTGATGCCGCTCCCCACCACCAAGCTGGAAACCGGCGTGAACCGCTTGCAGCGCAGCAATGCCATCGTTTTCAGGCACCAGACAGCTGGTGCGGATTTCACTGGTGGCGATCAAGGCGATGTTGATGTCGGCATCGGCCAGGGCCCGGAACATCCGCCCGGCGGTTCCGGCGGTGGCGGGCATTCCGGCTCCAACAGCGCTCACCCGGGCGATCGCTGCTCCCTCCTCCAGGGCAGCCCCGGGCCACTGGGCCAGAAGCGGTGCGAGGGCCACATCAGCGCGGGCGCGATCCTCTTTGGGCAGAATGAAGCTGATGTCGCGGGAGCCGTCGCCGTGCTGCCGTTCCGATTGCACGATGGCGTCGAGGCTGATGCCTGCATCCGCCAAGGCGGAACAGAGGGCCGCGGCAGTTCCGGGTCGATCCGGCACATGGCAGACGCTCAGCTGGGCCTGATCGCGGTCCAGGGCGACGCCCCGCACTTCCGGCTCGTTTTCTCCTTCTAGAGGTGGATTGAGCTGCACCTGGCTGTCGCTCACATCAAAGGCCTCCTGCACCGCCCGCAGCGCTTTGTGGCCCATGGCGGAGGCGATCACGCAGCTCACCTTCACTTCGCTGGTGGCGATCAAGCGCAGGTTGATGCCCTGTTGCGAGAGGCAGTTGAACAGATTGGCGGCGATGCCAGGGCGCCCCATGATGCCGGCGCCGCGAATGCTGAGCTTGGTCATGCCACCTTCAGCGCTCAATGCACCACCCAGATCCCCCAAGACGGCATCGCAGACGGTACGAGCCCGCTCCAGCTCATCTTCATGCACCGTGAAGGTGATGTCGTTGCTGCTGCCTTCGTGAGTCGACTGAATGATCAGATCGACGTTGATTTCAGCTTTTGAAAGCGCTTCAAACAGGCGGGCGGCGATGCCGGGTTGGTCAGGGATGTGCGAGAGCCCCAGCACCGCCTGCTGTTCCAATTGCTCCACACCATCAACGGGGCTGCCCAGTTCCAGGCCGTCACGGCCGATATTGCGTGTTTTGCGGCTGGTGAGCAGGGTGCCGGGTTCATCGCTCCAGCTGGAGCGCACCAGGAGCGGTACCCCGTAGTTGCGGGCGATTTCCACGGCACGAGGATGCAGCACCGAGGCTCCGAGGCTCGCCAGCTCGAGCATTTCGTCGCAGCTCACCGTCGTCATTAACTGGGCATCCACCACCTTGCGTGGATCTGTGGTGAGCACGCCGGGAACATCGGTATAGATCTCACAGGCATCCGCACCGAGTGCTGCGGCCAGGGCGACGGCAGAGGTGTCGGACCCGCCACGGCCCAGGGTGGTGATCTCGGCGATGCCGCCACTGCCGCTGCTGGTGCCCTGGAAGCCTGCCACCACCACCACATGGCCATCGTTGAGGCGGGAACGCACGCGATCGGTGCGGATGTCGAGGATGCGGGCGCGGCCGTGGGTCGACTCGGTCATGATTCCCACCTGTGGGCCGGTCATCGACACTGCGCTGACCCCCATGGCATGGAGGGCCATCGCCAGCAGAGCGATCGACACCTGCTCTCCCGATGCCAGCAACATGTCCATCTCCCGTTGCGGTGGTTCTTCGCAGATCGCTGCGGCCAGGGAGGTGAGTTCATCGGTGGTGTGCCCCATGGCCGAGACCACCACCACCACATCGTGGCCCTCTTCCCGGCAGCCGGCGATCCGTTGAGCGACAGCCTGGATGCGTTCGACGCTCCCGACGGAGGTGCCGCCGAACTTCTGCACCAACAGGGCCATGCGCTGTGCTTCAGCAACGCTGGATTTTCTCACCTGGTCTGTGCCGGTTCAACCGAGCAGGCCATCGCGAAAGGCATCCTTGGGCTGGCTGCCGCGCTTCAGGCGCGCCTCCACCTCCAGCATCCGACCCAGCAAGGAGAGGAATCGTTTCGGCGGGCGGCCCCTTAGTTGTTTGCGCATCACGTAGATGCGTTTGGGGTTACCGATGCCGGCGGCTTTCGCGATCACCGCCACATCCCGTTCGCCCTGGTCCTCCAGCAGGCTCACCCAAAGCCAGCCGCGGATCTGCCCGGTCAGCGTCGCCACAATCCGCAAGGCCGGCTCGCCCGCATCGATCAGGGCATCCCATCGGGAAATCGCGTCGCCGGGCTTCCCCTCCAGCAAGGCATCGCCGACCTGCAGGGCGTTGGTGGCAAGGCCACCCACCAGTTGATGCACCAGCGCCACCCCCACCTGGCCTTGATCGCCCGCCCGCAGCGACAGCTTGCGCAGTTCCGATTCCAGGCGTGCACTGTCGTTGCCGATGGCGTCCACCAGCGCATCGATGGCCTCCTCCTCCAGGTTGAGACCCACCGCGTCGGCGGTGCGCTGAACCAGTTGTCTCTGTCCTGCCCCATCCCAGATCGCCGGCAGCTGGAAGCGTTGTTCCTGATCCAGGCCCTTTTTGATCCGTTTCTGGAGGGCTTTGGTGGTGCGGAGTCGCCCATCCGGCTTGGAGCTGTTCACCAGCACCAGATGTGTGCTTTCAGCGATCAACTCCAGAGCGGACTCGAAGCGATCGGCAAGCTCCGCTGGGCAGGCGTTACAGAATGGGCTGCGTTGCAGCAGCACAAGCCGATCACCGGCTCCGAAGGGTGGCGTGCGGGCTTCGTCGAGGGCCTGGGAGGCCTGGCCGGTTTCGGCCCCATCGAGCCGGCTGAGATTGATGCTGCTCCAGGCGGGATCCAGCACGCGTTGGATCAAGGCCTCGATGGCGCGGTCTCGAGCTGCTGTGTCGTCTCCCCAGAGCAGGTGGATTGGCATCGCCCGATGATGACAGCGATGCAAAAACACTGTCCTTTTGAATGGGGCTGTAGATCCCTGACCGTTGAGAGCTTTTTGTTGATTGCGTGCCTGATCAGACGAGACACTCTTGGTTGGCGAAGGGGGAAGCCAGCTCAGTGTTCTGATCAAAGGCATCGGCGTGGCTTGTGGCCTCTTCAGCGGTCAGCGGTCAAGAGCTGCTGCAGTTGTTGAAGCCTCCAGGACGGAGATTGTCAGAGCTACTCATCATCGTTTCGTGCCATTCATACCTCGAGGCTGCGGTCATGATTCCAGGCCAGGTAAGGATTGGCAAAGCCTGATTCTTCAAAAGATTCCAATACCAATGGTTGATTTTCGATACATTCTTGCACTTTGATCACCAGAGGCCATGTTCAAGAATGTCGTCGCGTTGACTGTTGTAATGCTCGAAAAAATGGTTGGTCAGTTCTGGTAATTGATAAGGCACAGGACGTCGCTTGCCTGGTTGCATGGATTCCCCCTGAAAGCAGTCTGGTCCAGGAAATTCGAGTTTCAGGTTCTCTCGGGTGAACGAATGAAGCGGAATTTGAATGCGATCCAGTGGTTCGCGCATGGCCTGCACGCTGGCCTTTCCCTCTGGCTTTGAGCTCAAATTGAGGTGTTCTGCGATGCGATCGGCCAGTATTTTGATCATGGCTTTGCTTGGATGGTTAAAGCTATAAAACAGTTGTTGACGACTTTGCATGGCTGATATGCAGTCACTGATCTGAATATCAAGCTCCAACTCCCGCTTTTGGAGCTCGGCCAATGACTGCTCTGCAATCGTGTTGTATTGCTTAGCCCAAAGGTCGATATTGTTGTATCTCTCTAGAGCACTTTCCTGATTCTCACCCTCTTTCCAAGCGTTCAGTAAAATTGAACTGTGGTAATCACCCAATGGGCCTTTGAGCGTTCCCCGGGCTCGCAGTCTTAGATAGCGAAGGTCTGGTGTGTAGCCGCGATAAAAAATGTTGGGGATGGTGATCAGTCGTTTGCCAACGCGTTGCCGTAGGGCAGATGTGCGAACAAAGGCGCAAGGGTATTGGTCTTGTATGTGCTGACTGATAACAACATCAGCCCTCTCAAGGCATGCATCGAACGTTTCGGCTTCACTGTCTTTTGCGAGATGAACGATAATGATTTCTTGGCACTCAATCTCATACAATGTGGTCAGCATGCTCCCAAGCGGTCGCCCCTGACAGTTAGAAACAATGACGCATGATGTCTCTCTCAAGGGAATCCCAACATCAATTGTGTGATTTTACATCCTAAAGCGCTTTCTTAATGCACATCGATCATCCTATTTTTTTAGATAGTGTGCGATTGATTCGTCAGAGGCTCGGCCCAACGCAGCTTGATGAATTGCAGCAGGATGTTCTGGTGCGTCTCATTCACACCAGTGGTGATTTTGCATTGGCTGATTTGTTGCAGTTCAGCCCGCAAGCCTGTGAGCTCGGCCTTCAAGCATTGCGTCAAGGTGCTTCGATTTTGACCGACACCACAATGGCGAAGGCAGCGGTCACTCCAATGGCACAGCGCACATTGGGGACATCGGTGCATTGCTTGCTGCAATGGGCCCCTGCTGATCCTCCCCCTGGCTTAACCCGTTCAGCGGAGGGGATGCGCTGTGCCTGGGATGCCTTGACGTCGCAAGCACCGGCCCCGTTGTTATTGATCGGAAGCGCACCAACTGCTCTGGAGGTCATGGTTGACCTTCTCGAAACAGGGGCAGCCGCCCCCAGCTTGGTGATTGGAATGCCGGTCGGATTCATTGGTGTCGAGGCCGCTAAGCGTCGCCTTGCTAATAGCGGGCTTGATCAGATTCGTCTTGATGGCACCCGTGGTGGCGCTGCGCTGGTTGCCGCCACTGTTAATGCTTTGCTGCGTCGAGCTAGTCAAGGCATAAAGTGATGCGGTCGTTGAAAAGTTAGAAGATGTCAGACTCTTTTTCCCGAATTACAACTTATTTATCAGCTGATGCCAGTCCACATATTCAAGGCCTGAGTCGTAGTGAAAGAACAGGGCTGACAGAAAGTTTGGAGCGTTTGTTTTCTGATCTGGTGGATGTCGTCCTACCGTCTGTTTTTGTAGAAGTTGGCGCTCATGAAGCGAGTTTTTCCCGTGAGATGGCAGAGCGTTATCCATCGGCAAAAATCATTGCATTGGAAGCGAATCCAGTCGTCTTTGAGTATTACTCTGTCAAATTGTCGCGTTATAAAACGCTTGAGTATCTGAATCTTGCAGCTTCTGATCGTTCGGGTGAGATTTCATTGTTTGTTCCTGAAAAAATTGGCGACCAGCAATTGCCAACCTTGGTTCGGATGGCCTCTTTGAATCCATTGTCGACTGACAAAGCAGTCCTGAAGGAAGTCAAGGTACCAACGTCGTCGCTCAACCAACTTCTTGAATCATCGAAAGGCCGTCATTGTTGCCTCTGGATTGATGTGGAAGGGGCGATCGCCCAGGTTCTCGCCGGTGCAGAACAAGTGCTTGCCGAAACGGATTTGCTGCTCTGCGAGTTGGAGTCTGGATCGGTATGGAAGGACCAGGCCCTTGCTGTTGATGTGATTCAAGTGCTGCGAGATAAGGGTTTGATTCCTGTCGCCCGCGATTTTCAGGCAGCAGTTCAATTTAATGTTCTGTTCGTTCGAGAATCGCTCCTGAAGCAGCAGGCGATTCAGGCTCTGTTGTCGGGGTATGTCGATCAGGTTGAGGAGTTTGCTCGTCCTGTGCTGGAGGATTCTTTGCAGGACTATCTCAAATTTTGTAAGACGACGCTTTGTGATTCTGCACCCGACTTCAATATGACATTGATTGCAGATACGGGGTTGGAGAAAGGTCTGCTTCAACCAAAGGAAGCGGAACGACTCAAAGTGTTTTCGATGTTTCCAGATCGTATTACTGAGGTTTTGAATCCATCGCCCAACTTTGCCCCTGAAGCCACCAAGGTGCGAAGTTTGTGCGAACGAGCGATGGTTCAGTTGAATCGTTATTCGTTTGCTGATGCTCAGCCTGCAGCGTTGGAGTTGTTTCAATCTGTTGCTAGGCCTGCCCCTGAAATTGAGCTCACTACTGGAGGATCAGCCTGGCATTATGTGCGGAATTTTTCGAAGCTCTCATGGTCTGAAGCAGGCATCATTCCCTTGATTTCAGATCAAGCAGGGTATGCCTTGCATCAATCGTTTGGTGGCGCGTCCCCGGTGGACTTGGGTCATTCTTTTCTTGGTGTGGTTGAAGGTTCTTCCGTTTATATCCACTGGTTGCTTGATACTTTGCCCCGCTTGCTTGTGGCGAAAAATTCTGGCGAAGATTTTGAACGCTTTGATCATATTCTTCTGGCCACTGCGCAGTCAGGCTTTCATCAGTACTGCCTGTCGAAATTAGGAATTTCGATGGAGAAAGTGGTCACGCGTCAATTGGCTGGTGATTACTTCAAGACTTCCTCTTTTGTAACCACTTCGGCGCCTCGGCAGCATTCCGTGACGCATCCAATTGTTTATCAACAGGTTGCAGACTTTTTAAAAAGTACGGCTGACTTCAATCCAAAATCTTCAGATGCGACTCCCGCCAAGATTTATGTCAGTCGAGACAAATCTGCTCGTAGGAAGGTTGTGAACGAGGAGGAGCTAGTGCATATGCTTCATCACTTTGGTTACAGGAGGGTTTTTCTTGAAGATTTAGCCCAGCCTGAGGTAATTCATTTGTTTGGCTCGGCTCAATGCATCGTTGCTCCCCATGGGGCTGGATTGGCAAATCTCATCTTTGCGAACCCAGGCACCAAGGTGATCGAGATGTTTAGTGGGCACATTTCTTTCGATTATTGGATTATCAGTTCTCAGCTTCAACTTCAGTACGGTGTGTTTCAGGCAACGCCCCCAGACCAGCAATTTGTCGAGTGGGCGTCTCTACAGGATCTTCCTTTCTTTGAGCGCAATGCGATGAATATGCATGTTAATTGCCAGCGTCTTTGCCAACTGCTTGAGTCGGCTGGGATGACTTGAATGAATTAATGATATGTCTGCGTGTTTGATTTTGGCGTGTGATTGCTGATTATTTGGTTCTTAATGTTGTCCTCTAGGTATTGGTCCTGTGCCCTGTCTTTTGAATCATTGCTTTCAAGGAAGCGATTGTTATTTTGTTTCAATCACGATCCATTCCTTGTTCCAAATCAGTTTCAGGTTGCCGGCCAGATCAATGCTGCCTGGAGCCGCTTGCAGTCCTGTCTGTTCGATGATGTGTTGGAGCAATGCAGAATTCAGGCGACTTACGGATTGTTGATGGAGCCAGCAGTTCAGCAGTTGTCGACGGCTGGCTGGGCTGAGTTGGTTCAGTTCTCTTCGATTCATGTCTCCCTCTCTGTTCAGGAGCGAAGCCAACACCAGTTCGGTGAGTTCCTGCTGGGTGTCCCACGTGCTGGACACCCGTTCGGCAAAATTGGCGATTCGTTGGCTGCAGCCGGGGTGCAGCTCCTCGAGCACGGGCAGCACCTCCAAACGGATGCGGTTGCGGTCGAAGGCCTTGTCTGCATTGCTCGGATCCAGCCAGATCGGTAGGGCGAGTTCTTGGCAAATCGCCAGCGTTTCTTGGCGACTGAAGCCCAGCAGAGGACGCCGCAGTTGAGGACCATCCGGTTGGTGTTGATCCAGGGGGCGCATTGACCTGAGGCTGCTGAGCCCGGCCAGATCACAGCCTCTGGCCAGATTCAGAAGCAGGGTTTCGCTTCGATCACTTGCGGTGTGACCTGTCACCACATCCCATTTCTGTTCGAAAGCCAGGTGCTGCAGTTCTCCATATCTCCACTCTCGTGCTGTGGCTTCACTGGTTGGGCTGCCCTTCGTTGCGCTGCCGCAGCCTGCTCGGCTGAGTGTGATCGGCTGCTGTTGGATTTCGCACCACTGCTTCAGCTCCGTTGCGATCACAGCGGAGTTGTCATGCCAGCCATGATCGCCGTGCCACACCAGCAGCTCCCAGTTGTGGAGGCGCTTCAGATCCCGAAGCAGAGCCAGCAACGCCATGGAATCCTGACCACCCGACACCGCCAACAAGAGCCGTGCATCGTCTGGGAGAAGGGTTGGTTGGCTCAGCAGCTGCCGATGCAGGCGGTCGTGCCAAGAGCTCCATCGTTTGGAAGGGGACGAGTCGGACGGTTCCATGGTGATCGCGTGTCCCCGCGGCCTGTTTCCAGAGGATGACCCATGCCCACCTGTTTGGGGTTTGGGTGTCATCCCTGCGCGTATCAAGTCTCGGTGGGAGACTATGGATTGAAGTCGGAAGTGGTCTGATGTCCCGTCTCCAGCAGCTGCCCGCCGCCCTCCGAGCCAGCCTTGAGCAGCGCCGGGCTTTGAAGGTGATCGCCGGGCTGATGAATTTCGATGCGACTTGTGTTGCTCGCGTCGCCCGTGCTGCAGGCCATGGCAACGCCGATTTGATTGATGTGGCTTGCGATCCGGCCTTGGTTCGCTTGGCGATTCAGGAATCAGACGGTGTGCCGGTGTGTGTGTCTTCTGTGGAGCCCGAGCAGTTCCCCGCTGCTGTGCAAGCAGGTGCGGCGATGGTGGAGATTGGCAATTACGACGCTTTCTATCCCCAGGGTCGGGTGTTCGATGCCGGCGAGGTGCTGGCCCTGACCCGCCGCACCCGTGAGCTGTTATCGGAGGTGGTGTTGAGCGTGACTGTGCCCCACGTCCTGCCGATGGATCAGCAGGAACAGCTGGCGATCGATCTTGTGGCGGCAGGTGCTGATCTGATCCAAACCGAGGGTGGCACCAGTGCCAAGCCGTTCAGTGCCGGCAGTCTCGGTTTGATTGAGAAAGCAGCCCCCACCCTGGCTGCAGCCCACAGCATCAGTCGTGTCGTTGATGTGCCAGTCTTCTGTGCATCAGGTCTCTCATCGGTCACCTTGCCGATGGCGATTGCGGCGGGTGCTGCTGGTGTTGGTGTTGGATCAGCGGTCAATCGTTTGGATGATGAGCTGGCCATGGTTGCTGTTGTGCGGGGTTTGCGTGCTGCGTTGAACACTGCTGTCAAGGCACGCGTTTGAACCGCTCGGCGGATTGATTCAAGAGATGTCGAAAGGGTTTGCGTTGCGTGACCTCACTCAGCGATGCAGCCCTCACAAGTTTCGGAATTGTTTGGTGGCAGGTGACGGTCTGAGTCATGTAGCAGATTCTCTCGAGATGGTTTCGAGTCCAACAAAGGCGACGTTTCTAAGCTGAGACCTCTGGGCAAGCGCCATGGGACCGATCGGTTGGTTGTTGCAGTGGCCCGTGCGGGCTTTGGTGCTGTTGATGGTGACGGGTCTGCCCTTGGGGGTCGAGATGGCCAATTTCGGCACGGCGCTCTGGTCTGCGGTTGTGATTGGGCTGCTCGGCACGCTGCTGATCCTTCCGTTGAAGTTTTTGTTTGCTCTGCCCTGGGCGATGGCCAGCCTCGGCGGCCTGATTGCGCCGGTGAGTTGGCTGTTCAACTGGCTGATTACAGCGATTCTGTTTGCATTGGCAGCCCAATTGATCAATGGCTTCACCCTGAAGAACGGCATCTCCAGCGCCTTGTTTGGTGCGGTGGCCTATGGAGTGATCAGTTCGTTATTGATTAACGCGCTGGGGTTGGCGGATGTGGACTTCACCCGGGCTGCTGTGAGCTGAGTCGGTGTCGCTTCGCCGTTACCTATTGCCGTTTGCGTTCCCCCTGAGTGTGCTGTTGATCGGCAGCTGGCGCATGGCGGTGACCAGGGCGCCAGAAGCACCGCAGCAGTCTCAAACGTCCATTTCATCGACAAAGCAAAGCCAGGTGGCTCGCCCGGATTATCGGCAGCCGCCTCCGGGAACCCAGCCCAGCTGCGATCAAGATCCAAGCCTGGGGAATCGTTTGCTCGAGCAGGGCCGGCGTCTTGGCATTACGGTGGTCTCCGGTGAGCCGGAGGTGCCAGGAAAAGATGCCAGTTACCGCGCAATACCGGGCGAGCTGGGCACGATCACCATCAAACAGCGGTCGATGGCTGATGCTGTGCGCTGCAAGCTGATCAGCCATGAATTCATTCATGTGCTCCAACACCTCCACGGTGATTTAAAAGGTGTGCCCCCCTTGGGATGGCCAACGTCCCATCCCGATCCTGTGGTGCAGGAAGCGGAGGCCTATGGCCATCAGAACCGGGCCGGTTATGTGCTGCAGTTGCTGCAGGCGACTCCCGTGCCACATTGACAGCGATTTTGGTTCGATCGCCATAAGCTTGACGGCCGCTTGCTTGTCAGCGCGTTATGCCGGCCTACGACCTGACAGCTCCTTACACCCCGAAGGGCGATCAGCCGACGGCGATTCAACAACTGGTGGAAGGCGTGGATGGCGGTGAGCGCTACCAGACCTTGTTGGGTGCGACTGGAACCGGCAAGACGTTCACGATGGCGAACGTGATCGCCAAAACGGGTCGTCCGGCGTTGGTGTTGGCGCACAACAAAACCTTGGCAGCACAGTTGTGCAATGAGTTAAGGGAGTTCTTCCCGGAGAACGCAGTTGAATATTTCATCTCTTACTACGACTATTACCAACCCGAAGCTTATGTGCCGGTGAGCGATACCTATATCGCCAAAACGGCGTCGATCAATGAAGAGATCGATATGTTGCGCCACTCGGCGACGCGGTCGTTGTTTGAGCGGCGTGATGTGATTGTGGTGGCGTCAATCAGCTGTATTTATGGCCTGGGAATTCCCAGTGAATATCTGAAGGCTGCGGTAAAATTTGAAGTGGGTGAAACGCTCAATATTCGCGGTCAATTGCGGGAACTGGTGAACAATCAGTACAGCCGTAACGACACGGAAATTGCTCGCGGTCGGTTTCGAATGAAAGGGGATGTGCTGGAAATTGGACCAGCCTACGAGGATCGTTTGGTGCGGATTGAGCTGTTTGGTGATGAGGTGGAAGCGATTCGTTATGTGGATCCCACTACCGGCGAAATTTTGCAGAGCATGGAGGCAGTGAATATTTATCCGGCTAAACACTTTGTGACGCCTAAGGATCGTCTGGATACAGCGATCAAGGCGATCCGCACTGAACTGAATCAGCGCTTGGATTGCCTGAACAGTGAGGGGAAATTACTGGAGGCGCAGCGGCTGGAGCAACGCACCAAGTACGACCTGGAGATGCTGGGCCAGGTGGGCTACTGCAACGGGGTGGAGAACTACGCGCGTCATCTGGCGGGCCGCCAGGAGGGAACACCACCGGAGTGCTTGATCGATTATTTCCCGGATGACTGGCTGTTGATCGTGGATGAAAGCCACGTCACCTGCTCACAGCTGCAGGCGATGTACAACGGCGACCAGGCCCGCAAAAAGGTGCTGATCGAGCATGGTTTCCGGCTGCCGAGTGCGGCGGACAACCGGCCGCTGAAGGGATCGGAGTTCTGGGAGAAGGCTCGCCAGACGGTGTTTGTGAGTGCGACGCCAGGGAACTGGGAGATTGAGGTGAGCAGCGGCAAGGTGGCCGAGCAGGTGATCCGGCCGACGGGGGTGCTGGATCCGGTGGTGGAGGTGCGGCCGACCACAGGCCAAGTGGATGATCTGCTGGGTGAGATCCGCGATCGCGCCGCGAAGCAGCAACGGGTTCTGGTGACGACGCTCACCAAGCGGATGGCGGAGGATTTAACGGATTATTTGGCGGAGAACGAGGTGCGGGTGCGCTACCTGCACTCGGAGATCCATTCGATCGAACGGATCGAAATCATCCAGGACCTGCGTCTCGGTGAATACGACGTGTTGGTGGGGGTGAATTTGTTGCGTGAGGGCCTGGACCTGCCGGAGGTGAGTTTGGTGGCGATTTTGGATGCGGATAAGGAAGGTTTTCTGCGGGCGGAACGCTCATTGATTCAGACCATTGGCCGGGCTGCTCGTCACGTTGAAGGGGTGGCGCTGCTGTATGCCGACAACATGACGGATTCGATGGCCAAGGCCATTTTCGAGACGGACAGGCGCCGAAAGATCCAGCAGACCTACAACGAGGAGCACGGCATTGTGCCGACGGCGGCGGGCAAGAAGGCGAGCAATTCGATCTTGAGCTTCCTGGAACTGAGCCGCAAATTGAAAACTGATGGCCCCGATGCGGATCTGGTGCAGGTGGCGGGCAAGGCGGCGAAAGCGCTGGAGGAGGACTCCGATGCAGGCATGGCGCTGGAGGCATTGCCGGAGCTGATCGATCAGCTGGAGAGCAAGATGAAGGACGCTGCCAAGAAGCTCGATTTCGAAGATGCTGCGAACTTGCGGGATCGGATCAAGCAGTTACGCCAGAAGATGGCTGGGTAATTGCGTAAGCAGTTTTTGTCGTCAAACATTGAAATCTCCAATTGTATTGAGTGTTGAAAATCTAAAATGCGTCATCTTTCCTTGAAACACTTGAAGTACTCATTTTGCCTTCTGTGAACCGCTAAATAGTTTGCCCATTGAAAGTCTTCGATGTTGCTGCTGTATTCCAAGGCATTTGTGATTCCTTCGGGCAAGATCTTGTGGAGAGTATAGTGCTCGTCTAGGCAACTAAAGTACTGATGCAGGCCTGATCTTGTGTAATAATTTGGTTTTCCGTATTCAAACTGAATGAAAGAAATTTTGTCTTCCTTCAAGATAGTGCCAAAGCTTTCTAGGCTTTCAAACTCCGTTCCTTCAGTATCTAGTTTTAAATAATCAATCTTTGAAATATGATTGCTTTGGCAGTAGTCATCCCCCCTTGACGTCTTGATTTCAAAGTGCTCGTGGTCTCCATAGAGGAGGCCGCTGTCGCGATTTGTTGTTGCCATTTCACTGGACTGGTTGCTCACAAATAATTCAGCTTGTTTGCGGCTGCTTATCCCCATCATGTTGATCACACAATTGGACCTAGAGTCGGCATTGTTCATGAATTGAGTCGCATTATTTTTGAGTTTTGATTCGAGTTTGTAGTTGGGTTCAAAAAGATGTAAATCTATTTGGCTGTGGTGCTGCGCTGCCATGGTTGACCATTGACCTTGATTTGCTCCAACATCAAATAGCACAAGTTGTTTGCAAGATTTATTTAAATAATCCAGTGTGGTTCGTAAACAGTTCTCCTCTCCGCTGCAATCGGCTGTTACGGCGCTTGACTGAAGTCCTAACAGGACTTGCGTTAATGCTAAATTAAGATCAATTGGATGACATGCCATTCGCAACATATGGCCGATCAGTCGGAGCTCTTTGATGACTTGAAGATCACTGCGGTCTGTGAGTTGTGCGGATATCCATTGGCGTAACCAGCTTTGCAGATCTTCAACCGAACTCACACGTGGTTTGTGCTCTTTAAAATGATGTTGAAATAAGAGTGATAAGTTGCTAAGTGCTTCTTCACCAGCCTTTTCGACGGTTGATTTTTGAATAAAAAAATGCATGTTTCTAATTCCTTCTGTTGCAATTGTAATTCATGATTGGAGCCTTCAACAATTCGGCAAGAGTTTGTTGCTTGTTCTGTAAACCCGAGTGACTGCGCCCAGTTTTTCTGAGTTTTTTGATGTATAGGCAAATGTGAAATCTCAGGCATTGTTGTTTGAGTAGATTGATTTTGTGGTACCCCTAGCGAAAGTTGAAGCCTTGTTGGATCCTGGTCGGCAGATTTTCATCATGGAACTTTTGATCATTGATGATAGTTGTGGACCTTGTCCATTGTTGTCGTTGGTTTTTTGCTGAGTCTTCCGTTGAAGTGGCTTGTTAGATCGTTGAAAGCAGTAGAGTAAATGTCTAATTGATTCAGACTTTCAGTATATCGGGGGAAGAGTAGGGAAAATGGCTTCTTGCTGCAGCGTAAATATTGCTTTTTTTCAGTCGATTTTGCCGGTATGTCTTATTGATGATCGACTAATCCGGGTTTCCCCTGGGCTTAATGCCATAGATGGTTCTCAATTCGCTCGATGAGCCGATCAATGGGATGATCCCAATTGTGCAATTGTTGTTGCTCAAGGATTAGAACATCATTCCAGAAGTGCTGAAGCCAACGTCCGTCTTTGTATTTGTGGGCTAGCACAATGGGAGCTTGGTGGTACCAGCAGGCGAGGTGAACAAGTGACGTGTCGATGCTTGCGACCATTGTATTGGGCCCGAAAAATCGACTGGTGTCGAGAAAGCTTTTGATTGCAGCGCCTGGAAGGGTCAATTGGAAGGCAACCGTTTGATTGAGAGCTTGGATCTCACTCGCTTCATAGCGCGTGAGATCGATAATTTGTAAGTTTAATTTGGAGACGACCGGTGTTAATCGTTGATATAATTTCAAAATTGTTTTTAAGCCAAGGCTTCTTAGATGCGCCCATAACTTTTCTTCTGGATCCACTTTTGAGCGCCAGCAGCAGAGGAGAATGCGTGGTGATGTTGTTGTCTGTTGATTGAGTTTTGCAACTGGTTTGGGGGTTGCATTTGGATTGTGCCTGGCCAGGCAGGCGCGAAAGACGGTTTGGACGATCGGAAAAGCATCATTGCTGTTGTCTTGGGGTTTGTTTGATTTACTGATCCATTTCAGCTTGTGTTGTGCTTGATGGGCAGTAAGCAAGGGAGCAATGGCTTGCGTCGCTTGCTTGGGAACAAGAATGGTGAGCCGATCTTTGAAGAGGCCTCGATGCGCGTAGGCCAGCGCCATCGTTTCGAGCATGTCTCCTAAGCCTCCTCCCAAAGAGAGTTTCAGTTGACAATCGCTGGAGCGAACAATGGCATCAACCTGTTCAAACCATGGCTTCCATTCGGGTAGGCAGAGGCTCAGCCAGGGGTTGTGATGGTGTCTGTATTGCTTAATTCTGAGGAGAGCACCACGGCCTTGTTCACAGCGCAACGTCTTGGGTTCGCACCGCGTCAGCGTTTGGAAGGACGCGTTGAACTCTCCGTAAAAGGTGAGGAACTGGCAAAGACTGGCTAATTCAATGGGGTTGGTTTCATGCTGAATGGCTGAATGGAGGAATTGTTTTGCAAGTGTTTCGTCGTTGCAAAAGAGTTGCCAGTAATCCTTTCTTGTGATCGGCTGATTCCTTGCTTTGCTTGGGTTGTTCATCAGTCGGCCAACTGATCAAGAATTTGCCGGGCCCGCTGCACGACACCGATGGGAACGCCGGCGAGCCGTGCTGCTTCGATGCCGTAGCTGCGGCTGGCACCACCAGACTGCACCTGATGCAGGAACACAAGGTCGTCTCCGGTTTCTTCCACCATCACCTGGAAGTTGGCCACATTGGCTTGCTCCTCCGCCAGGTTGTTGAGCTCGTGGTAGTGGGTGGCGAACACGGTGCGGCTTTGTAGCTCGCCGGCGAGATGTTCGCTCACGGCCCAGGCAATTGAAAGCCCATCAAAGGTGGCTGTGCCGCGTCCGATTTCATCGAGCAAAACCAGGGAGCGTTCGGAGGCGTGGTGGAGGATGTTGGCGGTTTCAGCCATCTCCACCATGAAGGTGGATTGGCCTGCAGCCAGATCATCCACAGCCCCCACCCGCGTGAAAATTCGATCAGCAATGCCGATGCAGGCTGAGCTGGCTGGAACCCAACTACCGATTTGAGCCAATAGCTGGATCAAGCCGATCTGCCGTAAATAACAACTTTTGCCACTGGCGTTGGGGCCGGTGAGCACCACCAGATCGGTGCCGGCGCCAAGCTGCACATCATTTGCGGTGAAGTGGGTGTCCACCAACAGCTGTTCCACCACGGGATGACGGGCGGCTGTGAGTTGCAGTTCACGGCTTGCGCTGATCGTCGGTTGGCAGTAGCCCTCGCTGGCGGCCACCTCCGCCAGGCCCGCCAGGGCATCTAGGGCAGCAACGCCGCGTGCGGCCTCACGGATCGGAGCCGCCATCGCGCCCACCTGCTCGCGCAAGCTGCAGAACAGCTCGTATTCCCTTTGGCAGGCCCGCGCCCGCAGCTGGAAGATCCGCCCTTCCCGTTCCTTTAAATCAGGGGTGATGAAGCGCTCTTCATTGGTGAGGGTCTGGCGGCGGATCCAGTGGTCTGGCACGGCAGCGGCCTTGGCTTTGCTCACCGCCAGGAAGTAGCCAAAGCTGCGGTGGTGCTGGAGCTTGAGGGTGCTGATGCCGCTCAGTTGCCGTTCGTTGTGTTCTTGTTGCGCCAACCAGACGTCTTGATCGTCGAGTTGATTGCGTAGGCCATCCAGCAGGGCATCGACGCCGTCGTGGATGAGGCCACCCTCTGAGAGGGAGAGCGGTGGTGTGTCCAGCAGGGCATGGCGAATGCTGCGGGCCAGATCCGCCAGGGCGGGATCGGGCATCAGCAGCTGGGCAATTCCATCGGGTGCATCGTTGACCATGGCGGCCAAGCGTTCGGCGAGCTGGGGCAGCCGCTCGAGGCCATCAGCGATCGCCACCAGATCCCGGGCCCCAGCGTGACCTGCACCAGCCCGCCCCGCCAAGCGCTCCAGGTCGCCCATGGGGCGCAGCAGGCGTCGCAGCGACTGGTCGGGGGTAGTTCTTGCAGCCCGAATGCATCGAGGCTTTTGAGCGTATATTTGAAATGTTAAGAATTTCGCGGTTCGGCCAATACCCTCAAGAACCCTTACTTGCCGGTGAGGCTCCGCTCTACGATTGCTGGAGAGCGGTTGTTAGGCTTAATAGTAATAGGTCAACCAGCCGAAGGCATTGCGGAATATCCGTCGTGAGTGGGTTTCACCTGGATGTATTAGGTGCGGATAGCCAACTCTTCAGGCTGCTAGGGAAGGCGGACACACCACAAGCTGTAACGCTTTTGCCTGAATGATCTATGGCTTTACGCCGTTGCGTGGGAGAATTTAAAAACTGTTCCGTGTCGCGACACTTCTTATGCAGATCATAAACACCCTCACTGTGCTGGCCTTGGTGGTGATGTCCTTTGCGTTGATTGTTGCGGTTCCGGTTCTGTATGCCTCTAGCGAGGACAGCGGCCGTTCCAATCGCATCATCCTGTTAGGGAGTGGGGCTTGGGTGGCTTTGGTGCTGCTCAATTGGGGCGTGAGCTTCTTTGTGGCCTGAATCCCTTAACCCATGGGTGCAGCGTAGTTGCCACTATGGTTATGAATCTTCTGCCATATTCTCGATGGCCACTTTTGAAGGCCGGTTTACGGACTCATCATCCCTACGGATAGGTGTTGTTGTTTCTCGCTTCAATGACTTGGTTACAGCCAAGCTTTTGAGCGGTTGTTTAGATTGTTTGAATCGTCATGGAATAGATACCTCTGCGGCTAGCGACCACCTTGATGTGGCATGGGTGCCTGGTTGTTTCGAGCTTCCGATTGTTGCCCAACAGATGGCTCGAAGTCGGAAGTATCAGGTGTTGATCGCACTCGGCGCTGTGATCCGTGGTGATACCCCTCATTTTGATGTTGTGGTCGCCGAAGCCAGTAAGGGCATAGCGTCTGTAGCCCGCGATACTTCGATCCCAGTGATTTTTGGTGTATTGACAACAGATACAATGCAACAGGCCCTTGAACGGGCAGGAATCAAGAGCAATTTGGGTTGGAATTACGGTCTTGAAGCGCTAGAAATGGGAAGTTTGATGACATCCTTATCGTTATCTTAATTTAGAATGTACAGCCAGGTATACAAATAAACATAAGTATCGATCGTAATTCAGACTCCGTTGAAACTTGAAATTTTTGCAATTATTATATATATATTAGCTGCAATAGTTACTCAAAATATTTGAAAGCCATAATTCATGTTTATCCTAGTGCTTTTTTTTAAATTTTTTGCCGATTACATCATTTCCTAAGTCAACTTCTGAGTTAATATTTTTGTTTCTTGTTCATCATTATATGAAATATATTAAATATACTTCATATATAATCCATATATCCTTAAAAACAACCTCTTCATTTGTCGTTAGTTATCGTTAAGCTAAACTATATATATTGATAAATATTTAATAAATGAATTGCGCAAATCGTTTTTAGCTTTATTAGAATATTTTCTTCAGCCTTGGGTGAATGATTTATTCTTAAAAAAATGTCGTATTACAGTATTGATTTGATATTGGAAACAATTAAAATTAAAAAATCACTTTATCATAAAAGCTTAATCAAACTCTCACCATACTTCTTGAAAAATTTATGGTTTAATTGCTTTGCATATTATATCAATAAAATTTTAAATGAGATAAATATTTTTACAAAAACTTTCATCCATTTTAAGTATCTTGGAGAATTAAATAAGCACGATTTGCCTTTTATGTCAGTGATTTGACATCATTGTGACAATGTAATTTTTAATTATTTTTTCATGGTAAGCTTATTATCCTTAAACTTTTTATTCTTGTGTAGTAGACGATGTCGGCATTGAAGTTATTAACACTTTTGATCCCATCAATAATATATTTTATGTATATTTAAAAAAATTAAAAATATTTAGTAAAATTCCCTCCCGATAAAAAGTCTTTTGGCTTGATTTGCCTATTTTATGAAATATGAACGGTGAGATTTAGGCAGGCCCAGTAACTTGATCAAACACAAAAAGCAAATTAAATCTCTAAATTCAAAATTGCAAAACATACAGATTCATTGATCTTGTTGTGCGTTTTTCGTTGTTTAAGATCAATATTCTTTATACAAGACATTTACTTTTCAGTAAGTTCCTTTCTGGCGGGATTGATTCTAGTCTCTGAGGATTACTTGAATAAAAATTTTATATGAAAATGAAGAAAGTCAAGAAAATAGATATAATTAATTATGCTGCATATTATTCACTGTTTTCTGGGAAATGTATTTATCAATGTTATTAATATCTCTTTGGGCATCTCCATCTCCGATAGACCTCTCTTAAGGTGATGAAGAAATGGATTTGTATTGCACTGTACCAAGTTACCCTCATTCCGAAACAGTTGTTTCACTTGATCGTACTCACGAAAATTATATCGTTCAGAATAAAAACGAATAATCTGTGGACAACCTCATGAGTATATTATACCTATGCACATTTTTTGCAATATCGTCCTTTTTATCCAAGAATTATAACTCGTTGGATTTTTGTAGCGCAATATTATTTTAAAGATTACATAATTAGTAAGTCTGAGTCTTAATATTTGTTCTGAGATAAAATACGTTTGATATTCAGTTTTATAAATCGCTTTAGGACTTTCTTTTTCTAGAAAAGTTGAAACTTTTTTGAATTTACCGAGGAAGGCTTATAATGATTGCTATCAATTGTTGATAATTAGTTTACTACTATCAATATCGACGTGGAGGAAAAAAGTGTAATATATTTATTGAGGTAGATAAACACATTAGAATGATATCAAAGTAAATTTCTTATCAATTGTTGGCTATGATTCTCTCTCAAAACTATAGTCTCTCAAAACTATAGTCTCCCAAAATTATCGTCATTATACATTTCAAGTGTCTATATTGAGTTTTCTTGACTTAACTTTATTTTATTGATGAATATTCATTCTGAAGATCAATAGAATATACTCTAGTTATGTATTTATTTTTTATCATTTTATTTAAATAAATGTTACGTATTTTTGTTTAAGGTATTATTAATACAGTCTTCTATTTGCTGTAAATTGTAATTCACTAAGTCTGATGACTGTATTGAGTGTTTTTCTATTGTTTCCCCTAATACAAAACTAATTTTGTGAGGCATAATTAAATGATAAGGTAATCCAGATTCAATCATTTCTTCATCTGTATCTTGAACCAGACGTTTAGGTATTAACGATATTACTTTGCACTGCTCTTGAGATAAGCATAGAGCTTGTAATGTTGATGTACCTGATTCGGCAATGATTAGTTCAGCATTGCAAAACATCTCTATCAGTTTGTCGAAACTATGTTCAATTGGATCTATTATGTTAAAATAATATTTTGAACAAACCACATGCATTAATTCCTTTATATTGTTTATTCTTGTTTTATATTTTCCTCGCCTAACCATTAGTAATCTTTGTTTTCCCTTAAAAGTCTTTTGTTTGTATTTTTTTCTTATTTGAGCCATCGCCATTTCTAGCAAATATGTCTTCATGGCGGGGTTTGTAAGATATATTGATAAATGATTCGGCAAAATACTTCTAATGTTTAAATTTTTCTCTAGGGCAGTATCAAATGGCGAAATATTAAAATTATCGCACAAAGTATTTAGGATTTCTTCTATACCCCTCTTCCATTTAAATGGATATGTACATTTTTGTTTCCAGAAACTTGATATTTTACCTTCCAACCATAAGCTTGGGAATTCATCTCCAATAAAATGTCCAAAGTGATTGTTGTGAGATGGTATGACATAAGCGTTAGATTTTTTAATTTCTTTTAATTCAATTTCTTTGAAAAGTGCTTCATTTATTTTGGCATCCATGTAATATTTCCCATCTATAGGACTTCTTTTATTTGTAATTTGAAGAAATGGGTAGTATCGTAACCAAAATATATCCTCAGTTATAAAAACATTATCGCGTACAAAGAAAAATTTTGACTCTCCATTCTCCCATGTGTAGCAGTAAACAATAGATTTTCCATATACTTTAATTAGTTTACTGTTGGATTCGTATTTCCCCATGAATTTCATTTTTACAGACTTTTTAAACTTTAACTCAGTAAAAATCTTTTCTAATTTTGACACATAAAATCTTTTCTTGTCTCTATAATTACTACTCTTATCAAAATCGATTATATTGATGTCTTGGCTCTCCAGTAAATCGTCTTTAATTTCTTCAGGATTAATAATTAACATAACGAAATTCCTATTTAAACATATTATTCGCGAAAGTGCTATTAATGCGCATTTTTAATTTTTCCATTACGTTTCGCGATTTGTTTTGATTGACCTCTAATTGTGCAAATACTACTTTACATTTAATCTGATTAGAATTCGTTTTAAATTGTTTGGCACCATTTCCCTGCTTGATTTTCAAAGAAACTAATTTGAATATGGTTAACTAATGGTGTCTTCGTTATTTAAAGATTCGATGGCATTTCAATTGGAACATTTATTAATTTAAATTCACCAGCTTTCGTGATGACCTGCCGGTTTAATTTCTCTTTTAAAGGTGAATTTAATTCTCCCTGCATCAACAAAATTATCTAGATTTATTCATTAATTTTCTCGCGTCATTGCATCTTCTTGATTTAATGTTATAAATCTCACTCTTTCTCATCAAAATTTTCGAGTGCCCACTCTCCGAGAATTTTATCATTTTAATTATCTTAAATTGTTATCACCTTCTATCTCTCAAAGTTTATTCAACAAGTTTAATTATATCAACACTGCTATGCTGGACATTCGAGCTACCAGTAAATATTGGCTCTTATTTTTAATAAAATGAATTTCTAATAGCTCTCATTACTAAAATTAATGTTATTTGGCTGAGAAATTTTGCTAGTATTGTTTTAGGATACTCTCCTGAAGTATTAATCAAACCTTATGAGTTCCATTTGTTATAGTATTGTAATTTATTTGACTCCTTAAATGTTTCTATATTCAGTTGTCATTCCAACTCGTCAACGATACCAATATCTTGCTTCAGCTGTTGATTCAATCCTTCAATTCGGAAAGGACGTCGAAATTATTGTTTCTGTGAATGGAGACCATATGGATTTTAAAATTGTCAAGGCCTTTTTAGGTCATAGAGTTGATCTTCAACAGCTTCGAATTGTTTATACGGAACGTGTTGTACCTATGTATGAAAATTTTGAGTTTGGTTTGTCACATGCAACAGGAAATTATGTTACAACTTTAGGTGACGATGATGCTTTGATGTTTTGTTATAGGAATCATGTAGACAGTCATTTTAGGAACCACCCAAACTCAATCTTAACCTGGTATAGGGGAGCATACTTTTGGAATGATACGCCACAGCATGGGCAACTCTCTGGTTTACCGTGGCAGGCCCCCATCGAGACGTCCTTTGCAAGTAAACTACACTATTCCCAGACTGAATGTGTAAGCTATAATGATTTACCTAATATCTACAATAGCTTTTTTCCTTTACACCTAATTGATTTTATAAAGGGTAAAAATAAATCCTTCTTTGGTGAGTATAAATTTTTCCCCCACCCTGACTGCATTGCACCTGACATTTTTTCAGCTATACAGTCATTATACTTATTGTCAGGTAGCTATTTTCTTACAAATTCCCCTATTTCTATTAGTGGTATCGGCGCTAAAAGCAATGGCTTGGTGACTATGTCCCCTGGTGAGCTCTCTGACGAAAATAAAAAATTTAAGGATGAAAATCAAATTTCATCTTTCCGAACATATTCGAAAAAATATCTCTTCGATTCTGATTCTCATCAATTGTGGAATGCTGCAATCCAGGCTTTTGCTCATAAAATTTTTTCGCCTCATGTACAAAGTAAATCTTGGAATATTTCACTGCCATGGATTATTAATCTTACTGAAGCCTATATTTGCTGTGAAGCCAGTGTCGCACCTTATTATGCTATTGATTTTATTAAATTCTTGCGCTTATATGTTCGTCATCATGGACTTATTGACAAGCTCAAGCATATTTATACTCAGTCTTTTTCTATGACTAGTTCCGATGAGATGGCTTTACCTAGATATAGTTTTCGTACAATTTTGAATATTCGGTCTTCAAAACCTGCCTCTATACATGTTGACAGATTTGGCTGCTTAAATTCATTTCAAGCAGTCTTATATTATTCTGCATTATTTGATGGCTTTGATGCTTAGTATTCTAACTATCACTGTTCTATGCGATTTAACGTGTTAATATTTTCTCTTCAATGAGATTGTTGATTGTTGTTCCTTCAATGGTTTAATCATGCGAGTTTGCCTACAGCCAATAATAATTTTGCTTCAAATACTTTTGATTTTTGACTTAAAAAAATTCGTGTATGGAATTGTTTTTTTGGCTTGCTTGATAATGAGCTGGATATTGCCGCTCTATACTTTTTAAATGTTTCGATAATATCTTTGTGATTTAATTGAATCCAATCTTACCATCTTTCTCGTCATATTACATGTTGATTGCTATGCATTCATTTTTAGGCTGTATTTTGCTTTCATTTTAGATGTGCCATGATTTTGTGTCTTAAGCTGGCTTGTTCTGCAAATTTAATAACCACTAGGTATGGTATGTATTGTTATTTAATTCAATATCTCCGTGTTGTGTTGGCAAAACATAATCTTATTTTTTGTTTTTCTTGTTGCAATTGTCGGGTCTGTTGGCTTTACTAAGATCTGGATGTTTCCCTGATCGAAGTTTAATCATTATTGACATAAGCTTTTTATTTATTCGTGACTTAACCATATTTAGTCAAAAAATCTTGAGGTAGCTTTCTTGTTTTGATTGATATGACTGGCAAGAGTAATAGTGCTCCCCAATATCGCCTACTCGATTAGTTATGATTTGGATAAAAAATTCACGCATTTAATATCTGATTGCATTAGTCTGAACCGTTAGTAGGGAATTTAATTTTCAAAAAGGTGATCATAGTCCTTCATTAGGGATTGCTGCTTGACTTAAGGGTAGGGGATGGTCCATCATAGACGTGTTGAGGGTTCAATCCTGAACTTGCGGATGTAGCTCAGTGGTAGAGCATCTCCTTGCCAAGGAGAGGGTCGAGAGTTCGAATCTCTTCATCCGCTTCTTCTATCAGCCTTATCTTTGCTGTTACTTGGGCATATTTTAAATTTTTTAAGTCAATTTGATGTTTATTTTCTAGATTTGATTCCATCTTACTTTCCTTTGATCTTTGGGGGATACTCTCTGAGTTATTTTTTGTTTCGTGTATCATCTTCGATTCTTTGACATGCGCCTGTAAAGCTTGAACTTCCTTTTTGCAATCATTTGTCTGGATTTGTATAAGTTTTTTGCGGTTTTGTGCAAGAATTGAGTTAGTGGCCCAGTTGCTTTATGCGTCTGTTGGTGCTTAATAATCTCTATCCTCCGCAGGAACTGGGTGGGTACGGTCGATCTCTATTTGATTTTGCTAATGAATTGAGGGCCCTTGGTCACCAGATTCAAGTATTAACAAGTAATGCTCCCTATTTGGATGGAGATATAGGCGATGAAATAGGAGTCTGCAGAAACCTACTTTTGTTGGGATCTTATGAAAATGGTCTGCAGCTTTTGAATAATGCTGGCGACATTCATACTCGGAATGTTCAAAATTATCGCTTACTCGAGCAGTTCATGCGAACATTTCAGCCACAGGCTGCGTTGGTTGGCAATATTGACTTGCTAAATCCTACACTTTTGCATCAGTTGGTTGCAGCTGGTATTCATGTCTGGCATCATTTTGGCTTTGCAAATGCCAATGTTGAAATTGATCAACTTCCTTTGAGTAGTCCTCTTTATCACCCCTTGGGTGGGAGCCAGCACACAGCAAGTGCGCTACAGCTCGCTATTTCCAGTGGCTCCAATGTTCCTGTAATCTATACCGGGGCACAAACATGGAGGTTTGCATCTCTTCTGTCAACTCCTTTGTCGGTTCCACTCAAAATTGCCTATGCCGGCTTAATGATTGGGTCGAAAGGGCCTCAAGTGTTGTTGGATGCCTTGATCCGCTTGAAAAGTTTGGGTATCGCTTTTAATGCGGAGTTCGCCGGAGCCGAGTTTGGCGTGGACGGTTTAAATCCCTTTCAAAGATATGTCGCCGATGCTGATATCGCTAATCATGTTCAATTCTTAGGCCGTCTTGACCGCGATACTCTCGCTGAGTTTTATGCACGCCATCAAATCTTGGTGTTTCCTTCGATTCATCCTGAGGGATTTGGGATCGTGCAGGTTGAAGCAATGGCGGCTGGGTTGTTGGTGATTAGCAGTGGAAGTGGTGGTGCTGCGGAAACTGTCTATGACGATGTTAATGGACGTCGATTTCGAGCTGGAGATGGAGCCCACTTAGCTGAAGTTTTGCAAGATGTCATCAGCAATCCAGCGCGTCATGAACAACTGCGCAAACGTGCACGGCGCGTTGCTTGTCGTTGTTTTGATGTTGGCGCTTCGTCATTGAAGTTGGCATCATTGATGCAAGCGTCACTTGATTGAGTTAATCGATTGTTTTCCGCCAACGCAATGCTTCCAACCGTGCTCTGACATTGGTCATCACGCCTTCCCAATCTCCTGCGCAAGTTTGTCGGATGATTGTTATGCAGGGGTACCAGGGAGTTCCTGTTCCACATAGCCCCCAGCGCCAATCGGGAATATGCTTCAGCAAAAGCCATGTTGGAACTCCCATCGCCCCAGCAAGGTGGGCTATTGCGCTGTCGCCGCTGATTACAAGATCGCAATGCGCCAAGACCGCTGCTGTATCACGCCAGTCGGTGCTGGCGCTAACAGCATTTTGCCCTGATACAAACGGCAGGCCTTCATCCATACGCAGTTGTTCCTTGCCGTCAAACTTCTGCAGCGAGACGAATTCCAGGTTTGGTAGACCTCTTAACATTAGGAATGTTTCAAACGGTATTGATCGCCCAGACGCATAATTCGTTTTTTCTTGCTCTGGATTTCCTTGCCAATGCAGACCAATCAAGTAAATTTTTCTATCTTGTTTTAAATAGTATCGCCAATGCTCAACACGTCGTAGAGAAGGCATTAAATACTCTTGTCGTCCGGGTATGTCCTGTCCAGGCTTCCAGAGCATGGGCAATAAATTCATCGCTGGAATCCAGGTTGTTGCTTGAGGGATGCTGGCAATCGATGAGCAAACATTCTTGATTGTGCTGCATTCAAGTAGTAGTCGTGCGAGGTGGGCTTGGCAGAAAACCACTACCAATTGTCGTTGCTGTAGAACTTCAATAAGCCGAACCGCCTGGATTAAGTCTCCTTGTCCTTGTTCACCCACCACTAAGATCCTGTGTTGCGGTAATTGCTGACACTTCCAGAGGGGTGCTCCAAATGTTGTTGTCAGTTTGTTGTAAAGGGTCGCTCCAAGACGCCGCGCCAGTAGATCTGATTGATTCATTAGGTTCCAGGCTCGCTCCCATTGGTTGGACAACAGCAGGTCCAACACGCGATAGCTCAGAACAGATTCTCCAGCCTCTGGGTTGTTCTGAATCAAGAGTTCGAATGCACGGCTGGCCTGGTTTGGTTTGCCCAGATGGTGCAGCGTAAAGGCGAGCTGTTGATAAAGAATTGGATCGTGTGGTCGCTGAAGAAAAGCTGTCTTGAGTTTTGCTTGAATTCTTTGCAAACTCATGGCCGCATGGCTTCAATTAAGCGTTGCCATTGCTTGACTCCATCACGAAATGGCCTGTGTTGCATGCAGATCTCTTGCAGTGTTTGTGCCTCTTTGCAAAACATCTTCTCGTCCAAGAGTTGCTTCAGATGCTTGATCCAGTCATTTGGATTTGCTGCGAGTCGTCCTGTCCATTTCCACTCGTCGCAAAGATCGCGATACGGATCCACATCGGAGGCGATCCAAGCAATGCCTTGGCTGGCGTACTCCAGGAGTTTGAGTTCGCTTTTGTAGCTGTTGAATCCTCCTGCCCTAAGGGGTGCCAGCCCGATCTCAAAGTTCAGATGGTTGAGATAACTAATATATGACTGTAGTGGGTAATATTCCACCTGATTGTCTTCCAACTCCAAGGCATGTGCGAAGCTCAGCCTTCCAACGCGATGGCCAACATGAACCAACTGGAGTGTTGGTTTTGTTGCTATCCAGTGAGCTAACGGTCTCAGCTGCTCTAAATCTTTGGGTCGTGTCCATGGAGCGCCCGTCCAACCGATTCTGATCTTTTCACTGTTAACGCTAGCAGCGTTGCTACGCCTCTGTTCAGGGGCATAGTTTTTAATCAACCGTACTCTTTGAGAAGGGAACATTGTTGAAAGCATTTGTCGAAGGTTTTCAGTGCTGCACGTGATAACTTGTGCATGCCGCAAAAAACTTCCCAGCAATGTGAGCCTTCTGCGTGACCAGATCGCTTGATTAGCTTGCCAAAGATTGTCATCCAGATCAGCAATCAGAGGAATTCCACTATGAATGGCTTCAGTGAGAGCCCTCACGGAGCGCTTTAGCTCCAACGGGGACCAGCGGTACAGAATGATCAACTGGCAAGCAGGTAAGACACCCCGTCGTGGGCAAATGCCGTGCAGCTCTCCGGCCCTATCCAACTTGCAATCACTACAAACGTCTGCATGCCATGGCATGGCCTGCAGGTATTGCCCAATCCGGATCCAGACACTGTGCCACGGGGATAAGGCGTCGCTCAGAACAAGGATTCGCATCTCTTAAGGCGAGCATGGGATCCTGAGCAGATTCCGGGGCCTGCTATGCGCATCCTTCTGGCCATCGTTCATTACTGGAATCCTGAGGGTGGGGGTGATCATCAATCGTTGCGGCCTGAGCCGGAGCCCAGAGTTGAGGCACTTCAACGTCTCATCCTCGCGGTGCGACGCTTGGCTCATCAACAATTGCAGCTTCATATTGCAGGCCGACGTGCGGATGGCTGTAATGAGCAACTACGGCATTCGGTTGATCTTTGTTTGATAACCGATGGCCAGCACCACGTTCTTGATTATTTGGATGAGTCCTATCATGGTATGTTTAAATTTGTAATTACACATCCTGTCACTCCTAAGCACTTGGGTTTTGAGGCGCATCGTTTTTTAGCGGCTCAGGTGGATTCTGGATACGATCTGTTGGGTTATATGGAAGATGATCTTGTTATCCACGATTCGTTGTTCTTTCACAAAATCTATGACTTTCAGTGTGAGTTTGGAGTGGATCATGTGTTACTGCCCCAGCGAGTTGAATTGGTGAGTCGCCCTGATCCAAACGCAGACCGGTTTTACATCGATGGACCCTTGGTTGAAGACGAGTGGCGACGTGTTATCCCAAATCCTCCGCCTGAGTTGCGCTGGCAAACGATTGGGGGTGATGTTCTTTTCGTGAGTCCTGAAAATCCTCACGCGGGTTGTTTTTTCCTCACGCCGGCTCAATGGAAAATTTGGATGGCCTGCCCCTGGTGGCAAAATGGCGATGATCGTTGGATTACACCGTTAGAAAGTGCGGCTACGGTAGGAATCGCTCGTACTTTTTGCCTCTATAAACCAGCGATGTCGCATGCGAGCTGGTTGGAAATCCAGCATTGGGGTGAATGGTTTCATTGCAAATTGACATTACCGTCAGTAGCCCCTTCGTCAGCACCTACTGAGAATGAATTGCTTGAACAGGCTGAGGATGTTGGTGCTGCGGAATGAAAATTCTGTTGATCCACCAGAATTTTCCGGGGCAATTCCGGCAGTTAGTACCCTTTCTGATCGAGCGTGGTCACGAGTTAAAGGCGATTTGCTCCCATTCAAGGCACTTGCCTTGGCCATTTGAGGTGCTTCGTTACGAGCCGCCACCTGCTCCATCTGGGGAGCATGCTTATGGTTCTGAGCTTTGGCAGGAAGGCCTCAAACGGGCTGTCGCGGTGGCAGGTCTATGTGAGCAATTAGAGCGCCAAGGGTGGCAACCGGATCGGATCGGAGCACATACGGGATGGGGGGAAACCCTTGCTCTCCGGGAGGTGTGGCCCCACATCCCCCTTCTCACCTGGCCCGAGCTCTGGGTCGCCCCAGAGCATGCGGGCCACGGTGTTGATCCTGAGAAACCAGCACCAGGTTTGGCGGGGCGCTTGAATCTCGTCGGTCGCAATGCCTTGACCTTGGCCGCGATCGCACGGGGTGATGCTTGGGTAATGCCCACTCGTCACCAAGCCGCCAGTCTCCCCCGGGCGTTTCAAGATCACCGCTTGCATCTCATCCATGAAGGCATTGATGTGGAGCTGGCTTGTCCCAATCCCAACGTGAGCTACAGGGTGCAAGACATACCAATTGATCGAATGAGCCCCACCATTACTTTTGTGAATCGCAACCTCGAGCGTTTACGTGGTTTTGACATGTTCATGCGTGCCTTGCCAATGGTGTTCGCGTCTCATCCCAACGTTCGTGTGTTGATTGTTGGCGATAACAATGCGGGATACGGCGGACCAATTGAGGGACAATTGACCTTAAAAGAGCAGATTTTGGCTGAACTGAAAGACGAGCTCGATTTGAGTCGGCTTCATTTTCTTGGCCGGATTCCCCATCCACATTTGTTGGCGTTGCTGCAAGCGAGCTGGGTGCACGTGTATTTGAGTTACCCCTTCGTGATGGGTTGGAGTTTGTTGGAAGCGATGGCATGCGGATGTTGCATTGTTGGCAGTCGTGGCATGCCGGTGCAAGAGGCGATTGACGATGGGATTGATGGTGTTTTGGTGCCCATGAACGACTCACGCACTCTTGCGCGCCGTGTTTTGAAGCTCCTTTCCGATGCTGCGTTACGAAAACAGTTTTCTGCGGCTGCCCGCCGCAAGGCATTCCAATGGGATCAACGCCGTGTTGTTCCCAAACTTGCCGACTTGTTGGAGGGCCTCCAGCGATGAATCGCACCGGATTGTTGATCAGTTCTGATCTCTGGCTGGAGGGCAATCAACTCAATGGTCGTCGTTGGGCAGCCCAGTCTTGGCTTCGCGAGTGGGTTCAGGCAACGGAGGAAGACCAGCTCAGTTTGCTTGTGGCTTCTGTGGGGCCAGATGTTTTGCAAGCGCTCAATATGCAATTCAGTGCTTTGGGCTGGACGAAAAGCATCTCTTTGATGTCGATGTCGACGCCGCAGCAGGTGGTTCAGCAGGGTTGCGGCGTTTTGTTTATTCCGGATCCATCGCTTGGCCGCTGGGCTCAGTGGCGCCGCGTTGTTGGCAGCAGCGCGTTTTCCCTGGTAGGACAAATTCACACAATTAGTTCCCAAGGCAGCCAGGCCCTGCTGCAAGAGTTGGTTTCCGAGCCGGTGATGCCATGGGATGCCGTGGTCTGTAGTAGCACCGCAGGACGGGCAGTGGTTGAAGCCGTCTTGGATGACCGCGAAGCATTGCTAGTCCATCGCACCGGCGGTAGTCGTCTGAACTTGCGGCAATACAGGCCCCAGTTGCCTGTGATTCCCCTGCCCCTCAATTTGAAGCCCCTGCTTGAACTCCCACCCAAAGAAAAGGCAAGACAAGCCTTGGGGCTCGATGCGAATACGGCTGTTGTCCTCTGGTTGGGTCGCCTCTCGCTGTACACAAAACAAGACCCATGGTTCACCTATCGCGTGATCGACCGTGTGGCTCAGCAGCTCAATCAAATCGTGGTGTTGATTGAGTGTGGCCCCGATGATTCACCCGAGCAGGCCCACCATTTTCAGGAGTTACGCCAACAGTGCCGATCTCTGCGGTTTTTAAGGCTGGGTGGTGACCAACCGGTTCCTGAATCAACCAAGCACTTGGCTCTCGCTGCAGCGGATCTGGCCGTTTCATTCGTCGACAACACACAAGAAACCTTTGGTTTGGCCGTTGCGGAGGCGATGGGGGCGGGACTGCCCGTGGTTGCGTCCAACTGGGACGGTTACCGCGATCTTGTCAGCCATGGCCTGCATGGATTTCTTGTGCCCACGCGTTGGAGTGCAACAGCAGCAGACCTTTCCTTCCCACTGGGTTGGATGCAGGCCTGCGGATTGCAGTCCTATGTCGCTATATCGGGGGCCTTGGCGCAGTTGGTTCATTTGGATGCAGGGGAAGCCGAACAGAGTGTGTTGACTTTGCTGGGGTGCCCGAATCTGGCCAATGCTATGGGGAAGGCCGCTCAGCGCCATGCTGCTTCAACGTTCGCTGGGGATGTGGTGATGGCACAACACAAGCTGTTGTTCGATGAATTGAACCAAAGGCGGGCCTCCGAAGCGCCTGCGCTGGGTGTTGCTCCAGTGCCGCCGGCCTTGATTCATGATCCGGTTCGTTGTTTTCGGGGTTATCCAGCCGGTTCGTTCGGAGCGGGTGATGACCGTCTTTTTCAACCTGTCTCCAATTTGGTCACAAAGGGTCGGGCAGAGCTCTGGAATTTGCTGAAGCGTGAGGCGCCTCAGGACAGTCTGGACAGACTCCATCAATCCCTTCTCGCAAAACATAGTTGATGCATCCTCCCCTCTTAGCCAGGATTCGCCACCAAATGATTCGCAGTCGTTGGCAGCGCTGGTTGTTTCCCGTGGGTTGCTGTGTTCCCTATGGCTTGTCGCTGGCTTGGCTGGTCCACATCGGCCAACTCTGGATTGTGATCGTTCTTCTAGCGCCCTTGCTGATGGGCATAGTGATCGCCGGTATAACGTTGTGGCTGGCCCAAAAGGAGTTCCGTTCTTAAGAAGGGCCAATCCCCGGATACAATGTTGCAAAGACCTTTTTCCTTGTGAGCGTGCAACTGCCAGCTGAGCCCTGGACTAGTTCTGACATCACAGCCCTGGGTGTTAGGGACCGGTTGGCACAGTTTTGGTTGGCGGCTCCCAGTGATCTTCTTCAATCACTTTGGAATGGCCCTTGCGGTCAACTCACAACAAATCTCGTCCAACAACTGACAACGGCAACATCGTTTACTTCTGAACAAATTGCCCTTCGCAATGCCATTGGTGAGGTGTTGCAGGTTTCGTTTTCGGATCCGAGAACGCCTCAATTGTTGTTGGCGTTGTTCTTGTATTCGCCTCGAGAATTGTTTCGAATCCAATCCGCCGATCAGCAGCTGCCCGGATGGCTGGCTGAGGTGTACCAAGAACTCTACGAAACACATCCAGCCACAGCAAATCCGATATCGCCTCCAGCGAGCATAGCGGTACCCACACAACAACAGGAGGGTGGGGCTGAGGCTTTGCCATCAACCTTGCCAACTCCAGATTTTGGTCAGTTTCCGGCATCGATTGAAGAGTTAGTTAACAATCGGATTCAATTGAATCGGATGTTGGGATTGTCCAATCTCTATTACATCGATCCAGAAGATCAAGAAATTTTGCATGAGTTGCTTGAACTTCGATATCGGTTCGCTGAAGCGATTGAACAATGCCCTGAGCACAAACTCGAAACTTTTTGGAGCGGCGATCTTGGAGACCGCTATTGGGCAATGGTTCGTTCTGGTGTTCAGAATGAACCCCTCGCTCAGCGAGATGTCACGAAGAAAGCGATGGCGACAACACGCTTACAGCCCAACTCTGGGGGCGGATTTGGAACCCCTGGCGCGGTCAACGCTTTCCTTGTTGCAATGCTGTATTACTTGCCAGGCGCGATGAGAGTCGATGATCCCTCCTCCAAATTGCCGGGTTGGTTGTTGCCTGGATATCAGCAAGTTTTTCAACAAGCCTTGCGTGATGCTGCACCTTCTTGAGAATTCTTATATCGCACAATAATTATCCAGGCCAATTTCGGTATATTATTCCGGCTTTTGTGGGTGCAGGGCATGATGTTGTCTTTCTGAGTAAAAGCGTTGAATGGCATGCCGAATCCCCACAAGGGTGGCGTTTGTTGTCATATCAGCCGCATCGTTCCGAAAATCATGCGGCTCTTCACCCGTATTTACGACGTTTTGAAAAGGCCGTTCTTGAAGGACAGGCTGCGTATCGAGCCTCTCAGCAACTATTGCAAGAAAACTGGATTCCCGATGTCGTGATTACCCATGTTGGTTTTGGTAATGGTTTTTATTTATCGGACGCATTCCCAAAGGCTCGACGCCTCGGATTGTTTGAGTGGTACTACAACGCGACAGGATCAGACGTCGATTTTTTAAACGATTCCACACCTGATCCAGATGCAGCGCTTCGGCTAAGAACATGGAACGCATCGCTCTTACTCGAATTAGCATGTTGTGATGTTGCTGTTGTGCCTACGCTCTGGCAACAATCCCAATTTCCTGCCGGCCTTCGTGCTCGAATGCGCGTCGTTCATGAAGGGATCGATATTCAGTCGATTCGAATTGCATCTCGCAATCCCGACGACAGCACTCTCAATTTCCCTAAGGGGCCAGAAGTTGAGATCCTTACTTATGTGACGCGTGGTTTTGATCAATACCGCGGTTTCCCGCAAGTGATGCGTGCCATCGAGGTACTGCAGCGGAAACGACCAAACCTGCACGCCTTGATCGTGGGAGCAGATTTGATTGCCTACGGTGCTGGTCGAGAGGACGGTCGCAGCTGGGGAACTTGGGCTCGGAGCGATCTCGCTCTCGATCCAAAGCGCACCCATTGGCTTGGCATCCTGCAAACAAAGGAGTACCGGGCTGTTTTAGCTCGAAGTGATGTTCATCTGTATTTCACAGTTCCATTTGTGTTGAGTTGGAGCATGCTGGAAGCCATGGCCATGGGGTGCGCCATTGTCGCAAGTGATACACCTCCGACTCGAGAAATTCTTACCCATCAAGTGGATGCACTGATGGTTGATTTTTTTGACTGTATGGGTCTTGTCGATGCGGTTGAACGAATCTTGAATGATGGAGGCTTGGCTTGCCGGCTCTCTAAAGCCGCTTCTCATGCCTCAGAGTCTTACGACTGTCGCCTTGGCTGTGATGCATGGATGAGGCTTCTATCTGAGGACGCTGATTGAGCTGGCAGATCGTTGTTGCCAGAAGGGGTTCTGCGCGATAGGTTCTAATGGCAGTTTCTTATATCTGCACACGCCGCCCCCTTGGTGGGTGCGGTTGTGAGGAGACCAAACACCCACCATCTCGGTTCCATCTCGATCTAATGGCACTCAACCCAATTATTGGAACGGATACAGCCGACTCCCTCCAGGGAACATCCGCTGAAGATTCGATTCAAGCTCTTGCCGGTAATGACACTGTTACAGGAGTTGGTTCCGGCGACGTTGTGCAGCTCTCTGAGGGCAATGACTCTCTTGTAATTCGGACCGCCTTTGAGGGGGGGGTCTGTTTTAGGAGGCTTTGGCAATGACGTTGTTTCTGTCAACGGAGCCTTCAGTTTTTCCACTGTTTCAGGAGGTATCGGCAACGATTCCATCACCTTCTCGGTTGCCCCAACGCGAAGTTACGTTGCTGCTGGTCCTGGCTCTGACACGATTTCATTCAATGGTGCTTTACGCACCACCACTGTCTATGGAGGAGCTCAAGGGAGTCCTATAGACGGTGCCGATTCCATCATCATTGGTGGATCGATTACTAATTCCTTAATTAACGCCAATCAAGGAAACGACACAATCGCGATCTCTGGTAGTGCTTCTAAAGGAGCCATTATTGGAAGTGGTAGCGGCAACGATTCAGTCTCCTTGGGAGGAGATGTCGCATCTAGCACTGTTAAAGGAGGCCAGGGAACTGACACTCTTTATATTGGAACAGTCACAGGTGCTTCTGTCTACGGAGGTAATGGTGCTGGTGACTCGACAGATGGTTCAGATTCTTTAACTCTTTCCGGTACACTCTTAAATGGTTATGTTGGAGGAAATGCCGGTAGTGACACTCTTGGTCTAAATACCATTGAGAAGTCAACTGTTTCTGGAGGTTCTGGCAACGATTCAATTGCTGTTGGCACAGTTGTTTCTGTTCTTGTTCAGGGTGGAAGCGGCCATGACACTATTACTTTGGCTTCGCAGGCTGAGCTGATTAATTCTTCAATTTATGGTGGCAATTCAAGTGGCAGCCAGACTGGAAATGACTCTATTACTTTGGCAGTAACGGATAAAATTCTTACAAGCACAATTCTTGGCGCTGCTGGTAAAGATACTCTTGCTATCACTGCTACTAATGAAATCGTTGATTCTCTCATCAAAACGGGTGAATCCGCTGATTCTTTGGCTATTTCAGGTCGTCTTGTTCGCTCCTCTGTTTTTGGAGGTAAAGGTAACGATGTCCTCGCCTATACACATTCAGGATCGACTGGTCTTCCTGGTTCCCAGATAAAGATGGGTGCTGGTGCCGATTCAATGGCATCAACACAATTAAACAGTGCTTTACTTTATCTTGATGGTACCGAAGGGGCTTCGACTGACGGAAACGACACGTTTTTTGCGGGAAATGGTATTTCCTCAACAACTATTTACGGACGGGGTGGTGCTGATAAAATTACTGTTGGTGTGGTCAGCGATTCCTCCATTTACGGTGCTAAAGGCAACGATACTATTCTTGTTAGCACTAATGCTTCTACTAAATCTTATTTGTCTTCAGGAGAGGGTGATGACAGTTTTGGAGAAGATGGTACCGGAGCAGCAACTTCTCTCACGATGTATGCAGGTTCTGGTAATGATTCACTGAACCTAGGTAGTACGACTTCTATTGCAAATTCCAAGATCTATCTTGAAGATGGCATCGATTCCCTAAATGTTGGTGGTGATGCTCTGACGGTAACCATCGAGGCGGGTACAGGAGCAGACTCTCTCGAAATCGGCGGTGCTACATCATCTTCTATCTCTCTGCAAGATGGTGCCGACTCTTTAACTATTGCTGGTGCTGTTGAATCTTCAACAGTCCTCGGAAATAGCGGAAATGATACTATTTTCCTTGCAGCAATTGCAACAACTACCCTCAGGGGCAGCGACGGAAACGACACTATCTCCTTACAAGCTGCAACATCTTCCTCAATCATTGGTGGAACCGGAGCTGATACTCTTGTCCTGTCGGTTACGTCAGCTAATTCTAAAATTTATGGAGGCTCTGATTCAGCTTCGGATAGTTCCGCAGACAGTATTTCTGCGGCCGGCTTGAATGCATCAAGTATGTACGGTGCTAGTGGAAATGATAGTTTCAATCTTAATGCTGGTATAACTACCGGATATGTATCTCTGGGAATTGGAAAAGATTCCTTGTCGATAGCTTCAGCTGGAGCAGTCGAAGATAGCTCAACTATTTTGGGAGGAACTGGTGAAGATACGATTTTCTTCAGCGGTCTAGTTTCAGCATCAAGTATTGCTGCTGGTACTGATTCAGACTCCTTGATGCTTGGCTCTGCTAATGCGGCATCAATTATTGGTGGGTCTGGTGGTGATGTAATTAACTTCACTTCTCATGTGACCTCGTCCACCATCGCAGGTGGTAATGATTCAGATACACTCAACTTTGGCGGGGTTACTACAAATGCCAGCATTACAGGAGGGTCTGGATCTGATTCGATCTACTTCGCACATGCGAATGATGCTACAAATGCTGGTGCTACTGCAGTTGGTGGATCAACCTACTTCTGGGGTTCTGGCCATGGTTCAGACACAATTGCTTTCCAATCTCAGGTAACGAGTGTCGGAAATCAGTTTATGACCATTGCATTGGGTGGTGCTGCAAGCACTAGTACCTCTGTGATGACCATGGCAACTAGTGGAACAACCGGTGCAGGTGATGCTACGTTTACTTGGGGCTCCAACAAGTTGTTTATCGACAACATCAGTAATACTGGTATTGCGCCCAATGATGCTGCAGGCTTGGGCTTTAATGTAATTACATTTGACGATTCTAAGATCACTAGCCTTGGCTGATATTGATCCACAGAGTTAGGTACATTGAGGGGGCCATAGGGCCCCCTTTTTTTGTCTTTACAACCCTGCCTGAAGTGGCCCGATCAACTAGAGGGTCAACCGTCCTCCTCGTGGCCGACCGTTTTAAGGCGAGGCGGATACCAAGTTGCAGAGCAGCAGCTGCTCACCTCTTTGTCCAGGCAGCCTGAGGATCCAGCATTGTTGGCTGGCCTTGTTTATGTGCAACTGCAGTGCAAGCGGAGCACGGTAGCAATGCGTGCCTGGGAGCGTTTAAAGGAACTGAATTCTGGCTCCTTGGTTGTGCGTTCCCTTGCTGCTCAGCTTGGTGCACGTGATGCTGTTTATTTGGATCCCTTCAACGAATCCATTGATCCCAACAATGCTTGGGGATTGTTACTAGCCCTGGCCAGTGCTCATGTAGCCATGGATACGCAGGATCTCAATCGATTCACTCACTTAAATGAAGTCCTAAGGCCAATTGATAGTCCAGAGGTCGCTTTGATTCAAGCCCGCAATTCAAGGTTGTGCGGTCAACTCGAGCAAGCATTTGTTCATCTCATACCTGTTTTAGAACGGTTTCCACATTGGTTAGACCCACATATCTTAGCCCTTAACATTGCCATGCAGGGAGAAATGAGCAATCGGGTGATGCCCACCTTGCATGCTGCTTTGAAGCACCATGGTGAGCATCCATTGATTCTTGGTTTTGCCACGTCAGCCAACCTTCTCAAGCGTCAACCTGGATTGGCCCGTCGCAGTTCATTGTTGCAACGTTGTTGGGGTACCGTTCAACATATTGATAATCACAAAGACAATCATCTCTCGAGTATTGAGGGAATGGGATTAACCCCTTGGATCGAACATATCCATCCATCGCTGCGTTGCCGTGCTGATCAACCTTTGGATCCATCGCAGCTTAACCTTCAGTCCAATTTAGCGATGCAGCTTTCGAGCCTCGGATCGCAGCAGGTTGAGCAGCAGCTCAAGGAGTTCGTGTCGAGTTTGCGTGCCAGCACGCACCAGCAAGTCCTGGTATCGGCGTCAACACCATTACCTGCTCCTTCAAACTCCAGCCGACCACTCACGATTGGTTGGCTCACCAGTGACTTTGGCCATCACCCGGTGGGGCGTTTTATTTTGAGCTTTTTTGAGGCTTCTGCGGGCCGTATGCGCCACAATCACGTCATCATCAGTCACCGCAATCGGTTCAATGATCACTTTCAAAACTACTTAAAAGACATCAACAACGTTCGCGTTGTGGATGTTTCATCATTCAGCGGCCCCAACCGCGTTGCTGCGATCCGGAAGATTAAGGCCGATCTTATCGTTGATCTCAACGGTTGGACGTCAGGGCATGTGATGCCGGAGCTGATCGCCCGTTTGGCTCCAGTTCAAGTGAATTACCTCGGATATCACGCCACCAGCGGCGTCTCGGAAATTGGCTATTGGGTGGGGGATGCGCAGCTGTTCCCCGATCCAATCCAGGAGTGGCATAGCGAGCAACTGTGCCGTCTACCCCGCTGTTTCATCGCTTGGCAACCCAGCCAACATCTACCTGAAGCGCGCGCCTTCATATCTTCAGCACCATCTGGTCCAATTCGGTTTGGCACGTTTAACAACAGCCGTAAGTTTTCAGATCAAACCTTGCGGCTTTGGGGGCAAATCCTGAGTCAAGCTCCTACTTCCCAAATTGTTCTAAAGGCGCATGCTGCTGGTGACCCAGCTACTCATGCTTTGCTGTTGCGGAGGATGCATCGCGCTGGTTTGCCCGCTGATCGGATCATCTGGTTACCGCTGACCGGCACGACTGAGGAGCATCTGCAGCAGTACTGTCAAATCGATGTTGCCTTGGATTGCACCCCAAACGGCGGCTGTACCACCACCTGTGAGGCGCTTTGGATGGGAGTGCCTGTTATTACCTTAGCGGGCAGGGGCTACGCCAGCCGCATGAGCACGGCTGTGCTTCATGGTGCTGGCTTGGCCGATTGGGTCGCCAATGATGAAAGCGCCTATGTGTCCTTGGCGCTTCAGCAGGTCGATCGGCTTGAGCAGTTGCGTGTGAAGCGACCCCAGTGGCGGCAACGGCTGAAGCAGTCTCCCTTGGGTGATGCCGCCGGGTTGATGGCGGCCTTAGAAGAGGCGTTTGAGGCGATGGTGCTCAAAGCGGCTTGATCCGTTGCCATTGGGTCACATAGGCATCTTCCAAGTCGCTTGCCAATCGCCTCGGATTGCCGAGTGGTGAAGATTTGATCAGGTTGCGCAGTTGCGTGCGCATGCCCTTGGTGCGCACACCTTGCTTCGATAAACCCACTGCAATTCTCACATACTCGTCAGCATTTTCCGCAATCCATGCTGAGCAATCGCCATGCTCGAGCAGGCTGCTTGTAAGGCACCCCACCATGCCCGCACCCTTGAGTGTCACCACCGGCGTGCCCATCGCCAACGCTTCAACACTGGTGGTCGCACCGCCATAGGGCGCTGGGTCTAGGGCAACGTCAATCTGTTGATAAGCGTGAAGGTGGTCCTCCCGGCTGTGCATCCAATCCATGAGCACCAACTGGTCGCTATTAATTCCTGCTTTTTGAGCGCGGCGTTGGATTGCGGCTCGTTCGAGCGGATCTCGGAATGTTGGGCTTTTCAGCCACAATTCAGCCGCCGGGGATCGTGCGAGGCAACGGGCAAAAAGCTGCAGGGTTTGATGCGTTAATTTGCGGCTGTGGTTAAAGCATCCAAAACGATATCGACGTTTTGCTCCATTTGCAATTTCTTTGAGGTGTGGTAGTTGCGCAAGATCAATCGAGAAGGATCCTCCTTTTAAAATGATGTGCTTATTTTGATCGTTTCTCTCCGAGTTGAACAATGTTTTGTCGCCGATCCATCCATCCACAGCATTCAAATGGGTCGAGCTGAAATAGCCCAAATAGCTCAGTTGGATCGGTGCCGGACGATAAAGAAGCAGATCCAAGGCGCTGCCTTCTGTGAATCCTCCCAATTCAACGAGAACATCCAGCTGCAGATCGGCAATCATCCTCGCGGCGCCATGGCGATGATGCCGCGGCAGGTTCAGCCAGTGCTCGCAGCTGCGTTCAATCTGCGATGTGATTGCATCGGCATGAGGGGTTGCATTTAGCCCAAACACCTCCACGTGTTTACGTTGATGTTGCTGCAAAACTGGCAGTATGAATTGGGCCACAGGATGTTGGCGCCAATCTGCAGATAAATAGCCAAGCCGTAAACGACGGCCCGTCAGAGGTTGGGCGATGCGATCCGGCCAAAGAGGCGTTTGGATCAGATCTGTCTGTTGCTTTTCCCAGGTCTTGGCCGCGGATTTCAACGCTTCATCGTCGGCTAAACCAAATCCACTGCCCAGAAATTGAAAGCTGAACAATTGGTCTTGGGCCCAGTGTTTCAGGCCCTCATGCGTTCTCTTCCATTGCCGTTGGGTTGCCTCACTCCAGTAGCCGCGATTGATCAAGGCCTGCAACAAGGCCCGTTCGATGCCTTTGTTCTGTGGGTGCCAGAGCATCCCCTGCTTCAGGATCCTGCTGGCGCGCGTGGGTTGTTTCTGGCCAAACACCGAGGCTGCCCATCCCAGCCAGTGTTGAGCGTCGCTTGGGTCGTGCTGGCAGAGGGATTCCCAGAGTTGGCTTGCTACAGCAGTTTGCCCCTCGGCGGAGCATTGCTCCGCTTCGAGGCGATAAATCACTACTGCGTTGGTTTGTATGGCCTTCAACCTGCTGAGACGCTCTCGCGCCCCGTTGAGATCGCCAAGTTGGCGCCGTGTTCGGACACTCAGAACTTGGAACTCCTGATGGTTGGGAGTGTGTTCAAGAAAGTGGTCAATGCGGTCCAGAGCCTTTTGCCATGCACCCCGTTTCAGGTCGGCCAGGGTTAGGTCATAGGCAGCGTCATGATCCTTGGGATCAAGCTCTAGAACCTGCTGAAGTAAGACGGCCGCTGCATCGGCGTTGCCTCGATTAATTAACGCTTTGCATTTAATTTTCACCGCAACCAGATTGGGTTGTCCTCGAACGAGAGGGTCAACCCAAGCAATGGCCTCCTCCCATTCCTGTATGGCAAGCAAGGCGTTAGCACCATTCAGAACAAACTGAACATTGTTTGTTCCGTGTTGTTGCCAGAAGCGATAGTGATCCACTGCTTCGGGCAGTCGGTTCAGGCTCCGCAACGCTGCACCAAGATTCACCGCCGCCTGGATGTCGTTGCTGATCTGTAAAACTTGCCGATAACCCGCAACGGCCGATTCGAGATCGCCGCTGGCATGGGCTCTTAAGGCCAGATTCATCTGTTCGTCAGCCCTCACATTGATTCCTCTCTCGCTCCTGTGGTGACTGTCATCCAAACGCATCAAGGGTCTCCCCATGATTTGTTGGCCAAGGCTGCAGCTCAAGGTGCAAACCACACCCACCTGCTGGAAATCGCTCATCAGCAACGCACGGTCAGCGGCGACGAGATGTGGGGGATGCCCATGGCCTTTTGCCTTTGGCAGCTCGATCGAATCGGTGAAGCGATGCTCGCTTTGGATCAAGCGGAAGCTGTTTGCCGAGATAATGCTGATTTTCAGATGTTGCGCGGTGTCGTGGCGCGTCAGTTGCCAGACCGCGCCGGCGATTCCATCGCCATGCAGGCCTACCGAGAGGCGATCCGCCTGGCTCCGCATCGGGGCGATGCTCACTACTGCTTAGCCAACATTCTTGTTGATCAAGACAACATTCAGGCTGCGGAAGGGATGTACCAGCGCAGTCTGCAGTTGGATTCTGGCCAACAACTGGCTTGGCATAACCTAGGCCGCATGTTGTCGTTTGCCAATCGCTTTACAGAGGCGATTCCCTTATTACGGCAATCGATCATTTTAAACCCAAAGCATGCTGATTCCTGGTGCAATTTGGGCTTGGCCTTGATGGGGCTTGAGCGATTTCAGCAGGCACTGGCATGTTTCCATGAGGCGATAGCCCTTGATTCAAACCACGGAGCAACGCACATCAACATTGGCAATGTGCTGATTAGCAAATTGGAGCCCGATGAAGCGTTGAAATATTTGGAGCGTGGTGCGGAATTAGAAAGTAGTTCTGCAAATTCACTTTGGAACCTTAGTTTGGCCTACCTCCTGTTGGGTCGTTTTAAGGAGGGATGGCATTTCTATGAGTCGCGCTATCAAACCAAGGCTTTTGAAAAAGCACATATCCCCACCACGGGATTGCAGGTGAAGACTGTGGAGCAATTGCCGGCATTGGGCGATGCTCCTCTCGTTGTTTGGGCAGAACAAGGGATGGGTGATTCCGTTCAATTTGGTCGCTATTTATATTTGTTGAATGTGATGGGTGTCCCCTTTGAATTTCACTGCCGCCCACAATTGATCACTCTATTTCAACATTGGACACCTTTTGCCGATCGGATCGTTCGCGAGCGCACCACAGAGCCGGCGTCGGATCAGCGCCCCCATGTGTCGTTGATGAGTTTGCCGATGGTGTTGGGCACGGAGATGCACACCATTCCCTGCAGTGTTCCCTATTTATTCTGCAATCAACCAATACCGGCGCACTTGCAGTTGGACTCTCCTCCAGGTGGTCTCGCGGTGGGTCTCGTCTGGGCATCGAATCCAGATAACAAAGCGATGTACCGGGCCAAAAGCATTCCATTAGGAGTGTTGATGCCAACGCTCACGCAATTGTTGGATCTGGATTTGATCAATCTCCATAGCTTGCAATTTGGGGATGATGCAGCCCAATTGCAACCTTGGGAATGTCACGACCGCATCACCGATTGGAAAGATCGGCTCACTGATTTCAACGAGACCACCCACATTCTTCGCCAGTTAGATCTGGTGATCACAGTGGATACGGCTGTGGCTCACCTCGCCGGGGCCTTGAACCGGCCCACCTGGCTGTTGCTGCCTGCCAATGCTGATTTTCGCTGGTTGCGGGATCGCGATGATTGCCCGTGGTATCCCTCCATGCGATTGTTCCGGCAGTCTCAAGTGAATGATTGGCCAGGAGTTGCGCAACAAGTGAGGCAAGCATTGGCTGAATTGGTGCTCCTCGATCTCGATTCGATGCAGAGGTCTTGATGACGACCATTACTTGTTCGGCTTGGACGATTCACTCACAAGAGCTGGAGTCCTTATTGATTCGTCATCCCGACCATGTTCGCCACTTGGTGCGGATGCAACTGGAGGAGGAGATCGCCCACTTGGTCCCTCAAGATCGGAAGTCTTTGGAGGCTGCACGGCAGCATTGGTTGCAAGACCGTGCCTTGGAGTCTGCGCTGCAAGCGGTTCAGTGGACGGAGGACGACCTTTGGCTGCACTTGCATCGGCCCGGGGCGCTTCAGCAATTTGCCCGTCAGCGCTTTGGTCCTGGTTTGGAGGATCGTTTTTTAGCCAAGCAGGGGGCGATGGACCAGATCGTGTACTCAATTGTGCGCACCCGTGATGCCGCCCTCACCCGGGAGCTTTGGATTCGTTTGGAGGAGGGGGAGACCTCCTTTGCAGAGGCCGCGTCCCAATACAGCCAGGGGTCTGAGGCGGCCCGAAAGGGTGTGATGGGCCCCTTGCCCGTCGGTTCACTGCAACCGCCTGAACTGGCCCAGTTCCTTCGTGCTATGGCGCCCGGCGACATTTCGGCGCCGACCCAGCTGGGTGAATGGCATCTGTTGCTTCGCCTCGAGCAACTCACGCCCGCACGCTTTGATCAGGGAACCCGTTCGGTACTGCTCCAGGAACAGCTTGACGCCTTCCTCACCGATCGTGTGAATCGTCGCTTAATGGGCGAAGATCTTGAGCCATTGCATTTCCACGTGGACGGATGACGGCGAGCGACACCTCCACGTTTCAAACCCTTCTCGCCCGGATTCCTGCATTTCAGGGCCTGGAACCTGATCAGTTGACATGGTTATCCGGCCGTGCCCGTCCGTTCCATTGCACGGTGGGTCAGGATCTGCTGGTAGCGGATCGCATGCCGGAATATTGCTTTTGCGTGATTGACGGCCGCGGCCGTTTGCTTCACAAGGATCCTGGGCTGCGACGGCCCGTGACCCTCGCCCTCGCCCAACCCGGTGATCTCATTGGTTGGGTTGGCCTGCTGAGGCGCAGTCCTTGCGAATGGGTCACGGCAGCCACGCCATTGAAGTTGATTGGCTTCACGCGTAATGATTTTTATGCGCTAGAGCGCGACTCCGAACCCTTTCGGCGTTGGCTTGATCAGAGCAGTTCCCCCTCGGAATTGATCGATGCCTTAACGCCAGCCTTGCGCTCCCGTCCCCATGCTGAGCCCCAGGAACGGGAGGTGTTGCGCCGGTTGTTGCCATCGATGTCCACCGTGGCGGCCTCTCAAATTCGCAAGCTTCCCAACGACGGCGCCGTCTGGCTGTGGAACTCTCAGCCGTTGAGTGGTGCTTCAGTCGACATTGGCTCATTGGTGCAAACGGAGCGCTTGGCAAGCATCCCTGCTGGTGAACCCTTGCGTTTGCTGCGCATCCAAGCCGAGCCCTTTGAAACGGCGATGTCGCATTCGGAAACGGCGCCGGATGAAGCTTTGTTGCCGGCGGCGAGTGAGCTGTGGGATGAGGATCGCTATGCCGATTTGATGCTTCCCCCACCGGCGGGCCAACGGCTTCAGGACGACGCCACCCAGTCCAGCCCTGATTTAGTCCATCGGGGTAAAAAAATCCCTGTGATCACGGGAACAGGCCCCGTCGGCCAAGCCATGGCTTGCTTGGAAATGCTGGCGCAGTGGTACAACGCCCCATTCCGGCGAGACGTGCTCGAGCGCGCGGCCAACAACATGCTGAAGGAACGCCCAGCATCGCTGGAGCAACTGGGCAACCTTGCCACGATGATGGGCTTCACCGGGACCTTGACCGGGTTGCCGGAGTCTCAGTTGGGACGCTGCGCCTTCCCCTGTTTTGTCATTCATCTGAATCAGCCGGTGGTGATTCATGACATCAGTGAAGGTGTGGTTCGCATGGTGGCCCCGGAATATGGTCCGCTGCAATTACCTCTCCCAGAGCTCTGTGGCGACCAAGGTGGAGCTCAGGTGTTAATTCTTCAGCCTGGTCGTGATACACAACGCCGCAAACTTGGCCTTTCTTGGTTTTTCCCGCAGATCAAGAAATATCGCCGCAGTTTGGTTGAGGTGTTCGTCGCCTCGTTGGTGTTGCAGTTGCTGAACTTGGCACAGCCCTTGGTGATGCAGCAGATTTTCGACAAGGTGATTGGCCAGCAAAATCTCGATACCCTCTTCACCCTTGGTATGGTTCTGCTGGGCGTCAGTTTGTTCCAGGGCGTGTTGACGGCAGTCCGTACATATTTGTTTGCGGATACAACCAATCGCATTGATATTGCTTTGGGTGCCGAGGTGATTCAGCATCTCTTCCGCTTGCCATTGCGTTATTTTGATCGTCGACCGGTGGGCGAATTGCAGACTCGATTTGCTGAGCTTGGCAACATCCGAGGTTTCCTCACTGGCAGCGTTTTGACACTCGTTCTCGACACTCTTTTTTCGGTGATTTACATCGCCGTGATGGTCATTTACAGCGGGGTTCTTACGGTTGTCAGCCTTGCGGTGATTCCTTTGTATCTTGGCCTTATTTTTGTGGCATCTCCAGCGATTCGTGGACAATTGCGGAAGGCTGCCGAGAAGAACGCGTCCACCCAATCACTTCTGGTTGAATCACTCAATGGTGTTCAAACCATTAAGGCGCAAAATGCGGAGAATGCGGTGCGCTGGAGGTGGCAGCAGCGCTATTCCAATTACATGAGTGAACAATTCCGCACTCTGTTAATTGGGGTGTCGACGGGAACCGCTGGCACGTTCCTGAGTCAATTGAGTGGGTTGCTTACTTTGTGGATCGGTGCCTATCTGGTCATTGAAGGCGACCTCACCATCGGTCAGCTGATTGCCTTTCGCATCATCAGTGGATATGTCGTGGGCCCCTTGATCAACCTGGCCACCAGCTGGCAAACCTTCCAGGGGGTGGCCCTGTCGATTGAACGTTTGAGTGACGTTGTCGATGCCACTGCTGAAGGGGGTGAAGAGGATTTGGATCAACTGCCCCTGCCCCAGGTGGCCGGCGAGGTGGCGTTTCAAAATGTCGATTTTGCCTTTAATGAATCGGCACCGTTGGTGGTTTGCAATGTGAGCTTCAAGGTTCCAGCGGGGGCCTTTATCGGAATTGTGGGCCGTAGTGGTTCTGGCAAAAGCACGATCATGAAACTGCTCCCTCGCTTATATGAGCCGAAAAAGGGTCGAATTTTGATCGACGGCTACGACATCGCCAAGCTTCAGTTGCCATCCGTGCGGCGCCAGATTGGCATTGTTCCGCAAGACAGTCTTCTTTTTGATGGCACAGTGCGCGACAACATTTCTCTTGTTGCGCCTGATGCCACCAGTGAAGAGATTGAGGCCGCAGCGCGGGTGGCTTGCGCCCATGAATTCATTATGGAACTCCAGAACGGGTACGCATCAAGGGTGGGTGAACGGGGCAGTTCCCTCTCAGGAGGCCAACGCCAGCGCATCGCGATTGCCCGCGCTGTCTTGCAGCGTCCCAGCTTGCTCATTCTCGATGAAGCAACGAGCGCCCTTGATTACCTCACGGAACGTCAGGTGTGTCTCAATCTGAAAAAGGCCTTTGAGGGTTCCACTGTCTTTTTTATCACCCACCGCCTCAGCACGATTCAGTCGGCTGATTTGATCCTGATGATGGATTCCGGTTCCCTGGTTGAGCAGGGCACCCATCAACAACTGATTGATCAACAAGGTCGTTATTACGCCCTTCATTCCCAACAAGAGGCCGATGTCGATGGCTGAACCGAAGACCACCAAGCCCCAAGCGTCCGAGCAACCCGCCAATCTCAAAGTTTGGGAAGGCAGCTCGGCCTATGTCCGTCAAGGTCGTCATTGGTCGTCGGCCTTGATTTGGACGTTTTCGGCTCTCTTTGGTTGCACGCTGATCTGGGCCTTCACCGCCAAGCTCGATCAAACCGTCACCGCCGCTGGGCGGTTGCGCCCGGCTGGCAGTGTTCGCGCCGTGGAGTCCCCCAGCGCTGGTGTCGTCAGCGAAGTGTTTGTTTTTGATGGCAAGGATGTCAACCAGGGCGATCCGTTGTTCTCCGTTGAGGCCAAAGGTTTGGCCAGTCGCAGGCAAGCCATTACCGACACACTCCGATTGTTGGAATTGCAGGCCGGTTCGATTCAGTCGATTCTCTCCAGTGATGGCGATCCTGCACGTTTTCAACCGCTGCCGCCCCTGCCTGACGTGAAAGATCAAGCGCTCAAAGCGCAACTGATCACAGCGCGTCAGCAAGTTGAGCAATTGCGCTCCTCTTTAGAGCAGCTCGCCACGCGCTTGGCCAGTCGTCGTGAAACGATGAAATTAAATCAACTGATTGCCGACGACCTCAAGCCGCTCTATGAATCCGGTGCCATGGCCCGTAATCAATACCTGCTTGAGCTCAACCGCGTCCAGGAGATAAAAGCGGATGTTGCGACGTTGGAAGAAGAACAAACGCGCAAATTGGGTGAAGCAGCAACACAATTGGATGCCATTAATAAGCAAACCATTCAACTCAAAGCTCAGCTCGTTGCTCTCAAGGAAGATTTGGCTTATCGCACCGTGCGCGCTCCAATTAATGGACGGGTATTTGATGCCAAGGTCAGTCCCATGTCTGTTGTGAATGCAGATCAAGAAGTTCTTAAATTGGTTCCGGCCCGTCGCCTCGAGGCGCGTGTGAGCATCAGTGATTCAGACATTGGATTCATCAAAGTTGGCATGCCTGTGAATGTGTCGGTGAATTCATTCCCCTCTGGGGAATACGGATACATCAGCGGCACCTTGTCGGCTTTGGGATCCGATGTGTTGAAACCCGATCGAGAGCAAAATACGTTTCGTTTCCCCGCAACCGTCACCCTTGATGAACAAACTGTGGAGTCTGGTGATGAACAACTCAATCTTCAAAGCGGGATGTCTGTCACTGCATTGATTAAATTGCGCTCCAGGCCTGCGATCACCGTCGTCACAGACTTGTTTACGAAACAGTTTGAAGGAGTTCAGCGCTTCCGCTGAGCGAGAACTCTTTCGTAGAGCCGTACGGTTGCATCCACAGTGTTTTCCCAGTTGTAATCACTCAAAACGCGACGTTTCAAATTCAGGGCTTTGCTACTCATCCGTCCCGCCTGCCAGGCATCAATCACGGCTTTGTGCACGCTCTCAGGATTGGCGGGGTCGCAATACCACGCATCATTTTGAAGGTATTCCAGCTCATGGCCGAAGGTGCTTCCCACCACTGGAGTTCCGCTGAGCGCTGCTTCTAAGGTCACGAGGCCGCAAGTTTCCATCCAGGTGGGCAACACATGCACGGCAGCGGCGGCGTAGGCGGATGCAAGCAGCTCTTGTGGCAGATGATCGATGACGTGCACCTTGTCACCTCCAATTGTTCGGCACAGTTCAGCGCAGCCGGGCCAGTTTTTCGTGCTGCCGATCAGCACAATCGGCAGAGACGTGTCTTTCAAAGCCCAGCAAAGCATCGCCTGATTCTTCGCTGGCTCAATCCGCCCTGCCTGCATCACAAAGGGGCCTTGAATCCCACTGTGTTGGCGGAAAGGTTCTGGGTTGGCATCAAGAAACAACTTCGGATCCACGCCGTAGTGGGCGATTTCGAAACAATCACCCGTCCAGTGAAGGTCGCTGCGCACCGCTTGTAATTCGAGCCAGCTGTTTGGCAGAAGGCCATCGGTTCGATTGAGCAGGCTGGAAATGTTTTGGTAACTGTCATCTTTGTGTTCGAGTTCTCCACTGGCTTGGATGAAGCCTTCCTGGAGTTGAACGGCCAGTCGCCGTTCTCTCAACGCCAGCAACTGGCTTGTGTCAGATGTCGCTCCTGAGTGAACGGCTTGATGAATCGCGCCAAACGTGCCTCGGCTTCCCCAGAGGGCCCGTCGCAGATCGATCCAGATTGGCGATAAAACAACGGGAACACGGCTGGCTTCGCAAGCCTGCATCTGGCTCTCCAGTGAGGCCAAGGTGCGGCAGTTGAAGAGATGCACAAGGTCATAACCCACCGTTTGCGGTGCATCGCTGTTGACCATGTCCACCTCATGGCCCCTTTGTTGCAACCGTTTGCCGGTCTCCCGGATTTGAACGCCGTCGCCACCGCCCCAGTCGCTTGCGGTGCCATGGTTCACCAGAAGAATCTTCAAGGCTCTACAGATTGATCAACAACCCAACCGCACCGAAGGCGCATCCATGGGTTAGATGAAGAGTCTTGCAGCCCAGCTTGGCAGCATGGTGAGCTGAGTGAAGGCTGTTGCGCGGCGATTAATCATGGGTGTTGCGCTTCCTTCCATGCTGTCCTGATGCCCGAGCTGATCCGCTACGCGGGAGAGCCTCTTGGAGCCAAACCCCATGTGGTGGTGTTGGGGTCATGCAAGATCGGAAATTTTGTTGTCACCACACCAGCCTTGCAAGGATTGCGTCATCGCTTCCCGGATGCGGTGATTGGTTTTGTCGGCAGTGAGCTGACTGCCGACTTTGAGCAGGCGCTCTCCAGCATTGACTGGCGGTGCAGTTGGGATCGTCCGGGGACCCTTGCAGGATTGGAGTTGTTGCAGGAGATTGCTGAGCGCCGTCAGCAGCACGGTGATGTCGCCTTGGCCGTCAACTTTGATGGCTTCAATCCCGTCACCACCGCTTTGGTTCCCCGTTTGGAGCCCCGTTACGTCGCCGGTGGCTCACTCACGGCTGATTTGCGACGGCGCTTGCCCTGGGGCGAGAGGCCCCAGCAGCGGTTCTTAGAGGATTCCGATTGGGATAGCCCGGAGTTTTTGAAACGCTATTCCGGGTTGTTCAGCAGCAATTACATCGCTGAATTGTTTTGCCATCTCACCTTCGTACAGGAACATGTGGATCCAACGGCAATCACGCTTCCCGCCCGTGCACCTGCTTTTTCCGTACCGGATCTCTTGATTCATTGCACCACGGCCAGGTCCGCCAAGGTTTGGTCGTTTGAGGCCTGGCGTGAGGTGATCGTGTCTGCATCCGCGATGGGCTGCAGCATCGGTTTGTTGGGCAGCCCACCGGCGGCTCAACGCGATATCTATAACGCCGGGGGGGCGAAGAGTCGTTGTTGCGTTCGACAGATTTAATTGATTTAAGGGGGAAAACAACCCTGATCGAACTCGCCGGAGCGTGTCGTCAAGCGCGGGCCGTGATCAGTGTGGATGCTGGGCCCCTCCACATCGCCGCTGCGGTGGGAACACCCACGTTGGCGGTGGTTGGTAACGACGTGGATGGCGTGGGGGCCAGTCCGATCAGGCTGTGGCAGCCCCGATGCTCCAATGTCGAACGCACCGTGTCGAACCACCACTGCAGCGTCTGTGCTGAGCACCGATTTGGTAATGACGATTGCCTTGTTGAAGGCCATCCCTGCATGCAGGGCGTCTCAGCGCAATCAGTAATTGATTGGTTAAGCACCATACTGTCTAAATCGCATTGATGGTCACCAAGATGGTGATCATGCAGATGTTGAGCGGGTCTCATAAATGGGAGCCCTTGCTTGTTCAAATCGGTGGCGTTTCCAGAGTTCGTCTTGATGGCGGACCATTAAAAATCGGTAGTGCTCAGGAATCGGTTTCATCAGTTTGAAGAGTGGAAGAAGCAGTCCTGATCCCGCTTGTTCCAGCGGACCACTCAGCACAAAGTCCGGTGTCCACTGCCGTTCCTGCCAGTAGGCAAGAGCACGTTGTGCCTGGTGTTGCGTTAGGGCATAAAAACCTGAGTGCGGGTTGGTGGCTCGATAAAAACTTCTGACCCCCAGGGGCCAATTCACTTCGGCCCGTTCCCCGGTATCCCAGAACAGATCCGGCCGACCGCCATCCGGATCACCCGAAAGAATCACATCACCCTTGCCGGGAATCTGTTCACACCGGTGCGGTAAAAACACATAGTCACCACCACTGAGTTCAACAAGGTGGTTGATCTTGTGAAATAGCTCGGGATCCTCAATGGCCAGGTCGTCTTCGCTGTAAGCAACCATGTCGTAATCGGCGGATTGTTCGAGAAGCCGTTTGGATGCGGCCATGGGAACTTGCATCGGATCTGCCACCTCTGGATCGATCCGTTTGATCTGTTCAGGTAGTTCGCCAAGATCGTTGACCAGGGTTTGGCCGGCAGGGGTTATGACGTGAATGGTGAGATCCAAGCCGAGGCTGCACTCTTGGGCTCGAGTCACCACAGATTGCTTCAGCCCGAGGGAGGCGTGAATCCAGTGGCGTTGGCCAAGCCGCAGCAAATTGCCAATGGTGGCCTCACGCAGAGCTGCCAGTTTGCGGGGGCGTTTTTCAGCCGTCTGAGACGAGTAGAGCGATCCGTCCCGGGGTGCGAACACATGGGGCATGGTGAGCAGCACACGCACGCTGCAGCTCCGCGATAGGTGCTCAGCGTATGGCGTTCTCCCTTTCAAGAATTGCGTTCAGCTCCTTGAAGACGCTGCTCCAGTCGTTCAAGGCGGTTTTTTGGATGGTGGTGCAACGCGGATACCAGCGTTGCCCCTGGCGTCCGTAATGCCACCGCCAGTCCTTCACCCATGGCAGCAACACGATCACAGGGACACCGAGCGCCCCCGCCAAATGGGCGACAGCAGTGTCCACACTGATCACCACATCGCAGCCCAAGATCCATTGAGCCGTGGTGCACCAATCCGCAGAGTCGGGGAGTTCTGCGGCGAAGGCGGATCGGTGTTGGTGGCGGCTGGTGTGCTCTCCTCGTTGCAGGCTGATCAGCTGATCGTGTTCTAAGCGCGTTAGTCCATCCAGCAAAGAGGCCAGGGGGATGCTCTTGCGCTGATACAGGCTTGGATCGCCAGGGTTACTGGCCCAACACATCCCAATGCGTCGCCCTGGAGGCAGTGGTGGGAGCGGATTGTTGAGCCGATCCTGTTGAAGCCTGAGATACGGGTGGCTGCAATTCACCGCTTGGTCGAGTGTGGGGTCCAGAAGCCGACACAGGTTCAGAACTGTGATGAAGCGTTCGATCCCATTCCAAGCGTCCGCATCAGAATTCACGACTTCCAGGTGCTCTGGAGCGACGACGTGCAGCCAATGCCTCATGAGTGTGATGAGTTCTGGCTGGACCGCGAGGCGTATCCGATAGCCGGTTGCGATGAGTTGGGGCACATAGCGGCAGAACTGAATCGCATCACCCTGACCCATGTCATTCCAGATCAGAAGGAGATGGCTGTCGGAGTCGTCCAGACCACGCCATTGATGCTGAATTAGGTTCTGATCTTGGAGCTGCTGTTGGTACCAAAACCATCCGTCACAGAGGTCTTTCTGCTCAAGACGAAGAAAGGCGAGGTTTTTGGTTGCCGATCGAATAGTGCCGGAATCGCCACTGTTTAAAGCCAGACGACAACATCGTTCGGCCGCCTGAAGTTGATTCCTTGCATGAAAGGAGAAGCCCAAGTTCACAAGCACCCTGCCGTCTTGGGGGGCGAGCAAATGAGCGGCTCTTATCTGGTTGCGCGCCTGCAGAAGGTTTCCTTGTTCAAGTGACTTCAGACCTTGATCGTTCCAACGTGCAGCTTCGTTCAACAGAAACGGTGAGTGATCATGTCCTTGCATGGCTGATTGGCTGATTGGAGAGATGCAGAGCCCAGATGACGTCCTCCTGATCACGCTGGATTCTTGTCGCTACGACAGCTTTCGTCGCGCCGATACCCCCGCCTTCGATCGCCTCGCGCCCCTTCACAAGGCCCAGGCCCCTAGCTACTTCACGTACGCCTCGCATGCTGCGATCTGGGTTGGCTTCACCCCGGGTGTGGCCGAGAGCGATCAGCCTTGGCTCAACCCCAAGCGAGGCAAGTTGTTCCGGCTGGCCCAAGGCGGTTTTTCCGGAGGGTGTGATGGTTTCACGTTGCAAGGATCCAGCATTGTCGAAGGATTTCGACAGCGCGGCTACCTCACAGTTGGTAGTGGTGCTGTTGCCTGGTTCAACCCCGCCACGCCCACGGGCCGCTTGCTGGGCGAACCGTTTGAGCATTTCTGGTATTCAGGAAACGTCTGGAGTCTGCAGCGTCAATTGGCATGGATCGAGGCCACCCTGGCGCAGCATCGCAAGGCCGGTCAGCCCCTGTTTCTGTTCCTCAATGTGGGCGAGACCCATGTTCCTTACTGGCATGAAGGGGCTGATTGGCCGCGGCAGCCCTCCCCCTGTGTGCCCTTTGGGGGAGAGGCCTGCTCGCGCCGTGCCAGCAGACGCCGTCAGCGCCGTTGCCTGGAGTGGGTGGATGGGCAGCTTGCGCCATGGCTCGACCGCTTCGCCCAAGCCACCGTGCTGGTCTGCGCCGATCACGGAGATTGCTGGGGCGAAGAAGGCCTTTGGGAGCATGGCATCAGCCATCCCGCCACGCTGACGGTGCCGTTATTGATTCGCCACCGGGGCAAGGCTTTAGGAGACGCCTAGGGTCGGCGCAAGTGCAATGGCAGAGCGGCATCGGTGATCGGGCGCTGGAGATCAACCCCGCAGTTGTCGGTCGTGGTGATCGCTTACAACATGCAGCGCGAGATCCAGCGGACGCTCCACACCCTGGGCGCGAACTATCAGAAAGAGTGCGACATCGATCAGCTGGAGGTGATCCTTGTCGACAACGGCTCCACCATTGCTCTCGACGCCTCAGCGTTGAAGCGTTCATTTGCGGGACGGCTGCGCGTGTTGCGGCGCGAACCTGATGGCGTCTCACCAGTCCCTGCCGTGAATCAGGGGGTGGCGATGGCGCGGGGGCGTTGGGTGGCTGTGATGGTGGATGGAGCGCGCATGGTTTCGCCTGGTTTGCTGGGCTGGATGCAGCGGGCTTTTCGGCTCGAACCTCAGGCCTTCGTCACCACCCTGGGCTGGCACCTCGGTGAGGAGCCCCAGAACACCGCGATGACCAAGGGGTACAACCAGGCCTTGGAGGATCGCCTGCTTGCTTCATTTGATTGGCAAACAAACGGTTATCGCCTGTTTGATCACTCCTGTCTGGCCCTCTCCTGCCGGCAGGGTTGGTTCTCCTCGATTGCGGAGAGCAATTGCTTTGCGTTGCCGAAACGTGTGTTTCATCGTTTGGGGGGCTTTGACCCCCGCTTTGTGAGTCGAGGCGGCGGCTTGGTGAATCTGGATTTCTTTCGCCTCGCCTTGGCCGCTCCAGAGTTGCGGCCCGTGCTGCTGCTCGGAGAAGGCAGCTTCCATCAGTTCCATGGCGGTGTAGCGACGAATGTGCCGTTGCAGGACCATCCTTGGCAAACCTTTCAGGCGGAATACCGCGCCATCCGCGGCATGGACTACGCCGAGCCCCACTTCGATCCCCTCTACCTCGGCCGTCTGAGCCCCCAGGCCCGGCGTTTTCTGCCGGGGGGTTGAGCGTGAAGGCCATGCCCGCTCCTACGGTTTTGTTCATCTCGGCCCAGCCCGGATCCGTTGGGCATATTTATCGGGTCACCAATCACGTGGAACGCTTGCGGGAGCAAGGGTTTGCGGTGCATGTGCTACCACCGCCTGGGGCGAACGCCGCGATTGAAGCATTGCCACGGATCAGGGCTGTGGTGGTTTTTCGGCCCACTCACGATGCCGACTTCCAGGAGTGGCGCCTGGGCACCCAACGGCGTGGTGTGCCGTTGTTGCTGGATCTGGACGATCTCACCTTTGATGCGGAGTTGCTGGAGCGGGGCGAGTGGCCTTACTGGCAGAGCCTTTCCGAAGCAGGCCAACGCCACTGGCATCAGCGCTTTGTGGATCAAGATCGGGCGCTGCTGCAGGCCGATGGGGCGATTGTGAGCACCGAACCCCTCGCCGACGCGGTGCGTGCCCGAGGGCAGCGGGCATGGGTCTGGCCCAATGGGTTTGGTCAGCTGAGTTGGGAAACGGCGCGTGCGGCGCGTCAGTCCGAGGGCGACGACGACAAGGCGCTGATTCGGATTGGTTACGCCTCCGGTACACCCACCCATGCGGCGGATTTCGCCGAGATCGCACCGGCCCTGGCCGTGGTGTTGGAGCGCCATCCCCAAACGCGCCTGTGTGTGGTGGGTGCCCTGGATCTGGGGTCCTACCCAGCATTGCAATCCTGGGCGGGGCGTCTTGAGGAGCGGCCTGTGGTGCCCTATCCGCAGTTGCCGTCTGAGCTTCGTCGTTTCACGATCAATGTCGCTCCCCTGCAGATCAACAGTCGTTTCTGCCAGGCCAAAAGTGCCTTGAAATTTTTTGAGGCAGCCGCCGTAGGCGTCCCCAGCATCGTGTCGGCGACGGTTCCGTTCGCATCATTGGTCCGTCACCGCCGCAACGGCTGCTTGGCCTCATCCCAGCAGGATTGGATTGCTTCCTTGGATTGGCTGATCAGTGATGCGAGAGCGCGCCGCCGCCTTGCCCGCCGCGCCCTGCGAACCGTGCGCCGCCACTGTTCCCCAGCGGCCCAGGGGCGTTGTTTAGAAGCTCTTCTGGCCGGAGGGCTGTTTGCTGAGTCGCATCCCAGCTGAGCAAGACTGCTTGGGTCTGGCTCAACGCCATGTTCGTCACCGGTTGCCATCGCTCCGGCACATCCCTTTTGGCTTCTTTGGTGCGAGGGCTGCTGGATCGTGATGCCCCCGCCGGCGAGGAGCTCCCGCCTGCCCTCGACAATCCCCGTGGTTTTCAGGAATCCAAACCGCTGAATCAGCTCAACAACCGCTTGTTGGAGCTGGCGGGTTGTCGTTGGGATCGCCCGCCTTTACTGCCACCTGATTGGTCGTCGGCGCCTTTTTTTCAGGAGCTCTTTGACGCGCGGGACCGCTTTGCTTCATTGGCCTTGAAGCGCGACTGGGTGGAGAAGAACCCGCGCCTCTGCATCACGGCGGGCGCGATGGAGCACCTGCTGCTGCGGCGTGTGCCGATGCTGGCGGTGCTGCGTGAACCCCAGGCGGTGGCGGTGTCGCTGTTTCGCCGCAACGGCATGCCCCTGGAGCAGGGGTTGATGCTCTGGTTTTTGTACAACCATCACTTGGCGGCGTCCCTCCAGCCAGACGACCTCGTGCTGAGTTTCCGCGATCTCAAGGCCGCTGGAGATGTTCTGCAGGGTTGCTTAGCGGCATTTTTGAAGCAGCACGGCTTAAGTGTGGTTCCCCTGGATTCCGACGTGCTGGCGGACCGGATTGATCCTGAGCTCGACCGGGCCGGTGGGGTGCCGCTGCGCTTGGAAGGTCGGGAGCAGGCCCTGGCGGCCAATTGCCTGGAGCGATATGAGGCCTGTCTGGCGTCTGGTGTTGGCATTGACCGCTTCAAGCAGGTTTTTGCTGATTTACCGGCTGCATTGCTGCCGGTGCTCGGCCAGCGCGGCCAGTGGCAGTGGCATTCCGGTGGTTAAGCCCCGGGTTTGCTCCGCCGATCTGGCCAGCTCCGCAGACCTCAAACTGGTCGGTCAACTCCTGGCGCGCTGGAGGGCAGAGGGGCCTCAGGTGGTGCGCCACGAGCTTGCCTCTCTTCCCAAGCGTGGGCCGCTGATCGAGGAAGTGCGACTCCGCTTGGAGGGAGTACCCGGGCCGCGGCTGTTGGTGGATGGCCTCTGGTGGACACGTCCGTTTGGGGGGGTGACCCGGGTCTGGGAACAGATCCTTCGGGTTTGGCAGCTTCCGGGTCTGATCACCCCTGCGGCCCCTGTGGCCCTCATCCGGCGAGGCGACGAAATTGCGGCGGCGGATGGTCATTTCAGCCTCCCAGGCCTGTCGGTTGATCCGCTCGACCATGGCGCTGTGATGCGTCTTGGCGGTGAGAATGCCTGCTTTGCGAGTTCGTGGCGGGCGGATATGTTTCTGTCGTCATGGACCTCGCTTTGCGGGGACATCAACGACCAAGCGGCTTGGCCGGAGTTGGCCTTGGTGCATGACTGCATGCCCGAGCGCTCCCGTATGGATCCAGCGCAACAGCAGCTGCGCCGTTCCTGGTTGCTGAGGGCGATGCGATGCCTCGCCGTATCGGCCGACACCGCCCGGGATCTTGAGGGATTGCGTCGCTGGATTCCCGCTCCGGTGCCTTGGTGTCATCCGGGATCGGACCTCGGTGTTGCTGAGGATGCGTTGGTGCTGCCTGTGAACAAACCGTATGTGCTGCTCCCTGGGACCAGCAGGGTTGGCTCCTACAAAAACCCTGAGCTGGTGGCGCGAGCCTTGCGATCTGCAGCCTTGCTTCCCCTACAGCTTGTGATCACGGGGTTGGATGCCCAGCGGCATGGGGAGGAGTTGGAACAACGTTTCCCCCATCTGAAGGGACGCTGGCAGGCCATCGGTTGCAGTGATGCACAGCTTCGCCTGTTGTATCGGGGGGCTCTGGCCGTGGTGATGCCGAGTCGGATTGAGGGGTACGGACTTCCCGTCTTGGAGGCCCTGCAGTGTCGCGCCACAGTGTTGTCCGGGGATTCCAGAGGATTGCGTGAGGCTGGCGCCGGTGCCGTCATGCGCTTTGACACTGAGACTCCTGCCCAACTGTCGGCTCTGCTGGAGATGCTGATGGATGCTTCGAGCGGCAGTTGGTTGCAGCCGATTCTTCAGCGTCGGCGCCAGGAACGGCTTGAGCAGATGGTCCCTGGATGCCTCGGGTTGGCGTTATTAGCGATCGCAAGGACCTGTCTCAGACAGTGACTGATCTAGAGCGTCAGTCCATCCATGACCACCCAAATCCATAACGCTGCTTGACGGCCCTCGCCGTCGGCTCCAATTCTTCCCTCAGGCGAGCCCGGATGGCCGGATTAATGGTTGACGCTTCTCCCACGCCGGCATTGGCTCTGGGTAGTGCTGAGGGTAGTTGCATCACAGCAAGGCCCAGGAAGTCCAACAGTTGCTCCCAAACGACGTTGGGTTGATCAAACAAATCTTCGCTGCGAAGCACAAGCAGCTGCTTTTTTGGGAATAACGCGAGGTAGCGGTCGAGCTGTTCGATGTAACGACTTCTGCTGACATAACTGTGTTTTTGAAGGCTGTAAGGGTCCCCCGTGGCGAGCCTGGCCTGTTCAGCATCGAGAGCATCGGCAACATCAAGGGATTCGAAGCCGCGTCTCTTAGCGTGAAACACCTGAGACAGCGCACGCTCCACGGGATCTCTCAGTAAGACGATCAATTTGACCGTTGGAAGCAGCGCGTGAATGCGGCTTGGGACATCAGGGTGAAACAGGTAGTAAGGGGAGATTTCCCCGCACATCTCGTCGTCCCTTGCATGCGCGAAATGGGCGGCGTACCAATCGATCGATTCGTGGTGGCGCAGATCGAAGTAATGAACTTCTTTGCAAGCTGGCAGCACAAATCTGGGATCTGCAGCGAGCAAGGTGTGAAGCGTCGTTGTTCCTCCTTTCTGGGTTCCCAGACCAAGAAAGTCAGGCAAGCGCTGCGTCATGCTCCAACCCTAGAGACCAGTAGTGCTCGGTAGGCTGCTCCCACGATTCCGGTAGCCGCCGTCACCATGCTCAAGCTCCTGCTGGGTGATCCCAATGCCCGCAAGCTGAAGCGCTACCAGCCAGATGTCACGGAGATCAACCTGCTGGAGGAGGACATTGCTCCTCTGAGCGATGACGACCTGCGTCGCAAGACCGCTGAATTCCGAGAGCAGCTGGCCAATGCCGGCAGCCTCACCAATCAACGGACATTGATGCAGGAGCTGCTGCCGGAAGCCTTTGCGGTGGTGCGGGAGGCCGGCAAACGGGTCTTGGGAATGCGCCACTTCGATGTGCAGCTGATCGGCGGCATGGTGCTGCATGAGGGTCAGATCGCTGAAATGAAGACCGGCGAAGGCAAAACCCTGGTGGCCACCCTGCCGAGTTACCTCAACGCCCTCACCGGACGGGGCGTTCACGTGGTGACGGTGAACGACTACCTGGCCCGCCGCGATGCGGAGTGGATGGGCCAAGTGCACCGATTCCTGGGGTTATCTGTTGGATTGATTCAGCAGGACATGCGGCCTGAGGAGCGCCGACGTAACTACGCCTGTGATATCACTTACGCCACCAATTCTGAGCTTGGCTTTGACTACCTCAGAGACAACATGGCTGCCGACATCTCGGAGGTGGTGCAGCGGGAATTTCAGTACTGCGTCATCGATGAGGTGGATTCGATCCTGATCGATGAAGCCCGTACGCCCCTGATCATCTCCGGACAGGTGGAACGGCCCCAGGAGAAATACCAGCAGGCGTCCCAGCTGGCTGCATCCCTGGAGCGGGCTGCTGAGATGGGCAAGGACGGTATCGACCCCGAGGGGGATTACGAGGTGGATGAAAAGCAGCGCAGCTGCACGCTCACCGATGAGGGCTTCGCCAAAGCCGAGCAGATGCTCGGGGTTCAGGACCTTTACGACCCACAGGACCCCTGGGCTCACTACATCACCAACGCCCTCAAGGCGAAGGAGTTGTTCGTCCGCGATGTGAACTACATCGTTCGCGATCAGGAGGCGGTGATTGTTGATGAATTCACCGGTCGGGTGATGCCTGGCCGCCGCTGGAGCGATGGTCAGCATCAGGCGATTGAGGCGAAGGAAGCACTGCCGATTCAGCCGGAAACCCAGACGCTTGCGTCGATCACTTACCAGAATTTCTTTCTGTTGTATCCGCGCTTGGCGGGCATGACCGGAACCGCCAAAACTGAAGAAGTGGAATTCGAGAAGACTTACAAACTCGAAACCACGGTCGTTGACACAAACCGGCCCCGTGCCCGCCAGGATTGGGCCGACCAGGTCTACAAAACAGAGACGGCCAAGTGGCGCGCAGTGGCCAATGAAACCGCTGACATTCACCGCAAGGGACGGCCCGTGCTAGTGGGAACTACATCCGTTGAGAAGAGCGAGCTGCTCAGTTCACTGCTGGCGGAGCAGGACATCCCCCACAATCTGCTCAATGCCAAACCGGAAAACGTTGAGCGGGAGTCGGAAATCGTCGCCCAGGCCGGCCGTGCCGGTGCAGTGACGATTGCCACGAACATGGCCGGGCGCGGCACCGACATCATTCTCGGTGGCAACAGCGATTACATGGCCCGCCTCAAATTGCGGGAGGTTCTCCTTCCCCGTTTGGTGAAGCCGGAGGAGGGCCACAAACCTCCAGTTCCTTTGCAGCGCAGCACAGCAGCAGGCTTTGCAGAGGGGGCAACGGCGCTGGCCTCTGCTCGCGTTAGCGAGAGCCTCTATCCCTGCACCCTCACCGATGAAACTGACCAGTCATTGGCGGGCCTGGCCCGCGACCTAGTCAAGGCCTGGGGCGATCGGGCCTTGAGCGTGATTGAACTGGAGGAGAACATCGCTACCGCGGCGGAAAAGGCCCCCACAGACGACCTCCAGATTCAGGCGTTGCGAGACGCGATCGCCCGTGTGAAAGGCGAGTACGACGCGGTGGTGGACCAGGAGGAAGAGCAGGTTCGCCAGGCGGGTGGTTTGCATGTGATCGGCACCGAGCGCCACGAATCCCGTCGTGTCGACAACCAGCTGCGGGGGCGGGCTGGCCGTCAGGGCGACCCTGGCTCCACCCGCTTCTTCCTGTCCCTCGGCGACAACCTGCTTCGCATTTTCGGCGGTGATCGGGTTGCCGGATTGATGAATGCGTTTCGGGTGGAGGAGGATATGCCGATTGAGTCCGGCATGCTGACGCGCTCGCTGGAGGGGGCGCAGAAAAAGGTGGAGACCTATTACTACGACATCCGCAAGCAGGTGTTCGAGTACGACGAGGTGATGAACAACCAGCGCCGGGCGGTCTATTCCGAGCGACGGCGCGTTCTCGATGGCCGTGCTTTGAAGAAGCAGGTGATCGGCTACGGCGAACGCACCATGAACGAAATTGTCGAGGCCTACGTCAATCCGGATCTACCACCAGAGGAATGGGACTTAGCGCAACTGGTGGGCAAGGTGAAGGAATTCGTGCATCTGCTCGACGATCTCACCTCGGATCAGATCCAGGGCCTGGGCATGGAGGAACTGAAGGCGTTTCTGCAGGAGCAGCTGCGCAATGCCTATGACATCAAAGAAGGCCAGATTGAGCAGCAACGTCCCGGGCTGATGCGGGAGGCGGAACGTTTCTTCATCCTCCAGCAGATCGATACTCTCTGGCGGGAACATCTCCAGGCCATGGATGCCTTGCGGGAATCCGTTGGCCTGCGGGGCTACGGCCAGAAAGATCCTTTGATTGAATACAAAAATGAGGGCTATGACATGTTTTTGGAGATGATGACCAATATGCGCCGCAATGTGATTTACTCGATGTTTATGTTTCAGCCAGCGGGGTCTGGCTCGACGGGAGCATCCTAATTTAATTGTTCAGATTCAAGGCTTAATTGACTCGCATGAGTGAATGCAGTGTTTTACATCTCATCGAACAAGGTGAATACGATGCTGCACTGGATTTACTAGAGACATGGCCGAATAGCACTTCGCGTACTTTTTACCGAGCCACATGTCATCTAAGTAAACCTTGTCCTGATTATGTTTTGGCAGAGAGTGGATTCAGCTCGTTGTTGGGTTTGGTCGATGATCTTGAGCTTCAAAAATTGGTTCGGTTGCGCTTAGCTATTTCGTTCCATGGCCAGAATCGCCTGGTGCAAGCATTGCTTGCGCTTGTTCCACTTTTAAAAGGATATCACTCCAATGGTGGAACAAGGTTGGCATATCAAAATTATGGGAATTTATGCTTTGAAATGGGTTTAGCCCATCATTGGTTGGCTTGCTGTCGAAAGGCAGGAGATTTATTTCATGATCGGCCTTTAGATCAGCAGGCAGCCCAGTTTCGATATCAACGCGGATTGGCCTATTTGATGACAGGTCAATTCGAAAAAGCATGGTCCGATCTTGAATATCGGTTTCAAGCAGGATGTGCTGTTGAACCCTCCTTGGCCTTGCCCAGATTGAGGTCTTTGATGGTTCACGATACTGGAGGGCGCTTGCTTCTGTATGGAGATCAGGGGCTGGGTGATATTTTGTTCTCGTTTCGGTTTGTGCCGCTTGTTCGAGATTTGTTTCGGTCAATATCATTGATTTGCCCACCTTCACTTGTAGCATTTTCAAAGGTATGTGGATTATTTGATGATGTGTTTGTGGTCGACCAGCTCGACGAAGAGTTGTTCGATGTTTGGTCTCCAATCAACAGCCTCCCCTGTCTTCTTGATGTGTCGTCAATTTCGGAGGTCCCACTGCAGCAGATCCAAATTTCAAATGACTCCATCCCTGAATGGTGTCAATCTTTGAAAGTATCCTCTCTAAGTAGGCCGCTTGTCGCATTGAATTGGCATGGCGGTTCTGATAAGGAGAGCCTTTTTTCTGCAGGAATTCGTGAACGATCCTTTCCGTTTGGGGAGTATGAAGCTGTAAGTGCGTTGAGTGATTGTTCTCTGCTTTCAGTGCAAGTTGGCCATACAGCTAGGCAGGCCATAGACTCTCACCTATCAAAACATTTTCTGCCTCAACAATATTATTTCGATCAAGAGCCTGCCGATTTTCTTTTGACAGCTTCCGTGTTGAAACAGGTTGATTTGTTGATTACAAATGATACATCTGTTGCCCATTTGGGTGGAGTTCTTGGCGTGCCGACGTGGGTTGTTTTGAAATGTCATCCCTACTGGCAGTGGGGGGACACCTCGGAATTCAATTCCTGGTACCCATCTGTGCGGTGTTTTCGGCAAAAAAAGCCTTTTGAATGGGGCGGCGCTATGGAGAATCTAGATGCTGCGTTGCGTGAGCATTTGCTTGCATCAGTGCAGACAAAATTTACTCCTCCGGTGTTAGATCTTTGAAGAATTTGTTCTTGAAGTGCTCAGTCGTAAAAAGCATATCCATTAAGTCATGGCAGCCTGCAAAATGAAGGAAATGACTTTCTTCTAAAATATGCTCTAGAAATACTTCTGGGTTTTTGCGTTCCTGACTGGTAAATGTTGTGAAGTTGTCAATCTGTTGTTTGATCTGAAGATACACTGCATAATGGACTCCAAATAAGACATTGAATTTGTAGTCAAGCACATCGATGAGATTGTGTTGGGCGAGGTGGAGATTGAGAGGGACCATCTCATGAAGAGCTCCCTTGCCGCCATCAGTCCAAGTTTTGTAGATCGTTCGAAAGTGGTTTTGGTGAGACTCCGGTGTAAAGGCTATGACGCCAGTATTAAATAATCTTCGTGTGAGGCTGTTAAATCCCCAAAGGTCGTAGTATCCATCAAATTTTTTCTGAAGATGGCTAAATTCTTCAAGAATATCTGGTGCTCTATTCAGAACAGTATTCCATTCATTTCTGAACCAATTCGGTTCTCGTGAGAGTGGGGACCCTTGGTCGATGACCATACTCACCTTTGACTGATCTCTCTTTTTCAAAGGATCAGGGCTGTGGGGACGAATGAAGATGTCTGAGTCTAGCCAGAGGGCTTGCTCATAAGCTAAGAGATCGGGGTGAGCCATGGCCAAAAGTTTTTGCCATGCAGGAGAGCGCTTGGTGTGAAAATGTTCCGTTGGTTCGATGAAATCTTTGAAAATGATTAGGTCGTAATTGTTCTGTTCGCACCATTGCCTCCAGCTTTTGCTGAAGAAGTTGTCCCATTGGTTGTAATAATCATCTCCAATCGTGCAAGTGACAACAGCGCGTGAGTTCTTGGTGGGCCCTGCTGTCATTCAGTTTCTCCAAGGAATTCAAGTATTTCCCTGTCTTTAAGGCTCTGCGATTCACCGCGGCAAACGTCTTGGAGCTGTCGTCCGGCGGCCACTTCTTGAAGGCAGCGCTGCAGATTGCTCACGGTGCTTTCCAGTTCATCAATCCGTTCCATCAGGTTGCGGATGACGTTCGCTTCCGCATCTGGAAGTGCCGAGTGGGCCAGCGGATTGATGCGCACGCCGCTCTGGTGGATCACGCGGCCAGGAATGCCCACCACCGTGCAGTCGGCCTCCACATCCCGCACGACCACCGAGCCCGCGCCGATGCGCGTGTTGGCGCCGATCGTGATAGCGCCTAGCACTTTGGCTCCAGCTCCCACCACCACGTTTTCAGCGAGGGTGGGGTGCCGTTTGCCGTGGTCCTTGCCTGTTCCTCCCAAGGTGACGCCTTGGTAAAGCAAACAACGGTGACCAACTTCGGCGGTCTCGCCAATCACCACTCCCATGCCGTGATCGATGAACACGCTGCTGCCAATGCGTGCACCGGGATGGATTTCAATGCCCGTCAGCCCTCTGCCGAGTTGGCTAAGGCATCGGGCCAGGAGTTTCAGTGGGAGGCTGCAGGTCCAGAGGCGGTGGCTGAGGCGGTGCAGGCTGATCGCATGAAAACCCGGGTAGCAGAACAAGATTTCCAGCCAGCCCCGGGCAGCCGGATCACGCTCGCGGATGATCGCGAGATCAGCGCGGATGTGGTCAAACATTCCCTCAGCTTGCCGCTGCAGGGGTCTGCAGCCCGATCTCCTTACGCAGCTGCTCGATCGTGTCGGCGCTGAGGTAGCTCTCAGCGCAGTGCACCTGGGGCATCCGCATCAGCTGGGAGCGGTTCTGGCGCAGGCTCTGCTCCACCAACGGCAGGCTGGGTCGGTCGCACAGCACATGGCTGGAGGCCCGCAGCAAGGCCAGCAAGCGGCTGCCCACATCTGGTGTCGCCGTCATCAGCAGCAGCTCATTGCCCCGCATGGAGTGCAGGATCACCTCTGCGGCGCGGAGGATGCCCGGGCTGATGCTCACGAGGCCCACACAGCTGCCCGGTCGCAGTTCCTTGAGCATCGCCAGCTCCTGGCGGAAATCGTTCAGGTCAACCGCCACGGCCCGGACTCCATGGGCCTTGGCCAGCTCTTCGATCGGTTGGAGGAAGTATCGGCTCGTCACCACCGTCCCGTTGCTGGAGCTTTGAAGCACACTCTCCAGCTCTTCCATCGGGACCACCTCCACCGGCACGTCCAGGCAAGGCTCGAGCTCTTCGGCGATCAACATCGAGGCTCCGATGTCTTCCCTTGGGGTGCTGACGAGCACACGGGCGCCGCATCGCAGTCGCCAGTCGATTTCCCGGGTCAGCATTTCCCGAGTCTGTTGAAGAGTGCAGCCGGCATTCAGCAGGCCGTCGACACACTTGCGCACTTCCCGATCAAGATCTGTGACACCGCGATTGCGGATGTGAGGTGGGGTTTTTATTTCCCTTGGTTTCTGCTGATCACGCACGTAGATGCCGGAACCAGCCATCGCTTCAACGACACCGTCAGTCTCGAGCTGGCGGTAGACCTTGCTGATCGTGTTGCGGTGCAGTCCGGTCTGCATCGCCAGCTGACGGGTGCTTGGCAATCGGTGCCCGGGCGGATAGTGCCGTGCGGCAATCGCGAAGCAGATTTGGTTGTACAGCTGGGTTGACGCCGGAATGTCGCTTTCCTGCTGGATGTGGAATCGCACGCCGGTGGGCCGGGTTGGAATGCGGCCACCCTAAGGAGCGAAAGGCTTGGTGACAATTGGTTCGGTGTCCTGTGAACCTGTGACAATCTCCAACTCCGATCGTGGTACCTGGGTTGTTGTTGACCAGGGGCCTGTGCCACTGCGTTGTTGGCATGCCGCTCCAGACTTGAAAAAGCGCGATAAAGACTCTGGAGCGTGTATTAATCGTGTCGTCATCGTGCTTCCCGAAGTGTTCGGCATCAATGCCTGGGTGCGCGGTGTGACGGAGCGCATCTCGTCACAAGGGCTTCCGTCTTTGGCGATGCCTCTCTTTGCTCGTACAGCTCCTGAGATGGCACTTGGTTACAGCGATGACGATCTTTTGAAGGGACGGCGGCACAAAGATCTCACCACGACGGATCAAATTCTCATCGATCTCTCAGCATCAATTGGCTGGATGCAGGCCCGCTATCCCGCTGCTGAGATTGCTGTGGTTGGCTTCTGCTTCGGGGGGCATGCCGCTCTGCTGGCGGCGACGTTGGCTTCGGTGAGTTCCAGTTTCGACTTTTATGGTGCTGGAGTTAGCCGTACCCGTCCTGGTGGGGGCCCTCCCTCTCTGGAGCTTCTGCCAGCTGTCAAAGGACGTTTGACCTGTGTTTGCGGCACCAACGATTCTTTGATCCCTGCCTCGGATCGTTCAGCCATTCAAACTGCGTTGCGTTTGGAGAATCCTTCAGGGGAGCGTCTTCGCTATGTGGAGATGAAAGGCGCTGAGCATGGCTTTATGTGCAAAGAACGCAACAACTTTCACCCCGATGCGGCGGCTCGGGGTTGGCAGCTGTTGATGGACAATCTCAAGGCGCCGGCTTGTTGAAAGCTCCCTGATTATTTGCCAGCAACCTTTGCAGCGGTTGGACGGGGCGGGGCTGGAATGGTGCGAACCGCCTTGGTCACCACAGCATCCTTCTTGTCGTCCTTCTTGACGAGAGGAGTTTTGCGAGGCGTAAGGAACATGATCATGTTTCGGCCTTCTCGCTTCGGTGCCTGTTGAATCTCGGCCTTCTCTTCCAGGTCCTTGGCCATCCGCCGCAAGAGTGTCTCTGCCAAAGCTGTGTGCTGGATTTCACGGCCTCGGAAGATCACCGTGCACTTCACCTTGTCACCAGCTTTCAGGAAGCGTTGCGCTTGCCCAATTCGGACGTCGTAATCGTGCAGGTCAATTTTGTAACGCATCTTGACTTCTTTGACTTCAGTCTGATGAGACTTTTTCTTCGCTTCTTTGGCTTTCTTTTCCTGTTCAAATTTGTATTTGCCATAGTCCATGATCCGGCATACAGGCGGATCTGCTTTTTCACTCACAAGAACCAGATCGAGTTCCCGATCTTTGGCAACACTCAATGCCTCTTCTCGACTGATCACCCCAAGTTGAGCTCCGTCTGAATCAACCACCCTTAGTTGGGGGTAATTGATCCGGTCGTTGATGTTGGGTAGCTCCCTGACAGGGGCACGACGATCAAACCGAGGACGTGGTGGCATTCAGACGGAGAAAGGAACAGACGCGGAACTTGATTTGATAAAAATGTCCGCAAGCTTCAGCTTAGTTGGCCTTCGATCAGCGTCATCGCTTCGGCGAGCGGATCCTGGTTTTGAAGCCAGTGGGGGTTGTGTTGGCGGCGGAACCAGGTGCGCTGGCGTTTGGCGAACTGGCGCGTGCGTTGCGTGCTGGTGTGGATGGCCATCGGAAGCGAGATTCGTCCCTGGAGAAATTGCAGTGCTTCTCCGTAACCAATGGTCTGCAGCAGCGGCAGTTCGGCCCCATAGCTCTCGGCCAGCCGTTGGCTTTCGTCCACCAAGCCGTCGGTATACAACTGTTCAGTGCGTCGACCAATCCGCTGGCGAAGATCAGGGGGATCAAGCCCCAGCTCCAGCACACGCCATGGCGGTGGGATCTTCTTTGCCTTAGCAGTGATCGGTTCTCCGGTTGCATAAAGCACCTCAAGCGCCCGCTGGGTGCGAACTGAATCCGCTGGAGCAATGCGTGCTGCTGCCTCCGGATCTGCGGCACGTAACAACGGGTGGCACGTGCTCTGCCCCAGTTGGCTGAGTTGTTCGCGGAGTGCCGGCTGAGGGGGCACGGCCGGCGGGCGAAGGCCACTGATGAGCGCTTTGAGATAGAGCCCGCTGCCGCCCACCAGCAAGGCCATGCCTTTGTGTTCCAGCTCCTGCTCGATCAGCGGCTCGGCTTCGTTTTGAAATTCCTGAAGGGTGATCGGTTGGTCCGGATTGCGCAGGTCCAAGAGGTGGTGGGGCACCCGCGCTTGTTGAGATGGCGTCGGCTTAGCGGTACCGATGTTCATTCCGCGATACAGCTGTCGGGAATCAACGTTGATCACCGGCACGGCGAGTCGTTCAGCAATCTCCAGTGAGAGAGCGGTTTTGCCGCTGGCGGTCGCTCCCAGCAAGACGATGACAAGGGGTTGGGAAGGCATCAAAAGCAACCTCTTGGGGGTGCACCCCTTGTGTGAATACTGTCTGAGTGGCCCCTGGGAGACGTTTTGGGTGGCCGGTGTTAGCCTGAACCTGCCAGGTCGAGGTCAGTGGCTTTTAAAGCTTGTCTCAACCTTGTTTCCTGGGTCTAGAGCTTCTGCATGAGCGACGCTTCCAAGGTCCAGAACGCCTATGGCGCTGAGCAGATTCAAGTCCTGGAAGGACTTGAGCCTGTTCGAAAGCGTCCTGGCATGTACATCGGCTCGACAGGGCCCCGAGGTTTGCACCACCTCGTTTACGAGGTGGTTGACAATGCTGTCGACGAAGCCCTTGCGGGTCACTGTGACGAGATTCAGGTGGTCCTGGGAGAAGACGGATCAGCCAGCGTTAGTGATAACGGACGTGGAATCCCCACGGACGTCCATCCCCGGACGGGAAAAAGCGCCCTTGAAACAGTTCTGACCGTGCTTCATGCCGGCGGTAAGTTCGGTGCTGGCGGTTACAAGGTGTCTGGTGGGCTCCACGGCGTGGGGGTGTCCGTCGTTAACGCTCTCAGTGAGTGGGTTCAGGTCACTGTTTGCCGTCAGGGCAAGGAACATCGGCAGAGGTTTGAGCGGGGTGCAGCAATCGGCAGTCTTGAGTCCGAGCCGCTACCCCCCGGTCAAGAGGACCGGACCGGCACGCGTGTGTCATTCAGACCCGATCTTGAGATCTTCACAAATGGGATTGTTTTTGATTACGCAACGCTTTCTGCACGTTTGCGCGAACTGGCTTATCTGAACGGGGGGGTCCGCATTGTTTTCCTGGATGAGCGCGAAGCGGCTCGTTCAGAGAATGGTGATCCGCATGAAGAGACGTATTTCTACGAAGGTGGCATCAAGGAATATGTCGCTTATATGAATAAGGAAAAAGATCCAATCCATCCTGACATTATCTATGTGAATTCAGAGAAAGATGGAGTGCAGGTTGAGGCCGCTTTGCAATGGTGCTCTGATGCCTATTCCGACAGTATTTTGGGCTTTGCTAACAATATTCGTACAGTTGATGGTGGTACTCATATTGAAGGTCTGAAGACCGTTCTGACCCGGACGCTCAATGCGTTTGCCAAGAAACTCGGTAAAAGAAAAGAATCAGACTCCAATCTTGCTGGTGAAAATATTCGCGAGGGCCTTACCGCAGTTCTGTCTGTGAAAGTCCCGGAGCCAGAGTTTGAGGGCCAGACAAAAACCAAACTAGGTAATACGGAAGTTCGGGGAATTGTCGATAATTTGGTTGGTGAATCTTTAAGCCAATTCTTAGAGTTTAATCCTTCTGTTATTGGTCTGATCCTGGAGAAGGCTATTCAGGCCTTCAATGCTGCAGAGGCTGCGCGCCGAGCGCGTGAACTGGTCCGCCGTAAAAGTGTGCTGGAGAGTTCGACACTCCCCGGTAAATTGGCAGATTGCAGTACAAGAGATCCGTCGGAATCGGAGATCTACATCGTTGAGGGTGATTCCGCAGGCGGTTCAGCCAAGCAAGGCCGCGACCGACGCTTCCAGGCAATTCTCCCCTTGCGGGGAAAAATCCTGAATATTGAAAAGACTGATGACGCAAAAATCTACAAAAATACTGAAATACAAGCATTAATTACAGCGCTTGGACTAGGTATTAAGGGTGAAGAATTTGATGAAAAAAATCTTCGTTATCATCGTGTTGTGATCATGACCGATGCGGATGTTGACGGCGCCCATATTCGTACCCTGCTCCTTACGTTCTTTTATCGTTATCAGAAAGAGCTCGTTGATGGCGGGTATATTTACATTGCATGTCCTCCTCTTTACAAAGTTGAGCGCGGTAAAAACCACACTTATTGTTACAACGAATCTGACTTGCAGAAAACTCTGGAGGGATTTGGTGAGAAGGCGAATTACACGATCCAGCGCTTCAAGGGTTTGGGTGAAATGATGCCAAAACAGTTGTGGGAAACAACAATGGACCCCACAACTCGGATGATGAAACGCGTAGAGATTGAAGATGCGCTGGAGGCTGATCGAATTTTCACCATTCTCATGGGTGACAAGGTTGCCCCTCGGCGTGAATTCATTGAAACTCATAGTGCTGAGTTGGATATGGCAGCCCTTGATATCTGATGAAGTTGTCGTCGACGTTCCTGATCCGATGGAGCTGGCTCCTATCCGTTGCATTGCTAGCCCCAGCAGCATTGCCTGCTGGCGGAGCTGAGCGCCATCAGCCTCAGTTGAGGAGACGATCTGATCGTGATCAGCGCCTTTTCACTGTCTCAAGTACAGATTTACGTTTAAGCCCAGTCACCATGGCTCCGGTACTGCGCAATTTGGCAGAGGGGACACAGTTGCGTGTTCTTCGACGCTGGAGAGGCGACGATGGGCAGCATTGGTTCCATGTTCAAGAGTTGACTGGTGAGAACTGTCGTGGCTGGATGCGGGCTTAGCATTGATTCATGGCGGTCTCCATATCTCATGCATTGTTGGTTGGTCTAGGTGCGATACCTGGGGCTTGGCTTCGTTTGCAGCTCGTCAACCGTTGGGAACCAGCTGTACCTAAAAAGCATTGGGGCACATTCGCTGTCAACATCAATGCCTGTTTTGCACTTGGGTTGGTTCATAGCTTGCATCAAGCATGTACCCCTAACTCCGCAACAACGGGATTGATCCTGCTTTTCGGGACTGGCTTTTTTGGAAGTCTCAGTACTTTCTCAACGTTCATCGTTGAAGTGTTGCAAGAGCTTCGTGCCGGCCGGCCTCTGAACGCTTGCCTTTTGTCGGTTGTGTCTGTCGTTGTCGGTCTACTGGCGGTGGCTTTCGGTTCTTGGTTGGGGCAGTTGGCATGATCACACAACCTTCGACGAACCTGACTCTGAAGCTGCAGCTCGAGGAGATGCTGCTGGTTGGTTTGGGTGCAGTACCGGGCGCCCTGTTGCGTTGGTTGGCGAGCGCGTACCTTGCCGATCAAAATCTGTTGGTGAATGTGGGGGGAGCGCTCTTGTTGGGATTTTTGGCAGGGTCCCCAAAGGCTCCAAAACGTCAATTGTTGCTAGGGGTGGGTTTTTGTGGTTCTGTCACCACTTTCAGTAGCTGGATGTTGTCAACGTTGAATATGATTTCCAGCGGGGAATGGGGCTCTGCTGTTGGTTTATTAGGACTGACATTAGGCATCGGTTTGGGTGCTGCGGCATTGGGTTTTTGTTTTGGACAAAGTGTCTCCAACAGGAGGATTTGAGAGGTGTGACTGTTGATAACTTGAACTTTTTTCAGATTTATCTGTCTGATGATGATTTGAATCCACCATCTTTGCTCGAGCCTTTGGCAAAAGGATTTCAAGCTTTGTTTCCCGATTATAGGTATCAGTATTTTCATCGCGATAGTTTGAGGTCATGCTTGATTCGGAATTTTTCTGAGGATGTGGTGTGGGCCTATGATCAATTGCGGCCTTACGCTTATAAAGCTGATTTGGCTCGTTATTGCTTACTTTATAAGTTTGGCGGTTGGTATGCTGATATCACCTTGAAGCCTGCAATGGGGTGTAAGGTGACAACTAAAACCCAGTTGGTTTATTTTTACGATCATGGTCAGGGTCCCTTTATGGCACTACATGCCTGTCAAAATGGCTTTATCTATGCCAAGAAGGGCCATGTGTTAATGAAAGATTTAATCGAAAGAATTATTGATAACTGTAGGAAGAAATATTATGGGGTAAATCCACTATCGCCGACTGGCCCAACGTTGTTTGGCGAGATAATGGCAAAATATGTGCCTGATCCATATTGTCATTATGGGCATTTTATGCAATTAACTCCTTCTCATCCTAAAAAAAATCTGGCTTATGTAGGGCCTGAAGGAGATGTTTTCGCATTTCATAAAACTGCTTGGATGCATCAAGCCTCGGCTTATTTGACGCTTGAGGAGATGGGGGCTAAGGGAGTTAATGATTACGCGAAAATGTGGTTCGATAAGGAAGTGTACCTTTAAAAAATGAGATTGCATTGAAAATCTCTTCAAGAGATTGATTTCGATTAGCTTAACTTGAAATATTTAATTTGTTATTACTCATTTATACGCTCTAAATAACAGTATTATAGATTGATGGCCTCTTTGCTAATTTGATAGTTGAAAGTTTTCTTTGGTTTGGATTGGGGGATAGGGCTTCTTATGAAACAAAAAGTGTGCTCACCCTGCCAATGCGCCTTCGATCGCTTCTTTCAAATCTGCATCGTCAGGGTCAACGCCACTCTTGAAGCGTCCAATGACGTCGCCATTTTTCCCGACAAGGAATTTTTCGAAATTCCAGGCCACATCTCCTGCCGGTTCCATCTGATTCAAGGTGGTGTAAGGCTCTGTCGTGCTTCCCATGGCGTGAACCTTGTCAAACAGTTCGAAGCTGGCGCCGTAGGTGGTGGAGCAAAAGCTCTTGATTTCATCCAGCGTTCCAGGCTCCTGTCCGCCGAAGTCATTGCAGGGAAAGCCAAGGACGCTGAGCCCTTTGCTGCCGTAGCTGTCCTGCAAAGCCTGAAGACCTGCATATTGCTTGGTGAAGCCGCAGCGACTGGCCACGTTCACGATCAAGACGACGTTCCCCGCGTAATCCCCTAGGCATTTCTGGCTGCCGTCGGGAGTCCGCACCTGCACGTCGCTCACGTTGATCGTCATGGACATCTTTCGGCGTTACCGAGACCATAACGCTCAGATCTCCCCATACACTTGGTCGTCGGCCGAGGGCTCATGGGTGAGGCAACGGGCGTCTCCACCAGCGGAATCACCGTCGAGCACGAGCTTCTGGCCGATGTGGTGTCCAGACAGCTCGAGGCAATGCTCGCTGTTGGTAACTACGACGCGGTCAAGCTGTTGCTTCAACCGGTTCAACCGGTGGACATCGCTGAGGCGATCAGCAATTTGCCAACAACGCTGCAAGCGATTGCGTTTCGCCTGCTTAGCAAGAATGAAGCGATCAGTGTCTATGAGTACCTGAGTACTCCCACGCAGCAACGCCTGCTGAGCAAGTTGCGTTCCAGTGAAGTGCTCGAGGTTGTGGAAGAGATGTCACCCGATGATCGGGTGCGTCTCTTCGATGAGCTGCCCGCGAAGGTTGTCCGACAGCTGCTCACGGAGCTCAGTCCGGATGAACGCAAAGTCACATCCGAGCTGCTTGGGTATCGAGCTGAAACCGCCGGTCGTCTGATGACGACTGAATTCATTGATCTCAAGGAAGGTCACACCGCACAGCAGGCTCTTGCCGTTGTGAGGCGACGGGCTAGAGAAACAGAAACGGTTTACAGCCTCTATGTCACCGACGCAGAGAGGCATCTCACGGGGATCTTGTCCTTACGCGATCTGGTCACAGCCGATCCCCAGGCCCGCATTGGTGATGTGATGACATCGGATGTGCTCAGCGTGCGCACCAACACGGATCAAGAGAAGGTTGCCCGAACAATCCAGCGTTACGACTTCCTGGCTGTGCCGGTGGTGGATCTCGAGCAGCGTCTTGTGGGGATCGTCACCGTTGATGACGTGATTGATGTCATTGAGCAGGAAGCCACCCGTGATCTCTACGCCGCAGGTGCTGTGCAGGCTGGCGATGATGACGATTACTTCACCAGTGATCTGTTTACCGTTGCTCGCCGGCGGGTGGTGTGGCTTGCCGTGCTTGTGGTCGCAAGTTTCTTCACCTCGGAAGTGATCGCTGCCAATGAGGCTGTTTTGCAGCGGGTGGTGTTGTTGGCGGCCTTCATCCCTTTATTGGGTGGAACCGGAGGGAATGTGGGTGCCCAGAGTTCCACGGTTGTGATCCGTGGTCTGAGCACGCAGAGCATTTCGGCGCTTGGCCGTTTGCGGGTGGTTGCCCGGGAGGCGATGGCTGGAGCGCTACTTGGGTTGTTGATGATGGTTCTTGTCGTCCCTTTCGCCTGGTTGCGGGGTGAGAGTGCTCTGGTGGGGATTTCGGTAGGAATCAGTCTTCTGGCCATTACGACCCTTGCCGCCACTGCTGGAGCCGCCTTCCCCTTGGTGTTTGACCGCATGGGGTTGGATCCGGCACTGATGTCCACGCCATTCATCACCACCTGTACAGACGTAGCTGGCACACTCATCTATCTCAAGACAGCTGGATGGCTGCTGAAAAACCTTCCACAGCTGCTGCAAGCAGGGAGTATTTCTACCCATTTCCTGCCTTCCTTGGTTTCCTGAGAGCTTGTTTACGTTTCTTAGGAGTATTGTTTACATAACTCAATGAAGCGTCATGGCACCTGTAGCCGCTGTTGCTTCCAAGCCTGCAGCCACCCCCACACGCACGGTCAGCGTTGATGTTGATCTTGTACGTTCCTATCTGCGGGACATCGGTCGCGTTCCTCTTCTGACTCACGAACAAGAGATCACTCTCGGCCGTCAAGTCCAGGAGTTGATGGATCTTGAAGCCACTGAGGCTGAGCTGGAGTCTCGTGATGGAGGCAAGCCAACCCGAGAGCAGTTGGCGAAGGCTTCCGGATTGAATGTGCTCCAGCTCAAGCGCAAATTCCAGAACGGTCGTCGCGCCAAGGAGCGCATGGTGGCAGCCAATCTTCGTCTGGTTGTGAGTGTCGCCAAGAAGTACACCAAGCGGAATATGGAATTACTCGATCTCATCCAGGAGGGAACGATCGGTTTGGTTCGTGGTGTTGAAAAGTTTGATCCAACCCGAGGTTATAAGTTCAGTACGTACGCATACTGGTGGATTCGTCAGGGCATCACCCGAGCAATCGCAGAGAAAAGCCGCACGATCCGCTTGCCAATTCACATCACTGAAATGTTGAACAAGCTTAAAAAAGGCCAGCGTGAGTTAAGCCAGGAACTTGGCCGCACTCCAACTGTTGGTGAGCTTGCTGAATTTGTTGAATTGCCAGAGGATGATGTCAAAGATTTAATGTGTCGTGCCCGTCAACCGGTCAGTCTCGAAATGAAGGTTGGTGACGGTGATGACACAGAGTTGCTCGAGTTGTTGTCTGGTGATTGTGAATTGCCAAGTGAGCAAGTTGAAGAAGATTGCTTGAAAGGCGATCTTCGCAGTCTCCTCGGTCAACTGCCCCATCTTCAGGAGCAAGTTCTACGAATGCGCTATGGAATGGATGGCGAAGATCCTATGAGCCTCACTGGGATCGGCCGGATTCTTGGTATGAGTCGAGATCGTGTTCGAAACCTTGAACGAGATGGTCTGGCGGGGTTGCGTCGGGTGAGTGATCAGGTTGAAGCTTACGTAGCCTGCTGATCCCTTATCAATAAAGTTGTTACATCACTAAGAATTTTATTCACTTCTGCTGGTCGTTCGTCATGAGGGCAATGACCAGCATTTTTAATGATGTTTAGGCTGCGAATGCAGCGTATGTTTGTTTTCCATCTTTTGGCTTCTTTGATCGGCTCCCAGGGATCTTGTTCACCCCAGATCATGTCAACGGGAGTTGACATGGTGGACATGAGCTCGGGGGCAAGCACATCGTCGAACAGGTTGATGAAGCCTCGGAATGCTTCTGCAGCTCCAGGTCTTTGAGTGGGTTCGTGAAGGAATTCCACCAACTGATTGTCAACGTTGTTTCCGCTTGGATAGGCCTGTTGCAGAACACTGCGAATGACCCCTGGGCGAGCAGCGTTTCGGAACAGACCAGTGCTTAACCAGCGTTGACGAACCAATCCTTTTAAGAGTGGTCGAACCCAGCGCATCCAGATCGGTTGCGTTGCCAGTTGTTTGTCATCCATCAGCCGCTGAGCGCAATCGATCAGGACGACGCCGCTGCATGGAGGATGTGCCCCTGTGGATTTTGTTCGGTTCAGTGCATCAGAAGCTTTTAGAGCGACGACGCCACCGATCGAATTCCCCACCAAAAGGACCGGACGTTTGATGACATCACGGCAGAACTCAGCGACTTGCTGACCCCAGAGATCAAAGCCATAGATAACAGAGTCTGATAGATCCGGCTCATCCTTCAGTCTTGCTTTGGGTTGCTCTGAGCGACCAAAACCGAGGAGGTCAATCGCATAGGTCGGAGCATGTCGAGCCAAGACGGGTTGGTTGAAGCGCCAATGATTGGTGTTGGCCCCGAAGCCGTGGATCAAGACAACGGCAATGTTGGCGTTGGTTGAATGAGAGGTTGCGTCAGCCAACGACCAGCCGATTGATCTCCCTTGCCAGATCCACTCGGATTGTTGTGATGTCATGCCTGAGCAGTGCTGTTATCTGGTTTGGTTGAACCAAACAACTTCGTTTCCAGATCTTTCACAACCACGTAAATCGGCGGCACCACGCCAAGAGATAGAACGGTGGCAACGACTAGCCCCCCGAAGATCACGGTGCCCAGGGATTGCTGGCTGTGCGCGCCTGCTCCATTGGCCACCACCAGGGGTAGGAAGCCTGCCAGTGCGGCAATGGCCGTCATCAGAATTGGCCGCAGCCGGGATTCGGCGGATTGCACAACCGCCTCACTGAACTTCAGCCCCTGCGTCAGTTTCTGCTCGGCCACCTCCACGATCAAGATGCCGTTTTTGGCTGCTAGTCCGATCAGCGTCACCAATCCCACCTGGGCGTAGATGTTCAGATCGATCGAGCGGATCGCCAGGAACGCCAAGGCGCCAAGCATGGCCAAAGGAACTGTGGCCAGGATGATCACGGGCGTGATGTAACTCTCGTATTGGGCTGAAAGCACGAGATACACGATCACAATTCCCAGCCCGAAAACCAGAATGCTGGCGTTGCCAGCGGAGAGCTGCAGGGCTGCCAGGCCGGTGAAGGCGTAATCGATGTTGTTCAGATTCTGTGCCTTGAACAGCTCCTGGATTGTTGCCAGGGCTTGACCACTGCTGCGTCCTGGTGCGGGTCCCCCCTGCAGCAGCACTGTTCGGGAGAGGTTGTAGTGGTTGATTGTTGGAGGTGCACTGCTGAGCTCGGCACTCGCAAATTGCGACACCTGCACCAGCTCACCGTCGCGGGAGCGCACGTAATAAGCCAGGATTTCATCGATGTTCTGGCGTTGCTCCGCTGTGCCTTGCACGTAGATATTGCGCACTTCTCCGCTTTGGTAGGTGATGCCTGAGTAGTTGCTGCCGGCGAGTATGGCGATCGAATCCATGGCCTCCTGGTAATCGATGTTGAGCGCTCCCATCACATCGCGGTTCACCGACAGCCCCATGGCGGGAGAACTGGGGTTGAACTGGGTGTAAACGTTGCTGAATTCGCCGCTGGCGTTGGCCTCGTTGATCAGTGCCTTGGCCATGTCAGCCAGCTGGTTGAAGCTGTATGCGCCGTTGCTTTCGTCGTTGAACTGGAAGTAGAAGCCACCTTGCGGTGAAAAGCCCGGAACGGCGGGTGGGCCAATCGCGACCGCCGTCCCATCGCTGAGTTGAATCAGCCTTGCGTTGAGGCGTTTGATGATGGCATCAGCGCTTTGATCAGCCCCGCGGCGTTCAGAGAGGGGTTTGAGGCCGAAGAAAAAGATGCCCTGGTCGGGACTGGAGCCGTTGAAGCCGGACCCGCTGATGATCGAGGCATTTTCAACGTCCTCTTCTTCACTGAGGGCTTTACCGATAGCACTCGCGAAGGTCTTGGTTGCGTTCAAGGAGGCGCCGTTTTGGAGTTGGTAAATGCCAAGTCCATAGCCCTGGTCTTCATCAGGAATGAAGGCCGTGGGAATGGCGCTGAAGGCAAACACCGTCAGCGCGATGCCTGCAGCCAGAGCGGCCAGCACGATCAGGCGAATCCGGATCAGGGTGCTGAGCACACTGGCGTAGAGCTTCTGCAGCCGTTCAAATCCGGCATTAAAGGCCTTGAAAATCCTGGGCAGGTTGCCCCCTGCCAGGCCGCCCACCAAGGCTCCGGCGATGTAAGTCCAGCTGCCAAACGACGTGGCGCTGAAGCGACCGAACGCCAGGCCGACGATGACGCCGATCACGATCCATGAGAAGCCGCGCGGATCTTTGGGTTTCTGTTTCGGAAGAATCAGCCCCGAGAGCATCGGGGAAAAGGTCAGTGCGTTGAAAGCGGAGATCGCAATGGAGAAGGCGATCGTCAACGCGAACTGCTGGTAGATGATTCCAATGCCTCCGGGGTAGAAGGCCACGGGGACGAACACCGCCATCAGCACAAGGGCGGTGGCGATCAAGGCACCAAACAGCTCGCCCATGCACTCGAGCGCTGCTTCGCGGGGCTTCATCCCCTTGTCGATGTTGCTGGAGACGGCCTCGATCACAACAATCGCGTCGTCCACCACCAGCCCTGTGGCCAGCACCAGGCCCAGCAGGGTGAGTTGATTGATCGAAAAGCCGAAGACCTTTAAAAAGGCAAAGGTGCCCACCAGAGAGATCGGGATCGCCAGGCTGGGTACCACCGTGGCCCGCCAGTTCTGGAGGAAGAGAAACAGAATGACCAGCACCAGAACAATTGCTAACCCGAGGGCATCGATCACACCATCCACAGAGGCTTCGATGAACTCGCCGATGTCGTAGATCTGATTCACAGTCACCCCAGGTGGAACAGTTTCTGCGAAGGCATTCATCTGCTTCGCCACGGCCTCCGACACATTTAAAGCATTACTTGTTGGCGTCTGGTACACACCGATCGTGAGAGATGGACGGCTCTGTTTGTCGATCGCTTGCATGAAATATGTATTGGTCCCATAGCGAACTTCCCCGACGTCTTCGAGTTTCAGCAGGTTGCCGGTGGCTGATCGATTGAGGATGACGTTATTGAAATCGTCGATTGAAATCAGGTTGCCGTTGTTCTCAACCAGAATCGGATAGGTGTAGGCCTGATCACTTGCGGCTGGCGGACCACCAACCAAGCCGCCGACCGCAACACTGTTCTGCGATTGCACAGCATTGATCACGTCCTCTGAGGTAAGACCATTGGCTGCCAATTTGTCGGGATCGACGAACAACCAGTAAGCAGGATTGGCGCCGCCATACACACTCACATTCGCGACACCGTCGATACGGGAGAGCGGGTAATAAAGCTGGTCGTAGATCAGACCATTGAGGTAGCCCGCATCGAACTGGCCGTCTGTGGAACCGATGTCGTAGGCCAGCAGAATTGAGGGGGTGCTTTGCTTGACGGAGACTCCAGTGGCTGCCACCTGTTCCGGTAGCTGGGGCATCGCCAGAGACACCCGGTTCTGCACATTGACCTGGTCGATATCGATGTCGGTGGTTTGGTCGAAATAGACATTGATTGTGCTGTTCCCCTCCATATCGCTGTTGGAGGTGATGTAACTGATCCCTGGAACACCATTGATCTGCTGTTCCAAAGGATTGGTCACCGCTTGTTCCGTCACCTCGGCATTGGCACCGCCGTAGACGGCGGTGACCTGAATCAGCGGATCAGCGATGTTCGGCAGGCTGGCAATCGGCAGGCTTGGAATCGCAATCAGCCCGATCAGCACGATCAGGATGCTGCAGACCGTGGTCAGCACCGGGCGCTTGATGAAGTTGTCGGAAAAAGACATCGCTCGCGATCAGTTCGTTGTCGCCGCGCCAGGCGTTGCGTTGTTGGGCTTTGAGGTAGTCGGTGATGCAGTGTTGGGTGTTGTGATCGCTGCGGTCTTGGTGTTTGAAACTTTTACGGGCATGCCGCTGCGCAGCATCACTGTGTTGCTGACCGCCACCACATCACCGGCTTTCAGTCCAGAGATCACGGGATAGAGATTGCGCTCTAATTTGCCTAATTCAACTTTTGTTTCCACCACAATTGGAGTGTTGCTCGGAAGTTTTTCGAGCGCTTTCTTGGTGCTTTCCGGGGTACTGGCCGAGGCTTTGATCTTGGGCAGCGCACGGCGCAGCGGAACCACCCGGTACACGAAAGGTTGTTCGGCCTGCATCATCACGGCCTGAACCGGTACCGCCAGGTTCTGTTTCATGCTGGTGATGATCTCTGTTTCCACCACCTGTCCACTACGGAGTTGTCCGTTGGGATTGGGGAAGGCCGCCTTCACCGTCACGGTGTTCGGACTGCTCGGATTGTTGTTGGTGTCGAAATAGGGCGAAATGAACACCACCGAGCCCTGGGCGGTGATGGGCGGGTTGCCCGGTGCCGTGATCCGCACCGGTTGGCCCTTTTTCACCTTCGAGATCTGGGATCCGGGGATCTGCATCAGGGTCCACAGCGTCGAGTTGTCGACGATCCCCGTGATCGTTTCGCCGGTTTTGAGATAGTCGCCAACCTTGACGCTGTCGAGGTTGCCGATCACACCGTTGATCGGCGAGCGCACCACTTTGTAGTTCAGGGTTGCAGCATCAGCCTGCGCTTCATCCCGCGATTGGATCGCTTCTGTGATGTAGCGATCCCGTTCCTTGGCGGATACAGCGCCCTGGGAATACAGGAAGGAATAGCGATCAGCGTTGACCTTGTCTTTGAGCGCCTCGGACTGTGCCGCTTGCAGGGTCGCCCGTTCCTGGATGTTGTCCAGCACCAGAATCACCTGGCCCGCTTTCACCGATTCTCCATCTCTGACGAGAATTTTCATCACCCGACCATCAATGGACGGCTTGAGGTCCACATTCGCTACCGACTCCAGTTCACTGATCGTTTCCAGCACAGGAGCGAAGTTCGCGTTCGCAACGGTTGTGGTCTGAATCGTCAGTGGGGTCTGCTTTTTCCTGTCTGAGCTGCCGCAGCTGCTCAGGATCAACCAGGCCGCAGCAGTGGTCAGGAACGCGAGGCGTCGGGAAAACCTGGCCAAAGGAGTTGAGCAGGCAATTTTCTGGCGAACATAGGGAAAAACAGACGGATTGTCTGCGACGTGAAGGCGATGTTGTCTGAACTCCACCAGACCCTCAGCGGGGTTCTCCTGGGGAAGAGCCACCAGCTGAAACTGGCGTTCAGCTGCCTGGTGGCGGGCGGACATCTGTTGCTGGAAGACCGGCCCGGCACAGGAAAATCCACCCTGGCTGAGGCGTTGGCCCGTTCCAGCTGTCTGGCGTTCAAGCGCGTCAGTTTCACTAGCGATTTACTGCCCGCTGATCTCACCGGCGTGAATGTGTTTGAGCAGAGCAGTGGGTCATTCCGTTTCCAGCCAGGACCGATCTTCACCCAGGTGCTGCTGGCCGATGAGATCAACCGGGCCAGCCCCCGCACCCAGAGCGCTCTGCTCGAGGCAATGGCAGCGGGACGGGTGAGCGTTGATGGGTCGAGTCATCCCCTGCCTCAGCCCTTTTTTGTGATTGCCACTCAGAACAGTCTGGATCAGGTGGGCACCAGCCCCTTGCCGGAGGCGCAGCTGGATCGCTTTCTGATGCGCCTCAGCCTGGGATACCCCAGCCGATCTGCAGAACGGGATCTGCTGCTGGGGAGAGCTCAGGGGCTTGATGGGCTCGAACCAGCGATTCAGTCGGCCGATCTGCAGGAGCTTCAGCAACGCTGTGAACTGCAGCACTGCGCAGACACCCTGATCGAGTACCTGTTGGATTTGGTGCAGACCACGCGGCGAGGCGGCGTTGGGTTGTCCCCTCGGGCCAGTCAGGGGCTGCTGTTGGCAGCCAAGGCCTGGTCGTTGTTCGAGCAGCGACCCCACGTCACGGTTGATGACGTCCAGGCCGTGTTGCCGGCGGTGGTGGAACATCGTCTGGACGGAGGGTCCCCGTCGGGATCAGACGGGGCGACTCCGTTGAGCATGGCTTTGCTGCAGCAGGTCAATGCGCTTCGTTAAGCCTCCGCTGATCCGCCGCCGCGAAGGCAGCGAACTTCGCCTCGGCCTGCGCACGCTTTATATCCTTCCAACCCGTTTTGGGTTGCTTTGGCTGGCGACAGCGGGCCTGCTGTATCTGGTGGGTCTTCAGATGCGCAGCAACGGCAGTTTGTTGCTCAGCTTTCTGCTGTTGGGTCTGATGCTGCTGTCGATGCATCTGACCCACGACAACCTCCAGGGGCTGAGCATCAAGTGTGGCGATCCAGAGCCGTCATTCGCCGGTCAGACGGTGCCGTACCCCTTGCTGATTCAGAGCCGCGATCCCAAACAACGGTTGGAACTTCAATTTCGGGGGGCCGACCCCCTCGTGTTGCTTCGCGTGTCCGCTGGAGAGACGGCTGTGGATCTGCCGTGGCAGGCGATGGAGCGGGGCTGGCAGACCCCCGGTCGACTCCACATCGAAACGACCGCGCCTTTGGGTTTGTTCGTCTGCTGGAGTGCGTGGGAACCCAGCCGGCAGCAGTTGATCTACCCCGCCCGTCGGGCCGGGCCTGTGGCCATCGAGCACCAAAATCTGCAATCCGATGGCCTGGAGGAATGGCAGGACGTCAAACCCCATCGCCCTGGTGAACGCCTGGCACTGGTGGATTGGACCAGCCTGGCGAAGGGCCGGCGTCTGCAGTCCAAGCAATTCGTCGATCCCAGCGAACAATCCCTGATGCTGGCGCCCGCACCTGGCCTGAACCGCGAACACGCCTTGGAGCATCTCGCCCACTGCATCTGGCAAATGCACCAACGGGGTGCGATCTATGGCCTGCGGTTGGCGGGGCAGACCCTTCATCCTCTCGATGGGGCGTCGCATCGCGATGCCTGCCTTGAATTGCTGGCCACTGCCAAGCGATGAGCACATCAGATCGGGCAGGAATCGACGCGTCGCGGGCCTGGCTCTGGGCAGCGATTCCACTGCTTCTGATCCAGTGCAGCGGCCTTGATCGTTCCCTGTTGCTGAGTTGGCCGACCGTTGCTCTGGTGTTGCTCGCCGCTCTCAAACTGTGGTTCGAAGACAGGAAAGCGGCCGACCGTCGCCTGGTGGCGTTACTGGAGCTCCTGAGCGTCGGTTTATTGGCCGCCCAGATGCCGGGGTTGCTGGCCAGCCTTCTCCAGTTGATCAGCACCCTGGTGGCCCTGGCCGGCTTGCTTGCCTTGGAGTGGTCGGCTGCCGGTTCACTGCGACAGGTTTTGCTTCGCAGCTTGCAGCTCACGGCGGCGGCGCTTCCGCTTGCCTTGGTGCTGTTTGTGTTCCTGCCGCGGCTTGGACCGTTGTGGCTGATCGATCAGGGGGCAGGGGGACGCGCCAGTACGGGGCTATCCCCGGATCTGGATCCGCTCGGCATCTCCGAGCTGGTGCGCAGCGATGCGCCAGCTGCTCGGGTGTCCTTTGCAGCCGGCCAGGCACCGCCCTTGAATCCCTATTGGAGGGTGCTTGTCCATGAACAATTCGATGGACGCCGCTGGCGTCGGATTCCGCCCCAGCGTCAGCAGCCATCGAACCGCGACGTCCCGACCGCGTCGGCCGACGCAAATCTTCAGTGGTGGACGATTGAGCCGTCACGGACCCAGGCCGTGCCCTGGGATGGTCAGTCCCGGCCGGCCAGCGCTGAACTGAAGAGCCTGCCCCTCGGAGAACTGCTGCTGCTTCAGCCGCCGGTGCAGCCGCGCTCCTATCGACTCCGGGCAGGACAGAGCGCCCAACTCTGGCAGCAGCGTGCTCCCGGCAGGGAAAATCTCGCGTTGCCGCCGAGCCGTGATCCACGCCTCCAGGCCTTGGCGGAGCGTTGGCGAGCCTTGCCGACCGACCGTGAGCGATTGGCGGCGGCGGAAGCGTGGTTCCGCGGCCAACCCTTCCGTTACAGCCTCCAACCCGGTGCTTTGCCCGCCGCTGGGCTGGACGGTTTTCTATTCGATCGGCAGGTGGGGTTTTGCGGGCATTACGCCAGTGCATTCGCTGCCTTGATGCGTTCAGCAGGTGTCCCGGCCCGGGTGGTGAGCGGCTATCAGGGTGGTCAGTGGGTCCAACCACTCAGCGGTCCGGCCTACCTCGATATCCGGCAGAGCGATGCCCATGCCTGGACGGAGGTGTGGCTGCAGGGACGGGGCTGGCAGCAGGTGGATCCCACCAGCTGGGCCAGCACGATCGATGCCACCGCCGCGGGAACGCTGGTGGAAGCAGAACGGGGGGCAGGACTGAACAGCTGGCGATGGTTGCAGCGCCAGTGGTGGGGCCTGGATTTCGCCTGGACCCAGTTCTGGCTGGGATTTGATGATTCCAGTCAACGGTCGTTGCTGGAGCGTCTTTTCGGGCCTCAGCAGCGTTGGATCGGCCTGATGGTTGTATTCGCTTCCGGGCTATCAGTGGCGCTTGGGGTTGTTGTGTTCCGTTGGCTGCAACGGGGAAGGAGTTCGGATCCGCTGCAGCTGAGTCTGCGGTTGCTGCATCGCCTCGGCATCGATCCAGAGCCTGGGGAATCCTTTCCTCGGTTGTGTCAGCGCGCCGCTCGGATGCACCCAGCATCGGCTGATCTGCTGCTGCAGATGGCCCGACAGCAACAACGTCTCGCCCATGCGCCGCTGTCGAGGCAGGAACGTCGCTCCAGGCGTTTGAGCTGGAGGCGATTGCGGCGTCAGCTGGCACGGAAGGCCTGAATGCCTTGAATCCTGCGCTACAGCAGGGGCGCAGTGCAGTTTGGTTTCCCTGGGGAGGTGCGGTTGAAACGTCTGCTTTGGCTGTGTTCGGCGTTGATCGGGGTCGCTGTGGTGGCCTGGCCAACCCGGGCTGATCCCCAACCGGCGCCGAGCAGGGTTGAACAAGAGATTGAGGCCGTTCTGAGCGGTTTGCCTTCAGCCGGTTTGCCTCCACCTGGAGGGCATGCCTCCCAGGAGCGGGGGCAACCGGCTGGCTGGGATCTGGCGGGCTTGATGCAGCACGCCAGGGTGCCAGGGCTGAGCATCAGTGTCATTCATGGGTTTCAGATCCGCTGGACCCGTGCTTATGGGGTGGCCGATGTGGTGAACCAGACAGCGGTGACCCCTCGAACGCTTTTTCAGGCAGCGTCGATCAGCAAACCAGTGATGGCCATCGCGGTGGGTCGGCTGGCTGAGCAGGGGCAGATGGATCTGGATGGTGCGATCCGCTGGCCGTTGCGGTCGTGGCTGGTGCCCTCAAGCGATCTGGGTTCCCAGGCATCTGTTACGCCCCGGATGTTGTTGAGCCACACCTCTGGTTTGACCGATGGCTTTGGGTTCCCGGGTTATGCGCCAACGGAACCGTTGCCCAGTGCGGTGCAGATCCTCCAGGGAGTGCCACCGTCCAAAACCGCAGCGGTCGCGTTCGAGAACCCGCCGATGACGCGTGCGCAATATTCCGGTGGCGGCAGCTTGATCATGCAGGTTTTGCTGGAGGATCGAAGTGGAGAGCCCTTTGGGGAACTGATGCAGAGGGAGGTGTTAGGTCCGTTGCAGATGCAGCAGAGCCTGTATCAGCAGCCTTTGCCGCAACGCCTGTGGTCAATCGCCGCGTCGGGGCATGACGCCAGAGGCCAACGCCTTCCCGGTTTTTGGCGGATTTACCCCGAACTGGCCGCGGCTGGTCTGTGGACCACCAGCCATGATTTAGCGACGATGGTCGTTGCCCTGCAGAACGCGAACCGGGGGCGCCGGGGTGGGCCGTTGTCTCAGGCTGTGGTTCGCGACCTGTTCCGCCCCGTTGGTTTGGGCAGCTTCGGCACGGGCTTCAATGTGTTCAGGCAGGGAGAGGGGTGGTATTTCGCGCATCAAGGAGCCAATGCCGGCTACCGCAGTTTTTTGATGGCCCACCAGACCCAGGGATATGGATTGGTGGTGATGACCAACGGGGATGGCGGTGATGCGTTGATCGAAGCGATCTGTCGCCGCGTCCAGGAGGTGTATGGGTGGGATGTGGCACAGATCAATGGTGAATTTCGATTCGCGGTGCCGAGGGGCGTTGGTTGTTTACCGGATTTTGGATCTTGATTTGCTGATTTGAATATTTTTGGCTTTAAAAGTGGATCTGTGACAGCCAGGTCTGGAAGGTGTTTGATTGCGATATTGCTTGAAGAAGGCAACTGTCTCCTGGAATTGGTGCTGCTTATTCATTAATTCCTTAAATATCTTCGAGGGGGCTTGTGTTTGTCAGCGTCGAAAGATGCTTTAGGTGCTAATATAGTTTCGAATATAAGATCAAAAATTGTTTCCAAAAGTTTTCTGTATAAATCTAAAGCGTTCAACGCGTAGGCGGGAGTTTATGGAGGAACAGTTTTTAAACTTAAATATTGCATGTGAAATGATTGATGCAATAGATGGCTCAAAATTAAATGAAAATGCAAATCAATTTTCCCGATTGTGTTCGCAAAAATTTTCTCAAGTTTGCGGAGGCAGGCCCTTGACAGATTCCGAGTTTGGATGCGCATTGTCTCATTTATTGGTTTATCAAAGGATGGTTGAAAGAGATTTATCTGTCGCCGTTATTCTTGAAGACGACATTCGCATTGGTATGGCTTTTAAGTTGTTTTTGCGGAAACTCAATACTTTTTCACGCCATGATTGGGATCTGATTAATTTGGTTTCTATTACCCCATCAATTCCTTATGGGGAGGCATTATTTGATATATATCGACTGTCAAAATTTGTTGAGCCTCCAGGAAGTGCTGGCGCTTATTGTTTGAAGCTTTCAGCGGCTGAGAAAATGCTTGGATTTGGATATCCTGTTCGCTATGCTTCAGATGATCTGATTGCTTTTTCCGAAAATATAGGCGTAAAGGTTTTAGGGCTCTTGCCAGAAGTTGTTGTTCAAGATTCTGTTTTTCAGTCGGAAATTGGAGCTCGAAACTTTCATGTCTCTATTTTAGATAAAGCTACAAAATATCCTACCTTGCCCTGATCTGCTCTGAGGTATGTTTGGATTTTTTAGGGCTGGAGAGGTCTTCTCCAATGCTGGAATTTCTTAGTTTTTGAATGTTTATATTCATGGTCTGAGGATCCATGAACGGTGGTTTTAAGCCCTAGGTTTACTGCCGCCTTTTAGATGATTGTCCTTTTACGTGGGTTTTTCTTGTGTGTCCAATTGTTTGCAAATTAAAGAGCAAATTTTATTTTGCATTGAATTTTTTTGTGATGAAGTTCTCTAGCTGAGAATATATTGATCCAGTGCTCCTGAGTATTTCGAATGCGTTCGCCCAGAAGAATAGGTTTTGTCTGGTAATTCATTTCTAGCATGTTTAGGTAGCTACGTTTGCAAGACTTAAAAAGTCAGTCTCTTAAGTTAATTGTGTTTTTTTGTGCTCTAATGTCCTTCAAGTCTTCAGAGTTAAATTGGTATTTCCGAGTTTCATTTTTCGCCTACATGCTCTGAATGGTTTCGATAATGTTTGCAGGCGTGGTGTGATTTTTGCCTAAGGCCTGTACTGCGCTATAGATAATGTTTTCTTATTTAATTAATGGTAATGACTGAAAGCAATGCCTTAAGTTTTGCTTGATTGTTGATTGTAATACGTGACTTATTTCTTTTTTCATAGGCTTAGGGATTTAAGTGAATGGAAAAGTGCAATCTGCACGTAGTGAATCAGTATCGGTAAATGTCATAAATGATGAATAAGCTAAATGGTGGTGGCATTTTTACCTGATTCGTGATTTGTGTTTTGCTCCTTGTCAATTTTTGAAGTCTCCAGAGCTGTGTGTGATGCGTATCACGGCCTGCGATGACCTGCATCCTTGAGCGGACTAGTGATCACACCGATGCTGATGGCATCAACAGGATTCACCATGGACCGTCAAACCAATCGCCAAGCTCTAAAAACCGTTTTGGGTGTGCTGAAGGAGGCACCCGATGCGGACGCATTGATTCGCCTGCGACGGGTCGCCTATCTGCATGCGGTTGTTGAGCTCGTCCTCAGCGAACGAGTTGAGGCGTTGCCGGAGGTGGCGCATCCGCTTCAACTGGATTTGCCTCAGGAGCATTAATCGATCAGGCCTTTCGGAATGTTGGCCGTTGGATTCAGCTTTAAAACCATCCAGAGCAGCATGGCTGTGCAGGCTTTGTTGTCGGCGCCGTAGTCGTATTGCCAATCGTCCACCATCCCAACCAGCTCCTGCTGGGCGTTGGTGATGAACTCATCGGTCCATTCCTGCATGGCATCAGTCCTGGTTGCCCAACGATGATCAGAGTTCGGCGGATGCGCTCCAGGCTGGTTTGCTGAGAGGTGTCCAGCCCTGGCTCTTGAGGGAGCGCCAAAGTTGCTCGGCGGCCTCCTTGTGGAGATAACGGCGTTCCTTCAGGAGTGGTGGCCCATCGGGCATGGGGCGTCCACGATCGATGAAGACCCTCGGTTCCCGCTGACTGGTCTTGGTGTCGTGGTGGAAGTGCCACACCCATTGCGCTTCTGAATCGATCAACCAGTTGTCACTCAATGGTCATTGGTAAATACAAACGTACTAGCCCTGGGTGTGTTGTGCTGGCAAGGTTGGTGTGATCTTCCTCGGGCGTCTGGATCGGTTCTTTCGGCGAAAAAGAGTGCGCAGCGGTGCTGGTGGCGTGAGGTTCATGGATCTCTCATGGCGATGCGGGTAATCGTTGGTGGCCGAGAGGGGCACCAAACTTCGTTGGAACGGCCTGGGTGGGGGCGAGCCCGCCAGCAGCCGTTTCAGAACCATCAGCAGTGCCATCCACTCCTTGGGCGGCGTGCGCTGCGGCCAGCAACCCGGGCGTTGATAAAGCCAGTGCAGCAATGCACAGGTCTGCTTTTCATTCAGCGCTGCCCAGTGCACCAGCTGACGCGATCCCGCTGTCGCGATCACGGTCAATGGCAGCGATGGCATCTCCCGCGTCCATTGCAACCTGGCGTTGTTGGCTGGCGAAGATAGGGGCGCTTCGAACCAGAGTTCAGCGCCGCTTTCGCTGATCGCAGTGACGACGCATTCGCCCTGATCTCCCCTACTGGTTTCAGTGGTGGCTCGCTTGTTGACTTCGAACCAGGGCGAGGGGTCTTGAACGGCCGGATCCCAGCAGGCCCGTAGGGCAATCAACGTGCCGAGCAGATTCAAACTTGCCCAGATCAGCGTGATCGATCCAGCGGGATTGGCCCCGATCAGGAGGGTCTGCATCACCCGAATCAGATTGACGCTGTTCAGCGCTGAAAGCACCAGCAGCGGCAGGGTGAGCCGCCAGCTCCAGCCAGCGCGGTCCCGGCGACGATCTTTGGGGGTGACATGAAATCCGAGCGTCTTTCCCAGAACACCACTGATTACCGTGAGGGTGAGAGGAATGGTGAGGACCCAGCTGGTGAGTTCACTAAGCAGTGCTGCTCGGCTGCCGCGGTTCAGCCAGCCGATGCTGAGCAGGACGGTTCCCCAAAGCGGCAGCAAGTGCTGGATCAGTGCCTCACTGTTGAATTGAAGAGGGACGATCCCCAGCAGGCCAACACTGAGAGGCATCAGCATCAGGATCAGCCGGGGAAGTGTGTTGAGCCAGTGGAGGACACCCTCCAGGTAGGACAGCCGCTGGCCCAGGCTGAGGTTCCGGGCTCGCAGGGGTCCGGATGCAAGCCAGAGGCTTTGCAGCGTGCCCGAGGCCCAGCGTTGCCGCTGTCGTACGAAATCATCCATGGATTCCGCCGCCATTCCTGCGCTGAGTTTCTCCTGCAGGTACACCAATTTCCAGCCGTGCTCCCGCAGCGCGATGCCGGTGACGAAGTCTTCTGAGAGTGCCTGTTCATTGAATCCGCCCACCTGGATCAGGGCTTCCCGGCGGGCGAGGAAGGATGTTCCGGCGCAAACAACGGCCCCCCATCCATCGCGAACCGGCTCGATCCAGCGGTAGAAACTTTCCTCATCCGGCAGGATCCACGGTTCGAGGGCGAGGTTCCGCATCACGGGGTCCGCATTGATGAAGCTTTGCGGTGTCTGCACCAGAGCCACATCCGGTGCTTGAAGAAAACCGATGCAGCGTTCGAGAAAGTGCTCTTGAGGAATGAAATCGGCATCGAACACGGCCACGAGTTCGGCCTGGCTGTGCCGCAGCCCGTCGTTGAGATTGCCCGCTTTGGCATGGGCACGCCGCGGACGGTGGCGATAGCGGCAACCCAGGCGCAACGCCAGGGCTTCGATCTCTTCACGACCGCTGTCATCCAAAACCCAGACGGTGGTGTGCACATAGGTCTGCCCCAAGCAGCCACGCAGGGTGCGTTCCAGCACCTGAGGGGGCTCGCCGTAAGTGGGAACGAAGATGTCCACTGATGGACGCCAGGCCGTGCGTTGCCAGGCCTGTTGCAGTTGCAAGGCCTGATTGCGTCGATCCGGGTAGCGCCTCCAGGAGAGCCAGAGCGGCAGCAGGGCTGTCAGTAAGAGCCAGGCTTCCGCGACAACCAGCAACAGGCTGAGACCCAGAGCCAAACGGGATTCAGCGTTGAGGCCATAGGAGAAACGCCAAAGCAGGTAGCGGACCGTCAGTCCTGTGATGAAGAAGATCAGGCTGCGTCGTGCCCAGATGGGTGACTCGGCTTCAGGCCGACGGGTCAACCAGAACGGCAGGACCAAGAACAGCAGGCTCACGTTGCGTCCGGCCTGATTGGCGTTAGACGCTAAGGACAACGCCGGCGGTACTGCGCCCGCAGAACGACGATTAGTAAATCAATAGATCAGAGAAAAAGCAGCGATCGCATTTGGGATGCAACAAGCAGGACATCAGGCGTAGGAAAGGCGCAATAATCAATTGTTTGTTGTGGAGTGATTTCTTGGGGAACTCTGATTCAACAAATCATCAAGAGTCAGCTGAAAGCGATTGATGCATCACCGAGATCAATTGCCTTTGGTTGTTGTATGACGCTGAAATCGTCTGAAGCTCTTTTGTGCTCACCTGCCAGAGCACGTTGATGGAGAAGGATTGACCTTCAACCAAGCGCTGCGGACAACGCAGGATGATGCGATCCGGGAAGTAATGCGTGGTTTGCTCTGTCGATTTCCATTGCCAATTGAATTGTCCGACAGGATCTTGGGTCAGATCAGGGTTGATCTGTTGTGTGTTTCCCTTCCAGAAACCCTTTGGATGCCAGGGTTTCATCTGCACAACGTTGTCTGTCCAGAAAGCCTCTGACGGCTGACCCCGTTCCTCGCGGATGCTTGATGTTCGTATGAGTTGCCCATCTTGTCCGTAGAGCAGTGCAACGCTGTGGCGGAAATCGCCGTGCTTCAGAAAGAACTCAAACGGTGCGAACTGGTTGGTTTGTAGTGTTGGGATGAACAACGCTGCTGCGCCATTGTTGAAAGCCAGACCACGCATGGCGGCATAGGCCGGATGCGTCAAGCCATCTGCTCTGCTGTGATCTTTGAGGATGTATCGCCATTCTTTTTTGAGCGAACCTCCGCTGGCGTAGCTGTAGCGGTTCACTTGAACCACCTCAGTTCTGGATGGATTGGTTATGAACGATCGCGAACTCAAGAAGGTGTCTTCGATCTCACCGGCGGGCGCGTAGCGGGTCCAACGTCCTTTCCATTCACCGAGATGATGCTGCCAAAAAGCATGCCAGTTGCGGTCGGAATGTCTGGGTGATGTTGCGACCTGATCCAGTGGTTCTCCTTGTGTTTGGCTTCGGATTGGTCTGTCCAAAGCCAAGCCAAGCCAAAGCGCAACGGGTGCGAAAAGAGCAAGCCAGCGCATCATTGACATCCCATCTTTCCTCGATCGTGAGCTTTTGCTTCTACTCAACAACCACAGTAAATTCATCGTGCTAAACCTGCTGGAGTATGGTGCTTGTTATGCTTCATGACAGTGGCAAAAGTGCATGTCTGTAAAAGGAACCTTGATCAAGAATCAAAATCAGACCATCAATGCTGACTTGGAGCGAAGATATGTATTTGGCCGTAATTTTGAATTATGTTGAAGCCTTTAGTAGATATCGATATACCATTCATTGTTGGTGATTTTTGTGAGCTCATGGTCATTGGCCTCGACGTCCCAGAGTATGGCGATCAGGTCTTTTCCGTTTGTGATCAGCGTGTCGCCTGCCCTATCTGTACGGATGTTAATGCGCTTGGCTTTTCCTTCGAGGTAGATGAAGTCGGCATTTTTTTCAAAGTCCATTATGTTGTCTACATTATTCTTCCCTTTGCTGAGCTTTGTGTCGATCACAAACATGTCATTGCCGTCGCCTCCAAAGAGTGAATCGTGTCCCTGGCTGCCGATGATGATGTCGTCTCCTCCCTTGCCATTGATGGAGTCGTCTCCTTTGTTGCCGTCGAGGTAGTCCTCGCCGCTGCCGCCGATAATGTTATCCGTCGACGTACTGCCTGTCTTTTCAATCGGTTTGGAGATTGAACGGGTTTTGTATTTTGAGGCCAGGGAGATTGCGTCGTTGAGATTGAGATAATTTCCATCTTTAACCAGGTGATTAAATTCTTTGTATTGATCTGCACTGCTTGTTAAGACATCTTCAATCTCTTGTGGGCTGAGTGACGGATTTTCGGCTTTCACCAGAGCGGCCGCACCTGCGACAACAGGACTGGCCATGCTGGTGCCATCAAATGCTTTGTAGCGCGATCTTGTGACCGTGCTCAAAATTCCAGCCCCGGTTTTTTTAAACGTGTCACCACCGGGGGCTGCAATCGTCACTTTGCTGCCCACATTGGAGTACGAGGCAACATCGCCAGTGTTGGTGATGGACGCAACCGAGATCACGCCAGGGATGAATTCGCTGTAGACAGCTGGATAACTAATCCACCTTTCATTATCAAAATTGATCTCTTCATTCCCAGCTGCAATCACGATTGATGTACCGTTATTGACAGCCCTTTCCAACGTATTTTTTGTATCTTCATGCCATTGTGGAAATTTCTCAAAAAACTGTCTGGCGTTCAGTTTAAAATTTTCCCCAAGCGACATGTTGATAATGTCAGCGCCATTGTCAACCGCATAATCGATGCCGTCGAGCACTGAATACCAGAATTCGAACATGCCGGCACCTCCATCTCCTGCCTTCCCAAAAACATCGATGGGCATGAGCTGAACGTCCCACGTCACACCAGTGATGCCGATCCCGTTGTTTCCTTCAGCGCCAATAATTCCGGCCACATGGGTGCCATGGGAATCCGGTACCGGGTTTGGTACATTATCGGCAAAATTCCAGCCGTAATAGTCATCCTTGAATCCATTGTTGTCGTCATCATCGCCATTGTTAAAGATTTCATCCTTGTTGATCCAGATATTGCTCGTTAAATCGGGGTGGCTCAGTTGAATGCCGCCATCGATCACTGCGACAACAACATTGGGGCTGGCACTTCTCTGCCCCCAGGCCTCCGGTGCCACGATGTCTTCGTTGTCGAGGCCGCCATATTGCCCGGAATTCAGCAAATACCATTGTTCAGAAAACAATGGGTCGTTCGGCAGCTCAGACTCTTCTTCGAAAGAAACGGCATCGAAGTCAATGGTAAATGTCGCCTCTTTTGATCGTCCATCAAGATCTTCAAAGTGTTCGACTTCAAGGATGTAGTTCCCAGCAGTGAGTCCCTTGAAAATACTTTCTTCCTCGTCGCCCTCGCTTTCAGATGACGAAATTTCGTAGTAGGGTTTTCTGCTTTTGCTGCCGTCGTCCTTGTAAAGAAAGAGATCGAGGTCGTCTGAGAAATCATAGAGGTCGAAGTAAGCGTAGACAGTGTCTTTGCCTCGAATAGAGAAATTTATGTCGTACGTATCACCTTCTCTGACTTTCGCTTCGTGATAGTAATCGTCTCCTCTTGAGAATGACCCCCAATCGAAATAGGATTTAGCCATGGTTGACTAGCTTTTTTTTAGTTTATGCGAAAAGCTTTTTTATGGCAAGGATCGCCCGGGAGCGATGCATGTGTCGCGAGGCGATTCGATCCACGCAATCATTGATCTGATAATTGATGTTTATATTGATGTTGTAGCGTTGTGATTGAGAGCCATCTTGGAACCGTTGTTGAAGACCTGATTTGGCTAAGCAGAATGCCTCTTGATGCTTTTGATTTTGTGGCTGTCATGCCATAGGGATGAAATGTTCTTGTTATCAACCATTGTTTGAAGTGCTGCTTTTTGGCTTCGTATGGGAATCTCAGTCAGGGTTGCGTTGGCAGGGTCCCACAGCAGAAATTTTGAGCACTTCAGCATGGTTCTGAGCGTGATCTCTGGGACGTCTTTGAGGAGGTATTGATTGCTTTGATGGCAGGCCTGCAGGTTGTAGTTGGGGATGCGTTCGCAGAGGTGATGAATGTTGTGATAGCCGATATTGGCCGTAAACCATTGCAGGAGAGGTGGCAGTTTCAACAGGCTTGTGCCTTCCAAGGCTCCTCGCAGGGGGTTCCATCCTTCACTCGAATGGGCATAACTGTGTTCAAAGATGTGTTGTACGTAAAACACATAAATTAAGGCTGATGCTGTCAGGCAAAGCACGATGCAGTACAGGCTGATGAACAGTCCGAAGCCTGTCCACCACCCAAGGCAAGCAAGGGCAACAATGTTGAATACATTGCTTAGCCAGAGATCGACGAGCTCTTCGGTTGAGCTCCATACGCGATGCCTTGGCTCGAAAAGACCAATGCACAGATCCAGTTTTGGTTTGATCGCTAGATAATAAAAACCACCTGGAATTGCCATAAGTGGATGGTGGATCCATCTGTAGATCGTCTGTTGTCTGCTGCTAAGGCTCTGGAATTCTTCAAGGCTTAGGAAGTCTGCTACACCGCGATAGCGTTGCCAGTCGCCATTGGTTTTGTGGTGATAAGCATGGTCGCGGGACCAGCAGAGTTGTGGAACGCCATTGATCGCACCCAGAAGGAAGCCGAAAATCCGATTCAGCCTCGCGGTTGTGAACAATGAACCATGGCCGCAATCGTGCATTAGCGCAAAACTGCGCAGTGAAAATAAGCTGAGCAGGACCAGACAGGGCGGCGTCAACCACAGAGAAATGTTTGCGATTTGAAGCACCAGGTACCAAACCAGTCCGTAGGGAATCAAGGTGTTCGCAATTTGAACCAGGGCCCGGTTGTTGCTGCGTTGGGCGAAGGGCTTCAGGTTGAAGTCCTGATAGGTGCGGTGCTGAATCACGGGGCATTCAAGAAAGATCGAATTCGTCACATCGGCGTTCCATCAGGCGATAGGCCTGTGCAGGAGGAATTTGCATGTGCATCAAATGCACAACCAAGGGCTGCTCGGCAAAGAGCACGTAGGCAATCGCATCAGAGGTGGGGTCGTAGGTCCGCATCGCTGTCTGGATCTGATGTCTGCTTGTGTTGTCGGGTAGCTGGTTAATGGCTGTCGTGGCCGCCGACGCTTCCAGATACAGGGGCTCGTGCTCGCTCGGCTCATCGCTCCATGACCATGGACCTGCGTTCTGCGTGGTCGCCCGGATCAGGACAAGGCCGCGCCCCTGATGCAGAAATCCCTGCCAGGCCCAGGCACCGAGCAGGAGAAGGTGATCGGTGAACCAGCGTTGTTGTCGGTTGCGGATCGGGGCAGGGTGGTTAGAAAAACATGGGATTGTGGTTCTGTTGAACGACATGACGCCAGACTTGGACTTGATCGTGGCGTAGAAATTGTGAGGTTCGATTCTGTAAAAGTAAAATGTTGATTCTTCATTGATCCATGAACGCAGCTCATGAGCATGCCTTGCAAAGGCTGCATCTGCAGATCATTGTTGAAGTTGAGCGCCAGGGTTCCTTAACCGCTGCAGCAGATGCATTGGCGTTGACACAGTCAGCATTAAGCCATTCGATCAAAAAGCTTGAAAAGCAACTTGGTACTTCTATTTGGATGCGTGATGGTCGATCGCTTGTTCTTACGCAGGCGGGCCGTTATCTCTTGGCTTTGGGTGAAAGGCTTTTGCCTCAATTGGCTCTCGCTGAATCCCATGTGCATCAAATTGCAGAAGGTCTCCGCGGGACACTTCGGTTTGGGATGGAATGCCATCCTTGTTATCAGTGGTTGCTCACGGTGACGGATCCCTTTCTGCAGGCTTACGCAGATGTGGACATTGATGTGATTCAAAAATTCCAGTTTGGTGGTTTGGGGGCATTGCTGAATCATGAGATTGACATGCTCGTCACTCCTGACCCTGTGTTCAAGCCTGGTCTCCACTTTGAGCCGGTGTTTGATTATGAACAGGTGTTAGTGGTCTCCAATCAGCATCCTTTGGCAGCTCAAGATTGGGTGGCTCCTCATGATTTGCAGGGTGAGGTGCTGATTTCGTATCCCGTCACGTTGGAGCGGTTGGATATCTATCAATCCTTCCTCACTCCTGCCGGCCAATTGCCGGCGCGGCATCAGCGGATCGAAACCACCGATATGATTTTGCAAATGGTGTCTTGTGGCCGGGGTGTGGCAGCCTTGCCCCGATGGCTATCCGAACGTTATTTGGGCCGAATGAATCTTTCCTTGGTCAAACTTGGTGAGAGGGGGCTGGCTAAACAGATTCATCTCGGTATCCGTGAAGCCGATATGTCGATCGACTACATCTCCGGTTTCATGTCACTGGCGCGGCACCAGGAACCTTGTTTTGAAGATTTAGAATGTCATTAATGATTTGATTTAGTCTCCAAATCTCCATAGTATGATGCCATTAAATCTGGTATAATGTTTTTTTCTTCTCGTTGGGCGAATGCCTGAAGTTGAGTGCGCTGCATTCGAATTGGGTTATTGATCTGGCGACTAAATTTTTTTATGAGTTATTGTACTATTGCTCGAAGGCTATGCCTTAATAGTGTTGCTCAACCACGGGCATATTTTCAGTTTTATTGGCAACTGTTGAGTTAGGATATGGTTCATGATATCACAAAAAGCAGGGATCAGCCAGCCAAATGTTGAACGGATGTTGTCTGTTTGAAAAACCAGTAATGGCCAGGAATTGAAGTAAGAAGAATGCGGGTTGAAAAATCAAAATGGAGACTTTGCTTTTTGAATGGATTGGTTGGGGCATACTTGCTTGGAGATGTTTGGTATGGGTGCTAACAACTTATATTGAAACCCATTGATCTGGTCCTATTGCAGCATCGCGTCTAAAATAGAGTTCGGCGGATGTTTTTTGATGATTCAAGTTGTTGTTTCGTGAGTTGCTGGTTGAGGAATTGTTTTGTTTTGAGTTTGGCACCTTCATTTGTCCAGAGCAATCAATGTGTATCAGTTGCTGGAGACGACCCAGAGTCACTTCTCTTGCCTGGAGTATTTGCGCAGATGGTCTGTGTTCGGTTGCGCCGTCAGATGATGGCTGATGCTTCTGGATGCGTTGGTCAGTCCAGTGACGCGCGGTTGGCGTTGGTTGCTGTGCCCTTTGGGCAGATCATCCAGTGCTTGGTTTTGGTATCAACTTGGCCGAGCTCTGAGCAGGCCTGGAAACATGCCTGATGGACGCGCGCGGACGTACTGAAAATGGAGATCGAGGTGACTTGGCGCCTGAACTGGCCTTCTTTCTGTTGGCCTGGTGGGAGGCGCATGGCCGGAGGGATGTGGTCCATAAGCCCTGGATGTTCAGCTCAGATGGAGATTGGCCCTACCCCCAGGATGAGCTCGATCCCTACGGCATCTGGATTGCTGAGGTGATGCGGTGCTCTGCGGCATAGTTGTCTAGCTTGGCTATGACGAGCGAGCCTCTCCATGGCGCTGGCTTATTCCTATCGCCGCGTTTCCAGTGGTGGCCAGGCACAAGGCGAAAAGTCAGGTCTGCAGCGCCAGGAGCAGGTTCTGAAGGATTGGATGCGCAGGCATCCCGATTTTCGTCTTGCTGAGGAACTTCTCGATCCAGGCGTCAGCGCTTACACCGGCCGGAACCGCACCCAAGGGGCGCTGGGGCGTTTTCTAGCGGCAGCTCGCTCTGGTTCTATCCCGAAGGGCTCCGTGCTGGTCGTCGAGGATCACAGGCGCTTCTCCAGGCAAGAGCCTCTGGATGCACTGGAGTCTCTGATCCGTGATGTCTGGGGGCAGGGGCTTGGGTTTGCGGTCTGCAGCTATCAGGCTGGCTCTCCTTTGTTCAGAGAGACGACTGGGGCTCAAGACCTGGCCATGTTGTCTTTTCTGTTCGCCCAGGCTCATGCCGAGAGCGACGAGAAGTCGAAATGGTCTCGTGGTGGGTGGCGCAAGATCTACGAAGCTCAGGACCGTGGTGAGAGGCCGCGGCATCGCAATCCTTACTGGATTGACCGGGATGAGTCGTTGCCTGAGAGCCCATTTCGCTTGAACGGCCATGCCAAGTCCATCGAGGCCATGTTCAAGATGTGCCTGGCAGGGATGGGCCAGACGCAGATTGCCGACGAGCTGAATGCGGAGGGTTTTGCAGCTCCTCCAGCCTCTAAGGACGGTCGTTGGAACCGTGGTCAGGTCAGTCAACGGTTAAGGGACCCCGCTGTCACCGGCTTGTTACAGCGAAGAAACAGTCATGACATTCCGGGTTATTACCCCTCTGTTGTTGACCGGGAGACCTTCACAAGAGCGCAAAGGGCGAAGGCAACGCGTGATCGGAAGCGTTCAACCACCAAGGCGCGGAAAGTTCATTTCTTGTTCAGTGGTTTGGTCCGTTGTGCGGGTTGTGGGTCTCTGTTGACTTACAGGGCGGCCGGTCGATACGCCAGACCCGGGCATCCCGGTTATGTCACCTGTTCGGACAGTGCTGGTGCGGTCGCAAAGCAGGGTGCGACGCGATGTCGTGAGCAGCTTGGTGCTTGGCGGAAGACGCCGACCATCAATCTTCCTTTGGATGAGGCCGAGGCGATGCTGATGGCGACCTTGTCGTTGGCTGACTGGCAGAACCTTTTCCCCATCCAGACGGGGCCGGAAGTGGAGGATTTGAGCAGGCAGATCCGTACTGCAAACGATCAGCTTCAGGAGCTCAGTGGAAGAATTCAGCGCGGTGAAAATCGTCTTGCTGAAGAGCTGACGAAGGAGCAGCCCAACGAGATTCAGGTCGCTGTTCTGACCGATGCCATCTCTCAGGCTCGTGAGCAAGTTCCAGAGCTCGAGCGCGAGATTTCTGAGTTGAACTACAGGCTCAGCGAGTTACGCCCTCAGGACCCTGTGCTGAAGGCGCAGGACACAGTCGAGATCGTGTCCCAGTTTCTTCAGCATGGGCTTCAAGAGATTCCTAAACGGATGCAGTTCAACTCTTGGCTTCAGCAGCTCGGTATCTCTTGGGTCATGAGTGGTGACGCGATTGTGCTCCACTACAACCGGCTTGGACCCAATGGGTTTCCGAAGGATTCTTGGGGGACTGCTGGTGGAGAGCTACATGCTCTGCGAGCGATGGGTTGCGAGCGCGGCTTTGCCTTCTTGTTTGCTGGCAAGAATTGGTTCAATCAACTGATGACAGGACAAGGAGGAGTGATCAAAGAACCTGGCAAGTTTCCGCGGCCTGTCTTCCCCCCAGAGGTCGCTGCTGGTCTCCAAGAGATTGCTCGCTTCCGGTCATCTGAGCTGGGACTGAACCCTGATCGAGAAATCCAGATGATCAACGATCTGACATGACGGGGTATAGAACGCCATGCCAGATCGATGACGGTGACCGCTAGCTGAGGTCGATTGGTTCAATCGTCCAGATGTTGCCGTCGCGTCTTGTTTGGCCTGTTCTGCGCTCTCTAAACCCCAGTCTTCTTATCAAGGGCCAGATCCTGCGTACGTCGATGCTGTCCATCGGGCCTGGAAGTCGGTCGGCTCTGCAGGCCATTGCTCGTCCAACTCGCTTTACTTCTGAGCGATTCAACGTTTGAAGTTGGTTCCAGACCGCGCTGATCTCTGAACTATTCCGCGAGACGGTTTTCGACTTGATGAGTTCGTCGAGCTTTAACTCCTGGGTGACTGCCCAGGTCTCGCTCACATCGACTTCCGCTAGATCAAGAAACGACCCTCCCGCAATCAATCGTCTGGCCTCACGTTGCTCGCTGGCAAGGTCCGAGGTTCCTAGTGCGAGCCGCTGCAGAGCTTCCATGCGAAAAGCATCTGCTGCTTCCAGCGATCGTTCTCTTCGGTCACTTTGTTTTGTCTGGGGTGATTCATTCACTTCCCCTTGCTGACTTTCAAGCGCCTCGAGGCCACGAATGAGATAGCCCTCTTCCTGGAGCAGGCCATGAAGGCACCAACTGTTGTTGAAGCACTCGAAGTTGTTGCGGGCTTCGAGTTCGGCAACGGCTTTGCGCGTTGCTGGATGCCGATCCGCTAACAACGCTGCGTAGTTATCAAGAGACCCTGCCTTCATTCGCTCTTCCAGGGCCTTAGCGGCCTCTTTCGCAGTGGTTTCCTTGGTGATTCCGGCGGCTTCTGGCACGACCTTCGGTGCAAGCAGGATGCGTTGGCTGCTGTTTCGTGCTCGGTTCAGCGCCTGGATCACATCCTCTGCCTTCCAGCAATACGCCTGAACGATTGCTGTCAGCGCTACTGGGGTTGCTGCCATGGAGATGCCGCATGACACGGCGGGGCTGAAGCCAATGCGTTGGTATTGCGGGCCCTCCATCTCTGCATCGGCCATCAGACGGGACACCCGGGGGTCACCGCGACTGTCGTCTTCTCCTGTGATCCTCAGCTCCTCTGATGGATGTGCCTCTGGAAGCGCATCAAGGCATCGGTACAAGCCATTTACTGTTCCATGCCCTAGCCAGAACCGTTGTTGGGCATGAACCACATCGTTCAAGCGCAAGTTCAGGGTCCGTTCGTTGGCGGAGTTCGGAAGCCCCATGAACAGATCGCGTTCACGGGTGAATGTGCTGTGGATCAGTAGCGGATCACAGCCTGTGATGCCTTTCAGCCAATTCAGTTCAATGTCGCCAACCAGTGCATCGGCCGCCCAGACATGAACGCAGTCCAGAGCGAGTAAACCCTCCAAGGCATCCAGAGCCTTTGAGCGGATGCTGCGAAGTGCGGGGGTGCCTCCCATGGTCCAGTTCGCGAGGACTTGGCTGATTTCATCGAGCACCAGCAGCGTCGGTCGTGGGTTATCACGCAGTTCCCAGAGCCATGTCCACAGAGTTTGTTCGCTCGATTCCTTGAAGGCGCTTTCACCGCAGCAGAACAAGCCATCCCGCATGGTTCGCCCTTCATGCAGGCCGGCCCTTTCTGCTGATTCGTAGGGCGCGCTGAGGTTCTTGACCCCGAACTCATGGGCTCCTTTATGCACCAATGAAGAACGGTGGTAGGCACCAAGGACGGTGAACTTGGCCCTGGTCTTGGCTTCCAAGGATTCAAGGGCCCCCAACATGGCCTTGGACTTTCCTGTGCCGGTCGCACCTTTCAAGACGATCACGCGATGCGTCTCGGCAAGCTTCAACAGGACATCAGCGTTGAACTCATCCTTGGTCTGATGGGTGCTCCAAGTGCTCTTGATGCGCCGGTAGTTGCTGTTGGTGTCGGATGTGGTGACGTAGGCATCCAGCCAACCCCGTAGTTCGCACTTCGTTTCAGCGTCCGCCTTGATCAGTGCGGCGACGAAGTCATCGGTCTTGCCAGGTTTGCCTGGGAGCCAGCACCACCATCCGCCGTTGCGGGCTCCCGCACGCTCCAGGCGCCGTGCCAGCTTCCTGGCTTGGTGTTTGGATTGGCTCTTGCTGGAGCCAGGGCAGTCGAAGCGAACAACGATCTTGCGGCCCTTCTTGGCAAGAAGCTTCAGAGCAGGCATGAGCCGGTCGCTGCGACCTTTCTGATGCCAGCCATTGATCCCATTCACTCCCACTGCGATCTGGCCGATGGAGCAGGCCGCCATCGCCTTCAGTGCTGATTCCTCAATCCAGACGGGTACTTCTGGTCTCTTGAAGACAAACAGCCAGGCTTGTTCGGGTGTGTAGGTCTCCGGTGTTGAGGAGAATCCATGCTCCCCAAGGAGATCAAGTGCGCCGTCAAAGCTCAACGGCGGGAGCATGAGCCCTCGGTTGATTTCATCCCATCCGGTGGCATCAAGCTTCAAGCCACCCAGTCCCGGCGTGCGCCGTGATGGATGAATTCGGTGGCCAACAAAGGCTTGCTTGTGCGAAGGCCAGCCTTGGCGATTTACTCCCACAGAAAACAGTGACCAGCCGCCTTCTGCTTGGTGAGTCCTTCTCCTGACTGATGTGCAGTTCTTTGAGCGCGTTTGGCACTGTCCATGCGTTGTCTCCGCGTTCTTCTCCTCCAGCCAGCGATCGAGCCCAGTTGTGTAGGCGTCTGAAGGCCCTAGCTCGAGTGCGCTTGCGTGAAAAAGGGTTGGATCAATCCCGTGGTTCGTCAGGAGTTCCCCAACCGTTTGAAGTGGCAGCGCATCGGTGAGGTTGTACTTCACGCATGCTGGGGCGACTCTTCAAGTTACCGGCCATCACGAAGGCTGGTTCGAGCAGACCTTCAGAAGCTCTGCAATGTGTTGGTGCTTGTTGAAGCCCGTTGGAAGCCTGTTGGAAAGCGTCCGAGTCGATGAAATCTTTCCCCCAGCTCGCCGGTGAGCCCGCAGATGCCTTCGAGCAGCTTCTGCTGCACCGAGACTTCGGCCCCAGTCGCCAGTTCAGTCAAACCGCGGATTTTGTGGGTTGCTCTGAATCAACCCTGCGCCGGCGGGCAGAACAGTGGAACTGGGTCGAGCGCCTGGCTGAATACGACTCGGGGATACTCCAGGAAGCATCAGAGTCACGAACGAAGGAGGATCTCGAGCGCTACAGACACCAGCTGGAGACGTTCCGACAAGAGCAGCTAACACGAGCTCGCACTGTTGGAGATCGAGCCGAAGAGCTACTGGCGATGGTTGAGCGCAGTGTGAGGCATCACCTGGAAGCCGGCACCGTTCTTCAAGGTCGTGAGCTCCCTTCAGTAATGGCCGCGGCCTGCAAGGCCCTCGAAGGGGCTATGAACATCGAGGCGACCGCTCTTGGAGTGGCAACTCTGCTGGAAGATCTCTCGATTTGATGCAGAAATTGCGTCATGCCCCAACTGATGCAGAAAGGGGAACACTCAGGCAGTCACGCATGACCCATGACCCATAACCCGCGACACACGCACGCATCTTCCACGGTGGTGGGCTGCAACCACAGGCAGAAGCAAGTGGGCTAGGCGCTTGAGACTGTGTAACAAACCTGTGTGACGACCAACAACATCTAAGACATCATCCGAAGAGTCAAGGTTGGTCGATGCTGCGCTTCATCCGCTTGTCGCTCTCCCTCGGTGGTGCCGCTGCACTGGCAATCGCCAACACTCCTCTCTTGCCTGCTGCTGCTCAAGAGGCTGACACCGCCGAGGATCTGGGTGGTGTGATGAGCATCAGCCTGGCTGATGTGGTCAAACCCACCATTGGTTTTCAAGGTGCACTCCAAGGTGCAGGAACACCAAACCAAGCAGGAATTGGTGGTTTCCTTCCACTGTCTGTTGGAGAGAACAGCGTTTGGTTCCTTGATGCCCTGGTCAACGCCAACTTCGCTGATCGCGAGGGCTACAGCAGCATCATCAACACCGACGTTGCGGGTGGAACCGTCTCCACCTCAACCCGTATTGGTTACCGCTGGCTGAATGGTGATCGCAGTTGGATGTTCGGGCTGAATGGCGGTTATGACAGCCGCCCAGTCAAATCAGGTGGAACTGACACAGGTATCAGCGTCACCGACAAGCGCACAGCCTTCTTTCAGCAGATCGCACTGAATGCAGAAGCGGTCTCAAATAGTTGGACATTCAACGCCTATGGACTGCTGCCTGTTGGTGATGTTGAACAGAAGCTCAACAGCTTTTATCAAGGCGGTGCAATGAACACCTATGGATTAGATGTTGGCTATTTCATAACCCCAGCACTCCATGCATCCGCTGGTTATTACTACCAACATCGAGAGGAGGAACATATTGATGGTTCTGCAGTACGTGGACGTTTGGCCTATGAGATCAGCGATGGCTTAACAGCTGGCTTAAATGTCTCGCACGATTTTCAAGAGTCAGATCACTTTGAAACAAGAGTTTCTGCTGACCTAAAAGTACGCTTTGGTGGGGCTAGAACAACAGCAATGCGAAAGAAGGTTCAACAACTACCTGTAATTAATGCCTTAACATCAACACCAAGCAACCGGGATGTGCGTGTACATGACCTTAACATCTTCGTGTGCATCTTTAACATCTGGAAATGCAGAGACGATGTGAAAAAATGTCAAGATAAGTATGGGGCGAAGGATAAACGATGTAGATAGATTAGTAAAAGGGCTGTGCGAAAGGGCTGTGCGCTTCGACAGACAAGAAACCAGATGAGATAGTGGACTCTAACCTTCACGACGCTCTTGCAATTGCAGGGGCTTTTTATTTCTTTATTCGCTCTTATAACAGCCCATAACTCCCTTCAATACCTGGCACGATCAGAGTTCTAAAGGAGCTTACATAGTGAGTTCAGTATTCAATTTACATATAAAAAAATCAGTCTATACAAGTTCACTGTCTTTATTTGCTGCCTCTAAGGATACGTTCATATTTTCTTTAAATCACCACAGCAATTGACGTGAATCACCATCACGGATTCCATTTGCTCTTCTAAATATCACCGCAGTTTGATGCCAGTCTTCTGGAATTTGATGAAGGCGAATGTCAAAAGCAAAAGGTAATTTCTGCTGACCTGGTGAGACCCGGTTCTTCCTGCTTTGACTGCTTCTACCTTTTGCAACCAGTCGTTTCAGCATCCTTGAGCCCCAATGGCACCTAGAGCCGCCTTTGACTTTGCGCCGGTAGTACTGCCATCACCGCACAGCCAGCCAGAACGATTGGGGCGGTGGTGCGCTACCTGGGCTTGACAAAAAAAATGCGCGTGACCTGGAAGGCCTCGTACTACGAGGACAACAGCGACAACTGCGAGCTGTGGGCGCCGGGGAGTCCGTTGTTCCCTGACAGGCAATCGCTTGAAGCGTCACTCGGATGCGTCGCTGTCGACAAGAGACAGTTCACTCAGCTGATCAGCAACTGACTCGACTTTGCGAGGTGGTCGCAATTCAGCCAGCAAAGTTCATGCACACGCAGCAGCTGTTACAGGTTCATCCCCCGTAGATTTGTGGAACAAGCCGGTCTTGTTTATGGCGTCCACTTCTGATGCGTCTCCGGCCCGTTGGCTCGCTTACTACCGGGTCAGTACCGATCGACAGGGTCAGTCCGGCCTTGGCCTCGAGGCTCAGCGCTCGAAGGTGTCGGCCATGGCGGCTGAGCGGGGGGCGGTCATCGCTGCAGAGTTCGTGGAAGTTGAGAGCGGCCGTAAGAGCGACCGCCCTCAGTTGGCTGCGGCCCTCTCCCAGGCCCGTGCCGAGAAGGCCGTGATTGCTGTTGCCAAGATCGACCGGCTGGCTCGTGACGCTGGCTTCGTCTTGAAGCTCGCCAACGAGGCCGAGAAGAACGGGATGGGTGGCTTTGTCTTCTGCGACCTGCCAGACATTGATGCCACCACCAGTGCTGGTCGGATGGTGCTCACGATGATGGCCAGCGTGGCTGAGTTCGAAGCACGTCGGATCAGCGAGCGCACTAAGGAAGCGTTGGCCGCGGCCAAGGCCAGAGGTGTTCGCCTGGGGGGATACCGGCAAGGTGCGGCTGAGCGGGCTTCAGAGCGCAAGCAAAAGGCCATTGCTGAGGCGGAGGGTCTGCGTGGAGTTCTCGAGCCAATGGTTCGTGCAGGCTTGAGTTACAGGGCCATGGCTGATGCGCTTGCAGGTGTTGGCAAGCTCAGTAGGTCAGGGCGTCCTCTCGCACCGGCCCAGATCGGTCGGATCCTCCAGCGCTTGGATTTGTCGGGAAAGCTGCTGGGCAGTGACCAGGCCGGGGTCGCTGCCTGATGGGTCAACGAAGCAGCGCCGAGCATCGCGACTTCAGTCCTCTGGCGGCCGAGCTCAGTCAATCCCTGTTGGCCTGGTGGGAAGTTCATGGTCGGAAGGACCCTGCCCTGAAGCCGTGGATGTTCACCAAGGACGGCAGGTGGCCCGAACCTCATGAACATCTGAATGTCCTGGAGTGCTGGATTGCCGAGGTGATGCTGCAGCAAACCCAGTTGCTGGTTGTTCTGCCGTACTGGATGCGCTGGATGGCCATATTCCCCACGGTGGATGCACTGGCGGCAGCGTCCCTGGAGCAGGTGCGCTTGCAGTGGCAGGGCCTCGGCTATTACTCCAGGGCCCGCCGGCTGCATGAAGCAGCACAGCAGTTGGTGACGCAGGGCTGGCCACGAACGTTGGACGGTTGGACGGATCTTCCCGGCATCGGCCGCACCACCGCCGGAAGCATCCTCTCCAGTGCCTTTAATGCACCGCTACCGATCCTGGATGGCAACGTCAAACGCGTTTTGGCGCGATTGGCGGCCCATCCGCGCCCGCCGGCACGCGATGAGGTGCTGTTCTGGGGCTGGAGCACAGCCCTGCTCGATGCGTCCAGGCCGCGGGATTTCAACCAGGCGCTGATGGATCTCGGGGCGACGGTGTGCACACCTCGAAACCCTGCGTGCGATCAGTGCCCTTGGCCCAGTGCATGTGCTGCCTACGCTTCCGGCGAACCTTGTCGCTGGCCCGTGACCGACGCCTCCAAACCCCTGCCCTTCCAGGTGATCGGCGTCGGTGTGGTGCTTAATGCCGCAGGGGAGGTGTTGATTGACCAGCGGGTGGAGGAAGGGTTGTTGGGGGGGATGTGGGAGTTTCCGGGTGGCAAGCAGGAGCCGGGTGAGGCGATTGAAGACTGTATCGCCCGGGAGCTGAAGGAGGAACTTGCCATTGCGGTGACGGTGGGAGAGGAATTGATCACCGTTGATCACGCCTACAGCCACAAGAAGCTGCGGTTCGTGGTGCATCTCTGCGACTGGGTTTCAGGTGAGCCGCAGCCCCTCGCCAGTCAGCAGGCGCGTTGGGTGCCACCAGCGCAGTTGTCGGACTATGCCTTTCCAGCAGCCAACGCCCGCATCATCGAGGCCTTGCTTGGCAAGTTGAGGGGCTCTGCCCACCCTGATGGGTAGAAGTTGGGAGATCGCCGTATGGCGGAGCACAGCTTGGACGCCCCACAGGTGCTCTGCTTCGGAGAGGCGTTGATCGACCGACTCGGTCCGCCCGGGGGTGATCCAGCCGTTGATCGACCTGTGGATGACCGGCTCGGCGGTGCGCCAGCGAATGTGGCGTGCGCCCTGGCGCATCTGGGAACGCCGGTTGCTTTTCTTGGGCGTCTTGGTGACGACAGCAGCGGCGCTGCGTTTCAACGCCTGTTCACTGACCGTGGCGTCGATCAGCGTGGGGTTCAGCTGGACCCAACGCATTCCACGCGCACTGTGTTGGTGCGGCGCACGGCGGCAGGGGAACGGGTGTTCCAGGGGTTCGCAGGTGATCAGGGTGTTGGCTTTGCGGACCAGGCGGTTGAGAGCCGCCCTTGGCGTGATTTGCTTCCGAGCCTGACCTCTGCGGCCCGTTGGCTGTTGATCGGCACCATCCCCCAAGCCTCCCCTGCCTCAGCTGCAGCGCTGCACACTCTTTTGGAATGGGCGGCTGATCAGGGGATCCCTGTTGCTTTGGATGTGAACTGGCGCCCCACCTTCTGGGATGCCACTGCAGATCCAGCCAGCGGGCCCACGGCTTCCGCGTTGAAGGCCATTCGTGAGCTGTTGGAGAGGGCGTCCCTGATCAAGCTTGCTCGGGAAGAGGCGCTTTGGTTCTTTCAAACCGACGATCCGGCTTCGGTGTCCCAGGCCCTTCCGCAGCGTCCCGATGTTGTGGTCACCGATGGGGCAGAGCCCGTGCGTTGCTGCGTTGAAGGTGGCGTGTTCACGCTGCCGGTCCTTGCTCCTCCCGAGGTGGTGGACACCACCGGGGCTGGTGATGCCTTCACCGCTGGTCTGTTGCATCGTTGGAACCGGCCAGTGACCGAGCGATTGCGCTTTGCAGCGGCCTGTGGTGCGTTGGTTTGTGGCGGTGCTGGGGCGATTGATCCGCAGCCGAACGAGATTCAAGTCGAGACATTTTTGGGCGGGATCAGCTGAGCCTTGCGTCCATCACCTTCGTGATTCAAGTTGAGTTGCCATGCCTCCGGCAGCACCAGGCTGAGGCGTTCCGGCCATTCCACGGCGAGCAGGGCCCCAGTCGCTCTGGCCTCTTCCTCTTCTTGGAGAAACAGCTCATCGGCTGCGGCAGCCATCTCAAGCCTGTAGAGATCCAGATGCACCAACCGGGGTGTTCCCTGGGGGTAGTGCTGGGCCAGCGCAAAGGTGGGACTGGTAATCGGCTCGCTGATTCCCAGGCCTTCTGCGAGGCCTTGCACCAGTGAGGTCTTGCCGGCTCCCAGGGGGCCGCTCAGCAGGAGGATGGAGTCGTTGGGAATAAGGCACAACAGCTGGTGACCGAGGGCATGAGTCTTCTCAAGGGTCTCAAGGTTCCAGTTACACCCTGTAAAGTCCGGTTCAGGCAAGCCCGAAGCCTCGGCGTCTCGCCAGAGATTCACCTCCACGCATCACAAGGGAGCATTACGTCATGGTGGCAGCACCTACCAGTGTCGCTGAGCTGAAGCTCGGCACAGACTGTGTCGTCGCCGACATCCAACAGGCCGACTTCGGCCGCAAGGAGCTCGATATCGCAGAAACCGAAATGCCCGGTTTGATGGCACTACGGGAGAAGTTCGGCAGCGACAAGCCTCTGAAGGGGGCCCGCATCGCAGGCTCGCTGCACATGACGATCCAGACCGCTGTTCTGATCGAGACCCTGGTGGAGCTTGGCGCTGAGGTGCGTTGGGCGTCTTGCAACATCTTTTCAACGCAAGACCACGCTGCGGCAGCGATCGCAGCCCGAGGCATCCCTGTGTTTGCCGTAAAGGGAGAAACCCTTGAGGAGTACTGGGACTACACCCACCGCATCCTCGAATGGAGCGATGGTGGTTCACCAAACATGATCCTCGACGACGGTGGTGATGCCACCGGTCTGGTGATGCTGGGCAGCAAGGCGGAACAGGACATTTCCGTGCTGGACAACCCTGGCAACGAGGAGGAGACCTTCCTGTTTGCTTCGATCAAGAAGAAGCTGGCCCGAGATTCGTCCTTTTATTCACGCATCAAGGCGCAGATTCAGGGTGTAACAGAGGAGACCACCACCGGAGTGGCCCGCCTCTACAAGATGCAGAAGAGCGGTGAGCTTCCTTTCCCCGCCATTAACGTCAACGATTCCGTCACCAAGAGCAAGTTCGACAACCTCTACGGCTGCCGAGAGTCCCTGGTGGACAGCATCAAGCGTGCCACCGACGTGATGGTGGCCGGCAAGCAGGCTCTCGTGATCGGTTATGGGGATGTGGGCAAGGGTTCAGCCCAGTCCCTGCGCGGTCTTGGTGCCACCGTCTGCATCGCTGAGGTTGATCCGATCTGTGCCCTTCAGGCTGCGATGGAGGGATATCGCGTCGTCCGTCTGGAGGATGTGGTTGAGGAGATGGATATCTTTGTGACCGCCACTGGCAATTACCAGGTGATTCGCAACGAGCACCTGGTGAAGATGAAGGATGAGGCGATCGTCTGCAACATCGGCCACTTCGACAACGAAATCGATGTCGCCTCCCTCAAGAACTATGAGTGGGAGAACATCAAGCCCCAGGTCGACCACATCACCCTGCCCAGCGGCAATCGGATCATCCTTTTGGCTGAGGGTCGTCTGGTGAACCTGGGCTGCGCCACAGGCCACCCAAGTTTCGTGATGAGCAACTCGTTCACCAACCAGGTGCTGGCACAGATCGAGCTGTTCACGAAGGGCGGCGAGTATGGCAAGGAGGTGTATGTGCTTCCCAAGCACCTCGATGAGATGGTGGCCCGCCTCCACCTCGGCCGAATCGGAGCCAAGCTTACCGAGCTCAGCAAAGATCAAGCCGATTACATCAACGTGCCTGTCGAGGGTCCGTTCAAGCCCGACCACTACCGCTACTGATCGATCTGATCTCCGTCGCCCCAGCGTTCCCATGGAAGACTTGCGCGGTCTCTCGCTGGGCTCCATGGGGCTTTCTGAACTTGTCACCCAGCTGCCAGAGCTAATCGGGCAGGCCGTGGAGGCCAACCAATGGCTTGGGTACATCGCCATCTTCGCGGCGATGTTTCTGGAGAATCTGTTCCCGCCCATCCCTTCAGAGCTGATTATGCCTCTGGGTGGCTTTTACGTGCACCAGGGGCAGCTCGAACTAGTTCCTGTGGTGATGGCTGGTCTGCTCGGTACCGTTCTCGGTGCTTTTCCCTGGTACGGCATCGGTCGGTTAATCAATGAAGAGCGCATCGAGCACTGGCTGGAACGCCACGGGCGTTGGATCGGCATCAGTGCCCAGGAGCTGGCCCGCAGCCGTCGCTGGTTCAATAGATACGGCACCGCCCTGGTGTTCTGGGGACGGCTCGTGCCCGGGATCCGCACCTTGATCTCCGTACCGGCTGGGATCGAGATGATGCCCCTCGCGCCGTTTCTGATCTGGACAACGGCGGGAAGCCTGATCTGGACAGCGCTGTTAACGGTGGCGGGGATGGTGCTCGGCGAGGGCTACAGCAACGTTGAGGTTTGGATCGACCCGGTCTCCAAGGTGATCAAGGTCGTGCTTGTGGTGGTTGTCTTGGCTGGCGGAATCTGGCTTGGCATGCGGATCTGTCGCCGGCGTCAGTCATCGGACTGAACGCCGGCACCACCTGCTTCAATCAGCGCTTGATCAGAAGGGGATCTCCTCATCGGAGGCCTGCCCACCGCCGAAGTTGCCAGCTGCAGCTTCGTTGTCCCGTTTGGAGCCCAACAGCTCCAGGCGGTCAACACGCACCACGGGTTTGCTGCGCTCCTCGCCGCTGTTGCGATCAGTCCAGCGATCGAGTTTGAAGCTTCCGATGATCCCCAGCAGGGATCCTTTCTTGACGTAGTCCGCCGCGACCTGGGCTTGTTTCCCCCAGATCTCGAGATTGAACCAATCGGGTTCATCGTCACGGCTGCGACGGTTCACGGCCATGGTGAGGTTGGCGACCACGCTGCCGGATTCGAAGTAACGAACTTCAGGATCACGGCCGGCACGGCCGACGAGGGTGACGGAATTCACTCCCATGAATGAATGGCTCCTGGTTTTGAGGGTCATGATGCGCCACGGTTGATGTGGCTGCTTTCAAGGAGTTCCACCATCCCGGTCGGTTGTATCAGGACGATTCAGAGAACGCCTTTAAACTTCGTCGATCTGATCAGGTGTCTGTGTTCCTCCGTCGCTTTCAGCTGTCACGAGACATCGGCATCGATCTGGGCACAGCCAACACTCTGATCTACGTCTCCGGACGCGGAATCGTGATGCAGGAGCCCTCGGTTGTGGCACTCGATCTCGATCGCGGTGTGACGCTGGCCGTAGGCGATGAGGCGAAGTTGATGCTGGGGCGTACCCCGGGCAACATTCGGGCGGTGCGTCCTCTGCGTGATGGGGTGATCGCAGATTTCGACGCGGCTGAGCAGATGCTGAAAACCTTCATCAACAAGGGCAATGAAGGCCGGGGGATCATGGCTCCTCGCCTGGTTGTCGGCATTCCAAGTGGTGTGACCGGTGTGGAACGCCGGGCGGTGCGTGAGGCCGGAATGGTTGGCGCTCGCGAGGTGCATTTGATTGATGAGCCCGTGGCCGCTGCAATCGGTGCCGGTCTGCCCGTCACCGAGCCTGTGGGCACGATGATTGTCGATATCGGTGGTGGCACCACGGAGGTGGCGGTGCTCAGCCTGGGCGGCACTGTGCTGAGTGAATCGGTCCGGGTCGCTGGTGATGAGATCAGCGATGCGATTGGTGTTTACCTGAAAAAAGTCCACAACATGGTGGTTGGTGAACGTACAGCTGAAGACATCAAGATCCGCATTGGCTCGGCCTTCCCTGATGACGAGTTCGACCAGCAATCCATGGACGTGCGGGGTCTGCATCTGCTCTCCGGTCTGCCGCGCACCATCAACCTCAAGGCGGGGGATCTGCGAGAGGCGATCGCTGAACCGCTCAAAGTGATTGTTGAAGCGGTCAAACGCACCCTCGAGCGCACGCCACCCGAACTAGCAGCCGACATCGTTGACCGCGGCATCATGCTGGCGGGTGGGGGTGCCCTCGTTCGCGGGATCAGTGACCTGATTAGCCATGAAACAGGAATTTTCGTGCATGTGGCTGAGGATCCTCTCCTTTGTGTTGTGAACGGCTGCGGTCAGGTGCTGGAGGACTGGAAGCGCCTGCAACGGGTTGTGGATACCCCTGAATTCGTCCGCTCAGCCGTCAGCGCCTGAGCGTGGGTCCGACCCAATGGCCCGGCAACAGCCGATGGCGCCGTTTCGGCCGGCTTTGGCCATGGCTGGCGCTGATGTCGATTCTCCTCCTGGTGCGCCTCAGCAAGGGAGCCGGATTTGCAGACGCTTATTCCCTTCTGAGCCGGCCGTTCTGGCCAGGTTCAGCCCAACGGGAATGGCTTGATGCGGCGGTAGATCTGGAGCAGCTGGCCAAGTTGAAGCTGCTCGAGGATGACAATCGCCGGCTACGGGGCCTTGTAGGTCTGCAGAACAACGGTGAGGGGGATGGGCAGGTGTCTGCGGCGGTGATCTCCCGCACAACCCGGGGTTGGTGGCAGCAGATGGAACTGGGCAAGGGTGCTCTGCAGGGCCTCTCCGCTGGCGATGCGGTGCTTGGCCCCGGCGGTCTTGTCGGCCGGATTCAGAGCGTGACCCCTGCGACGAGCCGGGTGAAGTTGTTGACGGCGCCTGGAAATGAGATCGGTGTTTGGCTGCCGCGCACTCGCAGCCATGGCCTGCTGGTGGGTCTTGGCACCAGTCGGCCTCAGCTTCGCTTTATAGAAAAGGATCCCCAGGTCCGTCCTGGGGACATAGTGAGCACCTCACCTGCTAGCACGATGCTGCCAGCGAATGTTCCCGTGGGTGTGGTCCAGTCGGTGAATGAGCGGGCTGTACCGGCACCCCATGCAGTGGTCCAGCTGATTGCGGCGCCCGAAGCGATCGACTGGGTGCAGGTGCGCACGCGCTGACCATGGTTCGTCTTCATCGCCAGCCGATCTGTGTTGCCTCGGCTTTGGTGGTTCCGATCCTCACCTTGTCCAACCCTGCCTGGCTGGGTGTCTTGGGGGTGGGTCCGGCCTGGGCGGTGCTGTGGCTGCTGCCCTGGGCCTTGGTGGATGGACCAGTGTCTGGAGGGATTGCGGGTGTCGCCCTGGGTCTCCTGCTCGATGGGTTGACGTTGGGGGGGCCAAGTCAGGTGCCGGCTTTGTTGCTTCTCGGTTGGTGGTGGGGGCGCCTCGGTCGGCGGGCTCCGCCGATTCAGCGGAGCCTCAACCTTGGGCTTCTCTCCTGGATCGGCAGTGTCGGTCTGGGTCTCAGTCTGATCCTGCAGCTCTGGATTCAGAGTGGCGGGACACTGGACCCCTGGATGCGTGGCTGGGGTTTGCAGACCCTCTGGAGTCAGGCATTGATCACCGCCTTGCTTGCACCGATGCTCGTCTCGATTCAGTTGCTGTTTTGGCGGCGGAGGGCGCCGGGATGAGCAGCGTATGGACCCGCAGGCAGTTGCTCACCGCGTCAGGAGCATTTGCCCTTGCGGCATGCGCTCCCCGTGCCAGCGCTGACCGGCCTCTGGATCTCTGGACCTTGCAGCTCGCGCCCAAATTCAATCCTTATTTCGAAGAGCTGTTTTCGCGCTGGGATCGCCGCCATAAAAATCAGCCGGTGCGCTGGACCGATCTGCCCTGGGGCTCGGTGGAGCGCAAGCTCTTGGCGGCGGTGTTTGCCCGCACTGCTCCGGATGTGGTGAACCTGAATCCACCGTTCGCTGCCAACCTGGCGAGCAAAGGGGGGCTGACCGATCTCAACCCGCTTTTGCCAGACGGCGCGGAAGAGCTCTACTTGCCTTCGGTCTGGCAGGCCTGCAGGGATCCTGAGGCCGGACAGATTGCCCTGCCCTGGTATCTCACAGTGAGGCTCAGCCTGGTCAACCGGCAGTTGCTTGATCAGGCCGGCCTCGAGGCTCCACCACGGTTCTGGCATGAGGTGCCTGAATTCGCCCGCCGGATACGCGAGCGCACAGGACGTTATGGCCTCTTCACCACTGTGGTCCCGGACGATTCTGCTGAGATGCTCGAGACCATGGTGCAGATGGGGGTGACTCTCCTTGATCAACGCCGTCGTGCAGCTTTTGATGGTCCAGCCGGCCGGCGGGCCTTTCGCTTTTGGACGGACCTTTATCGGGGTGGATGGTTGCCCCGAGAGGTGGTGAGTCAGGGCCAGCGGCGGGCGATCGAACTCTTTCAGAGTGGCGAGCTCGCCTTGGCGGCCACAGGAGCGGAGTTCCTACGCAGCATTCAGACCAATGCTCCAGGTGTTGCAGCTGTGACTGAACCCCATCCACCGATCACCGGATCCGATGGAGTTGCCAATGTGGCGTTGATGACGTTGGCAGTTCCGCGCCAGAGCTCTCGTGCGGAGGCAGCTCTGGCTTTGGCGCTTTTCCTTACCGATGCCAGCAATCAGGCTCGATTCGCGACCGAGGCACGGGTGCTGCCATCGTCCAAGCAAGCCTTGCAACGGGTCCGCGAGGCCCTCGATCAGGAGCCGCCGATAACAGCTTTTGACGCGCAGATTCGAAGGGCGCGGCAGCTGTCAGCAACCACGCTCGAGCGTGGTCAGGTTTTGGTGCCCGCTTCACCAGGGATCAAACGGTTGCAGAAAATTATTTACACGCAGCTGCAACGAGCGATGCTCGGACAGGTGAGCAGTGATCAGGCCATTGAGAGTGCGGCCACAGACTGGAATCGTTACTCCAGATCGCGCTGGCCTTAACAGGGGGGCAATTCTTAAGACATTCGAAAAACGGGCTACTCAGAAGGGGCTTCTCGGCAAATCGTTCGTCCCGAACGGTAGGGTAACGAGCCATTGATAAGAAGTGGCTGATGTCGGGCGAAGAGCCCCTACAACAGAAAGCCACGATTCTCGTGGTCGATGACGAAGCTGCCGTCAGGCGGGTGCTTGTCATGCGGTTGCAGTTGTCTGGCTACAAGGTGATTTGTGCTGAGGATGGGGAGGAAGCTCTTGAGCTCTTCCACCGCGAATCTCCAGATTTGATCGTTCTCGACGTCATGCTTCCGAAGCTGGATGGTTTCGCTGTGTGCCGGCGACTTCGAGCTGAGTCCTGTATTCCGATTATTTTTCTTTCAGCGGTTGAAGCCATCTCTGAGCGGGTGGCCGGTCTTGATCTCGGGGCGGACGATTACCTTCCCAAACCCTTCAGTCCCAAAGAACTTGAAGCGCGAATTTCCACCATCCTGAGGCGTGTCGGGCGTGGTAACGCAGTGGTCGAGAACCGGGAGGTTCCGACAGGTCAAGGTGTTCTTTGCTTGGGAGATCTTGTTGTTGATACCAATCGCCGTCAGGTGAGTCGTGGTGGTGACCGCATCAACCTCACCTACACGGAATTCAGTTTGCTTGAGCTGTTGTTCCGCGACCCCGGTCACGTTGTCCCCCGTGCCGAGATTCTCGAACAGCTCTGGGGCTACCCACCACGACGGGCAGCTGATCTGCGGGTTGTCGATGTTTATGTGGCCAGACTCCGCGGAAAATTGGAGCCAGATCCCCGTAACCCTGAACTCATTCTCACGGTTCGAGGTATCGGATATTCCTCTCAGCGACTTGGTGAGGCAGCAACCGCCTGATCGGCGGGCGGGCAGGATGGCGCGCGTCTGCCCTTTCTCTTTTGTCTGAACTGCGCGACACCCGTCTCGAGAAAGCTGCTGCCTTGGAGGCGCTGGGCAAGCATCCATATGCCTTGCATTACAAGCCAAGTGACCGGATGGCGGCGTTGCAGCACCAGCACGCCGATCTGCCTAAGGGAGAAGAGCGTGATGTGGCCGTCTCGGTTGCTGGCCGGGTAATGACCCGTCGGGTGATGGGCAAACTCGCTTTCTTCACCCTGTCGGATGAGACCGGCACGATTCAGCTGTTTCTGGAAAAAGCAGGTCTGGAAGCGCGGCAGGAGGGAGCCTTCAAACAGATCACGTCACTGGTGGATGCAGGTGACTGGATCGGTGTGACCGGTGGTTTGCGTCGCACTGACCGGGGTGAGCTGTCGGTGAAGGTGTTGGATTGGACGATGCTCAGCAAGGCGTTGCAGCCCCTGCCGGACAAATGGCATGGCTTGGCGGATGTGGAAAAGCGTTATCGCCAGCGCTACCTCGATCTGATCGTCTCGCCGCAGTCCCGTGAAACCTTTCGCCGTCGCGCTCTGTTGGTGAGTGGCATCCGACGCTGGCTGGATGAGCGCCAGTTCCTGGAGATTGAAACCCCGGTGCTGCAAGCGGAAGCCGGTGGGGCAGACGCCAGGCCGTTCATCACGCACCACAACACCCTGGACTTACCGCTCTATTTGCGGATTGCCACCGAGTTGCACCTCAAGCGGCTCGTGGTGGGAGGCTTTGAGCGGGTTTACGAACTCGGCCGTATCTTTCGCAACGAAGGCGTCAGCACCCGTCACAATCCTGAGTTCACCTCGGTTGAGGTGTATCAGGCTTACGCCGACTACATCGACATGATGGATCTGACGGAGACGATGATTGCCTCCGTCTGTGAGCAGGTATGCGGTGGAACTCGCATCACCTATCAGGACACGGACATCGATCTGACCCCTCCATGGCGACGGGCGACGATGCATGAGCTGGTGGAGGAAGCCACAGGACTCGATTTTCAGCAGTTCGGCAGTCGGGATGAGGCGGCCGCGGCGATGCGGCAAGTGGGCCTTGAGGTTCCTGATGCCGCTGACAGCCTCGGTCGGCTGCTGAATGAAGCCTTTGAACAGAAGGTGGAGGCGGCGCTGATTCAGCCGACATTCGTGATCGATTACCCGATCGAAATTTCCCCCTTGGCGCGCAAACACAGGAGCAAGCCTGGGCTTGTGGAACGCTTTGAGTTGTTCATCGTCGGCCGTGAAACTGCCAATGCCTTCAGTGAGCTCATCGATCCGGTCGATCAGCGGGAACGGCTGGAAGCCCAGCAAGCACGAAAGGCTGCCGGTGATCTGGAAGCACAGGGACTGGATGAGGATTTCGTCAATGCGCTGGAAGTGGGCATGCCACCGACCGGCGGGCTTGGAATCGGGATCGATCGGCTGGTGATGTTGCTAACCGACAGCCCGTCAATCCGCGACGTGATCGCGTTTCCGCTGCTTCGTCCAGAGTCACGCGGAGAGGATGCCCCTTCAGTGGGATAATGAACGCAGTGGCATGGTCCAAACCTCATGAGTGGTGAGCGCGTAGGGTTTCGCTTCAAGCACGCTGACGCCGTGGTCAAGCGGAATCCCCAGGGTCGTTCCCGCCGTGGTTGGGTGATGGAGCCCGTTGAGCAGACCACCAGCCGCGGAACCAAGATGCCGGCCTACCGCATCCGTTGGAGAGACAGCGAACGACCCGAAATCGTTCTGCAGCACATGCTGATCGCTGATCCTGATCCAACGCCCCCCCCCGAAGGCGTCAGCCTCGAGCCCCCCGCTCCGAAGGCATGAAGGTGAAGGTCTGAACCATGGCTGATTCATTTGTTCAGACCGCTTTGACGTCTCAACTCCTCCAGTTCCTGCTCAGCTTCGAACATCGCCCAGTCCTGTTCGATTGAGGTGGGTCTGGAGGCTTTCTGCTGTTGATTGAGGGTTTCCAGCTGGCGGTCCACCTCCTCGAAACGGCGGCCAAGATCCTCCAGATCCCCCCAAAGGCTGCGTCCCTGCTCCATCAGTCCGCTCAGGTGGCGCTCGGCTTTGCTGGCGAGATCGCTGGCTCCAGCCTGTCTGGCCCGCATCGTGCGGTCGCGCCATCCGCGCACATCGGCGGCTAGGTCAAGAAGCTGGCGGCGTTGTTCCTCCGCTTCCTTCTGGAGTTGCTGCCGTTGGCGTTTGAGTGATGCGGCCCGGTCCTGTAGGTGCTGATCGCGGAACAGCTGATCCTGGATGGGGTTGTTGCGCAGGAACGCTGAGAGGCGTTGATCCAGCTCCCGTTCGAGTTGCTCGAGCCAGTTCATGGCTCATTCCCGGGCGTTGTGATCACAGGCTTCTCGATCTCCTTCAACAGAGGTTCAATCGCTGCCGTCTTGGAGTTCAGGATCATCTGGGTGAACTGGGCGGCCTTGACTTCTCCGATCTCGCCTTCCAACTGACCTAGCCGGTCGAAGGCATCCATGTAGAGGCTTTCTAAATCCTGGATCAGTTGTTCACGCTGAGTCTTGATCGCCTGCCGACGCGCGTCCTGTTTCATGCCGTTGGTGTTGTCCCACTTCAGTCTGACGGCTCCAGACAATGCAGAGACAGGTTGTCGTCGGAGTCATGCCAGCGCTGGCGGATGCTCCAGCCCGCCTGGGCGACCAGCTCCGCTGCCGCTTGTGGGCTGTATTTGACGCTGTGCTCCGTGATCAGGGTTTCCCCGCTCGCAAAGTGCCAACGGGTGTTGGCCAGTTGCAGTGTCTGGTCGCAGCGGCTGACCAGGGCCATCTCGATCCGTTGTTGGGCCTCCTGCCAGCTGGCGCGATAGGCAAATCGTTCCGGTTCGATGCTTCCCTGCAGATCCCTGTTGAGCCGATGCAAGAGATTGCGGGCAAAGGCGGCGGAGACTCCCGCGGCGTCGTCATAGGCGGCCTCGAGCTGGGCGGGATCTCTGGGTTGATCCAGGCCGAGCAACAACGGACCGCCATCAAGCAACTGACGGAATCGCGCCAGCACTGCCACGGCCTCCTTGGGCTGGAAGTTGCCGAGGGAACTGCCGGGAAAAAATCCGATGCGCCGTTGTCCCTCCAGCCAGGGATGGGTCGGCAAGCTCTGCAGGTTGCTGTGGTCGCAGCAAATTCCCAACATGTTGATCCCTGGATGGGCATCATCCAGGTCCTGCAGCGTGTTTTCAAGGGCGGAACGGCTGATCTCCAGGGCGATGAAGGCGCTGGGTTGGATCGTCTGCAGTAGGGGGGCCACTTTGCGGGTGTTGCCGATCCCGAATTCCACGATCACACCGCTGCCCAGCGACGTCGCGATTTCCTTGGCGCGTTCTTGCAGAAGGCTGATTTCGGTCCGGGTCAGGGTGTATTCAGGTTGTGCGCAGATTTCTTCAAACAGTTGCGACCCCGCTGCGTCGTAGAGCAACCAGGCAGGCAGTTGGCGGGGTGTCTTGCGCAGGCCTTCCTCCACCAGCTGCTGTAGATCGTCGGGCGTGGGATGGAGATCGATCAGATCCACACTCATCGCGCCAGTCTCAGTCCGGAGGCCATCCAGCGACTCGCCGGAGGGAAGAAGTTGCGGTAGGTGTTGCGGGCATGGCCCTCGGGGGTGAGCCAGCTGCTGCCCCGCAGCACCATCTGGGAACTCATGAATTTGCCGTTGTACTCACCGATCGCTCCGGCGGCCGGGCTGAAGCCTGGATAGGGCCGGTAGGGACTTGAGGTCCATTGCCAGAGCACGCCATGGGCGTGTTGGACGGAATCACCGTGCAGGGCGCAGGCCACCTCCCATTCCGCTTCGCTGGGCAGCCGGCTGCCGTGCCAGCGGGCATAGGCGTCCGCTTCAAACCAGCTCAGATGGCGGACCGGCGCGGTGGGATCGAGGGGTTGAAGGCCCGCCAGGGTGAATTCCAGTTCTCCGGGCCGCCAATAGCGTGGCGCGCTCCAACCCCCTTGTTGCACCAAGGCCCAGCCCTCGCTCATCCAGAGGTCTGGCCGTCGGTAGCCACCGTCGTGAATGAACGTCAGGTAATCGCCAACGCTGACGAGCTCACTGCTGAATGCGAATTGCTCCAGCCAGATCCGATGGCACGGGGCCTCGTTGTCGAAATGAAAGCTGCTGCCCTCGAATCCGATCTCCACAAGGCCGCCATCACAGCTCAACCACTGCGGAGACGTGGTGCGGGCTGTCAGATCCGCTGCCTGGTTGTAGATCGGAGCGAGGGGCTGTCGATGGAAGGCATCGAGAAGATCCATCAGTAGGAGTTCCTGGTGCTGTTGCTCGTGATGAAGCCCCAGTTCCACGAGCGGGAGTACATCAGGGGGCGGGTCGTTGAGGAGCAGCTGCAGCGCTGCATCCACATCGCGCCGCCAGCTCAGGACGTCTCGGATGGGAGGACGGCTGAGCAGGCCTCGCTCGGGCCTGGGATGACGGTCGCCGACGGCGTCGTAATAGGAATTGAACTGATAGCCCCAGCGCGGATCGCAGGCGCGATGGTTTGGTAGATGCGGTTGGAGAACGAAGGTCTCAAAGAACCACGTGGTGTGGGCCAAATGCCATTTCGGCGGACTAGCGTCCGCCATCCCTTGAAGACAAAGATCCTCGGGTTCAAGGGGAGCGATCAAAGCTTCTGTATGGGCTCGCACCGAGCGGAGGGATTGGCTGAGAAGCAGAGAGATCGGCACGGACGCTGGAGCCTGCGTCGATGAGGGTAAAGGCGTGGCATGGTCACTGCAGGACGCGGGAATTCCAGCCGTCGATAGCCGTCTTCGACCCATTGCTTCTCTCTAAACAGCCTCAAGGCCTTGGTCCGACGACCGAATTGGCAGGGAGAAAAACCTGAAAACCGCCGGTACGATCAGCCCGTCTGAGTCGCGCCGTCTGTGACTGAATCCAGCGTCGCAGAAGCAGGCATCGTCTTGGTTGATCGCTACCGGCTGGAGGAGCGTCTCTCCGAGCCTGATGCCGTTCAGGGTTGCCTCTGGCGAGGAGTCGATTGTCTAGCGGGCGAAACCCCTTTGGTGATTCGCCAGATCAGCGCTGACGATCCATCTGCGCGGATCCGACGGCTTTGGCCGGTGTTGCAGTCCTTGCTGCACTCCCAGCTGCCTCGGTTCGGCGAGTTGTTCGATGCTGAGGGCTCGCTCTGGACGGTGCGTGATTGGCAGGAGGGCAGCGGTTTCGATCGGATCTTGCAGCAACGCATAGAGCGTCAGCTGGTTTTCGGGGCTGGTGAAGTGCTGTTGTTGCTGCGCCAGATCCTGCCGGTGCTGGCGATGGTTCACGGCCGTGGCGTTGTGCACGGTGATATCAATCCGCGCAATCTGCTCCGCCGGGATGTGGATGGTCTTCCGGTGCTCTTGGATTTTGGTCTGATCCAGGCGATCGGTGATGCTCCCTTGGCGGGAGCCACAGCCGGTTACGCCCCGCGGTCACAGGGACGCCAGGATGCGGCTGCTACCTGGATGGATTTGCATGGCTTGGGTGTGACCGCCCTCGTGCTCCTGTCCGGGAAGACAGCTGAGGGACTGATAGACGTCAGTGGTGCTGACTGGCTCTGGCCCGAAGGTCTGGAACTCGATCCAGCGTTCAGGGCCGTGCTCGAGCGTCTGATCAGTGAGTCCTCTGGACAACGCTTTGAAACGGCTGCAGAGGTGCTCAAAGCTCTGGAAGCGGTGTCAATGCCTGATACAACCGGGCCGACGGCGCGATCGGATCGGACGGTTGTGCTTGCGCCGATTGCCCTTGATTTGCCGAGTGTCCAGGTCCCAGCTCCGCCGCCGTCCCCGGCGGATGCTCCGGAGCTGGAGGTTCCGCAACGCCGGCGCAACCGCGCTGAGGAACGCGAGAAAGGAGCGGAAGGTCGGCTTTGGCCCGTCGTGGCTGCATTGGCTCTGTCGGCTTTGTGTGGCACTGCCATCGGCTGGTATCTGCTGTCCAGGGATGCCTCCCGTGGTGCAGCGCCGTCTACGAATAGGGATGTGGTGGGCCGTATGCCCGCTGTCAGTCTTCCTCCGGCGGAGGTGGATGAACGGCAGCAGCTGCTCAGTCGTCTGCGGGCTTTGCAGGTGGACCGCAGTTGGTTCTTGAAGTTGGTGGACAGCAGCCTGCTCAGTCGTTTCCCTGAGCGCGGTGGCCGGCTCCCCACCGATTCCCTCGACGATGCGCCCTTGCGTCGGGTCTGGAACGAGCTGGCGGAGGAATGGATGGCCCGCATCGAACAGCTGCCACCAATGATGCGATCCCAGCTTGGCCAGTTGCAGGAGGCCGATTGGCTCCAGCAGCAGCAGTCCCTCGTGGAACAGGGTGTGCATGCGCGGGTCGTGGAGCAGTTGGTGAGCGCCGGTGCACGCAATCTGCTGCTAGGAGATGCGCAGGGTCGGATCCCTGAGGAGCCCTACCGGCAGCTCTGGTATGCCGCGGCAATGCAGAGTCTTGCGGATGTGACGATTCAGTCGGTCACCGCCAAGTCGCAGCAACCCACCACACTCTCTGTCCGGGTTCCGCCTGGGGGCGCGCGTCTGATGTCGGTGCTTGTGCCGCGTGGCCTGGGCCTTGTCCTCGGCATCAACGGCACACCGTTGATGCAGATGACCGTATTCAGGTCGGACGGTCAGGTGGAGAAGGAGCGTGGTCCCCTGCGAGTGGTCCAGCTGTCGGCAGCAGCTGGATCGCCCGTTCAGGTGATGGTCACGAATGAAGGCGTGGCCTCTGGGCTGCTCACCATGTCCTGCCGTGCGGATCGGATCGTCATTCCTTCATCCCCGTCGGTGATCCAGCCGATGCCAGCTCCAGTGCCTGGCTTGGTGCCGCGTCCCATGCCTCCTTCGTCAACGAATCCGGAACTGGATCCGAATCCAATCCCTGATTCTGCAACCGGGGACCTGATGGAACCTGAATCGGACGTCCAGGATCTCGCTCCTGCGGAGGATCCATGGTTGATCGATGACTCGGTTGTTAATGAGGACTGACTAGTAGCGGGCCATCGCGGCCTTCACTTCGTTTTTGGCTTGTTTTTCCTTCTCTGCGGCACGTTTGTCATGGAGCTTCCTGCCTTTCCCAAGGCCAATGGTGAGTTTGATCCAGGATCCCTTTAAGTGAAGGTTCAGCGGGACAAGGGTCAGACCTTTTTGGTCGAGCTGGCCTCGAAGTTTGTCAATTTCGCGCCGATGGGCCAAGAGTTTGCGCGTTCGCAGCGGATCGTGATTGAAATAGCCGCTGGCATGGGTGTGGGGAGAGATATGCACGTTGTGCAGCTGTAATTCACCGCTGCGGATGAGGCAGAAACCGTCGCGCAGGTTGGCTTTACCAGCCCGGATGGATTTCACCTCAGTGCCCACCAATTCGATGCCGGTTTCCAGGGTTTCGAGGATCTCGTATTGGTGTCTGGCCTGGCGATTGTCCGCCAGCAGTCGGTTGGCGGCAGCCCTGGCTGCCGCAGCGGCTTTCTTTCCCCTTTTGCCCATGACAACGCCCGCGTCTTCCGACCCTATCCAGGTCTGGGTACCCTTCCCGCATGGCGATTGTTTCTTCCGGCGCTGGCCGCAACACTCCCCGCCGGCAACCCGCCGCAACGCCGCTGCTGGATGCGCAGCAAGCTCCGGACGAAACTGCGGCGCGGCCTGAAGATGGTCTGCGACCGAAGCGGCTGAAGGATTACTTCGGTCAGAGCGAGCTGAAGCAGGTTCTCGGGATTGCCGTGAAGGCCGCTCTCAGCCGTGGTGATGCCCTGGACCATGTCCTCCTTTACGGGCCGCCTGGTCTGGGGAAGACCACCATGGCCTTGGTGCTGGCCGAGGAGTTGGGGGTGTCTTGCCGGATTACCAGTGCACCGGCTTTGGAGCGGCCTCGCGACATCGTTGGCCTGCTGATGAACCTGCAGCCCCGTGATCTGTTATTCATCGATGAGATCCATCGTCTGACAAGGGTGGCGGAGGAATTGCTCTACCCCGCCATGGAGGATCGACGTCTGGACCTCACTGTGGGCAAGGGCAGCACCGCTCGCACCCGTTCGCTCGAGCTGCCGCCGTTCACCCTCGTGGGCGCCACGACCCGTGCTGGTTCGCTCAGTTCCCCCCTTCGCGATCGGTTTGGCTTGATTCAACGTCTGGAGTTTTACGGCCAGGACGATCTCGAATCAATCGTCGCGCGCACGGCCGGCTTGCTTGGCATCGGTCTCTTGCCGGCTGCCTGTACCCAGATTGCAGGCTGCTGTCGTGGCACCCCTCGGATTGCCAATCGGTTGCTGCGGCGCGTTCGGGATGTGGCCAGCGTGCAGGGAGCCACGGAGTCGATCGATGCATTGCTTGTGGCAGACGCGTTGCGTCTGCATCGCGTGGATCATCGCGGTTTGGATGCCAGCGATCGCCGCTTGCTTGCTTTACTTCTGGACCAGTACGGCGGTGGCCCGGTTGGCCTCGATACCCTTGCGGCAGCACTTGGGGATGATCCTGCCACCCTTGAAGCGGTCGTTGAGCCTTTTCTGCTGCAGCAGGGTTTCCTGATGCGAACTCCGCGCGGTCGTGTCGTCACCCAGGCCGGGAGAGATCATCTCCAAGCTGATCTGGCGGCATGATTCGAATCTTTGTCTTGCTGGCGCTGGTTTTGCAGGTGACCTGGCCCATTGAGGCCTGGGCTGCGTCGAGCACTCAACAGTTGTATGAGCAGGCCCTGACTGCGAGTCGGACTGGAGATTTCGAGCAGGCTTTGCCGCTCTGGGATCAGGTGCTGACACTTCAACCAAAGGATGCCGCTGCGCTCAGCAACCGTGGAAACGTGCGTCTCGCTCTTGGTGATCCGGATGGAGCGATCGCTGATCAGACCCGGGCCATGGCCTTGGCTCCCGACGAAGCTGATCCCCATCTCAACCGCGGCACCGCGGAAGAGGCTTTGCAGGATTGGCAGGCCGCGGCGGAGGATTATCTCTGGATATTGGAGCGCGATCCCAGTGACGCCGCAGCTTTGTACAACCTCGGGAACGTGAGGGGATCGGAAGACAACTGGTCCGAGGCTCGGCGTTTGTTTGGAGAAGCGTTTCTGGTGCAGCCTGGCTTCGCGATGGCCCGCTCCAGTGAGGCGCTGGCGGCCTGGCAGGTGGGCGACCTTGGCTTGGCGGAGGCTGAGCTGCGCAAGCTGATTCGCCGCTACCCGATGTTTGCTGATGCCAGGGCAGCGCTCAGTGGGTTGCTTTGGCGACGCGGGATGTCTGGAGAGGCCGAAAGCCATTGGGCAGCTGCTGCTGGCCTTGATCAGCGTTATCGACAGCTCGATTGGTTGCGGGAGATCCGTCGTTGGCCGCCTCAGCCAGCGGAGGACCTGATGGCCTTCCTGGCTCTGACGCCAAGATGAATGGCCGCGAACTGCTGGATCAGGCCTTGCCTGAGCTGATTGACTTGCGACGTCATCTTCATGCCCACCCTGAGCTGAGCGGGGAGGAACATCAGACCGCAGCGCTTGTTTCAGGGGAGTTACGGCGGATCGGTTGGCGGGTCCAGGAAGGAGTCGGGCATACCGGGGTGGTAGCGGAGTGCGGCCCTGAGGACGCCCCGCTGGTTGGCTTGCGGGTGGATATGGATGCTCTTCCGGTCGAGGAGCAGACCGGCCTGCCCTATGCCTCCAGGCGCCTGGGAGTGATGCATGCCTGTGGCCACGACATCCACACCTGCATCGGCCTGGGTGTGGCGCGTTTGCTGGCCGCTGAAGCCAGCCTGCCCGCTCGAGTCCGCTTGCTGTTTCAGCCGGCGGAGGAGCTGGCCAAAGGGGCGATCTGGATGCGGGATGCAGGGGCGACCGCTGGCCTGGAGGCCCTGTTTGGGGTCCATGTGGTCCCCGATCTCGAGGGTGGGGTGATCGGTGTGCGCAGTGGATGTCTCACGGCCGCTGCCGGGGAACTCGAGATCACGGTTCGCGGGGTGGGCGGGCATGGCGCCAGGCCCCATCAGGCCGTGGATGCGATCTGGATGGCGGCTCGGGTGGTCACGGATCTGCAGCAGTCCATCGCCCGTCGCCTTAATGCGCTCGATCCGGTGGTGATCAGTTTCGGCAAGATTGAAGGGGGGAAAGCGTTCAATGTGATTGCTGATCAGGTGCGTCTGCTCGGGACAGTGCGCTGTGTTGATCTCGCCCTCCATGATCGACTGCCGGCTTGGATCGAGTCCACGGTGTCTGACCTGTGCAGGAGTGCTGGTGGCAGTGCGACGGTGCGATACCGGTGCATTGCACCGCCGGTGGTTAATGATCCTGAGCTCACAGCACTGCTTGAGCGAACGGCCAGGTCCTGTCTTGGCGAAGAGAGGGTGCAACCGGTTCGCCAGCCTTCCCTGGGGGCGGAGGACTTCGCAGAGCTGCTGCGCGATGTGCCGGGCACGATGATGCGATTGGGTGTGGCGGGGCCAGAGGGATGCGCCCCTTTGCATAACGGTCGCTTTGAGCCTGACGAACAGGCTCTGGGGGCCGGAATCGAGGTGCTCAGCGCCACCCTCCTGGCCTGGATGCATGAGCGGTGCGGCGGATGAGACGGCAGGTTCAGATCTGGCTGTCCTTTGGAGCACCTCTGTTGGTTCTGCTCGCGCTTTTGGTGGCGCAGCATCGTCAGGGCAGCGACAAGGTGCAGGCTCTTCCAGCTGTGCTTGTCGGGTCTGGATTGATCGTCAGCAGTGCGGTCGGTCGCCGCCGCCGTCGTGGACGGTTGCTCGAGGCGCTGTCTCGGAGTCGTGCCGCTAAGGCTGAGCACTGAAAGGCTGAGTTTTGAAAGCTGAGCTCTGATCAATGCCGGTCTCGCTGCGGTTTGATCCGACCGAATCGAGCCTGAACCCTCCAGACTGAACGAGCCATTTGATGTTGTCGTGATGTACTTGCATCCGTTGCATCCTTAATTCATGACCCAATCCCCAGAGGATCAACATCCCGATCTTGAAGCCTTGCGCGAGGCGATCGGTAGCGGAGACCCTCTCCAGGCCATGCCGGCGATCACGCAGCTTCGCTTTTGTTCTGCCGAGGACGCCGTGCCCTTGCTGGTTCTTGGTACTGAACAGACTCCTTTTTTGGTGCGATCGCTCAGTTGCAGCGGGCTGGGATACAAGCAGAGCGAGGAGGGGTGGACCGTGCTGAGTCGTTTGGTTCAGGCGGACGCTGATCCCAATGTGCGTGCTGAAGCCGCGAATGCCCTGGTCAGTAATGGCGTGCAGCGCGCTTGGCCCCTGCTGAAGGATGTGTTCACAGTTGATCAGGCCTGGTTGGTGCGTTGCAGCATCCTGTCCGCCTTCGCCGAACAGCAGGAGATCGACCTCAAGTGGCTGTACGAGTTGGCCCAGGTGGCGATCAAGGATGCAGACGGCACCGTTCGGGTCAGTGGCGCCGAGATCCTGGGTCGGCTTGTGCGGGAAGCATCGGTGGGAGATCTAGGGAGAGACTCGCGCTCCCTGCTGCAATCTCTCCAGCAGGACGGTGATCACCGGGTGGTGGCAGCTGCTTTGAACGGACTGCAGACCTGACATCTCGAGCGTGATTGCTAGTTTTCAAGCATCACTAGGGGTGCCCCCGTTTTTTTAAAGCGGACGGGCTGAGATCACACCCTCGGAACCTGAACCGGGTCATGCCGGCGAAGGGAAGTGACCATCCGTGATCACACAGGCCTGAGCCGCCGCCCCTGGACTCACCATCGCAACTTTGATCATGCGCGCTGCTTGGGTGTCCTCCCGGACGGGACAGGCGAACGTTTCCCAAATTCATTACGCCCGGCAGGGGATGGTGACGGAGGAGATGCTTCATGTGGCCAAACGCGAGAACCTGCCTGAGTCACTCGTGATGGAGGAAGTGGCGCGTGGGCGGATGATCATCCCGGCGAACATCAATCACACGAACCTCGAGCCGATGGCGATCGGCATCGCCAGCAAGTGCAAGGTGAACGCAAATATCGGCGCTTCCCCTAATGCCTCCGATGCGGCGGAAGAGGTGAACAAGCTGAGGCTGGCAGTGAAGTATGGCGCCGACACGGTGATGGACCTCTCCACCGGAGGCGTGAACCTGGATGAGGTCCGCACCGCGATCATTGAGGCCTCACCGGTGCCGATTGGCACCGTTCCGGTGTATCAGGCGCTCGAGAGTGTGCACGGCTCGATCGAGAAGCTCGATGAGGATGATTTCCTGCACATTATCGAGAAGCACTGCCAGCAGGGCGTTGATTACCAGACCATCCATGCTGGCCTGCTGATTGAGCACCTTCCCAAGGTGAAGGGCCGGATCACCGGCATCGTCAGCCGCGGAGGCGGCATCCTGGCGCAGTGGATGCTGTATCACCACCGGCAGAACCCCCTTTTTACCCGTTTCGACGACATCTGCGAGATCTTCAAGCGTTACGACTGCACCTTCTCTTTGGGTGATTCCCTGCGCCCTGGCTGTCAGCACGACGCTTCCGATGCAGCGCAACTCGCTGAGCTCAAGACCCTGGGTGACCTCACCCGCCGCGCCTGGAGGCATGACGTTCAGGTGATGGTGGAGGGCCCTGGCCATGTGCCGATGGATCAGATCGAGTTCAACGTGAGAAAACAGATGGAGGAGTGCAATGAAGCGCCCTTTTATGTGCTGGGCCCATTGGTCACCGACATCGCTCCGGGTTACGACCACATCACTTCGGCGATCGGTGCCGCCATGGCGGGTTGGCATGGCACGGCGATGCTCTGCTATGTGACCCCGAAGGAGCACCTGGGTCTGCCCAACGCCGAGGATGTGAGGGAGGGCTTAATCGCTTACAAGATCGCTGCTCACGCCGCCGACATCGCACGACATCGCCCTGGTGCCCGCGATCGTGATGATGAGCTCAGCAGGGCCCGTTACGCCTTCGATTGGAACAAGCAGTTCGAGCTGTCTTTGGATCCTGAGCGGGCCAAGGAGTATCACGATGAAACGCTGCCGGCCGACATCTACAAACAGGCCGAGTTTTGCTCAATGTGCGGACCGAAGCACTGCCCGATGCAGACCAAGATCACGGATGAGGATCTCGAAGGCCTGGAGAAGGTGCTGGAATCCAAGGGTGCGGCTGAGCTGACGCCGGTCAAGTTGGACAAGCTTGACTGAATAATCAAGCTCATAAACAGCCTTGGGTTATGTGTTGCATCAATTCCCTGGATTTGCACTTTTTATAGAGCAAACTGCCTTTTTTGATCGGTTGAACATAGATTATTTACTTATAAATGCTTGATAAAATAAGGGCAGTATTTAAGTTGGAAATTAAATTTAAAGTTTTCGATAATTTATTAATCGATCTTTTTGAAAGTCTTCCCTAGTCTGCCTTTGCAATGGCTAACACCGCACCAACATCCACCTCTCGCTTTTGTTGATGAAAGCATTAACGCTACAAAGAGAGTTTTTATGATATCAAATGAAATTTAGAATCTTCATTCAATTTGTCATTTTTAAGTCAATCAACGGAATTGATTTCAAATATAACACGTAAATCAATTTTGATAGCTCTTTTGAGTGGTTTTGATTATGGCATGATTAATAATCTAGCGTAATGATTATATTTTTTAAATAAATTTTTTTATGATTCTCTCAAGCTTTATTTTTTAGATTTTTCTGAGTAGCCTTGTAATTAGACAGCATTTAATAGCAAGAGAAATCTATATGCAGATAATGAAATTTTGCGATTTAACTAAAAGTTTACTGTTGAAATTTTTGGGTAAACGTTTTCAGGAATTATCAACTTATGAATTGATTCAAGGAATAATGCTGCTAGTAAAGATATACGGACATAAGATACCCGTTCCCCGGCTACGTATTTTTTGATCATTTCTTTGAAGTAAATAAAAAAATTATGAATCTTTCCTTATTCTTATTATCTTGTGGTTTGGTCTATAAAGGATATAATTTTGTCAATGGTATAAGTATATGGCAAATCTAAAGAATATTAATGTAGTGTAAAGCATAATATTTATGTTGCCAAAACCCCGATGATAAGCTGCAGGACAACTTTTCTAAGATTTGATTACAGTCTTAATTTCATTTCTAGGCAAGAAATTAGTGGCAGATCTAAAGTAATTATTTCTAAATTGATCTTGCGAGGGACTTTTGCCCGTAATGAGTAATGTTAAAATAAAATTTTACCTTAAATCTTAGATTTTTTCAAGAAACGCAGCCATAGTTGGTGTTTGCTTTCAGTCTTGAGTTGTTGTGAGTGAGACTTGCTTTATCATTGGCGTGTAAAATGAAATATTTTGCATTCCTCACTCATTTATTATAGATGTTTAAGACGATTATTAAGTCTTTGACGATTTAATTTTTATATAGATTTTTGTATACAATTGTAATTCAATGCTTCAATTTATTATAGAAAGACATTACAAATAAGACTATAAATTAGTAAATTAAAAAAAGGAACAATCTCAGGTGATATTTTTTTGTAATATACGATCTAAAATCTTTCATAACACACATCCACTGGGTTCTCAAGACATTTTGGACTTTTTTTCGCTAACTGTGGGTTTCAAGGGATACTCCGAAATATTGCTCAAAGCCTTGGGGAGTAAGATCAAATCCAGAGGCTCTGTTAGAGAGCCAAAATCCTTTCATTTGCTAAAAAGTGAAAATTCTTGTCACAGGCAATCAAGGTTACATTGGAACAGAACTTGGGAAACAATTAAAAGAATGGCGTTCCGGATTATTCCTTTGCGGACTAGACACAGGAATATTTTTAGGATGCATAACGGCCAATGGGAGGATTGGAGATACTTGCTATGACGTTCAATATAATCTTGATGTTCGTGATATTCGAAAAGAACATCTTGAAGGGGTTGATGTTGTTGTTGCATTGGCTGCTGTATCGAATGATCCAATAGGTAACAATTTTGAAATTGCTACAAGAGATATTAATTATGAAGCAAATATTCGCCTAGCAGAATTGTGCCTTAAAAATGGCGTCAAAAAGTATATATTAGCTTCTAGTTGTAGTATATATGGTGATGGCGGCAACAGTGCGAAAATTGAGTCTGACAAAACTAATCCACTAACTGCATATGCTCGATCAAAAATAGAATGCGAAAGTTATCTTTCCACATATTATTCTAACGCAGAAATGGAATTCATCTTTCTTAGATTTTCAACTGCTTGTGGAAAGTCTGATCGTTTGAGGCTTGATTTAGTTCTTAATGATTTTGTAGCTTGTGCAGTCGCTCACAAAAAAATAACAGTTCTAAGCGATGGTAGCCCATGGCGACCTCTAATTGATGTAGAAGAAATGTGTAAGGCTATTGCTTGGGCTATAGATTATGAAGTCACAGCTAATACTGGTAAGAATCACTTGAAAATTAATATAGGTTCAAACTCCTGGAATTTTACTGTCAAGCAATTGGCTTGCTTGGTTGCAGATTTAGTTGGTGGCTGTAAAGTTCAAATAAATCAAGATGCTCCTGCTGACAAGCGCTCTTACAAAGTAGATTTTTCACTTTACAAATCAATATCTGGTTCTTTTTATCCTTCAAAATCAATTGAAACCACAATAAATGAACTTATTCAAGTGACTGGTTCTTTGAATCTAGACAATGTTAATATAAGGACGAGTTATATGGTTAGGTTGGTGCACATCAAAAAGTTGATTGATAGCAACACTTTATCAAGCGATCTAAGATGGCTTAATTATTGATATGGGCAATAAGTTGGTAATTATTGGTGGAGGAATTGTAGGCATTGCTATTGCCCGAGAGCTTTCCTTTTCCAGTCAGTTCAGTCAAATAAGTGTGATTGAAAAAGAAACCCATCTTGGCATGCATTCTTCTACTAGAAATAGTGGAGTAATTCATGCTGGCTTCTATTATGATCCAAACTCTTTTAGAGGTAGATTTTGTTCGGAAGCAAATAAAATAATGCGCGATTATTGTAGGCGAAATGAAATACCAGTAAATCGTTGCGGTAAGGTCGTTGTTGCTAAAAATGAAGATGAAGGGTTGATTTTGCGTGAGTTGTATCAACGGGGACTTGCAAATGGTGCAAAATTAGAATTATTAAACGCTGAATATCTTCATAAAATCGAACCACTTGCAAAAACGTTTAAAAAGTTTTTGTGGTCACCCAATACTTGGAGCGCTTCACCGAAGCATTTGCTGAACTCACTTGTCAGAGAATGTAAAGACAGAGGTGTTGAATTTATATTTAATTTTGAGGTTTGTGTGATTAAAGAAGAGTCTATTGCTTCAAAAAAAGGAGGCATTATTCCTTTTGATTTTTTGATCAATGCTGCGGGTGGATATTCATTGAAATTAGCACATAGAGCTGGGCTTGATACAGATTATGCAATCTTGCCTTTCAAAGGTTTATATCTAAAAAGCAAGCGGAAGTCAAAAAGTTTTGCAAGGCATATTTATCCAGTTCCAAGTCTAAAGCAGACATTTTTAGGTGTTCATACAACTCTAACTTTTGATAATTTTTTGAAGCTAGGTCCGACCGCAATACCAGTAATTAGCCCCGAAAACTATTCGCTTTTTCAAGGAATTACTTTTGGCGATTTTATGGAGGTGCTTCCTCTTCATATTTCGCTTTTTTTTCAGAATACATTTGGATTTCGGGATCTAGCATGGCGTGAGTTGAAGTATTTAGCTAAAACTCAAATATTAAATTCAGCCAATAGTCTTCTTAATGCTAAGCTTACCCCTGAAGATTTTGATTGGTATAGTCCTGGTATACGAGCTCAGCTTTTCGACAAGAGTAATAAAACTTTGGTATCTGATTTCGTTGTCAAAGAAACTGATAATTCTATTCACCTTTTGAATTGCATTTCTCCAGCCTGGACCTGTTGCTTCAAGACTTCGAGATTTATTAGCGAAAGAGTCTCTCAAAAGTTGACCCGTTTGAAATAATATTTTCAATGACCGTCTAAGTGCTCCGGCCATTTTATTTCTTGTGATTTATCTGAAAGTTGTCCAGGACTTGTAAAGGTTTTCTTCGGTGAATGTCTTCGCTGTCTGTTTAATTGACTCTGGAAGTTGTGGCTGTAATTAATAGTAAAGTCATCTTTAATGGCCTACTTATTAGAAGTGTCTTGAGGAGTGTAGTATTTGATTGTCAAAGGTTGCAGCGGTCAAATCCGCATATATGAAAAAAATTATGTCTTGGTTTGGGTCTTGCGAGCGAGGGGTGTATTGTTCTATGGCTAATTATACACTTATGAAAAATTTTAATTCAAGAGTGAAGGCTTATGAGCTTTGAGTTGCGCAGAACCCCAATTAATGGACTCTTCGAGTTGGTTAGTGTTGAATTTATAGATTCTAGAGGCGCTTTTTTAAATGCTTTTCGTGCACAGGAAGACATCTTTAAAAAATGTTGGGGCGATCGTACCATCTCTCAGGTGAATCTGAGCCGTACAGATGAGGTTGGAACAATAAGGGGGCTGCATTTGCAAGCCTTCCCAAATAGCGAAGCAAAGCTGGTGCGTTGTCTCAAGGGGCGGGTTTGGGATGTTGCTGTTGATCTTAGGGACTCTTCCACCCAATATGGTCGATGGCATGCGATAGAGCTAAGCCCTTGTTGCGGGAATGCTCTATTCATCCCAGAAGGCTTTGCCCATGGTTTCCAGGTCCTTGAACCCGGAAGCGAAATCCTTTATTTGCATTCTGGTCGCTGGGTACCGGAGTCTGAAACTGGTGTGCGATGGGATGACCCCCATTTGGCTATTCCTTGGCCCTTGCCAGTCTCTGACATGAGTCCTCGCGATCGCAGCCTTTCTTTTCTCTCGACCTGATGTCCCATTACTGTCGCTACTCTTGTTTGCCTCTCACTCATGAAGTGATTGATCTTGGCCACCAACCACCTAGCAACGCTTATCTCAGGCCTGATCAGCTGAAGCTGCCTGAGACAACCTATCCGCTAAAGGTATTTGTTTGTACAACTTCCTGGTTAGTACAGCTACCGGCACACTCTTCCGCAGATGAACTATTTACTGCTGATTACGCTTACTTTTCGAGTACATCTACTAGCTGGTGCATCCACGCCAAACGATTTGTAAACGCAGCGGTGGAGCGCTTGAGCCTTGGGCCTAAGAGTTATGTGGTAGAGCTGGCATCAAATGACGGCTACTTATTGCAATACGTTAAAGATCTGGGTATACCTTGCCTTGGGATAGAGCCCACCCATTCCACGGCTGAGGTCGCACGAGCAAAGGGCATCGAGACAATCGAACGTTTCTTCGGGGTTGCACTTGCTGAACAACTTGAGCCTGCAGATTTAGTTGTTGCAAATAATGTCTTACCGCATGTCCCCGATATTAATGATTTTGTTGCTGGCATTTCTAGGATTCTTAAGCCTAAAGGACTCGCTTCAATAGAGTTTCCACATTTGCTTCGATTACTCTTAGGTAATCAATTTGATACAATCTATCATGAGCATTATAGCTATTTAAGTTTGCATGTAGTTATGCGCATCGCTGCAGCCGCTGGTCTTATTGTTGTAGACGTCGAGCAGCTGCCCACCCATGGGGGCAGCCTTCGGGTTTGGCTTGCACACCAAGATAGCATTCCTAAAGACTTTTCTCCGGGAATGAGAGCTGTTCTGGCTGCAGAAGATGCTGCGGGTCTTGAAACTGTTGAGGCTTATTTAGGTTTTCAGCAACGAGCTGAAGCCGCCAAAAATGATCTATTGGAATTTCTCTTAAAATCTAAACGTCAAGGCAGACGTGTACTTGGTTATGGAGCAGCAGCCAAGGGTAATACACTCCTCAATTATGCCGGAATTCGTTCTGATCTCCTTCCTGCCGTAGCTGACCGTGCTTCCAGTAAGCAAGGTAAATTTCTTCCTGGTAATCACATACCTATTATAAGTCCCGAGCAGCTCTCAACTGAGACTTTTGATTCACTTCTAATACTTCCTTGGAATCTGATGGATGAGCTAAGGAGCCAATTCCCTGGCAAACAATTAGTGACTGCTATACCTGATCTCCGAATATGGTCCGGCACTTAACAATCTGCAAGTCCAGATAAATGACATTAATTGAAATTTTCCTTCTATTTCTAATGAGATACTAGTGATGTCGATTTTATCCCTAAAAAATTAATAACCCAGGCGAGAAGGATGCATTGGAACACTTAGTGATAAAAATTTATTTCACGTCTTGATCTATGCGATTCATTTGTGTCTTAGAAATAGCCTTGCATAAAAAAATAATTTACGGCTAATTTATTGAATCGGGTAACTTGAATAAATTTAAAAGCTATAGGATAAAATTTTGATTTGATGCCTTCAAGGCACAGGACCTCTCTTACTTCCTTGGCATAGAGACGAGATGCCTAGATAAGTGTTTTTGATTTACATGGGATTCCCTTGGGTTGCTATAGTTGATTATGTTTTTATTTATAATTTAGTACAATGACTACTGAAAACTCCATAACCGTCTTAGGGGCCAAAGGTTGGATAGGTTCAGCGTTAGTTGCTGAGCTAAAGGGCCAGGGAAGATCGGTTAGAGCTATTACTCGTAAAAGTTTGTCTGATTGGTTGTCGAATCATGATTCCTATGGTCCTGTCATTTATACCATTGGTCTTACATCAGATTTTCGACACAGGCCTCATGAAACTGTCGAAGCCCACGTGTCGTTACTCAGTCAAGTATTGCGGAGGCCTGGCATTGAGAAGCTTGTTTTGCTATCTTCAACTCGTGTGTATGCACGAGCCTTAGATACAAGTGAGACCACTATATTACCTTGCTTAAGCTCTGATCCATCGGATATTTATAATATTTCTAAGCTTTTAGGCGAGGCTTTGCTTCTACAGGATTCTCGTCCTGGATTAAAAGTTGTAAGACTTAGTAATGTTGTTGGTCCTGGACAGCCTCCCAATACTTTCCTTGGAGCTCTTCTTGCAGAGGCCACTGCTAAGGGGTCGGCGACCATTGTGCAGCCAGAAGATACATCCAAGAATTACGTTGCGTTGGATGACGTAGTAAGATTACTACCAGCGATTGCTGAGCGGGGTCGCCAGCGTATTTACAATTTGGGAAGTGATCGAAATTCATCCCATAGGGAGGTTGCGTTGTGGCTAATGAGGCAAGGTGTAAACGTTCGTTTTGCCTCTCGAAATGAGACCAGAAATGGACTAAGCTTTTCTCCTCTTGTAATTGATCGATTAAGCGCAGAATTTGAATCGCCATCATGTCCTTTTAGTTAGTCCGGAATTTTTATTATCTCAATCAAATGACTCTACAGTTCGAGTACGATGAATCCGCAGGAATAGTGAGGTTTCAGGGCCATGAGTTTTCTCTTGATGATCCAAAAGCTTTTGATCTTGTAAGTAAGGCTTGGTTAAGAGTGGGTTGGGATACAAAATATGTGTATAGCTTTAGCTGGTTAGGACGTCCAGTCATTCAACTCCCTGAGGACATGTTGCGAGTTCAAGAAGTGATCTACGATATAAAACCAGATGTTATTGTGGAAACGGGTGTTGCTCATGGAGGTTCTCTTGTTTTTTATGCAAGCCTATGTGCCTCTATTGGAAAAGGTCGTGTGATAGGAATTGATATTGAAATCCGTTCGCACAATCGTACAGCCATTGAAGAGCATCGTCTTAGCCCTTTGATCTATTTGGTTGAAGGCAGTTCTATTGATCATGTAGTTGTTCAATCTGTTAAGGATCAAATAGGCGCTTCTGAGACTGTTCTTGTTCTTCTTGATAGTAATCACTCTAAGGATCATGTTCTTGCGGAGTTAGAGGCGTATTCAGCCTTGGTTAGTCCCGGTAGCTACATTGTCGCTTGCGATGGGATTATGCAGCAGTTAGTAGGGGCACCACGTACTGCTGAACATTGGTCTTGGGACAATCCTCTAAGCGCTGTAAAGGAGTTTCTCCAATATCACCCTGATTTTGAATGCGTTGAGCCTGCCAGAGTTTTCAATGAAGGAAGTATTTCTAATCGTGTAACATATTGGCCAAAAGCTTTTTTGCGGAAACAAATTAATTGAATTTTTTCATATCTGTTGTTTTCAAAGTGCTCGCTTTTTGCGAGTGTAAATTATCTTTCTAAAATTTGTATATTTTCCGGTGAATTTTTCAAGTTGGTTATGTTCTTAGTGTTTTGGTTGAAGCCGATTTGCTCTGTTAAAGGGTTTATTTTCCATATAAAATCGTAAAACTGGGTTTCTGATTGGAACTGGGTTTTTGATTGGAACTGGGTTTTTGATTGGAAACGGTGGCCACTGCTTTCTCGACAGCTTGGACATATTTTCTTGAGCCTCTTCAAGATTATTCAAAGTAATCATTTTCGATATGGCGCGCATCATTTTAGTTAATAAATTATTTGATGACGCGAAGTTATTTATCATTGGGCTATTGGTCCCAGGTTTTCCATGGCGCTTGGCCATCGGCCCATAGTTGTTCTAGTTTTTGTTGATCACGCAATGTATCCATTGGTTGCCAGAATCCATTGTGAAAGAAGGCGTTTAGTTCTTGTTTTTTCGCTAAAGTTTTTAAAGGTTTTTCTTCCCAGCTGCACCAATCGTCCTTTATGTGGTCAAGTGAATTTGGCTCTAAAACGAAAAATCCCCCATTGATCCAGCCTCCATCTCCAACTGGTTTTTCTTGGAAATGACTTACTAAATTATCATTCGTTTTAATTGCTCCGTATCTTCCTGGGGGCTGAACCGCTGTTAGCGTAGCTTGTTTTCCTGCTTGTTTATGGTTTTCAATTAAGGCCCTAATATCTACGTTTGCCACTCCATCGCCATAGGTGAAGCAGAAAGTGTCTTGAATATATTCGCGGACGCGTGCCAACCTCCCCCCTGTCAATGTTTTCTCCCCAGTATCAACCAGTGTGACTTTCCACGGCTCTGCTTTTTGTTTGTGGATCTCCATTCGGTTGACGTCCATGTGAAATGTTACGTCACTTGTGTGGAGGAAATAATTCGCAAAATATTCTTTGATCATATAACCTTTGTAACCACAGCAAATTACGAATTCGTTAATTCCGTATGAGCTATAGATTTTTAAAATATGCCAAAGTATTGGTTTTCCTCCAATCTCTACCATTGGTTTTGGCCTCAAATAAGTCTCTTCAGCTAATCTGGTGCCGTAGCCGCCAGCAAGGATTACCGCTTTCATGATTTGATTGGTTCCGATGCTGCAAACAATAGTTTCAAAATTTTGTAATGTTTTTAGATTTTATGGTATTTGCGACACGAATTGATTGGGGAGAAGCCTTGCTTGGGTGCAAGGCTTTTATCTTCGATAAAAACGGATTTAACAATTATTCCACTAGAAGTGCCTTGGACTTGGCCACCACGTTTTCAACGGTGAAGCCGAATTCCTTCATGCAGGTTCCGCCTGGAGCTGAGGCCCCGAAGCGGTTCATCGTGATGCTGTCTCCATCGAGACCGATGAAGCGGTGCCAACCGAAGGATTCAGCGGCCTCCACCACAATCCGCTTACGGACGGCATTGGGCAGTACTTCTTCCTTGTAGGCGTCGCTCTGCTCGTCGAAAAGTTCGACGCAAGGCATCGAAACAACGCGGACCTTCTTGCCTTCAGTTGTGAGCTGCTTGGCTGCCTGAACGCAGAGATCCAGTTCGGTGCCGGTGCCGATCAGGATCAGATCGGGCGTTCCATCACAGTCCTCGAGGATGTAACCGCCCAGGGCCACCTTGTCTGCTGAGGAGTTGGTCTGGTTGGCCATCCCTTGACGGCTGAGGCAGAGGGAGCTGGGGCGCTTGCGGTTGGTGATGGCGATCTTGTAGGCCCCTGTTGTCTCGTTTCCGTCGCCGGGACGGAACACCAGCATCCCCGGCATGGCACGAAGCGAGGGAATGGTCTCGATTGGCTGGTGGGTCGGGCCGTCCTCTCCCACACCGATGGAATCGTGGGTGAGCACATAGATCACACCGAGCTCGCTCAGCGCCGATAGGCGCATGGAGCCACGCATGTAATCAGCAAACACCAGGAAGGTTCCGCCGTAGGGGATCAAGCCGCTGTCGTGGTACGCGATGCCGTTGAGCACGGCGGCCATGGCGTGCTCCCGCACACCGAAGTGCAAATAGCGCTTCTCAGGGGTTTCCGGCTGGTAAGAACCGGTTTCACCCTTGATGTCTGTGTAGTTGGAGTGGGTGAGGTCGGCGGAGCCGCCGATGAGTTCAGGCAGGTTTGGTCCGAGGGCGCCCAGGCAGATCTGGGAATGTTTGCGGGTGGCCAGACCCTTGTCGTCGGCGGTGTAGCTCGGTAAGTCCTTGTCCCATCCTTCAGGGAGCTCGCCGCGCAACATTCGCTCGAATTCAGCAGCTTCGCTGGGGTACTGCGTTCGATAGGTGGCGAGTGTCTGGTTCCATTCGGCCTCAAGGCTGGCGCCCCGATCGATGGCCTGCCGGAACTGGTCGTAGGCCTCCTGAGGTATTTCAAAGGGGCCGTAGCTCCAACCGAGTTGCTTGCGGGTCAGATCCGCTTCCTCTTCTCCCAAGGGGGCGCCGTGTACCCCGGCTGTGTCGCCCTTGTTCGGGGAGCCGTATCCGATGGTGGTTGTGATCTTGATGATCGATGGCTTGTCTGTGACCGCTTTCGCCGCTTCGATCGCTTTGGCGATGGCATCCACATCGGTGTTGCCGTCGGCCACATGCTGAACATGCCAGCCATAGGCTTCGTAGCGCTTCAGGACGTCTTCGGTGAAGGACACATCCGTGCGGCCATCGATGGTGATGTGATTGTCGTCGTACAGGGCAATCAGCTTGCCCAGTTTCAGGTGACCCGCCAGGGAGGCGGCTTCGGAGGCCACACCTTCCTGGTTGCAGCCGTCACCCATCACCACATAGGTGTAGTGATCCACAACCGTGGCATTGGGCTTGTTGAATTTGGCCGCCAGATGGGATTCGGCGATTGCCAGGCCGACCGCATTTGAAATACCAGCGCCCAGGGGGCCGGCTGTGACTTCAACCCCGGGAGTCTCAAAGGTTTCTGGGTGGCCGGGGGTCTTGGAGCCCCATTGGCGGAAGGTTTTGATGTCGTCGATCGTCACCGAGTCGTAACCGGTGAGGTGGAGCAGCGCGTAAAGCAGCATGCAGCCATGGCCCGCTGACAACACGAAGCGGTCCCTGTTGAACCACTTGGGATTCTTCGGGTTGTGCTTCAGGAATTTGTCCCACAGGGTGTACCCCATGGGGGCACAACCCATGGGCAGGCCGGGATGCCCGCTCTTGGACTTGTTGACCGCATCAACCGCCAGGAAGCGAATGCTGTTGATGCAGAGCGTGTCGAGAGAAGCGGGAGCAGCGACCATGGTTGTAAAGGAAATTGGGTAAGAGTTTGACCGATGGGAGTGGCGTCGCCGCTCAGCGCATCTGTCGAAGGGCAAGGCAGACGTTGTGACCGCCGAAGCCAAAGGAGTTGGACAACACCGTTGTCAGTTTGTGATCCCGGGCGGTGTTCGGTACGACATCCAGGTCACAGTCAGGATCTGGATTGCTGTGGTTGATCGTGGGTGGCACCACACCGTTTTGGATCGCGAGAATGCAAGCTACGGCCTCGATACCGCCCGATCCACCGAGCAGATGACCGGTCATCGACTTGGTGGAGCTCACCGGAATCTGGTGGGCACGATCCCCCAGCGCAGTTTTGATCGCAGATGTCTCGTTTTTGTCGTTCGCCGGAGTGCTGGTGCCATGGGCATTCACGTAATCCACCTCGGAAGGGTCGATTCCGGCATCGCTCATCGCCAGTCGCATCGCTTCGGCCCCTCCGACCCCGCCAGGGGTTGGTGAGGTGATGTGGTGGGCGTCACAGGTCATCCCGTAACCGATCACTTCGCCAAGGATCGAGGCGCCGCGGGCCTGGGCATGCTCCAGCGTCTCAAGCACCAGGACGCCGGCCCCTTCTCCGATCACAAAGCCATCCCGTTCGGCATCGAAGGGGCGGCTTGCCGTTGCGGGGTCGTCGTTGCGGAACGAAAGCGCCTTCGCACTTGCGAAACCCGCCACACCGAGGGGAGTGATCGCTGATTCAGCACCTCCGCAAACCATCGCATCGGCCTTGCCGAGCTGCAGCAGCCGAAACGCGTCACCGATCGCGTTGGATCCAGCGGCGCAAGCCGTGGCGACCGCTGAACTCGGCCCCTTGGTGCCGAGAGCGATGGCGGCCAAGCCAGTCGCCATGTTGGGAATCATCATTGGCACCGTGAACGGGCTCACCCGCCCGGGGCCCTTGCCTTCGAGCACATGGGCCTGGGTTTCCATGGTCAGCAGACCACCGACGCCTGAACCAATGATCACGCCGATTCGCTCTGCGTTTGCATCTGTGATCGATAGACCGGCATCAGCAATCGCTTGCTTGGCCGCGACCACCCCGAACTTGCAGAATCGATCCCAGCGCTTCGCCTCTTTGGGCTCAATCAATCCGGACGGGTTGAACGCTTTCACCTCCGCCGCAAAACGGCAGGCATGAGACGACGCGTCGAACAGGCTGATGGCTTCGACTCCGTTCTTGCCGGAGGTGATGCCATCCCAGTAGTCCTGAACCGTGTTGCCGATCGGTGTAACCGCGCCGAGCCCTGTAACCACGACGCGATGAAGACCGTCCACCATGCCGTTCCTCAGGCCTGCTTGTCTTCGATGTATTTGACGGCATCGCCCACGGTGGTGATGCCCTCGGCCGCTTCATCGGGGATTTCGATGTCGAATGCTTCTTCCAGGGCCATCACAAGTTCAACGGTGTCCAGGGAGTCAGCGCCCAGGTCGTTCTGAAAGTTGGATTCCGGCTTCACCTCAGCAGCATCAACGCTGAGTTGCTCCGCAACGATCGACCGCACTTTTTCGAGGATCGCTTCCTGGGACATAGCCGTGGCAACGGGACGCTGCATCCTACGGGCACGCCTTAAGACCCATGGATTGGGCGTCATTAACAACAGTGACGGCCCACGCCACAGGGTGCGTCATGGCAAGTACGTTTGGACCCAAGCCATCGATCAGCACAGGGCATGTCCCACGCCGTCAAGATCTACGACACCTGCATCGGCTGCACCCAGTGCGTCCGGGCCTGCCCTCTCGATGTCCTTGAGATGGTGCCCTGGGATGGCTGCAAGGCAGGGCAGATTGCATCCTCTCCACGCACTGAAGATTGTGTTGGTTGCAAGCGATGTGAAACGGCATGTCCCACCGACTTCCTGAGCATTCGCGTCTATTTGGGAGACGAGACCAGCCGCAGCATGGGACTGGCGTACTGAAGTCCTTCAACGTTTATCCCAAGACCCCATAAGCTCTGCCCGGCGATAGCCGGGCTTTTTGTATGTGCGGAATCGTTGCTTTGGTGGGCTCCCGTGAGGCTGCACCACAGCTGCTCGAAGGTTTGAGGCAGCTGGAATACCGGGGGTACGACTCCGCAGGAATCGCGACGGTTGAGTCCGACACGGGGCAATTGCATTGCCTGCGGGCCAGCGGCAAGCTGGCCAATCTCACTGCCCGTGTGGACAGCGAGGGTGCTCCCGGTCAATGTGGAATCGGTCACACCCGCTGGGCGACACACGGCAAGCCCGAGGAACGCAACGCCCACCCCCACCGCAGCGGAGATGGAGCTGTGGCGGTGGTGCAGAACGGCATCATTGAGAACCATCGCAACCTCCGCGAAGAGCTTGAGGGGGCTGGGGTGGTGTTTCGCTCAGAGACCGATACCGAGGTCATTCCCCATCTGATCGGTGCAGCGCTTCAGTGCTGCGGAGCTGACGGAGTGGAGCGTCCGGCCGAACAACTGCTGACCGCGGTGCAGTCCGTGCTGCCCCGTTTGCAGGGGGCCTACGCCCTTGCTGTGATTTGGGACAAAGCCCCTGGCGCTCTGGTGGTCGCCAGACGGGCCGCACCATTGCTGATCGGTCTCGGTGAAGGAGAGTTCCTCTGTGCCAGTGACACTCCGGCTTTGGCGGGCTTCACGCGCACGATCCTGCCGATGGAAGATGGCGAGGTGGCGCTGCTCTCACCTCTCGGTGTGGAGTTGTACAACGCTGAAGGACGGCGGCAGCAACGCATGCCATCGGTGCTGTCGGGTGCCGATCACGTGGCGGACAAACGCAACTACCGCCACTTCATGCTCAAGGAGATTCATGAGCAGCCTGAAACCGCAGAGCTCTGGGTCTCACGTCACCTTCCTCCGGGACTGACGGAAGCCAACCCAGTGGCACTGCCGTTCGATGAGGCCTTCTATGCCGGTATTGAACGGATCGAAATCCTCGCCTGCGGCACAAGCCGTCATGCCGCACTGGTGGGGGGACATCTGCTGGAGCAGTTCGCGGGGATTCCCACGGCAGTCCATTACGCCAGTGAATTTCGTTACGCCCCCCCACCACTGGCACCCCATACGCTCACGGTGGGGGTCACCCAGTCCGGTGAAACGGCCGACACGCTGGCAGCCTTGGCCATGGAAGCCCGGCGCCGCGAGGTCCACGGTGATCCTGCCTATGCTTCTCGTCAACTTGGGGTGACCAACCGCCCGGAAAGTTCCCTCTCACGCCAGGTGTCGCACATTCTCGACATTGGTGCGGGAATCGAGGTGGGTGTCGCTGCCACCAAAACCTTTCTGGGCCAACTGCTGGCCTTCTACAGCCTCACCATGGCGTTTGCCGCCCGTCGAGGCAGCCGTTCCCCTGCGGAGATCGCGTCTTTGGTGCAGGAGTTGCGGCGTCTGCCGAAAGAGCTGAAAACATTGGTCGATCTCCATGATCAGCGCTGTGAAGCCTTTGCTCACCGCTTCGCAGAAACCCAGGATGTGATCTTCCTCGGTCGCGGCATCAACTATCCCATCGCCCTTGAGGGTGCCCTCAAACTCAAGGAGATCAGCTATATCCACGCCGAGGGTTATCCCGCCGGGGAGATGAAGCATGGACCGATCGCTTTGCTCGACTCCCACGTGCCGGTGGTTTCCATCGCCGTGCCCGGTCAGGTGTTTGAGAAGGTGCTCAGCAACGCTCAGGAAGCGAAGGCCCGTGATGCCCAGCTGATCGGTGTGGCACCTGAAGGGCCCGACACAGAGCTCTTCGATGAACTTCTGCCGGTGCCGGATGTGAGCGAATGGATCAGTCCCCTGCTCACCGTCGTGCCGATGCAGTTACTGAGCTATCACATTGCGGCCCATCGGGGCCTGGACGTCGATCAGCCCCGTAACCTCGCGAAAAGCGTCACCGTGGAGTGACGCGCAGATCACTGCGGCCGTAGCGGTCTTCAAAACGGACGATGTCATCTTCACCGAGGTATTCGCCGCTCTGAACTTCGATCAGTTCAACGGGGATCTTTCCAGGATTGGAGAGACGGTGTTTGCATCCCATCGGGATGTAGGTGCTCTGGTTTTCGCCGAGCAGCTGTTCTTCGCCATCGCGTTCCACCAGAGCCGTTCCTCGAACCACGACCCAATGCTCGGCCCGGTGGTGGTGCATCTGTAGCGACAAGCTGGCTCCCGGCTTGACGCTGATCCGTTTCACTTGCCAGCGGTGGTCTTCCACCACTCCCGTGTAGGCCCCCCAGGGGCGGTAAATCTTGCGATGGGCCTTGCCCTCAGGGCTGCCATCAGTTTCCAGTTGTTTCACAACGGTTTTGATCGACTGTGCCTGGGAGCGGTCCGCGATTAGGACCGCATCGTCGGTTTCCACGACGACAAGATCTTCGACGCCAAGCCCCACCACCAGACGATGTTCGCTGCGCAGATAGCAGTTGCGGCTGCCTTCTGAGATGACTCGCCCTTGCAGCACGTTGCCGTTCTGGTCACGCTCACCCGTTTCCCAAAGCGCACTCCAGCTCCCCACATCGCTCCAGCCGGCATCGAGCGGCAGCACTGAGCCCAGTTCCGTTTTTTCCATCACCGCCACATCAATGGCGACGTTCGGGCATTTGGCGAAGGCTTCGCGTTCAAGCCGCAGGAATTCAAGATCGGCGGTGTCTTGCTCCAGAGCCGCGCGGCAGCAACTCACCACCTCCGGGGAGAGTCGCTCCAATTCGGCCAGCATGGCGCTGGCGCGGAACAGGAACATGCCGCTGTTCCAGGTGAAACGCCCTGTGGCCAGAAACTGCTCAGCTGTGGCACGGTCGGGCTTTTCGACGAAGCGGGCGATTGGCACATCGAGCAGTTGACTGTTGTTGAACGGTTGTGCAGCCTCGATGTAGCCGTAGCCCGTCTCCGGGGCGGTGGGAACGATTCCAAAGGTCACCAGACGCCCCTCCTCGGCGGGCTGGCGGCCAGCTTCAATCGCGTCTCGGAAGTGACGGGCATCTCGGATTAGATGATCGGCGGCAAGCACAAGGAGCAGGGGGTCGTCGCCGTTCGCAGTGGCCTGCAGTGCTGCCACGGTGACGGCCGGGGCCGTGTTGCGTCCGATTGGCTCGAGCAGGATGGCATTCGGTTCGATGCCGATCTGACGCATCTGCTCCGCCACGATGAAGCGATGGTCTTCATTGCAGATCAGCAGCGGCGGAGCGAGGCCGTCCAGACCGTTCAGGCGTTGATGGGTTTGCTGCAGGAGGGTGGAATCGCCTCCACCACTGAGTGGCCAGTACTGCTTTGGATAGCTGGCCCGGGATAATGGCCACAGGCGTGTGCCTGTTCCTCCGCAGAGGATCACCGGGATCAGGGGTGTGGCGGCCAAGCTGTCCGTAACCAGGGTTACCCAGGATCGCCCGAGCGCCCCTCTCCTGTCGATGGGCCATGGTTGATGAGGCCCTAGAGCTCGAGCAGCCCTGGCGGGGGAGTCACCAGCAGCCAGCCCTCATCGAGATGAACTTCCGGCACGATGGCTTCAACAAAAGGCACCAGAAGCGTGCGGCCATCCGGACGTTGAATTTCAAGGAGGTCGTTCCCCGCCGAAATCAAATCCTGAACTGTGCCCAGACTGCTCCCTTCCGCGTTCAGCCGGACTTCGAGACCGACCAGATCGAGCAGATGGAATTCACCCTCCTGAAGGGTGGGTCGATCGTCCGAATGGACCAAGAAATCCTGACCGACCAGGGTCTCCGCTGCTGCCCGGTCGTTGATGCCTTCAAGACGAACCACAAACAGCGACCGACCCGGCAGTTGGCGGCCGCGGATTAGTTCCATTTTCTTGGGAGAACCGCCATTGGAGGCTTGCAGCCAGCGCGGGCCCGGTTGGGTGAAGCGCTCGGGGAAATCACTGCTTGGGTTGATTTTGAGCTCTCCTTTCAGCCCTTGTGCTCCGACGACACGGCCAACCTTGAGCCAGTCCAAGGAATCTGGAGCAGGCATGACGAAACGCGACCGCTCTGCCGATAATGCCCGCAGACCTGCCCAGGCCTGAGTGATGGCGACATCTGAAGCTCCGATCCTTCCCGGTTCAACCATCACGGTTCGGGATCCCCGCTCGATTTACAACGGCTATATCGGTTTCGTGCAACGGATCAGCGGTGATCGTGCAGCGGTGCTGTTCGAAGGGGGCAACTGGGACAAGTTGGTGACGATGCGGATCAAGGACCTGCAACCAGCCTGAGTGTGATCGCGTTACGACACCGCTGGCGAAAGCCACTCAAAGCCATCGTCCAGGAAACGAAGACTCCCGCAGGGCGTTTTTACAACGTTCTTGTCTTCGGGGCGATTTTGCTGAGCGTTCTGGCGCTGTTAATGGATCCGAATCCATTAACCAGTTCTGTGGTGCGCGGTAGTGCACATGGCTGGATTCAGTTGATTCAGAGCCTGTGCCTGCTCGTTTTTGTCACAGACTTTGTTTTGAATGTTTATGTCAGCGATCGGCCGTTTCGTTATGTTTTCAGCTTTTACGGTTTCATCGATTTGATGGCCGTTGTGTTCTTCTTTATCCCTGAAGTCAGCAGTGAGATCTTGCTTTGGGTGTTTAAATTTGGCCGGATTTTGAGGGTGTTCAAGCTGCTTCGTTTCGTTGATGAAGCGAGGGTTTTGGGGGAGGCGTTGCGAGCTAGTGCACGCACGATCGTTGTTTATTTATTTTTTGTATTCTTGCTCCAGGTGGTTCTTGGCTATTGCATATTTGTGATTGAAAGTGTGAACCCAGAAAGTCAATTTCGGACGATCGGCAATGGTGTTTATTGGGCGATTGTCACGATGACAACCGTTGGCTATGGAGACTATGTACCCCAAACAGGCCTTGGACGTTTGCTTGCATCTGTGGTGATGATGTTGGGTTTTGGAATTATTGCGATTCCCACCGGAATCCTCACTTATTCCGGAGTTCGTCATCACCAGAGGGATCAAAGTGGCCCGGCTTGCATTGCTTGTGGGCGTGCCGGCCATCGAAAGGATGCCGTGCACTGCGATCAGTGCGGCACGCCTCTGCCCGATTAAAGCTCCTTAAGGGCTTGAAGTGCAGCCTGGGCTGCTTGTTGCTCGGCTTCCTTGCGGGAGCGTCCAAACCCTTCCGACGTGATCAGGTTGCCGATCCGTACGCAGCTTCGGAAGCGGCAAGGGTCGCCATGGTGCAGGTTGTGCTCCCCTGTTTCGTAACTCGGCAGTCCCAGCTTCTGGGCCTGGCTCCATTCCTGCAGGGCTGATTTGCTGTTAAAAAGGTCAGGCCTGGCCAACACCGCCATGCTGCGCTGCTTCCAGTGGGGTGTCAGCCAGGCGTGCACCTGCTCGAGGCCATTCGGTTGGAGATACAACGCGCCGATCAAGGCTTCCGCTGCTTCGGCTCGAAGCGTATGTCTGGCATTGTTATCTCGCCTGGCATGGGTGCCAGTGAGCAGGATCGTTTCGATTTCAATGGATGCTCCAAGTTCAGCTAGCCATTGATCACTTACGAGTTGAGCACGCAGTTCAGATCGTTTTCCGACAGGCAGATCTGGATGCTCACGGTCGATGTATTCCGAGCAAGCCAAACGAAGAACGGCATCGCCTAAAAACTCAAGCCGCTCATGGTTTTTGTTGAGCCTGGCAGATGTATGCGTGAGAGCTTCGTCAATGAGTGAAAGATCTGAGATTGTGTAGAGCCCTTCAACGCCGAGTTGTGACAGGAAGCGTTTCAGCTCGTCTGACCTTCTTTCCCCGACGTTCTGCATGATTGGATCTAATCCTTCAGGCTATAGTCAACGTAGGTTGTTCTAGGCAATGAAAATCAGTTTTTTTCATTTGTTTAAATGTGGTGGAACAACCTTTAATTGGATTCTGCAAAATAATTTTTCGGGGCGTGTTCTTTACGCTGAAAAGCCTGTTCCGTGCCGTGGTCGTTTAAAGGGAGCTTCGGTTCAAGACTATCTTTCACGGCACACTGAGATCACCTACGATGCCCTGTCTTCCCATCTAGCCGAACCAGCTTGTGCGGACTTAGCCCTTTTTCCTTGTTCGATCCTCAGGGTTCCTTCAGATCGAAATTGGTCTGCTTATCACTTCCAGATTCGCCAGGGCACATTGCAGGAGGGGCTTGGCTATCGAGACTATTTGGAGAAACATCATGACTTTCAGTCGCGTGTTCTTGGTGGTGAAAAAGTCAATTCTGAATCCCTTGAAGATGTTTTAAATCGATTTAATCTTGGTATCTTGGAGCGATTTGAGGAGTCAATGGTGGTGTTCGAGTGGTTGCTTGAACGCCAAGGTGTGAAGTTAAATTTGGCCTATCCTGGCGAAAAAAATCGCAGTAAAAATCGAGCCTCGCAATCAAGTTCTATCGACTCAAGATCAATTGATGATGCCTTGACGATGACTTGCTATTGGCATGATCTTGAGCTGTACAAACGTGCTACGGAGCGGCTTGAAGATCACCTTGCTGCAATGCCAGATCGCGATACCAGAATGGCTGATTATGCTGCGAGGTGTGATCAGGCCCGTGAACAGGAGCAACGCCAGAAATTAACCCGTTATGGAACGGGTCCCAATGACTTCACTTATATCGAGCCAACAACTGTGCCTGGGTTGCGTCCTGGCTTTGTTGGATGATTGATGGCCTTCGATATTGCTCAGTTACGATCGGGAGACCGCTTTCAAGTAGGTGGCGCAAGCTTTTGAGTGATGAACCGCCAATGTGACTCATTCGAATTTGGTTCCTGGCGTTGAATCGAGATTCTGCCTTGGTGCTGCTCTGCATTCAACCCAATCGCACTGAGTATCTCCTGCTTCGTTCATCACCAGGACTGTGTATCGGTCCAACGTTTGCTTGTTAGGCCAGATCGCTCCAGGTTTCTGGCATGTTCTTCCGCCTCCCATCGGTCAGTGAACTCTGAGCAGGTCCCATCCGTTACGCAAACCAAATAGCGACCATCCTCCATTTTTTTGACCGCAGTTTTGAACGGAGTGATTGTGATCTCTTCGCACACGTTCCCATGGCTCGTCTATGTCGATTTTCTGCGGTGAGATGTCGGTGCGATGCATCACTTATCACCAGATCAATCCATCCAGGTCAGGATCACCTCAAAAAACTGAATTGAGTAAGGAATATGCCGGAAGTGTTTTGTCGACAACACGGATAACCAATGTTTGATACCGAGACTTTCTCCTGTGTTGAGCAGTGCGCACAAGGGGCAGTGGGTGATCTGGGGTTGGCCACCAGATCGTGAAGCCAATTTGGCTTTGTTTTCAATTGCCACGCCATTCCCACTCTTGGTGACCGCTGCCCCGAAGGCAATAAGCATGAAGGCTGATTGCCTGATGCGCGTTCGCTGACGAGAATATGTGCATTGAGATCGGAGGAGCCAATGACGGCCGACACTCCACCTGAGCAAGCCGTAGAAGCATCCTGACTTTTCTGGCCCCTGCTCCAACTTTTCAACCCAACCGTGAGCAATTCGTCTGGTGCGACAAAGATGTGCGTCAACCCAGTCGATACTCCTCCGCACCGTGCATAGGTGCCCTGCAGGAGTACTGCTACACACCTGGATCCAATGGCCCCAGGGTTTGCCTTAAGCCAGACGCTTCGCACCTTTTCTTTCAGTTCACTGTCGTTCGATTAGCTTTCAACGCTTCACGGATACAGCTTCACTGAATACCAGGTAGCGATATGCACAAACGAGCGAGGTAGGCCGTCTTTCCATCGGGAAGGGCGGCCTTCTCTTTTGCTGTCTTAGAAGCATGCAACCGTGTCGTCGAACGATGTAATAGGGTTTTGCACTTAATACATTGATTAGTAGGTGTTGATGTGTATGCCTTTTTTATGGTTTGCGGGTTCACGGTAACGAAGATATGTTATGTTGACGCTGAAGATGTCAATGAAATGATTTTGATTCTGGATGGTAAATAGTCTGTGAATTGATTCTTTGGGACATGCCGAGAGGTGTTGGCCAGGATTTATAAGATTCGATCAATTTGTTGAGTTTACGACCCTTCCCGCAAGCCAGTTTGTTGGTGCGCTTCACCACACTTCTGGACACGTTTCGCGGACAGCGGCAGCCAGTCCAGCGAAGAAGTCGTCAGAGCCCGAGTGTGGATCAACTCCGGCATTAATTCGCAATTGGCTGATCTGTTTGACCCATACATCATTGAACAGCGAGAGGCCTTGCTTGTTGTCCTGTTGTCCCTTTTGACAGAAGCTTTGCAGCTGTTCCTTGCTTTCGCCAAGGAATTCATCCCTGAAGCTCTGCCAGCTTCGTGTTTGCGCTGAGACTGTTGTATGAAGCAAGGCCACGAGCAATGCCGCCTTCCAGAGTGATTTCAACATTCAGAAATCTGATTTATTCAAATGTATAAATCGATCTTCATTTGTCAAGTTGTTTGAGTTATTTTTTCAGGTAGAGGCATTCTGTGGGTTGGCAGGTCTCACTGGTTGGCGAGCGAATGAGCTGGCGTTATTGGCGCCATTCAGATGAAGATTGAAAGGATCTTTTTCTTGCTTTTTCCTTAAACTCACTGGGCGGTGAAGGTTTTGATCATCACGTCTGATTTTGCTTTGTCGTGCGGGTTATGCACCGAGGTTCTGAACATAGGCATCTTGAAAGCCAAGTTGAGCGGCGGTTTCTTTTAGCTGCCGTTGATCGGAAAAAGATGGACCACGCTTGCTTAGATCTTGATGAAGTGGTAATGCACCTTCCATCCTTGTTCTGATCAGTGACCAGAAGGTTGTGAGGTCTTCTTTTCGCGCAGCTATCACGTAGAGGATCTGCAGATCCGAGTGGGGATTTAGATGTCCGTAGAACTCGTAATCGCCCGGGCAAACCGCTATCGAATCGGCTGGGTGGCCCATAATGGTGATAGCAGGTTGAAGGAGCCGAGGAGTGCAGCGATCAGCAAGGACGACGGGCGCAACATTGGAGTGTTGATGTAGTGCTGAGCTCGGAAATAGTAGGAAATAATTCTCAAACAGCTTGGCTGTAAGATGTGATTTGGGTTGTGGACTGTCTTGAGCTCGAAGTGTTGATTCTCTGAGATTTTTGCTCTGACGTTCAGCGCATCACGGTCACAATGGTTTTCTCAGGCAGGCTGCCTGGCAGGCTCACGCTACGACCGGTCGTGCGGATCGTGGTTCCTCCCATGGCATCCAGAAAGGGTTGGACTCCGTCTTGATCACAGCCAGACGGTGCTTCCCCTCGGACGTACTGCACTGGAATGACCTGCTTGGGATTCAGTTGTTTCACGATTTCAGCCGCTTCATTGCCGTCGTAGATCTTGCTGCCCCCTCCAACTCCGATGATCAGCACGTCCGGTCGGCCCAGCAGTACCTTGTCAGCCCCGCTGAGGGGGCCAGCGGTGGCGCCGAGATGGGCGAAATTCAATCCCCCTTGGCTCCAGCGCCAGAGTGTGGCGTTGCCGAAGCGCCGTCCTTCGAGTCGATCGTGCGGGTTGGCAAATCCTTCCAGGGTCAGCCCTCCAATGCGGTAGGAGCCCGGAGCAGCCAGAAACCGTCCGCTGGCCACACCGCGGGCTCCTTCATCTGCGAGTTCGGAATTGGCCAGAATCACACCGGCATTGACGCGTGGTTCCGGCAATCCCGCTGCGCAGCCAACGGCACGGTATGGATTCAGCAGGACGGATTGTCCACCACCCTGGATCAACAGGGCCCGTTGGCCATAACTGCTGATCGTGACACCGCCGCCTGCTGTGGCCGCAGTTTGAAGTCCAAGCGTCAGTCCAGCGGCGACAGTGATGGCGGAACGCAGGGCGGACATGGGGTGCCTTCAACTCGAAGCGGACGCTAACAGCGTTATCCCTCAGAAAAAGCAGGATGCGCGGGCAAACCAATTGCATCTTTTCGTGCAAGTTCAGTCGCATCCCTGAGTGCGATCAGGCTTCGGCGTCCTTGAGGAAGTTCGCCAGCAATTGATGACCAGCATCGGTAAGCACGCTCTCCGGATGGAACTGCACCCCTTGCATGTGGGGATGCTGCCGGTGTCTCAATCCCATGATCGTGCCGTCTTCCAGCCAGGCCGTGATCTCTAGGCAGTCCGGCAGTGACTCCCGTTCGGCGATCAGAGAGTGATATCGGGTTGCTGTCAGAGGCTGGGGCAGCCCCGCAAAGACCCCCTCGCCTTCATGAAGCACGGGTGAAGTTTTGCCGTGCATTTGTTCTTTAGCGCGGATCACCCGTCCGCCATGCACCTGGGCCAGTGCCTGGTGCCCTAGGCACACTCCCAGGGTTGGAATCGAAGGAGACAAGCGCCTCAGAACGTCGAGGCAAATCCCTGATTGATTGGGATCCCCAGGTCCGGGAGACAAGAGGATCGCCTCGGGTTGAAGTGCTTCGATCTCCTGAAGGGTGAGGCTGTCATTCCGTTCCACGCGCAGGTCAGCAGCCACTGGATGGTGCAGGGCCAGTTCTCCGAGGTACTGCACCAGGTTGAAGGTGAAGCTGTCGTAGTTATCGATGACCAGCAACATCGGCGCAGAGGATGGGTCGGGTATCAGAGCCCCAGACGGAGCATGAGCGGTGGTAGCAGCAGGAACAAGGCGATCAGCAGTGAGCTGATCGCTGCCACAAGCACCGCGGCGGCCGCACAGTCTTTGGCGATTCTGGCCAAGGGGTGGTAGCGGCGTCCGATCGCCAGATCCACCACGGCTTCGATGGCTGTATTCAACAACTCAAGCACCAGAACAGCCGCAACCGTGAGCGCGAGCACGGCCATCTGTGCCAGGTCAAGCTGCAGCCAGGTGGCCATGGCAAACACCACGACCCCAGTAATCACGTGAATCCGGAAGTTTCGCTGCGTTAGAAATGCATATCCCAGTCCCTGGGCTGCATAACGAAAGCTGGCTGGTAGGTCACCAGCGATTCTCCAGGCATTCGAGCGGAGGCCACGCTGTCCGTTTGAAGGCATGGCGGCCACCTCGTCAGGCACCGGAATCTGGGTGTCAGTGGCCATCGAGTTTGGAGTCAACGTCCACCGGGAGGTGCCCCCGGCTCTGAACGTTACCGCTGATCTCCAGTAATCGCTCCTGCATCGCCAGCATTTGCTGGAGGGCCTCCGGATCGGGATGGTCCCAGCCCAGCAGATGCAGCAGGCCATGACTCACCAGCCAGCGCAGCTCGCGCTCAAGACTGTGGTTCTGCTCGATCGCCTGGCGACGGGCGGTCTGTACAGAAACAACGATGTCTCCCAATTCGACGCATGGATCGGCTTGAAAGTCGGGAGCGTCGTCCAGGGCCGCGAAGGAGAGCACATCCGTAGCGGTGTCGCGCTTTCGCCAGCTGTTGTTCAATTCCTTCAGCGTTGCATCGTCGCTCAGGGTCAGGCCAAGGCTCACTGCATCGGTTGCGCGAACCACGGCAGGACAGGCCCAGTCGCTGTTGGAGCGGATCGCTTCGATCCACGGCTGCAGATGCTTGATCCAGGTATGTTCCTCGCCCAGCCTCAGAGAGGTGGGATCGCTCAGGTCTGAACCGCTGGCATCAAAGGCGAGGTCAATGCTCAGCACATCAATGCGGCAGGGTCGGACGGCCAAGCCAGGCCACCAGCACGATGAATCCCAGGAAGCCCATCGCTGTTAGGCCGAAGTGCAGCAGGCTCTGACGGCCTTTCCGCACCATGTTTCGCATCGCCTGTTTGACGAAACTCGGAGGAGGGGTCACCGGGTTGTCCGTGGCAGTGATGCTGACTGCAGTGTTGTTTGAGGAGCTGTTGTCCTTGGACGATGCAGCAGAGGCCATGGAATCAGGTGTCGGCGTCATCGCCGGGACGGTCCACACCCTGTCGCAAGGACGCATCGATGAACGGATCGAGTGCGCCATCCATCACAGCCTGCACATCATTGGTCTCTTCGGCTGTACGCAGATCCTTCACCATCTGGTACGGGTGGAAAACGTAGTTTCTGATCTGGTTGCCCCAGGCTGCTTCCACGATGTCGCCTCGGATGTCGGCGATTTCAGCCGCGCGTTGCTCCTGGGCGATCACCAGGAGTTTCGCCTTCAGCAGTGCCATCGCCTTTTCCTTGTTCTGAAGCTGTGAACGCTCCTGCGTGCACCGCACGGCCAATCCGGTCGGGATGTGGAGGATGCGCACCGCCGTTTCCACCTTGTTTACGTTCTGGCCACCTGCACCACCTGAGCGGCTGGTGGTTACCTCCAAATCCTTTTCAGGGATGTCGATGTCCACCTCTTCCTCAATTTTCGGCATCACTTCGATGCCGGCGAAACTGGTCTGGCGTTTGTCGTTCGCATTAAACGGCGAGATGCGCACCAGCCGGTGCGTTCCCTTTTCGTTGCGCAGATATCCATAGGCGTAGCGGCCCTCCACTTCGATCGTGGCGCTTTTGATCCCCGCTTCCTCCCCTTCGCTCAGTTCATCCACGCTCACCTTCATGCCGTGATCCTCGGCCCAGCGGGTGTACATCCGCAGCAGCATCTGGGCCCAGTCCTGGGCATCGGTGCCGCCGGCACCAGCGTTGATTGTCAAAACTGCGCCTTCCTTGTCGTACTCACCGCTGAGAAGACGTTCGAGTTCCCAGCGATCCAGCCCGGCCCGGAGGTCGTTTAAACCACCCTGGGCTTCATTGAGGATGTCCTCGTCGGGCTCGAGGTCATAGAGCTCCAGAGTGGCCTGGGCATCGTCAATCGAGCTCCGCCAACCCGCCAGTTGCTGCAGCTGGGCTTTTACCTCGTCGAGACGGCGCATCTGCTTCTGGGCATTCTGCTGGTCCTCCCAGAAATCAGGTTGTGCTGCAAGTTGTTCCAGATCCCGCTGGCGAGCATTCAGGGCAGGAACGTCAAAGACAGTCCTGGGCATTGCCCAGGCGGTCAGTGAGCTCGGAAAGATCGCGCTTGAAATCCGTAAGATCCAGCAAGATGGAAGTGCTGATCAGGTTTAGACGCTATCAGTGCATCGACACTGCATAAGATCCGCATATCGGCTTCATTCTTCGCCATGGCCAAGGTTGAGATCTACACCTGGCGCGCCTGCCCGTTCTGCATCCGTGCCAAACGGCTTCTCGACAGAAAGGGCGTCGCGTACACCGAGTATGCGATCGATGGTGACAACCCAGCCAGGGATGCCATGGCCGAACGCAGCGGTGGACGGCGCAGCGTGCCGGAGATTTTCATTGATGACAGCCACATCGGAGGCTGCGATGAACTGCATGCCCTCGATCGCGCCGGAGAGCTGGATTCGCTTCTGGCGTCCTGAGTGATGCGGCAGCTGTTCGTCCTTGACCCGCTCGCGCAGATCAATCCGCAGAAGGATTCCTCGGCAGCATTGATGCAGGCGGCCCAGCGCGCCGGTGATGAGGTGTGGGTGTGCACTCCTGAGGATCTGATTGCTCGCGGTGATGAGCCATTGGCGATGGCGCTTCCCGTGACGCCAGATCCTTGGATAACCGCCGGTGCATGCGAACGCCTTCGGTTGAACGGGTTTGATGTGATCTGGATGCGAAAGGATCCGCCGGTCGATGAGGCCTATCTCTACGCCACGCATCTGCTCGAAGTGGCCGAGCGCGCTGGTGTGCGTGTGTTTAATCGTCCCAGTGCGTTGCGGGCCTGGAACGAGAAGCTTGGTGCGCTTCGTTTCTCCCGCTGGATGGCTCCCACCCTGGTGGCCGGCCGGGTGCATGAGCTGGAGGATTTCGCCAAGGAACAGGGTGAAGTGGTGTTGAAACCGCTTGGGGGAAGGGCCGGTCAGGGGGTGATTCGTGTTGCGGCCTCATCTCCGGGCCTGAAGGCCTTGCTCGAGCTCGTGACGGAACAGGAGCGCCTTCCGGTGATGGCACAGCGTTTTCTGCCTGCTGTCGAGAACGGCGACAAGCGCATCCTGTTGGTGGATGGTGATCCCCTCGGTGCCGTCAACCGTCGGCCGACCAGCGGTGATTTCCGCAGCAACCTGGCGGTTGGGGGTCAGGCGGAGGCCACTGCATTGACCGAGCGTGAGCACCAGATCTGCGCGGCCCTGGCACCGGCTCTGCGGGCGGAGGGTTTGTTCTTCGTCGGCATCGACGTGATCGACGGCATGCTCAGCGAAATCAATGTCACCAGTCCCACGGGCATTCGCGAAGTGGAGCGGTTGATGGAGCAGCCCTTGGCGGATCAGGTGATTGAGAGGCTGCAGCGGCAGAACTGACTCAGTCGCACAACAATGGTTGGTTGTGCATCGGAAATTGAGATGGCAAAGGGTTGGCGCTTGGTCGCAGCGTTGGGAAGTCTGGCTTTGCTCGCTCCTTTGGCATTGCCGTTGACCGTTCAGGCCAGTCAGCCTGAGCTAATCCCAAGGGAGGTGCTGTTTGGCAACGCTGAGATCACCGGCCTGGATCTCAGTCCGGACGGCAAGCAGCTGACTTACTTGGCTCCGTATCAAGGCGTGATGAATCTCTGGATTCGCGATCTTGACGGTCGCCGTCCACCCCGTCGCCTTACCAATCAGCAGGATCGTCCGCAATGGGGCGCGTTCTGGACCAAGGATGGCCGATACCTGATCTCATCCCGGGACAACCAGGGCGATGAGAACACCGTCCTGACCCGTATTGATCCCGCGACGGGTGCTATCACCGAGCTCACGCCCTCCCGTGGGGTAAGGGCTGCTGTGGTGGGGGCGTCGCGAGATGCACCGCAAGAACTTGTGGTGGGGATGAACGACCGCGACCCACGGTTCTTCGACATGTACGTCTTGAATGTTGATTCGGGCGAGCGTCGCCTGCTCTACCGGGCGGAGGACGGCCACTCTGTGGTTGTGCAGTGGCTGGACGGTGGCTGGCAGCTCACGATCCGCAAGCGGATGTTGCCCGATGGCGGTAGTGCTTTTGATCTGCGCCGTCCCGGCAGCGACGCTTGGCATCCCTTTCTCACCCTCTCGTTCGAAGATGAAAGCAGCGGCTCAGGCCTGTCGGGTTTCAGCCGTGATGGACGCTGGCTCTACGCGATGCTCAGTGTGGGCGAGGACATGCCTCGTCTGGTTCGTTGGAACAAAGATCAGTTGGCCGATTGCACGGCTGAATGTCCCAGTGAACTGATCCACCGTTCCAGCAGCGGTGTGCTGGCGGGGTCGCTCTCGGATCTCGAGACCCGTGAGCCGGTGGTGCTGACCGAAATCGCCTTGCGGAGCAAACGCATCGTGCTCAGGCCGGACTTTGATCAGGATCTGGCCGCACTCAACGCTCTCGCCGGTGATCGGGAATTCACTGTGATCGATCGCACCCGCGACGATCAGCTCTGGCTAGTGCTGCTTGCGTCGGATCATGCAGGCCCGGAATACTGGCTTTGGGATCGCAGGGAGCAGAACGGTCGGAAGCTCTTTTCCGTGCAACCCAGCCTGGATCGTTACCAGCTCGCTCCGATGGAGAGCTGGACCTTCAAGGCAAGGGACGGACTGCCTCTCTACGCCTACTTAACGCGCACCACTCTCGCCGGTTCAGGGCCGCAACCTCTGGTCCTGTTGGTCCATGGTGGCCCGTGGGCCAGGGATTACTGGGGCCTCGACCCCATGCATCAGTTGCTGGCCAATCGTGGCTACCACGTCCTTAGCGTTAACTACCGGGGTTCCACCGGTTTCGGCAAAGCCCATCTCACCGCTGGCAATGGTGAGTGGTACGCCGCCATGCAGGACGATCTGGTCGATGCGGTGGACTGGGCCATTGACCAGGGAATGGCTGACCCCAACAGGGTGGCGATCATGGGTGCCTCCTACGGCGGCTACGCAGCCTTGGCTGGCCTCACCCGGGATCCTCAGCTGTTTGCTGCGGCGGTGGCCCAGGTCGGTCCATCCAATGTGAGGACGTTGTTGGACACGTTGCCTCCTTACTGGGAGGCGGGTCGCGCCAATATGGAACGGTCGATCGGGGTTGGGGAGGTGGATCTTGATGCCATTTCACCGCTCAGCCACGTCGATCGCATTCAGCGCCCCCTCTTGCTTGGTCATGGTGCGAACGATCCTCGGGTGAAGTTGCAGGAAAGTGAGACCATCGCCGCTGCCATGGACCAACGCGGATTGGCTGTGGACTTCGTGGTGTTTCCGGACGAGGGCCATGGCATCGATCAACCGGGCAATGCCCTCGCCATGAACGCCCTGGTCGAAGCCTTTTTGAAACAGCACCTTGGTGGACGTGCTGAGCCCCTGGGTGATGTGTTGGAGAACTCCTCAATGGAGTGGCGCCTGCGTTCGCTTCCCGAGCCCTGAAACCTGATCAAGCTGGTCAGCCAGCACGGCCAGCTTCAGGCCCACCTCCTGCAGTTCCCGTTCCGCGATTGAACCTCGCACTAGCCCAGCACCTGCTGTGAGATCCAGCCGCAGGCCGCGGGCGTGTCCGCAGCGGATCGCGACGCGCAGCTCAGCATCCCCAGCGCTGTCGATCCACCCGATCGGAGCCGCATACCAACCCCGCTCGAACGGCTCGAGTGCTCGCAACCAAGCCATGGCTTCCCGGCGTGGCAAACCGGCCACAGCAGGCGTTGGGTGCAACTGTTCGGCCAGGCTTAGTGCGGCGAGGCCGCCTGTGTCAGCAGTGATCGGTGTGTGGAGGTGGGTCAGCTTGCCGTGCCGTGCCAGCTGTGGGCGACGGCGACGCCATGGGGTGAGTCCTTTCTGCTGCAGGAGATCAGTAATGGTGGCCACCACCAGTTCGTGTTCCCGTCGGTCTTTGTCGGATTGCATGAGTAGTGTCCCGTCGTCACCGCGGCCGGCAGTGCCGGCGAGGGCATCGCTCCGCAGACAATTGCCTCGCAGGCTGAGCAACCGTTCCGGGGAGGCTCCGAAGAAGGCATCGCTGCTCTGCCGTTGCCAGAGGAAACGGCAGCTGCCCGCCTGTTGTCGTCGCAGACGTTGCAACAGTGGAAGGGGATCCAGTGGACGTTCCAGATCAATCGACTGTCGAACGGCAAGAACCAGCTTGTGCAGTTCGTTCTCGTTGACGAGGGCCAGCCCCCGGTCGAGAGCGGTGCGGTAGCAGTCTTGCCATGGGCGAGCCAGGGTCCGGCCGATTCCATTCGGCTGGGCGTCGCCGTTCTCTCTGTTGAGCTGTTGCTGCAGTTCGCTCGCTTTGAACCAGAGCAGTTCCGCTAATCCCCGGGCATCCCCTGCATCACTGATGGCTCCGTTGAGACGGAGCCAGCCTCGCCGGCCCTGACGGCTCAGCTGCCAGCGGGGCAGAACCGCCTGCACAGATGGGACAGCATCGGAGTGCTGATGGCGATCACCGCTCTGTTCAAAAAAACTGAAGGCGAGCAGCACTCTCGGTCTTGCCTGAGCAGGAGCAGAGGCGAAGCCGTCGCTCAGGCGGCCGAGCGTGACATCACAGAAGCGCTGGGCCAGTTCAAAGCGCCTTGAACCAGCCAGTTCAAGGTGTTGACAACGTCCTGCCGCGGCGAGGGAGAGGCCTGGTGCACAGTCCCAGAGCATCCGGAAGCTTTCGGTCTTGGCCAGCTGGGGCAGGGCCCAGAGCGGATCGATCCCGTCCAGGGGGATGGCCAGGCTCAGCAGGCTTTCATCACAGGGGTGCTCCCGCCAGCCCCGCAGGGCGGCGTCGAGCAGCGTGCTGAAACGGTGGTCAGCCTGCATCCGTGGCGGAGGCGGTGCATGTGAACTGTTCAAATGTATGAGTCATCACACTGGCCGAAGCGCTTCAGTCCATGCCAGAGCCGCAGGCTGTCGCATCCCGTTACGACTCAAACCGAAAATTGTGGAAGGCAGCGATCAAGTGGCCGATGTATTCGGTCGCCGTGATGCCTGTGCTGCTGGCTGCGGGTTGGCGGCTTGGTACCGCTGCGGTGATGCGCTGGGATCAGTTGCTGGGATTTCTGCTGGCGGCAATACTGTTGCTGCTGTGGGAAAACCTCAGCAACGATCTCTTCGATGCAGAAACCGGGGTCGACAGGGCTGGCAAGCCCCATTCCGTGGTCAATCTCACGGGTCGCCCGGATCGGGTCGCTGTGCTTTCACTGGTTGTACTGGTGCTCGGCGTTGGGCTGATGGCTTGGCTGGCCTGGCGCAGCCAGAGCTCCGTTTTGTTTCTGGTGCTGCTCTGTTGCGGGATCGGTTATGCCTATCAGGGGCCACCGCTACGGCTCGGGTATCAAGGCTTGGGTGAGCCGCTGTGCTGGCTGGCCTTCGGACCTCTGGCCACAGCAGCAGCACTCGTGGTTCTGGGGCCGGAATCCGCAGCGCCGATTCCCTGGTCCACGGCGTTTCGTCTCGGTTCCGGGCCAGCTGTGGCAACCACCTTGGTGTTGTTCTGTTCCCATTTTCATCAGGTGGAGGAGGATGCGTCCCACGGCAAGCGCTCTCCTGTGGTTCGCCTTGGAACCCATCGTGCGGCGGCGCTGATCCCCTGGTTCGTGGCCTTGACGATGGCGTTGGAGTGGATGCCGGCTCTGCTGGGTCTCTGGCCCATCACTGTTTTCCTCTCTGGGCTCGGACTGCCGGCGGCCATTGTCTTGATCCGCCTGTTGCAGCGTCATCACCACCAACCGGAGCACATCGCAGGCAGCAAATTTCTGGCGCTGCGCTTCCAGGCATGGAATGGGCTGGGGCTCAGCTTTGGGTTGGCCTTGGGAGCATTGTGGCCTTAATGATGAGGGAATGGACTTCGCGCTCACCTTCCGTCCGTTCCGGTTCAGATTGAGTCAACCGCTGCGGACCGCAGCTGGCGTGCTGAGCGAGCGATGCGGATGGCTGTTGCGCCTGGAGGGTTTTGATGGGGCGATCGGCTGGGGGGAGGTGGCCCCGCTGGACGGGAGCTGGCTGACTCGCTGCGAGCAGGAACTTGGTGCGATGCCTTCCCTGCTCCAGCGAGACCAACTGGAGGAGCGCTTGCCGCAGCTCTCAGCAGCCCTTGGATTTGGTCTGGGCAGTGCTTTAGCAGAGCTGGATGGGCTGGTCGGTCCGCGTTCGCGGACCGGTTGGTTGCCCCCGCCGGCCGCCGCCCAGCTCCTCCCGGCTGGCGGACTGATGCTTCCCCAGCTCGACAAGGTGTTGGAGCAACGGGGACGCAGCCGTGAGCTCACCTTGAAGTGGAAGGTGGCGGCAGCCTCCGATGACCTGGAGCGCCGCTGGTTGGAGCAGCTGATGGAGCGTCTGCCATCGACGGCGCAGCTGCGTCTGGATGCCAATGGCGGCTGGGATCGCCGAACCGCCAGGTCCTGGCTTGATGCGCTGGCTGGGGATTCCCGCTTTGCCTGGCTCGAGCAACCCCTCCCGCCCGACGATCATGACGGTCTCGAATGTTTGGCGAAGTACGGACCCGTGGCCCTTGATGAATCGCTTGCGTGCAATCCTCAGCTGCGTGACAGCTGGCCAGGCTGGCAAGTGCGTCGCCCCGCCTTGGAGGGAGACCCCCGTCCGCTCTTGCGCCAACTGCAGGAAGGGGTGCCATGGCGAATGGTGAGCACGGCCTTTGAAACAGGGATCGGTCGCCGACTAATTCACCACCTGGCAGCGCTCCAGATGACCGGGCCTACCCCAACAGCCCCAGGTCTTGCTCCTGGATGGTGTCCGGCGGGCCCGCTGTTCAGTGATGATCCCGAGCAGGTCTGGGCCGCCGTGATCTGATGCGGTTGCAGTGCCTGTCCTGCGATCCCCGTTGGCCCGCCCGCGCAGCGGTGAGCCTCCAAGCCGCCCTGAACGATGACCACTGGGTGCAGCTCATCGGCCCCGGGGCCGAGCAATCACGTGTTCCGGAGACGATCATCCCGCCTGGTCCCGGTCTGCTTCTCGCGGGGGGAGGCAGCAGCGGCAGCCGACGGTTATGCCTGCATCCCGTCGCGCATTTCGACCAGTCCGCCAGCGCCACGGCGCTGTGGCTCGCCCGCATCGGAATCGCAGCGGCTGAGGTGCAGTTGTTCAACCCGTTGCCGATGCATCACGTCAGCGGCTTGATGCCCTGGTGGCGCAGCCGCCGCTGGGGGGTCTCCCATGTCTGGCTTCCCCCGGCCCTGATGCGGGATATCCCTGCCTTGATGCGTTACTGCGAACAGCAGGAGGGGTGGTGCGTCCGGCCAGCCCTGCTGTCTCTCGTGCCGACTCAGTTGATGCGCTTGATGGCCGATCCCATTGGCGTGAGCTGGCTCCAGCATTTCAAGGTGATCTGGCTGGGAGGTGCGGCGCTTTCCAGCCCGTTGGCGCATCAGGCCAGGCTGCATGGATTGCGCCTCGCCCCCTGCTACGGGGCCACTGAAACGGCGGCGATGGTGACGGCCCTCACTCCCCAGCGCTTTCTTGATGGGGAGGTCGGTTGTGGCGATCCCTTGATCGACGTTCAGCTGCGCCTTGATGCCGACAGTGCGCTGCTGGTCAAGACACCACGCCTGGCTGTGGGGTGCTGGCAGGCCACGGTTCCTGATCGTCTGGCTCCGTTGGCTGGCCCCTCAGGCTGGTGGTGCTCCGGTGATCGGGCGAAGTCCATCGCAGGGCTTCAGGTGTTGGGCCGACGCGATGGTGCGATCCAAACCGGTGGAGAGATTATCCATCCCGAGTCCCTCGAGGCTCGCCTTCTGGCGCTGGCCAGTAGGCATCAACTGTCTCTGGAGGCGGTGCTGCTGCTGGGCGTGCCCGATCCAGAGTGGGGGGAACGGCTGGTAGCACTCGTGCGCCTTGGCGATCCTGCCCAGCTGGCGCTTCTGGACCGCCTCACCGCCAGCTGGCCCCCAGCGGAGCGACCGCGCCGCTGGGTGCTGTGCGACGCGCTTGCCCCCACAGCTGCGGGGAAATGGGAGCGCTCCCGCTGGCTGCAGTGGTTCAGAACGCTCTGAGTTGTCCCATGCCGGAGGCCTCCAGCCATCGATCAATGGCTTCTGGCAATGCGCATCGCCGGTGATTTTCAATGGCGATCGCCACGTGTCGGATCAGGCCTCTGGCAACGGGTTGACTCTCCAACATGAACACACTGCGCACCTCAAATGTGCAGGGATCAAGCCGAACCGGCTCCAATTGCACCGTCAAGTGGTCGCCGCCATGGATGGGCCTCAGGAAATCGGCACTGCAGTGGGTGATCGGCAAGGCAACCTCTGGCCATTGAGCCTGGCCGCGGCCGCCGGGAAAGACCGCAGCATCTGCCACGCCGTACAGATCAAGGCTCTCCTCCCAGGCTTCATGGCACCAGCGGAGCAGTTGATGGAAATGCATCACACCTGCTGCATCGGTATCACCAAAGCGGACCCGCCGCTGCAGTTCGAGCCAGTTGGTGCTTTTCAGAGATCACTCCTCCTAAGTTTGTTCAGCTGTTATCTCTTCACTATTTATACCTTTATGCAAGACGATGCTTCAAAGCAATTTTTGAGGTGTGGGGATTGTAATTGGGTAGGAGTACTTGTGACAGTCATTGGTGAGCGTTGTTAGTTCAAAATATGATTTTTCAGAAGTGAATTTAAGGAGGGAAGAAATGGCCGGTGTTCAATCGTTCTGGGATTGGCGGAGAGCAGATGATGTGATCGGTTAATGCATCCAATTCTTTGCCTGGATGTTGCGTAGAGGGGTCTTCTGAGTCTTATGTTTCTGCCATCAGGTAAAAGCGAAAATTGCGACGATTCTGAAAAGTTTGTAAAAAGATGTTACCACTATTAATCCCATAGACATCCACAAATGTTGGAAGTCTGATTGATTTGGGACCTGATGCAGGCCGAGCAAATTAACGACGCATTATGTTCAAGATTCTGACGTAGCAGTGATCACAAGCGGTTAAATCAATTAGGCAAATTGATCAGCGATCTACCGATCCCATGATGACGTCAATTGATCCAAGGATGGCCATGATATCGGCGACTTTGTGCCCCTTAAGGATGTGGGGAAGAATCTGGAGGTTGTTGCTGTCAGCAGCACGGATTTTGAATCTCCATGGTGTGACATCGTTATTCCCCTGGATGAAGATGCCGATTTCACCTTTTCCTGATTCCAGCCTGGTGTAGAGTTCACCGTTGGGGATCTTGAATGTAGGAGCCACTTTTTTGGCGACGTATTGGAAGTCAAATCCCGCGGCTTCGCTTTTTTTGCCTTCGTTCAGTCGTTTGGCCTCAAGATTTTCAGTGGGGCCACCGGGGATCATGTCGCAGGCCTGACGCAGGATTTTCAACGACTGGCGCATTTCTTCGATCCGAACTCTGTAACGAGCAAAACAATCGCCCTCGTTTTCCCAAGCCACATTCCAGTCGAAGTCGTCATAACACTCGTAATGGTCAACCTTGCGTAAATCCCAGGGGACACCTGAAGCGCGCAACATTGGTCCTGACAGGCTCCAATTGATCGCATCTTGCTTTTCAATGGTTCCCAGCCCCTCAATGCGGCGTCTGAAAATTGGGTTGTTGGTGATCAGCTTTTCGTATTCATCAATTTTCGGAGCGAACCAATCACAGAAATCGCGGCACTTTTCAAGCCATCCCCAAGGGAGATCGGCGGCAACGCCACCGATTCGGAAATAGTTGTTGTTGATCAGCCGTTGGCCTGTGGCGGCTTCCCATAAGTCATAAATCATCTCCCGCTCGCGGAAAATGTAGAAAAAGGGCGTCTGCGCGCCCACATCGGCAAGGAAGGGGCCAAGCCAGAGCAGGTGATTGGCAATGCGGTTCAGTTCCAGCATCAACACGCGGATGTAGCTGGCGCGTTTCGGCACCGGAATGTCCGCCAGCCGCTCCGGGGCGTTCACCACAACAGCTTCGTAGAACATTCCAGCCGCGTAGTCCATTCGGCTGACGTAGGGAACGAACATCACGTTCGTGCGGTTCTCGGCAATTTTTTCCATGCCGCGGTGGAGATAGCCGATCACCGGCTCGCAATCCACGACGTCCTCACCGTCCAGGGTCACCACCAGCCGCAACACACCGTGCATGGACGGGTGATGTGGGCCGAAGTTGACGACCATCGGCTCCGTGCGCGTTTCCAGCTGCGTCATGGGAGCGATGGCGACGTCGTTAGGTAGATCTTAAGGAGTCCCCGCTGACGATTCGCTTGTCTTCATCGTCTGGGTTTTGCCATATTCCCGTACTAGCGGAGTCGGTGTTGGCGGCGGCGAAGGCGCTGCCAAGCCAGGAAGGCCTGCTGATCGATGCCACCCTCGGCGGTGGTGGCCACAGCGCTTTGCTGCTGGAACAGCGTCCAGGGCTCCGTCTGATCGGTCTCGACCAGGACCTCACCGCACGGGCGGCGGCGGCAGCGCGGCTGGATGCCTTTGGTGAGCGGGTTCAGATCGTGGCCACCAACTTCGCGGATTACACCCCGAGAGAGCCTGCCCTGATGGTCCTGGCCGATTTGGGGGTGAGCAGTCCCCAGCTGGATGTGCCGGAACGGGGCTTCAGCTTCCGTCTGGATGGGCCGCTCGACATGCGAATGAACCCCGAGGGAGGGGGAGAAACCGCAGCAGAACTGATCGATCGGCTGGAGGAACATGAACTGGCCGATCTGATCTATGGCTATGGGGAGGAACGCCTCTCCCGTCGAATCGCGCGTCGAATCAAATCAGACCTGGCGCAAACCGGGGCCTATCAAGGCACAGCGGCGCTGGCCTATGCCGTGGCGGGCTGTTACTCCCCCAAGGCGCGACGGGGCCGGATTCATCCGGCGACCCGGACGTTCCAGGCCCTGCGGATTGCCGTGAACCGTGAACTGGACGTTTTGGACGACTTGCTGCAGCGGGCGCCGGACTGGTTGGAACCGGATGGTCTGCTGGGGGTCATCAGCTTTCATTCGCTGGAGGACCGGCGGGTGAAGACCGCTTTTCTGCGCGATGCGCGCCTGGAGCGGGTCACCCGTAAACCCATCGTGGCTTCGGAAAAGGAGGAAATGAGCAACCCGCGCAGCCGCAGCGCGAAGCTGCGGATAGCCCGTCGCCGCACAAACATTCAGCAAGCAGGTGGCGATGGCTGAGCCCTTGCTGCCGTGGTTCTGGTGGGTTGCGCTGCTGATTCAGCTCTTGGCGGTTCCCGGAACGTTGCTGCCCTTGCTGCCAGGGCTGATCTGGCTGCCGGTGGGAGCGGGATTCTGGTGGCTCGCCGTCGGTTGGGCAGCGGCTTGGCCCGCCGTGCTGTTGTCTTTGGCGGTTTTTGCACTCGGCTTCACCGCCGACCTGATGGCGCTCGGTCTGGCCTCGAGCCGGCTGCAGGCCAGTCGCTGGGCGCCCCTTGGGGCAGGGCTGGGATTGATGCTTGGGCTGTTGGGCCTGCTGCCGGCCTTGCCGCTGGGTGGTCCGCTCCTGGGTGCAGTCTTCGGCCCTTGGCTGGGAGCTGCTGTGGCGGAAGGGTTGGCCTCAATAAAAAGCCCTGGAATTCAGGGCTGGCTGATCGCTGGCCGTCGCGGAGCCGTGGTCGGCCTGGCTGTGGTGGCTGGCCTTCTGGTGAGCAGGGTGGCCCAGGTCGCTCTGGCGCTGATGGGAATCAGTGGTTTTGTGCTGCTCAGTCGGAGCTGATCAGGGCCAATCCATCGGTTGTGCCGAACAACTGGCGGTAGGCGGCCGTGGTGATGCAGGCAACAACGGGGGCTGCCACCAACAGTCCGACGCCGCAGAGCAAAGCGCCGATGCTGATGATGATCGAGTCGACCATCAGCAGCAGAACCACCCACCACCAGGACGGATCAACGGCGCTGCGCCCCCGTTGGATGCTCTCGATCGGCCCCTTCTCCTCCAGCATCGCCACATAGGGAAGAAATTTCTGGTTGACCGAGAGGTAGGTGAACAGAACAATCGCCACGACGGCGGGGATGATGATCAGCAGCTCGTTGAGCTGGCCGAGGCCGAAGCCAGCCAACACACAGACAGCACCGATCACTGCAAAGCAGATGCCCAGGGCAATCCAGCGCAGGAACACGCGTCCGGCTGCCCTCCCGTCCCAGCGAATGAAATCGGAGAATTCAGGTTTGCGACCCTCGAGCGCGATCCAGGATCCCCGCACCATCCCGGTCACGCCCCAGAGACTCACGATCCAGGAACCCAGCAAGATTGCAATGGTGAGGACGATCTCCCCTCCGTTCATCACCACGTTGCCTGCAAATGCTGAGACGATGGCGCTGACGACCTGAAAGGAAATCGTTAGGACGCCCAGCAGCAGTGTGAACAGAACAAAAGTCCACGGTGCCTTGGTGAATGCAGTCCAGCCGTCCTCAACGGCTTTGAGAACGTGAAGCCTTCCGTCGGTGGGGGTTTCGCTCATCACGCACCAGCTGCATGGGGCGGAAGGTAGCCGATTTGACAGTTTTTTCATCGGAGTGAAAATGCAACCTCACTGATCAGCTCGATGGTTCGATCGATGTCTGTTTCGGTGGTGTCACGTCCCAGGCTGAGGCGCAACGAGGCCTCCGCATCGGCGCGGCTGCGGCCAAGGGCCTGGAGTACATGGGACGGTTCCCCTCGGCTGCAGGCGGACCCACTGCTGCAGATCAGTTTTGAACGCAAGGCCTGATGCAGGCGTCGCCCATTCAGCCCCGGGATGGTGATGTTCAGGTTGTGCGGCAGTCGTGGCTCTGCTGCACCATTCATCAGCACCCCAGGAACGCGATGCTGCAGTCCTTCCCAGAGTTTGTTCCGCAGCGTCGAGCGGCGCGCTCGGCTTTGCTCCAGATCGCTTACGGCCAGGCTGGCCGCCGCTGCAAAACCCATGATCAGCGGCGTTGGAAGCGTTCCGGGTCTTAAGCCATCCTGCTGTCCCCCGCCCCACAGGAGTGGTGAAAGCCTTTCCCCGTCTCGGATCACCAGAGCTCCGATCCCTTTTGGACCGTAGATCTTGTGGGCGCTGAGGCTGACAAGATCGAGGCCGAGACGTTCCGGTTCCAGAGGCATGTTGCCGAAGGCCTGGGCAGCATCGGAGTGAAAGCTGATGCCTCGTTCGCGGCAGAGTGCAGCGAGCGCTTGGAGCGGTTGCAGAATTCCGATCTCGTTGTTGGCCGCCATCACGCTCACCAGAAACGTGTCGGGTTCCAGGGCCGTCCGGAGTTGATCCGCTGTGATTAGGCCATCACCCCCCGGGGACAGCAACGTGACCCGGAATCCTTCACGCTGCAGTTGCCTTAGGGGATCCAGAACAGCGTGGTGTTCGGTGCTCACGCTGATCAGGTGACCAGACTGGCCGTGATGACGTGCTCGTCCCAGCAGCGCCAGATTGTTGGCTTCCGTTGCTCCGCTGGTGAACACCAGGCTTGAGTGCCGCAGCGCCAGGCTCTTGTTGAGCTGTTGACGCGCCAGATTCACAGCGGCTGATGCGCTCAGGCCAAGCCGATGCTGACGACTGGAGGGGTTTCCCCAGTGCTCTTTCCAGTACGGCGCCATCGCTTCCACCACCTCCGGCGCACAGGGCGTGGTGGCTTGGTGATCCAGAGAAAGTGGTGACTGGGACAGGTGGGTTGTGGGTGTTCTTGCCACCATGGTGCAGATCTTCAGCCGCTGCCGCGCATGCGTTCGTGGATTTCCTGGCCGCTTGCAGGGGCGATCGTGGTCGCGTCCTCACTGCTCCGTCCGGATTGGGCATGGTCGATCGATCGGAAGGACGTGCTCGAGCAGATGAAGAAATCGCGTCCTCAGGACTTGATCGTGCTGATTGAAGAACCCGATGCCGGCGGCAATCGTCTCATCGGGATGTATGGCCTGAAGAAGGAGGCCGGCGATCCCACCCTCCGGCGCTTCAGCATCTGGGAGGAATCCCCTGCAGACATCAACATCTATCAAGAGACGGTGTATTGCAGTCCATCAGACCCTGTTCGGGTGAAACGCACGGAGACCGCAGTGTTCGTACGCACGATTAATCCTGGTGGGCCGATCATTGAGGGAAACCGGGAGGACCACCTGGTGTGGTGGGCTGCCTGCTTCCCTGAGCTGGCCGGGACCGACCCTTCCACCTTGAAAGAGAAGGCTCTCTCGCTTGGTTATTCAACCCTGGTCCCCGAGCGACAGGAGAAGCTGCCGGTTGTCCCGCGCTGAGGAATCGGTTCAAACGTTCGGTGTGTGCGTCTGATGCAGCTGTTCGATCAGCCCCTCAGGTAGGGGTTGGCTTTCCTCCGCAGGAATCATCACCTCCAGGTAGGCACCTCCCCTGTGGTTTCGGATCTCTGCAAAAGCCCGTTCGAGCGCGCTGCGGCTGCTGATTCGAGCTGACCACCATCCTTCACAACCGAACACGTCCGGCAGGCGGCTGTAGTTCCATTTCGGCAGATCGTTGTAAGCGTGCCCGGTTTCACTGATCAATGCCTCGACACCATAAATACCGTTATTGAGCACGATCACGACCGGTTGTGTCCCGGCGGTGTGCATCACCCCCAGTTCCTGGGCCGTGAGCTGATGTGCTCCATCGCCGCTCACCAACACCACACGCCGATCCGGCTCCGCCAAAGCGCAGCCGAGCGTGGCGGGAGTTCCCCAGCCGATCGATCCCCAAAGGGTCTGACTTTCCATCGCTACGTCGGCCGGTAGACGGTGGGCATTGAGCTGCAGCAGGCAGCTGCCGGTGTCGGCGACCAAGAGGTCCCCAGCCTGCAGGAAGCGCTGCAAGCAGGCATAGAACAGAGAGGATTGCATCAGCTCGTCGCCATCTCCCACCAGAGGCAGGAAGGGCGATGGCTGCACAGGGCGCGCCTCCCCCCATCGCTTCTCGCCGCTGGTTTCCGCCGTTAGGCGATCGGTCAGTCCTGCGAGGAGATCGGCCAAGCTGACGCCCGTGAACACTTGGTTTCCGGCCTGAACCCAATCGGCTCTGAGGCTGATGATCCGGCGTGGATCGAGTTGATCGCTCCAAAGACCTGTGTTGAGGTCCTCCATGACGAGTCCACCCACATCCAGCAACAGATCGGCCCGTTCGATTACCTGTTCAAGAGAGTTCGGCGAGGAGCGAGTGCCGTTGTACATGCCCATAAAGGCCGGATGGTCTTCACTGAGAAGTCCCTTGTCCATCGGTGTGGTGGCATAGGGCAGGCCGGAGGCCTCAAGGAAGTTGTTGAAGACCTCAATGAGGCCGTAGCGCTGCAGAGTGGTTGTGGGAATCACAACGCTTTGGTCAGCGGCAGCGAGTCGCGTCATCACGAGCTCAATCGCCGCATCCAGTTCGTGGCGGACGCTCTGGTGCTGCGTGATGCTGCCGAGCGGTTCACCGCTGATCGGGCTGCCGTTGATCGGCATCAAAGCCAGATCCATAGGCAGGGTGAGGTAAGCCGGTCGGGAGTCCTCTAGGGCTTTGTTGATGACCCGTTCCAGTTCGATCACGGCGTTGTCTGGCGTGAGCCGGGCGCTGACGCAGCAGGCAGCTGCGGAGATCGCCTCGAAACGTTCGTAGGTCTGATCACCGAGGGTGTGGTGACAGATCAGCCCTTGTTTCACGATCCGCTGGCTTGGAGTGCCCACCAGATGGAACACCGGCAGCCGCTCCGCCATGGAGCCCATCACCCCATTGATCGCACTCAGCTCTCCAACACCATATGTGGTGCAGAGGATGCCTGCCCCCCGGCGACGGGCATACCCATCGGCGGCATAGGCCGCATTGAGTTCGTTGGCGCAGGCCACCCAGGTCAGGCGTGGATGCACCTCAACGGCGTCGTTGATCGGGAACGCGTAGTCGCCGGGGACCCCGAAGACATGCTCGATGCCCAGGTCTGCGAGTCGGTTCAGGGTGTACTCCGCAACGCTGGGGGACACGGCGGACCAGGACGACTTCCCGAAGTCTGGTCAGCGCTGCTGCAGCTGGAAGACCGGTTCGGAACGGGTTGAGTTACCCGCACTGGTCCACCAGGCGTTGGCTCCATACATTGCGCCAAGAGCGATCCCAGCCATGAGCGACGCGCCCACCACGCCCAGCACCGATGAGCAGGAGGTTGCGGTTCCCGTTCCACGGCTGTTGTTGGTGGATGACGAGCCTGGCCTGCGGACCGCGGTGCAGGCCTATCTCGAAGACGAGGGCTTCGATGTAACCACAGCAGTGGATGGCGAAGAGGGGTTCACGAAGGCTCAGCAGATGCTGCCTGATGTGGTGATCAGCGATGTGATGATGCCGCGACTTGATGGCTACGGACTGCTGAAGAAATTGCGGGATGACGAACGGCTCGGCGGCACGCCGGTGATCTTTCTCACTGCCAAGGGCATGACGGCGGATCGCACCCAGGGCTATCTCGCCGGTGTTGACGATTACATCCCGAAGCCGTTCGATCCCGATGAGCTGGTGGCTCGGGTGCGCAATGTGGCGCAACGTCAGCAGCGGTTACTGCAGGAGGCGGCCCGCTTTGCCGACACGGACATGGGCCAGATGGCCAAGCAAATCACTGAAATCCGCTCACTGCTGGCCCAGGCAGAGGCGCTGCCGGCTAAGGATCCAGTGGTGCACAGCTTCACGCCCCGAGAGGCAAGCGTGCTTCAGCTGGTGGCGGAGGGACTGATGAACAAAGAGATCGCTCGGCAGCTGGAGACCTCGATCCGAAATGTCGAGAAGTACGTCAGTCGCCTGTTTAACAAGACGGGCACGTCCAGCCGAACCGAACTGGTGCGTTACGCCCTGGAACATCGGTTGGTCAATTGAGGCCAACGCCGGTGGAGGACCCGCAGGAGGGCTGGCTACCGGCGGGATTCAACAACGGCTGGTCTTATCAGGACCGTGTTCCAGCAGCCCAATCCGGGCAACGCCTGAGCACCTGGATGACCAGTCGTTATCGCCATTCCTCCCTGGAGCTCTGGCGCAGTCGCCTCGTGGCGGGCCAATTGCGTCGCAACGGTGAGCAGATCACGGCTGATCTCCGCCTGACTGGAGGAGAGCTCATCACCTGGGTGCGCCCGCCTTGGCTGGAGGACGCCATCCCTGATGTCTGGGATGTGATCCAGGATGATGGCGACCTTCTTGTGATCAACAAACCCGCCGGGCTGCCTGTGATGCCGGGAGGCGGGTTCCTGATGCACACGCTCACATCACTGCTGGAGCAACGCAGCCGAGCTGCTGGTGAACGTCACCCCCCCAAGCCTGTGCATCGTCTCGGGCGGTTCACTTCCGGGCTGCAGGTCTGTGCTCGGACTGTTCAACGCAGGGCATCGCTGTCCCGTCAGTTTCGGCCCGATGGTTACTGCCGCAAGGTTTATCAGGCATGGGCGCATCGGATTCCGGGGTTGGAGATCGAACAGCCCATCAGCGTGAAAAGTGATGTGGTCGAGCGGCCTCATCCGCGCCTGGGTTGGATCTGGGGACCCGAGCCCTTGCGGCAGGAGCCAATTCGCAGGCGGCTTTCAGCCCATTCCGAGCTGCGGCTTCTGGAGCGGACGCCTGCCGGGGATCGGCTGGAGGTGACGATTCATACCGGACGGCCCCACCAGATCCGCATTCATTTGGCCCAGCTAGGGAGTCCGTTGCTTGGGGATCCGCTTTACCTGCTGGACCGGGAGATCGCTGCGTCCGTCACGCCGGGTGATGGGGGGTATCGGTTGCATGCCTGGCGGTTGGATGCCCCTGGCTTACGCCTTTGCTGTCCGGTCACTGAATCACGTCAGGATCGGACGGTCACGAAACGGCTAGATGGCTAAGCCTCCCTCCGATTCTCCTGCTGATTGGACATTCCATCTTCAACGTTGGCAGGACGCAGGGTTGATTGATCCGACTGAAGCTGCGGCGATTAACCAGTGGGAGCGAGGCCGGGCGCAACATCAGGCTCTGCGTCCGGAGCTATCGCGGGTTCTTGGCTGGCCAGTGCGGTTGATGATCCTGCTTGGCTCGTTGTTGCTTGCCGCAGGCCTTCTCCTGTTTGTGGCCGCCCACTGGGATCATCTGTCTCCCCTCTGGCGTGCGGTGCTGCTGGTGCTTCTCACGACGGGTTTGCATGGGGGCGGGAGTTGGTTCGCCAAGGGATTCCCAACCATGAGCCTTGGCTTGCATGGCGTTGGCACCATCAGCTTCGGAGCAGCCGTGTTTCTGTTCGCGCAGATCTTCCATCTGGAGGTCGCCTGGTCGTTCCAATGGGGCCTTTTGTTGTGGTCCCTTGGTGCGGCGGCCGGTTGGCTGCTGCTGCGGCAATGGCCGCAGCTGGTGCTGCTTTCCCTTGTGGGGCCTGCATGGCTGATGGCGGTCCTCGCCCTGCAACTGGATCGGCTTGCTCCTGAGGAGTTCGCCCAATTTGGGGAGATCCCCTTCACCGCAGGCGCCGTTCTGCTGGCAATCACTTATTTCACCGCCCCATCACGCCCCTCACCCTCGGAGGGGAAACGGGTGCTGATGTGGGTGGGAGGTCTGGCCGTATGGCCTGCCATCGTTGCTTGGCTTGCGTGCACGCTCAGCCGGGATCCATCGGTGGGATGGCTTCCCAGCTTCGCTTGGTGGAATGGATTGCTCTGGCCGCTGATGCTTGGCGGGCCGATGCTGCTGGGCTGGTGGCTGCGGCGGCAGCGGGTCTGGCCGCTGGGCATCGCGATGGTCTGGCTTCTGCTGGACCTGCAGATTCCAGGCCAGGAGATCACAGCATTTCGCTACCTGTGGTGGGGCCTCGGGGCGATCGGCTTGATGGCCTGGGGTGCTGTGGAGGTACGCGCAGAACGCGTCAATGTTGGGATCGCCCTGTTCGCGATCACCCTGCTCGGTTTCTATGTCATGGAGGTGATGGGCCGACTCGAACGCTCGCTCAGCCTGTTGGGCCTTGGTCTGCTGTTTCTTGTCGGTGGCTGGGGGTTGCAGCGTTTGCGTAAGAGGCTCCTTCCTGCGGCGGGAGACCAGCATTCATGAGCTCCTCCCAGTCGCGCTGGCCATGGCGGACGCGTTCATTACGGGCCAAGGGGCTGTGGGTGGCTGCTGTGCAGCTCAATGTGTTGCTTCTGATCGGATTCAGTTTTTGGCTCGATCGCATCACACGGCCGCGGGGCTGGGTCGCGACCGAGCCGGTCGATCCGAATCTGCCGATACGTGGGCGCTACATCAGTCTTCGCCTTGTGGTGCCTGTTGAAGCCGGGACAGAGAGAAGCCCCCAGCTGGTTGAGCCCAGCGCCAGCAATGGTTCCAGCACTATCGCCGTACGGTTCAAGGTTCACGGGAATCGCCTGGTGGCACTTGAAGACTCCGGTGGTGCGCTTCACCCCGGCTGGAAGCGAAGCGAAGCCGGTGCTGTCGTGGTGGCGTTGCAGGACCCGTTGGCCTTTTTCATTCCTCCTGATGTCAATGATCCGTCGATTCGTGCGGTCGATGATCCTCTCTGGGTCGAAGTGACCTTGCCCCGTTCGGGGTTGCCTCGTCCGATTCAACTGGGAGAGGAGCGTGAAGGACGTATCGTGCCCCTGGGTGTGCGTTAGGCACGAGAAGATTGATGATCGTTTGATAGTAATTATTTCAAATTCGATCTCGTTGGAGGATTGTCCTTCGGTGATTGTGAGGCGTCTCTTTCTTTCGATATTTGTTCAATGCAGGCTTGTCAATCCCCCAAAATGGGGATATTTGGATCGGGGCATGTTGGCTTCCTTAGTGGTTTCTCATTATTCTCTTAGTTGTCAAGATTGACCCTTCCTTATTGTTTGAAATATTCATTCAATGTAAAAAGTTTTGGCTCTTATAGCTTCTGTTTCGGGAAGCCTCTACTGGGGTGGAATGTCTGGTCAGCTGAATCTGACTAACACGAGTGACGCAGCGTTGTCTGACTGGTCTTTCACATTCTTGACTGCCCAGAAAGATATTCACATCTGGTCATCTGTCGCGGAGATTGTGGATCTCGGTGAGGGGATCTCGCGAGTGACAGTGACTCCTCCGAGCTGGGGGATGACCATCCCCGCTGGTGGCTCAACGGTTCTGAATTTCAACGCTACAAGTGTCGCACTGCCCACAAGTGGTGTGTTGACGGATGCCATGCTCTTCGTTGAGGGCGGTGAAGTGCCTCCGACCCCAGAAACGCTTCCGTTTCTGGGCCCTGACCCTGTTGAAGAACAAGCCGTTGGCAAGGAAATTGAAACCGAAAACGAAACCGAACTCCCCACGTCCTCACAGGAGGTAGACCTGCCGGCGAGGGTGTTTGAGGTTGATGTTTATTCCGGTGATGTCATTAACTTCCGTCCTGGGATTGATTCCCTCGATTTTGGTGGTCAGTCCGTTCACAACTTGATTCTCGGCAAGACGGAAGAGGGCTACGTCACGTTTTTGAGCCCCTGGAACGACGCCCAGAAGATGACCCTCGTCGGCGTGACCTACGACCAGCTGGCCCTTGAGGACTATGGCGTGGTTGGCAATGAACACCTTCGTCAGGACCTTGGCGGCGTTGTGTCTTGGGAGCTCGGGGTTGGCAGGAAGGATCCCAACACCACCTACATCCGTTCACACGCGTACGGCAAGGTCGAAACCATCTCTGACTTTGATCCGGCCACCGACAAGATCAGCTTTCTCTATTACGGCACGCGCGAGCGTCTCTCCGTGACGCAGGACGGTGCTGATTTGGTCATTTCGACCGAGCCCACCGGGCAGACTTTCATCTTCCAGAACACCAGCTTGGAGGCCATCCCTGGCGCCAGCCTGGAATTCCATTTCGATCAGATCGTCGAAGACAACCTTGAGACCCCTTTTGGTCGCTCGGTTGACACCTTGGCGCTGAGAGATCGCACCACTCTTTTGACTCCCGAAGCTCCTGCAGGTGAGCTGACGGATGGCTTCCAGACCCAGTCCGGTGACGTGGCGGTGAATGAGCAGCCCCCCCACGACAGCCATTCCATGGGGAACCACGGATCGATGGAGATGGGTCCAGATATGGAGATGAATCTCGAGATGGGAATGGATGTCGAGATGGCGATGGAGTCCGAAATGGATATGGAGTCCGACATGGGCGCTGATCCCGAGATGGCCATGGAGATGCCTGCCGATCTTGCGCCGTCCGTTGACATTGAACCCAGTTCCTCGGGTCTGGTGGTGTCCGCCACCATCACGGGTGGCTGGTCGGGGACCTTCGCTGGAAACGTGACGGTCACGAACATAACGGCCGAATCAGTGGGGAGCGATTGGTCGGTGAGCTTCCTCTCCGATGCACCCCTCAAAAGCGTCAGCAACTTCGAGTTCAGCAACGAGCTCCAGGACGACGGCCGATATCGGGTGACCCTCTCCCCAAAATCCTGGTCGGCAGCTCTGGCCGCTGGGTCGTCTCATAGCTCTTATTACCAGGGCGCTGGTGATGCGACATCAGCGGATCAGGTGTTCGATTTCGCCCCTGAGATGGCGCCCGTTGATGCGGCCAATAACGATGCGTCTTCATCCGTTCCGGATGACACGTCTGATGCGATGAATGCCGCGATGGATGGTCCCGCCGGGTCGGACGATTCAACCGATCCGGTTGATCCCTTCGATCCCGTGGCCCCGGTCGATCCAATGCCGGCCTCTTCAGTGGAGTCCTCCGATGTCGTCGATGGCGGCACCGTGAAGATCGACGACGAGGCTCCCGATGGGGTCACTGACAAGCGCATCGTCACCTACTTCGAGGAGTGGGGGATCTATTCACGCGACGTCAATCTGTCGGATGTCGACGGTCAGTCGATGACCCACATGAACTACAGCTTCTTCGATGTGAAATCGGATGGCTCGATCACCCTGTTCGACGAATTCGCAGCCCTGCAGAAGCGTTTCCCTCAGGCGGATCAGGTCAGTCGAAGCTTCTCCTCCGCTGACTATGCCGCGATCGATCCGGAGTTGCTGGCGGCCTATGCGAGCTCCGGTCGCTACATCATCAGCCAGGCGGGGGATTCGGTCACAGTGACATCTGTGCCGGTCGGCTGGAATGGTGTCGGCACCAATGACGCTGGCAATTTTGAACAGCTGCGGCGGTTTAAGGAGCTCAATCCTGAAGTGAATCTCGGCTTTGCTCTGGGTGGTTGGACGCTCTCCGATGAATTCAGCACCGCTTATTCCACCCAGGCCGGCCGCGACAAATTCGTCAGCGAAACGGTGCGTATCTTTCAGGAGTATGACTTCTTCAATACCGTTGATTTCGACTGGGAATATCCCGGTGGTGGTGGCAAGGCCGGCAATGCGGTTTTATCGGAGGATGGTGCAAACTTTGCGCTAGTTCTGGAGGATCTGCGTTTTGCACTGGATGATCTAAGTGATCAAACTGGCGAGCAATACGACATCTCGATCGCCACCGCTGGGGGTTACGAGAAGCTTGCCAATCTCAACCTAGAAGGCATCGACGATTACGTCGATTTCTACAACGTGATGTCCTACGACTTCCACGGTGGCTGGGAGAACGTGACCGGTCACCAGGCAGCGATGACTGGCGATGCCAACAATTACGACGTCACATCAGCGGTGGGGGTGTTTGAAAATGCTGGTGTTGACCTCAGCAAGGTGGTGATGGGTGCTCCGGCTTACACCCGCGCCTGGGGTGATGTGAGTGATGGGGGAAGCTTCGGGTATCAACAGCCTGGCCGTGGTGCTTCGGCGACGGGATCTTTTGAGGCGGGTGTTTACGATTACAAGGACATCGTGGAGGATGTTGTCACCGGGCAGCGCGATCTCTACTGGGATGACGACAATAAAGCGGCTTTTGTCTATAACGGTGACGAATGGAGTTCGATGGAAACCGTGGCCACGATTGCCGGTAAAGCGGCTTATATCCAGGAAAAGGATCTTGGCGGGATGATGTTCTGGGCACTCAGCAATGATGCCGAAGGAGATCTTAGTCTGGTGAAGGCTGCTGCTGATCTGCTGCGCCAGGGATCATCGTATGCTGATGTGGTCAATCGAGCGCCTGAATTTGATTATATAGTCGGCGGAAATGGTGAATTTAGTATGACCGATTTCACCAGCCTGGCTTGAATCTGAGCTCCTCGATGAAGCATGCTGATTGATGTTGATCCTCCCTGCATGAAGGGAGGATATTTGTCTAGATATTGTTTTTTTGGTATGTTCAGACCTTACGGAATTCGATCAGGCGTGAGAAGTAGAAGGGGGCTTGATTGAGGCTTCGGCGCACCAGCTTGAATCCGCAGGCTTCTGCGGCCTTCACAATGCCGTCTTCCTTGAGCGTGTAAGCCCGGGTGGTTTTGCTGGGCCCTGGGAACAGCTGGCCGATGCCCTTTAGCAGTGCCAGCAATGGCGTGTATGGCGCAAAGCTCACGATCAACCGCTGTTCCGTAAGACCGCAGAGGTGCTTCACCATCTCCTCCGCAGGCTGCTGCGGGTAGTGGATGAACACATCCAGGCAGCACACCGTGTGGAACGAGCCCTGAAGGCTTTCCAGGTCGCTGGCGAAGAAGTTCAGTGTCTCCATGCTCAAGCCGGCTTCGCGGGCACGGCGTTCGGCTTCCTCGGCCATGGCCGCTGAGATGTCACTGGCGCTAATCGATCCGGCTCCCATGGCGGCCAGAGGCAGGCTCAGGCTGCCCACACCGCAGCCTGCATCGCAGAAGCTCACATCGTTGAGCTCGCCGCTCTCTTGGATCCAGCTGAGCACTTCATCGACGGTCTTCTGATGACCGATCCGGATGTTGCGCTGCACCTTGTTCACATCGTCGCTTTCGCTGTAGATGCGGTTCCAGCGATCGAATCCTGTGGTCTCGAAGTAGCCCTTCACCTCCTGCTTCTCGGCCTGTTTCTGCAGGTTGTCGGTGGCCATCGGGAGAGGGACTGAGTCGCCGGGATCTTAAGCAGCGCAGGCCCAGTGAAGATCTTCCTCGCGCAGGTTCCAACGCAGCAACTCCTGGAGTGATCGGCCGATCAGCGGTTGCGTCAGGGTTGCATCGCTCTGGATCAAGCGCCTGGGAGCCACCGTCGCACTCCAGATCGCCGCACCTGGCTCACGGCTCCAGGCCGCCAGACGTTTCACGCCCTCCAGCTGGGGGAGGGTCACCCCTGCCAGGGTGCCGTCCTTCAGTCGGCAAGTGCCGTTCCGCACCAGCAACACCCGTTCATCCCAGCGATGTTCCCCATCCTCCAGGCCGTAGGGGGCCAGAGCATCGCTGACGAGAACGATCTGTCTTGGAGCCAGTCGTTGCAGCAGCAGCGCCATCGTTGGGTGCACATGCACGCCGTCGGCGATCAATCCAAGGGCGATTCCGCCCCGGCGGCAAGCCTCGCCGAGGGGACCTGGAGCCCTGTGGTGCAGGCCTGGCATCGCGTTGAAAGCGTGGGTGATCATCCCCACCCCCGCATCGAATGCCTTGGCCGATTCCTTGGCTGAGGCGGCGCTGTGCCCCAGGGCAATGGCGATGTTGTGGTGTCGCAGATGGCGGATGACCGCAGCCGAACCGTCGAGTTCCGGCGCCAGGGTCACCAATGTGATCTCCGTTTCGAAACCGCTGATGCGTTCCACCAGTGCAGTGAGGCTCGGGCTCGCCAGGTGCTCCAGCGGGTGGGCGCCACGGCGTGCTTCCGCAAGAAATGGCCCTTCCAGGTGGGCTCCCAAGAGTCGACAACGCCCCCTTTGATGCTGAGCACGGGCCGCACGCAGCACCCTTAGGGCCTGCCGGAGAGCTTTCTCGCCACAGGTGACCAGGGTCGGTGCGATCGCTTCCACCCCATCAGCCCAGAGATGCTCCATCAGTTGCAGCAGGCGCGGCAGGTCTGTGTCGGTCAGTTCCGGGAAGGCCAGTCCAAGCCCTCCGTTGATCTGCAGATCCACCCCCCGAGGGCTGAGCCAGTCGCCGCACCAGCTGTCACCGGCCATGGTGCAGCCGGATTGCATCGGAGCAACCGCTGTGATGGTTTCCCTCTCATCGAGCTCGATCCAATGGCGGAGGTCGGCATCAGCACCCAGTGGTGCCGGCAGGCGCAGGTCCACAATCCGTCGCATCGGAGCTGGCCGCGAGGGGCGGTGCGGGAGACGATGGCAGTCTTGCCGGTCTTTGCTGTGACGACAGTGCTTCCTCGTGTTGCTGTGGTGATGGGTAGTGATTCCGATCTGCCCACCATGGAACCGGCGGCAGCGATCCTGCGTGAGCTGGGGGTGGACGTTGAGGTGCGTGTGCTTTCGGCGCATCGAACACCATTGGAGATGGTGTCTTTCGCTCAGTCCGCTCGGGAGCAGGGGTTTGGGGTGATCGTCGCCGGTGCCGGAGGGGCCGCCCATCTGCCGGGAATGGTGGCCTCCCTCACGACGTTGCCGGTGATCGGTGTACCGGTGAAGAGCCGCGCTCTTTCAGGTGTTGATTCACTGCACTCCATCGTGCAGATGCCGGGGGGAATTCCCGTGGCCACCGTTGCCATCGGTGGTGGGCTCAATGCAGGGCTGCTCGCTGCTCAGATCCTCGCGGTTTCGGAACCGGCTCTGGCCCAGCGTCTGGCGGACTATCGCCGCAGCCTGCACGATGCGGTTGTGACCAAGGATGCCCGGCTGCTCGATCTGGGCAGCACGGCGTATCTGAAGGGCATGCCGACCTCTTGATCTAGAACCGATGACCCCATGGCCGGCCTGGCTGCGTCTTGGACTGCTGCTGCCGCTGGTGGGTGCCAATGCGTTTGTGCTCAAACGGGTGCTTGTGCAGTTCGCTCCGTTCCCGGGTTTGTTTCTGACCGCGGCCCTGATCGCATTTTTGCTTGATCTGCCCTGCCGCTGGCTGATGGGGCGAGGTTTCCGTCGCAGCCTCGCGATCGCTTCCGTGGTGCTGTTCACCCTCAGCTTGCTCGGATTGGCCGCTGTTGCCCTGGTGCCTTTGCTTGTGGAACAGCTGAGCCAGCTGATCACGGCGTCTCCTGTGTTTCTTGCTGCTGCAGAACGGTTGATCGATCAGGGTCAAACCTGGGCGGTGGCCCATGGATTGCCTTCCGATTTTGCCGATCTGAGCAGTGATCTGGTGACTCAGCTGAGTCGGGTCGCGACTCAGTTGAGTCAACGCCTGCTTGGAATTCTTGGTGCCACGGTGGGCACCACGATCAATGTGGTGATCGTGCTGGTGCTCGCGGTGTTTCTGCTGCTCGGGGCCGATTCCATTACTGCAGGCTTGGCGCAGTGGCTGCCGGAACGCTGGCGCGAGCGAATCACCACCACGTTGGAGCGAACCTTTCGAGGTTATTTCGCCGGGCAGGTTCTGCTGGCTCTGATTCTCAGTGCTGGACAGCTGTTCGTCTTTTGGCTGTTGAAGATTCCCTACGGCGTTCTCTTCGCTGTTCTGATCGGCTTCACAACGCTCATCCCCTATACCAGTGCACTGACGATCGTTTTCGTCAGTGCAATTCTTGGAGTGCAGGACCCGCGCACAGGGATTGAACTGCTCGCAGCTGCAATTCTGGTTGGCCAGATTGTCGATCAGGTGATCCAGCCCAGGCTTATGGGCAGCATTGTTGGGCTGCAGCCGGCTTGGTTGTTGATTGCCCTTCCGATCGGAGCCAGGGTCGGCGCGATCTACGGGGTGGGCGACCTACTGGGATTGCTGTTGGCTGTTCCGGTGGCCAGTTGCATCAAAAGCCTGGCCGATGCGGTTCGTTCCGACCTCAGGCCGTTGGAATCACTCCCCGCTCCTGCAGAGCGCTGATCACCATCTCCACGGATGCACTGAGCTCCTGGCTGCCCGTATCCACCTTGAGCTCAGGAGATTCGGGGGCTTCGTAGGGGCTGGAGATTCCTGTGAATTCCTTGATCGCTCCGGAGCGCGCTTTGGCGTACAGACCCTTGGGATCGCGGCTCTCGCACACCGCCAGGTCTGCAGCGCAGTGGATTTCGATGAAGTCGCCGTCCTCCACCAGGGCGCGGGCCTTGTCACGATCGGCGCGGAAGGGAGACACGAAGGCGGTCAGCACGATCACTCCTGCGTCGAGGAACAGCTTTGCAACCTCGCCGATCCGACGGATGTTCTCCTCACGGTCGGCATCGGAGAAGCCGAGGTCCTTGCAGAGACCGTGCCGCACGTTGTCGCCATCCAGGACATACGTGGCAAGACCACGTTCGAACAGGGCTGCATTGACGGCATTGGCCAGGGTGCTCTTGCCGGAGCCGGACAGCCCCGTGAACCAGAGGATGGCGCTGCGGTGGCCGCGCTTCTCCGCTCTGGCAGACCGATCCACTGAGGCCTCGTGCCAGACGATGTTGGTGGCCTTGGTGGTAGCTGCGGTCATGCCCACGGTCTGAAGTGCCAGCCATTGTTACCCAGCCAGCTGGTTGGACCGGTGCTTGACCGAACCTCAGCCTCCGGCGCGCTTGGGTCGATAGCCCTCCTTGGTCAGCAGCTCCAGCGCCAGTTCAACCTGATCGCCTTGCAGCTCGATCACTCCGTCCTTGACGGTCCCCCCGCTGCCGATGCGGGTTTTGAGTTTCTTCAGCAGCGACTTCAATCCTGTTACGTCGAGCTCAAGGCCGCGGATCACAGTGACTGTTTTGCCGCCTTTGCCGCCTCGGGTGGGCTGAACCCGGACCACCTGCTGGGTCTTCGGTGAGGGGGCCTTGGTCGGGCCGCTGAGCCGTTGCAGGCTGCTGCTGCTGCTGCTGCTGAATTCCTGCCACCCACCTTTTGGCATATCTGGGCCATGCCGCAGTCTGCAGTCTTGCCCATGGAACTGGGCAGCGCAGTCATCTCCGGATAGGCCGAAGCATCTGAAAAAATCAGCCATCGGACCTGGGTCCGCTTCCCGGCCATGCAGACTCGCCACCACCCACCCGTTCGCTGCTGCTGAGATGTCCCAAGCTGCTGCCACGCCTGGCTGGGCTGATTCCAGCCATGGGCTGGGTCGCTTGATTGAACGTTTGATCGGCATCGGACTGTTGCGCCGACCGTTGTTCTTCCAGGCTCGGCAGCTGATCATCCGTACAGCCGAACGCAATGGCATCCCCTGGCGGGCTCGCCGTAGGGAACTGCGAGAAGCCGCCGCTCCACTGCTGGCGACGAGCGCCACGCCTGGCCTGGTCCCTCCCGCTTATTACGTTGCTCGCTTTCATGCTTATGAACAGGGCAACCTCTGCTGGCAGGCTGCGGCAGAAGCGGAGCAGGCCACCGATGCCATGGCTCTCCGGGTCTGGCCTGAGGAGTCGCTCAGTCCCGTGGTGGCGCAGGCCCGGCTTCGGGATGCCATCCATCGGGCCGTTGAACCCTTGCTGGAGGGCCGGTTGGATCGCGTCCTCGATCTGGGCTGCTCCGTTGGTGTGAGCACCCAGGCCCTGGCCCGTTGGCTCAACCAAAGGGCTGACGCGCGCGGGGACCAGCGACCTGAGCTGATCGGCCTTGATCTTTCGCCGGACATGCTTGCAGTGGCAAGGGTTCGTGACCAGGACGGACTTGTGGAGCAGTGGCGTCACGCCGCAGCCGAGAAGACTGGCCTGGAAACGGGTTGCTGCGACCTGATCAGCTTGCAGTTCGTGTGCCACGAGCTGCCGCAGGCCGCCACCCACGCTGTGCTTCTGGAGTCGGCAAGACTGCTTCGCCCCGGTGGAGCGCTCGTGATGGTGGATCAGGATCCTGCCTCATCGGTGCTGCAACGCTTGCCGGCAGCGGTGGCCACCCTGTTGAAAAGTACGGAGCCCTACATCGAGCAATATTTCGGTCTGGACATGCCGGCGGCCCTGGAGCAGGCAGGGTTCCGGAATCCGCGCATCAGCGCCTGCGATCCACGGCATCGCGTGATTGCCTGCTTACGCTGACTCCACGCTCCAACGTGGATCTGTGACAAGCACTCTGCCGAACACAAACACGCCGGATTCCTCCAGTTTGGAACCCTCAGTGAGGCCTGGCGCCCATGGTCGCTTCGGCCGGTTTGGTGGGCAGTACGTCCCAGAGACCTTGATGCCGGCTCTGGCCGAACTCGAACAGGCTGCGGCACAGGCCTGGACAGACCCTACGTTCACTGGGGAGCTGGATCGTCTCCTCAAGAATTACGTCGGGCGGGCCACCCCTCTCTATGAAGCGGAACGCCTGACAGCGCACTATCGCCGTGCGGATGGCGGGCCACGCATCTGGCTCAAGCGTGAAGACCTGAATCACACCGGTGCGCACAAGATCAACAACGCCCTCGGTCAGGCCTTGCTGGCGCTGCGGATGGGCAAGAAGAGGATCATCGCTGAAACCGGGGCAGGTCAGCACGGTGTGGCCACGGCCACTGTGTGTGCACGCTTCGGTCTGGACTGTGTGATTTACATGGGGGCTGAGGACATGCGCCGTCAGGCCCTAAATGTGTTTCGGATGCGATTGCTCGGTGCCACGGTGCAGCCCGTGACCGCTGGCACCGCAACCCTCAAGGACGCCACCAGTGAGGCGATCCGGGATTGGGTCACCAACGTGGAAAGTACGCATTACATCCTTGGATCCGTCGCCGGTCCGCACCCCTACCCGATGTTGGTACGCGATTTCCACGCTGTGATCGGTGAGGAGTCCAAAGACCAGTGTCAGCAAGCGTTCGGCCGGCTGCCGGACGTGTTGATGGCATGTGTGGGCGGCGGTTCCAATGCGATGGGCCTCTTTCATCCCTTTGTTCAGGACACCTCGGTGCGGTTGATCGGGGTTGAGGCCGCCGGCGACGGCGTTGCGACGGGACGTCATGCCGCCACGATCACGGAGGGCAGAGCCGGTGTTCTGCACGGTGCGATGAGCCTGCTGTTGCAGGACGGTGACGGCCAGGTGCAGGAAGCCCATTCGATCAGCGCAGGCTTGGATTACCCCGGGGTTGGCCCCGAACACAGTTACCTGCGTGAAATTGGTAGGGCCGAGTATGCCGCCGTCACCGATCAGCAGGCTCTTGATGCCCTGCGTCTGGTGAGCGAGCTCGAGGGCATCATTCCAGCCCTTGAAACAGCTCATGCCTTTGCTTGGCTCGAACAGCTCTGTCCGACCCTCGCTGATGGGAGTGAGGTGGTGATCAATTGCTCGGGACGCGGCGATAAGGATGTCAATACCGTTGCGGAGAAGTTGGGCGATCAACTCTGACGATGGGGTTGTTCCCGCGACTGGTCGGTCTATCGATCCGTCGTTTGCGTGCTCGAACCTGGACGGTTCTACTACTTGTGATCGTTCTCGTCAGAGGCCTCGTTCTTCAGCAGTTCCATGGGGATGAACAACAGGATGTGATTCGCTCTCGGGAGATCTTGCGCCTCACTAGTGCTCCTCATATTCCGAATCAGTTGACTGATGTTCGTCCGAGGGGCAAGCCGCTTCAGGGGGCAGAAATTATTCGTGATGCCGAATTGCTCGACAATGCGCCTTATAAAATTTAAACAGGCCTTTATGTCGCCAATAACTTCAGTCTTGATTGAGAGAAACCGATCTTCTCTCCAGTAAGGGTTACATCTGGATGGGGTGGAATCATCTGTTTCAGCAATATCTGCAAGACAATGATCTTGCCATTGTTGATGTTGTTGATGTTGTTGATTTTGTTGATTTTGAGAATGACATCAATCCCGAAACATCGCAGATCTCGCCCCTGCATGATGTCCAGATCTACGACGACGGGACTTTCGAGCAAGATTTTCTTTAGACGGGAGAGTTTTATATCGACAACTTGGATCTGCGACGTTTTCCGTTTAATCCCGTCAGTCTGCCTGTCGTTCTTGGGGTTGACGATCCGATCGGCGATCTCGCCTGCGCCATCCTGGATTTGATCCCTGACCTGCGAGACAGTGGAGTTGGCCTTTATTCAAATCTGTTTGGTTGGTTAATAAAAGGCTGGTCATTTGGAGAGTTTCGCCATCATTTTGCCTCCGGATTCGGAGTCAGTCTTGAGGATGAGGAATACAGCCAGTAGATCTTTGATGTTTCCTGCCAACGCTCATCATGGTCTGCTTTTTGAACCCTAATTCAGCCCTTGCAGGTGGTGATGTCGTCCATTGTTTTGATCACAAGTGTGCTGACGGAATTCCGGCTTGAGATCCCGATCGTCGTTTTGCTGACCTTAATTTTTCTTCAGGACGGGTACAGATCTGGATTGCCCAACCTGCCTTATCTTTCTTTTCTTGATTCGATCGATGTCATTGCCTATCTGATATCCAATGTCAGTTTTGGTTTGGTTTTGTATCTCGAAGACCTCAAATCCCGTCGTGATCGGGCACGCCAATGTGCGTCAACAGCACCGGATGTCTGCTCGAATTCGTCGTCTGGAGCAGATCTGGCCACCGGTGTCTCTCACGGTGATGGTGTTGCTGTCGGTCTTCAGCTGGTTTCTGCTCTAAGTCAGCCCCTCAGGGTCCCTACGGGTCGCTGCCGAGGAACACCAGGTCGATGCTGTTTGGCTGGCCCTCTTGAATCGGCCCAGTTCGTTTCAACTCCGCCACGAGACAGTTCAGTGTGATGTCCGGCGCGATGTTCTGCATGGCCTTCACGAGCCAGCTCGCCGCCATGAACCCTGCCAGGCTGATGAAATCAAAGTCGCTGTCGGCCTGCTGGCGCCGGAGCAACCGCTGATAGTCAGCCACGTCCGGATGGCGTCCATCCCAGGGGAAGGGAACCACTTGGGTTACACCCACGCCGTAAGCCGCAGCTTGAGGCAGGTCTTCAAACAATGCCTTGGTGCCTGTTGGTGAAATCGTCATCAGCTGGGGGCGGCTTCCCATGCGATGCAGATTGTTCACCAGTGACGCCATCGTCATTGCTGAGGGAAATCACCACCAGCGCATCGGGATTCACGGCAGCTAGTTGTTTGGAGGCCTCAAGGGTGTCGATTGAATTTCGAGGCAGAGGAGCTGTGCCGATTGCGGCCAGGCCGAAGGTTCCAAGGCCTCTGTGGTACTCGCCAAGACATCCTTCCCATAGGCATCGTTCTGATAGGCCACACCGATTCGGACGAAACCGTCATTCATGAGATGTTTGACGATGCGTTGCGCTTCCTCCGCGTAGCTGGCACGGAAATGCAGCAATTCCGATTTGGCCGGTGGGCGCAGCGAACTGGCTCCGGTCAGCGGGGCCACCACCTCCCTCCCCGCTGCTATTGCAGTGGGGAGCGAGGCATGAGTGGTTGGTGTGCCGAAGTAGCCAAACAGCGCCAGGACCTCAGGCTCCTGCACAAACAGGCGGGTGTTGCGCAGAGAGGGGTCTGGTATGTAGCCGTCATCGAGACACCAGATCTTGACCGGTCGACCTGCAATCCCTCCGCGGGCATTGACATCGCGCAGTACAGCATCGATTCCCATGCTGAATTGACGGGCCTTATGGCCAGAAGGACACTTCAGAGGAAGGGACTGGGCCAGCAACCAGGGTGTTGGTGTCGTCTCAGCTCAGCAGAAGGTCGAGGTGATGGGCCACCCGTTGCACAGCCGCTTTCGCAGTTGCATAGGCCATCCGCATCGGCCCGATCAGGGCAACCTGTCCAATCCCGTCTGCACCGCAGTGGTAAGGGGCTTGCACCACTGAACAAGTCTGCAGGGCGATCTGAGGATGTTCATCTCCGATCCATACCCGGGACGTCGAAGCATGTTCAACGAGGGCTGCCGGTTGATCATCAATCAGCTCCAGCAGCGGTTTCAACTCATTGGCGCTTCTGAATTCCGGTTCAGCCGCCAACCGAGACAACCCATGCACGACCACCTGCTGGTCAACAGGGGGTGATCCCTGCTCAATGGCGCTGCGAAGCAGGGCTCCACTCCGCTGAAGCTGGGGTGGAAGCGAGCCCCAGTTCAGGGAGCCGTCCTCCAGCTGTTGATCGGTCCAGCGTTCGATCGCGCTGAGTTCGTCTTCCGCGCCGTGGGGAAGGCGAAGGTTGAGCTGCCGGCCGCGTCCCCCCGCTTCAACGAGCATCACCAGCAAGCGATCTCCACTGGAGGCCAGGCGAATGGCCTCGAGCGACGACGTTGGACGGACAGGCCTGGTGATCAGGCTCATCAGTCCTGTGAAATCCGTTAGTCGGCGAGCCAGCTGCCGCATGAGATCATCAAGTGCTGCCCAGCGCAGACTGATGCCGGTCAGTTCCCGTTCGAGATGTTGAACCGCTGCGCCCGGTTCGGGCAGGAGGCAATCCACGTAATGGCGATAGCCAAGGGGGCTGGGGACGCGACCAGCGGAGGTATGTGGTTGTGTAAGTAACCCGCGCTGCTCCAGAGCTCCCATGGCAGAGCGGATCGTGGCGGAGCTCACCGGAATTCCGAAGCGTTGGATCAGGGTGCGGCTGCCGACCGGTTCAATCGTGTCCACATAGTGATGAACCGTGGCCTGAAGCACGTCTCGTTGCCGGGCTGACAGGGGTTTCATTCAGTAGCGGGGAACGGAGGGGTCGACCTCCAAGCTCCATGCATCAATACCTCCCACAAGGTTCCACACTTCCAGTCCCCAGTTCTGTTCCAGCAGCCACAGACCGAAGTGGTGACTGCGAACTCCGGCATGACACAGCACCACCAGCGGTTGTTCTTGCAACAACGTTTGCTGCAGGGCCCCAAGCCATTCCTGGGAGCGGCTCAGGGGAAGGTGCACAACCTCCCCTGGGAAGGGGGCGAGAGCGAGTTCCTGGTCTTCTCTGACATCCACTAGAAGCGGGGCAGTGGCCGCGGAATCGTTCAGCCAGCGCTGCAGTTCGGCTGCTGTGATCGGTTGGGGTTGGGCGCTCGTCATGGCGACATTCTGCGGGGATGGATGAAGATGAGACATCCGTGATTGCTGGCCCATGAAGGCCCGCCCCTTTTTCACGTCCCTGACGGCTGTCCTGTTAGCCCTCCTGGCGCTGACATCCGGGCTGCTCTGGGGAATGGAACAGCGCAGTCCATTGCAGCTGGCTTCTCAGCCTTTGCATCTTCCTCGGGCCGCTCAGTTTGTCCCCCGTGATGCCGATCTCTCTCTGCACTGGATGGCGGACCCGACGCGTCTTCCCTCCCTTGCGCAGGCTGTGGTGTCCCCATCGAATCGACGGGCTGCCCGCGACGGTGCAAGCCGCTGGCGCGATGGGGCCTTCGCTCTGGCCGGTCTTGATTTCGATGATGAGCTTGCGAGCTGGCTGGGATCTGAGTTGAGCCTGACGCTCATCGATGCCAGCAGGGAGCACCCTGCACCTGGCTGGGTCCTGGGGATGACCAGTCGCAGTCCCGATGGAGCGCGTCGTTTCCTGCAGCGGTTCTGGCAGACCCGCAGTTTTGCCGGCACCGATCTGCTGGCCCGTGATTACCGCGGGGTCGGGGTGATCAGTGGTCAGGGCGCTCTTTTGGGGCGTGATCCCCAGCCGCTCGCCACCGCTCTGATCGATGACGACCTTCTGTTGCTCGCTTCAGGCAGAGGCGTGTTGGAGGCGGCGCTGGATATCTCCCAACTCCCGGATCAGCATCAGGTTGGCGATCAGCAGCTGCAGAGGTTGATCGATCGCTTCGGCGACGGAATCGCAGTGATGACGGCCTCGCCACGGGCGATGAACCATTGGTTGGGTTTGCCGTCGTCTGTTGTGGATCGAAAGGATCTCGAGGGGATGGTCGCCTCCTTCATGCCAGAGGGTGCAGACCTCAACGTTGACGCGGTGCTTCGTTTCCAGGAGCGAATCGATTCAGCGGAGTGGCCGGTGGTCGAGGACCTCACGCTCCATGCCGGCGGTCGTGCATCGGCCCTCGCCTTGCTGCAGAATCCCGCGCGATTGCTTGACCCTGCGGAGCTTCATCCGCTTGCCCAGTGGTTCGGTCCAGCACTGAGGTCAGCTCTCTCCAGTCGTGAGGCGGTCAAGGCGATCCTCAGTGAAGACCACGGCCCCGTGCTCTGGACCGAGCAGGCAGAAGGTTGGTTGCTTGCGAGTCCCCCGGGTCAGCCCGAGGTTGAAGAGGTGAGTGACCAGCTGGCGGCGGAGGGCCTTGTCCGTTCTGAGCTGCCCGATGACGATGACATGCTTCAGGTTTGGACGCGGCTGGAACGGCAGCGTGGTCGGGCGGAGGGCCTGCAGGCACGTCTTGCCCTGGTCAACGTTCTGGATGAGGGGCGGAACTGGTGGGGCGAAACGATCACGGTGCTCAAGCAGCGCTCCGATGGCCGGGGGCTGCAGCCGCGCCTGCGTCAGTGGGAGCGGCTGCAAGCCAGGCACGATCCCAGCCAGGCGATGTTGCTTGCTGCTGAACCAGCCCAGTCTCTGATTGCTGGCTGGCGCCCTTGGAGCCTTCTGCAGGCACTGGGTGGACAGCCTCTGCAGGCTCGGATTCAGGGCCTGGTTCTGGCGGCTGAGCTGGATGAGCAGATGGGCGAGGAATCGCTGCTGCCCGTGCATGCCCGTTTGGAATTCGGTTGAGTGCTGTTGCATGGATCTCTTCTTGCTCCGTCATGGCATCGCTGAACAGCGCATCGACGGCCTTGATCATCCGGAACGTGCCCTCACTTGCGAGGGGATGGCGCGCACGGCCGCCGTTGCCAGGTCGCTGGTGAACCGTGGCGTTCAGATTGATCTGCTCCTCACCAGCCCCTTTCGGAGGGCAGTTGAAACGGCACAAATCGCCATGGACGCGGGCTTGGCATCCGAGCTGCGCGTGGAAGCAGCGCTCGAGCCGGGGGGCTCCGTTGATGTGCTTGTCAGGAACCTCTGCGGTCGTGTCTGCTTGGTGGGTCATGAGCCGGACCTCAGCGCCCTGGCAGCGCGTTTGCTCCGGCTCCCACCGGCCGGGCTCACGCTCAAAAAAGCCGGACTTCTGCAGCTTCGTCGTCAGCCGTTTGGCTGGGAGTTGAGAGCCCTGCTACGACCTGGGTTGCTGCTCGACCCATCCGCTTAGGTTGCATTCAGTGGCATTGGTGTGTTGGCTCAGCAGCCTCAGGGAGACCTGCGTCATGCACGCACCGGCATTGAATTGAGACCGGGCCTGGATGGCGTGCCCGCAACCCAGTCCGCGATCTGCGACATCGACGGTGAGAAAGGACTGCTCACCTATCGGGGTTATCCGATGCAGGATCTGGCTGCTAACAGCAGCTTTCTGGAAACCGCCTTTCTGTTGATTTGGGGTGACCTGCCATCGCGGCAGCAGTTGGGTGCCTTTGAGAAAGAAGTGCAGATGCATAGGCGGGTCAGTTTTCGGGTTCGCGACATGATGAAGTGCTTCCCTGCCAGCGGTCATCCCATGGATGCGCTGCAGTCCAGCGCTGCGTCCTTGGGGTTGTTTTATTCGCGGCGGGCCATTGATGATCCGAGTTGCATCTACAAGGCCGTCGTCCGACTGATCGCCAAAATTCCCACGATGGTGGCGGCGTTTCAGCTGATCCGGAAGGGACAGGACCCGATCCAACCGAGGGACGACCTGGCCTATTCCGCGAACTTCCTGTACATGCTCACGGAACGTGAGCCCGACCCTCTGGCGGCTCGAATCTTTGACCGTTGCTTGATGCTCCACGCTGAGCACAGCCTTAACGCCAGTACCTTCAGTGCGCGCGTTACTGCCAGCACCCTCACCGACCCATATGCGGTTGTCGCCTCCGCTGTCGGTACCCTGGCGGGCCCTCTCCACGGTGGCGCCAACGAAGACGTTCTCGCCATGCTCGAGGAGGTTGGATCACCGGAGAATGCCGGCGCTTATCTCGATTCGGCGATTGCCGCCAAACGAAAGGTGATGGGGTTTGGGCATCGCGAGTACAAGGTCAAGGATCCGCGGGCGGTCATCCTCCAGGTCCTGGCCGAGGAGATGTTCGACCGCTTCGGTCACGACCATCTGTATGACGTGGCCCGCTCCATCGAACAGGAAGCTGAATCCAGGCTTGGGCCAAAGGGGATCTATCCCAACGTCGATTTCTATTCAGGCCTCGTTTATCGAAAACTCGGGATTCCACGGGATCTGTTCACTCCGGTTTTCGCCATCGCCAGGGTGGCTGGCTGGTTAGCCCACTGGCGCGAGCAGCTCGGTGCCAATCGTATTTTTCGTCCGTCACAGATCTATTCCGGTTCGGAACCACGGTCATGGTCGCCGATCGATGAGCGTGCATCGGCTCCTGCCGCTTAAGTTGCAGGGACTTCAGGCAACGCCATGGTGAGCCCGGGACTGGACTTGGAAGGGAGTTTCAGCCAGGCATTGCAAGCTTTCGGCCTGTCAGCTGAGGCAGCGCGACTGCTCTGGCTTCCATTGCCGATGCTGCTCGTGCTGGTGGCAGCAGTCGTCGGCGTTCTGGTCTCGGTATGGCTGGAAAGGAAGATTTCAGCGGCGGTTCAACAGCGGATCGGTCCCGAATACGCCGGAGCGCTCGGTATCCTCCAGCCCTTGGCTGATGGTCTAAAGCTGCTCGTCAAAGAGGACATCATTCCTGCCAGGGCCGACAGCTTGCTGTTCACGCTTGGCCCAGTCCTGGTTGTCGTTCCGGTGATCGTCTCCTGGCTGATCATCCCCTTTGGTCAGAGTCTGCTGATCAGCAATGTGGGTGTCGGAGTCTTCCTGTGGATCTCCTTCAGCAGCATCCAGCCCATTGGTTTGCTGATGAGCGGTTATGCCTCCAACAACAAATACTCACTTCTAGGTGGTCTGCGAGCCGCGGCCCAGTCGATCAGTTACGAGATTCCACTTGCCCTGGCGGTGCTTGCCATCGTGATGATGAGCAATTCACTCAGCACCGTCGATATCGTCGATCAGCAGACCGGTGTCGGCATTCTGAGCTGGAACATCTGGCGGCAGCCCGTTGGTTTTCTGATCTTTTGGATCTGCGCACTTGCTGAATGCGAACGCCTTCCGTTCGATCTTCCTGAAGCCGAAGAGGAATTGGTTGCCGGATATCAGACCGAGTACGCGGGCATGAAGTTCGCGCTCTTTTACCTAGCGGGCTACATCAATCTCGTGTTGTCTGCCCTGTTGGTTTCGGTGCTTTACCTCGGGGGCTGGGGTTTTCCGATTCCAGTGGAGTGGCTAGCCGGATTGCTGGGTCAATCCGTGGATGCTCCGATCGTGCAGGTGATCACCGGTTCGGTCGGCATCGTGATGACTGTGCTCAAGGCCTATCTGCTGGTGTTTGTTGCGATCCTGCTGCGCTGGACTACTCCTCGGGTGCGGATCGATCAACTGCTTGATCTCGGCTGGAAGTTTCTGCTTCCCCTCTCCCTTGTCAATCTGCTGGTGACAGCAGCTCTCAAGTTGGCATTCCCAGTCGCATTCGGCGGCTGATCTCTCTTGTCGGCGTCTGGCCCGTCATCATGGGCGCAGCGTCCTGAACCTTCTCTTTCAGATCTCCAGCCCATGTTCGGATTTCTCAGACAGGTCGGTGACTACACCCGGGATGCTGTTGATGCAGCACGCAATCTTGCCCAGGGTTTCGCGGTTACGTTCGACCACATGAAGCGCCGCCCTGTGACGGTGCAATACCCCTACGAAAAGCTCATTCCATCCGAGCGATACCGGGGAAGAATTCACTACGAATTTGATAAGTGCATTGCCTGCGAAGTGTGTGTGCGTGTCTGTCCCATCAATCTGCCGGTGGTGGATTGGGTCATGAACAAGGCAACCAAGAAGAAGGAGCTGCGCAATTACTCCATCGATTTCGGTGTTTGTATTTTCTGCGGCAACTGTGTGGAGTACTGCCCGACCAACTGCCTCTCGATGACGGAAGAATATGAATTGGCGTCCTTTGATCGCCACAGCCTTAACTACGACAATGTCGCCCTTGGACGGTTGCCCACAAGCGTGACCACCGATCCTTCTGTTCAGCCGCTCCGAGAGTTGGCTTACCTCCCTGCCGGTGAGGTGTCTCCCCACGGTGTGTCTGCAGATCGGCCCAGGGCCGGGCGTCTGCCTTCTGAGGTTCTGGAAACCTTGACACCCCCCGCTAAATCTTCGGGCAAAGATGGGGCACAATCAGCCCAGACGGCAGAGGAGACCAACGCATGACCATTGCGGGGACTACAGAGCTCGTCTGTTTTTTGGTGCTTGCGGCTGTTGTCGTGGCCGGCTCCCTGGGGGTGGTGCTTCTCAGCAACATCGTCTATTCGGCGTTCCTGCTTGGGGGGGTGTTCATGGCAGTGGCAGGGTTGTATCTGCTGCTCAATGCCAGCTTCGTTGCAGCCGCTCAGGTGCTTGTTTACGTCGGGGCGATCAATGTCCTGATCCTGTTCGCGATCATGCTCGTGAACAAGCGTGAGGACCTGAAGGCGATCGCCAATCTCACCACGCGCCGTGTGGTGTCAGCAGGGGTTTGCCTTGGCTTGCTTGCTCTTCTTGTGCGTGTTGTGGTGACCACACCCTGGAACCTCCCGGGTCCTGCAGCTGTTGGGGAGGAGGCCACGGCACGTATTGGAGAACATCTGTTCACGGATTACCTTCTTCCTTTCGAACTCGCCTCCGTCTTGCTGTTGATGGCCATGATCGGAGCCATCGTGCTGGCCCGCCGAGATGTTCTTGCAACAGATGTTGTCACCGGCGAAGTTGCAGATCAGGGCCTGATTGAGAAATCCAGTACTCCGCTTCTGCTCGAGCGGCCCTCGTCCTAATTCCTAATCCTGCACCTGAAATCGATGGTTGACTTCATTAATGAAATGCCTTCCCTTCAGGCCTACCTGCTGCTCGCGGCACTGCTTTTCTGCATTGGAGTTTGGGGATTGATTAACAGCCGCAATGCTGTGCGGGTGTTAATGAGCATTGAATTGATGCTCAACGCTGTGAATATCAATTTGATGGCCTTCTCCTCGTATGTGGATGGAGACCTCATTCGCGGCCAGGTTTTTGCCGTGTTTGTGATCACTGTTGCAGCCGCAGAAGCTGCTGTTGGTTTGGCCATTTTGCTGTCGCTTTATCGCAACAGAGTTACCGTCGATATGGAGCAGTTCAACCTGCTCCGCTGGTAACTCGCCGCGACCGGTTCGATGCGTCTCGAGAGGGTCTGGGTGATCTATCGGGCTGACAGCCCCCCGGCCCAGAGAGAAGCCCGCCAATGCGCCAGGGAACTTGAGCAGATTGGTGTCGAGGTTGTCACGGCGATGTCAGGAGCACGGGTCAACCCATTCCCGGGCTTGCTGGCGATGCACGACGCCATGCCAGATCTCGCTGTTGTGCTCGGTGGAGACGGCACGGTGCTCGGCGCAGCCCGACATCTTGCGGTGCATGACATCCCAATCCTGAGCATCAATGTTGGGGGTCACCTGGGATTTCTGACCCACGACCGTCGTGTGTTGCGTGGTGATCAGATCTGGCAGCGATTGATTGACGACCAGTACGCCCTGGAACGTCGCATGATGCTTCAGGCGATGGTCGATCGGCGCAGCGCCCAGGAGCGTGCATCATGCGCAGCACCGCTGCAGGTGCTGGATGTGGAGGATGACGATGAGCATCACTGGGCCCTTAATGACTTCTACATGAGGGCGTATCGGGACGAGATCTCGCCGACCTGCACGCTCGAACTGGAAATTGACGGTGAAGTGGTTGATCAGATGCGTGGAGATGGTCTGATTCTCTCGACCCCCACGGGCTCTACTGGCTACGCCTTAGCGGCCGGTGGTCCAATCCTCCATCCAGGGATCGATGCGATTGTTGTCGCCCCGATCTGCCCGATGAGTCTTTCCAGCCGCACACTGGTGATTCCACCGCGGGCACGGCTAGTGATCTGGCCTCTAGGAGATGCCGACAACCGGATCAAATTGTGGAAAGACGGTGTTGGCTGCACAGTTCTTGAGCCCGGTGAATGTTGTGTGGTGAAGCAGGCGCGTCATCACGCTCTGATGGTGCTGCTGAATCAAAGTCCGTCCTATTACCGAACCCTTGCCCACAAGTTGCACTGGGCAAGCAGCTTGACAGCGTCCCAACCATCGGAGAATTGACGGTGGCTCTTGAGATTGAGCGTCGGTTTCTCGTGGTGGGTGATGGCTGGCGGCTGTTGGTTGGCCCTCCTCAGGCTCTGCGGCAGGGATATGTGGTTTCCAGCGCCGATGGGGTAACTGTGCGTGTTCGTCGCACTGGTGCGGGTCAGGCTTGGTTGACGCTCAAGGCAGCGGCGGATGCCTGTGGCCTGGTTCGTCATGAATTCGAATACCCAATCCCAGAAGAGGATGCCGAAGGGCTGTGGCAACTCGCTCCGGATCGTCTTGAAAAGACGCGTTTCCATCTGGATCTACCAGGCGGGGAGTGGATTGTGGATTGCTTCGAGGGAGACAATGCCCCATTGGTTCTGGCCGAAGTGGAGTTGCCGGCTGTGGATGCAGACCTTTCAATTCCAGCGTGGTGTGGATTGGAGGTGACCGGGGATTCCCGCTGGTCCAATGCGTTGCTTGCAGCCAAGCCAATCCAGAGCTGGACCGCTACGGACCGCTGCCGGTATGGCCTGGCCTGAGCCCAAGGCCTGGAAAGCTCTTTGGATTTCCTTTAGATTTGAGAGGTCCGAATCACCTCCTCGGAACTCATGGTCGGTCTGTACGACAGAGAAGGAGTTCTCCGTTTTGTGGGAACCACCGCTGAAGCCTGCCTCGATTACGCCACTCTGTTTGAAATACAGCTGACATCTGGGTCGCTCCAGAACCTGCCGGAGCCCATGGCCGTCAGGAGCCGGGGTGCTCGCTGTCCGGAAGTGCGCAGCAATTAAAGCCATCACGGCAAATTCTGCCGTTGTCCATCGCCCAGTTCAGCAGCGCAACCCGGTTTTTCGATCCCGTCTTGGTGAAGACGTTGCTCACGTGGTTGTCGACTGTGCGTTTGCTGATCGTCAATCGGTCAGCGATTTCCTGGTTGGTCAGTCCCTCTGCCACCAATTCAATGATTTCGATCTCGCGAGTCGAGAGGGAAATGCTGAGTGGATCGGACGATTCTGCGGATGTCATGGTCCACTCGCCCTCTATCCACATGTTAAGCCCCTGCCGAGAAGTTGATCCTCCATAGTGGTTTGCTGAAGCAGAAAAAGTGTGGGGTCAGCGCTGAAGTGCGCTCTTGAAGCTGGTGGCATCGCTGTAACAGCGGAAGTGATGCCACCTCGTGGCGGTGATCCCAGCCACTCGCTCGCCATGGCTGCCTGTCTCAAAGGCCGGGTTCATGCCATCAACGTGACTGACGGAAGCCGTGCGGTGATGCGTATGAGCAGCCTGGCGTTGTGCAGGCTCCTGCTGGATGCCGGGCTGGAACCTGTGTTCCAGATGGCCTGTCGAGATCGCAACAGGATCGCCCTGCAGGCTGATCTGCTCGGTGCCCACGCCCTGGGAATCCGCAATCTCTTGTGTCTGACCGGTGATCCTGTTCGGGCTGGGGATCAGCAGGAGGCTCGGCCGGTAAATGAATTTGAATCCATCAAGCTCTTGAACCAGGTGTCTGCGTTCAACCGTGGACAAGATCCTGTCGCGGGTGCGTTACCAGACGGTGCCACGGAGCTTTTTCCAGGGTGTGCCGCCGATCCTCAATGCCCGAGTTGGACTGGTCTGCAACGTCGCCTGACGCGTAAACAAGAGGCCGGTGCCCGTTTCATTCAGACCCAGATGGTGATGGATCCCGATGCCCTTGAGCGATTTCAACGAGAGTTGGCCGGCCCAATGCAGATGCCGGTGCTCGCCGGGGTGTTTTTGTTGAAATCAGCGAAGAACGCGATGTTCATCAACCGCGTCGTTCCGGGTGCATCGATTCCCGATCATCTTGTACGGCGACTGGCGGAATCTCGGGATCCTGCTGCAGAGGGGATCGCGATTGCGGCTGAGCAGGTGAAGCGCTATCTCGGCCTTGTTCAGGGGGTTCACCTGATGGCAGTGAAGGCTGAAGACAGAATCCCCAGAATTCTTGATCTGGCTTCCCTCAGCTTGCAGCCGGCGTGAGATCGGTTCCCAGCAGTTCTGCCATTGCTTTTTGCTGAGGGGATGGTTCCACCAGGTCCTGGCGACGGGCATCGGTGATTAACCAGTCGAGGGCTGCTTCCTGAAGGTCGAAATGACCTCCATCCCTGCCAACGCAGTAGCGACCGAAGACGAGTTTTTCGACCAGCTGAACGCCTGCGCCAATCCTTGAGTAGTCGAAGATGATCGAGTTATCGATCGTGGCCCCTTCGCAGATGTGACAGCTCGGACCAATCATGGAGGGGCCAATGATTGTTGCTCCGTCTTCGATTTTGGTCATTCCGCCTACATAGACCGGTCCTTTCACGTCGATCTTTTCCCAGTCCGCGGCAACGTTGAGGCCGGTGTAAACACCGGGGCGGACTTCCTTCCCGGGGATGCCAACCTGCCGGACGTCGCCGAGAAGAACGCTGCGGATCGCCTGCCAGTAATCAGGCACCTTGCCGATATCCACCCATTCGAAATCCATTGGTATGGCATAGAAGGGGGCACCCAGACTCGCCAATTTCGGGAACAGATCCGAGCCGATATCGAAGGACACACCGGACGGAATGTGGTCGAAAATTTCCGGTTCGAAGATATAGATCCCGGTATTGATCGTGTCGCTGAGGGCTTCCTCGATCGATGGTTTTTCCTGGAAAGCAGAGATGCGGTCTTCGGCGTCGGTGACAACAACGCCATAGCTGCTGACCTGATCCTTCGGGACTCGCTTCGTCACCAGGCTCGCAAGAGCTCCTTTTTCACGATGGAGGCGCACGGCCTCGGTGAGATCGAGATCAATCAGCGCGTCGCCGCAGAGCACCACAAAGGTGTCATCGAAGAAGTGCTGAAAATCCTGAATTTTCTTTAGACCACCGGCAGACCCAAGGGCATTGCCGATCAATTCACCATCTTCAATCCGACCCTCAAAGCTGTATGCAATTTCAACCCCAAAACGCTGACCGTCTCGGAAATAATTTTCAATCTCTTCGGCGAGGTGAGACACATTGACCATCACCTCTGCAAATCCATGCTCCTTGAGCAACTCAAGGAGAAATTCCATCACAGGCTTCTGCAGGATGGGAATCATGGGTTTGGGGATCACATGGGTGATCGGTTGAACCCTCGTTCCCTTGCCGGCCGCCAGAATCATCGCCTTCATCGGCGTGGGGGCATTGAAGGATGGTGAACATTAAACCGTGCCTCAAGCCGCCAAGGTGCTTCGGGTCGGCCCGGAAGCTGGCACCTCGAGATTCTTGATTGGCAGCTGGGTGACCGATCCAGCCGGGGACAACCGTCTCAACTGAAGGGGAGAATGCAGCCAACCTTCCTGATGCAATTCCACCCGCCCCTGGGAGGAGAGGAACAGCAGCGCCCAAAACACTCCAACGCGATCTGTGTCGAGATCAGATGCGGCGGCCCCGCGCCATTGGATCACCAGGTGTTCGAAATCGATCCACTCAAGGGCAGCGTCCCAGCCATTGAGAAACACACCCATCGCTGCGGTGGTTTCGGGCAGCTTTTCCCGATGGGCCAGACCAGCAACCTGCGCGATCGCCTCCCGGTTGCTGTATCGCTTCTGGCGCTGCCGGCGCCGTTGCTGGAGTTCATCTGATTCGAGCTGTTCGGCAATTGATTCCAGCTGCTCGATCAGTTCGCCAAGGGTGACGGGACGCCGTAGGGGCGGCGGCGCCACAGGCCGACGTTGGAGATGGCGTTCGGGGCGTCGGGGGAGATCAAACACCGGATCCAGCCAGCCCTGGTCTTCAATCTCGGGTTCGAAGCCATCTTCCAGCTCCTCAACTGCCGGAAGCATGCTGGTTTCAAGCATTTCTGCTTTGAGGCCTACCAGCACGGAGGCGGCCAGAAAGGCTTCGCTGCTGTCGGCCAGATCCTGCTCGTAGCTTCCACCGCGCCGTTCGAGAACCGCCGCGACCTGCTTCGGAACAGCGATCCTTTGGCTCAACTGATCAAGGAAGCCATCGATCACTGCGATCACATCTACATCCCAGGGATCAAGTTCTCCCCGTTCCGCTGCATCCTGAAGCAGGCGGATGGCCAGCCTGGCGCCGACATCGGCTTTTGCGCTGACTCCAACCTGCTGCAACGGGATGCCATCACTGGCTGAAACCTATCGATGCAGGCCGGTGGATGCCAGTGTTGATGGGCTTGATGTTCAGCTGGAGCTGCTTTCGTCGCTGCTCTCGGTGCTGCTTGCTGTTGTTGAGGGAAGCAGCCCCAGCTGGGTCTCCACTGTGGAGCGATAGCGACTGAGATCGGTTTCTAGCTCCTGAATCCTCACCTGTTGTGCTTCGAATTCACTGGCTTTGCCCAACTGGTCGACGTTGTTGAGCATTCCGGTCCAGGCTGCGAAAAACCAGGCGGATACTGCTCCGATTCCAGCGATCAGCAGAAGCAGGCTGGCGAGGGGGAGGGTGTACTGCAGGCCGGGCAGTATGTGGATGGTTGTCGGGGCGGTGTTCTCCAGCGTGAAGAACACCATCAACAGACCGAAGGCGAAGATCAGGCCGAAATTGATCTGGCGCATGACGGATGCCGATTGCGTCTAGGAACTTAAAGACATCTTTTGGCATCGTCCCTGCGGGGGGGAACAACCTCGCACTTGTTTACGCGATAGGAATCGAGGGGGCGTTCAACAACGCAGGCACAGAGGGCTGATTGCGAATGATCGGTGCTGTCGGCTGCGTGATGCGCTCCATTGCATCCACGTTCCGAGTGACGAGCGCTTCGATCGAGGTTCGGTAGCTGTCCGTCATCAGCCTTGGGTACAGACCAATGCCGATGATCGGCACCAGCAGGCAACCGATGATGTAAACCTCACGCGGCTCTGCATCCACCAGGTTGGTGTGGGAGACCAGTTCTGCTTTCTCCTTTCCGAAGAAGATCTCTCGAAGCATCGAGAGCAGATAAATCGGTGTGAGGATCACGCCCACGGCCGCCAGGCCGCAGATCACCACGCGGAACGGCAGTGTGTAGGCCTCATCGGTGGCGAAACCTGCGAAGACCATTAATTCGCTCACGAACCCGCTCATGCCAGGCAAAGCCAAGGAGGCGAGGGCACACACGGTCCAGAGGGCGAACATGACACGCATCTTCTGGCCAACGCCACCCATCTCGTCGAGCAGAAGGGTGTGCGTGCGGTCGTAGGTGGCGCCCACGAGAAAGAAGAGACTGGCACCGATCAGACCGTGGCTGATCATCTGGAGCATCGCTCCACTGGTTCCGAGAGCGCTGAAACTGCCCACACCAATGAGCACGAAGCCCATGTGGCTGATAGAGCTGTAGGCAATCTTGCGTTTGAGGTTGCGCTGGGCAAAGGACGTCAGTGCGGCATAAATGATGTTCACCACCCCAAGCACGATCAGCAGTGGTGCGAACTGGGCATGGGCCGCCGGCAACAGTTCGCAGTTGAAACGCAGGAGGGCGTAACCACCCATCTTCAAAAGGATCCCCGCCAACAGCATGTGGACCGGAGCTGTGGCTTCTCCATGGGCATCGGGAAGCCAAGTGTGAAGCGGCACGATCGGGAGCTTCACTCCGAAGGCAATGAGAAGTCCGGCGTAGCAGAGCAACTGGAACCCTGCACCGAAGTCTTTCGCTGCAAGTGCGGTGTATTCAAAGCTGGGTGTGCCACCCCCGAAGAAACCCATCGCCAGGGCAACCAACAGGATGAACAGCGAACTTCCCGCGGTGTAGAGGATGAATTTCGTGGCCGCATACTGTCTTTTTTTTCCTCCCCAGATCGCTAGCAGCAGGTAGACGGGAATCAACTCCAGCTCCCAGGCGAGGAAGAAGAGCAACATGTCCTGCACTGCGAAAACTGCGATCTGGCCGCCGTCCATGGCGAGCAGCAGGAAATAAAACAGACGTGGCTTGAAGCTCACCGGCCATGCCGCAAGACAGGCCAGGGACGTGATGAAGCTGGTTAGCAGAATCAGCGGCATCGAGAGCCCGTCGGCGCCCACGGCCCAGGTGAGGCCGAGATCGGGTAACCAGCTCACCCGTTCTGAAAGCTGCAGTCCGCTCACGCTTGGGTCGTAGCCGGTGAGGTAGGCAGCGACTGTGATCAGAAACGTGATCAGGGTGACAATCAGGGCATACCAGCGGATCTGCTTGCCATCACCTGAATCGGGGATGAAGGGCACCAAAAGAGCCCCAACGATCGGTAACAGGATCGAAATACTCAGCCAGGGAACAGTGGCACTCACAGGTTCCGTCAGACCGGCGACGGCAAACTCAATCACTGTCTTGCCTGTTTTTCACGTGCCAGAACTGTAGAAATGCCAGCCGTTGTGTCATCTGCTCGATAGGCGATGACACACACAGCGAGCAGGTTGTCCTATCAGGTGATCGGGCCACCGAGAACACCGAAGAGAACAACCAGACCGATCACTCCGGCAAAGACGATCAAGGCATAGAACTGTGCACGCCCTGTTTCGAGATATTTGAGGCCCTCACCGCTGCCGAGTGTGAGCAGACCCGTGAGGTTCACCACGCCGTCTACAACCTTGGCGTCGACCTCGAGCACTTCCCTTGCCAGCTTCCGACTGCCTCTTACAAACAGTTTTTCGTTCACAGCGTCGAGATACCACTTGTTCGCGAGGAACGCATTGATGCTTGGGATGCGGCCGGCCACCAGCTGGCCTAAATCGATGCGGTGCAGGGCGTAGGCCAGCACCGCAATGGTGATGCCGGTGACTGAGATGGCGACGGAGGCGCCAGCTAGTGGGAGGAACTCTCCCCAGCTGAAGTGCTCGGCCATTTCAGCGGCTTCTTTAGGGTTGAGCAGTCCGGCGAAGCGGCTGTTCCAGGGTGTGCCAAGCAGGCCGATCAGCACAGAGGGAACCGCCAGAACTGCAAGGGGGGCGGCCATCGGCCAGGCGGATTCGTGGACGCTGCCGCCATGGGAGTGGTGTTCAGCAGGATCCTTGCCTGCAGCAGCAAGAAGCTGGCCCTGCATCGCCTCGTCATTGCCACGAAACTCCCCTTCAAATGTGAGGAAGTAAAGGCGGAACATGTAGAAGGCAGTCATGCCAGCTGTGAGAAAGCCCACCAGCCACAGCAGGGGATAGCTGTTGAAGGCCTGCCCGAGAATTTCGTCCTTGCTCCAGAAACCAGCGAGTGGGGGGATGCCGCTAATAGCCACACATCCGATCAGAAATGTGATCGAGGTGACAGGCATTTTCTTTCTCAGTCCACCCATCAGGCGCATGTCCTGGGCCAGTACGGGTTCATGACCCACCACCTCTTCCATGGCATGAATCACTGAGCCTGAGCCCAGGAAGAGCATTGCTTTGAAAAAGGCATGGGTCACCAAGTGAAAAATGCCCGCTACCGGGGCACCACAACCCATGGCCAGCATCATGTAACCGAGCTGGGACACAGTGCTGTAAGCCAGTCCTTTTTTGAGATCCATCTGGGTGAGGGCGATGGAGGCTCCCAGGAAGCAAGTAATCGTTCCCAGAACGGCGATAACCGTCTGAACAACAGGGAACTGGGTGTAAAGAGGGTCGAGCCGGGCGACGAGGAAGACACCGGCGGCCACCATCGTGGCGGCGTGGATCAAAGCTGAGATCGGAGTGGGACCCTCCATTGCATCCGGCAGCCAGACATGAAGCGGGAACTGCGCAGACTTGGCCATCGGCCCCATGAACACCAGCAGGCAGAGCAGAAGCGCAGCCCAGGGTGCAACGCTGCCGTTGCTCAGGCCCTGCTGAAGTCCGTCGGCGATCCCCTGGAAGTCAAAGCTGCCAGTGGCCCAGAACAAGCCAAGGATGCCGAGCAGAAGACCAAAGTCGCCAACCCTGTTCACCACAAAAGCTTTCTGGGCCGCGTGCGCTGCGCCATCCCGGTCATACCAGAAGCCCACGAGAAGGTAGGAGCACATGCCCACCAATTCCCAGAAGACGTAGATCTCGAGCAGATTCGGACTGATGATCAGTCCCAACATCGAACTGCTGAACAGAGCCAGGTAGGTAAAGAAGCGGACGTAGCCCTTGTCATGGGCCATATATCCATGGGAGTACACCATCACCAACAGGGCGATGGTGGTCACCAACGCCAGCATTACGGCGCCGAGTGGATCAACCACGTATCCCATCGGCAGGGTGAAACTGCCCGCACTTGCCCAGATGAAGAGGTGTTCAACGGGAGCGGCTCCCGCCAGTTGGCTGGCCAGGATCGCGTAGCTCAGCACCGCGGCGGCACCGACACAGCTGATCAGGAGAAGGGCAACCGGCTTACGCAGACGGTTCACCGTCCTGTTGAAACTGATCAGTCCAAGGCCTGTGATCACCGCACCCAGGAGTGGGAGAACGGGGATCAGCCAGGCGAGTTCTGCGGCCGAGGGCATCCGCTGTTTCCAGGTTGAGATGAGTGTAGGCAGCTCAGCCCAGAAGCCTTTCCAGTGCGGAATTGCGCACCATTTCACCGGCGCTTGGGATGAAGTGATGGGCCCACCAGAAGACCCCGACGGCGATGGCGATTCCGAGTTGGGCCGGTCGAAGAAATTCCTTCCAATCGAGCTGTTGGCGGCCGTCCAGCACTGCTGCGAAGGGAATCACCGATGTGGTGGCCTTCAGGTCGTCAAAGGCAGCTCCGAACCGGCTCTTAAGACGTCGATCCCCATGCCAGACGGCGAAGAGGTGATGCCCGATCAGCCCGATGCAGGTGACAACCATGAAGCTGCTGCCAATCCAGAGGGCATGGGTGATGCACCAAAGGATTTGTCCCACCGCCTGAGGATGGCGGGAGATGCGGATGATGCCCGTGGCATAGAGACGCACCTGTGGTTTCAGGACCGCAGGGATCTCCAGAAGGTTGTAGGTGGCGGGATAAAGGAACAGAAAGCTAACGGTGGTTCCGATCCACACCAGGGGAACCATCCCGGGCGCACCCTGAAGGTTCCAGAGCCGGATCCCGTCATAGCGGTGGGCTAGGAACCAGCCGATCACCACAACCGCGGAGGGAATGCTGGCTGTCGCAAACACCAGCCTCCAGGCCCTTGCTCCGATTACCAGTTCGGCGCGGCTGCGCAGGGCAGCACCACCGCTGTGAATGAGCGCGAACAGTATCAGCAGGATCAGCATCACAACGCTGCTGTGTTGACCGTTCATCACCCCCCAGGCTTCTTGGTGCGCTGATTCTGTTCCGCGGACGGTTCGCTTCTAAGGTTTGGGCCTTACACAGGGCTGGCGGCCCCGCATGGCTGATCTTCCTTTCACGCTTGATCAGCTGCGCATTTTGCGAGCGATCGTCAGTGAGGGGAGCTTCAAGAAAGCCGCAGACAGTCTTTACGTCACCCAGCCTGCAGTCAGTCTCCAGATTCAGAACCTCGAGAAGCAGCTGGAGGTTTCGCTGTTTGATCGGGGTGGGCGAAAGGCTCAGCTCACGGAGGCTGGCCATCTGCTGCTCAGTTATTGCGATCGGATCCTTAGCCAGTGTCACGAGGCGTGCCGTGCCTTGGAAGATCTCCACAACCTCAAGGGGGGGTCGTTGATCGTTGGTGCTAGTCAGACCACAGGCACCTATCTGATGCCGCGGATGATCGGGTTGTTCCGGCAGAAATATCCGGATGTTGCCGTTCAACTGCAGGTTCACAGCACCCGTCGCACTGGCTGGAGTGTGGCCAATGGGCAGATCGATCTGGCGATCATCGGTGGAGAGCTGCCACCGGAACTCAACGAGTTGCTTCAGGTGCTGCCCTACGCCAGTGACGAACTGGCTTTGGTGCTTCCCGTGAAGCATCCACTGTCCAGACTGGTGGAGCTCACCAAGGAAGACCTCTACAGGCTTGGTTTTGTATGCCTGGATGCCCAGTCCACCACGCGCAAGATGGTGGATCAATTGCTTGCCCGTTCAGGTTTGGATGTGCAGAGACTTCGCATCGAAATGGAACTAAATTCCCTTGAAGCGATCAAGAATGCTGTTCAGGCGGGCCTTGGTGCCGCTTTCGTTCCGGTGGTGTCCATCGAGCGCGAGTTGGCGGCTGGAACGATTCACCGCCCAGTGGTGGCGGATCTGCAGGTGAGAAGGCAGTTGAAGCTGATCACCCACCCGGCGCGTTACTGCTCCAGAGCTTCAGCCGCTTTTCGGCAAGATATTTTGCCCGTCTTCGCCAGTGCAGATAGTCCGTTGCGTCAGCTGGGAGCCAATCCGGTGCTCACGGTTCAGAACTGATCGGCTTCGGGAGTGATGCCAACCGTGTCGTCCGCGACGCCTCGCATCAGGAATTTGTTTTGGGTGATGTCGGTCTGGTAGACGCACCTCACCACGGGTTTGTCTCGAACGGACCCGATGTAGGCAAACGTGTTCATCCGTTGCTTGCACTCCCGTTCCTGTGCAGCGGTGATGGCGCCCTCTTTGCGCAGCACCGACCAGTTCTCCCGACGAATCACGCAACCTGGCTGCAGGGTCGGCTGGGTGACGAAACTGCTGGAAGGGTTGAGTGTCGTATACATCTCAATATCCATCACGAAGGCGCTGGCTCCCCACTGACGGCAAAACTCAGGATCGGGAACTGCCATGTCGAGCTGCTGGCTGCTCGCGATGTTGCCTTGATCGCCTTGGGTGGTGCTGGTGACGGCGCTGCCGATTCCGATACCGACAACAAGCACACCGGCAAGCACAGCGACGGTAAGGGTGCTGAATTGAAAAGGACCTTGACCTCCACCGCCTGGCGGGGGGCCGGGAGGCCGCCCATTTCCATTTCCACCGCGTTTGTACCGCCCCGGGTCGTATCGCCCTGGATCTCGATCTTGATAGCGGTCAAAACGCTCAGACCGTTCAGCGCGGCCTGAACGGCCGCTGCGGTTGCGATCCCCTCGCCTGTCCCGGTCGAAACGGGAACCGCTCACAGCAGCTCGGGTGTCCGCGGCAGACCCATGGAGTAATTCGTCACACGTCCGTCCGGGTTGTAGCTCAACTCTCCGGCTTGAAGCATCCGACGAATGGTCCCTTCCAGCTCTGTGCCGATGCGGCGGAGGTTGTAGTCGCTGAGCTCGCCTCCCGCATTGGCAGCCACCAGGTCTCGGAAGCGCTGTTGCACGTTTGTCAGAGCAGCCTCCGACCAGAGGAATTCGTTGTCTGGGTCGAGGTCAAGTGTCAATTGATCCGGGTCCGGCACCAGGTCATCGTTTTCAACCCTCGCCGTGAACAGTCGCACGTGTCGGGTGGTGCACTTCAGCAGGGTGTCGGCCATCGAACGCCGGTAGATAAGACGACTTTAAGAAGCAACTGGGTAACTGCTCCTTTTAAGGTTGGTTTCACTTTTCAACCATCCGCATGCGCGTCGCTATTGCCGGAGCCGGTCTTGCGGGTCTGTCCTGTGCCAAATACCTCGCGGATGCAGGCCACACACCGATCGTGGTGGAAGCCCGTGACGTGCTTGGAGGCAAGGTGGCGGCCTGGAAGGACGAGGACGGCGACTGGTATGAAACCGGTCTGCACATCTTTTTCGGGGCCTACCCGAACATGCTGCAGTTGTTTAAAGAGCTGAACATCGAGGACCGGCTGCAGTGGAAGAGCCACTCGATGATCTTTAACCAGCCCGAAGAACCGGGGACTTATAGCCGTTTCGACTTTCCTGATCTGCCAGCGCCCGTCAATGGGGTGGCAGCGATCCTCGGGAACAACGACATGCTCACGTGGCCCGAAAAGATCAGTTTTGGTCTGGGTCTGGTTCCGGCGATGCTGCGCGGCCAGGGCTACGTGGAGGAGTGCGATCAGTATTCCTGGACGGAGTGGCTCCGGATTCACAACATCCCAGAGCGGGTCAACGATGAGGTGTTCATCGCCATGAGCAAGGCTTTGAACTTCATTGATCCCGATGAAATCTCCGCGACGGTTGTACTCACGGCCCTGAATCGATTCCTCCAAGAGAAGAACGGATCCCAGATGGCCTTCCTCGATGGAGCTCCGCCGGAAAGACTTTGCCAGCCGATGGTCGAACACATCGAGGCCCTCGGCGGAGAGGTGCATCTAGACGCCCCGTTACGTGAGATCAGACTGAATGCCGATGGCTCGGTCGCTGCATTTCACATTGGCGGGGTGAAGGGCAAGGAGAGCTTTGACCTCAAAGCCGATGCCTATGTCAGTGCACTGCCTGTCGATCCCTTCAAGTTGCTGCTGCCCGAACCCTGGAAACAGATGGAGGTGTTCAGCAAGCTCGATGGCCTTCGCGGTGTGCCCGTAATCAATTTGCATCTCTGGTTTGACCGCAAGCTGACTGACATCGACCATCTGTTGTTTAGTCGCTCTCCATTGCTCAGCGTTTATGCCGACATGAGCATCACCTGCAAGGAATACGAAGACCCGGACAAGTCGATGCTCGAGCTTGTCTTTGCTCCTGCCAAGGATTGGATCGGCCGTCCGGACGAGGAGATCATCGAGGCGACCATGGGTGAGCTCAACAAGCTCTTCCCGATGCACTTTGGTGGCGACAACCCAGCCACCTTGCGCAAGTACAAGGTGGTGAAGACGCCGTTGTCGGTCTACAAAACCACGCCTGGCTGTCAGAAGCTCCGGCCTGAACAGACCACCCCGATCAGGAATTTCTTCCTGGCGGGCGACTACACGATGCAGCGCTACCTCGCTTCGATGGAGGGTGCTGTTCTCAGCGGCAAGCTCTGCGCTGGTGCGGTGGACCGCAAGAGGGATCAGCTGGCATCATCGTCCCCTGTCAGCGAGCCGATCGCGGCCTGAGTCATGCTCCCCGCAGCCCCGGATCTCGACGCAGCCTTTGAGGCTTGCCGACGGGAGACCGCCGAGTGGGCCAAGACTTTTTATTTGGGAACGCTTCTGCTCCCACTTGAGAAACGCCGGGCAATCTGGGCGATCTACGTCTGGTGTCGCCGAACGGATGAGCTCATGGACAGCCCTGAGGCGCAGGCCAGACCCGTCGAGGAGCTTGCTGAGCGACTCGACCGCTGGGAAGAGAAGACCCGTGCCCTCTTCGACGGACATGTCGCGGACGATCTCGATGCCGTCATGGTCGACACCCTGGAACGTTTTCCCCAAGGGATCCAGCCTTATCTCGACATGATCGAGGGCCAGCGCATGGATCTCACCTGGACTCGCTACCCGCGTTTCGAGGATCTCAAGCTGTATTGCTACAGGGTTGCCGGAACGGTCGGTTTAATGACCCAGGGCGTGATGGGTGTGGATAAGGCCTACACCTCTGCGCCTTGGAGCGATAGGCCAGATACCTCCGATGCAGCTGTGGCCCTCGGCATTGCCAACCAACTCACGAACATCCTGAGGGATGTTGGCGAGGACCGCGGTCGCGGCAGGATTTATCTACCCCAGGAGGATCTGGAGCGTTTCGGATACTCAGAAGACGACCTGATGGCCGGTCGGCTCAACCAGGCTTGGCGCGAATTGATGATCTTTCAGCTGGCAAGGGCACGCGATTGGTTCGCACGCTCGGAGGCCGGAGTGCGTTGGTTATCACGGGATGCCCGTTGGCCCGTTTGGACCTCACTGCGCCTCTATCGCGGCATTCTCGATGCGATTGAACGGGTCGACTACGACGTCTTCAACCGTCGCGCCTACGTGAGTCGTTTGGCGAAGATCGCCGATCTGCCACGTTCGTTTCTGCTGGCCCAGGCCCGTTGAAACCAGGGATCATGTTCTGAAAAGAACCCCCGATTGACACTCGGGTCAATCGGGGGTTTTTGTTGTGTGTGGCTGTTGATTCAGACAGGGGTGGTCTGATTGGCGAGCAGATCCTTCAGCTTGGAGAGTTCACCGGCCCAGCGGGGGTCAGGAGCTTCCGGGGCAGGTCCGTCGCTATGAACAACCTTGTTGTTGGCCTTGCGGGCTGCCTGGGACTGGTTGTTTCCAGCTCCCTGGCCACTACGCCTGTTGCCGGCGTTGTTGTCACGACGTTCAGAGCGTTCAACGCGAAGGGCGTTTCCACCGAAATCTTTTCCATTCAGCTGCTCGATGATGGCGTCGGCAACTTTTGGGTCGTCGACATTCGCAAAACCGAAACCGCGGCAGCTACCGCTATCGCGATCGAGAACAGGTTTAAAGCGAATGCCTTCGCCGGCTCCTTTCAACAGAGCATCCAGCTCCTGATCGTTAAAAGATTGCGGCAAGTTGCCGATGTACAGGCGGATGCTCATGAAGGGGAAATTAAGTGTGATCTGTCGGTGTCGGACCGTCATCGTTGACACCTAGAGAGTTAATCACAGCAAGTCGCTGTGGAGGGAACACCAGTGCTGAGCTGCTGCCAGGGCTGAGGATTGTCCACTGATGCGATGGAAGGCATGTTCACAGCGGAGATGCTCAATCAACTCTCCGATCGCTGGTCCCGGCTTGAGTCCAAGTTCCCTCTGGAGGGTGGAACCGTTCAGCGGTGACGCCGGGTGAAACAGGGGGTCGTTGTGATCCCGCCATCGGGAGAGCCATTCCGAACGGAGCTGGGCCGGCAACCCCAGGATCAGAGCCGGTAGGTCGTCTTCAAGCTCGCTGTGAAGCGCAACCCTTTGCTTTTCGCTCAATTTGTCAGGATTCCCTGACATTTTTGCGACCCAGTGGCGCAGGCGCAGGCACCGCTGCGTCAACTTTCTGCTGGCTCGCAGGCATTTCAGGCCTTCGTCGCTGGTGAGATGAGCCAGGCGCGCCAACGGCAGGGCAAGGCAGCGCTCCGGTTCATCCATTTCTGCGGCCTGAGCGGCCGCAGGAGTGTGAGTTTGATCCCATCGATTGGTCGCGTCTTGCCATGGGAGCAAGAGCTCCATCTCTTGGAGCTGAGTTATCGCAGCATCCGCCCTGGGTGCAGCAACGAGCCGCTGCAGTTCCGCCAGAATTCGCTCGGGTGCTGCCCTGCTCAGCAGGGCACAGTGCCGCTCAATCCATTGAGCCGTCTGGGGTTCGAGTTGAAGCGGGATCTCCGCCATCAACCGCAGACCGCGCAGCAGACGCAGGGGATCATCCATCAGGTTGGCTTCGCACACGGCCACCAACTGCCCGTCGCGAAGATCAAGGAGTCCTCCAGTGGGATCGATCAGATTCCTGGGTGGTTGCAGCTGCAGAGCGATGGCATTGATCCGGAAGTCCCGCCTCTGCAGATCCGCCTCAAGGTTTGGTCCGTCACAACGGGCGAAATCAATCGTCCAGCCGCGCACCACCAACCGGGCCATGTCCCGCTCTGCATCCAGAACAACGGTGCTCCCACCAAGCGATTCGGCAAGCTTCCGGCTGAGATTGATTGCCCCCTCAGGGACCACAAGGTCGAGATCAGGTTGTTTGCACTGGCGTCCCAGCAAGGCATCGCGCACGGCTCCACCCACCAGGGCTGTCCCTTGCGGCAGGTCCTGAACCCGAACAGGCCAACGATCCGGTGCCAGTGCGGCCCAGAGTGCGTCAATACGGCTCCGAGGCTCCAAAATGATGGGCGTTGCGGCGTCTGGGGGCATGTGCATCTGCGTGAACTGCCGCTGGGTCGACCGTTGTCAGGCCTATCACGCAGTCGAACGGCAACATGGCGCCCCCCACCTCACAGCCAGCCCCGACTTCGAACCTGAGTCCCCGAGGATTCACGTTTCTGTGATGGATCTTCCCTGTGGCGGTGCTGGGGTGGAGTGGGATGTGCGCGCTTGTGGAAGCTTTGCCCTGGAAGCGGGACGTTGGCAGCGCTTGAGGCCTGGAGAGAGGCTGCCGGCATGAGTGGCGTGCCTCTTTTGTTGGCGATGCACAGCTGCACGGAATGCTTCGGAGTCGCGCTGCAGGATCGCCTGAACCCGGCAACACCCAACGCTTTGGTCTTTGAGGACGGCCGCGGCCTCTCAAACAGCTTGATCTCCCGCGTCGAGTCTCTTCTGCCAAGAGAACGATGGCGTGAGCTCGATGCGCTGGCCGTGGCCACCGGACCTGGCGGTTTCACTGGGACCCGTCTGTCGGTGGTGATGGCTCGAACGCTGGCGCAGCAGCTCGATTGTCCGTTGTTGGGATTGAGCAGCTATGCCCTAATGGCTGCGCGTCTGTCGCGTGCGTTGCCCAATCCTGCTCAGCCCTTCTGGATCAGTCGCGTTTTGCCTCGTCGTGGCCATGTTGCCGGTCGTTATGCGGTTCATGACGAGCGCGTTGAGGAACTCGTGCGTCCACGACTGCTGGCGGATGATCAAAAGATGGATGGCCCGGTGCTCGAGGCAGATGAGCGGGTTCAAGAGGATGTTTTGGTCCTTCTGAAGTGTCTTGGGGATGGATGGGCGGCGCAGCAGTCCATGCCATGGCAGACCGTGTTGCCGATTTATCCCACCTCCCCTGTCGGAGCCGTCTGATGGCGGGTTTGCGGGCAGGGTTGCTGCTCAGTGGTGGCTTGATGCTGTGGATGGTGAGTGCGGGACCGCTGGCGCCCTACCGCAGAGCATTGCTGGATCACAGCCCACCTCAGATCGTGTTGGTGCTGGGTGGCGATGTGGATCGTGAGCGGATGGGAGCGAAGCTGGCGCGACAATTTGATCTTCCCTTGCTGGTCAGTGGAGGCAGCAACCGTGAATACGCCGATTGGCTGATTCAGCAGGAAGGTTTACCGACGGAGCGGGTGCAGCTGGATTACCGGGCGCGTGACACGTTGGGAAATTTCACCTCAATCGTGGATGACCTGCAGCGCCGCAAAGTCCGGCACGTGTTGATGGTGACCAGTGAGGATCACCTGCCGCGGGCCATGGCCGTTGGGCAGGTGGTGGCTGGTAGTCGCGGCATCCACCTCACTGGAGTGGCGGTGGCCTGTACTCCGGAATGCCGTGACGAGGGATTGCTTAAGCGCACCAGTGATTGGTTAAGAGCTGTCGTCTGGGTTACGACAGGGCGCGATCTCAGGGATGCAGCAACTCCTAATGCAATATCCCCTGATCCAGCATCGCGTTGATCCGCCTCTGAACTTCTGCGGTGGTTGCATCCAGATCCGCCCGTCGTCGGCCGGCGGGAGGGGGGATCGGTTCACCGATTCGCAACTGGATCGGCACAAGGCGTGGCCAGTTCCGCCCCGAGCCAAGAGCCCTGTGGCTGTTGACGATGGCGACAGGCAAGAGCGGTGCACTTGTGCGTGCAGCTAGCAGAGCGGCCCCGGGCAGAGGGTGGTTCACGCGGCCGTCCGGCTGGCGCGTCCCATCCAGGAAAACGCCGGTCGCCCAACCCTCGTCCAGCCGTGTGGTGGCAATTCGGATCGCTTCTCTGTCGCTGGCGCCACGTCGCACCGGGTAAGCGCCGCAGGCACGGATCACCGCTCCAAGCACCGGTACAGCAAAGAGTTCTGCCTTCGCCATGAAGGCCACGGGACGGCCGAGGGCATGGCCCAGCAGGGGAGGATCCAAATGGGACCCATGATTTGCGACAACCACCAGAGGGCCTTGCCGCGGAACGCGGTTGTTACCCACGGTGGACCCGCGAAACAGCCCACGGAAGATCGGAAATACAAGCAGGCTGCTCACCAGCTTGTAGGTCAGGCTTGGCCGAGGGGTGATAACAAGCGTTGACGGAGTGGTGCTGCTCACAGCCCTAGATCACCAGTGCTTGCGATCTGGGAGATCGCGACCCCTTTCATGGCCCGTTTGGCAAGTCCACTCAGCACATTGCCAGGTCCGATCTCCACCAGGGTGTCAATGCCGTCAACGGTGAGGTTGCTCATGGTTTCGCGCCACCGCACGCCACTGGTCATCTGATGTTTCAGGCGTTGCTTGAGCACGTCACCATCACGGCTTGCACGCGGATCACTGTTGCTGAGCACGGGCACCTTTGCATCGCGGAAGCACACCTGATCGAGCACCTGGCTGAACTGATCGGCTGCGTCGGCCATGAAGGGGGAGTGGAAGGCACCCGACACCGCCAGGGGGATCGCCCGCTTGCAGGTCAGTGCCTCACTCACCGTCTGCACCGCTGCAGGGGTGCCTGACAGCACCACCTGAGCATCACTGTTGTCGTTGGCGATGCTGATCCCATCGGTGCCCTCCACCAAGGTCTCCAGCTGGCTGCGGTCAAAGCCGATCACCGCTGTCATGGCGCCACCGCCGGCTGCTGCCATGAGCTCCGAGCGGGTTCTCATGAGCTTGAGTCCGGTCTCGAGATCAAAGACCCCTGCCGCATAAAGCGCCACCAGCTCACCAAGACTGTGGCCAGCGACCAACGCCGCCTCCCGGCCCTGCTGAATCAAGTTGTCTGCAAGCAGAGATTCCACCACAAACAGAGCTAGCTGGGTGTTGCGTGTGTCATTGAGATCCGCCGGCTGATCACCGTTCCGGGCATTACCACGGCAGATGGCCAACAGGTCACGGCCGGTCAATTCCGAGGCAAGGGCAAAGCGATCTGCCGCATCCGGCAAATCGATCACGGCGTCGGCCATGCCCAGCTTCTGAGATCCCTGTCCAGGAAAGAGCCAGGCGATCGCCATCGGTTTGTTGCATCGGCAGTGCCGGAGGTTACGCCGGCCCGCTCCAACGAAGAAGGGCGGCACCCCAGCTCAGCCCTGCACCGAAACCACTGCTGGCGATTCGATGGCCCGCCTGGATCCGCCCATCGCGCACCGCTTCATCCAACATCAGCGGAATCGTGGCAGCCGAGGTGTTGCCGTAACTGGCCAGATTGCTGAGCACCTTGCTCTGCGGGATGGAAAACCTCTCGGCGACTGCGTCGAGGATGCGTTGGTTGGCCTGATGCAACAGCAACCAGTCGAGCTGCTCAGCCGAGGCACCTGTCTTTTGCAGCAGGGCATCAAGGATTGCCGGCACTTCCCGGACGGCGAATTTATAGACCTCCTGGCCGTTCATTTGAATCGACTCAAAGCCACCTTTCTGGTGACTGGCCGAGCCCACCAGCGGGAGATGGTCGCGGTGATGAGGCAGTTGCAGCACGTCGCCACGGCTTCCATCGGAGCGCAGTAAGAAGCCGCCCAGATCATCCTGACCATCGATCGATGCTTCTAGCACGAGGGCACCGGCCGCATCTCCGAATAGCACGCAGGAGCGACGGTCATCCCAGTCGACCCAGCGGCTGAGCTGATCCGCTCCCACGACCAGGATCCGCTGCATCGCACCGCAGCGCAGGTATTGAGCAGCGGTGATCACCGCAAAAAGGAAGCCGCTGCAGGCCGCCGTGACGTCAAAGGCCGCAGCACGAACAGCGCCGATCCTGGCTTGAAGACGCGGCGCCGATCCGAACAGATCATCCGGAGTGGAGGTGGCCAGCAGGATCAGATCGAGGCTGTCGGCAGACCACCCGGCCATCTGAAGAGCCGCCTCCGCAGCTTTGGCACTGAGCGCAGTTAGCGATTCCTCTCGTCCGACAATGCGTCTAGCGGCAATGCCCGTGCGGCTGCGGATCCAGGTATCGCTGGTCTCAACGCGATCTCCGAGTTCATCGTTGCTGATCGAACGTGCAGGTGTTGCGCTGCCGCAGCCCCTAAGCAGCACGCCGGCGCACCTGGGGGGCAGGTCGGTCAAGAATTGGATGACTCCAGATGGCGTCAGTCAACCACAGCAACTCTGAAGTTCCGCCAGATCATCCATCACGCCATGGCTTGCGGCGGAGTGGGCCAGTCGCAAGGCGCTCACAACAGACAGCGCCTTGCTGCTGCCGTGGCCAATCACACAGATGCCATTGACGCCGAGGAGCAATGCACCCCCGTGTTCGGCGTGGTCGAGCCGCTTCTTGATCCGTTTGAGGTTGCTGCGCAGAAAGGCTGATCCAACCTTGCCGCGGCGTCCTCGCGGTAATTCGGCCCGCAGGACACCAAGAAGCACGCTGCCGACAGATTCCAGAAATTTCAAAAGAACATTGCCGGTGAATCCATCGCAGACCACCACATCAAATTCACCAGAGAGCACATCACGCCCTTCACAGTTGCCTGCGAATCGCAGCCGAGATTCTTCGCGCAGCAGGTCATGGGTTTTTAGGGCGAGATCGTTTCCCTTGCATTCCTCTTCTCCGATGTTGAGCAGACCGATGCGTGGCCGGCTCACCTGGAGCACATCCCGGCTGTAGATGTTTCCAAGCAGGGCGAACTGATGCAGGTAGGTGGGCTTGCAATCCATGTTTGCGCCTACATCCAGTACCAGCACAGGTTGCCCGGGATCCTTGGTGGGGAACAGGGCACCGATGGCCGGCCGGTCAATGCCCTTCAGCCGCCCCAGCCTGAAGATGGCGGAGGCCATCACCGCACCCGAGTTTCCGGCGGAATACACCGCAAGGGCCTTGCCTTTTTTGACCAGATCCATCGCCACATTGATGCTGGCGTCGCGTTTACGACGCACGGCAGTGGCTTCCTCGTTCATGCCGATGGTGGGACCGCTGGCCACCAGATCCAGATGACCGGCGCGCTTGGCTTTCTCAAGGCTCTCGCGCAGGTCGAGGGCATCGGCAGCGGCAAGAACCTGCTCCCGCTCTCCAACGAAGCGGATCCGCAAGGGAAGGCGTTCGATCGCCTGCAGGCATCCATCCAGGATCGGGCCCGGAGCATGGTCTCCGCCCATCCCGTCGACGGCCACCCAAAGCCGATCGGCATCACGGATTTCCTCGGCGTCATTGCCCCCCTGTAAGCGCCGCAATGGGTCGAACACCAGGGGCTGCAGCACGGTGCTGGCAACGTTGCCAGCGCCCGACACCACAGTTCCGGCCACATTTCCAGCGGCCGAGGCTGAGCTGGTGGCGCTGTCCACAATTGTGGTGACGGCTGCGTTTCGCCGGTACCAGATCACGAGGCGTCGGATCGCCCGTGGTCGATTGCTTTTGCTCCAGGGCCCAATGGCCGGGGAGGAATCAGTTTCCTTCGGAGGCAACGGAGTCGACGATGCGCTGGAACAGGTAGCCGGTGCCTCGAGCCGTGAGAATCAGCTCGGGGTTGGCTGGATCATCTTCCAGCTTGGAGCGCAGCCGGGAGATATGAACGTCCACAACTCGGGTGTCTACATGGCGCTCGGGGGTGTAACCCCAGACTTCCTTGAGAATTTCGCCCCGGTTGAACGGTTCGCCTGATCGACTCACGAGCAGTTCGAGCAGGCTGAATTCCATGCCGGTGAGTCGGATGCGTTCATCAGCGCGGAACACCTGGCGCTTGTTCGTGTCGATCCGCAGATCTGACACCTGGATCACACCGGAATTCGGAATGCCAGCGACCTGCTCCTTCTCAACCCGCCGCAGAACGCAGCGAATCCGGGCTTCCAGCTCCTTCGGGCTGAAGGGTTTGACGACGTAGTCATCGGCACCGAGCTCCAGTCCGGTAATGCGGTCGGCCACATCACCGAGGGCTGTGAGCATCACGATCGGAACGTCCGATTCCTTGCGGAGTTCCTGGCACACCCCATAGCCATCAAGCTTTGGCATCATCACGTCCAGCACCACCAGATCTGGCACGCAGTTGTGGAACAGTTCCAGTGCTTCTGTTCCATCACAGGCAGTGACGACGTTGTACCCAATCATCGACAGTCTGGTTTCCAGAATTCGTCGGATCGAGGCCTCGTCGTCGACCACGAGGATTGTTTCCTTGGAGGGAGCCGTGGTCGTCATAACGCCTCTGGCGCTTAATGCTTCTGCGGAACAGATAAAAGCGCCTACCCCCCTTTTGTTCACCCAACAGCAACTTTCTTCATAGTTCGCAGTGCCCCGCTCCTCCTCTCAATTCGTCTGCCAGGCCTGTGGAGCCAAGGCGCGGCAGTTCTTTGGCCGCTGTCCGGAGTGCGGTAGCTGGAACACGCTGGTGGAGCAGAACCAACCCAAAACCGACGGTCGGCGGCGGCGCTCAGATCCGAATCCCGAGCGTTCAGCGGCACCACGGCGATCCACCGCCATTGCCTCCTTGCAGGATCTCCCCCTGCAGAGGCTTTGCACGGGGTCGGAGGAGTTTGATCGGGTGCTGGGGGGCGGCTTGGTGCCGGGTTCCCTGATCCTCGTGGGTGGTGACCCCGGGATCGGCAAAAGCACCCTTCTGTTGCAGACCGCTTCGGCGCTGGCTGCTCATTGCTCTGTTCTGTATGTCAGTGCTGAAGAGTCGGCTCAGCAGGTGAAGTTGCGCTGGCAGCGGCTTGCCGGTGGCGACAGTGATCTGCAGCTCCTTGCGGAGACCGATCTTGATCTGGTGCTTCAGGAGCTGGAGGCTCTTCAGCCAGCGGTCGCGATCATCGACAGCATCCAGGCGCTCCACGATGGAGATCTGAGCAGTGCGCCAGGTTCCGTTGGACAGGTGCGCGAGTGTGCAGCGGCGCTCCAGCGCTTGGCGAAGCGGCAGACCACCGCTCTGTTGTTGGTGGGGCATGTCACGAAGGAGGGCATGCTGGCGGGCCCCAAAGTGCTGGAGCACCTTGTTGATGCGGTGCTCACGTTTGAGGGGGACCGTTTCGCCAGCCATCGGCTGTTGAGGGGGGTCAAGAACCGTTTTGGAGCCACCCATGAGCTCGGTTTGTTCGAAATGCAGGCCGGAGGGCTTGCGGAGGTGGGCAACCCCAGCGAGCTGTTCTTGAGTGATGCCCGCGCCTCAGGAGTGGCCACCATCGTTGCTTGTGAGGGCACGCGCTCTCTGGTGGTGGATTTGCAAGCGCTGGTGAATGTCACCAGCTACGCAAGCCCCCGGCGCACCGCGACGGGAATCGGCACGAATCGTCTGCATCAGATCCTGGCGGTGCTCGAGAAACACATGGGAATACCGTTGTCCCGCTTCGATTGCTACCTCGCTGTTGCTGGCGGGTTGGAGGTGGAGGAGCCGGCCGCTGATCTGGGAGTCGCCGCTGCGGTAGTCGCCAGCTTCCGCGACCTCACGCTTCCGGCTGGAACCGTTCTGGTGGGTGAGCTGGGTTTGGGCGGCCAGCTCAGGCCGGTTGGGCAGCTTGAGCTGCGTTTGCAGGAAGCCGCCCGACTTGGGTTTCGTCGGGCGGTGGTGCCCCGAGGCAGCGGTTTGGGCGATTTGGCAGCAGGGTTGGATCTGGCTCTTCTGGAAGCCGAAACAGTCAGTGAAGCGCTCGTTCTGGCTCTGGGTGATCAGGTGAGGGCGGATGGATGATCGCTTTTGCCGGCGTGGGCTGATCAGGATCTGATGTGTGAAATCACCCATTGGATGATCCTGAGTGAGCTGTCATGGGCGAACGTCAGGAACTGAATACATGAAGAAATTGTCGTTGACTTGGCTTCAATGAACGTCTTCATTCGGCGGCAGCTCAAGCCATTGTTGTGGTTGCTTCCCCTTTTGTTGTGTGGAACATTCGGCTCAACATTCTTGTTCAGTTCGGCTGCCCTGTCTGCTGATTTTCCCGTTGATCTGGACTCCAATCCGCCGCTCACCGAGAACGATCGTCAGCTTAGGGCCTGGATTCTTGGGCTCTTTAAAACAATCAAGCCTAATGATGAGCATCGAATGTTTTTGGAGCTGTCTCTTCAGGTCGCTAATTATCAGTATCAATGCCGATATCCAAGATAGGACGATGGGTCTGTTGATGTTCTGCCTGAGTTGGTATCAGATCCAAACGCGGAAATTCGTGCTTTTGCGTCATGGCATTTGCGTTTTGATCAAAATGCCGACATTGGCATTTACAACGAGCTTTACTTTGAGGAAATTGTGTTGATGTACGACGAGTCGAGAGTTTATTTTTCGAACCTTCCAGGCATGAGGTTGGGTGCCCTGAGGTTTGTCAATTATGGCCACGATGTTAATGCGCTCTGGAAGTACGGAGGTTATGGTTTGATCTCATGGGAGGAGCGTGACCAGGCGATTCGTGAGTTTGATCCACAATCGGAAAATTCATTCACGTTCTCTTACTTGAAAGATGGTGAAAGAGAAGTTGGTGTTATCTGTTAAAGTCCTGTTGACGTGAGCATCTACGCGGACCATGAGCGGCTTTACCACCCAAGTCGTTTAAAAAATTTGGGTTATTAGTTACAGGCAATTGATCAACGCTGGCCGCAGAATAAAATTTTCTTATTTAAGTATATTTTGTTCAAAGATGAATGCGCTGCAAAAAAAATTATCTCCAGGAATTTTTTAGCTAGAAATAAACATCCACATTGCTGCGGCCAGTCGATTTCAACCAGTTTTCAATGTCCAGGTAGCCGCCTGGGTTCAGGCGGACCGCCTGGGTCCAGACATCAGCGGCCTGATCGAACCAGCGATCGGCGTCGTCTCGGCGTCCTTCCTCTTCTGCAATCCGTCCGCGCTTCTCGAAAATCAGGCCCATGTTCTTGAGGCAGGACGGCTGCTTCGGGTTTTCCTCGAGGGCCTTTTGGTACGTCTCGATCGCCCGCTCTTCCTCGCCGTTGGACATATAAATAATCGCCATGTTCTTGAGTGTTTCACCCCGGTCTGTGGGGTTTTCCTCGAGTTTCAGGCTCTCTTCGTAATTTTCCAGGGCCTCGGCGTAATCGCCGTCGTTCTGTGCTGAGAGGCCATCGCGGTAATACACATAGGCTTCTTTGGACCTGGCGTTGATCGGCAGCAGCTTGACGATCAGATCCGCCATCACCGTGAAGCTCTTGTCGATGAAGTTGTCGTTGCGGTTGCTGCGTGGCACGGCGCGCCGGCGGAGTGACTCCATCCTGACGGCTTTGCTGCGCGACCTAGCCTGCTCTTAACGATCGATCGCTCGTGGGTTTAGCACTGCAGACCGTTGTGCTCGACGTGGAAGGTATGAAATGCGGAGGTTGTGTGCGTTCCGTGGAGCGGACGCTGTTGGAGCAACCTGGGGTTGAGCGCGTTGATGTCAACCTCGTCAGCCGTGCTGCCTGGTTGGATCTCTCGCCTGCAGAGGGGTCCGTTGAACGGCTTCTGAAAGCTCTGTCCGATCGCGGTTTTCCCGCCAAGGAACGCAGCCTTGAGGAACAGGTTGCCCGATCGCGTGGCTCTCACGCCGCTGGCCCGGGTTGGTGGCGGCAGTGGCGCCAGCTGATGGTCGCTTTGGTTCTTTTGCTGTTCTCAGTTCTTGGCCACCTCGCTGAGGCAGGACAGCTTGAGCTGCCGCTGATTGGAAGCTTGCCTTTTCACGCCAGCCTGGCAACCGTGGCATTGCTAGGGCCGGGCCGGCCCATTCTGATCGGGGGGGTCAAAGCGGCTCGGGCAGGAGCTCCGAGCATGGACACCCTGGTGGGCCTTGGGGTGGGCAGTGCCTACCTGGCCAGTTTGGTGGCCTTGATCTGGCCGCAGGTTGGATGGCCCTGCTTTTTCAATGAGCCGGTGATGCTGCTCGGCTTTGTGCTGCTGGGTCGTTTCCTGGAGGAGCGTGCCCGTTTCCGCACCGGCCAGGCGCTCAAGCAGCTGGCCCAGCTTCAACCCGATACCGCCAGGTTGCTTCTTGCTGATGGTGTGATCCGTGAGGTGCGTGTCGGTGCTTTGCGTCCCGGTGAACGCGTCCAGCTTCTGGCTGGTGACCGAATCCCAGTTGATGGGGTAGTTCTGGATGGTCGCTCAGCCGTTGATGTCTCCAGCCTCACGGGAGAACCTCTGCCCCTCGAGGCGGAGCCGGGTTCTGAGCTCGATGCCGGAAGCCTCAACCTTGAGGCGACGCTCACCTTGGAAGTGCAACGCGTCGGTGCTGAAACAGCCCTCGCCAGGATCATTCGGCTGGTGGAACAGGCGCAGGCCCGCCGTGCCCCAATTCAGGGGCTCGCCGATCGCGTTGCCGGTCGGTTCTGCTACGGAGTGATCGCCCTTGCGCTGAGCACGTTCCTGTTCTGGTGGCTGTTTGGCGCAGAGCACTGGCCTCAGGTGCTGCAGGCGTCTTCGATGGGAATGTCCCATGCCCATCAGGTTGGCCACCCTCACCATGCAGGACTGGGCAGTGGCGCTGAAACGCCGATCGGTCTTTCCCTGCAGCTATCCATCGCCGTGTTGGTGGTGGCTTGCCCCTGTGCGCTCGGCCTGGCCACACCCACTGTGATCACGGTGGCGACCGGATTGGCGGCCCGCAGGGGGTGGCTGTTCCGGGGTGGCGATGTCATTGAAAAGGCTGCTGGTCTTGACCATGTGGTCTTCGACAAAACCGGCACGCTCACACTGGGCCGGCCCATGGTCACGGCGGTGCAATCCAGGGATCCGGAACGTCTGTTGCAGCTGGCAGCCAGCTTGGAGCAGAACAGCCGGCATCCGCTGGCCCATGCTCTGCTCCAGGAAGCCCAGCGACGCGAACTCAAACTGCTTCCCTCCGTTAATGTGCGCACCCTGGCGGGTGATGGCCTGCAAGGAGTTTTGGAGGGTGTTCCCGCTGAGGTATCGGTGGGCAATCCGGACTGGATCTCAAACCAAGGCGTTCGATGGTCAGGCGACCTGGACGCGTGGCAGGGGTCGGTAGAAGGGACAGTGGTTGCTGTCGCTGAAGGTCAGGAGCTGTTGGGCATGGTTCAGATCGAGGATCAGCTTCGAGCTGATGTGCAAACGGCTCTGCTGAGGCTGCGCAACGAAGGACTTGACCTCGCCGTGTTCAGTGGTGATCGGATGGCTGCCGTGAAGAAGCTTGGTCATCAGCTCGGTTTCAGCGAGGCTGAGCTCGGATGGCAGATGCGACCAGAGCAGAAGCTTGAGCGGCTGGAGCAGTTGCGTCAGTCCGGATCAGTGGCCATGGTTGGAGATGGCATCAATGACGCTCCCGCTCTGGCTGCTGCTGATCTCGGCATCGCGGTTGGCACGGGGACTCAGATCGCGCAGGACACCGCCGATATGGTTCTGCTTGGTGACCGTCTCGACAACCTCCCCGATGCCTTGCTGTTGGCGCGCCGCACCCTGGCCAAAGTGCGTCAGAACCTAATCTGGGCCTTCGGTTACAACTTGATCGCTCTCCCGATCGCCGCTGGGGTACTGCTTCCCGGCCAGGGGCTGTTGCTGTCGCCGCCGATCGCTGCGCTGTTGATGGCGCTGAGTTCCATCACGGTGGTGGTCAATGCGTTGGTGCTGCGTCCGGCATGAGCGGGCGTTTCATTGTTCTCGATGGCATTGATGGGTGTGGAAAATCAACCCAGATGGATCATTTGGCGACCTGGCTTCCCGCGTCGGGACTGATCCCTCCCGGCGCTCGCCTGATCCGGACACGTGAGCCTGGAGGGACGTCCCTGGGGGGAGGTGTGCGCGAACTGCTGCTTCACACAGCTGCTGAGGCGGCCCCGGCTCCAACGGCCGAATTGTTGCTCTATGCCGCAGATCGTGCCCAGCATGTGGAGACCTTGATTCGTCCTGCCTTGATACGGGGTGACTGGGTGATCAGCGACCGATTCAGCGGTTCAACCATGGCCTATCAGGGATACGGTCGGGGTCTTGATCGTTCATTGATCCGAGAACTTGAACGGATCGCAACCGGTGGACTGTCTCCCGATGTCACTGTTCTGCTGGATCTGCCTCTGAAGGAAAGCATCCGCCGCCGCAGGGGCGATCAGGATGACCGAATCGAAGCCGAGGGGGAGCTTTTTTTGCAGCGGGTGCAAGAGGGTTTTAGGCAACTCGCACTCGAGCGACGCTGGTCTCGTGTGAAAGCCGACTGTCCCATTGCCGAGGTGAGTGATGCCCTGGAGCGAAGCCTGCGGGAGTTGTTGATGTGAACGGTCTGTTCGCAGATCTGGTTGGTCAGTCTCTGGCTGTGGATCTCCTGCAGGCTGCGCTGCAGCACCATCGACTTGCTCCGGCCTATCTCTTCGCCGGTCCTGATGGTGTCGGTCGCCGTCTGGCTGCCCTGCGTTTTTTGGAGGGAGTGATTGCAGGAGGAGCTGCCTCCCCTCGCCAAAGGCGACGCCTGGAGGCGCTCAATCATCCTGATCTTCTCTGGGTTGAGCCCACCTATCAGCATCAGGGTCGATTGCTGTCCAGGCGTGAGGCGGAGGAGGTGGGGCTGAGCCGCCGCACACCGCCTCAGCTGCGCCTGGAGCAGATTCGTGGGGTGGGCCGGTTTCTGGCTCGTCAGCCTGTGGAAGCGGAACGGGGCATGGTGGTGATCGAAACTGCGGAAGCCATGGCTGAGTCAGCCGCCAATGCGTTGCTTAAAACATTGGAGGAGCCTGGGCACGGTCTCCTGGTGCTGTTGTCAGCGGCCCCAGAGCGGCTGCTTTCGACCATTCGTTCCCGTTGTCAGCTGATCCGCTTTCTTCGTCTTGACCCTGATGCGCTTGATCAGGTCCTGCTTCGGTGTGGAGCCTCAGGCATGGATCCACCGGAGCTGATTGGGATGGCCGCTGGATCCCCGGGTGCCTTGATCGAACATCGACAGCGTTGGTCCCTGCTCCCCGAATCGCTCGCGAATCGGCTCAGAACACTGCCGATCGAGCCAATGGACGCTTTGTCTCTGGCTCGAGATCTCTGCGAGAGCCTCGATGGAGAACAGCAGCTGTGGTTGATCGATTGGTTGCAGCAGAGAATTTGGCGTGCCGCTCATTCGGAACACGCTGTTAGACGTCTGGAATCGCTCAGACGTCATCTTCTGTCGTTTGTTCAACCCAGGTTGGCCTGGGAAGTGGCTTTGCTTGACCTCATGACAATCACGGCAGCGGGATGATCTAGGCGCTGGCGCGATCACCCTGTTTCTTGCGTTCACTTCGGGCCATGGCGACGACGTCGTGGAGACCTTCCAGTTGACCACCGGTGGGCAATTCGAGGCAGTAACCAGCTCCGTACACGGTTTTGATGAACCGAGGCTTGCGTGGATCCGGCTCAAGTTTGGTGCGCAAATGACGCACGTGAACCCGGATGGTTTCAATGTCGTCATCGGGTTCGTAGCCCCACACCTCTTTAAGAATCAAAGAGGGAGCCACCGTTTGTCCATGTCGCTGCAGCAGGCAGTGCAGGAGTTCGAACTCGAGGTGGGTGAGGCGAACAGGTCCGTCAAACCAGATCGCTTCGAACCGTTCGGGAACCAGGGTCAGCGGTCCGTAACTGAGGATTTCGTGGTGATTGCCAGTGCCAACTGGGGCCCGATCACTGCGACGAAGCAGGGCCTTGACGCGGGCCTGAAGTTCTTCAAGGTCGAAGGGTTTGGTCAGGTAGTCGTCAGCGCCTGAATTAAACCCACTGACTTTGTCTTTTGTGCCCCCAAGTGCTGTCAGCATCAATATTGGAATGCTTGCTGTCCGTTCATCGCGGCGCAATCGCTGGCAAAGGGTCAATCCGTCAACCTTGGGAAGCATCAGGTCGAGCAAGATCAAGTCTGGTGTGTATTGCAGCGCTAAAGCCTGGCCTTTAATGCCGTCATCGGCACGCTGAACGTCAAAACCACTGTGCTCGAGGTGGCCACTCACCAGGTCGCGCATGTCCCGGTCGTCTTCGATTAGCAGAACACAAGGCTTCATCGATTTGGCAGCGGAACAGCTGTGGGAGGGTGGAGCGAGGGTCGACTGGTCAACGCTCAGCTGATTCTCTCAAGCTTTTGTTCTCTCTGCAGAATTTGCGTGGACTGTGCCGAAGGGCCTTGATCTCTGAGATCTGTTGCGCTGGAAACGGTTTCACCAGAAGAGGTCTGTTAACATTGAATGTCGTGTTCAGAAAGTCTTCCGGTTTTGGCAATCCGGGGTGACATTTTTCCTTGTTTGTCAATAAAAAAGCCACAGCAACTGCTGTGGCAATCAAGCTCCCCGGGCGGGATTCGAACCTGCGACCAATCGATTAACAGTCGACCGCTCTACCGCTGAGCTACCGAGGAATGGCTCCAAGAGAACTTACAGGCCAAGCCTCCCGCACTGCAAGCGATGGCGGAGCTCTTTCCCATCCATCCAGCCTTGAATCTGTCCCTCCTGCATGCAGGTGGCTCCATCGGCTCGGTCGAGTTCCTCGAGCCGATGCGTAATCCAAAGTGCTGTTAATGGTGAGCTGCCCTGATGGCACAGCCGATCAACCGCATCCAGAACGTTGTGCTGGCTGGTTGGATCCAAAAGGGCAGTGGGCTCGTCGAGCAGCAAGAGGCCCGCGTCACTCGCCAAGGCGCCGGCGATGGCCAGGCGCTGCTTTTGTCCACCACTGAGGGTGTGAATCGGTCGGGACCCCAAGCCGGTCAGTCCGAGTTGTTCGAGAAGCTGCTGAACCCGTGCGAACCGAGCTGTGGTTGTGGATTGAGGCGCGATCCCCAGCAGCAGATCGCTGTTGCAGCTTGGGAGTAGGAGTTGATGATCAGGGTTCTGGAAGACCAGCGCAACACGCTGAGCCGTGTGGATCCCGCCTTCCTGTGGCTGCATCAAGCCTGCGATCAGCCGGAAGAGTGTGCTCTTACCGCTGCCGTTGCTGCCCACCAGCATCCATAGGCCTGGCCGGGGAATGTTCAGGCTGCACTGATGTAGGGCCTGTGAACCGTCAGGCCAGCGGTAGCTGACTCGCTCCAGGCGGAGGACGGCGTCAGGGTCCGTCTCAGGAATCAAGGGAGAATCCTGGCCTTTTGCTGCCGCCTGTTGCAGCAGTTTTCTCATAAAGCTGTACGGCCAGAACTTCACTGATCAACACCGTGACTTTCTTGCCTTCGACCTTCTCGCATGTGAGCTCGAGCAGTCTTGGCTGGCTTTGTTCGATCGACTGGCGAATCTGTTGATAAAGCGCTTCAGCAGCGTCATGCTCTTTTCTCTGCACGGACACCGGAACGGGGCTCATGCGTAGGGCCAGTTCGATGACGTACACGGCTTGAAAAGTTGAGATGCGCCATCTTCGCGGAGGACCCGCATGGAGTGTCGGTTCTGGTTGAGCATTTTTACTCATCCTTCACCTCTGGGTGAGGGAAGCCGCCCCATTGCAGCCTGACCCCCCTAGGCTCCCGATGTAACGCTTCATGAAGCACGTCTCATGACGATCGCTGTAGGACGCGCGCCTCAGCGGGGATGGTTCGACGTCCTCGATGACTGGCTCAAGCGCGACCGCTTCGTTTTTGTCGGCTGGTCCGGCATCCTCCTTTTCCCCACGGCCTATCTGGCCATCGGTGGCTGGCTGACCGGCACCACCTTTGTCACTTCCTGGTACACCCACGGCATTGCCTCCTCGTACCTGGAAGGTTGCAACTTCCTGACTGCAGCTGTCTCCACCCCCGCTGATGCGATGGGTCACAGCCTGCTGCTGCTCTGGGGCCCTGAAGCCCAGGGCGATTTCGTCCGCTGGTGCCAGCTCGGCGGCCTCTGGGCCTTCGTGGCTCTCCACGGTGCCTTCGCTCTGATCGGCTTCATGCTGCGTCAGTTCGAGATTGCTCGTCTCGTCGGCATCCGCCCTTACAACGCCATCGCCTTCTCCGGCCCGATCGCGGTCTTCGTCAGTGTCTTCCTGATGTACCCTCTCGGCCAGAGCAGCTGGTTCTTCGCGCCATCCTTCGGTGTGGCTGCGATCTTCCGTTTCCTCCTCTTCCTTCAGGGCTTCCACAACTGGACCCTGAACCCCTTCCACATGATGGGCGTGGCCGGCATCCTCGGCGGCGCACTGCTTTGCGCCATCCACGGCGCCACTGTGGAAAACACCCTGTTTGAGGATGGTGAACAGGCCAACACCTTCAAGGCGTTCGAGCCGACCCAGGAAGAAGAGACCTATTCCATGGTTACCGCCAACCGCTTCTGGAGCCAAATCTTCGGAATTGCGTTCTCCAACAAGCGCTGGCTGCACTTCTTCATGCTGTTTGTGCCTGTGATGGGCCTGTGGACCAGTTCCATCGGCATCGTCGGCCTTGCCCTCAACCTGCGCGCCTATGACTTCGTCTCCCAGGAGATCCGCGCAGCAGAAGATCCCGAATTCGAGACCTTCTACACCAAAAACATCCTTCTGAATGAAGGTCTGCGTGCCTGGATGGCACCGGCTGACCAGCCGCACGAAAACTTCGTCTTCCCTGAAGAGGTTCTGCCCCGCGGCAACGCGCTCTGATCCTTCCCGATCTTCGCGATTCGCCTCTCCTTATGGAGGGGTTTTTTTTGGGGGTGAATCGCTGCGACCCCAGCCCTGACGCTTTGAGCTCTGCCCACATTGGACGATTATTGTGTGATTAACGCTCCATTAATGCAGAGTGATGGCGTGATTAAGGTTGAGATGAAGTCTGGTCATCCGCTTGCCGATTGGGAGCAATCTGATTCGCTGCATGGTCGCAGGCGTGTATTCCTGGCCAAGACAATCGCTGCATTGATGGGAGCGCTGGGGCTTGTGTTGGTCGGAGTGTTGGTGGTCAACCTGGTGCAAGTGCTGAGTGCTGAATCAGGCGGTATGCCCTTTGCGCAGATCCTTCAGGGTGCAGCAGGTGCTGGGCTGTTCTTTCTTGTCCAGCGAGGTTTGGTTGCCCAGTGGCTTTTGAAGTTGTTTTCTGACCCGGGAAGCCGAATAAAAATATTCATGTTCCCATTGATCGTGTGGCCTTTTTTTCTGCTTTACAGACTCCAGGTTGATGACCTCAAGAGTTATCTTCGGCGAATATCAGAGGGAAGCCTTGTTGAATGGCTTGGCTTTTTATTGTTGCTTTCCTCGGCAATTCTGCTGTGGAGAGCAGCTTTGTCTCAAGGTTCTAGGTTGGTGAGACTGCTTCTTCGATGTGGGGGTGTTGGCTTATTTCTTATTTCCATGGAGGAGATGAGCTGGGGGCAGATGATTTTTAATTGGGGGACGCCAGAATTAATGAATGAGCATAATATTCAGCATGAAACAAATCTGCATAACCTCTCGTTATGGCATGCCCATACCTGGACGATTGCAGCCTGCGTTTTCACCTTGTTGTTTGGATTGTCCGTTGCAGGTTTCGTGCTCCGTCGCCAAGGATCTCTGAAGTTTGGTTCGCCTGCGGATGTGTTGTTTCCGTTGGGTTGTACTGCGAGTTATTTTGGAATTGCTGCTTTGATGTATTGGGGTGTGGTGATGGAGAAATGGGGGGTTGATCTCGTTCTTCTCCACACCAGAGAACAGGAAATCGCTGAGTTCCTGTTCTCAGTGGGTGTGTTCATACATGTGGCTTATTTGTATCTGGGTCATGCTGATTCGGGCTTGCGGCAGAGTGTCAATCCGGATGGCCAGGTCTGACACGTCCAGTTGCTTCCCTCGGCGTCATCTAGCAGCGAGCCTTGCTTTTTCGGCGAGGAGCCCCAGCCAGGGTCCATCGGATTCAGCAGCAGCGCCGTCCACTTTGATTGGCTCAGCTCCAGATCAGCCCCTTGTTTTGGGAATCCGATCTGCAGCCGCTGGCTGAACTGAGGCACCAGGTAGCTCGTGGTCAGCAGGGCATCGTCTGGTTTTACAAGAGCAATCGCGCTCTTCAGTTCATCCAGCTGGGCCATTCGCTGCAGGTAGGGCCCGGTGAATGCCCAAGGCTTGGCCAGTGCCAGCCAGCAGGCCACCGCCCAGCCGAGAGACCAGGGCAGCATGCGGACCGTTCGCTGGCGCTGCAGTTGTCCATCGATCACGGCAACCACCATCACCACGGCCAGGGGAAGGCTGTAGTGGTGGATCAAGGTCCGATAGCTTGGTGATGCGGACAGCAGGTTCACCAGCAGAAGGGGAACGCCGATCAGCAGGGTTGGAAAGGAGCGGCGTCGCCAGAGCCATGCGCACGGCAGCAAGAGCAGCAGCAGATACGTGAATCCACCGCCCCAGTCCAGGTTCTGAAGACTGGTCAGCGGGTTGGCGCTGAGGTGGCTGAACATGCGTCCAGCAGCTTTCGGTCCTTCCCCGTCCCGAAGCAGGGGATAAAGCCAGCGGCCCAGCAGCAGTAGCCAGCCGAGTGCTATCCCAGCCGCGATTCCACTCCATCGCCAGCGTCGCCGCCAGGCCAGGTCCAGGGCCATTCCTCCAATGATCAGCACCAGCCCATCCCGGGCTCCAAGCAGCAGCAGCAGCAGAACCAACCAGAGGCGAGGGCGCTCCGCCCGCTCGGCCCAGAGCGCCAAGGCGAGGGCTGGCATCACCCAGGTTTCTGGGTGGAAGTCGAACAGGGTGGTATTGAAGACCACTGGTTGAAGCCACCAGAGCATGCAGATCCACCAACAGCGCCGTTCAGGCAGATCGGCCTGCTTCGCTAAACCCCAGAGGGGGATGGCTGTGAGGCTGAGGGCCATGGCCTGGCTGGCCAGCAACCACTGAACCGAGGCAAGGAGCCGGTAGCTCAGCCCGGCTGGATACAGCAGCCAAGCGCCGTGATCGGCCAGCACATGCACCTGTTCCATCGACGAGATGGGCTCAACGCCCTGGCTGATCAGCCAGACCCACTGGTCGAACAGTCCAAGGTCATAGGCATTGCTTTGCAGAAGACCATGGCGCATGGCGCTGCAGATCCATCCGATCGCCCCGAGGCCGATGGCGACAAGCCAAAGCTTGCGAGGAGCCTGCAGCGGAGTGGACGGCATCACGGGCAGTGCCAGAGCTGCCATGCCCCTGGCACCGCCCTCAAGGCAAGCGCACAGCCGTTGGGTTTTCGATCCGCAACCAGCCAGTGCTCCCCCGTCGGAGAATCGGTCTTTCGAAACCGTTTTAGTTCCCGTCCGGCGTACCAGCCCAGCGCTGGCCTTGTTGGCCCCTTGAGCCATACCGGATCGTCTGCTGGGAGTGCTCGGATCTCTGTCGCGACCGGGCGCGGGTCCCAGCTTTCATTGAGCTCCCACAGCCACAGCTTGCTGTGCCACAAGGTCAGCAGCGCCAGGCACCAACCCACCACAAGCAGCAGCAGGCCGCGTTGGCGCCATCGCCCACTGGGGTTTCGCAACAACGGGGCTCCAAGGATCAGCCCCAGGCCACTGCAGAGCAAAGCGTTGCGGGGGAGCTCGGTAGCGGTTGGGGTGAACTGAAGCGTGATGACCAGGATCAACACAGCGAGTCCCAACCCCTGCCAAATCCAGCTCACCCAGCGGGGTTGTCCCAGGTTGAGCAGATCGGTCAGCCCCTCAGCACAGATCAGGGCGATCGGCGGCCACAGCAAATGGCTGTACCACGGCAGTTGTGTGCGCAGGGGAAGGACCATCGCCGCCGTGCCGATCAGAAGGCCCAGTTCCCAGCGTCCCGCGGTTCTTCCTCGGTGACGCCAAGCCCAGTACAACCCTGATGGCAGGAGCAGCAGCCAGGGCCACCCCCCCTCCAGGAGCTCGATCCAGGGTGTCCACCAGCCATGGCCGTCACCAACGCTGCTGGTGACCCGTGCCAGGCCCTGACCTCCCCACATCACCCAGGCGTCGTTGCCTCGAACACTCCAGTGCCAGAGATGCCAACCCAGGCCTGGCAACAGACCAATCAGCAGGGCGCAGCCGTTGCGAACACCCGGCCAGTGGGTTCGACCGCCAAGAACCGCCGCAAGCGGAAGAAATCCAATCAGGGCAGGTGGTTTCAGGAGTAAAATGCCGCTGCAGGCCAGGCCCGCCAGCATGGATCTCCAGAGCTGGTGGCGATTGCCAAGCCAGCTCCACCAGAGCACAAGGCTGCAACTCAGCAAGGTTCCATCGAGCATCGCCAATCGACCGTGTCGGGCCATCGGCAGCAGTGTCATCAGGACGACACCGGCCATAAGCGCTGCTTTCTCACTCCGTCCCTTACTGCCTTCGTCCAGGGCCCGACGCAGCAGAACGATCATCGGCACGGCCAGGCTTGAGAAGGTGGCTGGTAGAAGCCGAACTGAGGCTTCCCCAGCACCCACCCTCCGAATCATTTGGCCCATGGGCCAATGGATCCCTGGTGGTTTGTTGAGGTAGTCCTGGCCCCATTTCATCGGCAGCAGGGTCGTAGTCGAACGGGCCACGCTGGCGACACGTCCCTCATCCCAGTCGCGCAGGGGAAGGTTCCCGAGGCCCGGAAGCCAGAGGCAGAGGGTGAGCATCCAGAGCAGGAGAGGCTGCAGCCATTGACGACCCTCTTGCTCCGGTTGTTGTGCAGGATGCACCACCAACCGGTCAGCTCCGTTATGGTTCAAAAGACCTGATCGCAGTGATGTGATGGCATCCTCGGATCTTCGGATCTGAGAACGCCATCGAATACAGCACCGGCGTTCAACAATCCACTCAGGAGGAGGTGTTCATGAAATCCAGTTCTCTCAAGCAGGGTCTGCTGATCGCGGAGAACGCCGGCTGAACGGCGCCTTCTGACTGATCATCCGGTTCCGCGGCACATGCGGACTCGGCGAGAGCCCCCGGCCGGTTTACCGGTCGGGGGCATCGTTTTTTTGTACTGACTTAAGGAACTGATTCAACGAACTGATTTGTGGCGTTGGCGTGGATCGCGCGGCAGGGGCTTGGCGAGTTCCTGATCCAAGGTCGCTTCCAAAGTCGGATTCCGTGCACCAGCCCGTTCCAATGCCACGACACCGTCCTTGAAGGCCTGCACGGCATAGAGGCTGCGTTCCTCGTTAAGCCAGTTCTGACTGTTCCGCAGCTGTTTCCAGTCACCACCGAAGGCTGCGCCGTATCGCCGAAGCATGTCCAGATCGACGGCGATCCAGGTCACGGGTTGGCGGACACCCTGACGGTCCAGGTAGGTAGTATCAAATGGAAACCGCACCAGCACTTCACGCCGGGCCAGTAGCGGCACCAGGTGTGTGTTGGCTGAGACGGTCGCATCCGCCGGAATGACTCCGAGGACCGATCTGGCCGCATGGCCGTGCTGCCATTGCTCGACCGCTGTGCTGTGCACCCAGGGATCAATGCTGTCAGGCACGAGGGCTGAAAGGCTTCGGTGCGGGTTGCTGCTGAAGGCCAGCACAAGGGACAACACCAGACAGGATCTCCAGATCCCGCGGAGGCGTGGGCCCGGTTCCGACCTGTCCCGCCTGGCCCACCAGAACACTGTCCCCATGGCGAATCCCGGCACAACGAGCAGGGTGTAACGAATGGTGATCGAGAGGGGGTCGTTCGCGCCTTGGGCGAGGAAGAGCCCCAGGAGGCTCGGGCCTGCTAGGAGCCAGGCATCGATGCTGATCAGAGGAACAAACAGAAACGGGAGCGCGTGTCCCAGCAGGTAGAGCACTGTCTGACCCGGCGGATCGATCAGTTCCTTTAGGAGAAGGAGAGGTTGCTGAAGTGCCTGCTGGATGAGGCCGAGGCTGCTGCTGCTCTGGACGCCATCGCTTTCGAGATATTGGCCGAAGTTTTCCACCATGAAGCGCTTCGCGTTGTCATCTGAGAACAACGGCATCAGAACGTTGGTGCAGATCAGCACCCAGCCGCCTCCCCAAAGCATCAACACGAGCGCCAGAGCCCAGCGCTCGCGTTCCCTGATCAGAAGCCAGATCCCGATTGCCACGAGCAACACCCCTGTGTCTTCACGGATCAGGGGGATGAGCAGAGCCGAGATGGCGATCAGCCAGCGTCGGCGTTCGATCAACCCGAGCATCAGGGTGAACACGGCCAGCGGCAGTTGACAGAGATCGGTGAAATTGCCGAGCGTCGGGCCGATCAGTGCTTGTCCTGCGAAGTAGCCGTATCCGATCCAGTTGGCCATCGCGGGCTTCATCACGCCAGAGGCGATGCGGTGGAGCACCAGCCCAGCCGCGGTGATCAATCCGACCTGGACCAACGGGAGCGCTGCTGGACCGATGCATGCAAAAAGCGGAGCCCAGAGCAACAGCGTGGGAGTGAAGTGCTGGCCGAGGCGTTCGTAATCGACGGAGGGGGGGTGCCCGGCGTGAATGACGTTGGTCGACAGTTGGGAGGAAAGAGTGCTTTCAAAGGGATGCCCCTGGAGGCTGTTCCAAAGCACTTGCTGAAAAATGCCCTGGTCGTAACTGGCAAGGAGAACATGCGATCGCCAGGCATGCAGCAGCAGGGCTAGCCCTGCGAAAATCCCTGCAGCGCATAAAATTTTTCGATTTTCGGGTCGGATCATGGGTCGCACGACCTGAGCTGGTGTTCGTTGATCAGCGAATGACCATCGTCAGCGTTGAACATCCCAACTCTTCGGTCAGTTTTGTAGCGATTGATGCAAGTCGGGAGAAACACCGTCACATTGCCCGTTGGTTAAGCCGACGTAACTGCTTCAAAATTCGCTTGGGCGCGTTGCGTCTATTTTCCGTGTGAGGACCATCCATGAAGCTTTTCCAGCAATTGCTGGTGGCTCCGGCAGCTCTCGGCCTTCTGGCCCCTGTCGCCGCCAATGCAGCTGACATCAATGTTGATGCAATGGCTGAGTATGCCCCTTCCAGCCGGAAGGAGCAGGTCACCAGCATCACTCAGTTTTCTGACGTCTACCCGACCGACTGGGCTTACCAGGCACTGGCCAACCTGATCGAGCGTTACGGCTGCGTCGCCGGCTATCCCAACGGCACCTTCAGCGGCAACCGGGCGATGACCCGTTACGAGGCTGCCGCTCTGCTGAACTCCTGCCTCGACAGCGTCACTGAATTAACTGACGATCTTGCTCGTCTGATCAAGGAATTCGAGCGTGAGCTGGCGATCATCCGCGGCCGCGTTGACGGTCTGGAAGCCCGCGTCGGCGAACTGGAAGCCACCCAGTTCTCCACCACCACCAAGCTGAAAGGTTCCACCCATTGGGTGTTTGGTGCAGCGAAATATCATGGTTCTGGCAAGGACGCGATGGCAGCCGCGGCTGGTGCCACCACGTTCAGCTACGACCTTCGCCTGGCACTTGAAACAAGTTTCACAGGCAAAGATTCTTTGGTCACGCGCCTGCGTTCAGGCAACATGAACAACATCTTCGGTGGAACCGGAGTTGGTCTGTTTGGTCAGGAATACGGTGTTGATACCGGCAACGTTGTTGTCATTGATCGTCTTTTCTACAGCTTCCCTGTTGGAGATGATTTCACCATCGTTGGTGGCCCACGTGTCCGGATGGACAACATGCTGCCACTCTGGCCGAGTGCCTATCCGTCTGATATGACGATGGACTTCTTCACCTATGCAGGTGCTCCAGGTGCTTACAACCTGGCTCTTGGTGGAGGTGCCGGTATTTGGTGGAAGCCTGGTGATTTCAGTATCTCCACCAGCTACCTCTCCACCAACGCCAACAATGGTTGCCCTACCAATGATGGTACTTGTGATGGCGGTGGTATTGGTACTGATGCCGCTGGCATGAGCGCGACAACTCAAATTGCCTATGCGCCAGAAAACTGGGGTATTGCTGCTGCCTACACCAAGGCTTCAGGCAGCAATGGCGTTGGCCTCTACGGCGGAAACGCTACCCGTGGGGCTGAGTTAATGTCCCTCACTGACGGTCAGACCAATTCGTTTGGTGTGAGCGCATGGTGGATGCCTGAAGATTCTGGTTGGATTCCTTCCGTCAGCGGTGGCTGGGGTCTTACAGACATTTCCAGCAGCAGCGTCCCTGGCGTTAATAACGCCACAACCCAGTCCTGGTACGTTGGCCTCGAGTGGTCTGATGTCTTCCTCGAAGGCAACAGCTTCGGTATGGCTGTCGGTCAGCCAACCTTCATCACGGACATCGACGTCAACAACAGCAAGTTTGACGAAGATGACTTCCTCGCTGGTGGTGGTTATGCCTGGGAATTCTTCTACAAGTTCCAGGTCACCGATAACATCACCGTTACCCCTGCAGTCCACTACCTGAGCAAGCCGTTCGCGAACCAGCGTTCCGACAACGATCTCACTGGACTGAGTGGACTTGTGAAGACCACATTCAAGTTCTGATTTCACGGCCCAACTTCGCTTGGGCCTTCAGAATCTTTTTCTCACAAACATGTACACAAAGTCCTCCCTATGGAGGGCTTTTTTATTGCGGTTCACTTGCTGCTTTAACAAGCTGTTTGAGTCAGGAATGGTGAAGTGTCTAATGCTGATCTTATGAATCTTGAATCTTTCGGCCAGCTCCGATAAGTATTTTTGAGTCGGGTCAATATTTAAGAGGATTTGATGATTAATCGTGGGTTTGTTTCTCTGCCTTTCAACGAGTGACGTGATCTCCGTCTTGGCTTCTCCTCCTCCTCTGATCATCATTTTGTTTGGCTGAGTGATCTCATCGTGGCCAGGTTGGTGGCATGAGCGCTCATGCCCAGGTTCGTGTTCGAAAAATGCAATATTTCATGAAAAAGATGCTTTTCGAAGAATCTTTTGCATTAATGAGGGCATCGAATTTATTATTTGCAAAGGGAATATGCTCTTGGAGAGTTTTTTCTCTTTTCATTATCGCGACTCCATCTTTATAAATTAGCAGGTTGTTTTGGCTCTTTGGTGGGGAAAATTCGTAGCGAATGCGGTCCATTCCAGTCAATGCTGTTTTTCATTGGCTTGGCGAAATGCTCGCTCCCTGTCGCTGTCTGTTAATAAAAAAGGATCAGCCGGCGCACGGAGTCTGCGCCCTAAAGATGGCGATCGTCCTCTCGGTCTCGATTGGTTGTTTCTGCGCCGCAGTTGAACCATTGCGATCTCACGTCAAGCTGGGATATGCCTATCGCTTCCGACATCACGGCCTTGATTGGTGGCACACCTTTGGTGCGTCTGAATCGATTGCCCGCCTTGATGTCCTGCCGTGCTGAAATTCTCGCGAAGCTGGAGAGCTTCAATCCCTCCGCGTCGGTGAAGGACCGAATCGCCAGCGCCATGGTGCTGGAAGCGGAGCGAAACGGCACGATCGTGCCCGGCCGAACAGTGTTGGTGGAACCCACCAGCGGCAACACCGGCATCGCTTTGGCGATGGTGGCAGCAGCACGGGGGTATCGGCTGATCCTCACCATGCCCGATTCGATGAGCACTGAGCGACGGGCCATGTTGCGGGCCTACGGCGCTGAGCTTCAGCTCACTGATGGAGCAGATGGCATGACTGGTGCCATTGAATTGGCCAAGGAGCTGGTGGAGGAGATTCCTGAGGCCTATCTGTTGCAGCAGTTCGATAATCCGGCTAACCCCGCGGTGCATGAATGCACCACAGCCGAGGAGATCTGGGCCGATTGCGATGGCCATCTCGATGCCTTTGTCGCCGGAGTTGGTACCGGTGGCACGATCAGTGGCTGCGGCCGGGTGCTCAAGCAGCGCTTGCCTGGGCTTCGATTGGTGGCCGTTGAACCAGCAGCCAGTGCGGTTCTCTCTGGCGGTGCAGCCGGGTGTCATCGCATTCAAGGCATTGGAGCTGGTTTCATCCCGGCGGTGTTGGACCAAACCATCCTTGATGAGGTCATCGCCATTGCGGACGAGCAAGCGATGGAAACGGGTCGGCGCCTGGCGAGGGAGGAGGGATTGCTCTGCGGGATCAGCAGTGGCGCCGCAGTGGCGGCGGCACTAGAGCTAGGACGTAGGCCTGAGATGGAGGGACGCCGGTTGGTGGTGATGCTGGCCAGTTACGGCGAGCGCTACCTCTCCACGCCGATGTTCAGTTCCGGATCAACGCTTCCCGCACGACGGGACGGACAGCTGTGACGATGGAAGCAGTCAATGCAGCTGATGACCGATCCCTATGCCGTTCTGGGGGTGAGCTGCAGCGCTAGCGCTGCTGAGATCAAGGCTGCTTTCCGGCAACTGGTCAAGCAGCACCATCCCGACGCCGGCGGAGATGATCAGCGGATGCTGGCCCTGAATGCGGCCTGGGAGGTGCTCGGCGACCCCGAGCGGCGTCAGGCCTTCGACCGCAACCGCACGTCGAAGGTCCCGTCGGGACGGGGTTCGGCGCAGGATTTCCGCCGGGCCCGCAGCACCGGCGGGCAGGGGGCTGCCGCCGACGATGCCCTGGCGATCTGGCTGCGACAGGTTTACACCCCAATCGATCGACTGCTGGGGGAGGTGATCAATCCATTCCCGGCCCAGCTGAAGGCACTGTCGGGGGATCCTTACGACGATGTGCTGATGGACAGCTTCTGCACCTATATCGAAACCAGCATGAAGAAGCTGGACCGGGCCAAGCAGCTGTTCCAGTCCTTGCCCACACCCAACTCCGCCCGCGGCTTCGGGCTGAGCGTTTACCACTGCTTCTCGGAGTTGGAAGACGGAATCAGGGAGCTGGAGCGTTACACCATGGGCTATGTGGATAGTTATCTGCACGACGGTCGCGAGATGCTTCGGGAAGCCAAACAGCGGCGCAAGCGGCTTCAGGATGAGCGGCGGCGGCTCGAGATCGTGTGAAGCGCTCCTGGTTGTTCTGGCTTGGCGTGGGTGTGATCTGGTTGCTGGCCACAGCCTGCGACCGGCTTTGGTGGTCTCTGCAGAGCGGTGTTCCGGCTTGGGATCAAGCGGACTACCTCAACAGTGCCCTCGACCACGGCCGTGCCCTTGGTCTCCTGCCTGGTGGCCGTTGGCAAGGTTGGCAGGCGTTGCTGGACCTTTCCCCGAAGATCCCACCCCTGGCGTCGCTGGTGAACGGCACGGTGATGGCTTTGGCGGGGGATGCTCCAGCTGAGGCGGCCTGGAGCCTGAGCCTCTGGCATGGCCTGCTGCTTGTGGCTGTGGCCGGCTGGGGACTCCATCTCATGGGTCCCGGCTTTGCGCTGTTGGCCTGCACCCTCACTGCGATTACGCCGGCGTTGCTGGAACTGCGCAGCGACTATGTGCTCGAGATGCCGCTGACAGCGGTTTGCACTCTGGCGTTGTGGCGGCTCTGTCGTTGGTGTGATCCAGAGGATGGTGGCGGCTGGGCTCAGGCCTGGGCTGCCACCCTGGCGGCTCTGGCGGCATTGCTGGTCAAGCAAAGCGCCCTGTTGGTGCTGCTGCCGGTGGGATTGTGGACGGCCGGAATCGCTTGGCGGCGTCGCGGTCGCTGGTGGCGCCAGGCTGCACTTTTGCCGCTGCTCACCGTGGCGTTGGTCGGTCCCTGGCTGCGCCACAACTGGATCACCACAATCGGTGGCACCAATCGAGCCGTGTTCGAGTCCGCTGCCAAGGAAGGGGATCCATCGCTGTTGAGCCTCGAAAGCTGGCTTTGGTATCCCCGCCTTTTGCCGGAGCAGCTCGGGGGCGTTCTGCTGATTGTGGGGATGGCTGGTCTGCTGATGCTGCTGTGGCCGCGAGGCCGTTGGCCGCAGGCTTTGACGCACAGCTGGAGCTGGAGCTGGCGCTGGTTGCTGGTGAACCTGTTGCTCGCTTGGTTGTTCACCAACCTCAGTCCCAACAAAAGCGATCGGTACATCACTCCCCTGTTGCCGATGCTGGTGCTTCTGCTGGCGCGGGGCTGGTGGCAGTGGGGTGTGATCTTGCGCGATCGGCAGCGATACCTGGCTCCCTTCGCCCTTCTCTCCGGATTGCTGGCCTGCTTGCCAGCGGGACTGGGACTGCAGCGGGCGCGGCTTGCTGATCGTCCCCATGGGCCGCTGGACGATGTGGTGCAGGCAGCGGGGGGCGGTGATCCGGATCAACAGCCCCGCACCTTGATCGTTGTGCCCAGCACCCCTGATCTCAATCAGCACAACGTCAGCTTTTACGGCAGACGCAACGGCGGCCAGCTGGTGGGCCGCCAACTTGGTGGACGTCGCAGCGACCGGGAGCCCGTGCTGCAGCGGGCCGAGTGGGTACTGCTGGCGGAAGGCGATCAGGGTTCGGTGCGCAAGGCAGCCCGTCGGCTAGACCGTGCCGTGCGCCGCAGCGGGAGGTTTACAGCGGTGGGGCGCTTTCCTCGACCGAAGGGTGGCAGTTACTCCCTCTGGAGGCGGGCCGATCAGGCGGCTGGCGATGATTTCGCCGCAGCATTCCCGGCCCTTGCGGTAGGGCTCGCTGAGGGACCTGCCGGTCTCGATCCAGTGTTCGCCGCAGTGGGTCGTGAGCACATGCTTGATGGCCATTTCCGTTACCGCGCCAGTGTTCAGAGGAAGGCAGAGCAACGGCTTCGCGAGAATCCTGAAGACGCAGGGGCCCGCTGGAGCCTGGCCCTCTTGGCGGTTCTGGCCAACCGACCCACGCAAGCAGCTGATCAGTTTGCGGCATTGCAGGAGCTGCTGCCTGACAATCCATGGCCCGCGGCCTATCGCAGTGTGGTCACGCTGGCTGGCTGGAATCCCTGGTTGGCTGCCCACGTGGCTGATGCCGCCAACGCACAAACACCGGACCCGTTGCTGGCTGCACTTGCTGATCTGAGCGGAGTTCTGGGCGGTGCGATCTGGCGATTGCCATCCGCGCTTCAGACCGTTCCCGAAGCAGTGCAGCGGGTGGAGACGGCACTCGAATCAGACGCGACAACGGATCAGGACCAGGGATCGCGTTGATCGGGGCAGAACAATGGAACTAAATCAGTTCATGCTTTGCAAATTGTTTGTGATGACTTGATTCACTTGAAGATCGATCAGGCGTTGCCTTGTTTGTTGTTGTTTGACGCATCTTGGTCGCCGATGCATTTGAAATTATTAGGGGCCGATTTTATTTCTTTTGGTTGGATTAGAGGTTCAGCGTGAGCAAAGAGATGCCAGGCGCTCTTCCAGCCGTGAACCCTCTGAGTTTTCAGGCTTACCAGGATCAAGGGATCGTTGATCACCGGCTAGCTTTTTCAGGTGATTTTTTTGTGCGATGAAGCTTTTTCTGCTCGCATCACTGCTCGTTGCATCGTCATCCGCTGCTGCTTTGGCTCAATGCAGGAATGGATGGTGCAAGGGCGGTTGCGCTGTCAATCAGGACAGCTGCGCTTATGTAAAGCCCTTGAACAGAGCCTACCCAATCCGAAGGGTGAAACATACGAATGATGCAACACACATCATGGATTTTGATTGTCAGCAATCAAGATGGAGAATTGTGTGGGAAGACGGCTCTCTGGATCCTTGGATCGATGTCAACCCAGGAACGGTGATGGAGGTTACATTCGAAGTTGCGTGTACTGATTGAGGTGCCTTGATTGTCCGGTTCGGTTCGGTCCAGTCCGGTCGTTGCCGGACCGGACCTCCCATTCGTCCTTTTGATAAAGATTGGCCGATTGGCTTCAATATGAAAAAAGCTGGTTCATCCTTTGGCAGCCAAGATTGTTTCAGCAGCCTGGTCGCGAGACCATTACTGCTCAGATGAATTGAGAACCGAGAACATGGTGACGACAGTCTTTCGTGATCGAGAGGAGGGATGAAACTTGCTTTCCTTGCAGTCGCTGGAACGTTGTTTCTAGGAGTATCTCCGGTGCTTGCTGAGGAGCCCGAGCACGACTGTTATGAAACAAAGGCGAAACACGTTGTTTGTTGGACGGTGATTACTGGCAATCAATACGCCGTTGCTGTGACGACAGCCGATGGACAACAGTCAGATGTTGGCGTTCTCATTCCCAATATCCTTTTGATTGACTGTGATGCGGGGCGGTGGCGTGGAAGAGGTACGCTCCCAAAGGAGAGTGCGGGAATGATGGCGAAAGCTTTTTGCAAAGATCTTGAAAAGGGGCAGTACCAAGATCTTTGAGGTTACGCCCGCTTCTTTTTGCTTGCTGGTGATTTTGGTGGACTGGCTTCAGTATCAATCCCTCAGCCAATAGATACGCGCACCGGAGTTAAAATTGGCGAGTTGTTCCCAGGTTGATGTGAATGTGTGGTTGTGGCGGGAGCGTGCATGTTCTTTCCCCCAGGGGTTCATGATTGTGAATGTGTCTGTGTCGGTGTTGAACCCAGTTATGGTGTAGGCATGAGCAGGGATGAAATTGACTTTTCCATTCACATCGGTGGTGTTGGCTCTAGAGCCTAGATAAAAGTTTTTGCCTTGTTTGGCGAGCTCGATGATTTCAGCACGTTGACGATGATTGTCTGCATTAAGACGGGTGTGTGTAAATGGTTGGCCTGTGATGTGAAACAGAGGATCTCCCTGTCCGCCTTCAATGGATGCATAGGAGTTGCGGCCATTCCGGGATGCGTTTCTCAAGAAGCCACCGATCTCATTGGCCTGGGCATACCCTTTTTCCAGCAGAGCAACCCAGGTTTCTCCATCTAGCGCATGCGAACTGTTCCCTGAAGCAAATCGGGTGCTGTGATTTTGAGTTGGTACTTGATTGTCAACGGTTGTCCAGATGGCTTGTCCATTGTCATGCCGATAGAAGCGCACGCCATAGGTTCCATCTCCGTTATCGATAAAATTATTTTGAATAAGATCAGGCTTATTGTTTGCGATTGCGATTGCTGAACTCAGTAAATAGCAGGTGCCTGCCTTGCCTTGGTTGATGTCGTGTCCACTGATTCCATCGACAAACAAATCTCCCCTCATCGCACCGTAATTGAAATATGTTCTTATACCTTTGTCTTCAACAAAGTTGCTCGGCCGGTCGAGGCCTCCATACCACTTATTCACCAGGCTGGCCATATGCTCCTCACTGCTGCCGTCTTGCAGGTTGCCAAGCGTCGTTCGCGAGTTTTGGCCACCTGTCCACCATTGGTTGGCTGGATTGCCCCCCACCACGGCATTGAACAGATACGACTCGTACTGCTTGGTGTCTGAATTCAAATACGTGGGCAATGACGATTGGAGGCTTTGCAGATCGTCGAGTTCGTTGTTGGTGATGCCATCGCGTCCTGCTGTCAGGAGAAGTTCACGGATCTCCTGGCGGTCAAGGATCGCGTCATCGAGCTGACGGCTGAGCAGGTTGTCGAGGGTCATGTCATCCAGCACCGGGCGGTCCGTCGTTTCCGCCTGGTCGAGGGCGATGGTCTGTCCGGTGATCTGGTCCTCTCCAGCCAATACTTTGGTGTTCAGGGCTGGCTGCTCTGGAGCCTGGGTGTTGATCAGCTCAGAGGAATCCCCAAGCATCGAGGCGTCAACAATCACAGCCTCGTCGTCTTGATGGAGCTCGGTGATCAGAACTGGAGTGGTGTCAAACATGGTGCTGGTGCCGATGTCTGCACCATCTCCACCGCGTTGGTTGAGCGCTTGTGGACTTCGCTATTCGTTCCCGGTGGGTTAGTGGTGAAAACGAAGTGAGCGATTCAGTGCTGTTTCAGCCCTGGAGTCGTGATCGGGAGAACGGCGGTTGATGCTGTGATAAACCTCACAACGATCGCTGACTCAGGTCATCGAGGGGCGCAGTGATTTCGGCGATCTTGTGTGCATCGGGGGAACACACAACCCGACATATCAACGTCCTAATTTCAAAGTCATGGAACTCACTCTTGATCAACTTCAATCAGCCAATGGTGGCGTCGCCATGGGGCCAGACGGCAAAGGTTGTACAGAACGCGACTTCTACCCTTATGGGGATATTCTCAAAGATTTCAAGCCTGTAATGCCACGTCGGCGTGGCGGCAAATCTATTCTGCCAGATCGGTTCTAATCGATTGATTGATCTCATTCACCATTTAATACTCAAACAATGAACAACACTGAACTTTCCATCGAACAGCTCGAAACCTGCGCCGGTGGAGCTGCCTGGATGATTCCCGCTGGCTACATCATTGCCAAGGAAGGCACGAAGGCCATCTGCTTCTACAAGGATCTGGCCAAGAACCTTTCGGATGGTAAATGTGTCGGTGCTGCAGTTGTGGCGGCTGGTCACAGCTCAGGAACAATCGATAAAGACTGAAGCGCTTGATCACTAATCAAAACCCTGCCAGTATTGGCAGGGTTTTGTATTGACTTTGTATGGCCTATTAAAAAAATGCCTGATGTGAATATCTTGCTTGATTCCTGAGTTTTTGAATGCTGCATGTCTACTCACCTTTCCAGATCAACATGTCTCAAGAGTCTCCATAGGGCAATGATTTGATGAAGCCAGAAGATTTGTCTCGCGATGGCAGAGCCATGTCTATGCCCGTCAAACGTTGAGAAGATTGATGGTTATTGAATTCTTGGTTGGTTGGCTCAAGCATTTTAGTTTGGCAGTGAATCGCCGTATTGGATCGCTCCGGGAAGCTGACCGTTCGACGAAGGAAATGCTCAGATCGGTGTAGCTTTTTTGGTGGATTGTAGATAATGATGGCTGAACGATTGCATGAATGTAGTAGTGGTGACTGCCACCTCTGTTTCGCAGCCGGAAGAAGTAATGATTAACACTTACCGTGACCCTAATCTCTTGCTGGTCCATCATTGTGTCCTCAAGCAAAGGGGGCACTGAGGTCATCTGTAGCTCCGCTTGTATCAGGGGAGCCTTCCTCGTCATCACCAGCATCCTCGTCAGTGACGAGGGCTTGCTTCTTCTTGCCTCCACATCCGTTGTCTCTGGACTTGCCTGCAAAGCTGATGCAATCGTCGTTTGTTTCAACTGCTAAGACAGTGGTCATAAGGCATTGAAGCTGTTGCCCTTGTCATCAGTGCGCGCTTCTGTGCGCGTGCTGCTTCGATTGCTGAAGCTTCAACAGGGACCCAGTGCTCTGGATTCCCCTATGCATTGGCAGTCAGACGGAGAAGGCCAGTCTTCAAGAGTTTTACTGCCTAGTTTGGCTGCCACAATTGTAATCAACATGCCGAAGTGGGAAGGCGCGTGGTATATATCTTTAAGCGCCTGGAGTTGATTTTTTGCTGTTATCACTCATTTTCAGTCTTTATTGGCTATTGCATTGATGCTTGGCGTAGCTAATGCTCGGTAAAAGATGCTTTTCGCTTGCTATGCACTGGATGGAGCGCTAGTTGCCAATAGCGCGGATCGTATATAAATCTTTTTTAGATCCTATGGACAGAAAGAAGTATGGCTATTGCGGCTTTTCTTAGAAAGGATTTGGGAACTCTTCGCTGGGCTTTGTGGATTCTTCAAGCGCACCTGATAAGCATTCGGCTTCTGCAGTGCGAAAGCCAGCCAACCAGCCACCATCTAAGCCAGGTTGAGCAGACCATCGTTTGTATTGTTCGTCCGTTACCTCGCCGGAGTCCAGAAGACTGCAGATGGCCATTTGCATAGAAACGCCTGACAAATATTCACATAAAACTTGGTTGTCACCCGCACACATTCGTACAAGTCTATCTCGGTATTGATCGGCAGAAGCCGCTGCTGGCACGAACAGAGCCATGCTGAACAGTAAAACCAGGGCTCGCATTTGGTATCTGAAACCTGACAAGATCGTAGCGTGTTTATAGTCGATTCAAGCAGCTATTAATACCAATGATCTACGCAGCTATTGAAGCCTCTGTATTTGCCAATCTTGCTTTCATTGACCCAGCATAGGCCTAAGGCTATGGCGAAGCATTCAATTGTTCAAGCGCATGATTAGTAACCCTCGTGTAGCTGATATGAGAGCTAACAAGTGAATCGGCTTTGTGCATCTCTTTGGTTACACATTCTTCAAACACTCTCGCAATCTTAGTGATGGCGTGAGCTTGTGGGCCCCAGTGATCTCGCCTTTAGGCGCTCAAGATCATCAAGGCAGTCGCTGCTCTCACATGCAACAGGCTACGTCTGATTGCACTTAACGCCAGACGCAATCGTCAGAACTGCTGTTCTTGTGCCCCGAACAATTGCTAATTGCTAGCTCGCCGATAGCAGGGATGATTTCAGACCCTGGGGAAGGATTGGTCTCAACAATCAAATCTTGTGCCTTAGTCAAGGTGAGTGGTCTTGTCTGACCCATTGCCTGAACGAGCCAACTCAAATCTTCAGTCTTCGCATGAGATGATTGAACGCCACGTTCGACTTGTTCAGTAACAGCAGCTGTCCGACTATTTTATACGTATCTTCTAAGTATTCAGTGAAAATAGTCAACATTGCTGATGCCAGGTCCAACCGTGCTTCTAAAAGGGTCAATCTGGAGAAACAACTAGCGACACTGCATACGCTCTTCCTGCTTGTCTCATCGAACCCGTTACAGAGAGTGAGCGGTTTATCTCGAGAGTGCCGTCAGCGAGCGGGACAAGGTTCGAGTTGATCCATCCGCAGCCATACATCCGGCACGGGGCGGTTCCAGCGCACATGTCCGTACTTGCCCTTCACCACCAACAGTTCACCGGGACCATCAAAGATGTAATCGGGTGGGGTGGGATCGCTGGCGTCGGCTTCAGTGCTGCCGTTGTAGGCGTCACGGTTCACCCGCACCAGGGCTCCCTTGCGCAGAGCCACGGGCTTGGCCTTCGCGGGCGCGGCGGCGTCGGTTTCAGCCATGACGGGTTGGGAACGCTGATGCAGGCTAGGACCTGCACGCCATCCTTTTCGCTCGTTTGTGGAGCAGCCCGTAGCCCTCTATTTGATGGCCTTTGGTGGCCTGCTGCTGGCAGCGGTGCTGCTCGACGACCTCGCCGATCGGATCAAACTGCCCGGCATCCTTTTGGTGCTGGCCCTGGGGCTGCTGGTTGAGAACGACATGCGGTCAGTCGGTGAACCGCTGCTCTCGCTGACCCGGGCCAACAACATCACCCAGGCAGCGTTGGTGCTGGTTCTGTTCTTCGGGGGGCTCACAACGAACTGGAGCCGCATGAAAGCGGTGGTGCAATCAGCGGCGCGTTTGGCGACGTTGGGGGTGTTGATCACCGCAGCGATGCTCACCCTGTTCGGGATCGCGATGCTGCAACTCGAGGGTGGCTGGCAGCCGGCGCTGATGGCCCAGGTTCTGTTTGTTGGCGCGATGTTCAGCAGCACCGATGCCTCGGCTGCCCTCTCGCTGCTTCGCCCCCTGGCGGGGCGGATGCCAGAGAAGGTGCTGGATCTGATCGAGATGGAATCCACCATCAACGATCCGATGGCGGTGGTGCTTGCGGGGCTCGCCCTCGCCCTTGCCGGTGGAGAAGGTTTGGCCACGGCTGAACTGGTCACCGATGTGGTGCGCCAGTTCCTGCTGGGTGGGTTGCTCGGATTTATTGGCGGCAGCGTGATCTCCCAGCTGCTGATGGGCCGCACCTCCCTCACCCGCGGCTCGATGCTGCCGGTGGTTAGCCTGGCGTTGCTGTTGGTGCTCTCCGGTGGCACCACACTGATGGGGGGTAGCCCACTGCTGGCGGCTTATGTGGCTGGGCTGGTGCTTGGTAATGGCAATGCAGCCGATCAGCGTGTTCTGGAGGAGGCCCACTCCAGTTTCGCGAAAATGGCGGAACTGATGCTCTTCCTTTGCCTTGGACTGGTGGTGGAGCCGGAGGATGTGGTGCGGGCCGGCGGCTGGGCTTTGGCGATCTTTGCCGCGATGCAGCTGGTGCGCTGGCTGATGGTGCAGCTGCTCCTGTTGAGATCAAATTTCACAGCGGGTGAACGAGGTTTTATCTGCTGGACCGGGCTGCGGGGTGCAGTGCCGATTGCCATGGCGATTCAGGCCTGGAACTCACCGGCCAGCTGGGGAAAGCTGATGCCACCGTTGGCGTTGTCGGTGGTTCTCCTGGGACTTGTCATTCAGGGATTTGCGCTGGTCCCGATTGCCCATCGGCTCGGGGTGGTGACGGAGCCGCAGGAGCCTTAGTCCTCCTAGCCTCCTCGCCGAACAGAACAGTCCAAGCGTCGATGCGCCTGCTACTTCTCGGTTGCACCGGTTTTGTCGGTCGCGAACTGATCCCCCTGCTCTTGGAGGCAGATCATCAGCTCACTGTTGTGAGCCGCCGTCTTCCGCGGGGATATGACGCTGAACGATCCGCTGGTCAGCTCACGTGGCTGCAGTTAGATCCGTCCCGCCCCCAGTCCTGGCAGGTGCCAGACCTGAAGGAGGCGGTTGAGCAGGCAGAAGGAGTGGTGAATCTCGCGGGCGAACCAATCGCTGAGAAGCGTTGGACGCCCAGTCACAGGCAACAACTCGAAAGCAGCCGGCTGGACAGCACACAATTTCTTGTCGATGCGATCAGCGCTTCGCCCACGCCCCCCGCGGTGCTCATCAACGCATCGGCGGTGGGGTACTACGGCAGCAGTGCATCGGCTCGTTTCGTTGAATCAAGCCCTGCGGGCGAGGATTTTTTGGCTTCGCTCTGCCAACGCTGGGAAACAGCAGCTGCTGCCGTACCTCCCGCAACCCGGCAGCTCACCGTGCGGATCGGGATCGTTCTTGCCGCAGACGGTGGCGCGCTCGGCAAGATGCTTCCCGTGTTCAGAACGGGCTTCGGAGGACCGATCGGCACCGGTCAGCAATGGATGAGCTGGATTCATCGCAGTGATCTCTGCGCCCTGATCCAGAAAGCCCTCGATGATCCAGCTTTGTTTGGTGTGGTCAATGCAGTGGCCCCGCAGCCGGTGACGATGGCTGATTTTTCGCGCGCTCTGGGCCGCACCCTGGGCCGCCCGAGCTTGCTGCCGGTTCCGGCTCCTGTGCTGCAGGTGATGCTCGGCGATGGTGCTCAGGTGGTGCTCGAGGGGCAACACGTTGAATCCGAGCGTCTCCAGTCGCTGGGTTTCAGCTTTCGCTACCCCGATCTGACCGCTGCCCTCGCCGCTGCCACCAGCTGAGGATTCCGCTGAGCAGGGCCGCCATGATCAGCAGGCTGATCGCAGGTGTGAACAGGGGCTGCCAGAGCTGCTGGAACAGATCCATCGGCTGATTCTGTCCTTGGGACTGGGCCATCACGGCAACCCCGAGGAATCCAGCTCCCAGAAACACCACCAGCACGTTGAGCATCAGGAGGCGATCCAGCCAGCGCTTCCAGGTTGGTTCTGTGGGGGCGGTCATCATTCAGACCCGTGCGCGACGGCGGAGATGGCATCCGCCATTCTCCGTCCACCGCCGCTGCTGCCAAGACGTCGCTGTGCCTCGATCCGGCATTGCTGCGTCAGAGCATGGTCCGTTCGGCTCCGCTCCAGCAACTGGAGGGCGAGACTGGCTGAGCGGTTGAGGTTGTCGTCGCTGCCGGCTTCTCCATCGGCGCAGAACACCGTTGGCCCCAGCAAGCGGCGCTGGGCTTCAGCGAAGGCCGCAGTGAATTGCGGACCATGCCCCGGCAGTTGCAGCACTGGGCGAGCCAGCCCCACCGCCTGCTCCGCAGCAGTGCCCGCCATGCAGATCAACAGGTCGCTGGCTTGGAGCACCGCCTGAAAGGCCCCGCGGTGAACGTGAACGCTCAGGCCTGTTGGGTGTTCGAGTTTGCTGCCTGCGAACCGCCATCCGCCACGGGCCGCCCATGCCTCCAGTTCAGGATCGCTGAGGCTGGGCACCAGGGCTAGATCCAGGCTCAAGTCCGGCGCAGCGGTTAGCCTTTCCACCACGGCCAGCAACAGTCGCAGGTTGTTCTCCAATTCTGGACGGCGGCTGCCGGGCAACAGTCCGATGCGGGATTGGGCCGGCGGCAGTGGTGGCGCCGGCTGGAGCACCGGGTCCATGAACGGATTGCCGAGGAAAACCACCGCTCGTTGCAGCTGCTTACTCAGGTCGTCTGCAGTGAGCTGATCGCGGCTGAACACAGACCGGAACCGCTGGCTCGACAGCAGGGTGCCGCAGGGCCAGGGCAGGCGCAGTCGTCCCTCGTAGTGGCTTGAGTAGGCAACCAGGTAGGTCGCCACCGGACGATGGCTCAACCAGGCGGCGATCACTGGAATCACATCCCCCACCACCACGATCAGATCGAAGCGATCGGCATGGCGTAGCAGTCGAATCAGTCGACGGAACAAGTAGAAGATTTGCCCTTGGAGCAATTCGGTGAGGCGCCCCTTCAAGCTGGTGTAGCCGATCCCCCCCGTGCTGAATTCATGGCTACGGCCAAGCAAGGGAAGCTTGGCCTGCAGGTAGGGGCGTCCTAAACCGGCTAAGGGTAGGGCCTGCACGTTATGGCCGAGGTCACGCAATTCCTTTCCCAGCAATGAGCCAGAGAGGTCTTCGCCATGACCATTGCTGAGTAACAGAATCCGGGCCATTCACCACATTGAATTGGAAGGCATCAGGAATGCCGTGGCATTGGCAACGCGGGACCAACACCTGCCCCATTCAACGTTCCGCCGGCCCACGCGTGGACGACATCAAGTGGTGTTGCTGAGCGACAACACCACTCAACCTGTTTGCGGCCATGGTCTGGTGGGCTTGGATCTGTTCTCATTCAGGCTCAGAAATGATGCTTTTAGGTCAGGACAAGACGGTTGGAACTCCGGAGACCCAGTCCTGTTTTTGCTCTTTGTGAGGAAGATGTTTTGCTCCCCTGTGATGGCGGTTTTTGTTTCAGAGATCAAGCCAGGCTTTAACTTTTTGGAGTGCTTTCCAATCCGGCTTGCGCTTCAGGCCATCCTCGATCGATGTTTGAAGATCCTTGGTCATCTCCGGCGCAAAAGCCATCACTTTCTGCACCACCTGGATTTGATCGCGCACGCCTTTTGATTGGGTTTCGAGCAGAGCCAGGCTGAGATTGATGCGCGCTTGTGGGTCCTGTCCGTTGAGCTTGACGGCGAAACGTGCGGAGCGAAGGGCGTCCTCCGGCTGATCGCACAAGAGCTGCAGCCACGAAAGGCAGGTCCACCCCGCGGACTGACGTGGAGCGGCTTCGGTGATGCTGAGAAACGTTGGAAGAATTTCCTCCGCAGCAGCTCCGGCCTGATATCGGGCCATGGCTTCGTCGAACAGATTCTCCTGGCTGGACTCCATCGAGGCTGTGGCGGGTGACGGGCCCTTCAGACTCCCATGCGGTTCAGACCGCGAAGGAGCTGCCACATCCACAGGTCTGCGTGGCGTTGGGGTTGGTGAAGTTAAATCCCCCGCCGATCAGGGCTGTACTGAAATCCAGCTGCATCCCGTAGATGTAAAGCAAGCTTTTGGGATCGCAGATCACGCGAAAACTGTTGCCTTCCGGGGTGATGTACTCATAGGTCTCGTCGTCGTCGAGGGTGTCGGTGGCCGGCACGAAATCCATGGTGTAGCTCATGCCGCTGCAGCCTCCTGATCGCACACCGACCCGGAGCACCTGGTTGTTCCCCTGTTCTCCGCAGAGTTTGGCCAGTTGTTGCATCGCCGGAGCGGTGATCAGGATCCCTTTGCCGTCCCGGGCGGTGTGCGTTGGCGCGTTCGTGGAAGTGCTGGTCATCGACGCCGCGATCATTTGGCCTCAGTTTATGAAGCCTGATTCATAGAGTCTCCCCTAGTTGGGTTCAGAAGGTGCGGGTCGCGATTGTCGGTTCCGGTCTCGCCGGCCTGTCCGCTGCGGTGGACCTTGTCGATGCCGGCCATGAAGTGAATCTCTACGAGGCCAGGCCGTTCATGGGGGGCAAGGTGGGTAGCTGGGTGGATGACGGCGGCAATCACATCGAAATGGGATTGCATGTCTTCTTCTTCAACTACGCGAACCTCTTCGCATTAATGCGCAAGGTTGGAGCGTTTGAGAACCTGCTGCCGAAGGATCACACCCACCTGTTCGTGAACCAGGGGGGAGATCTGCGTGAGTTGGATTTCCGTTTCCCGATCGGCGCACCGTTCAACGGCCTCAAGGCTTTTTTCACAACCCCCCAGCTCGGCTGGATCGACAAACTGCGCAACGCTCTTGCCCTGGGAACCAGTCCGATCGTGCGGGGCCTGGTTGATTACGAGGGAGCGATGCGAACGATCCGAGCCTTGGATTCCGTGAGTTTCAAGGACTGGTTCGTCGGCCATGGCGGCAGTCCGGAGAGCATTCGTCGCATGTGGAATCCGATTGCCTATGCCTTGGGGTTCATCGATTGCGAAGCGATCTCAGCCCGTTGCATGCTCACGATCTTCATGATGTTCGCGGCCAAGACGGAGGCCTCCAAACTCAATCTGCTGAAGGGCTCTCCCCACCGTTGGCTCACTGGCCCGATCCTCGATTACATCCAACAGCGCGGCGGCAAGCTCCATCTCCGCCATCGGGTGAAACAGGTGGACTACAGCGACGCTGACCAACCGGAAGTCACAGGGCTGCAGCTGGGTACTCCCGATGGCGATGTGCGTGTGGAGGCCGATGCCTACCTGGCAGCCTGCGACGTCCCTGGTATTCAACGGCTGCTGCCGGAAGCGTGGCGCCGCTTCCCCCAGTTCGACGCCATCCATCAACTGGAAGCGGTGCCTGTCGCCACTGTGCAATTGCGGTACGACGGCTGGGTCACGGAACTCGGGGAGGCCCATGAAGCCCGTCGTCGGGATGTGACCAATCCGGCTGGTCTCAACAATCTCCTCTACACAGCTGATGCCGATTTCAGTTGTTTTGCAGACCTGGCCTTGGCCAGTCCGGAGGATTACCGCAAGGAGGGAGAGGGATCTCTGCTCCAGTGTGTGCTTACCCCAGGAGATCCCTGGATCCCCAAATCTGTGGATGCGATCGTGGCCCACACCGATCGTCAGGTCAGGGAGCTGTTCCCCTCGGCCTCCAACCTCACCCTGATCTGGAGCAACGTGGTGAAGCTGGCCCAGTCGTTGTATCGAGAGGCCCCTGGTATGGAGCCTTACCGGCCTGCACAGCGCACACCGATTGCGAATTTCTATTTAGCTGGGAGTTACACCCGGCAGGACTACATCGATTCGATGGAGGGAGCCACGATGAGCGGGCACCTTGCGGCAGCCGCGATTCTGGATCAGCCGGCCCAGTTGGCCACAAACGCAGCGGTGGCCTGACGATGGGACGTTGGCTCGAGCACTCGGTGACGACGGAGGTGAAGGCATCCGCCGATCAGGTCTGGAAGGTCTGGAGCGATCTGGAAGCGATGCCGCGGTGGATGCGTTGGATCGAGTCCGTCAAAACCTTGGATGATCCCGATCTCACCGATTGGACCCTTGCCGCCCAGGGCTTCCGTTTCCATTGGAAGGCTCGGATCACCAGGCGCGTTGAGGCGCAACAGCTGCATTGGGAATCGGTTGGTGGACTGCCCACCAAAGGCGCTGTGCGCTTCTATCCCGACTCCCCGGATCGGACGACGGTGAAGCTCAGCGTGACCTATGAATTGCCTGGGGTCTTGGCACCATTGATGGAGCCAAGCATCCTGGGTGGAATTGTGACGAAGGAGCTTCAGGCGAACCTTGACCGTTTCCGGGACCTGGTGGAAGCCGGCGGCTGAGGCATCAGCAAGGCCACTCACCGTGCTGATGATCTTGAGCATGACTCTCTCCGGATGCGGGGGGAGCCTTCCGTTCGTCGGGGGTGAACCGGATCCTGACCTCACCCTCCCAGTGGCGGAACCGGAGCTGCCGCCGGACGCACCACCGACCAGCAGCATGGCCGTGCCGAACATCGGCCTTTCGCCTCTGCCCACCGTGGAGCAGGTTCAGGAGGCGGCTCCTGGAGGCCGTCGTGATCCCTTCGAGCCCTTGCCGATCCCTGCTGCGGAGCAGGTGGATCAGGGCCAGGACGCTCTTGGGAATGGGGAGGAACCTGCTGAACCTGGTCTGGATCCAGCCGCTGATCTGCTGCTCACCGGAGTGATGCAGGTCGGGGGTCAGGACAGGGCCTTGGTGGTGCTGCCCACCACATCGGGAGTGCTTTGCGTGAGTGCCGATGGTCGCTGTTCGCCCGATAGCAAACCGGTGTTGCCTCAGGGCTGGTCCGTCCTGGCGATTGATGTGCAGCGTGGTTGCATCAGCCTTGCGCAGGACGGCAAAGCTCAACCCCCCGTTTGCATGGCCTGAGCGCAGGCGGCAACCAGTCCGTCCAGATCGTGGGGACTGGCTTCCGCATCGATGCGTCCGAAGCAGGATTGACAGCTCCGGCTGGTTTGGGGACCGATCGAGATCAGCTTTACTGGGCGGAGCAGCTCCTCCCAAGACTCTCCAAAGCGTTTCTGCAGCAGGTGGAATGTGTGCAGGGCTGTTTTGCCACTGCTGAAGGCGATCGCATCAACCTTGCGTTCGGCAAGTGCTGCGGCAGTGGATTCAGGCATTGAGGCTGGGCATCGTGATTCGTAGGCGGCGACTTCCACCACCCGAACGCCCGCTTCTCCGAAAGCATCCGCCAGCAGGGTGCGCCCTCCGCTCTGAACTCTCGGCAGCAGGATGCGAAGGCCGTAGCCAGAGACTGGGAAATTGTCGATCAGGCTGTCTGCGACGAACTGGGGGGGCACAAAATCCGCTGCCGCCCCAAACTCCTCCAGAATCCGTGCTGTTTTGCGTCCCACCGCCGCGATCCGAAGATTGCCTGGACGATGCGCCAGGCTCCCGTTCTGCCGTTGCAGCCTCCGCTCCACAGCCTCAACGCCGTTGGCACTAGAGAACACCAGCCAGTGGAAGTTCTCGAGATCCGTGAGCGCGTCATCCAGGGGACCCCAGTGATCTGGCGGACCGATCTCCAGAGCAGGTAGGTCTAGCACCGTGGCTCCGAGTTGTTCCAGAAGCCTGCGGCCTTCGCCTTGCTGTTCGGCCGCTCGCGTCACCACGACCGTGCGATTGGCGAGTGACTCGGTCAACTGATGGGCTCCGCGTCGAGTTTGACGATCGCTTCTGCCTTGCTGCGCAACTGTTTGGCGTCCTTGGAACGCCCCTGCGCTTCGAGCAAAGCGATGGCCTGGCGGAAGCCGGCTCGGGCTCCTTCGATGTCACCACCCATCAGTAGAGCAACGGCGAAGTTCTGGTGGCATTCGGCACTGCTGGGGTCGAGGCTGAGGGCGCGTCGGTAGGCCTCGAGGGCCGCGGCGATGTCACCACGACGGCGCTTCATCAGGCCGAGGTTGTACCAGCTGAGGGCCACTTCTGGAGCCCCGGTGGTTGCGGCTTTGGTGAGGTTGATCGCTTCCTCAAGATCGCCCTGCTCCATCAGCCTGGCTGCGAGGTTGAGCTGGGCCCCAATCCTGATGCGCGGATCGAGCCTGATCGCCAGCGCGTCCCGATAGTGGGCGATGGCCTCTTGGGGATTGGACGGAGTGATTGCGAGGGCCAGGTGAACGAGCAGTTCAAAGCGTTCAGCGCCCTGCACAGGTGTGTTGCGTGCATCGGCCTGCTCAAGGCCGCGACGCAAAAGCTCAACCGCCTCGTCATGACGCCCCTCGCTGATCAGAAGTCCACCAAGCTTGGCGCTGGCGTAGGGATCCCCCGGATTGGCTTCCAGTTCGCGTTCCATGGCCTGGCGCAGCCGATCAGCCTTGTCTGTGCCGGACAACAGCTCCGGCCGGTAGCCGTCATGAATGATCGCCGGCTCCGGGCAATCGGCGATCGTCCACTGGGGCTCGACTGTCAGCAACTTCTGAACGCTGTCATCTATCATTGAGTGATAAGGCCGGCTCCAGCTGATCCCGGGATGGCGGCGGAACAGCCTGCTCACGCTTGAGTAGGGCGCCATGGCGGCCCCGACCTCATAGCGCAGCAGGTTGATCACAAGCACATCCTGCTTCTCCATCAGAGATTGCAGGTCTGGGATTACCTCGGGTCGCAGTTGTTCGTCGGCATCGAGCACCAGAACCCAGTCGCCGTTGAGATAATCGAGAGCGCGATTGCGTGCCGGGGCGAAATCACCGGGCCACTCAATCCGTTCCACGCGAGCCCCTGCCCTCTCGGCGACGGAGATCGTGCCATCGCTGGAGCCGGTGTCCACCACCACCATCTCATCGGCGAAACCCTTGACCGAGGCCAGGCAGGCTTCCAACCTGGTCGCTTCGTTGCGCACGATCATCGAGAGGCTGAGCATCGGCGGCGGCCATCAGATGGGCGAGAGGTTAGGGCGCCCCTTTGCGTCAGTCGGTGAAATCCCCTGGGGCGATTGAAGATCCAGATTTTTCCAGCAGCGCCTCCAGCACCTGTCGCTGCGCTTCTTGCATCTGGCCCGGGCTGAACGCTGCGGGGAGATGTGGCTCCAGCACCGGCTCCAGCTCCTCCCAGAGGTAGGGACTTCCGTAGATCACCAGGCCAGCCAGGCGTCCGACACGCTGCAGCTGTTGCACGGCGGCCTTCCACGGTTCCTGGCTGTCCTTCCCGCCGCGGAAGGGATTGCCGCGCAGAAACAGCTGCAGCACCACCGGCCCTTCTCCAAGTCGGTCCAGGGCCAGCGGGGCTTCAGGGTCGTCCTGCCAGGGGGAGACGCCATGGCCATGGATCACCACACTGCGATAGCCCCATTGCTCCGGCAGTTGCCGGGCTGGTGCCGTGCCCTGGAGAGCTGGGCATGGAAACACCCCATCCACGCGAATCAGGTTGATGCCGGTTGCTGCACCGATTCCTGCCGTGGAGCGGGTGGTGAGGGAGGCTTGAACCAGCTCGGCTTCCAGTTGCCGGTCGACGTTCATGCTGATCGTTGTCTCTGGCTTTGCCTGGTGTATGACGCGTTGCAGTGCTGCGCGGCGCCGTTGCAAGGCACGATCCAATCGCTCGAGGGGCAAGCGTTTCGCCTCGAAGGCCTCGCAAAGAGCGGCGATCGCGGCTTCGGCATCTGCAGGCATCAGGATCAGGTCGGCTCCGGCTTCAAACGCCAGCACAGCCGCCTCACCGGCCCCATGCCGGGCTGCAATCGCCTCCATCACCAGCGCGTCAGTCACGATCAGTCCTTGAAAGCCCAACTCCTGGCGCAGCAGGGCGGTGAGTACTGTTTTCGACAACGTTGCCGGTTGGTTTCGATCGAGCTCCGGCAGGAGGAGATGCGCCGTCATCACGCTGTCCACCCCGGCGGCGATGGCGGCGCGGAAGGGCGGCAACTCAATCTGCTCCAGCCGTTGGCGGGTGTGGGGCAGAACCGGCAGATCCAGGTGGGAATCGCTGGTTGTATCGCCATGGCCTGGGAAGTGTTTTGCGCATCCGAGCACCCCTGCGGAGGACAGTCCGCGTTGGAAGGCCGCCGCCAGTGTGCCGGCGGTGGTCGGATCTTCTCCCCAGGCGCGCACATTGATGACCGGGTTGGCCGGGTTGTTGTTCACGTCGCAAACGGGGGCGAGCACCCAGTTGAGGCCGCAACGGCGGGCCTGTTCGGCGGTGCATCGCCCATACCGCTCCGCCAGTGCAACGGCTTGATCAGGCTTCTGGTCATACAAGCGCCCAAGCGCCAGGGGCGGTACAAGCCAGCTCGCTCCTTCAAACCGCTGTCCGACGCCCTCCTCCACATCAGCGCATAGCAGGAGTGGGTGCTGAGCCCAGCGTTGGAGCTGTGCGGTGCGTTGCTGCAGTTCCGTTGCGCTGCCCCCGAGCAGGATGACCCCACCAACGCCCCTGCCAAGCAGTTGCTCCAGTGCGACGTTGCTGAGTTCCCAGCGGGGATAGCGCCGTTGCTGATCCTCAAGATGGCCGCTGGCCCTGACCACCAGCAATTCAGCCACGCGAGATCGCAGCTTGCGGTCGGGCAGGGAGTCAGTCGGGTTCAAGTGCATCACTGCTGGGGGGAATCTCCCCACGTTCCTGGCGCTCGTCTTCCAGACGGTTCAGCAACCCGAGCACGGAGGTGCCTTTCTCAATTCCCCGGTCGAGATGGAAGACCACCTCGGGAGCTCGACGCATCTGCAAGCGTCGGCCAAGTTCCCCGCGCAGGTAGCCGCTGGCGGCTCGCAGCCCCTCCAGCACCTGAAGGCGGTTGCTTTCCTCCCCGAAGATACTCACGAAAATCTTGCAGTGCTGCAGGTCTCCCGACACCTCGACGTCGGTGATGCTGACCATGCCTTGATGCACCCGATCATCTCGGATGCCATTGATCAACAGTTCGCTGGTTTCTTTGCGGATCAGGGCCGCCACCCGTTCGACTCGACGCCCCTGTGCCATCACGCCATCGGTGCTGATTGCACCATGGCACGCAGGACCAGTATCAGACTGATGGAACCGCTAATCAGTGCGCCGATCAGAGCAACAGCGGTCACGGGGTTGCTGCGCCGCTGCGCGAGCGGCTCGGCAACCGATGCCATCACACCGAGGGTGAAGGTGATCAGGTAGCGGGGGTATCGGGTGACGTTGAGAAAAAACTCCTTCATGGTCGCGGTGCTGGGGTTAGGACCGTTTTCAAAGAGTTATCCATTCTCAGGCAGCAGCCTCGATCGATGGGGATGGGTCGGTCTGGTTGTCACCGGTTTTTTTGAGCTCGCGAATGGTTGTTTTGTTTTCCAGGTACTCAGCAAGCTGCAGAAAATCAGTGCGGGGGACGCTGCGACCGAAAATTTCGTTGAAGGCAAGGCGTGGTTTGGTTCCATCAACAATATGAAAACCCCAATACAGCAAATTGTCGTTTCGTCTGATTTTGGCATCGAGAGGGTTGATGAGCTCACATTTTTTATCTTCCTTTTGATAGGAGATAATGTGCTTCTCCAATGCATTTAGAAGCAGGCGATTGCGCCGGACAAAACTTCCATCATCGTTGTAACAATTGATCAACGTCAGCATGTCTGCCTGTTGATTCATGCTGCGGATGTGGCGAAAGGTTCGGATGATTACATCACCATTTTTGGCGATACCGAGTGGGCTGAGTGTGGTGGGAACCAGGCAGTAGTCGAAGCGTCGGATGAATCGTGCCGGATTCTCATTGAGAACAGGTGAGCAGTCGCAGATCACGATTTTGATTTCAGGATATTGCTGCTCATCCCATTCCTCAGCATTCAGCACAGTGATGGTGCTGCCCGTGAACCCTTTGCGATGGGCAGGAACATACAGGGAGGCCGTCTCGTCTTCAGAACTTTGATCTTCGATGAACAACTTTCTCAGATTCCTTTCGGGATCCAGATCGACGAGGATCACGTCATAGCCCTGAAGGGCAAAGGCGCCCGCAAGATGAGCGGCGACGGTTGTTTTGCCAACGCCACCTTTACAGGTGAAGACACCGATATAGGTGATGGCTTGATCGTTGGGCCCCGCTTGCGAACAGCTCATTTCATCCGAGTCCCGCGCGTCGAGGTCGGCATTCTGAGGGTCGTAATTCCAGCGGATCCCGTACGGGGTGCAGGTGCCGAGTTTGAGGTTGCTTGGTCGCTCTGTTCTGACGTGGGTCAGGGCCGGCTTGCTGAATCCACTGGTGGAAATCAGCCAGCCGCTTGTGAAACGATCAGAGGAATCAAGGTCGAGGAATTCGCTGAATTTGCAAACCTGAGCGATATTTGTTTTTGCTTTGTGGTTCTTGACTTGTACAGCGATCGAATCTCCTTTATTGCTGATCTCGAGAGAATGCATTAAGGCGTTTTTATTGCCGGATAATTGAGTTGTTTGATATCCGAGAACTTCGCATTGCTGGGCAACATGGTGGCTGAGGCTTTCAGTATCAGCGAATTGTCCATTGCCAGGGGTGCTCATGGTGTTGGCCTTCTCGCCCCTATCTATGTCCGAGGTCAGTTTAGTGTCCAGGAGATAAGTGTCCAAGGGGCGAGCTGCTTCTGATGGTGGCTTTCGGATACTTAGCCCGATCACAACAGTGTTGGGTGATCTCGTTGTTGCCTGATCTCGGTCTCGTGTGATCTCGGGGTCGCAAAAGCTCGGTGTTGCCGTTCCGCGTTTCAGTTTTGAGCTGGTTCAGCCTTGATCAATGATGTTTTCCGCTGCTGATCAGTGCGACAAGTCTGCATTTGTTGTTGTTCATCAGGCCGACTTGACGCGCGCTGGCGAGCTCGCTCAGGCGCTGGCTACGGTGCGGATCGAAAGGAATTCTGCCTGTGCTGGAACTGCATCAATTCCGCCACTCTGCGTTCTGCCTCAAAGTTCGCATGGTGCTGCAGGCCAAGGGGCTCAGCTACCGCACGGTGGATGTCACTCCGGGGATCGGCCAGGTTGCCGTGTTTCGTCTCTCCGGTCAGAGGCAGGTGCCGGTTCTTGTTGATGGAGATACTGTTCTGGCGGATTCATCGGCGATCGCTCGCCATCTGGAAGATCGTGCTCCCGATCCGCAGTTGATTCCCTCGGACCCTCGCCTGGCAGCGCAGGTGCATTTGATTGAGGATTGGGCTGATACAACCCTGGCCGCTGCGGGCCGTGCTGCGCTTGTACAGGCTGCAGCCCTTGACGCGTCCTTGCGCGTCGCTCTGCTGCCTGAAGATCTTCCCGCACCGGTGCGTTCTGTGATGGGAGCCATTCCAGGTGGATGGGTGAATTCCGTCAGTGAACTGGTGCAACAAGGTGGACGCGCTGATCTTCTGGCGAGCCTTGAGCAGCTGGATGCATCTGTGGGAACCAGCCCATGGTTGGTGGGTGGTTCGATGTCGCTTGCTGATCTTGCCGTGGCGTCCCAACTCTCCTTGTTGCGTTTCCCACCTTCCGCCGGATCTCCTCTTGCCGGAAAGGGAATCCCCGGCTTGAGCGATCACCCTGGCCTTCAGCGCCTGTTCCAGTGGAGAGATCAGCTGGAATTGAAATTGATGGAGCGGACCCTGGAAGAAGTTTGAAGCTGTTGCTGGCCTTGGCCAGAACCATCGTGTTGGGTTTGTTGTCCGGTTATTGATTGCGTTTACGGTTTCATCAGTACGACAATATTCCGGTTCGATCAGAACAACAATCTTGATTAGTTTGATAATGATGTTGAGTGTTATTCATTTTATTTTTGCCAGGTTTTTGCCTCTTGGTTATCTTGCTTAAAAGGCGATAATCGCAGCCTGTAATGATGAGAATAGAGGGCTTTGTTGCGAAGATCCTCTCCAGGGGGGGCATAGCTTGCTTGCCATTGTTCAGCGCAGATGTCGGTTCCACAACGTTCATATCGGCTGAGCGTTTCGATGCGACTCAGGCGTGGTGGCCCAGGGCCACGCATGATCTGCAAAACAAGTTCGTCGGCGAGAAAGCTTCCGTTCCCATGGTTTTCCTGACGACGACCGGTAACGCTTGTTTCCAGGCGTTGGTCATTACGAAATTGCGCCATCTGGCGGTTGGCGGAGGAGGGGTCGGTTTCAACCCGCAGCAGCTGGTCGCCGAGGAGAGCCAGCCCGATCGAAGTCGCATTGAAGCTGCGGTCTCCAACCAAGCGTCCGTTCGCATCCCGATGGAAACGCGCCTGATGCGTCAAGGGTTGATCGTCAGGAGTATCGAGATCGATGCTCTCCAGGTCCCATAAGCCTTCGAACCAGTCGGGATAGATCAGATCGTCGTGGGTTGCGGGTCTCGGCAATGGTCCAGGCAGTTGCCACTCCGGCCAGCTGGTGAGGCGTTGCTCCAGGGGCGTGGGCTTGGCGGCCCAGCTTGTTCCTGCGCTCAGCAGGATGGAGGCGACCATCAGCAGCAACAGCAGCACGCGCACCATGTCTGACCCTTTAATCCGTGCTTGCGACGACTACGTGGTGTTAGAGCCCGGCAAGCCGGAACAGCTCCTGAACGCCGCCGACACCCTGACATGGCTTAGCCACTGGTTGCGGACCATGGAGTGCCTGCCCGCTGATCTTCAGGATCTGCCGGATGTTGAATCCGCAGCGCAGCGATTGCTGGACACGGCCTGTGATCTTGAGCTCAGTCCAGGCGTGTCGCTGCAGTGGTTTGCCATCCGCCTCGAACCTCCGGCCTGACCGTTCAGCTCAGTCTTTCCGTCGTTGGGTTGGATCCTGAAGCACTTGCGGCAACAACTGCAAGATTCCGTCGGCGACGGTATCAGGTGTCTCGTCGTTGATCACAACGGTGAGATCCGCTTCGGCATAGAGGGGCCTGCGCTGATTCAGCAGGGTCTCCAGTTCCGCCTCTGGATCCGGAGCCATGAGCAGGGGGCGGACGGTTCCGTCTGCTTTTAAGCGCTTCAACAGCGCGTCTTGCATCACGTCCAGCCAGACAACGATGCCGCTGTGCAGGAGGCCCCAGTTTTCCGGCTGTGTGACCACACCGCCTCCCGTGGCGACCACCAGCGAATGACGCTGGCTGATCGCGTTGAGAACCTGGGATTCAAGGGCGCGAAAACCAGGCTCGCCGTCTTTTTCGAAGATCTCTGGAATCGTGCAGCCCGCGGCCTGCTCCACCACCGCATCGGCATCGACGAAGCCATAGCCAAGCCGTTCAGCGAGAGGTCGTCCCGTGCTTGTTTTTCCGCTGCCCATCATTCCAACCAGATAAACGCTGCGACCTGACAGGCGCTGTTTCAGCGAGGGACGGGAATCCTGCATCACTCGATGGCGGCACTAGCTCATTAGGATGCCTGCCGGCCGGAACGTCACATGACTGAAATGAAGTCGATTGCACCGCACGGCCTCGGGCGTGGCTGTGTCATTACACGCCGTGCCTGCTTCAGTGCCAGTCATCGCTACTGGCTGCCTGAACTCTCCGCTGACGACAACGCTGCTCGATTCGGGCCCTGTGCCCTCGCCCCTGGTCATGGACACAATTACGAGTTGATTGTCTCGATGGCGGGTGAGCTGGATTCCGATGGCATGGTGTTGAACCTTTCTGAGGTCAAGCACGCCATTCGCCATGAGGTCACCGGACAGCTGGACTTCCGCTTCCTTAATGAAGCCTGGCCCGAATTTGACGTTTCCACCCCATCAGGCTGCCTGCCAACCACCGAAGCCATTCTTCGGGTGATCTGGCAGCGTCTGAGCCCGCACCTGCCGATTACGGCCCTGCGGCTTTATGAACAACCAGGCCTCTGGGCCGACTACCTCGGACATCCCATGGACGCCTACCTCACGATTCGCACCCATTTCGCGGCAGCCCACCGTTTGGCTCGCCCGGAGTTGTCTCAGGAAGAGAACGAAGCGATCTACGGCAAGTGCGCCAGACCCCATGGTCACGGCCACAACTATCTGGTTGATGTCACGGTCCGCGGGCCGATCGATCCACGCACCGGAATGGTCTGTGATCTTTCTGCGCTACAGCGTCTTGTTGATGACCTGGTGGTCGAACCCTTCGATCACACCTTCCTCAACAAGGACGTTCCCTTCTTTGCCGACTGCGTGCCCACAGCGGAGAACATCGCTCTGCATATCGCTGATCGCCTCACCACACCGATCAAGGCGATCGGCGCCCATCTGCACAAGGTGCGGTTGCAGGAGAGCCCAAACAACGCTGCGGAGGTTTACGCCGAAACGCCACAGCTCGAGATGGTTCCTGCATCACTGGAAACTGCAGCAGCAGTCTGATCCGTTCAAAGAGCGCCATGGCCCAGGAGTTGCGGTTGGTGTTGGCCACCAGCCTCGACGGTCGCTTGGCTCCTCCATCTGGTGGAGTAGCTCAGCTCGGCGGTGCTGGAGATCGGCGCGTCCTCGAAGAGGCATTGGCCTGGGCCGATGCGGCCCTGATTGGAGCGGCAACACTTCGCGCCCACCGTTGCACCTGCCTGATCCGCGATCTGTCCTTGCTGGACCAACGTGCCCAACAGGGGCGATCGGCACAGCCTGATGCGGTTGTCGTGAGCCGCCAGAGCAGCTTTCCATCCGATTGGCTGTTTTTTCAGCAACCGCTGCAGCGTGTGCTGCTTGGACCCAAGCCAGCCCTGTCTGGTTTCGAGGGCTGGGTCGAGCAGGGCATCTCATGGCCCCTGTCTCTGGCGCGTCTGCATCAGCACGGCTACACAAAAGTGGTTGTGCTCGGTGGTGCCCAGCTGACAACGTCACTCCTGGCAGAGGATTGCATTGATGAATTGCAGCTCACCCTGACGCCGCGCCTGTTGGGGGGGGGGCACAGCTGGATTGCGTTTGAGTCCCCCCTGTCGAGCAGCCTTCCTTCAGCCCTGGCCGACTCCCAGGCTTGGGCATTGCGCGAATCGAGGCCCCTTGGTGGTGATGAACTCCTGGTGCGTTATCGACGACGACGTCGCCTTGGAGATGTCTGAGAATCCCCCAATAGGGGGATTCTCAGCCTGTTCAATGTCACTAACGTTGAAACCAACGCACATTCGGTTTGACGATGGGACGCAAGAGCAAGAGAAAAATCCGTGGCACATCGGGTAGCGATGAGCTCACCGGCACCAAGCGAAAAAACCTGATCTGGGGTTACGAGGGAGACGACCGCATCGAGAGCGGTGAGGGCAAAGACAAGGTCTGGGGCGGTGAAGGAGACGACACCATCGTCACCGTTGATGGTGGCAAGGGTCATGTGAAGGTGATGGATATGCAGATCGGCGACAAGATCGAGTTCTGTGGTTGTGCCTCCACCGTGATCGAAATGAAGGGCGATGATGCCTGGATCAAGAAGGGCGACGACGTCAAAGCTGTTGTGAAAGGTGTCGACGCGGACCTGCTGTCTCTTGACTTCGCCAATCGCGAGATTGTGATGATCAGCGACTCTGTGGTCTGAGCAGGGGGAGCAAAAACTGCTCGATTGTTGTGCTGTTCAACCCGATCAGCCACTGCCTGCAGCGGCTGATCACAATCTCACTGTCATCTCCAAGACAACTGGACAGCAGTTCGGTGAGTCACCCCAGCACGCTCCCTGTTTTGCTGGCTTCCTCCACAAAGCATTCATTCGCCGGCTCCGTCCGGCACCAGCAGGTTGTTTCGATCAAGGGGCGGATCGAAACAGCTCTTTGGCGGATCAGTCGGCTGCATTCCTGCTCCAGTTGCGGCTTGATCCTGGGTTTGATTGCATTCAGCATTGTCCGTAACAGCCCGGCGTGCACGGGAGTGGAGATCAACACCAGGCTTCCACCCAGCACGGTCGCGATCGCTGCCCTGCCTGCATCCAGCTGCTGGTTAAGGTCTGAACCTGTTCCGCCCGCGGTGTTGCTGCCATGACTCCGCTTACGGTGCGCTGGCATCAGTCGATCCGCGAGATCCCTGAGGAGCACTGGCAAGCGCTGGTGGGTGAGCAGGCCATCCCCTTTTATCGCTGGGGTTGGCTTGATGCATTGGAGCGATCGCGGAGCATTGTTCCGGAGCAGGGTTGGCAACCGTTCCATTTGGCGCTCTGGAGAGATGACATTCCCGTGGCCGTGGCGCCTCTTTATCTAAAGGGTCACAGTTACGGGGAGTTCGTTTTTGATCAGAGTTTCGCGCGGCTCGCTGCCGACCTCGGCATGCGCTACTACCCGAAACTGCTGGGGATGAGCCCAGTCAGCCCGGTGTTGGGGTATCGCTTCCACGTGCGTGATGGAGAGGATGGCGGCCAGCTCACGGCGGAGCTGTTGCGAGCGATTGATGCCTTCTGCGCCCAACACAGAATCCTGAGCTGCAATTTTCTGTACGTCGATTCGGAGTGGCAACCATTGGCCGAGGCGGCGGGATGTGCGGCATGGCTCAACCAACAAAGCCTCTGGAGGCGGGGGGGAGCCTGTTCCTTTGATGATTATTTGAGGGGATTCAATGCCAACCAGCGGCGCAACATCAAACGGGAGCGCAAAGCGGTGCAGAAGGCGGGTCTCAGCATCACGGCTTTAACGGGTGATCAGCTCGATCTGCAGCTGATGCAGCAGATGCATGCTTTTTACGAGCAGCACTGCGCGCGATGGGGAGCATGGGGCAGCAAATATCTCGAGGAGGCCTTCTTTGAGGCTTTAGCTGATGCCTACCGCGATCAGGTGGTGCTGTTTTCAGCGCATCGGGGTGATCCGAGGGAGCCGGTGGCGATGTCGATGTGTGTGCAGGATGGTCAGCGGCTCTGGGGGCGTTACTGGGGGAGTAAGGAGGAGATTGATTGCCTCCATTTCGAGGTTTGTTACTACGCACCGATCGAATGGGCGATCAGGCGAGGAATCGACAGCTTTGACCCTGGGGCAGGCGGCAGCCATAAACGCCGCAGGGGGTTTGTGGCCAAGCCTTGCGCCAGCCTGCATCGCTGGTATGAGCCACAGATGGATGCTTTGATCCGCGCCTGGTTACCGCATGTGAATCGGCTCACGTTGCAGGAGATCGAGGCGATCAACGCCGACCTGCCGTTTAAGGCGGACGCGCCGGAGCTGAGTTTGTAGGTTGAAAAGATGATCAAGACCCCTGAAGCTCCCGCCAGCCGCGCTGCGGAAATCGATGCACTGGATGAGCGCCTCTCCAAGCGCTTTATTGCCCTGGATCCCAGCGGTTATTTCCTAATCAAGCTGGATGCTGAGGCGGGTGAACTGGTGTTGGAGCACTTCGGCAACACCATTGATGAGAAGGGCCTGGCCCGTGATTCAGACACCGGCGAAGTGCTGAGCTGCAAAAAAGGCGGCCATGGCCCTCGCGCAGCTTCAGCCGTGTATCGCGGTCGTAGCGCCAAGGAGATCGGGATTCAACTCACCGAAGGTGAAGGCCCCCATCCGCTGAGCCGTCTGGATCATGCCCTCTATCTCGGAAGAGAGTTGCAGAAAGCCGAGCAGTGTTTAAGAGAGGGGAGCGTCTATGAGCAGGATTAACGCAACTCAAGCTTTTTTACGGCTGAAGGGTTGCCTTGGGCTTTCTCCGAACATGTTTGAAGTCGCAGGCGAATTGGTTGGCTGTCGTGAATCAGTGGATAGTTTGTCGATGAAAATGATGGCTTGCATTCCTGTTTTCATTATTAGCAGAAATTGTAAAAGAGACAGCTATGCAATAATGAGGAGTAAAAATATAGTTTTATGATAAATTAGGTTAATTGGCTTGCAAGTTACAAAAAATTTGTCAAGCAATTTGACTTAAAAAGGTCTGACTTTTGGTTAATTGCTTCTTAAACTGGTTGTAGTTCTTTTTTGGTTGTGGGCTCCTCCGGTGGCAGGGATTCCAGTTGCTCCCGTATTTCACGCTGAACGATGGATCGGTACTCCAGGAAGTGCTCATTGTGGGCAAGCACCACAAGGAACTGTTCCAGCAGTGCAGGATTCTGGCGGGCCATGCCGATCATGTAACGCCAGAAGCGGCTGCGAGTGTTGCGTTTGACGCCCTGCCGCCAAACAACGATGCTGAGAGCTTTGATATCGGTGAATGTGGGTAATTTGGCTGTCCCTTTCCAGCGTGGTGCGCCCATCTTCAGGTAGTAGCTGTACACCCGATCCATGTAGGCATTCGGCTCGTAAAGCGCGCAGAACGCCTCCACATATTCATTGGCAATGTCGCGAATCGGCCGGGTGGGTTTGAAATTGAGCAGGTTGGTTTGATTCACCCCTTTGGCCGCGTCCTCACCCTGGATCAGCCTGCCTTCTCGCTCCAGTCGAGCCCAGAGAGCTGTTTTCGGCAGGGCCTGCAACATCCCCATCATCGCGGCGGGAATACCGGTACGCGTCACGAAATCAACGATGCGGCGGCCCGCTCCATCCTTCTCACCATCGAAACCGATGATGAAGCCCGCCATCACACGGATTCCGTTGGCGGTGATCCGATCCACGGCCGCATCGAGGGGATTGCGGGTGTTTTGGATTTTTCTTGCGGTTTCCAGACTGGCTTCATCGGGCGTTTCGATGCCGAGGAACACACTTTCAAAGCGTGCTTCATGCATCATCCGCATCATCTCCTCATCGTCGGCCAGATCGACGGAGGCTTCGGTGGCGAAGCTGAACGGGTAGCCCCGTTCCTCCTGCCAGATGCGGATCTGAGGCAAAAGCAGCTTGGCGTTGCGTTTGTTGCCGATGAAGTTGTCGTCTACCAGGAAGATCGAACGGCGCCAGCCCAGATCGTGCAGATACTGAAGTTCGGCGATCAGCTGTTCAGGAGTTTTGGTGCGCGGCTTGCGGCCATAGAGAACGATGATGTCGCAGAACTCGCAGTTGAACGGGCAGCCCCTTGAGAACTGCACGCTCATTGAGTCGTACGCATCGAGCTGCAGTAGATCGAAGCGTGGAATCGGCGTTGCCGTCACATCAGGTTTGTCACCTTCCGCTGTGAACCGGCCACCGGTTTCACCACGCTCCAGTGCTTCCAGGAACATCGGCAGGGTGATTTCGCCCTCGTCGAGCACCTTGAAATCCGCCTGATCAAGCTCGGGCGCATCCGGGGTGGAACTGGCGTAGGGCCCGCCAACGGCCACAGGAAGTCCGCGCTCCTTTGCGCGGGAAATCTGAACGGCCATATCGTCTTTCTGGACGATCATTCCGGAGATGATCACCATCTCGGCCCAATCCCATTCCGCTTTGGTGACCTCGCGAACGTTGCGATCCACCAGCTTCATCTCCCATTCCTGGGGCAGCAGCGCTGCCACTGTGCACATCCCAAGGGGAGGGAGCAGAACCTTTCGGTTCACGAGCTCGAGGATCTTCTCGTAACTCCAGAAGGTCTTCGGAAACTCGGGGTAGATGAATAGGGTGCGCATGTCAGCGGGCCGATAGGGATTGGGGTCCGGTGAGCCCGGGATGCAATCACCTGCTAAATCAGGTGACATCAGTCCATGAACACTAAGCGCAATGCCAAGACTCCAGCCTGAACTCTGATCTAATAGTGGTCACCTCTTTACTTGCACATGGCCGTAGGCATCTATTTGGGGTTCGTTGCAACTGGTCTGGTCACTGCTTTTGTGCTCACAAAACTCCTCAAGGGAATCAAGTTGATCTGACCGGCGCCAGCAGTTGATCACCGCGGCGCTTGATCCAGATGACTGCGACTGCGGCACTCACACCCCCTGTCAGGGCAAAGGCCGTCGATAAATCACTCACGGAGACGAGCCCTGCAACGAGGAGCCCGCTCAGCCCTCCACCGCCCAGAAAAGCGATCTGGCTCAAACCTGCCATCCGTCCCCGCATCACCTGAGGTGACCCGATTTGGGTGATCAGATTGCAACTGCTCAACAGTCCAGCGGTACCGGCACCGATCAGAAACGCCATCACAAGACTGAAACCAGCATTGGGAGATCGCGCCATTCCCATTTGGGCCACCGCAGTGATTAGGCCGAATCCGGCCAGTGTTTGAAACGGGCGTCTGCAGAACACCGCACTGTTCCGTTGCAGCACCACGCCGCCGGTGATGCTCCCTGCCGCAAGAACACTGGTGAAGAGTCCAAGGTCCGTCGCCTTGTCGCCGAGGAGTTCAAAGGCGATCAGGGGTGCCAACCCGGGATGGAAGAAACCCACCAAGCACAGCAGGGCCGTAAGCATGAGTACACCACGCAGCGTGCTGCCGCAGCTTGTCCAGGCATTCACCAGGCTGGCCTGCGCCCCCTCGGCACTGCGGACTTCACGGCTGCGGTCTGGCCTCAGCAGAAACATCACACTGGCGATTGGTAGCAGATAGCTCGCGGCATCGATGCCGAGAGCCCAGGCCTGGCCCGTGGCAACCACGAGCCAGCCTCCGATGGGGGGGCCAACCAGCTTGCCCACGTTAAATACCACGGAGAAGCTGGTGAGGTACCCGGCAAGTTGATCTGATTCTTCAACCAGGATTGAGCAGTATTTGTTGCGAGCCGTCAGCTCATAGGTGCCGGCGATGCCCGCCAGCAAGGTGCTGGTAAGCAGCAGCACCACCTGGGCCGTACCGGTCAGCATCGGGATCGCTAGGGCCCCCAATGTGGCAGCTGCAAGCAAGGCCCACTGGGCCTGAATCAGCACCCGTTCACAACCAATGCGATCGGTCCGAACCCCGGCTGGCCCGCTGATCAACAGGCTCGGCAAGGACAGGGCCGCGAAATTCAGGGCCAGAACAATGGGGTCAACTCCCCCCTTCATCAGGATGTAGCCCTTGGCGGTGATCCCCGCGAAGGAGCCTGCGGTGCTGATGCCGGAGGCGACCAGGAACAGCTTGCGTTGTTGCTCTGGGCTCAGGGGGAGTCGGGTCAAGCGTGGGCTCTTGCTGCCGCCACCATGGCGCGTGCGCCCACGATCCTGCCGCTTAGGTCATAGATGTCGGCCCCTGTGATCTCAACGGGAACAAGCATTCCGGGTGCAGCCCGTTGGCCATCCTCCGCTGCCTGCACATGCACTTCACCATCCACCTCAGGCGCGAATCGGGCGCAGCGGCCAATCATCTCCCCGGTATCTGGGTTGAGCTGCTCGATCAGCACGTCCACAGTGCGGCCCACCCAGCGTTGGTTCTGCTCCGCTGAGATCGATTGCTGCAGAGCCATCAAGGCATCCTTGCGGCCTTGCGCCACCTCTGGATCCACGCGGGCTGGCAGGTCGGCGGCAGCCGTGCCGTCTTCCGGAGAGAAGGTGAACACCCCCACATGATCAAAACGCTGGCTGCGTAGGAATTCCGCTAGATGCTCAAAGTGTGTTTCGGTTTCACCAGGGAATCCCACGATCAGCGTGGTGCGCAGCACGGCATCGGGGAGCTGCGCACGGATCTGATCCAGCAAACGTTCATTCACATCCGCTTGCCAGGGCCGGTTCATCGCCCGCAACACCTCCGGGTGGCTGTGCTGCAACGGCAGATCCAGATAGGGCACAACATTGGCGACCTCCCGATAAGCGGCGAGCACGTCTGGCGTGAGGCCGGTTGGGTAGGCGTAGTGCACGCGGATCCAGGGGATCTCCACCTCACCTAGGGCCCTCAGCAGTATTGCCAGTTTGGGTTTGCCATAAAGATCGAGGCCGTAATTGGTTGTGATCTGGCTGATCAGGATCAATTCCTGCACCCCCTGCTCTGCCAGCTGGTGCGCTTCCGCCACGATCGATTCGATCGGTCGACTTCGCTGCTTGCCACGCAGCTTTGGGATGATGCAGAACGCACAGCGGTAATCACAGCCTTCCGCCACTTTCAAGAAGGCCACGGCCTGATCAGTGGTGCGCTGACGCGGAAGATGTTCATCTCCCACAAAGGTGGGAACGGCGCTGACGCGGTTCACTCGTTCGCCCGCTTCCACCCGTTGCAACACCTCCACGATGTGCTGGTAGTCGCCGGTGCCGACGATCGCCTTCGCTTCAGGAATGGAGTCGAGAAGTTCATCCTGGAAATGTTGTGCCAGACATCCGGCGATGATCAGCTCCTTCCCCTGTTCAGCCAGGTCCACGAGGGTGCGCACCGATTCTTCACGGGCGTCCTGGATAAAGCTGCAGGTGTTTACGACCACCACGGCTGCATCACGCTCGTCGCTGCTGACCCCGTAGCCGGCATCGGCCAGCAGACCCACCATGTGCTCCGTGTCAACCCGGTTCTTTTCGCAGCCCAGATGGGCAAAGGCCACGGTCGGTTTGGTGAGAGAGCTCGTCATCGATGCACCGCGGGCCATTGCTCACCCTACGGAGACACCAACCGGCAGCTGATGCTGCCAAACTTCCACTATTTGAAAGCTTCGGATGGGCGCCACCCGTCTTTCCAGTCGTCGTCGCCAGGATCAGGGGTTCAAGTGGCCCCGCATTGTGATGGCCGTGCTGGCCACAATCGGAATTATTGATACCGGTTCCATCACCCTGAAGCGCTGGGGTCTGCTCGGCGATCTCAATTGTCCGATGGGTGCCGATGGCTGCGACAAAGTTCTGAACAGCGCCTGGGGAACGGTCGCTGCAGATATTCCGCTGTCGTTTGTGGGTCTGCTTGCTTACATCACGGTGTTGTTGCTGGCCGTGCTGCCGCTGCTTCCTGGCCTTCAGGAGAACAAGGCGGACCTGTCGCGGCGCACCTGGTGGGGGCTGTTCGGTGTGTCTCTCGGCATGGCTGTGTTCAGCGGTGTTTTGCTGGGCTTGATGGTGTTCAAGATCCAGGCCTTTTGTTTCTTCTGCGTCCTCTCCGGTGTTCTCTCCCTTTCGCTGTTCATCCTTTCCGTTGTGGGTGGTGGTTGGGATGATCTGGGTCAGTTGATTTTTCGAGGGATTCTTCTTGCCCTGGCTGTGTTGATGGGGGGGTTGATCTGGTCGTCCGTTCTTGACCCTGAGCGTGCTGGTGCACCGTCTCTTGATCCAAGCGCAGCGAAGCCTGTCGAAAGTGTGAGCTCACCGGCAAAGCTGGCTCTGGCTCAGCACCTGGCCAGCACAGGAGCCGTGGTCTACACCGCCTATTGGTGCCGCCATTGCCACGACCAGAAGGAGATGTTTGGGAAGGAGGCGGTTGCGGCGCTCACGGTGATCGAATGTGCACCGGATGGGCAGAACAACCAGGCCCAGCTCTGCCAAAGCAAAGGTGTTCAAGGATTCCCCAGCTGGGAGATCGACGGCAACCTTGATTCAGGTGTGAAACCCCTTGAGGAGCTGGCTCAACTCAGCGGTTACCAGGGCAGCACCGATTTTTGAGTCAGCTTCGAACCGGCCGGGTTCGAATGCCCTCCGCCCTACTCTGCCGCGTATGGCATTGCCATTGCGGTAGGGGGCTTGGGGCGTCGGTTCGAAAATGCCCCCCGCGGCTTTCTTTCCTGAACAGGCAGGCCTCCAGCATCAGACGGCTGACCAGCAACCGGTGACTGAAATCCAGCAGCAGGTTCAGGTCGCGCCGTGATCCCCCCTCCAGAGTCATGGTCTGAAAAGGCTGGAGTTGGTCTTGGGCTTGAAGAAGTGGCTGAGCATCCAACAGGCACCGGTCCACCCGCAGCTGATTCAAGGCATGCGTCATGCCTCGAACCGAGCGGTCCACTCCCACTTCTTTCCAACAAAGTTGTCGCAACCGTTCGATCCGTTCGATCAGACCGGTGGGGCTTTCGTCGGTCCGCAGCGGATGGTCACAGATCAGCGGTGCTGTCCCTGTTGGGCCCTGCTGCTGCGGCTCGAGCTCGATCGCAGTCATTTGGTTGGCAAACACCAGGCATTCCATCAGTGAGTTGCTGGCCAGGCGATTGGCACCATGCAGGCCGGTACAGGCCACTTCCCCCACGGCATAAAGCCCAGGCAGGCTGGTTGCGGCCTGTAGGTCTGTTGCGACACCACCCATCCAGTAATGGGCCGCCGGTGCCACAGGAATGGGGCGCTCGAGTGGGTTGAGTCCGAATTCACCGCAGCGATCAAGGATGGTTGGGAAGCGGGCTTCCGCTCGCTCACGCTGGATCGGCGAAAAATCAAGCCACATCTGGCCAACGTTTTGGCGTTGCATGGATTGCACCAGTGCCCGACTCACCCGATCCCTGGGAGCGAGATCACGCTGTTCCAAATGGCTCACAGGACTTGATCCGGTGGCGTCCACCAACACCCCGCCCTCGCCGCGGACCGCTTCAGAGATCAGGAAACAGGGAGCATCCTCCAATCGAAGGGCTGTGGGGTGAAATTGAACGAACTCCAGATCCTCTACCGAGGCCCCTGCTTGCCAGGCGAGTGCCACGCCTTCGCCACAGGCCTGGGCGGGATTGGTGGTATTGGCGAACAGATGCCCACCGCCGCCGCTGGCCAACACCACCGCCCGTGCTCGGATCCAATGAAGCTTGGGTCCATCCAGCACCTGAACACCACAGCAGCGTTGGTCTTCAACCCAGAGCGCTGTGACCCGCACACCGCGGCGGTGCAGCAGTCCATCCCGTTCTTCCAGGCGATCCTGCAAGACTTCCACCAGGGCTTTCCCGGTGCGGTCCTGCACATGCAGCACTCTGTGATGGCTGTGGGCTGCTTCGAGGGTTGTTGCCAGATCTGCACCATCCCGGTCGAAGGCCATTCCCAGGCTTTGCAGCCTCTCCACCACATGCGGGGCGCGGTCCACTAGCAGTCGCACGGCATCGGCGTCGCAGAGTCCCGCCCCGGCACGTCTTGTGTCTTCGGCATGGCTTTCGGCGCTGTCCTCCGCCCTGGTCACCGCTGCGATGCCTCCCTGGGCCCAGCGGCTGGACGAACGGCGCCCGGTGTTCCGGTTCAGCAGAAGTACGCTGAGATGCTTGGGGAGTTCAAGGCAACTCATCAATCCGGCTGCACCGGCACCCACGACAACCACATCCCAAGTGCAGGAGGGAATCGGGTCGTGGGAGCGGGGTGAATCCATCAGGAATCAAAAAAAACCGCCGGTTGTCCGACGGTTTCAAGTACCGAATTGTGGCCTGTCTCGTAGGACTCTTGCCGATCAGCGGTACTGCCCATCATTGATTCGGTCATCCCCTTCATTGAGGGCGATCGCTGGTGGAGTCACAGTGAAGTTGTCGCGGTACTTGCTGAACAACTCTTTCTGACGCTCACTCAGATCGAGTTCGAGAACATCGTCAACGCTGTTGTAGGGGCCACCCAGCACGATCTTCCCAGCCATGGTGGGATACATGCCAGGGAACTGCTGGAAGCGTCGTACTGACGAATTGTTCAGATCCACCTTGCCTTCACGCTCGGCGATCTTGTCGTCGACCACGTTGCGGATTTCATTTCCGGAATACTTTCCGACCAGATCGTCCTCTGCATGGACGCTCGCTGGAAGGGTGAGGCCTGCAATTAGGCCAGTCATCAGCACGACACCGGTCAGCCAGGTCAGAAGCCGCTTCATCACAACTCTCCGTCAGGAATCGGAACGGGGCATCCGGCATTGCCGGTCCCGGGAAGACTACAAGTCGGTTTCCCTTCCCAAGCTGTTGATCGCTAGAGCTTTTGCAGTTCGTTTCACTCAGATCAATCCACTCAGCCCTGGTTGAAGGAGTGCCGCCAACAGGAAGAGGCCGTCAATAAAGAGTGTTGTGGTGAGAACGGATGCCGTCATGGCATAGGTCTGAGAGGCTGTTGCACTGTTGAGGTCAAGCTCCTTAAGCCATCGGGAAGCACTCAGAAGTGACCCGGAAGCGGCAATAAGGATCAGCAGCTGCTGGGGTTTCATCAGCTGAGAGGCAGCCTCGTGGAGGAGCTGCGAAGCCTCCCCCAGAGGAGCATTTACAACAGCTGGCCAGAACGGCATAACGCCGGTGAGCGCCATGGTGAGATCGGTGCAGGCCGTGCCAGCTAGAGATGCAAGGTAAAAGGCAGCTGCCAGTCGCCATTTGCTGTTAAGACCGGTTAGTGCCAAAGGAAGTGCAAAGGCCTCGATCGGCAGATGGAGTAGTGGATGAGCCCGCATCCATCCCCAGAACACACAGCCCGCAAGCCAGCTGCCACTGAAGCCAACCAGCAGGGATCCGATTTCAGCTCGACGTTCGCAATTAGAACGATGAAGCAGCACTCCTGCGACAATCAAGACTGCCGTGAAGACAGCAGCTGAAAAAGGGTGGATGCGCACCCAGGGCGCCTGCAAAAATACGGGGAGGACAACCATGGCCGCTGCAAGCTGGGGCAGCGCAGTGGTCGTCTTGCGATCGGGAACTGTGTTGAGCCAGGTTCCACCGATCAACGTTGAACTCCTTGCGACGCGATAAAAGTCCAGGAACCTTAGAAGACATCTCCAAAGGCTGCGTCGGGCATAACGTCACCGCGTTCTGAGGACTCCATGGCCGATCCGGTGACACCCCTGAGCCTCCTTGAAGCCTGCTGGCGCGACCTTCTCTTGGGTGTCGTTCAGGGACTGACCGAGTTCCTTCCGATCAGCAGTACGGCCCATCTGAAGGCCGTTCCGGTGCTGCTGGGTTGGGGGGATCCCGGTGTGTCTGTTACCGCGGCGATTCAACTGGGGAGCATCGTGGCGGTGATCGCCTACTTCCGGGTTGATCTGCTTCAGGTGCTCCGAGGCATCTCTAGAGCCATGCGGCATGGACAGTGGCGTGAACCAGATGCACGCCTTGGGCTGGCCATGGCACTCGGCACAGTGCCGATCCTGGCCATTGGTCTCGGGATCAAACTGTTTTGGGATTCCGGTTATGAGACTTCCCCGTTGCGAAGCGTGCCATCGATCGCGATCGTCTCAATTGTGATGGCCGTTCTGCTGGCCCTGGCCGAGCGCTACGGCCCTCGGATCAAGCAGCTCACCGATGTAGCGGGCCGTGATGGTCTCGTGATCGGTTTGGCTCAGTGCCTCGCACTGATCCCAGGGGTGTCGAGATCCGGCAGCACCCTGACTGCGTCGCTGTTCGACGGCTGGCAACGTCCTGATGCAGCACGTTTTTCGTTTTTGCTCGGCATTCCCGCCATCACCATCGCTGGCCTTGTTGAACTCAAGGATGCCTTTGCCAGCAGTGCCAGCTCCGGTCCGCTGCCCTTGCTAGTCGGAATCAGCTCAGCCGCTCTTGTCTCCTGGCTGGCGATCGATTGGTTGCTGAAATTCCTGCAGCGCCATAGCACCTGGATTTTTGTGGGCTATCGCCTCGTGTTCGGTGTTGTGTTGCTGGTCTGGTGGTCCATTGACGGCGCAAACTGAAGTAAACGCCAGCAGCCCTTTGTGGAATGAACCTTCCGCCGGTGTCGCGGTGTCGGCATTGGAACCGGATCGCGCCAGTCGGCAGCCGAAGCCTGCTGTTGTGGATTCCGTTGAACCAGGCTCGATCGGAGCAGAGCTGGGGTTTGAACCCGGAGATCAGCTGCTCAGCATCAATGGCATTCGGCCCCGGGATCTGATCGATTACCGCTACCTCTGCGTCGATGAGGAGTTGCACCTTGAAATCTGCGACGCCGATGGGGTTCACCATCAGGTCGCCCTGGAGAAGGATGCGGACGATGGGCTCGGCTTGGCGTTCACCGAAGCGCTCTTCGATGGCCTGCGCCAGTGCAACAACCACTGTCCGTTTTGTTTCATCGACCAACAGCCCCCCGGTCGACGGGACAGCCTCTATTTGAAAGATGACGATTACCGACTGAGTTTTTTATACGGCTCCTACCTGACCCTCACCAACCTGACGGATGCCGACTGGGATCGCATCGCCTCGCAGCGTTTGTCACCGCTGTTCGTCTCGGTGCATGCCACGGAGCCGCAGCTTCGCTCTCGCTTGTTGAAGAACCCGCGTGCTGGTTTGTTGATGGAACAGATCGCCTGGTTTGCAGAGCGTGATCTCCAGATTCACGCTCAGGTAGTGGTGTGTCCTGGACTAAACGATGGGGAGGCATTGACGCGAACACTCACCGATCTATCCCGTTTCGCCGGTGGTGATTGGCCTGCTGTTTTGTCCGCTGCTGTCGTACCCGTCGGCCTGACCCGGTTTCGCCCCGCTGACGATGGACTGGTCCCGGTGAATCGAGCCTGCGCAGCTGCCGTGATCGCCAGTGTGGAAGCACGACAGTTGGAGTTCCAACGCATGCTCGGAACCCGTTTCGCCTGGCTGTCCGATGAGTGGTACCTGATGGCAGACCGGCCGCTGCCCCCTCGTCCTGACTATGAGGATTTGCCTCAGCAGGAAAACGGCGTGGGGAGCATTCGCGCGTTTCTCGAATCCCTTGATCAGGCGACGCAGGATTTGCCACCGCGCGTTGAAGTGTCCTGTCGCTCAAGCTGGGTCGTGGGCCGGATTGTCGACTGCGCACTTCAGTCGGTTGCCGATCGTCTCAACGCCGTGGAGGGGGTGTCCTTTCAGTTGATCGGACTGCCCAGCCCCTATTGGGGGCAAGATCAGGTTGTCACAGGTCTTCTCACCGGTCAGGACCTCCTCGATGGACTCGAGGGTCGGGATCTGGGGGATCAGCTTCTGTTGCCCTCGGTGATGTTGCGCCAGGGGCAGCCTGTTTTCCTGGACGACATGACGCTTGATGAGCTGCGCGAACGCCTGCCTGTGCCCGTACGGGTGGTGCATGGGGCGGCTGACATCGTGGCCTCTGCTCTCAGATCAGTAGGAAAAACTCCCTAAGCTCCGGCCAGATTTTGTTGTGCCGTGCGCCGCTTCACCGCAGCTTCCTGTCTTGTTGCGGGACTACTGGTGACTGGCGGTTCGTCCGCTTTTGCGCAGGCTCCTGAACAAGAGACCCCTGAACAGGACAACGCCACGTATCGGCATGATCAGGAGATCCTGCCGAATGCTATTTATCTGAAGGGTCCACGGCCCAAGGCTGATCCCTCGGCGCTTCCACCCGCGGCCACAACCCTTCCCGATGATGTAAAGGATCTCAAGGCTCCCCCCAGCCTCGCGCTGCCGAATCAATCGGAACAAGTTCGGATTCGGGAACTGCGTCCCCTCACCCTGGATCAGGCGCTTGAGGTTGTTGAAGTCAACAGTCCTTCGCTCAAAGCGGCTGCAAGCCGTGTTGATCAAGCCAAATCACGGCTGCGGGCCGCAATTTCCGCCTGGTATCCAACGGTGAGTCTTCAGGCCAACGGTTTTCCCCAATATTTCAAGAGTTACAGATATCGCAATCCTGAATTCACCAGGCGCACCATCCCTGCTCAGACTGGGCCGTTTGGCCAAGTCACTCCAGAGCGAACCATCGACGGTCAAAATGAGTTCTATGCCCGCCAGTGGGCCGTCAATTTTGGTGCTGCAGTCAATTGGAACATCATCGATCCGGCCCGGGTTCCTCAGATTGCTCTTGCCCGGGATAACTTCGAGAGAACGCGTGATGCCTATCTGATTGCCTTGAGAGATTTGCGTCTTCAGGCTTCAAGTGGCTATTTCGCGTTGCAGTCCGCCGATGAAGGCGTGCGTGTTGGTCAGGCTTCCGTCAAGGCGTCTCTGCTCAGCCTCCGCGATGCAAGGGCGCGTTTCAACGCTGGTGTCAACACCAAATTGGATGTGCTTGAAGCGGAAACGCAGCTCGCCGAAGACCGTAAAATTCTCACGGATTACCTGGCTCGTCAGGACCTCGCCAGACGCCAGCTGGCATTTCTGCTTGATCTTCCGCAGGATGTGACCCCTACAGCAGCGACCCCCCCCCAGCCACTCGGTTTATGGGAACCTTCGCTTCAGGAAAGCATCATCGCCGCCTACAACTACCGCGAAGAACTCGACCAGTTGATTCTCGATATCTCGATCAACAACAGCCGGGCCAACGCTTCACTCGCAGCGATTCAACCCGTCCTCACCTTTGTTAACAACTGGACCACCTCCCGCACAGACGGTCAGAGCGGACGAGGGTCTTGGGGTGCTGTGGATATGGATGACTATCAGTGGGATGTGAGCAATGCCACGTCCCTCCAGCTCCGTTGGAATTTGTACGACGGTGGACGCGCTCGCGCTGACTATCGCCAATCAAAACAAGCTGCTGAAGAGAGCGCCTTCAACTTCGCTTCCGAACGCGATTCCATCCGGCTCGAGGTGGAGCAGAGCTTCTTCGAGCTCAGGAAGTCCATCCAGAACATCCAGACGACCTCCAGTCGTGTTCTCACTTCAAGGGAATCCTTGCGTCTTTCTCTGCTTCGGGTTCAGGCCGGCGTCAGCACACAGCGAGAGGTGATCAACAATCAGCAGGATCTCACCAGGGCAGAGCTCGCTTACACCGATGCCATTCGCACCTACAACACCAGCCTTGCCGAACTGCGGCGTCGCACCGGTCTTGATGCTCTTCTTCCGTGCGGGACCCCCAATCGTCCTGCCACCAAGGCAGAGTCCGAGATCTCGGACATACCGATCGAGCCCACCTCCATCCCCTCGGCTTGCCCTGCGGTGATCAGTGCAGCTGACAATGTCGATGGCGATACGCTGCCAGTGCAACCTCTCTGGTGATGCATGTGCTCAGTTCCGACCAACTGGGCGCCATCCACAAACTGATCGACCGTGTCTCAGAGCGCCAGAGACAGGATTTCGGCCACATCGCGTCCGATGTCAAACCGGATGGCACGTTGATAACAGCTTGCGATCGCTGGAGCGATACAGCCTTCGTTGAGGGCATCTCGCAGATCGCACCCGGTGAAGGAGTCCTCAGTGAGGAGGGGTCGCAATCTGTCCCGCAATCTCGGGCTTTCTGGGTGGTTGACCCCTTGGATGGCACCACCAACTTTGCTGCAGGTATTCCCTATTGGGGGATTTCAGTTGCGCGATTTGTCGACGGTCGCCCCAGTGAGGTCTTCCTGGATGTACCAGCGATGGGTCAACGAATCGAGGGATTGCGTGGTCGTGGAGTGAGACGGAATGGCCAGGTCGTGACGCCGGAGACCCGGAAGGCCTCAAGGAGTGCGTGCGTGTCGCTTTGCAGTCGCTCGATACGTGTGTTGCAGAGGAAACCGGAGCAGAGATTTCCCGGAAAGATTCGCTTGTTGGGCGTTGCCAGTCTGAATTTGGTGAATGTGGGGATGGGTCAGACGTTTGGAGCGTTGGAGGCAAGTCCCAAGATTTGGGATTTAGCAGCTGCGTGGCTGGTGCTGGAGGAATTGGGCTGTCCGATCCGCTGGCTGGGGGAAGATCCGTCGGGTTTGCAGCCCGGTCAGGATCTGTCGCAGGCGAGTTTTCCAATGCTGGCGGCGGGGTCTTGGTCTGAGCTGTCGCGTTTGTTGCCGTGGGGTGAAGCGTTGGTGCTGAGTTGAAGCGTCGGAGCAGAAGGCTTTGCTTGCAAGGGACAAGGGGGAATGATTTGGGATGGTTGGGGCAAAAGGTTGCGCCCTCGTAGCAACGTGGTTTATAGTTTTGGACTGCGCAGGAGCTGCGAGGCTTGTGTGCAGTCTGAGGAGCATGGGGACGAAAGTCTTTGTGCGTCTTAGGGAACAGACAAGGCCAGAGGGAGCAATCCCCGGTGTTGTAGGTTCAACAAGCGGTTGGAAACGGCCGCTGAGGAACAGACAAGACCAGATGGAGCAATTCCACGGTGTTGTAGGTTCAACAAGCGGTTGGAAACGGCCGCGTTGATCAGCCAGCGCGACTCCTGAGAGGGGGAAGTGAACAGAGCTGATTGCACCTGGACAATTGAAAAGTTTAGGAACTGACGCTTTTATCGCGTTTGGTCTTGAGTTGATGTTTGATCAAACGAAAGTTTGGTGAGATGTGAATTGAAGGCTGAATGAAGAAGCGATAAAGGTGTGAGGTCCCGTCAAAAAATTTCGTTGCGTCGAAGTTATTCGCTGCAACGACAAAGTTTTCACGAGCTTTGTTGTTGTCGGTGTGCGAATGATGGAGCAACAACCGGATCTGAGATCCTGGAAAGTCACAGAACGAGAGATCTGAATGTGCACTCTTAAGAACCCTTTTTGTGTCAGCGAGAAGGAGGCATCAACTGCAATCAGTGTTGAACTGAGATGTGGGTGAGGCAATTCATGTTGAGTAATTTGAGCGAGAGATTGTTCAAGTTACAAGAGGATATGAACTACAACGGAGAGTTTGATCCTGGCTCAGGATGAACGCTGGCGGCGTGCTTAACACATGCAAGTCGAACGAACCTTCGGGTTAGTGGCGGACGGGTGAGTAACGCGTGAGAATCTGCCCTCAGGAGGGGGATAACGGTTGGAAACGGCCGCTAATACCCCATATGCCGCAAGGTGAAATGAATTTCGCCTGAGGATGAGCTCGCGTCTGATTAGCTAGTTGGTGTAGGTAATGGCTCACCAAGGCATCGATCAGTAGCTGGTCTGAGAGGATGATCAGCCACACTGGGACTGAGACACGGCCCAGACTCCTACGGGAGGCAGCAGTGGGGAATTTTCCGCAATGGGCGAAAGCCTGACGGAGCAACGCCGCGTGAGGGATGAAGGCCTCTGGGCTGTAAACCTCTTTTCTCAAGGAAGAAGATCTGACGGTACTTGAGGAATAAGCCACGGCTAATTCCGTGCCAGCAGCCGCGGTAATACGGGAGTGGCAAGCGTTATCCGGAATTATTGGGCGTAAAGCGTCCGCAGGCGGCCTTTCAAGTCTGCTGTTAAAGCGTGGAGCTTAACTCCATCATGGCAGTGGAAACTGTTGGGCTTGAGTGTGGTAGGGGCAGAGGGAATTCCCGGTGTAGCGGTGAAATGCGTAGATATCGGGAAGAACACCAGTGGCGAAGGCGCTCTGCTGGGCCATCACTGACGCTCATGGACGAAAGCCAGGGGAGCGAAAGGGATTAGATACCCCTGTAGTCCTGGCCGTAAACGATGAACACTAGGTGTCGGGGGAATCGACCCCCTCGGTGTCGTAGCCAACGCGTTAAGTGTTCCGCCTGGGGAGTACGCACGCAAGTGTGAAACTCAAAGGAATTGACGGGGGCCCGCACAAGCGGTGGAGTATGTGGTTTAATTCGATGCAACGCGAAGAACCTTACCAGGGTTTGACATCCTGCGAATCTCTTGGAAACGAGAGAGTGCCTTCGGGAGCGCAGAGACAGGTGGTGCATGGCTGTCGTCAGCTCGTGTCGTGAGATGTTGGGTTAAGTCCCGCAACGAGCGCAACCCACGTCTTTAGTTGCCAGCATTTAGTTGGGCACTCTAGAGAGACCGCCGGTGATAAACCGGAGGAAGGTGTGGATGACGTCAAGTCATCATGCCCCTTACATCCTGGGCTACACACGTACTACAATGCTACGGACAAAGGGCAGCAAGTTCGCGAGGACAAGCAAATCCCATAAACCGTGGCTCAGTTCAGATCGTAGGCTGCAACTCGCCTACGTGAAGGAGGAATCGCTAGTAATCGCAGGTCAGCATACTGCGGTGAATACGTTCCCGGGCCTTGTACACACCGCCCGTCACACCATGGAAGTTGGCCACGCCCGAAGCCGTTACTCCAACCCTTGTGGAGGAGGACGTCGAAGGTGGGGCTGATGACTGGGGTGAAGTCGTAACAAGGTATCCGTACCGGAAGGTGCGGATGGATCACCTCCTAACAGGGAGACAAACAACGATTTTGATGCCTGAGTATTTTTATTCTTAGGCCGAAATCCTGTCACCTTAGGTCGATCGGTACCTCAGATTTGAAATCAAGATGATGCAGAAATGTGTCGTGCTTGATGGAGATTTTCAGTTCCTAAACTTTGTCTAGGTCACACCCCAAAAGGGATGAGACTCCTGGGCCATTAGCTCAGGTGGTTAGAGCGCACCCCTGATAAGGGTGAGGTCCCTGGTTCAAGTCCAGGATGGCCCATTCGGTGTTGGGGGTTTAGCTCAGTTGGTAGAGCGCCTGCTTTGCAAGCAGGATGTCAGGAGTTCGAGTCTCCTAACCTCCACTGACCGAACTTTATCCCTATCTCCAAATTGTTGGAGTTGAGCTCGATTGGAGTGTGATTTAGATATGTCCGCTGGATGTGAACCCAGCTTCCTGTCATTCTGAAGATCAGGATGCTTTCAATGAAAGTATTTTGATGTTGAGTTGATAAGATGCTGGGCTCAAATTTTAGTTTGTTGAGTAATCAGCAAGCTGAATTTGATGTCTAGCAGAACCTTGACAACTGCATAGGTAAGTCTGGAAAAAACAAAGCATCTCATGGATGCATTGTTTTGAGTTCAAGCTCTCGAAAGAGGGATTGAATCCATAACAATGAAAATTCTTTTGAGCAAGAGCCGAGACTCTTAAGCGTTCTTTGATTCGTGTCGAGCGAGTCAGAGTTTGATTTTGTTTTTTATTTCAGTGAAAACTGAATTAAAAAACATGAAAATCTGCTTTCAACGGCGGTAAGCGTTTAAGAGGTTAATTGGTCAAGCTACAAAGGGCTCACGGTGGATACCTTGGCACACAGAGGCGATGAAGGACGTGGTTACCTGCGATAAGTCTCGGGGAGCTGGAAGCACGCTTTGATCCGGGAATTTCCGAATGGGGCAACCCCTAGTACGGCCAGCTGAATCCATAGGCTGGCACGAGCCAACCCAGCGAACTGAAACATCTTAGTAGCTGGAGGAAAGGAAAGTAAAAACGACTCCCTGAGTAGCGGCGAGCGAACGGGGAAGAGCCTAAACCGATGGTTTCGACCATCGGGGTTGTGGGACAGCAACGTGGATCAGGAATGTTAGGAGAAGTGTTTGAATGGCACGCCACAGAGGGTGAAAGCCCCGTAACTGAAAACTGAACTGACCTAGCTGTATCCCGAGTAGCACGGAGCACGTGAAATTCCGTGTGAATCTGCGAGGACCACCTCGTAAGGCTAAGTACTCCTGTGTGACCGATAGCGCAACAGTACCGCGAGGGAAAGGTGAAAAGAACCCCGGGAGGGGAGTGAAATAGAACATGAAACCGTGAGCTTACAAGCAATGGGAGCCCTACTCATAGGGTGACCGTGTGCCTGTTGAAGAATGAGCCGGCGACTTATAGGCACTGGCGGGTTAAACCGGAAATGGTGGAGCCATAGCGAAAGCGAGTCTGAATAGGGCGCTTGTCAGTGTTTATAGACCCGAACCCGGGTGATCTAACCATGGCCAGGATGAAGCTTGGGTGATACCAAGTGGAGGTCCGAACCGACTGATGTTGAAAAATCAGCGGATGAGCTGTGGTTAGGGGTGAAATGCCAATCGAACCCGGAGCTAGCTGGTTCTCCCCGAAATACGTTGAGGCGTAGCGTCTGATGCTCCAGCAGGGGGGTAAAGCCACCATTTCGGTGCGGGCTGCGAGAGCGGTACCAAATCGAGATGAACTCTGAATACCCTGTGTGTAGTCAGGCAGTCAGACTGTGGGGGATAAGCTCCATGGTCAAGAGGGAAACAGCCCAGACCGCCAGCTAAGGTCCCCAAATCAACGCTAAGTGATAAAGGAGGTGGGATTCCACAGACAACCAGGAGGTTTGCCTAGAAGCAGCCATCCTCAAAGGAGTGCGTAATAGCTCACTGGTCGAGGGATCCTGCGCCGAAAATGAACGGGGCTAAGCGTTGTACCGAAGCTGCGGATTTATGGTAGGGGAGCGTTCCATACGGGGCGAAGCGTTAGCGTGAGCGGACGTGGACTGTATGGAAGTGAGAATGTCGGCTTGAGTAGCGAAAACATGGGTGAGAATCCCATGCCCCGAAACCCTAAGGGTTCCTCCGGCAGGCTCGTCCGCGGAGGGTTAGTCTGGACCTAAGGCGAGGCCGAAAGGCGTAGTCGATGGATAACAGGTCAACATTCCTGTACCGGTCATGTTTTGGGAAGAGGGACGGAGAAGGCTAGCCAAGCCAGACGTTGGTTACTGGTTCAAGCGTTCGAGGCGTTGAGGAGCGGCGAAAACGTTCCGAGCTGAGGCGTGAGTACGAGCTGCTACGGCAGCGAAGTTGGTGATGTCAAGCTTCCAAGAAAAGCTCTATACCCGTTAAGGCATGACTGCCAGTACCCGAAACCGACACAGGTGGGGTGGTAGAGAATACCGAGGGGCGCGAGGTAACTCTCTCTAAGGAACTCGGCAAAATGGCCCCGTAACTTCGGGAGAAGGGGTGCCAGCGAGAGCTGGTCGCAGTGAAGAGGCCCAGGCGACTGTTTACCAAAAACACAGGTCTCCGCTAAGTCGCAAGACGATGTATGGGGGCTGACGCCTGCCCAGTGCCGGAAGGTTAAGGAAGCCGGTCAGCGTAAGCGAAGCTGGCGACTGAAGCCCCGGTGAACGGCGGCCGTAACTATAACGGTCCTAAGGTAGCGAAATTCCTTGTCGGGTAAGTTCCGACCCGCACGAAAGGCGTAACGATCTGGGCGCTGTCTCGGAGAGAGGCTCGGCGAAATAGAATTGTCTGTGAAGATGCGGACTACGTACACCCGGACAGAAAGACCCTATGAAGCTTTACTGTAGCTTGGTATTGTGCTCGGGCTCTGAATGCGCAGGATAGGTGGGAGACGTTGATCTCATGCTTGTGGGTATGAGTTAGTCACTGGTGAGATACCACTCTTTCAGAGCTAGGGTTCTAACGTTCACCCGTTATCCGGGGAGCGGACAGTATCAGGTGGGCAGTTTGACTGGGGCGGTCGCCTCCTAAAAGGTAACGGAGGCGCGCAAAGGTTTCCTCAGGCTGGTTGGAAATCAGCTGACGAGTGCAAAAGCAGAAGGAAGCTTGACTGTGAGACCTACAAGTCGAACAGGGACGAAAGTCGGCTTTAGTGATCCGACGGTTCTGAGTGGAAGGGCCGTCGCTCAACGGATAAAAGTTACTCTAGGGATAACAGGCTGATCTCCCCCAAGAGTTCACATCGACGGGGAGGTTTGGCACCTCGATGTCGGCTCATCGCAACCTGGGGCTGAAGTCGGTCCCAAGGGTTGGGCTGTTCGCCCATTAAAGCGGTACGCGAGCTGGGTTCAGAACGTCGTGAGACAGTTCGGTCCATATCCGGTGTACGCGCAGGAACATTGAGAGGATTTCTCCCTAGTACGAGAGGACCGGGAGGAACGCACCTCTGGTGTACCAGTTATCGTGCCAACGGTAAACGCTGGGTAGCCATGTGCGGAGTGGATAACCGCTGAAAGCATCTAAGTGGGAAGCCCACCTCAAGATGAGTGTTCCCATGGGGTAACCCAGTAAGGTCACGGGAAGAACACCCGTTGATAGGCTCTACGTGGAAGTCCAGTAATGGATGCAGCGGAGGAGTACTAATAGACCGAGGGCTTGACCAACATTTTGGTTCTTGCCTGAAGACTCAATTCTTTGTTTGATTCAGACGCGCAGCGTAAGCTTGCAGATCCTATGCAGTTCTCAGGGTTCAACCTCTGAGAATGTTTCTATCCTGGTGTCCATGGCGATGTGGAACCACTCCGATCCATCTCGAACTCGGTTGTGAAACGCATCAGCGGCGACGATATTTGGGGGGTAGCCCCCTGAGAAAATAGCTCGATGCCAGGTAAAACATTTTTTCAACAGTCAGAAACATCATGATGAAAGACGTTGGTAGTTGCTGTCACTCTTTCGGAAAAGATGAACGTAGCCACCTCATGATCGAGGTGGCTTTCTTAATGTCTTGATCCACGCCCTTGAAGACTTGTTTGTCCCAGGGATCACTGGTCTCGTGGGCTCTGCTGTGGAGTGGTGTTTGACCATGTAGCGTTAAAGCAAGAAAGATCTGGCGCGTGCCTCATCGCCGTTTCAAATTTCGTCCGGCGCTCCTCA